>NZ_CBCOPR010000001.1:1017500-4810169 GCF_965112025.1 Clostridium sp. Marseille-Q7071
GCTGGTTCTCCTCGAAATAGCTTTAGGGCTAGCGTCGATTAATTAAGTAATGGAGGTAGAGCACTGAATAGGCTAGGGGGCATATCGCTTACCGAACCTTATCAAACTCCGAATGCCATATACTTGTATTTCGGCAGTCAGACTGCGAATGATAAGATCCGTAGTCAAAAGGGAAACAGCCCAGACCATCAGCTAAGGTCCCAAAGTGTAAGTTAAGTGGTAAAGGATGTGGGATTTCTAAGACAACTAGGATGTTGGCTTAGAAGCAGCCACTCATTCAAAGAGTGCGTAATAGCTCACTAGTCAAGAGATCCTGCGCCGAAGATGTCCGGGGCTAAAACTTACCACCGAAGCTATGGGTGTACACTATGTGTACGCGGTAGAGGAGCTTTCTGCATTGGCTGAAGTCGTACCGAAAGGAGCGGTGGACGATGCAGAAGTGAGAATGTTGGCATAAGTAGCGAGAGACAGGTGAGAATCCTGTCGGTCGAAAACCTAAGGTTTCCTGAGGAAGGCTCGTCCGCTCAGGGTTAGTCGGGACCTAAGCCGAGGCCGAAAGGCGTAGGTGATGGACAACAGGTTGATATTCCTGTACCACTAGCAGACGTTATTACAAATGGGGTGACGCAGGAGGATAAGATGTGCTAGCTATTGGATGCTAGTCTAAGCGTTTAGGTATGTAGGATAGGCAAATCCACCTACATTAGCTGAGGCGTGATGGGGAAGCCCTTTAAGGGTGAAGTATCTGATTCCACGCTGCCAAGAAAAGCCTCTATGGAGGAAGTTAGTGCCCGTACCGCAAACCGACACAGGTAGGTGAGGAGAGAATCCTAAGACCATCGGAAGAATTGCTGTTAAGGAACTCGGCAAATTGACCCCGTAACTTCGGGAGAAGGGGTGCCTACGCAAGTAGGCCGCAGAGAATAGGCCCAAGCAACTGTTTAGCAAAAACACAGGTCTCTGCTAAAGCGAAAGCTGATGTATAGGGGCTGACGCCTGCCCGGTGCTGGAAGGTTAAGGGGATTGCTTAGTGCAAACGAAGGCATGAACTTAAGCCCCAGTAAACGGCGGCCGTAACTATAACGGTCCTAAGGTAGCGAAATTCCTTGTCGGGTAAGTTCCGACCCGCACGAATGGCGTAATGATTTGGGCACTGTCTCAACAGCAAATCCGGCGAAATTGTAGTGCAAGTGAAGATGCTTGCTACCCGCGATTGGACGGAAAGACCCCGTAGAGCTTTACTGCAATTTAGCATTGAGTTTCGGTACTATCTGTACAGGATAGGTGGGAGACTTGGAAGCAAGGGCGTCAGCCTTTGTGGAGTCATCCTTGGGATACCACCCTGATAGTACTGGAATTCTAACCGGAGGCCTTGAATCAGGTCACGGGACATTGTTAGGTGGGCAGTTTGACTGGGGCGGTCGCCTCCAAAAAAGTAACGGAGGCGCCCAAAGGTTCCCTCAGAACGGTCGGAAATCGTTCGAAGAGTGCAAAGGCAGAAGGGAGCCTGACTGCGACACAGACAAGTGGAGCAGGGACGAAAGTCGGGCTTAGTGATCCGGTGGTTCCTCGTGGGAGGGCCATCGCTCAACGGATAAAAGCTACCTCGGGGATAACAGGCTGATCTCCCCCAAGAGTCCACATCGACGGGGAGGTTTGGCACCTCGATGTCGGCTCGTCGCATCCTGGGGCTGAAGTAGGTCCCAAGGGTTGGGCTGTTCGCCCATTAAAGCGGCACGCGAGCTGGGTTCAGAACGTCGTGAGACAGTTCGGTCCCTATCCGTCGCGGGCGTAGGAAATTTGAAGGGAGCTGTCCTTAGTACGAGAGGACCGGGATGGACAGACCTCTGGTGCACCAGTTGTCACGCCAGTGGCACAGCTGGGTAGCTATGTCTGGAAGGGATAAACGCTGAAAGCATCTAAGCGTGAAGCCCCCCCTAAGATGAGATTTCCCATAACATAAGTTAGTAAGACTCCTGGAAGAACACCAGGTTGATAGGTGAGAGGTGTAAGCATGGCAACATGTTCAGCTGACTCATACTAATAAGTCGAGGGCTTGACCTAATTAATTTCACTGTGCAATTTTCAGAGAATAATTTCTTTGAAGTTTATATGAATTTTAAAATTTGATAGAAACGAGTAATACAAGGAAACAAAGGAGCGAGGAGCAGAGTTTACTAAAGTAAATGAGCACCAGAGCGACTGAAGTTGACGAAGTAATACGAAGCTTATATGAAATTTTCAAAAAATTAATAGAAACGAGCAGTATAAGGAAGTGAAGAAGCGAGGAGTGGAGTTTACTAAAGTAAATGAACGCCGCAGCGACTGAAACTGACAAAATAATGCGAAGTTTATAGGAATTTTTTATCTGGTGATGATGGTCCTAAGGGTAACACCCCTTTCCATTCCGAACAGGCAGGTTAAGCCTTAGGACGCCGAGAGTACTGCACGGGAGACTGTGTGGGAGGGTAGGTTGTTGCCAGGTAGTGCTAACTAAGTTTTACTTAGCTTAGCAATATGGATCTTTAGCTCAGTTGGTTAGAGCAACCGGCTCATAACCGGTAGGTCCGGGGTTCGAGTCCCTGAAGGTCCACCATATTTGGGGGTATAGCTCAGTTGGGAGAGCACCTGCCTTGCACGCAGGGGGTCAAGAGTTCGAATCTCTTTATCTCCACCATAAAAGCAATCCAAAAGGATTGCTTTTTTTTGTATAAAAGAATACCACAGGTTATACCTGTGGTTCTAAAAAGCTTTTAGCTATGAGTATAAAAAAAACTCCTCCTTTTTTAAAAGTTTAAAATGTACCCTATAGAGTAGATAATTTAAAAAAAGTCTACCCTATAGGGTTTTTTCATGTATAATTTTTAAAAAAGCAAGTGAGGAGTTAGTTTATGAGTATTAAGTTATTTAATAATGAAGAAATTGATATATTATCTAAAAATAAATATGTAAAAAAAGTAAGCAACAAGGCAATTACCTATACTGATGAGTTTAAAAGTATTTTTATAACTAAAAATGAAGCTGGAAAATTCCCAAGAGAAATATTCGAAGAATGTGGTTTTAATGTAGATATTTTAGGAATAGAAAGAGTAAGATCATGTGGAAAAAGATGGCGTGCTGCACACGCAACTGGCGGAGTCATGGTATTACAAGATACAAGAAAGTATAATACTGGAAGACCAACTGAAAAAGAATTATCTTTAGAAGAAAAATATAGATGTCTTGAAGCTAAAAATAAATTACTACAAGCAGAAAATGAATTACTAAAAAAGTTAGATATGTTAGAAAATAGGATGTTAAAAAAGAAGTAAATTTGGCATCAGAAGATAAGTTTTTGTTAATTAGATCCACTATTAAGAAATATAAACTTAAAAATATGATAAGTCATTTGTGCGAGCTATCAGGAGTATCTAGATCTGGTTATTATAAATATTTTTCAAATAAATCAGAAGAACTTAGAGCTAACAGAAATGCTAATGATGAGCTTGCTAAATACTATATTTTAAAAGCATTTACTTTCAAGAAGCGTAAAAAAGGTGCAAGACAAATTAAAATGGTATTGGAAAATGAATTTGGTGTTGTATATAACTTAAAACGTATTAGAAGGATAATGAAAAAGTACAGTATTTTTTGCCCTATTAGAAAAGCTAATCCTTATAGAAGGATGATGAAGGCTACAAAAGAACATACTGTTATGCCAAATTTATTGAATCGTAAATTTAAGCAAAATACTCCAGGAAAAGTTTTATTAACAGACATTACTTACTTAACTTATAAAAATAGAAAGAGGGCATATTTATCAACTATTAAAGATTCCTCAACAAACGAAATATTAGCATATAATGTCTCCGACAGTCTTTCACTTGAAATTGCGATAGATACTATAACAAAACTTAGCTTAAATAAATCAGTTAAACTTCACAGCGAAGCATTTATTCATTCGGATCAAGGGGTCCATTATACAAGTCCTAAATTTCAGAAACTAGTAAAAGAAATCGAATTAAAATAGTCAATGTCAAGGCGTGGCAATTGTTGGGACAATGCTCCGCAGGAGTCTTTCTTTGGACATTTTAAAGATGAGGTTGATTTTAAAAACTTAGAAACTTTAGAAAAGTTAACAGATGAAATTGATAATTATATGGATCATTATAACAATCATAGATATCAGTGGAACTTAAAAAAGATGACTCCTGTTCAATACAGAAATCATCTTATTAATGCTGCATAGTCTTTTTTTAAATGTCCTTTACAAAGAGTACACTTTAGTTATTTCTATAGTTTTATCTTGATATTTCATATAAGTTGTAAGCTTTACTTATTTATTTTTTATCCTCGTATATATAATTTTGGAATTCATTCTATTTAATATATTTATTATAAGACTTTGATTTTCTGAATGGAATGATTACTCATGTTTTTATAACAAAATTAGCATATTTTTAAATCTTTCTCTCTCAGATTAACCTATCTTATAAATTGTCTTCATATTTTAATAAAAATATTCAAATACATATAAAAATCTTTGAAATTTGCGTGATCAACTAAAAGTAACATCTAATATATAAACTTTGAATTAAGGCAATAGAATATCATATTTAGTCAAATATATTGACATATATCCTTAAATGTGCTATATATAGTATAGCACATATGATTACATATTGAAAAAAAAGTGAAAAAGTATAACACATAAATGAATTAATAAATATAATAGTATTATAGATTTTTAAAAAGTATGATATAATTTAAGTTTATATTTTATAGGGGGACTAAATAATGACTGTAAAAGTTGCTATGAATGGTTTTGGAAGAATAGGAAGAGCTGTTTTAAGAATTGCTCAAGAAAATCTAATGGATGGCGTTGAATTAGTTGCTATAAATGCTAAAGCGGAAAGTGAGACACTAGCACATTTATTTAAGTATGATTCTTGTTATGGTAAATTCAATGGAACTATTGAAGTTGATGGCGAAGATAAAATAGTAGTTAACGGAAAAGAAATTAAGATACTTAGAGAATGTGATCCAGCTAAATTACCATGGAAAGAGCTTGGAGTAGATATAGTTATTGAATCTACAGGTATATTTAACAGTAGGGAAGGTGCTATAAAGCATATAGAAGCAGGAGCTAAGAAGGTTATAATAACAGCACCAGGTAAAAACGAAGATGCAACCATTGTTATGGGAGTTAATGAAAATGATTATAATGCAGAAAAGCATCATATAATCTCAAATGCATCTTGTACAACTAATTGTTTAGCACCATTTGCTAAAGTATTAAATGATAAGTTTGGAATAGTTAAGGGATTAATGACTACAATACATTCTTATACAAATGACCAAAGAATATTAGATAAAACGCATAAAGATTTAAGAAGAGCAAGAGCAGCAGGAGAATCTATAATTCCAACAACTACAGGAGCAGCTAAGGCAGTTGCCAAAGTTCTTCCAGAATTAAATGGAAAACTAAATGGTTTTGCAGTAAGAATACCTACGCCTAATGTATCCTTAACAGATTTGGTATGTGAATTAAAAACAAAAGTTACTGCAGAAGAAGTAAATGCAGCACTTAAAGAAGCTTCAGAAGGTAGTATGAAAGGAATATTAGGATATTCTGAGGAACCATTAGTATCAGTGGATTATAAGCAAGACCCAAGATCATCAATAATTGATGGATTATCTACTATGATTATAGAAGACAATATGGTTAAAGTTGTTTCTTGGTATGATAATGAATGGGGATATTCTTGTAGAACAGTAGATTTAGTGAACTATGTTGCAAAGTCTATTTAAGACATTGTTACTATGAAGATAAATAATAAAATTTTATATTATTAAATATTAATTACTTTATTTCAATTCAAATTCATAAATTACTCTTAGTAAAATAATATATGCAATATATTATTTTGTAGTGTCCTAAAAGGCAATCTAACAATTGCTTTTTAGGACATTTTTCTATTAGAATTTTTATCTTCTATATTTTAATGTTAAAAAGAAAATATATAGGTTAAAATTAATGATATGATAAATAATGATGTGATAAATAACCATAGTATAAGGTAGAACATAGAGTTTAGGAGGATTTATATATGAGAATATTACTAACAAACGATGATGGAATATTTGCAAAAGGAATACAAACATTAGCTAGAGAACTTGAGAAATATCATGAGGTAATAATTGTAGCACCTAATATGCAAAGAAGTGCTAGTAGTCACTCTATTACAATAACAGCACCACTTATAATTAAAGAGGAAAAATTAGATGGAATAAAGTCTAAGGCTTTCAGTGTAAGTGGTACTCCAGCAGATTGTACAAGAGTAGGACTTATGAAATTAATTGAAAATGAAGTAGATTTGGTGATTTCAGGGGTCAATGAAGGATATAATTTAGGAACAGATGTAATCTATTCTGGGACTGTATCTGCAGCTGTTGAAGCAGCAATATTAAAAGTACCTTCAGTTGCATTTTCTTGTGATGGAAAAGATGAAAGTTATGATTTAGCGGCTAAAATAGCATTAGATATAGTAGCAAAAGCTAAAGAATGTAAATTTAAAAATGATATAGTACTAAATATAAATATACCACCTATAGATAAAAATATTAAAAATGAAATAAAAGTATGTAGAATAGGAAAAAGAAATTATAAAAACATTTTTATAGAGAATTTAAATGAGGATGGTACAAGGAGTTTAGAAATAAAAGGTATATTAGAAGATAATGATACTGAGGAAACAGATGTTTATAATATTAAAAAAGGGTATATAACCCTAACTCCTCTTCACTACGATTTAACTAATTTTAATATATTAGAAGATGTAAGAGAAATGTTTTAAATATATTAAGGTATATTTTTTTATTCATCTAAAGAGCTTAACAGCTCTTTTTCTATTTATAAGTAAATTGAGATATGTAATAAAATAAAGAAAAATAATTTAACACTATGTTATGGAAGGGTTATAATTATAAATATAGAATGTTTTATAAAAAATCATGTTAAAAGGGTGACGTATTATGATTAATTTCATTAAAAGTAATATTGATATTAGAGATAATGTAAAAAAAGAAGAAAATCATATTTTTGATGAGGTAGTAAATAAAGTTAAAAATACAGGAGATTTTATTAAAGCCTCTGCTTCATCAGTCTTTATAATACATAAAGATAAGATAGTTACAGAAAAGTATTTTGGTCAGCACTCCCACAAAGAATTTACTAGAAAGATAGATTGCAAATCTAGATTTAATGTTGCATCTGTAAGAAAAAGCTATATAGGATTTGCAGTTGCTTATGCCTTATTAAATAAACATATACATAGCATTGATGATTATGTAATTGATTATTTACCAAATTTAGATAAGGGTGTAATAGATAAAACCACTATTAGACATTTATTAACTCATACCCATGGTTTAAATAGTGATGAAAATAGAAACTTAATTAGAGACTTTCCTTGTGGTACAAATTGGGAATATGTGAATGAGGGAATAAAACTATTAACAGATATAGTAGAAACTACTACAGAAAAAACTGTATCCCAAATATTACAAGAAACTGTTTTTAATCCTTTTAATTTGTCAGAAACAGGCTGGGAGATAGAAATAAAAGAAGACCAAGTGTTAATTATTTTCAATCCAGAACAGGAACCAGTAAGCGGGGTTACAAAGAGTTCTACAGGGGGAGGGTATGACAAAAATTTATATGTTTCATCTAGAGAATTAGCTTATTGGGGATATATTCATCTAAAAAAAGGTACCATCAATGAAGTAGAAGTACTTCCTAAGGAAATATTTGATTTAACTACTTCTCTTCAAAGTTCATATTTGGAAGATAGAGAACTTCCAGAGAACGGATTTTTATGGTGGGTAAAAACTAGGGAGTGTAAAAAAAGTGAATTAGGAGAATTAGCACCTAAAGGATCATATCAAATTCTAGGTAATACAGGAGCATGTGTATTAGTAATTCCTAGTGAGGAATTAGTAGCAGTTAGAATGTACAATAAAAAAGGCAATCCCAAAGGATATGATTATTTAAGAGATGTTAAAGATTTTGGCAACACTATAATGAAATGTTTATATGAAAGGTAGAGAGCTATGGTGAAATTAGAATATTTATTAGAAGAGGACTTTGATAAGATAATAAAATGGAATGAAAATACATCCCCAGAGTATTTAATGCAATGGGCAGGACCAACATATAAGCATCCTATAACAAAGGATCAAATAGCTGAGAATTTTAAAAACATATCTGATAAAGAGGAATCACAAGTATTTATATATAAAATTATCTATACAGAAAGTAATGAAATCATTGGAACTATTCAATTAATTAAAACAGATAATGCAAATAAAGTAGGAAGAATAGTAAGATTTCTTATAGGTGAAGAATCTATAAGAGGTAAAGGTATTGGCACAGCGGCAATAGATGAGATATTAAATATAGGTTTTAATACCTTTTTATTAGAAGAAATTACTTTAGGGGTATTTGATTTTAATCATGGTGCGATAAGATGTTATGAAAAAGTAGGTTTTAAAAAGACAAAAATTACTGAAAATGCTAGGGTTGTAGGAAATAAATATTGGAATTTATATGAGATGAGTATAAAAAAGAATGAATGGCTTAAAATGAAGAAATAACAAAAAAGAAAAAGTCTATATTAATTGTATGTATGACTAATTTTATAAACTAGTGATTATAATTATCTTATTTTTATTTAGCATAATTAAATGCAATATAATATTAGAAGATACTATAATGATTACCTAATGCAAGAGTTATACAGAAAAGGAGTGTTAATATGAATAAACCTTATGTATTTACACCCGGTCCAACAGAGGTTAGAGAGAATGTTCGTTTAGCTAGAGCTATGGAAGCCACTAATCCAGATTTAGATATACATTTTTATGATTTTTACAAAGAGACCTGTGAAAAAATAGGGGAAATAATAGGTACTAGCAATGATGTGTATATATTAAGTGGTGAAGGAATATTAGGACTTGAGGCTGCTTGTGCGTCATTAACAGAGACAAATGATAGAGTACTTATATTAGATAATGGAGTTTTTGGAGAAGGTTTTGGCGATTTTGTTAAAATATACGGTGGAGAACCTGTATATTATAGCGTAGATAGACAGGAAGAAATAGATATAGAAGCTTTAAGAAAGTTTTTAGAGAAGGATAATAATTTTAAATATGCAACTATAGTTCATTGTGATACTCCTTCAGGACTTTTAAATGATATAAGTAAAATATGTCCATTATTAAAGGAATACGGAATAATTACAGTTGTAGATAGTGTTGCTGCTATGGTAGGAGAAACTTTAAAAGTAGATGATTGGAAAGTGGATATTGTATTAGGTGGTTCTCAAAAAGCATTTTCAGCGCCACCAGGATTAACAATACTATCAATTAGTGAAGATGCCTATAAGGCTATGGAAAACAGAAAAGCTCCAATTATAGGATTCTATTGTAATCTAACAATATGGAAAGATTATTATGAGAAAAAGTGGTTTCCTTATACAATGCCAATAAGTGACATTATGGGACTTAGGGTAGCAGTGGATAATGTAATAGAAGAGGGAATAGATAATGTTATTGAAAGACATAAAAAATATGCTAATGCTATTAGAAAATCAGTTAAAGAATTTGGATTAGAGCTATTTATAAGAAAAGGACAAGCCAATATAGTAACAGCAGTAATGCTTCCAGAAGGAATAGATGCAGATGAATTGGTATCTCATATGTTTAATAAATATAATGTATTAATGTCGGCTTCTTTTGGATTTGTAAAAGGTAAAGTTATTAGAATAGCTCATATGGGTGAAAATGCTAGAGAAGAGAGATTAGTATATGTATTAAATATTTTAGAAAAGGCACTTAGAGATTTAGGATATAATACTGATAAGTCTTTAGTACAATGCTTTAATAAATATTTATAGAATTAAATATGAGTTTTATATAGTTTGTATTTAAGCTATTGATAACTCTAACTATTTAAAACATGAAGATGTAATAAATCATAGTAGAAAAGATATAACAAATTTATTAGATTACGATGAGATAGAATAATTACTATGTTATAACAACAAAATTCTATTCTCAGAGAAAGATTATAAAATTAACGATTTTATAGAATAAAGAAATTATATGATAAAGCGCTTAAATATGAGGGGGAAATTATATGTTAAGAACAAATAAAGAAAAGATTGTTAAATGGTCAGTTCAAGGTAAAATACATCATCCACTAGGTGGAAATTATAGAATAACTCATGAGGGAGTACCTATGATACTGCCAGCTACAGGAGGGATCTCTTACAACGTGAGCATTGGAGATTTAGCCTTTGGATGGGTAGGTGATCATGTTGAGCCTGGTGTGTCAATTAGAAATGAGAATACAACAGAAAATGCAGCATTGATGACATTTGCATGTATAGGAAATGAAGCAAAGGTTGTTTCAGGAGATGGAAAAGGTGCAAAAGGTTATGTAACTGGCATGCATGGTGGAATAGAACATGTTATGATTTGTTTTGAAAAAGAGGATTTAGAAAATTTAGCTATAGACGATAAAATACTAATCAAAGCATATGGACAAGGTTTAAAATTAGAAGGATTTGAAGATGTACAACTTATGAGTATAGATCCAGATTTATTTGAAAAGCTAGGAATTACAGAAAAAGATGGTAAGCTACAAGTTCCTGTTGTTGCTAAAGTTCCACCATATCTTATGGGTTCAGGAATTGGCTCATCAAGTGCATATACAGGAGATTATGATATAATGACTGCTGATACAGAAGAAATAAAAAGATTAGGCTTAGATAAATTAAAGTTTGGAGATTTGGTTTTACTTGAGGATTGTGATAATACTTATGGAAGAGGATTTTTAAAAGGAGCTGTAAGTATTGGAGTTGTTATTCATAGTGATTGTGTAAAAGCTGGGCATGGACCAGGAATTACAACAATCATTACTAGTAAAAAGCCTATTATTGAAGGTATAATTGACAAAGATGCCAATATAGGTAATTATATGAAGAAATAAAAGGTGTCTAAGTTAAGACATTTTTAAAAAAATAATAAGCTAGTATATTAGACTATTTTGTATTACACTAAGTTGCTAGATAGAAAATAGTTTAATATTTATGATTTGTTAGTTTTTTATGTATCTAGACTGGGAATAACACATAGACCTATAGTTAAGGATAAATTAAAGCAGGGAACAGATTAGTAGGACGTGTTATATTAAAATTATGTACTTTAATATAACACGTCTTTAATTTAGTATTAAGCTAATAATTGGAACTACTGCTAATGTAGACAAATAATGAAGGTCGAGAGAAGGCTAGATTATTTGTGGAGGACTATAAATATAGCTAAAACTATGGATAGATTATTAAAAGCTTTTATATTAAAGATACTTAATTTAATATAAAACTTTTTTAATTTTAAGGCTTACTTAATAAAATAATCTATCCTATGATGTTCAATTTAAAGAAAATCTTATTATTTTAACCTAAAACATTACCAGGTGTATCAGTATAAGGAATTTAAAGATTTTTTGAGATAATTTAAGAATTTTTAGGATAATTCTTATACAAAATGCAAATAATTATATTTGGATGAATTATAACATGTTATTATGAATAAGTCGTCAGCGCTAAGGTGCATACGATGCTTAAGTTATCAAGCACACAGTTGAGTTAAAAACTTTTTAAAAAAGTTGTTGACAAAACTAAATGCAGATGATAAGATGATTAAGCGGTCTGAGGTCAGACCAAAAAAATTAAAACTTGGTCTTTGAAAATTAAACAGAGAAATAGGTAAAACCAGTTAATTCATTGAGTTTCGAAAGAAACTTAAAATGACTATTAATAGTCAGCAAACTTTACTTGAGCAATCAAGATACAAACTTTTAAATTGAGAGTTTGATCCTGGCTCAGGACGAACGCTGGCGGCGTGCCTAACACATGCAAGTCGAGCGATGAAGCTCCTTCGGGAGTGGATTAGCGGCGGACGGGTGAGTAACACGTGGGTAACCTGCCTCATAGAGGGGAATAGCCTCCCGAAAGGGAGATTAATACCGCATAACGTATGAAGGTCGCATGACTTTTATACCAAAGGAGCAATCCGCTATGAGATGGACCCGCGGCGCATTAGCTAGTTGGTGAGGTAAAGGCTCACCAAGGCGACGATGCGTAGCCGACCTGAGAGGGTGATCGGCCACATTGGAACTGAGACACGGTCCAGACTCCTACGGGAGGCAGCAGTGGGGAATATTGCGCAATGGGGGAAACCCTGACGCAGCAACGCCGCGTGAATGAAGAAGGCCTTAGGGTTGTAAAGTTCTGTCATATGGGAAGATAATGACGGTACCATATGAGGAAGCCACGGCTAACTACGTGCCAGCAGCCGCGGTAATACGTAGGTGGCAAGCGTTGTCCGGATTTACTGGGCGTAAAGGATGCGTAGGCGGACATTTAAGTCAGATGTGAAATACCCGAGCTCAACTTGGGTGCTGCATTTGAAACTGGGTGTCTAGAGTGCAGGAGAGGAAAGCGGAATTCCTAGTGTAGCGGTGAAATGCGTAGAGATTAGGAAGAACACCAGTGGCGAAGGCGGCTTTCTGGACTGTAACTGACGCTGAGGCATGAAAGCGTGGGGAGCAAACAGGATTAGATACCCTGGTAGTCCACGCCGTAAACGATGAATACTAGGTGTAGGAGGTATCGACCCCTTCTGTGCCGCAGTTAACACAATAAGTATTCCGCCTGGGGAGTACGATCGCAAGATTAAAACTCAAAGGAATTGACGGGGGCCCGCACAAGCAGCGGAGCATGTGGTTTAATTCGAAGCAACGCGAAGAACCTTACCTAGACTTGACATCCCCTGAATTACCTGTAATGAGGGAAGCCCTTCGGGGCAGGGAGACAGGTGGTGCATGGTTGTCGTCAGCTCGTGTCGTGAGATGTTGGGTTAAGTCCCGCAACGAGCGCAACCCTTATCATTAGTTGCTACCATTAAGTTGAGCACTCTAGTGAGACTGCCCGGGTTAACCGGGAGGAAGGTGGGGATGACGTCAAATCATCATGCCCCTTATGTCTAGGGCTACACACGTGCTACAATGGTTGGTACAACAAGATGCAAGACCGCGAGGTGGAGCTAAACTTAAAAAACCAATCCCAGTTCGGATTGTAGGCTGAAACTCGCCTACATGAAGCCGGAGTTGCTAGTAATCGCGAATCAGCATGTCGCGGTGAATACGTTCCCGGGCCTTGTACACACCGCCCGTCACACCATGAGAGCTGGTAACACCCGAAGTCCGTGAGGTAACCGTAAGGAGCCAGCGGCCGAAGGTGGGATTAGTGATTGGGGTGAAGTCGTAACAAGGTAGCCGTAGGAGAACCTGCGGCTGGATCACCTCCTTTCTAGGGAGTCGACGTAGTTGGTAACTCTTCTACGAACACTGGTACTATACTCTGTTTAATTTTGAGCGACCAAGGTCCTACGGGACAAAGGAAAAGCTCAATTGTTCTTTGAAAATTGCACAGTGAAAATATTTGTTTAAATATCCTTTTAAATTAAAAGATAAATAAACAATTTCGTCAAGACAAACAAAAATAAATTTAAAAACTAAAGTTTTTGAATTCTATTTATGCGAATTTGTATAAGACATTTTTATAAAGTTAATGAAACTTTATAAAATCAAATAGAAGCGAGTAGTACAAGGAAACGAAGGAACGAGGAGGAGAACTTACTAAGGTAAGTGAGCACCGCAGTGACTGAAGTTGACGAAGTAATACGAAGTTTATATTGATTTTTAGATAGGTCAAGCTACAAAGGGCGCAGGGTGAATGCCTTGGCACTAGGAGCCGAAGAAGGACGTGATAAGCTGCGATAAGCTTTGGGTAGACGCAAATAGTCTGTGATCCAAAGATTTCCGAATGGGGGAACCCACATGGCTACGCCATGTACTATATGCTGAATACATAGGTATATAGAGGTAAACCCGGGGAACTGAAACATCTAAGTACCCGGAGGAAGAGAAAGAAAAATCGATTTCCTAAGTAGCGGCGAGCGAAAAGGAAAGAGCCCAAACCTAAGCCTTTGGCTTAGGGGTTGTGGACAGAACATAAATTTGCTGTATCTTTAGTTGAAGATAGCTGGAAAGCTACTCCGTAGAAGGTAATAGGCCTGTAAGCGAAAGAGATAAGGCAACAGTTCTGATCCAGAGTACCACGAGACACGTGAAACCTTGTGGGAAGCAGGGAGGACCACCTCCCAAGGCTAAATACTACCTAGTGACCGATAGTGAAGAAGTACCGTGAGGGAAAGGTGAAAAGAACCCCGGAAGGGGAGTGAAATAGAACCTGAAACCCTGTGCCTACAACCGATCGAAGCACTTTATATGTGTGACGATGTGCTTTTTGTAGAACGAGCCAACGAGTTACGATATGTAGCGAGGTTAAGTACTTAAGGTACGGAGCCGAAGGGAAACCGAGTCTGAATAGGGCGCAAAGTTGCATGTCGTAGACCCGAAACCGGGTGACCTATCCATGGCCAGGTTGAAGCGAGAGTAAAATCTCGTGGAGGACCGAACCACGTTGGTGTTGAAAAACCATGGGATGAGCTGTGGATAGCGGAGAAATTCCAATCGAACTCGGAGATAGCTGGTTCTCCTCGAAATAGCTTTAGGGCTAGCGTCGATTAATTAAGTAATGGAGGTAGAGCACTGAATAGGCTAGGGGGCATATCGCTTACCGAACCTTATCAAACTCCGAATGCCATATACTTGTATTTCGGCAGTCAGACTGCGAATGATAAGATCCGTAGTCAAAAGGGAAACAGCCCAGACCATCAGCTAAGGTCCCAAAGTGTAAGTTAAGTGGTAAAGGATGTGGGATTTCTAAGACAACTAGGATGTTGGCTTAGAAGCAGCCACTCATTCAAAGAGTGCGTAATAGCTCACTAGTCAAGAGATCCTGCGCCGAAGATGTCCGGGGCTAAAACTTACCACCGAAGCTATGGGTGTACACTATGTGTACGCGGTAGAGGAGCTTTCTGCATTGGCTGAAGTCGTACCGAAAGGAGCGGTGGACGATGCAGAAGTGAGAATGTTGGCATAAGTAGCGAGAGACAGGTGAGAATCCTGTCGGTCGAAAACCTAAGGTTTCCTGAGGAAGGCTCGTCCGCTCAGGGTTAGTCGGGACCTAAGCCGAGGCCGAAAGGCGTAGGTGATGGACAACAGGTTGATATTCCTGTACCACTAGCAGACGTTATTACAAATGGGGTGACGCAGGAGGATAAGATGTGCTAGCTATTGGATGCTAGTCTAAGCGTTTAGGTATGTAGGATAGGCAAATCCACCTACATTAGCTGAGGCGTGATGGGGAAACCCTTTAAGGGTGAAGTATCTGATTCCACGCTGCCAAGAAAAGCCTCTATGGAGGAAGTTAGTGCCCGTACCGCAAACCGACACAGGTAGGTGAGGAGAGAATCCTAAGACCATCGGAAGAATTGCTGTTAAGGAACTCGGCAAATTGACCCCGTAACTTCGGGAGAAGGGGTGCCTACGCAAGTAGGCCGCAGAGAATAGGCCCAAGCAACTGTTTAGCAAAAACACAGGTCTCTGCTAAAGCGAAAGCTGATGTATAGGGGCTGACGCCTGCCCGGTGCTGGAAGGTTAAGGGGATTGCTTAGTGCAAACGAAGGCATGAACTTAAGCCCCAGTAAACGGCGGCCGTAACTATAACGGTCCTAAGGTAGCGAAATTCCTTGTCGGGTAAGTTCCGACCCGCACGAATGGCGTAATGATTTGGGCACTGTCTCAACAGCAAATCCGGCGAAATTGTAGTGCAAGTGAAGATGCTTGCTACCCGCGATTGGACGGAAAGACCCCGTAGAGCTTTACTGCAATTTAGCATTGAGTTTCGGTACTATCTGTACAGGATAGGTGGGAGACTTGGAAGCAAGGGCGTCAGCCTTTGTGGAGTCATCCTTGGGATACCACCCTGATAGTACTGGAATTCTAACCGGAGGCCTTGAATCAGGTCACGGGACATTGTTAGGTGGGCAGTTTGACTGGGGCGGTCGCCTCCAAAAAAGTAACGGAGGCGCCCAAAGGTTCCCTCAGAACGGTCGGAAATCGTTCGAAGAGTGCAAAGGCAGAAGGGAGCCTGACTGCGACACAGACAAGTGGAGCAGGGACGAAAGTCGGGCTTAGTGATCCGGTGGTTCCTCGTGGGAGGGCCATCGCTCAACGGATAAAAGCTACCTCGGGGATAACAGGCTGATCTCCCCCAAGAGTCCACATCGACGGGGAGGTTTGGCACCTCGATGTCGGCTCGTCGCATCCTGGGGCTGAAGTAGGTCCCAAGGGTTGGGCTGTTCGCCCATTAAAGCGGCACGCGAGCTGGGTTCAGAACGTCGTGAGACAGTTCGGTCCCTATCCGTCGCGGGCGTAGGAAATTTGAAGGGAGCTGTCCTTAGTACGAGAGGACCGGGATGGACAGACCTCTGGTGCACCAGTTGTCACGCCAGTGGCACAGCTGGGTAGCTATGTCTGGAAGGGATAAACGCTGAAAGCATCTAAGCGTGAAGCCCCCCCTAAGATGAGATTTCCCATAACATAAGTTAGTAAGACTCCTGGAAGAACACCAGGTTGATAGGTGAGAGGTGTAAGCATGGCAACATGTTCAGCTGACTCATACTAATAAGTCGAGGGCTTGACCTAATTAATTTCACTGTGCAATTTTCAGAGAATAAAACCTTTCTCTAAAAATTAATAGAAGCAAACAGAACAAGGAAGTGAAGGAACGAAGAGCGGAGTTTACTAAAGTAAATGAGCACTGGAGTGACTGAAACTGACGCAGTAATGTGAAGCTTATATAAATTTTTAAAATTTGATAGAAACGAGTAATACAAGGAAACAAATGAGTGAGGAGCAGAGTTTACTAGAGTAAATGAGTACCAGAGCGAATGTAGTTGACGAAGTAGTACGATGTTTATAGCGAGTTTTACAATGTTCCGCGATAGCTCAACGGTGGAGCACTCGGCTGTTAACCGATAGGTTGGAGGTTCGAATCCTCTTCGCGGAGCCATATTTAAAAATTGAATATGTTATAAGTTGATAAAATGGTATGAAGCTTATATAAATTTAAAAAGTTAATAGAAGCGAACAGAACAAGGAAGTGAAGGAGCGAAGAGCGGAGTTTACTAGAGTAAATGAGCACTGGAGTGACTGAAACTGACGCAGTAATGTGAAGCTTATATAAATTTTTAATCTGGTGATGATGGTTTTAAGGGTAACACCCCTTTCCATTCCGAACAGGAAGGTTAAGCCTTAAGACGCCGAGAGTACTGCATGGGAGACTGTGTGGGAGGGTAGGTTGTTGCCAGGTAATGATGGGCTAGGTGAAACTTAGCCCAACAATATTCCGCGATAGCTCAACGGTGGAGCACTCGGCTGTTAACCGATAGGTTGGAGGTTCGAATCCTCTTCGCGGAGCCATTTTATTTTTTTGTATAAATTACAGCTCAAAAGAGCTGTTTTTTTATTTTTAAGAATAACTAGACTGAATCTTAAATATACTTTTTTATGTGAGTAATTAATTAATAACACTTTTATTAAAGTTATTAACAATTTGTTGATAATTTGAAAATTGAATCTGATTAATTTTATATATTTTTCCTCAAAAATGTAAATATATTTTAAATATTTGGAATATTATAAAAAATTAGAGGGAAAATCGCCAAAATATAGAATATATAAATTATATTGGATAATCTGAAAGAGAAAATGGGAGGTATAGCACATGAAAGAGTATAAAATTAATAATCTTAGAAATGTTGGAATTATAGGGCATAGTGGCTCTGGAAAAACAAGTTTAATGGAAGCAATATTATATTATACTGGTGCAGCAGATAGGCTCGGCAAGGTTGAAGATGGAACTACAATTAGTGATTATGATGCTGAAGAGAAAAAAAGAAAAGTATCAATATCAACTTCAGTAGCACTTTGTAAATGGAAACAGGTAAAAATAAATTTAGTAGATACTCCAGGATATTTTGATTTCGTTGGAGAAATGATAGAAGGTTTAAACGCAGTAGATATGGCTATGATAGCTGTATGTGGAGTATCAGGCATTGAAGTCGGAACAGAAAAAGCTTGGGATTATGCTGAAAAGCAGAGATTACCTAGAGCCTTTTTTATAAATAAATTAGATAGAGAAAATAGTAATTTTGAAAAAGTTTTAGACCAATTAAAAGATAAATTTGGTATGTCAGTTGTACCTATCCAATACCCTATAGGCTCTGAAAATAACTTTAGAGGTGTTATTAATGTTATTTCAAAAAGAGCAAGATTATTCAATTCTAAAACTCAAAAAATGGAAGATGCTGAAATACCTGTAGAGTTAATAGAAAAAATTGATGAATGTAGGCAAATGGTTATGGAAGCCGTTGCAGAAATTGATGAAGTTTTATTAGATAAATACTTTAATGATGGACATTTAAGTGAGGAAGAAATTTATAATGGGTTAATAAAAGGAGCTTCAATGGGAGAAATAGCTCCAATAATGTGTGGTTCTGCACTAAATTGCATAGGTATAGACACATTGCTTGAAGATATAGTAGAGTGTTTTCCATCTCCAATTCATACCACTCTATACATGGCAAAAGATTTAAAGAATAATAGTTATACAAATATTAAAATAGATGAAGAGGAGCCGCTTTCAGCATTAGTATTTAAAACTATTGCAGATCCTTTTGTAGGTAAGCTTTCAATGTTTAGAGTAATTACAGGAAGTGCTAAATCTGATACTGTTGTTTATAATTCTAATAAAGAAAAAGATGAGAAGATTGGAACCTTATATTTTTTAAAAGGAAAACAACAATATGCTACTACGGAGGTTAAAGCAGGAGATATAGGTGCTGTTGCTAAACTCAATTATACTAATACTGGAGATACTCTTTGCTCGCAAGAAAGACCTATAATTTTTGATTCTATAGAGTTCCCAATTCCTATGTATTCAAGAGCTATAGCTACTAAGGCTAAAGGTGATGAAGATAAAATATCTAATGGATTATCAAAGCTACTAGAAGAAGATTCGACTTTTTCTATATCCAGAGATGTTGAAAATGCTGAAACTATAATATCAGGATTAGGTACAACCCATTTAGATGTTATAGTAAGTAAATTAAAATCAAAATTTGGTGTTGATGTTTCGCTTGAAATACCTAAAATACCTTATAGAGAGACTATCAAAAAGTTCTCTGATGCACAAGGTAAGCATAAAAAACAATCTGGAGGACACGGCCAATATGGTGATGTTAAGATTAAATTTGAACCTAGAACTGATGGAGAGGAAGAATTAGAATTTGTTGATGCAGTAGTAGGTGGAGTTGTTCCAAGACAGTATATTCCAGCCGTTGAAAAAGGATTAAGAGATTGCATTCAACATGGAGTTTTAGTAGGATATCCTGTTATTAGATTAAGAGCTACTCTTCACGATGGTTCTTTCCATCCTGTGGATTCTTCAGAGATGGCATTTAAGATTGCAGCATCTTTAGCTTTTAAAAAGGGATTACAAGAAGCTCAACCTGTATTACTAGAACCGGTTATGCATATAGAAATTATGATTCCAGATGACTATATGGGAGATGTAATTGCTGACATCAATAAGAAAAGAGGAAGAATTCTTGGAATGGAACCTTTTGAAAAGGGGCAAAAAATTGTAGGAGAAGTTCCACAGGCTGAACTTTATAATTATGCTAATGATTTAAGATCTTTGACAGGTGCACGAGGAAGTTTTAGAAGTAGATTTGAAAGATATGAAGAAGTTCCTAGTGATATAGTTAATAAAATAATTTCAGAAATAAAGAAAGATGCTTAATTAAAATACAAAGAGACTATTCTTAAAAGTAGTCTCTTTTATTTGTGCGCCCAGCATGGGCGCTTACTTGTCGGTGAAAGTCCGATACGGGGGTTGATAGTGCCAACCGTTAGCTTAAGACAAGAGTGTTCATTGTGAGGGGGAATCTTAAGGAAGCCGGCGGCAAAACTCTGGTCTGACGAACAGAAACTACATATAAGGCATATGCTTGTGGGTGAGTTTGCTAATCAAAACAAAGCCCTAAACTATCCGAAACAGGCGGTGTAAATGTAGCAGATATATGGAGTGAAAGTAAGTGTTCTTACCTGGGGAGGTCTGATAGATAAGTTATGGATATGAATTTAGAAATAACAACCCATATAGTGATGTATGTCTGAACTATCAGAACTCAGCAGAGGTCATAGTACCACGTTGAACGCGTTAGCGTGGAAAGGACTGAACAATAGTAAGTTTCAGAATTTTGAAAGATACGAAAGAGCATTACGAAGTTTATTGAAAAGAAGTTAAAGCTCAAAATAAATAAAAACAAAAGTACAGTAGATAGACCTTGGAAACTTAAATTTTTAGGATTTTCTTTTTACAGAGGTAAAGGTGAATACAGAATAAGAGTTCATGAGAAGTCTTTAAACAAATTTAAAGCAAAACTTAAGAAGTTAACGTCAAGAAGTAATGCAATGAATATGGAATATAGGTTTCTAAAATTGAAACAAGCAATAGTGGGGTGGATAAACTATTTTGCTATCGCTGACATGAGAAATATTCTTAAAACATTTGATAAATGGTTAAGGCGAAGGATAAGAATGTGTTTTTGGAAACAATGGAAAAAGATCAAAATAAAACATGATAATCTTGTAAAATTAGGAATTCCCAATAACAAAGCGTGGGAATATGCTAACACAAGAAAAAGCTATTGGAGAATATCCAACAGCCCTATACTATTTAAAGCCCTAACTAATAAATACCTCAAAGAAATGGGTTTAATCTCCATATCTGAAATATATTCATTATTACATTAATTTCTATTGAACCAACCTGTACTGAACGGTACGCATGGTGGTGGTGTGCTGTGCAAGTTGCAGCAGAGATGAAGGAAGGTCCTTCGGAGAGGATTGAACAGGCAAACTTTCCAAACAACCCTAATGCTGCTGTAGTAAAGAGCTATGGTAGTGAGCGATTAGGGAAAAGGCTATAGTAAAATAGTCATGTGTGTTGTATGAAGATGAACGAGAGTGAACCATTGATGAAGTATCGATAGCGTAAGATGTTGTCAAAACTTAGTTTTCACCACTAACTAAGGATAAGAGTAGAGGAAACCTGATACCGTCTACTTGGCAACCGGTATTAAGGTGGCATGAGCGTACAATAGGCTCTGTTGTGAAACACAGGAACCTGCACTACAATGTAAAGCGAAAAAGCACAAGTCACAGAAAGGCAAGGCTGAAATAGCAATGTGTAGTACAGGGGCGGAACAATCCGTAGTAGTAATGAAGTTGCTGTAATGGCAATGGAGCAAAGGGATTGTGTCATTTTAGCTGAGTTCAAATGACAACTGTAAAAAAAAAAAAACAGGAGGAACATATGAAAGGCAGCAAACCTTATGAAATTTCAAAGCTAGTAGTATTAGAAGCATTTAAAAGAGTGAAACGAAATAAAGGTAGCGCAGGTATTGATGAAGTTGATATAGAAGACTTTCAAAAAGACCTGAAAGCAAACTTGTACAAAATCTGGAACAGAATGAGTTCTGGTAGCTACTTTCCACCGCCTGTAAAGGCAGTAGAAATTCCTAAGAAATTAGGAGGCACTAGACGACTTGGCATACCTACAACAAGTGACCGAATAGCACAAATGGTTGTTAAAATGTATTTAGAATCTAGTATTGAGTCTGTTTTCCACGAGGACTCATATGGATACAGACCAAATAAATCGGCACTTGATGCCATAGGGAAAGCAAGAGAAAGATGTTGGAAATATGATTACGTCATAGAGTTTGATATAAAAGGACTTTTTGATAACATTGACCATGAATTGCTTATGAAAGCAGTTAAGCTTCATACTAAAGAACCATGGATTTTACTCTATATTGAAAGATGGTTAAAGGCACCATTTATTGTCGGCAATGAAATCATAGAAAGAACTAGCGGAACTCCACAAGGAGGAGTAATAAGCCCACTTCTTGCAAATTTGTTTATGCATTATACTTTTGATGTTTGGTTGACAAGAAACTACAAGGAAGCACCATTTGAAAGGTATGCAGATGATGCCATCATCCATTGTAAAAATGAAAATACTGCTCAAGAAATCTTAAACGCATTAAACAAAAGACTGACTGAGTGTAAATTAGAATTACATCCTCAAAAGACTAAGATTGTGTACTGCAAAGATAAGGATAGGAAACTTGAATATTCAAACACAGAGTTTGACTTTCTTGGTTATACATTTAGAAGAGTATTCATAAAAGATAGGACTGGTAGATTACAGTTTAATTTTTTGCCACTAGTGAGCAGGAAATCTGCTAAATCATTCAGGGACAAAATAAAGGAAAAGAATATACATTCTATGTCTGGAAGCAAGATTGAAATGGTTGCTGAAATTTTGAATCCCATGATTCGTGGCTGGCTGAATTATTTTAGCAAATATAATAAATCTGCTGTGAAATATACTATGGACTGTATAAATCGAAGACTTGTAAAATGGACAATGTCTAAATACAAGTACTTCAGGAATCATCGGACTAACGCTGAAAAATGGCTAAAAGAGATTGCAAAAAGAGAGCCCAACATGTTTTCACATTGGGCTTTTGGGTTTACACCATAAGGTAAAATGATAAGAGCCGTATGAATCGAGAGATTCACGTACGGTTCTGTGAGAGCATTGAGGTGAAATTCCTCTTTGCTACTCGACTGAGAGGTCGCTGAATAAAATAATTATTCAGCTCCTACTCGATTTGTAGAAGTAGAAAGACCATTATAATAATATTTTTCTTGAGGGAATATAAATTGTAGATTACAAGCTAAAAATTTATAGATTTATTTTTGTGAATGAATAAATTTATGTATTTTGTACAAAATATAGCTAAATAGTATCGAGGGGGATTTATATGTCAGACTACAGAATGGATATAAGAGGAGACATAAACCTTAGTGATTATAGTAGTATCCATGATTATATGGGTATAGTAGGCCAGAAGACAAATTCACTATTGTTTTGCAGTCTGCTAGTGAGGAAGATGCCAAAGTACTATGTAGTATTTTAGAAAGTGATAAATTCACTATAGTTTCAAAAGGAGATATATATGATGGAAAATACTTCATACAAGCGTTTAAGAAAAAATGACCCTATTAATAGTAGACTTATTGAACAAGCCTATGGTTCAGATATTAATCATTGTAAGGTAGAGCACAATTATCCAATAACAAATAATTTAATGCCAGCAGTAAAGAATTGGGTTCAAGTTGGTGAAATTAATCATGAAGAAAGAAAAGGATTTAGACTATGATTTTCGTAGTCTATTTTTCATTATAAAAAATACAGAGTGTTATTATTTTATTACTCTGTATTTTTAGCATTTTAACCAACATTATATAAATTATAAAAGTAATTACGATTTTTTAATAGTTGTAGATAAGTACCTTCTTCTACGATTTTTCCATCATCCATAACTATAATTTCATCACAGCTATTTAATAAATCTTCAGAAAGCTTATGAGTTATAAATATCACTGTCAAGTCTTCTATATCTAGCAAGGTCTTTTCTATGTTATAGGAAGTCTCCTTATCTAAAGAAGAAGTAGCTTCATCTAATATTATTATAGGTGTATTTCTTATTATAGATCGAGCTATAGAAATTCTTTGCTTTTCTCCACCAGATATAAAACTGCCATTTTCACCTATATAACTTTCTGCTTTGTTTGGTAATATATCTATGAAATCTTTTAAGCCAGACTTGTCTATAGAATTATATATTTCATCAGTACTATAGTTATTAAATAGTGTAATATTCTCTCTTATTGATGCATCGAACATAAATATATCCTGTTGAATTATAGAAATATTGTTATATAAACTATTAAAGCTGATATCTTTAATATCATTATTATCTATAGCAATAGTTCCTTCGTAATCATTATAATATTTTAATAGTAGTTTAGCTAATGTAGATTTTCCACTTCCGCTTTTACCGACTAAAGTATATTTACCACCTTTTTTTAAAGTAAATGTTATATTATCTAAAACTTTTCTTTCATCCTCATACATAAAGCTTACATTATGAAATTTAATCTCCTTTTTAAAACATTCCAATACTTTTCCATTATCTATGAGTTCTTTTTCATTAAGGATATCTTCTACTTTCTTTTTTATTAATTTTACCGATTTAAATGAGCTTATTTGACTTGTTAGAGCTAATATTGGAGAACTAACTAAATTAAGTAATTGAAAAGATGCTATGAATGTCCCTATAGTTATTTTATCTTTCATTATAAGATAAATTCCTAATGCCAATGTTAAGAAATATGCAGAATAAGATGCGATTATACTTAATATATCTACTATTAAGGAAAATCTATGAAATTTATATCTTGATTGCTCTACATCAATATTTTTATCTTTATATATATTATAAGATTGAGGTTGTGCATTAAAACTCTTTATTATGCTCATTCCCGAAAATAAATCTTTAGATTTTTCCATAAATATACTTAATGAATCAGAATAAATCTTTTTGTAAATACTTAATTTTTTAGTAGATATATAGGGTACTAATATAGGTAAAAAACTAAACACTATAGCTATAATACCAAGATATGGATTAAGTATTGTTATAGATAAAGAGGCACTTAGAAAAGATATAATTACTTGAAATAATGCTAATAAGTTCATAAAATATGAACCCTGCAACATTTCTAAATCATTATTAATTAAAGACATATACGATGCTGTATTAGTACTATCAAATTCTTTTTTTGTCTATATGATAATTTTTTAAAGACATCATTTTTTAAGTCTATCATCACACTTCTTATAAACTTCATCCATTGAATATTACTGATATATGAGGAGATTACTATAGTTAATATATATAGGAGTATAATGATAGAATTTTTATACACTAAAGTTAAATTTTTAGAAGTACAAGAATCAATTAAGTTTTTTATAGTAAAAGACATAATAGAAGTTGATATAGATTTCAGTGCAATAAAAATTATTGCTACTATAAATATTTTTTTATATTTAAATAAATATTTTTTCATAATTTGTATTAAAGTCCTTCACAAAAGGTTAAATAGTAATTTTCCATTTCCGTACAAATATCTTTAATACTAAATTGACGTTTATTTAAATTATTTTGCCATTTTTTCATAGAGAGTGGCAAACTAGAAAAATTATAATCTTTTAATATATTTTCTATAGGTGATTTATTTATATTACCCATAGAAAAAACATCATCTGGTATAAATTCGCAGGGTTTTATATTACCATTTTCGCTTATACACCAATTTAAAATTCCTGCACCACAATTTATACATTTATAGTTCTCTTGAAATCCTTTTTGTATTTTTTCTTTATCAAAACTATCTATTATTATATCTTTTTTATACTTCTCTATAAAATTTTTTATGTCATAGTTAGCTTTTTCTAGATCTTCTTCATCTAATATTATATTAGTTAATGATTCTGCTCTACCTAATAATGACAAAGTTCCAAATCTTAAATTTTTTACACCTATATCTATAGAAAATTTAATAAAGTCTTCTATGTCATTTATTGTATTTTTAGTTAGTATAGTACCTACAACGGAATTTATATTAAATTTGTTTAGAAGTTTTACTGCTTGTACAGTTTTTTTATGAGAACCTGCTAATGTGGTGAATTCATCATGTTTTTTCTCATAATTTGAGTATAAAGATAATTGAATGCTGTTTACACCAACAAATTTTTCTATATTTTTGTCATTTATCAATGTACCTGTAGTTGTTATCATTGTAGAAAATTTTTTTTACTGAAATCCAATATTTGAAAAAAGTTGTTATGAAACATAGGTTCTCCACCAGTTAATTGCAATGATCTAATTTTTCCTTTAAAATAACTAAGTAAATTTATTAAATTACTATAATCTATAAAAGTCTTTTCACTAGATGAGCAGCTTTTAAAACAATGAATACATTTTAAATTACATTTATTTGTTAAGCTTATAATTAAATTTAAAGGCATTTTAATACCTTTTTCTCCAGTTTTCATAATATTATAATTTTTTTTGCTTACATCTATACCTAAAGCTTTTGGTTTACTATCTATAAATTCTAAAATTATATCTTTAATTTTACATTTATCTTCTATATTTAATTCATTAGATATAATTTCAATTATTTTTTCCATTGAGTTTAATCCATTTATATATTCCATAATATAAGCTTCTACATTATTTAATATATAAGTGCCATCGGGTGTAAATATAATTCCATGGTCTTCAATTAAATGATAATTACAATCTTTTTTTATATATGGATACATATATGTTCACTCCTTAAAATTACATGCAATCAAGTGAGATTACTTGATTGCATGTTTTTACTAAGCAATTTTTATTTTAGTAATTTTACTAAAGAGGTATTGCAGCGGAAACGTAACGAGGATCAGAGCATATCATTATCTTACGAATACAGTCTGGATATAGAACACTTTTTGAGCTAGTATAATTTAAAAATATTTCTTTACTCACTATTTCTCCCCCTTTCAATATTAAAATTCACTACAATTTTCATGCATGAATTGCAATAATAAGGTGATATATCCTTATAAGTATATTGTCATTTGGCTGAAAAAATGCTAAATACTTTCATAAGTGTTTTTATCTCATATATTCTTATAGAGATATTTTTTATACAAATATTTAACACAAATTTTTAATATTTTATTTTTTACTTGATTTTTATGAATATTACTTGATAAAATCATATTTAGATTCTTAGATAAAACAGTGTAATACGATAATTAGTTATTTTAAGATATTTTAACAAAAAATATAAGTATATAAAACATTTTCATATAGATAAATAGAATGTAATCTTATATAAGGAAAGTAATTCCAGTATAATAGTATTAACTAAACTAAAGTAAAAGAGGTGTAGCGATGACAACATTATATATAACAAGGCATGGAGAAACAGAATGGAATAAACTTGGCAGGATGCAGGGCTGGGGAGATTCTCCTTTAACAGAGCTAGGAATTAAGCAGGCACAATGGTTTAGAGATAGAGTAATAAATTTAGATTTAAATACTATATATACGAGTTCCTCTGAAAGGGCATATAATACAGCAAAAATAATAAAGGGAAATAGAGATATAAAGATAATTAAAGATGATGATTTAAAAGAATTAAAATTAGGACTATGGCAGGGGCTAGATAAAGAAAGTATAAAAGCTCTAGATGAAGAAAACTGTTATAATTACTGGAATAACCCTATAATGTACAAGCCTACAGAAGGTGGAGAGAGTTTTGATGAACTTAAAGATAGGATATATGAAGCTATAATGAAGATTGTTAATAATCATAAAAATGAAAATGTATTAGTAGTTAGTCATGGTATGACAATAAAAGCATTTTTATGTGCTTTACAAAAAAAATCTATAGGACATATATGGGATCCACCTTTTATTCAACAAGGGAGTCTAACATCTATAGAATTTAATGATAATAGTTATAAGATTTTAATGGAAAATGATATATCTCATTATAAACAATAATTTTTATGATATTTACTAACAGGAATATTATAAAATTTAAAATTATAAAGGAATTTAATGAATTATATTATATAGTATTAAAAATTTATATATTTCAATAAAATTATGCTTGGCTAAACATTTAGGCATTTTTTTATCAAAAAATTTAATATACTGAATTTTTTAAATATGACGGTCATCCTTATGAAGATATGATATAATAATATTTAAGCTTATTTTTCGAATACCAATTAGATATTTTCAAAAATAATTAATTGGTATTCTAGTAGCTTACTATATAGCATAATTGGGTTTTGCGGTAATACTACTATTTTATATGACTCTTTATTTGATGTAAACATTATTAGAGTTTTTAAATAGTTATTTGGGACTTTACATTTATGGGATTAAAAATATACAATTTAATAGGATATAAAGCTTTATATTTTAAGAAAGAAGGAATAAGGATTAGAATAAAGGACATTTGGTAACTAGGATAATTCTAAATGGTTACTTAGTTACATTATGAAATATTAGAAGCAAATTTAAGCATGTATAAATAATGAGTGTTCTGTATTCTCCCATTATATAAACCATAATGGGGGAGTTTTATTTTTCTATCAGTTAAGGCATATTCAAAAAATAGCAAGATAATATGTTAGCTCATTTTTCACTTGTTATTTTCTTTCACATGCCTAAAATGCAATTTAATTGCTTTTTATATTAATTTTTGAGGAATTGAAGTAAAGGGGGATGATGATTATGATTAAAAAATTTATTTCTTATTATGCAGGGCACAAAAAATTATTTATAATAGATATGTTTTGTGCATTTTTAGTAGCAGCTTTAGATTTAGCTTTTCCTATGGTTACAAAAGAATTATTAGAAAAGGCTATTCCTAATAGTGATATTAGGATGATAATGAACTTTGTAATTGTACTAACGGTGCTATATGTAATAAAGTTAATCGCTAATTACATAGTTGACTACTGGGGACATGTTATGGGGGTAAGGCTACAATATGATATGAGAAAAGATGTGTTCTCACATTTGCAAACTCTACCATTTAGTTATTTCGATGATAATAAAACTGGTCATTTAATGTCTAGAATAATTAATGATTTAATGGAAATATCAGAACTTGCACATCACGGACCAGAGGACGTATTTATATCATTAGTAATGATTCTAGGTTCTTTCATACTTCTTTGTAGAATTAACGTTAAGTTAACGCTATTAATATTTGCTTGTCTTCCATTTATTATTTGGTTTGCTATGACTAAAAGAATGAAGATGTCAAAAGCTTTTGATGATGTTAGAAAGAAAATAGGTAATGTAAATGCTAAATTAGAAAATAGTATTTCTGGTATTAGGGTTGCAAAATCCTTTACTAATGAAGAATATGAGATGGAAAAATTTGATGAGGGAAATATAGAATTTAAAACCTCGAGATCAGATGCATATAAATATATGGCTGAATTCATGTCTGGTATGAGATTTATGGTAGATATGTTAAATGTAGTTGTCATTGGATTTGGAGGATATTTTGCTTACAAGGAATATATAACTCCAACAGAACTTGTAGCATATCTTTTATATATCACATATTTTATGCAACCAGTAAGAAGGTTAACCGCTTTTGTTGAACAATATCAAAGTGGTATGTCAGGATTTAAAAGGTTTTTAGAAATAATGGAAACTGAGCCTGATATAGTAGATAGTCCAAATGCAGCAGAACTTAAGGATGTAAAAGGTGATATAGAGTTTAAAAATGCATGCTTTAAGTATGATGAGGACACAGAAATTATATCTAATTTGAATTTAAAGATTGAAAAAGGCAAAACTTTAGCTTTAGTAGGACCATCCGGTGGAGGCAAAACTACAATATGTCATTTAATACCTAGATTTTATGAATTAAGTGATGGTAGTATAACCGTTGATGGTATGGATATTAAGGATATAACATTAAAATCTTTAAGAAGAAATATAGGTATAGTTCAACAAGATGTATTCTTATTTACAGGAACAATAAAGGAAAATATTCTTTATGGAAGGCCAGAGGCTAGTGATGAAGATGTTATAAAAGCAGCTAAAAATGCTAACATACATGATTTTATATCTTCACTTCCAGAAGGTTATGATACCTATGTAGGGGAACGAGGAGTAAAGCTTTCAGGTGGACAAAAGCAAAGAATATCTATAGCTAGAGTATTCTTAAAGAATCCTCCAATATTAATATTAGATGAAGCTACTTCAGCCCTAGATAATGCTTCAGAGATTATAATTCAAAAATCCCTTGAAGATCTGTCTAAAGGAAGAACAACAATAGTGGTTGCACATAGGCTTTCTACTATTAAAAATGCAGATGAAATTGTTGTTTTAACTAATAAAGGTATAGTTGAGCAAGGTAATCATGAAGAGCTTATACCAAACAATGGAATTTACTCAAAGCTTTATAACGCTCAATTTAGAGGTTTTATACCAGATGATATGGAATGTTAAATAATATAAGGCATCTTTAAGAAAATAATAGCCAAGTATGTTAGCCTATTTTCCAACATACTAAGCTCATAGAATCCGCCCATAGTAGCACTATGGGCAGAATCCAACGCCTTATATAAAATATTTGAGGAAAATTGTAACAATTTTATACAAGAAAAATATATGTAAAATAAAGGAAATAAACAAAAGCCATAGAATATAATTAACATGAAAAATATGGAAATTATTGAAGATGGGAGAGGAATAATATGATAAAAAACAAAAGTAATATATGCGAACTAATAAATGAAGTAAAGAATTTTTCTTATGAAAAAGAAACTGTGATAATTGATGTGGAACTTAAAACAGAAGAAAGTATGCATATAAGATGTTATGATGAAAAATGTATAATAATTAATTATTATGATTATGAAGAGGGTATATCAGCTCTATACAAAGATAGAAAATATATAAACAAGGTACTTTTCCAATAGTGGAAAAGTACCTTGTTTATATTAACTAATAAAACATATTAAGAAGATAATTGTTATATAAAAATGAAGTTGGGATGTAAAATTAATAAAAAGAATGGACATATTTTACAGAAATATTCGAATATTAAAAGTGTTAAAAACATATTTTCCATAAAGGAATAATCAAGTTTATACAGAACTATTAACTTTAAACAACAGGTATAGAGGGGCAATATATGTTTAGTATATTTAAAATATGGCGAGAGAAACTGATGGCATTCCTTTAGTAAATTAGAGTAAAAATAAGTAATATATCTAACAAATTTTCAAGATATAAAGAAAAAATGAGAATTTAAGAGAAAAAATAAGCAATGTTAATTTATTTTCCATTAATCTACTTTATAAGAATAAATTAATTAATAAAAGAGAAAAATATTAGTTGAATAATAGGATATAAAGTTATAATATTTAATTAAGGTCAAAGAAAGTCAAAGTAAAGTAAAACTTTGGAAGAGGTAATGATTATGGCAAGATTATCAGACATAATTGAAGATTTTATTAAAGATATGATAGAAGAAACTCAAAACAATGAAATTGAAATTCAACGTAATGAGCTAGCTAATTACTTTAGTTGTGCACCGTCACAAATAAATTATGTATTAACTACAAGATTTACAAAAGATAAAGGTTATTATATAGAAAGCAGAAGAGGCGGTGGAGGTTATATACGGATTACTAGAATTGAATACAAATATCATAGTAGCTTACTTGAGGCTATTGATGAAGCGATAGGAAATAATATAACCTATGATAATAGTCTAAGGATACTAAGAGGTCTTAAGGATTCGGGAATTATTAATGAAAGAGAAGAAAATATTATTAAAACTGCACTTAATGATAGAACATTAAGTTATGCAGGAGATATGAAGAATAAGCTAAGAGCAGATATTTTAAGAGCAGTAATATTTAATATATTAAATTAATGAATTCAAAAGGAGTGGTGATATTATGCTTTGTGAAAAATGTAAAAAAAATGAAGCTAATTTCCATATAACTAAAATAGTAAATGGGGTAAAGGAAGAAGAACATCTGTGTGAAATCTGTGCTAAAGAAAATAATACTATGAGTATGCTTCAAGATATGGATTTTTCTCCAAGTTTTTCATTTCAAAACATATTAAGTGGATTCATGGACTATATGAATACTACAACTGAAAGTAAACTTCCTAGTGAAGTAGTTTGTAAAGAGTGCGGTACAACTTATAGAGGATTTAAAGAAACAGGATTACTAGGTTGTGGTAATTGTTATTCAACATTTAAAACAACTATAATACCAATAGTTAAAAGAGTACAAGTAAGTACAGAGCACAATGGAAAGATACCAGTAAAATCTGGTGGAGAAATACTTAAGAAAAAAGAGCTTATAAGGCTTAAGGAAGAACTTCAAAAAGCTATTGCCCTTGAAGAATATGAAAAAGCAGCAGAGCTTAGAGACAAAATTAGGGATTTAAGTTAATAAATCTAGGAGGTATAGTTATGGAAAATTGGATTAAAGCTCATAGTGCAAATGACGATATTGTACTAAGCAGTAGGATAAGGTTAGCTAGAAATATAAAAGGATATCCTTTCCCTAATAAACTTTCAAAAGATAAGGCAATAGAAATAATCAAAAAGGTTGAATCTGCCTTTTATACTTCTTCCTATATAAATGAAAACTTTAAGACCATAAATATGGATAGTATAGATGCAATGGAGATAAACTCTTATTTTGAGAAGCATATTATAAGTGATAATTTAATTGCTAGTAAGGATATATCTGCCTTTATATTAGATAAGGATGAAATTATAAGTATTATGATAAATGAAGAAGATCATTTAAGAATGCAATATATAGTAGGAGGATTTAATTTAAAAAAAGCTTATGAAGAAGTTGATAAGATAGATAATCTTTTAGAGGAAAAATTAGAATTTGTTTTTGACTCTGATTTAGGCTATTTAACAGCATGTCCTACCAATGCAGGTACAGGTTTAAGAGCTTCAGTTATGCTTCATCTTCCTGCATTACATGAAACTAAAGAGATAGAAAATGTTTTTAATGCTGTAAGTAAAATAGGAATGACTATAAGAGGATTATATGGTGAAGGCTCAAAAGGTTATGGAAATATATTCCAAATATCTAATCAAATAACATTAGGACCTAGTGAAGAGGAAATAATAAATGGATTAAATGCCATGGTTTATCAAATTATTGAAAAAGAGAAGTTAGCTAGGGAAAAATTGAAATCTCAATATGAATATGAATTAGAAGATAAAATAATGAGATCTTTAGGGATATTAAAGTCAGCAGTTTTATTAGATTCTAAAGAATGTATGAATTTGCTATCTAATGTTAGATTTGGAGTAGAAATGGGAATAATAAATCATATAGACAAAGTAATATTAAATGAACTTATGGTGGAAACAGGGGTAGCAACGCTTCAGCTTAACGCCAATTCCACTTTAGATAAAAGAGAAAGAGATCTAAATAGAGCTCAAATAGTTAGGAACAAACTACAAAATCTATAATAGAGAGGTGTTTTATATGTTTAATAGATTTACAGAGAGAGCAAGAAATATTCTTATGTATGCCCATGAAGAATCACAAAACTTTAAACATGGTTATGTAGGAACAGAACACGTTATTCTTGGAATCTTAAAAGAAGAAGATAGTATAGCTGCTAGTATATTAAAAAATGCAGGAGTAGATTATAGTACAGTTAAAGAGTTAGTGAATAAATATATAGGTGTTGGAGATATAGAAATGCCTAAAAATGAAATTGCACTAACACCTAGAACTAAAAGATTATTTGAATTAAGTTTAATAGAAGCGAGAGGCTTAAATCAAAATTATATATCACCTGAGCATATATTGTTAGCATTAATTAGGGAACCAGAAGGAGTTGCTTATACAATACTAGGCAACTTAGGAGTAGATTTTTCTAAGGTAAGAAATGAAATTATAAATAATATTGCAGGAGATGAAACTCAGCAAGGCAGTAGTCCAAAGAAAGGAAAAAGTAGTACTCCTACATTAGAAAAATATGGGAAAGATCTAACTGAGCTTGCAAAAGAGGGGAAAATAGATCCTGTTATAGGAAGAGATAAAGAAACAGAAAGAGTTTTGGAGATATTGTGTAGAAGAATTAAAAATAATCCTTGCTTAATAGGAGATCCCGGTGTAGGTAAAACAGCTATAGCAGAGGGATTAGCACAAAAAATTGCAACAGGCAACATTCCAGAGTTGTTAAAAGATAAAAGAGTTGTAACTCTAGACCTATCTTCTATGGTAGCAGGTTCAAAATATAGAGGTGAATTCGAAGAAAGACTTAAAAGTGTAATGGATGAAATTTCAAAAGCTGGAGATGTGATTTTATTTATTGATGAAATTCACACTATAGTTGGTGCTGGCGGTGCAGAAGGTGCTATTGATGCTTCAAACATATTAAAGCCTGCACTTGGTAGAGGTGAGATACAATGTATAGGTGCAACAACTTTAGATGAATATAGAAAATATATAGAAAAAGATGCTGCTCTAGAAAGAAGATTCCAACCTGTTACAGTAGAAGAACCTACTAAAGAAGAAGCAATAGAAATATTAAAAGGATTAAGAGATAAATATGAAGCACATCACAGAGTGAAAATTACTGATGATGCTATATTAGCAGCAGTAAATCTTTCAGATAGATATATAACTGATAGATATTTACCAGATAAAGCTATAGATCTAATTGATGAAGCTGGTTCAAAGGTAAGAATTCAAAATTTAACAGCCCCAAAGGATTTAAAAGAATTAGAAAATGACCTTGAAGTGGTTATAAAAGAAAAGGCTGATGCAATAACAATGCAAGATTTTGAAAAAGCAGCAACTTTAAGGGATAAGGAAAAAGAATTAAAAGACAAATTAGAGGCTTCTAAAAAGAACTGGGTATCTCAAAATAGTGAGGCAGATGCAGTAGTAGATGAAAAGCATATTGCAAATGTAATTTCTAAATGGACCAATATACCAATAGAAAAGCTTACTGAAAGTGAAGCTGAGAGATTATTAAAGCTTGAAGAGATACTTCATAAAAGGGTTATAGGCCAAGAAGAAGCAGTAGAATCTATTGCGAGGGCAGTTAGAAGAGCAAGAGTAGGACTAAAAGATCCAAAGAGACCAATAGGTTCATTTATATTCCTAGGACCAACAGGAGTAGGTAAGACAGAACTTTCAAAAGCATTAGCAGAAGCTATGTTTGGCGATGAAAATAGTATAATTAGAGTAGATATGTCTGAGTATATGGAAAGACATACAGTATCTAAACTTATAGGTGCGCCTCCAGGATATGTAGGTTTTGATGATGGTGGTCAACTAACAGAAAGAATTAGAAGACATCCTTATTCAGTAGTATTATTTGATGAGATAGAAAAAGCTCATCCTGATGTGTTTAATATATTACTTCAAATATTAGAAGATGGAAGGCTTACAGACGGAAAAGGAAAAACTGTCGACTTTAAAAATACAATTGTAATAATGACTTCTAATGCAGGTGCTTCAACTATTAGAAAACAAAAAACTATAGGTTTTTCACAAAGTACTAACGAAGCAAATAATGAACATGAGAAGATGAAAGAAAATATAATGGAAGAATTAAAACGCAGTTTTAGACCAGAATTTTTAAATAGAATAGATGACATCATAGTATTCCATTCTTTAGCAGAAAAAGATCTATTAGAAATAGTAGGATTAATGCTAAACTCCGTTTCCGAAAGATTAAAAGAAAAGGAAATAAATATTAAGTTTGATGAAGAATCTAAGAAATATCTTGCAAAAGAAGGATTTGATCCAACCTATGGTGCAAGGCCACTTAGAAGAGCTATAACTAAAACTGTAGAAGATAAACTATCAGAAGAAATATTAAGAGGCAATGTAAAACAGGGAGATAGTTTAATAGTAACCGTAGAGGAAAATGAACTAAAATTTAATAAGCAGTAATATTTAAAACCCTGTGTCTTTTAAACACAGGGTTTTGGAAAATTACAACAGTTTATATACAAGTTCTAAAATTAATATATATGTGAAAATAGTCGATGCTTTTTAGTATTATAATTAGAACTATTAAATTCACAATTCACAATGCAAAATCCACAATTTTAGATATTTCTCAGTCCTGCTGAGAAATTTAGAATTAATTTATTTTTAAAGTGACACAGTTACTTTTATTAAAGAAAGGTATCTCAAGAAACTAGTTTGATTAAAATTAATTTCCTTCTTAATTGTGTATTGTGAATTGAAAAAAATTTGTATAATATATAAAAAATAAGTTAAAATCTTATATAAGGCATTTTTTAATAAATGACTAGTAAGTGTGCTGGTTATTTTATTTCAGAGGTCTAATAAAAGATTTGCATAATATTTTTGGAGGACAAATTAATGGCTAAGGTTAAAAATATATATATTTGTAATCAATGTGGATATGAATCACCTAAATGGATAGGAAAGTGCCCTAGCTGCAATAACTGGAATACCATGTCAGAAGAGGTTAAGGTTTCATCACAACCACAAGTATTTAATAGAGCAGTTACTATAAGTGGTAATAATAAACCTCAGAATATAAAGGATATTAAGTCTAGTCAATATGAAAGATATAATACTGGAATTACTGAACTCAATAGGGTATTAGGGGGAGGATTAGTTAAGGGGTCTTTAACCTTAATATCTGGTGATCCAGGAATAGGAAAATCTACAATATTACTTCAAAGCGCTAAAAATATTTCTGATAAATATGGAAGAGTCCTTTATGTATCAGGGGAAGAGTCAGAAGAACAAATAAAGATGAGGGCTGAGAGATTAAATTCTATAAGTGATAATTTATATATTGTATCTGAAACTAATATTACAACTATAGAAAATCATGTTCTAGAACTGGAGCCTGTATTTGTAATAATTGATTCCATACAAACCTTATATAAAAATGAAATAAGTTCTGCACCAGGAAGCGTTTCACAGGTTAGAGAATGTACTAATGAACTTATGAGAATAGGTAAAACTAAGGGAATACCCCTATTTATAGTTGCTCATGTTACAAAGCAAGGAGAGCTTGCAGGTCCTAGAGTTTTAGAACACATGGTAGATACAGTTTTATATTTTGAAGGGGAAAGAACTCAAGAATTTAGGATACTAAGAACTATAAAAAATCGTTTTGGAACAACTAGTGAAATTGGTGTCTTTGAAATGAGGCAAAGTGGACTTGAGGAAATTTTAGATGCTTCGAGCGTATTTTTACAAGAAACTTCTTTTGAGCAAGAAGGGTCAGTGGTAATAGGAACTATTGAAGGAACAAGACCATTACTTGTAGAAATACAAGCATTAGTAAGTGAAACTAAAGCTGTTATGCCTAGAAGAACTGCAGTAGGAGTAGACAACTCAAGAATGAGTCTTATATTAGCAGTTCTAGAGAAAAAATTAAGAATTCCTTTTTATAGTAGTGATGTTTATATAAATGTAGTAGGAGGATTAAATATAGAAGGGACCTTTGGAGATCTAGGTCTTGCAGTAGCTCTTATGTCTAGTGCTAAAGGAAAAGAAGTTAAACTTGAAAGACCATTATTTATAGGAGAAGTAGGTTTAACAGGAGAGGTTCGTCCTATATCACATATAGATAAGCTAGTAAATGAGGGCATAAAAATGGGATTTAAAAACATAATTATGCCATTAAGGAATAAAGAAAAAATAGAAAATAAGAAGATAAATATAATAGGAATATCAAATGTTAGAGAAGTAATTAATAAGGTTTTTTAATATAGATATCTAAATTATAGTAAACATAAAAAATACATGTGAAAGGAAGTGAATACCGTTATTATTTCTTTAAAGTAGTTTATATAACGGAGAAGATGAAGGAAGAAAAACAGAAGGAATTGATTAATATACTTAAAATATTGTCACCAGGTACACTACTTAGAGAAGGTTTAGATAATATTTTATACGCTAAAACTGGTGGTCTTATAGTATTAAGTGATAGTGATGAGATTTTAGGTCTAATTGATGGTGGTTTTAGTATTTATTCAGAGTATACTCCAGCTTATATATACGAACTTGCTAAGATGGATGGTGCTATTATTATTAGTAGTGATTTAAAAAAGATATTATATGCTAACACTCAGCTTATACCAAATTCATCCATACATACACTTGAAACAGGTACTAGGCATAGAACAGCTCAAAGAATTGCCAAACAGACAGGTTCAATGGTGGTGGCTATCTCTCAAAGGAAAAATCTAATAACTGTTTATAAAGATGATATTAAGTATATAGTAAGAGATAGTGGTGAAGTTTTAGCTAAGGCAAATCAAGCACTAAATACCCTTGAAAAGTATGTTTCCGTCTTTGAAAAGATTATTAATAATTTAAATAGATTAGAACTTCATGATTCTGTTAGATTAATAGATGTATCTACTGCTATTCAAAGAGTAGAAATGATTATGAGGATTGTATATGAGATTGAAGTATATATATGCGAATTAGGCAATGAAGGTAGATTAATAGAAATGCAACTTAAAGAACTAATCAAAAATATTGAAGAGGACGGAATGTATTTAATTAGAGATTATTCTAAAGAAGAAGCTAATATAAATACTATTTACAGAAATATACAGAAATTATCCAAAGATGAATTATTAGACCTAAACAATATATCTAAATTACTAGGATATCCTTCTAGTTCATTATTAGATACTTTAGTATTCACAAAAGGATATAGAATTTTAAATAAAATTTATAGAATACCTACTTCTGTTATAGAAAATTTGATTAGTCATTTTAAACAATTAAGATTTGTTGAAAGTGCTTCTTTTGAAGAACTTGATGCTGTAGAGGGCATAGGGGAAGCTAGAGCAAAGGCTATAAAAAATGGAATTGAAAAATTGAAAGAACAATATTCATTCCATAATGAAATATAGCACAAAATCTTAAATGTTTTGTGCTATACAATGTACTACTTTAATGTGTATTTTCCTAAAGCGTTAATATTTTTATATTCTTTTAAAAATATATCATAAAGATTTAAATCAAGAGAATTGCAAACTGAAGCTATATAGAAAAAATGATTTCCTAGCTCTTTTTCTAATATTTCTCGACAAGAATTACAAATATTACCTTTAAGGTGAGTATCAAAACAATGATCTAAATCCTCTAAATCTAAATTATCTATATTGTGAGGAATATGTTGTTTTTCAGCATCTACTTTTAAGCAACCACAACTAGTTACAGATTTTATTAAAGCTCTATTAACTCTAGCCTCAGACTCTTGAAGCTTTGACATAATATCTAATATACTTTTATGTCTTAATAAACATTCATCAACAGAATTTTGAAATTCATCGAAAATAAGATCCTTCATTACTTTCAACTCCTTATAAAAATTTTAAGGTACATGTTTAAATTAAATAGCATTTATTGATATAATATATAAGATTTATTCTTACTTCCAAATCTAACTTATGTTTATATAATATATCATTGTTATAACAAATGATAGGGGGATAGTTATAATATTATTTTGACCTATATAACATAAAGATTAAAATATCATAAGAATTAAAGGTTTTCAATTAATATTTTATTAAGAATGTGATAACTTATTGCAATAAATTTGTTCATAATATATATTATTATAAATAGGATAGTATTTTAATAATTTGTCAATAATCAAATAGGGAGGTGAATCTCTTGTTGAAAAATATATTAAGAGCTCTTATTACTATTGCAGGAGGAAGCTTAGGATATATAATAGGAACTTGGATTAGTCGAACAGAATTTATAGTAGGCCTTGGCATACTTAATAACTCGCCATTAAAAGGAATTTTATTTATTATATTTTGTGTTTTAGCATTCTTAGTTTTATTTTATTTCTTATCCTCATATGTTACTAAGCTTATAATGAGAGCTATAGATTACACAGAGAAGAGTTTACAAAAAGTACCTACAGCAGACATGTTATTAGGAGCAATTGGAGCGGTTTTAGGATTAATAGTATCCGTACTGCTTTCAAGTTTGATTAAAAGTACATCAGTGATTTACACAATTATATCGATTATAGTAACTTTAGTAATTGTCGTAGTATCAGCAGATGTCGCAGTTAGAAAAAAAGAAGATATTTTATCACTACTTTCCAATTTAAAAAGAATATCACCAAATAAAGAGGCTAAACATAAAAACATACCAAAAGGAAGTGCAAAGGTATTAGATACTTCTGTTATTATTGATGGAAGAATATTTGATCTTTGCCAAACGGGGTTCATTGAAGGTGTACTAGTAATACCTAACTTTGTCTTAAATGAATTAAGACATATAGCTGATTCAGGAGATGGACTTAAAAGAAATAGGGGAAGAAGAGGACTTGATATATTAAATAAAATACAAAAAGAATTAAGTATAAAAGTTGAAATATGGGAGGGAGATTTCCCTGAGATACCAGAGGTTGATATTAAGTTACTAAAACTTGCACAGCTTTTAAATGGTAAGGTTATAACTAATGATTATAATCTTAATAAAGTAGCTGAATTTCAAGGAGTTTCTGTATTAAATATCAATGAACTTGCTAATGCAATAAAGCCTGTAGTTCTTCCAGGAGAAGAAATGAAGATTCAAATTGTTAAAGATGGTAAGGAGTCAGGTCAAGGTCTTGCATACCTTGATGATGGTACAATGATAGTTGTTGAAGAAGGTAGAAGTTATATAGGAGAAACTATATTAGTAGTTGTAACATCAGTGCTTCAAACTGCTGCAGGTAGAATGATTTTTGCTAAAGCTAAAGAAATGCTTTAGGAGGATATATGAATAAAAACGTAGCCGTGATATTGGCAGCGGGAAAAGGCAAAAGAATGGGAGCAAATAAAAATAAGCAGTTTCTTGAAATGAAAGAAAAGCCTATTTTATATTATACTCTAAAAGCTTTTTCGAATTGTAATTTAATTGATGAAATTATTTTAGTAGCTGCCAAAGATGAAATAGAGTATTGCAGAAAAGAAATTATAGAAAAATATAGGTTTGAGAAAGTTACTTCCATAGTTTCTGGTGGAAAAGAAAGGCAACATTCTGTATTAAATGGACTATTAGCTATAAAAAATTGTAATATAGTAATAATTCATGATGGTGCAAGGCCTTTTGTTGATAATAATATTATAAATACTGGTATTATGTATGCAGAAAAATATGGAGCTGTTGCATGTGGAGTTAAACCTAAAGACACAATTAAAGTTAAAAATGAATATGGTTTTTCTATAAACACTCCAGATAGGGAGACTCTTTTTGCAGTCCAAACCCCTCAAAGCTTTAAATATGATATCATCTTAAATTGTCATAAGAAAGTAAATAAAGACAATATATCAGTTACAGATGATACCATGGTAGTAGAGCAATATGGATATAAAGTTTATTTATATGAAGGGAACTACAATAATATAAAAATTACTACTACAGAGGATTTAATTATAGGAGAAAAAATTCTGGAAAATCTAATAATGCCATAAAAATATTTATATCCTCTTGACAGTATAAATTTTAAATTGTATAGTATTTTCTTGTAAATATAATTTAATATTTAAGTTGTGATGAGGAAGACTAGTAGAAATTAACATACAGAGAGAAAATCCATGGCTGAAAGATTTTTACCAATTTTGAACCTACTTCTGAGCAGTAGCAAAACTACCGGTAAGTATACCGTTATCAAAAGAGAGTACAAATTTAGGTGGTACCGCGATATTAACTCGCCCTAAAACTAGGGTGAGTTTTTTTGTGTCTAAAATTATTTTAAACCTTTATGATAATAAATATGTTGATATTAAGGAGTGATTTACAATGAGATTATCAAATATGTTTTTAGGAACATTAAGAGAAGTTCCAGCAGAAGCAGAAATTTTAAGCCATCAGTTAATGCTTAGAGCTGGAATGATAAGAAAATTAGCTTCAGGTGTGTACAATTATATGCCTATAGGACTTAAAGTTTTAAAAAATATAGAAGATATAGTAAGAGAAGAAATGAATAAAACTGGTGCACAAGAGTTTTTAGCTTCAGCATTACTTCCTTCTGAACTTTGGAAAGAATCAGGCAGATGGGATGTTTTTGGACCTGAAATGTTTAAACTAAAAGATAGAAATGAAAGAGAATTCTGCTTAGGACCAACACATGAAGAAGTATTTACTGAGTTTGCAAGGAATGAAATAAAATCTTATAAACAATTACCTTTAAATTTATATCAAATTCAGACTAAATATAGAGATGAAAGAAGACCAAGATTTGGAGTTATGAGATCTAGAGAGTTTATAATGAAAGATGCATACTCTTTTGATAAAAATAATGAAGGATTAGATATAGCTTATGAAAAAATGTATCATGCTTATCATAACATATTTACAAGATGTGGATTAGATTTCAGTCCTGTAGAAGCAGATTCTGGTGCTATGGGTGGTTCAGGTTCTGCTGAGTTTATGGTTAAATCTGAAGTGGGAGAAGATGAGATAGTTTTTTGTAACTGTTGTAAGTATGGTGCTAACATGGAAAAAGCATCAGCTTTAGCTGAAATGCAAGAAAAAGAAGAATTAAATGAGATTGAAAAAATTTATACACCACACTCAAAAACTATAGACGAGCTAGTAGAATTTTTAAATATAGAAAAGAAAAAATTAGCTAAAACTATAATTTATAAGGCTGATGATAAAGTAGTTGCTGTTATGGTAAGAGGAGATAGAGAAATTAACGACACAAAAGTTATAAATGCATTAGGTGGAGTATTAGAATTTTCATTAGCTGATAGTGGAACTGTTAATAAGTCAACAAATGCTGAAATTGGATTTGCTGGACCTATTGGAATAAAGGTTGATATGCTATTTATAGATGAAGAAGTTATTAAAATGTACAATTTTGTAGTTGGAGCTAATGAAACAGAATATCATCTTAAAAATGTTAATTATGGAAGAGATTTTGAAGGGATAGTAGGAGACTTTAGAAAAGTTACTAATGAGGATAAATGTCCGAAATGTGGTGGAGGTATTACTATTGCTAGAGGCGTTGAGGTAGGTCATATATTTAAATTAGGAACTAAATATTCAGATGCTATGGGTGCTAATTTTATAGATGAAGAAGGTAAAAATAAGCCATTGATTATGGGATGTTATGGTATAGGTATAAATAGAACAATGGCAGCTATCATAGAACAGCATCATGATGAAAATGGTATAACATGGCCACTAGAAATTGCTCCATACCATGTAGTTATTGTTCCAGCGGTAATAAAGGATTCAGCGCAGGTTGAAGCAGCAGAGACATTATATAAGGAATTAAAATCTCTAGGAGCTAATGTTCTTCTAGATGATAGAAATGAAAGGGTAGGAGTTAAGTTTAAGGATTCTGAACTTATAGGAATACCTATGAGAATAACTGTGGGTAAAAAGATATCAGAAGGACTTGTAGAATTTAAACTTAGAACTAAAGAAGATCTTGAATTAATTGAATTAGAAAATGTTGTTGAAAGAGTTAAGAGAGAATTTGAATATAATAAACTTACTATAAAATAATGTATATATATATAATATTAGAACTGATATGTATATGAAAATAAATGTTATGTTTATTTTGATTCACAATTCATAACGCAAAATTTATAATTATGATTGAAATTAATTTTTTATAAATTGATTTCTCAAACAAATTTTTTCTAGCAATGTATTGCTAGCTTCTCACCTTTGGGGGACTTAATCAATGGAAAATTGACAATTGTGGTGGAGATTAATTCTTACAAATTAATTTCTTCAAATAGATTTTTCAATAAAAGTGACTGCATCACTTTGAAAAGAAATAAATTTAGAACTTCTCTTTTATAAGAGAAGTATCAATAATTCTCAATTGTCAATCGTCAACTCTCAAATGTATAAGGGTTCCTCTAAGGTGTAGTATAGTTCGGAATAATATGTATTTGCTTAACTAGAATAATGGAGATAAATAATAAAATTAAGGTATTAGCTAATGTATTTAATATCTGCAATTGTGCATTGTGAATTTAACAGTTCTAATTAAAACAGCAAAAAAAGAATTTGCATTAATATATACATTAACATTAAACTTCGTCCATCTATATATATTAAATATATTGAAAAAATACTATAGCATATTCTTATATGTTTTCTACTATGTTAAATTATAATTTTCTATAGATACTTATTTATTATTATCTATAGAAAATTAATTTTTATTAACATGAAATATCTTCAGAACTTTTGACTAATTATTATATTTTAAATTTTTTGTTAATTTAATATAAACTTTTAAACAAAAGGAGAGAAAATAGTGAGTATAACATTATCATTATCTGACATAAAAAAGGCACAGGAAAGTTTAAAGGGAGTTGTAAGAAAGACACCTTTATTCCATTCCAGTACGTTTTCAAAAGATACTGGATATGAAGTGTATTTAAAATGTGAAAATAAACAAAAAACTGGTTCTTTCAAACTAAGAGGAGCTTATAATAAAGTTGCATCATTAACAGAAGAAGAAAGAGCTAGGGGAGTTGTTGCATCTTCAGCAGGGAATCATGCTCAAGGAGTTGCATATGCATCAACTATATTTGGTGTTAAGTCTACAATATGTATGCCATTAACAGCACCTCTTGCAAAAGTTCAAGCTACAAAGAACTATGGAGCAACGGTTATACAACATGGTGAAGTTTACGATGAATGTTATGCTAAAGCAGTAGAAGTACAAAAGGAAACGGGAGCAACATTTTTACACCCATTTAATGATGAACATGTAATAGCAGGACAAGGAACAATTGCTCTTGAAATTTTTGAAGATTTATCAGACGTTGATACTATAATAGTTCCAATTGGTGGAGGAGGAATTATAGCAGGGATTGCAGTAGCAGCTAAAGCTATAAAGCCCGATGTAAAGATAATAGGAGTTCAGGCAGAAATAATTGCTTCAAGCAAAGCATCCTTAGAAAAAGGGGAAGTTGTTACAGTTGAAGGTTCAAAGTCATTAGCAGATGGTATATCTGTTAAAACTCCAGGAGATAAAACTTTTGAAATAATAAAAGAGTATGTTGATGAGATAGTAACAGTTACAGAAGATGAAATCGCCTATGGAATATTTGCACTAATGGAAAGAAATAAGGTTATAGCTGAAGGTGCAGGAGTTGTTTCCTTAGCTGCATTATTAACAGGAAAAATTAAAAATGCTGGTAAAAATGTTGTTGCAGTTATAAGTGGTGGAAATATAGATATAGCTACAATATCAAAACTAATTGATAGACAATTAGTTCTAGTTGAAAGAAGAATAACTTTACAATTTGAATTAAAAGATAAAATAGGTCAATTGGGAGCGTTAGTTGCTGAAGTAGCTACGTTAGGTGGAAATGTAGCAAAGATTAAACAAGATAAAAACTGGAATCCTAAAGGGCTTGAATTTACAAACATTGAAATAGAAATTGAAACAGAATCAAAAGAACATGCTGCAATGATAAAAAATGCCTTAGCAATAAAAGGATATATATTTGAACAAATATATAAATAATCTTTTAAGATTAATCTATACATTTAAGAGAATTAGATAGTTAGTATTTTAAAAATCTTTAATTAATTATCTTATTTAAGGTATTTATAATATATACAATAAAAATTATATTTGATATATAAGTGTTTACAACAGTTTTTAAAAAACTCTAAAACTGTTGTAAACATTTTTTATTTAAAGGAAATTTATATTAGAGTAAAATAATAGGTAAGTATAATTAAAGTGATAGTTTATTTTTATGACTTATAAAAATCACTACCAATTCTTCCTTTTTATAATAATTTATATGTCATTTTAAAAATATTTTCAATGGTTCTTGCCATAAGAAAAAGTATTGCATTGTAATAAAATGAGGATATGAATTAAAGATAAAAAGAAGATTATACAAAGTTTTTAGTATTGTTATTAAATTTATATATTTATAATTTATTGGCTAAATTTCGTCATGATTTTTAAAAATATTCATTTATTACCTGTTATTATTTTAAATATCTGTGTATAATTAAAATTGAATAACTATAAGGTTAAGGAGAAAAACATGAACTTTCAATTACTAAAGGGAAAATTCACTCTAGAAGAGATAAAACAACTTAATCCACTAGTATTGGCTTTGATAGGAGATGCTGTGTATGAAGTGTTTATAAGAACATATTTAGTGGAAAAAAATAGAGGACTTAATGTGCATAAGGTTCATGTAAAAACTGTATCTTATGTAAAAGCAAAAGCACAAAGTGAATATATGAAGATTATAATAGATGATTTAGAAGATGATGAAATGGCTATTTTTAAAAGAGGAAGAAATTCTAAATCTCATACACCTAAAAATTCAGACGTAGCTGATTATAGATGGGCTACTGGTTTTGAAGCGGTTATAGGATATCTATATTTATGTGAAAAGGAAGAAAAACTTAATTATATATTAAGTAAGATAGTAAAATACGAGGAGGATAAAAATGACTTTGAAAGTTAAATTAATTGAGCATACACCAAATCCAGAAAAGGTTATTGCATCAGCAGCAAAACTTTGTTATAGCTCTGTAGGAGTAGACGAAATATTAGAAGGATTAGATAAAGAAAAAACAGAAAACTTTTTAAGTATGCTTATGAATTATGGTCACTATTCTCCTATTGAGCATGTTAGTTTTACCTTTGCTATTGAAGGAGTGTCTAGAAGTTTAACTCATCAACTAGTACGCCATAGAGTTGCTTCATACTCACAACAAAGTCAAAGATACGTAAAGTTGGATGCCTTTGAGTACATAATACCACCATCAATAGAAAATAATTCTAAAGCTAAAGAAATATTTATAGAAGCGATGAAAAAGGACCAAGAATATTATGATGAAATTGTAGAAATATTATTTGAACAAATTTATAATGAAAGCTTAAATAAATATATAAGAGAGAAGTCTTTAAATTCGACATCAGAAGTTGAAGAACGTGTATTAAGAAAACTAAAATCACAAGCGCAGAAAAAGGCCATTGAAGATGCTAGATATGTATTTCCTAATGCTTGTGAAACTAAAATTATTGTTACGATGAATGCAAGAGAGCTTATGCATTTTTTTGCACATAGATGCTGTAATAGAGCTCAATGGGAAATTAGAGACATGGCAGATGCAATGTTAAAAGAAGCAAAAAAAGTAGCTCCTATTTTATTTAAAAATGGAGGACCAAATTGTATAAAGGGATCTTGCCCTGAAGGTACTATGACCTGTGGAGAAATTGTGACAGTAAGGAAAAAATATTCTAATTTATAAACAACTACATAAATTAAAGTTATGCTTTTGGATATAATTACAGATAACTTAAATTTAAATAGGTTTATGAAAGAGGTTGAAATATGAAAGAAAATAAAAAAACTAACAGTAGAGATAGAGTTAAAAAAGAATATAACAATAAAACTAATATGGGCAATGAAGAAATAATAAGAGAAGATATTATTGAAGGAAGAAATTCAGTAATTGAAGCTTTAAAATCTGATAGAACTATAGAGCAAATATTAGTTGCTAAAGGCGATACTAAGGGTTCTATTAATGTGGTTTTAGCTTTGGCAAAGGAAAAAGGTGTAGTTGTTAAAACTGTAGATCGTGTAAAGCTTGATTCTATGTCTTTAACAGGATCTCACCAAGGCGTAATAGCTAAAGTTACTGCTTATAAATATTATCATGTAAAAGAAATTATTGATTATGCAAATTCAAAAAATGAAAAACCATTTTTAATTATACTAGATGAAATTGAAGACCCTCATAATTTTGGTTCAATTATAAGAACGGCAGAAGTTTGCGGAGCCCATGGAATTATAATTCCTAAAAGAAAAAATGTAGGGGTCACTCCTATTGTTTATAAAACTTCTGCAGGTGCTACAGAACATATGAGAATAGCTAAAGTTACGAATATTAACAGCACTATAGATGAGTTAAAAGAATTAGGATTATGGATATATGGTGCTGATATGCATGGTGAGAATTGTTATGATGTGGACTTAAAAGGTGCAGTAGCATTAGTTATAGGAAGTGAAGGAAAGGGTATATCAAAACTAACTAAAGAAAAATGTGATGTGCTAATGAAAATTCCTATGGTTGGTCAAATAACTTCGCTTAATGCTTCTGTAGCTGGTGGAATACTAATGTATGAGGTGTTGAAGCAAAAGTTGAAATAGACTTTTGTTAATATAATCTTGAGAAAGATATTTATAGATGGCTACAATGTTATAAATAGTTGGCCAGAACTTAGAGCGATAAAGGATTATAGTTATGAATCTGCAAGGACAAAATTAATAGATATTATGATTAACTATTCTTCCTTTAAGGGGTATAACATTATAATAGTTTTCGATGCTCATATGGTAAAAGGCAGTCTTCAAAAGAAAGAGAGGATTGGAAATATCACAGTAGTTTTTACGAAAGAAGGAGAAACAGCAGACTTATATATTGAAAAAACCGTAAATAATATAGGTAGAGTATCAGAGGTTTATGTAGTTACTTCTGATGCTATTGAACAACAAGTTACTTTTCAAAGGGGAGCCAATAGAGTATCTTCGTTAGAGTTTTATCACACCGTTATGGAGGCTAATAAGAAGATTTCTAAAAAATATGAAAAAACTTATTCGCAAGATAGAAATTTATTTGAAGATATGATTGACAGTGAAATAGCTGAAAAGCTAGAAAAAATAAGGCGAAGCAAGTAATATAGCTTGACGCTTTAAAATAATAATGTATAATTTTAGTTAAGTCCATATTCATTTTGGAGGGGATGCTTTTGGAGAAAAGGGTTGACAATGAGGAGTTAAATTCCCAGTTTATGAACAAAACTGATGAGGAAATTGTTGCTGAAGCTAGAAATGGGGACAATCGTGCTTTAGAATATTTGCTATGTAAATATCAAAATTTTGTGAAAGCTAAAGCTAAATCATATTTTTTAATTGGTGCAGATAAAGAAGATATATACCAAGAAGGTATGATTGGGCTATTTAAAGCTATTAGAGATTTTAGAACAGATAAGTTAGCATCCTTTAAGGCTTTTGCGGAACTTTGTGTTACAAGGCAAATAATAACGGCAGTTAAAACTGCCACACGTCAAAAACATATTCCATTAAATACATATGTATCACTAAACAAACCTATATATGATGAAGAATCAGATAGAACACTTCTAGATATAATATCAGGAGTTAAAGTGTCTGATCCAGAAGAACTAGTAATAAGTAGAGAAGAAGTAGAAAGTATTGAGAATGAGATAGGTGAAGTGTTGTCAGATCTAGAGATGGAAGTGCTCATGTCTTATCTAGATGGTAAATCTTATCAAGAAATTGCTTGTGACTTAGACAGACATGCTAAGTCTATTGATAATGCTCTACAAAGAGTTAAAAGAAAATTGGAAAAATGCTTAGATAAAAGAAAGTAATAGCGTTGACATAAAAGGATATATATAGTATAATGAGTAACTGATATATAGTATTTAAGTATACATTTAACATTTGTATGATGCGATTTTTTTATAAATCTACATCATATTTTAATGCCCATATAGCTCAGTAGGTAGAGCGTCACCTTGGTAAGGTGGAGGTCACCGGTTCAATCCCGGTTATGGGCTCCAAACTTACTTAAGGAAACGCAACACACCAGGGTGAGTTTATAGGAGTAAATTAATTAATTATTCATTCATAATAATTAAGCCTATATCAAGGAGGAATAAAAAATGGCTAAGGAAAAATTTGAAAGAAGCAAACCGCACGTTAACATTGGAACTATAGGACACGTTGACCACGGTAAAACAACATTAACAGCTGCAATCACAACAGTATTAGCAAGCAGAGGATTTGCAGAGGCATTCAAATATGACCAAATAGACAAAGCACCAGAGGAAAAAGAAAGAGGAATCACAATCAATACATCACACGTTGAGTATCAAACAGATAACAGACACTATGCTCACGTTGACTGTCCAGGACACGCTGACTATGTAAAGAACATGATAACAGGAGCAGCTCAAATGGATGGAGCAATCTTAGTAGTATCAGCAGCAGACGGTCCAATGCCACAAACAAGAGAGCATATACTGCTAGCATCAAGAGTAGGAGTACAATACATAGTAGTATTCTTAAACAAAGCAGATATGGTAGACGATCCAGAATTATTAGAATTAGTTGAAATGGAAGTAAGAGAATTATTAAGCGAGTATGACTTCCCAGGAGATGATATTCCAGTAATAACAGGATCAGCATTAAAAGCATTAGAAAACCCAACAGATGAAGCTGCGACAGCATGCATAATGGAATTAATGGAATCAGTAGACAGCTATATTCCAACTCCAGAAAGAGCAACAGACAAAGCATTCTTAATGCCAGTAGAGGACGTATTCACAATCACTGGAAGAGGAACAGTTGCAACAGGAAGAGTAGAAACAGGAATATTAAAAGTTGGAGACGAGATAGAACTTGTTGGACTAAGCGAAGAGAAGAGAAAAGTAGTTTGTACAGGAGTTGAGATGTTTAGAAAACTTCTTGATGAAGCACAAGCAGGAGACAATATAGGAGCATTATTAAGAGGGGTGCAAAGAGCAGACATCCAAAGAGGTCAGGTTTTAACAAAACCAGGTTCAGTAAACCCACACGTTAAGTTTGTAGGTCAAGTATACGTACTTAAAAAAGAAGAAGGTGGAAGACATACACCATTCTTTGATGGATACAGACCACAGTTCTACTTCAGAACAACAGACGTAACAGGATCAATCAAATTACCAGACGGAATGGAAATGGTAATGCCAGGAGACCACATCGACATGAACGTTGAATTAATCACTCCAATCGCAATGGATGAAGGATTAAGATTCGCGATCAGAGAAGGTGGAAGAACAGTAGGTTCAGGAGTTGTTACTTCTATAATTAAATAATATAGAGAAATCAATGTATAGGACTAGGTTTCTAACCTGGTCCTTTTAAGAGGTATAGTTAGTTTCAAAACAGGTAATACTTACCACCAAAGACAATAACTAATTTATTGACATATATAATAAGTTATGTTAAATTATTTAGGTAGCAAAAGTTTTGAAATTAAGTTGTAATTAGGTAAGAAAAAGCTTTCATGATATAAATGATTCGTAGAGCAGGAGGTGTAGATTGTGAGAGTTAAAATAACTTTAGCATGTACTGAGTGTAAACAAAGAAACTACAACACTATGAAAAATAAGAAAAATAATCCAGACAGAATAGAAATGCAAAAATACTGCAAATTCTGCCACAAACATACACTTCATAAAGAAACAAAGTAATGTTTGAACATCATATATTTTTGGGGATGTGAGAAATATGGCTAATAAAGTTGATATAAAATCAAATGAGAAAAGAAAGCGTGCAGGAATAGTACAGTTTTTTGTTGACTTAAAGGCTGAGTTCAAAAGAGTAACATGGCCTGCAAAGGTTGAAACAAAGAAAGCTGCTGCCGCTGTAATTAGCTTTTGTCTTCTTTATGTGATTCTAGTAGGTTTGTTGGATGCTGGTTTCAATAACCTCTTTAAAATGTTCTTTAAATAATACAAAAAAAGGAGGTAGGGGATTGATACTTCAAACTTCAAACCCCTTGAGCTATGACAGGTAAAGCTAAATGGTACGTAGTCCATACTTATTCTGGATATGAAAATAAAGTTAAAGCTAACCTTGAAAAAGCTATAGAAAATAGAAACCTTGAAGAATTCGTTCACGATATTCAAGTTCCTATGGAAGAGCAGGTTGAAATCAAGGATGGCAAGAAAAAAATAACTTATAAAAAAGTATTCCCAGGATATGTAATGGTGAAAATGGTAATGACAGACGATTCGTGGTATATCGTAAGAAATACTAGAGGAGTCACTGGATTTGTAGGACCTGGATCTAAGCCCGTTCCTCTAACAGAGGATGAAGTATACAATATGGGAATAGTTGAAAGAACTGTAACTGTAGATGTGGAAATTGGTGAACAAGTTAAGATAGTTTCTGGTCCGTTTGAAAATTTCACAGTGTTAATTCAAGAAATAAATATTGAAAAACACAAAATTAAAGGTTTAGTTGATATGTTCGGTAGGGAAACCCCTGTTGAACTTGAATTTAATCAAATAGAAAAATTAGATTAGGCTTATAAGATAAGATCTTTATTATAGATTTAGTCTTATTAAGTGGGAGGGCTTTAAAAGTCCGATTACCACAATATAGGAGGTGTAAACTCATGGCTAAGAAAATAACAGGAATGATAAAACTTCAACTTCCTGCAGGAAAAGCAACTCCAGCACCACCAGTTGGACCTGCACTTGGTCAACATGGTGTAAATATTATGGGATTCTGTAAGGAATTTAACGCAAAAACTGCTGATCAAGCGGGAATGATAATTCCAGTAGTAATCACTGTATATCAGGATAGATCTTTTAGTTTTATACTAAAGACTCCACCAGCAGCAGTATTATTAAAGAAAGCAGCTGGAATAGAAAGTGGTTCAGGAGTTCCAAATAGAGATAAGGTTGCTAAAGTATCTACAGCTAAAGTAAGAGAAATAGCTGAATTAAAGATGCCAGATTTAAATGCTGCATCAGTAGAAGCTGCTATGAGCATGATAGCTGGAACAGCTAGAAGCATGGGTATAGTAGTAGAAGATTAATTCGATTTTAAATTAGTGGGAGGCAAAAACCGTTAATACCACGAAGGAGGATAGCAAAATGGGAAAGAATTACATAGAGAGTGCTAAGCTTATTGACAAAAGTGCTCTATATACACCATCAGAAGCTATGGAGCTTGCAGTAAAAACATCAAAAGCTAAATTTGATGAGACAATAGAAGTTCACGTAAGACTTGGTGTTGATCCAAGACATGCGGATCAACAAGTAAGAGGAGCAGTTGTTCTTCCTCATGGAACTGGTAAAACAGTTAGAGTTTTAGTTTTCGCTAAAGGCGATAAAGCTAAAGAAGCAGAAGCTGCAGGAGCAGATTTTGTTGGAGCTGAAGAGTTAGTTGATAAAATTCAAAAAGAAAACTGGTTTGGATTTGACATAGTTGTTGCTACACCAGATATGATGGGAGTAGTAGGAAGACTAGGTAGAGTATTAGGACCAAAAGGATTAATGCCAAACCCAAAATCAGGAACAGTTACATTTGATGTTGCTAAAGCTTTATCAGATATTAAAGCAGGTAAAGTTGAGTACAGAGTAGATAAAACTGCTATTGTACACGTAGGAATTGGCAAAAAATCATTTGGAGAAGAAAAATTACAACAGAACTTCCAAACATTAATGGAAGCTATTGTAAAAGCTAAACCAGCTGCAGCAAAAGGACAATACATTAAGTCTGTTACTGTTGCAAGTACGATGGGACCTGGAGTAAAAATTAATCCTGTAAAAGTTATAGAATAATTTTTATAAAAACCTTGACTTGTTGTATTAAGTATGTTAGAATCTTAAAAGTTGAATAGATAAATATTCCGTAGACAGTAGGTGCATAAGCGTAACAGAAATTACCTACCGAGGATTCTAATAGAACGTGATGATTTTATTGGTCTCTTCGTATGTTTGCGGAGAGACTTTTATTATTAAATAAACAGTGATAAGCTGTGAGGAGGTGGACACACAGTGCAAAGCAAAAACAGAATGTTAAAAGAAGCAAAAGTTGCTGAAATAAAAGAAAAATTAGAAAAAGCTCAAGGTGTTATACTAAGTGAATATCAAGGTTTAACAGTTGAGCAAGATACAGAATTAAGAAAAAAATTAAGAGAAACTGGTGTAGAATATAAAGTTTATAAAAATACACTAGTAGCTTTAGCTGCTAAAGAGTTAGGAGTAGAAGGATTAGAGCAATACCTTCAAGGACCAGTATCTATAGCATTTGGATATGAAGATCCAACAGCTCCAGCTAGAGTATTAAATGATTTTGCTAAAACTAATAAAAAGCTTCAATTAAAAGCTGGATTAGTTCAAGGTGAAATATTTGATGAAAATAAAATTAAAGAGCTTGCTTCAATACCACCAAAAGAGGTATTACTTGCAAAACTTCTTGGAAGTTTCAAAGCTCCAGTATCAAACTTAGCTTACTTATTAAGTGCTATAAAAGAGCAAAAAGAATCAGCTGAGTAATTTAGTTACTAAAAATAAGAACAAAGAATAGAAAAAGAGAAATTTCGGAGGTGCATTTAAAATGACAAAAGAGCAAATTATAGAAGCTATAAAAGGAATGAGCGTTTTAGAATTAAACGAATTAGTTAAAGCTTGTGAAGAGGAATTCGGAGTAAGCGCTGCTGCTCCAGTAGCAGTAGCAGGAGCTGTAGCAGGAGGAGCTGCAGCAGCAGAGGAAAAAACTGAGTTTGATGTAGTATTAGCTAATGCAGGAGCTAATAAAATCAAAGTTATAAAAGTAGTTAGAGAAATAACTGGATTAGGCTTAAAAGAAGCTAAAGAAATAGTTGACGGAGCTCCTAAGACAGTAAAAGAAGGCGCAAGCAAAGATGATGCTGAAAGCATGAAAGCTAAATTAGAAGAAGTAGGCGCTGTTGTAGAAGTAAAATAGTGACATAATACAAGGAGCACTTTGTATAAAGTGCTCCTTTTTTATCTAAAGCATTGACAAATGCTTTGAGTAATGATAACATAATTTAATGCGAAAGTATTTAGACAATGAATCATGGTTATAAGTATTGTTAAAAAATGAATATTTTTTAAAAAAATGGTTATAATTACATGATGAAAATGTGTGAAGTCCGAAAACACAAAGTCCTAGGGGATAGTGGGTTTTTGGGTTATTTTAGTTTATACAAGGGGTGAAAGCTGATGGTACATCCTGTCAAAAATGGTAAAAGAACAAGAATGAGTTTTGCTAAAGTAAACGAGACGGCTACTATGCCTAATCTAATTGAAGTTCAGTTAGACTCATATAATTGGTTTTTAGCTGAAGGACTACATGAAGTGTTTGAAGATATAAATCCAATTCAAGATTATACTGGAAATTTGGCATTAGAATTTGTAGGCTATAAGCTTGATAAGGAAAATATCAAATACACTGTAGAACAGTGTAAAGAAAGAGATACAACTTATGCAGCACCACTAAAAGTTAAAGTAAGACTACGTAACAATGAAACTGGTGAAATAAAGGAGCAAGAAGTATTCATGGGTGACTTCCCACTTATGACAGAGCAAGGAACTTTTGTTATAAACGGGGCAGAAAGAGTTATAGTTAGCCAGCTTGTTAGATCGCCAGGAGTTTACTACAACTATACAATTGATAAAACTGGTAAGAAATTATTTTCATCAACAGTTATACCAAACAGAGGTGCGTGGTTAGAATACGAGACAGACTCAAATGACATAATATATGTAAGAATTGATAAAACAAGAAAGTTACCAATTACTGTGCTTGTAAGAGTTATGATGAACTATGGTAGTGATGCTGAAATATTGGAGTTCTTTGGTGAAGAGGAAAGATTACAGGCTACTATAGAGAAGGATAATACTAAGGACAAGAATGATGCATTATTAGAAATATATAAAAGATTAAGACCGGGTGAGCCACCAACTGTAGATAGTGCTGTATCACTTATTGATTCATTATTCTTTGATGCTAAGAGATATGATTTATCAAGAGTAGGAAGATATAAGTTTAATAAGAAATTATCAGTTCATTTAAGAATTGCTAACCAAATAGCAGCAGAAAATATAGTAAATCCTACAACAGGAGAAATTATAGTTGAAAAAGGTGAAAAAATCGACAGAGAGACAGCTCAAGAGATTCAAGACCTTGGAATTAATTCTGTTGACATTCAAGTAGATGATAGAAAAATTAGAGTTATAGGAAATAACTTTGTTAATATAAGCAAACATGTAAACTTTGATATTTCCGATCTAAACATTAGGGAATTAGTTCACTACCCAACACTAAAAGAAATATTAGAGAATTACAATGATGAAGAAACAATAAAAGAACAAATTAAATCAAATATAAATAGGTTAATACCTAAACATATAATTAAAGATGATATATATGCTACAGTTAGTTATGAGCTGGGATTAGCTTATGGAATTGGCTATATTGATGATATTGACCATTTAGGAAATAGAAGGTTAAGATCCGTTGGAGAACTACTGCAAAACCAATTTAGAATTGGACTTTCAAGAATGGAAAGAGTTGTTAAAGAGAGAATGACAATTCAAGATCAAGACATAATAACTCCTCAAGCCTTAATCAATATAAGACCAGTTGTAGCAGCAATAAAAGAGTTCTTTGGAAGTTCTCAATTATCTCAATTCATGGACCAAACAAACCCATTATCTGAACTAACTCATAAGAGAAGGTTATCCGCTCTTGGACCTGGAGGACTTTCAAGAGAAAGAGCAGGCTTTGAGGTAAGAGACGTTCACCACTCACATTATGGAAGAATGTGTCCGATTGAAACACCAGAGGGACCAAACATAGGTCTTATCAACTCATTATCAAGTTATGCTAAGGTAAATGAATATGGATTTATGGAAACTCCATATAGAGTTGTTGATAAGAAAACAGGGAAAATTACTGATATTATAAGATATATGACAGCTGATGAAGAAGACAACTACTTAGTTGCACAGGCAAATGAACCAATTGATGAAAATGGTATGTTTGTTGACAAGAAAGTAACTGTAAGAGCTAGACATGATATTATTATTGTTCCAAAAGAAGATGTTGATTTAATTGATATTTCTCCAAGACAGATAGTTTCTGTTGCAACAGCAATGATACCTTTCCTCGAGAATGATGACGCATCAAGAGCGCTGATGGGATCAAACATGCAACGTCAAGCGGTTCCATTATTAAAAACTCAAACTCCGATAGTAGGTACAGGAATTGAATATAAGGCTGCTGTTGATTCAGGGGTACTGCCTAAGGCGAAAAATGCCGGAACAGTTTCTTATGTAAGTGCAAATGAAATAAGAGTGAAGAGAGATGAAGACAGTGGAACTGATACTTACAAGTTACTTAAGTTCAAACGATCAAACCAAGGAACTTGTATAAATCAAAGACCAATTGTAAGCAAAGGTGAAAAAGTTGAAGTTGGAACAGTTCTTGCTGATGGACCATCTACTGACTTAGGTGAGATAGCTTTAGGTAAAAATATACGTATTGGATTTATAACTTGGGAAGGTTATAACTACGAGGACGCTATGCTAGTTTCTGAAGAGTTAGTAAAAGATGATATTTTCACATCTGTTCATATCGAAGAATATGAGGCAGAGGCTAGAGATACCAAACTTGGACCTGAAGAGATCACAAGAGATATTCCAAATGTAGGTGAAGAAGCTCTTAAAGATATAGATGAGCGTGGAATTATTAGAATAGGTGCGGAAGTTAGATCTGGAGACATATTAGTAGGAAAAGTTACTCCAAAAGGAGAAACTGAACTTACTGCTGAAGAGAGATTATTAAGAGCAATATTTGGAGAAAAGGCAAGAGAAGTTAGAGATACATCACTGAGAGTACCTCATGGAGAAGCAGGAATTATAGTAGATGTTAAAGTATTTACTAAGGAAAATGCCGATGAGCTTCCACCAGGAGTTAACCAATTAGTAAGATGTTATATAGCTCAAAAGAGAAAAATTTCTGTTGGAGATAAGATGGCTGGAAGACACGGAAATAAGGGTGTTATTTCAAGAGTCTTACCAGAAGAAGATATGCCATTCTTACCAGACGGAAGACCGCTACAAATATGCTTAAATCCACTAGGGGTTCCATCTCGTATGAACATTGGTCAGGTACTAGAAGTTCATTTAGGATGGGCAGCTAGTGAGTTAGGATGGCACATAGCTACTCCAGTGTTCGATGGCGCATTGGATACTGAAATAGAAGATTGTCTAGAACATGCTGGGTATAATAGAGACGGTAAAACTGTTCTTTATGATGGAAGAACAGGAGAAGCATTTGATAATAGAGTAACTGTTGGATATATGTATATCTTAAAACTACACCATTTAGTTGATGATAAGATACACGCAAGATCAACAGGACCATATTCGTTAGTTACCCAACAACCACTAGGAGGTAAAGCTCAATTCGGAGGACAAAGATTTGGAGAGATGGAGGTTTGGGCACTTCAAGCATATGGATCAGCTCATACTCTACAAGAAATCTTAACAGTTAAATCTGATGATGTAGTGGGAAGGGTTAAAACTTATGAAGCTATCGTAAAAGGTGAAAACATACCAGAACCAGGTGTGCCAGAATCATTTAAAGTTCTTATTAAAGAATTACAAGCACTTTGCTTAAATGTTAAACTTCTTGATGATTCACATGAAGAAATTAGGCTTAGGGAATCTGTTGAAGATGAACTTGAAGACTTAGAAGTTAACATAGAAGGAAATGAGGAGATAGTAAAAGAGGCGCCATCACCTGAATATGTTGAACCTGTTGAAGAGGCTGAAGAAGAAGTAGAACTAGATTATGAAAATTTACCTATAGATTTTACTGATGAATTAGAACTTAATGATTTCAGTGATGAAAACTAAAATGAAGGGAGGATGTACCCTTGTTTGAATTAAATAATTTTGATGCAATACAAATAGGGCTAGCTTCTCCAGAACAGATCAGAGAGTGGTCTAGAGGAGAAGTGAAAAAACCTGAAACAATAAACTATAGAACTTTAAAACCAGAGAGAGATGGGTTATTCTGTGAAAGAATATTTGGACCTATGAAAGACTGGGAGTGTCATTGCGGAAAATATAAAAGAGTTAGATATAAAGGAATCGTTTGTGACAGATGTGGTGTTGAAGTTACTAAAACAAAAGTAAGACGTGAGAGAATGGGGCACATAGAACTTGCTGCTCCTGTATCACACATATGGTATTTCAAAGGAATACCATCAAGAATGGGATTAATTCTTGATATGTCACCACGATCCTTAGAAAAAGTTTTATATTTTGCTTCCTATGTAGTTCTAGATCCAAAGGATACAGGACTAGATAAAAAGCAAATATTAACTGAGAAGGACTATAGAGAAGCTATAGATAAGTATGGCTATGATGGATTTGTTGCTGGAATGGGAGCAGAATCAATCAAAGTTTTACTTCAAGATATAGATCTTGATGAGTTAGGCGCTGAACTAAAAGAAGATCTAAAGACAAGTAGCGGACAGAAAAGAGTAAGAACTATAAGAAGATTAGACGTAGTTGAATCCTTTAGAAAGTCAAAAAATAAGCCAGAATGGATGATTATTGATGTTATACCAGTAATACCTCCAGACTTAAGACCAATGGTTCAATTAGACGGAGGAAGATTTGCTACATCTGATTTAAATGACCTTTATAGAAGAGTTATAAACAGAAATAACAGATTAAAGAAACTGTTAGACTTAGGCGCTCCAGATATCATTGTTAGAAATGAGAAGAGGATGCTTCAAGAAGCTGTTGATGCTCTTATAGATAATGGTAGAAGAGGAAGACCGGTTACAGGTCCAGGAAATAGACCACTTAAATCATTATCAGATATGCTTAAAGGTAAGCAAGGAAGATTTAGACAGAACCTTCTTGGAAAACGTGTTGACTACTCAGGACGTTCCGTTATAGTTGTTGGTCCAGAATTGAAAATGTATCAATGTGGACTTCCAAAAGAAATGGCTCTTGAATTATTCAAACCATTTGTTATGAAGAAATTAGTTGAGACTGGAGTTGCACATAACATAAAGAGTGCAAAGAGAATGGTTGAAAGAGTAATGCCTCAAGTATGGGATGTATTAGAAGAAGTTATATCTGATCATCCAGTATTACTAAACCGTGCTCCTACTTTGCATAGATTAGGTATTCAAGCCTTCCAACCAATTTTAGTTGAAGGAAGAGCTATAAAGTTACATCCACTTGTATGTACAGCATACAACGCTGACTTTGACGGAGACCAAATGGCGGTACACGTACCACTATCAGTTGAAGCACAGGCAGAAGCTAGATTTTTAATGTTAGCAGCTCATAATATATTAAAACCATCTGATGGAAAGCCTGTTTGTGTACCTACACAGGACATGGTTTTAGGCTCATATTATTTAACTTTGGATAAAGATGGAGCTAAAGGTGAAGGAAGAATGTTCTCTTCACCAAATGAAGTTTATATGGCATATCAAGTTAAAGATATTGATATACATGCAAAAATTAAAGTTAAAATGAGCAAGATTAAAGATGGTAAGTTAATCACTGGAATCATTGATACCACTCCAGGTAAGCTGATATTTAATGAATCTATTCCGCAAAACTTAGGATTTATTGATAGAAGTAAACCAGAAAATGAGTTTAAGCTTGAAATTGATTTCTTAGCAAGTAAGAAGAATTTAGGTAAAATTATAGATAGATGTTATCTAAAATATGGTGCTACTGAGACATCAAAAATGTTAGATAATATAAAAGCAAAAGGATATCACTACTCATCAATAGGAGCTATAACTGTTGCTACTTCAGATATGGAAGTTCCAGCAGCTAAGGAGACCTTACTAGCTGAGACAGATGCTGCTGTTGATAAGATAGATAAAATGTACAGAAGAGGATTTATATCTGAAGATGAAAGATATGAAAGAGTTATAGATAAGTGGACTAAGACTACTGAAGATATAGCTAATGCCCTTATGGATAGCTTAGATAAATTTAACCCAATAGCAATGATGGCTGATTCAGGAGCCAGAGGTTCTAAGAGTCAGATTAAACAGCTTGCGGGTATGAGAGGGCTTATGGCTAATCCATCTGGTAAAATTATAGAGTTACCAATTAGAGCATCATTTAGAGAAGGTCTTGATGTATTAGAATATTTCATATCTACTCACGGAGCTAGAAAAGGTAACGCCGATACAGCACTTAAAACCGCGGATTCAGGATATCTAACAAGAAGACTTGTTGACGTAAGCCAAGATGTTATTGTAAGACATGAGGACTGTGGTTCTACAGAAGGATTTGAAGTAAGTGAAATCAAAGAAGGAAGCGAAGTAATCGAACCTTTAAGCGAAAGACTTACTGGAAGATATAGTGCGGAAGATATAATTAATCCAAAAACAGGAGAAGTTATTGTTCCAAGAGATACTTATATGGATATACACCTTGCAGAAGAAGTTGAAAGTACAGGAATTAAAAAAGTTAAAATAAGATCTGTATTTACATGTAAATCTAAGATAGGTGTTTGTTCTAAATGTTATGGTATGAACATGGCTACTGCTCAAAAAATTAACATTGGAGAATCTGTTGGTATTATAGCTGCACAATCTATAGGTGAGCCAGGTACACAGCTTACAATGAGAACTTTCCATACAGGAGGAGTTGCTGGAGCGGATATTACTCAAGGTCTTCCAAGGGTTGAAGAGCTATTTGAAGCTAGAAAACCTAAAGGATTAGCAATTGTAAGTGATGTTGCAGGTGCAGTGAGAATTGAAGAAACTAAGAAAAAGAGAACTGTTGTTATAACTACAAATGAAGGGGAAGAGTTTAGCTATGATATCCCATTCGGCTCAAGAATCAAAGTTTTAAATGGAGATACAATTGGAGCTGGAGATGAAGTTACTGAAGGGTCAGTTAACCCACATGATATCATCAGAATTAAGGGAGTAAATGGTGTTAAAAACTATCTTCTTTCAGAAGTTCAAAAAGTTTATAGACTTCAAGGTGTTGATATCAATGATAAACACTTGGAAGTTGTTATAAGACAAATGACTAGAAAAGTTAAAATAGAAGAGTCAGGAGATACTGATTTATTACCAGGAACAATGATAGACATATTTGACTTTGAGGAAGAAAATGAAAGAATTCTTGCTGAAGGTGGAATGCCAGCAGAAGGTAAAATAACATTACTTGGAATAACAAAAGCAGCACTTGCTACTGATTCATTTTTATCAGCGGCTTCGTTCCAAGAAACTACAAGAGTTCTTACTGATGCGGCTATCAAGGGTAAAATTGACAATCTAGTGGGATTAAAAGAAAATGTAATTATTGGTAAATTAATCCCGGCAGGAACAGGGATGACTCGCTATAGAACAATTAAGATTTCTACAGAAAAAGAAAATGAAGAAATCTTAACTGAGGATTTACAAGCATAGAATATATTTTGTTGACAGTGTAGTTCTAAAATGATAAAATACAGTTTGTGTGATTTTAATACTTACAAAGTGCGGTTTCTTTTAGGATAATTACACATATGAGGGGGGTAAATATGATAGGCAGACTCGAAGGTGAAAAGGTGGTTGGAATCAAGCAAACAACAAAGGCTTTGAAGAATAAACAAGGTAAAGTTCTCTATTTAGCTAAAGATGCTGATCAAAAACTATTAAAACCTATTATAGAGTTAGCTAAAACTAATTCCCTGCAGATTGAATATGTTGATACTATGAAAGAACTAGGAAAATTATGTGCAATAGATGTATCAGCTGCAACTGCGCTCATATTATAATTTATATTTAGCTAGCAGGTAATTAATATAAATAAATATATAACATCATGCATTGTCAAGACTTTGATAATGTATGATGTCTGTATAGATATACTATTATTTGATAGTATACCCAAAATATAGGAGGTGAAAAAATGCCAACAATCAGCCAATTAGTTAGAAAAGGAAGAAAATCTTTAGAAACTACCTCAAACTCACCAGCATTAAAAGAGTGTCCACAAAAAAGAGGAGTATGTACAGTAGTTAAAACTACAACTCCAAAAAAACCAAACTCAGCTTTAAGAAAAATTGCTAGGGTTAGACTTACAAATGGATATGAAGTTACTGCTTACATCGGTGGAGTAGGTCACAACTTACAAGAGCACAGTGTTGTTCTTATAAGAGGCGGAAGAGTTAAAGACCTTCCAGGGGTTAGATACCACATAGTAAGAGGTGCTTTAGACTCAGCAGGAGTTGCTAACAGATCACAATCAAGATCTAAGTACGGTGCTAAGAGACCAAAACAAAAATAGAGGTCTTAAAGATTAAACTAAGAGGTGCGATGCCTTCGGCATTTATATAGATATACATAGATAGTTGGAGCAGAGCGCTTTGCGGTAGAAATATCGAGTACCTATGAGTTAATTTAAATTGTTAAGGAGGGAAGAAAAGTGCCAAGAAAAGGATTTATAGCAAAAAGAGATGTATTACCAGATCCAATGTACAATTCAAAAGTTGTTACTAAGTTAATCAACAACATAATGGAAGATGGTAAAAAAGGAGTAGCACAAAAAATATGCTACGATGCTTTCCAAATAATTAGTGAAAAAACAGGTAAAGAACCTTTAGAAGTTTTCGAAGCAGCAATGAATAATGTAATGCCATTACTTGAAGTTAAGGCAAGAAGAATCGGTGGAGCTACTTATCAAGTACCTATCGAAGTTAGACCAGAGAGAAGACAAACTTTAGGTATTAGATGGATGCTTGCGGCTTGTGAAAAAAGAGGCGAAAAGTACATGAGAGAGAGACTTGCAAATGAGTTAATCGACGCTTCTAACAACACTGGTGTTGCTGTTAAAAAGAGAGAAGATACTCATAAAATGGCTGAAGCTAATAAGGCTTTTGCTCATTACAGATATTAATATAGAAACTGTTTTGGCTGCGCTAAAACAGTTTTCTCAAATCTAAAATCACTCGTCGAGAGGAGGAAAAATTGTGACTAGACAATATGCATTAGAAAAATTTCGTAATATTGGAATAATGGCCCATATAGATGCTGGTAAAACAACTACTACGGAGCGTGTATTATTCTATACAGGAAAAACACATAAGATCGGAGAAACACACGAAGGTGGAGCTACAATGGACTGGATGGCTCAAGAGCAAGAAAGAGGTATAACAATTACTTCTGCAGCAACAATGTGTTTTTGGAAAGATCACGTAATAAATATAATAGATACACCTGGACACGTAGATTTTACTGTTGAGGTTGAAAGATCTTTAAGAGTTCTTGATGGAGCTGTATCTGTATTCTGTGCTAAAGGTGGGGTTGAACCTCAATCTGAAACAGTATGGAGACAAGCGAATAAGTATTCAGTACCAAGAATGGCTTATGTAAATAAAATGGATATAATGGGTGCTGATTTCTTTAGAGTTGTTAGTATGATGAAAGAAAGATTAAAAACTAACGCAGTGCCAATACAAATACCAATAGGTAAAGAAGAAAACTTTGTAGGAATTATAGATTTAATGAAAAATAAAGCTGAAATCTACAAAGATGATTTAGGTACTCAAATAGAAGAAAGTGAAGTTCCAGAAGACATGAAAGATTTAGCTGAAGAGTATAGAGCAGCAATGATAGAAGCTATTGCTGAATTAGACGAAGAGCTAATGATGAAATATCTAGATGGAGAAGAAATAACTGAAGAAGAATTAAAAGCTGCACTAAGAAAAGGTGTTATAGACAATGAAATAGTTCCAGTAATATGCGGATCATCTTACAAAAATAAAGGTGTTCAAATGATGATAGATGCAGTAGTTGACTATATGCCATCACCATTAGATATACCTGCTATAAAAGGTGTAGATGCTGTAACTGGAGAAGAAGTTGAAAGACATACAAGTGATGAAGAACCATTAGCTGCATTAGCATTCAAAATTGCTACTGACCCATTTGTAGGTAAGTTAGCATTCACAAGAGTTTACTCTGGTGTAATGGAAAGTGGTACATATGTATTAAATGCTAACAAAGGTAAAAAAGAAAGAATCGGAAGACTTGTTAAAATGCACGCTAACGCAAGAGAAGAAGTTACTGAGTTACGTGCTGGAGATTTAGGTGCTGTTATAGGATTGAAAACAACTACAACAGGAGATACTCTATGCACAGAAAATGATGCAGTAATTCTTGAAAGTATGGAATTCCCAGAACCAGTTATCCATGTTGCTATAGAGCCAAAATCCAAAGCAGGTCAAGAAAAAATGGGTATTGCTTTAGCTAAACTTGCTGAAGAAGATCCAACATTTAAGACATATACAGATCAAGAAACTGGTCAAACAATTATAGCTGGTATGGGAGAGCTTCACCTTGAAATCATTGCAGATAGACTTCAAAGAGAATTTAAAGTTGAATGTAACGTTGGTAAGCCACAGGTTGCTTACAAAGAAACAATTAGAAAACAAGTTAAAGCTGAAGGTAAATTTATTAGACAATCAGGTGGACGTGGACAATACGGTCATGCTGTAATCGAATTAATACCACACAGCGGACCATATGAATTCGAAAATGCTATCGTTGGAGGATCTGTACCAAAAGAGTATATTTCACCAATTGATAATGGAATTCAAGAAGCTTCTGAAGCAGGTATACTTGGCGGATATCCAGTTCTTAACTTTAAAATTAGACTTGTTGATGGATCATATCATGATGTTGACTCATCAGAAATGGCATTTAAAATTGCTGGATCTATGGCATTTAAAAATGCTATGTCTAAAGCAGACCCAGTATTACTTGAGCCAATAATGAAAGTTGAAGTTACTATGCCTGAAGAGTATATGGGTGACGTTATGGGTGACATTAACTCAAGAAGAGGAAGAATTGAAGGTATGGATCCACAAAATGGAGCACAAGTTATAAGAGCAATGGTTCCACTATCACAAATGTTTGGATATGCGACTACATTAAGATCTAGAACTCAAGGTAGAGGAAATTATACTATGGAGTTCGCCGCTTATGAAGAAGTTCCAAAGAGTATTCAAGAAGAAGTTCTAGGTAAAAAATAATAAATATAATTAGACAATTAAAATAAATATTTAAAAATTACTTTAAAGTGTTAAAGGAGGAATAAAAAATGGCTAAGGAAAAATTTGAAAGAAGCAAACCGCACGTTAACATTGGAACTATAGGACACGTTGACCACGGTAAAACAACATTAACAGCTGCAATCACAACAGTATTAGCAAGCAGAGGATTTGCAGAGGCATTCAAATATGACCAAATAGACAAAGCACCAGAGGAAAAAGAAAGAGGAATCACAATCAATACATCACACGTTGAGTATCAAACAGATAACAGACACTATGCTCACGTTGACTGTCCAGGACACGCTGACTATGTAAAGAACATGATAACAGGAGCAGCTCAAATGGATGGAGCAATCTTAGTAGTATCAGCAGCAGACGGTCCAATGCCGCAAACAAGAGAGCATATACTGCTAGCATCAAGAGTAGGAGTACAATACATAGTAGTATTCTTAAACAAAGCAGATATGGTAGACGATCCAGAATTATTAGAATTAGTTGAAATGGAAGTAAGAGAATTATTAAGCGAGTATGACTTCCCAGGAGATGATATTCCAGTAATAACAGGATCAGCATTAAAAGCATTAGAAAACCCAACAGATGAAGCTGCGACAGCATGCATAATGGAATTAATGGAATCAGTAGACAGCTATATTCCAACTCCAGAAAGAGCAACAGACAAAGCATTCTTAATGCCAGTAGAGGACGTATTCACAATCACTGGAAGAGGAACAGTTGCAACAGGAAGAGTAGAAACAGGAATATTAAAAGTTGGAGACGAGATAGAACTTGTTGGATTAAGCGAAGAGAAGAGAAAAGTAGTTTGTACAGGAGTTGAGATGTTTAGAAAACTTCTTGATGAAGCACAAGCAGGAGACAATATAGGAGCATTATTAAGAGGGGTACAAAGAGCAGACATCCAAAGAGGTCAGGTTTTAACAAAACCAGGTTCAGTAAACCCACACGTTAAGTTTGTAGGTCAAGTATACGTACTTAAAAAAGAAGAAGGTGGAAGACATACACCATTCTTTGATGGATATAGACCACAGTTCTACTTCAGAACAACAGACGTAACAGGATCAATCAAATTACCAGACGGAATGGAAATGGTAATGCCAGGAGACCACATTGACATGAACGTTGAATTAATCACTCCAATCGCAATGGATGAAGGATTAAGATTCGCAATCAGAGAAGGTGGAAGAACAGTAGGTTCAGGAGTTGTTACTTCTATAATTAAGTAATATAATTATTTAACTTAGTAATTTAGATAATTTAGTGTATACATGAGAATATGCCTAGGCTTTAAGGAGAAGGGGACGCCCTTCTCCTTAATTAATAATATTGCATAAAAAGTACAAATTTACCAATACTATAACGTATTAATTAATTTATAAATTAATGTATAAATTAATTAAAAAATACTTGTCAAAGTATATAGAGTACGGTATAATATAGAAGTTGTAAAGTGGTAACAGCGATGAGGTAAGAGGTTGCCGGACTTCCGGGGAATTCTTCACCGAGCATGTCCTAATCTTGAATTGGGCGACGGGGTCTGTGTTTGCTCTGTGTTGCGTTAATTTAATGCAACACCCGGAACAGTTTACAGAACATCCGCTGTTGCACGTAAGAAGTATAGCGTGCGATGAAAAGGAGGGAATACAATGTCAAAACAAAAAATCAGAATCAGATTAAAAGCTTTTGATCACAATATATTAGATCAATCAGCTGAAAGAATTGTAGAAACAGCTAAATCTACAGGAGCTAAAGTAGCAGGTCCAGTACCACTACCTACTGAAAAAGATGTAGTAACAGTTTTAAGAGCTCCACATAAATACAAAGATTCAAGAGAGCAGTTCGAAATAAGAACTCACAAGAGACTAATCGATATATTAAGCCCATCACCAAAAACTGTTGATGCGTTAATGAGATTAGACTTGCCAGCAGGCGTAGATATAGAAATAAAACTATAGACGTACATAAGAGTACGAGTAATAGATAACTATTACTAACTATTATGACCACTGAGGTGGTCCGCTAATAAGTAGGAGGTGTATTTGAATGAAAAAAGCTATAATGGGTAAAAAACTAGGAATGACTCAAATATTTGATGAAAATAGAAAAGTAGTTCCAGTAACAGTTGTAGAAGCTGGTCCATGCGTAGTTATCCAAAAGAAAACTCTTGAAACTGACGGATATGAATCAGTTAAGGTTGCTTTCGGAGATATAAGAGAAAAATTAGTTAATAAGCCAATGAAAGGTCAATTCGAAAAGGCTGGAGTTGGTGTTAAGAGACACATAAAAGAGTTTAAATTAGAGGACATGAGCGGCTTAGAAGTTGGTTCAGAAATAAAAGCTGAAGTATTTGCAGCAGGAGATAAAGTAGACGTTTCAGGAGTATCTAAAGGTAAGGGATTCCAAGGCGTAATTAAAAGATGGAACTTCCACAGAGGACCGATGACTCACGGATCTAAGTTCCACAGAGCAGTAGGTTCTATGGGAGCTACAGATGCTGCTAGAACTTTCAAAAACAAGAGAATGCCTGGACATATGGGAAATGTTAATACAACAGTATTAAGTTTAGAAATCGTAAGAGTAATACCTGAGAAAAACATAATCCTTATAAAAGGTGGAATACCAGGACCAAATAAAGGTCTTGTAGTAATTAGAGACGCTGTTAAAGCTTAGGGAAAGGAGGATACAGAATGCCTACATTAAAAGTGTTTAATAAAGAAGGAAAAGAAGTTGGAGATATCCAATTAAATGAAAATATATTTGATGTTGAAGTAAGCAGAGATGCTATGCATCAAGTAGTATTAGCTCAATTAGCTAATAAAAGACAAGGAACTCAAAGCGCTAAAACTAGAGCTGAAGTTCGCGGCGGTGGTATAAAACCATGGAGACAAAAAGGAACTGGTAGAGCAAGACAAGGTTCAATAAGAGCACCACAATGGATTCATGGTGGTATCGTATTTGCACCAAAGCCAAGAGACTATAGAGTTTCAATTCCAAAAAGCATGAGAAGAACAGCTATGAAGTCAGCTTTAACTTCAAAAGTTGTTGACAATGAAATGATAGTATTAGAAAGCTTAAATTTTGAAGCTCCTAAGACTAAAGAAATGATAAAAGTTTTAAGTGCTTTTGAAGCTAAGAAAACTTTAATAGTAGTAGCTGAGTCAAACGAGAATGTTTATAAATCAGCTAGAAATATACCAGGAGTAGCTGTGTTACCAGTAAACAACTTAAACGTATATGATATATTAAAATACGAGAAGTTTGTGGTAACTAAAGAAGCTGTATCTAAAATTGAGGAGGTGTATGCATAATGAAAATGACAAGCCATGATATAATAAGAAAACCTGTTATAACTGAAAAAAGTATGGCAGCAATGGCTGATAAAAAATACACTTTCATAGTTGACATACACGCTAATAAATTCCAAATAAAGAAAGCAGTAGAAGAAGTTTTTGGAGTAGAAGTAGAAAATGTAGCTACAATTAGAAGCTTAGGAAAAACTAAGAGAGTTGGAGTTCATGTTGGTAAAAGAGCAAACTTCAAAAAAGCAATAGTTACATTAACTGCAGATAGTAAAACTATAGAGTTCTTTGAAGGAATGTAGTTAGCGAATAAGCATTTATTGGTTTAGAACCAGATAAGCGAAAAGAAGGAGGGAAACCTAATGGCAGTTAAGAAGTTTAGACCTACCACACCTTCAAGAAGAAATATGACAATGGCTACATTTGAAGAAATAACTACTGATGTACCAGAAAAGTCACTTCTTGTAAGTAAGACAAAATCAGGTGGTAGAAATGCCCATGGTAAAATTACTGTTCGTCACCGCGGTGGTGGAGCGAAACAAAAATATAGAATAATTGACTTTAAGAGAAGAAAAGATGGTATTCCAGCAAAGGTTGCAACTATTGAGTATGATCCAAATAGATCAGCATACATTGCTCTAGTTGTATATGCAGATGGTGAAAAGAGATACATAATAGCTCCAGTAGGATTAAAAGTTGGAGATGTAATAGTATCTGGTCCAGATGCAGATATAAAAGTAGGAAACACTCTTCCAATAGCTAACATACCAGTTGGTAGTGTAATTCATAACATAGAGTTACAAGTTGGAAAAGGTGCTCAACTTGTTAGATCAGCAGGTTCTTCAGCTCAGCTTATGGCTAAAGAAGGAGAATATGCTCAAGTAAGACTTCCAAGTGGAGAAGTAAGATATGTAAGAATTAACTGTAGAGCTACTATAGGAACAGTTTCTAACTTAACTCATGAAATTGTTAAAATAGGTAAAGCAGGAAGAAAAAGGCATTTGGGTTTCAGACCTACAGTAAGAGGTTCTGTTATGAACCCTAATGACCATCCACACGGAGGTGGAGAGGGAAAATCTCCTATCGGACACGCAAGTCCACTTACTCCATGGGGTAAACCAGCTCTTGGATACAAAACTAGAAAAACTAAAAAATACTCTGATAAATTTATTGTTAAGAGAAGAAATAAGAAATAATAAGAAGGGAATATTTTATTCTCTTCTGAACTACGCATACATTGTATGAAGGGAGGCCGCTAACACATGGGTAGATCTATAAAAAAAGGACCTTTTGTTAAAGAGTCGCTTTTAAATAAAATCAATGAGATGAACAAAAATGGTGAGAAGAAAGTTGTAAAAACTTGGTCAAGAAGTTCTACTATTTTCCCACAAATGATAGGTCATACTATCGCAGTTCATGACGGAAGAAAACACGTTCCTGTATATATCCAAGAAGATATGGTAGGACATAAGTTAGGTGAATTCGCATTAACTAGAACTTTCAAAGGTCACATCGATAAGTCAAAATCAAGCAAAGTAAGATAGTCCGGGAAGGAGGAAATACACGATGGAAGCTAAAGCTATAGCAAGATATGTAAGAATGTCTCCAATGAAAGTTGGTATCGTTCTTGATTTAATAAGAGGTAAAGATGTAAATGAAGCTTTTGCTATATTACAATATACTCCAAAAGATGCAGCTGAAGTTGTAAACAAAGTACTAAAGTCAGCAGTTGCAAATGCAGAAAATAATTTAAGTTTAGATAGAAATAGATTATATGTTGCAAGTGCACATACTGGTCAAGGTCCAACATTAAAAAGATTTAGACCACATGCGCAAGGAAGAGCTTTCAGAATAAGAAAGAAAACTAGCCATATAACTTTAGTAATCAAAGAAAGAGCATAAGAAGGAGGGATATATAGTGGGACAAAAAGTACATCCACACGGCTTAAGAGTTGGTGTAATCAAAGATTGGGATGCTAAATGGTACGCAGAAGGAACTAACTTTGCAGACAATTTAGTTGAAGACAATCATGTAAGAGAATACCTTAAAAAGAAGTTATACACTGCAGGAATTTCTAGAATAGAAATTGAAAGAGCAGCAAAAAGAATGAAACTTAATATACATACTGCTAAACCAGGAATGGTTATAGGAAAAGGCGGTCAAGGTATAGAAGAACTTAAAAAAGGATTAAAGAACATTGTTAAGGCAAGTAATGTTCTTATTAATATCGTAGAAGTTAAAAACCCAGAAAACAACGCTCAATTAATGGCTGAAAGCATAGCAGCTCAATTAGAAAAGAGAATATCTTTTAGAAGAGCTATGAAACAAACAATCCAAAGAGCTATGAGAACAGGCGTTAAAGGAGTTAAAACAGCTTGTTCAGGAAGACTTGGTGGAGCAGAAATTGCTAGAGCAGAATTTTACCATGAAGGAACAATTCCGCTACAAACTTTAAGAGCTGACATAGATTATGGATTTGCAGAGGCAGATACAATTTATGGAAAAATTGGAGTTAAAGTTTGGGTATATAAAGGCGAAGTTCTTCCAACAAAGAAAGTTGAAAAGGAAGAAGCTAACGCTTAATAACGTGTAAGGAAGGAGGAATATGACATGTTAATGCCTAAAAGAGTTAAACATCGTAAGGTTCATCGTGGCAGAATGAAAGGTAAAGCTACTAGAGGTAACTTCATCGCTTACGGAGATTACGCTTTACAAGCAACTGAATGTGGTTGGATAACAAGCAACCAAATTGAGTCTGCCAGAATAGCTATAAATAGATACGTAAGAAGAGGAGGAAAGGTTTGGATAAAAATCTTCCCTGATAAGCCAGTTACTGAGAAGCCAGCTGAAACACGTATGGGATCTGGTAAAGGTTCACCAGAATACTGGGTAGCAGTAGTTAAACCAGGCAGAGTGTTATTTGAAATCTCTGGAGTTTCAGAAGAAGCTGCTAGAGAAGCTATGAGACTAGCATCTCACAAACTACCAATTAAAACTAAGTTTGTGACAAGAAAAGATTTTGAGGAAATGGGTGGTGAAATCAATGAAGGCTAATGAATTAAAAGAGTTGAGACAAAGTACTCCTCAAGATTTACAAGTGAAATTAACTGATTTAAAATCAGAATTATTTAACCTTAGATTTCAGTTAGCTACAGGACAGTTAGAAAACCCAATGAGAATTAAACAGGTTAAAAAGTCTATAGCCCAAATTAAAACCATCCTTAGAGAAGAAGAATTAAGGGCTTTTGAGCAGTAATACTGAAAGGAGGTTCGTCTTGTGGAAAGAGGAAATAGAAAGACAAGAATAGGAAGAGTTGTTTCTGATAAAATGGATAAAACAATCGTTGTTGCAGTTGAAACAAAGGTTAGACATCCACTGTACGGAAAAACAGTTAACAGAACTACAAAATTCAAAGCTCATGATGAAAATAATGAAGCTAGAATTAATGATAGAGTATTAATTATGGAGACAAGACCATTATCAAAAGATAAAAGATGGAGACTTGTTGAAATCACTGAGAAAGCTAAATAGTTAACTGAAAGGAGGGTATTTTACATGATACAACAACAAACATTATTAAAGGTAGCAGACAACTCTGGTGCTAAGGAAATAATGTGTATTAGAGTACTAGGTGGTTCCAAAAGAAAATGGGGAAACATCGGAGATATAATCGTTGCTAGCGTTAAAAGTGCAACACCAGGTGGAGTTGTTAAAAAAGGTGACGTTATAAAAGCAGTTATTGTTAGATCAGTAAAAGGTTTAAGAAGAGCAGACGGTTCATACATTAAATTTGATGAAAATGCAGCTGTTGTAATAAAAGAAGATAAAAATCCAAGAGGAACTCGTATCTTCGGACCTGTTGCTAGGGAGCTAAGAGATAAAGAATTTAATAAGATATTATCATTAGCACCTGAAGTTCTATAAGATAGGAGGTAGCTATAATGAAAGTTCATGTTAGAAAGAAAGACACAGTAATGGTTATTTCTGGTAAAGATAAAGGAAAAATTGGTGAAGTTCTAGCTGTTTATCCTAAAAAAGGAAAAGTTGTAGTTAAGGACGTTAGTGTTGTTACTAAACACCAAAAACCTAATAAACAAAACATGCAAGGTGGAATAGTACACTTTGAAGGAGCTATAAACAGTTCAAAGGTTATGTTATACTGCAATAAGTGTAAATCTGTTACTAGAATAAGTAATAAAATATTAGAGGATGGCACTAAAGTAAGAGTGTGCAAGAAGTGCGGAGAAACATTTTAATTCGCGAAAGGAGGTTTAACCAATGGTTGCAAGACTACAAGAAAAATACAATAATGAAGTAGTTCAAGCTATGATGGAGAAGTTCGGATATAAAAACATAATGGAAGTACCTAAGCTTGAAAAGATAGTAGTAAATATGGGAGTTGGAGAAGCTAAAGATAATTCTAAGGTTCTTGAGGCTGCTGTTGCTGACATGCAACTAATAACAGGACAAAAGGCAATCTTAACAAGAGCTAAGAACTCTGTAGCAAACTTTAAAATAAGAGAGAAGATGCCAATCGGATGTAAAGTTACATTAAGAAAGCAAAAAATGTTTGAATTTGCAGATAAGCTAATCAACATTGCTATACCTAGAATTAGAGACTTCAGAGGAGTTCCTTCAAAATCCTTTGATGGAAGAGGTAACTACGCATTAGGAATAAAAGAGCAATTAATATTCCCTGAAGTAGAATATGATAAGATTGACAAAGTAAGAGGTATGGATGTAATATTCGTTACTACTGCAAAGACAGACGAGGAAGCAAGAGAATTATTAAGATTCCTTGGAATGCCATTTGCTCAATAATAAGGAGGGAATAACGTGGCACGTAAAGCTTTAATAGAAAAATGGAAAAAAGAGCCTAAATATTCAACTAGAGCTTATACAAGATGCAGACTATGTGGAAGACCACATTCTGTATTAAAGAAATTTGGTATTTGCCGTATTTGTTTCAGAGAACTTGCTTATAAAGGACAAATTCCTGGATGTAAGAAGGCAAGTTGGTAATAAATTCATTATATGAAAGGAGGCACAATAAATGGTTATGACTGACCCTATCGCAGATTTGCTAACTCGTATAAGAAATGCAAATGTTGTTAGACACGAAATATTAGAAGTTCCTTCTTCAAACATAAAGAAGGCAATCGCAAACATAATGCTTCAAGAAGGATACCTTAAAAATATAGAAGAATATCAAGATGGTTCTGTAGCAATGTTAAGACTTACTATGAAGTATGGTCAAAACAAAGAGAGAGTAATAACAGGACTTAAGAGAATATCTAAACCAGGTTTAAGAGTATACACAAAGAATGAGGATGTTCCAAAAGTATTAAATGGCTTAGGAGTAGCAGTAATATCTACTTCAAAAGGAATCGTAACTGATAGAGAAGCTAGAAAATTAGGATTAGGTGGAGAAGTAATCTGCTATATCTGGTAGTTTGATGAACAGGAGGTGCAATTATGTCAAGAGTAGGAAGACTTCCAATAGCTATACCAAGCGGTGTAACAGTTACAGTATCACCAGAGAACGTTGTTACAGTTAAAGGACCTAAAGGTGAATTAACTAAAGCAATGGCAAAGGTTATAAATATAGCTATAGAAGATAATTCAGTGGTTGTTACAAGACCAAGCGATGTAAAAGAACATAGAGCTCTTCATGGATTAACAAGAGCATTAATAAATAACATGGTAATCGGAGTAACTAACGGTTATACTAAAATACTTCAATTAGTTGGTGTTGGATACAGAGCAACACTAAAAGGAAATAAATTAACATTAAACCTTGGATTCTCACATCCAGTTGAAGTAGAAGCAGTTCCAGGAATCACATTTGAAACTCCTGATGCTAATACAATACACGTTAAAGGCATAGATAAAGAACTAGTTGGAGATATTGCTGCCGACATTAGAGCGTGGAGAAAACCTGAGCCTTATAAAGGAAAAGGAATTAAATATTCTGATGAAGTTATAAGACGTAAAGAAGGTAAAACAGGTAAATAATAAATAGTGGGAAGGAGTGAAGGTAATGTTCAAAAAGGCTGATAGAAAACTATCAAGAGAAACTCGTCACTTAAGAGTACGTAAAAAAATAGCTGGAACAGCTGATAGACCAAGATTAGCTGTTTATAGAAGTGAAAAGAACATATACGCTCAAATTATAGATGACGTAGCTGGAAGAACTTTAGTTGCTGCTTCAAGTTTAGATAAAAACCTTGAATTAAAGGCTGGAAGCAACAAAGAAGCTGCTAAAGCTGTTGGAGAGCTAATAGCTAAAAAAGCGTTAGAAAACGGAATAAAAGAAGTGGTATTTGACAGAGGCGGATACGTTTACCACGGAAGAGTACAAATGCTTGCAGAAGGCGCAAGAGAAGCAGGACTTCAATTCTAAAAAAAGGAGGGAAATTCATGAAAATAGATCCTAGCACACTAGATCTTAAAGAAAAAGTTGTTTTTATTAATAGAGTTGCTAAGGTTGTTAAAGGTGGAAGAAACTTCAGATTCAGCGCACTAGTAGTTGTTGGAGATGAAAACGGACACGTTGGCGTTGGAATGGGTAAATCTATTGAAATACCTGAAGCTATAAGAAAAGGTATTGAAGATGCTAAGAAGAACCTTGTAAAAGTTGAATTAGATGGAACTACAGTTCCTCATACTATAGATGGAAAATTTGGTACTGGAAGAGTGCATATAATGCCAGCAGCAGAAGGTACAGGAGTTATCGCTGGAGGTCCAGCAAGAGCGGTGCTTGAGCTTGCAGGATTAAAAGACGTTAGAGCTAAATCTTTAGGTTCTAACAATCCAAGAAACATGGTAAATGCTACAATCAATGGATTAGCAAACTTAAGAACAGCAGAACAAGTTGCTAAATTAAGAGGCAAAACTGTTGAAGAAATTTTAGGATAGGAGGGGAATGACCTTGGCTAAACTTAAAATAACATTAACAAAAAGCTTAATCGGTAGAAAAAAAGACCATATAGCTACAGTTAATGCATTAGGATTAAAGAAAATAGGTAAAACTGTAGAGCACGAGGAAACTCCTCAAATCAGAGGTATGGTAAACAAAGTTAATTACCTACTGAAAGTAGAAGAAGCATAATACAAGGAGGTGTAGACTATGAAACTTCATGAGTTAAGACCTGCAGAAGGATCAAAAAGAGCCGCTAAAAGAGTTGGTAGAGGTACTGGTTCAGGCTGGGGTAAAACTGCAGGAAGAGGCCAAAATGGACAGAACTCAAGATCAGGCGGTGGTGTAAGACCTGGATTTGAGGGAGGTCAAATGCCTTTATACAGAAGATTACCTAAAAGAGGATTCACTAACATATTCGCTAAAGAATATGCTTGCATAAATGTTGATAGATTGAATATATTTGAAAATGGTACAGAAGTAACACCAGAATTACTAATCGAAAGAGGAGTAATTAAAAAAGTTTATGACGGTGTTAAAATATTAGGAAATGGTAACTTAGAGAGAAATTTAACTGTTAAAGTTAACAAAATCTCTAAAGCTGCTGCTGAAAAGATCGAAGCCGCTGGAGGCAAAGTTGAGGTGATATAGATGTTATCAACCCTACGAAATGCTTGGAAAGTTCCAGAGCTTAGAAAAAGGATGCTATTTACGTTATTTATAGTGGTGATATTTAGACTAGGGATATTTATTCCTGTTCCTGGGGTAGATGCTAGTAAGCTAGCTAACTTAACAAGCTCAGGAACATTGTTCACCTTCTATGATATGCTTTCCGGTGGTGCTCTAAGCAAGTTTAGTATATTTGCCATGGGTGTAGGACCATACATAAATGCATCAATCGTATTGCAATTATTAACAATAGCAGTTCCATATTTAGAGCAACTTTCTAAAGAAGGCCAAGACGGAAGACAAAAAATTCAAAACTACACAAGAATTGCAGCAATAGTTTTTTCAGTAGTTCAAGGTATTGCTGTATATGCTATGATAAATAGTGCTGGAGCACTTCAAATGGATGGAAAATTTGGGTTGTTTTTAGTAATTCTTACAACCACTGCTGGTTCGACATTATTAGTATGGTTAGGCGAACAGATACAAGTATATGGAATTGGAAATGGAGTTTCAGTAATAATTTTCGTAAATATTATTTCTACCATTCCAACCATGGCTTACCAAATTGGCGGACTTCAAAAGGCCGGTTCAGTAAGTATAGTAGAGGTTATAATATTTATACTAGTAGCTTTGGCTTTATTATTATCAGTTATTGTAGTAAATTTAGCAGAAAGAAGAGTGCCTGTGCAATATGCAGGAAAAGCAGTAGGAAATAAGATGTTCAAAGGACAATCAACGCACATTCCTTTTAGCTTAAATTCATCTGGAGTTATGGCGATAATTTTTTCTATGTCAGTGATGCAATTACCTGAAACAATAGCTAGAATTTGGCCAAAATCTTCTTTTGCAACGTTTGTATTGGAAAGTCCTTGGAGTATATTCCAAAGAGGATCCTTAAAATATGTAGTAGTGTATTTCGTATTAATATTATTTTTCTCATGGTTCTATACTATAGTTACATTAAAACCAGATGAGATGGCTGAAAATATGCATAAATCATCAGGGTTTATACCAGGTATAAGACCAGGAGAGAAAACAGCAATTTTCTTAGAAAAAGTTTTAACTAAAGTATCCATAATAGGAGGAACTTTCGCAGGGATAATAGCTGTATTCCCAATTATAATGGAATCCTACACTAAATTTAAAGGAATAGCCTTTGGAGGAACTAGTATATTAATTATTGTTGGAGTTGCTCTTGAAACAATGAAGCAACTTGAATCACAATTAGTAATGAGACATTACCAAGGTTTCCTTAAATAAATATTTTGGAGTTGATGCTAGTGAAAATCATTTTATTAGGTCCTCCGGGAGCCGGAAAAGGAACACAAGCTAAATCGATTAGTAATAAATACTCCATACCGCATATATCAACAGGAGACATTTTTAGAAAAAATATTTCTGAAAAAACTCCTCTAGGAATCGAAGCTAAGAGTTATATAGATAAAGGCCATTTAGTGCCTGATAAACTAACCATAGATATCGTACAGGATAGATTAGAGCAAGGAGACTGTAAAAGTGGTTTTTTACTTGATGGCTATCCAAGAACTGTAAATCAAGCAGAAGCCCTAAAAAACTTTTTAAAGGAAAAAGGAAAGAAACTTGATACAGCTCTATTAATAAAGGTTCCAAAAGAGTATATAATTGATAGAATGACGGGCAGAAGAGTTTGTTTAAGCTGTGGAGCAAGCTATCATGTTAAGTTTAATCCTACTAAAGTAGAAGGCAAATGTGACATTTGTGGTAGCGTTGTAATACAAAGAGATGATGACTGTGAAGAAACAGTAAATGAACGTCTTGAAATATATGATGCTCAAACACAACCACTTATAGATTACTATAAGGAGCAAGACCTTCTATCCGAAGTTGATGGAACCCAAGCTATTAATGATGTTTTTAAGAATATTTGTGGTATCTTAGGAGCGATAAATAGTGATAATAATTAAAAGTGATATGGAAATTGAATATATGAGAAATGCAGGTAAAGTAGTTGCTGATACACTTGCAACCATAGAGGCGGTAATAAAGCCTGGAATAACAACTGCAGAAATCAATAAATTGGCGGAAGAGTTCATATTAGAACAGGGTGCAAAACCATCTTTTAAAGGATACGGTGGATTTCCGGCTTCCATATGTGCATCAGTGAATGATGAAGTTATTCATGGAATCCCTGATAACAGGGTTTTACAAGAAGGAGATATCATAAGTGTAGATTGTGGAGCAGTTCTAAATGGGTTTCATGGTGATGCAGCTAGAACTTTTCCAGTAGGTAAAATATCTAAAGAAGCTGAGGAGCTTATTAGAGTTACTAAAGAATGTTTTTTCAAGGGTGTTGAAAAGGCAAAGGTGAATAATAGGCTTACAGATATATCAGCAGCAATTCAAATTTATGCTGAAAGCTTTGGGTATTCTGTGGTTAGGGATTTTGTAGGACACGGTATTGGTAAGTCCATGCATGAAGATCCTCAGGTTCCTAATTACGGCACTGCTGGTAGAGGACCAAAGTTATCTCATGGAATGGTTCTTGCAATTGAACCTATGATAAACATTGGTAAGTTTAATGTTAAGGTAAAACCTAATGGATGGACGGTTGTTACAAGTGACGGAAGCTTATCCGCACACTACGAAAACACTGTGGCTATATTAAACAGTGGTCCTGAAATATTAACTTTAAGCTAATGAGGTGAATGGATTGGATGATAATAACCTTTTAGGTAAGGTGGTACATTCTAAATCAGGAAGAGATCGTAATAGATACTTTATAATAGTAGGTATACTAAATGCTGATTATGTCTATATTTCAGATGGAGACTTAAGAAAGATTGAGAAACCTAAGAAAAAGAAAATTAAACATTTAATTTTCACAGATATAACAGCAGATGAGATCAGTGAGCTAATCTTACAAGGTAAGAAGATTAGCAATTCTAAGATAAGAAAGTTTTTGCAGGTTGAGGAGGTTTGATTACCTTATGTCAAAAGATGATATAATTGAAATGCAAGGTGTAGTTTTAGAAGCACTACCCAATGCAATGTTTCAAGTTGAACTTGAGAGTGGGCATAAAATATTAGCACATATATCAGGAAAGTTAAGAATGAACTTTATTAGGATATTACCAGGCGATAAGGTTACAATAGAGCTTTCTCCATATGATTTGACACGTGGGAGAATAACTTGGAGAGATAAGTAATAAGGAGGGTTAGCTATGAAAGTAAGACCATCAGTTAAACCTATATGTGAAAAATGTAAAGTTATAAAAAGAAAAGGAAGAGTAATGGTTATCTGTGAAAATCCTAAACATAAACAAAAACAAGGCTAGTAAATAGCTAGTTAGAGTATTTAATGTACTTAGGAGGTGCAAGTTGTAGATGGCAAGAATAGCAGGTGTTGACCTACCAAGAGAAAAAAGAGTTGAGATAGGTCTAACTTATATATTTGGTATAGGATTACCAAAATCACACGAAATACTTGAAGCTACGTCAGTTAATCCAGACACAAGAGTTAAAGATTTAACTGAGGAAGAAGTTAATGCTTTAAGAGAGTATATAAACAAGAATATATTAGTTGAAGGTGACTTAAGAAGAAGAGTTGCTCTTGATATAAAAAGATTAATGGAAATCGGATCTTACAGAGGAATAAGACATAGAAGAGGACTTCCAGTAAGAGGACAAAAGACAAAAACAAACGCTAGAACAAGAAAAGGTCCTAAAAAGACAATAGCGGGCAAAAAGAAATAGTAAGGAGGGAATATAATGGCTCAAAAAGTTAAAAGAAGTAGAAGAAGAAAAGAAAGAAAAAATGTTGAGCATGGTGCAGCACATATTAAATCTACTTTCAACAATTCCATCGTTACGCTTACTGATGCAGCTGGAAACGCATTGTCATGGGCTAGTGCAGGTGGATTAGGATTTAGAGGATCAAGAAAGAGCACACCATTCGCAGCTCAAATGGCAGCTGAAACTGCAGCTAAAGCAGCAATGGAACATGGATTAAAAAGTGTTGAAGTTTACGTTAAAGGACCAGGAGCAGGAAGAGAAGCGGCTATAAGATCTTTACAAGCTGCTGGATTAGAGGTTACTTTAATAAAAGACGTAACTCCAATTCCACATAACGGATGTAGACCACCAAAAAGAAGAAGAGTTTAGTAAACAGGAGGTGTAATTAATGGCAAGATATACTGGAGCTACTTGCAAACTGTGCAGAAGAGAAGGTTTAAAACTTAACCTTAAAGGTGACAGATGCTTCACAGAGAAATGTGCTTTCGCTAGAAGAAGCTATGCACCAGGACAACACGGACAAAGCAGAAAAAAAGTGTCAAACTACGGATTACAATTAAGAGAAAAGCAAAAAGCGAAAAGATTATATGGAGTTCTTGAAAAACAATTTAGACTATATTATGATAAAGCTGAAAAACAAAGAGGTATAACAGGTGAAAATCTATTAAGATACCTTGAGTTAAGACTTGATAATGTAGTATATAGATTAGGATACGGAAATTCAAGAGCTGAAGCGAGACAATTAGTTAATCATGGACACTTTTTAGTGAATGGAAAAAAAGTTGACATCGCATCATACAGTGTTTCATTAAACGATGTAATATCAGTATCTGAAAAGAGCAGAGCTACTGAGAAATTCAAAGTGTTCAATGAGAATCCAAAAACTTTACCTAACTGGTTAGAGGCTAATCAAGCTGCTTTCGAAGGAAAGGTTCTATCTTTACCAGCTAGAGAAGATATAGATGTTCCTGTTAACGAAACATTAATCGTCGAGTTATACAGCAAATAGTCAATAATTTAAATCAGTTGCCCTCAAAATAGAACACCCATTTAATAAAGAAGGAGGGTTATATATATGTTAGAAATAGAAAAGCCAAAAATAGAATGTGTAGAAACCGCTGAAAATGGTACATATGGAAAGTTTGTCATTGAACCATTAGAAAGAGGTTATGGAATAACTTTAGGTAATGCTTTAAGAAGAATTCTTCTTTCTTCATTACCTGGAGTTGCTGCAAATTCAATTAAAATAGAAGGTGTACTTCATGAATTTTCAACAATAAATGGAGTAAAAGAAGATGTGTCAGAGTTAATTCTAAACATAAAAGGATTAGCTTTAAAAATGACAGGGGAAGGTTCTAGAACAGTATACATTGACGCTGAAGGACCAGGTGAGGTAACAGGCGCTGATATTAGAACTGATGGAGATGTAGAAGTTATTAACAAGGATATTCATATTGCTACTTTAGATGAAAATGCTAAGTTATTTATGGAAATCAATGTTAGCAAGGGAAGAGGTTATGTTTCTCAAAATAAAAACAAAACTGAAGATAAACCTATAGCTACTATACCTGTAGACTCAATATATACTCCTGTTAAGAGAGTTAACTATACAGTTGAAAACACAAGAGTAGGCCAAATTACTGATTATGATAAGTTAACTATTGAAATTTGGACTAATGGAACAATTAGACCTGATGAAGCAATAGGATTATCAGCTAAAATTCTTATCGAGCACTTTAAGCTATTTATGACATTAACGGATCATGCGGATAATGTTGAAATAATGGTTGAAAAAGAAGAAGATAAAAAAGAAAAAGTATTAGAAATGACAATAGAAGAGCTTGATTTATCTGTTAGAAGCTTCAACTGCTTAAAAAGAGCAGGTATAAATACTGTTCAAGAATTAACAGAGAGATCTATGGATGACATGATGAAAGTTAGAAACTTAGGAAAGAAATCTCTCGAAGAGGTTGAACAAAAACTTGAAGCCTTGGATTTATCATTTAAACCAAGCGAAGAGTAAGGAGGTATAGACATGGCACAACAACGTAAGTTAGGACGTCCAACTGATCAAAGAATGGCAATGCTTAGAAATCTTGTGACTAGTTTCTTAAAGTACGGAAAGATTGAAACTACTGAAACTAGAGCTAAAGAAACTAAGAGACTAGCTGAAAAAATGATCACTCTTGCTAAAAGAGGAGACTTACATGCTAGAAGACAAGTTCTTGCATTTGTGACTGAAGAAGAAGTTGTTAAAAATTTATTTGATAATGTAGCTCCAAAGTATGCTGAAAGAAATGGTGGATATACTAGAATAATGAAAGTAGGTCCAAGAAGAGGCGACGGAGCAGAAGTTGTTATATTAGAATTAGTATAATATATTCCAGGGGATTAAGTATGCCTAGCTTAGTCCCCATTTTATTATAGATATTGAGTATTTTTGATATTACATGGAGGGATGAGAAATGGAAAAAAATAAAAATTTCGTGGCAGAGAACCCTCAAGCTTTAGATAGAATTGATGATAAAAAAATCGAAATACACAGTGAAAATTTAGTTTTTAAATATGATAATAATGGAAGTAATGACGTAAAAGTTGCTATTGATTCTGTTAATATTGACATCAATAAAGGAGACTTTGTTGTTATTTTAGGTCATAATGGTTCAGGAAAATCTACTTTTGCTAAGCATATAAATGCATTACTTATACCTACAGAAGGTAAGTTATATGTGGGTGGATTGGATACGACAGTAGAGGAAAATGTATGGAATATAAGAAATAAAGCAGGTATGGTATTCCAAAATCCAGATAATCAAATAGTTGCAACTATAGTGGAAGAAGATGTAGCTTTTGGACCAGAGAATTTAGGAGTTGAACCTGAAGAAATAAGAAGAAGAGTTGATGATTCTTTAAAAAGAGTTAATATGTATGAGTATAAAAAACATGGACCACATCTACTATCTGGTGGACAAAAACAAAGAGTGGCTATAGCGGGTATTTTGGCAATGATGCCAGAATGTATAGTTCTTGATGAACCTACAGCAATGTTAGATCCTTCTGGTAGAAAAGAAGTTATAAAGACCGTTAGAGATTTAAATAAAGAATATGGGATAACTATAGTACTTATAACACACTATATGGAAGAAGCAGTAGAAGCAGACAAAATATATGTTATGGATTCTGGAAAAATTGTTATTGAAGGAACTCCTAGAGAGGTATTTAAAGAAGTAGAAACAATGAAAAAACTTGGCTTAGATGTACCTCAAATGACAGAACTTGCTTATGAGCTTAAGAAAAATGGTGTTGATATAAGTGAAGATATATTAACTATAGATGAGATGGTGAATGCATTATGTCAATTAAAATAGAAAATTTAACTCATATATATATGCCAAAGTCACCTTTTGAAAAAACAGCGCTAGACAATGTGTCTGTCGAGATAAAAGATGGTGAGTTTATGGCTCTAATAGGTCATACAGGTTCAGGAAAATCGACTTTGATTCAACATATTAATGGATTATTAAAGCCTTCTTCAGGAAAGATAATAGTAGATGATATAGATATTACTGCTCATGGAGTAAAGCTTAGTGATATAAGAAAAAGAGTAGGGTTAGTGTTTCAATATGCTGAGTATCAATTATTTGAAGAAACTATAGAAAAGGATATTGCTTTTGGACCTCGTAACTTAGGATTAAATGAAGAGGAAATTACTTCTAGAGTAAAAAGAGCAATGAATATAGTTGGATTAGACTATGAAACTTATAAAGATAAATCACCTTTTGAGTTAAGTGGAGGTCAAAAAAGGAGAGTAGCTATAGCAGGAGTTGTAGCTATGGAACCTAAGGTTCTTATATTAGATGAGCCTACCGCTGGGTTAGATCCGAAGGGAAGAGATGAGATACTTGGTAAGATAGAATTATTACATAGAGAATATAATATGACTATAATTTTAGTTTCTCATAGTATGGAAGATGTAGCAAAAGTAGCAAATAGAATATTAGTTATGGAAGATGGAAAATGTATTTTAGACGGTCCTCCAAATTTAATATTTAGAGAAGTAGAAACTTTAGAGAGAGTTGGCCTTGCAGTACCACAAGTTACTTATTTAATCAGAGAACTTAGGAAAAAAGGCTTTGATATATCAGAAGACATATTTACCTTAAAACAAGCTACTACTGAAATACTAAGAGTTCTAAAGAGTTCATAATATATTGTGTAAAAGTGTAATTTTCTTTTACCCATTGGAGGAGTTAATATGATTAAAGATATTACAATAGGACAGTATGTTCCTGGTGACTCTTTTATACATAAGCTTGATCCTAGAGTTAAAATATTAATATCACTATTCTTTATAATAGATTTATTTTTAGTTAATAGCTTTATAGGGTATTTAGTGGTATTTCTATTTCTAATATTAATTATTTTTATATCTAAAGTTCCTTTTAGATATATTTATAAAGGGTTAAAGCCAATATTTATATTGATGTTAATTACAGCAGTATTCAATTTATTCTTTACTAGAGGAGAAGTTCCGTTATGGGAGTGGGGTTTTATAAAGATATATAAGGAAGGTATTATATTAGCCATATTTATGATATTAAGATTAACTTTCTTGATTGCAGGTACATCTTTATTAACTTTAACTACTTCACCAATAGAACTTACTGATGGTATAGAAAAGTTACTTAATCCTTTTAGAAAAATAGGGGTTCCAGCCCACGAATTAGCTATGATGATGACAATAGCACTTAGATTTATACCTACGCTTATGGATGAAACAGATAAAATTATGAAAGCACAAATGGCTAGAGGTGCAGATTTTGAAAGTGGTAATCTATTAAGCCGAGCAAAGAACCTAATCCCGTTGCTAGTTCCACTGTTTATAAGCTCTTTTAGAAGGGCAGAAGAATTAGCTATGGCAATGGAGGCAAGATGTTATAGAGGTGGCGAAGGAAGAACTAGAATGAAGGTATTAAAGCTAACAAATAAGGATACTGTAGCATTTATAGGCTTTGGTGTATATACATCATTAATTTTATTACTTAGAATTTATTTATAAAGGTGTTAGACTATGAAAAATATAAAATTAATAGTAGAGTATGATGGTACCAATTATTCTGGATGGCAGAAACAAAATAATAATATTACAGTACAAGGTACTTTAGAAGAAATCCTTAGTGAATTAACTAAGGAGAAAATTGAAATTATAGGTTGTAGCAGGACAGACAGTAAAGTTCATGCAAGAAAATATATATGTAATTTTCACACTAATAGTACTATACCAAGCCATAAGTTTAGAGAGGCTTTAAACGTAGGGCTTCCTTGTGATATAGCCATATTAGAATCTTCAGAAGTACCACTAAACTTTCATGCAAGATATGACTGTATAGGGAAAAAGTATAGCTATACTATACTTGAAAGATCTGTTAAAGCAACTATTGATAGAAATTTTACATATCAATGTAAATATAATCTAGATATAGCAAAAATGCAGGAAGCTACTAAACATTTTATAGGTACTCATGATTTTTCAGCTTTTAGGAATAATGGAAGTTCTGTGAAAACATCTACTAGAAATATAACAGAGCTTAAAGTAGAAAAACTAGGAAATTATGTAAAAATATATGCTTCAGCAGATGGATTTTTATATAATATGGTAAGAATAATAGTAGGTACATTAGTTGATGTAGGTACTAATAAAATAAAGCCAGAAACTATTATAGATATTATAAATTCTAAAGACAGGTCAGAAGCAGGAAAAACTGCACCACCACAAGGTTTATGCCTAGAAGAAGTCTATTATTAATTAGTTATATTTTAACATAAAAAATATATGTTTTTATTATGTAATAATATTTTAAATAATTGACACGCGTGGCAAATTGTATTATAATATCTATGTTTGTATAGTAAAATTGTGTATAAGATCCACTAGCCCCGGATCTTTAGCATAGAATTCGGACTGTTAAAAATTCAGGGAGGGAAAAGAAATGAAATCATACTTAGCAAAACCAAATGAAGTTCAAAAAAAATGGTATGTAGTTGATGTTGCAGGAATGCCATTAGGAAGAGCTGCTAGCCAAATAGCTTCTATATTAAGAGGAAAAAATAAACCACAATTTACACCACATGTTGATACTGGAGACTATGTAATAGTTGTAAATGCGGATAAAATCGTTTTAACTGGAAAAAAATTAGATCAAAAAATGTTAAGACACCACTCATTATATCCAGGTGGACTAAAAGAAACTCCATACAGAGAAGCTTTAGCTAAAAAGCCAGAGTTTGTATTTGAAGAAGCTGTAAGAAGAATGCTTCCAAATGGAGTATTAGGAAGAAAAATGCTTAAAAAATTAACTGTATACAGAGGACCAGAGCATAAGAATCATGCTCAAAACCCAGAAGTATTAGAGTTAAGATACAAATAAGCTAGTAGTTGGAGGGAGGAAGAAAAATGGCAAAAGTTCAATATTTTGGAACAGGAAGAAGAAAGCAATCAGTTGCTAGAGTTAGACTTGTACCAGGAGAAGGTAAAGTTATCATAAATAAAAGAGATATAGAAAATTATTTTGGATTAGAAACATTAAGATTTATAGTTAATCAACCATTAGCATTAACTGGAACAAAAGAAAAATTCGACGTTTTAGTTAACGTACACGGTGGTGGATATACAGGTCAAGCTGGTGCTATAAGACACGGAGTATCAAGAGCACTATTAAAAGCTGATGAAAATTTAAGACCAGAATTAAAGAAAGCTGGTTTCTTAACAAGAGATCCAAGAATGAAAGAAAGAAAGAAATACGGTCTTAAAAAAGCAAGAAGAGCTTCTCAGTTCTCAAAAAGATAGTATTTCGGATTTATTTACGTATTTATACCAAGGTTATTCAAGTGTTAATCTTTGGAATACATATGGGGGATGCATATACTCAGTAGAGTATATGCATTTTTTTTTGTAAATTTTCTAGTAGTGGATAGAATAAATTATATAATTAATGAAGCTTATTATTAATATAATAGATTATCCGCATATTTAATTATATTTTAAAATTTCACGAAAGCTAAAGATTATGTTATGTTTATGTTAAATTTGCAAATTACGTATTAACAGTACCGAAGATATATTGTATCATTTAAATGGAATTTTACTGAGCAAATTTTTTTGGAGGTAATGTATGGAAGTATTTATTACAGTGATTAATTTATTTGGAGGACTTGGTTTATTTCTCTACGGAATGAAAATGATGGGTGATGGGCTTGAAAATGCTGCCGGAGATAAACTAAAAGGAATATTTGATAGGATAACATCAAACCCAGTAAAAGGAGTATTAACAGGAGCAATAGTTACAGCAATTATACAAAGTAGTAGTGCTACTACAGTTATGATTGTAGGATTTGTTAATGCAGGACTTATGAACTTATATCAAGCAACTGCAGTTATAATGGGTGCCAATATAGGTACAACAATTACTGCACAACTTATAAGTTTTCAATTTGATGCACTTGCACCAATATTTTTAGCCATAGGTGCAATGATAGTATTATTTACTAAAAGCAAAAATACTAAACAAGTTGGTAATATCATATTAGGATTTGGTATATTATTTTTAGGGTTAGAATTGATGAAGAATTCAATGTCTCCATTAGCAGACTCACCATTTTTTTCTGAGCTAATAATAAAACTTCAAGGTAAGACAATATTAGGAGTTTTATTAGGAGTAGTAATGACAGCAGTAATACAGAGCTCTTCTGCATCAACAGGAATATTAGTTGCATTAGCGTCAACTGGTGCATTGCCACTTAATGTTGCAGTACCTATACTATTTGGTAATAATATAGGAACTTGTGTTACAGCACTGATTTCAAGTATAGGAACGTCTAAAACAGCTAAGAAAGCAGCACTAATTCACTTATTATTTAACGTTATAGGAACATTAATATTTATACCATTAATTGGTCAGTTAACCGGCATAGTTCAAGGTATAACACCAGGTATGGGAGCAGAAGCTGTTAAAAGACAAATAGCAAACGCACATAGTATATTTAATATAATTAATACTTTAATATTAATGCCATGTATTAAATTATTAGTATATATAGTAAACAGAATAATCCCAGGAGAAGATGAAAAAGAAGCAATGGGAGTACAATACATAGATGAAAGATTACTAGAAACTCCGGTTATTGCCTTAGGACAAACTACAAATGAATTAGTAAGAATGGCAAACAAGGCAAAAGACAATTTAGAATTAGCTATGGATGCCTTTAACAATAATAATGAAGAATCTCTTAATAAAGTTTATGAGAATGAAAAATTGATAAATATCTTAGAGGATGATATAACTAGATTTTTAGTTAAACTTTCAAATACAGAAATTGGTGAAGAGCAAAAAAATATTGTGGCAGCAATGTTTCATGTGGTAAATGATATTGAGCGTATAGGAGATCACGCTGAAAATATTGCAGATTTAGCTAGTGAAAAAATGGCAAAACATATAGTATTTTCAGAAGAGGCAAGTAAAGAACTTTTATCAATGTTCAATTACACAGTAAGTGCATTGGAAATGAGTATAGATTGCTTTAAACATTATAATAAAGAAAAAGCTCGCACAGTAAGAGGAGTAGAAGATAGAATAGATAGCTTAGAAAAAGAGTTAAGAGCATCACATATTAGAAGACTTAATACAGGAATATGTAATGCTACAGTAGGTGCTATATTCTTAGATGTTATAAGTAATTTTGAGAGAATAGGTGACCATGCTGTAAATGTAGCTGAAATAGTTTCAGAAACACCCTATAAATTAAATTAAAATATATAAAATAAACTAGTCAGTATGCGAAAAAATAAATAAGTATACTGACTAGTTATTTTTTTGAATATATATTATAATTGTACATTTTAAAATCCCTTGTAATAAAATTACAAGGGATTTTATTAGTTATATAAAATAAAAAACTAATAAAAGATTTTGAAGGTAGCTCATAAAAAAGCAGGAGAGTGAAGAGATATTAAAATGTAAGTTAATATATCAGTAATATAATGTTATGAATGAAAAATTAAGAATGAAAGATTAAGAATTATAGTTAGGATTAATTCTTAATAAATTAATTTCTTAAGCTGAAATATTGTATACTTTTTAGAGTTTAATGTGTCTAATTAGTATAAGGTGTCTTCAAAAAAATAATAGACCACTATGTCAGCCTATTTTCCATCAGACTATGTTGTCAGATATAAAATATACTAACATCTTTGGTTTATTATTTTTGTTCAGATGTCTAAAGGGAAAGTAAGAGAGGATTAAATGGATAAGGATATATTATTAAGACTTTATAAAACTCAAGTAAGAATTATATATGGATACCTTTTGAGTAATGGCTGTAGCAGTGAAGAGGTAGAAGATATAATTCAGGATAGTTTTATTAAAGCTATTGAGCATATGGATGGGGTAGACATTAGTAAATTATCATCATGGATTTTTAAAGTTGCACTTAACAATTGTAGAAATACTATTAGAAGGAAAAAGTCAAGAAAACAAATTAGTATAGATGAAGAAGAGTTTTATAATAAATTTGTTTTAGATGAAGATTTTACAGATAAACTCATTTTCAAAGAGAATAATAAGAAAGTAAGAAGTACACCAAATAAAATGAAAGATGGATATAAGGATTTACTAATATTAAAGTATGAAATAGAGCTTAGCCATTTAGAAATAGGAAAACTTTTAAATATGAATGAAAATACTGTCAGCACCTATCTATATAGGGCTAGAAATCAATTTAAAAGACTTTGGGGGATTATAATGAATGAAATAAGTTAGAAGACATATTTGATGACGAGAAGTTAAATAGAGCTGTTAAAAAGGGAAGAAGAAAAACAATAATAAAGATTACTTTGATAGTATTAATAATTTTAATAGTTAGTTATATAGAAGATTTATTTTTAACATCTAGAATTTGCATTGAAGCTGCAAAAAGAGAAGAGGCATATGTAGGGCTTATAGTTTCAAATGGATATATAAGTAAAGCTAAATATGATTTTAGCATTTTGAGTGGAATTGGAAATCATAAGATTAGTAAAAATTTAGGAAATAAGTCAGTCATATTAGAAGAAAACAGAATGGCTTTTGGATTGATTCCAGCTCAAATAGCGAGGAGGAAGAGGTAGCAGTCATACTTCAGGACAATGACCAAGTAGGTATTGAGAAAATGGTTATAGAAAGATGATGTTTTTTCACACTAATGTAGATTATAAGGAATATAAAAATGATTTAGCAGAACTAGATAAAATTCCTGATGACAAGTTGATAGAAATTGGAAATTCCTTTGATAAGCCTTATCCAATTATAGATAGATATAATATTCTTCCAGCTGAAATTAATAAAACTTGGCATTGGATAGATACTTTTTCAGATGAGGATATTGAAAAATTTAAAGATGAAGTAGATAATTATGATTTCAAAGCTTGTTATATTAATGAGGAAAATGTGTGGGCATATCTGTATGGAGTGATACTGGAGATGTAACATTAGATAATAGCTATAACAAGTTTTTAGAAAATCTACAGAATAGTAAATATTATGAACATGAAAAAAATTATGAGGAATTGAAGGAAAAGAGCAAATTACAGTTAGAAAATACTTATATGTTAGGTACTACTATAATTGGAACTAAAGAAGAGCTTAAAAAGCTCATAGGAAACCCACATATAAAAGCTTTATCAATAGGAATAGTGATAGATAAATTCTAATTGAACAGGAAGAAGAAGTTAAAATAAAGAATTGAATAAGAAATCAATTTTAAGGGAGTTAATATTTTTTCATTGTTAACTTTTAGTACTAGCTCAACTAAGATTTGAAATTTTAGTCATCGATAAAAACTTATTCCTATATTATAAGAATGTAATAATAAACTATGGACTAGCTGAATAAATATAGTTACAGAGTAATATATTAAAGGTGGTTTTATGAGATATAAAAATAAGAATTTAATTGTATCATTATTAGTTATATCAATTTCATTAGTAGGAATATTAGCTATAAATATAAAATCAGCTAAGACTACAACAAGTATGGAAGTGGATAAAATGATGGGGACTAAAGTTATATTAATAGACCCTGGTCATGGAGGAATGGATGGAGGGGCCAGTGCTAGCGATGGCACAGTAGAAAAGCATATCAATTTAAACATATCATTGCATTTACAAAAATTACTTATGGAGTCAGGATATAAGGCTATATTAACTAGAGATGAGGATGTAGGATTATATGGAGATAGTGGTACTGTTAAAGAGAAAAAAAGAGAAGATTTAAACAAAAGATGTGAACTTAAAAAAGAAACAGACTGTAATATATTCGTGAGTATACATTTAAATAAGTTCCAACAGCCTAATTGTAAGGGCGCACAAGTATGGTATTCTAATAATCCTGAAAGCGCCATTGTGGCTAAAATAATGCAAGACAATTTAAGGATGGATTTAGATGAAAATAATACTAGAGTAGCAAAACCAGCTAAGGATATGTATAAGGTATTAAGATGCAATGATACCATGCCAGGTGTTATAGTTGAATGTGGTTTTTTATCTAATAAACAAGATTTAGAACTTTTAAAGGATGAAAGTTATCAAAAAAAAGTTGCAGAGTCACTTTATAAATCAATAAGAGAATATTTTGAAAAGTCCAATTGAGTCCAATTGGACTAAAGAAAAGCTAAAAAAAGTCCATTTGTTAATGAAAAATTTAATTGAAATAACAAAAAACGAAAAAAATTATTAATTTATGCTATAAAATTTAATAGAGCTGCAGTTTAGTATAGCACACTTATATCATACTAAAGTGAATAGTCAGAAAAAAGCAAGAAAAAAGTCTATCTTCAATTTGAAGGTTGACTTTTTTCTTAATTTTTATAAAATTGGCGTTGAATTAAATAGGTCCATATGATATTATAACGGTGGGAATGGATTAGTCCATTAATCCATTAACAACTTTGGGAGGTATTTTATGAATATTGTGGTAGATAAAAAATGTGGGATACCGCTGTATATTCAAGTTAAAAAGCAAATTATGGACTTGATTAAAGAAGGTACTCTCAAGGTTGGAAGTAAAATGCCAACAGAAAGAGAGCTTTCTCAAGAGCTAAATGTAAGCAGAAATACAATAAGTACAGCTTACAATCAACTTGAAAGCAGTGGAGTATTAAGATCCATTCAAGGAAAAGGCACTTTTGTTGCTGAAGAGGCTATATCTTGGAAAGACCAAGAGGTAAAAAATAAGATTGTTAAATTTGTAGACTTGGCACTTGAAGAAGCCTTAGAAATTGGTGTGGAAGCAGAAGACTTTTTAGAGATAGTAGTCCAAAGAGTAAAAGAGAAAAAAGAATTAATGGAAAGAATAACTGCAGTCTTTGTAGAATGTAATATTGAACAAGCTAGAATGTTTAGCAGACAACTTACAAAAAATAGCAATATGAATGTGGTGCCATTAACAGTTGGAGATTTAGATAAAATGACAGAAGAAACAGCTAATATTATTGAACAATGTCAAGTAATAATAGCAACCTTCAATCATGTTAATGAAGTTAAGAATTCCATTAAACATATGGACAAGGAAGTACTAGGGGTTGCCATTAATCCAAATCTAGAATCTATTGTTAAAATAGCTAGGCACCCAGCAGATAGTAAGTTTGGTTTTATATGCTTATCTGAGGAATTTATATTTAAAATAAAATCCGCACTGGAAGGTGCAGGACTAGGAGATTTGAAAGTAGATTATTTCAATGATCTAGATGAAGAAAAGGTAAAGCAAATAATTGAAGAGTTTGATGTGCTTATAGTTACACCTGGTAGATATAAGGATGTTTCTAGGCTGAATTTACAGAATAAAGAAATAATTGAGTTTTCCTATAGTTTAGATAATGGCTCTGTAAAAGCGCTTAAATCTAAAATTATAGAAATAAAATATAAGCAAAATCACAATTAATTTTTAGGAGGCTTTTAAAAATGGAAAAGAAGACTTTGGTTCTTGGAGTTATAGGAGCAGATTGTCATGCAGTTGGTAATAAAATATTAGACTATGCTTTAACAGAAGCAGGATTTAATGTAGAAAACATAGGAGTTTTATCACCACAAGAGGATTTTATAAATGCAGCAGTAGAAACAAATGCTGATGCAATAATAGTATCTTCATTATATGGACATGGTGAAATCGACTGTAGAGGCTTAAGAGAAAAATGTGATGAAGCAGGACTTAAAGAAATATTACTTTATGTAGGTGGAAATATAGTTGTAGGAAAGCAGAACTGGGAAGAGGTACAAGTTAGGTTTAAATCAATGGGATTCGATAGAGTTTACCCACCAGGAACTACTCTTGAAACAACAATTCATGATTTAAAAGAAGACTTAGGTCTACTATAATAAAGGTGGAGTGATTTAGGTGGATGCATATTTACTTTTAGACTTTGGAAGCACCTATACGAAGTTGACAGCTGTAGATATAGAAACTGAGGAAATAATAGCTACAGCAAAAGATATTACGACAATAGAAGATGATATAATGGTAGGATTTAATAAGTCTTATAAAAAGATTCAAAAGCTATTAGAAGGAAAAGATGTGAACTTTGTAAAAAAATTAGCTTGTTCATCAGCAGCTGGTGGATTAAAGATGGTTGCTATTGGACTTGTACCTGAGCTTACAGCAGAAGCAGCTAAAAGAGCTGCATTAGGCGCAGGAGCAAGAGTACTGAAAGTTTATAGTTATGAATTAACAGAAGATGAAATTAATGAAATTGAAAATTCTGATGTAGATATAATATTACTTGCTGGAGGAACAAATGGTGGAAATAAACAGTGTATTTTGCATAATGCAGAAATGATTGTTAATTCTAAACTAAATGTTCCTATAGTAGTAGCTGGCAACAAAAGTGCTAATGATGAAATAAAGAGAATGTTTACAAAAGCCAATTTATATTTTAGTATAACAGAAAATGTTATGCCACAACTAAATTCATTAAATGTTGAGCCAGCTCGTGAAGAAATAAGAAAAGTTTTCATGGAGAAAATAACAGATGCAAAAGGACTTTCCAATGCTGAGAATTTTGTAAATGGCATATTGATGCCAACGCCAGCAGCTGTACTTAAAGCAGCAAGAGTTTTAAGTGAAGGTAGTGATGAAGAAGAAGGTATTGGTGATTTAGTAATTGTTGATATTGGTGGTGCCACTACAGATATACATTCTATTGCAGATGGTGAACCTACAAAAGCAGGAGTAAATATGAGAGGACTTGAGGAACCTTTTGCTAAAAGAACAGTAGAGGGTGATCTTGGAATGAGATATTCCGCAATTTCTCTATGGGAAGCAGCAGGAAGTAGAAAACTTAGGAAATATTTAAAAGATGATAAAAGAGAAATTAATATAGAGGAGTGCTGTACATACAGAAATAAGAATATAAAGATGGTTCCTGAAAATGAGGATGAGATAAAATTTGATGAAGCTATGGCAAAAATTGCTACAGAACTATCAATGGAAAGACATTCAGGAGTGATAGAAAATATATACACTCCTATGGGTGTAGTTTATAATCAAACAGGAAAAGATTTAATGGAAGTTAAGTATATGATAGGAACTGGAGGAGTATTAGTTCATAGTAGAAATCCAGGAGAAATTTTAAGTGCAGGCACTTTTAGTAGTGAAAATCCAATTTCACTAAGACCACAAAATCCAAAATATTTATTAGATAAAACATATATATTATCAGCTATGGGATTGTTAGCTCAAGATTATCCGGATAAAGCTGTTAGAATCATGAAAAAATATTTAGTCAGAGTGTAATTATCAGGAGGTAATTTAAAGTGGAATTAAAAAATAAAAAATGGACTGAAGAAGAGTTTTTTAAGGTAAGAGAAGAAGTCTTAGCTCAATGGCCAACAGGTAAGGAAATAGATTTACAAGAAGCAATCGAATATAATAAAAGAATTCCAGATCATAAAAACTTTGCTAAAAAGCTTATAAAAGCAAAAGAAGAAGGTATAACATTAGCACAACCTAGAGCAGGGGTTGCATTAATAGATAAGCATATAGAGTTATTAAACTTTCTTCAAAATGAAGGTGGAGCAGACCTTTTACCTTCTACAATAGATAGCTATACAAGACAAAATAGATATGAAGAATGCGAAATTGGTATTAAAGAAAGTATAAAAGAAGGTAGATCTTTATTAAATGGTTTCCCAGGAGTTAACCATGGACTTAAAGGTTGTAGAGAAGTTTTCGAGGCTGTTAACTTACCATTAGAATCAAGACACGGTACTCCAGATGGAAGATTACTTGCTGAAATTACACATGCATCAGGATGGACTTCAAATGAGGGCGGTGGTATTTCTTATAACATACCATATGCTAAAAATGTTACATTAGAAAAAACAATATTAGATTGGCAGTATTGCGATAGATTAGTTGGATATTATGAAGAACATGGAATATCTATAAACAGAGAACCATATGGACCATTAACTGGTACATTAGTTCCACCAAGTACTTCAAATGCAGTAGCTATAGTAGAAGCATTACTTGCAGCAGAGCAAGGTGTTAAGAATATAACAGTTGGATATGGACAATGCGGAAATTTAGTACAAGATGTTGCTGCTATAAGAGCATTAGAAGAGCAATGTAATGAATACTTAAAAGCTAATGGATACAATGATGTATATTTAACTACAGTATTCCATCAATGGATGGGTGGATTCCCAGCTGATGAGGCTAAAGCTTATGGAGTTATTTCTACTGGTGCAGCAGCAGCAGCATTATCAGGAGCTACAAAAGTTATAGTTAAAACAACTCATGAAGCTATAGGTATACCAACAAAAGAAGCAAATGCTCAAGGTATAAAAGCTACTAAAATGACTCTTAACTTATTAAGAGGTCAAAGATTACCGATGTGTGAAGAGTTAAGAACTGAAATAGAAATTATAAAAGCAGAAACTAAATGTATGATAGATAAATTATATGAAGTTGGAAATGGTGACTTAGCAATAGGAGCTGTTAAAGGAATTGAAATGGGAGTAATTGATATTCCATTTGCACCAAGTAAGTATAATGCTGGTAAGATGATGCCTGCAAGAGACAACAATGGAGCAGTAAGATACTTGAAATTTGGTAACGTTCCATTTACTGAAGAACTAAAAGCTTATAACATGAAGAAGTTAGAAGAAAGAGGAAAGTTCGAAGGTAGAGAAGTTGGATTCCAAATGACAGTTGATGATATATTTGCAGTTGGAAAAGGAAGACTAGTAGGAAGACCTGAATAATTATAAAAACAATTTAAAAAGCTAATAACAAAATTTAAGAAGGCAAGGTGTTTTAAAATGAAAATTGTTGACGTAGTATGTTCAGCAGGAAGAACAGGATTCTATTTTGACGACCAAAGAGCAATAAAAAAAGGAGCGGGACATGATGGATTCACATATGTTGGAGAACCTGTAACAGATGGATTCACATCAGTAAGACAAGCAGGTGAATCTATATCTGTAATGTTAATCCTTGAAGATGGTCAAGTAGCCACTGGAGATTGTGCTGCAGTACAATATTCAGGAGCTGGTGGAAGAGATCCGCTATTTTTAGCTAAGGATTTTATACCTGTTATAGAAAAAGAAATAGCACCAAAGCTAATTGGAAGAGAGCTTGAAAGTTTTAAAGCATTAGCAGAAGAGTTTGATCATATGACAGTTGATGGAAAGAGATTGCATACTGCTATAAGATATGGTGTAACTCAAGCAATACTTGATGGAGTTGCTAAAGCTAAAAAGGTAACTATGGCTGAAGTTGTAAAAGAAGAATACAACACAGGAGTAGATATAAAGAGAATTCCAATATTCACTCAATCAGGAGATGACAGATACTCAAATGCTGATAAAATGATAATAAAAGGTGCAGATGTAATGCCTCACGCATTAATTAACCATGTAGAGGACAAGCTAGGAACTAAAGGTGAGAAATTACATGCATATGTTAAATGGTTAAGTGAAAGAGTATTAAAATTAAGAACAAGCGAAGACTATAGTCCAATATTCCACATTGACGTTTATGGAACAATTGGAGTAGCCTTTGATTATGATATAAAAGCTATGGCTGATTATTTATCTACATTAGAAGAAGCTGCTAAACCATTCAAATTAAGAATAGAAGGACCTATGGATGTTGAGCACAGAGAAAGACAAATGGAAGCTTTAAGAGATTTAACAACTGAGCTTGATAACAGAGGAATAAATGTTGAACTTGTTGCTGATGAATGGTGCAATACTTTTGATGATGTTAAGTTCTTCGCTGATAATAAATCAGGACATATGCTTCAAATAAAAACTCCAGACCTTGGTGGAGTAAATAATATTATTGAAGCTATACTATACTGTAAAGAAAAAGGTGTAGGAGCTTATTGTGGTGGAACATGTAACGAAACAAATAGATCAGCGGAAATCTGTACTAATATTGCTATAGCTTGTGGAGCAGACCAATGTTTAGCAAAACCAGGTATGGGTGTTGACGAAGGTTACATGATAGTAAACAATGAAATGAACAGAGTAATTGCATTAATTAATAGAAGAAATAAATAATTATGTAACAAGTGAAAGGCGGTTTATACAAACTGCCTTTTACACTATAATTGAATATATAAGGCATCTTCAAAAAAATAATAGACCAGTATATTAGCCTATTTTCCATCATACTGCGTCGTCAGAACCTGCCCATAGCTCCACTATGAGCAGAACCTAACGCCTTGTCTGATATGAGGTATATTCAAAAAAATAACTAGTCAGTATGCTCATCTATTTTGTATCATACTGCGTCGTCAGAACTCCATGATAGTTAAACTATCATGGAAACCTGTCTTCTTGTCTGATGCAAAATATATTTCGCATCTTTAACTAGCTATTTTATTTCATATGCTTAAAATATACTAACATTTTTGATCTATTATTTTCTTTCAGATGCCTAAGTAAAAAAATACTAAGCATGGAGGAATTTTTATGAAAGAAATAAATGTTTCAGAGATAATTAAAGCAGTTAGAAAGCTGTGCATAGATGCTAACTACTACTTAGGTGATGACGTTAAAAATGCTTTAATTAATGCTAGAGATAAAGAGGACTGGGCTATAGCTCAGGGGATATTAGATAAAATAATAGCTAATGCTAAAATTGCTGAAAATGAGGATATGCCAATGTGTCAAGACACAGGAATGGCTTGTGTATTTGTAGAATTAGGTCAAGATGTTCATATAGTAGGTGGAAACCTAGAAGAAGCTATAAATGAGGGGATAAGACGTGGTTATGGTGATGGATTCTTAAGAAAATCAGTAGTTAAAGATCCACTAGATAGAGTTAATACAAAAGATAATACTCCGGGAGTAATATATTATAATGTTGTGGCTGGTGATAAATTAAAAATAACTGTAGCACCAAAAGGTTTTGGTTCAGAAAATATGAGTCAATTAAAGATGTTAAAACCATCTGATGGATTACAAGGTGTTAAAGATTTTGTATTAAAAGTTGTTAAAGAAGCAGGTCCAAATCCATGCCCACCAATAATTGTTGGAGTAGGAGTTGGAGGAACTTTTGATAAAGCAGCAAACCTAGCTAAGAAAGCATTAATAAGACCAGTAGAAATAAGAAATTCAAATCCTTTCTATGAAGAGCTCGAAAAAGAATTATTGGAGCTAATTAATAATTTAGGAATAGGACCACAAGGCTTTGGAGGAAGAAGTACTGCACTTGCGGTAAATATAGAAAGTTACCCAACACATATTGCAGGGCTTCCTGTAGCAGTTAATATAAATTGTCATGCTACAAGACATGCTGAAGTAGAGCTTTAATTTAAGGGGGGATTTATAATGGAAAAAAGAGTTACCATGCCATTAACTGAAGAAAAAGTTAAAGACTTAAAAGCAGGTGATAGCGTTTTACTTTCTGGAACAATATATACAGCAAGAGATGCTGCACATAAAAGATTAGTTGATTTAATAGATAAAGGTGAAGATCTACCTATAGATGTTAAAGATAGTGTCATATATTATGTTGGACCAACACCAGCCAAACCAGGAATGGCAATAGGTTCAGCAGGTCCTACTACAAGCTATAGAATGGATGCATATACTCCACAGCTTTTAGAAAAGGGCTTAAGAGGAATGGTAGGGAAAGGCTTACGTTCTCAAGAAGTTATAGATTCAATGATTAAAAATGGTGCTGTTTACTTTGCTGCTATTGGTGGTGCAGCAGCACTTATGGCTAAATGTGTAAAATCTGCAGAAATTATAACCTATGAAGATTTAGGTGCAGAAGCTATAAGAAAACTTGAAGTAGAGGATCTACCGTTAGTAGTTGTTATTGATAGCGAAGGAAATAACCTTTACGAAATAGGTAAAGAGGCATATTTAAATAGTTTGAGGTGATAGTATGGAAATCAAGAAAGTTGCAAAAGCAGGAACACTAGAATCTAATGACATTTATATAATGGTTATGCCAAATGATGAAGGTGGGATAGAATTAGACCTTGAAAGTATAGTTATAAAACAATTTGGTGATGAAATAAGAAAAGCTATACTAGATACACTAAATGATTTAGGTGTAGAAAAAGCTATAGTTAAGGCTCAAGATAAAGGAGCATTAGATTATACTATAAAAGCTAGAGTAGAAACTGCTGTTAAAAGAGCACAGTAATAGAGGTGAATACTATGAAAAAATTAAGAAGAACTATGCTTTTTATGCCTGGTAATAATCCAGGAATGCTTCAAAATGCAGGGATTCTAGGAGCGGACTCTGTTATATTAGATTTAGAAGATGCTGTTAGCCTTACAGAAAAGGATAGTGCAAGAATACTTGTTAGAGAAGCTATAAAAAATGTAGATTATAGCAATGTTGAAGTTGTGGTAAGGATTAACCCTCTTTCAACAGAATATGCTAATGAAGATATAGATGTAATTGCAAGAGTTAAGCCAGATGCATTAATGGTACCTAAAGCTACAGAAGAGGAACTTGAAGAAATAGATAAAAGGCTTACTAAAATAGAAAATGAAGAAGGTTTTGAAGCTAAATCTATAAAATTAGTACCAATAGTTGAATCTGCTTATGGTGTAGAAAATGTTTATACTATAATAAAGGCTTCAGATAGAATTGTAGGAGTTTTACTCGGAGGAGAAGATTATACTTCTGATATGGGCATTAAGAGAACTAAAGTTGGAGAAGAGATCTTCTATGCAAGAAATAGAGTTGCTATAGCTTGTAGAGCAATGAAGGTTGATGCTATAGATACTCCATTTACAGATACAAATGATAGTGAAGGCCTATTAGTAGATACAACTAAGGCTAAATCTCTTGGAATGACAGGTAAAGCATCTATAAATCCAAGACAAATAGATGGAATTCATTCAGTATTTGCACCTACTGCATCAGAAATAAGACATGCAGAAAGAGTTTTAGAGGCTATGGAAGAAGCAGAAAAAGAAGGTAAGGGAGTATTCTCATTAGATGGAAAAATGGTAGATGCTCCAATCATCAATAGAGCTAAGACTACAGTAGAATTAGCAAAAGTTTTAGGACTTATTTAATAAAGGTTAAATATTGAGGTGATAAAATGAAGAACGTATTAGGACGTGAACTTCCAAGCTTTATAGAAGGATATGGTGAGGTTATACCTTTTGAAGGTGCCTTTAAAAAAGCTGGAGAAAAGAAAAAGGCTACAGTAAATATAAAATCTGTAACTCCAATGGATAAAAAACTTGTAAATAGCATAGAAGAAGTTTTAGATAAAGTTAGTATAAAAGATGGAATGACAATATCTTTTCACCATCATTTAAGAAATGGTGATTATGTTTTAAATACAGTAGTAGAAGCTATTGCTAAAAGAGGAATTAAGGATTTAAGGATAGCAGCAAGTTCAATATTCCCAATACATGCGCCACTTGTAAAATATATGGAAAGTGGAGTAGTTACAAGAATTGCTGCAAACTATATATCAGGTCCAGTAGCAAAAGCTATATCAGAAGGAAAATTAAAGTATCCAGCAGTAATGCATAGTCATGGTGGAAGAGCAAGAGCGATTGAAAGTGGAGATTTGCATATAGATGTTGCTTTTGTAGCTGCACCCGCTTGTGATAGCTATGGAAATATTAATGGATTATATGGAAAGTCAGCTTGTGGAGCACTTGGATATGCAGTAGCAGATGCAGAAGGTGCTGATAAGGTTGTAGCAATTACAGATAACTTAGTGCCATATCCAAACTGCCCAATAGAAATAAGTCAGATTTATGTTGACTATGTAGTGAAAGTAGAGTCTATAGGAGATCCAGCAGGAATAGTTTCAGGTACAACTCAAATAACTAAAGATCCGGTTGGACTTAAAATAGCTAAAATGGCACTAGATACAATGATAGCATCAGGTCTTGTTAAAGACGGAATGAGCTTCCAAACTGGAGCTGGTGGAATATCTTTAGCTGTTGCAGCAGAACTTAGAGAATTTATGAAAAAAGAAGATATAAAAGGAAGCTTTGCATCTGGTGGTATAACTGGATACATAGTAGATATGTATAGAGAGGGATTATTTAAAAATCTATTTGATGTTCAATGCTTTGACTTAAAAGCTGTTGAATCTTATTCCTCAACTCATGAGCATATGAGAATGTCAGCATCTATGTATGGAAATCCAGATAATAAAGGAGCTGTTGTAAACAACTTAGATATAGTTATATTAGGTGCAACAGAGATAGATACCAACTTTAATACAAACGTAACTACAGCTTCAGATGGAGTTATAATGGGAGGCTCAGGCGGACATAGTGATACAGCTGCAGGAGCAAAATTAACTATAATAGTTACTAAGCTTACAAAAGCTAGACTTCCAATTATAAAAGATAGTGTTACAACAGTAACAACTCCTGGAGAAAGTATAGATGTTATAGTAACAGAAAGAGGAATAGCTGTTAATCCAAGAAGAATAGACCTAATTGAGAAATTAAAAAACACTAATCTTCCTGTTGTGACAATAGAAGAATTAAAGGCTATAGCAGAAAAAATGACTGGAAAGCCTAAAGCAATAGAACTATCTGATGAAGTAGTTGCAGTAGTAGAGTATAGAGATGGTTCAGTTATAGATGTAGTGAAAAAACCATTATAGAATAAATAGATAAAAGACATAGAATAAACAGAATTATTCTATGTCTTTTCTTTATTTAATAAGTTGGAATTTGTAAATTGTGTGCATTTTCATAATGAAAATATGGATTTAATATCTCTACATAATTTTTTAGAAACAATATTAATAATTAATTCTTCCACTGCCGAAATGCTTGCAATAAAACAAACTAAAATAGTTGTTGTGTATAATCCTAATACAACATATATAAAAGGGAAACAAAACAAAACTATACCTGTTAACTTATTTGCATAAGTGTGTAAGAAGGAGAGTTGTTTATAGCGCATAAAACCAACTCCCAACGATATAAAGCGAATAACTGCAATAATAACTACCCAGTATATGCCCAATAAAGAAAATTTTAAATTAGGCACAAATATGAACAAAAAAACTATAAACATAAAAAAATCTGCAATACTATCAAGAACCTGCCCCTTTTTACTTACTAAATTCATCTTTCGTGCAATCATTCCATCCAAAACATCACTGATACCACATATAAAATATATTATAAAGAATATTTTCGAAAATGGTTTTATAAACACCAAAACTATTGTTCCTAATATTCTTGCTATTGTAATTAAATTGGGAATATTTTTCATTTATATCACCATCACTCTAACATAAAGTATGCTTCCTACAAATTAATATTTATCCACATTTTTAATGACTTTACTTATTGCATTAATAGAATAACTTATGTCCTCTATGGTGGTAAAATGTGAAAAACTAAATCTCACAGTACCCCTAGGAAAAGTCCCTAATGACTTGTGGGCAGAAGGAGCACAATGTAATCCACTTCTAGTAGAAATTCCATAATTTTTGTTTAAATAATAAGAAACTATACCATTATCTCTATTTAAAAAATCTAAAGATACCACTGCAGTTCTATTTTTATTATCTTTTATACCTATAATTTTTATTTCACTTAGATTATGTATCTCTTTTAAAAATTTACTAGTAATTTGTAGTTCCTTTTCTCTTATTGAAGATACTCCTTCTTTTAATACATATTTCAATGAAGCGTTTAATCCAAATATTCCAGGAATATTTGGTGTTCCAGATTCAAATTTATCTGGCATATATTCAGGTTGAGTTTCTAGTTCTGAAAGACTACCTGTACCACCTTCAATTATAGGAGAAGCATTATGAGCCAGCTCAGAACTTATCAAAAAACCTCCAATTCCTTGAGGACCTAGTAATCCTTTATGACCAGTAAAGGCTATTGCACTGGCATTTAGCTCATAAAAATCTATATCTAAGAATCCAGCAGATTGAGCTCCATCAATTATAAAAAATAAGTTATATTTCTTACAAATTTCACCTATGCTTTTTAATGGTAAAATTGTTCCACATACATTAGAAGCATGAGTCATAATTATAGCTTTAGTATTTGTTTTTATAAGAGAACTTAATTTATCTAAGTAAAGATTACCATCACTATCACAAGGACATTTAGAAAATTCTACTCCAATATTAACTAAAGAAGAAAGTGGCCTCATAACAGCATTGTGCTCCAATGATGAAACTATAACATGATCTCCATTTTTTAATAATCCTTTTAAAAGCATGTTCAAACTAGTGGTAATGTTAGAAGTAAATATAACATTTTCTGGCTTATCAAAATCAAACAATGAACATAGGAGTTCTCTAGTTTCAAAAGCTATGTTTTCCGCCTCTAATGATTTAGAATAAACTCCTCTATTTATGTTACAACCTATATTTAAAATATAGTTGCTCATGCTTTCAGCCACTCCTGGAGCTTTAGGAAAGGAAGTAGCTGCATTGTCCATATAAAATGTTTTCATATAATCCTCCTTAACAATTATTAGTATTAGAAATAGATACATGAATGTCTATATAATAATATAATTTTACTGAGTTATACTTATTTGTTAAAATTTACTTAAGGAATCGTCATAATTAATAATAACAAAATTAGGGGGAGGAGTAAATTATGAAAGGAAAAAAAGGTATAATCCTTGGAGGAGCTATCATTGGTTTACTAGCAGTTATATCAGTTTACTTTGGTAATCCAAAGAATATGGGAATTTGTATTGCTTGCTTTATAAGGGATACTGCTGGAGCACTTGGATTACATAACACTGGTATTGTACAGTATGCAAGACCTGAAATAATGGGCATGATATTAGGGGCATTTTTAATTTCCTTTTTTACTAAAGAATTTAGTTCTAGAGGAGGTTCTTCACCATTTATAAGGTTTATCTTAGGATTTATGGTGATGGTAGGAGCATTAGTATTTTTAGGTTGTCCTACTAGAATGGTTTTAAGATTAGCAGGTGGAGATTTAAATGCTATTTTCGGAATAGCAGGATTTACTGTAGGGATATTAATAGGAATATTCTTCTTAAATAGAGGATTTAGCTTAAAGAGGAACTACAAACAAACTAAAATAGAGGGATTTGTATTCCCAATAATTAATATTGGATTATTTGCTTTAGTTGCAACTTATTCAGGACTTTTAATATTTTCAAAAGAAGGTCCTGGCTCTATGCATACTCCAATATTATTAGCACTAGTTATAGGTTTAATAGTAGGTGTAATATGTCAGAGAACAAGAATATGTATGGTTGGAGGAATAAGAGATTTAGTTTTATTTAAAGATTCTTATCTAATATGGGGTTTTATAGCTATATTTGTTGCAGCGCTAATAGGAAATATAATGCTAGGAAATTTTAATCTTGGTTTTGTAGATCAACCAATAGCACATACTGATGGATTATGGAACTTTATGGGCATGGTAGTAGCTGGATGGGGATCAGTACTTCTAGGGGGATGTCCTATGAGACAGCTCATATTAGCAGGAGAAGGAAATATTGATTCAGTTATAACAATATTAGGAATGCTTGTTGGAGCAGCTTTTAGTCACAATTTTAAACTTGCTTCAAGTGCTAAAGGAGCTACTGTAAATGGTCAAATAGCAACTATGCTATTTATGATAGTTTTATTAGCTATTTCTTATTTGAGTATAGATAAAAGCTTTAACTTAAAGAAGAAAGGAGATGTAAGTGTTGGTCAAAATTGATGCTAGAGGAATGTCATGCCCTGAGCCAGTGTTAATGACGAAAAAGGCACTAGAAGAAAATAAAAATGGAGCTAGTGTATTGGTAGATAACAATACAGCTTGTGGAAATGTAGAGAGATTTATGAAGAATGCAGGTTATAATGTTTCAATTGAAAATGTAGGAGAAGATTTCTTACTAACTGCTAAAAAATAATATGGATTATATAGCTACGTTTTATACTCATTCAGGAGCTATAAAATTTAATAGATTTCTATTAAAAAATAATATATCAAATGAAACATTACCTGTACCTAGACAATTGAGTTCAAACTGTGGAATTGGAGTTAGTTTTTCATATGAAAATAATGTAGAAAATATTTTTACTGATGATATGGAAAAACTGTACTTATGTAATAAGGACAAGTTTAAACTTATAAAAACTTTTGAATGATAGTAATTAAATAATAAAATCCTAGGGAAGTATGATTCCTTAGGATTTTTATTTACATTTATATCTTTAGTCTTTAAATTCAACTATCAAATAATCATCATAAAAATCAAATAATATATTTTTCTCTTTTTCTTTTATATAAAAGAAAACCTACTATCATCATTAACAATAGTGCTGTGCCATAATATAGTCCAATACCAATGGCAGCTTTAATAAAGAAAGTTTCTGGCATCATTTGAATCAAAACCTCTGTTTCTGGATCCAATAGCCATAAATCATTGCTAAAGAATATTTCATGAAAATAAGTAAAGTACTGGGTAAAATCACTTTGTATTAAAAGTACTAGAATTAATAGTAGAGATAAATTTATGCCCACAGTAATCATCAGTGTCTTGCTAAGATAGGATGAATTTAGGGCTTTCATTTTAAATAAAATTAATAAGGTTCCAATTGCTACAATAGCAGAGATTACTTTTATCCATTGGCTAAGTTTAAAAAGAACTTTTACATCTATCATATGTAAAATTTCACGTTCTCCATAAACTGGTCTTAGCTCGCCTTTTATCACTGCTGTAGTATCCAATTCTGCTCTATCATCTTTCAAATATTTAATGAAATCCTCAGCCACATGACGAAGATTTTCTTCATCCATATTTGTAACTTCCTCAATATTGTTTTCTTTAAAAGAATTCATATAGTAATTAATATCGAAACTTTTTATATTAATAGAAGTAGTTAATATAAAAAGAGAAAGACTAAGCCCTAATAAAAAGTAGAGGAATATCTTAAAGTTTTTCATATAATGCCTCCTTTATGTATTTGTTATTACATTTTTTATGCAGTTATATAATTTATATTATATTCAATAAAAATAATATAAATCCTTTTTATAAAAGGGACGGTTCATTATAATTAGCATAACTAGAGTAATTCCTTGAATAAAGCATTTTTAATATTAATAAAAATAATGAACCGTCCCTTAACTATGATAAAATAATTAGTAAGGGGGTAAGTGTTATGGGTAAAAAATTTAATTGTATGATTTGTGGAGAAGAATTGACATATTTAAATGAAAGTAAGGGAATGGAATGTTATTATTGTAAGAAAAAGATTTACTCTAATGCTAGTTGTAAATATGGACATTATGTTTGCGATAACTGTCATAGTTTAGATGCCTTTGAAGTAATTAAGAATTATTGTATATCAAGTACAAGTATTAATCCTGTAGAAATTGCAATGGATTTAATGAAACATCCATCTGTAAAAATGCATGGCCCAGAGCATCATTTCTTAGTTCCATCAGTATTACTAACAGCTTATTTAAATAAAACTTCTGAAAGAGAAAAACTGTCAAAATTACTTCAAGAGTGTGAAAAAAGATCTAAAAATGTTTTAGGTGGATTTTGTGGATTTTATGGATGTTGTGGTGCAGCTGTAGGAACTGGTATTTTTATGAGTTTAATTTTAGGAGCAACACCTTTATCAAAGGAAAAATGGGGACTATGTAATCTTATGACATCAAAAAGCTTAGAGGTTATAAGTTCCTTTGGTGGCCCAAGATGCTGTAAAAGGGACTCATTTTTAGCTATTGAAACATCTATTGATTTTATTAAGGAAAATTTAAATATAGAATTAGAAAAAAATAAAAATACATACTGTAATTACAGTAAAATAAATAGTGAATGTTTAAAAGAAAATTGTAAATTTTATAAGGCGCTTGAAATAAAATAATACACTACAATATGAATGCTGAAATATGACTTTAGAGATTATAATTGTAATCCTCTAAAGTCTTATTTTACTATATTGCAAAATAGTTTTTTATACATTAACAATTTATGAAAATTACAATATTTTCATTAAATAAGGTATAATAAATTATAGTTTTTTAAAAGGATATTTACAAAAATAGCTTTTAGCTATCTTTGTAAAATAAATAATATTTTAAAATTAAATGTCTAAAAACTAACAAAGTGAGGTAAATTATGTATAACTTAAACTTAGAAAAAATAAATTTAAATAAAGATAGAGATGTTTTGGAAGTTAAAAAATTTTTAAAAGAGTTTAATTTAGATTTAGATAAAGATGTAGATTATGCTGTAGTTATTAGACAAAATGGTGAAATTAAAGCTACTTGTTCTAAAGCAAAAAGTGTTTTTAAGTGTTTTGCAGTATCAGAGGAATTAAGAGGAGAAGGTGTTTCTGCTATCCTTTTAAATGCACTTAATGACAAATTGTTTGACGAAAACATATATCATAGTTTTATATTTACCAAACCAGAGAATATAGAAATTTTTTTAGGATTAGGATATAAACTTATAGAAAGAGTAGAAAAAGTAGCACTACTTGAAAATGGAATATATAATATAGAGTCTTATTTACATAAAATATCTAAGAAGTATAATTTAGAGGAGAAAAAAGAAAGAAGTTCATTAGTTATGAATTGTAATCCTTTTACTTTAGGTCATTTGTATTTAATTGAAGAGGCATCTAAAGTTAGTGAAGAAGTTTTAGTATTTATAGTAGAGGAGAATAAGTCATTATTTCCTTTTGAGGTAAGATATAACTTAGTAAAGAGTGGAACTGAACATTTAAAGAATGTTAAAGTTTTACCTGGGGGAGAATATATTATATCTTCTGCCACTTTTCCGTCTTATTTTTTAAGGAAAAAAGATGATATACTGAGTGCTTATACATCACTAGATGGAAAAATTTTTGGAAAATACTTTTGTAATAAATTTAACATAAATAAGAGGTTTTTAGGTGAAGAACCTTATTGTGAAGTTACAAATCAATATAATAAAAGCTTAAAAGAAATACTGCCACAATTTAATGTAGAGGTTATAGAAATTCCACGTAAAGACTATGAAGACATCGCTATAAGTGCCTCAGCAGTTAGAGAATTAATTAAGGAAGAAAATATGGATAAAATTAAAGAAATTGTTCCAAAGGTAACCTACGATTTTTTAAATGCGAAAGAAGGAGTTGAAATAAGGGAGAAAATTAAATTGTCTAATTCTCCTCATTAAATTATGAATAAAGAAGAAATGTTAAAATTAGAAGAATTATTAGAAGCAAGAGAAGAAAGAGTTTCATTTATTGAAAAACTTATAAATGAATATCACGCTCCTGTAGTTTGTGCTAGAAGTAACTATCCAGGACTTAATAAAGCTAATGAGATTACAGAAAACCTTATGGCAATAGCGGATAAAGTACTTATAGAAAAGCTAGAGGATAAAACAATATTTAAAACTAAAATGACCACTGCTGAAGGATATATAATCATTTTGGTAGTGGAAGGGGATGCGATAGAAATTAAAAAAACTACTGTAGAAATAGAGCATTCTCATTCATTAGGTAGATTTTTAGATATTGATGTTTATGATGAAGAAAAGAATAGTTTAAGTAGAGAACACTTAGGCTATTATAGAAGAAAATGTTTCATATGTGATGAAGATGCACATGTATGCGTTAGAAATAAGAATCACCATATAGAAGAAATAAAAGATCACATAAGAATAAGTGTTAGAGATTATATGGAGAACAATGATGTGTAAAACTTATAGTATAAATAATATATCTTTTAAAATAAGCAGTTTTGCAGTAGAGTCTATGCTTTACGAAATAAGCTGCTTTCCTTCTCCAGGACTTGTATCACCTATATCTAGTGGAGCTCACAATGATATGGATTATTATACTTTTATACAAAGTACCTCTGAACTTATAAAGTATATGATTTTGTTTGCAGAAAAAGGATACTCGAAAAATACAGCTAAAGAAATTTTTCAAAGCATAAGAGAAGTCGGAATAGAAGCTGAAAACTCAATGTTTGAAAAAACTAAAGGAATTAATACTCATAAAGGAATGATTTTTCTTTTAGGAATAGCTGTTGCTGCTACTACAAAAGCAATACATGATAAAAAAACTTTTAGTGACATAAGAAATATAATAAAGGAAATGACTGGCGGAATAGTTGAAAAGGAATTAAAAAATATAGATAAAAGCAAAAAGCTAACCTATGGAGAAAAATTTTATATTGAGTATGGGATTGAAGGAATAAGAGGACAAGTTGAAAAGGGATTGCCTTTGGTTTTTGATTATGGATTAAAAATATTCAAGGAAACCTATGAATTAAGTTTTAATGATAGGCTAATTCATACATTAATAGCTTTAATGGGAAGAGTAGATGATTCTAATATACTTCATAGACATTCTTTAGAAATGCTAAAGAATGTAAATATGCAAGCTAAAGAAATAATAGAACTAGGTGGTATGAGAACACTAAAGGGAAGAGAAAGAATTTTATCTATGGAAAAAGAATTTATAAGTCTTAGAATAAGTCCAGGGGGATGTGCTGATCTACTAGCAATCACAGTGTTTTTTTATTTAACAGAAGAATATTTTAAAGAATTGAGTATTGAAGAGTGACAATAGGCAATTGTACTTTAAAAGAAGTTTTAAAAAAACGGTGAAGCATCTTCAAAAAAAATAATAGACCAGTATGTTATCTTATTTTCCATCATACTACGTTGTCAGAACTTCATGATAGCTACACTATCATGAAAATCTGTCTCCTTGTCTGATGCAAAATATATTTCGCATCTTTAACTAGCTATTTTATTTCATATGCCTAAAATATATTAACATCTTTGATCTATTATTTTCTTTCAGATGCCTAACTTTAATAGAAGTAAGTTCGTATTAATTATATAAAGCGAGGTAAAATGATGGCAAGAGTTGATGCCTTTGAAGATATTAACTTAGTCAATAATGTGTTGAAGGGGGATGTGGATAGCTTCAATACAATTGTTAGTAAGTATGAACTTATGGTGCTAAAATTTGTTTATAATATGTTAAAACAAAAGGAAGCATCAGAGGATATAACCCAAGAAGTCTTTATTACTATATATAACAAACTTTACATGTATGATAAAAAGTTTAAATTCTCAAATTGGATACTTCAAATTGCAAGAAATAAAACTATAGATTATATAAGAAAATATAATAAAATTTATGAAACTAATATAGATGAAGCTTATGATTTATCATCAAAAGAGATGTCACCAGAACAAATAGCAGAATATAAAGAAACAAAAGAAGATATAAAAGAATATATTGACAGCTTAAATGAAGATGATAAACAAATACTAATTTTAAGATATTCTGAAAAACTCACTTTTAGTGATATAGCAGAACTACTAAAAATGACAGAGTCAACAGTAAAGCGGAGGTACTATAGAATAAGAGAAAACTACAAAACTTATCTTAGTGAAAAAGAGGTGAAGTATAAATGATGAATTGTGATTTATTTAAAAACAAAATATTAGAGTATATTCATGGTACTTTATCAGCAGATGATGATAGAGAAATGGAAGATCACATTTCAAACTGCGAAAGCTGTAGAAGTTTATACGAAGAAGAACTAGCCTTAGAAGACGCTTTTACAGATGTTTTCAGTATTGATGGAATTGAGTTTAAAAGCTCAAAAGAAGCAATTATGAATTCTATAGATAAAAATAAATATAAGAATACTATAAATAATAAACTTCATTATAGTTTTAAAAAACACAGCAAAAAATATATAGGTGTTGCAGCAGTATTACTAATAGGAATTTTTATGATACCTATGGCTTTCAAAGGAAACTCTAAAAAGCCAGAGATTATGACTAAGAGTGCTGCGGAAGAATATTCTTCTTTTCAAGATAATTCTATAACAGAAGATTCTAATATAGGGAATAAGGAATCAAAGGATAAGTCTTTTAAAGTATTAGAAAATATATCTTTATTTAATATGAACGAAGTAGATTTAAATAAAAAGTTAGAATTTTCTACACCATGGAAAACAACAGTTGATGGTAAATTTGAAGCAGCTATTGAAGGAAGAGGCACATATGGTAAAGAAGAAGGCGTAGGAACTATATTTGTAAAAGATATAGTTAATAGTAAGATGTATGAATTTAAATTAGCTGATGAAACTGCACAGCAAAGTCCGTTATATATACAATGGTATGATAATGAAAATTTAATTGTTATTACTGGTTTAGGATACGGGAGATTAGAAACAGGAGATAAAGCTATTTTATTAAATGTAAAAAATAACAGCTATATTTCAATGTATGAAGCTCAAAATCCTAGAGAAAGATTAATATCAATCAGCCCTGAAGGAAATAATTTAAAAATAAAGTTAATACATTATATTGATGACACATTAAATAAATATGAAGATAAAGAGAAAATAATAGAGAAGTATACTCCAGGAGATTTAATAACAATAGAATAAACAATTTATGGAAGTTAATATTTTAGCTTCCTTTTTTTATTATTTTATTCTTAAATTGTAAATTGTCCATTCTCAATTAACTAAAGTTTAGCTATATATTAATTTTTAGAATAGTTTACCTATAGAAATCAAAGGTGAAATTTATTGTAAAAGCCCTGAAGCTATTGATAGTGGAGTTTTAAATATAATTTTTCATTTTCATTCATTATAAAGTATCTTAACTCTTTATTTTTTATCACGATGATATAGTTATAAAGATTAATTATACAAAAAAGATATGGTTTATTAAGTTTTAATTTACAATAATTATTTTACTTATACAGGGTAATTTTAAAATTAAATGTAGTTAGTAAAATTATGGTATAATTGACTTATAACTAGGTAAGAAGTGCGGTGAAATCATGGAAAAATCTAAGAAAAATTATATGAAAGCAATGAACTATTACTATGAAGGGAATTTTGAAAAAGCATTAATTTATTGTGAAAAAAGTTTAGAGTTAGGAAGGGGAAATTCAGCAGCATTAAATTTAAAAGGACTTTTGCACTATTTAAAAGGTGATTTAGAAGAGGCAAGGAATCAATGGAAAATTAATTATAGATTAAATAATGATGATGTAGCTAGAAAGTATTTAGAGGATAGCAATAGAGATAAAGAAAATCTTAAACTATTTAATGAAGGAAAAGCTGCCTTTACACAGTTGAAAATAAAAGAATCACTAGAGCTTTTTAAGAACTGTCAAAAATCTCATTTTAATTTTATAAATTTAAATAATTATTTAGCTCAATGTTATATAAAATTGGGTCAATATAATAATGCGGAGAAACATATTAATGAAGTATTAAAAACAGATAAAAATAATAAAATGGCAACAGAAACTATGAAATTAATGAATGATTTAGGTGTAATTAAATATAAGAAAAAATATTCTAATAAAATTTTAGTAGGATCATCTATTGCTTTAATTTTATTAATTTCTTTATCTATATATACTTTTATTAAAGTAAGCTATAATAAAAATAACTTAATAGTAGAAGATAATAATAAGCAAAATAATGAGCAGAAACAAGAATTAAATGTAAAAGAAGAAAAAGAGGAAGAAAAAAATAAAAATAAAGTAGAAGAAAATAAAGTAGAAGAAAATAAAAAAGAGGAGAATAAATTTCCTTTTGAAGAACTAAAAGTACATATAGACAATAGTAAATATGATGATATAATAAAAATTCTAAAAGATTATAAAAATAGTGTACTTAATGATAATGAAAAACAAATGTATATAAAAGCTTTTAACTTTATAAATAAAGAAGCTATAAAAGTTTATTATGATAAAGCAGAAGAATTTAGAAATAAGGGTGATTATAAAAATTCTATAAGAGAATTAGAAAAAATATATGAATTTAGCGAAGGAAATTATTTATATGAGCATATAATATATATGTTAGCATTAAGTTATGAAAAAGAAAGTGATATAACTACTTCTATAAAGTATTATGAAATTTATGCTAATAAATTTAAAGATGGAGATTATATAGAAAATGTAGTTTATAATTTAGCAGTTTTAAACGAACATACTAATATTGAACAATCTAAAAAGTATGCCAATGAAATAATAAATAAATTCCCTTATTCTCAATTTAATAATTCTAAAATAGAAAACATTTTAAAATAGATTCAGGCATATAAAATAATTAATTGATAATTTTATAAAATTTTATAGGATTATCAATAATAATTATTATTAATTGCAAATTACTATTGATAAATATATAAATTTGTATTAAAATTTATAGTAATTTAAACTTAATATAAATTCTAAAAATCATTTAGAATAAAAAGAATTTATAGTTTATAATTAGAAGATAATAATAACATAGTTATTAATATAAAATATTAATTTGAATTGGAGGAGTATTTTAATGTTAGAATTAAGAGAAGATAATTTTAAATTAGAATTAGCTAATACAGATAAACCAGTTGTTGTTGATTTTTGGGCTTCTTGGTGTGGTCCATGTGAAATGTTAAGACCTGTTATTGAAGAACTATCTCAAGAAATGCCAGAAGCAATATTTGCTAAAGTTAATGTTGAAGATAATTCTGCATTAGCTAGAGAGCATAGAGTAATGAGTATACCAACAATTAAAATATTTAAAAATGGTGCTGTTGTGGAAACATCAGTTGGATTTAAACAAAAAGATGAATTGAGAGCTATAGTTGAAAAACATGTATAAAAAGAGCGTGACTTAGGGTCACGCTTATTTTATACGTAAATAAAATTCTTTTTAAACATCAATGGTAAAATAGAATTCAGAATCTGTAAAAATATATAAGAAAATAAAGGTAGATAATATTACTACCTTTTTAAGCTAGAGTTCATATAAAAAATTTGTTGTACTTTGAAATACTTCTATAGATTTAACGTTAAATTTTATCATAGTATCTTGTTCTAATGAGCTTATATTTTTCGAAGGCAATATAATTAATGTTAGTAAAACTAATCCAATTACTAAATTATTTTTCATTAAACTCATCACCTCTTTATATGGTATTTTTACCTTAATGTTAAAAATCATGCATAGATTTTATAAAAAAAGTGAAAGTATTTAAATTAAAGTAGGTGCACTTTTAAGTTTTTTATAAGAGCTTTTAAATTTACTATAGTGAGTTTCTGAGCTACTTAGATGTTTTTTTGACGTTATATATAGAGATTCATAAAAATCGCTATCAGTTTCTGGATTTTTAGCATGGACTTTTTCCATGGACAACGCGTATTTAAAATTCTGAAGATAATTATAATATTCTTCCATAGAGATATCTAATTCTTCATAAGATTTTAATCCGTTATTAGGTACTGAAATATTTTTTAAGCTATCTTTTAAAATTTTTAGAGAAGTAATTTGATTATCAATATCAGAAATAGCTAATTCATAAGTTACGATATTATTTCTAGCTTTTAAGGATAGAGGAGAAAAATCTATTTTTAATTTATCATAATAACTACTAATGTTATCCATAGCATTTACAAATAGTGTATTTTGGTCATCGTTAACTTCTTTTTCTCTAGTCGAGTTAAATGTTGATAAACAATAATTAGTAATATTATCAATAGCAAAAAAACTTGACTTTAATATAGATATAGCATTTTCACTAAAAATAGAATAATAATTTGAAGCAATAGTATAATAAGTTTTTAAATTTTTAGCTGCTTTTTCTATATCATTTCCCGCTGGATTTTTTAACATAGCTTCCATTTGTATATACATAAGTATATTATTTTCCACTCCATTTCTTAAGCTATCTAATTTTTCAGGGTCATATTCTTGAATGTTAATATCATCCTTTATTTTATTTAATTCATTAATCATTTCAGGAATTATTTTTAAAGATTTATTTACATTGATACTATCCTTTACTATAAAATCATTACATCTATTATTTATCGTATTAATTTCTTTTAAAGTACTATCAATATAATTTACTTGTGAATCTATAATTCTTCCTTTAAAAAAATTATAGCTAAAGCAGAATAATGATATGGCTGCAACAACAATCATCAAATAGTTTAGAAATATTTGCTTTTTATCCTTGATTTCTATATTCATGAAATCATCCTCCTAATTTTAAAAGTTTATTAATTTTTAAAAGTATGTTTTAAATTTAGACATCTGAAAAATAGTTAGTTTAAAATTTTTATGATATTTTATATTGCACAAATAATCACATTGCAAAGATATAGAGCACATAGTTTATAAACATTAGAATTATTATTTTTAAATATGCTTATACTTACAACATAGGTCATTATTCTAAGAGTAAAAAATGCTTTTTTTATTTACTATAACTATAATCACTTGAGAATAGAGTTATTACTTTTTTATATTGTTATATTAAGAATCAAGGAAAAATATTCATAAATTATAAATTCATTATTTTACTAAATAAAAATAAACTTACAATGTATTATAAATAAAATTATTAGTGTATAATTATAATTAGGAATTATAGTAAGAGGTGAGGCAGCAATGGAGGGTTTAAATTTTATAATAAATAGCTTAAAAGGATTTGATATATTTTCACTTATAGACATTTTGGCAGTTTCTGTAATATTTTATAAAGGATATACACTTATAAAAGAAACAAGAGCTGTACAACTCTTAAAAGGTGTATTACTTATATTTTTATTAATCCCTATAAGTGAGTTTTTCAATTTAACAATGCTTAATTATATTTTAAGCAATACAATCACAATTGGATTAATTTCCGTTGTTATTATTTTCCAACCTGAAGTGAGAAAAGCATTAGAGCACATAGGAAGAACTTCTTTTATGGATAAGATAATTTATGAAGATGAAGAAATTATGAACAATGTTGTTAATGAAATTGTTGATGCTGTAGAAGAATTAGCTAAAGAAAAAACAGGGGCACTAATTGTAATTGAACAAAAGACAGGACTTGGAGATATTATAAATACTGGTACTAAAATAGATGCAGTGGTTTCTTCTGCACTACTTCAAAATATATTTGTTGTAAATACTCCTCTACATGATGGAGCTACAATCATTAGAAATGATAGAATTGTATCAGCAGGATGTTTCCTTCCACTTACTAATAATGACAAATTGAATAAGCAGTTAGGTACAAGACATAGAGCAGCTATAGGTGTCACTGAAATAACAGATGCACTTACAATTATAGTTTCTGAGGAAACAGGTGTTGTATCTTTAGCTGTAAATGGACGATTACTAAGACACTATGATAAAGATAAGTTAAAGAGTATTCTTGTTAAGATAATGAAGAGTAGACATAAAACGGAAGTAACATTTAAAGAGAGGGTTAGAGTATGGATAAAGAGAAAAGACAAGATATCTTAATTAAAATTTGTTGTATCATAGCCTCATTTGCATTATGGTTTTATATAAGAGGTACGGAAAATCCTATTACAAGTCATTCAATAAAAAATATACCAGTACAAGTTTTAAATACAGAAGCTTTAGCTCAAAATAATTTAGTGTTACTACCTGATCAAGATTTTAAAGTTAATTTAAATGTAAAAGGACCAGCATCAGCTGTTTACCATATAGATAAAAATAAAGATTTTAAAATTGTAGTAGATTTAAGTAAATATGCTCTAAAAGCAGGAAAAAATACTATACCTATAGAGATAACGGAGAGCCCAAGTACTGTAAGTATAGCGAGTGAAAATTTATGGATAGAGGTACAAATTGATACTTTAAAGGAAAAAGAGGTAGCAATTACACCGGATATACAAGGAGATTTAACTCCAGGAGCATATAGAGAGGAACCAGTTATTTCTCCATCAGTTGTAAAGGTAAATGGACCATCTAAGTATGTAGATATGGTACAAGGCGTATTAGGAAAAATAGATGTTACTAATATGGATAGAGATGTAGAAAAAGTTGTTGAATTAATACCAATTGATGGCGAAGGAAAAGCAGTAAATAATGTTACATTATCAGCGTCTACTGCAACAATAAGAATATCAATAAAAAAAGGTAAATCGGTGCCAATACGAATTAACACTACTGGGGAAGCACCAAATGGAGTAACAATTGAAACTATGGATGTTAATCCAAAAAATGTTGAGATAACAGGTGTTAGCGACGCGGTAAATAATATAGCTAGTTTATCAACAGAGCCTATAGATTTAAGCACTATAAATGCTGATACCACTCTAGATGTAAATCTGGAAGTACCTGAGGGTGTTAAAATATCAAATATTACGGTAAAAGTTAAGTTCACTTTAAATTTGAAGAAAAAATCAGAGAAAAGCTTTAATATAGGCATAAAACAGCTTAATGTTCCAGAAAAATCAACGGTAACTCTAGATAAAGATACTTTAGAATTAGTATTATCTGGTTATGAGGAAGACTTAAATAAGGTGACTCCAGAAGCTATTACTGCAACTTTAGATTTGAAAAATTTAAATGAAGGAGATCATGATGTTCCAATAGTTATCGCTGGTATTCCAGAGAACTTAACAAAAGTATCACAAAATATACAAACCGTGAAAGTAAACATTAAGAAAACAACGGAGGTAAGTAACGATAATGTGGATTCGAGTGAATAACCTAATCCTAGATATAGAAGAGGATATTAATCTATTAAAAACAAAAGCAGCTAAAAAATTAAGAATAAAAGAAAATCAAATAAAAGATTTTAGAATTTCTAAAGAATCTATAGATGCACGTAAGAAGAATTCTATCAAATTTAATTACTGTGTTGAAATTACCTGTGACAATATGGAGAAGATTGTATCAAAGGTTAATAGTAGCGATGTTAAAATAGAAAAGAAAAAATATAATGCAGAATTTGAATTTGGAAATGAAAAAATGCATAGTAGACCAATTATAGTAGGTATGGGACCAGCAGGACTTTTTGCTGGTCTTCTTATGGCTCAAAAGGGATATAAGCCTATAATAGTTGAGCGTGGACAGGATGTGGATAGTAGAAGTAAGTCTGTGGATAATTTTTGGATTAAAGGAAAGTTAAATACAGAGTCCAATGTCCAATTTGGGGAAGGTGGAGCAGGTACTTTTTCTGATGGAAAGCTAACAACAAGAATTAAAGATGATAGATGTGATTATGTTTTAGAAGAATTAGTTAAGGCAGGGGCACCAGAAGAAATACTATATATGGCAAAACCTCATATAGGAACAGACATATTAAAGTCAGTGGTTAAGAATATAAGAGAAGCTATTATTAATTTAGGTGGAGATGTATTATTTAATTCTAAACTAGAAGATTTAGTCATAAAGAATAATAAAGTAGAAGAGGTAATTGTAAATGGACAAAAAATACCTTGTGAAGCATTAATATTAGCTATAGGTCATAGTGCAAGAGATACCTATGAAATGCTTTTTAAAAGAGGGGCATTTATGACACCAAAACCTTTTGCTATAGGAGCTAGAATAGAACATCTTCAAAGTTTAATAAATGAAAATCAATATGGAAAGTATAAAGACCATTCTAGGTTAAAAGCTGCAGAATATAAGTTGACTTATAGTAGCAAAAATTTAAATCGATCTGTCTATAGTTTTTGCATGTGTCCTGGTGGTCAAGTAGTTGCTGCTGCTTCGGAGGAGAATACAGTAGTGGTTAATGGAATGAGCAATTATAAAAGAGATAGTGATAATGCTAATTCTGCTATAGTAGTGTCCGTTAACCCAGAGGACTTTGGAAATACCTCTCCAATAGCAGGTATAGAATTCCAAAGGCATTATGAAGCTTTAGCTTACAAGGTAGCAGGAGCAAGTTATAATGCACCACTGCAATTAGTAGAAGACTTTTTACAGGATAGAAAATCAACAAAATTAGGTAAGGTTAAACCAAGCTATACACCAGGTTTTGAATTTAGTGAAATGAAGGATTGCTTACCTAATTATGTCATAAAGGCTTTAAAAGAAGCACTGCCAGTATTTGATAAGAGAATAGCAGGATTTGGTAGTGGTGATGCAGTACTTACAGGTATTGAAACTAGAACATCTGCGCCAGTTAGAATAAATAGAAATGAAAGCAATACAAGTATCTCAACAGAAGGATTATACCCTGCTGGTGAAGGTGCAGGATATGCTGGAGGAATTATATCTGCTGCTGTAGATGGACTGAAAATTGCAGAAACAATAATGAAAAAATACAATGTGCCGAATTGTTAGTCATTTTAAGTTGATATTTGCATTATAAATTTGATAAAATATAAGTGGGGATTTATAAGAATTGTAAAAGTATGTCGAGATTTCGATATAGAGGGGGATATTATGGCAAGGAAAAGTTATCTGTTAGTAATTAATCCAGGATCTACATCTACAAAGTTAGCAATTTTTAATGATGAAAATTCTATAGTATCAACAAATTTAACTCATGATATAGAAGAAATTAAAAAATTTGATACTATATATGAACAAAAAGATATGAGAGTTAAAATGATTCTAGAATGGCTTAAAGAAAAAGGCATAGAATTAAATGAATTAGCTCTTGTAGTAGGAAGAGGTGGGCTTTTAAGATCCATGCCAGGTGGAACTTATGAAGTCACAGAAAGAATGCTTGAAGATTTAAAAATAGGAATACAAGGACAACATGCTGCAAATTTAGGTGGAATTATTGCCTATGAAATAGCTAAAAAAGTAGGTATACCTTCCTACATTGTTGATCCAGTTGCAGTGGATGAAATTGAAGATGTAGCAAGAATATCAGGAATGCCTGAATTGCCAAGGAGGTCTCTACTTCATGCACTAAATATGAAGGCAGTAGTTAGAAAAGTTTGTAAGGATAAGAAATTAGATTTTTTAAATAGTTCTTTTGTAGTAGCACATCTTGGTGGGGGAATATCTATATCTCCATTTAAAGATGGAAAGCTAATTGATTGCAATAATGCAAGTCATGAAGGACCATTTTCTCCAGATAGAACAGGAACACTTCCAGTAGGTGATTTAGTGGAACTTGCTTTTAGTGGAAAATATACAGAAAAAGAGCTAAGTAAAAAAGTAATGGGACAAGGTGGGTTAATAGCTTATCTTGGAACTAATGATGGAAGAGTTATAGACAAGCTTATTGATGATGGAAACAAAAAAGCAGAGCTTATTTTTAAGGCTATGGCTTATCAAATTGCAAAAGAAATTGGAGCTATGTCAATAGCACTAAAAGGTAAAATGGATGCAATAATAATAACAGGGGGGTTAGCTCATAATAAGAGGCTAATGAACTGGATTTCTGAATATGTAGGTTTTATCGCACCAATAGAATTGGTTCCTGGTGAAGATGAAATGTTAGCTTTAGCTCAAGGTGCTTTAAGAGTACTCAAAGGAGAGGAAATTGCAAAAATTTATGAGCAAGAAGTAAATCTTTAATTCTTCATTTTGAATTAGGCATCTTGTAAAAATAATAAGTCAGTATGTTAGCCTATTTTGCATCATACTGTGTTGTTGGAACCAATCTATTAATTACTATGAATGGAACCTAAGGTCTTGTCTGATATAAAATAAACTAACATCTTTACTCTATTATTTTCTTTCAGATGCCTTATAAATTATCATTAGCTTAAAAAGCTATAACTAATGCATAGGGAGGATAAAAAATGATAAAGTCATTTGATGAAATTATTGGTAAGGTTAAATCTCAAGCTATAAAAACTGTTGCAGTTGCAGTGGCTCAAGATGAACCGGTGTTAGAAGCTATAAGAGATGCTAAAAAAAATGGCATTGCAAATGCTATATTAGTTGGTGACAAAGAAGAGATAATTGCTATTGGTAAAAAAATAGGAATGAACATGGATGACTTTCAGATTATTGACGAAAAAAATGTAAATGCTGCTGCATTAACAGCAGTTAAATTAGTATCAAGTGGTAAAGCTGACATGATGATGAAGGGATTAATAGATACAGCTACATTTCTAAGAGCAGTATTGAACAAGGAAGTGGGACTGAGAACTGGAAAGCAAATGTCGCATATAGCAGTATTTGAAATTCCAGGATATGATAGATTAATATTTTTAACTGATGCAGCCTTTAATATGTATCCGGAATTAAAAGAAAAGGTAGATATAATTAATAATGCTGTTATGGTTGCAAAAGCGGTAGGCGTTGAAACTCCAAAGGTAGCACCAATTTGTGCTGTGGAAGTTGTAAACCCAGCAATGCAAGCAACACTAGATGCTGCTATGCTTTCAAAAATGAATGAAAGAGGTCAAATAAAAGGATGTATAATTGATGGTCCACTAGCACTTGATAATGCATTATCAGAAGAAGCAGCTCATCACAAGAAAATATCTGGTCCAGTTGCTGGAAAAGCAGATATATTACTTATGGCCAACATAGAAGCTGGCAATGCAATGTACAAATGCTTAACATATACAACAGAATCTAAAAGTGGTGGATTACTTGCTGGAGCAGCAGCACCTGTTATAGTTACATCTAGAGCAGATTCACCAGAATCTAAGATGAATTCTATAGCTTTAGCTGCACTAGTTGCAGAAAGTAGATAGTTTAGGAGGATAAATTTATGGCATTTAAGTTACTTATTATCAATCCAGGTTCAACTTCAACAAAGATTGGTGTGTATGAAGACACAAATCCTATATTAGTTGAAACACTAAGACATAGCTCTGAAGAAATTGGAAGATTCCAGGCTATATATGACCAATTCAATTTTAGAAAAGAAGTTATATTAAATGTATTAAAGCAAAAGAATTTTGATGTTAATACATTAGACGCAATTGTTGGAAGAGGCGGACTACTTAAGTCAATTGAAGGTGGCACATATGCCATAAATAAAGCTATGTTAGAAGATTTAAGAGCAGGAATACAAGGACAGCATGCATCTAATTTAGGTGGAATAATAGCTAATGAAATAGCTAAAGAATTAAACATTCCAGCCTACATAGTTGATCCGGTAGTTGTAGATGAAATGACTGATATAGCTAGAATTTCTGGTATGCCAAAATTAGAGAGAAAGAGTATATTTCATGCACTAAATCAAAAGGCTGTTGCCAAGAGATATGCTAAAGAAAAAAATATTAAATATGATGAATTAAATTTAATAGTAGCTCATATGGGTGGTGGAATTTCTGTTGGAGCCCATGAAAAGGGTAAAGTTGTTGATGTTAACAATGCATTAGATGGAGAAGGACCATTTTCACCAGAAAGAAGCGGTGGATTACCAGTTGGAGACTTAGTAAGTATGTGCTTTAGTGACAAATACACCAAAGAAGAAATTAAAAAGAAAATTACTGGTCAAGGTGGATTTGTGGCATATCTAAATACAAACGATGCTAAAGAAGTTGATGATAAAGCTTTAGCAGGAGATGAAAAATATAAATTAATATTCGAAGCAATGGGATATCAAGTGGCAAAAGAAATAGGTAAGTGTGCAGCAGTTCTAAAAGGAAAAGTTGATGCTATAATATTAACAGGAGGAATTGCATATTCTAAATCAATGGTAAACTACATTAAGGAAAGAGTTGAATTTATCTCTGAAGTAGTAATTTATCCAGGAGAAGATGAGTTATTAGCACTTGCTGAAGGTGGATTAAGAGTTTTAAAAGCAGAAGAACAAGCTAAAGAATATAAATAAAAAGGTGATAATATGAGTAGAATTAGGGTTTTTACAGGACATTTTGGAAGTGGAAAAACAGAAATAGCAATAAATTATGCCATAAACCTAGCAAAAGAAGGGAAAAAGGTTGCAATAGTTGATTTAGATATTGTAAATCCATATTTCTGTGTTAGAGATTTAAAAACTGAATTAGAAAAGTATAACATAAGGGTTATATCTTCTAACCCAGATTTCGTAAATGCAGAGCTTATGGTAGTACCAGCAGAAGTACTTTCTGTATTTAATGATAAAAGCTATGATGTGGTATTTGATGTAGGAGGAGACGACTCAGGAGCAATAGGTTTAGGTCAATATAACCGATATTTTAAAGAAGAGCCTTATGATATGTATTTTGTTATAAATGGAAATAGACCATTTACATCAAATAATATAAATACTAAAGAATATATAGAAATGATACAAAGAGCTTCAAGACTTAAGGTATCTTACTTAATATCAAATACTAACTTATCCTATGAAACAACTAAAGAACATATAGTTAAAGGTGATAAGGAAGTTTCAAAATTAAGTAAAGATCTTAATATACCTCATGCATTTACAGTTTGCACTAAAGATTTAGTGGATGAAGTAAAAGATGAGATCAGTGGAAAATTATTCCCAATAGACATTTTTATGTTACCACCATGGCGAAAGTATGAATAGTTAGAATTTTAACAATTAAGAAAATTGACAGCGAATTCATACAGCGTTAAAATGGAGTGGACAACCATAAAAATAGTTATCTGAAATGCCAAATTATTGAAGTATAGGGTTTGGCATTATAAGGAGGTAGAAGTTATGGCAAAAGTTATCTTTAGAGAAGAAAGATGTAAGGGATGTGGTAACTGTATAGCAGCATGTCCTAAGAAAATAATAAGCTTCTCTGAAAAACTAAACTTAAAGGGTTATCATCCAGCTACAATCACTGAGGATAAAAAAGATGAATGTATTGGATGTGCGTCATGCGGAAGAATGTGTCCAGATCTTGTAATTACAGTTGAAAAGTAAAGAGGAGGTTAGATTCATGGCAGAAAAAGTATTAATGAAGGGAAATGAAGCTATCGGTGAAGCAGCTATTAAAGCTGGATGTCAATGCTTCTTTGGATATCCTATAACACCACAAACAGAAATCTCAGCATATCTTTCAAGAAGAATGCCTCAAATAGGAAGAGTATTTTTACAGGCAGAGAGTGAAATTGCAGCTATAAACATGGTTTATGGATCATCAGGAACAGGAACAAGATGTATGACATCTTCAAGTTCCCCAGGAATAAGCTTAAAGGCTGAAGGAATATCATATATAGCAGGTGCCGAACTTCCTTGCGTAATCGTTAACATTGTAAGAGGGGGTCCAGGTTTAGGTGGTATTCAACCAGCACAATCGGACTATTTCCAAGCAACCAAAGGCGGAGCTCATGGTGACTTTAATATGCCAGTATATGCTCCAGCTTCAATACAAGAAATGGTTGATATAATTCAAGATGCTTTTGATGTTGCTGAAATATACAGAACTCCTGTAATGATAATGGGAGACGGTATGATGGGTCAAATGATGGAGCCTGTTGAATTTAAAGAAAGAGAAGCTAGAGAACTTCCAGTCAAAACTTGGGCTGCTGAAGGACTAAGAGGAAGAAAAACTCATAACGTAATAAATTCTCTTTACTTAAAACCAGAAGGTTTAGAAGATCATAATAAAAAATTACAAGCCAAATTTAAAGCTATAAAAGAAAATGAAGTTAAATATGAATTATTTAATTGCGATAGAGAAAATGAATTAGTGTTAGTTGCTTATGGAACAACTTCAAGAATTTGCAAAAATGTTATTAAAATGGCAGAAAAAGAAGGTATTAAATTAGGTTTAATAAGACCAATAACTTTATGGCCATTCCCAGTAGAAGCTTTTGATAAAACTATAAATAATACAAAAGGATATTTATCAGTTGAACTTAGCTGTGGACAAATGGTTGAAGATGTAAGATTAGCAGTTGAAGGAAGAAAGCCAGTAAGCTTCTTCGGAAGAAGTGGTGGAATGGTTCCAAACCCAGATGAAATTTTAGATAAAGTAAGAGAAATAGTAGGAGGTGCTAAGTAATGGCTATAGTATTTGAACCAACAAAAGCATTATTAGATGTTCCTACACATTATTGTCCAGGATGTACCCATGGAGTTATCCATAGATTGGTAGGAGAAGTTTTAGAAGAGTTAAATGTTTTAGATAAAACAATAGGAGTTGCTCCAGTTGGATGTTCAGTTTTAGCATATGATTATTTTGCATGTGATATGTTTGAAGCAGCGCATGGAAGAGCACCAGCAGTTGCAACAGGAATAAAAAGATCAAAACCAGATTCAGTAGTATTCACATATCAAGGAGATGGAGACCTTGCTGCAATAGGAACTGCAGAAATAGTTCATGCTGCAACAAGGGGAGAAAATATAGTTACTATATTCGTTAATAACTGTATATATGGTATGACAGGAGGACAAATGGCTCCAACTACATTACCAGGACAAGTAACAGAAACTTCACCATATGGAAGAGATGTAAAAACTCAAGGACATCCTATAAGAGTTTCAGAAATGATAGCTACTTTAGAGGGTGCTTGCTATGTTGAAAGAGTGTCTGTAGATAGTGTACCAAATGTACTTAAAACTAAAAAAGCTATAAAAAAGGCTTTTGAGAATGCTATAGCAGGAAAAGGATTCTCATTAGTTGAAGTATTATCAATATGCCCAACTAACTGGGGATTATCTCCGAAGGAGTCAATGGAATGGTTAAGAAGCAATATGATGCCATTTTATACTTTAGGAGTTAAAAAAGACTCAACTGTGGAGGTGAAGTAATTATGGCATCACAAGAAATTATATTTGCTGGATTTGGAGGACAAGGTATTCTTTCAATGGGTAAATTCTTAGCTTATGCAGGAATGGACGCTAATAAAAACGTTTCTTGGCTACCATCTTATGGTCCAGAGATGAGAGGAGGTACAGCTAACTGTTCTGTAATAGTTACTGATGAGCAAGTTGGATCTCCTATAGTTACTAAACCAACTTCTGTTGTAGTAATGAATAGACCATCATTAGATAAGTTTGAAAAAACATTAGTTAAAGGTGGATTATTAATAATAGATAGTAACTTAGTAGATAGAGATATTGAGAGAACTGACATTGAAGTTATAAAAATTCCAGCACAAGATGAGGCTACTAAAGTAGGAAGTAGTCAAATAGCTAACATGGTGCTTTTAGGAGCATTAGTAGCTAAAACTCAAATAGTTTCTATGGATGAATTATTAGAAGCTTTAAGAGGACATGGAAAAGAAAAATTCTTTGAAATTAATAAAAAAGCACTAGAAATAGGAGCTTCATACACTAAATAATAAAAGGGTCCCATTGTTTAAACAATGGGACTTTTTTATACAATTAAAAAAATAAGTTTAATTAAAACTAATTTCAACTATAAATCTTCATACTTAATTCTTAATTTCTATAGAATTCTCACTAATTAAGTTTCCCTCAAATGAAAAAACTAACAATTCTCTTGGTTGCAAAAAAAATCAATCAGAACCACCGGTTTTACCAGTAATTCTGATTAAAATATAAAACATATTACAAAGTTTTATATCTTTTTAACGTCTTTATCTTCATGTGCTTTAATATAGCCTTTATAGCTACAGTTTGGACATTGAATTTTATAATTGTTATAAGTAAGAAATGATTTATTTGTCTTAGAATCAAAGATAAAGCCACATTCTGGACAAATAAAATAGTATTTCTTAATTGTGTTTTTAAAGATAAAAATAATAATTAGTGTTAAAGATATTACTATAATTATAGGCAATATACCAATAATAGAAGAATGCATTCTTCAATAATCCCCCTTTATGATTAAACCAATAATAAATTATATATTACCGAAAATAATAACTTTAGGCAAGAACATTCCACAATTAGGCATCTTAAATATAATTATCATAGTAGATTAGTAGTTTAAAACTAGTTAAAAATTGCTTTTATCATATAGAGAAATAAAGTATTAACTTTCTTACTATTTCAAATAAAGGTGCAGAATTGTGAACTATTAATTTAAAAGTTATGATTTTGTTGTAATTATATTATATTAAAATAAATGATAATTTACATCCTGTTTAAAGAAATTTTAAAATAATATTGCATGACGAAACAATGTTATGTTACAATGAGTTTATAAAAAATAGATAATATTTTTAAAATGAATATTTTAGTTATAAAAAATATAATTTTTATAATTAAATAGCTACAGCATAAATAATAATTTTGATAAATTTTACACGTAAATCATTTCAGAAAGTTATGTTAGAGGATAGATTTATATTTGAGAAAGAGGGAATGTATATGTCATTTGATAAAAATGAATTAAGAGAATTAAAAATTACAGGCAGTGGAAGTTCTTCAGGTGGTAAATACGATGAAGTAAGTATAAGCGGAAGTGGAAAAATATACGGTGATACGGAGTGTAATGATTTCAAAATAAGTGGTAGTGGGAAAGTAATTGGAAATTTAGATGCATCAGAATTTAGAATAAGTGGCAGTGGCGGAGTAGAAGGAAATTTAAAATGTAAATCAGGAAAAATTAGTGGTTCAGGTAAGGTGCTAGGACATGTTGATTCAGAAGATTTTAAGATAAGTGGAAGCGGAAAAATTGAAGGAGATTTAAGTGGAAAAGAGATTACAATTTCTGGCTCAGCAAAGGTTTTAGGTAGTATTTATGGAACTGATGTCAAAATTTCTGGTGGAGTTGATATTGAAAAGAATGTAGAAACAGATAATTTTCAAATGACTGGTAGCTTTAAATCAAAGGGCATGTTAAATGCTGAGAATGTTAATATATATTTAGGTGGAATTTCTAATGTAGAAGAAATAGGTGCTACTAATATTGAAATTTTAAAAAGGCCTTCAAGAAATAATATAGTAGCATTAATAGCTAAAGTTATTGGAAATAATTTTGGAACACTAACTACTAAAGTTATTGAAGCAGACGAAATTTATCTTGAGAATACTAGAGCGGAAGTTGTTAGGGGAAAAAATGTTATAATAGGTGATGGTTGTAACATAAAGTTGGTAGAATACAAAAATGAACTTAAAATATTAGGCGATGGGATAGTTGGTGAAGAAAGACATATATAAAATTAAAACCAAAGAAAAGTGGGAGGTGATAACTTGGAGGATTTAATATCTAAAAAAGAGCTTCTAGAAGTGACTAATATTTCCTATGGTCAACTATATAGGTGGAAAAGGAAAAAATTAATTCCTGAGGAATGGTTTATAAAAAAATCTAGTTTCACAGGGCAGGAAACCTACTTTCCAAAGGAAAAAATATTAGACAGAATAGAAAAAATTTTATCCTTTAAAGAAGATATGCAACTGGACGATTTGGCAGAAATGTTTTCACCTAAGGTTCAAATTGATAAGAAGAGTAAAGAAGAACTTTTGAAGCTAAAGATTATAGACGATTCTACTCTAGACATCTATAGTAAGATATATGGTGAAAAGGAAATATACGATTTTGATCATATACTCTCAATGTATATTTTAGATTATATTTTACCTAAGGGAGAGATAACTTTAGATGAAGCTAAATCTATAATAGTTATTATAAATAATAATTATATGGAATTTCAAAATAATAATTATAAAATATTTTTAATGAGGAAATTAGGAGTTTCTTTCTGTATAGCCACTGTTGAGAATAACAACGTAATATTAGATGAAACCGTAAAGGTCGTGCTAAAATTAGAGTTATCTAATTACATAGAAGAGTTAAAATTAAAACTAGTGTAACTTAAGAATAATCCTATTTTTTAGAATTACTATAATCATATTATCATATAATCTATAAGTAATACTAATTTAGGAGGAAATCAATGAGGGATGAATTAACTAATATATTAATTTCGTTTAAAGAAAATAATATATCTGTTGATAATGCCAAGATGTTAATTGAACGATTATATACTCCTTATAAAGGAAAAAATATAAGTATTATAGTATTTCAAAGTGGAAAAGAGCCTGTTAAGCTTAAATTGCCTATAAAATTTGTACTTTCTGTAATTAAAACCTTTGGTACAATACCAAATTTAGGAATAAAGCAATTAGAATCAATTGACTTAAGAAAGCTTTCAAAACTTGTATCAGTAGCAGTACAAGAGAAGATTACAGGTGAAATTTTAGAGGTAGAAACAGATGACCATAATATAATTAAGATTTCTATAGTGTAAACCTTAATCAATGGAGAATTGAGAATGGGAAATTGACAATTATGGTTGAAATTAATTCTGCAAATTAATTTCTTTAATAGATTTTTGTAGGGGCGAACAGTGTTCGCCAGTTCTCTTTTGTTTATGTATCATAATTTAATATAGATTAATATTATGGCGAGCACTGTTCGCTGCTACAGTTAGGTAATTAATATAGAAATTAATTTTTGCTATCATGAAATTTCTAGCTTTTTATAAAAAGTTACTGCGTAACTTCAAAGAAGAATCAATTTAAGACACTTCTCAGTTTTTGCTGAGAAGTGTCTTAAATTGTAAATTGAAAAAGTTTTAATTAAAATACTTAAAACGCCAACTTTTTTAACATATAAATTAAATTTGAACTGGTATAACTATAGGTACATTTAAAAGCATGATGTAAGTCATGCTTTTTTTACTTGAGGTCATTGTCGCAATTTCCAATTTCTTCTCATATTGTAGAGGTAAGGGTTTTATATTATAATAACAATGTATATTCATTAATAATTTATGAAAGAAACTATATTTATATAAAATTTGATGTTAGACATCTAAAATAAAATGACTGGTGAAGATGTCTTATACAAAATTAGAGAAAAACGGATTAGAAAAGAGGTAAAAATATGAGTAGAATATTTGGTACTGACGGTGTTAGAGGCATTGCTAATAGTGAGTTAACGGTAGAACTTGCGTACAATTTAGGACGAGCAGGAGCTTATGTATTAACTGAAACAGCGCATAAGCCTAAAATATTGGTTGGAATGGATACTAGAATATCAGGACAGATGCTTGAAGCAGCATTAGTTGCTGGAATTTTATCTGTTGGTGCAGAAGCTGTTTGTTTAGGTGTTGTTCCAACTCCAGCTGTTGCTTATTTGATTAAGAAATATAATGCTGATGCAGGAGTAGTTATATCTGCTTCTCATAATCCTGTTGAGTATAATGGTATAAAATTCTTTAATAAAGAAGGATTTAAATTAAGTGATGAATTAGAAGATAAAATACAATCTACTATAGAAAATAGCTTTAAAGAAGTACCTGTTCCTGTAGGTACAGACTTAGGAAAAAAATCTATAGTTGATACAGCTATTGAAGATTATGTTAATTTTGCAATTTCAACAGTTGAAGGAAATCTAAAAGGATTAAAAATAGCAATAGATTGTGCACATGGTGCTTCATACAAAACTTCAGAATTAGCTCTTAAAAAATTAGGAGCAGAGGTTTTAACTATAAACAATACTCCAGATGGATGTAATATAAATTTAAACTCTGGTTCAACTCATCCTGAAGGATTAATTAAATTCGTTGTTGATAACAAATGTGATTTAGGACTAGCCTTTGATGGTGATGCTGATAGATGTTTAGCAGTTGATGAAAAGGGAAACCTTGTTAACGGAGATTTTATGATGGTAATTGCTGCAAAGCATTTAAAACAGCAAGGAAAGTTAAATAAGGATACAGTAGTTGTAACTGTTATGAGTAATTTAGGATTAGATATAGCATTAAAAGAAGAAAATATAAAAACTATCAAAACTAAGGTTGGAGATAGATATGTTTTAGAAGAAATGAAAAAGAGCGGATATAGTATAGGTGGAGAACAGTCAGGGCACGTTATATTCCTAGATTATAATACAACAGGAGATGGATTAGTGTCAGGATTACAACTTGCTTCAACAGTTAAAGCAAGTGGAAAAACTTTAAGTGAACTTTCCTCAGTTATGACAGAACTTCCACAGATATTAGTTAATGCTAAAGTTCCTAATGATATGAAAAATATTCATAATGAAGATAAGGAAATAATGGATGAAATAGCTAAAATGGAAGCAAGACTTCAAGGCTGTGGAAGAGTATTAATAAGACCTTCAGGAACAGAGCCTTTAGTAAGAGTAATGCTTGAAGGAAAAGTTCAAAGTGAACTAGATGAAATGGCACATTCACTAGCTGAATTAATAGAAGAAAAAGCAAATAAATAAATTTTTTAACTAGCAATAATTTTATTGCTAGTTTTTTGCTTTAGCAGAATAGTAGTGCAGCCATGAAAGGATCCTCGTGAGGTGCAGTACTTGATTTAATAAATAATTTTATTGGAACTTAATTCTTAATAAATTAATATATTCAAAAATTGTATATTATAAGCTGCACATTGTTAATTCAATAACATTATTTAATTATTAAAAATTCATTAAGTTACTAAACTTAAAGTTTTTATATGCAATAATAGAAGAGAAACAAATTTATTATATAACTCTACTTAATTATAAGTTAATAATTATAAACTATGAATTTAACCTTACTCTCAAGAACTTAGCCAATTGAGAATTGACTATGGAGAATTGACAATTATGGTGGAAATTAATTTCTTAGAATGAATCAATTATGAATTTCTTCAATTTTATGAAGAAATTCATAAAAGTTGTCAAAAATGTACTTGTATTTATAAAAGTAATGAGTTATTATATACTATATTAAACGATATAAAATAATATGTATTGCATATTATTGATAAGGGGGAAAACAATGTTAAAGGTTGAAAATCTAACAAAGAAATATGGGAAAACCTTAGTGGTAAAGGATATATCCTTTGAGGTTAACGATGGAGAGATTGCTGTACTTTTGGGACCAAATGGTGCAGGAAAATCAACCACTATAAAATCAATCTTAGGATTATTAAAAACTAAGGGAGAAATTAAGGTGAACGGATATGAGAATAAGTCTATAGAGGCTAAAAGAGACTTAGGATTCATCCCAGAAATGCCAGTTTTATATGATTGGTTGACAATAGAGGAACATGTTGAGTTTGTATCTAAGGCTTATGGAATAAAAGATTATAAAGAAAAAATGGAAGAGTATTTTGAGAGATTTGATTTAGAAGATAAAAGAAGCAAGCTTGGTAGAGAACTGTCTAAAGGTATGCAGCAAAAGGTTTCAGTTATTTGTGCTCTAATTACAAATCCGAAAGTAGTTTTATTTGATGAGCCAATGATAGGACTTGATCCTAAGGCGATAAAAGAGATTAAAGCAATTATTAAAGAATTAAAAAATAATGGTTGTACTATTGTTATTTCAACTCATATTATAGATTCTGTAGATGAACTTTGGGATAGAGCTTTAATAATGGACAAGGGTGAGATTATAGTGTCTAAGTTAAGATCCGAAGTCGAAGAGGGTGGAGAATCACTAGAAGAAATTTTCTTTAGAGTAACAGAAAAAAGTAATAAAGAAGCAGAAGAAAAGTAGGAGGTGGGATAAATGAAACCATTACTTTATATACATTATAGAAGCTTCATTAATTTTTTTAAGGATATGGTTAAAAAGCCTCTAAAGCTTTTAGGTATGATTTTTTATGTTGGACTATTAGTCTTTGCAATAATTGGAGGGTTAAAAAGTGCAACAGGTGGTGATTATAAATCACCAGAAATACTTTTAGCTATAACATCAGGCGTTTGTATTTTCTTTTATGGATTAACCTTATTTGGTAGCGGAAGTAGTAAGGGGCTATTTAGAAAAAGTGATGTAAACTTTGTATTCACATCTCCTATTAAGCCACAAAAGGCAATTGTTTATGCATGTATTAAAAATATGGCACAGCTTCTTATTTTTGTTATTATGATTGCATTTAATTCAGCTACATTGGTGAGGTTCTTTAATTTAAAAGATACAGGTTTAATAAATATTTATGTATCAATAATTTTTTGCTTAATTTCAACTAGTGCGGTATCTGTATTATTAATATCATTAAATACTAAATATCCGATGTTAGATAAAATAACTAAGTATATAGCATATATACTAGGTGCAGCTCTTGTTATACAATTTGGATTTAGTTATTTTTCTACTAATAGCTTATATGAAGCATTTATAAACACCTTTAATAGTAATGTTTTATATTATGTTCCACTACTAGGATGGAATATGCAGATAGTTAAAGGTGGATTAGTTGGTTTTGAAGTTAACACTATTATTTTCATAGGAGCATTTTTATTATTTATAGCTGTAATAATTTATACTATAAATAGAATGAACTTAGAGTATACAGAAGAAATGGTACAAAAAGCAGAAGAGTTTGAGGAAGCGCTAGAATCTGTTAAAGATGGTAAGCAAATGAATGTCTTCAGCAAAAAGGGAAAGGCAAAAATGCTAAGAGAAGCTAAAGTTAATTACAACAAAAGTGGTGCTGCAACAATCTTTAAAAGACAGATATTAGAATTTAAAAAGCGTGGAGTATATACTCAAGGATTAAAATTATTAGCATTTACGTTAATCACTATTATAGCAACATATAAATCAGGAGAAAACGGCTTTAATATAGCACTTGGAATAAATTTATATTTTGCTTTTATAATGACAATGTCTGGAGCAATAGGCGGAGAAAGAAAAAAACACTATATTTATTTAATTCCAGATAGTAATTTTAATAAGTTATTTTATAGTACTTTATTTGATAACTTAACTACTATTTTTAATGGATTAGTAATTTTCTTACTTCCTGCTATTATATTTAGAATAAGTATAATTAATATAGTATTAAATATAGCTATATATTCAATGTTCCATTATTATTTAAGATATAATGAAATAATATTTAGTAAGTATTTAGGAAATATATTAACAAAACAATTAAAACCACTTATATATTCCTTACTTTTGGTTATAACTTTAGTGTTAGGTGGATTAATAATTGGAGTAATGGCAGCTTACATTGGTGAAGCATTCACTGTCATTTATGGTAAAATAATAGCATTAATATATATAACAATTTTATGTTTCATATTTATGATATGGGCAAAAGCTGTATTTAATAATATGGAATTAGAATAAAGGGATTTAAGAATAGCAATAGAAGATAGCTTTGAAAGAGGCTATCTTTTTTTATGATTAAATTAATAGCTATAATACATAAAACTTTATTATTTTCCAAAATTTAAGTTTAAAAGTTGTATTACTATATGAAAGGCTTTTCAAACTAATAAATTTTGGGAGGAGGGGTATTGTGGATGATAAAGAAATCATCAAATCAATATTAGAGGGGAATAAGAATGATTTTGAAAAAATACTCATTAAATATGATAAAAAAGTATATGGATTTATATGTAAACTTATAGGAGATAAACATATAGCCCAAGACTTGGCTCAAGAGACTTTTCTTAAGGCATATAGAAATCTTTATAATTTTGATCGCAATAAAAATTTCATAACTTGGCTTTTTACTATAGCTAAGAATACCAGTTTAAATTATTTAAAAAGTAATGAATCTAAAAGCTTTGAAAAAATTGACGAAGAATTTGCCCATGATTTAACACCAGAAGTGGTTATTGAAAATAAAGAAAACATGAAAGAATTATATGAATTAATTCATAGTTTGCCTGAAAAATATAGAGTTCTAATACTACTTAAATATGTAGAAAAGCTAACTGCAGAAGATATAGGAAAAGTTTTAAACCTGCCAAAAGGTAAAGTAGAATCAAGACTTTATATAGCTAGGCAAAAACTTATATCCATGAGAAATAAGAATAATGAAAAGAAGGTGAAGAATTTATGCATGATAAAAGACAATTAAAACTTATAAAGAAGTTATTTAATATAGAAAAAACATATGATATAAATTCTGAAGAAGAGGCCATTCTCGAAGAAGAGCTATTAGACCTGTTTGAAGAAGAAATACTAGATAAAAATTTTAGAAGTAATGTAATGGAATTAATAAATAAAGAAGAGGTTGAATTTAAAAATAAAAAGTTGAGAAAAAATAAAAAATCCTTAATAGCAGCCTGTGCAGTTATAATAGCTTTAATAATAATATTGCCCTATAACAAAGTTATAGTAGATGCTCTTGAACAATGGGTAAGAAATATAACTATTAGCAATAAGAATATCTCACAAACTTTTAAAAGCGTAGAAGACATAGAAAGCTTGATTGATAGGAATGAAGAAGGAAAATTAGATGAGTATGAAAAAATGAAAATGTTTAGACCAATCTGTAGAAAAGAATATACTAATATTAATTCAAAAGAAGCGGAAGAATACCTTAAAAATGAATCAATAATACAATTGTATAAAGTTGGTGATTTGGAATTGCATAATATGAGATATCAAGAATACAATAATTATAAGAGTTTTGAATATCATTTTTTACGTAGAATAGATAAAAATATGGAGGATTATGGAAACGTTAATGTTGTTATAGGGCAGCATGAGGAAGTTTTTACAAATATGACTACTTACAGCAAAAACAGTGAGTTTAAAAAAGTTAAAGTATTATCTTATGAAGGGGTATTTGAAAATACAACATCTGAGTATGAAAGTAAATGGGCCTATTCAAAATCTATTATTGTACCTATTCCAGAAGAAAAAATAGAGGTGAGATTAGAATTTCAGAATTATTTAAGTGAAAATTTTGAAAAAGAAGTAATAAAAATGATGGAGCAGATAATAAAAGAAATAAAGAGAAATAAGAATTTAAAAGTAGTTACTGAGAAGAAATATGATACTGCAAAAGAGGGAGAGAAATATATAAAAGAGCAATCAATTATAGAATTATATGAACTATTAGGAATACAATTGGATAGTATGGAATATAAAAAGTATACTACTAAAGAAAAATTCAGCTATTTATATATAGATAAAAATCTTGAGGCAACATCTTCTAAGAGTATAAATAATATTAGTATAGATATAACAAAATATAATAAAAATAATAGCAGCAATATATCAGTACCAGTTTCAAATTTTGAAAAAGTAAAGATTCTATCTTATGATGGAATATTTATGACACCTTTTGATGATGGCGAATGTCTTGAATTATACATGCCAGATAAAAAAATTAAGATACATTTATCTTCCACTAATTACATCAACAAAGTAGACGCAATAAAAGCCATGGAAACAATAATAAGAGATATTAGTAAATAATTAAATATGGATTTTAAAAGTGGTATTTAAGATGTTCTTAGATACCACTTTTTTATATAAATTATAACAGAGTGATTTTTATTTACTATTTATTCTAATTAAATTATCATATAAATTAGAAGCTCTGGAGGTAAATTGAAAAAGTTGAGAATGCTGCTGTATTAAATGAGAGAAATAGATTAGCAGGAGAAGTTCATGAACCATAGGTTGCAGTCTTACTACAACTCTTCATTATCAATCGTCAATTCTCAATTATATAAGGGTGCAGTACTTAGTTAATTGATGATTAAAAATTAAGAATGAGGAATTATGGTTGAAATTAATTTTTTACTATTAATACAATTGCTAGTTTTTCCACCTCTGGGGAACAGTGGTGAAGCCCTTTAGGGTTCCCCTGAGGTACAGCAAAATTCGGAGCAATACCTAATAAGCTTAACCAATATAATGGAGATACAGAGTACAATTAAAGTATTAATTAATTTACAGTAAGTTTTATGCGATTTATATGTCACACTAAATAACCCCAAAAAACAATCTCTAATCTTAAACGAATTGTTATTTGGGGTCGTAAATATAATGATATAATAATGCCATTTTTATGAGGTGAATATTTGTTGGCATAAATTAACATTGACCATTTTAAATTACTTGAATATAATAAACTGAGATTTAATTAGTTTAAATCTTAAATTTTTAAAGCGCCAGAACTTATAGAGTTTTTATTAGTAAAGCTTTCAAGAAAGCAATTACTAAAGAGCTTATAAGTTGACGAGGATGGGGAGTATCGAATCTTCGGCGGGTGCCCCACGGTATCGCACTACCGTTAACGATTGACAAAAGCAGAGAGTAATTTCTGTTACAAATCAATCTGGTGTTAAAACCTTATTATGCAATATAAGGAAATGGCTCTATTTTTATGGTATTTATTGAATATTGTGACAAATGGCCTTTGCTTATCTTTGTGTAAAATATTTTAATATGGAAGGAAGAAGATTTTATGTGCGGAATAGTAGGTTATTTCGGAAAAAGAGAAGCGTCACCATTATTAGTTGAAGGTTTAAGTAAACTGGAGTACAGAGGTTATGATTCAGCAGGAGTTGCTATTTTAGAAGAAGGTAATCTTGAAATAGCAAAGTGCAAGGGAAGACTTTCTTGTCTTGAGGAAAAGTTAAAGGAGAGTCCTCTTCATGGAACAATAGGAATAGGACATACAAGATGGGCAACACATGGACAGCCATCAGATGTTAACTCACATCCACATTCAAATGGAAAGAAAACTATAAGTGTTGTTCACAATGGAATTATAGAAAATTATATCAGTATTAGAGAGTGGTTAATATCAAAAGGATATGAATTCACATCTGAAACAGATACAGAAGTAATACCTCAGCTTATAGATTATTACTATGATGGAGATTTGATTAAAGCTGTAATGAAAGCAGTTTCCAAAATGGAAGGGGCTTATGCAATAGGAGTTGTTACAACTCATGAACCAGATAAGATGGTGGCTGTAAGAAAAGATAGCCCACTTATAGTTGGTCTTGGAAAAGATGAAACTTTTATAGCTTCAGATATACCAGCAGTTTTAAATCAAACTAGAGATATTTATTTATTAGAAGATAAAGAATTTGTTATTATAACTAAAGATGGCGTTAAAATAATAAATGAAGACGAAGAAGTTGTAAATAAAGAAGTTTATCATGTAACTTGGGATGCAGATGCTGCTGAAAAGGGCGGATATGAGCATTTTATGATAAAAGAGATACATGAACAACCAAAAGCAATAAAAGATACAATGACATCAAGAATAGTTTTAGGACAACCTATAAAACTTGATGATATTCATATAACTAAAGAGCAAATAAATAAATTAAATAAAATTTATATAGTTGCTTGTGGAACAGCATATCATGCTGGAGTAGTTGGAAAATATGTTATAGAAAAGCTTGCTAGAATAACAGTTGAGCTTGATATAGCATCTGAATTTAAATATAGAGATCCAATTTTAGATGAAAATTCATTAATGATAGTTATAAGCCAATCAGGAGAAACAGCAGATACTATGTCAGCATTAAGGCTTGCTAAATCTAAAGGTGCAAGAGTTATAGCTGTTACAAATGTTGTAGGAAGTTCAGCTTCAAGAGAGGCAGATGACGTTCTATACACTTGGGCAGGACCAGAAATAGCAGTTGCATCAACAAAAGCTTATGTAACTCAGCTTATAGCAATGTATATAATTGGATTATTCTTTGCACAAAACAAAGAAACTCTATCAAATGAGGAAATAGAAGAAATTAAAGCCGCAATGCTAGAACTTCCAGGAAAGGCAGAAAAAGCATTAGAATGCAAAGAAGTAATACAAAAAATGACTTCAAAAACATCTATGCAAAAGGATATGTTCTTCTTAGGAAGAGGACTTGATTATGCAGTAGCAATGGAAGGTTCATTAAAGCTTAAAGAAATATCATATATTCACTCAGAAGCATATGCTGCTGGAGAATTAAAACATGGTCCAATAGCATTAATTGAAAATGGAACTATAGTAATAGCATTAGCAACTCAAGAAGAGTTATACGATAAAATAGTGAGCAACGTTCAAGAGGTTGTATCAAGAGGAGCTAAGGTGTATATGATAGCACAAGAGGGACATTGTGAAGTACAGAAAACAATTAACTCAGCAATCTATATACCAAAAGTAATGGATTTACTAGCACCAGTAATTGCAGTAATTCCACTACAACTATTCTCATACTACATGGCAATAGAAAAAGGCTGTGACGTTGATAAACCAAGAAACCTTGCTAAATCAGTAACAGTTGAATAAGATATTAGTTTAAATAAAAAAAAGAGAAAATCAGAAATAAAATTCTGATTTTCTCTTTTTTGTTTTGAATAAAAACCTAAATGAGGATAGAGAGTTATATTCATACACTGATGGATATGCAGAAGCATCAGAAGGAATAAATACTTTTCTAATAAGTCATAAATATGAAATAATGCCTAAGATAAATAAATTTAAAAGTGATAGAAGAGCAAGAAGAATAAAAGAAGATGAGCATACAAAAATGTATATCATTGAAAATAACCAAGTAAGAACTGTAGTGGATATGGGATGAGAGAGTTTGATTATGGGATTAGAATTTACTAATCTATATAATGTACAAGAAAAAGGTGAACTAGAGGAATTTGTTGAGATATTAAAACTATTAGAAAAAAGAAATGATGTAAAATCAGTAGAAATTATCATTGGTGAGTTACCAGAAGGTAGAAAAGGTAAGAGATTTGTCAAATTAAATGATGAAGTAACTAAGAGAAAGTATGCTATTGGGAAAATAGCTATAATGGATGGTAGAGAATACAGCTTGATAGAAATTGAAAGGGAGACTAGATCGTTATCAATGTTAATATTAAAAGTTAATACATATGTAAATTGGAATTGGGTTTATAGTAAAGTGTTAATAGGATTAATTAATGAAAGTGGTAGATGGAGTAATGAGAGTATAAATGCTATACATAATTTTGAAATATTAACGTATGGAATAAAACATGGATTAAAACTTAATTATAAGATAATTATTACATTAATGGGAAATTTTTATATAATATAGTTGGTAAGAATAGAATAAATTGAGTAAAATATAAGGGAGAATATTAATGAATAATATATATCTACCTTCTTTAAAAAGTATAAATATAAAATGAACCAAAACTTTATTAATAAAGCTAGAACGATAAAAAGAAAAGAAGATATTCTTGATAGTAGAGTGTTAGAGAAATTTGAAATTGAGAGAAGATATTGGGAAAAGCAAGATATTAGTTGGGGAATAGTCACGGAAGAAGAAATTGATAAAGTGTTAGCTAAGAATATAAGCTATTACTACGAGTTAAATGATATTATAGTTACGAGGGGGTTTATTAATGAAAATGAATGAAAAAACATATCTAAGTATAGAAGAGATTATTTCATTACCAACCTTATCAGGTACAAACATAAGTGATGATGGCAAAAACGTAGCATTTGTCAAGAAGACAGCTAACTGGAAAGACAATAAATATAGGAATTATGTATGGATATATGAAAAAGATAAGGGGCAGTGTTACCCATTAACAACTAGGGATATAGATAGTACATACCCATTATGGTCTCCAGATTCTAGGGATATCGCATACCTTAGCCCAGTTGGTGACGGGGATAATAAGAAAGATCAGATCTTTGTTAAGTCAATAGATGGTTATAGTGGGGTTCAAATTACTGATGAGAAAGAAGGGGTCAGTAAATTCAAATGGGAGCCTACTGGCAAGGGTTTTTATTATGTTGCACAGTCAAAAGAATCTGAGGTGATAAAAAAACGTAAGGAACTATATGGAGATTTCCATCATATAGGTAAGGAATACCAGAATAATTGTTTATATTACATTGAAATAGAAAAAGTGATACAAAATGATAAATATGAACACGAAAATGGCGTTGTTTATCAACTAACTGATGGTAAGGATTTTCATATCCATGAATTTGATATTTCAAATGATGGGAAAAAGGTTGTATTTATGGCTACACCAAGCCCAAATATGGGAGATTATATTAATGGAGATCTATACATACTAGATATTAAAGCTGGAGAGCTACAAAAGATGAATATGGATAAGTTGTTGGGAGGGAGTGTTTGCTTTTCTCCTGAAGGCAGCAAAATATGTTATTCAGCAAGCATAAGGGAAAAGGATTACTATAAGACCCATATAGAAGACAGCACACTAGAGATATATGATATTAATAATGGAGAGCTAATTCAACCTTTAACAGATTTTGATAGTACGGTTATTCCATTACGGTGGACAGCTAAAGGAATTTTAATTAGATGGCAGAATAAAACTAATTATCTTATTGGGTTGCTATCTGAGAATGGCACTGTGGAAATGTTAAGCAAAAAAGCAGATAGCTTTATAATGGATGCTTCTATAACAAGGGATGGAAATCATATATCCTATAATAAGGCTATAACAAATGAAACCTTTGAAATCTATTTAGACGATAAGAAAATAACGAATGAAAATAGCTTTTTCAAAGGAAAGCTTAAAAGTAACAAGGAAATAATCTCATGGCAAAGTAGTGATGGCATTGAAATAGAGGGAGTTTTATCAACCCCAGTAGAGTTTGACGCAAATAAAAAATATCCCTTATTAGTGGTAATTCATGGTGGTCCGGCTTGGGCATCCTTTCCAATGTTTTTAGATTATTTTAATGAGAAATATCCTATTGAACAGTTTATCGAAAAAGGCTTTATAGTTTTAGAACCAAACTACAGGGGAAGTTCTGGTTATGGTAATGAATTCTTAAAAGAAAACTATAGAAAACTGGGAATTGCTAACTACGATGATGTTATATCTGGAGTGGATAAACTAGTTGGCAAAGGGATTGCAGATAAAGATAGAGTAGGGGTTATGGGATGGAGCAACGGGGGATATATATCAGCTTTCTGTTCTACATTTAGTAGTAGATTTAAAGCTATTTCAGTTGGAGGTGGAATTACTAATTGGAGTACCCATTATGTAAATACAGATATACCTTATTTTATTAGGATGTATTTAGGAAATAATCCATGGAATGATCCAGAGATATATGCTAAAACATCACCAATGACATATATTAAATCAGCCTGTACTCCTACCTTAATCCAACATGGCGAAAAGGATGCAAGAGTTCCAACTCCAAATGCATATGAGCTATATCAAGGATTAAGTGATATGGAAGTTGATACAGAATTAATTATATTTAAAGGAATGGCATATAGTTCGGACCAGCCAGGAATTAATATGGCTATTATGAAGCAGAATTTGATGTGGTTTTCACACTATATTCTTGGAGAAAGTATGAAAGATTTTAGGGTTTTATGATTAATAAATGGATATCCTCATAGGATACATAAAGAGGAAACAGTCTTCATAAGGAAGCTTTTTTTCTTATTTAGCCTGTGATTATAGCTCTATGATTTCCATGTGAATTTCCAATGTATAATACTCTAGCAACTACATTGACTTACAATTTTATAGCAACGTTATGGCATTAAGCTCCCTGTACCTTTGTATGGGTACGGAAACGATTCGTGTAAAAACTGCAATAGGATAAAAACGTGGCTCAGATATGGAATTTTACATATTTGCCACGTTTTCTTCTTATAAAAGATTAATTAGACCTAGAAGACAAAGGAAGAAATGAGGAAATTGTAATTATAAAGACTTGGAAGTTATGATAGTGTTATAGTAATTATCGCTATTCCTATTATACCAACATACACTAGTTATTTTTGTTGTAACCTAATAATTACTTCAAATAAACAGATAGATTATTTCTAACTACAAAACTAGCCTTAACCTAGCAATTTAAATGGTTAAGGCTAGTTTTAGTATTTGCATATAATATGTTTCAACTTATCATATGAAAAACTTTATAAATAAATTATTAAGCCTCAGATATGCACCTCCTATTACTGCAATAATGTATAATGAAGGTTGGATTAATTATAAGGTGAAAATACCAATAAAATGATATATGTAAAATTTATAGGTTATAGATTTTGAATATATCATTTTATGTATGTATAATAATCTATAGTCTTATTAGTAATAGTAAGGCTAATTTGTTTTTAGAAAGGTATTTTAAAATGAGAAAAAAATATTTAATTGCTCTGGCAATTACTTGTATTCTTTGTATTACTGGTTGTAGTAATTCAAGTTCAAATATCGAAAACTATCTTAGGAGTGGGACACCAATTGATTCAAAGGCAAAAGACATTATGCCAAATCTAGAGGATTTGCCTGAATGTGAAGATATTGAATACAAATATACAGATAAGTCCATGTTAATTTTTAAATCTCATTCCGTTGCCCTTATTGTGAGCTATGATGATGATACATTCAAAAGTGAAAAAGAGAAATTAGGTGAACAATATACTTTTTTAGATGAAAAAATCAGCTCTTATTTTGATAAAAGCAAATATTACATTCCTGAATATGAATTTTCAGTACAGAGTTATACTTTTAGAGTTATAGATAAGAAGGGTACTTCTAATACGGAATTTCCTAAGTCTTTTGGAATGATTGGAATATCTGAAGAGAAAAAAAGTATAGCATATTTGTATTTTTATGATGGAGATTTAGATTATATAGGAGAAGGAAATGAAAAAAATCCTATGGATAATTTCGTTAAGGAATATTTTAAATATAATTTTTAGCTATACATTCTCTATATTATAAGCATTAACTTTAGCTTATAATTTTGATATTGAACAATTTTAGTATAGAGTTAAATGGCTAAAAACTATTAATAATGTAGTAATTAAATCAAAGTTTATATGGGGAAAATAGGAATTGAGTTTTTTTCTCAGTGAAATTTCAATTCTCACATTTATGTAATATTTATTTATCATAAATTATAAAGCCTCTTCTAGTAAATAACAAGAAAAGGCTTTATAATTAAACTATTCATCCCATAAAACTTTATTTAAATAAGGTTTTAAATAATTACATCTTTCTTCAAGAGATTCTTTATCGTTATAATAGAAATCATTAACGCCTGAACATCTATCTATACAAAAATACCTTACATTACAATCTTTACATTTAGGTATATCATCAACAATACTTTTTCTAACTTTATTATTGATAAAGTTTATATATTCTTTAGAAGCAAATATTTCATTTAGTTCATCATTTAGAATATTTCCGAAGTTATATTCTTTATTATCTAAAATAAGGCATGGATGTAATTCTCCTAAATCATTAATGGAAAATTTACCAGTTCCTGCTCTGCACGCTATATTACATTCTAGACATTCTCTGACTTCCTCTAAATCATCGGAGTTATCTAATTTCAAATTTGAATAGTTATCAACTCCAAGGTTACTATAATTATCAAAACCTCTACCAAGAGGTACAAATTTTCTAACTCCTCCAGTAACATCAAGCTTTTCACATAATGAGTTAAAATCATTTTCATGGTTTAAATTTTGATTTGTTGCTGTCATTGTGAGAATTATAGTCTCTTTATTAAATCCTACTTCTTTAAGATTATATATAGCTTGTATAATTTTATCATAAGCGCCTTTTCCTCTTATAAATTCAGTAGAGGCTTTGTCATAACCATCCACACTAATAGAAACAGCGGTCACACACCTTTTTAATAAATGGGCAATTCCTTTATCAATTAATGTTCCATTTGTTATTAAATTTACTACACCTTTAAAATTGTTTCGAATATACGGAAGTAAAGTTTCTATATCTTGTCTTATTAGAGGTTCTCCTCCAGTTATAAGTAGAGTGTCTATATCTAATTTAAAAATTTTATCTAAAATTAATTTAATTTGATTAGTAGATAAAGTATCTATGTTGCTTATGTCAGAAGAAGCAGCACAATGTAGACATTTAAGATTACACTTATTAGTTACTTTAAATTCAATTTCTTTTATATTAATTTCGTCTTTTTCATTAGACTTTACAATGATCTCTTCATCAAATAGAGTTTTAAAAGCCTCCGATAGTTCCTGCTTCTCTGTTATATCATCTAAACTATCTATATATTTTAATGGAGCTACCTTATTATCTATACAATATTTTATTTTATTTAACATAGGTTTATTAATGATTAACCATATACCAGAATCACCATTTATTATTATAAATTCATCTCTATTTTCCATAAACTTTACATATTTAGAAAAACTGATGTTATTATCATTTAAGTTTATCATGTAGCACCTGCTTTCAAAGTTATTTTATAAAAAGAAAACACCAAAGCATGTATTTACTATGGTGTTTTCTTTATTCGATAAAGTCTTAATATTCTGCAAATTTAAGGTGTTTTTTTAAGTCGTTAGGAGATACCTTATCACTCCGTTATTTTGATATAATTCATTACAAAGAATAATGTAAGAATATAGGTTATTACCTTTTGTTATCTACATAGTTCAGGGTCACCAGCATACCAAACATATGTTGGTACTAATTGAGCTTTTTTATTCTTTCCGTAAACTTTCATTTTATATCCCCCTCTCTAAAATTAAATAATTATTTATATTATATTTCATTAAATATAATATAAGAATATTAGGTTACACATAATGTACCATATATTTGAATATGTTTCAAGTAATTACATGTAATTTAATGGTTGTATTGGGTTATATCTCATATTATCTAATTGTTTTTAAAATAATTTTATAATAAAAAGTATAAGAATTGTAAAATTTCACAAGTTGAGATATTAAGAAATTAATTACTTCAAAGATTCAAATGAATGTAATTTACACCTATAAAATTAGACTATGAACTATTTAATTAATTCTAGTAAAGATGTACTTTAGAGAATTATTTAGGAAAAATTGATACCATAAAACTAGCATTGGTTAATTTTTTCATAGAGTAAATACATATATATGTATTTATATCACTAATATATATGAAGGTGAAAACAAAAAGTTTCTATAAATTAGACAATTTATAGAAGTATCATAATTAATTATAATGGACGAGCCAGCGTATACATTAGATAAAGATAGTTGACAATTAAAGGAGATATTACAAAATGATAAAGAGGGGAAAATATTAAGTGTATTGATTGCAATTTAAGATTCGAAAATTTGAATATTATTGGATAAGACGAACTTATTCAAATAATACAAGCTGTAACCAAAGGAGCACTAGATAAACAAGAGAAAGAGAGTATTTTTAATTTGGAATCATTCAAAACTGACAATATTTCGATATATTAAAGGATATTGATTTTAATAAAGAATGGTGTTTGACAGCATATAATAAAGAGTGCGCTGTTGCGTTGGTTGTTCCACAGAAATTAAGAGATAACTTTGGAACTATTAATTACATTGGAGTAATTCCAAATGAAAGAAGCAAAGAAATTGTAGATATTTTAATTAAAAAAGCAAATCCAATTTTACTTAATAATATTACTAAGATTATTGCAGATACAGATGTAAACAATTGGACTACGCAATGAGTTTTAGAGAGAAATAAGTATAAATTAGATGGAAAAGTTGCAATTATAATATAGGTTTGTGAAAATGAATGTATAGAAATTTAATATTTAAAAGCTAAGTCTTAATGAAAAAAGCATTAAAAACAAAGTTTAATCAAACTGTGGTAATATTAAATAAAGGAACGTTTTTATTTATATTTTTAGTATTAATATAAATCATGCCATAGGTTATATTACTGTGAAAATTGATATAACATTTTGATAGGGTTAAACGTTCCTTTTATATATGATACTTTTTTATAAAAAATAAAAATTATGCTTAAATCTTAAGATTTATTTAAGATTCAATATCCAATTGACAGCTTTCAGAACATTTTCAGCAATATAATCAGCTTCATAATTAATCCATGTATCTCTAAATTTTGTTAAGCTTCCTTTACCAGCACCTGTTAATACCAGGATTCCTTTTGTTCCTATTTTATTTGATAAAATAATATCCGACATCCCCATGTCTCCTACTACAAAGCTATTTTTTAAATCAATGTTAAAATCTTGAACAGCCATATCAATTAATCCCGTTAATGGCTTTTTACAATTACACTTGTCTTCTCGAGTATGTGGACAGCAGTAAACTCCATCAATATATGCACCTCCTTCTTTTAATCTTTTCTTTAAAAAACTTACTTTATTATCAAAGTATTCTTGCGAAAGATATCCTCTTGATATATTACTTTGATTTGTTATAATAATGGTAAGAATACCATTTTTATTCAATTTTTTTATAGCTTCAATCGAAAAAGGATAGAAATCAAAATTTCTAATATCATCTACACCTGTTCCACCTAAAGTGCCTTGCATATCTAAAAATACTGCTTTATTTAAAATATCCATATTTATAAATTTCCTTTACATTTTTTCAAAATAGTATATAGAATAAAATTATAGTGAAATTTTTACATATGCCTTTAATAATATTTTACTACCATAGATTAGAAAATAGATATATTTATATATTAATTAAATGCTCTTTGCTTAAATTTGTCTATAAATCTTTATACAAAATAAAGAACTTCATTTTAAGGTGATAACTTCAATTTCAAGGACATATAGTGGCTACAAAAATAATTTTTCGTAGTCACTATATGGCTTTTTTATTTTGCAAGATATTTTATTATTATTACTTAGACACAAGGAAAAATATATTTTAATGTTGAAGTGAAAGAAATAATTATAAATATGTGTAATGAAATGAAAGTTTTCTCGTATTAACATATGAAATTAGGTACCTAAAGAAAATATGAGAGGAGGGTTTAAAAAGATGAAGCAACTCGAGTTGGATAATATTTTATATAAAGAAGAAATTAAAGAAGATTTGTATGAAGAAGAATTTGCTCATATTTTTAAACTGTATTATAAGAGAATTTATAACTATATATATTATCGGGTTAATAGTGAGTATGTAACAGAGGATCTAACAAGCCAAGTTTTTGAAAAGATAATGATTAACATAGATATGTATTCTGAAAATAAATCACCCTTTGAAGTATGGGTTTTTGCTATAGCTAGAAATATAGTAAATGATTATTTTAGAAGTTTGAAAAAACATAAAGTATTTTCTCTAGATAGTATTAAAGATTTAGTAGCAAGAGAAAAGACACCTGAAGATATGGTTCTTACAGCAGAGGCTAATAATAAACTTTCAAAGGCGCTAAACACTTTAAATACAAGAGAAAGAAATATTGTGGCGCTTAAGTTTGGTGCCAATTTAAAAAATAAAGAAATAGCAGAAATAGTAGAAATTACAGAAAGCAATGTTGGGGTAATACTTTATAGAACCATGAAGAAGTTGAAAAAGAAGTTGGAAAGAGAGGAGTAAATATGAGCAAGAAAAGTATTGAAGATAAATTTTCTATAGAAATAGATGCCTATTTTAATGGTATAGAAAAGAAGAGTAAATCAGATTATGAAGAATACAATGAACTTTTAGAATTAGGTAAGATTTTAGCAGATAAAGATTTCAGTAAAGAGCGCAATAAAGAAGCGGTGTTTAAGAAGACACTTGAAAATATAAATCAGTATAAAGGAGAAAATATTATTATGAAATCAAAAAGAAATAAGTTATATAAAAGATTAGCAGGGGTAGGAATTGCATGTATTGTAACTATTACTTTATCACAAACATCCTTTGCACAAAGTTTTGTAGAAAAAATAATAAAATCCATATCTTTAGAACATGTTAAATTTGTAGAGAATGAAGATCATAAGTTAGAAGTAGAATCTATGCCTGTTCCAGGGAAGTTAAAGGGAAAACTGTTTGATAAGGATGGAAACTTGATAGAAATATTTACAAAAGAAATGAAAAAATTTTATACAGCTGATGGTGAAGAAATCGATGATTTTGATATGAAAACTGGTGCAATAACAACTGTATCACAAGCAAAAGAAAAGGTATTAGAAGTTAAAGATACTAATGAATTAAATAAATACACTTGTTTTAATGTTATTCTTCCTAGTTACTTACCAGAGGGATATAAATTTGATAGAGCAGAATTTTTTAAAGGCAAGACAGGAGTTGTAAAAGACAGTAAATATATTACTATATATTTTACTAATGAAAAAACAGGAAAAAATATATATATGCAGCAAAGATTTGCTTGTGAGGAAACTAGAACTGTATCTAATGGTAGTAATATAGAAAAAATAAAAATTAATGGAGCAGATGCCATATTATCTGATGGTGTAAGATCTGGTAGTAAAGGACTTGATTGGGAAGCTAATGGAGTTATATATGGTATTAGTAGTAGAGGAATTACAAGGGATGAATTAATAAAGTTTGCAGAATCAATCAAATAATTATATTTTAAAAATAGGTTGTTATCATTTGATAATAACCTATTTTTTGTATTTAATAAACATTTTATAATTAAAGATATGTGATATTAAAAACATTAAATGCTAAAATAGTACTAGAAAGTATTAGTTATTAATCCATTATAGGGAAGTAAATACAGTATTTCAAAAATATAAAATAATAGATTAATGAGGGGAATTTTGATGTATAAGATATTTATTGTTGAGGACAATTTAAGACTTAGGACTTTGATTAAAGATGAATTAATTAAATATGATTATGAGGTAGTTGAAAGCGATGACTTTAAAAATATTGTAGAACATATAGAAAGAGAGAATCCAGATTTAATTCTTTTGGATATAAATTTACCATATTATGATGGGTTTTATCTGTGCAGAACTTTAAGAAGAAAAAGCAATGTGCCAATAATTATAATATCATCAAGGGATACAGCTATGGATCAAGTTATGGGACTTGAATTAGGGGCAGATGATTATATTACCAAACCTTTTATTATGGATGTTCTCATTGCAAAGATAAAATCATTACTTAGAAGAATTGAAAATGAACACTATAATAAAGAAATTGTAAAAGAAAATAATATACCCAATTTATATTTAGATGAAGATAATTTGATATTATGTTTCAATGAGAAGTGTATTGAGCTTACAAAAAATGAGTTTAAAATAGTGAAAATTCTTCTTGATAACAATAGGGTAGTGAGAAGAGAGGAATTGTTATCTGAACTTTGGGAAGATAGTATTTTTGTAGATGATAATACTTTAACTGTGAATGTTACAAGGGTTAAAAATAGACTAAAAGAACTAGGACTTAATAATGTTATAAAGACCAAAAGGGGAGTTGGATACAAATTTGATATAGATAAAATTAACTGTAGTAGAAAGTGTGAAGAATTTGAATAGGAAAAGAATAAATAATTTTTTAAAGGACAAGCTACTATCTATAATAATATTGCTTTGCAATACACTTTTTATATTTTTATTTTATTATAGTACAGTGGATAAAATAGAAATTTTATATCCTATGATTATAACAATTTTTTTGATTATAATTTATTTAGTAATAGAGTGGTATAGATATTACAAGTTCAATTTTCAATTAGAAAGATTTATAGAAGATTCTAGTCATAAAGTGGTTTTGTCAACCTGTGAGCAAAAGGAGATTTATAAAGTAATTAATAAAATTCATAATAATTACATAGGACAATTAGAGGATGTTGCTATAGAAAATAATAGGAAAAGCAAATTTTTAGCTCAACTAATTCATAATTTAAAAACGCCAGTAACAATAATAGATTTAATACTACAGAAGCAAAAGGATGGGAAATTAAGGGCAGAGGATATTAATTCTTTAAAACAGGAAAATATGGTTATATATGATGGATTACAAAATGTATTAAACTTAATTAGATTAGATGAATTCTCTAAAGACTATGTACCTACTTCTGTAGATTTAGTAGGAACTATTAATAATATAATTAAAAAGAATAAGAATTTTTTTATTTATAATAATGTATTTCCCAAAATAGAAATAGAAGAAAAAGATATTTTTGTATTGTCAGATAAAAAGTGGAATGAATTTATTATAGAACAGATTATATCTAATGGAATAAAATATTCTACATCTAAAAAATCACCTAAATATATTACATTAAAAATTGAGGAAGAAGAAGAATTTGTAATACTTAAAATAGTTGATGAAGGTATTGGAATACCTGATTATGATATGGATAGGATTTTTGACGCTTTTTTTACTGGAGAAAACGGTCGTATATATAAAAATTCTACAGGTATTGGACTATATATGTGCGGAATTGTGGCTGAAAAGCTTAATCAGAAGATAACCATTGAATCAAAAGTTGGCGTTGGCACTGTGGTCAGTATAAGATATAGGCGTAAGGTAAATGTAAGATAAATTTAACCTCTTTCGATTTCTCCATATGTTTATTAGCACTAAAATTAAACTGATAAGGGGAATGGTACTATGATTATACTTGAAGCAAATAAAGTTAAAAAAATATATGGAGGAGATAAAAACACAAAAAAGACAGAGGCATTACAAGGTATAGATATTAAATTAAATAAAGGAGAATTTACTGCTATTATGGGTCCTTCAGGTAGTGGAAAAACAACATTACTTAATGTTTTAAGTGGTATGAGTATGCCAACATCAGGGACTGTTAATTTCTTAGGAAAAAATTTAAATACATTTTCTAGTGATGAACTCACAAAATTCAGAAGAAAAACTATGGGATTCATTTTTCAAGATTTTAATTTAATGGATAGTTTGACTTTAAGAGAAAATATTTTACTGCCAATGGTGCTAGAAAAAAGATCTATAAAAGATATGGAGGAAATTTCTAAGAATATTATAGAAACTATTGGACTGGAAAAAGTTATGGACAAATATCCGTATAATGTATCTGGAGGGGAGATGCAAAGAACTGCTATGGCTAGAGCATTAGTTAATAATCCAGATATTATATTTGCAGACGAACCAACAGGAAATTTGGATTCTAAGTCTTCTAATTTGGTTATGAGATGCTTTCAGGAAATCAATGAAAAAAATAACAGCACAATTCTTATGGTAACCCATGATGCATTTGCAGCAAGTTTTTGTAGAAAAGTTATTTTTATAAAAGATGGAAATATACACTCTGAGATAGTCAAAAAGGGGAGTAAAAAAGACTTCTTTTATGAAATACTAGACTTTATGGCCGTTCTTGGAGGTGAAGCTAGTGACTTTTAAGGACGTAGTATATAAAAATTTTAGGTATAACATAAAAAAATATTTATCCTTATTTTTATGTAACAGTTTTACTATAATGGTTTTGTTTATGATGTTAGATTTAAATTATAATGAGGAGTTTATACAATATATTAAAAATGACATATCTATGACGTCGGTGGTATGGTTAGCAATACTAGTGGTATCACTGTTTGCAGTATTTTTTATCATATATGCTCAAACATATTTTATAAAATCTAGAAGCAAGGAATTTGGTCTTTTCATTACAGTTGGCATGAGCAAATGGGAATTAAATAAGTTAGTATTAATTGAAAATATACTTATTGCTATATTGTCTTTAATGATGGGATTAATTTCAGGTAGTATTTTCACTAGGCTTTTCTTTTTAGTAATAGTTAAAGTCTCTAAATTTGATAAGATAAGTCACCACTTTAATATTAAAAGTTATGCAAATACTTCAATACTGTTTTTATTAATATTTATAGTGGTTTTAGTTATTTTAATAATTTCTATGAATAGATTAGAACCAACGGAAATTATGAAAGAAGGACGTAAAGGTGACAAGGTTATAAAGTATAATCCAGTGATATTTTTATTAGGAATTTTTTTTGTAATTACAGCTATTTTAATTGTATTTTATACAATGGGTGATTCAGATCAGAACATAATTCCATACTTGCCATTATCTATAGTCTGCTCCTTAATAGGACTATATTTTATTATATCTCAGGTTGGAAGTGGAGTATTACATTTTTTAAAAAAGAATAAAAAAACATATCATAACCATTTATTATTTAACAACGAAATGCATCATAAATTTAATAAAAATAAAGGAATTATATTTTCATGCAGCATTTTAATTGGAGTTACTATATTTGGATTGGGCATTTTTTATGCAATGGGCAAAATATCTGTATGGTCAGTGGATGAAATGTACCCATATAATATAAGTTATAGCGAGGTTTTAGGAATAAATAATGTATCTACAGAAAAGATTAATAATATCATTAATGAAAGTAAAACCCCAATAGTTGATAATATGAAATTATCATTTTTATTGTATAACACTGAATCACTGATTACTGAAGAAAAAGATTTATCTAGTGGACATAATAATGTAGCTTTAGTATCAGAAAAAGAGCTTAACAAATGTGTTTTTAATAATGTAGTTAAAGATTTTTACCAAGACTCTTCTTTAAAAGATATTCAATTGAAGAAGGGTGAAGTAATTATAGCTAATTTAAGCTACAATAGAGAATTACAAGATTGTAGTTTGGATACAACTATTTCATTAGAAAATGATAAAAATACTTTAAAATTTAAGATTAAAGATATTGTAGTTGATAATGTGTACTATCTTAAGTTTCCAATGTCCAATTATATAATTATTTTAAATGATGAAGATTACAATGAGATAAAAAATACTATAGATAAAAAATATATTGGTGAATTTAACATGCTGGGATTTAAAGAATGGAGAAGAACTGGTGACATAGTAGAAAAGATTAAGGTAGAGCTTCAGGATCAAAACTCTAAGCTGCCTGAAGGATTAAAAGAAGAATACTCTAAATATAGTGAGCATTTTTCTCTATTTTCAAATATTGAAATATACAAAAATAGAGTTGAAGGTGGGAATTTTTCTAATTTCTTAGCAGTATTTATTAGTTTTCTATTTTTCATTGCATCATCTGTAATAATTTATTTTAAATTGTATACAGAGATGGAAGAAGAAAAGGTAAAATATAATAAATTGTATAGGATTGGGATGAGAGAAGAAGAGTTTAAAAATATAATTTATAACCAACTTAAAGTAATATTTTTTTCACCATTAATTTTTGGGGGAATTATAGCTTATCTATATTTGTTTACATCATTTAAAATAATGAATATTCCTATAGAGCTATATGTTAACTGTAGCTATATATTTATAGCATATTTATTATTTCAGATAATATATTATTTTATAGTAAGCAGAAAATATGTAAATAATATTATTGATAATTTAAGTGGAGCTTATAAATAAAAGCTAAGTAATTCTAAGCTTTGTTTATATATTATAGTAAAACATATAAAAATTAACTTATAAATCTAATCTATTATTATGTTTGAATTTTTGAAAATTCAAACATAATAATAGAGAAAGATGCTTTATGTTCTATTAATTTTAAAATTTATTATTTATAAAAGAAGATTAAGGTCTTATAAGTATTTTTATAACATCTTCTGTTCTTTTATCAAAAATATTATAAGCTCTATCTATTTGATCTAAGCTTAATCTATGGGTAATTAATGGCTTAACATCTATCTTTCTAGAGGCTATTAAATTTAAAAGGTCAGAAGCTAGATTTAAATCTCCAAGACCCATTGTTATATTAAGGTTTTTACAGAAAATTTCTGATAATGGAAAAAGTATATCTGCCCCTATACCAATAAGAGAAACTCTACCGCCAATTCCAGCACATTCTACAGCTTGTTGAATAGCTATCTCTGAACCAGAAGCTTCTATTACTACATCCGCTCCCTTACCTGCTGTAAGTTCATATACTTGCTTTAAAACATCACTTTTTGATGCATTTATTATATGAGTAGCACCTATTTCTTTTGCTTTATTCATTCTAAATAAGTCTTTTCTGCCTACTAAAATTATTTTATTTGGGTTATATAGTTTTGAAGTTAAAATACTACTTAACCCTATAGGACCAGCTCCCATTATAACAACGTTATCTCCAGGTTTTATATTTGTTCTTTTTACAGCTGAATAAGAGGTCGATAGTATGTCGAAAACCATTACAGCTTCTTCATCGTCTATATTATCAGGTACATGTTTTAAACACATATCTGCAAATGGAACTCTAACATATTCTGCATGTACTCCATCAAGATTTTTACTTCCATGAACATTTAAAGAAGAGCCCTTTACACAATGAGAAAAATTGCCTTTTAAACAATTTTCACACACTCTACAAAATGGAGCAGGAGGACCAATAACTCTATCATTAGGCTTAAAGTTCTTAACAGAGCTTCCTACTTGTTCAATTATACCAACATATTCATGTCCTAAAATAAAGCCTGGCTCTGAAGGGATAACCCCCTTTACTATATGAACATCGCTTCCACATAGAGATGTAAGAGATACTTTGACTATTACGTCAGTATCATTTACAATGGTTGGTTTTTCAACTTCCCTCAATTCAATCTTGTTAAAATCAGAAAAATAAAAAGCTTTCATAAAAATACCTCCCCTGAAATAACTCATTATAAGTACATTTTAATACATAAATCACGAAAAATTAACCAAATTTTACACATTTATAAAAATATTTAGGCATATGAGAGAAAATAACAGACCAAAGATATTAGTATATTTTTTATCAGACAAGAAGTTAGGTCCTGCTCATAGTGGCGCTATGTGTAGGTTCTAACGACATAGTATGATGAAAAATAGGCTAATATACTGGTCTATTATTTTTTGAAGATGCCTAAATTAATCACCTCGGGGAACAGTTAAGGAATTGAGAATTGATGATAGACAATTGACGATCATGATGAAAATCAACTCTTAATAATTGATTTCTTTAATGATTTTTAACTCACAATTTTATTAGTAGTCTCTAAGAATTTATATGTTAGCTGAAAGAGAAATTTAATAACTTTATATTGTAAATATTTATCTGTGCAGTAAATTTCTATTAAACTTTTTTACGTTTTGTGTTAAAATCTTATGGTACTTAATTATTACGCAATAAAATTTACTTTATATGTATTTCGATTTGCTTCTTATGTCTTAAAGTGGAGTTTTTATGATTGTACATAATAGCTTGCTATGGTAATATTTTCTCTTTTATATACTTAATATAAAAGTTGAAATAAAAATTATACAAATATATTTAAAGGAGATGAACTAAAGATGAAAAAATTTTTAGGGAAATTATTTGAAATTATAGTTATAGTTTTATTTTTATTGATGTCTACTAAAATATTTAGAGTGGTTAATGCTACTATTGAACTCTCTGGGAGAACTTCAGTAGAAGCTGAAAATTATAGTGAGTATTGTAATATAGTAAAACAAGCTGTAAATAATTATGACAGCTCTATAGCTATAAAGATTAAAGATTTTGATAAAAAAACATACGATGTTGATTCCATGAACAACATATTGAAAGCTAACGAATTAGAGACTCTTAATTCCAATGTAAAAGAATATACAATTACTAAATATGATACATTTAATACTGTTTTAAAAATTGATTTTAAATATGTAGATAGTGTGGAGGAATTAAAGAGAAAAGAAAAATTAGTAAATGAAAAAGTTCAGGAGATAGTTAAAAATACAATTACTAATGAAATGGGGGAGTATGAAAAAGAAAAGGCGCTATATGATTATCTAGTCAATAATTGTGAATATGATATGGATACCTTTAATTCCGGGGTATGGGACAAAAATAATGATGAATATAGTGCGTTAATTAATGGACTTAGTATGTGCAAAGGATATGCTCAGGCTATGAATAGGCTTTTAAAAGCTGCTAATATAGAGTCAAAGATCGTTATTGGAGATATTATTGATGCAGAAGAACCAGATAAGGAAAAACTTGGACATGCATGGAACATAGTTAAAATAAACGGTAAAAATTATCACATAGACGCTACTTGGGATTCTACATATACACATATGTATAATGAAACTTCAGGTTATTTCTTTAATCTGTCAGATGAAGAAATAGAAAGTACTCGTACATGGGAAAGAAAATCTTATCCTGTATGTAATACTTTACAATAATATATAGGAATTATAGAAATCATCTTAAAAGTTTATATTTTTTAATGAAAAATAAAGAGTATACAACTAATAATTACATATTTATAAGTACTGTCATAAAATTATACTTTTATGACAGTACTTATTTTTTGCCCTAAAAGAAGTAGCATATAGAAATATTAAATGTTAAAATACTATTTATTATTACATAATATTCACATAATTCTAAATTATAGAAAATGCCATGTAAAGAAATTAAAAAATTATTAGATACACTAAATATTTTAAGGGGAAGGAAAGTTGATATGAGAGTAAAGTATTTAATAAATGAAAGCTTTGATGCTGATGAAGTTTTAAATATCTTTAATAGTTTTAATTGGAAAAGAGAAAAAGAACAAATATATAGTGCTTTTAAAAATTCTTATTATATTTTGGTATACAACAATGAAAATTTAATTGGATTTGGAAGAGCTGTATCTGACTATTATTGTTATACTAGCATACATGACATTTTAGTATTAAAGGAATTTCAAAATAAAGGAATTGGAACAAATATAATGAATATGCTAATAGAAAAATTTTCAAATACAAATATCTATCTCACATATACGCCAGATAAAGATGTATTTTATAAGAAATTTAACTTCGAAAAAATAAATAATGCTATGCGACTAAAATGTAAATAATTGACACATTACTATTTTGTGAGAAATATAATTAAAAACTTACTATAAAAAATTTTAAATAAAAATAAAAGATATTGCATTATAACAGTGATGTTTACGTGTATTTAAAATAAGACATATGTTTTATGTAGGGGTGAACAGTGTTCGCTAGAAAATGTTGTACAGACAGTTGATATTTTGACTAGTTATTTAAACTTTTATCCACATTGTTGATAAAAACAAATCAATAATGTGGATATTTATTTTTAAATTTATATAAATTATTTAATTACAAGATTTAGATTATCCAATGAATGGATTAGACTTGTTAGAGTAAATGGCATAAGAGAACTATTGAAAGAATTAATAGAGCAAGGGACGACCACTTTATTAGTTAGTCATATGATATAGTTTCATTAGAAGATTTTTTGATGGAAATAATGATAGAGAGTCAATTAGGATGTAATATTTTAGAACATCTAGAAATAGAAAAATTTACTTAATATTAAAAGGAATAAGAAATAAATGAGGTGATTTTATGAGCGATCGTATTCCATGCTTAACAGAGGAATGTAAAGGAACAATTCTACAATCTACCTATGATAAGACAGGTGGATATTGTATGCCCTGTGTTATAGCTAGAGAAAAAAGGAATATGAAGAATATATAAGAAAAAATGTTATAATATACTTACTCATATAAATGATAATTTTTATGTAGATGTACTATCTGTCGCTAAAGCTACCAGTAAAAATAAAACTGCTATTGAGATAAACAATTTTCATAAAAACCCCAATATAAAAAGTATCAAAGAGATGATCAAAATAGAAAACTTGAAATTTTCTGTAGGAAGCGATGCACATAGACCAAAAGATGTAGGTAATTTTACTATGGCACTAAAGAAAATAGAAGTGTGTGAGATATTGAAAGAAAATATATTGAATACAGTTATAAATTGAATAAACATATTCAAAAAAGTATAAATGAACATGTTTATTTAGGTTTTAATATATTCATTTATAAATAAACATATTCATTTATATAGTAAATGAATATGTTTATTTTATTTTGGATATATTTATGGTAGAATTTCATTAAGGGTATGAAAGGAAAATAATGAGTAAAAGATTGTTTTTTTATATGCTTACTACTTTAATTAGGAAGGTGAAATAGTGAAATCATTTGAAATAGATAGATTAAAAAATATGGCAGTTCCATTAAAAATAGTTAGATTGATATCATTAATAAATGAATATAAAGGTAAAGAGCAGCTATATATAAAGCAAAGTCCACAGCTATTAAATACACTAAAAGAGGTTTCAATAATACAAAGTGCAGAGTCATCTAATAGGATAGAAGGTATATATACTAGTGGTAAAAGATTAAAAGAAATAATGAATAATAATATTACTCCAAAGGATAGAAGTGAGGGGGAAATTGCAGGGTATAGGGACGTTTTAAATACCATTCATAATGGATATGATGCCATACCTTTAACTGAAGGGGTCATACTTCAACTTCATAGAGATTTATACAAATACACTTTTGGAAGTAGAGGAATATGGAAAACACAAGATAATATAATAGAAGAAATTCTATCAGACGGAAGTAAATATATAAGATTTAAACCTGTTGACGCTTTTAATACACCAATATATATGAGAGAATTATGTGAAAGATATAAAGATGAAATATTAAAAGGCGAAGTAGATGACTTAATACTTATAAGCTCCTTTGCATTAGACTTTTTATGTATACATCCTTTTAATGATGGTAATGGAAGAATGGCTAGATTGCTTACCTTATTACTACTATATAAAAGTGGATATCATGTAGGGCAATTTATAAGTTTAGAAAAGATAATTGAGGAATCAAAGGAAAGTTATTATGATACTTTAAATAAATCATCTATGCTTTGGCATGAAGGAAATCATAATGAATTTATATGGATGGAATATTTTTTAGGGACTATATTAGCGGCATATAGAGAATTTGAGAACAGAGTTGGAGTTGTAGAAAATATAAAAGGAAGTAAGTCTAATAGAGTGGAAAAAGTTATTGAAAATACTCTGGGATATTTTACTAAAGAGGACGTAAGGAAGAAGTGTCCAGATATTGCTGAATCTACGCTAAATAGAGTGTTCAGCAATTTGAAAGAAGAAGGATTAATTGAATTAGTTGGAAAAGGAAGAAATGCTAAATGGAGAAAGTTAAAATAAGTACTTTTAAATTAATAAAAAATTCTTAAAATTATAAAATGGTAATTGATTTATGGTAAGTAATATATTACAATATAATTATTGGAAATGAAAGGAGAATTGATGATGAGTATGTTGTTATAATTCTAGTAAATAAAAAATCTAGTAATAAAATTATGGCAGGACTTTTATAACCTTTTTTAAAATAGGTTTGTTTGCTATGGATTTTAAGATTTTAATTATATAGATGAACAACATCAATTACAATTCTTTAATTTTCATTCATATTAAAATAAGTTATATAAAGGGTTAATTGTCACTTAGATTAATACTAAATATTATGAATTACAAAGCTAATTTTATAGAATTTAGCTATTAGAGGATAATGATTTATTAACTTTAGCTTATTTAATAATAATTTGAAATTAGAGCTGTGTTGTTTTTGATAACATAGCTTTTTATTTTAAATAAGGCGTTTACTATAAATAACCAGTCAAAGATGTGCGATATTTTGTACAATAATGACCAGTTAATTTTAAAGACGTTTAAGTATATATGTCAATTGTAAGTTGCCATAGCTATTAATCCTATAAAAGATAAATAAGTTTACTTTATAAGTATTTTTTAATAGTTGGTAATAAAATTTTAAAGTACAAAATTAAATTTAATTATATAGTATATAGTATTTCTACTATATACCTATACCATCATCATGGGGGAATAGATTTAAAGCTTATAGGTTTAACTATGGTGAAAAAAATTGTACTTTTAACATTACAGTAGATATATGTAATATGAATTTTAAAGGATGTAGATGAATAGTGTGTTCATCTGCATCCTTAATTTTTTTATTACATTTAAAAACTCGTAGGAATGGTTTTTAAGCGCTTATAACTTATAATCTGGGAGGGGAAATATGAAAATTCAAAGAAAAGAAAAAATAGACTTAGTAGAATTAAATGAATTACTAAGTACTATGGGATGGGGAATAAAAGATTTAGATAAGCTAGAGAATTCTTTGAAATTATCTTGGCGGTGGATAACAGCTCGTGATGACAATGGTAAATTAATTGGGTTTGTCCAAATACTTTCCGATGGTATTAAACATGCATATATTTTAAGATTATTAGTTCATAAAGAATATCAAGGACAAGGAATAGGAACTAAAATTGTTGAGAATATGATGGAATTACTTAATGAAAATAAATTAAATCCAGTTTTAATAACAAAACCATCAGAAGAGTCCTTTTACAATAAGTTTGGATTTGATAGAAATAGCAATGGTTTTATATCAATGTTTAGATGGGAATAGATAAAGAGAGGGAGAAAGATTATGGATATTAAAAATAGAATGATAAAAAATTTAGATAGGATAATAAATGAATATGTAGAGAAAGAATCCATTCCAGGACTAGCAGTAGGAGTAGTTTATGATAATGAGATTCTTTACACAAAAGGATTTGGAGTGAAGAATGTTGATACAGAAGAACCAGTTGATGAAAAGTCACTTTTTCACATGGCATCAGTTTCAAAAACTTTTGTGGCTACAGGAATAATGCAACTAGTAGAAAAGGGCAAGATTAAATTGGATTCACATTTAACAGAATATCTGCCGTACTTTCAGCTTAAAGATGATAGATATAAGAATATAACTATAAGACAATTATTGAGTCATATGTCAGGAATGCCAGATGTTGATGATTATGGATGGGATAAGCCTCAATATGATGAAGATGCTCTAGAGAAGTATGTTAAAAGTATTAAAAATGAAGAATTAATGTGGGAGCCAGGAGAAAAATTTGCTTATAGTAATATTGCTTTTGAGATTCTAGGAGATGTTATTGCAAAGGTTTCAGGATTATCTTTTGAAGAATATGTGAAAGTAAATATTTTAGAAGTTCTTCAAATGAAAGAAAGTGACTTTTTTAACCCTAATGTTTCAAGAGTATTGCTTGCAACGCCCCATATTCTTGGAGTTGAAAATGGATATGGCGGAGTAGTAAGTGAGATATTTCCTTATAATCGTGCTCATGGTCCAAGTTCTACCTTATGTTCAAATGTAACAGAAATGTGTAACTATGCTATTGCTAATATGAATGGGGGATGTTTTGGAGAAGAGAGGATATTAAAAACTCATAGTTATTCAGAACTTTGGCATAATCATGGTTCTACAGGTTGGGGTGGATACACTTCAGAAGTTGGATTAGCATGGTTTTTAGGAGAATATAAAGGAAATAAGATGAGATCTCACAGTGGTTTAGATACAGGATTTAGAAGCAATTTTATTATCTTACCTGAAAGGGGTATATCTATAGTTATTATGACTAATTCAGATTATATTGGACTTAAACTTATTTGCACAGCTATTTTAGACATACTTTTAGGAGAAGAAGTTCAATATGTAAAGCAATCTCTTGCACACCATATGGCAAAAAAATTGTTTGATAATAATTTTGAAGTAGCATTAAAAGAATATTACTTAATAAAAGAAAATTCATTTGATAAATATAATTTTATTGAGGATGAATTTAAATTTGTTGCTTATGAATTAGTGGAGAGGGGAAAAGTAAAAGAGGCTATTGAAGTTATGAAAATCTCCACTGAAATATCTCCAGAATCATCAAATCTTTATTATAATCTTGGTAAAATGTATTTACTTCATGGAGATAAAAAACTTGCCTTAGAAAGTTATAAAAAATCAATGGAACTAGATCCCAATAATATAAAGGTTAAAAAGAAAGTAGAAGAATTAATTAAAGAAATTTAGTAAAAATGGGGGCTATATATGGAAGATATAAAATTAGTAGAATATAATAACTCTTACGCAAAATCCATAGCAGATATGTGGAGAAGAAGCACTGAAGGATGGAACGGGAATAATGGTACAGAAACAGAAGAGAGTATTTTAAAAGAACATGAAAGCATCACAGATATAAATACTTATTTAGCATTAAAGGGGGAAGAGGTAGTAGGATATTGCGGTTTTTCTAAATATCAGTATGATGATAACACCCTTTATATAAGACTTTTAAATGTAAGATATGATCTTCACGGGATGGGTATTGGAAGGGCTTTGGTATGCAAATGTGTAGAGAGGACTACAGAGCTAGGATGGCCAAGAGTTGATCTTTTTACATGGCCGGGAAATACAAAATCTCTTCCTCTTTATAAAAGATGTGGATTTTTTTTAGAAAAGAGAGATGATACCACACATTTGATGAATTTTATCCCAAAAGTATTAAATACGGAAGCATTTAAAGAATATTTTAAAAATGTAAATTGGTATAGAGATTTAAAGAGAACTATAGATATGGAACCAGATGGCATAGAAGAAGATGGATTCACCTATTATGAGTATAGTTGGGAAAAAGAAGGAAAAGAATTAAAAGTTCAATTTGAAAATAAAAGCCGAGGCATTAGATTAGTTGACGCAGAAGATTACTTAATTAAGGCTTATGTGGAGGAACAAAAGCTTATATTTGGAGAGAAGTATAAGATTAAATATGAAGTTTTAAATAAATCTAAAACCCCTTTAAATATTAAAATTAAGGGTTTAGATGATAAAAATATAAAGTATTCATTTAATGGTGAATTTGAAGTTTTAGATAGAGAAATTATTGAAGGGGAATTTGTGGTTGAGGAACCTAAAGAAAAGGTGGCCTCATTAAATACTTATCCATCTGTTATATCAGAAGTTTTAATAAATGGAAAGAGTGTAGAATTTAGAATTGGTATAGATTCGCAATATCCAGCAGATATATCTCTAAAAGTTCCAACAGGAGAATGCTATAAAAATGTTAATTCATCTTTATATTTAGATATAAAAAATAACTATCAAAAAGATGTTACCTTTGAAATTAAGCTTAGAGATAATGAGTCTATTAAGTTTATAAATAAAGAAATAAATATAAATATGAAGGCAAATGAGAAAAAGTCTTTAAAGCTTCAATATATATTAAATAACTTTAATTTCTATAATGAATTGATTGAAGTGAAGGCTAAATTTCCAGATGGAAAAGAAGTGGTGTTTACAAAAGCATTAGTTGCTCCTTTTAAGGGTAGAGAAGGAAGATTTGGTGGCAAAACAGAAGATTTTTATATGATTGCAAATGGACCTTATTCATTAAAATTAGATGAAGAAAATAGTATATCAATAGAAGCTTTTGGAATATATGATTTGGATTTTGAACTATACTATCCAATGTTAGGAAGACCTTTTTCTGAAGAATTTTCTAATGGTAAACCTAATAATATAGAGCATTATGAAGAAAAAGATAAGATAGTTTTAAAAATAACGTATATATCTGAAATCTTTAAAAATATAAGAGTAGAATCTATATTAAAGCTTTCTCAAAATGGAATAGTAGAATATCATTACGAGATATATAATGATGGAGACGCTGAAATAGCTAGTGACATTTTCTTATGCAACAATTTATTTATGAAATTAACTAATGGTATTTTGCCAATAAAAAATAAATTTGTTCAAATTATAGACCCAAGAGCTATGTGGGCAGAAATTTTTAATCTTGATGATTTAACAGAAAATTGGATATATGCTAGAGGCACAGGAGAAAACATAGGAATATGCTGGCATAAAGATTTGAAAATTAAATCAAATGGGTGGAAGATTGCCTTTGAGCATAATCTTGGGAAGATGAAAGCTTGTGAGAAAAAGGTAACAAAGCCTGTGTTTATGGTGTTGAACACCTTTAAAGATTGGAAAGACTTTAGAAATTTTGCTCTAGAAGAAAGTAATGCTGAGAATTTACATTTTAATAACAATTTTGAAATGATTATAAACGAAGGTAATCCTTTTGTAGAAGAAAAGTTTGCTGTTAGTGTTAAGCAATATCAAAACTATGGGTTAGACGGAGAATATTCAATAATTTCCGGCTATAACAATTTTGAAAAATACAGCAAAAGCATAAATGAAGAAGATAAAATCTTTGAAACAAAACTTGAAGCTTCTTTAAAAAATGATATTGATAGAGATATTTTGAAATTAGAGGCAGATTCTAAAAGTATGTATTCAGAAGAATATAAAATGGTATTTAAAGTTAAAGATGCTTTCTGTGAATCAAAAATAATTGAAGAACAGGGGCATAAAGTTCACTCTGTGAATAATGGTGTTATGGAAATTAAAGCATGCGAGACTTTTAGCCACGTATTATATTCTTTAAAATACAATAATCATGATTTTCTTGAGAGTTCATTCCCAACACCAGTACCAAAATCATGGTTTAATCCTTGGTTTGGAGGCATAGGAACAATGCCAGAAGATTTAAGTTTTAGATCAGTATTAAAAGAAAATATTAAAGCAGATTTTGTTACTATTGAAGATAATTTCAAAAATAAATGGCAGGGTATTAAAGTAAAACTTCATATAAAAAATCATGAGAAGTTTAAGGGCTTAGTAATAAATCAATATTATTTAATGCTACCTGGAGTGCCAGTATTATGTCATACAGCGGAAATAGTACAAAATACAGGTAATTTTATGAGTCTTGAACCCTTTGAGAGCTTTACATTCTTCAATTTTGATGAGAATCTTAAAAATAATTGGCTTAAGTTAAAGAATATAAAAGGAGGCTTTGATAAGTATAAAGTAGGAGTAGAAGATATGGATATTCCAACTACTTCTTCAATACTATATGGAAGTAATGATATAAAGGATAAAATTCAACTTTATTTAAATCATAATGAAGCAAAATGTCTTGGATCTATAAATACAAATGATACTACTGCTTTAATATCAAGACATATAACCATGGAAGAAGGTATAGCAAAATTTACTTCTCCAGACTTTTATATATTTACTGAGGATTATATAGAAGATGAACTTCTAAAAGATTTAAAAAATATAAGATTCTAAGCTTGTAATAATAGGGGACGATTCTTAAAATTTTTAGGAATTATAAAAATTTGAGAACTGTTTCTATAAAGAAAGTAGGACTTATGAGATTTGAAAAATAGTCAAAGGGAATAAATAAGTATCTAAGTTTTATTTGTATAAAGCTTAGATACTTAAAAAAGGAAAATTTAAAATGAATATAACAATTAAACAATTACAAAAAGAATTATTTATAGATACAGCAAAGATGATAACGGAACTTATGAACTATCATAGAAAATTAAATAATGCACCAAAGGAGTTTTGGACTGATGATGAGGAATCTATTGAAACTCTTAAAGAATGGCAAGCAACAGGAACAATATACAATGTGTTTAAAGATGAAGAAACAGTAGGATTTTTTTATATAAGATTTGGCGGACAAAATGCTGCTTGGTTAGAAGACTTATATATATCAGAAGAATTTAGAGGACAAGGTATAGGAAAAAAAGCTATGACAGCTTTAGATAATCTTATGGAAGAGAAAAAAATAACAGCTATGTTTGTTAGTGTAATTCCAAGAAACATAGCTGCAATTAAGCTTTATAGAGATTGTGGTTTTGATCATTTAAATATGATTGAACTTAGAAAGAATTATGATAAGAGATTAAATAAAAATGAAGAAATAGATATTTTAGGGTTTCAATTTAAAAAGTATTAGAAAAGAGTGGAAGATATTTAAGAAGTTTGTATATAGATAAATAAGGGACGGTTCATTAATTTATTATATTTAATTTATAATAAATTTAGCGAACCGTCCTTTTAATCTTAATAATTTCATTTATGAAGATATTAGATTAAATATTATTTTAGTAAAAAGGATAATTTGATTTAGAAGATGAATTAATTAATATGATAATATAATTTGTGTTGTATAAACTAAAAAATGTTAAAGGATTGTTATGATATGAAAAATAAAACTATTCTTGTAGTTGAAGATGATATTATGCTTAATAATGGCATATGCTTTAATTTAAGAGAAGATGGATTTAACTGTGAATCTGTATTTTCATTAAAGGATGCATATGATAAGCTAAGCTCATATAAAATAGACATGATAATATTAGATGTTAATTTACCTGATGGAAATGGTTTTGAACTTTGTAAAAAAATAAGACAAACTGCAAATACTCCTATAATATTTTTAACTGCTTGTGATATGGAAATTGATATAGTTACAGGCTTTAAACTTGGTGGCGATGATTATATAACTAAACCATTTAGTTTAATGATATTACGTGAAAGAATTTTAGCTTTGTTTAGACGCTGCAAATCAATAGACACCAAGTCTAATATAGTAATTATAGATAATTTGGAATTTAATTTTGATAAAATGACTGTATCTAAATCAGGAAATAATATAATATTAACACCCACAGAATACAAATTACTTAAAGTATTGGTAGAAGCTAAGGGGCAGATTTTGACAAGAGGAGTATTACTGGAGAAGTTATGGGATAAAGACTCTAATTTTGTAGATGAACATGCATTAACCGTCAATATAAATAGGCTAAGAGCTAAGATAGAAGAAAATCCTTCTAATCCTCAATATATTAAGACGGTTTATGGTATGGGATATATATGGGCGGAGGGTTAATAATGAAATATAAAAATAAGGTTTCAATAAAAACAACTTATATTATATTTAGCTCTATATTTACATTGTTATGTATTATACTTTTATTCTTATCAATTATATCTAGTAATAATATTATAGCTTTACATCCCGAAGTAACTGAACAGATTTATTCATTTTTACTTTTACAAATAATATTTATAATTTTATTTTTCCTTGTAGCAATTGGATTTATTGGAGTTATAAGATTAAAAGTAGTTGAATTCTCTGACAAAATATGTACTGTTATTGATAATGCAATTTCACAAAATAGAAAATGCCCATTAAATGTAGTTGACGAAACTCTACTGTCTAAAATAGAAAGCAAACTAAAGCAACTAATTAATATCATAGATAATGAAAGAAAACACTTTTTTAATGAAAAGGATAATGTCAAAAGCCTTATATCAGACATATCTCATCAAATAAAAACACCACTTGCGAATATTTTAATGTATAATTCAACATTGATTGAAAGAGAACTTACGAAAGAACAACGAAAAGAGTTCTTAAAAAATATGAAAACTCAGATTACAAAACTTCAATGGTTAATGGAGTCTTTAATAAAAATGTCACGACTTGAAACAGGAATGATATCTTTAAATTCATCTATATATTCTATTGACGAAACAATTGCACAAGCATTAAGTGGAATATATTTAAAAGCTCAGCAAAAGAATATCAATATCTCTGTGGAGTGTAGAAATAATATAAGACTTCCTCATGATAAGAAATGGACAAGTGAGGCAATATTTAATATATTAGAAAATGCATTAAAATATACATCTAATGGTGGAAATATTGATATCAAAGTAAATCCTTGGGATATGTTCACCAAAATTGATATTACAGATAGTGGTATAGGTATAGATGAGTGTGAAATAAACAATATCTTTAAGCGGTTTTATAGGGGAACAAATGTACAAGAAATAGAAGGTGCTGGCATTGGATTATATATCACAAGAGAGATTATAAGTCGCCAAAATGGATACATAAAGGTGAAATCAGAAAAAGGTGTAGGATCAAATTTTTCTATATTTCTTCTTAATTAGATAAATACTCGTCAGATATTTAATATCTGACGAGTATTTAATTTTAAGGAATAAAATATTTTTATTAGAATGTGAGGTGATTTTAACACACTGTGTTTATAAAATTCTCTAATATAAAGTGTTAATAAAACTTTATGTTTTTATATGAGGAAAAACATTTAATTGTGTCTAATAGTTATTTCATATATCCAAATATAACAAAATTGTGAGGTTTCTGAGAGGAGTTCGTTACATTTATGTGATAACTTAGAGTTAGGCATTTGAAAAAAAGTTAATATGATGACTTATTTCATATTATATTGCAATGATACCTTAAAGTAATTGAAATTAGTGAGGGGATGAGTTAAATGAGTATATTAGTTGCTTCCAATTTAAAAAAATATTATGGAAAAGAGTCTAATATAGTAAAGGCATTAGATGGTGTAGATATAGAAATTAATAAAGGTGAGTTTATAGCTATTGTAGGGACATCTGGTTCTGGTAAAAGCACTTTGTTACATATGATGGGTGGACTTGATCATCCTACAGAGGGGAAAGTTTTTATTGATGATAATGATATATTTACAATGAATGAAGAAGAACTTACAGTGTTTAGGAGAAGAAATATAGGCTTTGTATTTCAAAACTATAATCTTGTTCCTATTCTCAATGTTTATGAAAATATTATACTTCCAATAGAACTTGATGGGAATAAAATTGATATAGACTATGTAAGTTTGATTATCGATACCTTAGGGCTTAATGATAAAATAGATAATTTACCCAATAATTTATCAGGAGGCCAGCAGCAAAGAGTTGCCATAGCAAGGGCACTATCTACCAAGCCATCAATTATTTTAGCTGATGAGCCTACAGGAAATCTTGATAGCAAAACCAGTCAAGAGGTGTTAATGCTTTTAAAAAGTACTAGTGAAAAATTTAATCAAACCATTATTATGATTACACATAATGAAGAAATTGCACAGATGGCAGATAGAGTTATACGAATTGAAGATGGCAAAATTGTAAGAAGCAAAGGCGGCGGTGATTATGTTTCAAAATAATAATCAAAAAATAGTAAATAAAATTGCTATGAGAAGCTTTAAAGCAAATAGACTACGAAACATTTTCACAATACTTGCCATTATACTTACTACAGTGTTAATTACCAGTGTTTTTACTATGGGAATAAGTTTAATGGAGTCTTTTAAACAATCAGAATTGCGAATGTATGGACATTATGCTCATGGAAACTTTAAATTATTAACTACAGAACAGTATGAAAAAATAAAAAAGCATCCTTTAGTTAAAGAATATGGGATGGGAATAATGGTTTCTAATGCAGATAATAATGTATTTATGAAAAAACCTTGTGAAATATGGTATCTGGATAAAAATAATGCAAAATACAGATTTTCTACACCTACAATAGGTAAACTACCAGAAAAAGAAAATGAAATTGCTATGGAAACTTGGGTATTAGATATGCTTGAAGTTCCTCATAAATTAGGTTCTACTGTAAACTTAGAGTATAAAATTAAGGGTAAACAATATAAAAAGGAATTTGAATTATCTGGTTTTTGGGAAGGCAATAAAAATCTAGCTATTGCTGGAACTGCGATAGTATCAATGGATTTTATTAATAAAAATTTATCTCATATTAATCAAATGGAATCTATAAAGAATAATGATTATACAGGACTTATTTCAATGGGTGTAATGTTTGATAGTGAAGTAGGCATAGATAATAAAATGAATCAAATTGTGACAGATATGGGATATGAGGCAAAAAGAGGATACCCGCCTAAATATATAAATTATGGAGAGCATCCAGCCTATTATTCTAGAAATTTAACAGATATTACAGTATTATTACCTTATATGGCAATAATATTACTTGTAATGTTTAGCGGATATCTACTTATATATAATATATTTTATATATCTGTAGTGAGAGATACAAGGTTTTATGGATTATTAAAAACTGTTGGGACAACATCAAAACAATTAAAAAAGATTATTACAAAACAAGGATTACTGCTTTCTGTAATAGGAATTCCTTTAGGTATAATTATAGGCTACTTCACAGGTGGAATAGCCACTAGATTATCTACAAAGACTTTGATTTTGGAGTGTTATGTAATATCTAAAAATCCATCAATATTTATAGGTTCTGCAATATTTTCATTAATTACTGTATTGATTAGTTGTAGAAAACCACGGAAAGTTGCATCTAAAATCTCTCCTATAGAAGCTGTAAAATATACAGGAGTAATTAACTCAAGTAAGAAGATAGTTAAAAATAATTCAAAAGGCGTAAAGCTTCATAAGATGGCTTTTTTAAATATATTTAGAAATAAGAAAAAGGTTTTTATAGTTTTAATATCATTGTCTCTAAGTATGGTTGTTTTTAATTTTTTTTATAGTTTAATTGCAGGATATAATGTTGAAAAAAGCTTATAGAGTATATCCATTCAGATTTTGTTGTGGCAGATTCTAGTATATATAATCAATATAATGCTAGCGACATGAACTATATACCTGAGGATATATATAGCAAGATTAAGAAGATGGGTAATATTGAAGATTTAAACAGAGTATATTATGAACATATACAAAGTACTTTAAGTAATATAGAGAAAGAGTTTATTGAAAAAAATAAAAATAATGAAAAGATAGAACATTATGAGGCTATGGAAGAATTGATTGAACATAACACAATAAATAAAGATGTGTTTGGAATTGAGATTAATGGAGTAGATGTATTTACTGATGATTTAGTCAAAAGTACCATATTGATAAAGAAAGTTTGCAACAGGTGAGTTTTGCCTAATAGGGGAGCATTTTTATCCATATTATGACGCAGGTGACAAAATAACTATTAAAACTAATGAGGGAAAAGAAAAAACTTTAGAGATAATGGCGATAGTTAGCCCATATATATACACAACAAGAAGATACTCAACAGGGGGATATGGTATATATTTACCTGACAATACTTTCAAAGAATTAATAACGAATCCTAAAATAATAGAAATTGATATTTATAGTGAAAACATAGAGGAGCTACAAATTAAAAAGAACCTTAAGAAAATTATATCAAACTATGATAATTTACTATTAAAGTCTAAGGAAGATTTTATATATGAATTAAAGACCATGATTAATACAATATCAACTATAGGATTTACTTTAAGCGGCATAATTGCCATTATTGGAATACTGAACTTTGTTAATACCACAATTACAGGTATAATTGCACGACGACAAGAGTTTGCTATGCTTGAAGCAGTTGGAATGACTAAAAAACAATTAAAGAAAATGATTACTTTTGAAGGGTTATATTATGGGTTAATAACAATTTTTATATCTTCTACTTTGGGAAGCTTAATAGTTAATTTCTTAATAAATCTATTAGGTGAGTCCTTTGGAATTGAAAGTTATAAGTTTGATATAATTCCGCTGATTTTATCTGCATTAATAGTCGGGGTAATATCATTAGTAATTCCAAGATTATCTTATAAAAGTATAAGCAAGTCAACTGTAATTGAAAGGCTTCGTGAAATTGAATAGAATTTTAAATTATTGAGAATTAGGAAGGTACGGATTAAATAATAGAAGTTAAAAAATAAATATTAAATTAGAGTTGAGCCTTGAATATGTCTCAGCTCTTTTTTATTTAGAGTTGTTTTTATAAAAAGTATAGATTGTAATGATAAATGTTTTATATTAATTTGTAAAGTATGAGTTAATGTAGCATTAGTCTATTATAAATTTGTTTTAATTTATATGTTAATAGATTATAATAGATGATTAATAGTATTACATTATATAAGTTATAAGGGGGGATTTTGATTATGTATTTAGTAAGTTCCTGTTTAGCGGGAGTGAACTGTAGATATAATGGAAGTAACAGTGAAAATAAATTCATATTATAGCTAGTTAAAGAAGGAAAAGCTATAGCCTTATGTCCGGAACAGCTAGCTAAATTACCAACACCAAGACCAAGTTGTGAAATTATTATAGATGAAAGTGGTAATAAGAAAGTAGTTAGTAAAGATGGACAAGATTTTACTAAAGAATTTACTGAAGGTGCAGAAAAGACTTTGGCTATTGCAAAAATTACAGGAATTAAGAAAGCAATATTACAGTCTAAAAGCCCTTCTTGTGGATATGGATTTATATATGATGGAAACTTTTCAGGTAAATTAACAAAAGGAAATGGATTAACTGCAGAGATATTAATTAATAATGGAATTAAAGTATATACAGAAGATGATTTAAATCAATTATAATTATATTAATATTTAAAAAGGAGGATAAGAATGAATAATATTATAAAGGATATTGATATTAAACATAGTATACCATCTATAGAAGAATATTTAAATCTTAGAAAAATATCAGGACTAGGTGAAAAAAGTATAGAAGCTGCAGAAAAAGGATTAAAAAATTCATTATATTCTGTAATCATATATCATAAAGATTTACTTATTGGAATGGGAAGGGTAATTGGTGACGGAGGTTGTTTTTTTCAAGTTGTTGATATAGCGGTTACCCCTACTTTTCAAGGTAACGGTATTGGAAAAATAATAATGAGGGAAATAATGAATTATTTAGAGACATCAGTACCTAAGGGAGGATATGTAAGTCTTATTGCTGATGACCCTGCAAATAACTTATATGAAAAATTTGGATTCAAATATACATATCCACGTTCATATGGTATGTATATATACTATTAAGAAATACTTAAAATAAATCTTTATTATTAATTTTTTATGTAATAAAATCATAGGACGAATTACAAGAAAAGATAGAAGAGATTTTTCTATTATTGAAGGGAAATTTATATTTACATAGAAATTATAAATTAAGAATAGTTATCTTTTAGTAACTATTCTTGAATGTTTTATAGTTATCTGTTAGGGTATATATAGGTATAGAGATTCACTAATATTATGATTAAAAGCTAACTATAGTATTTTTTGTAATTATTAGTAAGTATAATTTAAGGGAGGATTATCATGGGGGTTTTTGCAAATGAAATAAACTTTGATAGTTTAATAACTAATTTAGGAAATTGTTGTTTAAAGAAAGATAGCTGTACAAGCTGTATTAAAGAAAAATGCTTAATAGGATATTCAGAAGAAAGTGTTAAAAAGTGCTTAAAAAATAATGTTCCTTATGTTGAAAATGGATATGAAAATATTCCATTAGCTGATACTAAAGTATATGATCATGATAATTTAATTATTGCTATAGCTGATATTCTTAAACAGTGTAAAAGCTGTAGAGAAAATCATTATGATAATTGTATAATAAATGTTATAAGAAGTTGTTATGAAGTAGCTCTTGTTGGGGAAACTCAAAAATATAAAGGAAGTACATTAATTTATTTAAGTGATATAAAATATCTTAATGAAGATATAGGAAATAAAATACTTGACAAATATAATTTAATTAAATCATATAAATAATTAATAAACATATTCAAAAATAACTAGCCAGTATACTAGTGTATTTTTCATCATACTGCGTCGTTTCAAATTATTATGGAGATATATTCTTTCTGTTTGATGCAAAATATACTTTGTGTCTTTGACTAGTTGTTTTCTTTTATATGCCAAATTAAAAGTTATCTTTTATTAAATTAAACCGTAATAAAAATAATTCAATAGAGCATGATTTCAGTTTACAATTAGATATAAATATTGGAGGTAATATTATAAAATGATATCTTCTGAAATTTTAAACCGTAAAGGTGCAACAAAGGCAGAAAGAGTACCAAAGGAGATTATAGAACTACTTAATAGTGGAGAAATCGAAACTGTAAACCTAACTGAATGACTTCAAGTTGATCAAGTTTTTTTGTTGAAAAATATATTAAAAGAAATGAATAAAGAAAGCTATTTAGAATTAATTTTAACAGATATTATAAATTCTAAAAAGCAATCAACAGTGGCCTTAATTGGGATTATAGGAAGAAGAATGTCTCAATTATCACATGAAGATAATCAATGGGAAGAGAATTTGCAAATTCTTTCTAATCATAAATCTGATACTGTAAGGTGTTGGGCTGCATATTTTAGTATTAATAATAAAACTACCTTTGAGGGAAATTTAGAAAAGATTAAATTTTTTGCAGCAGATCACCATTTTGGAGTTAGAGAAATTGCATGGATGGCAATAAGAGCAGAAATTGATAAGAATCTAGAAAAAAGTATAGAAATACTTTCTAATTTGACAAAAGATAGTGATGAAAATATTAGACGTTTTGCATCAGAAGCTACAAGGCCTAGAGGAGTATGGTGTAAACATATTGAAATATTAAAAGCTAATCCAACACTAGGGCTTCCAATTTTAGAACCACTTAAGTCAGATGGTTCAAAATATGTGCAAGACAGCGTATCAAATTGGTTAAATGATGCAAGTAAAACACAGTCTAATTGGGTAATTGAAATATGTAATCAATGGAAAGAAGAAAGTCCTATAAAACATACTGAAAGGATTATAAAACGAGGTTTACGTTCAATAAATAAAGAATAAAATGAGGGAATATTGTTAAAATTTTCTTGTGCAATTAAAAGTAGTGTATAGGCTCAATTTAAATTAAAAAGTATTATATTTTAAGCGGCTAATTTTAAGTTTTTTACTGTTATAAAAATATATAATTTATAAATATAAGCTTTGGCATTTATAATCATAAAGATGCTTTGAAACAATATCAGAGCATCCTTATAATATTTTATTGAAAACAAAATTTCAATAGCTTTAAAGCTTTTCTTAAATGTATAATTACTCTCTATATTTAACTCTTTCTAGGATAATTATTGTATCTTGTATATTAGGCTTTGTAATATTAGATGTATGTGTATATATATTTTCACCCAATTCATTTGAAATGATAGAACTAATCTCCCAACCTTCTTTTCCGTGAGAATTAAGTTCGTATTCAAGGTAATTAAAATCTAATGAACCATCATCCTTATCCCTAAAGTTTATCACTTTATATTCCTTATATTCTTTACTTTTTTTAATATTATTTTCTAATTGTATTTTTAAATTAATAATTGGAATCAATGAAGACAATTCTTCCATAGGGTACTTTGATAAATCTAAATCAGGTTTTAATACTTTCCTATTCTTATGATCGGATTCCTCTAGTAATACCAAATCGGTAAACTTTCCTGTTCTTTCATATATCTCGTAAGATTCGTTTGTATATCTTTTACCAAAGAGTTTAACTGAAATATCATCTAAAGCCTCTGTAGATTCTACTTCTGTTTCGCAATTAAAATAACCAATATTCTTAAGTAACTCCTCTAATTCAGCTATTAACTTATTAACCATTTTTTCCTCCAGTATCTCATTATATTTTTATGTTGTTTGTATTATAATTTATTCTTTATAAAAACTATTTCTCCTTTTATTTATGCGTTTTAAAGAAGTTTCTAAAAAAAGTATATATACTTAGTGAAATAATATAATATTTAAAAAAATAATAAATAAAAATAACTGAGAATTTTAAAAATATGGTAAAATTTATAGTAAATAGTCAAAATATGAACTTCTATTTTAATAGATAAAGCAGAAGTTTAAATTGTGAGGGGCAATATATATTTAAGAATTGATTTAGAAAAGGTACTTATAGATATATGAAAAGATGCATTAGATATTGATAGAGTTGGTGTATATGAGAGTTCTTTCAACTAGGGGGCATTCTTTAAAGAGTATGCTCACTATAGGTTAAGTAGAGAAAAAATGAACAAGTATATATTTGTAGAAGATATACTTAATAATATAATAATAAGGAAAGTGAGTTGTATTATTGGATCAAGTTATGGGTTACATTAAACTAGTGGACAGGTTGCTGAGAGGTAAGCAGATGAAATTAAAACTCTTTAATTAAAAATGTTTTTAAATTTTAATACTTACTTAGCTAAGGAGCTGTTCTAGATATAGCATAAAATAATAATAAAGGGGAGATTAGGGTGAAAAAATTAAATCCTATATTTAAATTAGGAATATTAGCTATACTTTTAACTTATTTTACTACCTGCTTTAGTGTTTATGGTAAAGAATATAATTTAGGAGATACAGAAAAATTTATAAGCAAATTAAATGATGAAATGCCTAAATTGATGAGTAAATATAATATTCCAGGAGCTTCAATTGGAATAGTAGAAGAAGGAAAAATTCAAGGAATTTATAATTATGGCATGGCAAATAAGAAAGATAAAGTGATGGTAGATGATAACACAGTATTTCAAGTTGCATCTATTTCAAAAAGTATAACATCTTGGGGAATAATGAAATTAGTTGAAGAGGGTAAAATTGATTTAGATATGCCAGTTGAAAAATATCTTACAAGATGGAAGCTGCCGGAATCTGAATATAACACTGATAAAATTACAGTTAGAACATTGTTAAGTCATACTTCAGGTCTATCTGGTGTTAATTATGCAGGTTATTCTCCAAAAGAAAAGCTACCTACAATTGAGGAATCACTTTCAGGAGAAAACTATAGCAAGAATAAAGTAGAGATTATAAAAGAAGCAGGAGAACAATTTAAATATTCTGGTGGAGGATATACTATTCTTCAATTGATAGTTGAAGAGGTTACAGGAATGACTTTTGAAGATTATATGAAAAGAGAGATAATTGATAAATTAAAATTAAATAATAGTTCTTTTGCATTAGATAAAAGTATAGAAAAGAATCTTTCAAGCAGCTATGGTGTTTTAGGCAATGAAATTCCTGGATATATGTATACGGAAAAAGCTGCAGCAGGTTTATTTATAACTACAACTGATTTATGTAAGTTTATGATTGCAAATTTAGAAGGATACAATGAGAGTACTAATTCTAGAACACTAATAAGTAAAGAAAGCATTAATTTAATACATACTCCAGTAAAAAACAATTATGGACTAGGATATGTAACAAAAGAATTGGAAAATGGATATAAGACTATAGGACATGGTGGTTCAAATAGAGGATGGCGTTCCAATTTTACAATAATACCGGAGAAAAATAGTGGAATTGTAATTCTAACTAATAGTGATAATGGAACTAATTTACTTATAAATATAATGAGTTATTGGGAAAAGTACAGTATGGGAGAATCTATTGAAAACTATAAACCTGAGAATGGTTTTGTAAAAATTATTAAGTATGTATCTATTGGACTATTTTTCGTATTGTCATTATACATGTTATCCATAATAGTTAAGATAAGAAAGGGTAAAAGAGTATTTATTTCAAAAGTTCAATATAAATCTCTTTTAAGTAAGGTTATAAGGATTATAATTCCTGTATTAATTGGAATAATTTGGTGGGTGATTTTTTATGGACAAGTAGTAATTAAGTTGACTATAGCACCAATGTTACCATATGAATGTAAGTGGATTACGTGGGCAGTGATAACTTGGTGTATATTATTTGCCATATCTGGGATATTTCCAAAAGAAAAAGTTCACCATAAAATATACAATAACCATAAGTATAACTAAACTGATGATAACTATATTTTAAGATGTTTGGAGGAAATAAATTTGAAGGAGTTTGAGAATAAGCTAAAAGAATACTTATCAAAAAATAATATAGATGGAGAACAGTATATTTTTGAAGAGACTTGTCATTCTGTTGAAGAAGCGGCTACAGCAGCTAATGCATCTACAGAAGATTTTGTAAAAAATATATGTATGATTGATAGTAACGGAAAACTTATTGTAGCTATAGTTAAGGGTGAGCATAGAGCAAGTACATCAAGAGTAGCGAAAGCATTAAATATCGAAATCCCAAGAACTGCAACGCCAGAAGAAATACTTGAAAGTACTGGATATCCTTGTGGAGGAGTACCTTCATTTGGATATGAGGCAATATTTTTAATTGATCCTAAAGTTATGGAAAGAGAGTTCGTTTATACAGGTGGAGGATCACCTTATTCCTTAACGAAGATTTCAACTAAATTACTACAACAAACAAATAATGGTCAAATTATTAGGGTAAGAAAATAAATTATTATTGAAGATATAAAATAAACTATGAGATTAAAGGGGAAATGTGAAATGTTTGTAGATGCAAAAATAGAAACTAATAGATTACTTATAAGACCTTATTCTTTAGAAGATGCAGAAAGAATTTTTCAAATTGTGGGAGAGAAGAATTTTTATAAATATATTCCCGAAGATGTACCATCACTAGATGAGGTAAAGGATATTATTAAATGGTCTATAGATTGTTGTAAAAAGAATACGCCAGATAAGATATATAAGTTCAATTTAGCTATAATTCATAAGGATGATAATAAAGTTATAGGGTATTGTGGACTAGGTCCTGACGATTTAGATTTGCAAGAAGTTGAACTTTATTATGGATTGTCTAATGAATATAGAAGCCAAGGGTTAACATCAGAAGCTGCCTATGCACTTGTTGAGTATGGTTTTAAAGTTATTAAGCTGAAAAAAATTATTGGGCTAGTAGATGCTGAAAATATACATTCAATTAAATTGGTTGAAAAATTAGGTATGAAATATCATTTTAAGATTAAGGATTTACCTGAAAATCTATCTTATTTTGAAAATCTTTCTTATTATTCAATACTAAGAGAAGAATTTATTAAATAAATTCTTTTACATACTATATTGCTAAGGTAAAAGCAATTATATTGTATTAGTTGCCAAGTATTTTTATATTAAGTATAAAAAATAGAATATACAAAAAGCATTGTAAGACTTTAATAAATATATAAATCTTGCAATGCTTTTTATTTTATATTCATTTAAAGTGAAAAAAAATTTAATTTAAAGTATTAACCAATTCCTCCATATATCGCACCTAAAACAATAACTATTATTGATACAAATACAAAAACATATTTAGCTAAAGGTATAAACCAATTACCTAAAGGTCTTCTTGCTCCCATATTAATTTCTTTTAAAGCATTATCCATTCCATATATCCAAAAGAAAGCTATGGCTGAAATTACTGTACCAAAAGGAGCTATATAAATAGTAATTATATCAGAAAAATTATTAAATAGTTCTATATTGAAAGCTAGTGGTATAGCAGCTAAAAATGAAATTACTCCAATAAATAGTACGCTTTTTCTTCTACTCCATTTTGTTTTATACATAAAAGCTTCTGAAGTTGCTTCCATCATATTTATAGTTGAAGATACAGCTGCAAATACAATACTACCAAAGAAAATAGCTCCAAATAAATGTCCACCAGGCATTGATTTAAAGATAGTTGGAACTGTTATAAATAATAAAGTAGGACCTGACGCTGGATCTAGCCCAAAAGCAAAAGCTGCTGGAATTATTATAAAAGCTGCTAACATAGCTGATAAACTATCATAAAAAGCTGTATTTATTGCAGAGGAAGGTATATCAACATCTTTTTTTATGTAACTACCATATACCACCATACCAGCTCCATTTAAAGATACAGTAAAGAATGCTTGGCCAAGAGCCATAACCCAAGTGGTAGGATTTAATAAATAAGACCATTTAGGAATCAATAAATATTGTATTCCTTCTGATGCTCCAGGAAGGGTTACAGATCTAATAAGTAATATTACAAATATAATAAATAGTGCAGGCATCATAACTTTATTTGCTTTTTCAATTCCTTTACTGACTCCATAGGCTACAACAATAGTTGTTATCAGCAAAGCTAAAGCAAGCCAGAAAATAGTTTCATTGCTTCCTAAAAAACTATCTAAGTAATTTGAAACATCTATATTTTTAAAATTGCTAGTTGTGCTTATTGAAAAATATTTTAGAACCCATCCAACTACTACATTATAAAATAAAAATATTCCCCAAACACCTAAAGTGGGTATTAGAGATATGATAGATGAACCGAATATATTCTTTTCATCTAAGATTTCTTTTATACCACCTAAGGAACCTTTTCCTTTTGATCTTCCTAAAGCGAATTCTCCCATAAGCCCTGTAGTTCCTAATATAAATACAAATATAAAATAGGGTATAAGAAAAGCGGCTCCCCCATACTGACCTAATCTCCACGAAAACATCCATATGTTTCCGAGTCCAACTGCTGAACCTATACAGGAAAGTATAAATCCAAATTTACTTGAAAAATTTTCTCTTTCTTTCATTTTAACTCCTCCTTATTAATTTTCTATATAAAAAAATCACATAGATATTTTATCTACGTGGTTTAAATTCTTAACAAAATAAAACCACGCAGAGCTCTACGTGGTTTTATTGCACAATTATATAACCATCATAGACGCAAACTGTATTTTAAAAAATACTTTACCAGTTTGCATCTATGAATTTTTTTCATTTCAGCAAACCTTATCTATAATAGCTATAATAATATTCATTTGTATTTATCATTTTTATAGTAATCATAATAAGTTGCCCCTCACATTGAATATTTTAATAGATTATACTATAAATATTTAAATAATTCAATAAAAAATCTTTAGTTAATTACTATTTTATTTATATAACCTATGACTATAGGGTTCCACAACGAAAATTTAAATTATGCATGATTTTAATTTCCATAACAAAAATTCTTTTCTATGAATGAAAAATTAAGGATGAAAGATGAAGAATTATGGTTAAAACTCCACGGTCAAAGCCTTTGGAGTTTTTTAAAATAAATTTTATTTTAAGAAATTCATCTTTAGTGAATTTTTTCCTAAATCCTTCATTCTTCATTATTAATCCTTAATTTCTAAGGGATTAATCTGTTTTTATAGAAAATTTATTTTCTAGAGTGCATATTAAGTTTTCGCATTGTATCCCTATATAGATGGGATTCCAATTATAAACAATATTTAAATGTAAATTATAAGGTGTCATAGTATAATGATATAAACGAGGATTTATTCATAAGTAGGTATGTTAAACCAAAGAATAGATAATATGAAAGGGGAATTAATATGATGGAACAAGTATATAAAAATGTTTATAGGAATGAAATACCATTGCCTAATAATCCATTAAGAGCTATAAATAGCTATATTATATTGTCAGAGGATAGAAATTTAATAATAGATAGTGGATTTGATACAGAAGAATGTAGACAAGCATTTATGAATGGTATAGAGGAACTTGGTTTAGATTTAAATAAGACAGATCTTTTAGTAACTCATTTGCATGCTGACCATTCAGGACTTGCTGCTGTTTTAAGTAAACAAGGTTTTAGGGTATATTCAGGAGAAACAGATGGTCATATGATAAATAAGATGGCTACGGCAGAATATTGGAATACTTTTAATGACTATAAAAAACTATTTTCTCTTACTCAAGATAATATAAATTTTGATGATCATCCTGGATATAAATTTTCTCCAAAGGAGCCAGTAGATTTTATATTATTGCATGAAAATGATGAAATAAATATAGGAGAATTTTCTTTTAAAGTAGTTAATATTCCAGGACATACACCAGGTCATATAGGACTTTATGAAGAGGAACACAAATTGTTTTTCTGTGGAGACCATATATTAGGAAAGATAACTCCTAATATAGCATTTTGGGGATTTGAATATGGTGATATGTTGGAAGTATATTTAAAAAATTTAAGGAAAATATATGATTATGATATAAATTATTTATTTCCTGCTCATAGATTTATAATAAAAGATCATAAAACAAGAATAAATGAATTAATTAGCCATCATGAAAGCCGTCTTGATGAGGTTATGAATATAATAAAAGAAGAAAAGAAAACAGTTAGAGATACTGCAGCATCTATGCATTGGGAATTGCGATATGATAAGTGGGAAGATTTCCCTAATCCTCAAAAGTGGTTTGCTTCAGGAGAGGCTATGTCACATTTAGAACATCTTTTATATATGGGAAAAGTTGAAAGAACAGAAGAAAATGGAGTTTTATACTATAAGCTTAAGTAGAATAAAAACCTATTATCTTTAAAGATAGTAGGTTTTTATGATCTAAACTTATCATAGTATTGAATGATTAAATTTTAAGTTTTCATAATTTCTTTAAAATACATACACTGAAAATTAACTTATAAAGAGTATAATGTATCTAATATATGTAATAAAATTACAATTATTGAAATTTTATTCAAATGGAGGGGTATCATGCTAAAATCAAGAAAAAAAATTGTTATTATCTGCATAACTGCTAGTATGATGATGAATTCAACGATTAATACTTTTGCAATAGTTAATAAAAGTGGTGTAAATGTAAATGAAAAACAATCAATAATGTATTCTGAGTCTAAGAACAATACAATAAAGCCTCAAGGTGAAAAGAAGATTGATGACAAATATAAATGGAATTTGGAGGATATTTATAAAGATGTACAAGCGTGGGAAAAGGATATTGAGAAAGTAAGAAAAGAATATTTCCCTAAATATAAAGAATACGAAGGTAAGTTAAAAGATCCTAATAAGCTGCTTGAATTCTTGAAAATGGATGAAGAAGCATCAATTGTTTTAAGTAAAATATATTGGTATGCTGGTTTTAGAGGAGACTTAAATCAAGGAGACAATGAGGCAACAGAGCTGATTTCTAAAGCAGATAGTATTGTTGCAGAATATGATCAACTGGTAACCTTTTTTACACCTGAATTGTTATCACAAGATGAAGCTTCATTAAAAAGTCTTATAGCAAATCCAAAATTAAAAAATTATGCTCATTTTATAGAATCTTTAATAAGGCAAAAAGAACATGCCCTTTCAAAAGAAGAGGAAGATATATTAGCAAATGCATCAGAATTTGTAGGTAGTCCACAAGAGATTTTTAATAAATTGAGAATGGCAGATATGAGAAAAGCAATTATAAAAGATAAAAATGGAAAAGACATAGAATTAACTTCAGGAGTATATTCAAATATACTTGATGGAAAAGATAGAGATTTAAGAAAGAAAGCATTTGAAGCTAATGGTAAAGTAACAGAAGAACTTCAAAATACTTTTGCTTCTATTTATTTAGCTTCTGTAAAAAAGGATATTTTCTTAGCTAAATCTAGAAAATATAACTCCACTCTCGAAGCATCTCTTGCTAAGGATAATATTCCAAGAGAAGTTTATGATAATTTAATTACAGCAGTTAATAACAATATGGGACCACTTCATAAATATGTAGAATTAAAAAGAAAAATTACAAATCTTGATAAGATACATGCATATGATTTATATGTTCCACTAGTTGATAATTATAAATTAACAATACCTTATGAAAATGCTAAAAAGATGGTTTTAGAAGGATTAAAGCCACTTGGAGAAGAATATTTATCTATAGTTAAGACAGGTTTTGATAATAGATGGTTAGATGTTTATGAATCAAAAGGTAAGAGAACAGGTGGGTATAATCTAGGACTATATGGTGTACACCCATTTATACTTCTAAATTATACTGACTCTTTAGATGACATGTTAACAGTAGGACATGAAATGGGGCATGCGGTAAACTCTGTTTATGCAGGAAAAGCCCAATCATATATGAACGCACATACACCTATATTTAATGCGGAAGTAGCTTCAACAACTAATGAATTGATGATAATTAAAAATTTAATAAAAAATGCTAAGAATGATGATGAAAAGCTATATTTATTAAATCAATTAATTGAAAATATAAAAGGTACAGTATATACTCAAGTAATGTTTGCGGAATTTGAAAAAACAGTACATGAAAAATTAGAAGCAGGCGAGCCATTATCAGCTAAATCTCTAAGGCAAATATATGGAGATTTAGTAAAAAAATACTATGGTGATAGCTTTGCTCCAGATGAGCTAGGAACTTTAGGATGGGCAAAAATAACTCATTTCTATAACAATTTCTATGTTTATAAATATGCTACTTCTATGGCAGCTTCTAATGAAATTGTTAAAAATATACTTGATGGAAAAGATAAGAATGCAGTTAATAAGTACTTAGAATTTTTAAAGACTGGATCTTCAGAATATCCTGTCGATGCACTAAAGAAAGCGGGAGTTGATCCAACAAAAACAACTTCAATAGATAATTTATTAGCTGAGTTTGGACAGTATGTAGACGAAATGGAAACTATCCTTAAAAAGCAAGGAAAAATAAAATAATTAAGATAATATATTAGCATAATAATAAAGTTATAAAACTTCTATGGAACAATAAATAAAAGTCCTTAGAGGTTTTTTACTCTATGTTAGGGGACGGTTCATTATATTTGTATTTGTATAAAATAAGTTATCATTGAATTGTAATGAACCGTCCTTTATACACGCCAATTTAAAAAGATGGATGGGTAGGTTTAATTGTGTTGCAACTAAGTATATCAGTAACTATCTTAAATGGTTCAAATGGATAAATACCTCTAGTACAGAAAAAGAAATTGTAAGGACTAAAAACTTGATAGTTCATAGTAAAATACCACATAGTTACACTATAGTAAAGGAATTTAAGACAAGGCAACCTATATTTGTATAAACATCATTTAATTTATATTTTTATTGGAATTATATTCCGATTTTTATGTGTAATAAGAATATAAAGTAAAGAACAATGGTATTATGTGGCGAAAGACTAAATAATATTTTAACGTAAAAATTTATGATATAATTAGGCGAAAATATGATGGTAATCCGAAGCATTAAAACTAAAATTTAGAAAGGCGGAATTAAGATGTCAAATAAAATAAAAGTATATTGTCAACATGAGGAAGAGGAAGATAATGAGCAATTCCTAAGGAACTTTGAATATAAAGGAGAAGAAATATTCGCTTGTGATACTTGCGAAACTGAAATATCAGAAGAGGAATATAAGCGTAATGACGGCATATGTGATGAGTGTAACGCTGATATATATGGGTCTTAGTTACTTTACATTCCAAATAAATTACATATTAAAAACATTTAAAGATAGTCCATTGGACTGCCCTTAGTTTATGCATAACATTAAAATAATGTGCAAGTGGAAGGTTAGGAAGTCCAACTTATCTGCGTAGTGGAGGTATGCAAGTGCTACTGTACCCAAGCACATCTTAGCATTATACCAATTAGTATGTTAGGTGACGGTTCATTATATTTTTATAAAGTAAGTTATCATTAAATTGTAATGAACCGTCCCTTAAGTGTTGAAAGACATTTTATGTTTTTCACATCGTTGATAAATATATTTTGCTAATAAGTTTTTCAAATTTTTATTTCTTCTTAACCGTAAATTAAGGTTAAAGTTTATAATGATATGTTTTAATCACATTAATATTTATATATTAGTAAATTTATACTTGTCCATAAAAAGATGCAAATTCTTATATAATACAAGAAATATATAAGAAGTTAAAAATTATTACTACATAAATAAATATATTTATACACATAATAAAGAAAGAAGAGATTTATATATAAACTATCTTTTAAAGGATAAATTTTAAAAAGAGGAGAGATGAAATTATGAAAAATAAACCAGATGATAGAAGAGATAATGTAGATAGAATTCAATATAATATTAGTAATACTATTGAAAACATTCATCGTGCAGATGAAATGATTGAAAAAACAGATGATGAAAATACGAAGGAAGCATTAAGTGAAAAAAATCAGAGAAGAGAAGCAGCTCTTGATGCTATGAGAGAAGAAATTAAAGATGAGGCAATGGATAAACAAAACGGATATAAATAAAAATATTTTTTGTAGTTTATATTATTTAATATTATACATATAGAACCAGTACAAATTTAATATATCTAAAGTAGTAAATTATAGAAACAAAAGTATCATTTTTTAGTGATACTTTCGCTTTTTTTATTTATCTATGTACAATTTTATTAATTATCTTTATTAGATATTTTAGAAAGCACAGTTGCTGTTTTATAAGAATTTCTAAGATTTGAATTGGAAACTAACCTATCAAGAATCGAACTAGTCAACATATTATCAACGTGAATTATAATAATAAATATTACGAGAGTTATAAAATGATTATATTTCATTTTAGGGGACGGTTCATTATATTTGTATTTATAAATTATAAGGTAATTCAATAATTTTAAATTATAGGGTAAGTTATTATTAAATTATAATGAACCGTCCCTTACATTTAAACTATATCAAAATCTTTTACTAAGCTTGTAATTCGCCACTTCCCATCTTCTTTTGAAACTTCAAGGGTAGCATTCCAGATATAAGTATCTTTAGCAGAGGTTGTAGCCTCAAAAACTATTTTATATTTAAATTTGGAAGGTGAGATTTCCTCTTTTTCTATTGTATATCCTTTAACCCATGGACTTGAAAATCCAGTTACCCATGAACCACGACCTTCTATTAATTTTTTAAATTCATTTTTTAGAACTTTGCTATAAGTAGCATATTGAAATACTCCATTTCTGTCCTTTATACCTTTTGCCCAAAGTTCAGCTATCTCATCTGCAGTTTTAGGATCATATAAATCTGCAAATTCTTCAAACATTTCACATCTAGCTTTTAATTCAATTTTATTTGTATCATATAGTCTTAGCCTATTTTCTTCTTCCTCATAGAAAGTATTAATATTAAAGTCCCTCACCAATGCACTATCCTTAATATAAATTTTATCATCTTTAATTAAATAATCTCCATTATTAGGTACTTCCTTATCATTAACTAATACTGTAAAAGAGGATTTAGCATAAATTATGCTGGTAATAAAGAATGTTAGAAATAATGTAATAAATAATATCTTCTTACTCATTTAACTTCTCCTCAATAAAATAATCTTTAAAGCTATTTTGTGTATTAAGTTAGAAATATATAAATTTATTTTATACTTTTAATAGATCTGCAAATTAAATAAGGAACTTAGATTATTAAGAAATTATTTTATGTAGATATGTTGTGGGTATAAGGTTGAATTAAATATTAGAAAATTATGAAAATAATAATATAATTTGAATGCCATGTAAAACAACTTATTCACGGTTTATTTTGTGAGGAAGAACATAACTATATTAGTTAAAACTATAGTGATTTATAAAAAGGAGTGATAAAAATGAATGTTTTAATTCTTGGGCAAGTGGATTTTTAGGTGGACATATTTATAAAAAAATAAAATCTCAATTAGATTTTAATGTACTGGGAACTTGTTATGGATCAAATAATTGTGGTGATTTAATAAAACTTGATGTAACTAATGAGGAAGAAGTTAAAAGGCATGTGAAAGAAAATAATAGACCAAAGATATTAGGATATTTTTTATCAGACAAGGAGTTAGGTTCTGCTCATAGTAGAACTATGGGCAGGTTCTGACGACGCAGTATGATGGAAAATAAGCTAATATACTGGTTTATTATTTTTTGAAGATGCCTTAATCTATAATATATAAGTTTAAACCAGATATTGTTTTATGGAGCTTAATGAGTAAAGAAAGTGAAAAGTATTTAATAGAAATGGGTCTAAATAATATCTTAAAATACTTATCATATAAACAGAAATTAATCTTCATGTCAACAAATGCTGTTTTTAATGGAAAAGGTAATTACAGTGAAGAAGATAACCCGAAATATAAAAATAGTGACGAGCCATTAGCACTATATTCAAATGCAAAAATAGATGGTGAGAAAATAGTTAAGCATCATGACAATTATATTATCATAAGACCAGGTGCTATTTATGGACAAGATATAAATGGAAAGTGGGATAAACGGATATCTCATTTAATTAATAAATTAGAAGAAAAACAAGAAGTTGTAAGAACAGAAAATTTATACAATACTTTTGTAAAAGTAGATGAACTAGCAGAAGCCATAATAGAGTTAATAAAATGTGATTATAAAGGAATTATCCATTTGGGGCCAGAGAAGAAGGAAAGTTATTATAATTATTATAGAAAAATGGCTGCACATTTAAACTTAGATGTTAATTTAATTAAGAGCGATTTTATTGATGAAGATTATGCTGCTAAAAATAATCGCTCATTAGACTTATCAATAAATACATCTAAGTGCAGAAAACTATTAGGAAATATATTCAGTAATGTATAGGGACGGTTCATTACTTTTTACAAGTTAAGAAATTTAAAAATTTTAATGAACCGTCCCCCTATACCTAGTCCTAGAAAGTATTCATAATTTGAGTATTTTCTAGGACTATTATTTTTTGTTACATAAAATTATATTTCTTTATAAAATCTTTAAACTTTAGCTTTATTATGGGCTTATATGGATTAAGGGAGGAAATATAGATGAAAGAAAAAAAGTTACAAATAATTAATTTAAATAAAAAAATTAAAGGAAGGACTATTATAAGTAATTTGTCTTTTGAAGTTGAAAGTGGGGATATATGTGGATTTCTTGGATCAAATGGTTCGGGAAAAACTACTACAATTAGGATGATTACAGGACTTATTTCTCCTAATAGTGGAGAAATATTAATATCAGGTAAAGATGTAAATAAAAATCGTAAAGAGGCTCTTTTAAAACTTGGTGCTATTGTTGAATCTCCTATATTTTTTCCGTATATGTCAGGAAGAAAAAATCTTCAAAATCTTGCTAGATTAAATCCGAATATGGATCGCAAAAGTCAATTAAATAAAGTGGAAGAAGTTTTAGAAGTTGTAGGACTAAAGGATAGAGCAAATGATAAGGTTAAGACCTATTCTCTTGGAATGAAGCAGAGGCTAGGAATCGCTCAAGCACTTTTAAATAATCCTGAAGTGATAATTTTAGACGAGCCTGCAAATGGATTAGACCCCATAGGAATGAGGGATTTAAGAAATTTGATTATAAGATTGCAAAAAGAAAGAGGAATTACCTTCCTTATTTCTAGTCATCTTTTAGATGAACTTCAACAAATGTGTAATAGATTAGTTATTATAAAGGATGGTAAATTAATATGGCAAGGACTTACAAGTGAGTTATTGGAAAAAGCTAAAGGAAGTAACAGGCTAGAAGATGCATTTATAGAGCTTGTCATAAATAAAGAGGGTAAATAAAAATGAAAGCTTTATTTATAAATGAATTGGAAAGATTATGGTCTAAAAAAAGCACTTGGTTGATTTTTATTGCTATTCCATTAGTACTATATGCTTCCTCAAAATATTATTTAAGTCATAATTTATCTGTGCCAGAAATTAGCCCAGAATTTACTTCCTTTGCAAATTTTCCTTCTGCTGCAATACAAGAACAACTTATAGTATTCTTTAACATTGTAGTTGTTTTACTTTTAGTTTTATCAGTAACAGAAGAGTATAGAAGTGGACAAATTAGAATGGTTATGATTAGAACAAGATCTTTTACACAATTATTTTTTGCTAAGTTTCTTGCAGTTGCTACTACAATATTGTTACTTCTTATAACATATTATCTTTTAAGCATACCAATAGGATATATGTTTATGCCTAAATTAGAAAAGGTTCAAATATTTTATTATAATGGGTTGTCCACTATAAAGGAATCATTCTTATACGGGATAAAATATTATGCTATGTCATATTTAACACTAATTGCAATGACATCAGTGGTAATGTTTATTGCAGTAATAAGTAAAACTGTTACCACTGGGGTAGGAATTAGTGTGGCTTTCCTATTAGCATCAATGATATATCCACAAATTTTACTTATATTTTCCTCTAATATGACTGAGAGGTTGTTTAAGTTTCAACTTTTATCTCTAACTCATATACAACATATGGGAATTGCTATTATGCTGGGGGAACATCCTACTTTTGTATTATACGGATTCATTGTATTAATAGTATATACATTAATTTTTACAATATTATCTTCTGCAATTTTTACTAAATTAGATAGGTATATATAGCTTAGGAGGGGTTTTATGAGACAATTGATTATAAGCGAAATGGAACGAGTTTGGAGTCGTTCAAAAACAAAGACTCTATTAATTACTTTCATATTATTATCTACATTGTGGAGTATAGCAATGGGAAGTTGGAATGTAGGTTTTTATGATAGTAATATAACTATGCCATTAAATTCTTTAAATTTTTCAGTATTTATTTTAAGGGACATTCATCCACTATTAATGTTTGTAATTTTACCAATGCTTTATACTGATTGCTTCAATACTGAATATACTTCAGGTAGTTACCGTAATGTGATGACTAGGCCTTATAAAAAGACAGAATTTATATTAGCTAAATTAATAGCTCAGGCTTTTATAACCTTTGTTTTTTTAATGATACTTTTTATAATATCAAGTCTTTTCGGGAAATTTTTCTTAGACACAGTAGAATCAACTAAGTTTTTTAATATTACAAAGGATTTTAATTCAATTGAAGCTTTTATTTATAGCTTTAAATTTTATGTTATAGAATTCCTTATATTATTTGCTATTTTATCTATTAGCAGTTTAATCTGTGGAATTATCGAAAATTCTGTGTTATCATTTTTAGCAATTATAGCAGTGTTTTTAGGCTCACTATATATATCAGACAGCTTTGTATTCTTTTTAAGTAGTTCAAAAATGATTTTTGATGTATTAGCCAATATTGCACCTATGAGTTTTTTCACTATACTATTTTTTACAACTATAATAGGAATAGGTGGAACAATTGCATTATGGAAGCATAAAGATTGGTTATTTTAAAATTAGAATATAAATTGAATAATATAGTATTATTTTTTCATTAATATAATATATAGTAAATTGATTTACTTTTACTTGTTTGTTATAATATACCATATAAAATATAGGAGGTACTATAAGAATGACAGTCACTAATTGCTAATTAATTTTCACAACTGAAAATTGATTAAAAGAAGTTTTAAAACGCCTAGTCCATTAGGTTTTTTTGTGTACTTCTTTTATAGTTAGCAATTAGAAGACATAAATCTTATAGAACTAAAATTGTAATTTTTAATTTTGCATTGAGTTTGATTTTTATTATTTGCACATAATATTGAAGTGTATAGGCTTATTTTGACATAAAGTAAAAGGCATATAGACATATTAGAATCATGCTATTTATGTTTAAATTAATTTACGGATTTTTTAGGCTACAAGAAAGCTGTGCTTTTTTGTAGCCTTTTTCTATATCTAATAACCCAATGGAATAGGCCTTAAAAATTATTTTTAAGGAGGATTTATCAGTGGAAGAAAAGGGTATTTTTGCAACAATGGAAGATATTATTAGTGTAACAGAATTAATTTATGAAAATGAAAAACCAAACATTTTATCTTATAAGGCATTCAATATATGGAGTATAATATCTTTAATTAATTTTGGATGTATTAAGAATGGAGATAAGGTACTAATTATTTGTTCAGAAGTAGATACAATTATATGGACAATATCATATATTTATAAACCACAAAAGCTGATATCAAATAAGATAAATCTAGCTGAAAAGATTAATAATGTTGAATTACTTTATAATGAAAAATGGGAAAATATTAGTGGACTATTAACAGGATATTTACACACACAACCTATTTTTTTAAATGAAAATATAGATAATATAGAGTATAAAAATGAGAGGTTTAATGTCTTTGTTGCAGGATTTATTAATACAAATGAAAAAATGATAGAAATACCTATAAGTAGATTTGATATTAGAATGGGAATTGAATATGAGATGTTTAAAAAGTTACTAATTAAATCCAAAGATTTATTAGAAAAAGATGGAGTATTATTAATACTTTCTACGCCAGCATGGGTATTAAAGACTTGGACTTTAATACATGAATTTAGATTACAATTAGAATATGATAATTATAGACTATATACTGATAATCATAGAAATGCCAATGTCTTTATATGGCTAAGATTTGTTAAAAAAGAAAAAGACTTTAATGTAAATTTACAGAAAAGAAATGTATTATCCTTAATGAAGGATAATGGGATAGACAGGCTCTCTGCACATAGAAATAATTTAAGATTTCCCTATGTAGAATTGTCATATAGTAACTCTGAATCTTATATTAAATTAAATCAAAACTTAGAATACATGCAGTATTTTTTTTCAAATGAAACTACGATAAATTTAGCAGAATTATGTGAAGGTTATACAGCTTGTTTAGTTACTCCATCAATAGCCCAATATGCATATAAAACCAATAAAAATGTAGTGCTATTTGAACGTGATAATAGATTTAGAGAGAATAAAGGCCTTAAGTTTGTCAAATACGATTTAAACACTGGCTTAAAAAAATTTATACAAAATAAATATAGAAAAAAATTTGATAGAGTTATATGTGACCCTCCATTTAATATTAATTTGAATACCCTAGCAAAGGATATTGCTGAACTATTAAAGGAGAGTAATAATAGTGTTGTATATATTATTTTCCCTGATAGCAGAAAAATTAGCTTGGTTAATGCTATGAAAACTGAAAGTTTATTATTGAGTAAAGAAAATATGAACATAAATATAGAATATGCAAAGCCACCTAAAATAGTTAGAATTTATGGTAAACAAGCAATTCAATTATATAAATTTACTTATAATAAGCAATAAATATATATAATAAAGTAGTAATAGATTTAAATATTAGAAATGTATTATATAAGTATTGGAGTGAAAGTTATGGTAAAGATGATTCAGGCAAAGACTCTCCTTTCAACTATTAAAGAGGATAAGTTATTTGGTCTTAAATATAATATGAATCTTTATAGAGGCTGTCAACATGGATGTATTTATTGTGATTCTAGAAGTAATTGCTATGGTATTGAAAATTTCTCAGAAATACAGGTGAAAGAAAATGCTTTAGAGCTGCTTGAAAGTGAACTGAGAAAGAAGAAGGTTAAAGGTACAATTGGTACAGGAAGTATGAATGATCCTTATATGCCTGTAGAAAAGAAACTTTTGCTTACTAGAAGAGCATTAGAGATTATAAATATTTATGGTTTTCCAGTGCATATTCTAACTAAAAGCAATTTAGTGGAGAGAGATATAGATATTTTAAAGAAAATAAACAAGGTCTATTGTGCAGTTTCAATTACCATAACTACTGCAGAAGATAATCTATCATCATTAATTGAACCAGGTGCACCTAAGTCTTCTGACAGGTTTAAAACTATAAAAAAGCTTTCAGAAGAGGGGATTTATACAGGAATATTAATGATGCCGATACTTCCTTTTATAAATGATACTGAAGAAAATATAAGACAAATAGTTGAAAAGGGAAAAGCAGCAGGTGCTAAATATATTTTACCTTTTATGGGAATGACATTAAGAGAAGGACAAAGAGAATATTATTATAGAGAATTAGATAAACATTTTCCTACTATGAAAGAAAAATATATTAGAAATTATGGATATGAATATAATTGTTCGTCTCCTAATTCAAAAAGATTATATAATATTCTTTATGAATTATGCAAAAAAGAAGGTATAGCTACAAATATGAATTTTTATAAGGCTAATGAATATGAACAATTGCGATTGTGGTAATAAAACTATATTTTTAGAATATATATAGAATAAGCAATAATGCATTTATGAGTAAATGTAAAGTTTTTATATTTATATAAATTTTGAAAAAATGTAATTAACTGTTGAAATGTTAATTTTTATATGATACAATATTCAAAATTGTGAGAGTGTATCTAGGGTTCCGGTGCTGATAGGATACTATTTTGCATGGCTGGACCAAGCGGTACAGGAGTTATTTCTACACTTTTGGGATAAAAGCCCAGAGGATGAGTCTCTATAGGACTTATTCTTTGGGCTTTTTTTTATTAAAATAATTTAAATAAAGGGGGAGGCTTTATGACGGTAATAAGCGTTAATAATTTATGCAAATCATTCAAAATCAAAACAAAAGAACCAGGATTTAAAGGAAGTATTAAGTCTATGATTTCACCTAGGTATAAAGAGATAGAGGCAGTTAAAGATGTATCTTTTAATGTAGAAAAAGGAGAAATCTTAGCTTTTATTGGTCCTAATGGAGCAGGAAAATCTACTACAATAAAAATGCTTACAGGAATACTTTATCCAACTGAAGGAAATATGAAAATATTAGGGCTAGATCCTTCCACTGAGAGGAAGAAGTTATCTTATAAAATAGGTACTGTATTTGGGCAAAAGTCGCAGCTATGGTTTCATCTACCACCTATAGATAGCTTTAATCTCTTAGGAAAAATTTATGATATGGAGGAAGTAAGCCTTAAGAAAAGAATAAACTTTTTAAAAGAAATTTTTGAGATAGGTGAACTTATGGATATACCTGTTAGAAAGTTATCTCTTGGTCAAAGGATACGGTGTGAGATAGCAGCGTCTTTAATTCATAATCCAGAGATAATATTTTTAGACGAACCTACTATAGGATTGGATGTTATAGTTAAACAAAATATTAGAGATCTTATTTTAAGGATAAATAGAGAAGAAAAAAGAACTATATTTTTAACTTCACATGATGCAGGTGACATAGAACAACTCTGCAAAAGAGCTATAGTAATAAATCATGGTCAATTGGTTTTAGATGAATCCATTAAAAATCTTAAATATAACTATCTCAATAAAAAAATTATAGAGGTAAAGTTTAAAGAAGAAGTTCATATAGATAAAAACAAATTTAAGGTTTTAAAAAGTAATGGCTATGGAGTAAAAATAGAGATAGACACTTTGAAAGAAAATATAGAAGAAGTTTTAACGGAAATTATAAAGTATGGAAGTATTTTAGATATAAATATTCTAGAACCACCTATGGAAGAAATTATATCTCATATATATAGTGAAAGTAAGGTAGGTGATTGTAGTGAGTAAACTCAATAAATATATTCATATATTTAAGATAAGTCTTAGTAATAATTTAGTATATTTTTGGAATTTTCTAATTAGAAATTTATTCTTTGTTTTCATAATATATATATTTTTAATGCTTTGGGGAAATATTTATGGACAAAAAGGAGATATAATATCAGGACTAACTTTAAATAAAATTATATGGTATTTAATAGTTACAGAAACTATAACCTTATCTCGATCAAATTTCCATATCCAAATTAGTGATGATGTCAAAAGTGGAGCTATAGCTTATGGGATAAATAAACCTTACAACTATGTATTATATTGTTTTTTTAACTCACTAGGTGAAATAGCAGTAAAGTTAGGTTGTAATATGATTTTAGGAATAATTATTGGTATATGTTTTGTAGGATTTTTAGAAGGCTTCAATATAGTATATCTGCCATTAATACTACTTTCTATTTTAATAGGATCAACCATCAATTTTTTCATATATATTATTTTAGCACTAACTTCCTTTTGGATTGAGGAGAATAAGCCATTTTTTTGGATATATTCAAAGCTTACATTTACCTTAGGAGGAATGTTAGTACCACTTGATTTATTTCCTAACTGGCTTAAAAATATATCAAGTTATTTACCCTTTGCCTATGTCACATATGTACCTGGAAAGCTAGCAGTAGATTTTTCACTTAAAAAATTCTATGAGGGTTTTGGAATACAAGTTTTATATTTAATTATATTTGTAATACTAGCTTTAGTTATATATAGAAAGGGGGCAGAGAAATTAAATGTTAATGGAGGTTAAAAATATCATAAAACTAATAAGAGCATATTTTAAATTTAACCTATCTTCAGCTATGGAGTATAAAGTAAGTTTTATTATACAGGTGTTAGGTATGATAATAAATAATGCTTCGTTTATATTTTTCTGGTGGATATTATTTAATAATGTAGGCACTATAGGAGGATATGGTTTTAGTGATACATTAATGCTTTTTGCCATTATGTCCACATCTTTTGGAATAGCTTTTATTTTATTTGGAAATATTGGAGAACTTACAAAAATGATTGTAAATGGAGAGCTAGATTCATATTTGATCCAACCTAAGGATACTTTAATGAATATACTATGCTCTAAAAGTGTAATATCAGCCTTTGGTGATGTTATTTATGGAATAATTCTATTTATATTTGTAGGTAATTTTAATTTAATTAACATAGCTTTATTCTTATTTTTTTCTTGTATTTCAGCTATTATACTTTCAAGTGTTATAGTTATTGTAAACTCTTTAAGTTTTTATATAGGCAATGCTGAAGGTCTATCAGGACTTATGTTAGAATTTATGGTAAATTTTAGCTCATATCCAAAGGGGATATTTAAAGGTGCTACAAAATATATAATATATACCATAGTACCAGCGGCCTTTACTGCTCACATACCGATAGCTTTAATAAAATCTTTTAATATATTAGATTTTTCTATATTGATTAGTGTTACAGTTATTTGGGTATTGGCTTCATATAAGATATTTTATAAAGGTCTTAAAAAATATGAATCAGGAAACCTAATTATAGCCAAGTTATAATTTATGAAGATTAGAGCAATTGTTTAAATGATTGCATAATAAAATGAGTAAATTATAATCTATTTTGTCAAATTTTATTTAAAATTGTTATATTGATTAAGTATATATGATATAATAAGGGTAGATAAAAGGTATCAGGCCTTTACGGTTATTTAATAGTTGTTAGAAAATAGTGGGAGAATTTTGTGATACGACCCACTATTTTCTTTTGCTTTCAGAATTTCCTTCTATATCAACAGAAAGTTCAGCTTCTATTTTTCCATTTTGCAAATCTGTATTCATTTTAGTTCTAGTACCTGTTTTAAGTGTTTCATACTTATAAACAAAGCAACCAACAATGGATACTACGCTTATAATAACCAAAGCCAAGGTAATGATTCCAATTATTGCCAAGATTGTATAATCGGTCATCATATCGCCTCCTATGCCCTAAAGGCCCAATACCATCTACCCATATTAAAGCAGCACAGGAAGTTTGAATACTGAAACAACTATAAAATAAATCTCTATTAAACAAGAGGGGACTTGCTTAATTGAGTTAAGAACATTATAACATATTTTGGAATTTAAGTGAATGTAATTTTTCTGTGAATTTAAAGCAATTAAAAAAATTTTACAAGAAGATAAAAAATATATAAATTTTCACTTTATTTAAGACAAATATTTTTTATTTTATAATAAATATAATGTAATCTCTAAATAGAATAAGGTGAAACTACACGAAAAATGTAAGTTTTTTATTTTATAAGAAAATATAAAAGCTAGTAATAAATAAGGTTATAAAAATATGTTTAAAATAACTCTAAATTTTTCAATGGTAATTAAAAATAGACATAAATTTTTAAGGTTTATCGTATATAAATGATATCTAGAGTATTAGCTTGAATAGATTATTGTATTATATTACAATTAATACAATATAAAGCAAAGGAAGTTAACTATATTAAAAATATGATTTGGGGGATTGATATGAAAATTTTAAAGAGAATAGGAATAGTAATTCTATGTATAATCCTATTGTCTATAGCCTTTAGAATACCATATCATATAGTTAATACGTCTAAGTACGCTATATATAAGTATTTTCAAAGTTTAACCAATAAAGATTTAGAAACTTATAATAATGTTAAATTTCATAGTAGCAATAATGAAGAAAAAGATGAAATTTTTAAGTATGATACTAAGTATATACTACTTCATGCCAAAAAAATAGATGTGCCTGACCTAGGATTAGAGGATGAATTGCGTATGCTTAAAAGAAGGGGCAAAGTCTTTGAAAGTTATACTAAGGAAGATATTTTAATATATGAAGTGTTTGTATTTACAGATTATCCAATGACGGATCTTCCGTCAGGACTAGTTTTAATACGAAATAAAACTGATAGTAGTAAGCCTAAATGGTTAGTATTTGAAGATACTGTATTCATAAATTACGATAGATTTAAAAAATAATTAAAATAGGGATAGTTTATTAATATTTTTCAAATTGATATATTAATGAACTGTCCCTATTTTAGCTATTTAATTGACTCTTTAAGGGTATGCCATGCAAGTACCGCACATTTTACTCTTGCAGGCATGTTTGAAATATTTTGAAAGGCTATTGCATCTTCTAATATTTCAAGTTCTTCTTCAGATTTTATTTCTCTTTTTATCATTCCTATAAAAGTTTCTACTAAATTTAATGCCTCTTCCTTTGATTTTCCCTTTATAAGATCAATCATTATGGAAGTAGAAGCTTGGGAGATGGCACATCCACTGCCTGTAAAGGCTGCATCTTTTATAATGTCTCCATCAAATTTCAATTCTAGAGAAATCTCATCTCCACAACTTGGATTGTGTCCAAGTTCCTTAGTATCAGGATTTACTAAATTTCTTTTATTATGAGAGCTTTGATTATGCTCCATTATGAGCTCTGTATATATATCATTAAGATGCATAGCCTAACCACCTCCTTACATTTTTTAAAGCTTCAATAAATATATCTACTTCTTCAAAGGTATTATAAAAATAAAAGCTAGCTCTGGAAGTTGAGTTTACTCCTAAATACTTCATTAAAGGTTGAGCGCAATGGTGACCTGCTCTAACTGCAACACCATAACTATCTAAAATTGTAGCTACGTCATGAGGATGAATATCTTTTATTCCAAAGGATATAACTGAACTCCTATCTTTCATAGTTTGGGGACCGTAAATAGTTATGAAAGGTAGTTCTTTCATTTTTTCTAATGCGTAACTAGTTAATTCTTCTTCTATCTTTTTTATATTATCAAAGCCTATATTTTCTAAATAATCAATGGCCGCAGCAAGTCCAACTGCTCCTTCAACATTTTGAGTTCCTGCTTCTAACTTGTATGGAAGTTCTGAAAAGGTAGCCCTATCTTCCCAAACATACTCTATCATGTCTCCGCCAAATAAAAATGGAGGCATTTTATCTAAAATATGCTCTTTTCCATATAATACTCCAATGCCCATTGGAGCCAGCATTTTATGGCCTGAAAATACCATGAAATCTGCATCTATAGCTTTTACATCTACCTTCATATGAGGTACACTTTGAGATCCATCTAAAATAACTAATGCGCCTTTTGAGTGAGCATAACTAATAATTTCATCTACAGGATTTATAGTACCTAGTGCATTTGAAATATGAGTTATACCCACAATTTTAGTTTTTTCAGAAATCTTTGATTTAACCTCTTCCATGGAAAGCTTACCTTCATTGTCAATATACATATATTTGAGTATTGCACCTTTGGCTTTTGCTACTTGTTGCCAAGGGAGTATATTACTATGATGCTCTGCAATGGATAGAACTATTTCATCACCTTCATTTATAAAATTCATACCATAGGAATAGGCTATTAGATTAAGGGCTTCTGTAGCATTTTTAGTAAATATAATTTCACTACTTTTTGAAGCACTAATAAAATTTTTTACCTTTACTCTTGAACTTTCATAGGCGTCTGTAGCAAAAACACTTAGAGCATGAGCACCTCTATGAGGATTTGCATTATATTTTTCATAATATTTATCTATAGCTTCAATGACTTGTTTTGGTTTATGTGTTGTTGCAGCATTATCTAGATACACTAAAGGCTTTCCATTTACACTTTCTAAAAGTATTGGGAAATCTTTTCTTAATTCTTCAAATTTACCCATTTATAAGCCTCCTTTGAATTTCTGTATCAATTTCTTCTTTTATTTCTTCAACTGGAATTAGATCTATAATAGGTCTAAAGTTAGCTTCAATTATAAGCTTTTTAGCCTCTTGTTCACTAAAGCCTCTGCTCATTAAGTAATAAAGTTTATTTTCATCGATTTTTCCTGCGCTAGCAGCATGCATTCCTTCTACATCATCCTCGTCACAAAGTAGTAATGGAATAGCATCTGATTTTACAGTAGAATCTAGAAGGGTTACATATTCTTCTTCAGAACCCTTAGATCGAGCAGAACCTTTTTTAAAGTTTAGAGTTCCTCTAAATATTTTTTTAGAATTATCCATTAATACACCTTTACATATAATGTTGCTATTTGTTCTCATTGCTTTATGTAGAATTTCATAGCTCAAATCAATAACTCTATTTCCATCTCCAAGGTAGATAGAATTTACATTAGTTTCTCCAGAGGTATCTTTTAACTCTGAAATAAAATTAGTAACACTGAATTTGCTGCCTAAGTTAATCTCTATAAAATTAACTTTTGCTCCATATTCACAAATAGCTACGTTTGAATCAAAATTATGACTATCATCATTTAGAGTTTGAATTTTTATTAAGTTAACTTCTGAACCCTTTTTGGCTAAAACTCTTGTAACTCCATTATGAAAAACAGCTTCATTACCTTTATATTGAATAATTATATTTACTTTAGAATCTTCCTCAGCAATAATCAAATTATTATCTATTAAATTATTTTTATCAATTATATGCTCAACTCTAATTGGTTCTTTTTCTTGCCCATTAGCTTTAATAACCATAGAAGAATTATAATTGTTTAAAGCATAATCCTTAACTTCTTTAGATACTCCATAATTTATGGCCTCAAATCCAAAGTCTTCTAAAAGCTCTTTAGCATTAGGGGTAGTGTCTATGAAAATAGCTTTCGGCGATATTATATTTACCTTATTGTATTCTCCAACTGTAGGTAGGGAATAAGTATCAAGTGAGATATCATTAACTTTAAGCCATCTCCAAGTAATGACTGGAAGTGTATTTAAGTTTTTAAATTTAAGTTTCATTTAATTTCCCTCCTAACCTATTGTTCCTTCAAGCTCAAGCTTGATTAAATTATTCATTTCCACAGCATATTCAAGAGGAAGCTCTTTAGATATTGGTTCAACAAATCCACGAACTATCATTGCTTTAGCTTCCGCTTCACTTATACCTCTGCTCATTAGATAGAATATAGCTTCATCACTAATCCTTCCAATTTTAGCTTCATGTCCTAAATCTACTTCATCATTCATAATATCCATAACTGGAACAGTGTCTGATTTAGATATATTGTCAAGCATTAAAGATTCACAAGAAACTGTTGATTTAGAGTGGTGTGCATTAGGTGATATTTTTACAGCACCTCTATATACAGCTATTCCTCCATCCTTTGAAATGGATTTTGTATTTATATTAGAAGATGTATATGGAGCTGCATGAATTACCTTAGCACCTGTATCTAGTTCTTGACCTTTACCTGCAAAAGTAATACCTGTAAATTCGCATTTTGCTCTTTCGCCTTTTAATACACTCATAGGGTAAAGCATAGAAATCCTTGAACCAAAGGAACCTGATACCCATTCAATAGTTCCATCTTTTTCTACTATTGCTCTTTTAGTATTTAAGTTATACATATTTCTTGACCAGTTTTCAATAGTGCTATATCTAAGTTTTGCACCTTCTTTTACAAATAGCTCAACACAACCAGCATGAAGATTATTTACTGAATATTTAGGAGCGGAACAACCTTCTATAAAGTGAAGATTAGCGTCTTTTTCAACAATTATTAGAGTATGTTCAAATTGTTCTGCACCTGGTGCATTTAATCTAAAATAAGATTGAAGTGGAATGTCTACATTAACACCTTCTGGAACGTAAACAAATGAACCGCCAGACCATACAGCACCATGTAGGGCAGCAAATTTATGATCTGATGGGGGAACACATTTCATAAAATATTCTTTAACAATATCTTCATACTCTTTAATAGCTGATTCCATATCAGTGTAAACAACACCTTGTTTTACTAAATCTTCCTTTATACTATGGTAAACTACTTCAGAGTCATATTGTGCTCCAACACCTGCTAGAGAAGCCTTTTCAGCTTCTGGTATTCCTAGAAGATCAAAGGTCATTTTAATATCCTTTGGTACTTCATCCCAGCTTGCCTTCATATCTGTATCTGGTTTTACATATGTTACAATATTCTCAATATCTAGACCAGAAATATCTGGTCCCCATGTAGGAACATCTAATTGATTATAAATTTCTAAAGATTTTAATCTAAATTCAGTCATCCATTCTGGTTCATTTTTTTCTGATGAAATAGAACGAATAATATCTTCAGTTAGTCCACTATCTACTTTATAGCTATATCTAACTTCATTTTTTATATCATATATACCTCTGTCTACATCTTCAACATAGGTTTTATTTCTTTTTTCCAAGCCATCTCACCACCTATTCTATTTATAAGCCTCATAACCATTTGATTGAATTTCATCTATAAGCTCTATTCCACCGGTTTTAACAATTTTACCATCAACTAATATGTGAACAAAATCTGGTTTTAGATGCTCTAAAATATTATTGTGGTGAGTTATTATTAGAATAGATCTATCACCATTTACAAGCATTTTAACACCCTCAGATACAACCTTAACAGCATCCACATCTAATCCTGAGTCAGTTTCATCAAGAATTGCTAGTTTAGGCTCAAGGATTGCCATTTGCAGAATTTCATTTTTTTTCTTTTCACCGCCAGAAAATCCAACATTTAAATATCTACTTGCATAAGATTCATCCATTTTTAACATTGCCATTTTTTCTCTTAGGTCTTTTCTAAAACTCATCATTTTAAGAACTGTACCTGAAACAGCGGCCCTTGAAGTTCTTAAAAAATTTTCAACGGTAATTCCAGGAATCTCTTCTGGATATTGAAAGGATAAGAATATTCCTTTTTTAGCTTTCTCATCTGGGCCAAGTTCATTTATAATTTCCCCTTCAAATTCTATTATTCCTTCAGAAATTTTATATTTTGGATGGCTCATCAATGTGTTAGCAAGGGTAGATTTACCAGCACCATTAGGTCCCATAATTACATGAATCTCACCCTTATTTATTTCTAAGTCTAAGCCTTTTAAAATTTCTTTATCTTCAACTTTGCTGTGTAAATTATTTATTTTAAGTAATTTCTCTGACATTTTTATATCTCCTTTAAATTATATCAGAGTTAAATACTCTGAATTAATATATATTTATATCATACTACTTTGCTCGGAATTAGTCAAAAGCTTTTTAACATATTTTATTACATAAAAATATTAATAAAAATTAGGCTTATAAAGCTATATAAAAGGATAAATTAATAGTAAGCTTTTCGAACTATAGCGGCTTTTATAATGAAATTAAATACATATTTAAATGAAGTTTTACAAAAGTTACTAATTTAATGTTAAAATAGGTCTATATAAAAATGATTTTTCGGAGGTGTTTAATTATGAAAGAAGAAATGTTAAAAAAATATGCGAGATTGGCAGTTAAAACAGGAGTTAACATACAAGAAAATCAAACACTTGTAATAATGTCACCAATAGAGTGTGCTCCTTTTACTAGAATGATTTCTGAAGTTGCTTATAAAGAAGGGGCAAGAGAAGTTATAATTCATTGGTCTGATGAAATATCAGCAAAAATTAGGTACATGAATGCCAGCACTGAGGTTTTAAGTGAAGTAGCGCCTTGGCAGGTGGATTCTTTAATTCATTATGCAAAGGATGGTGCTGCATTTTTAAGCATATCTGCATCAGATCCAGAGCTTATGAAAGAAGTGCCAACTGAAAAAATTTCTACTTCAATGAAAGCAAGACAAATAGCATTAAAAGAATTTAATAAGAGATTGATGACTAATGAAAACCCATGGTCAATCGTTTCAATTCCTACAAGGGCATGGGCTAAAAAGGTATTTCCAAACCTTTCAGAGGAAGAGGCTGTGGAAAAGCTTTGGGAGGCAATATTTAAAATAGTTAGAGTGGATAAGGAAGATCCAGTGGAAGCTTGGAATGAACATAAAAATAATCTTAAAGTAAAAATGGATTTTTTAAACTCAAAGAACTTTAAATCTATTTATTTTAAGAACTCATTAGGAACAGATTTAAAAATGGAGCTTCTAGAAAATCATATTTGGGTTGGAGGAGCAGAGAAAAGTTCTGAGGGAATTGAATTCATAGCTAATATGCCAACAGAAGAAATATTTTCAATACCAAAAAGAGATGGAGTAAATGGTGTTGTATATAGCTCAAAACCATTAAATTATGCTGGCAATCTTATAGAAAATTTCTCTTTAACTTTTAAAGATGGAAAAATAGTAGATTTTACAGCTGAAAAAGGATATGAGTCGTTAAAAAGTTTAATTGAAACTGATGAAGGTTCTCATTATTTAGGTGAGGTTGCACTTGTACCTTTTGATTCTCCTATTTCAAACTCAGGAATAATTTTCTTTAACACATTATATGATGAAAATGCTTCTTGCCACTTTGCTATAGGAAGAGCTTATAGTCTATGTGTTAAAGATGGAGATAAAATGACTGAAGAAGAGTTATTAAAGGCTGGAGCAAATAATTCTTTAACTCACGTAGACTTTATGTTAGGTACAGAGGATTTAGATATAGTGGGAACTAGTTATGATGGAGAGTCAGTTCAAATCTTTAAAGATGGAAACTGGGCATTTTAAAGAGGAATTTATCATCTAGGTAAATAGATAACAAAATAAATATATATACCAGTAAAATATCTTAACCTCTTAAAAATTAAGAATTAATAGTTAAGAATACGAATCCAGGAAAAAATTCACTAAAGGTGAATTTCTTAAAATAAAATTTATTAAAAAAACTACAAAGATTTTGGTGGTGGAATTTTAACCATAATTCTTAATTCATAGAAAAGGATTTTTGTTATGAAAATTAAAATTATGTATAAGTTGAATTTCGACTAAGAAGCCCTATATAAAGTATTTATATAATAGAAATGGTCAAGATAAAAATAGGTTAAAGTCTATTTTTATCTTGACTTTTTTAAAAAATTAAACAATTTAAAATATGATATAATTTATTTACGGTGGAATAAAGGAGTGAGATTAGTGGAAGTAAATTTTGAGAATATTTACGCTCGTATTCAGAGAAAAGTTTTAAGTGTTAAATGGATTAATAAAGTAAATTTAGATAAGATTATTATAGATTCTCATATAAAATCCGATTATTTTGTGGCAAAGCTAAGAGAAATGATTTTAAAAAATGATTATACAGCAAAGTCTACATTGATATTATTAAAACCATTAATCTTAGAATTATCCTATAAAAATATATTAGAAAATTCAGATAATGAGCTACTTTTATACCTATATGAATACTCACTATCAAAAGTTTTTCCTGAAGCAGTAAGTATTGAATTAAATGCTAATTTAGACCCTATTTGTAATCTTTATTTTAGAGTTCTTAGAATAATTTCAGCCTTTGAAAAACACTGTAATGGAGAAAGTTTTATTTCTAAATATCCTATGGAATTTTTAAAAGGCCAAGAAGTAGAATTTCTTGAATATAGTGACGAGTACTTAAAATTTGTTAAAGCCTTTGACGATTCTTATATCTATGAAATGATGAAGGTAAATGGAGAGATAACAGGATTTAATACTTTAGAACATATTTCTGGAGTTCATTATTTAGCTATGCACATTGCAAGACAAGTTAAACATCAAGGACTTAAGGTGGATTTAGGAAGAGTTTCTGGAAGTGCTGCTGGTCATGATATAGGAAAGTATGGTTGCAAGAAAAATGAAATGAAAAGAGTACCTTATTTACATTATTATTATTCTGATATTTGGTTTAAAAAGCATGGTATAAACTATATAAGAAATATTGCTATCAATCATTCAACTTGGGATCTTGAGTTTGAAAATCTTTCTCTTGAAAGTCTTATTTTAATATATTCAGACTTTAGAGTTAAAAATAGACAAATAAATAATAAAAATGAAATGCACATATTCTTCCTTAAAGAATCTTTTGATGTAATTTTAAGTAAGCTTGATAATGTAGATCAAATCAAGGAAAAACGTTATAGAAGAGTTTATTCAAAGCTTAGAGATTTTGAAAAATTTTTGCAATCAATTAATGTTGAAACTGAGGTTAAGGATATAGATTTAAAGGGTATGAAGAAGATAAAAGAACCTTTATATTCTCTTAATCAGGGTGAGAAAATCGTTGATAATTTAAAATATATGGCCATAAATCACAATATAAATCTAATGTATATTTTAAGGGATGAACATTCATTAAATACTATTATTGAAGAAGCTAGAAGCGAAAAAAATTGGAAAAGTTTAAGAGAATACATAAGAATATTTGAGGAGTATTCCACCTATTTAACTCAAAATCAAAAAATCCAGACTATAAACTTCTTATATGAAAATCTTGTTCATCCTGAAGATGATATAAGGCGTCACTCTGCTGAAATTATTGGTAAGCTTATTGCTATATTAGATGAAGAATATAGAAAAGAATTACCAGAAGGTGCGGTAGATGATTTTTTTAATATTAATAGTAAAGATGTATTAAGGAAGTATATAGATAAAATGTTATTTCCAAGTCATAAAATTATATCAAGCCACAGATATTGGATTGGGTATAGCTTAAGTACATTAATAAAATCTCTATTTGAAAATTGTGGAGAAAATAAAAAAGAAGAATATAAAGAAGTAGTTCTAAGTTATTATGAGAGTTTTAAATATAAAAATTCAGATAATTTATTATTTCTAATTGAAAGTGCTAATTATATTCCAATAGATAAAGATGATAAGCTTTTAGATAAATTATATATTTTTATATTTACTATGTTAAAAAAGAGAAATATAACATTAAGACTTTCCACTTTAGGTTTATGTATTAATTTAATGGAAAAATTAAATGATGAATCAGTATTTGTAATTCACTTAAAAGACTATTTATATTCTGTTAGTGCTAAAAGCAGCTATGGAGCTGAAATCTTATTAAGATATCGGCTTTCACAAAAATTAAGTTTAAAAGATTTAGAATATAACTTAAAAGAAAATTTACAAGTTCAAAAGAAAAATATACAAGAAATTTATTTGAGTAATTTAAAATCTGCTACTGAATGGAGTGTAAAAAGGTATCAGATAGAATTAATTCTGGAATTTGTAAAAAATCATAAAGAAATCAATGCATTGCAGGCATCAATACATTTTTGTAATTTGCTTAAGGTGAGTGCTGTAGAAGAAGTTAGAGTTAGTGCAGGAAAAGCAATTGTTGAAATAATGGATTTTTTATCTTTTTCTGAAAGAAATGAAGTTGCTATAGAACTTTTAAGATCACTAGAAATAGAAGGCCATAAGATAACTGAATATATATCAAGATATTTAGGGCAAGTCCTTCTTTATATACCACCAAAAGAATTTGATGAGATAATTGATGATTTAGCCTTTAAGGTTAAAATAGCAAAGCCTTCAGTAAAGACATTAATGTTAAAAACTATAGGAGTAGTTTTAGAGTATTATAAATGTTATGCTAAAAGATTTAATGAACCAGAAAAAATATTAAATAAGAGGAAAAATACACTTCTTAGCATTCTTTTAAATGGGCTTGGTGACTATACAAATGAGGTTAAAAGAAGTGCCTTTACCACTATTGGAAAAGTTATTTTTGGCTCTAAGATTTTATCCTTAAAAGAAAAGAAGAATTATTTTGATCTTTTAGCTAAAAAGATATTGACTCTTGTTATAAATGATGAGAAGGAAGATTTATTTTTTCTTTCAAATGCAGCAGGATTAGCTCATATATATAGATTTATTGCTGATTATAATTTTTTTATTGGAAAGTTTAATATGGAGATACCACAGAAAATTGCATTTTTTCCAGGAACATTTGATCCATTTTCCCTCAGTCATAAAGAAATTGCAAAGACAATTAGGAATTTAGGATATGAAGTTTATCTTTCAGTAGATGAATTTTCTTGGTCTAAAAAAACTTTACCCCATTTATTAAGAAGAAATATTCTTAATATGTCCATTGCTAGTGAGTTTGGAATATTTGTATATCCAGAAAGTGAACCTATAAACCTATCTAATAAAGAAGATCTTCAAAGTCTTAAAGATAATTTTAAAGAGCAAGAAGTTTTTATAGTAGTTGGAGCAGATGTAATTACTAATGCTTCTAGTTATAAATTGCCTTACAATAAAGGATCCATTCATGATTTTTCTCACATAGTTATTGAGAGAAATAAAAACAATACTTTGTCAGAGCATTTAATGGAGATAAAGGGAAATGTCCATATTATTAATTTACCAAGTAAATATACAGATATAAGTTCAACACAAATTAGGAATTATATTGACAGTAATAGAGATATATCAAGTCTTGTAGATCCGCTAGCAGAGCAATATATTTATGATAATGGATTTTATCAAAGAGAACCATTAGAGAAAGCCACTTTAAACTTATTATATCTTGAAACAGAAATAGTAGAACATAAGAATGAAGAGATTATAAATGCCTTATGTAATATAGCTAATAATGGGCTAAGGAAAAAAATTGAAGAACTTTTCTCAAAACCTTCTGGTAGAATAGTAATTTTAAAAGATTGTAATAAAAATGAAATACATGGTTTTTCATTAATACACTGGGCTCGCTCAGGTATGCTCTATAGTGATATAAAGGATATGGAGATAGCTCAGTATATGAGAGAAGAAAGTCAAGGAAGAGTAATTTTATTAGATGGATTTTACATTAAAAATTATGAAAAAAATAAAAATTTACTTTCAATATTGATAACTGAAACTTTAGCTTTTGCTTGCAGTCGTGATTATGAATATGCTCTTTATAGGCAGTGTGAAAAAGATAATCTATCCACTACAATTAAGGATACTTTAGCTCTATATGGATTCAAAGAAATTTTTGATTCTGTTCATCTTGTAAATATGAGTTCACCTTGTATTTTAAATTTTGATATAGAAAATCTAATAAAAGAGCCTTTTAGAAGCAATAATAAAATAAAAGCTGCAATTAATGAAAGTAGAATTAAACTTCAGCAGGTAATATGTAGTCTTTTTCCAGGAAACTTAGTGCTTTCTTTTGATTCCAATATGGTTCATCAAGGACTTATAAAAAAGATTTGCAAAGAAAATAAAGTATCAGAATATGAAACAAATCCAAGATCATTAGGAAGTGCAATGTGCGTACCTTATGGAGATATATTAGATAGATATATAATTCCTAATACAGTGACTAAGTCACTTCACACGGAAAAATACTTTAATCCTGATATGAAATCATTTAAGATTGGAGAATTTCCACATTATCTTAGCTTAGAAAATCAGATTAAAATGCTAAAGTCTTTTAATAGACCAATTATATTAGTAGATAACCTCCTTCATAAAGGATATAGAATGAAAGCTATTGAGCCTATATTTAAAAAAGAAAAAATAAATATACAAAAAATTATAGTTGCTATATTATCTGGTCGTGGTAAAGATCTTTTAGATTATCAAGGAGGAGAGGTTGATTGTTTATACTTCATCCCTAGATTAAAAATTTGGTTCAATGAAAATGCATTATATCCATTTATAGGTGGCGATGCAGTTTGGAGAGGGGAATTTCCAGGCAGAAATCTTCTTCCATCAATCAATTTAATTATGCCATATACTTCGCCTAAATTTATAAGAGGTGCTAATAATAAAGACCGTTATAAATTATCTAAGGTATGTATAGAAAACTCTATAAGTATACTTAAAGCTTTAGAAGATGAATATCATTATATAAATGAAAGAAATTTAACACTTTTATCTTTAGGGCAAGTATTTACTATACCAAGATCTGTAGATAGAGGACTTGATATAAATTATGACTTAAATCACAAACCTTCACATTATTTAGAAAATGACCTTGAGAGTTTAAAGAGATTTGAAGATATGTATATAGGGAGATGATATGATGAAGTACTATAAATATAAAGACTTACTTTTTATAAGTGAGGAGACTTTATCAAATAAATTTACTAACATAACTGAGGAAGAAGGATTAAATTTAAATAGAAGGGCTTATTATCTTGGAAAAAGACCACTTAATAACTTTCGAAGTTATTTTAAAGTATCTTCAATAAAGGAATTATATAATGAAGATTTAAATGTGATTATAAAAGAAAAAGAAGAAGAAAACAAATTGTGTAAAATACTAAGCAATCTTTCCTTCATAAATTTAAATAATGATAAGTGGGAAGAAATTATAGAAGATAAGCCATCTAAAAAATATAAAATAAATATTGTTGGATTAGGTGATGTTGGAGGAACACTTCTTACAGGATTAAGGCTTTTAGGGGCAGATGTAGTTGAGAATATAGGTATATATGATCTAGATAAAAATAAAGTAGATAGATGGTACTTTGAAGCTAACCAAATATATGATACTAATAATACAGATATGCCAAAGATAATTAAAATAAATGAAAATGAGCTTTTTGATTGTGATTTATTTATATTTTGTGTATCTGTTTTTGTACCTGAAGTTGGTGATGAAAAGAAAGATGTTAGAATGGTTCAATTTGAAGGAAATAAAAAAGTGATAAGTATTTATAGTAAAATGGCAAGAAAGGCTAATTTTAAAGGGGATTTTGCAGTGGTGTCAGATCCTGTAGATTTACTTTGTAAAGTAGTATTTAATGAAAGTAATAAAAATGAAAATGGGGATTTTGACTTTAAAGGGCTTAGTTCTCATCAAATAAGAGGTTATGGTCTTGGAGTTATGAATGGGAGAGCAACTTTTTATGCTGATGAATTCAATATAGATTATGAGAGTGAAGGAAGAGCTTTTGGTCCACATGGAGAAGGATTAATAATTGCAAATAGCATAGAAAATTATGATGAGAATATTTCAAGCTTTCTCACAGAAAAAACTAAAACTGCAAACTTAGAAGTGAGAGCTTCAGGATTTAAGCCTTATATCGCTCCAGCATTATCTTCTGGAGCAGTGAGCATTCTTGCATATCTGAGAGGACAATGGCATTATAGTACTTCTTTTTTAGGTGGTGTTTTTATGGGAATTAAAAATAGAACTACTGAGAGTGGCATAGAACTTGAGACATACAATATGCCTGAAGAACTTTTAAATAAATTAAAACAAACCTATAATTATTTAAATGCTCTATATAATTAATCCAAGAAAAAAGACTTCTAAGATGCTTCAGGACATGATTTCTCAGTTTACCCATGAGAGCTACAAAATTATTCAAGATGAATTAGTAAATTTAAATAATAAAAAGATATTATTAGCAATAGATGTTGATGAAACACTTTCTGATATAAGTATGTTAAATTTTATGAAAAAACTCATGAAAAAAGACAAAAATGGATTCTCAGGTTCTCACTGTGGAATTATTTGTACATCTACTTCAGAGCTTGGCACAAAAGATATCTGTCAGGATATAATATTTCTTGCAAATTCTATGGGTGCAATTTTTATGGGGCATCCAATGGTAGAAGCTACTAAGGACCTTATAAATTTTTCAACATGGCAAAAAGTTCTTAGTGTACCTCTTCATGATATACTTTTAGAAAGATGTAAAAACTTAAATGAGAGACTAAGAAAGTTTGAGTTTAAGAAGTATGAAGAACTAGATATAACAGTTCTATATTCAACTCCTAATAAAATTTCTAACTCTTTAGATTTATGGAAAATGGTAAAATCAAGCCTTGATTCTACAATAAATATTAAAGAGATATTGATAGAAAATGGGTCAGTACAGGATTGTAAAGGCTGTGGGTATAAGGTATGTACTCACTATGGAAAAGATAATAAATGCTTTTATGGTGGCCCTATGATAAGTGATGTATTGCCTGCTATAGAGAAATCTAATGCAATAGTTTGGATTTGTCCTAATTACAATGATGCTATAGCCGCAAATTTAACAGCAGTAATGAATAGATTAACAGTACTTTATAATAAAAAGCCTTTTCATGACAAGGTTATATTTGGAATAATAGTATCAGGAAATTCTGGTGGAGACTCTGTAGCAAAACAACTAATAGGGGCATTAAACTTAAATAAAGGTTTCATGCTTCCATCAAAAGCATTCTTACTAGCAACAGCTAATGACCCTAAATCAATATTTAATTATAAAGATGTGGATAAACTTGCTAAGGAATTTAGTGAAGAAATAAAAAGAATTATTAATAAATAGTTGTATTACAAGGGGGATAAATATGTATAAAATATTTACCTCATGATGCTATTACTCTAATTTGTAGATTATATGAATAGCAATCATGAGGTATTTTTTGAATAAAATATACTTTTAAAATAATTAATGGATATGTTCCTTTATTTTTATATATTGAATCAGTATAATAACTCATTATCTTTAGTTAGTTATTTTATCTTATATTATACAAAACAGTTGACCTTATAATAGTAGCTTTCTCAGATATACTATTTATGGTAATTTTTAAGTTATCACAATAATCTTTTATAGTTATAAGCAATAAATCATTTTTCTCTAGTTTAATATTTTCAGCATCATTTATAGTTATATTGCAATTACCATCTGCAGCATAAAAACTTTCTAATAAGGTTTCATCTTCCCTTTTAGGAATTAAGTTATTTTTAGGAACAGAATAGGTATTATTATTATTTGATAAGAGTATAGAATTTACATAACCTTTGGAGTTTTCCCTAAGCATCAAATTAAAATCTCTTACTTTTCCAAAGCTCTTAGTTTCCCATTCACCACTAAAGCTATGTACTTCAAAAGGCTTTAAATTTATAATTTTATTATTTTCATGTTGAAGCTTTAAAGGATTATCTAAAGAGAGAATAAATCTAGATGTATTAGGTAAATAAGTAAAAGTAGATTCTTCTAATTCAACCTTTGCAGAGCTTAAACGCCATTTAAAATTTAAACTTTTATAATCAGAAGCAATAGGATATATAGCAAGTTCTGTGGTGGTTCCACCTGACCAATTGGAAGTTTTATAATCTTCATTATGAATAAGTTCTATAGAATAAGACATTTATATTAACCCCCCACAATTTTAAATATGTTCATAGTTTAATTTGATTATTTTACAATATTATACATCAAGTCATAATTTAATATAATATCTACAGAGAATAAAGTAAGTTATAAAAATAAAGTATATAGATAAATACAATAGATTTTATATGAAAATAATATGAGAGTAAAGATAAATTATTGACATATAATAATTTTGTGAGTATTATATAACTATATTATAATTTACTAATATAGTTATATAATCTTCAATTTAGGAGGATATTATATGGAAAATCAAGTGAAAATCTTTAAGGCATTAGCTCATCCTATAAGATTAAAAATAATTACAAAGCTAGCTCAAGGTGAGCTTTGTGTTTGTAAACTCAATGAAGATGTGGATTTTAGTCAATCTAATTTATCTCAACATCTTAGAATATTAAAAGAAGCCAATATCTTAAATGCTCGAAAAGATGGTATGTGGATCTATTATAGCATTAAAAATAATAAAATTTTAGACATTTTAAATATTGCTAAATCTATGAATGATTCTTAAAGTTTAAAGATAAGCTGGAGGTAGATTAAATTGAGCAAAATAAATAGTGATGATATAAGAAAAAGTGTTCGAGAAAGTTATAAAAAATTTGCAATTGAAGATAAGAAATCAGAAAGCTGCTGTAGTGGACTTAATCTAAAAAAATCTGCATTAACTATATCTAAAAATATTGGATATGCTAGAGAAGATATATTAGCGGTACCAGAAGGTTCCAATATGGGACTTGGTTGTGGAAATCCACAAACGATAGCTCAGTTAAAAGATGGAGAAGTAGTTTTAGACCTTGGAAGTGGTGGCGGCTTTGACTGTTTTTTAGCTGCTAATAAAGTAGGTGTAAATGGTCATGTTATAGGTGTAGATATGACACCAGAAATGATTAGTAAAGCTCGCTTTAATGCTATAAAAGATGGGTATAAAAATGTAGAATTTAGGCTTGGAGAAATTGAAAATCTACCTGTTGCAGATAATATAGTAGATGTCATAATTTCTAATTGTGTTATAAACTTATCTCCTAATAAACAAAGAGTATATAATGAAGCTTATCGTGTATTAAAAAAAGGTGGAAGAATTGCTATTTCTGATGTAGTGCTAATGAGGGAGCTTACAGAAGAAATGAAAAGTGATGAAAAACTCTATTGTGGATGAGTGACCGGTGCTTCTTCAGTTGAAGAATTAGAAATATATTTGAAAAATGCAGGTTTTAAAGATATTAATATTAAAATTAAAGAAGTATCTAAAGAGTATGCAGAAAAATGGGGATATGGATTGAACGTAGGAGAGTATATCATGTCTGGTGAAATTAAAGCAGTTAAATAATAGGATCTTATTTAATAATTTTTATTCTAAAAAATGCGCTGGTATTTTTGGATATTTAAATGTTCAATGCAATTCATAATAAATTCTTTATTACCAATGATAAATTCTATTTATTTCTTTAACATAAAATCTTTTCTCTAGGGCAACCTAAGAAGAAAAGGTGGTTTTTATGAGTAGAGATAATAATTTTAGAGATGGTAAGAAAAATATGAAAGCAATAGGACATTATACTAAAAATGCAATAGAAGAATTTGAAGAGAATATTGTAAGTCAGACGAACTTTTTAGAAAAAGTAAAAGAAAATACTGAAAAGAAGGATTAAGAAAGTTCAATTTAGGCTGACTTCTTATAGCTAATCACATTGAAAGCATAAAAGAGAGTGAGATTTTTTCATTCTCTTTTATTGATTTAAAATTAAAATTTCTATTTGCTATAATTAAATGGAACATACATAAATAAATTATAGTAAAATAATTCTATTTATGATACTATGATGTAATACTCTTTTACATTAGATTATAGAGGAGGTCAATAAAAATGAATTTTAGTATTAAAAAACTTAATGAAGTGGATATTGAGAAAACATATAATTTCTTTAAAGAATTGGAGATATTGCATAGTAGTAAGTTACCTAATATATTTAAAAGACCAGATGAAGTAGAATATATAAAAGAGTATGTTAATAATGCTCTTAACAATCCCAACCAAATATTTTTTATAGCAGAAATAGGGGGAGAACCTATAGGGTTAATAGAAGCACTTATTATTAAGAATGGTATAAATCCTGTGCATGTAGATAGAGAATATGCAATAATAGATAAACTAATAGTAAAAGATGAGTATAGAAAGTTTGGTGTTGCTACATCATTAATAGATACCACTGAAAGTTATTTAAAAGAAAAAGGAATTAAAGAAGTGGAAATCTATGTTTGGGATTTTAATAAAAATGCCTTTAATTTATACCAAAATAAAGGATTTACAACTCTTTGTAGAAGAATGATAAAAGAGATATAGCCTTTAAAATCGCACTTATGAAGAATATATATTAAAATTACTATAAAGATTAATAAAAAATAAATTGGAGGACTTATGGAAAAAGATTGGACAAATATAGAGTATTTATTAAATGGGAATACAAAGCAGCAACAATCTTATAATATACTTATGAATGCTAATATTCTTCGTATATTAAAAGAATATAGTCCAATTTTAGTTGGAACAATTCCATTAGAAATAGATATTGAAAAAAGTGATCTTGACATTATATGTGAAGTCCATAATTTTTATGAGTTTGAAAAGTTAATTAAAAACTCATTTCAAAAATATGAGAATTTTAATATTAATAAGATTAACGAAAATCAAGCTATAGTAGCAAATTTTTTTATTAAAGAATTTGAGGTAGAAATATATGGACAATCTATATCAACAAAAAAACAATATGGATATAGGCACATGGTTATAGAAGATAAAATTTTAAAACTTGGTGGAAATAAGTTAAAACAAGAAATTATAAATTTAAAGAGAAATGGTATGAAGACAGAACCTGCTTTTGCTAAATATTTAAATTTAAATGGAAATCCATATGAAGAATTATTAAGGCTAGAGAATATGAGTAATAGAGATATAGAATTACTTTTATCATAATAATATATACTAATATTATAAATTAATAATTAATTATAGAGGAATAATAAAGTGTAGGATAAGCAATGGAGTATTATTTTAGTGTATAAAACTATAAAAAATTATAGCTTTAAATAAAATTTACCCTATAGAGTAGACAATTTTAAAAAAGCTCTACTCTATAGGGTTTTTATACTTTTGAATTATAACAAAGTTTCAATTTTTAATACTATTCATATTTTGGAGTTGTCATTCTTCTGATAAATTCATCTAAGTCATAAAAATCACTCATATACACTCTAGGAATTGAAAATAAATCATCATCTCCAGAAGCCCATCCACTATCAGTTGAAAATCCCATTTTATAACCTATTTCTCTTGTAATATTTTTTGTATCATCATTATAGGAACCATATGGATAAGCTACATACTCAATTTTTTCATTTAATAAATTATCTAAACGATCTTTAGATTGTTGCAACTCTTCTTTTTGTTTTTCTTTCGGTAGCTTAGCTAAGTATAAATGATTTGCAGTATGGCTTTCTATATTGATTTTATTTTTTTCCAACTCTTTTAATTGTGATTCTGTTAAAAAATTTGGATTGCCAACAAAATCTGAAACCATAAATATTGTTGTATCAAAGTCAAATTCATTAATTATTGGCATAGCATTTGTATAATTATCTATATACCCATCATCAAAAGTTATAACTACAGATTTTTCAGGCACTGGAGTATTATATTTTATATAATTATAGAATTCTTCCATTGTTAAGGAGGTATAATTATTATTATTTAACCATTGTAAGTGGCTTCTAAAAAGTTCTGGATCCATCATAAGTTCATTTTCACCACTTTTTTGTATGGAGTGATAATAGAGCACAGGAACTCCTACTGAATTATCTTTAAGAGGCAATCCATCAAACTTAGTACTCTTACTATCTTCTTTGATTTGAACTTCTATATTTTGATTTTCTGATTGTGCTATCTTCTCATCTTCATTAGTTGAAGCTACTACACTTTCTTTAACGTTTTTTTCATTAAGATAAAATCCTGTTCCTGCTAGAAAAGCTATAATAGCAACAATTAATAGGATGAAAAATTTTCTTCTAGTATTCATTTCTACCTCCATATTTGTATTAAGTATCTTTAAAAATAATTAGTTAATATGCTAGACTATTTTATATGATATTTTGACCATAGAACTTGTAAATATAATCTCTATTAAGGATACCTAATTTTGTATCTAACACAAAATATTCCACTTATCTTTGACTAACTATTTTAATGTACATACTTTAGTATAGATAAAAAAGTTGTAGTTATTTTTAATTTATTTAATTTTTGCACTTTTAGAAAAAAGTTAAAATATGATATGACTATCAATTATAATATAGATATTAATCAAAATCTAAAAAGGTATTGTAAATGATTTTTATAATATGATTATTTTATTTGAAACTTCAATAATAAAAATATTATAACATATTATTTCGTGCTATAGATTAATTATATGTAACATAAAATATGGAAAATTTTTATTATATGAAGGATTAAAATAAGTCATTAACGAATTCTAGTTAAGAATAGATATTAAGGTATTTTCAAAAAAAGTAACAGGTCAGCATGTTATTTTTTAAAAACTGTCTTACATAGTTATAAAATTAAAACTACAATTTTAGGGGGAAGGGCAATGTGTGTAGAACCTATAATATCCGTTAAGGATTTAAAAAAGCATTATGGAAGTAAAGAGGTTTTAAAAGGAATTAGTTTAGATATTTACCCTGGACAACTTATTGGATACATTGGTCCTAATGGTGCAGGTAAAAGTACTACCATTAAAACTTTTCTTGGAATTATAGAAGATTATGAAGGTGAAGTAAAAATATTCGGCGAGAATATTTCATCTGATAATAAAGAATATAAAAGAAGGATAGGATATGTACCAGAGGTTGGAGAAATTTATGATAATCTCACCGCTAGAGAATATTTAACTTTTATTGGAGAGTTATATGGACTAAGTTATGAAATAGTAGATAAAAGAGCAAATAAACTCATGAATATTTTTGGCATAGGTGATAATTATGATAATAGAATTGCCTCTTTTTCAAAGGGAATGAGGCAAAAGGTTATGATAATTAGTAGTCTTTTACATGATCCAGATATTTTATTTTTAGATGAGCCCTTAAGTGGACTTGATGCTAATAGTGTTATTGTTATGAAGGAAATATTAGCACAGTTAATAAAAGAAGGGAAAACCATATTTTATTCATCTCATATAATGGATGTAGTTGAAAAAATAAGTAATAGAATTATTGTCATTAATAATGGTGAGGTAGTAGCTGATGGTTCTTTTGAGGAATTAAAAAAACAAAGCGAAGAGGGATCACTAGAAAAGATATTTAATGATTTAACTGGATTCAATTCTCAAGAACAATTAGCAAAAGACTTTATTGCTACGCTTAAGGAGGTGTAGTATATGAGGGAACCTTTCCAATTAAAAATAATAGATAGATTAGGTGGAATATTTGAAAGGTTAGGATACGACTACAATGTTGTTAGAAAGATACTTAAAATAAAACTTATTATGGATAAAAGAAATGTTCCAACTATAATACAGAATCAAAATAAGAAAGAGAAAAAAGAAAGCAATAATTTTAAGACACAAATGATAATGTATTTAATATTCGGAATTTTTACAGGATTATTATTAATCTTAGATATACCACTATATGTATCTATGAATATGATCTTTGGAATAACTATATTTATAATAGCACTAAGTATGATGAGTGATTTCTCATCAGTTCTTTTAGATGTAAAAGATAAAAACATACTTTTACCAAAGCCAATTAAAGGCAAGGATTTAAATTTAGCAAAAGTGTTGCATATAACTATTTATCTAATTACTTTAAGTGTTTGCTTTACAGGGGTAACTATAGTTATAGGAACAATTAAATATGGAGTATTATTTTTATTAATTTTTCTTTTAGTTATGCCACTTTTAGTTGGATTTATAATATTTCTTACATCTTTAATGTATTTATTGATTCTACATTTCTATGATGGAGAAAAACTAAAGGATATTATTAATTATTGTCAAATCATGTTAACCACTATTATGGTTATTTTTTATCAATTATCTGGAAGAGTTTTTAATTTAATGGAGATAATCAATTTAAATTATACTCCAAAACTTTGGCATTATATTTTACCATCAATGTGGTTTTCTGCTCCATTTGAACTTTTTGTTGGTAAAAATGATAATCCTAGTTTTACCATTTTTACAATACTATTAATAGGAATATCTATTGTATCGCTAATTTTATATTTGAAGGTTATTTCGCCATATTTTGAAAAAAATCTTCAAAAATTAAATAATAACTCCTCAAAAAAAGCATCCTTAAGAAAAGGGAAAAGACAAAGAGCTTTAGTAAATATATTATGTAGAGATAAAATTGAAAGAGCGTTTTTAAAATTTGATTTAAATATGCTAAATAGTGAAAGGAAAATAAAACTTACAGTTTACCCCAATATTGCTTTGGGGCTAATACTACCAGTTTCAATATTGTTAGCTCAAATTTTAAATAAAGGATCTTTTAGCGATGCTATGAGAGAGGCAAGCAATAGTAAGACATATCTTTTAATATATGTTACTATTACAATGCTGAGTACTATAATTTCACTAGTACATTTTAGTGAAAAATATGAAGGTGCATGGATTTATAAGGTAGTACCACTAGACTCACCAAGACCAATAATCAAGGGGATATTTAAAGCTATAATATTAAAATATATATTGCCTTTATTTATTGCTATTACAATAATTTTTACTTTCATTCTTGGAGTTGAAGTTATACCACATATGATTATAGCCTTTATAAATTATATTTTAATTATGATTGTAGTTTATAAAAGAAACACTAATCTTCAAATACCTTTCAGTAAAAAAAGCCAAACTGTTAGCAATAGTGGAGAACTTTCAACGTTATTTATTGTAATGGGAGTTACAGGATTATTAGCTTTTATACACTATAGAGCATCTCTAATAGATTATGGTATTTCTATTTATACTATAATAATTATTGTAATAACATATTTACTTGGAAAAAATGCTGTTAATATAAAATGGAATTATACAAAAAAGAATGAAATAAAAGATTCATAAGTAAATAATAATAAAAGCATCAGAGATTTCTGATGCTTTTATTATCATTTAGCTTTTTTAAAATTAAATTTTTTCCTAAAGATTATTACTACAATTATAATTAATGCAATAGCAGCACAGGCAGTACTATACTGTTTCATTAAAGATTCAATAACTGTCCAATTTTCACCGACGAAATAGCCTAATGTTATTAGTACTGTATTCCAAAGTGTTATTCCAACTAATGAATATAAAATAAAAATTATAGAATTAAACTTTGTTGCTCCTGCTATAAAAGAAACATAGGTACGGGTTAAGGGAAATAATCTTGCAAATAAAACAGCAAGTTTCCCATGTTTTTCAAACCATTTATTTAATGCAATTGTACTTTTTTTAGTTTTTGGGAATTTTTTTGTTAATGATAAGATCAGTGGATTGCCTCCATAATATCCCATTAAATAACAAATAATTGATCCAAAAATTCCAGCGACAACACTAACTAATATCACTCCTAAATAACTAAAGGAGTTTTGAGAAGCAAGTATTCCTATAAAAGGTAATATAACTTCACTAGGAATGGGAATACAGGCATACTCTAAAGTTACACCTAGGGCAATTCCTATATATCCCCATTGTTCTATTAAATCTATTAGTTTAGATACGAGAGTACTTAAGAACTCCACTTTTATTTATACCTCCTAAGTAAAAAATATTACATTTTATCTGTTAGATTTTTATTGAAAGAATAAGAATTTGTTGTAGATTTTCCATCAATAAATAGCTTTGATAATTGAACTAGTAGAAGTGGGATAAATGCAAGAATATAAACTAGTATGTATTCATTAAGTCCAAGTTTACTTAGTTCAAAGATTCTTCTTAATGGTTCAAATGCTAGTACTACATTAAGTAAGATTAATCCAGATAAAAAAGCAAACCAACTATATTTATTGGTAAATACTCCAACTTTAAATATAGAATTCTTAGATCTACAATTAAAGCCATGAAATAATCTTGCAATACATAAAGTTAAAAATGCCATAGTGCTTGCTAGTTGTTGATTTCCACGATTTAATCCAATATGGAAAGCAGTCATGGTACAAATTGCAATTATTAACCCTTCAATTAAAACTTCTTTTAGAAAGGCTTTAGATAAAATTGGAGCATTTATATATCTAGGTTTTTCATTTAATACATTATTATTTTGTGGTTCAAGACCTAATGCTATAGCAGGTAAACTATCCGTTAAAAGATTTATAAATAATAGATGAACTGCAGCAAAAGGCATTGGCAGAGCAGCTAGTGAAGCATATAAAACTGAAAGAATTCCAGCTGCATTTCCTGAGATTAAAAATTTTATAGAATTTTTAATATTGGTATATATATTTCTACCATTTGAAATAGCCTTTACAATAGTAGAAAAATTATCGTCAGTTAATACCATAGATGCAGCATCTTTGGCTACTTCAGTCCCAGTAATGCCCATTGCAACACCTATATCTGCCTGTTTTAAAGCGGGAGCATCATTAACTCCATCACCAGTCATAGCTACAACATTACCTTTTTCTTGCCAAGCTCTTACAATTCTAATCTTATGCTCTGGAGATACCCTAGCATAAACAGAAATTTTATCAACTTTTTCTTTTAGTTCTTCATCACTTAATTTATCTAATTCAACACCTTCAATAGCTTCACAATCTTTTTGTAAAATTCCTATCTTTTTAGCAATTGCAGATGCAGTTATTTTATGATCACCTGTAATCATTACTGGCTTTATGCCAGCTTCAATACAATCTTCTACAGCTTTTTTTGATTCCTCTCTAGGTGGATCAATCATTGAAATTAATCCAAGGAAAGTAAGATTATTTTCATCATCTAAACTAATATCATTTGAGCTATCAATTTCTTTATAGCAAAATGCCAAAACTCTAAGACCTTCATTAGAGAAATCTTTATTTACTTTTTCTATTTTAATTTTATCATGATCTGTTAATTTTCTAATGCCATCTTTTGTTTCTATATTTATTGTGCGGTTTAAAAGTACATCTAAAGCTCCCTTTGTAAGCATAAAGGTTTTATCATTAATTTCATGTACTGTACTCATCAATTTTCTTTCTGAGTCAAAAGGAATTTCACAAAGTCTAGTGTAATTCTTTCTAACATCTAATTCCTTTAGAGAATAAGCTTTACCTAAATCTGTTAAGGCAATTTCTGTTGGATCACCTATACCATTTTCATCATTTGAAATTGCGTCATTGCACAATAAACTTGATAACAGTAATTTATTATGAAGCTCTTCTTTTAAGTTCATATTTTTAGATGATATTATTTCTTCATTTATATAAATTTTGCTAGCTGTCATCTTATTTTGTGTAAGGGTACCAGTTTTGTCAGAGCAAATTATGGATACACATCCTAAGCTTTCTACCGCTTGAAGCTTTCTAATTATAGCATTTTCACTAGCCATTTTTTGAGTTCCAAGAGCAAGTACTATTGTTACTATAGAACTTAGTGCTTCAGGAATCGCTGCCACAGCTAAAGAAACCGCAAACATTAAAGAGTCAACAATTTCATAACCTCTATACATATTTAATAAAAAAACAATAGCACAGATAACTAATATGCAACTTGCTAACTTTTTACCGAAATTATCAAGACTTATTTGAAGAGGTGTTCTCTTTTCTTTTGTATTATCCAAAAGTGTAGCAATCTTTCCAAGTTCAGTAGACATACCTATAGATGTTACTAATACCATTGCTCTACCATAGGTTACTAGACTGCCAGCAAAGACCATGTTTTTTTGATCACCAATTGGTATATTATCTCCAGTTATAATATCTATATTTTTAATAACACTCTCTGATTCACCAGTTAATGAACTTTCATTAATTTGAATACTATAATTTTCAATAATACGTCCATCAGCACTTATATAATCTCCAGCTTCTAAGAATAAAATATCCCCAGGAACAACCTCTCGAGATGGAATCTCTATTTTTTCACCTTTTCTTAGCACTCTTGCCATTGGAGCAGATAACGCCTTTAAACTATTTAAAGATTGTTCAGCTTTTATATATTGGACTGTGCCTAAAATTGCATTAATTGTTATTACAGCAAAAATAACAATTGTACTTTCAACATTTCCTATAGACATTGAGATTAGAGCAGCTACAACTAATATTAGTACTAATAAATCTTTAAACTGTTCAAAAAATATTTGTAGAATTGACTTTTTCTTACCTTCAGTTAGTTGATTATAGCCATATTCAGACCGTTTTTTTTCTACCTCCTCCTTACTAAGTCCTTTAGAATTAGAATTAAACATATTGAATAATTCTTCTGGTACTCTTTTGTAATAATCTTTCATAAATTTTACTCCTCCTTAATAAAAATAAAAAAAGACTTTTAATATAATTCTTAATAAAATAAGAATTATATTAAAAGTCTTGTAACCAAATTATTGGTATATAATACCAGAATAGAAAAGCCTAGTCGGGTATGTTGGTATTATATTTGCTACTACTCCCTCTTAATATAGAGAATTGTATATTCAATTTAAATTAATGATATAGCATGTACAAAAACATGTCAAGTAGGATTTTAAATATTTAACAAAAGAATGCAAGATTACCAAATTATATTTAGAAATTAATTTTTTACAAAATAAGAATTCTTTTTTATTTCTAGTATCTTAAACTTAAGATTATCTTAAGAATATCTTTAGTCATCCTAAAGATTATCAATGTATCATTAGTACTAGAAAGGAGGAAAGGTATATATCTTTAAGTATTATAATATCTATTTTATAGAATACATTTATTCCTACAACTATTAAAAAGCTATATTTAAAAACATTCAATTAAATAAATTACTAAAATGTTATAATATTTTCATAATTATTAATAATAATACAGAAATTTTTATAATTAGCTTTTAATATTGAGGAGGAAGAATTATGGCATATAAAATTTTAATTGCTGATGATGATGAAGATATATTAGAGATACTTGAGCTTTATCTTGAGAAAGATGGATTTGAAGTAATTAAAGCAATAAATGGACAAAAGGCATGGGAATTTATAGAAAAAGGTAAAATAGATATGGCAATTGTAGATGTAATGATGCCTATAATAGATGGATTTAAATTAGTTAAGAAAATAAGAGAAGAACATAATCTTCCTGTTATTATTCTTTCAGCTAAAAATCAAGACACAGATAAAATATTAGGACTAGGATTAGGAGCAGATGATTATGTTGTAAAACCATTTAATCCTTTAGAAGTGGTAGCAAGAGTAGAAGCTCAGCTTAGAAGATTTTATAATTTAAATTCTGATAGTAAAAATGTACAGAAGATAATAAAAATTGGAGAGATAGAGCTTGATATATTTAGTAACACTCTTAGAAAAAGGGACAATGAAGTAATCTTAACATCAGTAGAATATAAAATTATAAAACTTTTAATGGAGAATGCGGGAAGAGTATTCACTAAGAAGGAAATATTTGAAACTGTTTGGGAGGACTATTTTATGGGAGATGATAACACTATAATGGTTCACATGAGCAATTTAAGGGAAAAAATTGAAGAGGATTCAAGGAAACCTATATATTTAAAGACTGTAAGAGGGCTTGGGTATAAGTTTGAAAAGAAGGTAATAAGCAATGAGGAATAAGAATAAAAAAATATTTACTTCGCTTATTATAAATTATAGTGTGTTTGTATTCATTCTCGCATTATTATTTGTTGTAATTGCAGGTGTTTTATCATGGAAATTAGAAAAAGTCATTGGTAGTGGAGCTGGCAGTGTAGAGGAGATTTCTAGTGCTAATTTAACTATATTTTACAATATGCTAATAAAAGCTGGAATAATTTTTTTGTTAACCTTTATAATAAATGTTATTCTTTTTAGCTTATGGACATCAAAAAAAATAAGTAAGCCATTAGGAAAGATAACTGAGGGAATGAGCAAAATGAGTGAGGGAAATTATGATACAAAGATTGAATTTTATGCAGAAAGGGAATTTGCAGTAATAAGAGATACCTTTAATTTTATGGCAGAAAAATTAAAAGTTATGGAAAGGGAAAAAAAAGAACTTGAGGACAGAAAAACCAGAATGCTTGTAGACTTATCTCATGATATTAAAACACCAATAACCACCATTCAAGGGTATTCTAAGGCGCTAAGCGAAGGGCTTATTGAAGATGAAGACAAAAAAATAAGATATTATAATACTATTTTTAATAAAGCTGGTAGAGTAAGTGAACTTACAGATGATCTCTTTGAATTTGTCAAACTGGAAAGTGTTGATTATAAGCTTTTAATAACAAAAACTGATTATGTAGAATTTGTACGAAAAATTATAGTAGACCACTATGAGGAAATTGAAGAAAAGGGATTTGAATTGGATTTAAGGTTTCCTGAAAAAGAAATTTTATTAGGTTTTGATACTAAGCTTATATCTAGGGCAATATCAAATATAATTGAGAATGCATTAAAATATAATCCTGACGGTATAAAATTACGAATAGAAATAATTGAAGAATATGACAAAGTTATACTTGAAATTGGAGACAACGGAATAGGTATACCTGAGAATATTAAAAATAGAATTTTTGATGCCTTTGTTAGGGGAGAAGAATCAAGAAAGGATGATGGAGGAACTGGTCTTGGACTAGCAATATCGAAAATGATAATTGAAAGACATGGAGGCCAATTGAGACTTAAAAACCAGGTTACAGAAGAAAAGAGTGTTTTTTCAATAATTTTAAATAAATAGAAATGTGAATTGGAGGTTACGATGAACAAAATAAGGAATAAATTTATAGATTTATTTAAAAAGTTAAGATATAAAATAAAAAATATTAAACCACTAAGTGATGGCTGGAAAGGTGCATCCATTAGCTTAATTATTATAACCTTATTTTTGTATATAATGCAGAGCTATTATTTATTCTCATCACACGGTTTTTGGGATTTTATTAAAGGAGCATTTGTACTTCTATTAGCAATATCATTAATAGGAAGTATAATATCTATTTTAATCCACTATATGAAAAAGGTTCCTAGTGGCTATATTCTAGTTTTTATTAGTTCATTTATTTTGATTTTCATAAGTTTTCTTGCACCTATGCAGGCTAATATTATAGCTACAATGTTCACAATAATAAGTTTTTCTTTATTAGGATCTTTAATATATAAATTTACAAAAGGGAGTTATAAAAATGTAAATAGTCTAAAAAAGATTACAACTATAGCTTTATCAGTAGTTATAATAGTATCTATAGGCTTAGGAGGATACTGGATAGTTAATGATGGGAATAACAGAGATTTAAATGCTATAAAAGAAAATATAAAAGAAAGTAAAAGACAAATAAAATATAGTAGTACAAGCATTGAAAATCCTTCCTTAGAAGGACCTTATAAAGTAAAAAAGCTATCCTATGGTAGTGAAAAAAGTTATCGTAAAGAATTTAATGAGAAGAATTCTATAATCACTAATCCTGTTGATGGGTCAGCATTTCTTGAAAAATCCTTATCAAAATGGTCATCTTCAAGAAGAAAATTTTTAGGCTTTGGACCAGAGAATATGCCTCTTAATGGACTAGTTTGGTATCCAGAGGGGGAAGGCCCATTTCCTTTAGTTGTAATTGCACACGGAAATCATATAATGACCGACTACTCAGACCCAGGATATGAATATTTAGGACAACTTTTAGCAAGTCGTGGATACATTGTAGCTTCAATAGATGAGAATTTTTTAAACTTTTCTCCATATGATGACAAATTCATGTTAAGTGTTTTAGAAGGTGAAAATCCTGCAAGAGGATTTTTGATGTTAGAACATCTTAAGGTTTGGAAAGAATGGAACGAAGATGTAGAAAAAGATTTTTATAATAAAGTGGATATGAATAATATTGCACTTATAGGTCATTCAAGAGGTGGAGAAGCAATAACTATTGCTACAGCTTTTAATAAATTGAAGTCTTATCCTGAGAATGGTAATGTGAAATTTGATTATAATTTTAATATACGTTCAATCATTGCTATTGCATCAACTGATAAACAATATAAACCTTCAGGAAACTCTCTTCCGTTAAAAGATGTTAATTATCTAGCTTTACATGGAGCTCATGATATGGATGTAAGTTCTTTCAGTAGTTCAGACCAATATAATAGAATAGATTTTACTGATGGCACTGATTATTTTAAGTCTTCTATTTATATATATGGAGCAAATCATGGCCAGTTTAATAGTAGGTGGGGAAGGGAAGATGCTGCTGGTTTAGGGAACAGATTTTATAATACCAAGCAGCTTATAAGTGAAGAAGAGCAGCAGAAAATATCAAAGGTATTGATAACATCATTTTTAGAAACCACTCTAAAGAATAATACGAAGTATAGGGAAGTATTTAAGGATATAGAATATGCTAGGAAATGGCTTCCAGACACTTTATATGTAAACAACTACTTTGATTCAAATACTAAAATAATTTGTTCATATAATGATGATATAGATGTGAATAGTACTACCATTGATGGAGGGAATATAACTGGAGAAAATTTAAGTCAATGGAAAGAAGAGAAAGTTAAATTGAAATACGCTGAAGGAGAGTATAGTGAAGTTCGCTTAGGATGGGACATAAATAAGAATCCTAATGTTGCTATGTATAATATAATATTACCTAATAAAGATTTAAACATTAAAGAAAATAGTAAAATAGTATTTTCTTTAGCTGATGGTGATGAGGAGAAAAGTGATAATGACAAAAATCTATTAATAGATTTAACAATAAAAGTTGAAGATATGAATGGAAATAAATCAAGTCTTCCACTAAGTCATTTTTCTTATTTACCACCAATGATCCAAAGCAAAATATTAAAGGCACCATTTAGTAGTTTCTTACCAATAAAAGAACCTGTTTTTAAAAGCTTTGAGTTCAATTTAGAAGATTTTAAAAAGACTAATACAAATTTTAATCCAGAGCAATTAGCCAAAATAAGTTTTCAATTTGATAGAACTGAAAGAGGTACTGTATTATTAAATGATGTAGGAATTAGATATTAATAACCATATAAATAATTTGTATTAAAAATAACTAGTAAGTATGATAATGTATTTTTAACCATAATCCGTCGTTAGAGCTATATGATAACTGATTATCGTAAGAGTTTATTGACTGATATGATGTAAATACATCACTCATCTTTCACTAGTTATTTTTTTTATATGTCTTAAACCATATAGAAATTTTTAATAATTTTTAGCATGAGATTATGACAGCTTTATATTACAATGAAAATAAAGATATTTTTTACCTTAAAATATATTATATAACTTAAAAATAATCATAAATAAATAGTTTTTTAAGTATAGAAATATGGTTAATTAAATAACAAGATAGATATTTGCAATTTAGCTAGAGATTATTTAAAAAACTAATATATACACCATAATGTATTGTAGCTATTATACGATAATAATTAAGGATATTATTTAGTATGAATAAAAATAATGTTAAATATAAAATCAAAAAAAGTAAATGGAGGAGATGAAATGTTTTTTGATAAATCGAACAAATTAAAAGAAATAATAGACTGTATTGAGAATGGAGATTGTGAAAAAGTAGTCGATAAAAAATGTTCAATAAAGAAAGAATTAAAAGATAAAATAGACTATTTATGTGTAAGATTAAATAAAGGCAAAGACGTTTTTGGAGAAATAGTCAATAATACATTAAATGCAGTTATGCAAGTAAGTAACTTTGATTTAAGGTTAAAGTTTTATGGAGAAAAAGTAAATAGAGTAAGTGAAGAAATTAATGGTATGATTAAAGAGCTTCATGTAGCGTCACAAGCTACAGTAGCGTCAACAGAAGAAATAACTTCTGCTAATGCAGAATTAGTGAATTTAATGGAAGAAATCTCAAATAAGGCTGACTTCATGAGTGAAAATTTTAAAAACAGTGAAAATATGGCTAATCAAATTGAGTCATCAATGGAAAATGCCATTAATTTTTCAGAAAATATGAAAGGTGATATAAATAATTTACTTGAAACACTAAATAGAATTAAAGAAATAGTTGGTTCAATTAATAGTATATCTGATCAAACAAATCTATTAGCACTTAATGCTTCTATTGAGGCTGCTAGAGCTGGGGAGATGGGAAAAGGATTTTCAGTTGTAGCAGAAGAAATTAGAAAACTTTCAAGTAATACAAAAGGACTTATGGGAAATATGGAGAGTTTGCTACTTGAAATTGGAGAAGCATCTCAAAAAAGCAGTAATAGTGTAAATGATACAGTAAATTCTCTACATGAAATTGATTCAGCAGTAAAAGGTATTGTAGAATCCACAACTTCAAATAATGAGGCAATTCAAGAAATGGCTTTAAATCTATTTGATATAAAATCTACCACTGAGGAAATAAATGCTACTATGGAAGAAGAAGCTTCATCAGTAAGTATTATTGGAAATAAAATAGAAGATTTACATCACTATTCAGAAGAGCTAAAGGAATCTAGTAATGATATACAGGGATTGTCTGGAGAGTTACAAATGGTAGAAGAGGTCTTAGACAAAACAGCTAAAATAGGTGGAGAACTTACCTTGGATAACTTTTATACAGTTCCTAACGAAATTTTTATAGAGTTAATGGATAATGCCATTGATAAACATAAAGCTTGGGTTAACAACTTAAAATACATAGTAGAGAATATGGAAATATTACCTCTTCAAACTGATCATCATAAATGTGGGTTTGGACATTTTTATTACTCTTTAAAGCCTAAACATGAAAATATTATTGAATTATGGAGCCAAGTTGAAGAATACCATGCTAGATTTCATAAAATAGGAGATAATGTCTTTGAAAGAATAGATAATGGAGAAAAGAGAGAAGCGGAACTACTTTTAAGAGAAGCAGAAGAGCTTTCATCAATACTTATAGAAACATTTAGCAATATGATTTCTATAAGCAAAAACTTAAGTGAAAAAGGCGAGACTGTTTTTTAAAACTAAATACTAAATTTATTATAAAGCTATGAAATAAAAGGGTAGATTAAATCATAAATTTGAAAATTTATGATCTTTATGAACTGTAGGTAAATCTAAGCAGAAATAGATTTATCTACAGTTTTATTTTAAATATAGTCTTACAAATATGTTTTTATAAAGTATATATTAAATAAAGTTCAACATATTACTGGATAGAATCTTTTATTAATATTGAAGTACACCATTCATTTGTTTGCTTCTTACCAAGAAGTGTATAACCATATTTACTTACTTCATTTATAACGAGATCAAAGGTCCATTCTACAAGACCAGATATCAATAATTTTCCACCTTTTTTAACATGGCAATCTATAAAGTCCATAAACATTTGTGTTTCTTCTCCACCAATATTTATAAATATATAATCATAGCTGCCTGCAAGAGTAATTTCATTATCTAAGGCATTACCAACTAAAACATCTATGTTTTCTAATGAGTTTAAGGAAGCATTTAGGTTTATTTCTTCTTTTACATCTCTTATATCTATAGAAGTTACTTTTTTAGCATTTTTAATAGCTGAAGCTATTGATAATATGCCAGAACCTGTACCAATATCTAATACAGTCTTATTTGTAAAATCTTCTTCTAATATAAAACGAAGACAGTCTTGAGTTGTCTCATGAAGTCCTGTACCAAAAGCTCCTTGTGGAATAAAGTTTATTTTATTTTTTCCTTCTACAGTATAATCTGGAGATGCAATTATCCATCCATTATTTAAATCTATTGGTTCGATATTTTCATTAAACTCAACATTTTTTATTTCAGTTATAGATACATTAGATAAATTAAGAGTACTTTCTACTATACTTTTTTGTTTTTTTGCCTCGTTGTAATTTTCACTTTCTACAACGATATTGAAATTTATTTTTTCATCTTTATTTTCATAATACCCATATCCGTAATCAGTAGTGGTTATAGTTATTGGAGTTTCATAAAATACATTGTATATATCTACAATATATAATTTCTCTGCTGCTTCTTCAGCTTTTGAAAGAGGGTAATCAAAAGTAAGTTTATACATAAAAATGTTCCTCCTTATTTATTTATCTTTAGTATTGACATTATTTTTTAGTTTCTTAACCATAATTTAACTTATACATTTATAATAAGTTATTTAATGTAATTAGAGTAATTTACAAGGTTAAAATTATATCATAAAATTAATCTCATATAAAGTTTAGAAGTTAGGATAAAATTCTAAATAACTGAAAATACTATTGACATTAAGGATAATAAATGTAATAATGTTTTAAAATTTATAATTTAAGCGTTGAAGAGAAGAGTAAGTTTATAATTTCTTTTACAGAGAACTTCTATTTGGTGAGAAGAAGTAGTGAATAGTAAACTGAACATGGCCTTGGAGCTTCTGTACCGAGATTCCTATGAATTTAGACTACAGCGGTAAAATCTGCACCCGTTACAGTGCTTAGAGTATAAACACAAATAACTGTTAAGTTGATTTTGTGTCGTACTTGAAGAGATTTATATGGTGACATATAAATAAACTAGGGTGGTAACACGAAGTATTTACTCTCGTCCCTAAGACTATAGTCTTAGGAACGGGAGTTTTTTTATGTTATTTTAAAAAAATTAATAGTTGGAATTAAGAAAAGTACTAAGAAGATTGAGGATTATAAAAAAATTGATAATCAAATTCTCTATATTATTAATAAAATTGTTTACTGTGAAATTTAATTTAAATTAAGGGAGGAGATAATATGAGTATTTTTATTGGAGGAGCATGGCCTTATGCTAATGGATCCTTACATTTAGGACATTTAGCAGCATTATTACCGGGAGATATTATAGCAAGATACTATAGGGCCAAAGGAGAAGAGGTTTTATATGTTTCTGGTAGTGATTGTCATGGAACCCCTATTTCTATTAGAGCAAAAAATGAGAAAGTTTCACCGATGGAAATAACAAATAGATATCATGAAGAATTTATATATTGCTTTGAGAAGCTAGGATTCACTTATGATTTATATTCTAGAACAGATGATGAATTTCATAAAAGAGAGGTTCAAAGTATATTTAAAAATTTATATGACAATGGATATATTTATATAAAGCAAGAAGAACAGCTATATTGTGATAAATGTAAGCAATTTTTACCAGATAGATTTATAGAAGGAGTTTGCCCACAGTGTGGAAATATAGCAAGAGGAGACCAATGTGATAGTTGTTCTACATTACTTGATCCATTAGATTTAAGTGATAGGCATTGTAAGAACTGTGGAAATATACCAATAGTCAAAGAAACAGAACAATTATTTTTTGCCCTTTCAAGATTTCAAAATACTATTGAAACATATTTAAAAACTTCTAAAGGTTGGAGAACAAATGCAATAAATATGACAGAGAGGTATTTAAGAGAAGGACTTTTAGATAGAGCAGTTTCAAGGGATTTACCATGGGGAATTGATATTCCTATTAGTGGATTTGAGGATAAAAAAATATATGTATGGATAGATGCAGTTTTAGGATATTTAACTACAAGTAAAAAATGGGCAAGAGATAATAATGGTGATTGGGAAAAGTTTTGGAGAGAAGATACAATCTCTTATTATATCCATGGAAAAGATAATATTCCATTTCATACAATTATACTTCCAGCTTTATTAAGTGGAGTAGGAATATATAAGTTACCTAGTAAAATTATTTCCAGTGAGTATTTGACCATAGAAGGAAAAAAGTTATCTACAAGTAATAATTGGGCAGTTTGGGTTCCATATATAATAGAAAATTATAATGCTGATTCTATTAGATATTTTTTAACAGCGAATGGACCAGAGAAACGTGATACAGATTTTTCTTGGAGGGAGTTTATAAATAGTAATAATGGAGAGCTACTAGGTGCTTATGGCAATTTAGTAAATAGAACTTTAATATTTATACAAAAATATTTTGATAATATTATTCCAAAGGGAACTATAGATGAAACTATAAAGAATAATACACTTAAGTTATATAAGTCAGTAGGAAATAAGATAGAGAATGGAGAGCTTAAAGAAGCATTAGAAGAAATATTTATATTTATTAGAAGTATAAACAAGTATTTTGATGAAGAAAGACCATGGATAACTATAAAAGAAGATAGAGAAAAATGTATAAATACTATTTATAATTGTGTTCAAGTTATAGGAAATTTATCTAATTTATTAGAACCATTTATACCTTTCTCTTCAAAGGAGATAAGAAATTGGCTATTTATTAAAAATGTAAATTGGCATTATATAGAGGTAAAAGAAGGTATAGAACTAGGAGAAGTAAGGATATTGTTTGAAAGGATAGATAAAAGTAAAATTGAAGAAGAAGTAAAAAAACTAGGTAAAAATATTATTTAGGTTTATTTACAACATTTAAAAATTATTATTAATAAACTATCTATATGTTAATTAAATAGAGTTTTACCATAAATTAAAAGGATTTAGTGAGTCATTGTCGAAATTTTATAAAGGTTTAAAATTTTTTAGGAGGGTTATTATGACTTTAAAAAATATTGCCTTTGTAGGCGGACTTTTAATTGATGGTACTGGCAAGGAACCAATAGAGAAATCTTTGGTTTTGGTAAAAGAAGGAAAAGTTCAATATGCTGGAGAAAACAATGGAAAAATTTCTTCAGAGTATGAAACTATTGATATAAGTGGAAGGGTTATTATGCCTGGACTTATAGATACTCATGTACATTTTGGAGGAGCATTAAGCCCATCAGATTTAGATTGGGTTTTAGAACCAGTTCTTCAAAAGGCTATAGTTGCAGTAGCGCAGGGAGAAGCATGTTTAAATCATGGATTTACAACTACAGGAGATATATCTCGTAATGGAACTTATTTAAGAGATATGATAAATAGAGGAATTGTAAAAGGACCTAGAATAGTAACTTGCGGATTAGGATTTTCAAGAACTTGTGGACATGGTGACACTCACACATTGCCATTAGATTATGTTAAGGAATCACATCCTTGGGCAGTATGTGCTGATGGAAAAGAAGAATTGAGAAAAGCAGTTCGTGAAGTTTTAAGAACTGGTCCAGACATGTTAAAAATATGGGCAACAGGTGGCGGAGTTTGGAGATTAGATAGTAAAACTCATCAACATTATAGTTTTGAAGAAATAGCTGTAGTAGTTGAAGAAGCAAATTATGTAGGATTACCTGTAAGAGCTCACTGTGAATCATTAGAAGGTGCAATAGATTGTATAAAAGCAGGAGTACATAGTATAGAACATGGACAAGAGCTTAATGATGAGTGCTTAAAAATAATGAAAGAAAAAGATATAAGCTTAGTTCCTACTATGAAATTCTTCTATGAATGGTTTACAGAATATGAACCACCATACAGACCAATTTTAGACAAATTCCCTGGTGAAACTATGGCAGAGAAAGAATTAAATCGTACTATTGCAAACTTTAAGGCGGCTAAAGATGCAGGAATACGTATAGCTGTAGGTTCAGACTCTTTCTGTAGTAAGCTTACTCCTTATGGAGCATATAGCTTAAAAGAAATATATGCAGTACATGATGCAGGTCTTTCACCAATGGAAACTATAGTTGCAGCAACAAAAGCTGGTGCTGAAGTATTAAAAATAGATAATATAACTGGTACTTTAGAAGAAGGAAAAGCAGCAGACATAGTTGTGCTTAGTAAAAACCCATTAGAAGATGTTAGAAATATAGCTTTAGAAAATATGAGTATAGTCATGAAAGATGGAGAGTTTGTAAACGAAAAATAATATAAGGAATATAAAATAATAAATTAAGAGAAAGTGGATATTTTTAGTTTAATAAATACAACTAAAGATATCCATTTTATAATTTAAAAGTGAATAAATTTTTGACAACAAGAATAAATATAGCTACAATATTATTAGCATATGCTAATAACTAATGAGGTGATTTAAATGTCAAAATGTGATAGTTGTTCTAGTAAATCTAGTTGTACTTCTCAATCAACTTGCACTATTGAAAATAATCCACATAATAAGATTAAAAATATAATTGCAGTTATGAGCGGAAAAGGTGGAGTTGGGAAATCTACTATGTCTACCATGATTGCTAAAGCTTTAAATAAAAAAGGTTATAAGGTAGGAATACTAGATGCAGATATAACAGGTCCAAGTATTCCAAGACTTTTAAAAATAAAACATGAAAAGCTTTTTGGGAATGAAGCTGGAATAATACCAGCAAAATCTGAAGAAGGAATATCAGTTATGTCTGTTAACCTTCTAATGGATAATGAAGAGCAACCAGCTATATTAAGAGGTCCAGTTATATCTGCTACTGTTAAACAGTTTTGGACAGATGTTTATTGGGGTGAGTTAGATTTTCTTATAATAGATATGCCACCAGGAACAGGAGACGTGCCACTAACTGTTATGCAATCAGTTCCTATTAGTGGAGTTGTTATAGTATCTACACCACAGGATATGGTATCTATGATTGTTGCTAAATCTTTAAATATGGCTAGAAGTTTAAATATTCCTGTTATAGGCGTTATTGAAAATATGAGCTATCTACTATGTCCAGACTGCGATACAAAGATTAGAATTTTTGAAAATGAGAATCTTAATGACTATATTAGCAGAATGAACACAACATTACTTGGAGAGCTTCCTATGTGCAAAGAGATAGCACAGCTATCAAGTGAAAAGGCAGAAAAATATAATGAAAATATTGAAGAAACTATGATTTTAATATCTAATAAAATTATAGATTATATAAAAAAATAAGGTTTAATTAAAATTTGGCCTTATCTAAAAAAATTAATTAAGGAGAATTTTAATGGCAAGACCAATAAAATTGAGAAAAGTTCAATTTATGCCTAAAAATACTTATTTTATACCTTGCTCTAAAAAAGATTATAAGATTAAGGATAGAGTGGAGGAAGTTAAGCTAAAATTTGAAGAAGTTGAAGCGATGAGGTTAAAAGATGTAGAAGGACTTTGTCAAGAAGAATCTGCGAAAAAGATGGAAGTATCAAGACAAACTTTTCAAAATATAATTGATGAGGCTAGAAAAAAGGTTGCATTAGCACTTATTAATGGATATGCACTTTCCATAGAAGGCGGACACTATACAAAGTGTATATGTAAATTTAAATGTGTTTCTTGTCATAGTGAATATGAACTAGCCTTTGAAAAAGTAAAAGAGAGTTGTATAATTTGCAGTTCAGAGAAAATAATATGTAGAAAGAGAAATCTATGTGATATAAAATGTAGTAAGTTATAAGTATATAAGATAATTTTATAATTTTAAAAAGCAAAAATTTTACTTGTTATTTATTTATAAATAAAAATTTTGTTGAAATTTCACAAATAAGAAAGTAAAAAATCATTTCTTGGGAAATAACTTATACCTATATTAATATAAATATTTTTTATTGTGTATTGAAAAAGCCGTGACATAAGTCACGACTTTCTTTTATGTGGTCATTGTGGTCATTCTACTTATAGGATTTGTTTGAGAGAATAGATCTCTAATTTCAGCATAAGGTATTGCAATCTCAAACAGTCCATAAGAAGCAGGTGTAAATTCGCCAGGTTGATAATATAACACTAGTGCATCTGGTGTTAGATAGAATTGTTGATTGTTAATAATTCCCTGAAACTCCTCGGTGAATGGAATATTTTCTGCTCTAGCTCTTTGAACAGCAAGCTGACTGAGCCTTTCTCTAAAGTTTGAGCTAGGATTAAATAGATCTTCAAAATCGTATTCTTCTCCAGTGTTAGAATCTATAATTAAGGAACTATAAATTGTATTTTCATTTTCTCCCATAGTATTAGTATACAAATAGAAGAGAATGCTTATCAATCCATTTCTCTGAAGAGAAAGGATATAAGAACTAACAATTTCATTAAAATTAGTTTGCTCAGGAAGAAAAACAGCGCTATTAAACATAGAATTAACTTTCTCAATAATTGATCCATTTATGTTGGATTGAACATCTTCATTTTGCAATCCTTCAATAATTGGGTAATCTACTGTAAAGCTTCTAGGTGCTATACTCACATTTTTAATATTAGATGAAAGATCCATTACTTCTCTAAGAAAACTTCTTCCAAAACATTCGAACATCGCAATTCTTCTTAAGTCCATTCCAAAATAAACCCATCTTCGTCCATTCCATCTAAAGCCTGCTATACTTCTTCTATCTACGCTGATTAACCATGCCCAGAAAGGTCTACCAATTGTAGGCCATATAAATACAAATTGAAACCTACATGGACGTATAGAACCTGGAGACACAGCGAAAGGTTGTGCACCAGGGGCTCTTTGTGGTGTGAAATTTGGAGGCGGACTAGAAGGTGCACCAAATTGTCTTCCAGGACTAGGTGGGCCCATTGGTGGTCTGCCAGTTGGTTGAGCTATTGGCGGTCTACCAGTTGGAGCCATTGGTGGTCTACCAGTTGGTTGAGTCATTGGCGGTCTACCAGTTGGAGCCATTGGTGGTCTACCAGTTGGTTGAGTCATTGGCGGTCTACCAGGTGATGGAGCCATTGGCGGTCTACCAGTTGGAGGCATCGGTGGTCTACCAGGTGATGGAGCCATCTGTTGTGTACCAGGAGTTGGAATCATCTGTTGTGTACCAGGAGTTGGAACCATCTGTTGTGTACCAGGAGTTGGAGCCATCTGTTGTGTACCAGGAGTTGGAACCATCTGTTGTGTACCAGGAGTTGGAGCCATCTGTTGTGTACCAGGAGCTGGAACCATCGGCGGTCTACCAGTTGGCTGAGTCATTGGTGGTCTACCAGTCGGTTGACCCATTGGTGGTCTACCAGTTGGTTGAGCCGTTGGTGGTCTACCAGTTGATGGAGGCATCATTTGACGCTCTCTATCGTAATTAAAAGGTATAAAATCATAATCTAAATCTTCGTTGAATGACCTAAAATCATTGTCATATGGATGACGAATAAACATACTATAATAACGCTCCTTATTAGTATTACCATAATATAATATGTAGTGAGTTTGAAAAAGTTACCAAATTAATTAATTACTACTAATAACAATTAATATAAGAAATTTTATATATTATGCTGAACTATGTAAATATAATGTTAGAAATGAGAGATAAAGGTTTTTATTATAAAATATAGAATAATTTATATAGTATAACTTTATTATAATTTAGTTAAGGGTTTTCAAAAACTGTTAAGTAATTTAAGATTTATAATAAATCTATTAGGAGGAGCTATGGAGAGTTATAAAAAAAAGGAGAAGCTAAACAGAATACTATTTATGGTATATTTTATTATGGGCTTTGTTGGAATAGGAAATAAGTATGTCTCTCAAAATAATGTATCTAAATTTTTAGTTTCTATTAAAATGCTTTTTATTATTTTTTTGCTAATAATTTATCCAATAGTACTATATAAAATATATAAGAATGATATAACAACTTATAACATTATTCCTCTTATAATAATTGAAGCCATATTTGGTATTATTTTATGTTTTTCTTTTTATATGGTATTTATTTCACCTTTTTTAGAAGTAGGAGTTTATCTTGATATATTCTACATATTGTGGACTATATCATCAGTTTTATTAATTTATTTAGAAGGAAAAATTGCTAATGAACCTATAAAGAAAAGTTCTATAATTTTTATTTTTATTCTATTTTTTATTTTAGGATATTTTATTTATTCTAAATATGCGCAACTTTTAAGATATGAAAAGCAAGATATAAAAGTAGCTGAATTTAAACTTCCTAGACATATGGTTATAATTAATCAAAAAACTCATGATAGAACCTTAATAATTGATAAAAAAATTATTGAAGATTTATTCACTGAGATAAATTCTTCTAATATTCAGTATATAGGGGACTATAAAGGAATAAGTGATCTAAAGATATTTGAGGAAAAAACCATAATAAATAGAGTGTGGATGGATTATGGTGATGATGAAGAACGTAAAAGTTTAGAAGAAGGGTATATAGATTCTATTAGATTTTATGATGATAAATTTTCGACTATAGTTGTTACATCTTCAAATAAAAATATTGATTATCAATATAAAGTTAATTTAAGTAAGGAAATTATAAATAAAATTTTAAATGCACCTAATGAAGTTTTACCTTTTGAGAATTATTATGAACTCGAAAAAAAAGCAAAAAAATATATAGGGAAATTGGGATATAAGATTATAGACGATAGTGAACAGGTTTATTATTTAAAACTTCCAAAGGATTATAATTATATTTATAACAATTATAATATAGGAAGCTTTTTAAAGGATAAAAATGAATTATCTAAGAAAAATGGATATGACTTTTCTAAATATATGGGTGAAGATGTAAAGTTATTTACTTATAAAGTAAACAATAGTGAAAAAGACATTAAGAATATTTACTTTTTCTTATATGAGGATGATATTATTGGAGCATGGCAAGAAGATAGAGAAGATATTGATGATTTGTCAATTTTAAAAGCTCATACTAAAGAAATAAGAGAATATTATACATTTGAAGATCTAAATATAGGGAATATAGAAGATTTAAATATTATAAGAATTTCAAAAAATAATAAAAAATATAAGACTATTGATGACAAAAATGAAGTTAATAAGTTTTTAAAAGAGCTTAATAAGTATTCTTTAAAGTTAAATGAAGATATGGATAAAGATACTTTGGCTGTTTATTATCATATAAAATTAATGAATAGTACAAGAAGCAATTTAATTGATATAAAAAGATGTGAACAGAATACATTAATAATTAATAATGTACCTTATTCTATAATTGATGGAAATATAAATTTTGAAGATTTTTATCATAAAGGAAAAGATAATTAAAAAATAAAATTTCATAAATGCTATTAATTTCTTGAGTTTAAATTATAGATTTGGGCAAAATAATCCTATAGTTAATTTATATTTTAGAGGAGGATTATTCTATGAAAAATGTGCCTGAAGCAAAACGTGTAGCATTAACCCCATCTACAAAAAAGGAATTAAATAAATTTAACCAAGAGTTTTCAGAAGATATTTCTCAAGATTCTGAAAAAAATAATAAAGCAAGAAAAAATAAATAGTTATTAGTAATGACATATTGCACCTCTGTGGAATTTATATTCTCAGGGGTGCAATATGTTGTAGAAATAATTTGATAATAGTTACTTATTGCATTCTATTTTATATTAGATACCTATATAATACTTAAAATGTATATAGACTATTCATCAATAATCGTTATATATTGCTTTTTTTATTTTAGTTATAAAATTTATATTTAAAGCATAATTAAATCTCATATATATTAATATAATAGATATGACCTGCTATAATATAATCAATTAACAATTTATTAAATTACTTTCAAACTTTTCTTAAATTGGTTAGAATAAAACAAATTTAGTTTTAATTTGGAAAGCAAAGTAAATTAGAGGGGGGATATTTTGAACTTTCAAGGAATTATAATAGGAATATTTTCATTTTTAATTATAGGTATTTTTCATCCTATAGTAATTAAAGGGGAATACTATTTTAGCAAGAAAATATGGCCAATGTTTTTATTATTAGGTATTATATTTATAATTGTATCCTTAAATATTAAAGGTCAATTGTTATCAGCTTTACTAGGAGTTACAGGTTTTTCTTGTCTTTGGAGCATACATGAGCTAATAGAACAAGAACAACGGGTAAAAAAAGGATGGTTTCCTAAAAATCCTAAACGTAAATAATTTTTATATAATAATATATAGTTAAAAAATAACTAGCGTAATGGCTAGTTATTTTTCAAATACCTAAGATAATATATAAATAAAAAATAATTGTATTAAATTACTGTAGCACTTCTTAAGTCATTATTAAAGGAGTTTGGAATATATATTATGTTTAATTTATTTGTTAATTTATTTCTCTCAATTTGACAATTAAGTCCGAAAAGCTCATATACAATATTCTCATTTAAAACATCTTCTGGCTTTCCAAAATCTAGTATTGTTCCATTTTTCATTATAATTATTTTATCGCAATAATAGCAAGCAATATTTAAATCGTGAATTGCTGAAAATACTGTTAAATTTTGAGATTTTATTATGTCCATTATTTGTAGTTGATATCCAATATCAAGGTGGTTAGTTGGTTCATCAAGAATCATAAAATCACTTTCTTGAGCTAATGCTCTTGCAATTAAAACTCTCTGTTTTTCTCCACCAGATAAATTTAAAAAATTTCTATCTTTAAAATCTAACATTCCAACTTTTTCTAAACAATTTTCAGCGAGTTCTATGTCATTAGAATTGTTATTTTCAAATAAACTTTTATGTGCAAAACGACCTATTAACACCATATCTATAACTTTAAAGTCAAATTCAGGTCTATTTTCTTGAGCTACTACTGACATATTCTTAGCAATTTCTTTATTAGATAATTTTTTTAAGTTTATATTGTTTAAGAAAACCTCACCTTTATCTGGTGTACAAACTCTATATATATTTTTAAGTAAAGTTGATTTGCCACTACCATTTGGTCCTATAATTCCAACAAAATCACCTTTATTTATTTCTAGATTTATATTTTCTAATATATGCTTATATTGTAAATCTTTTACGCTTAATTTGACCATGTTAACCTCCAAAAGAATATTTACTCTTTTTTAATAGAAGTAAGAAGAATGGTGCGCCAATGAAAGCCGTAACAACACCTATAGGAAGTTCTTCAGGAGAACCAATTATTCTTGCAAGTATATCAGACCATATTAAGAATAAAGACCCTAAAAGAATAGTTAATGGAATAAGCTTTTTATGCACAGAACCAGCAATAGTCCTTGAAATATGAGGAATTACAAGACCAACAAAGCCTATTATCCCACTTAGAGATACCATAATTCCAGTTAATAGTGTACTTGTAGCTATTATTATTTTTTTCAAAAGTTTAATGTTAACACCTAAAGTTATAGCTGCATCTTCACCAAGTAAAATTGCATCCAATGTTTTATGAATTATTAAAGCTATTATGGAGGAAACTACTAAAACTAAAAAAGCTAAAAGTAAGTCATTCCATTTAGCACCAGCAAGTGAGCCAGTCATCCAAAACATTACAGAGTAAAGCTTTCTAACATCTTTGGCTTTAAACATAACAAAGTTTGTTATAGCTGAGAATACAGATGCTACTGCTACTCCTGTTAAGACCAATCCAGAAGAAGAAAAATTTCCCTGACTACTTGAAATAATAAAGACAATTATTGAAGAAAGTAATGCTCCAATAAAAGCACCTAAATGTACAGATAAGATAGGGAATGATAGTGTACTACCTAGTAAAATAGTTAGTACAGCCCCGGTTGAAGCACCGGAAGATATTCCAAGTATATAAGGGTCAGCTAGAACATTCTTTGTTAATGCTTGCATTAATACACCAGATAAAGATAGACCAGCACCAACAATCGCGGCAAGAAGTACTCTCGGAAGTCTTAATTGCCACACTATATTTTCTACAGAGTTAGACCAAGTTTTTGGAAAAAATTCTTTGTTTGATATATTATTAATTATTATTTTACATAATTCAGTACCACTTATATTTATAGATCCTACATTAACAGCAATTATTATAGAAACTATTAAAAATAGAATTAAGGATATGTATATAAAGGGAAAGGTAAGTTTATTTTTTTTCATGTCAATAACTCTCCATGTCAATTCTTAAAAGCTTCTGGATGGAATTTTTCAGCCATAGTTTTTATTGCATTAGAGTTTCTTACACCTGCAACAACATCTGAAAGTCCTAAAACAAAAATATTATTATTTTTTATTGCATCTACATCTTTTAGAGCTGCATTATTTTTTAAAAAGTTTATTTTTTCTTCTACGTTATCAGCAGCATTGTATTGCATAACAATTATGTATTCAGGATTTCTATTTACAACTTCTTCCCAAGTTACATTAGCCCATGGTTTTTCACCATCTTTAAATATATTCACACCACCAGCAAGCCTAATTAAATCTGTTGGTAAACCATTACAAGATGTAAATGGTGAATCTTCTCCAGAGTCATAAATAAAAGCTCTAACTGGTTCTTTGTCTTTAGGAACAGCAGATGAAATATCTTCAATTTCTTTTTTCATTTTTGATATAACATTACTTGCATTTTCTTTTACATTAAATATATTTCCTAGATTAGTAAAATCTTCATAAACAGTTTCCATCGTTGCATTAGGACTTTCACATTTTGGAACATAAATTTTTATTTCATTTTCTTTGCAGAACTCAGCATTAAAGTTGTTTTCTGTAAAGGTAGACATCCATCCAGTTATAAAATCTGGTTCTACGCCAAGTAAAGTTTCTTTTGAAGGCATTAAGTCAGCTAACTCATTTAATTTAGCATGGGCGTCTTTATATTCCGGCAATATCTCATTGTCTTGAAAGGAATATCCAGCTATGGAGTTTTCTAAACCTAAAGCAAGAAGCATCTCTGTTGTAAAACCACTTAAACTTGCAGCTTTCTTAGGAGCTTCAGAGAAAACTTCATCTGCCTTTCCAAAAGGTAAGTCATTATTAATTGTAACTTGAGCATAAGCTTTAGTATCAGAGGTTGATTCTACAGAATTTGAAGCATTATTTTCATTTGCATTACCACATCCTCCTAACATAGTTGCAGTTAAAGAAACCGCTAAAATCAATGAATAAATTTTTTGTTTTTTCATCTTAAAATTCCCCCATTATTTTTTAGAATTGTAATGTGTTATTTATATATTTAAATAAAATATTTTATTTATTAACTTTAAAAAAATAGCAATAGAAAGCTATTAAAATTAAGTTTTTTATTAATTTTTAAAATAAAAAAAGTATCTTAAGAATTAAGATACTAAAAGATGTAATGCTAAAATAATAAATCTATTTCTAATATTTAAACTATAAATAAAATAAGACAATACCATATAGTTAAATTAGCAACCTTAAAATACCTTATCCTAGTAAGTGATTTTAAAACCTATATTGGCAGGTCTCCTGACTTAGATTCATCATAAGTTTTTACCTTCCCACAAAAAAAATGCAGTGGCATAACAAAAATTTACTCTTCAATACAGTGGCTGGACCGTAAGGGATTTTCACCCTTTTCCCTTTTAAGAAATACCTATATTTCACCAAAATAGTTAATATATTTAATTTTAAATAAAGATTTACAATTACTTCATCAGGATTATAACACAAAATTTTACAAAAAGTATATTTCAGAAAATTTAAATTATTGCAAAATGCATTTGTTTCTTTATATAATTTATTTACTATAAGCAATAGATATAATAAGCAATAGATATAAATTATATATAGTATTAAGAGAGTAATAGTATTATAACAGTATAAAGAAAAATTGTAAATATTTTGATATAATTGGCATGAAAGATTCTGGCAAAAATTTAATTATAACTAATAGTGTTGAAGAGTAAAAATCTATAATTATAAGAAAAATTGATTTAAGGAAATATAAAAATAAGAAAGGAGAAGCCACTAAATAAAATTGTATACAAAAAGAAAAGTGTTCATAGAAATATATTTTTAGTGGCAAAATAATGATGATAACAAATATTTATTTAGTTAGACATGCTCATTCTAATTACAACGCTGATGAGCTAAATAGATCCTTATCTAATAAAGGAATTATAGACAGAAATAAAATTACGGAAATACTTGCAAAAGAAAATATAGATTTAGTAATTTCTAGTCCTTATAAAAGAGCAATAGAAACTGTAGAAGTTGTAGCAAATTTAATAAATAAAAGTATAATTATAGAGGAAGGCTTTAAAGAAAGAAAATTATGTGAATATCCTGTGGATAATTTCGAGGAAGCTATAACAAAATTGTGGACAAATCCAAGCTTTTATTTTGAAGGTGGAGAAAGTAATATAGAAGCACAAGCAAGGGGCGTTAATTCCTTAAATAATATATTAGATAATTATAGTGGAAAAAATATAGCTATTGGAACTCATGGTAATATTATGGTGCTTATTATGAATTATTATTGCAAAAAGTATGATTTTGATTTTTGGAAGGAACTTAAGATGCCTGATGCTTATAAGTTAATTTTCGAGAATAAAAAGCTCTTAGCTATAGAAGCAGTTAGTAAATAAAGGTATAAATAAGTTATTTACTACAAATATTTAATAGAAGTTTATAATAAAATTATTAAAATTATGATTATTTAATGAAATTTAAAAATAATATGAATTTTTTATTAATATGTTAATAAAAAGTTAAAATGTATAAATAAAATAATATATTGACATAAATATCTAGATATAGCTATACTTAGTACATGGGTGTAAAACCTAAATATGATTAATTTATAAAAGGAGGTAGTAAGATGTTAAACAGATTAATAAGTATAGGATCCAAATTTAATATTGTATTAACTAATACCCTACCTCATGATATAGGTTTATCATAGCCTTTTTGTGTAAATTTTAGTCCTAGGGTATTCCTAGGACTTTTTTATGCATTAATAGCTGTATTTTCCTGTTTATCAATGGGAAAATACGGCTTTTTTTCATCTCTGGGGATTCTATATTAAGTAAAAATTGGATAATCATTCTAGGTAGATTGTTCAAAAAACATTTGTAACAATGTGCAATTTTAAACTTGTGTTTAGAACTAAAAAAATAAATATAAATTTTAAAATTTTCTATAGCAGTTTAGAAGGTGTTGAAAATTGTACGTTGTTTATTTTAAAAAGTGACTTGTAGCTGGAGGGGGCGATTTACGTTGAAGAAAATTTTAAGCTACACAAAAAATTATAAACTAATAACACTAATTGGAGCATTAGCTATGATTATTATAATTGGTGTTGACTTAGTAACTCCTTATATTACAAAACTATTTATTGATGATGTAATTGTAAAGGGAAATTATGAAATACTAGGAATGTTGCTCAAAGGTATTGCAGTAATAGCATTTACAAAATTTATATTTGGATATGTAAAGGAATTTATGTTTGATTATCTTGGAAGAAAAGTTGCAGGAGATCTAAAACAAAATCTTTTTGATCATATTCAAAGCTTATCTTTTTCATATTTTGATAATATGAATACTGGTGAACTTATGTCTAGAGTTGGTGAAGATGTAGACAATATTTGGGGAGTTATGGGTTTTGGAATGAGATTATTTATAGAAAATATTGTTTACTTTGTTTTATCTACAGTTATCTTACTAAGAATGAATGTACTTTTAACAGTAATTGCACTAATTACTATGCCAGTTATAGCTTTTATAACTGTAAAGCTTGAAAAGCAATTAGACTCAGTTTTTGAAAAAATAAGTGATCATACAGCAGTATTAAATACTACTGCTCAAGAAAATATTGCAGGGGTTAAACTGGTAAAAGCCTTTGCAAGAGAAAAGCATGAAATATTAAAATTTCTTAAGTTTAACAATAAAAATTATGATCTTGCTGTTGAGCGGTCAAAAATTTGGGGAAAGTTTTATCCTATAGAAGAATTTTTAGGAAATTTATCTGTACTTTTAGTTAATGGTGTAGGTGGAATATTAGTTATTAGAGGCAATTTAACTGTAGGAGAACTTGTAGCTTTTAATGGCTATTTATGGCTTTTGATTTGGCCAATGAGAATGCTTGGTTGGCTTACAAGTATGTTATCTCAAAGTAAGGCTTCTCAAAAGAAGATAGATGCCATACTTTCTATAAATCCAGAAATAAAAAATTCAGAAAACTGTGCAGTACTTGAAGAAATTAAAGGAGATATTTCTTTTGAGAATGTTACTTTTAAGTATAAAGAAAAACCAGTTCTTAAAAATATTAATTTAGATATTAAGGCTGGAAGTACAGTTGCAATTATGGGATCTACTGGCTCAGGGAAGTCATCATTAATAAGTCTTTTATTAAGAAATTATGATGTTATGGAAGGTGCAGTTAAGGTTGATGGTCATGATGTTAAGAATATTGATTTATACTCTTTAAGAAAAAGCATATCTATTGTGCCACAGGATTCTTTCTTATTCTCAGATACAATAGAAAATAATATTAAATATGGAAAAGAAAATGCTACAAGAGAGGAAATAGAAAAGGTACTAGGACTTGCTTGTGCAAAAGAATTTGTAGATGAGTTAGAAGAAGGAACTGAAACTTTAATAGGGGAAAGAGGACTTGGATTATCTGGAGGACAAAAACAAAGATTATGTATTGCTAGATCTCTTATTAGAGACTGTTCAATATTAATTCTTGATGATTCTACTTCAGCTCTAGATATGGAAACAGAATATGATCTTCTAAAAAACCTTTATCATAGTGAAAAAAAAATTACCACCTTTATTATAGCTCATAGAATTTCAGCGGTAAAAAATGCAGATTTAATTATATATATGGATGAAGGTGAAATTGTAGAGTATGGAACTCATGAGAGTTTACTTAAAAAAGGTGGCAAATACTATGAAATTTATAAAACACAATTTAAAGACTTTATAAACTCAGAGAAGATAAAAGAGGAGGTGAGTTAATATGGCTAAGAACTCAATAAATCAAGATGAGAAGATAACTAGTAGATCAAATAAGGAAATATTTTCTAGGTTAATAAAATATTTAAAGCCTTTTAGAGTTAAAGTATTTTTTATAATTTTCTTAATGATAATAATTATGATTAGCGGGTTATTAACTCCATATCTACTAAAAATATCTATTGATAAATTTATAGTGGCAAAAAATGCTAAGGGTCTTATAATTACAACTTTATTAGTTATAACAATTAACTTTATTGGTATGCTTTCATCTAGAGTTTCAACTATAGAAATGTCGAAGATAACCAATAATATATTATTGAATATAAGGCAAGAATTATATACTCATATTCAAAAATTATCTTTTGCGTTCTTTGATGAAAGACCAGTTGGAAAGATTCTTGCAAGGGTTATTGGAGATGTTAACTCTTTATCAGAACTTTTTTCTAGTGGAGTAACTACAGTAATACCACAACTTTTAACAGTTGTATGCGTTGCTACACTTATGTTTATCATGAATGTAAAGCTTGCACTATTAGCTATTATTGTATTACCAATATTATGTTTTACTATGTTTTCTATAGAAACTATATCTAGAAAAAAGTGGCAAGCTTATAGACAAAAGCGTTCTAATATGAATGGATATACTCATGAAGCTTTCTCGGGAGTAAGGATTATTCAAGATTTCACTTATGAAAAAACTAGTTCAGATAAATTTAAATTTTCATTAAAAGAAATGTTAGATGGTTTTATGAAAGCAATTGTATTTAATGATTTTTTTTGGCCAATAGTTGAATTATCTTGGGGTATTAGTACACTTATTATATTTTGGTATGGAACCAAATTTTTCCAAAGTAGAGAAATTAGCGTAGGTACAATTGTTGCTTTTATAGCTTATTCTGATATGTTTTGGAGACCAATTATAAACTTAGCTTCTTATTACAATACATTAATAACAAATTTTGCAGCGGCAGAGAGAATTTTTGACATAATGGATGTTGAACCCGATATTATAGATTTGGAAAGTGCTGAAATTATGCCTAAAATTAAAGGAAATGTAGAGTTTAAAAATGTAACCTTTGGTTATGAAGAAGGAACTCCTGTCCTTAAAGATGTAAGTTTTAAAATAAGGCAAGGAGAAAATATAGCTTTAGTTGGTCCTACAGGAGCCGGAAAAACAACTATAACTAGTCTTGTGAGTAGATTTTATGATTGTGATCTTGGAGAAGTATTAATCGATGGTAAAAATGTTAAAGATGTTAACCTTTATTCTTTAAGAAGCCAAATGGGAATAATGCTACAAGATACTTTCTTATTTTCTGATACCATAAAGGAAAATATACGTTATGGAAAGTTAGATGCAACTGATGAGGAGATTATAACAGCTGCAAAAGCAGTAAATGCTCACGAGTTTATTATGAAGCTTGAAAAGGGATATGATACAGAGGTAAATGAAAGAGGATCAAGACTTTCAGTTGGTCAACGTCAGCTTATTTCCTTTGCTAGAGCTCTTCTTGCTAATCCAAGAATTTTAATTCTTGATGAAGCTACATCTAATATAGATACTGCTACAGAAATATTAGTACAAAAGGGGATTAATAAACTTCTAAAAGGAAGAACATCTTTTGTAATAGCTCATAGATTATCAACTATTAGAGATTGTAATAAAATCATGGTAATAGATGACGGAAAAATAATTGAAGCAGGAACCCATGATGAGCTTATGGCTAAAAAAGGCTTCTATTACGGCTTGTATATGGCACAGTATAGATTCCTTAATGAAGGAGCTTAAGAATAGAGAATTTAAATTAGCAAAAAGAATATAGATGTTAATATATTATTTTCACCTTAGAGGAATGCTATGGAGCCATTTAGGGGTTCCTCTAAGGTGTAGTTATAATAAGCAATTAAGGTAAAACTTAAATATTAAATTAATTATATGGGGTATAGATATAAGATAAAAGGATTAATAGAGAATTCTATAAGAGTGAGAAAGAATTCATGATTAAATAAATTGGGGGCTTTAAAATAGACAAATAGCAGAGAGGAATTTCTAACTATGAATATTAGAAAATATAATGAGAATGAAATAAATTATATAGTTGAACTTTGGTGTGAGGTTTCTAAGAAATCTCATGATTTTATTAATGCGGAATATTGGGAAGAGAAAAAAGAAGATATGGCGAAAAAATATATTCCTATGTCTGAGACTTATATTATAGAAGATGATGGTAAAATTTTAGGATTTGTGTCTATGGTAGACAACTATTTAGCAGCATTGTTTATTGATAGCAATTATCATAATAAGGGGTATGGTAATAAGTTATTGAATTTTGTAAAAGAAAATAAAGATGAAATTCAATTAAAGGTTTATGCAAAAAATAAAAAAGCCTATGAGTTCTATTTAAGAAATGGTTTTATTTTAAAAGATGAATTGATTGATAATGACACGGGAGAAAAAGATTATTTAATGATATGGAAATCTAATTAAGAGTTATGGTAAAAGCCTAAGACCCTTAATTATTAGGGCCGGTTCATCAACTTTTATAAATTAGAAATTTTAAGCAAATTATTAGGGACAGTTCATTAATTTTTATAAATTAAAAACTCTAAATATATTTTAGATAAGCTATATTTTAAAAATTATATAATTTTTTGAACTGTCCCTTATTGATTATCATAAGTAGAAAGGCAATATAAAATATGAATAGTGTGTTTGATAAAATAGAAAGCATTATTAGTGATATAAACAATAAGAAAGAATTTTCTGGAGTTGTTTTAGTAAAAGAGAAGGATAATATCATATTTGAAAAGTCCTATGGCTTAGCAAATAGAAATGAAGAAATTAAAAATAAAGTAGATACAAAATTTGGAGTTGCATCAGGAGCTAAAGGATTTACTGCAGTTGCCATATGCCAGTTAGTACAACGGGGATTAATATCATTTGATACCTTATTAAAAGATTGCTTAGATATTGATTTTCCTAAGTTTGATTCTAATATAACCATTCATCATTTATTAACTCATTCTTCTGGAATACCTGATTATTTTGATGAAGAAGTCATGAGTGACTACAGTGAACTATGGAATTCCATGCCAATGTATAACATATGTGAAGTAAAAGATTTTCTTCCTATGTTTAAAAATAGAGCAATGGAATTTAAACCTGGATACAAATTTAAATATAATAATGCAGGATTTATTGTATTAGGATTAATAATAGAAAAATTAACAGGTTTAAAATTTGCAGAATATATTGAAAATAATATATTTAAAATATGCGAAATGAATGATTCAGGATACTTTTTTATGGACAACCTTCCTAAGAATACAGCCTATGGATATATTGAAAATCATGAGAATAATTCTTGGAAGACTAATATTTATTCCATTCCAATTGTAGGGGGACCGGATGGCGGGGTTTTTACTACAGCATCAGATATGACAAAATTCTGGAGTGAATTATTTAATAATAGATTATTAAATAAAGAATTAACTGAAAAGATCTTATCAACTCAAATAGTTGTTGAAAAAGACCTATATTATGGATATGGAATCTGGATTGTACAAAATAAAGATGGCATATTTAAATACACTCTAATGGGTGCTGATCCAGGAGTAAGCTTTAGATCATCAGTATATCCAAAGCATAATATCAATTTAACTGTTATGGCTAATAAGGAATATGGGGGAAGTATCATAACAAGGGAATTTGAAAGTAAAGTATTGAAGGATTACTAAAGACTTTATTTTATATTAAGGGACGATTCATTACTTTTTATAAGTTGTAAAGTTTATATATTGAGGACAAGAGATCTAAAAAATATATAATTTTAATGAACCATCCCTTAAATTTAGGAGACTGCGAAAAATATATATTAAGGGACGGTTCATTGCTTTTTATAAATTGCAAAGTTTATATATTGAGGAGAAGGGATCTAAAAAATATATAATTTTAATGAACCGTCCCTTAAATTTAAAGGTGAGTATGCTAGATTGGGAGTAGCAGAGTTTAATAAAAGAGCTATCAAATCATATGAAAAAGCAGGATTTGAAATTTTTGCTACCCCATAATTGTGAAATATCATGATAAAAAATGAAGATTTTATGGATGAAAAAAGCACTCGAAAAATAAAATTAATAAAAGGTAAATGGAGTAATTTTTATGGAATATTTAAGAAAAATTGTTGGAGAGAATTGCTATTTATCACCTATAGATGCTCAAGGAGCTGATAAAGTTGCTAAATGGAGTAATGATATGGAAGTAGCTATTAGAACTGGTGATGCTTCTGACATGATAAGTTATGAAGTGCAAAAGGGATATCTTGAAAATATGAATAATAATGGTTATGCATTTTATATTGTTAGAAAAGATAATGATGAAGCTGTGGGAATTGGAAGATTGATGAGAGTAGATTTAATAAATAGAAGAGCTACGCTTGGAATGTTTATAGGAGAAAAAAGTTGCTGGAATATAGGAATAGGAACAGAAGCAACAAAATTGATATTAGATTTTGGCTTTAATATTATCAATTTAAATAATATAATGATTGAAACTTTTTCCTTTAATGAAAGAGCAATACAGGCATGTAAAAAGTGTGGATTTAAAGAGATAGGCAGACGCAGAAAAGCAATAATATATGGGAAAAAACAGTATGATGAAGTTTATATGGACATACTTTCTGAAGAATTTGAAGGAGACTTAATTAATAATATATAGAATTAAAGGACGATTTATTATTTTCTACCATATTAAAATTACATATAAATGACTCTTTGGCATTTTTCTAAATAGTAAAATAAAAAATAAATACTTTGATGAATCGTCCCAAATATTTAAATTATACTTTAATAATTAATAAAACAAGATGAATAATGAGCTAGAGTAATCCTGTTGGTGAATAAAATTATTAGGAGAATATAACTATGGAAATTAAAAAAATAAAAGCTAATAATCTTGATCAAGCTAGAGAGTTACATATCTATTGTACAAGCCGTCAATGGACTGATAAAGCAGCATCAAAAGATGAGTTATCATTTTATACGCCTGATGAAATTTTAGGAGTGTTTGAGGACGAAAAATTAGTATCTATGATAAGGAACTATACTTTCAATCAATCAGTTAGAGGCATAATTAAGAAAATGGGAGGGGTTTCCCACGTAGCTACTTTTCCTGAATACCGTTTACGCGGATATGTAAAAGATTTAACAAAAGCAGCATTTTTAGATATGAAAGGAAAGAAGCAATCTGTTAGTATGTTGCATCCTTTTAAAGAAAGTTTTTATAGCTCTTTTGGCTATGTTGGAACAAATGACAATTTATTAGTCAAAATTTCTCTAGATGGATTTTCTCATTATTTGGGAGATGTATCAAAAATAGAAGGTGAGTGGGAAGAAAAAAGGGTAAGGGCTACTGAGGTACAAGATGAATTTGAGGCATTTAAATTAGAACTTGATTTATTACAACATCATGGACTTGTTTTTCTTAATGATATGTCTAATGAATATTGGATAGAAGATCATGGTGGGGTAATTGTAGTCTTCATAAAGAGAAATAATAAAATTATGGCAGCAGCAAAATATATTAAAATAGGTTCTGGAGAAAATGGAATAATTTTTGTGCCAGAAATGTATTGGAAAAGCATAGAAGGTAGAGTAATGTTGTTCAGATATTTTGCAAAACATAAAGACCAATTTTCGCATATAGAGTTAAGAATTCCATATGGTGTTAATTTTTTTGGGTGGTTATGCGATACAATGAGACCTTCTGAAGTAAATATTAATAGGAACCCATGGATGGTAAGAATTATTGATGCAGTAGAAGCAATAAGTGGTATAAATGTAAATTTAGAAGAGGAAATTATTTTAGAATTACATGATGAATATTGCCAGTGGAATAATGATGTTTATGATTTGAAAGCTATTAATAACAAACTAAAAATGAGTGAATGCAGGAGTGAAATTAAACCACATGTAAGGATGGATATAAAAGGACTTACTTCACTTTTATATGGTGTATATTCTATAGAAGAGCTTGAATTTAAGGAGTGGCTTATTCTATCAGATTCAAAGAGTGGAAGGATATTAGATGAGTGGTTTCCGAAAAAACTTCTTTATAATCCATATTATTTCTAATGTATTAATTTAATATGTGCAAATATCTCAATCATATATTAACAAGTCAGTAATTAGAAATATTGAATTTACGATAAGTTATGATTTATAGCATAACCATAAAAAATTATTATTTAATTTACTAGGGGATATTCGAGAGAAGTATAAGTTATTTAAATGTTATGAAAAGTAAAGAGCGTTTCTACCCTTTACTTAGAAGTTAAGGGACGGTTCATTATATTTTATTGTATTTAAAATTGCATGTAAGCAGTTGTTTAGAATTTTTCTAAACATTACAATAAAACTTAAATATTTTGATGAACCGTCCCTGATATTTCAAGATGAAATAAATATTATCCAATTAGGGGATGGGATTATGATTAAAATTAGGCAATTAACAGAAGCAGATATGAGACAAGCAATGGAATTAAAGATTTTATGCTGGACAGAAGAGTTAGCTGGTAAGGCTGAAAACACTCTTTCACTTTCACAACAATTGGATTTTTGGGTAGATTGGATGAATGCAGCTAAAGAAAACAATGATATTCGTTTGTCGATTGGAGCATTTGAAGACGACAAGATGCTTGGTGCTACCTTTAGTAGTTTTGCTGAAAGTTTTGATATACCTGAGAAAGGGATAGAGTTGAACGGTCTTTGGGTATATCCCGATCAAAGAAATAGGGGAATTTCACTTATGATGATTATTTATACATTAGATTTCTATATGGCTAAAGGTATAGAAAAGATGGTGGTCTATAATCATCATTATTCATCATCAAATCAGTTTTATCGCAAATTTGGTGCACAGGTTGCAAGACAAGAATATCAGATAGGTGGTAGATTGTTGATAGATGTATTTTTGGCAGATATGCTGTTAATGAAAAGGAATATGGAACAGTCGCTAAAGAAATACGTATAGGAGCATAAGAATAATCTATATACAAAATAATAGGAATTAATCTTACATGATAAGTAAAATTAGTAAATGTATATGAAGACATAGGGATATTTCGAGGAGGTTAATGAAATGAAAAATAAAATAAAATTACTCCCGATAGATGCAAAATCACAATCAATTTTTAAGAACTTGATGACTTTGTATTTGCATGATTTATCAGAATTTGCAGATGATTTAAAAATAAATTCTGAGGGATTATTTGAGTATGATGGAATTGAATATTATTTTAAAAGTGAAGATTTAAAGCCTTTTTTTATTTATGTAAATGCGGATATAGCAGGCTTTGTTCTTTTGAACAGTGGCAAATATGTGCCAGAGAATATAGATTACTCTGTACATGAATTGTTTTTAATGAAAGCTTATAGAAAAAAAGGTATAGCATCTGTGGTTATAGAAAAACTTTTTGAATTATATAAAGGAAGTTATAAAGTAGCACAGTTGTATCATAATACTCCAGCAATAAATTTTTGGAGAAATTTTTATAAGAAGAATTCTATTAATTATAAGGAGTTTGAAGAAGTAGTAGATGATCAAAGGGGTATATTCCAAATTTTTTCAGTAACTTAGATGATAATTAATAGATAAGAGAACAGTTTTGGGAGGGGTTTAATATGGATGATTTAGTAATTAATGAGGAATGTCCAACAGTTGAAGAATATATTGAATTAAGAAAAGCTGTAAAATGGAGAGTAATTGACATAGAAAATATAAGAAAAGGATTAAAAAATTCTATATACTGTGTATGTATTAGAGATAAGAATCGTATGATAGGTTTTGGAAGAATTGTAGGAGATGGAGGAACAGTTTTCTATATACAAGATATCATTGTTGAACCTCAGTATCAAAACAAAAAAATAGGCACTAAAATTATGGAGAAGATAATGGGTTATATTAAAAATAATTGTTCAAAAGATGCAATTATAGGTCTTATTGCTGTAAGTGAACTTGATGATTTTTACACAGATTTTGGGTTTGTTCATAATGAAAATAACTATTTTTACCGCTTAAATATGTAATATTATTAATTTAAGATTTTGGAGGAATTAGTATGTGGAGTACTATTGATTCAGAACATTACATTTTTAACTTTCATAAAGATTCTTTATCAGAAAAGCATATACAGCATATTATTTGTTGTCAAGAAAATTGTTATGATGTTATTTGTAGAGTTCTTAGTATAGTCCTTGATAAGAAAATCAATTATTATCTATGCGATACTAGAGATGAAGTAGGAAAACTTTATGGAGACAATGAACCCTGTAATGGATTTTGCAGATACCCGGGTAAAGAAATGGATGGCATTTATGCTGTCTATAATGAAGACATTAAATGTTTAGGATATCATGAAGATGTTCATTATATTGCGTTTATCGCAATGGGAAAGGCAAGTAGAAATTTTATTAGAGAAGGACTTGCTATGTACTTTGATAAACTATGGTGGGGAATACCAAATGAAGCGTGGATAAAAGAATTTATAAATAAAGATAACTATATACCAATTAGAAACTTAATGAATAATGAAGAGTTTTTTAAGAATAATGAGATATTTACCTATACATTAGCTGGTGCATTTACTAACTTTTTAATAATAAACTATGGTAATGAAAAATATAGTAAGTTTTATTCGACCTGTGATGATTATGCTGAAGAAAAGCTAGAACAAGTTTATGGAAAAACTATAGAAACTTTAGAAAAAGAGTTTTTACAAGATATAAATAATATTGAGTTTAATAATGTAATTAAAAAATATGTTCTAGATAATATTTAAGCAGATAAATATTAAAGGAACGGTTCATTAGGCTTCAAAACTATAAAGAAAACATCTTTAATAGTCTAATATTTTAATGAACTGTCCCTTTAAAAATTATAAATTACATACTATACTTTCTCAGGCATTAATTTATCTTTTATTGAATCTACCATTATAGCTATAGCGTTATCTCCTGATATATTACAAGCAGTTCCAAAACTATCTTGAGTTATATATAAGGCTATCATAAGTGCCAATTGAGCTTCGGAAAAATGTAAATTTGTTTGAAGAAGACCTAATGCAGCCATTACAGCACCCCCAGGCACTCCAGGAGCAGCTACCATTGTTACACCTAACATAGCTATAAATCCAGCAATTTCTCCAAAGTTTATAGGCATTCCATTCATTAACATTATAGTTATACTGCAAGCAGTTAAAGTTATAGTACTTCCAGAAAGATGAATAGTTGCACAAAGAGGAACTACAAACTCTCTTACTCCTCTTGAAACTCCATTTTTTTCTGCACATTCTAAATTTATAGGGATAGTTGCAGCAGAAGATTGAGTCCCAATAGCAGCTAAATATCCTGGAATTTGATTTTTTAAGCAAGTAAATAAATTCTTTTTCCCTAATATAGAAGCAATTAAGAATTGTATTACTATTATAGTTAAATGCATTAAAATTATTACTAGAAAGACTTTCCAAAATACTGAAAGAATTCTGCTAACTTCACCTGCAAATGTCATATTAGCAAAAATACCCATAATGTAAAAAGGTAGAAGTGGGATAATGAGATTAGATATTGTTTTTTCCATTATTTTTTGAAATTCTGAAGCTACATTGTATAAAGCTTTAGTTTTAATAGATGCAATACCAAGTCCTAGTAAAAAAGCTAAAACTAGAGCTGTCATTACTGGCATCAATGGTGGAATAGCAATCTCAAATAGTGGTTTTAAAAGCTTTTCTTCTGGATTTCCTGCACTGGATAAATTTGCTGTTGTCTCCACAAACTTTGGAAATAGATTAGAAGCTACAAAGAAGGAAAAAAATCCAGCTACTAAAGTAGAACCATAAGCTAAAAATGTTGTTATTCCAAGCATTTTACCAGCCCCTTTTCCTAAATCAGCTATTCCAGAAACTACAAATCCTAGAATTATTAAAGGAATTGCAAAATCTAAAAAGCTTGCGAATATGGAGCTAAAGGTTGCTAGGATCTCCACAATATTTTTTGGTAAATAAGAACCAATAAGTATACCAAGTATGATAGCGATAATTAATTTTGGTATGAGACCAATCTTTTTCATAAATATAGCACCTCCAATTGTTTAGTTATTCAAAAAAGATATAGTAGATATAGTATAGCAAAAAAAATTTAATTTAAATTATTATTATGTAATAATTCATAAAAAATACATTTAATCATGCATAACAACTATATATTATTTTGAATTAAAGTGTTTTAAAGTATTTTGGAAAACTATAATGTATAATTGATGAAAGTACAGTTAATTGATTCTTACAAAGTTAAAGCAGATAGTTATAACGATTTAATACATGTTCTTAATTTTTTATTAACTTATTAACATATTTTTTAATAAGCATATTGATTAGAATATATTAGAAGAATTATTTAATAAAAAATGGAAGGGTATAAAAAAATAGTGGAGAAAGATATGTAGATTTACTATATTTACAGTTTATAAATATAGTAGAGGAGTTCGAAATGTTGTGGCTTAAGTGTTAATGATTTAAAATTGAAGGAAAGGAAATTTTAGGATAGTTATGTTATTTAGTGTAGAAGATATAGAGTACATTCAAATCATATTGAATTATTTAAATATGATTTAATTGATAATTTAAATTTAGTTAAAGAAAGAGTAGGCTTTAACATTTATACAAATAAGAAGGAGAAAAAATAATGTTTATATTTGAAACCACAAATGAGCTATGTTGCCTTGCTAAGGGTAGAGGTGAATTTTATGCAAAAAAAGGTGCCATGATAGGATACAAAGGAGATTTTAGATTTGAGAAATCATTGCTAGGGCCTAACAATAATCGAGGGGCATTAGGAACTTTAATGGGATATGTAAAGAGAAATATCTCAGGAGAAAATATTGAACTTATGACGGTAGAGGGGGATGGAGAAGTATATTTAGCGGAAAATGCTTATCATGTTACCATAATAGACTTAGAGCCAATGGATGGTGTATGTGTTGAAAGTGAAAACATTCTTGCCTTTCCTAAAGAAATACACTATGATGTTTCATTTGTTGGAACAGGGGTAATTTCTCAAAGGGGGTTATGTTCTACTCAATTTACAAACAAAACAAATCAAATATTATCTGTTGCAGTGCTATCAGATGGAAATCCTTTAATATTAGAGGGACCCTGTGCAGTAGATCCAGATGCAGTAGTTTGTTGGACAGGAAGAAATCCTTCCATTGGAACTCAAGTAGGATGGAAAACTTTAATTGGACAAACCTCCGGTGAAAGTTATTATCTTCAATTTAATGAACCAGGACAAAAAGTAATAATTCAGCCTTCAGAAAGATTGTCTGGACTTAAGCTATCTATTGATTAGTTTATACATAAATGTTACTTCTACTAATATATATATATAAAATTAAGGGACGGTTCATTACTTTTTATAGATTATAAAGGAACATTTTTTATAATTTAATGTATTGTAATGAACCGTCCCCTATATAAATTTGAAAAATTTATTAAAAGGGATTTGAGGGTAAAATTATGAGTGAAATAAATATAGAAAAAGTTGAGAAGAATATTGAAGTTTATTATGATAATAGTAAAATACTTTTGCCAGAAGAATATAGTAATAAAGTTGAAGAGTATTGGAATGATTTAATAAGAAAAGGAAAAAGGTTCTTTAGGGGAGATTGTTACACAATTGAAGATATAGAAAAATCTAAAGAAAGTATAAAAATTAATGTTAAACTAACAGATTATGCTCATTATTTATATACATTACATAGAAGTTTTTCTACAGAATTTGATTGTAGAGTTATATCTACATCTGCATTAATCGAAACTTTAGATGGAAGACTTGTTTTGGGAGAGATGAATAGTAATACAGTTGCTCAGGAAAACTTCAATTTACAGGTGGAGGAATAGATAAAGAAGATATTATAGGAGATTGTATAGATTTAAGGGAAAACATCAAAAAAGAAATCTTTGAAGAGTTAGGAATTGACACTAATAATGAAAAGTTAGTTAAGAGTTTGGAACCATCTTATTTAGTAAGTGAAGGAAATCATAATTTTCTTTCTCTTGTCTTTAAAATGAATTTATTAATAAGTGAAAAAGAAGTATTGGATATATTTAATTTTCACAACGACATATTAAAGTCTAAACAAATTATTCCAGAGTTTAATTCATTGACATTTATACATAATAATAAAACTTCTATAGAAGAATTTATTATAAACGATTTAAGAGAAAAGAGTGATAACATTATTCCAGTTTTAAGAGCTATATAGAAATTTGAATAAATTTATAGTATTAATTTGCAATAATTACATTTTTAATAATTAACCGTCCCATAATAATTTAAAAGATTTGAATTGTGAAGTAGATTTTATTTCAAATATTAGCTATAATCTTTCATAACACAAAAAAAGGAGCGGTAAAAATATGATTATAAGGAAAATACAAAAGGAAGATAATAAAAGAATAGAAGAGGTTATAAGAACTTGCTTAATAGAATTTGGAGGAAATAGAGAAGGACTTGCGTGGGCAGATCCAGAATTATCATATTTATCCGAAGTTTATAAAGATGAAAATTGTGAGTACTGGGTTGTAGAGAATAATGGTGAAATTCTAGGGGGATGTGGAATAACACCTATGAAAAACCTTGAGGGTATATGTGAACTGCAAAAAATGTATTTATTAAAAGAAGGTAGAGGAACAGGAATAGCTAATGATCTTATGAAGATAGCTTTAGATTTTGCATCAAAGTATTATGATAAATGTTACCTTGAGACTTTGAGTAACATGGGAGCTGCAAATAGATTTTACCAAAAACATGGTTTTAAAAGTCTTGACAAGCCTATTGTCCAAACAGAACATTTTTCCTGTGATGCATGGTATATAAAAGATTTAAAATAGATATTAATAAGTATTTAGATACCTTAAAATACAAGTACACTTAATTAAAGTGCTTATATTTTAAGGTTTATTTTTACATAAATGTTAAAGTTAATGCTATTATTAGCATATAAAACATTATGTTAAGTGGCTGAAAAATTCTGAGAATAAATATATGAGGTGTTGAGAATGATTGGATTAAAAAGAGGAATTGTGAAGTTAGTTCCATATACCTATGAATGGGAAGAAGAATATAATAAGGAAGAAAAATTACTGTACTCAGTAATAGGAAAATATGTTTTAGATATTCAACATGTAGGTAGTACATCAATAGAAGGGCTTGATGCTAAACCTATTATTGACATAGCAGTAGCTGTTGAATCACTGGATATAGTAGACTGTTTTAAAGAACTATTAGAGAACATAGGTTATCAGTATAGAAGTAATGCAGGTATTGAAGGAAGGCTTATGTTTGCTAAGGGTACTGAAGAACTAAGAACACATTATTTGCATATAGAGATTTTAAATGGACTTATATGGAAAAATCATATATATTTTAGAGATTACCTTCGTTTACATAAGGAATATATTCATCAGTATTCAGAGTTAAAAAGAAACTTAGCTATAAAGTTTAGCGATGATAGATATTCATATACTAATGAAAAGGACAAGTTTATTAGCATGGTATTAGAAAAAGCTAAAGAAGAATTTTCAGAGAATGAAAATTAGTATTTATTAATAATATTACTTAATTAAAAGAGGAAAGAAGTTCCTCTTTTAACTATATAACTTTAATATAACTATGATAAAAACTAAGAATAACATAGGGTTAAGTTATGAGCTAGAATTTTTCTGAATTAAATTGACACAATATTAACAAAATTCTATACTTAAAATATAAAATTTATAGGAGGCAATTGTATGGTTGTAAAGGTATGTGTGGGAAGTGCCTGTTATCTGAAAGGATCTCACAAAATTATAAAGGAACTACAAAGATTAATTGAAGAAAATAATTTAAAAGATAAGGTAGAATTAAAAGCAGCATTTTGTTTGGGACATTGTACTAAAGCAGTATCGGTAATGATTGATGATTCAGATATATATACAGTAGAGCCTAATTTTGTTGAAGAGTTTTTTACCTTAGAGATTGCAAAGAAGGTGATGTAATGCAAGTAATGGATTTTTCACCAGCGAACTGCAAAAATTATTATAAATGTGTGAGGACTTGTTCTGTAAAAGCTATAGAGGTAAAAAATCATCAAGCTAAGATTATAGAGGAACGCTGCATAGCTTGTGGTCATTGTTTTGTAGTTTGTCCTCAAAATGCTAGAAATGTACTTTCCGATTTAGAGCATATAAAATCAGCAATTAAAAATGGTAATAAAGTTATTGCACAAATTGCACCTGCCTTTCGTGGATTTTTTGAAAATTCACCTAAAATTGTTACTGCATTGAAGAAACTAGGTTTTCAAATTGTAGAAGAAGTTTCTATAGGTGCGGAATTGGTTTCCCAAAGTTATGAAAAAATTATTAGAGAAAGTGATAAAAAAGAATTTTTAACAAGTTGTTGTCCCTCAGTAATTATGTTAATAGAGCAATATTATCCTGAGCTAATATCTGACATACTTCCTGTAGTTTCTCCTATGATTGCTCATGGAAAAACTATAAAAGCAAGTCATCCTGATAGCTTTGTAGTGTTTGTAGGGCCTTGTATATCTAAAAAATATGAAGCATTATTAGAAGAAAATAAAGGTATTGTTGATGCAGTATTAACCTTTGATGAGTTAATTCAATGGATAGGTGAAGAAAGCATTGATTTTAATCATTTAAAAGAAAGTAAAGTAGATAATTATGGTTCAAGAAGGGGAAACTCCTATCCATTAGCGGGAGGGATATTAAGTGCTATAAAGTCTACAGCTTTATCAAAAGATATAGATTTAATAAAAGTTGATGGTATAGAAAATTGTAAATCTTTGTTGGAATCATTAAAAAATAATAATTTAAAAAATGTTTGTGTTGAACTAAGTATTTGTAATGAAAGTTGTTTAGGTGGCCCAGGGGGAACGGCCCAAGGAGGAACACCTTTTAAGAGAATACAAAATTTGCATAAATATATAAGTATAAGAGAAAAAGAAGCCATAAAGGAAATTAATTATAAAAATCCTTTAGTGGATTTAATCCGTACTTTTAAAGATAGAAGTATAAAGAGTTATATGCCTACAGAAGAAGAAATAAAAGAGATTTTACAGAAGATGGGTAAATATGAAAAAGAAGATGAACTAAATTGTGGTGCCTGTGGATATGATAGTTGTTATAAAAAGGCTATAGCAGTATCGCAAAATATGTCTCAAATAGATATGTGTATTCCTTATATGAGATCACTTGCTGAAAGAATGAGTAATGAGATTTTTCAAAATTCACCTAATGCTATTTTATTACTAGATAAATCTTTAAATATTATTGATATGAATCCTATAGCAAGAAGAATTTTTAGAATAGAAAATAAAGACTTAAGCAGCATATCTATTTCTACTATTATGGAGGATACTACTTTTAAAAAAGTAATTGAAAATAAAAAGAGCATACCTAAACAAAAGGTAAGTTACTCAGAATATGATTACTATGCTTATAGAAGCATTATATATATGGAAAAACAATCTGCACTTTTAGTTATTTTTACAGATATTACAGAAGAAGAGAATAGAAAACTTGAACTTAGCAAAATAAAAGAAAATACCCTAGATGTTACTCAAACTATTATTGATAAACAAATGAGAGTAGCTCAAGAAATAGCAAGTCTTTTAGGGGAAACTACAGCAGAAACAAAGGTTGCATTAATGAAGCTCAAAAAAGTATTGAAAGAGGAAAAAGAAGTATGATTAAATATTTTATTGATGTAGCTAATTTTAGTATGAATAAATATGGTGAAGAACTTTGTGGAGATAATGTAGAGATAGCTAAAACAGAAAATGGAATGATTATTGTTATGGCAGATGGACTAGGTAGTGGAGTGAAAGCAAATATATTAGCAACTTTAACTTCTAAAATTGCTATAACAATGCTCAAAGAAGGTGCAAGTATTGAGGATACCATTGATACCATTGTAAATACTCTTCCAGAATGTCAAATTAGAAAATTAGCATATTCAACTTTTACAATAATACAAATCACTAATGATGGTGAGATTTACATGGTTGAATATGATAATCCACCAATATTTTTCTTTCGCTACGGTAAAGCTTGTGAAATTTATAAAGAAGAAAAAAAGATTAATGGAAAGAAAATATATGAAAGTAGATTTTATATGGGAGAGCATGATGTACTGACATTAGTAAGTGATGGAGCAATTCATGCTGGAGTGGGCCAATTATTAAATCTAGGATGGCAATGGGAAGATATAAATACTTTCTTAGAAAGTATCATAGTAAAAGAGAGATATGTTGAGAATATTGCAAGACATCTTATAGAAGTATGTAATAACCTTTATGATAATAAGCCAGGTGATGATACAACTGTAGTAACTATAAAATTAAAACCAGAAGAGTATATAGATATATTTACAGGGCCACCTAAAAATATAGAAGATGATAAGTATATGATTAAAAAACTTTTAGAAAGCAAAGGCAAAAAAGTTATTTGTGGTGGCACTACTGCTAATATAGTAGCTAGAGAATTAAAGAGAAAAATAGATATAGACTTAGAAAGTTTTAACAAAGAAGTCCCTCCCATGGGATATATGAAAGGAATGGACTTAGTTACTGAAGGACTATTAACACTAAATAAAACTGCTGAAATAATAGGTGAATACATAATTCAAAAGAAAAATAAAGTAATAACTTCACCTATTGAAGGAGCAGATGGAGCATCAAAACTTTCTAAAATGCTTATAGAAGAAGGAACTCATATTCATATTTGGGTAGGTCAAGCTATAAATCCTGCCCATCAAAATCCACTATTTCCTTCAGATTTCAACTTAAAAATAAAGGTAGTTAAAGAATTAGAAAAATACTTAAAGAAATTAGGAAAATATGTAGAGATAAGTTATATATAAAAGCTTCATTAGATTGTTTATAAGTAAAAATAAAATATAAGAAGGAGATTTAAAATGGACAGAGACATAGAGGATTTAAGAATTTCCCAAATGCTTAAGTTTTCAAAAACTTTATGGGAGAAGAATAAGGATAATTGGTCTCCTATGGAACCTAAATATGGTAAGAATTTTATATTATACATGATAGAAGAAATAGGGGAAGTTATATCCATAATAAAGAAAAAAGGTGAAGATGAAATTATGGATAATAATGAAGTTAGAGAAAGATTTATTGAAGAGATGGGTGATGTTTTAATGTATTATATGGATGTACTTAATAGGTTTAATGTCACCAGTGAAGAATTCTCTAAAATATATTTAAATAAATATATTAGCAATATGGAGAGAAATTATGAAAAACAATATAAAGACTTTATTACAAATAAGTGATAATGAAATGATAGAAGAAGTTTTTTATATAAATAAGTATTAATTTGAACTAGGGAAAAAGTAAAATAGTTATTAAGTTTATCTATAAAGTTTAGTGAAGAAATTTCATATTATTCACTAAATTCTTTTTTTATTATTTACAACGTAACAATGTTATGTTACAATTAAAATACTTTACATTACATAAAAAGGAAATAATGGGGGTATATTTTATGGAAGCAATTGTGAAAGTTGACAATGTTAAAAAATATTTTTATAGCAAAAAGAAGAAATTTTTTAAGGTTGTTGAAAAGAAAGAGTTTAAGGCTGTTGATGGGGTTAGCTTTGAAATTAATAAGGGTGAAGTTTTTGGATTATTAGGACCTAATGGGGCAGGTAAAACTACTGTAATAAAAATGATAACAGGCTTATTAAGACCTACTAGTGGACAAATAAAAATTAAAGGTTTAGATGTGGATAAGAACTCTATTGAAGCATTAAGAAATTTGGGAACAGTATTAGCAGGAGATAGAAGTATATATTGGAAACTTACTGCTAGAGAAAACTTAGAATACTTTGGAGCTCTTTATGGATTAAATAAAAAAGAGGGAGCTAAAAGAGCAGATGAAATATTAAAAAAGTTAGGTTTAGTTGATAAAGCTGATGAACTGGTAGAAAAGTATTCTACAGGAATGAAGCAAAAGGTTGCTCTAGGAAAAGCATTAATGCCTAATGCTCCTATAGTCTTATTAGATGAACCTACTTTAGGATTAGATCCACAATCAGCATTAAATTTAAGAGAAATTATTTTAGATATAAAAAATGAAGGAAGAACTGTACTTTTAACTACGCACTATATGGAGGAAGCTGATTTTTTAAGTGATAGAATTGCAATAATGGATGGGGGGAAAATTATTGCTTTAGATACTCCAGAGAATTTAAAGAGCAGACTAAACGATACTAAATCTATAAAAGTAGAGTTAAATAATTGTAGTGAAGAGTTTTTAGAATGTGCAAGAAATATAGAAGAGGTAGATAAAGTTATATCTGCTTATATCGAAGATAAGAGAATCTATAAAATTACTATTCAACATCATAGTGATAATGGAATAATGCAAAACCTTTTAGAATGTATAGCTAATAATAATCTTAAAGTTATTAATATTAATGTACTAGAACCGTCTCTTGAAGATGTGTTTATTCATTTAACAGGTAAAAGTCTTAGGGAGTAGGTGATAATATGAATAGGTTAAGAGTTATTTTTGCCATATTTAAGAAAGATCTTCGACAAACTTTAAGATATTCTACTTGGTATATAAATCTGATAATATGGCCATTAATCATGCCTCTTATGTATATATTATCCGCAGTAGGCATGGGAGGTAACGATAGTGAAAGTATGGCTATTTTTGAAAGTTCCACAGGTGCAGAGAATGTAGTTAGTTATATAGTTATAGGTACTATGGTATGGATGGCAGTTAATATGATTATGTGGAGCTTTGGAAATTATTTAAGGAATGAACAAAATAAAGGAACTTTAGAATCTACATGGCTTTGTCCTATAAATCGATTTGATATTTTAATTGGTGGGGGATTAATTTCCATGTTAATGCTTATTTTTCAAGCAGTAATTTCTGTACTAGAGTATAAATTGATTTATGGTATTACTTTTACTGGTAATATTTTAGAGTGGGTAGTACTTTTCTTAATAATTATGCCAGCTACCTTTGGAATAGGAATGTTATTTGCAAGTTTAATATTATGGCTTAAACAAGCCAATGCTACAATAAATGTAATAAGAGGAGCGGTGATGATACTTTGTGGAATAAGCTTTCCTATAACTGTAATGCCAAACTCTTTGCAGTTTTTATCTAAACTACTGCCTTTTACTCATGGTATAGAAGCAGCTAGAACAGTTATGGTTACTGGGGGAAATTTAGTTACTGCAAGTAAAAGTATTATGATTTGTTTAGTTCAAGGTGTAATAATATTGATATTAGGTAGAATAGCCTTTGGGTTTACTGAAAGAAAAGTAAGAGAAGTAGGCTCTTTAGAAAGATTTTAGGGGGAGAGGTTTATATGGAGAAAATAAAGAGAGGGCTAAATATTTTTAGAGCAGTATTTATAATGCAAATGAAGATATATTTTAGATACCCTATAAATTTTTTTATGACTTTAATTGATCCTATTATATGGCTTGCACCAATTTATTTTATGAGTAAGTGCTTTAGTTTAAATGGAAAGTTTCCTGGTTTTGAAAAATATGCAGGAAACTCTGATTATATGGGATTTGCAATTTTAGGATTTATGGTATCTACTTATGTTTGGACTGTATCATGGAGTATGGGCTTTGCATTAAAAGAAGAAATGACACAGGGAGTTTTAGAATCAAATTGGAGTGCACCTGTAAGTAGAATAGGACTGTTAATAAGTAAAAGTGCTTTTCAATTTTGTGTAGCAACCTTTGAAATTATATTGACAGGAATATCTTGTTACTTTGTATTTGGATTTACTGTAAATGCTAATATATTAAAAGCATTATTATTTATCATGCCTGGAGTTATAGGATTACTTGGACTAGGTTTAGCAATCTCCTCCGCAGTACTATTGTTAAAAGAAGCAAATACAATAATTGATATAGGAAATAACTTAGTTATAGGCTTTTCAGGAGGATATTTTCCACTAAAAGTGCTTCCAAAATGGGCATTGTTTATATCTTCAATGATACCGTTAACCTATATGTATGATAGCACAAGAGCAATACTTTTAGAGCAAAATTCAATAATGCCATTATCTAAAGAATTTTTACTATTAATATGTTCCATGCTTGGATTTTGCTTAGTGGGAGCATTAGTATTTAATACTATAGAAAAAAGATGTAGAACTAAAGGAATACTAGGAACACATTAATTATCTATCAAAGGGACGGTTCATTAAATTTATTAGATTAGTTAATATATGATCTAATAAATAATGAACCGTCCCTTTGACTTAATTAAATTTAGCTTATTACTTGATAGATTTGTCAATAATTATAACAAATTATAATTATTGGAGGAATTTTTATATGGCAAGAAAGGCAAGAGAATTATGCGATACAGGAATATATCATATTATGACGAGAAGTTTTCCAAATAAACTTTTATTCTATGACGATAAAGATAAAGAAGTTATGCTAAAAATTTTAAGAAAACTGCAGATAGAAGAAAATTTTAAAATATATGCTTATTGTTTAATGGATAATCATACACATTTTCTAATTGATATTAATGGTGGAGAATTAGGAAAAATTATGAAAAAACTTAATTTAAGATATGGAGGGTACCTTAGAAAAAGCAAAAAACATGAGGGCCCTGTGTTTAGGGATAGATATAAAAGTAAACCTATAAAAAATGATGCTTATTTAATAGAAGTTTCAAAATATATACATAGAAATGCAGTTGATATTATAGGGTATAAAGATAAGCCGGAAACTTATGAATTCTCTAGTTTATCACTATACTTAGGATTTAAAAAAGATAAATTTAAAATATGTGATGAAGCTTTTATTATGAGATTATTTGGCAAAACAAAGAAAGATGCAAGAGAAAATTATTATAAAACTATGTTTAAGATAACAAATGAAAGAATTAAAGAAGTGGAATTTGAAATTGAAAAATCTGAATATAGAAGTGAAAAAGTAATTCTACTTAGAAATTTAAGTGATGAGCAAATACGAAATTTTATATGTAAGAAAACAAATACAAAAGAAATAGAACTTAATTTAAAATATAGAAGAAAAAGTCGAAAAATAAAGGCTCTCTATGTAGTATACTTAGTACAATTCGCAGGTAAAAAAGCAAAAGATATATGTAGTTTAATAGGAAATGTAACACAATCTAATATATCTAAACTATGTAGTGATGGTATTGAATTAATTTTAAAAGATAAATTTCATAAAAGTTTATTAGATGAATTTATAGAAATGAATAGCAAAGTAATAGCATGTTAAGATAGTAATAAAAGAAAAAAATTTATTTTGAAAAATAATATTTTAATCTCATCAATGGACAAACTGTTAAAATTATAAAAAATCACATCAAATTTTAATTACTATATAGATAGAATGATTAGTCTATAATAAAAAAATATGAGAAAGGGACGGTTCATTATTTTTTAGCATCATTTATTAATAGATTTAAATATATAATGAACCGTCCCTTATATTAAAATTTATAAATAGTTAGATTATTTATCATTGAGATGAAGCCTGTAGATGTAGAAGCTGTAATACTGATAATTGAAAATATATGGTATAATTTTCATATATTAATCTATTGGATTAGTTAAATATAGTTATTATAATAGTTTATACTTTAAAATAAATGTTAGAGATTCGATACAATAAAAGGTTAATTAAGATTTTGCATAATAATACCAATCTAATTAATTAAATAAATATATAAATGTTTATTTATATAGAAGGATTATATTAAAGGATAAAGGTGAAATTATGAAAAACAATATATTAAATGGAGTTCCAACTTTAGAAGAGGCAAAGTTAATTTTAAAAGAAGCAGAAAGTTTAAACCCAGGTTCGTGGGTAGAACACTCTAAATATACTGGACAAGCTGCTAGATTAATAGCGGAGAATATAGAAGGCTTAAATTCAGAAGTTGCAGAAGTATTAGGAATGCTCCATGATATTGGAAGAAGAGTGGGAGTATATAAAATAAGACATAGTATAGACGGATATAATTACGCTATGGAAAAAGAATATAGTTTATTAGCAAGAGTTTGTATCACACATTCTTTTCCTTATAAAAATATAAATATAATTTTGGATGAGTGGGATAGTACCGAAGAGAATTTTAATTTTCTTGAAAAATATTTAGAAGAAGTAGAATTTGATGATTATGATAAATTAATACAACTGTGTGATGCGCTTGCTTTGCCAAGTGGATTTTGTCTTTTAGAAAAAAGAATGGTTGATGTAGCTTTAAGATATGGAGTGAATGAGTTTACAATACCAAAATGGAGAGTTACTTTTCAATTAAAAGATTACTTTGAAGAAAAAATGAACAAGTCCATTTATAATGTATTACCAGATGTAGTTGAGAGTACATTTAAATAATGCTAAAAAAATATGTAAATAAATTTTATGTTTATTTTAATTTATTAGGGACGGTTCATTAAAAAATATATATCCGAGCAGAAATAAAAGATAATATATTAAAAAAAGAATGAACCGTCCCTTTGTATATTAAGGATATTATTATAAAATGATTATAAAGATTCTTTAATAGAACTAATTAAAGAAATAGATCTCCATTAATTAAAGAAGAATAGGAGAATTTTTATGAATATAAAAGAGTTATTATTTAAAATAGACTATGATATTTTAAAAGGGAATGATGATGCAGAGGTATGTGAAATTGCGTATGATTCAAGAAGAATTACGAAGAAAAATTCATTATTTGTATGTATAGAAGGATTTAAAGTGGATGGTCATAGATTTATAGATGATGCCATTAAAAATGGTGCTACTTCTATATTAGTTGAAAAGGAAATAAAAATAAGCTCTGAAGATGTAAATATAATTAGGGTTAAAAATACAAGAAAAGTATTATCTGAAATATCAAGTGCATTTTATAATGAGCCATCAAAAGAATTAAATCTAGTTGGAGTAACTGGCACTAATGGGAAGACTTCAGTATCCATTATTATTTCAAATATATTGGAAAATCTAGGTCATAAAGTTGGTACAATTGGTACTATTGATAATAGAATAGGAAATAAAATTTTAGAAGTAGAAAAGAATACGCCTACAACACCAGAATCTTTAGAACTTCAAATGCTACTTAGAAAAATGGCAAAGGAGAAAGTTCAAGATGTAATTATGGAAGTTTCCTCAATGGCATTAGAATTACATCGAGTAGATAATTGCATATTTGATATAGGGGTTTTTACAAATTTAAGTCAAGACCATTTAGATGACCATAAAACCATGGAAAATTATAAAAATGCAAAATTAAAGTTATTTACAAAATGTAAATATGCTATAGTAAATATAGATGATAGTGTATCAAAAGATATAATAAATACTGCTACAGCTAAAATATTTACCTATGGAATTAATAATAGTGCAGATTTAATGGCAAAGGATATAAGGTTATCTTCTGATGGAGCAAGATTTAAAATAAGTTTTAATAAGGAAGAAAAAGAGGTAGTTATTAAAATTCCAGGCTTATTTAGTGTTTATAATTCTTTAGCAGCTATTGCAGTTTGTATTCATTTAGGATTAACACTTGAGCATATAATTTTAGCGCTACAAGATATAAAAACTGTAAGAGGGAGGGCAGAAGCAATAAATACAGAAGAGGGATATATTGTAATTGTTGATTATGCACATAGTCCAGATGCATTAAAGAATATTTTAACTACTGTTAAGGGTTTTGCAAAAGGTAAAGTTATTACAGTGTTTGGCTGTGGTGGTGATAGGGATAAAGGCAAACGTCCTATAATGGGGAAAATAGCAGGTGAAAATTCACAATTTTGTGTAATAACATCTGATAACCCTAGAACAGAAGAACCATTACAAATTCTTTATAATATTGAAGAGGGGATAAAAGAAACTCACTGTTCATATAAAAAAATTTTAGATAGAAAAGAAGCTATATATTTTGCAATGGATAGTGCAAAATCTGGAGATGTAATTGTTATAGCTGGAAAAGGTCATGAAACCTATCAAATTCTAAAAGATAGAATTATCAAATTTGATGATATGGAAGTGGTAAAAGAATATTTAAAGAAGAAAGTTGGTGTTGAATAAAAATTTAAAGCTATGAAATTAAATTTTAGAAAATATTTAATATAGATTAATATAATAAGATGGGGAATTTAGGGTATGGGAGAGTTAAGAGTATTTATTAATAATAATCCAGAATTTAAAACTACAATCGAAAGTATAATAAAAAAAGAGGTCTGGGATATAGATAATATTCCATATATAAAAGTAAGTGGAGAAGGCTTTGAAGATGGACAAAAGAATATTAAAGTATATTGTGATGATGAACTTTTAATAAAAAGTATTGTTTTAGTGAAAAAAAGTGCTTTTAATTTAAAAGTTGATTTAAAAGAAATATTCCAAAGTATGAGCAACATTAAAGTAATTATAGATAGAGAAGAATATAATATTCCAGTACAGCTAAAAAAACTTTATGGAAGAGTTACTTACTTTGATGGGATACCAGTAAAAAATCCAATGGTTTTAACCAATAGTGATATTAAAGTCGTAGGCGATGAAGAAGGATATTATGAAGTATGTTTAGCTGAGAAAGAGGAGTATATAGCAATATTTAATAAAGATTATTCTAAAGAAGCTTTAGAATGCTGGTTATATGATGTTAATTTAATTGAGGATATGGAGTTAGATGTAAGGATAGATAAATTTGAAATTTATAGATTACACGGATGGTATGGTGAACATAGTGTTAATATACATTTTATTCCAATGTCTTTAACAAAAGTACTAGAAAGTATGAAATATATAAGTGATGAATCCTATGAAAATAATGATATTTGGCCAGAAGTAAGTGAAGAAAATATAAAAGTTTATATAGGTGATATAGAACAAAAAATAGTTGCATTTAAAGAAGTTAAAGATTTTTTATACTATGAAGATAAAGGAAAGACTAGTAGACCAGCCTATTTAATTAGTGTTGCAAGGGAAACTATGGTTAATGATGTTATAAAAGTTGTTATTAATAATAAAGCATTGAAAGATAATAAAGAAATAATTGAAAAAGGTGAAAGCTATTATTTTGGATTTTTAAGATAAAGAATATTTACTTAAAGAGTCTAAATTTATAAAATTATTATAAAAAGTAGTTTTATAGAAATATTTATAATTTTAGGGAGAGTAAGAGATGGCTATAAGAGAAATTTTATTATTAGGTAATGAAAAGTTATACCAAGTATCAAGTGAAGTGAGAAGAGAAGAATTAGAAGAAGTGAAAAAAATAGCTGAAGACTTACACGATACTTTAATAGATTTTAGAAAAAAATATAAATGTGGAAGAGCAATAGCAGCACCACAAATTGATGTATTTAAAAGAATCATTTATATGTATATTGATAAGCCAGTAGTATTTATTAATCCTAAACTGCAGTTTGTTGACAAAGAAAAATTTGAACTTTGGGATGATTGTATGAGTTTTCCTAAGTTAAAGGTTAAAGTTTTAAGATATAAAAAATGCAAAATTTCTTATAAAGATTTATTATGGAATGATTGTGAAATGTTGCTTTCTGATGATTTATCAGAATTGTTACAACATGAGTATGATCATTTAGATGGAATACTAGCAGTACAAAGAGCAATTAATGATAAATCACTTAAGATGGAAATATAGATTATAGAATTAAAACACTTCACAGTTTAACATTACCCTTAACTGTGAAGTGAGGATAAAAAATGAGATTAAAATTAATTATAAGTTTTAATCTCATTCTTTTTTCTTAGTATTACAAATTATAGACTATTTTAGTTCCATTATAGTTTCTTTTTTACCTTGTAGATGATTTAAATATCTAGATAGTGTAAAGAAATAGTCAGATAATCTATTTATATATTTATAGCTATCCCCTACATCTATATTTCTCTCATGAATTAATTCAACGAAAGCTCTTTCAGCTCTTCTAGTTACAGCTCTTGCTACGTGTGCATAAGTTCCTTCAGGAGAACCACTGTATAGAATAAAGTGAGTTTGTGGTGGCATTGAAGTAGTCATTTTATCAATAGCTTCTTCAAGAGCAGTAACGTCTTCTGATTTAATTTTAGGTTCTTTAAATTCTAAGGAGATTTCTACACCAGTTACATAAAGTTTATGTTGAATTTCTTCTAAAAAAGTTGAAATTTCTTTTCTAGCAGAAGGTTTAATGCTTTGATTTAAACAAAGCATAGAATTTAGATATCCTACATGACTATTTAATTCATCTATATGTCCTTGAACATCAATTAACAAATCACATTTTAATAGTCTATTTCCAGCTAAGTTAGAAGTTGAACCTTTGTCTCCACCTTTTGTATAAATACCCATAGTTATCACCTCTGAAATTATATATTTATATTGTTAATCTATTTTAGTATGTATTTAATTATATCTTAATTATACACTAAATTGTAGATGAGAGAAATATTATTAGTTGATAAAGGTAATTAATTAAATTAAAGGTTTATTGTTAAATATTTTTTAAACAATAAACATAATCTTAAAAAGGATTGGTATTTAAATACCAATCCTAGAGAATTATAAATTATTTATAATATATAAAATTTTATTATTTAATCTCATTAAGAGTATTATTAGCAACGCTATATTGCTTTAATAGAAGCAAGATTATAATATGGAGAAAAGAAGTAATAAAGAAAGTAGGTCATCGCCTTCATTACCAAAGTTGCCCGAATCATTACTCCAATCGTCTCTTCTACAACATCTTCTACAACATCTTCTTTCGCATCTTCTTTCACATCTTCTTCTACATCTTCTTCTACATCTTCTTCCGCTATCCCAACCGTCGTTAGAACCAAAAGATTCAAATAAATCTTGATTACTCATTATTAATTACCCCCAACTAATTTATAATTATTATCTTTAATGTCAAATTTATCAATGGCTTGTACATTTATAGTTTCTCCTACTCATAATATATAAATATTATGAAAAATTGTGATTTAAAAAACATAATTATAAAAAATATATAATAAAAATCTAGATTGAAATATAATTTTCTTAATTTCATAATGTCTATATTAAAAGAATAGATATATGATATTAATTAGAAAATATAATAAATAGTTAAAATGTTATATAATGAAAAAAAATACGATGGAATCAACAAAAAGAAAGGATGTGATAGATTCATATCCTTTCTCTGTAAAAGGGGCTTAATTGTATGAATAATACAATATTATAAATATTTATAATATTATTTTTCTATTAATTAATATTTATATTTTAGCAAAATTAAATACATTATAAATATAAGGTTATTGGAGTTTTAAATAAAAGTTATTACCTTTTACAGTAAAACCATTCTTTTTATAAAAATTTATTCTATCACCATTAATATCCCCTTCAGAAATAGAATTAGTTCTACTATAAAGCATTTGAGTTTTAAATTCCTTGCTTAGGGATAAATTTCCTTCTTTGAGTTTTTTATCTAATATATGGTTAAGTTCAGGTATTAAAGTTTTAATTAAATATTGAAGTGCAGTTGCACCTCTATCTGAATCTTTTTCCTTTCCAATTTCTAAAGTTTTAAGTTCAAGTACGGAAGTAAAGTTATTGCTGTATCCTAAAGTCATTTGAAGATAGTTTCCTTTTTGCGATAAAGATCTATACTCACCATAAAAACCATAAATTTTAAAGTTATTTGTAGTATAAGAAAAGTCTGGTGAATTTATATGGCAAAAAAACGCTATAGGACTTCCCTTTTTATCCTTAGAGAAGTGAAAATAGGGTCTTTCTACATTTGAATAATCAATCTCACAATCCTTTAAAAATTTATTTAAATCCTTTACTACATTTATATATTTATTATAGTTTTTACAACTATTTTCTATATTTTGAATTATTTTATTGCTTATAAACAGCTGCTCTATAATAGTATCTTCAGTAGGATAGTTAATATTTGCTAGATGAATACTATCTAAAATGTCTTTAGACACAATATCTTCTAAAGAAATATAAGAAAGATCACTACACAGTATTTCATGTATATATTTACAGTTTAAGCATAAATATTTAAATCTATTTAATTTAATAGAGGTTTCAATTTTTGCATTTTCTAATATTCTATTATATTCCTTTAAAGTGTCTAAGGTTTTCTCGGTGCTATTTTTACTTATGACTGATAAAAATATATGTTTAAAAGAATACTTCATAAAAACGCTCCTTTCAAAATGGAGATATCGTTAGATTATATGAAGTATAAAGGCTTAATTATTCTTATTTTCAAATAAATTTTATAGTCATAAATGTTAACTTCATAGAATATATTTATATATTAGAAATTCCATGGAGGAAATGAACTTGATTGTAAAATTAAATGAAAGCCATAATGATGGATTAGAAAAATTTCTAAGCAAAAATAAAGAAATTAATGTTTGTATTATAGGATGTTTAGAGAAATTTGGTTTTGATGATAGATTACAAGAGATATGGGCTGAATTTGATGAAAATTACAATTATATAGCTATACTACTAAGACATAATACTCAATTTTATTTTCACTCTGTAATAGAAGATTATAATGCAGAAGGCTTTTGCAAAATCATAAATGGTTATAAAAATAAAGAGCAAATTTGGGGAGAACTTATTTCTATAACTAAGTTATTATCCATATTAACCTATGATAAAGTAAAGTTTAATCAATTTGCATATTTAGATAATTTATTATTAATGAAAGAAAATGTTTCAGTGATAAAAGCAAAATTAGAGGATGCAGAGGAAATTTATAATCTTAGAAAGACCATAGAAGAGTTTAACGATTTTAAAACATCATCTGCTAGTATCAAAGCAGCAATTAATAGTGGCTTTGGAAGAGTATATTGCATTAAGGAAAATAATAAAATTTTAGCTTCTGCAGCAACTACAGCAGAAAGTAAAGAATTAGCGATGATAGTTTCTGTTATGACTCATAGTAATCATAGAAATAAGGGCTATGCAATGAATTGTGTTTATAAGATATGTAGGGAGCTCATAGATGAAGGAAGGATTCCCTGTTTATTTTATAATAATCCTAAAGCAAAAAACATATATAAAAACTTAGGGTTTGAGGATATAGCAGTATGGGTTATAGTTAATTTTTAAAGATGTATTTATTGAATAAACCACATTTTTCATTTTTTTATGAAAAATGTGGTTTTTAATGTTGACAAATCCAAAATTAACAAATATAATATAAATAGATGGTAATGATAATCATTTTCAATTAAATGTGATTTTCGTAAAGGGAGTGTTATTATGAACAAAGTTTCAATAATTTATTGGAGTGGTACAGGAAACACAGAAGCTATGGCTAACTTCATTGCAGAAGGTGCTAAAAATGAAGGAGCAGAAGTTGAAGTAAAAGCTGTTTCAAATGCAGTTGTTAGTGATATAGATAGTGCAGATGTGATTGCTTTAGGATGTCCTTCCATGGGAGATGAAGTTTTAGAGGAATCAGAAATGGAACCTTTTATAGAATCAATAGAAACTGCCGTAAAAGGAAAAAAAATAGCCCTATTTGGTTCATACGGATGGGGAGATGGAAAATGGATGAGAGACTGGGAAGAAAGAATGACTGGTTATGGCGCAATTGTGATAAATGAAGGATTAATTGCTAACTATACACCAGAATCAGATAAAGAAAAAGAGTGTTTAGAGCTCGGTAAAGAATTAGCAAATTAGTTTTAACATCATCAAAATATTAAGGGAGTGATTACAGTGAAGTTAGCAGTTAAAGCTTTTAGAGAAAAAATAAATACTTTAAATGATGTGGAATATATGTTTAATGTGATAGCCTATAACATTGCCCCTACAATTAAAGGGCTTAAGGCTGCTACCACTGTAACCCTATGTAATCATGATAAAAACATGTGCAATAACTGGAAAAGTTATAAGCATGAATTATTAAATAGATTAAAGGTGAAAGCCTTTGAGTTAAAAGAAACAAATAATGCAGTAGTAGTACTGTTTTATAATGAAGAATTATTAAATAATAAATTCCAAGATAAAAGAGTTACAAATTTTTTAGCACAGTTTGGTTATGAACCAAATATGACTATAGTTGAAAAACTAAAAGTATTGAAAAAAAGATATGATATTTCGATTTGTCCTCATGAAATGGGAATATTTTTAGGATTTCCACTACAGGATGTACAAACATTTATAGAAAGTCCACATAAGGAATGTTTACTTTGTGGATATTGGAAAGTGTATTATGATAAAGACTCTGCCTTACAAACTTTTAAATACTTTGATGAAGCAAAACTAGAAATAGTAAATAGTGTTTGTCAAGGTAAAAAACTATTCGAGGCTATAGAAGTATTATCTATAGCCTCATAGGAAAATCGGTAAAACAATCTTCTTTAAATATATAATATTTTTTAGTACATGATATACAAACAAACTTATAAAATCCACAGTTTTATCTAGAAATTAGTTAAAGCTGTGGATTTTATTTTAAATAAATTAAAAGGTATAAATAGGCCTCAATTAAAATCTTATTTAGTAGGTTAAGCAACTACATTATGGACTTATATGAATTATAGAGGGAATTTGAAAAGTTTGTAGAAATATAATGTAAGTTTTATTAATTATATTTTGAATATAATTTAAATAGAAATTAAATGAAATTATAGTTAATCCTATAAGAATAATATATTAAAATACAGGCTAATTAGTATGGTTATAAAAGTGTAGGGCGGGGAAATAATATGGTATTGCCTAAAGTTACTAATTATGATTAAAAACAATAATCGCTACATATAAAGGGTTTTAATGTAAAGACTAGAATAACAATTTTAAATGATAGTGAGAGTCTAATAAGTGAAACCCTAGTAATACTTTATTATAAGACTAGTACAAAATATTTATGATGATAAAAAAGAAGAGTTAGTTTTTTCAAGAGGTTGTTAAATTAATAAAAGTAAAAGAAGTCAAAGTATAGAAAATAAGAAAATTTATTATTATAAAAGCTCTACTCCTTCATGAAAATCGTATGTACTTTATAATATAATTGGTGATGAAAACTTTAAAGATTCTATTAAAGAATTTATAAACGAACATAAAGAAAAAAACATAGATTTCAATATGTTTAAGAACTTTATAGAAGAGAGAACAGAAATAAATTTATCTAAATTTTTTGACGAATGGATTTTGGAATAAACTCCTCTAAATATCTTACTGATAAATTAGAATTTGATGAAATTTTGAAAAAACATAATAAAAAGGTATAATTAAAGGCAAATTACATTTTAATTGATATATAGTATAAAAGTTTTCAATATACATTTAATTATTTTATATTGTAAGGTTTACTTGTGAGAACTAATTAAAGTATTGAATAAATCTAAATTTTACATTGCTTTAATAGATCTACTTAAAATGTGATTTTTACTAAATATATTAATAAAGATAGGTGATAATATGTCAAAGGAAAGAGTGCAAGCAGTTATAATTGAAGAAGATAGCGTGTTACTTGGTATTGGTAAAATTGATGGGCAAATTAGACACTTTTTTATTAGTGGAAAAATACAGGAGGGAGAAACCCCAGAAGAAGCTGTAATTAGAGAACTGAGGGAGGAAGCTAATGTAGATGGGAAAATTATTTTTAATATAGTTAATAATACTTATTTAATAGATATAGGAAATCAAATTCCGATTTTGGGTTATATTTCTCAAGAAGATGATGACTTAGAATTTTCGGAAAGGACATTAGAGGATATAAAATATATATCACTAGATGACTATGAAAGTTTTAAGGATATAGATGTAAAATATTTTATTTTTCTAGAGAAGAAGTGTAAAGCCTTAAATTATTATCCAATATGGTATGAAAAATTAAGAAATTTAATTGAAAATTATAAAAAGTAGCTTAATTTTTAATAGTTAATATTTATTAAGAGATTAGGAATTATAAAGAGAATTAATTCTGAGAAATTAATTCTCTTTATTTTGTTACAATATTGTAAGATTAGACTTTTAAAATGTAAGTCTGATGAATGGACTAAAAAATACTATAAATATAAAATTATAGTAGATTGTAAATGAATAAATCTAATTTATATGTATATGAGGCAGAATTTTAGGAGGCAATGGAAATGAAAAGTACAAAAAAACTTGTATCTTTAGCAATAGCATCAATGATAATATCAGGAATGCTAGTTGGATGTGGAAATATTACAGGGAGTAAAGCTGATAATTTTAACAGCTTTATAAATTATAAAATAGATGCAAATTTAAATGAAAAAGATCAAACTATAACAGCAAAGCAAAATGTTAAATTTAAAAATGTATATAAAGATGAATTAAAAGAGATATCATTTAATGTCTTTGCTGATGCTTATAATAAAAAAGAAACACAAACTGAAATGTTTAGAAACAGTAATGAAAAGATAGCAAAGGAGAACCCGGATAAAAAGCCAGAAGACTTTTTAGGAGGAATAGATATAAAATCTATTAAAAGTAGCGATGGAAAAGAATTAAAGTTTACAAAAGAAAACCAAGTGTTAAAGGTAGAATTAGAGAAAGAATTGAAGAACTCAGAAGAAGTTTCTTTTGATATAGAGTTTGAAGTAAAAGTTCCTTTTGGAATGAATAGATTATCATATTATAATGATGTTTTTTCAGCAGTCCACTGGTATCCAGTAGTTGCAGTATATGACGAAAAAGAAAAGAAGTGGAATGAAATTCCTTATAGTAAAGATTTTGAAACAGACTATTTTGAGTCCTCTAATTATGAAGTAAATTTAAATGTTCCTAAAGATTTTAATGTAGGTATTACAGGAACTGAAACAGAAAAAATAGAAGGAGATAGAAAAATAGTTTCAGCTAAGGCTGAAAATATAAGAGAGTTTGTTTTCTTTGCTAGTAAAGATTACAAAAAAGTTAGTAAGACTAAAGATGGTATTACTGTGAATATTCATTATTTAAGTGAAGATGAGAAAAAAGATAAATTAATGAATGAATATATAGATGAAGCTTTTAGCGCTATTGAGTTCTTTGGTAAGAGATTTGGTAAGTATCCATATAAGGAATTTGATGTATTTGAATCATATGTCGAAGGAGTTGCTATAGAATATACAGGAGCAATACAATTAGGAAGATTTAATGTGGATGGAAATGATCCTAAAAAGAATTCAGTGTTTATTCATGAAATAGCTCACCAATGGTTTCATGGTATTATTGGAAATAATTCAGAGACAGAGTCTTTCTTAGATGAAGGCTTTGCAGACTTTTCAACATACTATTATTTAGATAAGACTCAAGGTAGTGAAAATGGCTTTGAAAGTATGTTACTTTATGAGAGTGGTCCAGCAAATAAAAAAATTACATCTACTAATAAAGAAGTTGATGGAATGTCTAACCAAGTTTATTATGATAGAGGAAGAACAGCAATATATGAACTTTACAAAAAAGTTGGTGAAGAAAAATTTGATAAGCTTATGCAAACTTATTTCAATAAATATGAGTTTAAAAACGCTACTATAAAAGGATTAATAGAAACAATAGAAGAAGTTTGTGGTAAAGATGTGTCAGATCATTTTAATGATATAATAAATGACCCTAATTTTGATTTAAGTGATGAATATAAATTATCACCAGAAAGGCAGGCAGAATTACAAGCTAAAAGTATAAAAGAATTATATGATAGTTTATTCCAAATGGAAAGTACTCCAGAACTTTCTTTAGCTAGAATTATGCATAGAAGATTAAATGAAGAAAAAGTCGCATTAGTAAAAGCAACAGGAGTTTCAGAAAAAGAAAATATAGCGCAAAATAAATTAATTGAAAAACTTACTTTACAATATGAAATGAATAATGTGAATTTTGAAGTTGTAGAAGATAATAAAGTTGATGATAATGTGATAAAAAATAGTAATTTAATAATATTAGGAAATTCATGGAATAACTCTTTTTATAAGAAAATAGAGAGTAAAATAAATAAAAAAGTTACAAGAGAAGGCTTTATTTCAGATAAAAATGTGAAAAATGAAAATATATTTGGAGCATTTATAGATAAAAATCCTGAAAATGAAAAATATTTAGCAGAAGTAATTTTCTGGAATGTTCAAATATTAGATGATGAAAATTTTGAGAAGACTTCTCAAGATATAATTACTAAAAGTACATCATTTGGATCAAACTTCTATGAATATATTGTGTACTCCAATAATGGAGAAAGGTTACTAGATAAAAAGGAGAAAAATCCATATTCAGATTTCCTACAAATGGATTAGTTTAAATGGCGTAAGCAATGCTTATGCCATTTTTATATTCTCTAAAATTATATTTATAAATTTAGGGAAGTATTTACTTTATAAATAATAAGCTTTAATTAAATATAAAATAGTTAGAAAGTACTCTTTGCAAATTATGAATTAGTTTACAATTTTACTATATAGGGTTACAATAGTTGAGGAAATATATTACAATTATATTATATTAAGTTTTATTAGATATTTATAAAAGAAAATAACTAACTAAAATGCCAAATATATTTTGTGTCAGAAAAGAAGATAGATTTTTTGAACTATTAGGTTCTGATGATGTATTATAACGAAAACATACTGACACTAGCTGATTTTTAAATATGACTTACATAGGAGGATTATATTTATGGATAGCAAGGAGATTAAAGAAGAAGAAGAAGAAAAAACTATAAGCGAGATTGCTAATTATGAAATGCATACAATTTTTATATTAGTAATAGGATTATTTTTAGATGTAGCTTATAAGTTCTTTATATTGCAGAAGCCATTTTATGAGTTTGCCATATCATTTTTTACCCTTATAATAGGAATGTTATATCTTTCTATAAAGTTATGGGGAAATGGTATAATAATGAAAACTAAAAAAATAAATGAAGTTAAAAGGATAAAATTAAGCTTATTTAAAGAAAGTATAATCATAGGAATATTTATATCCATAATTACTTATGCAATTGCTAAAGATGGGTTTAGAATACTATATCCACAAGATCTTAGAATAAGTTTTGTGTTAACTTTTATTTTAGAATCACTTTTTGTGACAGTAATAAGCTATTTTATAAAAATAATGATTGGTAAAATCTTTAAGAAGACTGTAGAATAATAGATTATAGAATAGATTTAAAAGGAATTTTAATAATTATGAGTTTAATTATAGTTATAAGATGGAATTAAAAAATCGTGACCTAAAGTCACGATTTTTTAATATATATTAAGAAACAATATATATCAAAATTATATATTTTACGCTAAAATTACTTTATCTATATTAATCATGGTATTATCCTCTAATTTTACAGTAGAATTTAAATACCAGCAAAATGATTTTTTAAGTCCTTCTTCTAAATCAATTTTAGGAATATATATATTGTCTTTTATAAGTTCAGTAATATCAAGCATATAAGTTATATTCCTAAAAGGAAAGTATGAACGAGGGCTAAAAGGAAAATCTTCTGTATTTACTTCTCGTATTATAGGTGTTTTTCTCATTACTTTTCCACAAGTTTTTACTAGTTCTTTAAAGGTTATTATTCTAGGATGAGTAATATTATAAGCTTTTCCAACTACATTACTCTTCATAGCACTTTCAAAGGCTCTAACCAAATCATCAATATGTATAAATTGAGTTTTAGCATTGCCATATGGTATAGGAATAGGTTCTTGATCTAAGATTTTATCAAAAAAATAAGCTTCTCTATATAAATTATTTTCTTCACCATAAATATAGGTAGGTCTAAAAATTATAATAGGATAGTTATCTTTTTTAGATTTTTCTAGCAAATAATCTTCTGCAAGTTTTTTATTTAATCCATAATCACCAAAGTTTTTATTTTCTCCTCTTTTAAAATCTTCGGAAATTAAGTCTTGATTTTCTTTATAAACGGCGCCTGAGGAACAAAAAATATATTTTTTTAGTTTACTACTATCTATAGTTTCTATTACATTTTCTACATCTTCTTTTGTATATCCACTTATATCTAATATATAATCATAGGTTTTTCCTAAAAGTACTTCTCTTAATTCATTAATATTTTTTCTGTCACAAATTAAATGATTTTTATATCCATGATAGTTTATTTTTCTAAGGCCTCTTGTAAGTATGTCTACATTATAACCTTTGCATATTAAATGTTTACATAAGTTGCTACTGACAAAGGTTGTGCCCCCTAAAATTAAAACATTATACATTAATCTATCGCTCCTTAAATGTTTTCATTATGGACTAATAGTAATTCTATTATAAATATATTCTATGAATGTTACATAATTATGACAATCTAGTATTTTTACCATATTATAATTAAGGAGAGCTATAACATAATTAGCTAACACACTATCTTTAAATAGTTATTTTAGTTAAGAATAATTAAACTATTGAATTTGAAATTTTATTGTGGTAAAATAAATACAGAATATTTTGAAAGGAGTGGTGTTTTATGAAAAAGAGAATTTTATTTACAAAGTTAAATTTTAATAAAAACTACTCCAAGGTATGTATGGTTTCTTAGCATATTAAAAGTTTGAATTACTGAGAGATTTAAAAAATTTTAATATTCTTATATTGTTATATGATATATACAATATTTATTTAGCTATACATTATAAATTCGAATAGTTCCCTGGAGTAGTTTATAACACTATTTCAGGGTATTTTTATACCCAAAGTTAAAATTTGGGAGGAAATAAATGAATTATAAAAGATTATATGACTTAGGACTAGATGAAGAATTATTAAAAGAGGTAGAAGAAAAATATAGTGATTTTTATATAGGAAGAGTTGCTTTTGAAAGTAAGGGATTGTATAAGATTATGACGGAAGAAAGTACAGTTATAGCTAAAGTTTTAGGAAAATTAATTTATAACTCTAATGGAAGGGCTGATTATCCAGCAGTAGGAGATTGGGTTGTATTAGATAGAGACACTGATAAGAATGGAGAAGCCATTATTTATGATATACTAAGCCGAAAAAGTAAATTTTCAAGGAAGGCTCCAGATAGAAAAATAGAAGAGCAAATAGTAGCAGTAAATATAGATTATGTGTTTATTTGTATGTCACTTAATAATGATTTTAATATAAGAAAGTTAGAAAGATATATTTCTGTAGCTTATGATAGTGGTGCCGGAGTAGTGGTTATACTTACAAAAGCAGATTTATGTGATAATGTAGAGAAAAAGCTTTTAGAAGTATCATCTGTGGCTTTAGGAACAGATGTTATAGTTATAAGTTCTATTTTAAATTTAGGAATAGAAGAGGTTAAAAAGTACGTTGAAAAAGGTAAAACTGTTGCTTTTTTAGGTTCTTCAGGAGTAGGGAAATCTACTTTAATAAATAGCTTATTAGGTGATGAAAAGCTAAAGACTAGTGATATTAGAGAAGGCGATGACAAAGGAAGACATACTACAACTCATAGAGAATTGATATTGATTCCTAATGGGGGAGTAGTAATAGATACTCCTGGAATGAGAGAGCTTCAAATTTATGATTCTTCTCAAGGGGTTAGTACTAGCTTTAGTGATATAGAGGAGTTAGCAGCAAGGTGTAAATTTTCAGACTGTAATCATGATACTGAACCAGGATGCCAGATTAGAAGAGCTTTAGAGGACGGAATCTTAACTATTGAGAGATTTAATAGTTATTTAAAATTAAAAAGAGAAGCTGAGTTTATGGAAAGAAAGGTAAAAAGATCTGAAGCATTAAATTACAAGAAAAATATAATTAAGGCAAGTAAAAAGTTTTATAATGAAAAAAGAAAACACTAGTAGTTATAATTATAAATTAACGGAGGAGAAAATGGAAATTTTATATACGGCGTATTATCAATCTCCTATAGGAGTTATATCAGTTCAAGGAAATGGGGAAGGTATAGTATATATAAACTTTTTAGATGAAAGTAGAGAAGATGATGAAAACTTACCAGAAGCAATGATAGAATGTTTAACTCAATTAGATGAATATTTTAGTGGGAAAAGAAAAGACTTTAAATTAAAACTAATAGCTAATGGCACAGAGTTTCAAAAAAAAGTATGGAATGCTTTAACTACTGTTAGTTATGGAACTACTGCTTCCTATAAAGATATAGCAGAAAAAATAGATAACCCTAAGGCAGTAAGAGCTGTAGGAGGAGCAAATAATAAAAATCCTCATAGTATAATTGTTCCATGCCATAGAATAATTGGAAGTAACGGTAATTTAGTTGGATATGGTGGAGAACTTTGGAGGAAACAGTGGCTTCTAGATTTTGAAAAGAAAAATCTTTAGTGTTAAATAAGGCATCTGAAAGAAAATAGTAAAGCAAAGATGTTAGTATATTTTATATTCTACTTACAGTTGGGCTATGTTCAGAACATGACAGCGAAGTATGATGGAAAATTGGCTAACATACTGGTATATTATTTCTTGAAGATGACCAAATTAATGATATAATAATAGTGTAAATATTTATGAAATTTCGGAGGTAATATGTAAAATGAGAATTTCTGTTTTTAACTAGCCAAATTTAATATTTTCTAAAGGAATAATTTATAAAATTACCTTAGGCATCTTTTTTATGTGCCTTAATATAGAGGTTTATTTATTATGTATTCTTTTAGATTAGGTTGTTAAGAACAGAGGTTTATAATGATTTTAAGAATATTATGCTCTAAATTTAAGATTTATTAAAGCATAATAAGTCATAAGTAGACGTAGGTTTATTTATGACTTTTTTTATTTCTAAATGAAGAAAAAATATATTTATATTTGAATAAGAAAGATTTTTATTAATAATCAACTTAATAAAAGTTTATTATTAGTATGAATTAATTATAGATTTAGAATTAAAAACAAGATGTTCTTAATAGCCAAAGATAAAGCATCTTATAAAGATGTGTAGCTTTGAGGAGGAATATTTATGTTGTTATCTTTTAAAAATATAAAAAAAGATTTTGATAATGTAGAAGTATTAAAGGACATTAGTTTAGATATAAAGAAAAATAAAATATTAGGGATTGTAGGAAGAAACGGTGCAGGGAAGAGCACTTTAGTTGATATTATTTTTGGATTATCAGAAAAAGACGAAGGAAAGATACTTTTTCACCAACCAGAAATTAAGGCAGCTTATCTTAGGCAGAATGGTTCTTATGAACTTAATATATTATGTAAGGCAAATAGTAAAAAAGATAAAGATATAACTTTAAATTATAATATGCTTAAATTTACTAGTGAATTGGGACTTGAAAAATTTTATACTTGGGATAATGTTAGGCTTGACAATTTAAGTGGAGGAGAGAGAACTAAAGTATCTCTAGCTAATATTTGGAATTTTAAGCCACAGCTTTTAATTTTAGATGAGCCTACAAATAATATGGATTTTAAAGGAGTTAATTGGCTTTTAAGTGAACTTGGAAAATTTAATGGGTCAGTAATTATCATATCTCATGATAGATATTTTTTAGATAAAGCTGTGGATGAAATTCTAGAAATAGAAGATGGAAAATCTATAATTTTTGAAGGTAACTACAGTTTCTACAAGGAAGAAAAAGAACGTAGATTTAAAGCGCAGCTTAATCAGTATAAGGAAGAACAAAGTTATAGAGAAAAGATTCAGGAAGATATTGGCAATTTAAAGAATTGGTCAGAAAAGGCTCATAGAGAATCTAGAAAAAAAGCACTTGCAACGGGAAATAAGATGGGAGGAAAAGAGTATTTTAGAGTTAAAGCTAAAAAGAAAGATGTGCAAGTTAAATCTAAAATTAAAAAATTAGAAAAATTAAAAATAGACGGTGTGGAAAAACCTAAAGAAGATAAAAAGATATATTTTGAATTTAACTCTAATGCAAAAGGAGGAAAGAGACTTCTAGAATTTAAAAATGTAAGCAAGGCTTTTGAGAAAAATGTATTATTTAATAATTCTAGCTTTTATATTAATAGAGGAGAAAAGATAGGGATTTTTGGTGAAAATGGTACTGGTAAAAGTACTCTTATAAAAATAATAATTGGTGAAGAAAAACTAAATAATGGAGAAATGTGGGTTAGTGATTCACTTGAAATTGCATATTTAAGTCAAAATGTAGTAGATTTAGATAGTGAAATTACTCCATTAAATCTAATAGGCGAATTTCCTAGAGAAGATATGGGGAAGATAAGAACTATGTTATTTAATATGGGTTTAAGCAATAGAATTTTAGATACAAAAATAAAATATTTAAGCTTTGGAGAAAAAATGAAAGTAAAACTAGCGGGATTCATATTGAAAAATTATCCATTAATTATTTTAGATGAACCAGAAAATCATATTGATTTACCAAGTAGAGAACAATTAGAAGAAGCATTGATAAATTATGAAGGTACAGTAATAATTGTTTCTCATGATAGATATATGATGGAAAGAGTTTGTAGTAAGATGATAGTAATAGAAAATAAAATGATTAAAAGATATGAGAAAAATATTAAAGATATAAATTTAAGGGAAAGTAATAATAGTTTAACTAATGATGAATTAAAATCAAAGCTTATGGTAATTGAAAATAAAATCGCTGAAGTGTTAGGAAAGTTAAGTATGATTGCAAATAAAGATGAAAAATATTTAGAACTAGAACAACAGTTTAATATTCTTCTAAAGGAAAAATCTATATTAATGGATAGAATTAAAAGCAAATAATTATAGTTAAAGAGCATGAAAATAGTGATAGATTTTAATTAAAATCTATCACTTTTTATGTATTAAGGCTAAAAGGGTTTTAGGTTATATTAAAAGAGTATCATAAGTTAATAGAATAAGGTATCTTCAAAAAATAATAGACCAGTATGTTAGCCTATTTTCCATCATACTGCGTTGTCAGAACCCTCCATAGCACCACTATGGGCAGGTTCTGACGACTTGTCTGATATAAAATATACTAACATCTTTGATTTATTATTTTCTTTCAGATGCCTAAATATGAATTAAATATTAAAAATTTTAAAATTATTATAGTTAGCAAAAAAATATTTTTAAAGCTCTAGAACATATTAGTATATTGACTAGCTATTTTTGAAAATAATTTATATAAAATTAAAAATCTATGGAGTTTAATGGTAAATATAAAAATTACTATTAGATTCTTTTTTGTTTATTAGAATAATTTATGAGATTTTACATTTTTACATTAATTACTATTAGTTACATATATGTATATAATATGATTTTTATTTTTTGTTTGTATACAATTACATGAACTTTTCTCTAAAAAAGTTATAAATTCGACGTGTTTTTTGTCAAAAAAGGTTGATTTTTAAAAACTATGAGTGTATCATAAAACAATACTGACTAGTCAGTACAATAAACTACGGAGAGGTGATTGCATGAAAGTTACAGAGGTAACTAAAAGAGATCTTAACAAAATAAAAAAGAATGTCTTTAAGGTTTTAGTAGCCTTAGGAATTTGTATTATTCCTGTTATTTATGGATTTACTTATTTAGCTGGATCATGGGATCCATATAATAATTTAGATAAAATGAAGGTTGCTGTAGTAAATGAAGACAATGGTTATATGAGAGAAGACAAAAGATATAATTTTGGGCAAGATTTAGTTGACAAGCTAAATGAAGATAAAAATTTAGATTGGCAGTTTGTATCTTTAGAAGAAGCAAATAAAGGTATGGAAGATAAAAAATATTATGCTATGATTCAAATACCTGAAAACTTCTCAAAAGACATGTTTACTCCCATTGACAGCAAAGAAGTGAAAGAACCAGTAGTATATTTTACTTCTAATAAGAAAAAAGGATATGTTTCAAATAAAACAGTAGATGTGGCAATGGACACAGTACAAAAGAATTTAAATCAATCCGTATCCCTTAAGGCTACTGCTAGAGTTGTGGATAAAGTATATGACACTAAAGACAAATTGGTAAAAGCAGTTGACGGTAGCAAAGAATTAAATAAGGGAATGGAAGGGCTTAATGAAGGAGTTAAGAAGATAAAAGATGGTACAGATCTTTTAACAGGAAAAGCTCCTGAAGTAAAAGAAGGCGTAGAAAATTTATATAATGGTGTAGTTCTTATAGATGACAACATCGATATGCTAAACAAGAAATTTAAAAATGTAGAACATATGTTAAATGAAAATTTAGATTCAATAGATAAAGCAAGTTTAGATAAATTAATAAATGATGCTTATCAACTTGAAAATGGCTTAGCACAAATCGATATGGAAAAAATAAATGCTACATTATCGAATCCAATGATTCAAAAAATGTTAAGTAACCCAGAAGAATTGCAAAGTGAAGTTAATGAATTAAATAATAAAATTGATAAGATTTTAGCTATAACTAACAGTTCAGAAGTTGCTAATGCTATGCAAACTCTTTCTTCAGTAGGAGAAAAGTTAAATCAAATACAATCTTCAGGAATATTAAATCAAACAGCAGCAATAGCAAATAATAAAGATGGATTACTAAAACTGATAGGATCACTTCAAGCAAATGGAGCTATAACAGAAGAACAAGGAAAATTACTTATGGGTTCTGTTATGGTAACTAGTACTGTTAATAATGAAGCAGGTAATTTAGAGTCAATTTCAAAGACAATTAATGGATTGAATATCAATCCTCAAGATATACAAAAAATAAATGATACGTTGGTAAATGCTAAAGGTTCACTTAATGCTATAGCACCAATGTTATCACCAGAAAATATGAGTAATTTATCAGCTGTAAAATCTTTAATACCACAAGTTAATGAAATAAAATCAGATATTGAAAAGAACCAAGGAAATATACAAGCTGCAAAGCATGCAGTAGCACAAGGTAAAGAATATTTAGCACTATTACCAAGTTTGTCAGAAAAACTTGATATGTTTAGTGAAGGATCTAATAAATTAAGAACAGGTGTTGAATCAATGCATGATAAGATTCCTTCAGCATTAGAAAGTGTAAATAAATTATCAGGGGGAACATCTGAGTTATATGATGGATCAACAAAAATTAAAGATGGATCTAAAAAACTAGCTACTGAGTTAGAAGATGGTGTAAAAGAGTCTGATAAAGTTTTAATTCATAATAGTGAAGAACTTTCAAAATTTATGGAAGAACCAGCAAAGGTAGAGAAAACATTCTTAGGAAATGTTGAAACTTATGGTGAAGGATTAGCACCATATTTAATTCCATTATCATTATGGGTAGGAGCGTTAGTTAGTTTCTTCTTAGTAAAAGAGAAAGTAGATGAAGATTTAAAAGATACTAGTAAAGTGTCAATAGTTTTAGGAAAATTTATGTCCTATGCTTTAATAGGTATAGTACAGTCAGTAATACTTAGTACAATGCTTTTAGTGCTAGGAATAAGACCAGATAATATAGCCTTATACTATTCTTTAAATGCCTTACTTTCATTAACATTTATGGCAGCACTTCAATTCTTAATATTTACATTTGGAGATATAGGAAAATTTTTAGGTATAGTAGCCTTAGTTGTGCAATTAGTAAGTTGTTCAGGAACATTTGCTGTTGAAACTTTACCAAAAGTATTTTCAATAATACATCCATTTGTACCATTCACTTATGCTGTTGATTTATTAAGAGAAGTATTAGCAGGACCAAGTATGAGTATAGTTATTAAAGATTCGCTTATCTTAGGAGGATTTTTAATTGGATTTGTTCTGCTAACAATAATCTTTAAAGATAAATTAAGTGAAAAAGTAAAAGATGGAATTGAAGAAGCTTTAATAGATTAGTACTTATGTAGTATAATTAATGTTAAATTATCCATTGGGATTTTGGGAGGAGAATATGAGTAAGACAAGGGAAACTATCTTAAACTCTGCAATAAAGGTTTTTTCGACAAAAGGTTATGATGGAGCCACAATGGATGACGTAGCCATTGTTGGAGGAGTAGCCAAAGGAACATTATATTATCATTTTAAAAGTAAAGAAGAGCTTTTTAAATATGTTATAGATGAAGGCATAAAAAATATGGAAGAAAAAAGCTCAAGCGTATTATCTCTTGAACAAGAACCTATTGACAAGATAAGAGCATTAATTAAAATACAATTAGAAATAGTACATGAGTATAAAGATTTTTTTAGAGTTGCGCTAAGCGAACTATGGGGAAACGAGGAAAGACAAAAAGATCTTAGAAATACCATTAAACAGCACATAGAATATTTATCAAATCACATTAAAAAAGCTATAGAAGCTGGAGTAATAGAAAAAAATGATTCTGAGTTTTTAACATACACATTCTTTGGAGGACTATGTACTCTAGCTATATATGATATAATCAATGAAGACAAATATGATGTGAATGAATTAACTGAAAAACTTATAGCGTATATATCAAAAGGAATAAGCTTAAGTAAATAATATAATACCCCTAGGATATTAACTAAATAATATAATATCCTAGGGGTATTTTTTTAGATTAAAATCTTACTTCTATTTATCTCTTACTATTTTGTAAGTTTAAAATTCATTTAACTGTAAGATTAAATATTTATAATAGATTTATAAATATTTTAGTAATCATATTCCCAAATAACTAAATATTAGATTTTCAGATACTATGCTAAAGAAAGAATCATGATTGAAAAAAGTGATCAGGGCTTTAGAAAAATTAATGCTAGGAGCTGAACTAAAAAGGACGATGGGATAATAATGTTATAATATATTTAGTTACATTAAAAAAGAACTAGTAAGTATACTTATATGTTTTGAGGAATATAAGTTTTAAGAAATTAAAGATAATCTAACGACTATTGGAACATATTCTTTTATATTATAGAAAGTATAATTGTAACTTTGAATAGTTATTTTCTTTTATTTATTGCAACTTTATAATAAGTATATTATAAATATTATTCAATAGGTAAAAAATGAGGGATTTAATATATAAAAAATTATTTGTATAATAGAATTTAAGTATTAAAACATCGATAAAAAGGAGGAAATATGGTTAAAATTTTATTAGTTGAAGATGATGCTACATTGGCTATGGGAATGGAATATACTTTAAAAAATGAAGGTTTTGATGTTACAGTTGCATCAACTTTAAAAGAAGCAAGAGAAAGTATAGAAAATTATAATATAGATTTAGTATTACTAGACTTAATGTTACCAGATGGAAGTGGCTATGAACTTTGTAGAGAATTAAGAAAAAAAAGCAATACTCCTATAATTTTTTTAACTGCCTCTGATGAGGAAGCCAATGTAGTTATGGGGCTAGATATGGGTGGGGATGACTATATTTCTAAACCTGTTAGAATTGGTGAGCTAATTTCAAGAATTAAAGCAGTTTTAAGAAGATATGAAAAGAATTCAGGTTATAGAAGTAATAAATTATATTCAGGCGATATTACTATTGAACTTTTAAGCAATAGAGTTATGAAAAATGATGTAGAAATTATATTGACATCATTAGAATATAAATTACTTATTTCCTTAATACAAAACCCTAAAGTAGTACTTAGCAGAAGCCAAATACTAGAAAAAATATGGGATGTAGGTGGAGAATTTGTTGATGATAATACTCTTTCTGTATATGTAAGGAGACTTAGAGAAAAGATTGAAGATGACCCAGCAAAGCCAGAATACATAATTACAATGAGAGCAGTAGGATATAAATGGAATAAGGAAACGAGGGAATAGCTATGGAAAAATTATATAGAAATCCAGAAATTAAAAGTATCACTATTAAAATTGTGATACTTTGTTTTGTATTTTTAATATTTACGTTGATAACTATGAATATAGGTATAAATAATATAAATAAAAAAGTCATAAGACAAAATGCAGCAGTATTAGGCATAGTATTAGAAGAAAATCCTGAATTAGAAAAAAATATAGTAGGATATTTTACTAAAGGAATATCAGAAGATCAAATTAAGAGTGGATTAGCTACTTTAGAGAAATACGGTTATAATGAAACATTAAAACCAGCAGATATTCCTTTGATTAGAGAATCTTCAAAGAACTTGTTATTTAACATTTTAACTATTAATATTATATTTTTTATTATAATCTTTTTTATAATCTTGTTAGATTATAAAAAAATTCTATCTAAAATAAATATCGTATCTAATAGTGTTGAAAGAGTTTTAGAAGGGGAATATGATATGACCCTTGAAGGAGGAGAAGAGGGAGAGTTTTCCATTTTATATAATCAATTAAACTTACTAGTAAATAGATTAATTGAAAACATGGAAAAATTAAAGAATGAGAAAGAGTTTTTAAAAAACATTATTTCAGATATTTCTCATCAACTAAAAACTCCGCTATCATCTATAATCATGCTCAATGAGCTAATGACTAGTAAAGATGATATGGATGAAGAAACAAAGGTGAAATTTCTTAATAAAACTAGCGAACAACTTACTCGTATGGAATGGCTTATAATTAATTTGTTAAAGATAGCTAGAGTAGAAGCTGGAGCTATTAATTATAAAATGAGAAATCAACCTTTAATTATAACTATAAATAAAGCATTTTCTCCATTAAAAGAAAAAGCTAAGGCTAAAAAACAAAATGTCATTATAGAAGAAAAAAGAGACGTTTATTTAAATCATGATAGTGATTGGATGACTGAAGCCATAGGAAATATAATAAAAAATGCTATTGAACATACAGAAGAATATGGGACTATATCTATAGAAATAAAAGAATCTCCACTGCTTGTAAGTATTATTATTAAAGATAATGGTAATGGAATAAAAAAAGAAGAATTACCACATATTTTTGAAAGATTTTATAAAGGAAAGCATGAAGTAAAGCCTATTAGTATAGGAATAGGTCTCACACTATCTAAATCCATAATTGAAAGTAATGGTGGTAGTATTTCAGTGAAAAGTATAGAAGGAGAAGGAACGGAGTTCGTTATAACATTTTTGAAAAGTATAGTATAAAATACAATGTTAATCTTATAGAAGATTTCAAATGCCTTACAATCTTTCTATTTTGTAAGAATAAAATTCACTATAGAGTAAGAATAGGAAAGTATACTTAAGATATAAATTAAGAAACTAGGAGGAAACACTATGGAGATATTAAAAACCGTTTCTCTTTGTAAAAGTTATGGTGAAGGAGAAATTAAAGTTGAAGCATTAAAGGATATTAATCTTTCTATAAATCAAGGTGAGTTTGTTGCAATAGTAGGGGCAAGTGGTTCAGGGAAAAGTACATTATTACATTTGTTAGGAGGGGTAGATAGACCTACTTCAGGAAATGTCATTGTAGATAATGTAGATGTATATAATTTAAATGAAAATCAGCTTGCGGTATTTAGAAGAAGGAAAGTAGGATTTATATTTCAGTTTTATAACTTAATACCTGTACTTACTGCAGAAGAAAATATAAAGCTTCCTCTTCTTTTAGATTATAAAAAAGAAGATAAAAATTATCTTGAGGATCTAATTAATATTTTAGGTATAAAAGATAGACTACATCATCTTCCCTCTGAGCTTTCAGGAGGACAACAACAAAGAGTTTCTATAGGAAGAGCTTTAGCCTATAAACCGTCTATAATATTAGCGGATGAGCCAACAGGAAATTTGGACTCTAAAAATTCAAAAGAAATATTAGAACTATTAAAACTTTCAGTTAAAAAATATAATCAAACACTTATAATGATTACTCATGACGTAAACATTGCCTCTCAAGCAGATAGAGTTATTACTTTAGAGGATGGTAAGGTGGTAAGTGATGAGGTGATAAGAAGATGAAAAGCTACAGTGAAATTACAGGAAGATATTTAAAGGTACAAAAAAAGAGGACTATTCTGACTATAATAGGGATAGTACTTTCAGTAGCACTTATAACTTCTATTGCCACAATGTTTAAAAGTTTTCAGGACAATAGAATAAGGCAAGTAAAGGGGTATTCAGGAGATTTCCATATACTTTTCAATAGTGTAAATGGCGGGCATATACCCTATTTTAAAGCTCATAAGGATATAAAGAAAACGGGAATAACTAGATATGATGGGGCAAGCATCATTGGTAAACGTAAAAAAACCGGTAGAAATGTAGAACTTTATTTAGAGTCTTACAATAAAGAAATGTTTGAATTAAAAAATATTAAATTAAGTGAAGGACGCCTTCCGCAAAAGGAAGATGAAATTATTCTTGAACCTTGGGCTATGGAAGTGCTAAATGCTAAAGTTGGAGATAAGATAACTTTAAAATTAGGGGAGATAATATACCCAGAAGATGAAGGCAATGGTAAAGAAATCAATTATGAAGATATAAAGTTTAAAGAGAAGAACTCTAAGGAATATATCATATGTGGATTAATAAAGGAATCGATACAGGGAAATGGAATAAGTTATTTATCGGAAGATAGTTCTTTAAATAAAAATGAAAAGTATAATATTTATGCCAATATAAATTTAAAAAAACAAGCTGAAGTTATAGGTAAACAAATTGTAGAGGAACTAAATTTAGATGAAGACAGTATTTGGTATAATGAAGAGCTTTTAAGAGTTATGCTAAAGAGTTTAGATGATAGTGAAAATAGAATAGTAGGTTTGATTGCAGTATTTTTTATAATTTTAGTTATTGTAGCAACTATTTCAGTTATTTATAATTCTTTTCATATGTCTGTTATGGAAAGAGTATCTCAATTTGGAATATTGCGTTCTGTAGGAGCATCTAAAAATCAAATAAAGAGAATTGTAATGAAAGAAGCTATGATTTTAGCAATTATATCAATTCCAATTGGATTAGTTTTAGGATTAGTGGCTTTAAAAATTGTAATTATGATATTAGGTTCACTTGCTTTCTCTATGTTTGAAGGCTTTGAAATAACTATAAATCCAATAATATTATTAGGAAGTGCAGTTTTAGGTCTTATAACTATATATATATCATCAAAAGGACCAGCAAAATTAGCAGCCAAAGTATCTCCACTAGAAGCTATTAAAAATAGTGGAACTGTAAAGAAGGAAGATCTTAAAAAGGCTAAAAGTGGAATTATAGCAGGAAAGATTTTTGGTATAGAAGGACAAGTTGCTTATAAAAATTTAAGAAGAAATAAAACAAGGTTTAGAATAACTATTTTTTCAATGGTTATAAGTATTGTATTGTTTATTGTATTTAACTCCTTTGCTTATGATATAAAAAAAGTAGAAAAAGTTGCAATGGCGACGGAACCTGAATATAGAGTTATGCTAAGCAGTGGTGAAGTAGAAGAAAGCACTATATCAAAATTTTGTGAGGATATAGAGAAAGTACAGGGAATAGATTTAGTGTATAAAGAAATACGGGAGTCCCCAGCTATAGCTATTGAAAAGGATAAGCTTAATAAAGAGTATGAAGATTTAACGGAAACAAATTTTTATAATTTTGATGATGGAGATTATGCTTTTACCTATAGTCCATTTTATGCTTATAATAGTAAATCTTTTGAAAAGAGCAAGAAAAATATTATAGCAGGAGAAATAAATGAGAAAAAATTAAATGAAGAAAATGGAGTTATAATAATTCAAAATGCTCATATCAAAACTAAAGATAAAAAAAGGGCTAATATTAATGTTACTAATTATAAAGTTGGAGATGAAATATCAATTATACCTTCATCAATTGCTGGAGATACAGATGAAAATTTATTAAACCATGTAGGAAAGATTAAGGTTAAAGTCTTAGGAATTCTTGAAGAAGATGCTGTATTTGAAAATAGCTGGGAATGGGGTAGCTTAAGATTTATAAGTACAGAAAAAGTATATAAAGATATATTTGGAGAACTGAGATCTAACAAATTAAATATAAGGACTGGAAAGGATGTCGATCATAAGGTAATTAAAGAAAAGCTAGAAAGTATTACTAATGAAAATAATATGTATATACTTGATAATGTGGAAGCAGCAAAGAGAGATAAAAGTATGATGATACAAATAATGGTATTTATTTATGGATTTATAACAGTAGTTACCTTGATTAGTTCTATAAATATAATAAATACCATAAATACAAATTTATTACTTAGAAAAAGAGAATTGGCAACTTTTAAATCTATAGGTATGGCAGAAAAGCAAATTAAAAAGATGATAGTTTTAGAAAGTGTATATTATGCTATTATTGCATCATTTTATGGAATATTGATGGGAATGCCATTGTCCTATATTCTTTATAGATTAATGAGTGAATTGAGAGCTTATGAATGGAATATACCTTGGAGTTCAACAGTAATGGCATTTATAGGTTCCATAGTAATAGTAATTATAGCATCAATGATATCTTTAAGAAAGATGAGTAAAATAAACATAATGGATAGCATTAGGGCAGAAGAATAATGCCTTAGATAACTTACAATCTGTTTAATCTGTTTAGACTTTTAAATAAAAATATTAGTTTAGATAATATTAAAAAAATCATGACTTTGTCATGATTTTTTTAGGTTTTTCTTTATATTTTAAAATAAAATTAGATTAATATTTAATAAGCTATTATATAAGTAAAACTTTATTTTGATGATAAAACTTATTATTTCTAAGACGTAAATTTTTATAATAAAATTGGCCGCTGAAAGATATCTTTATTGATAAATAGTTAACAGGTGAAAAGTCTAAAGTTTTCTTAGGTTCTTAACGAATATAAGTTATATAATTTTATGAAATTTATCATAATAAATTACAATTTTTAAAAAAATCACTATAGTTAGAAGGAGAATAAGATGGCAAAATTAAGATCTAAAAGCATAAAAAGTAAAATGTTAGTTATGATATTACCAGTAACTATAATATCAATGCTTATGTTATCATCATTATCTTACGTTACTGCAAAGAAAACAATAGATAGTGAAATTAATGAAAAAATGAAGTATCAAACTGATGCGGTTATTGAAAATATATCTAAAAGTTTAGAGAATCATTCAAAAATTCCATTTACTTTAGCAAGAACAGTGGAAGCAAGTAGAGATACTTTAACTGAAAAAAACTATGAAAATTTAGTGAAATCATATGTAAATTCTAATGATCAAACCTTCGGAGCTGGAATATGGTATGAACCTTTTAAATATAAAAATGATGTAAAATTTTTTGGTCCATATGCTTATAAAAAAGATGGCGTAGTAACTTATACAAATGAATACAATAAGACAGATTATACTTCTAGTCATTGGTATAAGCTAGGTGAAAATATAGATAAAGGTTTAAGTTGGTCAGAACCATATATAGATGACGTTACAAATACAACTATGATAACTACAACAGTGCCTATCTTAGATGATAAAAAGAACCGTATAGGTGTTACTACAGCAGATATAAATTTATCCAATATACAAGAAATGATAAAAAACATAAAAGTAGGTGAAGGTGGAAGAGCATTTTTATTAAATAAAGATGGAACATACCTTTCTGATATAGATGAAGAGAAAATAATGAAAGCCAATATTTCAAGCGATTCAAATGAAAGTTTATCTTCTATAAGTAAAAATATATTAGAAAATGAAAATGGCATAGACTCTTTTACTGACTCTAATGGAAAAAATATCATATTTTTCTCAAAGGTACCAAATGTAAATTGGAAATTAGTTTTATCTATTCCAGAGAAAGAACTTTTATCTCCACTGAGAAGCTTATTATATAAAGTGCTAATAACTATGACAGGAACTATATTACTTATAGTTTTAATTATAATGCTCATAGTTAACAATATAAAAAATAGGATATCTAAGGTTAATAAATTAGCAGAAGCTATATCTTCTGGAGATTTAACAAATAGAATAGAAATTACTAATAATGATGAGCTGGGAGAAATGGCAGTTTATCTTAATAAAATGAATGATAATCTGAAGGATATAATAAAAAGTGTGTCTGATGGATTAGAGCAAGTAGTTGCTACTTCAGAAGAATTAACTGCTAGTGCAGGACAAACTAGAGAAGCAGCAGATCAAATAGCTGTTTCTATACAAGAAATAGCTAACGGTAGTGACTTACAGTCCTCATCATATGATATTGTGTCAGAGGAAAGTGAGCAAGTATTTAAAGGTGTAGATAAAATAGCAAGTGATATAAATACTGCCACAAACTCTTCAATTACTGCTTATAATAAAGCTTTTGATGGAAATGATGTCATAGTAGGAACAATAAATCAAATGAATGAGATAAATTCTAAAGTATATACTTCATCCAAAATGATAAATTCTTTAGGAGAAAAATCAAGTAAAATAGGAGAAATAATATCCTTAATAACAGATATATCTTCAAGAACTAATCTACTTGCATTAAATGCAGCCATAGAAGCTGCACGAGCTGGAGAACAGGGAAGAGGTTTTGCAGTTGTTGCTGATGAAATAAGAAAATTAGCAGAGCAATCTGCTAATGCATCAAATAATATTTCTTCAATAATAAATGAAATTCAAAATGAAATTTCATTTACTATAACCTCAATGAATGAAGGAAATAAAGCTGTAGATGAAGGAATGGTTCTTGTTGAGAATGCAGGAGAATCATTTAAAGATATATTAAGTGAAATTGAAAATGCTTCTAATAATATGAAGAGTGTCTCAGAAGTAATAAATAATGTTTTATCAAGTACTAAAGTAATGGTTAAATCTATAGATGAAAATGCTCAAATTTCAAAGCAGACCGCTTTAAATTCGCAAAATGTAGCGGCATCAAGTGAAGAACAATCTGCTCTGATGCAAGAAGTTTCACATGCATCAGAAGAACTTTCAAACATGGCATTTGAGCTACAATCAGATTTAACTAAATTTAAATTATAGTCTGTTATAATATTAATTTTGAAGCAAATAAGAGCTTCTTTATAGATATCTTAAAAAATATTTATAAAGAAGCTCTTATTTATTTTATTTTTATTATTGTTCAATAGTTGCCTTTACGTAATTTGGTTTTCCTGTTAATTTAAGTTTAACTTCTAGTTCTACATCTTGAGTATCAACAGGAACAGAGAATGCAGTTTCGCCAGTCATTTTTCTTCCAGCGGCAAGTGAACCATTTAAACTACCATTTAAATCAGTTACAATAGCCATATCAAAGCTTCTTCCGTCTTTATCAAGTAATTTAAAACCTAATGCTGAACTTATAGTTGCATCTTCATTTCCTGTGTTTTCAATGGTAACGTCTGCTGCAACCCATTTATTTCCTTCAGCAGGTTTAAGTAAATCATTTGTAGGCTTTACTTCTCTAACTTTATTTACAGTGACTTTAAAGCCATCTTGCTCAAAAGTATCTCCAACCTTAAGTTCTTTATTTTCTTCTTTTTTCTCATCTTTCTTTTCTTCTGCAGCAGGTTTATTTGTATTTTCATCAGCTTTTTTACTATCTGATGAACAGCCTACAAAAGTAAAAATAGAAACAGCAGCTAAAGAAGCACAAATTAATCTAAATTTTTTACTCATCATAATTTAACCCTCCAATAAAATTATATAAATATAATTTGACCATGAAAATTATAGCATAAAGTTATATTTATGTAAAATTAATTAAATATAATTTAATTATGAAAATTATAGAACAAAATTATATTTATGTAAAATTAATGAATTATCTTATTATTTTATGTAGAATGTTAAACAATTACCATAATAATATAAAATTTAAATTTAATAATATCGTGATGACTTTTATAGAATTAATATATTAAATGCTTAGTTTAGAATACTAAAGAAAAAAATGATGTCATTCTATTCTCCAAATATATGTATATTCAAATAAAAAAAAATTATGATTAAAAAAATAAATAACAAGATTTTTTATAAAGAATTAATTGAATAAATATATTGACATAAATAACAAGTGGAATATAAATTTTTCATTAGGAATGGTGATTTTATCACGATTTTTCTTTTTAGTGGTATAATAAATATTACTATATAAATTTAGATTGGAGATATGAGATGTCAAAAATATTGGTTTTAGCTGAAAAGCCTTCTGTTGGTAAGGAGTTAGGGAAGGTTTTAGGTTGCAATAAAGTTAATAATGGATATTTAGAAGGAAATAAATACATAGTTACTTGGGCACTTGGACATTTAGTTACACTAGCCGACCCAGAAGCTTACGATAATAAATATAAGGTTTGGAGTTTAGAAACTTTACCTATGCTTCCTAAAAAGATGGAACTAGTGGTAATTAAACAAGGTGGAAAACAGTTTAGTATTGTTAAAAATCTTATGAAACGAGAGGATGTTGGAAGTCTTATTATAGCTACTGATGCTGGAAGAGAAGGGGAGCTTGTAGCGAGATGGATTATGGAAAAAGCTAATTTTAGAAAGCCTTTTAAAAGACTTTGGATCTCTTCTCAAACGGAAAAAGCTATAAAAGATGGATTTAACAATTTGAAAGATGGAAGGGCTTACGATAATTTATATAAGGCAGCACAATGTAGAGCTGAGGCAGATTGGCTTGTAGGTTTAAATGTAACTAGAGCACTGACAAGTAAGTTTAATGCACAATTATCAGCAGGACGTGTGCAAACACCAACCCTTTATATGATAGTAAAAAGAGAAGAGGAAATTAAAAAATTTAAACCTGTGGATTATTACAGTATAGATGTGAAAACTAAAGGTTTTAATTTAAGTTATGTGGATAAAAATAATAATAATAGAATTTTCGATAAGAAAAAGGCCGATATTGTAGCAAGTGATTTCAAAAATGGCACTATAACAATTAGTGAGGTTAAAAGTGAGAATAAAAAGGAACTTCCACCATTAGCCTATGATTTAACAGAACTTCAAAGGGATGCTAATAGAAGATATGGTTATTCTGCAAAGCAAACTCTTCAGCTTATGCAAAGATTATATGAAAATCATAAGTTATTAACTTATCCGAGAACAGATTCAAGATATTTAACTAGCGATATGGTATCTACCTTAAGTGATAGACTTAAGGCAGTGAATATAGGTCCTTATAGTGAAGCTGTAAGAAAAATATTAAGAGGAAAAATTAATGCTACTAAAAGGTTAGTTGATAACTCTAAGGTATCAGATCATCATGCTATTATTCCTACTGAACAACATGTTAATTTATCTTCACTAAGTTTTGAGGAGAGAAATATATATGATTTAGTTGTTAAAAGATTTTTAGAGGTTTTATCTCCAGCTTTTGAATATGAACAAATTACAGTTAAGGGAGAATGCAATAACCATATTGTAAGAGCTAAAGGAAAAATTGTTAAATCTCTAGGATGGAAAGAAATCAGTGGAAATGTAGTTAATGATAAAGAAGATGAGGATGAAAAAGAACAAAATCTGCCAAGCATTAATGTTGGAGATAAATTGAAAGTGGAAGGAGTTTCTTTAAGAACTCTACAAACTAAACCACCAGCAAGATACACAGAAGCTACATTACTTTCAGCTATGGAAAATCCTCAAAAGTTTATGGAAGACAATAAGGCCTTAAAAGAAGCTATAAACGAAGCAGGGGGACTAGGAACTCCAGCTACAAGAGCAGATATAATTGAAAAATTATTTTCTACATTTTATGTAGAGAGAAAAGGAAAGGAAATACATCCTACTTCTAAAGGAATTCAGCTTATAGACTTAGCACCAGAAGATTTAAAATCTCCTAAGCTTACAGCAAAATGGGAACAAACTTTAAATTCAATAAGCAAAGGAAGTGCAAATCCTAAAGATTTTGTAGATGAAATGAGAAGATATTCTGCAGAGCTTGTTAAAACAGTAGCAGGTAGTAGTACAAAATATGTTCATGACAACATGACTAGAGAAAAATGTCCTGATTGTGGTAAATATCTACTAGAGGTAAATGGCAAAAAAGGAAAGATGCTTGTATGCCAAGATAGAGCCTGTGGATATAGAAAAGGAATAGCGAGAGTGACTAATTCAAGATGTCCAGAATGTCACAAAAAGTTAGAGTTAAGAGGACAGGGAGAAAAGCAAATATTTGTATGTCCAAACTGTAATTATAGAGAAAAAATGTCTGAGTTTAAAAATAGAAAGCAAGAGAGTAACAAAAAAGTTACTAAACAAGAAGTAAATAAATATTTAAGACAGCAACAAAAAGAAAATAATGAACCTATAAATTCCGCACTAGCAGATGCTTTATCAAAATTAAAGTTTTAAAAAAATGTTTTAATTGAAATCAATTTTTATTACTATTATAAACACCCCAGAGGAAAGAGATTTCGCTGGGGTTTTAATCTACCTAAGAAGTTATAATATATATTTTATTATAACTTACTTTATTTTTTATGAGATTGATAAAATTATATATAAAACGGTGAAATTTTACGATACTATATATAGTGTATGAATTAAAGAAAGTAATAGTATTTATAGATAAAGGAGGAGTTTATGGGACGATTTATTGGACTTAGAGTATTAAAGACTGCCATTGGAGCAACGCTTGCCATTATTTTAGCTAAGGCAATAGGGTTACAATATGCTGTATCAGCAGGGGTCATTACTATTTTAAGTATTCAAAATACAAAGAAAAAATCAATTACTTTAGCTTTTCAAAGATTTGAATCTACAGTAATGGCACTAGGAATAGCAGCTATCTTATTTACTGTATTTGGTTACAATGCTATATCCTTTGGAGTATTTTTACTTATTTTTATTCCATTTACGGTGAAGTTCAATTTGACAGATGGTATAGTAGTTAGTTCTGTTTTAGTAACTCATTTGTTAGTTGAAGAATCTATTTCATTTTACTGGATGAAAAATGAAATATTATTGATGGCAGTGGGTGCAGGAATTGGAATTTTATTAAATACTTATATGCCTAAAATTGAAGGTGAGATTAAAGAAGATCAGCGTTATATTGAAGAGAGTATACGCAAGATTTTATTAAATATGGCGCATACCCTAAGAAGTCATTCTGTTTATATAGATGAAGAGAAGGTTTTTCAAGATTTAAAAAAACGATTAGAAGAAGCAAATGAGCGTGCAAGACAGCATTTAGATAATTACATTATGCATGAAGTAAAATACTATGTGCAATATATGGAAATGAGAACTACTCAATTTACAATATTAGAACATATGCGTAAACATATTGTTAAGTTTGAAATGACGCCAACTCAAACGGAGATTGTGGCAAATTTTGCAGAAAAAATTGCCTTAGAGCTACATGAATATAATAGTGCAGAAGAGCTATTAGAAGAATTTAAAATAGTCTTAGAAGCCTGTCGTATTCAAGAATTACCAAAGACTAGAGAAGAGTTTGAGAGCAGAGCAATACTATTTCAATTTCTAAATGATTTAGAGTACCTATTAGAAGTAAAAAGAGATTTTAAAAATAATTTAGATAGAGAAGAAATTGGATATTTCTGGCCAAATGAAAAGTAGTATGATTAGAAAAGTAATGAAATATGAACATTATTATTTGAATAGTATAGTTTAACTCAATTAAATATTTAATGAAGTGAGGGGAATTTATGAATAAAAATGTTGTATTTGCAAGCTTAGAAAATATAGATGATATCCTACTTATGGCTTTACAATTATGGCCTGATAATACTTATTATGGGCTAAGAGAAGAGCTAACTGAAATTTTAAATAATGAAAAAGAAAGAATACTTTTATACAAACTAGAAGATGAGCTTATTGGATTTAATCATGTTGCTATAAGGCATGATTATGTAGAGGGATCAAATTCTAGTCCTGTTGGATTTATAGAAGGTATATTTGTAAAAGAAAATCATAGAGGAAAAGGTATTGCTAAAATGTTAGTCAGAAGTGGCGAAGAATGGGCAAAATCAAGAGGATGTACACAAATGGGATCTGATGTTGAATTTCATAATGTAGGGAGCTACAATTTTCATAAAAAAATAGGATATACGGAAATTAATCGAATAATATGCTTTTTAAAGGATATAGGCTAATTATTTTAGATTTAAGGATTCAATAGTTAAAAAGAAGCTATTATTTATTGAGTTATAATTGTAAAATTAATTTTTTAAAAGAAAATTTTAAAATAATAATATTATTATATCAGTGATTTTAAAATATATTTATTATATAGATAATCTATAATTTAATAAATAACCGTAGTAATTTGTGATGATTTAAGGAGTAAAAAATTATGCCAAAAGTGAAATTAACTATAAAAGAAAGTAAATGCAGATGTGGATATTATAAAAATGGTGATAGTTTTATTGTTGAAGACATATGCCCACCTATTTGTCATGAACTTTGGAATAGTATATACCCAAGCGTATACGCTCTTCTAAATGGTGCTACATTAGACTACGGTAATTATAAAGAGAAAAAATTTGAAATGAAATGTCCTGATAATGGTAGAGTTGTTATTTATGGAGAAGTAGAAGAAAGTGAATTTAAATAACAATGTGATTATATTGCTTATTAAAGGAGAAGGAGAAAATATAGAACTACTTATAGAAAGTGGTTCTTTTTGTTTTGCAGCAATAGATTATTATTGTAAAATAATGAGTGAGGATAGATTTGTATTATATATAGTAAACTATGAAGAATTAAAACTTCATTAAATAAATTTATTAAGGGGGAAACATGTTTAGAAAAGTACAACAACAAAAATATATGATATTTTTAAGGTATGGATATATATTACTTTTTATGCTATCTTTTGGTAAAGAATATAAAAGTACAGGTCCATTAGAAATTATAATTTTGCTAACTTATATTATAAATAATCAATTAAGATATTTTATACTGCCTAAGGAAAATACTTACATAGTGCCGTCACTGGTAGGTGAAATATTGTTAGGTTATAAATTATATATTTTAGCTGGAAACTTTGGTGGATTAATATTTGTTTTGTCGTTAATAGATATTATTTATATGTTTAAAAAAGTGTGCACACTAATATATATATTAGGAATAACAATATTGATAATTACTCAAAAGAATTTAGAACTGCTGATAAGTTGGCTTATAGCAGCTTTACCTATATTTTTATTATTAGCAAAAGTAAAAGACGAAGAAGGAAGAAAGTTAGAGGCTCAAAACTTATATGATAAATTAAGAGAGAAAGATGAAGAGTTAAAAAGAGTAAATAAAGAATTGGAAGTTTACGCTAATACTATAGAAGAAATTACTATTTTAAGAGAAAGAAATAGAATATCAAGGGAAATACATGATAATGTTGGACATGCATTATCTACAATAATAATACAATTAGGAGCTATTGAAAAAATATGCAAAAGTGATGGAGAAACAGCTTCAATGATGGCTAAGAATTTAGGTGATTTTACAAAAGAAAGTATGGAAAGAGTTAGAGGCGCTGTGAGGGCTATGAAGCCTAGAGAGTTTGAGGAGTATGAAGGTGTAATAGCTATATCAGAAATGATAAAAAACTTTCAGAAGCTTACAGGAGTAGAAGTAAAATTAAGAGTGTCAGATAGTGTTTGGAAATTAAACTCAGATCAGACCATGGTTATATATAGAATAATTCAAGAATTTTTATCTAATGCTGTGAGACATGGTAAGTCAACAGAGGTAAAGATATTCTTAAATTTTTTAGAAACTCATTTAAGAATCCATTTAAAAGATAATGGAGTAGGATGTTCTAAGGTTATACCAGGAATTGGGCTTCAAAGCATAAAAGAAAGAGTTGCAACTTGGGGAGGTAATATAGAGTATTTTACTAAAGAAGGACAAGGTTTTGAACTTGTAGTAACAATGGATAAGGTGAAGCTAAGTTTAGATGGAGTATAATCTTTATTATAGGAGAGGGAAATAAATGGATAAAATAAAAATAATAATAGTTGATGATGAAAAATTAATTAGAGAAGGGTTAAAAATAATACTTTCCACCTATGAAGATATTGAGGTTTTGTCTATATGTGAAAATGGAAGAGTTGCCTATGAATTCTGCAGAGAAAATACTGTTGACGTGGTTTTGATGGATATAAGGATGGAAGAATGTGACGGGGTACTTGGAACAAAGCTAATTAAGGAAGCTGCACCTAATACGAAAGTTTTAGTTTTAACTACCTTTAAAGATGGAGAGTATATTGAGGAGGCTCTTAAAAATGGTGCTTCAGGATATCTTCTTAAAGATAGTTCCTATGATTTAATATACGGCGGAATTAAAGCAGTTCATGGAGGGAATGTAGTAGTTCATCCAGAGATTATTACAAAGCTTATGGTAAAGGAAGAAACACAATGTGAACAGTTAAAAACAGAGTATATAAAAAAAGAAACAGGATTAACGGAAAGAGAGTTAACTATAATTAAGGAAATAGCTAAAGGATTATCAAATAAAGAAATAGGAGAAAAAATGTTTTTAACTGAAGGGACTATAAAAAACAATATAACTACCATACTTTCAAAGCTTTCCCTCAGAGATAGAACTCAGATAGCTATATTTGCTTTTAAAAATAACTTGGCTCAGTAATATTATAATCTGATAGTTTTTAGTTTGACATTCAAATTTAAAATAATTGGCAATAAAAATAAATATTAAATTAAGAATTGAAACATTTTAGAAAGTACTTAGGTCTAAAGAGGTTGATTATAATCAGCCTCTTTTGCTTTTAGCACTATATTAAATGACTTAAGTCATTTAATATGATTACCTAGGCTAATAGGTAGAATGACAAAATTAATTTATAATTGAATTATAAGGTTAATGGAGGTAATTAGTATGAAGTTTATAGAAATTAAAAACTTAACAAAAAGATTTAATGATAAACTTGTTATAGACAATGTTTCTTTACGAATAGAAAAGGGTGAAATTTTTGGATTACTTGGCCCTAATGGAGCTGGTAAATCTACCTTAATTAATTTGATGGTTGGACTCTTAAAAATAGATAGAGGAGAAGTAGTTATAGGGGGATACAATATATCAAAGGAACCTTTAAAGGCAAAGGAAAAAATAGGACTAGTTCCGCAAGAAATAGCTCTTTTTGAAAATCTAAATGCTAAAGAAAATTTAGAATATTGGGGAGGTCTTTATGGACTAAGAGGGGCTATGTTAAGAGAGAGAATAAATGAAGCTTTAGAAATAGCAGCTTTACAGGAACATATAAAAAAGCCTGTAAAAAAATATTCTGGAGGAATGAAAAGAAGACTTAATATAGCTGCAGCTATGATGCATCATCCAGAAGTTTTGATTATGGATGAGCCCACAGTAGGAATAGATCCTCAATCAAGAAATCATATTTTTGAAGTGGTTAAGAAAATGAATAAAGAATATAATTCAACAATAATATATACTTCCCATTATATGGAGGAAATAGAAGCACTCTGTGACAATATATTTATTCTTGATTTAGGAAAAGAAGTTGCTTATGGGAGTAAAGAAGAATTAAAAAGAATGGTTATAAGCGATAAGGTAATAAAAATAAAAGCTCAAGGAGAGCTAGAGAAACTTATGTTTGATATAAAGAAGCTTTCTACCATAAGAGGAGTAGAAATAAAAGGGGAAGAGCTTAAAATAATAGCCAATGAAAAGATAACCCTTAATGAATTATTTAATGAAATTTCAAAACATAAAGTAGAAGTCAAAAATATAGGTATAGAAGAACCAACTTTAGAAGAAGTCTTCTTAACTTTAACTGGTAAAAAATTAAGGGATAAGGAGGAATAAAAATGCAAATATTTCCTCAGATTAAAAAGAACTTAATATCATTTTTAAGAGAAGGTAAAATTACAATTATTTGTTTTTTGCTTTTTCCAATGATAATGGCCTATATATATGGAGCGATGCAAGAAGACATGTTTCAAGGGAAAAGTCATTTTGAACCAATAAAGGTTATTTTTAATTATGATAAATTCTCAAAAGAAGGAGAAGTTTTAGCAGCAATACTAAAGGATAAAGAAACGAAAAGCTTTATAACTGTTGTAGCAGATGAAGAGCCACAATGTAAAGTAACCATAAGTGATGATTTTAAAACCATGGATATTGAAAAATTAAAGGGATCAGATACTCAAGTAGACATGGTGAAGGGATTTATGGAAATATTTAATGAAAATATAAATCAATATAATATAGTAGTAGATAATGTAGATAAATTAAGTTTAACCTCTGTAGAAAAAGGGGAATTAATAAATAAGTTACTATTTAAATTACAAGAAAATAATAGAGAAACATTAATAAAAGAAAAATTGGTAGAAGGTTATAAAAGTTTAGGAGCTAGAGAATATTATACAATTTCAATGTTTAGCTTTACATCAATAATGCTTGTTATAGTTCTAATAAAAGAGTTTTATAAAGAGAAAAAACAAGGAGTAGTTAGAAGAAGTTTTTCTACGCCAAATAGCAGGGCAAGTTATCTTTTGGGATATTTAACTTCTTGTTTTATCTTAGCATTAGTTATAAATTTTGTTTATGTAGTTGCAAATATAATATTAGGAATAGCATTCTTAGGTAATTTTATAGGAAATATTATAATTATAATACTTCAAAGTTTACTTCAAACAGCTGTAGTAGGAATGATAATTTCTTTTATAAAAAGTGAGAAAATAGCAAATTCTATTATGAATATCATTATATTCATACCAGCTATAATTGGTGGAGTATTTTTTTATTCCGATTTAATAGAGATCAAAATTTTAAAGTTTTTTTCAGATATTTCACCAAACTCATTGATATTAAATTCATATAAAAATTTGTCTATAGCTCAAGAAATTTATGGAGCTAAAAATCAGATAGTAATTATGATGATGTTATCGTTAGTACTTTTAATTGTAAGTTTTATTAGAGTTAAATTTAGTTGGGAGGAGTAATGATGAAATTCTTAATTGTTTTAAACAGTAATTTAAAAAGAATCACTAAAAGTAAAAAAATTGTTATTGCAAACTTTCTACTGCCAGCTATAGTTATTTTAACTCTTGGATTTGTATTTAATAGAATTACTGGTACAGATAATGAATATGCAATTATAAATAGTGATAAAGGTGTTTATGGTGAAGAGTTTATAAAGGAAATTCAAAAAAATAGTAAAGTTAAAATTTATAAAAAAGATGAAGGAATAGAAAGAGTTAAGAAGAAAAGAATGTCTTTATGTTATGAGATTCCAGAAGAATTTTCAGAACTAATATCTAAAGGCGAAAAACCTCAAATTATTTCACATAAAATAGAAGAAGGTACAGAGCCAGGAAATTTTCAGTTTAGTGCAAGTTCCCTAATAAATAAGATGATTTTGAGAAGTGAACTTAAAAATAATGGAAAAGACATTTCATTAGAAGCTCTAAATTATGAAAAAAATAATATAAATATAATAGGCAAAGATAAAAAAGCAATGGGTGATATAATAATTTTGAATATGATTATAAGCTTTATTCTATTTGGGTCTATAGGAATTTCTATGGAGTTATTTGAACTTAAAAGACAAAATATCTTAAAAAGAAGTTTTACTACATCAAATAAACCTAAGACTATAATTGGAGGAGTTCTAGCAGCATTATTTTTAATATCTTCACTAGGATATAGCGGAATATTTTTACTAAATTTATTTATAAATTCAAACAACTACCTAAATAAAGCACCTATTATAATATTAAATATAGTGTTTTTAGTATTACTTGCACTTAGTTTAGGAATATTTGTTACAAGAATAATTAAAAATGAAAATCTTATACCTATAGTACTACAAATAATAATATCCCTTACATGCTTTGTTGGAGGAAGTTTTATGCCTATAGAGCTTTTACCTAAAGGTATAAGAGTATTTTCAAAATTTACTCCTCAATATTGGGCACTACAATCGATTGACACGGGAAATGTCTGGCTATCATTTATAGTAGTATTATTTGCATTAGCTTTATTTACCGCAGGAACTTTTAAGACAAAAAACTTTATAGATTAAAAAATATAACCTAATAGAACTATCCTATTAGGTTATATTTTTTAATATTTATAAATACATATATATTTATAAAAGTTATTATTTTATAGTTTTTATTATCTTAGCAGGATTGCCTCCAACAACTACATTGTTAGGTATGTCTTTTACTATAACGGAGCCAGAAGCAATAACTACGTTATCACCTATAGTTACACCAGGGTTTATAGTAGAATTACCACCTATCCAAACGCTGTCTCCTATGGTTACTGGTTTTCCAAACTCAGTTTTAAGTCTTTCTATAGGATCAAGTGGGTGAGAGGCTGTATATATATGTACACCAGGAGCTATAAAGCAATTACATCCTATACGTATTTCACAGACATCTAACATAACACAGTTAAAGTTAGCATAGAAATTTTCTCCTACATGTATGTTATATCCATAATCACAACGAAAAGTGGGCTCTATATAAAGAGATTCTCCTGTAGATCCAAAGAGTTCTTTTAATATAGAAGTACGCTTATCTATTTCATTTTCAGAGGAATCATTAAAAAGCCTAGTTAATTCTCGGGCTCTCATTCTTTCTTTTACCAATTCAGGATCATTTGCTATATAAAGATAACCCTTGATCATTTTTTCTTTTTCTGTCATAAAATATCTCCTTTAATCGTAGTTTTTTAAGTATTTATATATGATTATTGTATGTTAGTATTTAAAATATTATAATAATATAATTAGATTTTAGAATAAAATAAGTAAATTATAAAAATTTATTAAAAATCATAATTTTAATAAATCCTATGAAAGACAACAGCTCTCATAGGGTTTTATTATTTTTGAAAAATATTTAGTATAAAAGTTATTATCAATGCAATTAATAACGAAGGTAAGATTAGAATGATAAAATAATCTAAAAGTTTATTATGACTAATCATCCAAGATATATAACTACACCATGTTTCATATAAATTCTCAGTGCAAGCATTAAAGGGAATTAGATATGTTTTTACTGATTTTATTCTCATTAGAGTAGTTACTATGAAGGATGTGATAAAGATTGTAATATTTCGTTTGGAAAAGACATGGCCCCTCATCTTGAATACCCCCTTAATTAATTTAGAGATTATCTAGAGGATATAATGTATAGAATTAAAAGTCAACAGATTATAAAACTTATTTTTTGAAAATTAAAAATATTATTATGAGCTTTACTAGTTGTAATAAAAACATTAGAACAAATATTTAATTATTGTTAAAAGAAGTATATTACAATTATAAATGATATTTAATACACTGGAATTTATAGATTTTATATGGAATGTAATTTGTATAATGAGTTAAAGTAAATAGAGTAAAATTAAAAACTGTAGGAGAAGTGAAGAATTATTTTTTAAATATTAAAATTATATTGACAAATTGGATACTTAGTAGTAAAATCTTATTAAATTCTATGAAGGAAAGAGTAGGTATTAGGTTAGTATCTAAAGCGAGTGAGGGATGGTGGAAGCCTCATGAGAAAAACAATGCTGAATGACATTCCAGAGAAGTTTATCTGAACGCTATTTTAGTTAATAGGATAAAACGTATTCCTACGTTACAGGATTAGAGATGACTTTAATTTTTAATTGAAGTTAAGCAGGATGGTACCGTGAAGTTTATACTCTCACTCATGCACAATGAGTGAGAGTTTTTTAATTTTCATAATGTGAGCTGCTTAAAATTTAATTATATATTAAGGTTAATTAGGGTGGTACCACGAATTTTTCGTCCCTTGAGATTTATCTCAAGGGATTTTAATTTTTATTAGGAAAGAAAGCTTTCGTTAAGTAAACTAATATATCGAAATTAAAAATGAATAATTGTAAATTAATTCTAAAAAACTAGTTTTTTAAATAGACTTTATAAGTATCAATAATTATGGACATTTATGATAAATTATTGATTTCTCAAGGTAAATCAAATTTCTTTAACTTAGTGAAGAAATTTGATTTAATATGTGAATGATTTAAAAATTGAAAGGTATTTTAAAGGAGAGATTTATATGAAAAGAATTATGATAAATGAATTAATAAATTATGAAAATGAAATTGTATCTGTGAAAGGCTGGGTTCATAGAATAAGAAAACTTAGCAAGATTACATTTTTAGTAATAAGAGATAGGTCTGGTATGGTTCAAGTAATTATAGATAATAATGAACTTTTAAAAGATATTAAGTTAGAAGCAGTAGTTTCTATAGATGGATTAGTAGTGAAAAGTAATAATAAGATTTCACCTATAGAGATACAAGTAAATAATGTTCAAATTATATCAGAGGTAAAGGAGGATTTACCTATAGAAGTAAATTTAGATAAAATTAATGGAAATTTAGATACCATATTAAACAATAGAGCTTTAAGCTTAAGGAATGTAGTGTTAAATGCAATTTTTAAAATACAAGCATTACTAGCTCAAGGCTTTAGAGAGTATCTTATAAAAGAAGGATTCATTGAGGCTTTTACTCCTAAAATCGTAGCAGAAGGTGCAGAAGGAGGAACTGCAATTTTTGAAATTAAATATTTTGAAAAAAAAGCATATTTAGCTCAAAGCCCTCAGTTTTACAAACAAATGATGGTTGGGGCAGGTTATGAGAGAGTCTTTGAAGTAGGTAGTGTTTATAGAGCGGAAGAGCATAATACTAATAGACATTTAAATGAATATGTGAGTATGGACCTTGAAATGGGATTTATTGAGGATGAAAAAGACATTATGAAATTAGAAACAGAACTTTTGAGATATATGCTAAATAAGTTAAAAACAGAAGGAGAAGAATATTTAAAAATATTAAATATAGAAGTACCGTTCATAGGAGAAGAAATACCTTCTTTAACACTTAGTGAAGCAATAGAGATATTGAAAAAGGAGTATAATAAGACTGACTTAGAGGGAGATCTAGACTCAGAAGGAGAAAGACTCATTTGTCAATATGCTAGAGAAAAGCTAAATTCTGAATTTATATTTTTAACAGATTATCCCAAAGAAAAAAGGCCTATGTATACTATGCCTAAAGGGGATAATTTGACTCATAGTTTTGATTTACTGTTTAGAGGACTTGAAATAACTACAGGAGGTCAAAGAATTCATAATTATGAAATGCTTATAGAAAATATGATATCAAAAGGGTTAAATCTAGAAAATTTTCATAATTATATGGAATTATTTAAATTTGGTATGCCTCCTCATGGTGGTTTAGCTATAGGTCTTGAAAGATTAACAGCTCAACTTATAGGGCTTAAAAATGTAAGGGAAGCTTCCTTATTCCCAAGAGATAGAACTAGAATAACACCTTAATTAGGCATCTTCAAAAAAATAACTAGTCAGTATGCTCATTTATTTTGTATCATACTGCGTCGTCAGAACTCCATGATAGTTAAACTATCATGAAAACCTGTCTTCTTGTCTGATGCAAAATATATTTCGCATCTTTAACTAGATATTTTATTTCATATGCTTAAAATATACTAACATCTTTGGTCTATTATTTTCTTTCAGATGCCTTAAATAAAAAAAAGCGTGATTTATGTCACGCTTTTTATTTCTCTTTTAATATGTCACGAATTTCAGTAAGTAATGCTTCTTCTTTGCTTATTTTAGTTACAGCTAGTTTATCTTCTACTTCTTCTTTACGTTTAAATTTAGATATAAATTTTATAAATAGAAAAATGGAAAGAGAAATTATTAAAAAATCTATAACAGCTTGAATAAACATTCCATAGTTTAGTGTAAGTGCTGCCAAACCATCTCTTTCAGGTCTAATAGGATATTTTAAAGATGTGAAGTTAACTCCACCAAGTAATACTCCTATTATAGGCATTATTATATCATTTACTAAGGAAGTAACAATTTTACCAAAGGCACCACCGATAATAACTCCTATTGCTAAATCCATAACATTGCCCTTAAGTGCAAACTCTTTAAATTCTTTAATCATAGAATACCTCCTTTAATAAATATAACTATTATTATTATAGACAAATTTTATAAAAAAATATATAAGGGATTTTGAAATATAGTTAATCAGTATGATATTGTATTTTATATTATGCTTTAAAGATAAAATCATATAATAGTAGTATTGCCAAGGTGATATTACTCCTTATCTTAGATAAAATATTTATCTTATTTTTGATAAATGTTGTTAAAGATTAAAAACTAATCAAAAAAACCGCAACTTAGTCACGGTTTTTTAAGTTAGTTCTTCTAATAAGCTTTTCCCCAATATACTAGAGAAACTGTTTCTTTTCCACAGCATATACAAGTATTAGAAATAGATTCTTGTTTAAATGGCATACATCTAGCAGTTACTCCTGCCTCTTCTTTTAATTTATCTTCACAAGCTTTATCTCCACACCACATTGCTTTTATAAACCCAGGTTTATTTTCAGCAATATCTTTGAATTCTTCTAAAGTTAATGCATTGAAAGTTTTTAATTCTCTATGATTCTTTGCTTTTTCAAGTAAGTCTAGCTGAATTGTATCAAGGAGTTTAGAAAGTTCCTTTTCAAGCTCATCAATAGAAACTACAAGTTTTTCTCTTGTATCTCTTCTAACTAGAACAACTTGATTATTTTCAATATCTTTAGGACCTATTTCAAGCCTTATAGGCACACCTTTCATTTCATATTCATTAAATTTCCATCCAGGCATTTTATCACTAGCGTCAAGTTTAACTCTAAAGCTATTAGAGATTCTTTTTTCAAGTTCTTTAGCTTTATCTAAAACTCCTTCTTTATGTTGAGCAATAGGAACTATAACTATTTGCTTTGGAGCTATTTTAGGTGGCAACACTAAACCGCTATCGTCTCCATGAACCATAATTAATGCACCTATTAACCTAGTAGTAGTTCCCCAAGAGGTTTCGTGTACATATTGTAGATTTCCATTTTTATCACTATATTTAATATCAAAAGCTTTAGCAAAATTATCCCCGAAATTATGAGATGTACCACTTTGAAGTGCTTTACCATCATGCATTAAACTTTCTATTGTATAGGTAGATTTTGCACCTGCAAATTTTTCTTTATCAGTTTTCTTTCCTTTTATAACAGGTATAGCAAGTACTTGCTCGCAAAAATCTGCATAAAGATTCAGTATATTTATTGTTTCTTCTTCAGCTTCTTCATAAGTAGCATGTATTGTATGACCTTCTTGCCATAAAAATTCTGTAGTTCTTAAAAAAGGGCGTGTTGTTTTTTCCCATCTCACAACAGAACACCATTGATTATAAAGTTTAGGTAAATCATTGTACGATTGAACTATTTTAGCATAGTGTTCACAAAATAGAGTCTCTGAAGTAGGACGAACACAAAGTCTTTCAGTTAACTCCTCTGATCCACCATGAGTTACCCAGGCAACTTCAGGTGCAAATCCCTCAACATGATCCTTCTCTTTTTGAAGCAAGCTTTCAGGGATAAACATAGGCATATATACATTTTCATGTCCTGTAGCTTTAAGTTTTTCATCTAAAATTTTTTGCATATTTTCCCATATGGCATATCCATATGGACGAATTATCATACATCCTTTAACACTAGAATAGTCAACAAGTTCTGCTTTTTTAACTATATCTGTATACCATTTTGCAAAGTCTTCATTCATTGAGGTTATGGCTTCAACGAACTTTTTATTTTTAGACATAATTTATAACCATCCTTTACTAATTATTTTCGTACATAGACTTTAGTTTGAAATTTTGTTAAAATTGACATTCAGCTTGTATTATTACTAATAATACAATTATCTATATACCTAAACTATTTTTGAAACCAATGTATATGTAGAATAATTGATTTTTATTATTAAGTAATTTTATATTTTAAAAAATAAATTAATTCTAAATTTCTTAGCTATTACTAACAAATATCCAAAATTGTTCATCGTCAATAATTTTATACTAATGTGAATGCCAATAATTCAATACCACAATTATATGAACATATAAATTAAATTTGAAATCGGTACATCTATATCTTTAGCAGTATAGAATATTTTATTATTTCAAATATTCGTAAAATATCTATGATGCTATGTTAAAATAACATAGTATAGTTGTCAATACTTATACAATTTACAACCTTATACAGTTGAAAGTTAGCAACTGTATTCAATATAATAAATGAAATTTTTGTCACAGCAGAAGAGCTATAGATATATCAGCTCTAAAATTAATATATGTAAAAATAATTGATATTTTTTGGTATCATAGCTGAAACTATTGAATTTACAATTCACAGTTCAAAATGCACAATTGTGGATATTTCTCAGTTACCACTGAGAAATTTATAATTGATTATTTCTTGAAGTTACAAGGTAACTTTTCATGAATGATTAGCAATTACATTGCTAGCCAAAAAGTACATTAAAGAAATTATTTTGCTAAAAAATAATTTCTACCTCAATTGTGAATTTTACATTGTGAATTGTGAATTGATCTATATTGTCTGCTATAATTAAAATAGATAAGGGAAGAGGGGGGATTTTCTATGAGTAAAAGACCAAAAATTAGAATTACTTTAGTAGATAAAAAGGGGAAATGTGGATGTCATCATGGACATAAAATAGGAGATAGTTTTGATTTTGATAGTGATAGAGGTAAACTTTGTCCTATGGCTATGCATGTAGCTTTTCCTTATGTAGACATATTAAGATATGGTGGAACTATTCCAGGAAGTAAAGATAATGGTGAAGTATTAATTTGTTGTCCTGATGTAGATGTAATTAATGTATTTAAAATTGAAAAAATAGATAATTAATTTATTAATACTATCTTTATATAATCAGTGTGCAATATAAAGAAATGTAGTAATATTACGTTATATTCAATAGAGAAGTATTTTTTATTTCCTTAAGGCGTCTTCAAAAATGTAATAGACCATTATAGTAGCCTATTTTCCATCATACTGCGTTGTCAGAACCTGCCCATAGTGTCACTATGGGCAGAACCTAACACCTTGCCTGATAAAAAATATACTAGCATCTTTGGTCATTATTTTCTTTCAGACGCCTAAAACATGAGAAAGGTAGAATTATATGAAGAAAAAGAGAAAGTTTCCCATAATAACTTTTATCCTCTCATTGTGCTTATTATCTGTAGCTTCCTACAATTATATAAATGTTAGTGCTGAAGAAAGTGCAATTAAAGACCAAATACACAGTATAAAGTCTTCAGGACAAATTAGCGAAGGATTTTTAACTAAAATAGAAAAAGAAGAAATAGAAGAACGAAAGCAGAAGGAAGAGGAAAAAAAGAGGAAAGAGGAAGAGAAAAAAAAGAAGGAACAAGAAAAAGCTAAGGAAAAGGCTGAAAAAGAAGCTAAAATAAAGGCTGAAAAAGAGGCTAAAATGAAAGCAGAAAGAGAAAAAGAATTGGCAGCTATAAAGGCAAAGCAAGAAAAAGAGCTTAAAGGAAATGAAAAAAAATTACCTGAAAAAATAATACTTGATATAGAGCCTATAAATCAGTTGCCAGAGCTTAAAAATGGATGTGAAGTTACGTCTTTAACTATGCTTTTGCAATATAAGGGAGTCAAAATAGATAAGATGACCTTAGCTAATAAAGTCAAAAAGGATACTACCAGTATAGAGTATGATGGCTATGGGAAAATAGTCAAATGGGGAGATCCAGATGAAGGATTTGTAGGAGATATTACTGGAAAATATTCGCCAGGATATTCCGTTAATCCTAAACCATTAATGCCACTTATGCAACAATATATAATGCCTAAAGCAGTGGACTTAACTAAAAGCGATTACAGTGAGTTGGAAGTATACCTAAGTATGAAAAGGCCTGTTATAGCGTGGATTACTAATGACTTCTCTATGCCTTCAAAGGATGCTTCTTGGAAAAAAGGAGACAAAGTTATAGAAGTTCATTTTAATCAGCATGCAGTTCTTTTAACTGGATATGATAAGGATTATGTTTATTATAATGATCCATTAAAAGAAAGTAAAAACTCTAAAATTGATAAAGAAACTTTCAAAAAAGTTTGGATTAGTATGGGAAGTAAAGCCCTTAGTTATACAAATTAGTTTAATGAAGTGAAAGCCTGGGAATTTATTGAATTGTAATTACTTTTCAGATACGTCTTTTTTAACGGGTCTGAAATTAGGGATTAGTTCATATAAAAATTTCGAGGTTTTTCTTTTGATACAAATAAAATTAGAAATTATTCAATTTTAAATAAAAAATTAAGGATGTTAATTTTGATAAATTTATTATTAGTGAGGCTAAAACATAATAAAAAGGTAATTATATGGGAAAAGTAAAAAAAAATATAAATTTAATAGTTAGAGGTAGAAGGAGAAAACTATGGAATTTTCTTTAGTAAAGGTTGAAGTATTTATACCTAAGGAATATATAAATAAATTAAGATATAAATTAAATGAAATAGGGGCATTAACTATAGGAGGAAATTATGATAATTGTATGAGTTATTCTATGGTTGTAGGATCATGGAGACCACTAGAAGGTGCTAATCCTTTTAATGGTGAGGTAGGAGAAATTTGTGAGGCAGAAGAAGCAAAGGTTGAATTTTGCTGCAAAAGACAATTAATAAAAGAAATTGTAGAAGTAATAAAAAAAGTACATCCTTATGAAGTACCTGTGATAAATGTACTTCCTATAATAAATGGAATGCTTATATATGAAACTTTGGATTAATTACCAATTGAAAAAAGCATGATTTTTCATCATGCTTTTTTCTTTAAGGTCTAACAGAGTAGCATTCATACTTGAATAAATATTTTCATGGGGAATTTATTTAGTATGCGTTTTGAATTAATTCTATAATCTCCTTAACTAATGGAAGTCTTGGATTTGCAGTTGTACATTGATCTTCAAAGGCTTCATCAGCAAGGTTATAGATAACTGAATCTAAATGATCTTTTGTAACACCACATTCTGATAATGTAGAAGATACATTAAGTTCATTCATTAAATCTTTTATAGCATTAATTAAACTTTCAATACCTTCTTCCTTAGTAGAGCATGGAAGTCCTAAGTGTTTAGCAATTTGCCTATATTTTTCTGGTGCCATGTAGTATTCATATTTAGGGAAAGATACTAACTTACTTGGATTACTTCCATTATATTTAATAACATGAGGAAGCATTATAGCGTTAGCTCTTCCGTGTGGTATATGGAACTCAGAACCTAATTTATGAGCTATACTATGGTTAACACCTAAGAAGGCATTAGTAAATGCCATCCCTGCTATGCAAGAAGCATTGTGCATCTTTTCTCTAGCTAGTGCATTGGAACCATCTTTATAAGCTATTGGTAGGTATTTAAATACCAATTCTATAGCTTTAAGTGCTAATCCATCTGTATAATCAGAAGCCATAACGGAAACATATGCTTCTATAGCATGAGTTAATACATCCATTCCAGTGTCAGCAGTAACTGAAGGTGGAACGGTCATAACTAGTTCTGGATCAATTATAGCGATGTCAGGAGTTAGCTCGTAATCTGCTAATGGATACTTAACTCCATTTGCTTTATCTGTAATAACTGCAAAAGCAGTAACTTCAGAACCAGTTCCAGATGTGGTTGGAATAGCTACCATTTTAGCTTTTCTACCTAATTTAGGGAACTTAAAAGCTCTCTTTCTTATATCCATAAATCTAAGTTTTAATCCATCAAATTCAATGTTAGGATTTTCATAGAATAACCACATTCCCTTAGCAGCATCCATTGCAGAACCTCCTCCAAGGGCTATAATAACATCAGGTTCAAAGCTTCTCATTTGATCTGTACCTTTCATAACTGTTTCTGTAGATGGATCTGGTTCAACGTCTAAGAATACATTAATGTCCATATTAGCTTTCTTTAAGTGATACATTACTTTTGAAACATATCCTAATTTATCCATAAATTTATCTGCAACGATAAATGCTTTCTTTCCTTCTAATTTCTCCAAGTATTGCAATGAGCCTGGTTCAAAATAAATTCTTTCAGGCACTCTAAACCACAGCATATTAACTCTCCTTTTTGCTACCTTTTTAATATTTATAAGGTTTTGTGCACTAACATTTTGAGTAGTTGAATTTCTACCCATAGTACCACAGCCTAAAGTTAATGAAGGCATATTTGTATTATAAATATCACCTATAGCTCCCTGAGAAGATGGAGAGTTTACAATGATTCTTCCAACCTTAACTCTTTTTGAGAATTCCTCTATAACTTTTTCATTTGATGTATGAATTACAGCAGAGTGACCTAGTCCACCAAACTCTATCATTTCTTCACATTTTTTAATTCCTTCCTCAGTACTATCTACAATATACATTGATAGTATTGGGCTTAACTTTTCTCTTGAAAGTGGATATTTTGGTCCTATTCCTTCCAATGGAGTTATCAATATTTTGGTAGTTTGTGGAATGTCAATTGATATCATTTTAGCAATCTTTGTTGCTGGCTGGCCAACTATCTCGGCATTCATAGAACAAGATTTTGGGTTTATTGCTAGTTTTTCCAATTTATCCATTTCATCTTTGTTAAGTATATGACAATTATATTCTTTTAAAAGTTGAATAACTTCTTCTGAAACATCTCTATCAATTATAACTGCTTGCTCGGAAGCACAAATTGTACCATTATCAAAGGATTTACTCATAACTAAGTCGTTAACTGCCCTTTTTAAATTTGCTGTTTTTTCAATATAACATGGAACATTTCCAGCCCCAACGCCTAAAGCAGGTTTGCCAGTGGAATAAGCTGATTTAACCATTCCTGGTCCACCTGTTGCTAAAATCATATCAACGCCAGAATGATTCATTAGCATTTGAGAAGCTTCAATTGATGGTGTTTCAATCCATTGAATGCAGTTCTCAGGTGCTCCAGCTTCTATTGCGGCATCTCTAACTATTCTTGCTGCTTCAGCACTACATTGTTGAGCTCTAGGATGGAAACTAAAAATTATAGGATTTCTAGTTTTTATAGAAATAAGAGATTTGAAAATTGTTGTGGATGTAGGATTTGTAGTAGGGGTAACACCTGCTATAACACCGATAGGTTCAGCAACATCCATACAATCTTCTTCATCATTATCATTTATAATTCCAACAGTTTTCATCTTTTTTATGCTATGATATACATATTCAGACGCAAAAATATTTTTAGTTATTTTGTCTTCATATATGCCCATTCCGGTTTCGTCAACAGCCATTTTAGCTAACTTTCTATGATCTGCAAGAGCAGCTAAGGTCATTTTTTTTACTATATTATCTATTTGTTCTTGGTTAAGATTTAAGAATTCATTATAAGCTTTTCTAGCTCTATTTACTAATAAATCTATAGATTCTTGTGTACTAGGAGTCTTAACCTCTAAATTTTTGTCTTCAGTAGTATTTAGGTTTTCTGTTTTACTCATGTAAATTACCCCCAAAAATAGTTTGTTATTTTTTTAACTAATTATATTGTAGCATATGGGAAGAAAAATGCAATATATTTTGTTAAAATAATATCAATATATTTTCGACAAATGTATAAAAAGTAAAAAAAGTTAATTGATCTAAATGTAATATAAAGATTTAAAAAATATTAGAGATTTATATAATTTTTAGTATAATTATTATTGAGGTGATGAAAATGATAACAATAATATCTCCAGCAAAGTCATTAAATTTTGATTCAACTTTAATGTTGGAGAAATCTACAAAGCCAAAGTTCTTAGTTCAATGCAATGAGCTTATAGAAGAGCTAAAAACAATGAATTCTTACGATATTATGAAATTAATGAAAGTGAGCAAAAATATTGCTGACTTAAATATAGAAAGATTTAATAAATTTAAAGAAAGTAATAAAGCTAAGCAAGCAATATTTGCTTACAATGGACAAGTTTATAAATCCATGAATCCTGTAGATTTCTCAGAAAAAGAAATAGAGTTTGCACAGGATCATTTAAGAATTATATCTGGTCTCTATGGTATACTTAAACCCTTAGATTTAATAAAAGAATATAGACTAGAAATGAGTACAAAGTTAAAAAATTCTTATGGAGATAATTTGTATAAATTTTGGGGTGAAAAAATAACATCTGTATTGCAGGAAGAAATTAAAAATCATAATGAAAAGGCTATTGTTAATCTTGCTTCAGAAGAATATTCAAAGAGTATTAATCTGAAAAAATTGAGTGAAGAATATAAAATTTTAAATATAGTTTTTAAAGAGAATAGGAATGGTCAATACAAGGTAATAGGAATGAAAGCAAAAACTGCTAGGGGACTTATGGTTTCTTATATTATAAAAAACCATATCGATAAAGTGGAGGAAATAAAAGATTTTGATACAGATGGATATATTTTTAATAGCAAATTAAGTGATAAAGATACATGGATATTTACGAGATAGAAATTATATAAAGTTAACAATAAAAAGTTTAAGATTATTTTAAAATCATATTGAGCATAAAAATAATAGGATGTTAAGCTTTATTAGTTTAAATTATCAATTATATATTTTAATTAAGTAACAAATAAGGAGCGAGTTTTATATGAGATATGAAGGTACTGTTTATAGACCACCAAGTGAGGCATATAGCTTGATAATTCAGGCTACTATAGGATGTTCTCATAATAAATGCAATTTTTGTAGTATGTATAAAGAAAAGAATTTTAGAATAAGGCCAGTAGAGGAAGTAATTGAAGATTTACATATGGCAAGAAATCGATATAAGAAAGTAGAAAAAATCTTCCTTGCAGATGGAGATGCACTTATTATTCCCATGGAAAAACTTAGAGTTATACTGAAAGCTATAAGAGAGATCTTTCCTGAGTGCCAAAGGGTAGGGGTATATGGCTCTCCAAAATCCATACTTATTAAATCTATAGAAGATTTAAAGGAATTAAGAGATTTAGGAATTGGAATAGTTTATTTAGGTATTGAAAGTGGCAGTGATAAAATCTTAAAGGAAGTAAATAAAGGTGTAACATCACAAGAAATCATAATAGCGGGAAAAAAAGTTAAGGATTGTGAAATTAAGCTTTCAGTAACACTAATATCTGGATTAGGTGGAAAAGAAAATATAGAGGAACATGGGTTAAAATCTGCACTGGTTATAAGTCAAATAAATCCTGATTATTTAGGTTTTTTAACACTGATGATAGAAACGGATACAAAGCTATATGATAAAGTGCAAAGTGGAGAGTTTAAGTTGTTAAACCCACAGGAAGTTATGGAAGAAATGAAAATTTTTATTGAAAATGTAAATGTAGAAAATACTGTATTTAGAAGTAATCATGCTTCTAATTATGTAAGTTTAAAGGGAACATTACCTTTAGATAAAGAAAAAATATTAAACACTATAAATAATGCATTAAAAAATAGTAATAGTTATAAAAGTGAATTTTTAAGAGGGTTATAGAAAATATTAATTGTCAAAGAAATTTTATAAATTATTCTCCTATTTTAAAGTATTAAAAGTATAAAATTGTAAAAACTAAATGCATATTATATTTTGAAATGGAGGTTTAATAATGGAAACAGGAATAGTAAAATGGTTTGATAATAAAAAAGGATATGGATTTATATCAGGTAATGAGGGAAAAGATGTTTTTGTGCATTATTCTCAAGTAAAAGAGAAAAGTCATAATAAAGACCTACATGAAGGTGAGTCAGTAATGTTTGATATTATAGAAAAAGAAAAAGGCCTACAAGCTATAAATGTTCAAAAAATGGAATGACAAAATAAATTAACTAAGATATTTATAGTAAATTTTATTTATAAATTGATTATAAGACTAATAAAGGTAAGAGCTAATAGTTTTAATTATTAGCTCTTATTTTAGTTAGCTTTTTTATATTTAAATTTTAGTGAAAATGATAGAATAATTTTAAGAGCTTTATTATGATATGAAAGTAGGAGTTTTTATGAATATAAAAAGTAAAAAGGAAATAAGAAAAGAAATTTTACAAAAGAGAGATTTAATAAGTGAAGAAGATAAAAAACTTATAGATGAAAAAATATTTAATAAGCTTGTAAATAGTGATGAATATAAAAAAGCGAAGACTATTTTTGCTTTTGTAAGTTTTAAAAGTGAAGTAAATACACATAAGTTTATTGAGTATGCTCTTTCACAAGGTAAAACCATTGGAGTACCTAAAATAAGAAAAAAAGAAGAGGGTATGGAAGTTTTTAAAATCCACTCACTTTCTGATTTAGAAAGTGGATATTTTGGGGTAATGGAGCCTATTGAAAGTTGCAAAAAAATAAATAAAGATAATATAGATTTTATATTAATGCCTGGAGCTGTCTTTGATGAAAAAGGTGGAAGGATTGGCTATGGTGGAGGCTTTTATGATAAATTTTTAAGTGATGTAAGGAGATCTGTTCCAAAGATAGCTATTGCCTATGAGTTACAGATTATAGATAATGTACCTATGGAAGAGTATGATATTAAAATTGACGGTATAATTACAGAGAAAAGGACAATTAAATTTTAACAAAAGGAGAATTACATGGACGTTTTAATAGGAATAGTTGTTTCTACAATTTTATTTTTATTTGCAGTTATAACTGGCATAGATATAATTTACTCATTGATATTAGTTTTATTAATTTTTACTTTTATTACAGTAAGAAGAGGCTTTACTTTAAAAGAAACTTTAAAAATGATTTTTGATTCTAGTAAAAAATCACTTATAGTACTAGAGGTATTTATTCTAATAGGAGCATTGATATCTGCTTGGATGGCAGCAGGAACAGTACCAGCTATTGCTTATTATGGAATCAATTTAATTGACCCTAATCTATTTATTTTATCAGCTTTTATATTAAGTGCAGTAGTATCAATGCTTATAGGAACTTCATTTGGTACGGTTGGTACTATAGGGATATCTATGATGGTTATGGTACGAGCTGGTGGAGGAAATGAACTTATGGTAGGTGGTGCCATAATAGCAGGAGTTTATTTTGGAGATAGATGCTCTCCTATGTCTTCTAGTGCAAACCTTGTGGCATCTATAACTGAGACAGATTTATATACAAATATAAAGAATATGATAAAGACCTCCATACTACCTTTAGGATTATCAATAATTTTTTATTTGGTATTATCACTTAATTATCCGTTGAACTATAGTGAATCAAATGTATTAAATAACATAACGAAATATTTTAATGTAAACTTAATAGCGCTGCTTCCAGCAGTGGCAATACTTATATTATGTGTATTGAAAGTTAAAGTTAAGATCTCAATGTTCATAAGTATATTGATAGCATCATTTATAGCAGTGATTTATCAAAGTGTTTCAGTAAAAGATATTATGAAGTATTTAGTTATGGGTTTTAATCTTCCACAGGGTAATCCTCTTGCTGGAATTATAAAGGGTGGAGGACTTATTTCTATGGCGAGATCAAGTGCTATGGTTATGATATCTTCAGGATTAGCAGGACTATTTGAAGGGGCTAAAATGCTTGATTATATTGAAAAATTTATGAAAAAAGCTGATAGTCGTCCTAAGATATTCTTATATACTATTGTTTCCAGTGTATGTGCTTCGGCTTTTGGATGTACACAGGTTTTAGCGATAATGATGACTCATTTACTTATGAAAAATTGTTATAGAGATAGAAACATAGATGATTATTCTTTTGCAGTGGATTTAGAAAATACTGCTATAGTAATAGCGCCATTGATTCCATGGAATATAGCAGCAATGATACCACTTGAAAATTTAGAATTAAGTTCTAAATCTTTGGTGTTTGCAATTTATTTGTATTTAATGCCTCTAATTAATTTAATCACATTGTATTTTAAACATAAACTAGAATTAAAAAGCACTAATGATTTAAATATATAAGCTCTAAATTAAGCTTATTTAAATCGGTTTTGTTGATTTCATTAGCTTATAATTTATAAAATACTTGAAACTTTTCTTAGAGCATTTATTAGGTATAGAAGTTATAGGAAATCACTTAGTGAGTTGTCATTTATTCTAAGTAAAATTAATAATAAATTTTTAGATGTACATATGTTTTCAAGGTTAGTTACAATTGCATATATTTTTGAAATAAACCACTTCTATTAAATTATGTTTTAAATAGTAAGTGGTTTTCTTATATAAATTTAATAATATTAAAGGTTTAAAAGTTCAATTTTAATGAGCAGTGGATCTAAATACATATCACTATTAAAAGAATTGTGAATAAAGAATTAAATATTAGCACTAATGACATTAGTAGTATCAATAATTCAACACTAACAAGAATACTTATTTCAATAAAATCTGGAGTAATATCAAATTCATATATTTTAAATGTAGTATTAATAAAAATAAAGCCTAGAAAGATTTTTGAAAATTACCTATTTATGCCTCGTTTTTCATTTATTAAAATATGTACTTATGAAATAGTTTTTTAAATTTTTACAAATATTCATAAAGCTTGTAAATAGATGATTTGTAAAATATAACATTGTCTATGGAAAGTAGAAATAAAAATGTTGTTCTAAACTTGAAAATTAAAAGTGAAGCTCACATGGCTAAAGTCACGTGCTTCTAAGATTACTCTTAGATTTTCCCACCTCGTCCACCTCGTAACCTACTATGTCTATGGGCGTTAGTTCGGATACTTCCTACCCTACTTTATTTATACAATTTAATTAAATCCTAACTCTAATAATTCTTGATTTAAATTCTCTATGAACTTTTGCTTTAATCCATTTTAATTTAGGTAGCTTTATTTTGTTATTCTCAGAATCAACTTCTATATTATTATTTGTAAAGTTAGTAGTGTAAGAATAATTGTGATTCTTCTTACCTTTGAATTTTGGGAAACCTGTATGTTCTTTAAAGAATTTTTGATAAGCCGTATCCAAATTATAAATAGAATTAGTTAATGCGAATTTATCAACTTCTTTAAGCAAAGGTATTCTTTCTTTAATTCTCTATTACAATAATTATTGCAATCTGTTTTGGATAAAGATTTACCTTCATTTTTATATAAATCTATCTTCATTGCTAATATTCGGTTATAGACAAATCTTACACACCCAAAAGTTTTAGCTAATTGTATTTCTTGCTCTTTAGTTGGGTAAATTCTATATTTATAAGCTTTTAACATTGATAAATTCACTTCCTTTCTACTTTTGTTTTTGACTATTAATAAATGAATATGGTCTAAATATCCATTAATTCCCAATATCTTAAAATTATTATCATAAGCTATTTTATCTAATAATTTTCCCTTTATATCTTTTTTTAATACTTTATGTCTATATTTTACGCACCATACTATGTGATATTCTAGTATATTAATTATATTATTATTTTTATAGGATTATCGAGTATTTTTATTTGACATATATCACCACTAACTCATAACCGAAGTCACGAGAGTGCGTGGCTATGCTTCAAGTTTTTTTCTTATAAAAACTCATAAGTTTTTAAGTAAAATTACTAAAAGAATTTTATAGAGTTATAAATTTATAAAACTTTAAGTATATATAGTTTATAAACGTACTCATTTATGAATAAAAGAGGAGGTATTGGTATTGATAAAAAGTAAAAGATTTAAATCTTTAATAGCTACAATTTTAACAATTGCTATGATAGGAGTATTTACAGGATGTAATAACAATAATTCTGATTCATCAAAGAAAGACTCTTTAGTTGTAGCAACAGCCTATGATGCCAAATCATTAGACCCCTATGCAGTAAATGACGTAGCATCTGCTAATGTTATGATGCAAATTTACCAAACTCTTATAAAAGAAGGTGACGACGGAAAGCTAGAACCACTATTAGCAGAGTCTTTTGAACAGGTAGATGAGACTACTTTTAAATTCAAACTTAAAAAAGGTGTAAAATTTCATAATGGTGAAGAAATGAAGGCTTCTGATGTAAAATTCAGCTTTACAAAGGCAGCCCAATCAGCTCCTATAGCTCATATTATGGGCGATATTGATATAGATAGTTTTGTAATTGATGATGATTACACCATAAGTTTTAAAATTAAAAATCCTTCATCAGCTTTTTTAGCAGGCTTGGTACACTCAGGAGCAGCTATATTAAGTGAGAAAGCATATACAGAAGCAGGAGAAAACTATGGAATGAGTCCAATTGGTACAGGACCATTCAAATTTGTAAGTTGGGCTAAAGGTGATAACGTAGTGCTTGAAAGATTTGATGATTTTTACGGTGAAAAGCCAGCATTAAAAAATATCACTATAAAAGTTATACCTGAACCAACAAATAGGACTATAGAGCTTGAGAGTGGAGGAGTAGATATAGCTTATGAAATTTCAGCAAATGACTTAAAAAGAATTGAAGAGAATGAAAATCTAAAGCTTGTAAGAGGATTTGATTATTCAGTTCAATATTTAGGAATTAACACGCAAAAAGCACCATTTAACAATGAAAAAGTACGTCAAGCTATAACTCATGCAATAGATGTAGAATCAGTTGTTGAAAGTGCATACAGAGGAATAGGTAAAGTTGCTAAAGGGCCTATGTCTCCAACTATAAAATATTATAATGATGGTCTTCAGCCTTTAGAATATAATGTTGAAAAAGCTAAAAAATTATTAGCAGAAGCTGGATATCCTGATGGGTTTAAAGCAGAAATCTGGACAAATGAGAAAAAAGAAAGAGTGGATATGGCTACAATAATTCAGGAACAGTTAAAGCAAGTTGGAATTGAAATTGATGTTAAAGTTTTTGAATGGGGAGCTTACTTAAGTGGTTTAGATAATGCTCAGCATGATATGTATTTCTTAGGATGGACAGCAGAAACTACAGACCCTCATACAGCTCTTTATGCGTTATATCATTCATCTGCAAAAGGTGCTGGTGGAAATAGATCCTTCTTTGAAGATAGTAAAGTTGATGAATTATTAAGTAAAGGTGCAACAATGTTAGATTCTCCAGAAAGAGAGGCGGCATATAAAGAAGTTCAAAAAATTTTAGTTGAAAAAGCACCAGCGGTATTTATGGAAAATGGAGAACAAGTTGTTGGAACAACAAAACAGGTTACTGGATTTAAAACAAGTCCAGTAGGATATCACGTTCTATATAATGTGAAATTTGAGTAAAATAAATTAGAAATAGCTAGGAGTATAAAAAATATTAAATTATATCTTTGATAATTTTATTAATAAGATTAAGTCTGGCATTTAACAGCCAGCAAAATTTATAAATAGACTATGTTTAAAAAACTTAGAATTAAGAATTTGAATGAAGAATTGTGGAGAGTTCTTGTTTAGATTAAGAGGTTGATAACTGACTTTCTCCATAATTCTTCATTATTTATTAATTCTATAAATAATAAGGGAGGAGAATTAAATTGCTAAAATATATAGTTAGAAGAATTGCTTTACTTATCCCTGTTATATTAGGAGTAACCTTTATAGTCTTTACGTTAATGTATATAACTCCTGGTGATCCAGCAAAAATTATTTTAGGGGAAATGGCGACAGAAGAGGCAGTTTTACAGTTAAGAGAAGAAATGAAATTAGATGATCCATTTTTAGTGCAGTATGGAAGGTATATGAAAAATTTAATTTTTCATCAGGATATAGGAAGATCTTACGTAACTAAAAGACCAGTATTACAAGAAATAAAGGCTGTATTTCCAGCTACTTTTAAATTAGCGTCACTATCAATAGTTGTAGGTGTAGTTGTAGGTATACCTATTGGAATATTATCTTGTATAAAACAATATTCTCTTTTTGATACCATTGCAATGATAGGAGCACTTATTGGAATATCTATGCCTGTGTTTTGGTTGGGACTTTTATTAATACTATTATTTTCTGTAAAGTTAGGATGGCTTCCAGCTTCGGGATTTAGTAGTTTTAAACATATGATACTTCCATCTTTAGCTTTAGGTGCTCAATCAGTAGCAGTAATTACTCGTATGACAAGATCTAGTATGCTTGAAGTAATAAGACAGGATTATATAAGAACAGCAAGAGCTAAAGGACAAAAGGAAGGAAAGGTTATTTTAAGACATGCTTTAAAAAATGCACTTATTCCAATTATAACTGTAATAGGATTACAATTTGGTGGATTATTAGGTGGAGCGTTGTTAACAGAATCAATTTTCTCTATACCTGGTGTTGGAAGATTAATGGTTGAGTCAATAAAGATGAGAGATTTTCCGGTTGTTCAAGGAGGAGTTCTATTTATTGCTATAACTTTTAGTATTGTAAATTTATGTGTTGATTTGTTATATGCATATGTAGATCCGAGAATAAAATCACAATATAGTTAGGGGGAGGAATTATGGCAGAAGTTAACATACCTAAGAAGAAGAAAAGCAATATAGCTGAAATTTGGGGAAGATTAAAGAAAAATAAATTGGCTTTAGTAGGTTTAGTCATAATTATAATATTAGCTTTAGTAGCTATATTTGCTGATTTTATTGCATCCTATGATTATGCGGAACAAAATTTAAAATTAGCGCTTAAAGGACCAAGTTCTGAACACTGGTTTGGTACTGATGAATTTGGTAGAGATATATTTAGTCGTATTATATATGGTTCTAGGGTATCTTTGAAAGTTGGATTTATAGCTGTCAGTATAGCTATAGTAATAGGCGGATTTCTAGGAGCTATATCTGGATATTATGGAGGGAAAATAGATAATGTCATAATGCGTTTTATGGATATATTGCTTGCAATCCCGGGAATATTATTATCTATTTCTATAGTAGCAGCACTAGGACCAGGACTTATAAAACTAATGATTGCGGTAGGTATTTCATCTGTTCCACAATATGCAAGAATAGTAAGAGCTTCAGTTCTATCTGTTAAAGATCATGAATTTATTGAGGCAGCTAAGGCAATGGGAGCAAGTGACTTTAGAATAATTGTTACACATATATTACCTAATTGTTTGGCACCAATAATTGTTCAAGCTACTTTAGGAGTGGCCATAGCAATTTTAACTGTAGCGGGACTTAGCTTTATTGGACTTGGAATACAACCTCCAACTCCGGAATGGGGAGCAATGTTATCAGGAGGAAGAAGTTATATAAGAGATTATTCCTATATGACTATTTTCCCAGGATTGGCAATTGTTTTAATTATATTTGCACTGAATGTATTAGGTGATGGTCTGCGTGATGCATTAGATCCTAAATTAAAAAATTAAATTAGGATTAAGGAGAAATATGGTATGAAAAAAGATGAGATTTTATTAGATATAAAAGATCTAAGTGTAGAATATAATACTGAAAATGGAGCAGTTAATGCAGTAAAAAATTTAGACTTACAGTTAGATTATGGAGAAACATTAGGGTTTGTAGGGGAAACTGGTGCAGGTAAAACTACCACTGCATTAGCAATTATGAGATTGATTAGTAGTCCACCAGGAAAAATAATGAGCGGAGAAATTTATTTTGAAGGAGAGAATTTATTAAAAAAATCAGAAAAGGATATGAGAAATATAAGAGGTAGTAAAATTGCCATGATATTTCAAGATCCTATGACTTCTTTAAATCCTGTTATAACTATAGGTGAACAAATAGCTGAAATGATAGAACTTCATGAGAATATAAATAAAAAAGAGGCCTTAAAAAAGGCAGAAAAAATGCTTGATATAGTAGGAATTAGAAAAGAAAGGATTAATGATTACCCTCATCAATTTAGTGGTGGTATGAAGCAAAGAGTAGTTATAGCTATAGCATTGGCTTGTAATCCTAGTCTTTTAATTGCTGATGAACCAACAACAGCTTTAGATGTGACAATTCAAGCACAGGTTCTAGAGCTTATGAAAGATTTAAAAGAAAAATATAAAACTTCAATGATTATGATTACTCATGATTTAGGAATTGTTGCAGAAATATGTGATAAAGTAGCTATAATGTATGCGGGAAACGTAGTTGAATATTCAGATAAAAGAAGCTTATATTTAAACCCATTACACCCATATACAAAAGGGTTATTTAGCTCTATTCCAGACTTAAATGTGGATCAAGAAGAATTAGAAACAATAGATGGATTAACTCCAGACCCTACTAATTTACCATCTGGATGTTCTTTTCATCCAAGATGTAGGAAGGCTATGAAAAAATGTTCTAGGGAAGTTCCTCTAAAATATCAAGTTGATTCAGGACATTTTGTAAGATGTTTCTTATATGAGAAATAATATAAGGGGGCTTGTATATGGGAGAGATATTACTAGAGGTTAAAAATTTAAAGAAGTATTTTGATACTAAAAAAGGTAAACTACATGCAATTGATGATATTAATTTTTATATAAATAAAGGTGAAACTTTAGGATTAGTTGGAGAATCTGGATGTGGTAAGTCCACTACTGGAAGAGCAATATTAAGATTACATGAGCCTACAGCAGGAGAGGTTATATATAGAGGAGAGAATATAGTAAGTTATAATTCGAAAAAGATGAAAGATATGCGAAGAAAGCTTCAAATAGTTTTTCAAGATCCATATTCATCTTTAAACCCTAGAATGTCTGTATTCAAGCTTATTTCAGAGCCACTATATGTAAATAAGGTTTATAAAACTAAAGGTGAAATAGAGAAACGAGTAAAAGAAGTTATGGGGGTTGTAGGATTAGAAAGAAGGTTGGAAAATTCTTATCCTCATGAACTAGATGGCGGTAGAAGGCAGAGAATAGGAATCGCTAGAGCTTTAGCTTTAAATCCTGAGTTTATAGTTATGGATGAGCCTGTTTCGGCACTAGATGTTTGTATTCAAGCTCAAATTTTAAATTTAATGAATACTCTTCAAAAGGAATTTAACTTAACTTATTTATTTATATCACATAATTTAAGTGTAGTTAAACATGTTAGTGATAGAATTGCCGTGATGTATTTAGGAAAAATAGTTGAGCTTTCAGATTATAAGACCTTATTTGAAAGTCCTAAGCATCCATATACTCAGGCATTATTATCTGCCATACCTATTCCTAAAGTAGACATACAAAGAGAAAGAATTTTATTAGAAGGTGATGTGCCTAGCCCTATAAATCCCAGTGATGGTTGTAGATTTTATGGAAGATGTATTTATAAAAAAGATCTATGTAATAAAGCTACACCAGAATTTAAAAAATGTAGCAATGGAAGCTATGTAGCTTGTCATTTTGTAGATTAAATCCTCTAAAATAACTAGTTAAAAGTGAGATGAATATTTTCTGTTATGCAGATTAGCAAGTTTTGCTTATAGTAGTATAATAGAATATTCTATTGATGAAACATTACAGAAAACAGGTTTTAGCACATTGACTAGTTATTTTTAAAGATGTATAAAATATAAATTAATTAATTCTGTATAGGGGGATAAAGATGAAAAAACCCTTGATAGGTATAGTTGGAAATATTATTACTAGTTATGATGATAATATAGGAGAAATAGAAAAGTTCTCTATTAGTTTGGATTATATAAAAGCAGTAGAGAGGGCAGGAGGAATACCTATAATATTGCCTATTGCGGAAGAAGAAGAAACAATAAAACTTCAATTATTAAATTGTGATGGAATAATACTTGGTGGAGGATATGATATTCACCCTAAATTTTATAAAGATGAACCTCATAAAGAAATAGGATTTATGAGAGAGGATATTGATGAATATCAATTTAAGCTATTAAAAATATTTTTAGAAGAAGATAAACCTATATTGGGAATTTGTAAGGGATGCCAACTTTTAAATGTATTTTTAAATGGAGATCTATATCAAGATTTAAGTGAATATCCAAAGGAAACATTGATGCATATTCAAAAATCAAGAAAATATGAGCAGTGCCATAATGTAAAAATAAAGGAAAATAGTAAATTGTTTAATTTATTTGGAAAAAATATTATGGTAAATAGTTTTCATCATCAATGTTTAAAAAACATAGGTGAAGGATTAGAAGTGACAGCCTTATCAAAGGATGGAGTTGTAGAAGCAATAGAATTAAAAGATAAAAAATTCGTTATTGGAGTTCAATGGCATCCAGAAATGATGTTATCAAAGAGGGAGATTATGTTAAATCTCTTTAAAGAACTGATTAGCAATTGTATTTAACAAGAAAGTTTAATAGCTAGGTAATCCATAGTGAATTTTTAGTAATTTATGATATAAATATTTAATTTTATTACTAATGTTTTTAAATAATTATATTTAATTTCAAGTGCTGTATTATAGGTAAAGTTAAGATAAACGAATATCACAATAAAAAATAGCTATTATCATAAGTTATATGATAATAGCTATTTTTTATCAATGGACATAACCATAATCAATTAGTTATTAAAAAGCTAGAGTCATTAAGGGGAATTTTCTAAATAGTAAGAAAAAACGAAAAATTATTACATTCTTTTAATAAGAATTAGTTGAATATACTTGTACTAAAAGTATTTTTTTGTTTAAATTAATTTATAAACAATTATTATAAAGGTTTTATCTGTAAGTTTTTATAAATTTATATCAATAAAATTATTACAATTTATATCTTAAAATTATATATCTACACAGGTGTAGGGGGAGATTAAATGAATTATAATTTAATTACTGAGCTATTAAAGACAGAAGTTATACCAGCTTTAGGCTGTACTGAGCCCATAGCTATAGCAATGGCTACGGCTAAGGGCGCAAGCTATTTAAATGGAACACCAGAACATATAGAATTATATTTAAGTACAAATATAGTTAAAAATGCCATGTCGGTAGGGATACCGGGAACAGGGAGTAGTGGAATACACATAGCAGCAGCATTAGGTGCTATAGCAGGAAATGCAGATTTGAATCTTGAAGTTTTAAGAGATGCTACCATAAAAGATGTGGAAAATGCTAAGAAAATGGTTAATGACCAAAATGTGAGTGTACATTTATCTGATAGGCATGAAAAGCTATACATAGAAGCTATATGCATAAAAGGTGAAGAACGAGCTAAAGTAGCGATAAAAGATAAACATACAAATATTATATTAATTGAAGTAAATGGAAAAGTGGTGTTTACAGTAGATGAAAGTGAGCAGACTACTTCAGTTAATACTTCTAATGTGGAACTTTCAGTAGAAAAAATTTATAATTATATAACAAATGTTGATGCTGATGATATTAAATTTTTACTTGATGGTGCTGAGATGAATAGAAAAGTTGCAGAAGAAGGACTAAAAAATGACTATGGTATGAATGTTGGAAAAACTTTAATGAAAAGTATTGAAGAAGGACTAATTGGAGATGATATTATGTCCTATACAATGGCAGTAACAGCTTGTGGAGCTGATGCAAGAATGTCAGGATGCATATTACCAGTTATGAGTAGTGCAGGTAGTGGGAATCAAGGACTAACTGCAATACTGCCTATAGTAGCTATAAATGAAAAACTAAAGTGTAGTGAAGATGTATTAGTAAGAGCATTAGCAATGAGTCATTTAATTACTTATTATATTAAAAGTCATTTAGGAAGACTTTCAGCACTTTGTGGATGTGGTGTTGGAGCAGCAATAGGGGCAAGTTCAGCAATGACTTACATGATGGGCGGAAAATTGGACAATGTGAGTTATACTATTAAAAATATGATTGGTGACGTTTCAGGGATGATTTGTGATGGAGCTAAGCCAGGATGTGCATTAAAGTTATCAACAGCAGTTGGGGCAGCAGTTAAATCTGCCATACTTTCAACAAGAGGAGTTGAAATATCTGAAAAAGATGGAATAGTAAGCAAAGAAGCAGATAAATCAATTAGAAATCTTGCAAGTATAGCAAATAAAGGTATGTGTGATTGTGATAATGTAATTTTAGATATAATGATTTGTAAATAGATATAAAATTAAAAGCCGTAATCTTCTATTACGGCTTTTAATTTTAGAAATCTGAAAGAAAATAATAAACTAAAGATGTTAGTATATTTTTGAATATGCCTTATATCAGGGAATCTTCACTTGATACCATTCTTGCTAGTGCTACAGCATAAATTTCTGTTGCTTTTAGCAATTTTTCAACAGACATATATTCGTTAGCAATATGGCAGCATTCATCTTCGTCATAAAATACAGGTCCCCATGCTACTGTATTTGGCATTGCTTTTGCATAAGAGGTTCCATGACCTAATGTAAATTCATTTTTTAATCCACTTAATTCATTATAAGTATCTTCCATTATTTTTAAGAATGGTTTTTCTTTACTTACAAATATTGGAGCTAAGAAATCTTCAATTTCAAAAGTGCAGTTAGCACTTTCACATACTTTATTTAAAATTTCCTTTAAGCCTTCTACTGTAGTACCATATACTGGTCTCATATTTAAGTTTATACCATAGATGTTATTTTCACCTTTAACAACTGTTGGGGAAATAACGTTTCTATGCATATATTCTCCATCTAAATATTCACTTTCACTATACAGTCCTAAGCCTTTTCCAAAATAGTCATAGCAAAATTCTGCTATAAATTTAACTAATCTAGCTTCTACATTATTTGCTAAATTTAAAGTATTTAAAAACTTACCTATCATTACTATAGGATTAACACCTTGTTGTGGAAATGCTGAGTGACAGGCAAATCCTTGTGCTGTTACTATGATGTTTTCACCATCTAATTTTAATGATATTTTTTCATCTTTATTTTCTTTTATGTAGGCTTTAACTATAGCTTGTAATTCTTCTAAGTTTCCTTTTAAAGTTGCTTTAGCCACTGCAGGCACTGAATTTGTAGCATTACCACTTTGTAAATCTAAAATTTCAAAATTACCTATATTATCTTCACATTTTCCTTCAAATTTAAATAATATATCTGCATATCCTTTTTCTTTGTTGCATATAGGAAATTGTCCATCAGGGGTAAAGCCGTAGTCTGGTAGAGGGTATTTTTTTACATATTCATTCATATCTGTCCACTCTACTTCTTCTTGAGTACCTATTATAAGTTGAACTTTTTTCTTAATAGGAATATTTAACTTACGGATAGCATCCATAGCATATAATGCAGAAATTATAGGTCCTTTGTCATCCAATACTCCACGACCAAATAGAACTCCATCTTTTTCAACCATTTCAAAAGGTTTGGTTTTCCAATCCTCTAAATCATCAGCTAGAACTACATCTATATGAGTTAATATTCCGATTGTTTCCTTTCCCTCTCCCATTTCAATAATTCCTATGGAATCATTTAATACGGTGTAAGCTTTAAAGCCCATATTAGAAGCTTTATCTATAGCAAGTCTTAAAGCTTCTTTTACTTTATCTATATTTTCAGATACACTTGGAATTTCAACTAAGTCCTTGGTATGATTTATTATATTTTCTCTATTTTCTTCTAAAAAGTTATGAATTTTATTTATTTCCATAGCTGTTAACCCTCCTAGTTTTAAAGATTTTATAGAAAAAATCACAAAGATATCTTAATTAACACAATTGTAACATTTGCAGCATTAATTTAAAAGTATAACAATAAAAAATATTTAGTATAGTTCTAAAATTTGTAAAATATAAGAATAATTAATTAAATCGTTTACAATAAATTTATTATTATCTATAAATTAAAACTTCGAAGAAAAGAGGAGAAATTGAATATTTGGAAAATTGATATTATAATAGGTATTATTATGACTATCTAGGAAGGGGGAATATAGATGTCATATAATGTTATTATTTGTGATGATGATAATGTTCAAGTGGGGATTATTAATGGATATTTAAATAAGTTTTCTGATGGCAATGATTTATTTAATATCTTAAGTTTTAATAGTGCAGAAGAACTTTTGGACAAACTATCAAAAAATAGTTCATCATTAAAAGTCAATGATATAGACATTTTTCTTCTAGACATTGAAATGAGTGGCTTAAATGGTATGGAGCTTGGATACAAAATTAGGGAAGTTAATAAAACTGCAATTATAATCTATATAACAGGATTTAAAGATTATGCTTTGAATGCATTTGAAATAAGAAGCTTTAATTATATTATTAAACCTATATCTTATGAAAAGTTTTATAGTGTTATTTCGGAAGCAATAGAAATATTAAGTTTAAAAATTGAGAAATCTAAAGAACTAGTAATAGATAATAAAGATAAAGTTTATAGAATTAGATACGATGATATATATTATTTTGAAAAGTATTTAAGGAAAGTAAAGGTGATAACAAAACAGGAAACTATTGAATATTATGCTTCTTTAAAAGAGCTAAAGAAAGTGTTAGATATGGATTACTTTGTACAATGTCATCAAAGTTTTATAATTAACAGAAGTAAACTAACCTCCTATAAAAGTCAAAGTGTATATATTTCAGATTTAGATATTGATATTCCTGTAAGCAAAGCATCAGTTAAAGAAGTAAGAGAATGCTTAGCAAGCAATTTATTTGGATAGGTGAGGGTATGTGGATATAGTAGTAATTTCAAATATTTTTATAAAAGTTGTAGAAGTAATTTTAGGATATTTATTTATGAGAGCTATGTTTGATAAAAATAATAGACCTAAACATATAGTGGTTATTCTATTAATTTTTCAAATTACAGTAACTTACTTGAGTAATAGCTACTTTGGATTAGGAAGTCAAAAGGGGATTTTATTTATAATATTTTCAAATGTAATTACTTATAAATATATTTTTAACTCAGATTTGTTAAAAATAATTTTTGGGAATTTAGCTTATATAATTGTAATAACCTTTGTAGAACTTATATTTGTTTCATTTACTTATATGTTATTTGATATAAATCAAAATCAACTAGTTTCTTCTAATTTATATACAGTAATATATTTTATATTAACTAGAACAATAGTATATTTAATGATTAGATTTGCAGGTAATATAAAAATAGTGCAAAAAAATTTAAAGAAGATATATGTATATGAATTAATAATGACCTTAAGTATAAATATATTTTTTATATTTATGATATTTAGCTTATTTAAGAACAAAGATATAGTTGAAGCTAGTTCATCAACTATATTTACAATGACAATAACAATCATCATTTTTACTGCAATGGTCATAAATGTTATAAATCAAATAATTAAATATTCAAAAAAGGAATCTGAATGGCTATTGCTTATGAGAGAATATGAAAGACAACAAAATTATATAGAAAGTTTAGATAGACTTACATATAAGTTAAAGGCTCAAAGACATGATTTTAATCATCATATAGCTGTATTTATGGGCTTTTAGACTTGAATAATATTGATGAAGCTAAGAAATATGCAAAAGAATTATTAAAAGATGTACAAGAAGTTAATAATATAGTAAACATAGAAAATTCAACAATTTTAGCCATACTAAATAATAATTTAACAGTAGCAAAGGAAAAAGATATAGAAGTAGATTTAAATATAGATATTCCTAAAGAACTAAAAGTCAATTCTATGGATATTTCTATTATACTAGGTAATTCACTTAGTAACGCTATAGAAGCTTGTGAAAACTTAAAAAAGAAATATATAAAACTTTATATGTATATGAAAGGTGAATATTTAATTATAAAAATAAAAAATAGTAAGAAAGAAGATGTATTTATTGATGAAAATAGTTATGAAACCACTAAAATAGATAAAGAAAACCATGGATTTGGACTTAAAAATATAAAATATATTGTTGATAAATATGATGGATTGCTAAAAATTGAACAATCAAAAGAAGAATTTATTTTAAATATTGCTATGAAAGAGATATGTTAAAAACCTTATTTTTATAAGGTTTTTAATACTTTTAGCCCAATTATTACATTTGAAAGTCAAAATGTGCAAAATGTATTTTAAAAATTAAATGGATATATTAATATAGCTATTGAAGAGTAAATACTTTATTAAGTGGTGATACAATGATAGGCACTTTATCAGTAAAGATATGTAAGTCCTTAGTTAAAAACAATATAATCAAATTTGATGATTTTCAGACTTATATAAAGAAACTTCAAAAGGTTATCTTGTTAATTTTAGATGTTATAGGATTTACAGTAATTGGAATATTGTTTAATTGTCTTTCACAAATGATGTTATTTATTATATCATTTAGAATAATGAGGATGTTTGCAGGAGGATGTTGGCTTAGCAATTATATAAAGAATTTCATTTGCTTTTCCTCTTTAGCATTAATAAGTGTTTACATATCCTCAGTTAATGAATTATCAGGAAATAATATAATAATTACTGTGGTGCTTATGATTATAGCACTTGTAATATTTTTTAAACAAGCACCTTATAAAATAAAATTTTCTTCTTATTCTGAAGAAAAGAGAAAAAAGCTTAGAAGAAATACATTTATAGCCTATTTTTTACAGGCTTTAGTAGTTTTAATATTATTTTTAATAAATAAGAATTTATCATCATATTCTTGTACAATAGCTTTTGCTATTTTTATTCAGTCAGTTACTTTATTATAAATAAATTAATCCCACATAAATTAGCAATCCATTACTACCTATGGATTATAAAAGGTCACCTATAAATATAGGTGATCTTTTATATTTTAAAATTATAATTTTAAGGAATTAATTTATATTATAATTTGAAAACATTAATATCTAGATATATAAAACTATTAATTATAACGTTATTAGGTACTTTTTATAAAAGATTGTCCAATTATTACATTTCAATGTCAAATTATGCAAAGCTACTTTATTTTAAAGTAAAAGTAGCTTATATTAATAATAGAAAAATAAAGAAATTTGATAAATGAGGTAAAGTTATGGTAAATAGAATATCTAGCAAAATATGTACTTCATTAATTCAAAATAAAATAATTAACGAAGATGATTTAGAAGTTTATATGTATGGCTTAACTATGTTATTAATAACTATAGGAGAGCTAATTGGATTAATTTTATTAGGGGTTTTATTTAATTGGCTTAAAGAGATGATAGTTTTTACAGTAATATTCTTTTTTATGAGGTTGCAAGCAGGAGGATATCATGCTAGTACACCATTAGGATGTTTTCTATCATTTTCAATATTAAGTAATGTTTCTATATTTTTATTTAAAAATATAGATTTGATAAGAAATCCAATAATATTAATAGGAATGCTTTTAATAGCATTGATAATATTTATTAAATTAGCACCAAAGGATACGAAAAATAAACCTCTAGATGAAGATGAAAAGAGGATTTATAGAAAAAGAACATTTATAACATATTTTATTGAAGTATCCATTATAACAGCTTTATTTATATTAAATAAAGATTTAAATATTTATTGTTATATAGGTTCTGCAGCTATATTTATAGAAGCAGTATCTTTATTAATATAATTTATAGAGGGGGAAGTCATTATGAAAAAAAATTCATTAGTTCTTAAAGGCATAGGAACAGCATCTCTAGCTGTTGCTAAAATGAGTGCAGGAACAGCTTGTTGGGGATTATGGTATCAACCAGCAGTTCCTAAAAAATTAAAAAAATAGTTTAATACCCAATTTATACCCTTTAATATACTTGCTTTAAATGCGAAGTAAAAAAATCATACCTCACATAAACTTTCGCTTGTTGATGGTAATAGCAAAATGCTATTACCTTTTTTTTATTATGAGATAATGAATTTAAGAATATAAATTATTATTAAAAAGTTAATATATTATTAATTATATTTTAAAAAAACTAAATTTACAACCTTATTTAAGTAATTATTAATATTAGGTAATTATAAATATCATGTATTTATCAGAGCAATTTAAATTATAAAATCGTGGCAGTTAGCCACGATTCTATTTTATCTTTCTTTATTATTAATTTCAGTTAATACTCTTTCAACAAATACATCAAGTGCTACAGCACCTTCTTCACCATTTTGTCTACTTCTTACAGCAACTTCTTTATTTTCAGCTTCTTTTTCACCTACAACTAAGATATAAGGAATTCTTTCATTACGAGCTTCTCTTATTTTGTAGCCTATTTTTTCAGCTCTATAGTCAGCTTCAACTTTTATATTATTTGCTTTAAATGTTTTAACAACTTCTTCTGCATAATCATGATGTTTTTCAGAGATTGGGAGAACTTTAACTTGAACTGGTGCTAGCCAAGTTGGAAAAGCACCGGCATATTTTTCTATAAGTAACGCTAGAGTTCTCTCATAACATCCAATTGAAGTTCTATGAATTACGTATGGATATCTCTCTTTACTGTCCTTATCAATATAAGTCATTCCGAATCTTTCAGCAAGTGAGAAGTCAATTTGAACAGTGATTATTGTATCTTCTTTTCCATGAACATTCTTAATTTGTAGGTCTAATTTTGGACCATAGAAAGCAGCTTCACCAATAGCCTCTTTATAATCAAGTCCTAAGTTATCTAGAATTTGCTTCATTATAACTTGAGTTTCTTCCCAAGCTTCTGGTTTATCTATATATTTAGCTTTATTATCTGGATCCCATTTAGAGAATCTATAAGTTATATCTTCTCTTAATCCTAAAGTTTCTAACATATAGTTAATTAAATCAACTACTCCTCTAAATTCTTCTTCTAACTGCTCTGGAGTAACTATTAAGTGACCTTCAGAAATTGTAAACTGTCTTACACGAATTAATCCATGCATTTCTCCAGAAGATTCATTTCTAAATAGAGTTGAAGTTTCACCATATCTTAATGGCAAATCTCTATAGCTTCTTTTTTTAGAGTTATATATCATAAATTGGAAAGGGCAAGTCATTGGACGAAGTGCAAATACTTCCTCATCATTTTCTTCATCTCCAAGAACAAACATTCCATCTTTGTAATGATCCCAATGTCCTGAAATTTTATATAGATCACTTTTAGCCATAAATGGAGTTTTAGTTAATAGGTAGCCTCTTTTTTCTTCTTCATCTTCTACCCATCTTTGAAGAGTTTGAACAATTTTAGCTCCTTTTGGCATTAATAGTGGAAGTCCTTGACCTACTGGTTCAGCAGTCGTAAATAATTCAAGTTCTCTTCCTAATTTGTTATGATCACGTTTTTTAGCTTCCTCAACTCTTTCTAAATACTCGTCTAAATCAGATTTTTTAGTAAAAGCAGTTCCATATATACGAGAAAGCATTTTATTTTTCTCATTTCCTCTCCAATATGCACCAGCTATTTTAGTTAATTTTATAGCTTTAATATATTTTGTAGACATTAGGTGAGGACCTGCACATAGATCTACAAATTCACCTTGTCTGTAAAATGAAATTATAGAATCCTCAGGTAAGTCGTTGATTAATTCAACTTTATAAGGTTCATTCATTTCATTCATTAATTTAAGTGCTTCTTCTCTAGGAAGTTCAAATCTTTCAATTTTTAAATCTTGTTTAACAATTTTTTTCATCTCAGCTTCAATTTTTTCTATATCCTCAAAAGTAAAAGGTTTTTCTACATCAAAGTCATAGTAGAAACCTTCCTCGATTGAAGGACCTATAGCAAGTTTTGCGTTAGGATATAAGCTTTTAACAGCTTGTGCTAGTATGTGTGCTGTTGTGTGCCTAAAAGCATTTCTTCCTTCTTCATCATTAAAAGTAAGAATGTTTAATTCGCAATCTTTATCAACTATATAACGTAGATCTACAGTTTTATTGTCAACAAATCCAGCAGTTGCTACTCTTGCAAGACCTTCAGAAATATCCTTAGCAATATCTAAAACTGATAATGAGTTTTCATATTTTTTTATTGAGCCATCTTTTAATGTAACTTTAATCATTTTTATTTACCTCCTTAAAACTATTGATAATTAATTATGATAATTCACATCAAAGCATGAGAATTTTTAAATTATTTTTTAAAATAAAAACTCGCCTCTTTTCTATAATAATTAGAAAAGGGACGAGATAATATTCCCGTGGTTCCACCCAAATTGTATATCAAGATTATGATATACCACTTTAAAGATTTTAACGGATTTATCCGGACTTTATTAGAGTCACTCAGAGGTAGTTTTCAACTGATTCTATTTAAGAATACTTTCAGCTAATGTATTCTCTCTCTGTAAATGTAAGGCAGTTTACTCTTCTCTTCACAGCTTTATACTATTATTATCATATTTAAATAAATTTATTACTACTAAAATTATATAATAATAAAAATAAATTTAAAAGAAGTATTTTAAATTATTGTATAATTTTTAGGATAAATATATCTTTATTAAGTCTGTTTTAATATTATTAACTATTAATACTAAATTGAGAGTAATTTTGTATAGTAAATTTTTCTATAACTCTTTACTCTTTATTTCTTTAAGGATTTCCTCAATGAAATTGTCTATAGAAATATTGCCTTCTTCACCATTTTTACGACTTCTAACAGATACTTCCTTTTTAGAAGCTTCTTTTTCACCTACCACTAAAATATAAGGAATTCTTTCATTACGTGCTTCTCTAATTTTATACCCTATTTTTTCAGTGCGTTCGTCTATTTCCACCTTTATACCAAAACTTTTTAATTTATTTACTATCTCTTCACCATAATTATTGTATTTTTCAGAAATAGGAAGTACTTTTACTTGTATAGGTGAAAGCCAAGTAGGGAAAGCACCAGCAAAGTGTTCAGTTAAAATTCCTATAAAACGTTCTATACTTCCAAAGACTACACGATGTATCATAACTGGTCTGTGTTTTTCACCATCTGAGCCTATATAATGAAGACCAAATCTTTCTGGAAGCTGGAAATCTAGTTGTATTGTACCACATTGCCATGTACGTCCTAAACAATCTTCTAGGTGAAAATCTATCTTAGGACCATAAAATGCACCATCGCCTTCATTAACTTTATAGTCATATTCAAGTTCTACAAGAGCCTCTCTAAGCGCTTCAGTTGCTCTATTCCATTCTTCATCGCTGCCCATACTATTTTCTGGTCTTGTAGACAATTCAACATGATATTTGAAGCCAAATACGCTGTAAACTTCATCTATTAGTCTTATTACTCCTTTAATCTCATCTTTAATTTGCTCAGGAAGCATAAATATATGAGCATCATCTTGAGTAAAGTTACGAACACGCATTAATCCATGTAGTGCACCGGATAATTCATGACGATGTACAAGGCCTAATTCACCAATACGAAGAGGTAAATCCTTATAGGAATGGAGACTTGTTTTATATACTAACATTCCTCCAGGACAGTTCATTGGTTTTATTGCATAATCCATTTCATCTATTTCAGTTGTATACATGTTTTCTCTATAATGTTCCCAATGACCACTTCTAATCCATAAATTCTTATTTAATATAACTGGAGTAGAGATTTCTTTATAGTCAGCTTTTTTATGGACTTCTCTCCAAAAATCTATAAGAGTATTTTTAAGCTCCATTCCTTTAGGCAAAAAGAAAGGAAAGCCAGGACCTTCATCAAGCAATGTGAAAAGCTCTAGTTCTTTACCAAGTTTGCGATGGTCACGTTTTTTAGCTTCTTCAATTCTTTCTAAATACTCATCTAAATCAGATTTTTTAGTGAAAGAAGTTCCGTATATACGAGAAAGCATTTTATTTTTTTCATTTCCTCTCCAATATGCACCAGCTAATTTAGTTAATTTTATAGCTTTAATATATTTTGTAGACATTAGATGAGGACCTGCACATAGATCTACAAATTCACCTTGTTTGTAAAATGAAATTATAGAATCCTCAGGTAAGTCATTAATTAATTCAACTTTATAAGGTTCATTCATTTCATTCATTAATTTAAGTGCTTCTTCTCTAGGAAGCTCAAATCTTTCAATTTTTAAATCTTCCTTAACAATTTTTTTCATCTCAGCTTCAATTTTTTCTATATCTTCAGAAGTAAATGGTTTTTCTAGATCAAAATCATAATAGAAACCATCTTCAATTGAAGGACCTATAGCAAGCTGAGCATTAGGATATAATCTCTTAGCAGCTTGAGCTAATATATGTGCCGTTGTATGTCTAAAAGCATTTCTCCCTTCTTCATCATTAAAAGTAAGAATGCTTAATTCACAATCTTTATCAACTATATAACGTAAATCTACAGTTTTATCATCAACAAATCCAGCGGTTGCTACTCTTGCAAGCCCTTCAGAAATATCCTTAGCAATATCTAAAACTGATAATGAGTTTTCATATTCTTTTATTGAGCCATCTTTTAATGTAACTTTAATCATTTTTGTTTACCTCCTTAAAACTATTGACAATTATAGATAATTCTCAGTAAAGCATGAGAATTATTAATTTATTTTTTAAATAAAAAACTCGCCTCTTTTCTATAAATAATTAGAAAAGGGACGAGATACTATACCCGCGGTTCCACCCAAATTGTATATCAAAATTATGATATACCACTTTAAAAATTTTAACGGATTTATCCGGACTTTATTAGAGTCACTCAGAGGCGGTCTTCAACTGGTTCTATTTAAGAATACTTTCAGCTAATGTATCCTCTCTCTGTAAATATAAGGCAGTTTACTCTTCTCTTCACAGCTTTATACTATTATTACTATATTTAAATAAACTTATTACTACTAAAATTATATAATATAAAAATAAATTTAAGAGAAGTATTCTAAAGTATTATATAATTTTTTATAGTTATTTACTTTTTATTTCTTTAAGAATTTTTTCAATAAAATAAAAAAACTCATCTCTTTTCCAAAATAATTAGAAAAGGGACGAGATAATTACCCGTGGTTCCACCCAAATTGTATATCAAAATTATGATATACCACTTTAAAAAAATTTAACGGATTTATCCGGACTTTATTAAAGTCACTCAGAGGTGGTTTTCAACTGATTCTATTTAAGAATACTTTCAGCTAATGTATTCTCTCTCTGTAAATGTAAGGCAGCTTACTCTTCTCTTCATTGCATTTATTATTTATTTAATAATAGCATATGCATATTATTAAAATTTGTATATTACAAATATATATTTATAATATTATATCACTTATAAATTTGATGTCAATAATAATTTCAATGAGAGATATAATCAGCAAGTATGTTATAACTATAGGATTCCACAGTAAAAATTTAATTTATACAATAATTCGACTTCTAAAATAAAAAATTGTACATAGTAATTAAGCATTAAAAAATAATACTTTTTGTATAAATTTAATCTTAAAAATATACTTATTTTTAAGATTAGTAAATATTAATCTACCATTAATGGTTTTATAATCCATGAAAAATTAATACAATATATAATAATATTGTATATAAAGAGGTGAGTGTACTGTTTACTCAATTTTCTTCAAAAGTTGCTAGGGTAAAAACAGAGATGTTATATCCTGAATTTTGGATAAATAATAGCAATACTTCAAAGAGGATAATAATATGTGATGATGAGATAAAGAGATATAATGAAAGATCTATGAAAGGTAATATAGTAGAGGATATATTTTTATTACAAAATTTTCTTGGTGGACAGGAATTACGGAACTTGATTTTATCTATAAGTAAACCTCATTCTACAATTAGATATAAAAATAGTCTTATTTTAGAAAAAGAATATTTTCTAAAATTAAGTAAAAATTTAAATTTAGAAGCTATAAAAGAAAAAAACTTAATACGGTATGGAATGGTTACAAGAAGATCACATATAAAATCTTATCCTACAGAGGATAGAATTTTTAAAAATCCAAAGGATTATGACTTAGATAGATTACTGGAAACGGCGATTAATATTTGCGATCCTTGTGTAATTTTACATGAAAGCAAGGATAAAGAATGGTATTTTATAAAAGCATATGCGTATAAAGGATGGATTAAAAGAAAAGATATTGCTATAGGAGAAAAGGAACCTATATTAAAATATACAAAAGCTAAGGAATTTTTAGTAGTTACAGGTAGAAGAATTTATACTGGATATAATCCTTTTGATGAAAGCATATCTATGATTCCTATAGATATGGGAGTAAAACTTCCATTAGTAAAAGAAGAAGATATTTTAGAAACTATTTATGATATGTATCCTTGTGGAAGTTATGTGGTATGGCTTCCAGTAAGGTGTTATGATGAAAGTTTAAAGTTTACACAAATATTAATTTCGAGAAGTGAAGATGTATGTTATGGATATTTACCTTATACAGAAGAGAATATTATAAGGCAAAGCTTTAAATGCTTAGGAGAAAGGTATGGATGGGGAGGAGAATTTTTTGGAAGAGACTGTTCCAGTTTAGTAGTAGATGTATTTAAGACTATGGGACTAATGCTTCCTAGAAATTCATCTCAGCAAGAGAAGAAGGCCATAGGAATAACTAAGTGTATAGAAAATATGACTATTGAAGAAAAGAAAAAAGTATTGGATACGATGACTCCAGGATGTCTTATGTATCTAGATGGTCATGTTGTAATTTATTTAGGTAAATATTATGATGAATACTTTATAATACATGATACTATAGGTTTTTATATCTCTAGAATATGTAGTGAGAAAAAAGGAGATTTATACCATGTTTCAGCTAAAGGAGTCGCTGTAACGCCGTTAACTTTAATTTATACTTCTGATGGAGAAAGTTATTTAAGCGCTATCAAAACAATAAAAATTTTCGGTTAACATAGTTAAGAATTTATAGTAAAATAATAATAATATATTTTACTATAAATTATGTTAAAAATCTTAAAAAAATAACAAGCCAGTATGTTAGTATATTTTGAATCATATTCCGTTGTTAGCGTATGTTCATAGTACAACTATGAGTAGAATCTGACAGCTTGTCTGATATAAAATACAATATATCTTTAATTTGTTATTTTCTTTTAGATAACTTATATGAGAATTTAAATGGGAGAAAAGATTAAATATGCTTAAGAGTATTCATGCTATTGATAAAATACTAATTGATTTTATACACCATGGATTAAGAAATCCATTATTTGATAAACTAATGCCAATTATAACTCATTTAGGTGATGGAGGAGTTATATGGATAATTATATCTGTAATATGTTTATTTAAAAAAGATTATAGACATATAGGACTGCTTTGTCTTAGCTCCTTATTATTAAGTACTATTTTAACAGAGGGTATAATAAAAAATGTGGTGGAAAGAGTTAGACCAATTATTAGATATCCTATATCAGATCCATTGATACACATACCTAAATCTTTTTCTTTTCCATCAGGACACACTTCATCATCTTTTGCAGTAGCTACAATATTATTTATATTATTACCTCAATACAAAATAATTCCTATAGTGCTTGCTGTACTTATAGGTTTTTCAAGAATTTATTTATATGTTCATTATCCTAGTGATGTATTTGTAGGTATGTTAGTAGGAATTTTAAGTGCCTTTATTATACTTTTAGGGTATAATTTAATAAGAAAAGATAAAGTTTAAATAATTATTATGAATTTTAAAAGCTTAAATAAAATCGTGACTTTGTCACGATTTTATTTAAGTATATGAATTTATAAAATTTTATTTTTGATTCAATATAAAAATTAATTTTACTCAATTTTTTATTTTATATAAAACTAGCTTAAAGCTAGTTAAATTATTGTAATATTTTTAATTTTAATTTAAAAGCAATTAGTAGTATTCTATAGTAACTAAGGGATATAGATTTACTATATAAATGCTAATTGAATTTATAAGGGTGGTAGGAGAAGAAGATGAACATTGGGGAATTACTTTATAAAGTGAAAGATATAATGAATATAGAATTTAAAGAGGTTCTTTATAGTGACACTGTTAAACAGGTTTCAGATATGATGATAACACAGAATTTAGATGAAGTTATAGTGGTTAATGAAAAGCACAAGTTAATGGGGATTTTTACTAGAAAAGATTTAGCAAAAATAAGTACTGAGAGAGAAAATCTATTAGAAGATAAAATTATAAATTATGCTATAAAAGATGTAGTTACTATAAATCCTTATAAATTTGCAAGAGATGCAAGAGATATTATGATCTTAAATAATATTGGACGTCTTCCGGTAATGGAGAAAGATAAGATTATTGGAATAATAACAAACAATAATTTAAGAGATAGTTTTTATCTAAAAGTAGATGAGATATTTAATCTCCAAAATAATATTTTAGATAATATTCATGAAGCTGTATGTATTTGTGATATTAATGGAATAGTAACTTATTGGAATAAAAGTTCAGAAAAACTATATAAGGTTAAAGCTAAGGATATTGTTGGATTGAAAGTAACAGAACATTTTAATAATCCGCTAATACCTAAAGTGTTGAAAGAAGGAAAAGCTATAGAAAATATAAGACATGAGCCTATGAGAGGAAAGTCGGTAATTTTAAGTGTAATTCCAATATATAATCCCCAAAAAGAAATGGTGGCAGTAGTATCTACAGATAGAGATGTAACAGAAGTTGTATCACTATCAAGAAAATTAGAAAGCGCTAATGCTAAAGTAGAAATGTTAAGTAATGCCTATAATAAAGAAATTGCTAATAATTATAGTTTTTCTTATATAGGAGGAAAGAGTAAAAAGATAATTGAGGCTATTAATCTTTGTCAAAAGGTAGCACCAAGCTCAGCTTCTGTACTTATTACTGGAGAAAGTGGGACGGGAAAAGAAGTTTTTGCGAAAGCAATTCACGAAGCTAGTGGAAGAAATGGGCAATTTGTTGCAATAAACTGTAGTGCTATACCTGAAAATCTTTTAGAAAGTGAGCTTTTTGGGTATGTAGAAGGAGCTTTTACTGGTGCTACTAAAAAAGGAAAAATGGGAATGTTTGAATTTGCAAATAACGGAACTTTGTTTTTAGATGAAATTGGGGACATGCCTCTTGGTATGCAAAGTAAACTTTTAAGAGTACTTCAAGATGGCGTAATATATAAATTGGGTAGTGGCAAACCTGTTTATACTAATACAAGAATTATAGCAGCTACTAATAAAGATTTAAAAAAGTCTATTAAAGAAGAAACTTTTAGAAATGATTTATTTTATAGATTAGCAATTGTACAAGTTGAACTTCCTCCACTGAGAGAGCGGAGAGAAGATATTAAAGATTTAATCAATTTATTTATCAGTCAAGTGTCAAAGAATGAGAGAATAGAGATAAAGGAAATAGATAATAGAATCTATAACATATTATCATCCTATAAATGGGAAGGAAATATAAGAGAACTAAAAAATGTAATTCAAAGGATGGTTCTATTATCTAATGTGGAATGTATATCAGTAGATAGCATTCCAAAATATATATTAAGTTATGAAGAGGAAAAATATTTTATAAATAAAGATATTGATTCAGAGGACAAATACAACTTAGAAAAAATGGTTAAAACTTTGGAGTGTGAAATAATAAGGGAAGTTATGAATATTACTGGCGGCAATAAAGTTAAAGCAGCAGAAATTTTAAAAGTAAAAAGAAGCACACTATATTATAAATTAAAGCAATATAATATGTTAGACACCTGTCAATAAGTTGACAGGTGTGTTGATTTTTTGACATATATATAATGATTGAAAATCTTTATATAATGGGAGATTAAAAGTATTCTAATAAAATCGTAGTGAAAAAAATGTCAGTTTTTTGACTAAAAGGAAAAATAAATAAAATTTATTAATGAAGCGTTTTGTATTTATTAGGGCTATTTTCCAATGCTTAACTATAAATTTTCATAATATTAATGATATTGGCATGGTTTTTGCTGGTAAATAGAGTAAGAAAAGGAGGGGAATCTATGAGTAATATGTTTAATTTTCCTTTAAAAATGCATATAGGCGAAGCTTGTGAACCTATTGTGAAAGAAGGACAAAAAGTAAAAAGAGGAGAATGTATTGCAAATCCTACAAAGGGATTAGGTGCTAAAATTCACAGTAGTGTTAATGGTGAAATTTTTAAAATAACAAATAGAGAAATAATAATTTTATGTGATAAAAATCAAAACAAAGATTATGTAAAGATTAAAGAATGTAATAATATTGTTGATACTGTATTTGAAGCTGGTATAGTAGGGGCTGGTGGAGCAGGATTTCCCACCCATATAAAACTTAAAGCTGAAATACCAGATGGATATATAATAGCTAACTGTGTAGAATGTGAACCATTACTAGAACATAATATAAGACTTTTAGAGGAAAATCCTCAAATAGTTATAAAAGGAATAAAATATGCAATGGAAGCTACTAAAGCTAAAGGTGCATACATAGGAATAAAGGCTAAAAATGAAAAGGCTATTGCTTCTATTGAAAAAGAGATAAATGGAATTGATAATATAAAAATAAAAAAGCTTAAAGACATTTATCCTATGGGAGAAGAAAGAGCTTTAATTCATGGGATTTTTGGAAGATGGTTAGAACCAACGGAACTTCCATTAGCAGCTGAATGTGTTGTATTGAATACGGAAACATTAGCAAATATAACAAGAGCTGTAGAAGATAAAAAACCTGTTATAGATAAAGATATAACTATAGCTGGAAAAATTAAATGTGGTAAAGAATCTAAAGTGTTTTTTGATGTTCCTATAGGAACTCCTATAAAGGAGTTAATTGATCAGTGCGGTGGAATAGATGGGGAATATGGTGAGCTTGTAATAGGTGGACCATATACAGGAAAAGCAGAAGAACTTGAGGAAGCTACTGTAACAAAAATATCAGGAGGAGCTATAGTAACTATAGAATTGCCTGAATTTAAAGGCAATTTAGGATTGTTAGTCTGTGCTTGTGGAGCAAATGAAGAAAGATTAAGAGACTTAGCAGGTAAAATGAAATCAAATGTTGTTAAGGTAGTACAATGTAAAAATATAGTCAATGTTAAAGGCGCTAACAAATGTAAAACTCCTGGAGATTGTCCAGGACAGGTTGCTGTAATTTTAGACCTTAAAAAGGCTAAAGCAGAGAGAGTATTGATTTCTAATTGTAGTGATTGTTCAAACACTGTTATGAACTGTGGACCTAAGGCTGGTTTACCTGTATATCATCATACAGATCATATATTTAGAACTGTAGATCACAAATTAACTAGAAGACTTTAATTATGTATTTTTCACTTGTTATTTTATAAGGACTACATTTGTTGAATATTCATAATTGTAAAACTACATTAAAATAGTAGATTAAAAGGAGGCCTTTGATTATGTCAATGAGTAGGGAACATGCAGAAGCTTTAAAAGATGAAGTTGCGGTTGTATGTTGTAGAACAGAAGCTGGAACTATAATCTCAGCAGATAATTTAGAAGATCCAGAAATTTTCCCTGATATGGTTGATTCAGGATTATTAAATATACCAAAGGATTGTTTAAAAATAGGTGAAGTTTTAGGAGCTAGGTTAATTAAAACTATAGATTCGTTAACACCTTTAACTTTAGAATTATTAGAAGGGCTTAAAAGCTTATCTACAGATGCTGAAAGCAAAATGAAAGAAAGCATAGATGAAAATGCTAAAGCAGTACTTAAAGTTAATAAAAAGTTAGGTCAAATTATTTCAAGTGATGATTTAGAAAATCCAATGCATTTTGAACAATTAGAAGATTCATTACTTATAAAATTGGAAGAAGATGTATTAGCTATAGGAGAAGTTGTAGGAAAAAAATTAAAGGTTGATGCAGTTGCATTAACTTCAGTTACAGGAAACATGCTAGAGGGATATGATGAGGCGGCAGTAATACCAAATCAATCAGAAACCATTACAAGCTTTAACGGTGGAGTTCTCAAAATTAAAATAGCTGAAGGTAAAGGAATTGATATTGAAGTTCCACTAACAATGACATCAATGTCAGAATCTCCAGCAAAAATGACAACTACTAAGACTCAATTATCAAATATCAAAGCACAGGAAGTAAAAATAGAAGATAAATGTCAAGTAAAAGAAGTGATTTTAGAACCTAGAAAAGTAAGAAATCTAACTAAAAAACACTTTAAAATAGATGAAGTTAAGTTTGGAGAAGAAACTAAAATTGAAGGGACAACTCTTTATATAAGAGAAAATATTTGTGAAGATGCAGTAAATGAAAGTGAGTTAGTGAAATCAATAAAAGTAGATATAATAACTCCAGAAAAATATAATATCTATTCTGAAACCATAATGGACGTACAGCCAATAGCTACAAAAGAAGCAGAGTCAAAACTAGGTACAGGGATTACAAGGATATTAGATGGAGTAATTGTAATGGTTACTGGAACTGATGAAGATGGAGTACAAATAGGTGAATTTGGTTCATCAGAAGGTATATTAGAAGAAAATATAATGTGGGGAAGACCAGGTGCTCCAGATAAAGGTGAAATTTTTATAAAAACAGAAGTAGTTATAGCTAGAGGAACTAATATGGAAAGACCAGGACCGTTAGCAGCACATAAAGCAACAGATTTTATAACTCAAGAAATAAGAATGGCACTAAAAGATTTAGATGAAAGTTTAGTAGTTAATATTGAAGAATTAGTTCAATATAGAAGACCAGGAAAGAAAAAGTTGGTTATAGTTAAAGAAATAATGGGACAAGGTGCAATGCATGATAATTTAATTTTACCAGTGGAACCAGTTGGAGTTCTTGGAGGGAAACCAAATGTTGACCTTGGAAATGTTCCTGTAATGTTGTCACCATTGGAGGTATTAGATGGAGGTATACATGCATTAACTTGTATAGGGCCAGCATCTAAAGAGTGTTCAAGGCATTATTTTAGAGAACCATTAGTAATAGAAGCAATGAAAGATGAAGAAATAGATTTGGCAGGAGTTATTTTTGTAGGTTCTCCACAGATTAACTCTGAAAAATTCTATGTATCTGAAAGATTAGGAATGATAGTAGAGTCTATGGACGTAGATGGAGCTATAGTTACTACAGAAGGTTTTGGAAACAATCATATAGATTTTGCTTCTCATATAGAGCAAATTGGGATGAGAGGAGTAATTTGTGTCGGTATGTCTTTCTGTGCTGTACAAGGAGCACTAGTTGTTGGTAATAAATATATGAAATATATGGTTGATAATAACAAGTCAGAAGCAGGAATAGAAAATGAGGTTCTTTCCTGTAATACCCTTTGCAAAGAAGATGCCATAAGAGCATTAGCTATGGTTAAGTCTGCTATGTCAGGTGAGGAAGTTAAAGCTGCTGAAAGAAAATGGAATCCAAATGTTAAGGAATCTAATTTAGATGAAGTTGAAAAAGTTTCTGATATAAAAGTTGATAGAGTAGAAAATGAAACTTCAATACCTATGAGTCAAAAAAGACTAGAAAAATATGCTACAAAATAGTGATTTTATGTAATGAGGTAAAAGATGCGGTACGGAGATAAAATTATTGAAATGCAAGGAATAATAGTAGAAGTACAGGATGGAGCCGTTGGGATTGATTTAAAAGGTAGGCTTGGTTACATGAAGATACCTATGAGAATGCTTATAACAGATTACCCTCTTAAATTAGGACAAGAGGTTGGGTTTAAAATGAGTTTTCCAGAGGTTTTATCAGAAGAAGCAAATGAAAAATATGTAAGTAATATTGAGAAAAGAAATAGAAAGGCGGGAAAGTAATATGGATTATTCTATTGTTAAGAACTTACAATCAGAAATATTTGTACCTATAACACCACCACCAGTATGGTCACCTGTTACAAAAGAGCTTAAGGATATGAAGGTAGCTTTTGCAACTGCAGCAGGAGTCCACTTAAAAACGGATAAAAGATTTAACCTAGCAGGGGACTTTACTTATAGAATAATACCAGGAGATACACCATCATCTGAACTTATGGTATCACATGGTGGTTATGATAATGGGGATGTTAATAAAGATATAAACTGTATGTTTCCTATAGATAGATTAAAAGAATTAAAAGAAGAAGGATTCATAAAAGAAATTTCATCAATACACATTGGATTCATGGGTGGTGGTGGAAATCAAGAGAAGTTTTCTAATGAAACAGGACCAGCGATAGCAAAAATGTTAAAGGAAGAAGGAGTAGATGCTGTAGTATTGACTGCAGGTTGAGGAACTTGTCATCGTTCAGCTGTATTAGTACAGAGAGCGATAGAGGAATCAGGGATTCCTACAATTTGTATAGCTGCATTACCACCTGTTGTAAGGCAAACAGGAACACCAAGATCTGTAGCTCCACTTGTACCAATGGGAGCTAATGCTGGTGAACCAAATAATAAGGAGATGCAAAGAGATATATTAAAAGATACATTAAAACAGTTAATAGTTATAGATACTCCAGGAAAAATAGTAAGTCTTCCATATGAGTATATAGCTAAAGTTTAGAATATAAAATCCGACTTTCTTTTAAGGAAGTCGGTATTTATAGTTAATTAAGGTATCAAAGAAGAGTGATAAATTAAAAATTTCATTTAATTATGATTTTAGTTTAATAATATTTATTTTGTAATTTTAAAATATAATTAAAATTTAAGATTATTAAAAAATGGTGAGTTTTATGAGTGATTATAAAGAATTAAGAAAATTAATAATTAAAGCTTTTCATATTAAAGAAGTTAAATTTTCTACCAAAACTTATATAGAAGAAGGTATTTTATATTTAAGAGAAGATCTAGGGAATATATCCTTTAATAAAGAATACATTAAAGATATAAAATTAAATATAATCTTCCCACAGGATAGAGATATTTTTGTAAATTCTATTATGGATTTTTCTCCAATTGCCACCAAGGTGCTAGGTAATATAGGAGAAGGAATAACTCATGTGCTTACAGGAGCTATAGTTATGGTTAATGGTGTAGATGAAGAAGGTGTACAGGTTGCAGAGTTTGGATCATCAGAAGGTATACTTAATGAACAAGTTAAATTTAATAGAGCTGGTACGCCAAGAACAGAAGATATTATTATACAGATGGATTTTACCTTAAGATCTGGTATGGGTGTTTATAGGCAAGCTATAACTGAAGTTCATCGATGTTGTGATCTAGTAGTACAAGAGATAAGGGTAAACTTGAAAACACTCAATGGAAGACTTTCTACTGAAAGGTATGAATATTATGATAAAGTCAAGAAAGATAGAAAAAGGGTAGTAATTATAAAACAAGTTGCTGGACAAGGTGCAATGTATGACACTTGTTTATTTGGAAATGAACCCTGTGGAACAATTGGAGGTAGGTCAATAATTGATATGGGGAACATTCCTATAATTGTATCACCTAATGAATATAGAGATGGAGCTTTAAGGGCAATGCATTAATGTTTAGGAGGAATTTAATTATGGGAGTAGGACCATCAACAAAAGAGACTACGCTACATCATTTTAGAGATCCATTAATTGATGTAGTAGCTAATGATGAAGATGTAGATTTACTAGGAGTAATTATAGTTGGAACCCCACAGGCTAACGAAGATAAAGTATTTGTTGGACAAAGAGTGGCTACTTGGGTAGAAGCTATGAGAGTGGATGGAGCAATAATTTCTGTAGATGGCTGGGGGAATAGTCATGTTGATTTTGCTAATACCATTGAAGAAATAGGGAAAAGAAATATTCCTGTTGTAGGATTAAGTTTTATTGGAACTCAAGCTAAATTTGTAGTTACTAATAAATATATGGATACTATAGTTGATTTTAATAAGTCAAAAGAGGGAATAGAAACAGAAGTTGTAGGTGAAAACAATATTTCAACTTTAGACAGTAGAAAAGCACTGGCTTTTTTAAAATTAAAGATGAGAAAAATGGGGGAGTAAATCATGAAAATTATAAAGTCTATTCAAGCTATAGATTCTCATACTATGGGAGAACCAACCAGAATAGTTGTAGGTGGAGTTCCAGTAATAAAAGGGGATACTATGCCAGAGAAGAAAGCTTATTTAGAAAGGCACATGGATTACATAAGAACAGCTATAATGCTTGAACCGAGAGGACATAAAGATATGTTTGGCTCTATAATAACTCAGCCGGTATCTAAAGAAGCTGACCTTGGAATAATATTTATGGATGCTGGAGGATATTTAAACATGTGTGGTCATGGATCTATAGGTGCTGCAACTATGGCTGTTGAAACAGGTATGATTGATATTAAGGAACCATATACTGATATAGTTTTAGAAGCACCGGCAGGGTTAATTAAAGCAAGAGTAAAAGTTGAAGATGGTAAGGCCATTGAAACTTCCATAGTTAACGTTCCATCATTTCTATATAAAGAAGGAATAGAAATAGAAGTGCCAGAAATAGGGAAAGTAATAGTAGATATAGCTTTTGGAGGAAGTTTTTTTGCACTTGTTAAGGCAGAAGAACTAGGAATAGATATTAATCCTAATAATGCTACAAAGCTTAGTGCAGCGGGAGTAATTATAAGAGATATAATCAATAAAACAGTAGAAATAAAGCATCCAACCTTATCACATATAAATACAGTAGATTTAGTAGAGATATATGGATTACCTAAAAACCCTAATGCTACACTTCAAAATGTAGTTGTATTTGGCGAAGGTCAGTTAGATAGATCTCCTTGTGGAACAGGAACAAGTGCTAAAATGGCAACTTTATATGCAAAAGGAAAGCTCAAAATATCAGAGGAATTTATATATGAGAGCATTTTAGGAACTATGTTTAGAGGAAAAGTCATTGGAGAAACTAAGGTAGGGGAATACCCAGCTATAGTACCTGAAATAACCGCAAGTGCATATATTACAGGATTCAACCATTTTGTAATTGATGATAAAGATCCAGTAAAATTTGGATTTAAACTTTCTTAATATAAGGTATTTTATTAAGGTATATGAGTAAAGGATATCTAGTTTTGATAAAGTATGGATAAGAATTTTTTAAATGTAAAAGTAAAATATTAATTAGGATTTAATGTGATTATACTAGTATAATCATAAATATAGTCAATATTCCGCTCTACTTTATTATTTTACAATAATAATATTAGAACAAGAATATTGACTATTTTCATGTCTAAAATTATAAAATTAAAAAAATATTATGCCAAAAGTTTGGAAATGGAAATAGAAATAGAGGTTAAATATTAATGAATTTTTATAATAATTATTAGAGTATACTACTCTTTATTCTTTTTTGCGTTTTTTAAAGTGATTATATTCATCATATTCTTTATCAAACTCATCTTTAGACCATTCTGCTTCAATATCTTTGCCATTTATTTTAATAATAATTTTTGGTGAGAATACTGGATTAAAGGTAATATTACTATTGTTATCGTTAGTAACAGTAAAGTCATTGCTAATATCTATATCATTTTCGTTTTCGTTTTCGTTATCATTATCATTTTCGTTTTCATTGTCGTTATCATTTTCGTTTTTATTTTCATTGTCGTTATCGTTGTCGTTGTCGTTATCATTTTCATTATGGTTATCATTGTCGTTATCGTTATCGTTGTCGTTATCATTATCATTATGGTTATCATTGTCATTATCATTGTCATTATCGTTGTCGTTGTCATTGTCATTATCGTTGTCGTTATCATTTTCATTATGGTTGTCATTGTCATTATCGTTATCGTTGTCGTTGTCGTTATCATTTTCATTATGGTTATCATTATCATTATCATTATCGTTATCGTTGTCGTTATCATTATCATTATGGTTATCATTGTCATTATCGTTGTCGTTGTCATTGTCATTATCGTTGTCGTTATCATTTTCATTATGGTTGTCATTGTCATTATCGTTATCGTTGTCGTTATCATTGTCGTTGTCATTATCATTTTCATTATGGTTGTCATTGTCATTATCGTTATCGTTGTCGTTATCATTATCATTATGGTTATCATTGTCATTATCGTTATCGTTATCGTTGTCGTTATCATTTTCATTATGGTTATCATTATCATTATCGTTATCGTTGTCGTTATCATTATCATTATGGTTATCATTGTCATTATCGTTGTCGTTGTCATTGTCATTATCGTTGTCGTTATCATTTTCATTATGGTTGTCATTGTCATTATCGTTATCGTTGTCGTTGTCGTTATCATTTTCATTATGGTTATCATTATCATTATCGTTATCGTTGTCGTTATCATTATCATTATGGTTATCATTGTCATTATCGTTGTCGTTATCATTTTCATTATGGTTGTCATTGTCATTATCGTTATCGTTGTCGTTATCATTATCATTATGGTTATCATTGTCATTATCGTTATCGTTATCGTTGTCGTTATCATTTTCATTATGGTTATCATTATCATTATCGTTATCGTTGTCGTTATCATTATCATTATGGTTATCATTGTCATTATCGTTGTCGTTGTCATTGTCATTATCGTTGTCGTTATCATTTTCATTATGGTTGTCATTGTCATTATCGTTATCGTTGTCGTTGTCGTTATCATTTTCATTATGGTTATCATTATCATTATCGTTGTCGTTATCATTATCATTATGGTTATCATTGTCATTATCGTTGTCGTTATCATTTTCATTATGGTTGTCATTGTCATTATCGTTATCGTTGTCGTTATCATTGTCGTTGTCGTTATCATTTTCATTATGGTTATCATTGTCATTATCGTTATCGTTGTCGTTATCATTGTCGTTGTCATTATCATTTTCATTATGGTTGTCATTGTCGTTGTCGTTATCATTATCATTATGGTTATCATTGTCATTATCGTTGTCGTTATCATTTTCATTATGGTTGTCATTGTCATTATCGTTATCGTTGTCGTTATCATTGTCGTTGTCGTTATCATTTTCATTATGGTTATCATTGTCATTATCGTTATCGTTGTCGTTATCATTGTCGTTGTCATTATCATTTTCATTATGGTTGTCATTGTCGTTGTCGTTATCATTATCATTATGGTTATCATTGTCATTATCGTTGTCGTTATCATTTTCATTATGGTTATCATTGTCATTGTCATTATCGTTGTCGTTATCATTTTCATTATGGTTGTCATTGTCATTATCGTTATCGTTGTCGTTATCATTTTCATTATGGTTATCATTGTCATTATCGTTATCGTTGTCGTTGTCATTATCATTTTCATTATGGTTGTCGTTATCATTGTCGTTGTCGTTATCATTATCATTTTCATTATGGTTGTCATTGTCGTTGTCGTTATCATTGTCATTATGGTTATCATTGTCATTATCGTTATCGTTGTCGTTGTCATTATCATTGTCATTATCGTTATCATTATCATTATGGTTATCATTGTCGTTATCATTTTCATTATGGTTATCATTGTCATTGTCATTATCGTTGTCGTTATCATTATCATTATGGTTATCATTGTCATTGTCATTATCGTTGTCGTTATCATTTTCATTATGGTTATCATTGTCGTTGTCGTTATCATTGTCATTATCGTTGTCATTATCATTTTCATTATGGTTGTCGTTATCATTGTCGTTGTCGTTATCATTATCGTTGTCGTTATCATTTTCATTATGGTTATCATTGTCATTATCGTTATCGTTATCGTTGTCGTTATCATTGTCATTATCATTATGGTTGTCATTGTCGTTATCATTGTCATTATCGTTGTCGTTGTCATTATCATTATGGTTATCATTGTCATTGTCATTATCGTTGTCGTTATCATTGTCATTATCATTATGGTTGTCATTGTCATTATCGTTGTCATTGTCATTATCGTTGTCGTTATCATTATCATTATGGTTATCATTGTCATTATCATTGTCGTTATCATTTTCATTATGGTTATCATTGTCATTGTCGTTGTCGTTATCATTGTCATTATCGTTGTCATTATCGTTGTCGTTGTCGTTATCGTTATCATTGTCATTATCGTTGTCATTATGGTTATCATTGTCATTATCGTTGTCGTTATCATTGTCATTGTCGTTATCATTGTCATTGTGGTTATCATTGTCATTATCGTTGTCATTATCGTTGTCGTTATCATTGTCATTATCATTATGGTTATCATTGTCATTGTCGTTGTCGTTGTCGTTATCATTGTCATTATCGTTGTCATTATCATTATCATTATGGTTATCATTGTCATTGTCGTTGTCGTTGTCGTTATCATTGTCATTATCGTTGTCATTATCGTTGTCGTTGTCGTTATCATTGTCATTATCGTTATCATTATCGTTGTCATTGTCGTTGTCATTATGGTTATCATTGTCATTATCGTTGTCGTTATCATTGTCATTGTCGTTATCATTGTCATTATCGTTATCATTATCATTGTCATTATCGTTGTCATTATGGTTATCATTGTCATTATCGTTGTCATTATCATTGTCATTATGATTATCATTATCGTTGTCGTTATCATTATCATTATCATTATCATTTTCGTTGTGATTGTCATTATCGTTATCGTTGTCGTTATCATTTTCATTGTGGTTGTCATTATCATTATCGTTGTCATTGTCATTGTCATTATCGTTGTCGTTATCATTGTCATTATGATTGTCATTATCGTTATCGTTGTCGTTATCATTTTCATTATGGTTGTCATTATCATTTTCATTATGATTGTCATTATCGTTGTCGTTATCATTTTCATTATGATTGTCATTTTCGTTGTGGTTGTCATTATCATTGTCGTTATCATTATCGTTATCATTTTCGTTGTGATTGTCATTATCGTTATCGTTGTCGTTGTCGTTATCATTTTCATTATGGTTGTCATTATCATTGTCGTTGTCGTTATCATTTTCATTGTGGTTGTCATTATCATTATCGTTGTCGTTATCATTTTCATTATGATTGTCATTATCGTTATCATTGTCATTGTCATTATCATTTTCGTTGTGGTTGTCATTATCGTTATCGTTGTCGTTATCATTTTCATTATGGTTGTCATTATCATTGTCGTTGTCGTTATCATTTTCATTGTGGTTGTCATTATCATTATCGTTGTCATTGTCATTGTCATTATCGTTGTCGTTATCATTTTCATTATGATTGTCATTATCGTTATCATTGTCATTGTCATTATCATTTTCGTTGTGGTTGTCATTATCATTATCATTATCGTTGTCGTTATCATTTTCATTATGGTTGTCATTATCATTGTCATTGTCGTTATCATTGTCGTTATCATTTTCATTGTGGTTGTCATTATCATTGTCGTTATCGTTGTCGTTATCATTTTCATTATGGTTATCATTGTCATTATCATTGTCGTTGTCATTTTCATTATGGTTATCATTATCATTGTCGTTGTCGTTATCATTTTCATTATGATTGTCATTATCGTTATCGTTGTCGTTATCATTTTCGTTGTGGTTGTCATTATCGTTATCGTTGTCGTTATCATTTTCGTTATGGTTGTCATTATCGTTGTCATTGTCGTTATCATTTTCGTTGTGGTTGTCATTATCATTTTCGTTGTGGTTGTCATTATCGTTATCGTTGTCGTTGTCATTATCATTTTCGTTGTGGTTGTCATTATCGTTATCATTATCGTTGTCATTTTCATTATGGTTATCATTGTCGTTGTCATTATCGTTATCGTTGTCGTTATCATTTTCGTTGTGGTTATCGTTGTCATTGTCATTGTCGTTATCATTGTCGTTGTCATTGTCGTTATCATTTTCGTTGTGGTTGTCATTATCGTTATCATTTTCGTTGTGGTTGTCATTATCATTATCGTTGTCATTGTCGTTATCATTTTCATTGTGGTTGTCATTATCATTGTCGTTGTCGTTATCATTTTCGTTGTGGTTGTCATTATCGTTATCGTTGTCGTTGTCGTTATCATTTTCGTTGTGGTTATCGTTGTCGTTATCATTTTCGTTGTGGTTGTCATTATCGTTATCGTTGTCGTTGTCGTTATCATTTTCGTTGTGGTTATCATTATCATTGCGGTTGTCGTTATTATTGCCAGTGTCATTATCATTGGTATTATCCATACCACTATCTAAGGCTAAATAGCTATAAACATCGAAATCATTAATAAGATCTATAGCTAAATCGTCTTGTTTTATTTTCATTTTATTATTAGCCATATTATTATTTACCTCCTAATAAATTATTTGCGAAGCTTGAATTTAATACACTTTAAAGTGTATCACGCTTTATAATTGTCATCTTTATGATGGTTATTTTCTAAAGATGAATAGCTATAAGCATCAGAGTCATCAATAAGCTCTACTCTAAATCGTCTTGATTACTGTAGTGATGGTTATTATGAGAATAGTGAGATTGATGATTAGATGTCTTATTTCTATATGGGTTTGAATTAGCAGTTTGATTCGCAGTGTTATTTCCATCTTTAATTTCTTTATCTAGATTCATTTTTCTGTTCTTTAGTTCTTCTTCTTTTCTTTTTAGTTTCGCTAGTTTTTCTTCATTCTTTCTAGCTTGCTTTAACATTTTTTCATTTTCTTCTTTTTCTTTTAACTTCATTAATTTTTCTTCATTTTTTTTAGCTAGTTTTAACATTTTTTCTTTTAAATTTTCTTCTCTTCTTTCTAGTGTTTTTAGCATTTCTTCAGGAGTTATAGGAGTCTCATCTATTTCAGGATTTGTATTATTAACCGTATTCTTAGGATTTTTATTTTCATCAATATTTGTTTCTTTTGTTTTTATTTCATTGTTAGCCATAGTAATATTACCTCCTGATATTTAATACATTTTAAAGCTAGCGGCTACGTTTTATAATAGCCATTTTCATAATGGCTATTATCTAGAATTGGATAGTTATAAACGTTAGAATCATCAATAAGGTCTATTCTAAATCGTCTTGATTACTGTAATGATGATTATTATGAGAATAGTGAGAGTGGTAATTAGATGCTTTACTTCTATATGGGTTTGAATTAGCGATTTGATTTGCAGTGCCATTTCCATCTTTAATTGCTTTATCTAGATTCATTTTCATTTCCTTTACTTCTTCTTCTTTTCTTTTTAGCTTCGCTAATTTTTCTTCATTCTTTTTAGCTAGTTTTAACATTTTTTCATTTTCTTCTTTTCCTTGTAGTTTCATTAATTTTTCTTCATTTTTTCTAGCTAGTTTTAACATTTTTTCTTTTAATTTTTCTTCTTTTCTTTCTAATATTTTAAGCATTTCTTCAGGGGTTATAGGAATTTCATTTATTTCAGGATTTGCATTATTAACCATATCCTTAGAATTTTTATTTTCAACAATATTTATTTCTTTTATTTCATTATTAGCCATTTAATATTACCTCCTAATATTTAATACATTTTAAAGCTAGCTGTCGCGTTTTATATTATTTATAAATATTTTTTCATTTAATAATTTTTCTCATTTTTGTTATTTCATTGATTGTTCTTTAATTTTTTCGTTTGAGAGTTTTTCAGGTTTTTGCTCTTTAATTGGTTGTTCTTTAGTTTTTTCATTTGAGAGCTTTTCAGGCTTTTGTTCTTTAATTGGCTGTTCTTTAATTTTTTCGCTTGAGAGCTTTTCAGGTTTTTGCTCTTTAATTGGTTGTTCTTTAATTTTTTCGATTAAGAGTTTTTCAGGCTTTTGTTCTTTAATTGGTTGTTCTTTATCCTTTTCATTTAATAATTTTTCGTCTTCCTGTTCTTTTAGTAGCTGTTTTTTATTTTTTTCATTTAACTTAGCTTCTTTTTCATTTTTTTTCATTAGTTTCTTTTTATTTTTTTCATCTAGTTTCAGATTTTTTTCATTTAACTTTTCTTCTTTTCTTTGTTGTTTCATTATTTTATCTTCATTCTTTTTAGCCAATTTTAAATTTTTTTCATTTAGCTTATCTTCTTCTCTCTTTAATTTTCTTAGTTTTTCTTCAGTTTCTATAAGATCTTTTTCTATTTCAAGATTTGTTTTATCAATTATATTTTCAGAATTTTTTATTTGTTTATTAGCCATATTAATATTCCCTCCTAAAATTGTTTCACTAGTTTAAACTTCATATATTTTAAAAGTAATTAATGCATTTTAAATTATTTTTTCTACAGCATCCTTATCTGGTAAATTTTCCTTTTCTTGTTCTTTCATCAGTTTTTCTTCTCTTTTTTTATTTAATCTATCTTCTTTTTCGCTTTCTTTCATTAATTTCTTTTCGCTTTTTTCATCTAATTTTAGTTTTTTCTTATTTAACTTATCTTCTTTTATTTGTTGTTTCATTAGTTTATCTTCATTTTCTTTAGTTAATTTTGAATTTTCTTTATTTAAAGCGTCTTCTTTTCTTTTTAGCTCTGCTAGCTTTTCCTCAGTTTCTGCAAGTTCTTTTTCAAGTGCAAGTTTTTTATCAGTAAGTTTTTTCACAGAATCTTTTATCTCATTCATAATTATTTCATTTTCTTTATCTAATTTTAATTTTTTTCAGTTAGCTTAGCTTCTTTTCTTTCTTGATTACTTAATTTTTCCTGGTTTTTTTGGAAGCTTGTCCTATTTCTAGTTTTGTTTCATCAATTTTCATTTTTTCAGTACTCATAATATAATTTTCACTCCTCGTTATTTAAACAGTTTAAAATTTAGCACTTTAAAAGTAACTAACTCTACTGTAGTCTATTCAAATTCCTATTAAATGATAGTTAATTATAACCAGTAATTTACTGGAGATTATGTATTAATATATTAGTAAAAGAAAAAATAGCATTAATGAAAAACTATTAATGGATAATTATATAAATTAATAAAGATATATTAAAAAAACAATATTAAAATATAAAAACTTTATCTAAACTTATATAACTAAAATTATGATTTATGGATCAAACTCCAGGAATTAAAAAAGCCTCTATATTTAAAAAAATATAGAGACTTGGTAAATCAAAAAGATGTTTTCTAGATTTATATCTAAACATATTTCAATTTACTTACAACAACCAATATTAATATTTACTACATCAGTATAAATTTTTACTTTATCATTTTCTTTACAGAAAAAAGTATATTTTTTACTATTTTTATCCTTATCATTATCATGAGATTTATTTGAGTTACTCATTAAAATCACCACTATTAATTATATTAACAATTAATTTTAGAAGTAAAAATCTAATTATATAATAGTGTTTTTTACTAAGAGTTTCTACAACAATTAATATTAATATTTACTACATCAGTATAAACAACTATTTTACCACAATTGTCACTGCATTTTTTTTCAGGACGTTTATTGTTGCTATTGTTATTATTAGATTTTTTTTCAGTATTAACTTCTTGAGTATATTTATTATTTTCAGACATATTTAACACCTCGTATATCAGTTTTTTATTTTAATATAACTTTGAAATAATTATTTCAAATATATAAAGGCAAGAAATTAAGGTTATAAAGTTCAGTTAACAAAAGAAATGAAAGTTTTATATGAAATTCAAATCTATGGCAACTGTAAAGCTTAATTAGTATCTCTAATAATAATATAATAAAAATATTAAAAGATGTGATAGAAAAATTACATATTTGTCAATATATTTAAGGTATATGTAATTAATGCTATTATAAATATGTTTTTTTATTATTAAATATTGATTTATATTTAATAATAAAAAGTTTCTTGTAAAAAGTTAATAAGAAGAAAAAATTATATATAACTAATTTAATTTCAACATTTAGCAATGAAATTTTCTATGAAAACTATAAGTTAAAAAGTATAAAACAGCATACTTATAATATCCTTTTATATCAAAATATGTAGAAAATTAAATAGATATCACAAGAGATCATTTATGTACTAATATAATTTTATGGTGAAATTGTTGAAATATACAGAATAAACTGTTATAATGACTGAGGTAGTAAATATAAAATTAAATATTTCGTTTTGGGTACCTTAATAAGGTTTAATAGGGAAAGTGGTGAAAATCCACTGCAGCCCCCGCTACTGTAGACGGAGACAAAACCAAATCCACTGGAGCAATCTGGGAAGGATGGTGGAGAATGACCCGTGAGCCAGGAGACCTACCTAAATCAGTATATGGACTTCGGAGGGAAGTAAAACCATAGAATATAACAGATAAATAGTTGTAAATTTTATATTTTATAATTTTTACATGTTATGTTGTTTTTTATGTGATTACAATAGTATTATAAGCCTCCGTTTTACGGAGGCTTTATTTATTTACTAGGAAATTATACAAATCTTAGCCATCTTCAAAAATAATTAATTACTACTAAAATATGTTTTAAGTAATAAATAAAGGTCATAGTTTTCTTTTATTTAATAAAAATAATATGAAATAAAGTTTTAAATATTTATAAATTTACTTTGTTCTAAAATTTAATATTGTAACATTAGGTTTCTTAATAGAATTAATAGGGAAAGTGGTGAAAGCCCACTACAGCCCACGCTACTGTAAATAGGAAAAAGTCTTAATAACCACTGAAAGTATTTCGGGAAGGTAAGATGAAATAAATCTATAAGTCAGGAGACCTGCCTAATGGGTGACATAGTTTTCGATGGGAAAATATTTTGTTCTTCATAGTAAAGCATTTTAAATAAAATGTTTTACATTAAATTGCAAAAAACTCCTCTAGGAGTTTTTATTTATATATAAGATATCTTCAACAAAGTAACTAGTCATTATGTTGGAATATTTTACATTATATTGCACCCGCTAATTTTATTGTTAATATAAATAAACAATGAAATTGGTGCCCTTATATGATGGAAAATATTTACAATATCTTTGGCTAGTTATTTTCGTATGTTTTATGAAATTTTGCATTGAGGTAATCAATAAATGGGATGGTTATTTATTGAATTTTTAACTAGTTATTTTTTAAAGATATCTTAAAGAATTTTATATTATAGGGGGAAGACTTATGAATTTAAAATCTAAGAAAAAAAATAGTAAGTGCATTTTATTAATTATGCTAGTTACAGTTTTACTCGTAGTATTTACTGGATGCTCCAATAATACAGAGAAGGGTGATAAAGTTGAATTAATAATTGATAGTAATCATACTAAAAACACAGTTAGTACTAAAATTGAAAATGAAAAAGTTTACGTATCTTTGAAAGAAGCATTTGAATTTTTAGGTGGTAAATGCGACATAGAAGGAAATAATGCTAATATAACAAAGGATAAGGATACGGTAAAGGTGGATTCAACTAGTAAGGATGCTTATGTTAATTCAATTAAAGTAACAATGAGCGATATGCCTAAAGTTATAAATAAGGATATATATGTTCCAATTGATTTTTTAAATGAATCAATGGACGCCAGAGTTACTTACGATAAAGAGAATAAAACTTTAAACATAAGGACAGAAATGCCACTACTTTATACAAAATCATTTAGTGTACAATACCTTAAAGGTGGATTAAAAAAAGTAGTAGACGGAGATGAAAGAACTTTTATTTTAGTTCCAGATGGAAAAACTGTCCCAAAAGAGTATAAGAACGAAGTAGCAATAAAAACCCCAATAAAAAATGTTCTTACTGCATCCACAACCCAAGCTTGTCTATTAAGGCCGATAAATGAATTATCAAGTATATCTGGAGTTACAAGTGCTGCAGATCAATGGCAAATAGAAGAAGTGAAAAAAAATATAGAAAGTGGCAAAATAGCTTTTGTTGGTAATAGTAAGGCGCCAGATTATGAAAAGATTTCTTCATTAAAGCCTGAAATAGTGTTTGTATATTCAGGACCAGCTGGACAACAAGCTATGATGGAAAAACTTGATGAGTTAAAAATAAACTATGCTGTGGATAATGAATATCTTGAGGAAAGTCCTTTTGGTAGAGTTGAGTGGATGAAATTTCTTGCCGCATTCTATGATAAAGAAGAAGCAGCAGAAAAATACTTTAATAAGGCTATAGAGACAGTAAAAAAAGAAACAGAGAAAATTGCTAATATGGATAAACCTAAGATAGCATGGGGATTTATAAGTAAAGGAGAGGTGTATGTTCCAAAATCAGGCTCATATGTTGCAGAAATGATTAAAATGGCTGGTGGTGAATATATATTTGATGATTTAGGTGTAGGAAATGGCAAAATAAGTATTGAGGAATTTTATGCAAAATCAAAAGACGCAGATATACTTATCTATTCTTCAACGTCTCAGTGGAATCCAACTCTTAAATCTATAATTGAGCAAGCTCCAACTCTTGAAAAATTGGACGCAGTAAAAAATAAGAACGTTTGGTGCTTTCACCCAGATTATTGGCAGTCAACAGATAAGGTTGATGAGCTAATAATAGACCTTGTTAATATATTCCATAATCAAAAAGATAATAAGGAAATAAAACATTATATTAAATATGAATAGATAAATTTTTAATATTAGAAATGTGGGGAGGACTTATGGATTTTTTAAAAAAGATAAAAGCTAGGTATTATATAATTTTTTCCTTACTTATAATTAGTTTAATTTTAATTTTTGGATTTTGTATAGGATTTGGTTCTGTGAAAATAAAATTAGATGAAGTTTTTAATATATTATTTAATCATGCAGCTACTGACAGTACCTTTTATGATATTGTGTGGGATATAAGATTTCCTAGAGCTTTAGCGGCATTGATTAGTGGAGCAGCTCTTGCAGTATCTGGACTTTTACTTCAAATATTTTTTAAAAATCCAATAGTTGAACCATATGTGCTTGGAGTATCTTCAGGGGCTACTTTATGCGTAGGTCTTGTAATGTTAGGTGGAGTAAAATTTGGTTTTGAGAGTATATCTCCATTTTTATTATTTACTGCAGCACTTATAGGATCACTGCTAGTTATGCTAGTAGTGGTTCTATTTGCAGGTAGAGTAAAAAGTATAATAACTCTCCTTGTAATAGGATTGATGGTTGGATATCTTTGTAGTTCAGTTACAAGTATTTTAACTGCTTTTGCTGATAAAGAACGTCTTCAGGGCTTTACACTGTGGAGAATGGGGAGTTTTTCTGGCTTTACTTGGAGAAGTATAAAAGTATTAATGGCCATGGGAATTCCTACAATTCTATCTTCACTTTTTATAGTTAAACCTTTAAATGCTTTTTTATTAGGTGAAGAATATGCAAAAAGTATGGGAGTGAAAATAAAAGCATTTAGAATTACTATTGTTATTATATCAAGTATACTTGCATCAGTAGTAACCGCTTTTGCAGGCCCAGTGGCTTTCATTGGATTAGCAGTTCCACATATAACAAGACTTATTTTTAGAACATCTGATAATAAAGTTTTAATACCTGGAACAATTTTATTAGGCGGTGTTGTTACTTGTATTTGTGATCTTATAGCAAGAACAATATTCGCACCGGTAGAGCTTCCGATAAGTTCTGTAACATCAATTATTGGAGCTCCCATAGTTATATTCCTTATATTAAAAAGGAGGACATCACTATGACCATTTTAAAAACTGAAAATCTTTTTGCTGGTTATGGAAAGAAGTCAGTAGTTGAAAACATTAATATTAGTGGGATAAAAGGAGAGGTAGTGTGTTTTTTAGGTCCAAATGGTGCTGGTAAAACAACTATTTTAAGAACTTTATCAGGCTTGCTTGAGCCTGTTAAAGGAGAAGTATATATAAAAGAAGAAAAACTTTCAAATATAAGTAAAAAAGATTTATCAAAACAGTTAGCCGTTGTTTTGACAAAAAAATTTGAGGGTGGATTAATGACTTGTTATGAGGTTGTATCAATGGGAAGATATCCACATACTGGTTTTTTTGGGCGCTTGTCTGAAGCGGATACTGAAAAGGTTTTTGAGGCTTTAAAAACTGTAAATGCAGAAAAACTAGCAGAAAGATATTTTGATGAACTAAGTGATGGAGAAAAGCAAAAAATACTTGTTGCGAGGGCTTTAGTTCAAGAGCCGGAAGTTATTATTCTTGATGAACCTACCACTCATCTTGATATACGTCATAGATTAGAGCTCATTGATATTCTTAAGAAATTAAGCAAAGAAAAAGGAATTACCGTTATTTTATCATTACATGAAATTGATATTGCAATAAAGAGTTGTGATAAGGTAATTCTTGTAAAAGATAATAAAGTTTTAGCTTATGGTGTACCAGAGGATGTGGTAAATGAACATATAATTAAAAAATTATATGATATAAAAGATGCAAGCTTTAATAATTTACTTGGCTCAATAGAACTTTCGAATAAATTAAAACCACAAGTATTTGTTATTGGAGGAAGTGGATATGGTGCTCCTATATATAGAGCATTAACAAAACATAGTATTGGGGTATCAACAGGAATAATACATGAGAATGATATTGATTATGAAATAGCAAGAACCATAGGAGTTGACATACAAAGCGAAAAACCTTTTAAAGCTATAAATGACATTTCATTTGCAAAATCTTTAAGCATCATTGACAAAATAGATATAGTAATAGATTCGGGCTATCCAATAGGAGAGATAAATAAAAGAAATCTAGATTTAATTTATTATGCTTTAAATAAAGGGAAAAAAGTTTTTACACTAAGAGATAAATTTGAAAGTATTGAAATTTATGGAGATAAAAGCAAGAGATTAATACATTGTGACAATATAGCCAAAGTTATAGAGAACTTTTATAGCGTTAAGAAAGATAGATATTGCGAAAATGAAATTCCAAGGAGTGATTTATATTGATGATATACACATTATCTACAGGTGATAAAGTACATAAATATGATAAAAATATAGTTATTCAATTTAAAGATGATAGAAAGGTTCTAAGTACATCTCCTATAAATGGAGGATATAGAGAAGATCTAAAGACTGTTTTTAATCATGATGAGAATCCTGGAGCAGGTATAGCTTGCAAATTAAAGGCACCTACTTATAGTGAGCATATGTATTTAATAGTAGAACAATTGGGTTTGAATCCTAAAAAAACTGCAGGAATTTCTACTGCAGCGTCTATGGAAAATCTGTCTATTAAGAGTGAAAGCTTTGATGAGGTTACAGTAACAGCAATAGTTACAGGTGGGGTTGAAGTAAATGGTGGAAGAGTTGGAGATCCTGCTTCATATTATGAGAAAAATTGTAAAGTTGAAATGATAAAACATGGAACAATAAACATTATCTTAGTGATAGATGGAAATCTGCCACCTGAAACAATGACTAGAGCATTAGTAACCTGTACAGAAGCTAAAACTGCAGCACTTCAGGAACTGATGGCAGGAAGCAATTATTCAAGAGGAATTGCTACTGGATCTGGAACAGATGGAACTATTATTGTTTGTAATAGCAGATCAAAGATTAAATTAACAAATGCCGGCAAGCATTCCAAGTTAGGAGAATTAATTGGAGTTGCAGTAAAAAAGGCGGTAAAGGAAGCACTTTTTTTACAGACTGGATTATGTGCTGAAAGCCAACATAGTATGTTGAAAAGAGTGAAGAGATTTGGTATTGATGAAAACAAGATATGGAATAAGTATGAAGAAATATATTGTGAATATTTAAGTGAAGAAAACAAAGAACAGCTTGCAAAACCAGAATTCATACATAATCTTCACATAATAGATAGAAGAGAAGATTTAGTAATATTAACTTCATTATATGTACATATTATGGATCAATTAGACTGGGGACTGTTATCATCAAGTGAAGCTATAAATGGGGCAAATGAAATCTTAAATAGGATATTAGAAAAGTTTAACATAGAAAATAGCTTAATTAAAATATTTAAATTAGACTATAGTAAAGATAAATCTGTTGAAGAAGTAGTTGAGATTATTGTAGATAGATTTATATTAATAATGGTACAACTATCAGGAGGAATTAAAAATGTTTAGGCTTATTTTTATAATGTCAGGGTTTGATTCTACGTATAAATTAAAGGAAACCAATATATTTATTAAAAAACATTATAAAGAGAGTATTGGTATAGATTTCATAGGTAGCTATAAAATGGATAATAACATAGAAAAATATAAAATTTGCAGGGAAAAAATTGAAAAATCTGATATGGTTTTTATTTCAATGCATGGAGGAGTAACTCATTTTAAAAGCTTAGAAAAAATGATTGAGGATTGGGAAACACCATCTGGAAATTTAATGGTGCTTGAAGATAAAATGCCAGTACTAGGTATTATTAATGAAATATATTTATTGGTCTTCAACCTAGTAGAGGGGTACATGAAAATCCTGAAAAAGCTTATCATGATAAAGAATTGAGTCTTCATCATCAATATATTGCTTTTTATAAATATATAAGAGAAGAATTTAAAGCAGATGTAATAGTTCATTTTATCAATTTTATTCAAGAATTGTTCCTACAGTTTCAGCTTGTATGTAAGGAAAAAATATTGCAGAAAATACGATTCAATGTTATAAAGAGAAAAGTGGGATTTATCCTAAAAGTATAGCAGTTGTTTTATGGGGACTTGAGACTTCGAGAACTCAAGGTGAAACTATAGGACAAATACTAACTTACCTTGGTGTAAGAGTTAAAAGCAATAAAAATATTTTTATGCCAGAATATGAGATAATTCCAATAGAAGAATTAGGAAGACCAAGAATAGATGTGGTTATAAATATTTGTGGATTTTTTAGAGATATGTTCCCTAATCTAATCTATGACTTAAATAAAATTTTTAAAATTCTTTGGGAACTGAAAGAAAGTGATGAAGAAAATTATTTTAAAGCAAATTCTACGAAAATATATAAAGAATTGATTTCGAAAGGATATAGTAAAAAAGATGCAGAAGAACTATGTTATTCTAGAATATTTGGACCAGCAGAAGGTGCCTATGGAACAAATGTAACTAAACTTATTGAAACATCTAACTGGAAAGATGAAAATCAAATTGGACAAACGTATCTAAGCAGTCTTAAATATGTATATAATAACAGCTACAGTGGAAAGGAAGTTGAAGGTCTTTTGGAAAAAAGCCTTTCAGCAGTGGATGTAGTATCACAAATTAGAAGTAATCATGAATATGAAGTTACAGATCTTGACCATTATTATGAATTTTTCGGAGGGCTTTCAAAATCTGTAGAAATTGCAAAAGGAAGAAAAGTAGAGATTTATATAAGTGATACCACAGGAGAAAGAGTAGAGACAGGTAGTATTGATAAGTCAATTGAAAGAGGGGTAAGAACCAGGCTTTTAAATCCTAAATGGATTGCTGGAATGCTTCAGCATAAATATCATGGAGTTCAAAAAATTAGTGAAAGATTCGAAAATATACTAGGGTTAGCTGCTACCACTAATCGAGTAAACAATTGGATATTTAGTAGTATGCAAGAGACTTATATAAAGAATAGTGAAATGAAAAAAACTTTGATAGAAAATAATAGGTGGGCTTATTTAAGCATGGTAGAAACTTTAATGGAGTGTAGTAAAAGAGGTTATTATAATGCTACAAAAGAAGAATTAGAAGAATTAAAAAAGGTTTATTTAGAAATAGAAGGAAATATTGAAGAAGAAGTTTAAAACTGAAAGGGGATATATAAATGAGTGAAAATTATAAGTTTTTTCAACATAAAAAATGTGAGTTTTTTCCTTGCCATAAGGTAAAAGATGAGGAGAAGTTTAACTGTCTATTTTGCTATTGTCCACTTTATTTTCTTGAAGAATGTGGTGGAAATAACACTAATTTTAATGGAGTTAAGGACTGTAGTAATTGTATGATACCGCATTCACAAAACGGATATGACTATATATTTAATAAAATAGTAGAGAAGAATAGAGAAAAAACAGAAAAAAATAAAGGAGGCTCAGTTGATTGCTAAAGCTTATTAATTTCTCTACATATAAATATGATACTGAAAGATTCAATTGTGATTATAAAAGATTAGATGAATTCTTAGAAAAAAATGATATAGATGGAATTGAATTATTAAAGCCTATAATGTGGGAGAAAAAAACAATTTCTAAAGATGTTATTAAGGGAATTCACCTATCATATTATCCTAGCTGGATTGGTTTTTGGAACGAAAATGAAAAAGAGCTTTTAAAGCAGTTTGGAGATATAGATAGTATTAAAAAATATTATGGAGATATAAAAAAAGACATTATAGTAGAGAATTATAGAAAAGAAATGGAAATTGCAGATAGAGTTGGGGCAGAATATGTAGTTTTTCATGTTTCTCATGTAGAGTTAGAGCATGCTTATAGCTATAATTTTACTTATTCAGATTATGAAATTATAGAAGCTACAGCAGAATTAATAAATGAAATTTTTAAGGGATTAAACACAAACATAAAACTTTTATTTGAAAATTTATGGTGGCCGGGTCTTACTATGTTAGATAAAAACATGGCATTAACTTTATTAGAAAAGATTAATTATTCAAATAAAGGTTTTATGCTAGATACTGCACATTTAATGAACACTAACCATCATTTAGAAGATGAAGAGCAGGGAATTAAGTATTTATTAAAAGTAGTTAATGATCTTGGAGATTTAAAAAACTTTATTAAAGGTATACATCTTAATTGTTCATTGTCAGGGAAATATATTATAGAACAGATAGAAAAGAATAATAAAAATAAATTGACTTTAAAGGAAATGAATGAAAATATACATAGGCATATTATTAATATAGATAAACATGAACCTTTTTCAAATAAAGGTATAAAATCACTTGTTGAATTAATAAATCCTGAATATGTTATATATGAATTTATAACATCATCACTTAATGAGCTTGAAGAGTATATTAAAATTCAGCACAATGCTTTAAGTTAATTATTATCAATATGTAAATAAGTTAAGGAGTCACCTCTAATTATTAAGGTGGCTCCTTAATTTGTATTTTATTGTGAAGTATATAACTACATCTGATATCTTACTAAGATTTATAATTTCAAGTAAAGAGTTACATATTTAATTTTAGAATAGACATACTATTATTACAGATAAACTATCTTAAAAGTTAATGTATAGTTAATAACTATGCGATTAACTATTTTAATTTGTAACTTTAACCAATGGAGAACTGAGAATGGACAATTGACAATTATGGTGGAAATTAATTTCTTAAAATAGATTTTTCAATAAAAATGATTCTATCATTTTAAAAAGAAATAAATTCAAAACTTCTCTTATAAAAGAGAAGTTTAAATATTAATTAGATTTAACTTTTAAATATTATCTTAAACTATACTGCATCTTAGGGGGAGCCCAAAGGGATTTATTACTGTTTCTTAGAGGTGAAGAAACTAATAATTAGATTATTGGTAAAAAACAATTAACTTTTTATGTGGTTTATCTATATATAGAACTTATTAAAATTAAATTTTAGGTGGTGTCTAATATGGACGTTAGTTTTATGGAGATCTTAATATTACTTTTAAAAACAACTTTATCTTTTTTGTCTCTACTTATATTAGCTAGAATGCTTGGAAAAAAGCAAATGAGCCAACTATCATTTTTTAACTATGTTACAGGTATAACCATTGGTTCCATTGTAGCAAATATTATAACTGTAGATAATGAACCTTTTATTGATGAAATAATAGGATTAGCTTGGTGGTGTATTTTAGCAGAAGCAACTGCATATATTACTGTTAAATGTCATAAATTAGGAAGGATAATTGATGGGGAGCCAAGTATTGTTATTAAAGATGGTAAAATTATTAGAAAAGTAATGGTTGATTTGAGAATGAATGTGGAAGATTTAACTATGATGCTTAGAGAGCAAAGTATATTTTCTGTCAGTGAAGTTGATTATGCTATTCTAGAACCAAATGGAAAATTAAGTGTACTTAAAAAGCATGATTATCAAGAAGTTGCTAAAGAAGATATGAAAATAAAGCCTACACCTAAAAAGTATCTACCAACGCAGTTAATATCTGATGGCTCTATAGTAGAACACAATTTAAAAGAAGTAAATATTACTAAAAAGTGGTTAGAAAAACAATTAAAGAATTTTGGAGTAAAATCTATAGATGAAGTTTATTATGCAGAAATTCAAGATGATGGAACTTTATTTGTAAATAAGAAAGATTAGAGAAATAAATATTAAAGTTGAAAAAGGTTTATAATAAAATTTTATAATAAAAAACTCCTATCAATTTATTGAAATTCAATAAATTGATAGGAGTTTTTTACTTAATATATATGATATAATTATCTGTATTTTAATTAAGGTATAATAATATATTTTAATCTTGAAGAGGTAATGTTAAGATAAAAATATAGCACATAATTTATTATACTTTCAATATCATAATACTAGTAAGTTAATATTTAGTGGAAAAAATACATAGAAAAATTATAAAGAATGATGAGGTGGTATAATTGTCAGAATTTTTAGATTGTGTTGGTTATATCTGTCCTGTGCCAGTAGTAAAAGCACAAATTAAATATAAAAAAATAGGTATTGGAGAATGTGTAACTGTAATTTCAGATCATAGTTGTACACCTCAAGGACTTAAAGATGGCTTTAAAAAATACAATTGTGAAATAACCGTTGAAGAAGAGGATGGCATATGGGAAATAACTATTAAAAAATTAGGTTAATAAAAAGTTTTGCTATTATATTTTAATAAGTTGGATAGAACATAATAAAACTCATAGCTGTAAATTTCTACAGTTATGAGTTTTATATGTTAACAAAAAGTTTCTCTACCATATTTCATTATATATTGTATAAAGTTTTTTATATGCGGTTGTGAGGCTTTACTTTTTGAAGATATTAAGCATATCTTACATTTAGGTTTGGCATCTATTATAGGTAAAGTCCTTAAAATACCAGAATGGATTTCTTGTTTTACAGAAGTATTAGGAAGAATTGATACACCATGATTTGCTATCACAGAGGCTTTTATAGATTCTATTGTATCAAGCTCCATTTCAATATTTACCTTTTTTTTTGTTCCAGTAATATTTGAAAACATATCTTCAATAGAGTCTCTTATGCCACTTCCTTTTGAGCCTATTATGAGAGGGAGAGCAGCAATTTCATTTAAAGAGATAGAATCTTTTTCCATATCAATTTTACTTGAATGCACAAATAATAGATTATTATTGCATATGTTAAAGCATTCCACACCATCTATATTTATTTCACAATCTATAAATCCTATATCAGCACTGCAATCTAAGACATGCTCTATTACTCGCTTTGTATGTTCATTTTTTAAAACAAACCTAGCATCATCATGGCTCTTTTTATATAAATGTAAAGTACAAGGAAGGAGGTATTCTCCAACACTATTGCAGGTAGATATTTTTATATCTTGAATTAGTGAGTTCTTGCACTGATCTAATTCTTTTACCATATTTTCATATAGATTTACTAGGGTCTCAGCATAACTTAACACTATCTCACCTTCATCAGTTAAATCTACGCCTTTATTACTACGTATCAAAAGTTTTGAGTCAAGAGACTTTTCTAATGCTTGAAGCTGTTGACTTAAAGCTGATTGAGTCATATGAAGTTTTTTTGATGCCTTTGATATACTATCTTGTTTTACTGTTTCTATAAATGAGATAAAGTAGTTTATGTTCACTTTAAGTACCCACCTTTCTTTATTTTATATAAAGAAACCACTTTAATGTTTAAAAGAATGGCTTCTTGAAAAGAGATATACAAATTCTAATATTAATGTATAGATGAAATAACTATTATTCTTTAGTACTTTATAAATATCTATTAAATATATATCTAGATAATTATGAATACTTTTCTTTTATGGAAGAAGATTTAAATTGCACCTTAAATTTTGTTGATTCTTCGTTTATTAAAGTTTTGAATTGAAAAGTTTACGGGAACTATATTTAATTACACATTAACCTTTAAGATGGCGTATCTATATACAATCTTATTATAACTTTTATAGTGTCATATATAAAGCATAACTTGTTAATAAATTAACCTATCATTGTAAAAGCGAATTCTCTACATACACAAGAGATAGCGTATATAGATATTTCAAAGTCAATGAATATAATCATATAGTTATCTTACTTTTATTAGTTCAATTTATAGAATGAATATTTAGATTATACAAAGTGAATTTAATAGGCTATGAATTCAAAGAGTAAAAAAATAATAATCATTTTAATGAATTTGTTAATTTTTATAACTTCTATATCTATAATTATCATTGTTTAGTGAAATTTATAACTATTTAAATTATAAGTTGTAATAATATTTCTACATAAATATAAAAAATATTAATCATGTATTAGAAAAACTAATTACTAAATAGTAGATAATTGTTATAAAATTATAGTGTAAATATTTTAAATATTTTAATTAGTTAATTAATTATCGTTAAGTTTGTTAATTAACTAACTTAATTTAAGGGGGTGGAAAAATGGCTGAAATTAAAACGAATATAACTAGAAAACCAAAAAAGAAGAAGGTAAATCAAATTCCTTTTGGAGTAGCACTTTTAATTGCTATTGGAGGAGTAGGATTCTTTATGGCTAACAATTCACCTAAATCTGCTCTTATGTGGGTTTTTGGTGTTACAGCAGGATTTACACTTCAAAGATCAAGATTTTGTTTTACAGCTTCATTGAGAGATCCAGTTCTAACGGGAGGAACTTCGTTAACTAAGGCAGTTGTAATCGCAATTGCTACTGCTACAGTTGGATTTGCTGCTATACAATATGCAGCAGCTTCAAAAGGGACACCGGTGCCTGGAAATATATCACCCATAGGTGTACATGTAGCTGTTGGTGCTATTATGTTTGGGATAGGAGCAGTAATTGCAGGGGGATGTGCTTCAGGTACTCTAATGAGGGTTGGGGAAGGTTTTACAATGCAAATGTTATCTCTGGTATTTTTTATTATCGGATCACTATGGGGAGCAAAAAATTTTGGGTGGTGGTCAGAGACATTTATGCCTGAAAAAGGTGTATTTTTACCAGATGTAATGGGATGGCCATTAGCAATATTTTTACAATTTGCACTATTACTAGGAATTTATATATTTGCAGACTGGTTTGGAAATAGGAAATCAAATGAGTAATTAAAAATTACAATAAATTTTAAGTAAATTAATAATTAAAGGGAGGAATTTATTATGGCAGAATTAAGATTAGATTGTTTAGGTGAGGCTTGCCCAGTACCACTAATTAAAACTCAAAAGAAAATGGACAATATGAAAGTAGGAGAGGTTGTTATAGTTGAAATAGATCATAGTTGTGCTATGAAAAATATACCGGAGTGGGCGAGAAAAGAAGGACATAATGTTGATATAGAAGAAGTAGATGACGGTCAATGGGAAGTTTATATTGAAAAGGCAAAATAGTTTTCCCTTAAAAATTAATATGGGGTGAATTTTATGGATATTAAAAAGAATGTTTATTATAAGAAGTTTTTAAAAGACCCATGGTCATATACTGCTGGAGCAGTTGTTTTAGCACTTATAAATATTGCAATGTTTGCGTCTACTGGTAAGGCGTGGGGAGTAACAACTCCGCTTTCTTATTGGGGAGCTTGGTTATATCAATTAATAGGTGGTCATCCAGAAAAATGGTTTTACTTTCAGCAAAAAGGTCATGCTGCAGCTTTAAGTGCAGGTTTTTTAAATGATCCTCATTCTATTTCTAACATTGGAATTATAGTTGGTGCATTTTTAGCTACATTACTTGCATCTCAATTTAAAATAAAGAAAATAAAATCATGGAAACAAGTAATAGCAGCAGTACTAGGTGGACTTTTAATGGGATATGGTGCAAGGATTTCCTTCGGATGTAATATAGGAGCGCTATTTAGTGGAATTGCATCTATGTCTCTTCATGGCTGGATGTATTGGATATTTATATTTATTGGCGCATGGATTGGAAGTAAACTATTAGTTAAATATTTTATGTAACATATTATGGTGGCTTAATGCCACCATATGTTTTAACTATCTATATAATGAGTAGAATTTATAGGCAGTGGGGAGGAATTTATAGTGGAGAAAAAACATGAATATTATGATGTGGTAATTATTGGTGGAGGTGCCTCTGGTTTAACTTCAGCAATATATTGTGGAAGAGCTAGACTTAAAACTCTTTTAATAGAAAAATCCTTAGTTGGTGGACTAGCTACTTATACAAATGAAATGGCAAACTATCCAGGTTTTCCAGAAGGAACCACTGGAACAGAACTTATGAATCTTTTTCATAAACAAGCTAAAAATTTTGGAGTTAACTTTAAGCTAACAGATGTTAAAGCTGTTAATCTTCAAGGAAAAGACAAATTAGTAGAAACTTTTAGAGTAACTTATCATGCTAAAACTGTTATCATATCTACAGGAGGAAAGCCAAGACTAACCAATGCTGCTAATGAAGAAAAATTCCTATATGACAAAGGTATATCTTTCTGTGCTACTTGTGATGCAGCATATTATACAGATAAGACTGTTATGGTTATTGGAAGTGGCGATGCAGCGATAGAAGAGGGAATGTTTCTTACTAAATTTGCAAAAAAAGTTGTAGTTTCTGTAATTCATGATGAAGGTATTATGGATGCAAATAAAATAGCTCAAGAACAGGCTATGAAAAACCCAAAAATGGAATTTATGTGGAATACTGTAGTAAATTCTTTTGAAGGAGAAGATAGATTAAATAAAGTTGTTTTAAAGAATACTAAAACTGGATATTTATCAGATGTTTCAGTAGATGGATGTTTCTTATTTATAGGTTATCTACCTAACACTGAGATATTTAAAGAACAAATTACTTTAACTAAACAAGGATATATCACAACAAATGAGAAAATGGAAACAAATATTGAAGGTGTATTTGCAGTAGGGGATGTTAGAGATAAATTTCTAAAGCAAGTTGCTACAGCAGTTGGAGATGGTGCTATAGCAGGAGTTGGAGCAGAAAAATATATGGCAGAATCAGAAGTGTTTGAAAGTGAAATTATGCAGAGTGAAAAAATAGGATTAATATATCTATGGTCTCCAATTGATGAGGAAAGTCGAACATTGCTTACTGAGATAGAAGAAGTAGAAAAAGAAATGTCAGACATAGTTAAAGTAAGCAAAATTGACGTTTATAAAAATGCAAGTCTTGCTTCAAGGCTTGGTACTGTAGAAGCACCTCTTTTAATATATACTAAAAATGGTGAAGTTGTAGCACAGGATAAAAATATAAGTAAAGAAAATATTATTAATATAATAAAAAATATATAGCTTAAAATTAATTATTATAAATTAATGTGAAAACTTAAAAAAAGTTATTCTAAAAACTCTAAAGCCTTTAAGAATGGAGGTTTAAATATAATATTTCATTTTTTATCATTAATTTTTAATTCAAAGTAAAAAATGTTATCGAAATTAAATCATGTATAAGTTAAATCTTCATTATTGAACCATATAGTTATAGACTCATAATTATAAATTTTATAGTTATGAGTTTATTTTATTTCTATAAAGTTTTCAGAAAGAGTTATTAAAAAACTTTCTTATATGTAAGATTATGTTATATAAATTCGAATTAAATTTTAATTAAAAGCAGCTGTAAAGTCAAAAAAATAGATATATTTTCAATATAAATACATATAATAAAAATTTACTCGAATATATATTATTTGAATATAGAGAAAAATATGGTATTATAGTATTAAAGTTCAAAATATTATCAATTTTGTAAAAATAGATAAAAAATAGATTTTAATTTTCATTTATCATAATTATTTCTATTTTAATTTTTTAAAAGAATATCTGAATTAATATTTAGAAATTAAATTCATATTATTAAATTATTTGAGTTGGTAATTAGACATTTATTAACGAAGATAATGATTTTTAGGGATATATACTAATTTAAATACATATAATTGAATAAATTACAAAATGTATGGAAAATATTAATAAAAAATTCATTATGATAAACAATAAAATATAAGTTGAAATTATTGATCTTTAAATAGGTTTTGTAAATTGAAGATATTCAAATGCAATAAATTATTTATTATGTGGATAAAATTGCTAGTTTTATTAACCATCTAAAATTTTAAAGCTTTGTTTTAAACTCTGATAGAAATAGAGGATAAGTCTTCAGGGTTTAAATATATTTTATTTTAAAGAGGGGGTAAAAAAATGAAATCAAAAAAATGGCTTAGTATTTTATTAACAGCTATTGTGATGGCAGGATCTTTACTAGCATTTTCTGGTTGTAGTAAAGACTCTGATAGTGGGGAAAAAACAGAGCCAAAAAATACAACAGAAGTAACTGAAGGTAAAAAAGATGAGGAGCAATACTTAAAGACTATACTATTTGACCCTCAAACATTTGACCCTAATGAATGTCAAGACACATCTTCCCATACAATACTTGCGGCAACTCAAGAGGGATTAGTTAGGGCAAAGGTTGTAGATGGAAAGGATGTACTAGAACCTGCGGCGGCAGAAAACTGGTCCGTTTCTGATGATGGGCTTGTTTACACTTTTAAAATAAGAGACATGAAGTGGAGTGATGGAGTAAAGTTTACTGCTCAGCACTTTGTGGATTCTTATAGAAGAATATTAGATAAAAACAATGCATTTCCTTATGCGTATTTCTTATACGATATAAAAGGTGCAGAAGCATATAATAAGGGAACAGGAAAGGTGGAAGATGTAGGAGTTGAGGCTAAGGATGACAATACCTTAGTTATAACACTTGAAAGACCAACTGTTTACTTTGAAAAGAAATTAGTCCATTCATCTTTCTATCCAATTAGACTCGATATTATTGAAAAAGGCGGAGAAAATTGGAATACAGATTATACAAAACAAGTTTATTCTGGACCTTATAAAATAACAGATCTAATTAAAAATAATTCATTAGTTTTAGAGAAAAATCAAGATTATTGGGATGCAGAAAATGTATTTATAGAAAAAGTTGAAATGAACAAAATCGAGGAATTTTCAACTCAAGCTCAATTGTTTGAAGCTCACGAATTAGATGTCACAGGTTCTACACAAGAGTACATCAAAAAATGGACAGAAATGGCTGAAGAAGGTAAATTTCAAGCAGCAACAGGAGAAGCACCAGGTAATTGGTATTTTGGATTAAATGTTAAAGGCGGTCCAAGTGGAATAATGAGTAATAACAAAATAAGGCAAGCGGTATCATTATCAATAGATAGAGAAGATTATGTAAATACACTTAGTGGCAGATTTACTCCTGCTTATGCTTTTGTTCCAAAAGCTATAGATATAGGGGAAGATAACTATAGAGAAAAGGCTACAGAGTCATTAAAAGAAATGTCAGATGAATATAAAAATAATCCCGAAAAATTACAAGCATTATTTAAAGAAGGCCTTAAAGAATTAGGAAAAGACATTAATGATTTAAGTCAAATAAAACTTAAATATCTTGCTCGTGGAACTTCAACTGCTTCTAAGCAAGAACACGAATGGTATCAACAACAACTTGAAAAAAATTTAGGTGTAAAAGTAAATGTTGAAGTTGCCCCTGACTATGGAATTTGGAAGAAAGCAGTACTTGATTCAGATTATGATATTTCATTCTTTGGATGGAGCGCAGATTTTAATGATCCAATAAATTTCTTAGACCAGTTTGAAACTAATAATGGTAATAATGATATAAAATTCAGCAATGCAGAATACGATAAGATATGCAGAGAACTTTTAACAGAAACAGATCAAAATAAGAGACTAGAAAAACTTCAAAAGCTTGAAGATATATTAATAAAAGATGAAGCTGCAGTATCACCACTATATTATACTGATACAAGGAGATTTACACAAAATTATATTAAGAATTTTATGACTCCTAAATTTGGACCAGATTACGAGTGGAGATGGGCATATACTGAAGGTAGAAATTAATAATATATATGCACAGGGTATAAAAAGTCCTGTGCATTAATTAAATAAGGAGGGTGCTTTATGATTCGTTATACCATTAGAAGGTTTTTAGAAATGTTACTTATATTATTTATAATAGCAACAGCTACATTCTTCTTGCTTGAAGCAATTCCTGGAGATCCACTCATGCAAAAAGTTGAAAGATTGCCAGATAATATAAAAGAAGCAATGTATGAAAAATATGGATATAATAAGCCGGTTGGTGAGAGATATATGAAAACTATGAGTGGAATACTTCATGGAGATTTTGGACAATCAATAGTCTATCCAGGGCAGACTGTTAAATCTGTAATAAAAGAAAAACTTCCTGCATCTGCAAGACTTGGTATACAACAAGTTATAGTAGGACTTAGTTTAGGACTTATATTAGGAATTCTTGCTGCAATGAATAGGGGAACATGGATTGATCGTACCATAGTAACAGTAGCAATTTTATTTATATCTGTTCCAAGTTTTATTTTTGCTCTAGGGCTTCAAAAAATATTTGCAGGAAATTTAAAATGGTTTCCGATAATAGGTTGGCCTAGAGGTAAAGATTTATGGTTTGGAGGATGGAAATACACAATTTTACCTACACTTTCTGGATGCTTTGGATATATTGCATCCTATTCAAGACTTTTAAAGACATCTATGTTAGATGTAGTAAATCAAGACTATGTATTAACGGCTAGATCTAAGGGATTATCAAATACAAAAGTAGTAACAAGACATATACTTAGAAATTCTTTTATACCATTAGTTACCTATTTACCTATGACATTAGCTCTATGTATAACAGGTGCTTTCTTTATCGAAAGAGTATTTTCAATACCAGGATTAGGGCTTTACTATATAACTGCGGTACAAGCTCAGGATTTACCAATGGTTATGGGACATACCATAATCATCACAGCAATGTATATTATATGTATATTTATAACAGATATTTTATACACTGTGGTAGACCCAAGAATTAGAATTACTGGTGGAAAGAGATAGGGAGGGAAGCTGTATGGCTGAATTTAAGGCTGACGATTTTAAAGTAATTGGATGTGAAAATGCAGACAGTGATGTGATTAATAGACCTAATATAAGCTATTTTCAAGATGCCTGGAGAAGACTGAAAAAAAATCCTGTGGCAATGACTTCACTAGTGGTGTTAGTACTTTTAATGATTATGGTTATAGTAGGACCATATATCAATGGAAAAGAATTCATACAAATGAATAGTGAATTAGGAGACATGCCTCCTTCTGCAGAACATTGGTTTGGTACAGATAGAACTGGAAGAGATTTATTTTCAAGAGTTTGGTTTGCTGGCAGAATATCTATTGCCATAGGAGTTGTAGCAACTATAATACAGGTAATTTTAGGATCATTATATGGCGGCGTAATGGCATATTTTGGAGGATGGATTGATGAAGTTATGATGAGAGTCATAGAGGTAATCACAAGTGTTCCAGAGCTATTATTAATAATTCTTATGACGATGGTGTTCGGTAATGGTTATGTACCATTAACTATTGCTTTAACCATTACTTCATGGTGCGGTACAGCTAGGCTAATAAGAGGACAGTTAATGCAGCTAAGGGAAAGTGAATATGTTTTAGCAGCACAGGTTTTAGGAGCATCTCCTAAGAGGATTATAATAAAACACTTTATTCCTAATACCATAGGAGTATTAATATTAAATATAGCATCTAGTATACCATCATATATTTTTGCAGAGGCAGGTCTTAGTTTCCTTGGTATAGGACTTCAAGCTCCAAATACAAGCTGGGGTTCACTTATAGCTTATGGAAGAGATGTTATGGCATTTTATCCAACACAGCTTTTATTTCCATCACTTGCACTATGTATTACAGTACTTGCTTTTAACTTGCTTGGTGACGGCCTTAGAGACGCACTTGATCCAAGACTTCGTCAATAATAGGAGGGGAAATTATGAAAAAACAATTGGAAGTTAGGAACTTAAGAGTATCATACCACACCTATGCTGGGGAAGTTCAATCAGTTAGAGGTATGTCCTTTGATGTAGACAAAGGGGAATGTATTGCAATAGTTGGAGAGTCAGGATGCGGTAAAACAGTTACAGCAAAATCTATAATGGGCTTAATTCAATCTCCTCCAGGAGAAATAAAAGAGGGAAGCGAAATTATTTATAAAGGTGAAAATATATTAAATTTTTCAGAGAAGCAATGGCAGGATTTTAGAGGAGAAGAATGCAGCATGATTTTTCAGGATGCATTGACGGCTCTAAATCCAACCATGAAAGTGGGAAAACAAATTGCTGAAAATTTGATGATTCATAGAAAATTGAGTAAGGCAGAAGCATTAAATGAAGCCCAAAAAATGTTAGAGTTAGTAGGTATACCTAATGCAGATAAGAGAATTAATCAATATCCCCATGAGTTTTCTGGAGGTATGAGACAAAGGGCTATGATTGCAATAGCACTTGCCTGCAGTCCTAGCATACTTATAGCAGATGAACCAACCACTGCATTAGACGTTACTATACAAGCTCAAATAATAGATATTTTAAAAAATCTGCAAGAAAAATTAGGAATGTCTATTATATTAATTACTCATGATCTTGGGGTAGTGGCAAATTTAGTTGATAGGATATTTGTTATGTATGCTGGTAAATTAGTAGAAAAAGGAAGTTATGAGGAGATATTTTATAATCCTAAGCATCCTTATACTTGGGCGTTACTTAAAGCGGTACCAAGGCTTGATAGTGAAGGGAATGAAGAACTAGTATCAATACAAGGTACACCACCAGACTTAATTAAACCTCCTAAGGGATGTGGATTTGCGTCAAGGTGCAAATATTGCATGAATATATGCTTAAGGGAAGAACCACCATTAACAGAATTTGAGGAAGAACATACTGCTTCATGTTGGATTTATCATCCAATGGCTCCTAAAATAGAGAATGGTTTTAAAGCGGAGGTGTCTATTAGTGGAAGCAAATAATAATCTAATAATGGAGGTTAAAAACCTTAAGAAATATTTTAAAGTAGGTAAGAATGCTGTTTTAAAAGCAGTAGATGATGTAAGTTTTGATATATATGAAGGTGAAACTATAGGACTTGTTGGAGAGTCTGGATGTGGAAAAACCACCTGCGGAAGAACCTGCACAGGAATGTATAACAAAACTGATGGAAGTGTTATCTATAAAGGAAGGGATGTACACAAGCTATCAGGAAAGGAAAAGAGGCTTTTTGCTAAAGAAGTACAAATAATTTTCCAAGATCCATATGCTTCTTTAAATCCAAGGATGACAGTAGGAGATATAATAGCTGAAGGTATAGATATACATGGATTAGCATCAAATTCCAGTGAAAGAACAGAGAGGGTAAACGAACTATTAAAATTAGTTGGACTTAATAAAGAACATGCTAATAGATTTGTTCATGAGTTTTCAGGAGGACAAAGACAAAGAATAGGTATAGCAAGAGCCTTAGCAGTAGAACCTAAGTTTATAATGTGTGATGAACCAATATCTGCTTTAGATGTATCTATACAGGCACAAGTTGTAAATCTTTTAAAAAGATTACAAAGGGATATGGGACTTACCTATTTGTTTATTGCTCACGATTTAGCTATGGTTAAGCATATATCAAATAGAGTTGCAGTTATGTATCTTGGAGCTGTTGTGGAATTTACAGATAGTAAAGAACTATATAAAAATCCAGTTCATCCGTATACTCAAGCACTTCTATCTGCAATACCAATACCGGATCCTTTAGTTGAAAGAGCAAGAGAGAGAATTATGCTTGAAGGAGATGTACCTAGTCCCATAAATCCTCCACAAGGATGTAAGTTCATGAAAAGATGTAAATATGTGAAGGATATATGCAAAAAAGAAGCGCCAAAACTTAAGGAAGTAGCTCCCAATCATTTAGTTGCATGTCATTTATATTAGCTATAAGCAAATAAATAATTAACTAGTGAATATTTTTTTGTATTTTATATACAAAGGATGGGGATAAGATTTTATTATGAGTAAAGTTATGAGTTATTTTAAAGATATAATTAAATCGATTTTAGTAGGTATGATTGTTTCTTTAGTATTAATAATAATATCCGGCTTAGGCTCTATTTTAGTAAATGGGATTGATATTAAAGGTACCTTAGATATTATGAAAAGTACCTTATTTATTATAGGAGCATTTGGATTATTAATATTTTCAGGACTTATACTAAAACGGGATTCTAGGAGACCGTTAATATATGAGAAACAATGGAAAGAAAAGTTTAAGGTAATTAAATTTCAAAATGTATTAATGTTCATAGCTATAATGATTTTATGCTTTGGAATAATATTAGATAGAATTAGTTACTATTTTTAATCTTATAGTTTAATTCATGTGAAGCCCATAACTAGTCAACATGCTGATTAGTTATGGGTTTTACATGAATTATTATAAATAGGACTATTAAATTATTTATAATTTAGCAGTGTAGCAAATTTAAGTGATTACGATCATAAACTTATAATTAAATGAAAAATTAAATTATATATCAATTGAAACTATGTAAATTCATTGAGTCTTAAGGCTGAGAAGAATTATTTTCTTAGAATTCTAGGAAGTTCTTCTAATAATTTTTCCCTTGTAAAAGCATCTTCAGAATTCCATTTCATATTATCAACAAGATATACATATCCATTTTTAACAGCAGGTAAATTGTACCACAGAGTACTATTCAGCAATTCTTGCTATGGTTTTACAGATTCAACACTATTAAGTATTAATATGAAAATTCAATTTCCTAAAATTGTGAATATAGTTGATTATTCAGATACTAGTTTTAGTAAATATATGATTGTAATTTCTTATCTTAAAAAATTATAGAGCATCCCTTAGTTTAAAAAATAAATAATATTTAATACTATTTTATCTATTCAATAAAAAAATGTCCTAAATTCAAAAATTTAGGACATTTTTTATCTTATCTTCGTTTTCCTATTAATCTTAAAAGATAAATAAATAAGTTTATTAAATCAAGGTAAAGTTCTAGAGCAGCAACTATAGCAAATTTATTTAAATTTTCTTTATCAAATTCATAAGAATCTTGATGTATAAGTTTAATTTTTTGCATATCATATGCTGTTAAGCCACAGAATAAGAATAATCCTATATAACTTATTGAATTATAAAGTCCAGTTGAACCTATAAAAAAATTTGCAATACTTGCTACAATAATTCCTACAAGTGCCATAATACAAATTCTTCCTACAGTTGATAAATCTCTTTTTGATGTTAAACCAATCATACTACAACAGAAAAACATTATCGCAGCTATAATAAACACCGTTATAATAGAACTTAAGTCATAAAGAGCAAATATTGTTGCAAAAGTTATTCCACTAACAGCTGAATATAATAAAAACAATGCAAGCGCTGTATTAGTAGAAATATTTTCTAACTGTTTGTTTATTATTACAACTAATCCGATCTCTATAGCACATACTACAAAAAGTGAAGCACCACTAGAATATATTAAATTCATACAAGCTTCACTACTTGATACTAAATATGCAATAGCAAAAGTTATAACTAATCCCATAGTCATATAAAGAAATGTTTTACTAATAAATTTGTTTTCACTTTTTTTGTAAGAAACTTCTGTCATAAAAATCTCTCCTTTATAAATTATATTCAAAAAAATAACTAGTTAATATGCTTGTCTATTTTGTAGAATGTTTCCATCATAAGGATTAATAGTAGCTAGGCCATCATTTAGTCCCCATTTTCTTATGTGACATTAAATATACTTCCTATATTTTAACAGTTATTTTTTATATATTTAAATTAATATTACCATTTATTACATAAAATTTCAATGTTATATAAATTAAAAAATGGATAAATCAAATTTTCGCTAAATTTTGACTAAATAACCCTATAGCAATTGTATAAGTTTTATCAATATAATAGGAAAAATATAATGATTATAGTAAGAAACTTAAAACAATTTAAAATTTATTGAAAAAATTCTTGCTAAATTTTAAACTTTTAATTATAATTATAAACGATAAATGTATAAAAATATTTGAGACATAAAATTATATGAATTTTTTTTAAATAAAAAATGAACTATGGATAATTTTCTTTAAAATTTGTTGAAAACATAATTTTTTCACAATTATGAAATTTATTTTTGGCATTTTTACTTATTTATATGAGGTATTGCAATTAATAATACAAATATTTTAAATTTTATATTCTAAAATTTTTAATTAAAATTATACTTGATATTATTATGAAATTATATTTATAATAATATTTTATACCATTTAATTGAAAGAAATGTTGTTTTTTTCATATTATGTATACAAATTATTAACAAATTATTAGAATTCTTATAAAATATTGAATTATTTTATTTATACTAATATAATGTATTTATACAAAAATTTTAATTGTGAAAAATATGTAAAAATATTTTCATTTAAGTTGACGATTTTTGTTGACAAAAGGAGGAATTTGAATTGACTTTTTTAAGCGGGATTATGAAACTTTCGCCAATTGCAGTTTTAGTAGGCTTGATGATGGGTGGAATGGATGTTTTAATAGCAGCTCCACTTGCAACTTGCTGGGCTGCAATTATGGCATATGTAACAGAAAAAATCAAATTTAATGAGATTGTAGACTGCTCAGTTGAAAACGTTAAATCTATGCAATTAGTATTCTTTATACTAATGTTTGCGTATGCGATGGCAGCTGCGTTTATGGCGACTGGAGTTGGCGCAGCTATAGTTAATGTAGCTTTAAAACTTGGACTAACAGCAAGAACTGTTGCTGTTACAGGATTTGCGGTTACTGGAATATTGTCAATAGCAACAGGAACATCTTGGGGAACTTTTGCAGCATGTGCACCAATTTTTCTATGGCTTTCTCACATAGTTGGAGGAGATATTCTAGTAACAGTAGCTGCTATAGCAGGAGGAGCTTGTTTTGGAGATAATATAGGATTAATATCTGACACAACAGTTGTTAGCTCTGAAATTCAAAAAGTAGAAATAATTGATAGAATAAAAAGACAAGTTGGCTGGGCTGGTTTGTGTTTCGTTCTCGGAGCTATAGGTTTCTACATATTAAGTGTAGTTCTAAATCTTCCAAATGATTCAACTGTTAATGCAGCTTCTGCAATAGATGCAATTCCAAAAGAGGTTTGGGCTACTTTAGGACAAGAAAGACCAGCAGCAGTAGATTTGTTGAATCAAGTTAAGGATGGAGTACCTATATATATGGTAATACCATTAATCCTTGTTATAATAGCAGCTGCTAAAGGAATATCTACATTAGCATGTTTATCTATAGGTATAATATCTTCATTTATTCTTGGATCATTTGCAGGAACTACTGCATTACCAGAGTTTTTAGAGTTAGTAAAAGGTGGTTTTTCTGAAGCTGGACAAAGTGTAATCGTTATGATGATGTGGGTTGGTGCATTTGGAGGTATAATGGCAAAAATGAAAGCATTTGAGCCAATATCGAAGCTTGTTATACGTATCTCTAAAAATGTTAGACAACTTATGTTCTGGAATGGATGTTTATCAATACTTGGTAATGCATTGCTTGCAGATGAAATGGCACAAATTGTAACTATAGGACCTATAATTAAAGAATTAGTAGATGATAATGTTGAAGGTAGCGAAGAAGCAATATATGAGTTAAAAATAAGAAACTCTATATTCTCGAGTTCATTAGGAGTTTTTGGATCTCAATTGATTCCATGGCATGTATATTTAAGCTTTTATGTAGCTATTTCAAATGCTGTATATCCATTGTATACATTTACACCATTCTCATTTATTAAATACAATATAATGGCAGTAATTACAGTAGTATCATTATTATTACTTACTTTAACTGGACTTGACAGACTTATTCCGAAATTTGGATTACCTAGAGAGCCAGAAGTTAGACTTAAGAAGAAAACTAATATTAAAAATGACGATAAATCTTATGATGAGCCAATGAGAGCATCATCATAAAACAAAAGCCCATCTATATTTAAATAGATGGGTTTCTTATATTTTTTAATAATAGTTATTAAGAAATGATTATATAAAAATGCAAAAGGTATAATATTAAAAAAGTAAGAAGTCAATGTCATAAAACTCAAGGCTTATTACTAAAGTTTATTATTTTATATAAGGCGACCTATATATGATATTTAAAATGTCAGTTTCTTTATCGATCATAACCTTAGCATCGACCTCATACAAAGATTTTATTAGCTCCACAGTTAGAACTTCCTTTGGAGCTCCATAGCTAACAATTTTTCCTGATTTCATAGCATAAATTTTATCACAATATAAAGCCGCAATATTTAAATCATGGATAGCAGATATAACTGTGATACCAAGTTCTTTTACAGTAGCCATGAATTGAAGCTGATATTTTATATCTAAATGATTTGTAGGTTCGTCTAAAATAAGACATTCTGTTTTTTGTGCTAAAGCCCTTGCAAGGATTATTCTTTGCTTTTCTCCTCCCGATAAACTTGAAAAGCTTCGATTAGCATAACTTGACATACCTACCTTAGCTAAAGACTCTTCCATAATTTTGTAGTCTTCAGCATTATCTTTTTCTATAAATTTTTTATGGGGTGATCGTCCCATTAAAACCATGTCTGAAACAGAAAAATCAAAATTATAATTATTATGTTGAGACACCACAGCCATTTTTTTTGCACTTTCCTTCATAGAAAAATCTTTGATATTCTTATTATCTAAAAATATAGCGCCTGTAGAAGGTTTTAAAGTTCGATATATACATTTTAAAAGTGTGCTTTTACCACTACCATTAGGTCCTATAATGCCTACAAATTCCTTTCTGTCTGCATGAATGTTTAATCCCTTTAAGATATGATTTTCTCCTAAATGAGCTTCTAAATCTAAAGTTTTTACTTCCATTAAGCATTACCTCCAAATCCATATGACTTACTTACCATAAGATATATAAATACTGGAGCACCTATTATAGAAATCAATATTCCTATTGGTAGTTCATTCCCAGGTATTATGATTCTAGATAGTACATCTGCCCAAACCATAAATATAGCTCCTATCAATGCCGATAATATAATAATTCTTTTGTGATCCGTTCCAAATACCATTCTTGTAAGGTGTGGGATAATAAGTCCTACAAATCCAATCGTTCCTGACGAGTATACTATAAACCCAATTATTATAGATATGATGATTAGATAAAGTTGGCGATACTTATGTAAATCTGTACCTAAAGTTATAGAAACTTCATCACCAAGTAACATCAAATTAAGTGTTCTATATTGGGTAATAAAAAATAATGTAGCCAATATTACAAGTGGAAAAATTATTATTATATTTTCCCATTTTGCACCAGCAAGACTTCCCATCAACCAATAGGCTATAGTTTGCGCAGCATCTTTATTATTAGAAAAATATACAATAAAACTTGAAAATGCTGAGCACACAGTACTTAATGCCATACCAGCTAAAAGAAGTTTTGTTGAATTGGCTCTTCCATTTACATTTGCAAGGGTTAATACCAGTATTGATATTGCAAATGCACCTATAAAAGCACATATACCTACATAATTACTACCCAAAAAGATACCTACCCCAAGCATAATAGCTAATGTAGCTCCTAGAGATGCACCAGAAGAAATTCCTAATATATAAGGATCTGCTAGAGGATTTTTTACAATTGCTTGCATGGTTACTCCAGATACTGAAAGACCTATGCCTACAGCAACTGCCAAAATAATTCTTGGAAGCCTTATAAACCAAACAATATCATATACAGGGCCACTTGATAAAAGCTCCGGATTTCCAATGCTAAATAGTTTGTACATTATAATCTCATATACATCTTTTACGGAAATATCCACAGAACCCATAGTTACAGTTATTAGAATAGAAAAAAACAATATAATTACAAGTATAATGGAAACACCTATATAAGCAGGTGTTCCATTAAGTAATCCATTTTGTGTATTATCTTTACAATTTTTTTTCATTTTATTTATTTCCGTATAACTCAGGATATAATCCTTTTGAAATTGTTTTTATACCATCTAGTGTTCTTATACCACTAGAATAAACTTCACTTAACATTATAGAATTAACACGTTTTGATTTTACAGCAGAAACGCTTGAAAGTGCAGGATTGTGCATAATAGATTTTAATGCAGAATCTCTATCAATTGCTTCTCCATAATAAACAGTAAAAATTACATCAGGGTTAAGTTTTACTAAATCTTCATTTCCTATTTTACCATTAGATTTTGCAACTAAATCTGCTCCAACTTGTTTTGCTATGTCTCCACCTATACTATCTTCTCCATAAATTCTATATACACCATCTTTTTGTACTTCTAAAATCACTGCTTTAACAGACTCTTTGCCTTTAACAAAATCTTTAGCCTTGTCTATTTCACTTTTCATTGTGTTAACTATTTCATTAGCTTTGTCTTCTACATCAAAAATTTTACCCATGTTTAAAATATCATCATATTCATTTTGTAGTGTATTTGGGCTAATAACACCACTGTTTTGAGACATATATGTATTTACATTTCTTTCATGCCAGAAACCTACATCTCCAAGTCTTTTTTCATCAAACAGAGAATACCAGCTCAATATGAAGTCAGGTTGTAAACCAATAACTTCTTCTTTTGTAGGTACTTTTTCATAATATTTTATTTTGCTAAAAGCATCCTTATATTCTTCTTTAACATCGTGATCTAATCCAGAAGCAGCAACAATTTTATTTTGTAATCCTAGTGCTAGTAATGTCTCTATTGAATTTTGATATACTGCAACAACCTTTTCAGGTGATTTTTCAAATGTAACTTTTACAGGTTCTTTAGCATAATTATAAGTTGTAATTGTAACAGGATAATGTGAAGATTGTTTGTTGTTATCTTCTACCTTACTTTCTGTTTTAGGTGTAGTTTCTGTATTTTTATTACTACATCCAGTTGCTCCCAATACCATAAGTCCCACTAAAATTGCGCTTATTACCTTTTTCATCTAATTTTTCTCTCCCTTGTACATTTATTAATATTTTTAATGAGTGCCTTCTACTACTTCTATATGATGTTCTTCAAATATTGCCTTTATTTCTTTAGTTCTTTGACTTTCACATCTAACAACACAAACACCAAAATGAAGTCTTTCTACTCCTGCTTGTTCTAATTTTTTAGCAATATTCATTAAATTTTTATCAGAATTATTCGAACATGCATCGCAGGTAAAGAAGGACATAAGTTCTAAATTTTCATTTTTATATGTACTAAAGTGTTTTTCTCTATTATTTAAAGCTTTAAAACATCCCATGGTTGTACATATTCCATTAATTTTTTCACATACCCCAATAGCTATTTTCATTTTTTCCTCCTATAAAATAAATTGTTTCCTCATAAATAATAGCCCTTTAACGACAGTTAAAGGGCTATTTATTCAAAAAACATTTTTTAAACATTTATACCACCCCATCGCTCGTAGAGTTATTAGTACATTAAAATAGGCAGGTCTTCTGGCTTAAGCATCAACATTCCTACAGCCTTCCCAGTTTCCCAGTGGCATAATTGCAGGAACTCATCTATTACAGTGGCGAGACCGCGTGGGATTTTAACCCACTTCCCTTTTAATCAATAGATATTAAAAATCTATTAAACCTATTTCATAATTATTCGATTTTACACACTCATTTTAGCATTAATAATTGCATTAAGCAAATATTTTTCGACATTTTATCATAAAAAATTATTAAATAATCAGAAGTGGGTAATTTATATTATTTAATTTAATTATGATTTTAATATAATAAGAATTTATAGAGTTAATAGATTATCTGAGAAAATAGGAGTAATGTTCATGAAATGAGGTAAATATGCTGATGAGATATGTATGTGATAGCCAATGATAATACATGTTTTATAATTAGGGATGTAGTATATTAGATTCAAGAATATATTAAAGTAAATTACAGGTGATGAATATTATCACCTGTGGATAACCATAAGTTAATACAATTTTAATATCCTACTAATAATTGATTTATTAGTATCTCTTGATAATTGAATAGCAGCGGATTTCTGATTTTAATATTTTATGGACACGATTATTGTAATAGTATTTGTAAATTTTTTCTCGATTAACTGCTATTTTTTCACTAGTTTTAAAATTTACTTTTGCTTATTTTAATAATTCTTGTAGATATTTTTCAGCTTTTTTATTATTAGCTTTTGTTACATCAAGAGGTAAGTTGAATAGAGCGTTAGCACCATTGTAATCAGTATTAGGAGTGATTTCACCAGTTTTTTCATTATAGTTAAAAGCATTCACATCATAGAAACTGCTAGTGCTTATGCAAAGATAAAGTCCTCTGTCGGCAAACATTTCAACATCGTCACATTCAATTAATCTGTACATAACTCCATCAATTACAAATTCGCTATATCCACCATTCATAGAGGCTATGTTAACTAGCCATGGCTTTTGACCTTTTATTAGAGAAGAAATAAAAAATGGAACTTTACCATACTCTTCATCTTGGGTATTAGGCATTTTACTACCATCTTGCTTTGTTATTGACACTACGGCGTAGGTTCTATCTGGATGTATATCCTCTGCGGAACTTCTAAAGTCGCTTAAACCTCTACCTGATACGATTCCAAGCAAATTAAAATTATATCCACCTGAAACGACTGATTCGTTTATTTTAATTGCATTTTTACTGTCAAATGCATGAGCAAGCTTTTGATTTCCAAGGTGCTCAGTAACTTGTTTTGAGTTGAGAAGATGTAAGGCAGCAAATGCTGTTATAGACATTGCAAGGGTAAGTGCAGCAGCGATTAGTGCAACGGATATCCTTTTTTTATAAACTGGTTTCATAATATTATTCTCCTTTAATTGGTTTATAATTTTTTGATTTAAATCTTCACTGGGTTCAACTGTTGGAGAAAGAGCTTGCTTCAACAGCTGATCTAATTGCTCAGAGTTCTTCATATTTACTAACCTCCATTAAATTGCCTTTTAAGACTCTTCGAGCCTTATGAAGCCTGCTTTTTACGGTTCCAAGCGGAATCTTTAGTGCTGATGCTATTTCTTCATTTGACATTTCTGCAGTATAGTACATATACAAAGGAATTTTTAATTTATTATCCAGTTTATCTGTTGCAGTCCGTATCATAATGCATAGTTCATTGGATATAACTATATTTTCAGGGGTTAGTGTATCCTTGAATACGTAACCATTGTTTATATCTTCACTAAGTTTCTCTATTGGAGCTATTTTTTGTCGCCGGGCATATTTACGGCGATTGTTTTTCCATAGCCCTATTGCAATGGAAATGAGAAATCCTTTAGGATTATTATCTTTATCAATTTTATGGCACAACTCCATCGCTTTCAGAAATGTTTCTTGATATAAGTCATCTGTATCAGACTGGTTTTTCGTAAGATTGTGACAAAAGCTATAGATGGCTTTACCATGCAATTCAATAAGATCATTTAAATCTGCAATGTTCACGTAAATCCTCCTTTCAGTATAATTAAACTTTCCTTTCTAAATATGTTTTCATATATATATTGTCGCGACATAATAAAAGGTTCATTTTTATGTTTGGAATTAGAAGTTTTGTATATTATTCCTTGGTAAAGTGCTCTATAAAATTTTCATTGGAGTTGAACAAAAGATATGTGTTTATCAAAGGTTATATATGATGTCAAATATAAGCATAACATTGTATGGGGGTTAATCAAGTTATTAGTATTACTAGTTAAAAAATCCATTAAAGAAATTATTTTGATTAAAAATAATTTCCACCTTAATTGTGAATTTTGCATTGGAAATTGTAAATTAGAATACTTAAGGGTGTAGCTATATTAGTTATACATTAATTTTAAAAGTAGTTTATCTATAGTATTTAATGTTATCTACAAGGAGTTTAAAGTAATTGAAGTTTGAATAATGTGGCATTTTTATGTTACTGAATACTCAGATTGAAACGTTGGAATACTAAAACAAAATATGAAAAAATGGAGGGGCATATAATGACATTATCTGAAAAAGAACAAACAGAAGTAAGAAAGGCAAATAGATTGATAAATGAAAAATCACCATACCTATTACAGCATGCTTATAACCCTGTAGACTGGTATCCATGGGGTGAAGAAGCTTTTGAAAAAGCTAAGAGGGAAAATAAACCTATCTTTTTGAGTATAGGTTATTCTACCTGCCATTGGTGCCATGTTATGGAAGGAGAATCTTTTGAGGATGAGGAAGTAGCAAAGGTATTGAATGACAATTACGTTGCTATAAAGGTTGATAGGGAAGAAAGACCAGATATAGACAGTATATATATGAATTTTTGTCAGGCTTATACTGGTAGTGGTGGATGGCCACTTAATATAGTCACAACTCCAGATAGAAAACCTTTTTTTGCAGGTACATATTTTCCTAAAAAAAGCAGGTTTGGTATAAAAGGAATTATTGAAATTTTAAATTCTATAAATCAATTATGGACAGAAGACAATAAAAGGGTATTACAATCTAGCGAAAATCTCTTAAATTATATGAGAAATCACTCTAGTAATATAGAGGAAGGAAATTTAAGTAGAGAGGTTATAGATAAAGCAGTAGATGAATTGAAAGAACATTTTGAAGGACAGTATGGTGGATTTGGAAAAGAACCTAAATTTCCAACCACTCATTATATATTATTCTTATTAAGGTATTATGAGAAGAATAAGGATGAGGAAGTCCTAAGAATTATAGATAAAACTTTAGAGGGAATGTATAAAGGCGGTATTTTTGATCATGTAGGATTTGGCTTTGCTAGATATGCTACAGATATAAGATGGTTACTTCCTCACTTTGAAAAGATGTTATATGATAATGCTCTTTTAGCCATGGCTTATGCAGAAGCTTATAAACTAACTGGAAAGGAACTTTATAAAAAAGTGGCAGATAATATATTTACTTATGTTTTAAGGGATATGGTTTCTTCAGAAGGTGGATTTTACTCTGCGGAAGATGCTGATTCTGAAGGAGTAGAAGGTAAATTCTATTTATGGAGTTTAGAAGAAATAGAAAATATATTAAATGAAGAAGAATTTAGCTTATATACTAGACTTTATGATATAACAAGTGATGGAAACTTTGAAGGAGCCAATATACCAAACCTTATAGATACAGATTTAAAAGAGTTAAGTCCATATAGAGAACAATTAGAAACTATAAGAAAAAAGCTTTTTAATTATAGAGATGAAAGAATTCATCCACATAAAGATGATAAAATATTGACTTCTTGGAATGGATTAATGATAACTTCATTAGCTTTAGGTGGAAGGCTCCTAGATAATAAAGAGTATATAGAGTTTAGCGAAAAAGCATTGAACTTTATTTTAAATAATTTAATAGATGAAAAGGGGCGCTTATATACTAGATATAGAGATAAACATAGAGCGCACAAAGGTATTATTGATGACTATTCTTTCTTAATTTGGGCTATTATAGAATGTTATGAAAGTACTTTTAAAATAGAATATTTAGAAAGTGCAATAGAATTAAGTAATGAAATGATAGAACTATTTTGGGATGAAGAAAATGGAGGATTCTTCTTATATGGTAGTGATGATGAGGAATTAATTGTAAGACCTAAGGAAATCTATGATGGAGCTATACCTTCCGGAAATGGAGTAGCCTCATTAGCTCTTTTAAAGCTTTATTATATTACAGGGAAGGATAAATATATAGATATAGTAGATAAAAACTTTAAAGTCTTTGGAGGAAAAATAAAGGAAAATCCTATGTATTATTTATTTTCAGTAATAGCTTATATGTATAGAGAATATAGTGTAAGAGAAATAACTATTGTAGGAGATAAGAAAGAAGAAATTGATAGTATTTTAAAGGAGATAAATAATAAATATAATCCTTTTACTTTGGTAACTTTAAGAGGAAAAGAAAGCAACATGATTTTAGATTCAAAAGAGATGATAGATAATAAAACTACTATTTATGTATGTGAAAATTACAATTGTAAAACTCCTATAACAGATATAAATGAATTAAAAAACATATTAAATAATTAAAACTAAGAAAGCCCCAATATTGGGGCTTAAATTATTTCTTTTCAATAACTTCTGTAAATTGTGCTTTAGGTGATTCATGGTTTAGTGATTCAAATATAAAGCCTTGAGCTTTCAATCCTTCAATTATTTCAGGAAGTGCTTCTGGCGTAGTGTCTTTTGGATCTAAATCATGCATTAATATATTGGCGTGCTTAACATATTTAGCATCTTCTAATACTCTATTAACAATTATATTTTTATCTTGTCTAAAGGTGGCTGCATCCATTGAGTCTACATTCCAATCATAGAAGGTGTAGCCTAAATCAGTCATATGCTGAGCTAATTCCTTCATGAAATTTGCACCATTATTATAGTTTAAACTTATTGTATTATTTGAACCACCCGGAAATCTTAAAATTTTAGAAGGTTCTTTTCCCGTAATTGTTTTGAGTTCATTATCGAGTTTTTGTACGTCTTCTACAAAACTTTCTTTTGTACGATAAACTTTGCTGTAATTATGAGAAGAAGTATGATTTGCTAAAACATGTCCACGATTAACAATCTCTTTATATAAATCATCCATACCATCTTTATGATTTACAAAGAATGTAGCCTTAATGTTATACTTATCTAAGGTGTCTAAAATATTTTTAGTATGCTTAGATGGACCATCATCAAAAGTTAAATAAGCAATTTTAACTTTTGAAAGTGCTTGTTCATAATTTTTTTGTTTATTTTGTACTTCAATTTGTAAATTTTCATTTTCTTTTGTTAGAGTTTCTTTAGAAACTTTTATTTCTTCAATTTTATTATGTAATCTTTTATTTTGAGATACGGCCATTATAACTCTTACTTGACTAAAAATAGTAACAGATAGGGTTAATAATATGAAAGATAATAGCAATATTTTTTTTATGTTAAAGCCTGTACTCTTTTTCCCCATAACGCATCCTCCTTAATATTTAATTTGAACTCTTCGGAAGAGAGTTAATTTTATTTTCCAATTCAGTTTTAGATTGATTTAATTTACTATTTTTAGATTTTAAATCAGTAGCTTCTTTTTCAAATTTTTCTATTTCCGTTTTTAATTTATTATTTTCTTCATTATATTTTTTTATTTTAGAATTAGTAAATGGAAATAGTAATAATAAGATAGCACATAAAGTAGCTACAATTATTCTTCTACGCTTAGAAGATTTTTTTCGTCTAGATGCTCTACGTGATGATACCTCTAACATAACAACTCTCCTTTTAATTTATAGTTTGTACATATTTAAGAATATTCAAAAAGTAATTAACCAGTTATTTCATTTCATAGGTCTCAATCAACATTTAGTATAAATAAATATTGATTATTATGGTTTACAAATTAGTTACAAGCACCAAAATTACCAACTTTATATAAGAATAATTTTAATATTTTATAAAGCCTTGCATAAAAATACTCTCTTAAAGACATATGCATTCTTGGATACTTATATCCTAGATTTTCAATATAAATATTTAAAATAAATCATCAAATTTTTACATAGAATTAAATCAATAATTTAATTCTATTAAAAGCACCAATATCCTATTGGTAATTATATCATATAAAGTAGAATTTTATAAATTAAGGTATCTAAAAGAAAATAAAAAATAGCACTTATCATGCTATTTTTTATTTATTAATGATCTTTTTCAAAGCTTCCACAGTCAGTACATTCAACTACTTTAGCTTCAGGTTCGTGTTTAACAATGTGAATTCTATTTAACGTGCAATAGTTATCTTCTTTATAATGATATTTACACTCACTTACTGTACATCCTATACTTGAATTCATATCCATAAGAATATCTCCTTTATCATATTTAAAATTTAATTACTAATAGTTTTGTTAATTATTGTTCTTTTTCAAAGCTTCCGCAATCTGTACATTGTATAGTTTTTGCATCATTTTCATGTTTTACAACTTCTATTTTGTTTAATGTACAATAATCATCTTCTTTATAGTGATATTTACATTCACTAACTATACACATAATACTATCATTTTTCATAATTACACCCTCTTTCTAAATTCAAATATTGTTATGTTCATAATCATAGTGTGTGTATTTAAAAAAGCATTTATTCTTATAAATTTATATTTGAAATCAATAAAATATGTAATTGTAGCCATATACATTATTTTACATATTATAAAATAGAGATTAAATTTAAAGAAGGTGAATAAATGGAAAAATATTTTAAAAAATTAAGCGAAGTTAAGGTTGGAACTGTAGTAGTAATTTCAGAAATTTTATCAAAGGGTCTGTCAAAACAAAGATTATTAGACTTAGGTTTTGTTCCTAATACAGAATTATATGTATTAAGAGAAGCACCTTTAGGTGAACCAACTGCTTATTTTATAAGAGATACCTGTATAGCTTTAAGAAGAGAAGAGGCAGATAATATATTAGTATGTGAAGAAAAGCTTTAGGAGGTATATTATGGGATTAACCTTTGATTCTACTAAAAAGAAAAATTTAAAAGATATTCAAATAGTTAATAAGAAAAATGGTAACCAAAACGTTATTGCAGTAGCAGGCAATCCCAACACAGGAAAAAGTACAGTTTTTAATGCTCTAACAGGACTTCGACAACATACAGGTAATTGGCCTGGAAAAACAGTAGTTAATTTTCAAGGTAGTTTTAATTATAAGGAGAAAGAATTCATCTTAGTAGACTTACCAGGAACTTATTCTCTTTTAGCTAGTTCGACAGAAGAAGAGGTAGCTAGAGATTATATTTGCTTTGGAAATGCAGATTTAATTGTGGTAGTTTTAGATGCTACTTGTATTGAGAGAAATTTAAACTTGTTGCTTCAAATATTAGAAATTACTCCTAAAGTCTTAGTTTGCTTAAACCTTATGGATGAAGCAAAAAAGAAGAATATAAAAATAGACATAGATGAATTAAGTAAAAAACTAAAAGTACCTATAATACCTACTTCTGCAAGAAGTGGAATAGGCATAGGAGATTTAAAAGAAGCTATATATGAAAATGTACTTAAAGAAGAATGGGAAGAAACTTTAAAAATAAATTATAGTGAAGATATTAATAATGAAATAGATAAAATATCTTCGTTACTTGAAAAAAAATATGGTGGAATAAATTATAGATGGACTGCACTTAGATTGTTAGATGGAGATGAGAGTATAAAACAATCTATAAGAAAATATGTAAGTGAAGATTTTATTGTAGACGATAAAGAAATTGAAGAGGAAATTAAAAATTTTAGAGAGAAACAAAATAATAAGGTAAGGGATATAATTGTATCCGATATATATGAGCAATGTGAAAATATAGTAAGAGACTCTGTTAATAAAAGTAAAAATAAAATATTACAACAACAAAAAATAGATAATATATTAACTTCTAAAGCAACAGGTATTCCTATAATGCTTTTGATGCTAACTTTAATCCTATGGATAACTATTGAAGGAGCTAATGTACCCTCGGAGCTTTTAGCTAAGGTGCTATTTTCTTTTGAAGATAAACTTATGAATTTACTTATTACAATAAAATTGCCTATATGGCTTCGTGAAATTTTAGTTTTAGGAGTATATAAAACTTTAGCTTGGGTAGTTTCAGTTATGCTTCCACCTATGGCTATATTTTTCCCTCTATTCACTATATTGGAGGATAGTGGATACTTACCTAGAGTTTGTTTTAATTTAGATAAAGCATTTAAAAAAGCTTGTTGTCATGGTAAGCAAGTCTTAACTATGTGTATGGGTTTTGGTTGTAATGCAGCAGGAGTTATTGCTTGTAGAATCATTGATTCACCTAGAGAAAGGTTAATAGCTATATTAACTAATAGCTTTGTTCCTTGTAATGGAAGATTTCCAACTTTAATAGCTCTTTCTATAATTTTTGTAGGAGGCACTTTTGCATCTGATAGAGCTAATTCTATAGTAGCAGCATTAATGGTAGTGGCTTTAGTAGTTCTAGGAGTAGTAATTACATTAATAAGTTCCTTTATTTTATCTAAAACTATATTAAAAGGAATTCCTTCTTCCTTCACTTTAGAACTTCCACCATATAGAAAACCTCAAATAGGTAGAGTTATATATACTTCAATAATTGATAGAACTATGTTTGTATTATTTAGAGCAATGGTAGTAGCAGCTCCAGCAGGACTTATAACCTATATATTAAGTAATGTAATGATTGGAGATATGAGTATAGTAGCACATATTGCTAATTTTTTACAACCTTTTGGAAAACTAATAGGTCTTGATGGATATATATTAATGGCTTTTTTATTAGGACTTCCTGCAAATGAAATAGTTCTTCCTATACTTTTAATGGGATATTTATCAAATGGCGTTATGATTGAACATGACAGCATAGAGCAGCTTAAGAATATACTAGTTAACAATGGCTGGACATATCTAACATTATTGAATACCATGTTATTTTCTTTATTACATTTTCCTTGTGGTACAACTATTTGGACTATTAAAAAAGAAACCGGCAGTAATAAATGGGCATTAGTATCATTTTTGATGCCTACTGCCATTGCAATAGTGGTTTGTTTTATAACAACTCTTATAAGTAAAATAATTTTTTAAAGTAATAAATTATGAGATATAGAGTTTTTACAATTGATAATTGACGATTGTTGTGACTTCTCCTTTAAAGGAGAAGTTTTCAATTATTTTAAATATTAATAGTTAAGAAACGTGACAATCATTCACAATTTTACTTTTTACTTTAAGTAATCTTATTAATTTTTAACGTAACTAGCAGAAGTCCTCATCTTCAAGGAAGTAAGGTGGGGATGAATGCGTAAAAACAACATGCTTATACTATATTAAATTACAGAAAATAGTGATACTAATGGATTTAGATAGTAACAATTATTAAGTATTCTCAGTATATTACCACCTATTATTGGTAATATACTGTAGAAGAGAAGTTATCAATGATGTAAGTATAAGATTAAAAGATATATTTGATAATATAAGTAAAAATTATAATATAACAACTGTAGAATGGGAATATTATAGAAATCATGTTCAGATATTATTCAAAGCACATTCTAATAGTGAGTTATCAAAATTCATAAATGCTTATAACAGTCGGGAGCGTGACCATAGATATAGTTAAAAAATATATAGAAAATCAAGGGATGAAATGAGGTGAGGATATATTAAAGGCTTATAGATATAGAATTTGTCCAAATGAAAAACAAAAATTATATTTAGCTAAAACATTTGGTTGTAGTAGATTATCTATAATAAAATGTTAGCGGATAGAATTAAATCCTACGAAGAAAACAAAGACTTAGATATTAAACAAATTAAGTATCCTACACCTGCACAATATAAGACTGAATTTTCTTGGTTAAAAGAAGTTGATAGTTTAGCTTTAGCTAATGAACAATTTAATTTAGACAAAGCTTATAAGAACTTTTTTAGAGATAAGTCAGTAGGATTTCCTAAATTCAAAAGTAAGAAAAGTAATTATCATAGTTATACAACTAATAATCAAAAAGGTACTGTATACATTGAAAATAATAAAATAAAAATACCAAAATTAAAAACTATGATAAAGATAAAACAGCATAGACAATTTGATGGATTAATTAAGAGTTGTACTATATCTAAAACACCTAGAGGCAAATACTATGTTTCTATATTAGTTGATACAGAAAATATTAAATTGACTAAAATTGATAAAAAAATAGGTGTAGATATGGGACTCAAAGAACTTGCAATATGCTCAGATGAATATAGAGAGCATAATCAAAAGTATCTTAAAAAATCAGAAAGAAGATTAATTAAGTTGCAAAAAGACTTAAGAAATAAAGCAAGATTAAAAGTAGCTAAATTACATGAAAGGATAGCAAATCAAAGGGCAAATTTCTTACATAAGTTATAAATAAAACTAATTAGAGAAAACCAATCTATAGTTATTGAGGACTTAAAAGTTAAGAACATGCAGCAAAATCATAAATTAGCAAAAGCTATAAGTGAAACTAGCTGGTCAGAATTTAGAAGGATGTTAGAATATAAAGCTGATTTGTATGGGAGAGAATTAGTTATAGCACCTAGTAATTATGCTAGTAGCCAGATATGCTCTGAATGCGGCTATAAAAATGAAGAAGTAAAAAATCTAGCCCTTAGAGAATGGACTTGTCCAAATTGTGGTGTTCACCATGATAGAGATATAAATGCTAGTAAAAATCTACTGAAATTAGCAATGTGATTTTGGTATTATAAAGAGGTTGGTTCGACCTTTTGAGCGTGGGTAAACTTGCTCCGTTGGGAGTATTGACCACGAAGCGACTACTTCAATGAAGTAAGTGGTAGTAGTTCACTCTATACTAGGATATAATAAAGGTATATCTTAGGAAAGAAGGGTTTAGAGGTATGAAATATAGAGATATATATAAATCATGGATAGAAAGTGATTATTTTGATGAAGCTACAAAGAAAGAACTTATAGATATAGAAAGTAATGAAGAAGAAATAGAGGATAGATTTTATAAAGATTTAGAGTTTGGAACTGCTGGGTTAAGAGGTAAGATTGGAGCAGGGACCAATAGGATGAACAGATATATAATTGCTAGAGCCTCACAGGGTCTTGCAGACTATATAAATGATGTAGAGAATAAGTCAGCAGATAAATCAGTAGCAATAGCTTATGATTGTAGGCACTTTTCCGAAGAATTTGCAAGAACTGCTGCTAGTGTTTTAGCAGCCAATAATATAAAAGCTTATATTTTTGACTCTTTAAGACCTACACCGGAGCTATCTTTTGCAGTAAGAGTTTTAGGATGTACTGCAGGAATTGTGGTAACAGCAAGTCATAACCCAAAAGAATATAATGGATTTAAAGTTTACTGGAAAGATGGAGCACAAATATTATCTGATATAGCCGATGGAATACTAAATAAAATTAATCAAATAAATGATTTTAAAGCTATTCCAAGTATGGAAATTCAAAAAGGAACAGAAGAAGGACTTATTGTATTTTTAGAAAGGGATATAGATGACTTATATCTTCAAAAAGTAAAATCATTATCTTTAAGTGAAGATATTGATAAAGATATAAATGTAGTTTATACACCTCTAAATGGTACAGGAATGGTATTTGTACCTAGAGTATTAAATGAAAGAGGATTTACTAATATTCATATTGTAAAAGAGCAGAAGGATCCAGATCCGGATTTTACTACCGTAGGATATCCTAATCCAGAAGATGTGAATGCTTTTAAACTTTCTATTGACCTTGGTAAAAAGGTTAATGCAGGCTTATTGATGGCGACAGATCCTGATTGTGATAGGATAGCCATAATGGTTAGAGATGAAAATAATGAATATGTAGCCTTCAATGGAAATCAAAGTGGTGCTATATTAGTTAAATATATCCTTGAAGGAATGAGAAATAAAAATATACTTCCACCTAATGGAGTTATAGTTAAATCTATTGTTACAGGAGATTTAGGTAAAGTTATAGCTAAAAGTTATGGTGTTCATACCGATGAAGCTCTTACAGGTTTTAAAAATATTTGTGGAAAAATCAATGAATATGAGGCAGAAGGAAGTTATCAATATATTTTAGGATATGAAGAAAGTATAGGATACAATGTAGGCACATTTGTAAGAGATAAAGATGGAGTAACTGCATCTATGCTTCTTTGTGAAGCAGCTGCTTACTATAAAAAAAGAGGAAAAACATTAATTGATGTATTAAATGAAATCTATGAAGAATTTGGATACTATAGGGAAAAGCAAATTTCTCTTGTTCTTGAAGGGATAAGTGGACAACAGAGAATAAAGAGAATGATGGAAGGGTATAGAAGAGAATATCCTCATAGTATAGAAAATTTAAAGTTAATTGAGACAATAGATTATACAAAACCAGAAGAAACTAATATGCCATATTCAGATGTGTTAAAATTTAAGTTTAATGATGGATCATGGTATGCAGTAAGACCTTCAGGTACAGAACCTAAAATAAAAATATATATTTACTCTAAAGGACATACTTTAAAAGACGCGGAAGATAAAATCAATATGATAAAAGAAGTTGTTTTAGGGAAAATAAATTCTATAGAATAAGTTTCACTTATTAAAAAAGCGTGATAAAAATCACGCTTTTTTTAATCATGTCTGGGATTAGCTGAAACCACTTCTATTGCCCTAAGCACGGAAGAAGTTATTGCAACCATTTCTCCATGGTTAATTTCTGTTTGAGCCTTTGTATATAACTGACCTTTTTCAGAAACTACATAACGAGGCTTTACATAATTAAGTGAAAGTGCCATCATATCAGCTTTACACTTTTCACATTTACATATGTCAGAATAGCTTAGTAATAGTTTATCTAAAAGATTTCTAACTATTACTTCTGAATAATTTAAAAACTCCCGTGACATCTTAGTTAATATCTAGAAGGAATTAAAATTCCATCTTTTTAACATTGTCTGGTATTATTAAATCAGCTAATGTTGCATTTTTTACATCCTCAATTGTAGCTTGAGGTCCTAGTTCTCTTAATACAAGACCCTCTTTAGTAACTTCCATAACAGCCATTTCAGTAATGATTAGGTTAACTTGATTAGCAGCAGTTAATGGTAGTGTACATTTTTTTAGAATTTTAGGATTTCCTTTTGCAGTATGTTCCATAGCAACTATAACCTTTTTAGCTCCAACTACGAGGTCCATAGCGCCACCCATTCCAGGAACTTTTTTTCCTGGTATCATCCAGTTAGCAAGGTTTCCTTCTTGGTCAACCTCTAATGCACCTAGTACAGTTGCATCAACATGCCCGCCTCTTATTATTCCGAAAGATATTGCGCTGTCAAAAAATGCAGCACCAGGTAAAACGGTTACAAATTGTCCGCCAGCATTAACTAAGTCTTTATCTTCTTTTCCTTCAGCAGGAGCAGGTCCTATTCCTACGAATCCGTTTTCAGATTGTAGTGTTACGTCTACTCCTTCTGGTATATAGTTAGCAACAAGAGTTGGAAGACCTATACCTAAGTTTACAACGTCTCCATCTTTTAATTCTTTAGCAACTCTTTTTGCGATTACTTCTCTTATCATATTTTTATCCATATTATTTGTCCTCCTTTACGATGTAGTCAACAAATATTGATGGTGTCATCACTATGTTTGCATCTAATTCTCCAGCTTTTACTAATTCTTCAGCTTCAACGATTACAATATCAGCAGCTGCAGCCATTAATGGGTTAAAGTTTCTTGTAGATTCGTGATAGTATACGTTTCCTTTTTCATCAACTTTAGAACCAAATATTAATGCTATATCAGCTTTTAGCGGAGTTTCAAGAAGGTATTCAGTACCGTTAACAGTTATTTTTTCTTTTCCTTCTTCAACAATTGTTCCAAGACCAGTTGGAGTTAAAAATCCGCCAAGTCCAGCACCACCACATCTAACTCTTTCAGCTAGTGTGCCTTGAGGAACAAGTTCCACTTCCATTTCTTTTTCATTCATTTGTCTTCCAGTTTCAGGGTTCGTTCCAATGTGAGAAGCGATTGTTCTCTTAACTTGCTTATTAATTATTAGCTTACCAATTCCTCTATCAGGGAATCCAGTATCATTAGCTATGATAGTTAAATCTTTAACACCCTTTTCTACTAGCGCATCCACAAGCTTTTCAGGAGTTCCAACAGCTAAGAAACCACCAATCATTAATGTCATTCCATCTTGAACATGTGCTAGAGCTTCTTCTACAGTAACAATTTTTTTCATATTTCTACCTCCATTGAATTAAACTTTCTTTAAAAATTCATCAAATAAAAAATTTGTAGAATATTAGAACTATATAAACATTCTACATATATTCGTTAAATCCTCTTTTTATTTGAAATTTCATAAAAAATTTAATTATATTTATTTTATTTAAGAGTTTTTTTGCAAAATTTAAGAAATTTGTAGAATAATTTTTTTATCTTAATGAAAAAGTTTTTGAATTTAAGGTAAAATATATAGTAAATAGAATTGGGAAAAAATATGCAAGCTAATACAGATATGATAGGTATTTAAATTTACAATGTAAAGTACAAAGTTTACAATTTGAAAAATAATCATATAATTGCTTAAAAATTAACTATGAATTTTTAAATGACATAATGATTGTTCCCTTTTTATAATAAATTTATGAAACTAATTACAACTTTATTACAGAGGATGTGAAAATATTGAGTTTAAGATTTATATTTGGAGGAGCTGGTAGTGGAAAAAGCTATCGTTGTATTGAGGAAATAAAAAGAAAAAAAGAAGATGGAGTAGACCATCCCTTAATTTTATTAGTACCAGAGCAGCTTTCTTTTAGAGCAGAAAAATTGTTAATAGAGAAAATAGGGGCTACAGGAATAAATAATGTATATGTACTTAGCTTTAAGAGAATGGCATATACCATTTTCAATGAGGTAGGTGGAATTACTCATGCTCATATGAGTTCAACAGGGAAGGCAATGATTATAGATAGAATAATGAAGGAAGTGCATGAAGATCTAAAAATATTTTCTTTAGCTTCAAGACAAAAAGGTTTTGTAGAAACTATTTCTGAAATGATAAATGAATTTAAAAGATACAATGTTTCCGTGGAGACCTTAAATATATTAAAAGAAGATGTAAGTCATAGTTCTTTACTTACAGATAAACTTTCAGATATATCATTAATTTATAGTAAGTATGAGGAAATATTAAAGAGTGGATATTTTGACCCAGAAGATGATTTAACTATTCTTTATGAGAAAATAGATGAAAGTAAGTTATTTAAAGGAGCAGAAATATGGATAGATGAGTTTTCAGGTTTTACTCCACAACAATATAAAATTATTGAAAGACTTTTTAAAAACTGCAGAAGAGTTAATATAACTCTTCCTTATGAAGGTAGTGATGTTAAAGGTGTAAGAGAAGGTGAAATAGATAGTACAGATGCTTTTTATACTGTGTATTATACAGAAAAAACTATACTGAAAATAGCAGGAGAAAATAATATTGCCTATGACAAACCATTAGTTTTAAAGGGAAATCCACGAAATGAATATAACTATAGATTTATAAATTCGGAGGAATTAGGATATTTAGAGAAAAATTATTTTTCAATAAACTCCAAGCCTTATGAAGGTGATACAAAGGATATAAAGATTTTTAAAGCCTTAAATACATATTCAGAAGTGGAGTATGTAGCTAGAGAAATATTAACACTTTGTAGAGAAAAAAATTATAGATTTAATGACATAGCTGTAGTTGCTAGAGATTTGAATTCATATGAAGAAATAGTGAAAGTTATTTTTGATGAATATGAAATACCACATTTTTTAGATAGGAAGAAAGATATAGATAATAATCCTGTTATTATATTGATAAAATCTTCTCTTGAGATATTTACAAAGAATTTTAGTTATGAATCAGTATTTAGATATTTAAAAAGCGGACTTTTAGATTTAACTTATGATGAAATTGATACTTTGGAAAATTATGTATTAGCTTATGGAATAAAAGGTAAGAAGAGATATGTAAATGATGATTATTGGAAGGATGAGACAGTAAAAGAGATTAAAGATAAATTTATAAATCCACTTATTAACTTTAGAAATAAGATTACTAATAGGAGCTATGTTAAAGATATTTGCAAAGCAATCTTTGAATTTTTAGAGGAAATTGAAATTCACGAAAAGCTTACTATATGGATTGAAAATTTTAAAGAAGATAAAAATTTAATAGCAGTAAATGAGTATAGTTCAATATGGAACTTGCTAATTGAGCTTTTAGATCAATTTGTAGAGGTTTTAGGTGAAGAAATATTACCACTAGGTGAGTTTATAGATATTTTTTCCATGGGAATATCAACTCATGAGATAGGATTAATTCCCCCTGCATTGGATCAGGTTATAGTAGGTAATATAGACCGTATAAGAACTCATGAGATAAAAGCACTTTATGTTATAGGAGTTAATGATGGAGTATTTCCTAAAATTATAAATGAAGAAGGTATTTTTAGTGATATGGATAGGACTGTTTTTGAAGGTAATGGTATTAAACTTGCCAATGATACTAAAGCACTAGCCTTTGCAGAACAGTATTTAATATATGCAACTTTAACTGTACCTAGTGAAAAGTTATGCCTTAGTTATCCTATTGCAAATTTTGAAGGTAAAACTCTTAGACCGTCTATAATCATTCCTAGAATGAAATCTATATTTAAGGATATTAAAGAAGAAAGTAATATATCAGAATTATGGGAACAACATAATAGTATAGAAAAAGTGGCAGCAAAACTTCCTTCTTTTAATGAACTTATTATGGAAATAAGAAAATTTATTGATAATAATGAAATTTCTCCATTATGGGAGGAAATATATAGATGGTTTATGGAGGAAGAGGAATTTAGAGAAAAAAGTAAAACTATTTTTGAAGGTTTTTCTTATACAAATGTTATTAATGCTATTAGTAGTGAAAAAATAAGAAAACTTTATGGTGGAAACAATTATTTTAGTGTTTCTAAAATTGAAAAATATGCTCAATGTCCCTTTGCTTATTTTATTCAATATGGCTTAAAAGCAAAGGAAAGGAAAGTATATAATTTTTCAGCACCAGACTTAGGAACTTTTATGCATAATGTACTAGATACTTTTTCAAAGAAAATTGAAAAGGATAATCTTAAATGGAAAGATTTAAATAAGGAATATTGTGAAAAAACCATAGAGTATATTGTTGAACTTATGGTTAGTGAAGATAGAAGCTTTGTTTTAAATAGTTCTGCTAGATATAAGTATATAACTGAAAGATTAAAAAGAGTTTTAATTAGAGCTGTACTAGTAATTGTTGAACAACTTAGAGTAAGCGGATTTGAACCACATGGCTATGAAATTTCCTTTGGTCTTAAGGATACAGATTACCCACCTATAGTACTAAAACTTTCAAGTGGAGAAACTGTAAGACTTATGGGAAGAATAGATAGAATCGATAAGTTCGTAGGTAATAATGAGGTTTATTATAGAATTATAGATTATAAGTCTGGTAATAAAGAATTTAAACTTAGTGATGTTTATTATGGACTTCAAGTGCAGTTATTAACCTATCTTGATGCAATTTTAAGTAATGAAGAGAAAAACAATACATTTTCAAAACCAGCAGGAGTCTTGTACTTTAAGATAGATGATCCTATTATTGCTATTAAAAAAGGAGCAAGTGATGAGGAGATAGAGAAAGAAATTCTAAAAGAATTAAAGATGAAGGGGCTTCTAATTAAAGACATAGAGATTTTAAGACAAATGGATAGCACTATGGATAATGGAAATAACTCTTCAGTAATACCGGTAGGGATTAAAAAGGATGGAGAACTTACATCTGCATCTTCTGTTATATCTTATGAAGGATTTAGTGCACTTAGAAATCATGTAAAACAGGAATTAGCTAAAAATTGTGAAGAAATGCTCAGTGGAAAAATTGGTATAAAACCTTATAAAAGAGGAGGAGAAAATCCATGTAGTTTTTGTAAACTTTCTCCTATATGTCAATTTGATTTATCCTTTGAAGAAAATAAATTTAGATTAATAAAGGAAAAAAAGGATAAAGAAATATTAGAAATACTAGAAAAGAAAGGAGATAGCAGTGATGAGCAGTAAAGAAGAAACAAAAGTAAGTTGGACTAGAGAACAGTTGGCTGCAATTAGTACAAGAGGAGCAAATTTATTAGTTGCAGCAGCTGCTGGTTCAGGAAAAACAGCAGTTTTAGTTGAAAGAATAATAAAGATGATAACAGATAGAGATAATCCTGTTGATATAGATAGACTTTTAGTTGTTACTTTTACAAATGCTGCTGCCTCTGAGATGAGAGAAAGAATAGGAGAAGCAATTTCAAAAGAAATTCATAAAAACCCCAATTCTAAGAGCCTACAAAGACAGCTAACTCTTTTAAATAAAGCAAGTATTACTACTATACACTCATTTTGTCTTGAAGTAATAAAAACAAATTTTCATATGATAGATTTAGATCCAGCCTTTAGAGTTGCAGATGAGACAGAGGCAATTCTTTTAAAACAAGAAGCTTTAGATGAGGTTTTTGAGGATATGTATGATAGGGATGACAAGCTGTTTTTAAAGCTAGTAGAATGCTATTGTAACAATAAAAATGATGGTCAGCTTTTTGATATGGTGTTGAATCTCTATAACTTTGCTATGAGTAGTCCTAGTCCTATAGAGTGGCTTAAAGAAAAAGCTGATGTATTTAATGTAAGTGATAACTTTTCCTTTCAAGATTCAAAGCTAGGGCAAGCGCTACTTAAAGATGTGAGAATAGAATTAGAGAGTGTTGTAAGTTCTATGAATATTGCTAGGGAAATAGTTAATAATACTCCTTCATTATTAAGTTATCAGGAAAATATAACTCCAGAGTATGAAATAATTAAAGGATTATATGAAAGCTCCAATTCCTTTGAAGATTTAAAGCATGGCTTTGAAGATGTAGCTTTTGGAAAGCTTACTACAATAAGAGGATGTAAAGATAAAATAGAGCAAGAAGAAGTAAAAAAAATAAGAGATAATGCTAAGAAAAAAATAGGTGAGCTTTCAAATATGATAATTCAAGCTTCTTCAAAGAAGAGTATAGAGGATCTAAAATATTTATATCCCCTTATGAATAAGCTTTCAGAGCTTGTGATTAAAATGAAGGAAGTCTATGATAAAAAGAAAAAAGAAAGAGCATTAATAGATTTTAATGATTTTGAACATTTTGCATTAGACATCTTAACGGAAAAGGATGATGAAGGAAAAATAATTCCTTCTAAAGTTGCAGAAGAATTAAGAGAAAAGTATGGAGAAATTTTAATAGATGAGTATCAGGATTCTAACTATGTTCAAGAGTATATTCTTACTATGATTTCAAGAAATCCCCTAGGAGAAAATAATATGTTTATGGTAGGGGATGTTAAACAGAGTATTTATAGGTTTAGGATGGCTAAGCCGGAGCTATTTCTTCATAAAAAAAATACTTATAGTGAAGAAGAAGATGCAGATGAAATAATAATAAAACTATATAAAAATTTTAGAAGTAGAAAAGAAGTTATAGATGCTACTAATTTTATATTTAAACATATAATGTCAAATAATGTAGGAGAGCTTGAATATACAGAGGAAGAGGCACTAAATTTAGGAGCGGATTATAAGCCTTTAGAAGATGATGGTATAGTAGGTGGACCTGTAGAAATAATGCTTTTTGAGAAAAATAAGGATATTGAAGAAGTTGAAGAAGAAGATAGTGAATCATTAACCAATATTCAAATAGAAGCTAGAGCAGTAGGAAATAGAATTAAGGAACTTACCAATATAGAAAGTGGTTTTAAAGTTTTTGATAAAAATAACAAAAACTATAGAAATGTAGAATATAAAGATATAGTAATATTACTTCGTGCTACCTCTGAGTATGCACCGGTATTTAGTGAGGAACTTAAAAATTTAGGTATTCCCGTATATGCAGATACTTCAGAAGGATATTTTAATACATTAGAAATTCAAATTATGATAAGTCTTCTTCAAATTATAGATAATCCAAGACAAGACATTCCATTATTAGCAGTACTTCGTTCTCCTATAGGTGGATTTTCAGCAGAAAATCTAGTAGATATAAGAGTAAATAGTCCTGAAACTACAGTTTATGAAGCTATGAATAGCTATATAAATGATGAAGGAAACTTAGATCTTAAGAAAAAAGTTGAAAAATTTTTAGAAAGGCTAGTTCATTGGAGAAATAAAGCTTTAATAACTCCTATTGATGAGTTTATTTGGTATTTATATATGGATACAGGATATTATGGGTATGTAGGTGCCATGCCAGCAGGAATTCAAAGACAGGCAAATTTAAGGATTTTATTTCAAAGGGCAAGACAATATGAAAATACAAGCTACAAGGGATTATTTAATTTTGTTAATTTTATTAATAAGTTAAGAGTAAGTAGTGGTGATTTAGGAAGTGCTAAAACCATAGGAGAAAATGAAAATGTAGTTAGAATTATGAGTATTCACAAAAGTAAGGGATTGGAATTTCCTATTGTATTTTTAAGTGCTATGGGTAAAAACTTTAATCGTATGGATAGTAGGAAAAAAGTACTTTTTCATCATGATTTAGGCTTTGGGCCTGAACTTGTTGATATAGAAAAAAGAATCTCTTATTCTCCTACTGTAAAGGAAATATTAAAAAGTAAAATCAATATAGAGAGTCTTTCTGAGGAGATGAGAGTTTTGTACGTTGGATTTACAAGAGCTAAGGAAAAACTAATATTAACAGGTACTTGTAGGGACTTTGATAAGTCTATAGAAAATTGGTCTTCGATGGCAAGAAATAGTGAAGATAAGATTTTAGAAGGGTATTTATTAAAAGGGAATAGCTATCTAGATTGGGTTATGCCTTGTATTATAAAGCATAGAGATGGTGAGCCATTAAGAAATTACCTAAAGATTAATGAGGAATCGGTAAGAGTAGTCCAAGATGATTCTAAATGGAGTGTAAAACTTATGAATTACAAGGATTTAGACATAGAAGAGGGCATAGCTAAGCTAGAAACTATAGATATTAAAGAAAAGTTAAAGGAAATAGAATTAAAAGAAATTAATATTCATTATAGAGAAGAAATAGAAAAAAGACTTAATTTTAAATATAAATATGAAGCTTCTACAAAGATACCTACTGTACTTACTGTATCAGAATTAAAGCGTACCTATAATCAAAACTTAAATGATGAATTTGTTAATACAAATTATATACCTAGCATTGTTAGAAAACCTATGTTTTTAGAAGAGAAGAGAGGATTAACAGCTTCAGAAAAAGGAACTGCAATGCATAGTGTGATGCAAAGGCTAGATATTAATAACATTAATTCGAAGGAAGATATAATATCTCAAATTGAAAATATGGTTATAAAAGAACTAATTACAGAAGAGCAAGCTAAGTCTATTAGAGTAGAAAAGATATTGAAATTTTTTAATACCAACTTAGGCGAAAGAATTTTAATAGCACATAACAAAACTAAGGTTTATAGAGAAACTCCTTTTAGTATTGAAATAAGTAGTACAGAAATAGATGAAAGCTTAGATAAAAAAAATTATGAAAAAGAAAATATAATAGTTCAAGGTATAATAGATGGATACTTCGAAGAAGATGGAGAAATAGTGTTATTTGATTACAAAACAGATTATGTACCTAATGGTAATACTGCTTCAATAGTGGAAAAATACAGAGTTCAAATTGATTATTATACTAGGGCATTAGAAAAGATATTAGGAAAAAAAGTTAAAGAAAGATATCTATATTTATTCTCTATTGATAAGGAAGTAATACTTTAATTTTATTTAGAAAAATCTATTTGCTGTAAAGTGAAAATTTATGTAGGAAGAGATACTTGTATTGATTGTAGTTTAATATATTGTAAGTTATGTAAAATCAACAAAAAAAGAAATACCTGGCACTTTAGATAAAATTTTAGTTAAAGAAGTCCTTTCAATTGTAAAAATTAATAATAGTAAAGTTGCTAAAAACTTTAATGGAGATAGTGTCCTACTGGAATATGATACAATTAAATAATAGGGGGAGTAATCATGAATATTAAACCAAATGCAGAAAATGAGAATGAAAATGTAGAAACTATTGAAACTAACTCTGAAATAAAAAAGAATATGAGTTTATATTTAGTTTTTCAGCCTATAGTCGGACTTCTTATTTCTATTGCTTTAGTAATTATTTTTTTAATACGTAAGGTTACATGGTCTATTCCTACGTTATTATATTTGCTTATGCCACTAGGAGTCTTAACTTTGATATATGTTTTGTTATGCATCCCGTTTCATAAAGCCCTTGATTTATCTCCAATTTTTTTAAGAGGTAAATTAAAATATTTAACAATTGCCCTAGTAGTAGTTTTTATAGGATTAAATGTATTACTTTTTAAGGTTAACCCTATATGATTGTAAATTAAGACTAATTGAAAATAAATCACAAAGAATGTTATTCATAGGTCATAGATATGAATAATTTTATGATTTCCCTTTCCATAGTAATTAAAAAAGTCTTTAGAAATATATTTACAGTGGGAGGGGATATTTATGAAAAGAAAAAATTTATTTATTACTTTATTGGCAATATTATTAATAATTTTTATAGGAAGTCTAAACTATGTAAAGTTAATAAAAGATAATAAAATAGCGCTATATCATAGCCATAAAATAAAGTCAGAGTTCCAAAAGTATACCTATAATGAAGAAAATAAATATAGGTCTTATAGTTTAAAATGTAAGTGTGATGATAATATATTAAAAATACATTTATATAGTAGGAGATAAAGAATTTTAAAATAAACAAATTTAAGTTAAAAGATATGTTTAATTTAAATTTGTTTTAGGAAACAATTATAATATAAAAAATCGTGATATCTAGTCACGATTTTTTTTTATAATAACTACTTCAAAATTATTTTTTAATACTAAATTCATAATATAGATTTGATAAATATAAAATGGATGTTAGAATTTATTTATATATAGAAATAACATTATATTTTAAGAAAGTATTTATAGCTTGAGATATAAGATATAAAATAGTATGTTAATTTTGTTGTAAAGAGAGTATTTGTTGTTAGGAGGAGATTTATATGAAAATATTACATACTGGGGATTGGCATATTGGAAAATTAGTTCATGGATACCATATGACTGAGGATCAAGATTATGCATTAAATTCACTATGTGATGTTATTAAAGAGGAGAAGCCAGATGTTTTAGTTATTGCTGGAGATATATATGATAGATCAAATCCTCCTGTGGAAGCGGTAGCACTTTTAAATAAATATCTTAATAAAATTCTTATGGAATTAGAAACTCCTATTATTGCTATTGCAGGAAATCATGATAGTGCAGATAGACTTCATTTTGGAAGCGATATATTTTCAAAAAATGGATTATATATAGAGGGTGTATTTAGAAAAGATATAAAAAGAATAGTTTTAAAAGATGAACATGGCCCTGTAAATTTTTATTTACTTCCATTTGTTGAGCCAGCCATAGTTAGAGAGGTTTTTAATGTAGATGTAAGAAATTATGAGGATGCTACAAAAATTATTTTAGATTATATAAAAGAGAATATGAATAAAGAAGAACGAAATGTATTAGTTACTCATGGCTATGTTACAGGAATAAATGAACTAGAAATCTGTGAATCAGAAAGGGCATTATCTATAGGGGGAACTGACTACATAAAAGCTGAAATTTTTGAGGAGTTTCATTATACAGCATTAGGTCATTTACATAAATGTCAAAAGGTAAGTGATGATAGAATTAGATATTCTGGATCACTTTTAAAATACTCTTTTTCAGAGTGTAATCATAAGAAATCTGTTACCGTGGTTACTTTAGATGAGAAGGGAGAAGTTGAAATAAATTTAAGACCTGTAAAGACCCTAAGAGATATGAGAAAAATAAAAGGAAATTTAGAAAATCTTTTAGATATGGAAGTGTATAATGACACTAATGTAGACGACTATATTCATGCTATTTTAACAGATGAAGGTGAGCTTTTAGAACCTATGAGAAAATTGAAATCTATTTATCCCAATGTTATGTCATTAGAGAGGGAAAATAGAATTAATAATTTAGGAGACATTAAAACTTCTGCAGGAGAAGGTGCAAAATATAAATCTAAGATGGAGCTTTTTGAAGAATTTTATGTTTCTATAACGGGAAAAGAATTTACTGAGGAGAAAAAAGAAATTATGTCATCCATTATAGAAGAAGTCCAAAGAGAAGAGAGGAGGAATTAGTATGAAACCTATAAAACTTACCTTAAATGCCTTTGGACCTTATAGAGATAAGACAGTTATAGATTTTACCTTACTTGAAAATAGAAATATATTTTTAATTACAGGAAACACTGGAGCTGGAAAGACAACAATTTTTGATGGAATAAATTTTGCACTCTATGGAGATGCTAGTGGCTCAGAAAGAGATGGAAAAAGTCTTAGAAGTGACTTTGCAGATATAGATGAACTCACTTATGTAGAATTAGAGTTTAAACTTAGAAATCATATATATTTTTTAAGAAGAGTACCACCTCAACTTACTAAAAAGAAAAGAGGAGAAGGTACAACAGAATTTAAGGGAGAGGCAGAGTTAAAGTCTTTAACTAATGATAAATTTGAAATCATAACTGGTCTTGACAAGGTTACTAAGAAAGTAGAAGAATTTTTAGGGATTAATAATAAACAGTTCAAGCAAATAATTATGATACCTCAAGGGGAATTTAGAAAACTTTTAACTGCTGATAGTAAAGAAAGAGGAGATATACTTCAAAAGATTTTTCGAACAGAGTGCTATAGAAGTATACAAGAAAAGCTTAAAAGAAAAGTACAGGATATAAGTAAAAATACATCTATGGCTAATGAAAGAAGAAATGTATATATAAAAAGCATTGATGCTTATGAAAATACAGTTTTAAAAGAGCTTATGCTAGAGCAAAACCCTAATATGGACAAAATTAAAGAAAGCTTAATTTTATTATTACATGAAGATAAAGGTTTAGAAGAAAATATATTAAAATATATTAAAAAAATTGAAAAAAAGATAAGTGAGAAATCTAGAGAAATAGGTAATGCTGAAGAGGCAAATAAAAAATTAAAAGAAAAAGAGGAAATAACCTTAAAAAAAATTCAACTTGAAAATGAAAAGGAAGTCTATGAAAAATTAGAAATAGATTTAAATAGAGCAAGAAATGCAGAAAGTATTAAACCTATAGAAGAAAATTATATTCAAAGAAAAGATAGCGTAGATAACAGAGTAAAAGAAATAAGTAATTTAGAGAATACACTAGTAGAGTACGAAAAACAATTAAAAATCTCTGAGGAAAAGTATAACCTTGAGAAGTCAAAGGAAGAAGAAAGAAATTCTCTTATAGAATATGGCACAACACTTAAGTCTTATATAGATAAAGTGAAAAAAATAGATGAGCATAAAATTTCTGTAAATCGTTTAAACGCTATGTTGAAGAACATAGAGGGAGAGTTAAAAACTTCTAATGAAAAGCTAGAAAAGATTAAAATGGATGAAGTAAGTATAAGAAAAAAAGTAGAAGAAGGAACTAAGGCTTCTATTGAAATCGCCACTATAAATTCTCTATTAAAAGAAAAGGAAGCAATTAGAAAAAAATTATTAAATCTTCATGATGATAATAAAGAATTTTTAGCTTATAGTACAAAATTTAAAGAGTTTAAAATAGAATATGATACTGCTGAACAAGAATTTAAAGTAGCTAAAGAAAATTTAGATATGTTACAAGAAAAATTCTTAAAAGGACAGGCAGCTATAATGGCTATGGCATTGAAAGACGGAGACGAATGTCCTGTATGTGGAGGTACAAGTCATCCTAAAAAGGCAGTTAACAATGTGAATGTACCAAAAGAAGAAGAAATAAACCTAGCTAAAAATCATTTTGAAAAGCTTGATACGAGATATAGAGAAGAATTAGAGAAGTATAATAAATTGCAAGAAAAAATTAAACTTAAAAAAGAAGAAATAGAAAAGAAAAAGCATGAAATAGAAGAAGAAAAAATAGCAAATTTTGGTGAAATAATAGGAATTAAACTTACAGAATTGATAATTGATAAAGGTAAGTCAATAAAAATTGAAATTGATGAGTTAAATAATAGATTTATACAATTAAAAACTAAGTCAGAATTGCTGAATAAGCTAAAAATAGAAGAAGAAAATCTTATTAGAGAAAAAGAACAGTTAGAGAAAAACATAAAAGTTTTAGAAGAAAATAAAGTAGAAACTTATGGGGAAAATGAAAAGGTTAAAGAAAAATTAGAAGGAATCTTAAGAGAAGTACCTAGTGAAATACAAAGTGAAGAAGCGTTAGATATTGTTATAAATGCAACTAGAAATAAATTTTTGATACTTAAAAAATTATTTGAGGAAGCAGAAGAAAATTATAATAAATATAAAACTTACTATGAGAAGCTTAAGACCTCACAAGATGAAAAGATAAAAATATTAGAAGAAGAAAAAAAATTATTAGAAAAAAGCAATAATCAATATTTAGAAAGTATATTAAAAGGTGGATTTAGTTCTGTAGATGAATATAAAGCTTGTAAGAAAAATAGTGAAGACATAGTAAGGCTAGATACAGCTATTCAAAATTATAAACAAGAGTTAAAATCTATAGTTGATAGATATGAAATCATAATTTTACAAACTAAAGAACTGCAAATTATAAATATTGAAGAATTAAAAAAGGAACTTGATTTGCTTATATTAGAAAAAGAAAAGATTACAGAGGAAAGAAACAAAGTATTTGCTAGAATTAAAAATAATAGTGAAGTTTTAGAAAATATAAGAAAAATAAATGAAGAACTAAAAGACTTTGAAGAAAAATATAGAGTTATAGCAGATTTATCTAACGCAGCCAATGGATTTACTACCATCAAAACTACTTTTGAAAGATATGTACTTGCTTCTTTTTTTGAAGAAATCATAGGAGCAGCTAATATTAGATTAAGAAAAATGACATCTAATAGATATGAGTTAAATAGAACGGATGAAGGAAAAATTGCTAGTAGCCAAAGTGGACTTGATATAGAGGTTTTCGATAACTACACAGGAAAGGCTAGACCAGCAAAAACTTTGTCTGGTGGAGAAGGATTTAAAGCCTCTTTAGCTTTAGCATTAGGACTTGCAGATGTAGTAGAGGGTAATGCTGGTGGAGTAAATATAGACACTATGTTTATAGATGAAGGTTTTGGCACATTAGACCCAGAATCCTTAGATGTCTCTATAAATTGTTTATTAGAACTACAAGATGCAGGTAAATTGGTGGGAATAATATCTCATGTACCAGAATTAAAAGAGAGAATAGAAGGTAGATTAGAGGTTATATCTACTTCAAGGGGAAGTAGTGCAAAATTCAATATAAAATAAAAAGAAACGCAGTATAGCAATTTTATTTAAAATTATATTTATAATTAGATTGAACAACAAAAACACTATCAATATTATGAAATTTAATAATATTGATAGTGTTTATTTTATTTTTAAATAAAAAACACCAAAATATGTTAGTTGAATTAATAGAAATTAAACTTTAAAAAATATCATAATATCTTAAAAAAATCTATAGATACACAATATTCGACAATTACTGATAAAAATATAGTATAATTTTAGAAAAAATATATTCTTATTGAAGTTTAGTAAAATTTTATGCAATTCTTTAATCATACCATAAAAAATTCTAAATTTTTAGACTTGTATTAAATTTATGCATAATTTATAATTAAATTATAGCAATTTGAAAAATAAGGATATTTAGAGATTATATAATTCATATATAAATTACAGCTTATTACATAAAGTCCTCATTACGAAAATCAATTAAACATAAGTTAGCAAAGATTTTAAATTTTGTTTAATTTTTGTATGAACAAAGCACTATTCCTTTAAGATATAGATAAATTAAGTATATAATTTTCGATAGAACTTTAGAGAAATATTTAAATTTTCTCTATCATTTATTACAGTTTTTTGAATTTTAGATATAAGTATTCCATTTTTGTGTTTTTATCAATAATTAAAAGATAGATTAAATTCTTTAATATATGCTTTACAATTTATTTTATTAATTAAATCTTTAGATAGAGCGTAATTAGACTTTCAGAAAATGAGTTTAATAATGACAATGAAATAATTAAATATATCGTAAAAAATTAAATTTAAAAGTTAAAATTGGTGAGAATTTTTATTAAACTCACCAAAAAAATTTAGCTTAGATAGATAATTTTTTAACATTTATAAATATTGCAGATATGAACTTAACTTTTAAAATTGAATCATAAAGGATATTTATTCATGCACATTTTTGCTATCAAGTTATATTAAAAATTAAATGAAGAAAATCCTTTTTGAAATAAGTTTAAAAAGCTTTAAATATAATGGTCATAAAGCTTTGAAAACTATTAAATTGCTATGTTATATAAGGGGGAGAAAAAATGAAAACTACTAAAGGTAAAGGTAAAAAAGGTACAGTTACAAAAAGAGTTGTATCAGCTACAACGGCAGTATCACTTTCACTAGGAATACTAGTTGCAGGTATAAGTCCTATAGAAGTGAAAGCAGTAGACTTAAAAAATTCTAAAAATGTTCAAAAATTTTTAAGTTCAGCAGGAAAACGTAATGTTATGTATTATGGAGATTGGTCTATCTGGGGCGGTGAGGGAAATTTTTACCCTAAAGATATTCCAGCAGATCAAATAACACATTTAAATTTTGCATTTTTAGATTTTGATGCAGAAGGGAATTTAATATTTACGGATAAAGACGCTGCCACAGGTTCTCCGGCTGGAGAATCAAATGTTCAATGGGGAGATGCAAATGCAGGTATATTGCCAGCATTACAAGAACTAAGAGCAAAGAATCCCAATTTAAAAATAGGAGTATCCTTAGGAGGATGGTCTAAATCAGGAGATTTTTCAGTTGTAACCGCAAGTCCACAAAAACGTGCAAAATTTGTGGAAAATATTATAAAGTTTATTGAATATACAAATATGGATTTTGTAGATGTTGATTGGGAATATCCAAGCTCAGTCCGTCAACCAGATTTAGTTGATAATAAAAATGATGAAGGTACACCTAATGCTAAGCTACAGGATAAAGAAAATTATATATTATTGTTACAAGATTTACGTAATGCACTAAATAAGCAAGGTGATAAATTAGATAAACAATATGAGTTATCAGTAGCATTGCCAGCTCCAAAAGCAACTCTTGATCTTGGAATTGACATTGATGCTTTATTTAATATTGTTGACTTTGCTAATATTATGACTTACGACCTAAGAGGTGCTTGGGATGACACAAGTGGTCACCTAACTGGATTATATTCAAATCCAAATGATCCACTTGCAGGAAAAGGATTAAGTGTTGATGAAAGTGTTAACTATTTAATTAGCCAAGGAGCAGAGCCGGAAAAAATAGTCGTTGGTGCAGCATTCTATACTCGTGGATGGGAAAAGGTAAGTAAAGGACCAGATGCTAGTACACCAGGATTATACGGCGAAGCATCTATAGTAGGAACTGATGCAGATCAATCTCCAAGTCGTGGAGCAGAAAATGAATCACCATTAATATCAGGAGACAGAGGACGCCGTGGCGGAGTATGGGCACATCGTAGCTTTGATAAATTAAAAGCAAAATATCCAGGAGTTAAAGAGTACTGGGATGATGTAGCTAAAGCACCATATCTTTATGATGAAAACTCAGGAGCATTCTTTACTTATGATAACATACGTTCAATTACAGAAAAAACAAGTTATGTTAATGAAAATAATTTAGGTGGAATGATATCATGGATGTCATCACAAGATGCTCCAACAAATTCTAGCAAACGCGATGAATTAACAAAAACTGCAAAAAAAGGTCTTTTTGGTGATGGGGAATTACCAGCTTATGAAATAAAATATGCAGACTTAGATATAATGGCGACAATAGAACCATACAAAGAGTCATGGGGATCAAGTGGTGGATATAAAATAACTATTAAAAATAATGAAGTAGTAAATGAATCTGGTGAAGTATTAAGGGCTGTGGAAAGATCAGCAGAGACAATTAAATTTCCTAAATTATATATTAAGAATAATGGTGGAAACTTAACCTCAGGTGATTATCAGGCAGGTACTGTAACAAATAAAGATGGCTATACAATGGTAGACCTTAAAGGCGTATGGGAAGGTAAAATGATAGACCAAGGCAAAAGTTATAGTTTTAAGCTAAAATCTACTGAAGCACCTCAAGATACTTCAGCTATTGAAAGTATAGAAATCACTCAACGTATTACACCAAATGGAGTGGAAATGGTAAGACAAACTATTTTTGGAGAGGCAACAGGACCTTCTGATGTAAATACTAAGCCTACATTAAAGGGAGTATCAAATAAAACAATAACTGTTGATGATAACTTCAATCCAATGGCTGGTATAACAGCTTATGATAAAGAAGATGGAGATTTAACAAGTAAAATCTTAGTAAAAGGAACTGTTGATACAACAAAGGTTGGAACTTACAAATTAGTATATAGCGTTACTGATAGCAAAAATGAAACTACTACAGAAGAATGTACAATAACAGTAAAAGCAAAAGATGTAAATACTAAGCCTACATTAAAGGGAGTATCAAATAAAACAATAACTGTTGATGATAACTTCAATCCAATGGCTGGTATAACAGCTCATGATAAAGAAGATGGAGATTTAACAAGTAAAATCTTAGTAAAAGGAACTGTTGATACAACAAAGGTTGGAACCTACAAATTAGCATACAGTGTTACTGATAGCCAAAATGAAACTACTACAGAAGAATGTACAATAACAGTAAAAGCAAAGGAAAGTACTGTTATTGACTTTGGAGTTGGACAAGGTATAGAATGGCCAGCACAAGTAAATGCACCATTTGTTGATATGGTTGCATGGGTAACAAAACCAGATTATAGCAATGATGGAGTAGCAAATTTAGAAAGGTTATCTCTTGATACAGGAGTTAAATTTTTCAACCTTGGATTTGTACAAGCTACCTCAAACACTATTAAAGATGGAAAAGTTCAATGGGGGTGGGGTGGACACTCTGTTCTAAGTGAGGAACATAAAGATAATACACAGTATCAAGGAATTAAAAAATCAATAAAAGAATTACGTGAACTTGGAGGAGACGTTGCAATTTCACTTGGAGGTTTAAACGGAACTCCATTCTGGGAAGCAACTCAAGATGTAGAAGTATTAACTAATACTTATATGGACATTGTTCAAGGTTACGGATTAACTAGATTAGATTTAGATATTGAAGGATCCGCACAAGATAAAGGTAAAAATACTGCAAATGCTAAAGCGATTAAAAAAGTTCAAGATGCAACAGGAGTTGATATTGTTTTAACTGTTCCTGTATTACCAAGTGGACTAACTTGGAATCAACTTGATGTTTTAGAGGCATATCTTTCAGAAGGTGTTGATGTTGAAGTTGTAAACATAATGACTATGTGTTATGGCCCAGGAACGTTATTACCAGGAGAAAATTATGGAACAGGATCAGTAAGAGCAATAGATAGTACAAAAAACCAGTTAAAAGATTACTTTAAGAAATTTGCAAATATAGAGTTAACAGATAGACAAGCCTATGGCAAAATAGGTACTACTTCATCAATAGGCTTTGAAGGAAGTGCACACCCTATATTTACAAAAGAATGGTCTAAGTTGGTTGTTGATCATGCTATTGAAAAAGAAATAGCTATGACGTCATTTTGGTCAATGAATAGAGACGCTATGTTAGAAACAAATGCAGGAGTATCTAGTCAATATGAATTCACAGAAGTATTTAAGAAGTTTGAAGAAGGTGATGAAGGAACAAATCCTCCAATAAACACTTCACCAATATTAAAAGGAATAGAAGACAAAAAAATATTTGTTGGCGAAGCCTTTGATGCTATGGAAGGTGTTACAGCAATTGATAAAGAAGATGGTAATTTAACAGATAAAATAATAGTTACAGGTAATGTTGATAATAACATTGCAGGAGCGTATACATTAATTTACACCGTTGAAGATAGTGAAGGACTAATTACCACAAAAGAACGTATAATAACAGTTAAAGAAAAACCTGACATTACAGATGATAATTTCGATCCAAACAAGATCTACGTAGAAGGAGATACTGTAATATATAAGGGTGAAAAATATACTGCTAAATGGTGGACTCAAGGAGGAGTTCCAGAAAACAATCCTGCATGGGAAAAGGAAGTTATCCCAAATGAAGATGGTAGTACAGAATATATAGAAGGAAAAACTTATGTAGGTGGAGATGTTGTTTTATACCAAGGTAAAAGATATCAAGCTAAATGGTGGACAAAATCAACTCCAGGTAGTGATGAGTCATGGGAGGCATTAGATAAAGATGAAAATGGCCACATGGATTATGTAGAAGGGAAAGCTTACGTAGAAGGAGATATTGTTTTATACCAAGGCAAAATGTATCAAGCTAAATGGTGGACAAAATCGACTCCAGGTAGTGATAATTCTTGGCAATTAATTAACTAAGTACTATTTTAAATAATTAAAATGAGAGGATGTCTTAAAAGTATAATTTTTAAGACATCCTTTTAAACATTATTTTAATAATGTTTCTATCCCAACTCGATCTATAGTTTCATTAAACTTTTCATTTTCTAAGGCATTTGCACAATAAAAATCTAATATTTTTGAGATTACCTCTGGAATTTCTTCTAATTTAAATTTTTTATTTAGAGCAGTTCCAAGCTTTTGCTTTTTACCAGATTTTCCTCCAAGATAAATCATTAAGCCTTCATTATCTATGGATATGGCATCAAATTTACATGCTTTGAAGCATTTACCACAATCTTTACATAGCTCATTGTTTAAAATTAATTTATCTTTAATTTCTAAAGCTTTTTTCTTACAAATCTTAGTACACGCACTGCATAACTTACAATTTTCTTCATTAATTTTTATGGGACTTGTAGCAATAATTCCTATATCATATTGATTTGAAACTACACAATTATTAGGACATCCAGATATACCTATTTTTACTTTATTAGGAAGAGATTTTGAATAATTTTTCTCATATAATTTGGACGTAAGGGCATAGGTATCTATAGTACCATTAATACATATACTACCTCTACAGCTAACTATATAGCTTAATTTTTTATTGTTTATATTAATATGTAAGTTCATAGAAGCTATTTCTTTTCTTACTGTATCTATATATTCGCTTTTAATATCAGGTATTTCAATACTTTGATAGGTAGTAAGAGCAATTTTGCCACTGCCATATTTATGGGAAAGTTTTGCTAATTCATTCATTTGTTCATAAGTAAACATATTATCATAACTTATAACTCTTACAGAAAAAAGATTTTCATTTTTTTGACGTAGAAATCCCTTCTCTTTTATTTTTATCAATTGTAATTTTGCTTCATTATTCATCTTATGATAACTCCTTATAAATTTTTTAACTTACGCATCTTCAAGAAAATAGATCAAAAGTTTTAACTGGTAATTTTCTTTAAGATATCTTAATTATATTATAAAGTATAAATTATTAACAACTAAGTGATGAAAATGGTATAATATCCTATGAACCTAATTTATTATAGGAGGAAAATTTATGCAATGTAACAATTGTGGAAGTGAAGTTAAAAATGAAGAAAGTTTTTGCAGTGAATGTGGTGCAAGAATATTAACCGAACAAGATTACATAGATATTTTTAGAAATAAGAATAATGAAATGATAGATGAATCTTACATAAAAGAAGAAAATGTAATTGATTATAATAAAGTTTTTGATACTATTACTAAAGAAGAGATAGAGACATTTATAGGGAAAAAAAGTAACAGCTATTATTTAGATAAATGGGTTAATTTAAAGCTTTCAAATAAATATGTTAGCTGGAACTGGTGGGCATTTTTTTTATCTTCTTATTGGTTGCTATATAGAAAGATGTATCTATGGGGATTTATTACTATAGTTATAAATTTTGTTTCTATTGGTGGTGTTGTAATTGGAGAAACTATTATACCACCTCTAGTATTATCTATTATATTGGGGCTTTTTGGAAATAGCATATATTATAATCATGCTAAAGAAAAAATATATAAGGTTAAGAAAAAAAATCTGCCAAAAGAGAATGAACTTAAAACAATAAAAAAGCGTGGGGGAATTAATTTAGCGCTTGCATTAATTATGTTTATATTAACGTTGTTACTTTTTTATGCTAGCATAGTATTATTTATATCAATAGTGTCAGAAATAGCGAGTTAGATATATAAAAAATAACTAGTTAATATGTGAGTTATTCTTTATATGACTTAAGTCTTTATAAGGTTTCATTGAAAATATTTAAAAATTATACTTTTAAAATAAATTAACTTATCAATAACTAATCATCTAACGAATTTTAAACTAGCAATTTTATTGCTAGTTTTTTCATTTTAATAATTTAATAGCATGATTATATGAAAGCATAGATTAGATTTAAAAGTAATATATATATAATGTACAGGTCTATTAACACAGATTATAAATATGATATAATAATTTGGTGTCTTGTCTAATTTAGGCTAAATTAGGTTAATTTTAGATATTTTACAGAGAAAGGAGGAAGAGTATGTATTGTTCACAGTGCGGAAAAGAAATTCAACAACATGTAAAATTTTGTCCTAATTGTGGAAAAGAAATTTTAAGTAATAATATAAATAATGAATTTTCACACTTTAAGGATGAAACTAATTATAATTATTCGACCAATATGAATAACGGTATTGGAGATAGTTTTAGTAGAGTATCAGAGAATGAATTAAGAACTTTTATTGGTGAAAAAAACACAAATTATTACATAGAAAAATGGAATTTAATCAATCAAACTAATAAAAGCGTTAGTTGGAATTGGGCATCATTTTTCTTAGGATCATTATGGTTATTATATAGGAAAATGTATGTATGGGGAACTTTAATGATAGCAGTTTCTATGGCAATATCATGGATGGGAATACCTTTTGGATGGCTTTTATTAGCTATATTAGTGGGCATGTTTGGAAATAAGCTTTACTTAGAGGAAACTCGAAAGAAAATTATTGAAATTAAGGCTATTACTAGTGATTTAAATAGCCAATATCAAATGATAAAATCAAAAGGTGGTACAAACTTAGCATTACCGATAACAATAGCAGTTATAGGATTTTTAATAACAATATTTTTAATAATTTTAGGTACAGCAATAGCTATGGAATTTTATTATATGTAATAATTAAGAAGGGTATTTACAAAAGTAAGGTTAAGGTACATTTGTAAATACTCTTTTGATTTGATAAGATATTATTAGAAAATTCAGAATAAATTGAAAGGAGCTAAGGTTATGGATGAAAAAAAGCTTTTAAAAAGCTTATGTGAAGGACATGGACCTAGTGGTAGAGAGCATTGGTTATTTGAGAATATTAAAGAAGCTTTTTCAGAATTTGGTCAGGTTACTTTAGACAATTTAAATAATACTATTATCCATAAGAAAGGTAATGGAAAAGGAAAAATAATGCTTATGGCTCATGCTGATGAAATATTCATGGTAGTTACAGCTGTTAGTGAAAATGGATTTTTGGAGTTTAAGGAAAATGGTTTAGATCCTAAGGTGTTAGTTTCTCAAGAAGTTATAGTTCATGGGGAAAAACAAATTTTAGGTATAATTGGAGTAAAACCTCCTCATTTAATGAAAGAGGAGGATAGAAAGAAAGCAGTTACTATCGATAATCTTCGAATTGATACGGGACTTTCTACAGAAGAACTAAAGAAAGTAGTTAAACCAGGAGATTTTGTAACACTAAAAAGAGAAGTTAGAGAATTATTAAATGATAATATTGCTTCAAAGGCAAGTGATGATAGGGCTTCAATAGTTTCACTTTATACTTGTGCAAAAGAACTTAAAAATATAAACCATGATTTAGATGTTTATTTTGTTGCTTCAGCACAAGAAGAAGTTGGGCATAGAGGGGCTAAAACAGCTAGTTTTGCTATAAGACCAGATATAGGAATTGCAATAGATGTTGGATTTGATGATAGTAAGCTTGGAGATACTGGTTGTGGAGTTAAATTAGGTGGTGGTCCTATGATTACTGTTGGACCTAATATACACCCAAGATTAAGAAAGCATCTTGTATCAATAGCAAAGGAATACAATATACCATATCAAGTTGAGATATGTCCTGGATCTACTGGTACTGATGCTTGGGACATACAAGTAACTGCTGATGGTATTCCTACATTGCTTCTTTCAATTCCTCAAAGATATATGCATACTTCTGTTGAAGTTGTAAATATGAATGACATTAAAAATACAGGAATACTTTTAGCAAAATTAATAGAAAAGTTAAAATATGAAGATTTGGAGGGAATACTATGTTTCTAACAGAGGAACTAAAAAAAGGTGGATTACTGGATAAATTATGTTCTGCACCGGGCCCTTCAGGTTATGAAGGTAAAGTTAGAGAAATTATAAAAAAGGAAGTAAAACCTTATGTAGATGAAATAAAAGTGGACAAGATGGGTAATATTGTAGCACATAAAAAAGGTAATAGCAAAAAGATAATGATAGCTGCTCATATGGATGAAGTAGGGTTTATTATTACTGGATATAATGATGATGGTACTTTAAAGTTCAGAGCATTAGGTGGAATTAGTACTAATGTTATTCCTGCTAAAACAATACTAATTGGTGATGGGAAGTTACGAGGTATTATAGGTGCAAAGGCAATACATCTTCAATCAAAAGAAAATAGAGAGAAACCTTTTGGCTATGATGACTGTTGTATTGATATTGGAGCTATAGATAAGGAAGAAGCAAAAAAACTAGTTGAGCTTGGAGAATATGCAGTATTTGATACTGAATATGATAAGTTTGGAGATAAACTACTTAAAGGAAAAGCTTTTGATGATAGAATGGGGTGTTTACTACTAATTCAAGCATTGAAAGAAAATTATAATGGAGATATTTATGGAGTGTTCAATGTTCAAGAAGAAGTTGGAGAAAGAGGGGCATATATCTCAGCTTTTAATTTACAGCCAGACATTGCAATAGTTTTAGAGGGAACTATATGTGCAGATATGCCTAATGTCTCAAAAGATTCAAGAGCTACAGAAATAGGGAAAGGGCCTGCTATTTCCATAATGGATAAAACTAGTATTTTTGATAGTAAGCTTGCAGATGAAATTATGAAAGTAGGAGATGAAAAAAATATTCCTTATCAAAGAAGAAGAGCAATAGCTGGAGGAAATGATGCAGGAATAATTCATACAGTAGGAGAAGGAGTTTCTAAAATTGCTACTATTTCAGTACCTTGCAGATATATCCATTCATCAGTATCTGTAGCTTCACAGGAAGATTATATAAATGCTTTAAAATTGTTAAAAGAATATTTAAAAATATTATAGGGAGGATAGATTTATGGACATATTATTAGAAAAGCTAATAAAAGCTTTTGGTACAAGTTCTCATGAAGAAGGCGTAAGAAATGTTATTTTTGATAAACTAAATGAATTAGATATAAATTATGAAGTTGATAAAATGGACAATGTTATAGTTAAAATGGGTGCAAAAGTACAATGTGAAGAAGATAAGCTTATGTTTGTTTCTCATATGGATACAGTAGGCTTAATTGCAACAGTTATTGATGATAAAGGGTTTGTGAAAGTTGGGAATTTAGGAGATTTTAAAATTAATAATATTATCGATAGCTTAGTAGTTTTTGAAAATGGAACTATAGGAAGAGTTTGTAGTGATAAAAAGTCATCAGAGATAGATGATGTATATATAGACTTAGGAGTAAATAGTAGGGAAGAAGCACTAAAGAAAATAAAAGAAGGAGATGTGGCAGTATTTAAAGGTGAAATAGTAAAAATAGGAGATAATATATCAGCTCCAGCATTAGATAATAGAATTGGATGTTATATGTTACTAAAAATAATAGAAGGATTATCTAAAGATAGAGAAAAACTAGGTGAATTAAATAAAGAGTTTTCTTTTGTATTTTCTACTCAAAATATATTAGATGGTAGAGGAGCAAGAGCAGCAGCATACTCTATAAATCCTATGTATTGTATAATTGTAGATGCTGAAGAATCCAGTGATAATTTAGAAGGAAAGGGAAGATTTAAGCTAGGAAATGGTGTAGGACTTCATGTTTTTGATGGAAATTTAATAATACATCATGAAGCCAAAGAAATGCTTGAAAATGCTTGCAAAAAAGCTAATATTGAACCTCAGTATGTATTTAGTGAGAAAGGCACAGATGGTGGTAGAATTCATAGAGAAACAAATGGAATAAAAACGGGAGTACTTTCCGTTCCTGTAAGATATAAAAATAGTATAGCAGAAATGGCAAATATTAAAGATATTGAAAAAGGAATAGAAGTATTATGCAACGTAATATTTAATTAAATTTTATACTAAGTTACATTAAAAAATAATTATATAGTAAGAGCAATTGAATATATTTTTGTAATAATATTTATTTTTTTAAGTATAAAAATTTAATATTGGTATAAAATAATTTCATAAAGATTTTGCATGGTAATCAACATGTTACACAAATATCTATAGTTAAATATTTAAAAAGATATTCTAATTTTTAGGATATCTTTTTAAACGTTTAAAATTATAATTTTTTTGAAAAGTTTATTATAAGATATTGAGTTTAAGCTAATTAGCTATTTAAAATTTGTTATTTATCTATAAGTTTGTTTTAAAAGTAGATAAATTTACTTTTTATAAAGTCAAATAAAAATTTAATATTCTTTACACTATAACCATTAATTTAATAGTATTTTTACTATTAAAAATCACAAAATAATAGAGAATGAAATTTATTAAAGAAATAGGAGTGTAAAGTAATGAAAAATGAAACTAAAAATAGGAAAAATGATTTAGAAAGTTATGATAATAATTCCTCTACTGAAGAGCAATTAAAAAATTTAAAGGGAAACTATGAAAAAGCAAATAAATATATAAAACATAATAAAGAACATATGAATGATTCTGCATTGTCAAATATAAAGAAAAAACAAGATAATAGAGAAAATCAAATGGATCAATTACAGTAATTAAAAACTCCAAGAAATTTTTCTTGGAGTTTTTAATTACTGTAATTTTATCTAAAACAAAAATTTTAGATTTCTATAATAAATTTTTTTCTACTTCTTCAAATCCTATTCTTTCTATCATTGAAGAAAGTCTTTCTAGTGGATTGGCATTTTCATTGTAGTAAGTCATAATTTTATCTAACATTGGAAGTATTTCTTCTTCCTTAAATAATTTATTCAGTGGTTCACCCATTTTAGCTCTTCTGCCAAATCTTCCCCCTAGGTATAGTTTTACACCTTCAGATTTCTTTTTAATAGCTCCAAGCCCACAGGCAGTTGCACATTTACCACAGTGCACACAAAGGTCTTCTTTATAAACTAATTTTTTATTTTCCTTTACTAAAGCACCTTCTCTGCATACTTTAATACATTTTCCACATAGTACACAGTTATTTTCATTGATTTCAATATTAACGTGAGGTATTATTCCTATGTCATTTAATTGTGCCTTACCACAATTATTAGGACATCCTACAACTCCTATTTTAAATTTTGCAGGCAGTTCTCTTCCAAAGTATTCATTATGTATATTAGAAGCTAAACTTTGTGTATCTAAAAGTCCGTGAACACATACCGTGCCTTTACATGCTGTAATTGGCCTTACTTTCTTACCAGTACCTCCATTAACTAAGTTATTTTCTGCAAGTTCTTTTTTAACAGCTTCTATATCTTCATGTTTTATGTATGGAATTTCAATACATAACCTAGTAGTTAGTCCTAAATATCCTTTTCCATATTTTGAAGAAATTTTTGATAGTGCTGATAGTTGATCAGAAGTAAAATTACCTGCATTACTTAATATTCTAATTGAATAATATCCTTCTTGCTTTTGAGCTAGAATAGCTTGTGATTTTAATACTGCTTTTTCTTCAGTAGAAACCTTAATATCCATAAAAAACCCATCCTTTTACGTAATATAAAAAATAAATTTAATACTAAAGATTAATTAAATTTAAGTTTCTTAGGTAAATTTATAGCCTTAATATAATAGAAACAATATAAAATTTATATTTACACAATAATATGAACCCATAAACTCAAAATTAATATCTATATTTATTTTAACATATTTAATTTATTTAATAAATGTAGCTAACTCTTAATATAATTTATGCCTATATAATAAAAATTTATATTGACAAAAGATCATATTGATAATAATATGAATGTATTAAGTGTATTAGTTGATATAGTACACTTAATACAGAAAGGTGGTGAAATATTGATAAATATAGATAGTAGAAGTAGTATACCTATTTACGAACAAATAGTGAATGGAGTTAAAGAAAATATATTTAAAGGTATTCTTAAACCAGGAGATAAATTACCTTCAGTAAGAGAAATGGCTTCAATGATTACCACTAATCCCAACACAGTAAGTAAAGCTTATTCAGAACTTGAAAGAGAAAAGATAATAGAAACTATAAGGGGTAAAGGGACATATGTATCTTTAAGCTATAAACCTAAAATAGATGAAGATAAAATAAAAACAATTAAGGAGAATTTAAAAAAGACTATACTAGAAGCTCACTATATGGGAATGGATAAAAAAGCAGTAATTGACATGCTAGAAAATATTTATGACGAATTTAGGGGGGATTTAAATGATAGAAATAAGTAACCTGTATAAGAATCTTGGCAATAAAGAAATTTTAAAAAATATAAATTTGAAGATTGAGAAGGGAAGTATATTTGGAATTATAGGTCCTAATGGTTCAGGAAAGATCACTTTAATTAACACTATAGTAGGAGCTTATAAAGCAGATAGTGGAAGTGTAGAGATGATGGGAGAACATATTTATGAGAACATTAATATGAAAGAAGAAATAGCTTTTGTGGAAGATGAAAATAGTATTTTTTCTAATTATAAAGTAAAAGATGTTATAAGTTTTTATTCAAGAGCTTATAAAAATTTTAATAAGGAAAGATTTAACACTTTAAATGATATTTTTAAGATAGATGAAAAATATAGAATTTCAAAACTTTCTAGAGGAATGAAAAAAATTCTCTTTATCATGATAGGTTTTAGTATAATGCCTAAGATAATAATTTTAGATGAACCTACTATAGGATTAGATCCATTGATAAAAAATTAGTTTATAAATTTAATTCTAGAGGAAGTAGCAGAAAGGAATACTACGATTTTAATTACATCTCATAATCTAGATGAACTAGAGAGAATTTGTGATTCAATAGCTATAATTAATAAAGGAGAAATTAAATATACAAGCTCTTTAGATAATATGAAGGAAAATATTAAAAAGCTTCAAGTTATGTTTAAAGAAGATACGTTTTTAGATTTAGAATCATGGAATGAAGTAATTAAGGTAAAAAGAATAGGTAGGGTTCATAGTATAGTGGTTAAAAACTACACTAAAGAATTAGAAGCAAGGCTGAATAAGTTTGGTGCTACTTATATTGAGGAAGTAAGCTTAGGTCTTGAGGAATTATTTATAGATACCATGGGAGGTGAAGGGCTTGATAAATAAATATTTTAATAAAGCAATATATTTCCAGGATATTAAAGCCTTAACTATATATTCAATGATTATTTTAATTATTGCTCCAAGGTCATTTTCTTCAAATGATCACTATAAAAATATAATAAGCCAACCAATGATAATACCCTTAGCAGCAATATATATAGCTATGATAGCTGCAGCTTTTGGATGGGACAAATTTAAAAATATGAGATTTCTGTCTGTCCTTCCTACATCAAAGCTTCAAATATTAATAACTAAGATTATAGCAGTATTAACTGCTATATGGATACCTTTAATATTTGATTATGCTATAAGATTATTAACATACTTTAATGATGTGGAAAAATATAAAGCAATTAATATAACATTTCATAATATAAATTTATTTCTTTTATCTCAGCTAACTCTAGCTTTTATAGTAGTAACTATAGCATTATTATTTCAAGGTTTAGTTGGAAATAGTATTTTAGCTTTAATTTTAAGTTTTGTATGGGTACCATATAGTGCAATTACTCCAATAATGCTTTCAGATTTGCTTTATAATAAAGTAAAGTCTATAAGTGAAATATTTGCATATTTATTTACTCGGCCACTAAGGTTTATAGAAATATTAATGTTGAAAGGCCCATCAAATAAATTTTCATTAAAGATTATATGTTTATTATTAATTATTATAGCAATGTGGATAGCAATTATATGGTTATTTAAGAAAAATACTGTAGAAGATTATGATAAGGCATTTACTGTTAAGTTTAGTGAAGTAGTATTTAAGCTTTGTACAGGAATCTTTTTATCTATTATAGTAATGATTATTATATCGATAATACTAACAGCAAGTAAAGGTAAAGGAAGTTATATTAATCTTTTAACAGAGAGCAATAAACTTGTAGTAAACTTAATAGGAGTAATCGTATTACTGATTTCTTATAGAATTCAGGGAAGATTAATAAATAGATATAATAATAAATAACTTGTATGGCAATAATTTCTAGTTTCTTTTCTTAGGAGAAGAAATTAGAAATTTATTTTTTAAGCTAAGAAGTAGTTAAAAAATAAAAAAGAATAAAAGAGGGAAAAGTCTCCCTCTTAGCTATATACTTAATTTAAATGTAGTATTAATAGATGAATTCATATGTCTTAATAAAATGATATTTCTATTTTATGATTTAAATCCTTTAAAATTTTTTCCCTCATTAATTTTAAAATACGTAACATATCACCGGTTTCAACGGTCTCATTATTATCACTTAAGAACTCTCTTATTTCTCTAGTATTTAATTTTCTATTTATAGTTATTTCATGTTTTACTATTCTTTCTGCTAGACCACTTAAATAAATAGTACGTCCTGTAAGTAAGGGCTTTTCCATTATATCCTTTAATACATCTAATCTACGCTTTAATCCTGCAACTTTCATTGGTTGAGGAGTAAGTTGATTTTTTTTAGGTCTTAATCGTATTAAATAGGGACTATTTATATCTAAAGTATAACTTTCATTTGTGCTACAAATATCTCCAAGATACTTATAGTATACATCTTCATCTATAGTTTGAAGAATGGTATCTTTAGTATAATTAGAGATATTAATAATTTTATTTTTTAGATTGATTATTTTATTATCTAAATCAATTTGATGAGTTTTTAATGTAAGTAATTCAGAATATTCTTTTCCCATAACTCCTTCAAATAATAAAATAAATATTGCTTTATCACTTCCATTAATTAGTTTTCCAGATAGAACTTTTTTCAATTCATTTCGCGTACAATATCTATTTTTTAAGGCTTCACTAGATATGAGATTTCTAATTTCATCTGCTTTAATTGAAAAGTTCATAATACCTTTTTTTATGTTCATCTCTTCTGCATATTGTATGTATTTTTTTATAAGACTGTATTTAGAGGTAATAGAATTATAGGTTTTTGCGTTAAAATTTTTTAGTGTATTTTTAATTTCATCTTTAGTAAAGTCATATAAATCCTTTTTAAACACACGTTCTTCAAGCTCTAGTACATTTTTAAATATATTAATATACTGGAGTTTCATAGTATTACTATATTTTTTTTCAATTTCAGCAATAAAATGTTCTTTAAAATTACTATTTGCGTATTTTAAATTATCTTTTAAACTGGTCATCCATACAATACCCCTTTCATTATGTTGCCAATCATATGTAAACCAAATTATAATCAATTATACATTATAATAAAGGACTATTCTATATACTAAATTTAAAATCAATGTATATTTCACAATTTATAATTGTGGAAAATTCTTCTTAATAGCAGAAGTCCTAGATAGATCTCTTTTTTAGTTATAGATTAGCTTCTTATGATAAAAACTAACAATGTAATTGCTAGTAAATAAAAAAAGGACTGATAATATAAAAATATTATCAGTCAACTAAAATAAAATTGTAGATTACAGCTACTTAGCTGCATAATAACATCTCTTTGGAGATTCTATTTTCTCTTCATCTTTTAATTTTTTTATTGCTTTATCAACGTCTTTTTTGTCTATTCCAGCTTTTTCTGCAATTTCTCCAGATTTCATAGGTTCTCCATTAGTTTTTAGAGTTTCTAAAATTTTTTCTAAAATATCCATATCTAAACCTCCAAACAATAATAATTATTATTTAATAATTATTTCGATAATTATATTATAGCATGGATTTTTACAATATCAATATTTTTGATGAATATGTAATAAATTTCATAGAATTTTATGTGAGTAAATTATAAGTAGATCATGAGACTTTTTAAATTAATAAAATACTAATTATAAAAAGAATTCAAAATGATTTATAAATTTTTTATAACTGATACATGTACAGATGCAATGAGTCTTGGATTGATATGTACATAAAAATATTTGATATTCTTTAGTGTTTTCATTAGTTTTATTCAATTTAAAATGTGTATTTCATAATTTACAATTGTGGAAACTTCTCCTTAATTGGAGAAGTTTTGAATTGATTTCTTTCTTTAGTTATGCAATAAATTCTTATAATAAAAATTAGTAATTGTATTGTCATTAAAAAAATCAATTAAAGAAATCAGTTTGATTAGAACTAATTTCAACCACAATTGTCAATTTCCCATTGTCAAATCTCCATCATTATTAGCCTTTAGACATATCATAATTTCCTGTATTATTAAATTCTTCTTTAAAAGCTTTATTTGCATATGGCTCAAATTCTTCTGCTAATTTATCGAGCTTACTCATAAATTCACTATCTTTAATCATCATTTCTGCACTAGGATGAGTAGGTTTAGCACCAGTTAAAGCTACAATTTCTCTAATTTCTTTTGGATTGTCTATCATAGGACAAGGCAATAATAAATTTTTATTATAAGGATGTCTTTTTCTAAGCTCTTTAAAGTAATCATTTTTAAGTGCTTGTAGTAGAGGTTTATCCTTTACATTTTCCGTAGCAAAGTGAGAGAATATACAAGGTTCCAAATCTTCTTTAGAATTTATATGGCAGTAATACTTACCAGCAATACATCCACCTACGTAAGGTGCATCATTAAAGAAGTCAATAGGAAATATTTTTTTACTGCCCCTTATATTTCTAGTTCTTTCACCAAGTTTCAATCGCTGCTCTGGAGAAAGCATATACTTCATATCATTTAGTGGATTATCACCTATAGGCATAAACATAAAATACCATATCATTCTAGCACCTTTTTCTATAAGTATATCTATAAATTCTTCTGAAGTAACAGAATCTATATTATTGTTAGCTGTAGCCGCAGAAGCACCAAAAGGTATACCTTTTTCTTTTAATAAATCCATACCCTTCATTACAGAATTAAAGGTTCCAATGCCTCTTCTACTATCTGTACTAACTCTATCTCCCTCAAGAGAAAGCATAGGCATAACATTTCCAAGCTCGGCAAGTGTATCTACTAGTTTTTCATTAAATAAGCTTCCATTTGTAAATGGCATAAAATACATATCGTTGTACTTTCTATAAATATCTATCATATATTCATTGAAGAAAGGTTCGCCACCTAGAACAACTATATAATATATTCCAAGATCTCTAGCTTCTTTAATTAGTCTATCAACTTCTTCAAAAGGAATATCATCTTTTTTACTGTAGTTAGCAGCGTAACAACCTGTACACTTTAAATTACACCTCATAGAAGGACTAATTAAAATTGTAAAAGGAATTTTAGTATTGTTATCTTCACCTAAAGATTCTCTTTTAGGAACACCATACCAAAGAGCATTTCCTACCATATTAGTAAAGAATTTTTTTAAACAGTTTTTATTAGTATTTTCTAAAATATCTACCATAAATTCTTGAATTTGTGGGGAGGTGGAATACATATCATAAACATCTTCTACTATTTTTTTACTAAATTCGTCTCTAGTTGCTTTTTTAACTATACCAAATAGTTTATCAATATTTTTTTCAGGATTTTTATCCAATAGTTTTATTGCAGTTTTACAAACTGTCTCCTTTGCTTTTCTTTCAAAATTATCCTTAAATTCCATTACATATACCCCCTAAGGAAATAATATTATTATATTTTTAAAATATTGGATCAAATATGTATAACCATAATTTAAGTAAATACTAATATTTATGACCCAAAGTCATTTTTAAGGACTAACTTGTATTTTATATTAAGTATATGATTGAAATGTAAGAATAATTAGTAATAAAATTTTTAATGTATGATATAAATCTAATACCAAATACTTATAAAAAATAAAAATGAAGAATTGATTTGCAGATCAACTCTTCATTTTTATTTTTTATACTTAATCTTTTAGTGTATCTTTAAATAATTTATAGTATAATTCTTCTTTTCTATCATTTTTTAATTTAAAATTTTCTCTTACTTCATTAACCAATTTTTTATCAATTTCTCCTATTAACAGTCCTTCTATGTCTTTAAGATTACATACTTCTCTTCCAAGGGGATCCACTATCATGGACCAACCATTATAGATTAATCCATTTCCTTCTCCTACACGATTTATTCCTGCAATATAGCATTGAGTTTCAATAGCCCTTGCTTTAAGTAATATCTTAAAATGTTCTATTCGGCTTTCAGGCCAATTAGCTGCTACTGTGATGAGGTGAGAGTTTTTAGAAGCTATTTGAAAAATTTCAGGAAATCTTAAATCATAGCAAATAAAAGGTGAAATAGTTATATCACCTATATTACATGTATTTATTTTTTCTCCACTTATATAATGAAAACTTTCTTCACCAAAAGAGAAAGGATGAATTTTACTATAACTAGTTAATACTTCACCATTGTTTGAAATTATTGAATAAATATTTTTCCCCATAATTTTATTCTCTAATAATACTTTCTCAATATGACCAAAACCAATGGCGATATTATATTTTTTTGCAAGAAGTTTCATTCTTTTTACAGAGAAATTATCATCTTCTCCTAATTTTTCTGTATTCATTGTAAAACCTGTTAAAGTCATTTCAGGAAAAAGAATTAAATCTACAGATTTAGCTTTTCCTTCAGATATAAAAGTTTCGCATAATCTTAAATTTTTTTCTTTTTCTTCCCAAGCAATATTAATTTGCGCTAAGGCTAATCTCATATAAATCTCTCCCTTTAAAAATTAACAACTAAAGCTTATATATACTAGTTGTAAAATTAACATATATGTAAAATATTTATGGTTTTAGTATTACAATTAAAACTGTTGAATTTACAATTCATAATGTAAAATTCACAATTGTGGATATTTCTCAGCAGAAGCTGAGAAATTTAAAATTGATTTGTTTTAAAGTGATATAGTTAGTTTTTGTGATAAAAGCTAGGAGTTGTACTACTATTAAAAAATCCATTAAAGAAATTAGTTTAATTAAAACTAATTTTAACTTTAATTGTGCACTGTGAATTTTGAATTGTGCATTATTTTAAGTTGTCAATTGAAATATTTAATGGCATAGTTAATTAGTTATAAATTAACTTTTTAGGCAGTTTATCTATAAGTCACCAGGCTACTATATCCGAGAGTATTATAAAAATGTCTTTATTATACTATAAGAATAATTTAGGAATGTTATAATAAAAATATATTATAGTATCATTATATTATAAGGACTTAATTTATTTAATGGTTTTAGACAGCTTTTCTAGATAAGGAGTGTGTTATGTGTATAACTAATTATATAATCAAAATGATTTTAAAGTATAAGCAGCATAATGTATCGGCTTTGGCTTCTCAATTAGCCTACGATATGCTACTTTCCTTTTTTCCCTTTTTAATATTTTTATTAACACTTTTAGGACATAGCTCACTTGATGCTAATAATGTTTTAGTGGCACTTCAAACCATAATGCCTACAGAGGCATATGTATTGGTTGAAAATACAGTAAAACAAGTATTACTAACAAGAAATAGTGAATTATTATCTTTTTCACTTATATTTACCCTATATACTGCATCTAGAGCTTTTAGGGCTATAATATATGGGCTAAATAGAGCTTATGAGGAAAAAGAAACTAGAAGTTATTTTAAAATACTTCTGATTTCAGTAATCTTTATGATTGGACTAGTATTTGTAATTATATTTATATTGAGCTTTTTAGTTTTTGGTCAAATGATAAGTGATGCAATTAAGAAGTGGTTAGGCATAGAATTGGCCTTATTTAATTATGTCCATCTGCTCAGATATCCATTTTCATTAGTCTCTATGACTTTTGTTTTTGCGGCTATATATCATTTTATCCCTTGCAGAAAATTAAAATGGATAGAAGTTTTGCCGGGAGCAATTTTCACTACTATAGGATGGATAATTTCAAGTTTAGGATTTTCCTACTATGTGAATAACTTTAATAACTATTCAGCTATTTATGGTAGCATAGGAGTTATTATAGTTTTAATGATATGGCTTTATATAACTTCTATAATAATTTTATTAGGTGGAGAATTAAATGCTATTTTAAGTCATGAAAAAGAACTAAAAAGAAAACTGTCTATCAAGTAATTTTATATTTTATAAGGGAATATATTATTAATAGGCTATCAAATCATATGATTTGATAGCCTATTTAAATTATTAAATTGATAAATATCCATAATTATTGTGCTAATAATAAAATCTTTAAGCTAGTTTTATAGTTGTAAGCAATTTATAAGGGGGAGGGCATGTATCCATTAAAATTCAAGCCTGTTTACTTTGAAAAGATATGGGGAGGACGTGGACTGGAAAAGTTTAAAAAAGATCTTCCTAGAGGAAATATAGGTGAAAGTTGGGAGCTATCTTGTCATAAAAATGGATTAAGTATAATAGAAAATGGAATTTATAAGGGAAGAACTTTAAAAGAGATTATAGAAATTGAAGGAGAGAAGCTGTTAGGAGGAAATATAGATTTAGAAAATTTTCCTATACTTATAAAATTTATAAGTGCAGAAGATAATTTATCTATACAAGTACATCCTAATAATGAATACGCTAGAGCTGTAGAAAATGAAAATGGTAAGTCAGAGTTATGGTATATACTTAAAGCAGAGGAAGGCTCTAATATAATTCTTGGAAATAGAGCTTGTAGTAAAGAGGAATTTAAAAGTGGAGTAATTAGTGGAGATCTGGAAAAATATTTAAATATAATTAAAGTAAAAGAGGGAGAGGCTTACTATGTCAATGCTGGATTGCTTCATGCTATAGGAAATGGAATAGTACTAGTGGAAATTCAGCAAAGTAGTGATGTAACATATAGGGTTTATGATTATAATAGGGGAAGGGAAATTCATGTAAATAAGGCTTTAGATGTAATAAATTTAGACATAGTAGGAGAGCGGTTAAAAGAAAGTAAAGAAAATTTTAAAGGATATAATAAAATTAATTATGGGGATATGGAGTATTTTTCTGTGGAAAAATATGAAATAAATAATATTTTAGAACAGGAAAGTTGTGAGGAAAGCTTTTATGTATACATTTGTATAGAAGGAAAAGGCGTTGTAGCTTATAATAATAGTGAAGAGTGGCTGAATAGTGGAGAAGTTGTATTAATACCAGCTACTTTAGGGAAATACTATATAAGTGGTGATTTAACAATTCTTAAAATAATCATGAATGTATAGATTTAGGAGGAGTTATATATGAAAGTTAAAAAAGCTATTATTCCAGCAGCAGGACTAGGAACTAGGTTTTTGCCTGCAACTAAGGCAATGCCAAAAGAGATGTTACCTATAGTTGATAAACCTACAATTCAATATATTATAGAGGAAGCAGTGGAAGCTGGAATTGAAGAAATACTTATAATAACAGGACACAATAAAAAGTCTATTGAAGATCACTTTGATAGAGCTGTTGAGTTAGAGTTGAACTTAAAAAATAGTGGCAAAGAAGATTTGTTAAAATTAGTAAATGATATAACAAATTTAGTAAACATATATTATGTAAGGCAAAAAGAACCTAAGGGATTAGGTCATGCTATTTCTTGTGCTAAAATTTTTGCTAAGAATGAGCCTTTTGCAGTGCTTTTAGGAGATGATGTAGTAGATAGTAAAACTCCTTGTTTAAAGCAGCTTATAGATGAATATGAAAAATATAATTGTACAATATTGGGAGTACAACAAGTAAATAAAGAAGATACTAATAAATATGGTATAGTTAAGGGAATAAAGCTTTCTGATAGACTTTATAAAGTAGAGGATTTAATTGAAAAGCCTAAAGTGGAGGAAGCACCTTCTAATGTGGCTATATTGGGAAGATATATAATAAACCCAACTATATTTGAAATCTTAGAAAATACGAAACCAGGTAAGGGTGGGGAAATTCAGTTAACAGATGCACTAAAAACTCTTATATCTAAAGAAGATATGTATGCGTATATTTTTGACGGAAGAAGGTATGACGTAGGTGATAAGCTAGGATTTTTACAAGCTACAGTAGAATATGCACTAAAAAGAGAAGAATTAAGAGAAAATTTTATGGATTATTTAAAAAGTATAGTTAAATCATAGTCATAAAATTACCCCATAAGCAATAATATTTTATAGAAAAGAAAATAAACTATAAAAGTAAAGTGGGGGAATTAAAATGGGAAAACAATATCGTGGAAAAGCATTATGGAAATTACCATCTAGAGGTAGAGGAACTTGTCCTATATGCAAAGCTGAAAGAATAAAAGTTTTATATGATATAACTTTAGAAGACGGAAGTAAAATAAAAGTTTGTAAGAGATGTCAACATAAAAAAGTTGACACATTGCCAATAGTTAATTAATACTAGATAATTATCATTAGAATTGAAAGTTTAAAATTGTATTAAAGTGTTAATAATAACAATTTAATATTTGCTAATTATATATTAATAAAACCGTAGCTTTTAGCTACGGTTTTATTAATTGAAGAGAAAATCAAATGGTGAGTTTAAAAAAGTGTGACAATTTGTCACACTTTTTTTAGAATAATGGATCCTTAGGTTTTGGTGCTATATCAAAGAATAAGTAATCAATCATTTGATTTACAGTTTCTTCTTCATCAAATTTTAAATACCATACATCATCAATAATCTCAGATTTGCAATATCCATCCACTGGAAAACGCTGTTGCTCTAAGGCTATGCCAGATTTAAGTACAGAAGTTCCTAAAGACATCATTTCTGTTTTTGTTAAGCTTGTAGTAAGCATAGGTGCAATACTAGAGATAGTTTTTGGAAGTTGTGTTACATCAGACTTTAATGCTTTATTTAAAGTGGTTTCTAAAACTTTTCTTTGTCTTTGTGTTCTAGCAAAATCTCCGTCATCTAAGGCTCTAATTCTACTATAAGATAAGGCTTGCATACCACTTAATTTAACTTTTCCAGATCCATACAAAGTATCTACTTGTTTACCTGTAATTTGAGAAGCATCACTTTGATATTTATTTATTAGATCTGCTTCTTCAGCTGTTACTTCAAGTTCAATACCTCCGAAATAATCTATTACGTCAACTACTGATTCAAAATTAACTGCTACATAATCCGATATGTCTGTACCAAAGTTTTGATTGATAGTCTTAATAGCTAATAATGGTCCACCATAAGCATAAGCATGATTTAGTTTATCATATCCACGATTTTCTATGTTCACATAGGAATCTCTCATTAAAGAAGTAAGTTTAAGCTTATTATGCTTTGTATCTACAGTAAGTATCATAATAGCATCTGAACGACCTTTATCTTCTGTAGACCTACTATCAATACCAAATATTGCTATATTAGTAATACCTTCAGTATGATCAATGTTACCGTCGCTATCATTATTCTTAGGTTTAATTTTTTCAGTATTTATTCCAAGTTCTTTTTTGTCATTGGTAAAGTCTACTGTTTTAATTTTATCTAATAATGAATAACTATAAACATAAACTGCACCTAAACACAGTAATAAAACAGATAAAGTTATAAATATTATTTTCTTAATACTCTTATTTTTTTTCATAATATAAACTCCTACTTTTATTATTATATTTTTATATTACTACAAATTTGAATCTAAAAATTATTTTTTTAAAATATCGATACTATTATTATAATACAAATTTCGATAAACAGCGAAAAAAATGTTGAAAAATAGATAAAAATTTTTCTAAGTACATTGTTAATTTTATTGTAAAATATAATATGTTATAAAAATATGATATTTCATAGTCGTAATATAATTAAATACTATGTGGGGGCCGAGAGGATATGGTTTTAACAGAAAGCAAAGATATAGAGTTATTTGAGTTCTTATCAGAAGCTGTAATAATTTTAGGTGAGAATGACAAGCTTTTATATTGCAATACAATAGCTAGCAACTTAATAGGATACAATAACTTTGTAGATATAGAAAAGCAGTTGCTATATGAAGTTATGACTATTGATAGTAGTGACGGAATAGTTATAGATTACGGTACCTTAAGAAAAAACAATATTTTAAATAAGGTCACAAAAAATATAATCTTTGAATCAGGAGAAAAGGGAAAGTTTAGTATTATATCTAGGAATATTAAGTATAATGAAGAAAATGCTTTTATAATAATTATGCAGAAAATTTCATCAATAGAAGAGGAACAGTATAATAGTAAAACATACATAAACTCTATAAATAAGGTAATAAAAGAGGATGAAAAGCTTCAAAATATTTATAAAAGTAAAGAAGATATAGACAATTTAGGAAAAAGTTGCAGTTCATTAAACTGCGATATGATGAGAAAAATTTTGGTATATTCTCCAAATATAATTATCATTAAAAAGGATGAAGAAATTATTTTTGCAAATAAAGAAGCACAGCATTTTTTAAATGTAAACAGTGAAGAAGAGATAATAGGTAAAAAATTTTACGACTTAATAACCTTTGATTCGACATTAAAATTAGATTATAGAAGTATTTTTTCTGAACTTAATCATTCAAAGAGTCAGCTTCCAATATCGCAAGTTAAGCTTAAAACTTATGATGGCAAAGAAGTATATGGAGATATATTTTCAATGTCCTTCTTTGAGAATGATGAAGAGTTTAGTGTGTTAATAGCTAAAGACATAAGCAAAAGGGTTCATATGGAAGAAAAGCTTATAAAAAATGAGGAATATTATAAAAGGTTATTAGCATTTTTACCTTACGGAGTAGCTATTCTCAATAATGGAAAAATTACGTTTGTTAATGAATCACTCGTAAATATGCTTAATGAAAAATCTATGAATGACGTGATAAATAGTAATGCTTCCAAATATATACCAGATGAGTATAAGCATTTAATGTATGAAATGGGAGATCATATATTTAATGAATTAAAACAGATAGAATTTAGACAATTAAGTTTAATGAGAGCTGATGGAACTGAATTAGAGGTAGAAGTAGGGGCATCGCCTTTTATATTCGAAGACAGCTTATCTGCTATTATAGTTATTTATGATGTTACAGAAAGAAAGAATGCACAAAGAGATAAATATAAGCTAGAGCAAGCTTTAAAATATGATAGACTTAAAACTGAATTTATAGCTAATGTTTCTCATGAATTAAAAACACCTTTAAATATCATATTAAGTGTTGTGCAATTGCTTCAGCATAAGCATAGGGAAAACGGTTTAGTTGGAGAGGAATCAACAACTAAGAGATATTTATCTGTAATGAAGCAAAATTGTTATAGGTTATTAAGACTTATAAATAACTTAATAGATATTACTAGAATAGAAGTTGGATATCTAAAAATGGGTTTTGGAAACTATGACATAGTGAAAGTAGTTGAGGATATTACTATGTCAACAGTAGATTATATTGAAAGCAAGGGTTTAAGTTTAATTTTTGATACAGATATAGAAGAAAAAATAATTGGAATAGATAGAGAAAATATGGAAAGAGTCATATTGAATTTGTTATCTAACGCTATTAAATTTTCTAAAGAATGTGGACATATATGGGTAAGTATCTATGATAAGGGAGAAACTATAGAAATATCTGTAAAAGATGATGGAATAGGTATTTCAGAAGAAATGCAGGAGAGTATATTTGAAAGATTTGTTCAAAGTGATCCATTATTTACAAGAAACCATGAAGGAAGTGGCATAGGATTATCATTGGTAAAATCAATTGTTGAGGCTCATGGTGGACAAGTTTATGTTAAAAGCAAAGAAGGACATGGTAGTGAATTTATAGTAGAACTTCCAAATATATTGTCCAAAAAACAGCCTAAAATTATTGAACATAATTGTGCTCATGATTATAACGTAGAAAAAATTCAAATAGAATTTTCAGATATATATAGTTAAAGACACTATATATCTTTATCCTAAATTTAATGTATATATCAAAATAAACGTCATTTTTTAGTATTTTAGTTGGAACTATTAAATTCACAATTATGGATATTTCTCAGCAAAAGCTGAGAAATTTAAAATTATTTATTTTTGAAGTGATATAATCAATTCTTATAGAGATGTGGCAATACATTGTTAGAAAAATAGTCTAAGAAATTAATTCATAAAGAATTAATTTCAACCATAATTGTGAATTTTACATTATAAATTATGAATTGAAGAAAGGTATTAATTAAAATATTTTTACATTATAAACACATAACTACAGTTTAAATAAAAATTCTATAAATAATTAAAAAAAGTTTTAAATAAGTATTGACATTGATAATCATTATCATATATAATTTAACCATAGAGATTATCTTGATGTTTAAAAAGTTAATAAAGTTAATTATTAACTGAATTAAATAGGTGAATTTAGTGTACGCCATAACCACTAAGTTTACCCCCTAAATAGGAATACAAACAAGTTCTTTAAACACTAATTCAAAAATTGTTATATGTTCAAAGTTAAACCCATAATTAAAACCCTATACTTTTTAAAATATAAAGGAACTTGTTTGTATTAAAATATTTAGAATATCTTATAAGATGATTTAGCAATTCTTCCCAAATCGTTAATCGTGAATTTAGCTTTATACTTAATAGGGATTCTAAAAATTAATTAACTGTAAAGATAATACCTAATAAATCTTTAAAAAACATGATAAAATATTTGTTACGAATAAAAAAGCCTTCTCAGTGAAGGCTTTTTTGTTGGCAAAAAACGAGTTGTAATACAATTAAGAGTTCAGTAATATAATTTGTTGTCATATACATATCCACTTCTTAAAATAACTGCTTAGGTATCTCCAAAAAATAACTAGTTAGTATACTAGTCCAGCATAATTTGTTCACAACTTCACCTATTAACATATTATACTTTCTTATCTTGTACAAAATATCCCTTCTATCTTTAGCTAGTTATTTTACTTAAGACGCCTTATATAAAATATATAGTTATAATCAATATCATACTATTCAATAAATGCTAAAAAATAAAAAAATATTTTTCTAAACTATAGATAAGAAAATTTAATTTTAATTAATATATTAATAATGTTTATAAAGATAAAATATGGATATAATTTTAGAAAAATGAGAAATACTTAATGAAAATTCATTTAGTATTAAAGTAAGTTGGAGGGAAATTATGAATAGGATTGTTTTAGTTGGAAGAATAACCAAAAAACCAGAAATAAAAGCTCTGGATGAAAATAGCAAGGTTTTCACTAGAATTATGCTAGCAGTGGATAGACCATATAAAACTGCGTCTGGAGAAAAACAAGTAGATTTTATTCCAATAGTATTATGGGGTAAAAAAGCTGAAATTGTTTGCGAATACTTAGATAAAAATAGTATGATAAGTGTAACTGGAAGGCTTCAAACTAGAGTTTTTGAAAATCATGAAGGACAAAGAAAATTTATATCTGAAGTTATTGCAGATGAGTTCCAATTTATGAGTTACAAAAAACAAAATGAAAATATAGGATAAAAGAAGAAAATAGTACTAAAGCTTTATTAAATAATGATAAGTATTTAATAAAGTACAAGAGTTTTTTGTAAAATGCCCTTAATAATTACACAAATAGATATTTTTATATGTTAACTGTAATTTAAAAAGGCAGTGATATTGTCGCTGCCTTTTTAAATTGTATGAAATAAAATAACTAGTCAATATATATACTGACTAGTTATTTTTGAATATACCTAATATATGTTTTCTTGCAATATTTCTTTTAGAGCCATGTAATTTTCAATAGCATTTAGTAGTTTAACAGATTTACTTGTATCTCCCATTAATATTCCACCAATTACTATATCATCTTTAAAAAATAATTTTTTATAAGTTTTATTTTTTGTATCCTTAAGTTCTAAAGCTTTACCTTCAGTTTGAGGGATTGTTCCACAAGAGAAAATTTCTAAATTCATAGCATTAAAACTAATTGGGCTTTGAAAACCAACAAAATTTTTATTATCTCCTACTGCATTAGCTCCAGCAGTTTTTCCCATTTCTATAGCAGCAGGCCAGTTTCCATAAACTATTCCGTTAATTTCTGCTATATCTCCACAAGCATAAATATCCTTAATAGATGTTTCCATTTTTTCATTAACTATTATTCCTCTATTTAATTTGATCTCTGTACCTTCTGCAATAGTTTTATTAGGTACAATACCTACAGAGAATAGAACCATATCTGCTTCAATTTCTTCACCATTATTTAACTTCACAATCTTTTTATTATTTCTATCTTCTATTACTTCAGCAGCAGCACCTAAAACCACATTAACTCCAGAGTTAATTACTGCTTCCTCTAATATAATACTACCTTGAGTATCTAGTTGCTTTGTTAGCAGATGTTTTGCAAATTCTACCACTGTTACTTCTTTATTATCTCGTTTAAATTCCCAAGCTGCTTCAAGTCCTAATAATCCTCCACCTATTACAACAATTTTGTTGGAACTAGTTAATTTATTCTTAATAGTATTAAGGTCATCTAATCCTCTTAATGTGAATACATTAGATGTATCGGCGCCTTTAACAGGAGGAATAAAGTTTTTACTACCATTAGCTATAATTAACTTATCATATTTTATAATAGCATTATCACTAGTTAATACAGTTTTTTCATTAGGATTAATTTTTTCTACTTTAGTATTTAATGTTAATTTTATATTATTTTCTGAATACCATTCATATGGAGAAATATAAAAATCTTTATCATCAAGTACATCTACAATTCCATCTGAAAGAGCAGGTCTATAATAGGTTAGATATGGTTCAGAAGAAATTATTTCGATATCACAAATCACATTTCTTTTTCTTATAGCTTCAGCAGCGTAGTATCCTGCAATACCATTTCCAACTACTACATATTTATCATTGCTTTCTGATTTAAAAGTGATTAACTCTTCAGTAACTTCAACAAATTGTTCAGAATTAGCTCCACATACAGGACAAATTTCTGGTGCAGTATCTCCTTCGAAAATTTCTCCACAAATTACGCATTTCCAACGTTTTTTGCTAGTAGGTCTACTATTCTTAACACCTTTTTTTATATTTTCTTGAATTCTTGCTGCAAAACTTTCACCAAAACTATAAGCTTTAGTTAAATCTTCATCAGTAGGTTTAAAAGATGCCCTAAGTGGCGGTAAGGTATTTAGTCTTAATTGTTTAATTCTCTCCATGACATTAGGAACACCTTCTCCACTCCATCCATATGAACCGAATGCAGAAGCTATTTTTCCGCCATGAACTAGAGGATTTAATGAAACTAATACATCCCAAATTGGTTTTAGTGCATCTCCATTTATAGTTGGGGTACCAAATAATACTCCTTGAGAAATATTTATTTTATCTAATATTTCATTGATATCATGATGAATTACATCAAAAATGTGGACATTAAAACTTCCAGAAGCTTCAATTGCCTTCTTAATTTCTATAGCTAAACTTTCTGTGTATCCATAAGCAGAAACATAGCAAATAGTTACATCAAGCTTGTCATTCCCAGCTTTAATTTCTTCACTCCATATTTTATAAAGGTCGACTATTTTTAATGGGTCATCTCTAAGTATAGGCCCATGTCCAGGACAAATCATATCTATTTTTAGATCTTTAATTTTACCAATAGCAGATAATACATGGCTTTTAAAAGGTCCCATAATTACATCGAAATAATATTTTAAAGCTTCAAGATAGTCATTATTATTTTTATTTAGATCATTAAAAACTTCTGGATTACAATAATGACAGCCAAAAGAGTCACAGGTTATTAATAATTTATCTTCTTCTACATAAGTATATATGGTATCTGGCCAATGTAAGAATGGAGCGGAAATAAATTTTAAAGTTTTATTTCCAAGATTCAAAGAGGCACCATCTCCCACAGTAATTGAATCAAAATTTCTATGAGCTATGTTTTTTAAAAAGTTTAAAGCAGCAGGACTTCCTACAACTTTGGCATTTTTCGCTATTTCTAATAGTTTAGCAACACTTCCAGCATGGTCAGGCTCAGTATGACTTATAACTATATAATCTAGTTTTTCTACATCTACATTTAAAGATTTTAATCTTTCAAGGTACTCATCGAAAAATTTAATTTTAACTGTATCAAATACAGCTGTCTTTTCACTGCCTTTAACAACATAAGAGTTGTATGTTGTACCGAAAGGAGTGTACATAACTACGTCAAAAATTCTAAGATCAGGATCTAATGCTCCAACCCAATAAATATCATTTTTTACTTCTAAGGCTTTCATAAACATATCTCTCCTTACATTTATTACACTATTATAAATATACATGTATTTAAACGATTACTACTTGTGCTATATATTTAAGAAAATTGTTGTTAGTAAATATTATAAATAAATTGAGAATATTTAATTATATTATATAACTATTTGTTAATAATTAATAGTATTTAAGTATTTTTTAAATACTATTAATTATTAAGAAAAATATACAGATTGACAATGTCCTATAGCAAAATGCTAAAATATTATTTTAGAAAGGAAGTGAAGAATCTGGTTTTTGAGAGAATTTTATTAATCTCTATAGTTTTTAAAATTAATTTAATATTTAAAAATCAGATATATTTATGGAAATAACAATTTCAACCATAGGTGCATTAATTGCATTAACGATTTCAATATTTCTTATATTTAAAAAGCTTCATCCTGCCTATAGTTTAATGTTAGGAGCTATAATAGGTGGCTTATTAGGAGGAGGAGGCCTAGAAGGAACTACTAATCTTATGATTGATGGAGCAAAAAATATAATGCCAGCAGTACTTAGAATTATATCCGCAGGAGTTTTAGCAGGAGTACTTATAGAATCGGGAGCAGCTGTTAAAATATCAGAAACCATAGTACAGACTATAGGAGATAAAAATGCCCTTATAGCATTATCTATTGCAACCTTAGTATTAACTGCTGTGGGAGTTTTTATTGATGTTGCAGTTATAACTGTAGCACCAATTGCACTATCCATTGGTGCTAGAAGTGGTTTTTCAAAACCATCTATATTACTTGCTATGATAGGTGGAGGAAAAGCAGGAAATATAATATCACCAAATCCCAATACTATCTCAGTATCACAAAATTTAGGAGTACCTTTGACATCAGTTATAACTTCAGGGATAATTCCTGCAATAGCTGGATTTATTGTAACTTGTATATTAGCGAGAATACTAATAAACAAAGGAAGTAAAATAGCATCTTCAGAAGGAAAAGATAGAGATGGTAGTATGCCTAGTTTCTTTTCAGCTATCATAGGTCCATTAATATCAATATTTTTACTTGCGTTAAGACCTATAATGAATATATCCATTGACCCACTCATAGCGTTACCATTTGGAGCAATATTAGGAACGATAGTTATGGGTAAAACAAAGCAATTAAAACTTTATGCAGCTAGGGGATTAGAAAAGATGAGTTCTGTTGCAATACTTCTTATAGGAACAGGGGCGTTAGCGGGAATAATAGCTAATTCGCAGCTAAAAGACTCCATAATAGGTATAGTAGATACACTAGGACTGCCAGCTTTTTTATTAGCGCCTATAGCAGGAATATTAATGTCTGGTGCTACAGCATCAACTACTTCAGGAGCAACAGTGGCATCTTCTGTGTTTGGGTCTACTTTAATTAACTTAGGAATTAAACCACTAAATAGCGCGGCTATGATTCATAGTGGAGCTACAGTATTAGACCATCTTCCGCATGGGAGTTTTTTTCATGCAACTGCAGGAAGTGTATTTATGGATACCAATGAAAGATTTACTTTAATTGCATATGAAAGTATTATAGGACTTATAATGACTATTGTTTCTACAATTATTTATGGAATATTATAGAATTTGGAGGATGTTTTATGACTTTAAAATTTGTTTTAGCTCCAGATTCCTTTAAAGAAAGTATGAGCTCAAAGGAAGCCTGCGATGCTATGGAAAGAGGTATTAAAAAAGTTATAAATGATGTAGAGTGTATAAAGGTACCTATGGCAGATGGAGGAGAAGGTACATTAGAAGCATTAATAGAAGCTACAAATGGTGAAATTTATGATGTAGAAGTGATGTCACCACTAATGGAAAAAATTACGGCTCAGTTTGGTATATTAGGAAATAGCAATACAGCAATTATTGAGATGGCAAGTGCTAGTGGTATTATGCTTGTGACTAAGGAAAAAAGAAATCCTCTAATTACAACTACCTATGGTACAGGGCAACTTATTAAAGCAGCATTAGATAAAGGAGTTAATCATTTAATTATTGGAATTGGTGGCAGTGCAACTAACGATGGTGGTGCAGGAATGATCACAGCATTGGGAGCAAAACTTTTAGATGATAATGGAAGGGAATTAGATGTAGGAGGAGGAGAACTTTATAAACTTCATAAGATAGATATTTCTAATATTGATTCTAGAATTAAAGATTTAACTGTAGAAATAGCTTGTGATGTAAAAAATCCTCTTATAGGTTCCAAAGGTGCATCCCAGGTATTTGGCCCTCAAAAAGGTGCCACAAAGGAAATGGTTGAAATTTTAGATAGATCATTGGAGCATTATGCAAAGAAAATAAAAGAACAGTTGGGAGTAGATATATCAACTACTCCTGGTGCTGGTGCTGCAGGAGGATTAGGAGGAGGATTACTTGCTTTTTTAAATGGTGAGTTAAGAAGTGGAATTGATCTTGTAATTCATCATACAGGACTAGAAGAAAAAATAAAAAATTCAAATTACGTCATTACTGGTGAAGGAAGTGTGGATGATCAAACTATTTTTGGAAAAACTCCTGTAGGTGTAAGTAAAATAGCTAAAAAATATAATGTCCCAGCTATAGTTGTTGCAGGGAGAATAGGTAATGATATTGAACCTATTTATCATGAGGGAGTAATATCAATATTTAGTATACTTCAAGAAGTAACAACTCTTGAAAAAGCTTTAGAACATGGAAAGGAAAATTTAGAAAAAACTTTAGAAAATATAGCAAGACTATTAGTATTAAATAAAGCTGGACATTAATGTCCAGCTTTATTTTGTGAGAATTGATGGGAAATTTTTGTTAAAGCTCAAGATTTACAATTCTAGTTTTTATATTTTAAGGTACTATTAAGAATCAATGATATGTTTAAGAATGTATAGCAAATAATAATTAAGCAATTTAATAAACCAATTCTTTTAATTGTTGGAAAATACTATTAAATCAGAAAAAGACAAGGTATAATAGTAAATATATAATTAAATATTTATTAACTTTTTATATACAAAGATAAATTTTAATGTTTTTTAAAGCAAAGTTTAGGAGGGAATAACATTGGAGGTTCTAAGATTTCAGCAATTTAGAGAAAAAATCAGAGATAACATAGGAAAAGTAATTATAGGTAAAGAGGGCAATATAGATAAAATTGTAACAGCATTCATAACTTCTGGACATGTTTTATTAGAAGATGTTCCTGGACTAGGAAAAACTAAACTTGCTAAAAGTTTAGCTAAAACTATGAATTGCAGCTTTAAAAGAATTCAATTTACACCAGATTTATTACCATCAGATTTAACAGGAATTTATTTTTATAATCAAAAAGATTATGAATTTGAATTTAGACAAGGACCACTTTTAAGTCAAATAGTGTTGGCAGATGAAATAAATAGAGCAACTCCTAGAACTCAATCAGCATTACTTGAATGTATGGAAGAAAGACAAATTACTGTAGAAGGACATACAATTAAACTAAACAAACCATTTTTTGTTATAGCAACTCAAAATCCTGTAGAACAATTTGGTACATTTCCACTACCAGAAGCACAATTAGATAGATTTTTCATGAAACTTTCTATGGGATATCCTAATTATGATGAAGAGAAAAATATGATGAATAGATTTATGGAATCTGATCCATTAAATGATTTGCACTCGGTTATTACTATGGAAGAAATAGAATATGTTCAAAACAATTATAGTAAGGTACATGTTAGCGAAGAAATTAAAGAATACATATTAAATATAGTAATTGCGACAAGAAAGCATAAAGGTATTGAATTAGGGTGTAGTCCAAGAGCAACATTAAATTTAATGAAAGGTTGTCAGGCCTATGCAGCAATTAATGGTCGAGATTATGTAATACCTGAGGATGTTAAAATTTTAGCGCCATCTATTATGAGTCATAGAATAATTTTAAGAAGCGAAATAAATATAGATGATAATAAAGCTGAAAAATTAATAAATGACATATTAAATACTATAGAAGCACCTTTAGAGAAATTATAGAGGCGATATTATGGTATATATATTCTTATTTTCATTATCAATACTTTTAGTTTACATAGGATATAAAACAAGAACTAAGGGGTTTGATAACCTTAAAGTATTTCGTATAGTTGAAAACAATAGAGTTATAGAAGGTGAAAGCTTTAAAATTACCACAGTTATAGAAAATAATAAATATCTTCCTATTTCTTTTTTAGCCATTTCTGAAAAAATTCCTTATGGAATAACCTATAGTGGTGAGAAACTAGACTTTAAAGATGGAAATAGTTTATGGCATATAAGTAAATATAGCATTAAATGGTTTGAAAGAAGAAGAAGAACCTATACTTTAATAGGGGTGAATCGTGGTACTTATTTAATAAAAGATATGAATATCACTATAGGCGATATTTTTGGATTTTCTGTGGATACTAAGGAAGTACAAGATTTTATAGAGGTGTTAGTATATCCAAAGCTTATACCTATAAAAAAATATGTTTTTGATACAACTAATTTTAATGGAGACAATACAGTTAAAAGATGGATTCACAAGGATCCTTTATATATAAAAGGTATTAGAGATTACAATGTAGAGGATAGAATGAAAGATATACATTGGAAGTCTAGTTTAAAAATGAACAAGCTTATGGTAAAAGACTATGATTACACATCTGAAAGACAACTTATATTAATATTAAATATTCAATGTCATAAAGACCATTGGTCTTATATAAAAAGAGATGTTATTGAAAATGGAGTTAGAATTATAGGCGCCTTAGCATATAAAGCCATAAAAGAAGGAATACCTACAGGAGTATGGACAAATGGAAGAATGATATCTTATTCGGATAATTTTCCTAGTGAAGTATCACCTGAAATTAATAGCTTTAAAAAAATTATGGAAATTTGCGCCAGGGTAGATTATACGATCAAAACAGAGTTTAATGAATACCTTCAAAGTAATTTACGAAGATTTGAAAGAAACTGCACCTATGTAGTAGTTACCCCTTATTTAGATAATGAAAGTAGAGTAATATTATCTAAAATTAAAAATAATGGATTTAATGTTAAGATGATAGATATTTCAGATGATAATTCTATAAGCCCTATTGAAGGTATAGAAAAGCTTTCTTTTAAAGGAGTGAATCAATAATGAACTGGTATAGACAAGTAAAAACTCTATATACTACAACATTAACAATATTTTTCTTTATTATGTGGGCTTTTATAGAAAAAATAATATTTCAAAATAACATAAAATATTCATTAATTATTATAACTTTTATTTCTGTGTTTTTAATGCAATATTTGATTTACAAAAGAGTTAATAAATATTTATCGGTGGCAATTCCTTTAATAATTTCAATATTAATTTTACATTTTATATTAAAAGATTCGTTGATAATTGTAAATTTAATATTTGTAGTTGCAACTATGATTTTTAATTTAACCTTAGAAAATGATACCATAAATTATTATCAGTGCAAAAGAACTTTAACTAATGGATTATATTTAATAGTTCCTATAGGGATTATTGGAATAATGTTCCGGTCAGATTTGATAATATATCTTTTTAGAGCGTATATGTTTTATCTAATACTTATGATTATTACTTTTAGGGAAAGCTTAAGATATATGTATAATATAAGAAATAAATCTTCTATATATGTAAATTTGGGAATTATATTAGGAATAATTGCACTATGTCAAGAATACATATTCAGTGCTTTTAATAAGATTATAATATGGATTTTTGGAGTAATATCTTTTGCTGCTGACCTAATCTTAACACTAATAGTAAAAATTTTTGAAAAGCCTATGCAATTTATAGTAGATAGCCTTAAAAAAATTATGATGAAAAATCAGCATTTAGAAGAGATGTTAGATAGGTTAGGAAATAAAAGTGAAGTAAGAGAATTTATATATGAAGAAAGCGTATTAAAATACCCTATATGGATTAAAATTGTACTTTTGATTATAGTACTTTATTTCTTATATAAAATAATTTGCAAAATTAGAATAAATGTTAAAGTTAATGAAAATTATGTGGAATGTATCGAGAGTATAAATGAGAAAAGTCAAGAAAAGAAACCAAGTTACATTTCTAAATTTATAAAAAAGATACTTAGAAAAAAAGGGGATATACGAGAAGAAATTCTTTATAACTATAAAAACTTTGAAGAAATTACAAAAAAGGCAGATATATATAAAACTTATATGACTGCTACTCAACTTAAAAATGTAACAAAAGTAAAGATAGATAACGTAGATGGTTTAGATGATACGACTAATATATATAACAAAGCAAAGTTTTCTACACAAGAGCTTAGTGAAGAAAATTTACAGCAAGTAAAAAATAGTTATGAAAATATAAAAAAACAAATATAAAAAATATTTTTAGAAACTTTTAATCTAAAGAATATTTATATTGATATTTCATAGCTATTACAAAAAATTGAATTTAATTAATTATAATATATAGAGTAAAGAGAATATAATACAAAAAGTTTAGGAAGCAACTGAGTTTTATAAAACATATTATAAAATAATCAATTCAAAGGCGTAATAAAAATTATAGTTAGCTTAGATAATATGACTAACACATACAAAGGGAAAGTTTTAATATTTGAGTTTAAAGAGGAAAAGTTGTATTAAGTGGTATATGCATATAAAGGTAAAAATCATGTGCAAAAGCAAAATCTCCAAAAAGGTAAAGTAATAATTTTACAAAAAGGTAAAAAACTTTAAACAAAAAAGTTTCAACAAAATTTTAGTTTTTCGACATAAAAACATATGAAAAAGGAATAATTTAACTGCTAACATTATAGCATAGATTTAATAAATATCAATAGAAATACAAATCTGTCATTTTAAAGGGATAAAATATAAATGAGCGTTACAGTAAATGACATAATTTTTTAACCTCTAGTGATACAATTTATTCATGTAGAGAGAGTTAGGTTGAGGGGGTCGTCTAAGTGGTTGTAGTTGAAACTTTAGCGCAAGCTGTAGAAATTGAAAAAAATGTAGAGTACAACTATGTCTATAAATTATTAGAAAGTAGTTATAGTGTAGATGTTAACGGAAAAACTCAGATTGTACAAGCGTATGGTATAGAGGTAGAAAGAGAAGATGTAGTAAAAGGAAAAAAAGTATCCCAGTGCAAAGATTTTGTAAAGTATATAAGTCCTCAGAAAGAAAAAGTAGGAAGTTTGATGAAAATGTTGTACCAACACCTAGTATCTCCTATACATCTAATAGACGTTATCGGGGAATATGTTGATCAATGTGTTAATGATTTTGATGAAGAATTACTTATTAGGGAAATAGAAGATTTTAAAAAAATAGTAGCGTTATAAGAGAGGAATCGTCTCTTATATTAAATAAGGGAGAATTTCTCCCTTATTTTTTGTAAATATAAAAATTCAAGGAAATAATGAGATAAACTTATATAATAACAATTTATTTTAATAGAATTAATTCTAGTAGTCTGTTGCAATTTTCAAATTCATGGTAATATAGATAAAAGGGTGTAAATTATAAGAATAGTATAATTTTAATATGTATTAAATTAAAAATCTTAAATAATTGATAAAGTAGAGTTATCAATTAAAAGGATGTAAATAACTCCTTTAAGACATCAGAAAATAATTAGCGGATGTTTTACTATATGATCAAGGTTCTGTTGTATTATATACGATATTCTTAGAACTTTTAGCTAATTATTTTAGATGACTAAAATATTTTAATTATTTTGAAAAGAGACTAATTTTCACTTAATTAAATTTATAAGGAGGTGAGGCAGTGATAGTAGGTATTGGGGTGGATATAGTTGAAATTCGAAGAATAGAAACTGCTATGAATAGAACAAGCGGATTTTTAGAAAAAATTTTTACTGATTCTGAGTTAAAGCATTTAAAAAGTAGAAACTTAAGACCAGAATATATAGCTGGACGATTTGCTGCAAAGGAAGCTGTATCGAAGGCTTTAGGCACAGGTTTTAGAAGTTTTAATTTTAAGGATATAATAGTTGAGAATACTGCTCTTGGAAAACCTATAGTAACTTTAAGTGGAAATGCTGATTTAATTGCGAAGGAAATGGGAGAGTATAATTTGCAATTGAGCATTTCTCATGGTGAGGATAATGCAATAGCTTATGCTATATTGGAGGTGAGGCTTAATGGGGAATAGTCTTCAGAACTTCAAGAACACAATCTTTACAAATCTACATAATATTTATTTTAAAGAAATCAAGTTAACAGAGGAGTTTATTATAAGCTCACTGAAGAAAAGAAAAATAGATGGACACAAAGGTGATTACGGAAGAGTACTTATAATATCAGGTTCTAAAGGATATAGTGGTGCAGCCTACATAACCACTCAAGCAGCAGTTAGAAGTGGTGCTGGATTAGTCACACTATGTACTCATAAAGAGCTTCAAGATATTATGTCTATAAAGCTTTGTGAGGCAATGACAGTAAATTTTGAAGAGACAGATAAGATTAATAATATTGTTGAAAAAAGTAATGTAATAGCTTTTGGTCCTGGAATGGGAAATAGTAGACTTACCTTTAATATATTAAAAGAAATTTTAACTAAAAGTGAGTGTCCTATAGTTATCGATGCTGATGGATTAAATGTATTGCAAGGACAACTAGAACTTTTAGAGTATAAGAATAATGAGATAATATTAACTCCTCATTTAAGAGAAATGGCAAGACTTACAGGTTTAACAATAGAAGAAATTAAAGAAAATAAAGTTAAAATAGCTAAAGAATTTGCTAAAATACATAATATTATTTTACTTCTAAAAGGATATAATACTATAATTACTGATGGAACCGTGGTTTATATAAATACTACAGGAAATAGTGCTATGGCATCAGGTGGTATGGGAGATGCTTTAACAGGAGTAATATCATCCTTTATAGCTCAGGGGTATGAGCCTTTAAAAGCTACTTATTTAGGTGCATATATACATGGGTATTGTGGAGATTTGTTGTCAGAAGAAATGTTCTGCGTCAATGCTACTCATTTAATAGAGTACTTACCTTATAGTATTAAAAAGCTTATGGATAAGTTATAAATAATTTAATTTGATAAGCTTTAATAATTGGTTATAGTATTAAAAAAATAATAATAGATATAGTAGTGTATTACTTTATATGGGGGAATGTATTATGAATAAACCATTAAGAAATTCACTACTAGCTATAGGCAGTTTAATAATCTTAACTATAGTATTCTTCGTGATAAGGGGGCTGAAAAGCTCTGTTACAGAAGAAGTACAAATAACTGAATATTTGAAAAATATAAAAGCGTATAAAAGTGATGTAATAATTGAAGTGAATAATTCAAAGCAAAATTTAACTTATAAGGGTAAACAAGCTTATATGAAGAATTCAGCATATATATTAGAATTAGAGGATGAAAGGGTATTTACTTTTAACGGCGATCAATTAGTTGTTAAGGATAAACATAATAATAGAGAATATGCTCTTTCAAGTGATTTTGATGAAGTATTAAAGTATTGTTTTATAGGGGAATTTATAGGCCTTTTATATACAAATGAAGAGATAAATTATTCTATTGAGCAAGTGGATAATACACAGTGTTTAGCTATTGATTTATTACTTCCAGGAATAAATAAAAATATTCATAAAGGGGTAATGTATATCAATTTAAAGAACGGTTTGCCAAAAGAATTCCATATCCTAGATATTAAGGGGAAGGAAAAAGTAAAGTGTACTTATGAAAATTTTGTAGAGTTAGAAAAAATTGAAGATTATGAATTTGAAGGAATGTAGTTACAAAAGGGCAAATTAGAGATATTATAGAAAATTAAGATAGTTAAATTAACTGTGAGGTGGAAAATTTGTTTAGACATTTAAGACCAGTATGGGCAGAAGTAGATTTAGATAAACTAGCTTATAATATGAGAGAGATAAAGAAAATTGCTAAAAGCAAAAATATTGTAGCGGTAGTAAAAGCAGATGGGTATGGCCATGGAGCAGTGGATATAGCACCAGTGCTTTTACAAAATGGAGCTAATGGATTAGCAGTTGCAGTAATAAGTGAAGCAGTAGAATTAAGAAGAGCAGGAATTGAAGCACCAATTATGGTACTTGGTTTCACACCTCCTAATTTAATAGATAATTTATTAAGATATGATATTGAACAGACCGTAATTAACTATGAATTTGCCAAGGAGCTATCTAATATGGCTCGTAAGAAAAATAAAATAGCTAAGATTCATATTGCAGTGGACACAGGTATGGGACGTATAGGGTTCTTACCAAATGACAAAAGTGTTGATGAAATTTATAAAATTAGTCAATTATCTAACATAGAAATAGAGGGTTTATTTTCACATTTTTCATCAGCTGATGAAGGGGACAAGGAGTATACTAAATTACAGGTGGAACGTTTTAACGACTTTTACAATAAACTTAAAAATTTAAATATAAAGATTAATAATAGACATATTGGAAATAGTGCAGCAATCATTGATTTACCGGAAACTCACTTTGAGTCGGTAAGACCAGGAATTATACTATATGGATATTATCCATCAAATGAAGTAGTAAAACAGAAAATAAAGTTAAAACCAGTAATGTCATTAAAATCGAATATTATTCATATAAAAACTTTACCACCAGGAGAACATATAAGTTATGGTAGAAGATTTAAAACGGAAAGAGAAAGTGTTATTGCTACCCTTCCTGTAGGATATGCTGATGGTTATACAAGATTACTTTTCGGAAAAGCAAAGGTTATTGTTAATGGGAAATTTGCACCAGTAGTTGGTACTATATGTATGGACCAATGTATGATAGATGTAACAAACATTGCAGGTGTAGAACTTGGAGATGAGGTTATACTAATAGGTGAAGACGACCATAATAATAAATTTACTGCTGATAATGTAGCAGAACTTCTAGGTACGATAAATTACGAAATTGTTTGTGCTATAAACAAGAGAGTACCAAGAGTTTACATAAAAGGTGGTAAAGTAATCAAAGTTAGGAATTATGTATAATTTTTAGGCTATCAGAAAAAGTAAAAAAATGTTGTAGAAAGTAGAAAAAAGCCCATAATTTCTTTGACATCTTGACAGCTGTTGAATTATAATTAAAACTGTACATAATGGTTGTTATTAGTTATATAGGAGGTATTGAATTTCCATGTCAGATTCAAAGAAATTAAGTGTGAACCTCTCCAAAACACTTTTGGGAAAAATTGGTAAAAGTTTAAATGCAGATTATAAAAAAAATAGTGAATTTATTGACGAAGCCATAATACTATATATAGAAGAGGAAAACTCTATCGATTTTATAGAGACTATGAAGCAAGGTTATTTATCTATGGCTGAACTAAATTTAGAAATAGCAGAATTTGGTTTAGAACAAGATGTTTGTGACTTCATAGAATATGAATCTAGGCTTTAGGAGAGTGAATTGCCTAATGACAACTGTTGTGAAAAGAGGAGATATATTTTACGCTGATTTAAGTCCAGTTGTTGGATCGGAACAAGGTGGGGTAAGGCCGGTAATTATTATTCAAAATGATATTGGAAATAGATATAGCCCTACAGTAATTGTTGCAGCTATTACTTCTCAGATAAATAAGGCGAAACTTCCAACTCATGTAGAAATTTCTTCTGAGGAGTATGGATTAAATAAAGACTCGGTAGTTTTGCTAGAACAAATAAGAACATTAGATAAAAGAAGACTTAAAGAAAAAATAGGTCATATGACAAAAGATGATATGGAAAAAGTTGATACATCTTTAATGCTTAGTTTAGATTTAAAGCATAAAAATAAAAATAACTAATATATAGGAGTTGTGAAAATCACAACTCCTTTATTAACTATTTTATTGAATAATAAAAATATATTTTAGGTAATATATGATATGTATTTTAAAATAGATAATAATACTTATAATATATATAGATGTAGCAGTTCTAAATTCAATATATATGTGAAAATAGTTAATGTTTTTTAGTATTATAATTAGGACTATTAAATTCACAATTGTGGATATTTTTCAGCAAAAGCTGAGAAATATCCACAATTGATTTATTTTTAAAGTGACGCAGTCACTTCTATTAAAAAATCTAATTAAAGAAATTAATTTGTAAAATTAATTTCAACCACAATCGTCAATTGTCCATTTTCAATTCTCCGTTAATTAAAGTTGTGAATTGTGAATTGTTTAAAGTAAAGTGTTGTTAAAAAGTATAAAATTGTTATAATAGTTTATAGAAGATAATCTAGGAGGTAGAGGCATGGAAAGAACACTAGACCAATTAAAAGACATTGCTAAAGAGATAAGAAAAGACATAGTTATAATGTTAACTGAGTCAGCTTCAGGACATCCAGGTGGCTCATTATCAGCAGTTGAAATTTTAACTACATTATATTTTAATGAGATGAATGTAGACCCAAGCAATCCTAAAAATCCAAAGAGAGATAGATTTGTACTTTCAAAAGGACATGCAGCACCAGTTTTATATAGTACATTAGTTGAAAAAGGATTTTTTGAAAGATCTGAGCTTATGAAATTAAGAAAAATAGGTTCAATACTTCAAGGACATCCAAATATGAACTATGTTCCAGGCGTTGATATGTCAACAGGTTCATTAGGGCAAGGTATTTCTACAGCAGTAGGTATGGCTTTAGCTGGGAAACTAGATAATAGTGAATATAGAGTATATACTCTTTTAGGCGATGGAGAACTTCAAGAGGGTCAAGTGTGGGAAGCGGCTATGAGTGCTGCACACTATAAGTTAGGAAACTTAACAGCCTTTGTTGATTATAATGGACTTCAAATAGATGGAGATATATCTGAAGTTATGAACCCAAATCCAATAGCAGATAAGTTTGCTGCTTTTGGCTGGAATGTCATAGTATTAGAGGATGGACATGATTTAGTGGCTATTAAAAACTCCATAGAGGAAGCTAAAAAAATAACAAATAAGCCTACAGTAGTAGTATGTAAAACAATTAAAGGTAAAGGCGTATCATTTATGGAAAATCAAGCGGGATGGCATGGATCTGCCCCTAATAAAGAACAATGCGATTTAGCATTAAAAGAAATAGGAGGGGAAGCATAATGACTAAAATAGCAACAAGAGAAGCATACGGAAAAGCACTTGCAAGAATAGGTCAAGAAAATGAAAATATAGTAGTTTTAGATGCTGATCTATCAAAATCTACAAAAACAGCTGATTTTAAGAAAGTTTGCCCTGAAAGATTTTTAAATATGGGAATAGCTGAAGCAAATATGATGTCAGTAGCAGCAGGACTTGCAAGTTGTGGTAAAATTCCTTTCGTAAGTACTTTTGCAATGTTTGCAGCAGGAAGAGGATTTGAGCAAATAAGAAATTCAATATGCTATCCAAAGTTAAATGTTAAAGTATGTGCAACTCATGCAGGATTAACAGTAGGAGAAGATGGTGCATCTCATCAAGCTATAGAAGATATAGCATTAATGAGAAGTGTACCAAACATGGTAGTTATAAGCCCAAGTGATGCTATTGAAACAGAAGCGGCTATTGAAGCAGTTACAAAATATCAAGGACCATGCTATGTAAGACTTGGAAGAAGTGCGGTTCCTACAGTAAATACAAATGCTGATTATAAATTTGAAATAGGAAAAGCTGTTACATTGAGAGAAGGAAAAGATGTTGCTATTATTGCTACAGGAATAATGGTGGATGCTGCTCTTGAAGCTGCAAATACTTTAAGTGAAGAAGGGATAAAAGCAAAAGTTATAAACATACATACAATTAAACCTATTGATGAGGAAGCTATAACTAGTGCTGCTAGAGAAACTGGGTTAATAATAACAGCAGAAGAGCATAATGTGATTGGTGGATTAGGTTCAGCAGTATGTGAAGTTGTAACTTCAAATCATCCAGTTCCAGTAATTAGAGTTGGGGTTAAAGACACATTTGGTGAAAGTGGTAAACCAGCAGATTTACTAAAAGCTTATGGTCTAACAGCAGCAGATATTGTTAAATCAGCTAAAAAAGGATTAGAATTAAAATAGAAATTATAGAAAGCTTCACAAAGTAATATTTGTGAAGTTTTTTTGTGCAAAAAATAAGGGCCAGATACTGGAGTTAAATTACTTTCTTATATTAATGTCATCTGACTTTTGAGAGCCAAATGAATAAATAATCCATTATTGTTATTTATTTTTTTGAAATTACAGTAATGTAAGATTAGTAGGTCAATTTGTAAGATAGTTAAATGGCTATATTAGTATCAAAAAATTATAATTAAATCATAGGATTGGAGCAAAAAAATAATAAATAAATTTTAGGAGAAGTGATGTAAATGAAAAAGATCTTAAACACAGTAAAAACAGTTTTAGAGGTAATAGTAAGAGATCATAAGAAAAATTAAAATGATTAAAAATACAATTTAGATGTGGAGGAAAAATTATGAAAAGACTAATAAATATAATAAAAATAATTTTAGAAACATTTATAATTGGTGGATTTGTTTCAGGAAAAGAGTTAGCCAAATCAATTGATAAATAAAGTATTGGTGAAAAGGATAAAAAGTATGAATTGTAAAACAAAATATAAGACAAGTTTTTATATAAAAATGTAAGAGTATATAAAATTTTTAATTAGTTTATATACTCTTTATTTATTTTTTGTAGAATTGAGGTTTATATATAATGTCTTAATATTATATAGATGCTATTATAGCTAATGCTTAATAGGAATTAATGGAAAATTTAAATTTATTAGTAATATCAGACCTTTAGATATTAATATACTAGATTAATCAAAGGAAGAATTATTATTGAGAATTACAGTAATGTAAGATTAATATGCAGCTTTGTAAGCTAGTTAAATGGCTTCATGTTAATTAATACACTATAATTTAATCATAAGGTTAACAGATATAAGTTAACAAATAAATTTTAAGGAGATGATTATATGAAGAAATTAATAGATACAGTAAAGACAGTTTTAGGAATAATAGTTATTGGGGGACTAGTTAATGGCAAAGATTTAGCAGAAGAATTTGAAGGAATCAAATAGTAAAGCTTTTAAATTAGGAGGAAATTATTATGAGAAAAATGATGAATATAGTAAAAGTAATTTTTCAAGTAATTCTTTTTGGTGGGTTTGTTTCAGCTAAAGGCTTAGCAGAATCTATTGAAGGGTAAAGGAAATAGAAATATGGATATAAATATAGAATATAAAATAAAATATAAAAAAATATAAAAAAGTATATAAACTTAGGAATTAGTTTATATACTTTTTTATATTTTTAAGAGGAATGTATCTTAAGCTTTTGTAGTTAGATTTTACAGAAAATAATGATTTTTTAGGGGAGAGATGTTATAATAATGAATAATCAAAAATTATGTTTATATTGATATATAGGTATCCAATATAAAAACTTAGAATATACTTTGGAAAACAAATTTTCTATAAAAATAGCTTAATCTCTTAGAAGTTAAGAATTAATATTTAGAAATACGAATTTAGGAAGACATTCACTTTTAGTGAATGTCTTAAAATGAAATCTATTCTAGAAAAACTCCAAAGACGTTGACATGGAGTTTTAACCATAATTCGTATTTTTCATTCTTAATTTTTAATTTCTGAAGAAAAATTTTGTTAGGGAAATTAAAATTATGTATAAGTTAAATTTCCATTGTGGACCCTATATAAATACAATACTTAAAAAGTTGATGTATAGTTTAATATAACTATTTTTTATAGCATTTTAATATATAATTTAACACAATGCACAACTTAAAATAATGGACAATTGACAATGCAGTGAAAATTAATTCTAAATTTATCAGCTTTTGTTGAGAAATTTCTACAATTGTGAAATGTGCATTGTGAATTTAATAAGGGAGAGATAAATGATGAAATACGAAACAAAGCAAAGTTCAAAGACTCAATTAGTATTTGAAGATATTTTTACAAGTTTTAAGATTTCACTTAAAATATATTTAATTCCATTAATATTAGGATTGGTTTCAGGGGCTATATATTGTTTAGTAAAAGATTTACCTATAAATATTTATACTTTACTTAGAAGTACAGTGCACATAGGTATTTGGATGTCTTGTCTTGGTTTATTTATAGGGGCTGTGGCATTTATGAAACCACAACATATGGAGCCTTTAAATTATCAAAATCAATGGAGAAATTATTATAAATTTTTTAATTTAATAGGTGCAATAATATCAATATGTTTCTTTATGCTATCTTATTCATTGATAATAGATATAATATTATGGTATGTAGCCATAGGCTAATACAGTAAAATAAATATTAATATAGAAATGATTATAATAATTTAATTAATTAAAACTGTTGACGAAAATGAAACGTCATCAGTTTTTTCTTTTTAAAAAGTTTTTAATATGAGTTTAAAACTAATGAAGAAATGACATTTAAGGTAAAATATTAATAAAGCAAGTAAAATAGTACTTTTCATATAAAGAAAAAATCATAAAATTTATGAGAAAAATATAGTTTATATCATTTAAATGATTATATTTTAGATGTAATATACAAATATATACAGGTTATTCCATAAATTGCTTATTCTTATTTGCTTCTAATTATGATATCATAGAGTTAAATTTTTAAAATATATGGTTATATATAATTATTGCAAATTAATGGAATATTATTACGATGTTTCCGTTAGTTTTTTTATTTTTTTCGATATTTTTTTCAAGTTTTTTGTTATTATTAATATTATGAGGAAAAAATATGTTATAATATTTCTAACTTAATTAGTACATGAGAAAGGAATAGTAATGCTACAAAGAGAGTGAGGAAAAAGAATGATAGAATTTAAGAATGTAACTAAGGTATATAACAATAATGTGCTTGCATTATCAAATTTGAATATAGAAATAAATAAAGGAGAGTTTGTTTTTTTAGTTGGTCCAAGTGGTGCAGGGAAATCTACCTTTATTAAAATGTTATTAAAAGAAGTGGATCCTACTGCAGGAAGTGTAACTGTCACTGGCACAGATTTAACTAAATTAAGTCATAGACAGATTCCTTATTATAGAAGAAAAATTGGAGTGGTATTCCAAGATTTTAGATTAATACCAACTCTTAATGTATATGAGAATGTTGCTTTTGCACTAAGAGTTATTGGTGCAAGTGAAAGAGAAATACATAAAAAAGTTCCTATGGTTCTATCAATGGTTGGACTTTCTAAGAAACATAAGTCTTTCCCTCATGAGCTTTCAGGTGGAGAGCAACAGAGAATTTCTATAGCTAGAGCTATAGTAAACAGTCCAGCTCTTTTAATTGCGGACGAGCCTACAGGAAATCTTGACCCAGAAACTTCACTAGAGATTATGGATATTATTAGTGATATCAATAGAGCAGGAACTACAGTAGTTATGGCTACACATGCTAAAGATATAGTTGATACTATGAAGAAAAGAGTTATTGCCATAGAGAAGGGAACCATAGCAAGAGATGAAGAAAGGGGTAAATACGGATATGAGATTTGATTCTATTAAATACTTTGTAAAGGATGCTTTTAAAAGTATAAAAAGAAATAAAACTTTAAGTATTGCTTCAGCGGCTACTGTTGCAGCTACATTATTTATATTAGGAGTGGTTTCACTAACTTTAGTAAATGTTAATAAGGCAGTAAATCAATTAGGTTCAAAAGTTGAAGCAAGAGTTTTTTTAAAAGATGATATAAAAAATGAAGATAAGGATAAACTAAAGAAAACAATAGAAGGAGTAGATGGTGTCTTAGAAGTTAAATTAGAGACTAAGGAACAAGCATTAGAGAAGATGAAAGAACAATTACAAGATGATAGTGGTGCGTTAGTAGCAGGATTTAATAAGAAAAATCCTTTACCAAGTTCTTACATAGTTAGAGTTGATAACCCTAAGGCAGTGGATGATGTTTTAGCAAAGATTAAAGATGCTCCAGGAATAGAAAAAATTAAAGATGCTAGACAGCTTATTGATCAAGTGACTAAGCTTACTGACTCCGCAACTATGATAGGCGGAATTACTGCTTTAGTATTTGTTTTAGTTTCATTATTCTTAATAGGAAATACTATAAAAATAACAGTTTTTTCAAGAAAACGAGAAATTGGAATAATGAAATATGTAGGTGCTACAGATTGGTTTATTAGATGGCCATTTATAATAGAAGGTATACTTTTAGGAATATTAGGTGCTCTAATTTCTGTTATAATACTATATGGATTATATGGATTTGCACAAACAAAGGCTGCAGATATGCTATTAGGTTTTAATCTAGTAGCAAGAAGTTATATATTAAAAGTAACAATTTGGCAATTTTTACTTGGAGGAATGGTAATTGGTTCACTTGCAAGTATAATATCAATGAGAAAGTTCTTAAAGGTTTAATAGAAGAATTTCAGGCATGGCGTTATAAGGTAGAATATAATGTCATGCCTTGTTTTAATCTATAAAAAATTATTGATTGAAAGCATCTTCAAAAAATAATTAGTTAGTATGATTGAATATTTTGCGTCGTATTATGTAATTAGAACTATTAAATTCACAACTGAGTATATTTTTTAGTAAAACTGAGAAATTTAGAATTGATTCTTTTTGAAGTAATGTAGATATTTCTTATAAAGGAGTAGCAATTGTATTACTATTAAAAAATTAGTTTTAATCAAACTAGTCTTTAACATAATTGTTCATTTTCAATCTTTCATTGATTAAAGCTGTGAATTAAAATATTTAAAATTGTGGGTATGTTGAGCTATATATTAATTTCTAAGGCAGTGCATCTATATATGTTGATATGCAGGCATTGTTAGCATGAAAAATATTTATCATTTTTAACTGATTATTTTCTTTCATATGATTAAAAAAATCCATTGCAAAACATATGTTCTTATGAGAAAATGATTAAGAGATTAAATTTTTATTGAAAAATGTTATAATTATTAGGTATTTACATAAATAATATATATGTATTAAATTGAGAGGTGAGTTAAATGAGTAGTGAAAATAAAGATTTTAATTTTGAGTGGCAGAAGAAAGAGAAAAAGACTAAAAGGAAGTATATTACATACACCGTTATCCTTTTAATTATAACAAATATTATAACAGCAGTATTAACAAACGTTATATCTTTTAATCTACCAAATGGAAAGGTATTAGTAAGCAGAAAAACCTTTGAGAATATATTGGTCTTTGAGAAGCTATATACGGTTAAGGATAAGATAGATAAATATTATATAGGTGAAGTTGATGATAAGGCACTTGTAGAAGGTGCTGCTAAAGGAATGGCGGAGGCAGTAAAAGATCCATATACTACTTTTATGAATGAAAAGGAATTTAAGGATTTTGCTACCCAAACAGGAGGTAGTTATGTAGGGCTTGGTATTCAAATAGGTGTTAAAGAAAATAAAATAGTTGTAATTACTACTTTTGAGAATTCTCCTGCAAAACAAGCAGGTATATTACCAGGAGATATTATTGAAGTTGTCAATGATACTGTAGTTACAGGAAAAGATTTAGAAAAAGCAACTTCTATGATGAAGGGAAAAGAAGGAGAAGAAGTTAAACTTACAATTTCTCGAGAAGAAAAAGGTAAGATTGATTTCGATATAGTACGTCAAGAAATTCAATTGGTAACAGTAAGACATGAAGTGCTTGAAGATAATATAGGATATATTCAAGTATCAATGTTTGATGAACACACTTCTAAAAACTTTTCTGATGCATTAGCAGACCTGACAAAAAATGATATGAAGAGTCTTATTGTTGATTTAAGAGAAAATCCAGGAGGACTTTTAGATCAGACAGTAGAAATGACTTCTCAATTTGTTCCGCAGGGTAAAAATATAGTTTACACAGAAGATAAGAATGGTAATAGAAAAGACTATAATTCTGTAGGTGGAAATCATATAGGATTACCTATAACAGTACTTATTGATGGTGGTACAGCAAGTGCTTCAGAAATATTTATAGGTGCACTTCAAGACTATGGATATGCTACTTTAGTTGGAGAGAAAAGTTTTGGAAAAGGTGTAGTTCAAACTACTTTCTATAGAGAAAGAGATGGATTTGGTGATGGCACAGCGCTAAAGGTTACCATTTCTAAATATTTCACACCTAATGGAAAAAATATTCATGGAGTAGGAATTAAACCTGATGTGGAAGTAAAATATCCAGATGAATTAAGGGAAAGACCTTATGACAGAAGCAATGATCCACAATTTATGAAAGCATTAGAAATTGCTAAAGAAAAAATTAAGTAATTGTTCATTACAAATTTCAAAATGGTGATTTTATTAAGAGTTACAATATTAGTATCTGCCTTTTGTAGGCAGATACTAAATTTATATATATTGGATATATTCTAAATTATATTAACGATTAAAATATTCAATTTAAAAAATAAAGAAATGAATTTAAATTTTTCATTCTCGATTCCTAATAGGAGAAACTAATAAGATTACAACTGATATAACTAAGGCATTTTTAAAAAAGCTAGTCAGTATGAATGTCTATTTTTATCATACTAAATAATGAAAATTTCATGGTAGTGTAATTATCATGAAAAAATATCTCTTTGTTTGATACAAAATATATGACTCATTTTTAATTGGTTATTTTCTTTTATATGCCTAATATCAATTTTAAAAAGTATTTATAACTAATAAGGGGGGGACTTATAAGAATGGAGTTATTAAAATACACGCTAAATCAAGTATCCTATGCTATAGTTAATCCAAGTCATGCTTTGGTTTTAGTTGCACTAAGCTTTATATTTTATATTCAAAATAAGAAAACAGCAAGAATTGAGTATATGATAATGGGGAAAAACAGTACTTCTGCTTTTGAGCTTACTGTATCACAAATTGTTATGGGCATTTTTGGAGGGGTTATAGCAAGTATATTAATAGTATATTTAGGAGTTACTTTTGATATAAATTCTAATGTCTATATTATATTCATGGTTTCTATGATTTTAATGATATTTAACCCTAGATTTATATGTTTATCTTATTCAGGAGCAGTACTAGGAATTTTCTCATTAATCTTTGCCTTGCTATCTAAAATGCTAGATATGCCTAAGTTAAATATTTTTAATGTAAATATAGTAAATTTAATTGCTTTAGTTGGAGTTATGCATTTTGTAGAGGGCATATTAGTTATATTAGATGGTAAAAGAGGATCTATTCCAGTGTTTGGAAATAGAAAAAATACTATTGTTGGAGGCTTTGCTTTTAAAAGATATTGGGCATTACCATTAATACTTTTAATGGTAATGGGAACTGCTGCCTCTAATGGTGGAAGTCAAGTAGCAACACCTAATTGGTGGCCTATATTAAATCATAATGTGAACAAGCTACTTTTTGAAACTGTAGTATTAGGTGCATTACCTATATATGCAGTAGTAGGATACAATTCTTCTACCTTTACTAGAAGTAAAAAGGAAAAAACTTTATTCTCAGGTACATTAATTTCAATTTTTGGATTAGTATTAATAATATTATCTCCTTTGGGGAATTTTGGATTAGTATTTCAAATAGCACTATTATTATTTATGCCCTTTGCTCATGAAGCAATTGCTGTATTTGATAGAAAAAAAGAACTTAAAGGTAAGCCTATTTATGTTAGTAATGATGAAGGAATAATGATATTAGATGTAGCACCCAGTTCATTAGGAAGTGAGATGGGATTAAAATCTGGAGATATGATATTGGAAATAAATGATATAAAAATGATAAATGATGAAGATATATTTCAATTTATGGAACAGATACCTTCTACACTATGGATTAAGATTAAGAGAAGAACAGGGGAAATCATGGAATTTACTAAAAATAGAATTGAAAGTGGTAGTAGAATGGGAGTAGTAATTGTACCTAGAGATTTTCCTAATAAAAAGAAAATAATGAAAGTAGAAAAAAGCTTTGAAGAAATTCTTAATAAGATAAAGAATAAAAAAAATTCTGATGATTAGTGAGGTGAGAAAATGAGTGAATTTAAAATACATTCTAAGTTTAAACCTATGGGTGACCAACCACAGGCTATTGAAAGGTTATCTGATGGAATAATGGAACATAAGAAATTTCAAACTTTATTAGGGGTTACTGGCTCAGGGAAAACTTTTACTATGGCTAATATAATAGAAAAAGTTCAAAGACCTACTTTGGTATTAGCACATAACAAAACTTTAGCTGCACAACTTTGTTCGGAATTTAAGGAGTTTTTTCCTGAAAATGCTGTTGAATACTTTGTATCTTACTATGATTATTATCAACCAGAGGCTTATGTTGCTCAAACTGATACATATATAGAAAAGGATGCTAGTATAAATGATGAAATTGATAAATTAAGACACTCTGCTACATCTGCTCTTTTAGAGAGAAGAGATGTTATAGTAGTTGCATCAGTATCTTGTATTTATGGCTTAGGTAATCCAGAAGAGTATAAAAAACTTACTGTTTCTATTAGAGAAGGTATGGAGAGAGAGAGAAATGAAATAATTAGACAACTTGTAGATATTCAGTATGAAAGAAATGATATTAATTTTGTAAGAGGTACTTTTAGAGTTAGAGGTGATGTCTTAGACATATTTCCAGCATCATCCACTAACAAAGGTATTAGAGTAGAATTTTTTGGAGATGAAGTAGATAGAATTAGAGAATTTGATGTATTGACAGGAGAGATAATAGCTGGTAGAAAACACATCTCTATTTTCCCTGCTTCTCACTTTGCTACCTCAAAGGATAAATTAGAATTAGCTATATCTCAAATTGAACAAGAATTAGAAGTGAGATTAGAAGAGCTTAAAAATCAAGACAAACTTTTAGAAGCACAAAGATTAAAGCAAAGAACTAACTTTGATATTGAAATGATAAGAGAAGTTGGGTATTGCACTGGTATAGAAAACTATTCAAGAATATTAGATGGAAGAGGTAAGGGTACGCCACCGCAAACTTTGTTGCATTATTTTCCAGAAGATTTCTTGTTATTTATAGATGAAAGTCATGTTACTTTACCTCAAATAAGAGCTATGTATGGTGGAGATAAATCAAGAAAGACCTCCCTTGTAGAATATGGTTTTAGGTTACCTTCTGCTTATGATAATAGACCATTACAGTTTGAAGAATTTGAAAAGATTTTAAGCCAGGTGGTATTTGTTAGCGCTACTCCCTCAAAATATGAAGCTGAACATTCGGAAAATGTGGCAGAGCAGATTATAAGACCTACAGGCCTTTTAGATCCTGAAGTTATTGTTAAACCTATAAAAGGTCAAATAGATGATTTATATAGTGAAATTAGAAATACCATAGATAAAGGGTTCAGAGTATTAGTTACAACTCTTACAAAAAAAATGGCAGAGGATTTGACTAAATATTTTAAGGACTTAGGTGTTAAAGTTACATATCTTCACTCAGATATAGATACTATTGAAAGAATGAAAATTATAAGAGATTTAAGAAAAGGTGAAGTTGATGTTTTAGTTGGAATTAATCTTTTAAGAGAAGGGTTAGATATTCCTGAAGTAGCTTTGGTAGCTATATTAGACGCGGATAAGGAAGGATTCTTACGTTCAGAAACTTCTTTGATTCAGACCATAGGAAGGGCAGCAAGAAATTCTGAAAGTAAGGTTATAATGTATGGTGATAATATAACTAACTCTATGGAAAAGGCTATAGGAGAAACCGATAGAAGAAGAAAAATACAAATGGAGTATAATGAAAAACATAATATTACTCCTAAAACTATAATGAAAGATATAAGAGAAATATTGGAGATTTCCACTGTAGCAGAAGAAACAGTAGAATATACTAGCGATGATAAAGATAGAGGAATAGATTTAACTACTTATGTTAACAAATTAGAAGAAGAAATGAAACAAGCTGCAAAAGACCTACAATTTGAAAGAGCTGCACAGCTTAGAGATGAAATTATTAAATTAAGAAAAGAAATTAAAAGTTAAAAAGGAGTAATTATGAGAGATAAAATTTTTATAAAAGGAGCAAAAGTTCATAATTTAAAAAACGTTGATTTAGAAATACCAAGAGATAAATTTGTAGTTTTTACTGGATTATCAGGTTCAGGTAAATCTTCTCTTGCTTTTGATACATTATATGCAGAAGGCCAAAGGAGATATGTAGAATCTCTTTCAGCTTATGCAAGACAATTCTTAGGACAAATGAATAAGCCAGAGGTTGAATATATAGAAGGGCTATCTCCAGCTATATCTATCGACCAAAAGACCACAAGTAGAAATCCTCGTTCTACAGTAGGTACTGTTACAGAAATATATGATTATTTAAGACTACTATATGCAAGAGTAGGTACTCCACATTGTCCTAAATGTGGTAAAGAAATTACTCAACAAACTGTAGATCAAATAGTAGATAGAATCATGAGTTTAGAAGAAAGAACAAAACTTCAAATTTTATCACCTGTTATTAGAGGAAAAAAGGGAGAGCATGTGAAGGTACTAGAGAACATCAAAAAGAATGGCTATGTAAGGGCTAGAATTGATGGGAATTTAGTAGATTTAATTGAAGATGAGATTAAACTTGAAAAAAATAAAAAACATACTATTGAAGTTGTAATTGATAGGTTAGTAATTAAAGAAGGAATAGAAGCTAGACTAAATGATTCCTTGGAAACAGCACTAAAACTTGGAGAAGGTTTAGTTATTGCTAATATAATTGATGGTGAAGATATATTATTTAGCGAACATTTTGCCTGTGCAGATTGTGGAATAAGTATAGGAGAATTATCTCCAAGAATGTTTTCATTTAATTCACCTTTTGGAAAATGTGATAACTGTGATGGCTTAGGCACTCTTATGGAGATAGATGAGAGTTTAATTATTCCTGATAGAAGTAAAAGTATTATGGATGGAGCTATTATAACTTTTGGCGAAGGTAGTTTAAAAGAAGATTCATGGACATTTTCTGTATTAAAAGCATTGTCAAAAGAATATAAATTTTCATTAGATACACCTATAGAGGAATTACCAGAAGAAGTTATAAATGTGTTATTATATGGAACAGAAGGACATAAAATTAAAGTAGAATATACTAAAGAGTTTAAAGCAGGCGTTTATAATCATGCCTATGAAGGAGTTATAAACAATTTAAAAAGAAGATATTTTGAAACTAGTTCAGACTACATAAAAAGAGAAATAGAGCAATATATGAGTGATAATCCATGCCCAAAATGTAAGGGTGCAAGATTAAGCAAAGAAGCTTTATCTGTTACTGTAGGAGAAAAAAATATAAATGAATTTTCTTCTATGTCTATACTAGATGAAATATCATATTTAGATAACTTAAAACTTTCAGAAAAAAATATGATAATAGCTGCTCAAATATTAAAGGAAATAAGAAATAGATTAAATTTCTTAAAAGATGTAGGATTAGATTATTTAAATTTAACTCGTTCTGCTGGAACACTATCTGGAGGAGAAGCTCAAAGAATAAGACTTGCAACTCAAATTGGGTCTAGTTTAATGGGCGTGTTATATATACTAGATGAGCCAAGCATAGGACTTCATCAAAGAGATAATGATAAGTTGATTAAAACTTTAGAGCATCTTAGAGATTTAGGTAATACTTTAGTAGTTGTTGAACATGATGAGGATACTATGAAAGCAGCAGATCATATTGTAGATATAGGTCCTAGAGCGGGTGAACACGGTGGCGAGATAATAGCTTCTGGTACCATTGAAGATATCATGAGCTGTGAAAATTCTATTACAGGACAATATTTAAGTGGGAAAAAGAAAATAGAACTACCTAGTGAATATAGAAAAGCAGATGGAAGATTTGTTAAAATTATAGGTGGTAAGCAAAATAATTTAAAAAATGTTTCTGTAGATTTTCCACTAGGTGTATTTACATCTGTAACTGGAGTTTCGGGCTCAGGTAAAAGTACTCTTGTAAATGAAATACTTTATAAAGGACTTAATAAGATAATAAACAATTCTAAAAAAATTCCAGGATTGCACAAGGAGATTTTAGGTCATGAACAAATAGATAAGATAATTAATATTGATCAAAGTCCAATAGGAAGAACTCCTAGAAGTAATCCTGCTACTTATACTGGTGTTTTTGATTTAATAAGAGATGTATTTGCAGTAACACCTGAAGCTAAAATGAGAGGATATAAGCCAGGACGTTTTAGTTTTAATGTAAAAGGTGGCAGGTGTGAAGCTTGCAGAGGAGATGGAATAATTAAAATAGAAATGCAATTTTTATCTGATGTTTATGTACCTTGTGAAGTATGTAAGGGAAAAAGATACAATAGAGAAACATTAGAAGTTAAATATAAGGGTAAAAATATAGATGATGTCTTAGAGATGACAGTGGAAGAGGCTCTAAAGTTTTTTGAAAATATTCCTAGGATATATACTAAGATGCAAACATTAATGGATGTTGGATTGGGATATATTAAGTTAGGGCAACCTTCTACTACCCTATCCGGTGGGGAAGCACAAAGAATAAAATTAGCCTATGAGCTATCAAAAAGAAGTACAGGGAAAACTCTTTATATTTTAGATGAACCTACTACAGGACTTCATATAGATGATGTTAATAAACTTATATCTATACTTCAAAGGTTAGTAGAAGGTGGGAATACAGTGGTAGTAATTGAGCATAATTTAGATGTAATTAAATGTTCAGATTATATTATTGACTTAGGTCCTGAAGGTGGAGATAAAGGTGGAACTATTTTATGTACAGGGAATCCTATGGACATATGTAACTGTAATAAGTCTTACACAGGACAATATCTTAAAAAAATGATATAATTAATTGTGACTAGCACAGATTGCTAGTCACAATTCTATACTTTTGAAGGAGTTTAAAGTCTTATGGCAAATGTAAGTTTAATATTCAAAGTTGTAATCATCATAATAGTATATTGTATTATAGTTTATGCCCTTAAGATTATGTATAATGATATGAAAAATGAAGGGAAAAAAAGACCTAAAAAATCTAATGCAGTAAAATTTGGTCTTGAAATTATGGATAAGGGACAAAATTATGAACTTCAAGATGGAGGTGTAATACCAATAAATGATTACCTTACTATTGGAAGAAGTGAGGATAACATGGTTATTTTAAGTGATAGATATGTTTCTTCACATCATTTGAAGATATATATGAGAAATAATGAGTATATATTAGAGGATTTAGGTAGTACTAATGGTACCTTTGTAAATGATGTAAAAATAGCTAATAAGGTAACCTTAAAAAGAGGAGATAGAATTAAAGTAGGATCTTCTATATTTAAGGTTCTCCAATAGTAAGTTATGAAAGGAGAAAGGCATGAATAGCTTAAGAGAAGAAAAAAGAGTTTTAAGACTTACATATTTGTTAACTATTATACTTTTTGTTAATGTAACTCTTATTTCTCCTAATTATGATAAAGGATCATTGGTTATGGGTGGAGTAATGTGTGGTCTTTTAGCTTATTCACATTTTATAATAAAAAAGTTTTTTCCAGATGGAGATAAATATATATTATTATTTTCAAATGTATTAGCTGTAATTGGTATTGCTATGCTCTATAGATTAGATCTTCCTATATCTGGTGGAAGAGTAATAGAAGAGGGTACAAGAACATTTTTAGCAGCAAAACAAATGATATCTTTTACCTTGGGAATAGCTACTTTTATTTTAACTGTAGTTATACTTCCAGATTTAAAAAGTTTTAGTAACTATAAATATTTTTATCTTATTATAACACTTGTATTTATGTCTATGGGTACACTATTAGGTAGTGAGATAGGTGGAGCTAAAAACTGGGTGTTTATTGGTGGTTTTGGCTTTCAACCGTCAGAGTTTGGTAAAATTACTCTCGTTGCTTATTTAGCTTCTTCGCTAAAAGATTATGGAGAAGCACCAAAATATATAAAGAATATTTTTATGAAGGAAAGCAACAAAGATAATGTAACTCTCAATAACATATTAAGTCTATTAGAACCAGCATTAGTTGTTATGATATGCTTAGTTTTTATGCTACTTCAAACAGATTTAGGTTCAGCCTTAATCTTTTTTGGAATTTCTGTAACTATGTTATATATAGCTACTTCAAAGAAAAAATACGTAATAATTTCTTTGGGATTATTCGTGTTAGGAGCAATTGCAGGATATTTTTTATTTAGACATGTTAAAGTTAGGGTAATGATATGGCGAGATCCTTGGAAATATGGATATGATGAAGGACTTCAATTAGTACAAGGATTAATTTCTATGGCAGAAGGTGGTATATTTGGAACAGGTTTAGGACTAGGATATCCTAAGTTTGTGCCAGTTGTAACTACAGATTTCATATTTTCTGCTATATGTGAAGAAATGGGAATGTTGATAGGAATAGCAATATTAATGCTATACTTTTTACTATTCTATAGATGCATGAGAGCAGCAATTTATGTTAAAGATAAGTTTTCAAGGCTTTTAGCAGTAGGGTATAGTACAATGATAGCTTCTCAAGCATTGGTTATAGTTGGAGGAGTTACTGGAGCTATTCCGCTTACAGGGATTACGCTTCCACTAGTGAGTTATGGGGGAACATCTTTATTAATAACATATTTTTCTCTTGGCATAATTCAAAAAATTTCAGAGGATGGAAATAATTATGAGTAGTAATAAGAATATATCAAAAAGCATTAAAACAGTTTTATTAGTTTTTCTGGTGTTTTTTATAGCTATCATATCCTATATAAATTATTTATATCTCTTTAAAAGTGATAAATTTATAGAAAGTGTTTTTAATAATAGACAGCAAGCAGAACGAAATAAAGTTTTAAGAGGAACTATATTTGATAGAGATATGAATGCACTTACAAAAGGAGAAAAGACAGGTGAATTTGAACAAACTAGAGAGTATGTTGGAGGGGAAAAATTTGCTCATGTATTAGGATATTATGATATAGTCTATGGAATGAGTGGATTAGAAAAAAAGTTTGATAAGGTATTAAGCGGTAAAGAAAATAAGCCTATAAAGGATTATTTTAATCTTAATTCCAATGAAACAAGAATTGGTGATAGTGTTGTAACTACATTAGATTCAAATCTTCAAAGAATTGCTTTTGATGCATTGGGAAATTACAAAGGCTCAGTAGTAGCTTTAGATCCAGCTACAGGAGAAGTTTTAGCTATGGTTTCAAAGCCTACTTTTGATCCTAATAATTTGGCTGAACAATGGGATACTTTGACAAAAGATAAGGAAACACCATTTTTAAACAGAGCCACAGCAGGACTATATCCACCAGGTTCTACTTTTAAAGCAGTAACTGCATTAGCAGCATTAGAAAATATGTCTGGAGTTGAGAATAGGACTTTTGAGGATAATGGTAAAATATATTTTAATGAAACTAATTCTTTAGAAAACTATAATGGAAATGCTTTAGGAAATATAAATTTAGAACAGGCATTTACTTATTCAAGTAATGTAGTTTTTGGTACCCTTGCTATGGAAATGGGAAATGATGCACTAAAATCTACAGCGGAGAAATTTTATTTTAACAAAGAAATTCCATCAAGAACTTTGATATTAGAAGATAGTAAATTCCCTACTTATAAAAAACACGAGATGGGGAATATAGCACAAAGTGGAATAGGGCAAAGCGGAGTATTAGCAAGTCCTATGCAGATGGCTTTAGTAGCAAGCACTATTGCAAATGATGGAGTGATGATGGAGCCTAATATAGTAAAAGAAATTGTAAATTCACAAGGAAAAAGTATTTCTAAAATTGAACCTAAAGAAGTTGGAAATATCGTTTCTAATGAAAATGCAGATAAATTAAAAAAATATATGAGATCTGTTGTAACACAAGGTACTGCACAAAATGCTAATTTATGGGGTGTACAGGTTAGTGGAAAAACTGGTACAGCTGACCATGATAGTGGGGATAAAACTCCTCATAGCTGGTTTATAGGCTTTGCACCTTATGAGAATCCTAAAATTGCATTTGCCATAATTTTAGAAGAAGGTGAAGGCTATGGCAGAAATGCAGCAGATGTAGCTAAAGATATTTTAAGTGCTTATTTTAATCAATAATATTTTTCTGAAAAATTAAGTATATAATAGTAGTATATACTTATCCTAAACTTAATGTATATATCATAATAAACGTTATTTTTTAGTATTTTAGCTAGAACTATTAAATTTACAATGCACAGTTCACAATTCACAATTGTGGATATTTCTCAGCAAAAGCTGAGAAAGTTAAAATTATTTATTTTTGAAGTGATGGATCACTTCTTATAAAGAACTAGCAAGATATTGCTAGTAAAAAAAATAGTTTAAGAAATTAATTTATAAAGAATTAATTTCAACCATAATTGTGAATTTTGCATTGTGAATTGTGAATTAAAGTATGCAACATTTTAACTATATTAGCTATACATTAACTTTTTAGGTAGTTTATCTATAGATATACCAATGTCAATTATTCATTATTTTAAGGTAGTGCATCTACATATAGTTATTTAAAAAGATTCCTAAATTAAAAGGGGTGATGTGATGACTGGAAAAGCTCATGTAAGTGTAGGAGCAAGCGTTTTTGTTTTCTTAAGTCAAAGATTGCCGGGGAAATATGTATTAATAAGTCTAGTGTTTTCAATAGTAGGAGCACTGCTTCCTGATGCAGACCATCCTAAAAGTTTTTTCAATAAATATGTACTACCTTTTAGAAATAATGCTACAAAGGTGATATTTTATTGCTTTTTAGGTACGTTAGCATTGTACATAGATAGTTTTTATAAAAGTGACCCAATATTGAAGGTAATAGGCATAACCTTAATTCTCTTAGGGTTATCCACTCATAGAACAGGTTTTACTCATAGTGTTTTTGGTATGTTAATTTTTACAGGAATTTTAGCAACTTTTTGTACCGCGTATAATCTGGGAAAAACATATTACTATTTTTTAGCAACTTATGGCTCGCATTTAATTTGTGATATGTGTACAAAACAAGGTATACCTGTTTTATATCCAATAAATAATAAAAAGTTTAAATTTCCCTTTGCTTTTAGTACCAACTCTCTTAGAGGAAAGGTCACTGAAAATATAATTATATTATTGAGTATTATTTATGTATCTTTAAACTTGCCTAAATTCTTTTAACTAAAGAGGTGATAAAATTGTTCGATTTCCAATTCCATCTTAAAAATTTACCTACTAATCCTGGAGTATATTTAATGAAAAATTCTCTTGGAGAGATAATTTATGTTGGAAAAGCTAAAAATTTAAGGAATAGAGTAAGACAATATTTTCAAAGCTCTAAAAATCATAGTGAAAAGGTTAAGGCTATGGTTAAGCATATTGCAGAATTTGAATATATTGTTACAGATTCAGAAATAGAAGCTTTAATATTAGAGTGTAATTTAATTAAAAAATATAGTCCAAGATATAATATTTTATTAAAAGACGATAAGAGTTTTCCATTAATTAAAATAACAATAAATGAGGATTTTCCACGGGTTATTGTTACTAGAAATATGAGTAATGATGGTGCAAAATATTTTGGACCATATACTGATGCTACAGCAGTATATACGACTTATGAGCTAATCAAAAAAGTTTTTCCACTTAGAACTTGTAAAAGGATTATAAAGGAAGATGGAGTATCTTCAAGACCTTGTCTTAATTATCATATAAATCTTTGTAAGGCCCCTTGTGACAAACTTATTTCTAAAGAGGAGTATAGAAAGATTGTAGATGATGTTATAGATTTATTAACGGGAAAAGATAAGGAAATTGTGAATAAGATAAAGATAGAGATGGAAGATGCCTCAATGAATTTAGATTTTGAGAAGGCAGCTTCTCTTAGAGATAAGCTTTTAGCTATTGAAAAGATAAATGAAAAACAAAAAATTATAAGTGTGCATTTCGAAAACGAGGATTTTATTGCTATATCACAGGATGAAAAAGATAGCTGCGTTCAGATCTTTTTCTTAAGAGATGGAAAGATTTTAGGAAGAGAACATTTTATATTAGATGATACAGGTAGTGAAGAGCCAGGAGAGGTTATAAGTAATTTTATGAAAAGTTTCTATGGTGGAACTGCTTTTATTCCTAAACAGATTTATGTTTCTCATATTGAAGATAGTGAAGTATTAGAGGAATATCTTTCTATGAAAAAAGAATATAAGGTAAGTATTAAAGCGCCAATTAAAGGTGAAAAGAAAAAAGTTTTAGACATGGTTCAAAAAAATGCAAGTCATGATTTAGAAATGTTTAAAATTAAACATAAAGCGGATAAAGAATTACAAAATATCGCATTAGCAGAATTGACGGATGCCTTAGGACTAGATGAAGTACCGCAGAGAATTGAAGCCTATGATATTTCTAATATAATGGGAATGGACTCTGTTGGAACTATGGTAGTATTTCAAGATGGAAAACCTAAAAATAGTGACTATAGGAGATTTAAGATTAAAACTGTAAAAGGAGCTAATGATTATGAGTCAATGAGAGAGATATTGACTAGAAGATTTAATCATGGATTAGAGGAGATTAAAAAAATTAAAGAAAATAAGATTTCTTTAAGTGCTGGTAAATTTTCAGTATTTCCTGACCTTATCATGATGGATGGAGGAAGAGGACAGGTAAATATAGCACTAGAGGTGCTAAAGGAATTAAATATTAATATTCCAGTTTGTGGAATGGTTAAAGATGATAAACATAGAACTAGGGGATTAATTTATGATAATGAAGAATTACCTATAAGGATTAGTTCACAATGTATGCATTTAATTACAAGAATACAAGATGAAGTACATAGATTTGCTATTACTTATCATAGATCCTTAAGAAATAAAACTACATTATATTCTATATTAGAGGATATACCTCGAATAGGGGAAAAGAGAAGAAAAGAATTACTTAAGAAGTTTGGCAGTATAGAAAATATTAGAAATGCAAGTGATGAAGAATTATTGTCAACACCTTCTATGGATATTAGAGCTGTTGAAAGTATAAAAGAATACTTCAGTAATCTTCAAGAAAATAACTAACAAGTATGCATATTTATTTCAATTATTATTAAGTATAATAATATTATTTAATAAAAAATATCTTAGGCAACTTTAATTAGTTATTTTTTAGATACTTTAAGAAAAATTAAGGAGTGATTAACTTGAAATGTGTAGTAGATGTTCATACTCATACAATTGCTAGTGGTCATGCTTACAGTACTTTACTTGAAAATATAAAAGAGGCTTCTAATAAAGGACTTAAAGTTTTAGGAGTTTCAGATCACGCACCACAAATGCCTGGAGGACCACATTTATTTCATTTTGCTAATTTGGATGTAACTCCAAGAAAACTTTACGGTGTTAAAATTTTAAGAGGATGCGAAGCTAATATAATTGATTATGAGGGCAATATAGATATCCCAGAAAGAATTGGAAATAAATTAGATTATATGATAGCAAGTTTACATGATGTATGTATAAAGTCCGGAACAGTAGAAGAGAACACAAATGCCTTAGTTAAGGTTATGGATAATAAGAATGTAATGATTATAGGCCATTCAGGAAATCCACGTTTTCCAATTGATGCAGAAAAAGTAGTGATGAGAGCAAAGGAAAAAGATATAATCATAGAACTTAATAATAGTTCACTTAATGGATCAAGAAAAGGTAGTGATGAAAACTGCTATAAAATTGGAGAGCTTTGTAAAAAGCATGGGGTAAAAGTTATATTTGGTAGTGATGCTCATACTTGTTTCAATATAGGTGAATTTGATTCTGTGAAAAAGCTTGTGAGAGATATACAAATGCCCGATGAGCTGATAATGAATTATGATGAGAAAAAATTTATAAATTATTTACAGAAAAAAGGTAAAATTGTTTAATAGTTATTGATTATACTATACTATATAAATTATACTATATATTGTGTGTAAATAATTTTTTTTGGAAGAGGTAGGAAATGAATCAAAACAAGGAATTGCTTATCGAATTAAAGAGTATATTGAAAGAAGAAAATATAGTATTAGATGCACCAATGAAAGATCATACATCCTTTAAATTAGGTGGACCAGCGGATATAATTGTATATCCAACTAATTATGAGGAAGTAAAAGAAATCATAAAACTATGTAATAAGCATAATGAAAGTTATTTTATATTAGGCAATGGCTCTAATCTACTTGTTAAAGATGGTGGAATAAGAGGAGTTGTTATAAAGTTTTCCAAACTAGACAAAGTTAAAGTTGTAGAAAATAGAATAATTGCTCAAAGTGGTGTATTACTTTGTGATGTATCTGATGCTGCACTAGAAGCTTCATTAACAGGTTTTGAATTTGCTTGTGGAATTCCAGGAAGCATTGGAGGAGCAACTACAATGAATGCGGGAGCATATGATGGAGAAATGTCTAAGGTTATAGAGAGTGCACTGGTAATTGATAGAGAAGGAAATTTTAAAACTCTTTCAAAAGAAGAATTAGAGCTTTCTTATAGAATGAGTGCAATAATCAAATATAATTATATTGTATTAGAAGTTACATTAAATCTAAAGCCAGGGGTAAAGGATTTAATAAAAAATAGAATTGATGAATTGACATCAAGAAGAATACAGAGACAACCATTAGAATATGCATCAGCAGGAAGCACTTTTAAAAGACCAGAAGGGCATTTTGCAGGAAAGCTTATACAAGATGCTGGTCTTAAAGGATTAAATGTTGGAGATGCTGAAGTTTCAGAAAAACATTCAGGATTTATTATAAATAAAGGGAGTGCAAGTGCTCAGCAGGTTTTAGAATTAATCACATTAGTTCAAAAAAATGTTTTTGAAAGTTTTTCAGTAGAATTACACACAGAAGTAAGAATAGTCGGTGAAGATAAATAATAAAGTGGTGACTTTTAGTCGCCACTTTATTAAATTTTAAAATAAACTCTTTATTTAGAGTAATTTTTAAAAGGCAGTATAAAAATATTCTATACATTTTTAATTCTTAGTATAATAAGAATTAAAAATGTAGTACTCACAAAAATTAAGGTAAATATGGTATAATACTATATGAAAAATATTATTATAATGTATAATGAGGGAGTTATATATTAAATTTAGATATAATGAATAACAAGGGTTAGTTAGTGAAAATTTAATTTATATAATATTTTAATTTCATAACAAAAAGTCTTTTTTAGAAATTTAAAATTAAGAATAAGAAATTAAGAATTATGGTTAAAATTCCATGGTCAAAACCTTCAGAGTTTTTTAGAATAAATTCTATTTTAAGAAATTCAATAAGAATGGATTTTATTTCAAATTTGGATTCTTAACTATTAATCCTTAATTTTAAAAGTTACTCTATTTTTATAGAAAAGTTATTTTACAGAGTATATTTTAAATTTTTATATGAAATTCTTATAGTATATTAATAGAAAAAATATATATTAAAAATAAAGGATGGAGTTATATGAGATTTGTTATAGTTACAGGAATGTCAGGAGCGGGAAAGACTCAAGCTATAAGAAGTCTTGAAGATTTAGGATATTTTTGCGTTGATAATCTTCCGCCAACATTAATTCCTAAGTTTGCAGAGGCTTGTTACCAAACTGAGGGAAAAATAGATAAAATTGCTGTTGTTGTTGATATAAGAGGAAGAAAGTTTTTTGATGATTTATTTGATAGCTTACAGCATTTAAATGAAAGTGGATATAAATATGAAATATTATTTTTAGAAGCCACTGATGAAGTAATAGTTAAGAGGTATAAAGAATCAAGAAGAAAGCATCCATTAGCACCTGAAGGCAGAGTAATTAATGGAATTACTATTGAAAAGAAAAAATTAAAGGCTGTTAGAGAAAAAGCCAACTATATTATAAACACAACTAAATTGAGCAATAAAGATTTAAATGAAGAAATAACTAATATTTTTGGTGAGCAGGGACAAATAGAAACTCAGCTATTTATAAATGTTTTATCCTTTGGATTTAAATATGGAATACCAGTAGATTCAGATTTAGTATTTGATGTACGGTTTCTACCGAATCCATACTATATACCAGAATTAAAGCCTTATTCAGGCAATGATAGACCAGTAAGAGATTATGTTTTAAGTAAAGTAGAAACAGAGCAATTTGTAGATAAACTAATAGATATGCTAGAGTTTCTACTACCTAATTATAAAAAAGAGGGAAAAAGGCAGCTTATCATTTCTATTGGCTGCACAGGTGGAAGACATAGATCTGTTGCAATCGCAAATAAAATACATGAAATTTTAAGTCATAGTGGATATAGTGTAACAGTTGATCATAGGGATGTAAATGAAGATATAAGTAGAGGTGCAGGGAAGCTATGAAGCTTAAATACTGGTTGAGGCCAGGCATAGGTATTAAGAGATGGATTGGTCAAATGTTATTTGGAATATTTATTTTCATATATGGTATTTTAGAGATTATAAATAAAAGTTCTCTTGGAAGTAAATATATATTATTTTTTATTGGAATAATTACAATAGGAGTAGTAATTACTTATAACGGATTTAAAGGTTATACTAAGAAGATGCTTTCTTTAGGAAGTTTAGATGTGGACAGTTTATCTTTTAATAAAAAAAGCTTAGGGGAATTAATATATGAGAAAAAAATATTAGTAAAAGGGCCTAAAATTGTAGTAATAGGTGGAGGAACAGGACTTTCTACCTTATTAAGTGGCTTAAAGAGATATACTAGTAATATTACAGCAATAGTTACAGTTGCAGATGATGGCGGTGGTTCAGGACTTCTACGAAAGGACTTAGGAATGCTTCCGCCAGGAGATATAAGAAACTGCATAACTGCATTGGCTTATACAGAGCCGATTATGGAGGAATTGTTTCAATATAGATTTAAAGATGGAAGACTTGAAAATCAAAATTTTGGAAACTTATTTTTAGCAGCTATGGATGGAATATCAGATAACTTTCATGAAGCAGTTAAAAAAACTTGTTCTGTTTTAGCAGTAACTGGAAGAGTTATTCCTGTTACTTTAGAAAATATAACTCTTTCAGCACGATTAAAAAATGAGTTTATTATTAAAGGTGAATCAAATATTCCTAAACAATGCATAAAGTTTAAAAGCGGAATAGATGAAGTTTATATTGAACCTAGAGGTGCAAAGGCAGTACAAGATGCAATTGATGCCATACTAGAAGCAGATGCAGTTGTATTAGGGCCTGGAAGTCTCTATACTAGTATCATTCCTAATTTGCTAGTAGACGGAATTAAAGACGCCATTCTTAAGACTAAAGCTATAAAGATATATATATCAAATATATTAACTCAACCAGGAGAAAGTGATAATTATAGTGTCCAAGATCACATTAGTGCTATTTATAAACATTCTTCAAAGGATATAGTAGACTATGTAATTGTGAATAGTGAAGCTTTAAGTGAAGAAGATAAGCAAAAATGTTTGAATAAAAATCCTCAATTAGTAATGTTAGATGAAGAATATAATTCGGATCTAGGTGTTGAATATATTAAGAGTAATTTTATAAAGCTTAAAAATGGATATATAAAACATGATGAGGACAAATTAGCAGCAATTTTAGTAGAAACTGTTATGAGAAAGAAATTATTTTATGATGAGAAAAGAATCTTGGAATTCTTTTATTTATCACAGATGCTAAAAGAGTTTAAAGAGGATAGGGAGAAAAATTAGTTATGTCGTTTTCACTAAAGGTAAAAAATGAAATATGCAGGTATACTGACCTAAATAAAAAAGAAGCAATAGCTGAGCTTTCTGGAATAATGAAAGCTAGTGGAACTTTAGGCCTTGGAGCTAATAAAGCAATGAGCTTTAAAGTTATTACTGAAAATCCAGCTATTGCTAGACTTATATTTAAACTATTAAAAGAGCATTTTAACATACATACAAAGTTATTAGTAAAAAGAAGCAATTCATTAAAGAAAAATAACGTATATGTAGTTATGATAACAGAAGATATGAATGTTAAGGAATTATTATTGGAAGTAGGAGTTCTAACTAATAAGGACTTTTTAGGGTTGGATTATAGTATTCCTAAAAGAATAATAAGTGAAGAAAGTCATAAAAGAGCTTATATTAGAGGTGCTTTTTTAGGTGGAGGAAGTATTAGCAATCCTGAAAAAACTTATCATTTAGAATTTGTAACCCATAATTTAGATTATGCAAATGAGTTGAGTAATCTAATTAATAGTTATGGATTATCTTCTAAGGTGATTCAAAGAAAAAGCAGTTATGTGATTTACATTAAAGAGGGGGAACAAATTGTGGACCTATTAAATATTATAGGTGCTCATAGTTCTCTTTTAGAGCTTGAAAATATAAGAATAATGAAGGAAATGAGAAACAATGTAAATAGACTTGTTAACTGTGAAACTGCTAATCTAAGTAAAACAGTAAATGCAGCGGTAAGACAGGTTGAGAGTATAAAAATGATTCAAAATGAGATTGGACTTAATAGATTACCAAAAAACTTAAGAGAAATTGCAGAGTTAAGATTAGAATATCCTGATGAATCTCTAAAGGAATTAGGTGGAATGTTGAATCCTCCAGTAGGTAAATCAGGTGTTAATCATAGACTTAGAAGAATTGAAAAGATAGCTGAAGAACTACGGAAGGAAGAGAGATAAATCATGTCAAAGCACGAAGAGATTATAAAGTATATACTCTCATTGGATATAGGAACTAAAATTTCTGTAAGAGGTGTAAGTAGTGAACTAGGAGTTAGTGAAGGTACTGCTTATAGAGCTATTAAAGAGTGTGAGGCTATAGGCATTGTTAATACAATCTCAAGAGTTGGAACTGTTAGGGTTGAAAAATTAGAGAAAAAGCATATAGATAAATTAACATTTGGAGACATTGCTAATATTGTTGAAGGAACGATAATAGGCGGAGAAGATGGAATTGATAAGGCTTTAGATAGATTTGTAATTGGTGCAATGGAAGTAGAAACTATACCTAAATACATAAATCCAGGATCATTACTTATAGTAGGTAATAGGGAAGAAGCCCAAAAACTTGCGCTTGAAAATCACTGTGCAGTACTTATTACAGGAGGGTTTGAGTGCAGTGAAGAAATTATAAATTTAGCAGATGAAAAGCATCTTCCTCTTATTTCCTCTACCTATGATACCTTTACAGTGGCTAGTATGATTAATAGGGCAATTTTTGAAAATAATATAAAAAAGGATATTATTTTAGTGGAAGATATAATGGAAACTCATCCTTCTTACCTTACTATAAAAGATGATATTAAAAAATTGAAGGATTTAGTTAGTGAAACTGAACATGAAAGATATCCTGTTATTGATGAAGATCATAAAGTTGTTGGAATTGTTACTTTAGCAGATATTCCCAACAATACAGATGATAGTGAATTAATAGAAAAAATTATGATAAAAGAACCTATAGGTGTTTCACCTACTACTACATTAGCTTATGCAGCTCATATTATGGCATGGGAAGGGATAAAACTTTGCCCTGTAGTTAATAAGAAGAAATTAGTAGGAGTTATATCCAGAGAGGATGTTATTAAAGCTATGCAAATAGCAGTAAGACAGCCTCATGTAGGGGAAACTATGGATGATTTAATAATAAAGAATTTTGAGTTTGAAGCTCAGAAGGATACTATGCATTTTTGGGGTGAAATAGTGCCAGAAATGTTAGATTCTATAGGCACAGCATCATGGAATGTACTCAATATGATGCTTTCAACTATGGGAACTATGGCACTTAGACAAAATAGTAATGCAAATGTAGCAATAGATAGTTTCTCATCATATTTTACAAAACCTGTTCAAATGGGAAGAGTAATAGATGTCTATGCTGAAGTTCTAGATAGAGGAAGATATTATTCAAAGGTAGAAATATCTATGTATAACAGTCAAAAAGAATTAGTTGCAAAGTCAGTACTTTCAGCGAAGGTATTAAAAAAATAAACTTAATATTAAAAGATATAAAATATTATAATTAATGGCCCTAGGATAGTTTTAATTCTAGGGGTTTTTAATGGAGAAAATTTATTTCACATAAATTCTTCACTTTTCATTCTTAATTTTTAATTCATGGTAAAAATTTTATTATGGAAATTAAAATCATGTATAAGTTAAATTCCTATTATGGAATCCTATATATGATTTAATAAAAATAATCTATATATATAAGGAGGGGGACTATGTTTACTCATATTGTATTTTTTAAATTAAAAGAAGCTACATACGAGAATTTACAAAAATCTAAAAACATTTTATTATCTATGGAGGGAAAAATTCCAATGCTTAAATACCTAGAAGTTGGAGCGGATGAACTTCACACAGAACGTTCATATGATGTAGTTTTAATTACAAGGTTTGATTCACTAGATGATATGAATGCTTATCAAACACACCATTATCATGTAGCACAAGTATTAGCACCATTAAAAGATATGATTGAATCTTCAAAAGCTGTAGATTACCATCAGTAATGAAAATATTGATTCAAAGGATTTCAAATGCTAAATAGTTTATAATGTACAGTTCACAAAAGATAATTGTTAAAGAAATTAAAAATTTATTTTTTAAATTTTTAGTTTTGATGAAATTTGTTTTTAACTATAAAATGTAAACTGTACGCTGAATTAAATTTCTTTTTTTATTCCTCTTTTTAAGGTATTCTCATAATTTATGAATTCATAAATATCTTCTAAAAAATAATTGCTAAATTGTTGTAGCTCATTTATTTTTAACTCTTCTATTGATTTATTATTTTCTTCACAGTACAATACTATTTCACCGATTACTTTATGTGCATCTCTAAAAGCCATGCCTTTATATACTAAATAATCAGCAGCTTCTGTAGCATTTAAAAAGCCTTTTTTTATGGCTTCTTTCATGGCATCTTTATTAATTTCTAATGTACCTAACATGCCATTCATTACTTTAATACAACTTAAAACTGTATTAATAGCATCAAAGAAAACTTCTTTATCTTCTTGCATATCTTTATTATAAGCCAAAGGAATACCTTTCATAGTGGTTAATATAGACATTAAACTTCCATAAACTCTTCCTGTTTTTCCCTTTATAAGTTCTGCAGCATCAGGATTTTTCTTCTGTGGCATAATGCTGCTACCTGTCGCAAATTTATCATCTATTTGTATAAAGTTAAATTCCTTGCTACTCCAGAGAATAAGTTCTTCACTTAGTCTACTTAAATGCATCATAATTATAGAAAAGGAAGATATGAGTTCTATTACATAATCTCTATCACTTACTCCATCCATAAAGTTGTTTACTGGCTTTTTAAAACCTAGTTCTCTACAAGTAAAGGCTCTATCTATTTCATAAGTAGTACCGCAAAGTGCACAACATCCTAGTGGACTTTCATCTAGTAAATTTATAGCATTTTCTATTCTATTTTTATCTCTAGAAAACATACTATAATAAGCCATAATATGATATTTAAAGGTTACTACCTGTGCTCTTTGAAGATGAGTATATCCAGGCATAATAAAATTATTTTTTTCCCCAACTTCTAATATAGTACTTTTAAGATTTTCTATTTCTTTTTCTATTTCTAGAGCTTTCTTTTTTGCATATAATCTTAAATCTACTGCTACTTGGTCATTTCTGCTTCTACCAGTATGAAGTTTTTTACCAATGTCACCAATTCTATTTATTAAATTTATTTCAACAAAGCTATGTATGTCCTCGTAATTTCCTTCTAATTTTAAAACTCCACTTTCTATATCTTTTAAAATATCTTTAAGACCTTGTATTATTAATTTACCTTCTTCTTCTAATAAAATATTGCACTTCATTAGCATTTTCACATGAGCTATACTGCCAGCAATGTCTTCTTTGTACAATATATTGTCAAAACTTAGTGAACTATTGAAGTCTTCCATAAGCTTACTTTCTTCTTTTTTAAATCGTCCACCCCAAAGATTCATTAGCTATCCCTACTTTCTAAAGTTTATATTTTTTTAAAAGCTTTAATTTTAGTTGGAAGAGAAAATAAATTTATAAATCCAGCTGAATCCATATGATTATATAATTCACTAGCACCAAAAGAAGATACTTCTTCATCATAAAGTGCATTTTTAGAGTGTATTCCTGCTAAGATTATATTTCCTTTATAAAGCTTTAATTTAACGTTACCAGTAACAGTTTCTTGAGTCTTATCAACAAAACTATCTAAAGATTCTTTTAATGTATCAAACCACAAACCATTATATACAAGTTCACCATATTTCTGAGATACTATATATTTAAAATGCATTGTATTTTTATCTAATGTTGCTTTCTCAAGAGCCTTATGAGCTTCATAAAGTATAGTTCCACCTGGTGTTTCATATATACCTCTTGATTTCATACCTACAAGTCTATTTTCTAATATATCCTTTATACCAATACCATTTTCTCCACCCAATTTATTCAATGTTGAAACTATTTCGACAGGAGATAATGTCTCATTATTTATTTTTGTAGGAACACCTTTTTCAAAATATATATCTACATAATCTGGATTATCCTTAGCATTCTCTGGTGAAACGGACATGGTGTATATATCGGATTTATGTTCATTTTTAATATCTTCTATATGGCCACCTTCATGGCTTATATGCCATATATTTTGATCTTCTGAATAAATTTTATCTTTAGTAACTGTTATTTCTATTCCTCTAGAATTTGCATAATCTATGGCATCTTCTCTTGAAGTAATATCCCATATTCTCCAAGGGGCAATCACTTGTATTGTTGGATCAAAGGCTGCTATACCAGTTTCAAATCTTACTTGATCATTTCCCTTACCTGTACATCCGTGACAAATATATTTAGCATTTTCTTTATGTGCTATTTCTACTAATTTTTTAGACATTAACGGTCTAGCAAGTGCAGTACCTAATAAATAATCTTCTTCATAAACAGCGCCTGCCTTTAGTGCTTTAAATATATAATCTTCTATAAACTCATCTGTTACGTTCTCCACATATATTTTTTGTGCGCCACTTTTAATTGCTTTCTCTTTAATTGTTTCCATATTGTCGTTTTGACCAACATTTATACAGGCTGCTATAACATCTAAATCATAATTTTCCTTAAGCCATGTAATTATTATAGAGGTATCTAATCCTCCAGAATATGCTAGTACAACTTTATCCTTCATAATAATCATCTCCCTTATTTTTATAAATTAAAAATCATTATACAGAAAAACTTATAATTATGCAATATTTATTTAAAAATATTCACAAAACAATATTTCATTAAATTACAAAAAGTTAATTAAATTAAGTGTTTTCAAGGATTTGTCATATTTTATTTTAATAAAATATTTTTATGTTATGCATATTAAGATGATTTTATGCATTAATATACAGTTGTAATTGTATAAATAAGAGTTCTTAAATTTCTCATAAATAAAAGTCGTGAAATCTATTTTTATGAATTAAATATAAAATTTATGAATATTGTTATATAAGAAAGAGAATAAGGAGAGATTAGAGTGAAGAAAAAAATTCTTGCATTGGTTATGGCTACAGTAGTTACATTTTCTTTATTAGGCTGTGGGAAATCGAAAGACAAAGAGAAAGAGAATACAGGAAAACCAGAAACAACACAATCAGAAGGAAAGAGTGATGAGGAAAAGAAAAAACAAGGATGGAAAAAATATAATGATATGGGTATAGAATTTAAAATGGCAGATTTGTGGAAAGACTATGATGAAAATATTTTATTGGGGGGGTTAGGTGATCCAGAAGATCCTAATGAGCCTATATATGGAGGATTAAGGTATAGCTTTTTATCCAATGAGCTTATAGAACAATATAAAACTGTCAGCGAAACAGAAAAAGATCCTAAAGAAAAAAGCAACAAAATAAAAGAAATATTTAGTAAAGCAACACCTTTATTTGACGTAATAGTTTATAAAGAAGACAAAATACCAACAGAAGAAAATCTTGCAGAGGAGACAGGTAAAAAGAATAATGATAAAATAGCAGCTCATGATGGATTAGTTTTCTATATGTGTTATGGGGATTTTAATGATAGTGAATTATCTGAAGGAGGAAAAACAGCGTATAAAGAGCTTTATGATGACATTAAAAACATTAAAGAATCTCTTAAAACCTTCAAACCAATAACTCCTCAAGAAGCTATTACTGCTCTAAATAGAATAGAATTTAAGCTTAAAGATTTAGATGGCAAAGAAATCGATAGTAAAGAACTATTTAAAGATAATAAAATTACAATGGTAAATATTTGGGCCACATTTTGTGGACCATGTATAAATGAAATGCCAGATCTTCAAGCACTATTTGAAGAAGTAAAAGAAAGTGGTGGAAGTGTAATCGGCATAATAGGCGATACTCCGGATGAAGACAATGAAATTGCTGCTAAGAAAATAATAGAAACAAAAGGTGTTAAATTTGTAAATTTAGTTCCAGACGATAAATTTAAAAAAGAGGTTATAAGTTCAATAGCTGGATATCCTACATCTTTCTTTGTGGATAGTGAAGGTAAGGTTGTTGGTGAAGTTGTAACAGGATCAAGAAGTAAAGAAGATTATAAAGAAATATTGAACAAAGCAATTGAAAGTTTAAAATGAGAAAAATAATATATAATTAATAATTAAAATGGGAGTTAATTTTATAAATTAATTCCCATATTCATTGTTTTCTGTAAGATATACATAGCAAAAGGAAAGATAATTACTTATATAAGTAATTATAATTGAATTCAATATTTTTAAATTCTTTTTTAATAGTCTATGATTTAAAATTAATATAACTGGAAATATAATTGAAAATGTATATACTTTAATTTCAAAAAGAAATCCTAATAATCCACAAATTATAAGTAAAAATGATTCAGTATAGGATATACTATTCTGAATTTTTAAAAGTTTATTCTTTTCTTCTTTTGTGACATTGATTTTAAAATCAGGTATCATATGTATCCTATCTTTATTTTTAGTAAAGTATAGAAATGAACCTAATCCTAAAATTATATGTAAACTGTAAAGTAAGTTGTCAATCATACTATCACCTTCATTTAACAAATTGTTTATCTATAAATTACGGATAATTATAGGTAAAAACAACGCAAGAGCATTATTTGCAGCATGGATTATTGAAGTTACTATAATAGGGTGATTATTCTTTTTCTCATATAGTAAATATGAATAAGCAAATATAATTCCTGCAACAAATGCACTTATTGCATAAAATGGATTGTATATTAAATGAAGCAATCCAAAAGATAAAGCTGACACAAGAATTTTAATTACTGGGCGATTCAAATTTTTTGTATTACTAAGTAAATACAAAATGAATCCCTGAAATATTACAGTCTCTATCCAAGGAGCTATAAAAATTGGAGAAATCAAGCTAATTATTGATATATTTTCTATGATACCGTATGAGATGCGAGGATTCATATTTGCAATTTTTAAAAATATACCAGCAAAAAGAATGTTCAAAATATATACAATGGTTGTCATAAGAAAAATAAATACCATTACATGTAATTTATTAAAGAAGTTATGTAATTTTTTTAATATGTTCATTTCAATCATCCTATTTCTCAAAATTTTTTTACCTTTGTATTCTACACTACGATTTTCTACATGTTGTTCATTGGATTATGTTCTTTTAATTATTGGTAGAATAAAGAATAAAATTAGATAGTTTAAATTCAGTTGATAGGGAGTATTTTTTTATGATGGAAACTGCATTATAAATATCCAAAGCTGATATAAATGAATTATAAAATACTATAAGCCATAACAATGGTTTGTATATATGAAAAATAAATAGAAAAAGCCCTAATAAAATAGTTAAAATAAGAAATGGTCCAAACAAGTATAGAAGGAGAGAAAAATATTTATAAATTCCATCTACATTCATATAAAAAGTCAGTTTATTTAGAATAAATCCAATATGAGTTTCCTTCCTGTCTTTCGCTAGAATTATACCTATAACAAAATGAATCCCTTCATGAATAATTAAAATACCAACAGCACAAAGAACTCTCTGAAAAAATGATATTTCATTTAAATTTACACCTGCCTTTATGATTAATAACTCTGTTACATGGTATAACAATAGGATAGAAATTATTATTTTAGCTTTAGAGGAATTGATTTCAATCGGCTTCCAATTCATATTTAAACACTCCATTTTTTCTTTTATTTTAAGAGCAAAATCCATCATTAAGTGTTTTACATTAAAACACTTAATATTACAAATTATAGCATAAAATATATAATATAACACAAAGTTATATTATGATTCTATTGGTTTACAATAAAATAGTAGATATTTTAATAAAGCTGTATATATTTATTTATAATAAAACTTTAAATTTTCAATATATCTTATATTTGAGTAAATTGAGATAGGCTTTATAGGGAGTATCATTTTTGACTAATATAAAATATCTTTACATTTTTGAAGAATTTAGGTAGAAATTCACTAAGGGTGAATTTCTACCTAAATTCTTCATTCTAAATTATTAATACTCAATTTTTAAAGCATTAAGCTATTTTTATAGAAAATTTATTTTTCAGAGTATATCTTAACTTTTTATATTGATCCCCATAAAGCTATATACATTAATCTTTAATTTATTACATATATATTATTAGTTAATATTTAAAGGGAGAGGAAAATTTGAAAGATAAAATTTTAAAATATGGAATATTAGTTGGTAGTATATTTCTTATAGTGTTAGGTTCAATGAGAGGGGAGCATAGAACTGTACTTAAAAAAGCTGTTAATATTTGTTTGGAGTGTATAGGAATTGGGTAAGAGTAATAAGTTAAGACACCCTGTACAGTTTCTTTTTACTATTGCTACCAATGGATATTTTAAAGGATTTTTAGAAGGTAATATATATAAAGGAAGCACCAAGAAAATTTGTGTTCCAGGGTTAAATTGCTATTCTTGTCCAGGTGCATTAGGAGCTTGTCCTATAGGTTCTATGCAGGCCGTTATAGGAAGTATAAGATATGATTTTTCATTATACATTCTAGGAATTATAAGTGCTTTTGGTATTCTATTAGGAAGATTTATTTGTGGATGGCTTTGTCCTTTTGGATTGGTCCAAGATTTACTTCATAAAATACCTTTTTTAAAATGCAAAGTTCCAAAAAAGATTAATAATATTTTAAAGTACTTAAAATATGTAATTTTGATTGTTTTTGTCATATTGCTGCCATTTTTATTTCAAGATGAATTGGGGATAAGTGACCCATTTTTCTGTAAATATATTTGTCCATCAGGCACATTAATGGGAGGAATTCCATTAGTTTTAACAAATGAAAGTTTAAAAAGTGCTATAGGATTTCTATTTGCATGGAAGATGGCAATATTAATAATTGTAATTTTAGCATCAATCATAATATTTAGGCCATTTTGCAGATATATTTGTCCCTTAGGAGCTTTTTACTCACTTATGAATCCTATAAGTTTTTATAAGCTTAAAATAAAAGAGGACAAGTGTACCAAATGTGGAGTATGTACAAAATCTTGTAAACTTAATATAGAAGTATATAAAAAGCCTAATACTGGAGAATGTATAAGATGTGGTGATTGTGTAAAAGCTTGTCCGAGAAAAGCAATAAAAAGTGGCATATTAGAATGAATTAGATGAGGCTGTAATATTAATTATATAATTTTAAGCTGTTGGATAAAGTTCAACAGCTATTTTTTATAAAAATTGACTTTATCATTTCAAAGAGAAGTCAATTTAAAACTTTAATTGAATATATAATTGTAAAATTTTACATATTTAAAATTCTTACCAATTCTGTTAAGATATAAAAGTAATAAAATAAATCTAAAGAGGGGTTACATGGATAATAGTACGTTTTATCTCATATTATTATTATTACATGCTACATTAGCACTTGTTTTTATAGTTTTCAATATAAATCATCATAAAAAATATATTAATCTTATGTCTATTAGTCATATATTTGGAATACTTACTACTATTTTTACTTTTACTTTTTATGTTTTTAATAATTCATGGATTTTGAATAATATTTCTGTTTTATGCTTTTTATTTGGAAACTTTGCAGCTATTTTAGCATTAAATAATTTTTTAAATAATGATATATCAAAAAAAATTAAATATGGGGCATTGTCATTAATAATTATAGATATTTTATCATTAAATTTTTTTCATCCATTAAGTGTATTCTTACACAAAATAGTATTAATGCTTATTTACATATATTTTGGAATTAAAATAATAAAAGAAAAGGATAATTCCTTTAATACATATTGTTTTGGAATTTCTAGTATAATTTTTCCAATTATACAAATGATTTTTGGGTTTTCATGGGTTTTTATACTAGAAAAACATTATTATGTTGATATAGTAGCATATATTCTTCAAACTCTTACTTTTTCACTATGTATGATTTTATTAACTTTAGCTGAAGAAGAGAGATCCTATAATAATAAAGTACAGCGATTACAAGAAGAAGTTAACTCAACTCAAAGACGCATTCAAGAAATTTATGAATTAGATAAATTAAAGACTGAATTTATAGCAAATATTTCTCATGAGTTAAGAACACCTATTAATATTTTATTTAGTAGTGTACAACTCTTAGAATTAAATTATCATAAGGCACATAATAAGGAAAATGATAAGAACTTAGTTTATTTAACTAATATGAAGAATAACTGTTATAGATTAATTAAACTTACTAACAATTTAATTGATATGAGTAAGATAGAAGCTGGATTTTTAGAAGTTAAACTTAGAAATTATAATATAGTGAGTATAATTGAAGATATAACAATGTCTATAGTAGATTTTGCTGGTGATAAGAATATTCATGTTGAGTTCGATACCGAATTTGAAGAAAAAATTATAGCTTGCGACATAGAAATGATAGAGAGAATAATGCTAAATTTATTATCTAACTCCATCAAATTTACTAAAAATGCTGGGAAAATAGAAGTTTACATCAGTGAAGATAAAAATAATATAATAATATCTGTTAAAGACAATGGAATAGGAATTCCTAAGCATATGCACGATAAAATTTATAATAGATTTACTCAAGTAACTGATACCTTTACTAGGGTGAATGAAGGAAGTGGAATAGGGCTTTCACTAGTGAAATCTTTAGTAGAAATGCATAATGGAGAAATAAAATTAGAAAGTGAACATAATAAAGGATGTAAGTTTAAAATATTGCTCCCTAAAACTATTATTGAAAATGAAGAATTCATCAGTACTGAAGGTAAAGAAATAAATATGAAAAAGATAGAGATAGAATTTTCTGATATATATATGTAGTTATAGAATTATAAAAAGTCTTTAATTTTTATCAGTATATTTTGATAATTACTACACACTCTAATATTATGTTAAAAGTAAATAATATTAGAGAGGAAGGAGAATATGAAAAATAAAGGAGATGTCTTTAAAAAAAAATATGGAATAATTACAATAATCTTAATTTTTATAATAGTTATAGTAAGTTATTTTGTTTACGTTCATAGTGTAGTAAGTGCATATGAAAATATTATATATCCAGGAGTAAAAATTGAAGAATATAATTTAGAAAATATGACTAAAGAACAAGCATTAGTATTTATTAAAGAAAAATATGACAAGCCTCTGAAAAATAATTCCATAACATTAGTATGTAAGGGAAAAGAGTATAATATTCCCTATGATAGTTTAAATATAAATTATAACATAGAAGAAATAGTAGAAGAGGCTTTCTGCTATGGTAAGGATCAAAACACTCGTAATAAATTTTTAGCTATAAAAAAACCACAAGAAAAACAGTTTACTGCTAAATTTACTTATGACAATAAACCTGTAGATGAAATATTATCTACCATAGAAAAATCTTTAAATAAGAAAGCAAAAAATGCTTCTATTACCAGAAAGAATGGGAAATTTTACATAACACCTGAGATTTCTAAAGAGGAAATAGAGAGGAAAAAAGTAAAAGATCAAATTGAAGATGTAATTATTTCTCATATTGGTGAATCATATAAATATAATATTCCTTTTGAAATTAGAGAACCTAAAATTACAAAGAAGAAGTTAGAGAACATAAATCAATTAATTGCTTCTACTAAAACTGGTTATACGCCCTCAACTCCTGCTAGAACTAAAAATATATCTATAGCCACCTATACTAATAATGGAATTTTACTAATGCCTGGAGATGAATATAGTTTTAATAAAATAGTAGGAGATACAACTGCTGATAAAGGATATTTACCAGCTACAGTTATAATAGGAGATAAGCTAGAACAAGGATTAGGTGGAGGAATATGCCAAGTTTCAACTACTCTTCATAATGCTGTTTTAAAAACAGGTATAATACCCACAGAAAGATTAAATCATAATATGCCTGTAGGTTATACAGAGCTAGGGATGGATGCAACTGTTGCTTATGGTACTGTAGATTACAAATTTAAAAATACCTTAAATTATCCAATATATATAGAAGGAGCTGTTACAGATAATGATGTAATTTTTAATATATATTCAAACTCATCATTAAAAAGTAAAAGTTATGAATTTTCTCAAGATATATATGGAAAATATCCTATATCTACTGAATATGTCTATGATAATACTATAGAAAAAGGTAAAGAGAAAATTAAAAATCCTGGGAGTGCAGGTTACAAGGTGAAGGTATATAGAACAGAGTATGAAAATGGAGAAAAAAAAGATAAAATTCTTTTAAATGATGATTTTTATAAACCGGTGAAGAAAGTTATAGCTAAGGGAACTAAGGCATATTAAAAAAATAAACAAGTCAGTATGCTAGACTATTTTGTGCCATACTGCGTCAGCAGAACCCATTGATAGCTCTACTATCAACGGAACCTGTTTCCTTGTCTGACGCAAAATAGTCGTCGCATCTTTGCCTTGTTATTTATTTTAATGTGCCTAAATAAAAATTAGATAGTCTTAATAAGAGCTATGAAAATAAAGTAGCTAGTTAAAGATTCAAAATAGATTAACATACAGCAATAGTTATTTTAAATATGTTTAAAGTGTAATTATATCGTAATAGATTTGTTACACTTTTTATTCTGAAATCAATTAATATCTATATATAATGAAGATATATTTCTTTTAAACTTTTATAAAAATTAACAACATCAATCGAATGTATGAAATAAACTTTTAAAATCGCTTTAGCTTATATAAAATGTGGGTTTTTACAAAGTGAAAGCTAAAACATTTTATGATATACTATAGGTGTATTTATTATTAAATTTATTTTATTTAAGCAATTATTTATTTACTTCGGGTTAGGGAAAATTTTTCAATGAAAGGAATTTTAACATGAACACAAACTTAGAAAATAATACTGTAGTAAAAAGTAGAACTTCTAAAAAGAAAAAGAAAGCTAAAGCTAAAAAAAGAAGAGTAATTATAATTTCTTTAATAGCAGCTTTATTAATGATATCAATTGGTGGAGTATTCTACGTTAAAACTACGGTTGATAATTATGAAAGTGTTATTTATCCAGGAATGAAAATTCAAGGAATTGACCTTTCCGGTAAAACAAAAGAAGAAGCGTTAAAATTAATAGAAGAAAAGTACAAGAAAAGTGTAGAGCAGAAAAAATTAATTATGACAGCTGGAGATAAATCCTATGTAGTTAATTATGCTGATATGAAATTAAACTTTAACTTAGAGGATACAGTAAAGTCTGTATTTGAAGAGGGAAAAGATAAGGGAGTAATGGAAAAGTTTAAAATGATTAAAAATCCTACAGAAAAAGATCATCAGCTAAAATTTACTTATGATAATAAAATAATAGAGAATAAAATTAAGACTATGGAAAGTGAACTAAATAAAAATAAAGTTAATGCTAAAATAGCTAAAGCTGGAGATGGATTTGACATAACTCCTGAGCAAACAGGTATGAAGCTAGATTCTAAATCACTACAGGAGGAAATAACTAAAGCAATAGCTTCTTCAAAAGAAACAGAAGCTGAAGTTAAAGTTAAAGCAAAACTTGTAGAAGATAAACCAACAATAACAAAAGCAGAACTTGAAAAGATAAATACCAAAATATCAGATTTTAGTACAAGCTACGAAAATTCAACTCAGGCAAGAGCTGTAAATATAGAAATAAGTACAAATACTATAAATGGAACTTTATTAATGCCAGGAGATAGTGTTAGTTTTAATACTATAGTAGGTGATACAACCCCTGACAAAGGATATTTAGAAGGTGTTGTAATTATAGGGGATAAGTTTGAAAAGGATTATGGTGGAGGAGTATGTCAAGTATCTACCACTCTTCATAATGCAGTGTTAAGAGCTGGAATACTTCCAGATTCAAGACTTAATCATAATCTTCCTGTAGGTTATGTTGAAAAGGGGTTAGATGCAGCTATAGCTTATGGATGGTTAGATTATGTATTTACAAATAACACAAAATATCCAATGTATATTGAGGGATATGCAGGTAATAGTAGTGTTGGTTTTAATATTTACTCTAATTCAGCCTTACTTACAGGAAAAAGATACGAGTTTTATAGTGAGACTTATGCAACTACTCCATTTGAAACTAAAGTTGAAGAGGATTCAACTTTAGAAGAAGGAACAGAAGTTATTCAGCAATATGGTATGGAAGGATATAAGGTTAAGGCTTATAGAGTAATTTATCAGAATGATGTAGAGATTTCAAGGGAGCTTATGAATAATGATACTTATGCTCCAACTCCTCAAATAGTTAAAAGAGGTACTAAAAAGGCAGAAGCTGCTAAACCTTCAAAACCAGATGAAAATAAAGATAAAGAAAAAGACAAAGAAAAAGAAAAAGAAAAAGATAAAAATAAGCCTAATTAAAGTAACAATGCACAATCAAACAATAATTAATAATTTAATAACAATTAATGAACAATAATGCAAGAAACTAAGATCTATGATCTTAGTTTTTTTTTACAATATTGTAATTACAGTTTATAATAAAGATATTATTTTATGAATTTTAAATTTTAGTTTAGAAATAGAGTAATAAATTAAAACTTTTAGACAGGTTATAATTAGCTACTCTTTTTTAATATACTATAATACGATAATCAAAAGTCTTTTATGGGAGGGATGAACATGGCAAAATATGTTATGGCATTGGATCAAGGAACAACAAGCTCAAGATGCATAATTTTTAATGAAAAAGGGACTATATCAAGTGTGGCGCAAAAAGAATTTACTCAAATTTATCCTAAGGGAGGATGGGTAGAACACGACCCTATAGAAATCTGGTCTACTCAATTGGGTGTTGCAACAGAATCTATGGCAAAACTAGGGATAACTGCCACAGATATTTCTGCTATTGGTATTACTAATCAAAGAGAAACTACAGTAGTTTGGAACAAACATACTGGACAACCTGTTTATAATGCTATAGTTTGGCAGTGTAGAAGGACTGCGGAAATTTGTGATGAGCTTAGGGAAAAAGGATTAGACAAGATGTTTACAGAAAAAACAGGCCTTATTTTAGATGCCTATTTTTCAGGAACGAAAATTAAATGGATATTAGACAATGTAGAAGGAGCAAGGGAAGAAGCAGAAAAAGGCAATCTTTTATTTGGTACTATAGATACTTGGCTTATATGGAATTTGACTAAGGGAAAAGTTCATGTTACAGATTACACTAATGCTTCTAGAACTCTTATATTCAACATTCATGAACTAAAATGGGATGAAGAAATTTTAAGTATTTTAAATATACCAAAATCAATGCTACCAGAAGTTAAACCTTCTAGTCATGTTTATGGTTATACTGATCATTCACTATTAGGAGCTAAAACTCCTATAGCAGGGGTTGCAGGAGATCAGCAGGCTGCCTTATTTGGACAGTGCTGTCACCAACCGGGAACAGCAAAAAACACTTATGGAACAGGTTGTTTTATGCTTATGAATACGGGAGAAAAGGCTGTTAATTCTAAAAAAGGACTTTTAACTACAATAGCTTGGGGGGTAGATGGTAAGGTAGAATATGCTTTAGAAGGAAGTATATTTATAGCAGGAGCAGCTATTCAGTGGCTAAGAGATGAGTTAAGAATGATAAAACGAGCAGAAGATTCTGAAGAATATGCTACAGCAGTAGAAGATACTAATGGAGTTTATATGGTACCAGCATTTGTAGGTCTTGGAGCTCCTTATTGGGATCAATATGCTAGAGGAACCATTGTAGGTCTTACCCGAGGAGCAAAAAAAGAGCATATAATAAGAGCTACTTTAGAATCTCTAGCTTATCAGACTTATGATGTATTAAAAGCAATGGAAGAGGATTCAGGAATAACATTAAAGGCATTAAAAGTAGATGGAGGAGCTTGTGCAAACAACTTCTTAATGCAATTCCAAGCAGATGTATTAGGAGTACAAGTTGATAGACCTGAAGTAATAGAAACTACTGCTTTAGGAGCTGCTTATTTAGCTGGTTTAGCAGTAGGTTATTGGAAAAATAAAGAAGAAATTTGCGAAAATTGGGCTATTTCAAAGAGATTTGAGCCTAATATGGAGGAGAAAAAGCGAGAAAAACTCTTAGAAGGTTGGCATGAAGCAGTTAATAGATCATTGGTGCGATAAGAGTAGATATCTAATTTAAGGAGGATATATTATGTCAATTTATTTAGCAGAGTTATTGGGAACAATGCTTTTAATTCTTCTAGGAGATGGAGTAGTTGCAAATGTATGTTTAGATAAATCCAAAGCCAATGGTTCAGGCTGGATAGTAATAGCTACTGGCTGGGCTTTAGCAGTAACAATTCCAGTGTTTATATTTGGACCTATATCAGGAGCACATTTTAATCCAGCAGTAACTTTAGGTTTAGCTGCAATAGGAAAATTCCCTTGGGCAGATGTTCCTCTATTTATCTTATGTCAAATGTTGGGGGCTTTCATTGGGGCATGTTTAGTTTATATTTATTATAAAAATCATTTTGATGCCACTGAGGATAAAGACACTAAGAGAGGAGTATTTTGTACTGCTCCAGCAATAAAAGATACAGTGAATAATTTTATTTGCGAATTCATAGGAACTTTCGTTCTTGTATTTGCTATATTGGGAATTGCAAATACAAAGATGGTAGATGGAATTTCACCATTGGCAGTTGGATTGATAATTTGGGTAATAGGAATAACTTTAGGTGGAACCACTGGTTATGCTATAAATCCTGCTAGAGATTTAGGACCAAGAATAGCTCATGCGATTTTACCAATTAAGGGTAAGGGAGATTCAGATTGGGGATATGCTTGGATACCAATTGTAGCACCAATATTAGGAGGAATTGTAGCAGCATTGGTGTTTAATGGAATTTTTTAATTTAAAATATAAAGGAGTTAGAGAAATTCTAACTCCTTTATATTTTAAATTTTTTGTATCAAAAAGTTTTTAGAACTTATTAATTATTTAATAGCTTTGAGGAGTTTATTAAATTTTTAATATCTTTAGTAAAATTAATTACCATAATTGGAATTTTAGCTTTACATAGAACGTATGTTCTTATATAATTAAAATTATATGAATATTGAGAGAGGTAGTAAAGATGGAGAATTATGATAAGTGTATTTTTCATATAGATGTTAATTCTGCGTATTTATCATGGACAGCAGTTTATAGACTTCAAAAAGGAGAGAAAATAGATTTGAGAAAAATACCATCAGTGATAGGTGGAGATGAAAAATCACGACATGGTATAGTATTAGCTAAATCTATACCTGCAAAGAAATATAATATTATAACTGGAGAAAGTTTATATTCTGCTTTCCAGAAATGCCCTAATTTAAAAGTGGTTCATGGAGATTTTGAATTATATAATAAATGCAGTAAAGCTATGATAGAGATACTTTTGGAGTATAGTCCATTATTAGAGCAGTATTCTATAGATGAGTGTTTTTTAGAGGTTACTAATAATAAATATACTAGAGAAGATTATATAAAACTAGCACATCAAATTAAAGATAGAATAAAAGAAAAATTAGGATTTACGGTGAACATAGGTATATCCTCTAACAAACTTTTAGCAAAAATGGCATCAGATTTTAAAAAACCTGATAGAGTTCATACTCTTTTTAAAGAAGAGATAGAAAATAAAATGTGGAAATTACCTATAGAAAACTTATTTATGGTAGGAAAGGCAACATTACCAAAATTAAAGAAAATTAATATAAACACTATAGGTGATTTAGCAAAATATGATATAGAAAAATTAAAATATTTCTTTAAAAGTTATGGGAACATGATTCATAATTATGCTAATGGTATTGATTTTTCAGTAATTGATGCTAATAAAAAATATAAAAATAAAAATATGGGAAACTCCACTACTATTCCTTTTGATGTGGAAGATAGAGAAACTGCTCATAGAATTTTATTATCTTTATGTGAAACTTTAGGTATGAGATTAAGAAAAAGTAACAATTATTGTAATGTGGTTTCTATATCTATAAGAAACAGTGAATTTATAAATTACTCAAAACAGAAAAAAATTATAAATCCTATTAATAGCACTAATGAACTTTACAAGATAAGTTGCAAGCTTTTTGATGAACTTTGGCATGGTGAACCTATTAGGCTTTTAGCAGTGAATACATCAATAGCTAGTGAAAATTTTGGTGTGCAACTTTCATTATTTGATAAAAAAGAGGATGAAAAGTATATTGTATTAGAGAAAACCATAGATAGTATAAGAGATAAATATGGAAATAAATCAATAGTGAAGTCATCTTTTTTACATTCTGGTATTAAACCTGTAAGTGGAAGAACAGAGGAAGAACTATAGGTATCCAATATGAAAACTTAAAATATACTGTGGAAAATAAATTTTCTATAAAAATAGCTTAACCCCTTGAAAATTAAGAAATAATAATTAAGAATGAATAATTTAGGAAGAAATTCACCTTTAGTGAATTTCTAAAATAAAATTTATTCTAAAAAACTCCAAAGACTTTGACGATGGAGTTTTAGCCATAATTCTTCATTTTTCATTCTTCATTTTTCATTCGTAGAAAAGAATTTTTATTATGGAAATTAAATCATGTATAAGTTAAATTTTTATTGTGGAACCCTATATTTAAGGCATCTTCAAAAAATAATTTATAAGGAGAGTTTTAGATGAAGGTGGTAGCACAACCTATTGATATGGTTGCATGGTTTGATAGTGACGGGGAAATACATCCTGTAAAATTTAGAATTGTCGATGAAACTACAGAAGTAGTAAAAATAAATAAAATCATATGCAAGGAAAAAGAGAAACTAGCAGGAAATTTAATGATGATATTTAGATGCCAAAGTATTATTAATGATAAGGAAAAGATTTATGAAATTAAATATGACCTAAACAGTTGTAAGTGGATATTATTTAAAATATAATTACATAATTGTAAATAATAAGTTAATAGGGAAAAGAATATGCTTATATAAATTTTTTATTTTATAGAAGAGCACTATTATTATAAAATAAAAGAGATAGTATGGATATTATTTTAACTGCAGGTTTAAGTGGGGTGTACTTTGGGTAGTATGCCCTTAATTCATAGTTATGCTATATTATTTATATGTTATGAATAATTATCAGATAAGTTTGCATAATATTACAATGATTTAACTATAAACCTTATGAAATGTAACAACTCTATAAACTTTTGGAGATTAATTCATAAAAACATAAAAAATAAGTTAAAGAATAAGGGTTGGTTATTGGTAATTTATGTATTATCATTATATAAATGGATTGAGTATTCTGAAAAATAAGGAGGCAGATATGGCTAATTTAAAGGAAAAACCTCAAACAACATCAAGAGTATTGCGATTTATTATTCCTTCATTAATAGGTGTGGTATTATTTATGATACCAATTCCTTTTAATGGTGAGATTACAATCCCAGTTGCATTATTATCTAAATCAATAATTAATATTCTAGAAGAAAGTTTACCAACAATTACAGCAGTAATAATATGTATTAGTGCTATATGTGCTATAGTTACTAAAATAGTAAAGCCCAAATTTATAACAGAAAATAAATATTTAAACTCATTATTTAATATAACTCCATTATGGTTATGTGCAAGAATTTTTGGCATGTTATTTGTAATCTTAGCATTATTTCAAGTGGGACCTGAATGGATATGGTCAGATGCTACAGGGGGAATGCTCTTAACAAGCTTACTGCCAGTTTTATTTGCAGTTTTTCTTTTTGCAGGGATGCTTTTACCACTACTTTTAAACTTCGGACTATTAGAGTTTTTTGGAACATTATTAACTAAAGTTATGAGACCTATATTTAAATTACCAGGTCGATCTTCAATAGATTGTATCACTTCTTGGCTAGGTGATGGAACAATAGGAGTTTTATTAACAAGTAAACAATATGAAGAGGGATATTATACAAAACGTGAAGCAGCAGTAATAGGTACTACCTTCTCAGCAGTTTCAATTACCTTTAGCCTTGTTGTGCTTCAAACAGTACAACTAGAGCAATATTTTGTTCCCTATTATTTAACAATTTGTTTAGCAGGAGTTATTGCAGCAATTATAGTTCCACGAATACCGCCACTATCAAGAAAAGAAGATACCTATTATGTTGAACCTAAAGATGCTGGAGAAATAATTCCAGAGGGGTTTACTAGAACCAAGTGGGGATTTCATCAAGCTCTTGAAAGAGCAGAAAAGAATACAAGTATTAAAGAGTTCTTATTAGAAGGTATAAAAAATGTTTTAGATATGTGGCTAGGAGTTATTCCAATTGTTATGGCAATTGGAACATTGGCATTAATCGTAGCTGAATTCACACCTGTATTTAAATTTTTAGGAATGCCATTTTACCCATTACTTAAATTATTACAAGTTCCTGAAGCATTGGCAGCTTCCCAAACCTTTATAGTTGGCTTTGCAGATATGTTTTTGCCATCAATTATAGGAAGTACCATCGAAAGTGAGTTAACCAGATTTGTTATAGCTGCTGTTTCTGTAACTCAGCTCATATATATGTCAGAGGTTGGAGGACTATTAATAGGTTCAAAAATTCCAGTTTCAATTAAGGATTTGTTTATAATATTTATTCAACGTACCTTAATAACCTTGCCTGTAATTGTTTTAGTAGCACATATAATTTTCTAGAAATTATTATATTTTATATAAAGGATTAAAAAAATAATGAGCAAGGATGTAAGGTTATTTTTTTATACTTTCCTGATAGACTTCACTGATAGTACTACTATTAGTGAGGTCTATTTATTTATAGATATATCAGTTTAAAATTAACGTATAAGTGAAAATAATTGGCACTTTTTAGTATTATAATTAAAACTATTGAATTCATAATTCGCAATTATTGTAGATATTTCTCAGCAGAAGCTGAGAAATTTAGAATTGATTTATTTTTAAAATGATATAGTCGCTTCTTATAAAAAACTAGCAATAAAATTGCTAGTAAAAAAATAGTTAAAGAAATTAATTTGTAAGAATTAATTTCAACCTCAATTGTGAATTGTGAATTATTTTACATTTCAGAGATTTAAAGTACTTAAATGTAGAATCTATTTTTGTGTATAAAAATAAAGTAGAAATATGTTTATGGTATTTGAAGAATTTTATAAAATTTAAAATAACTATTGACTTTAGGAATAACTGTGATATATTAACTATAATATTTATAGAATAAGTAAAAAAAAATTTTTAATATTGGTGCTCATATAAGTTTAATGATAGGGATTAAATGTTTCTACTTGGTAACCTCAAATTACCAGACTATGAGTTTTAATAAAGCTTGAGATTATAGACATGATATTTATAATTTCAAATTGTTTTATAATTTTTAAATTTAAAAATTATAAAAAATAACCCCTATGAAAATAAGGGGTTATTTTTTGTTAAAGGAGAATGATATATGAAACTATTAAAAGAAAAAATTTTATCCGCAGGAAATCTTATTGGAGAAGATGTAATAAAGGTTGATAATTTTTTAAACCATCAAATCGATATAGAATTATTTAATGAAATGGGAAAAGAGTTTCAAAAAAGGTTTAAAAATAAAGAAATAAATAAAATATTAACTGTAGAGGCATCAGGAATAGGGATAGCCTGCATAGTAGCACAATATTTTAATAATTGTCCTGTAGTTTTTGCAAAAAAACATGAGGCAGTAAATATGGATATGGATACATATGAAAGTGAAGTTTATTCTTTCACAAAGAAAAAATCATATAAAGTAAGAGTTACTAAAAAATTTATAAATGAAGGAGATAAAATTTTAATAATAGATGATTTTTTAGCTAATGGACAAGCGGTTTTAGGACTTGTTGATATAGTAAAACAAGGAAGTGGAGAAGTAGCTGGTGTTGGTATTGCTATTGAAAAATCATTTCAAGAAGGAAGAAGAAAGATAGAGGATATTGGAATACAGATAGAATCATTAGCGAGAATAAAAGGTTTTGAAAACAATACAATAATATTTTATGAATAATAAAAGGAAGCTATGAGTGACTTAGATGGAAGTCATCATAGCTTTTAATTATAAGGAGAATTTTTATAGGTATGCACTTACAGTATTATTATATTAATACATGACAAAATGTGTTACACTATATCATCAGCTATGTCCAATTCACAAGGGAAAATTCACAATTATGATTAAATTAAATAGCTTTGATTACGATATTAAAAAATATTGTAAGGATTTTAATTAGCTATTTTATTTAATATGCTTAAAATAAAAAAATAAATGGGAATACTATAAAAGACTATTTTAAATAAGGAGAGAATAATTATGAATAGGGATTTTTTTATAAATTTTGAAAAGCACTTATTAGAAGATGAAAAACCATCTAGTTATTTTAATGATTTAGTTAATAATAAGTTATTTCCTAAAGAGTATCCTTTTAATATGATAAGTGATTTGATACACACAGAACAATCTAAAGAACATCATCCAGAAGGAACAGTATGGAATCATACTATGCTTGTTATAGATGAAGCTGCAAGAAGAAGAAATAAAAGTGAAGACAAAAGGGTCTTTATGTGGGCTGCATTACTTCATGACATAGGAAAGGCTCCTACTACTAGAGTAAGAAAAGGAAGAATCACATCCTATGATCATGATAAGGTAGGAGCTAAAATGTGTGAGGAATTTTTGAGTTGTTTTAGTGAAGATAAAGATTTTATAGAAAAAGTGAGAATATTAGTAAGATATCATATGCATATATTATTTGTAGTTAAAAATTTGCCTTTTAGCGACCTGGAAAATATGGTAAAAGAGGCATCAATAGATGAACTTGGACTTTTAGGTATAAGTGATAGATTAGGTAGAGGCAATAATAGTAAGGAACTCATTGAAAAAGAAGAAAATAATGTTAAAATGTTTTTAGAGTTAAGTAAAAAGTACAAGCTAGAACATAGTTAGAGTTTTTAGAAGGGAAGTCAGTACAGGTGAAAAATAAGATTTTAAAAATATTGAAGGATAATAAAAATCAATTTATCTCTGGAGAAAGTTTAAGTAAAGATTTTGGAATTACAAGAGCAGCTATTTGGAAGTATATGAATGCTTTAAAGGAAGAGGGATATGAAATTACTTCTATATCTAAAAAAGGATATAAGCTTGCCAGTTCACCGGACATATTAAGATATGAAGAAGTAGAAGAATATCTACAAACCAAATATATAGGAAGAAATATTATTCATTATAATACTATTGACTCAACTAATAAAGCAGCAAAGTCTTTAGCTATAGAAGGTATAGAAGAAGGTACAGTTATTGTAAGTGAAGAGCAGACCAGTGGTAGGGGAAGACTGGGAAGAAGTTGGATATCACCTAAAAGCTCAGGAATATGGATGAGTATTATACTAAAACCTAATATAAGTCCTATGATGGCCTCAAGGGTTACATTAATAGGTGCAGCAGCGGTTCATAAAGCTTTAGAAGAAATTAATATAGTTGCTAAAATTAAATGGCCTAACGATATAGTATTAAACAATAAAAAACTTTGTGGAATTCTAACGGAAATGAGTGGAGAGATGGATAAACTCAATTATATTGTTATGGGTATAGGATTAAATGTAAATGTAAATGAAGAGGAGTTTTCTGATGAATTAAAGAATATAGCTACATCTTTAAAAATAGAAAAAAATGAGCACATAAATAGAAAAGAACTATTTGGTAAGATATTAAATAATTTTGAAATTTTATATGATGAATTTAAAAACCATGGTAATATAGCATCTACAGTAAATATATGTAGAAAAAATTCTTTACTATTAGGTAAAGAAGTAAGGGTAATCAATGGAATGAAAACAGTTACTGTAAAAGCTTTAGATTTAGATGAAGATGGAGAATTGTTAGTAGAATATGAAGATAAAAGTAAAGGTAAAATAATATCAGGAGAGGTATCTGTAAGAGGACTTTATGGATATGTTTAATTAATAATTATCCATATTTAAGAAGTAATTAGTTAATATAGATAAGTTACCTAGAAAATCAATATATCTAATAGCTACACACTTAAATATTTTAATTCACAACTTAAAACAATGCACAATTCAAAATTCACAATTCACAATTGAGGAGGAAATTAGTTTTAATTAAACTAATTTCTTTAACTAATTTTTTCACTAGCAATACAATTGCTAGTTTTTTTATAAGAAGTGACTAGATTACTTAAGAAAAAAATCAATTCTAAATTTCTCAGCTTATGCTGAGAAATGTCTACAATTGTGCATTGTGAATTCAATAGTGCTAAAGAGTATAAATTATAAATAATTTATACAATTAAGAAATATCTACAATTTTTATCCTTAAATTTTAACTTTTATAGTTTTCTTTAGCTTTTTATAGCTGGTATTAATTTAACTGCTAATAATGAGGATAATAAAATTTTTAAACAGTCACCAGGCAAAAATATTAAACAACCAGCTTTTAATGCGCCTATAAAAGTCATAGATACTTTGTTAATCTTAGTTAATATGATGTACATATATGGCACTCCGAATAAATAAACTAGTATTACTCCTAATATACAAGTCAATAGTATATTAAAAAGTGAAATTTTCTTTTTTGTTATTAATTTTTTACAAAATGTACCTACAACAAATGCACATATAATATAACCTATTAAAAATCCGAAGGTAGGAGAAAATATTATACCTACACCACTTTTTCCACCTGCAAAGATAGGAAGACCTACAAGTCCTAAAACTACATAAACTATTTGGGATAATGCACCTAAATTACCTCCTAGTAAAATACCAGATAAAAGAGTGAATAATAGTTGTAAGGTTATAGGTACAGCGCCTAAGGGAATAGAAATAAAAGCACCTATTGCAGTTAAGGCAGCAAATAATGATACAAGTATAAAGTCTTTAGTTTTAATTTTCATGAAAGCCCTCCTAAGAAATTATTGTAAACATGGAAATAAAATTTGTTTACAATAATATCTTATGAGATTTAAAATAAATAGTCAACAATAAAAAATATATAGGTTTACAATACTAAGAATAAAACTTAATATTTACATCTATACCTTCAGGTACAAGTTCTAAAATTATATAGGAATAATATTTTTCTTTTCTTTTGCTAGTAGGTGAACCAGGATTTATTATTAGTGTCTTATTTTTGGTTGTAACAAAAGGTTTATGGCTATGTCCAAAAATAATTACGTCTAAACTGTCATTCTTAAATATTTCATACACATTATCAATGGCATTTTTCTTAGAACCATGTCCATGGTATATTCCTATTTTATACTTATCTAAAGTTATAATTTGCTTTTCTTTTACCTTAGACCTAGTTTCATCTTTATCATTATTTCCATAGACACCAATAAATCTATGATGTTTTTCAATATAGGGTATAACTTTATTACTAGTATAATCTCCAGCATGAATAACTAAATCAACATCTTTTAGAGATTTTGTTATTAACTTTTCAATTTTATCCATATGTTTGCGTACGTGAGTATCTGAAATCACTGCTATTTTCATACTTTATCTCCACCTAAATGTAAATTGTTTACGTTATGCTAAATAACACTAAAATTTAATTCATAAATTATTTATTTTAATATAAAGAGTATAATAACTTTTAATTGCAGTTATTAAATTTGAATGCAACTTTAAATAAATAATTTTTTTCAAAGAGATATACAAGTTCCAATACTTTCTTAGAACTTGTATACTACTTTAAGAAAAACTATTAAAATGTTGTATAAGTCTATCTCGATAATATTTAAAATAAACAGAGCTATTGGGATTTACTCTTCATAGTTTATTCTATTTATAAATGGCATAATATGTTACCTTTATAACATGGGATAATTTATATATTTTTACTCAAAAGGATAAATCCCTAGAGCATTATAAAACTCAGGGGTTATAAAGTCATTTACCTTAAGACCATTATCTTTTTGAAAGTTATGTACTGCATGTTTAAAATCATCTCCATATTTACCACTAAGATATCCTTTAAAGTATCCCTTTTCTTTTAAAATCTTTTGCATTTTATATACATCAGACCCAATCATACCAGGACGTAATTCTTTAAGCTCTCTAGTTGGACCATCATGAATTATAACTGTAGTACCAATAGGAATATATCCATAGATTTTAGCTACATCTTTATTATGCATTCTTATACAGCCGTGAGAAGAGTTCCAGCCAATAGACCCTTCATCTTTATTTCCGTGTATACCATATTTTCCCCAAGGAATGTTTAGTCCCATCCATCTAGCACCGAAACCTCCGCCCCAAATTCCTTTATTGACTATTTTCCATGTACCTATAGGTGATGGAGTAGAAGATTTTCCTCCTGAGCAGCTAAATTCTTCTACAAATACATCATTTTTAAATATTTGCATCTTATTTGTAGTTAAATCTATTATGATAACATAAGGAGATTTATTAGAATTTTCTGTGGATAAAGCAAATATATTTTTAGGAATAATAATAATAACCGTTAATATTAATATAAGGATAAGATTTTTTTTATTCATAAATTTAACTCCTCTGTAATTTTAGTAATTTAACTATATTCTATGAAGAAAAGCATTTTTTATTTAGAATAAAATTTTTATTTTAAATAAAACATTATTAGAATAGTATTTAGAATTGATTACTGGTATTAAGATAAAGATTAAATGGTAATCTTTAAGGAAAGATTAGTTTTAGTAAAATTTTTTAAAATTATTCCTAATTGTAAATTCCAAATTGAAAAATTGGGAATTATATTCTATTTATATATTTGCCCTTTGTTCTATGAAATTATTTATGGTATGATTTATACACAGACATGGGGGAGAGAAGCAATGTTAATTTTAAATTTTTATTTAGTAACAGTGATGTTTAGTATATTAACACTTATGCTTATATTTTATGCAATTAACTATAACGAAAAATTTTATGATAAAATCCTTAGAATGATGATGAGTAGTGATGATAATAAGGATGAATATAATAAGGATAGCAAGCTAGAAACTATTCTTACTTCTTTAGTATCTGTATATTTTATGATACCTATAATAAATATAATAGCTTCTATAGCCTTATTGACAATGTTGTATAGTAAAAATGAAAAATAGGAGTTACAGTAAAGTATAGCTGTAGCTTTTTTGTCTTATATATCTACTTTCATTGTTATAAAAAATGATTCGAAAGAATTGCTATTTATATATTTTTATATTTGATATAATTAAATTAAGAAACGAGATTATGCTCTATTTCGATTTAGAAATAGAGCATTTTTATAGAAAAGTACTTATGGAGGACAAGTATGAAGGTAGATGTTAAAAATTATAAAATAAACCATAAGAATATAGAGATTAATGGTATAGGTCTTCAAAAGGAAAAATCTCTTCATAGAAGCTTAAAGAATATTTATTGTGGTGAATGTGGAAGAATGGAAGTTATGGTTGAGGGATATATAGTAGATGTAGTAAAAGATAATATACTGTATGAAATTCAAAGTAAAAATTTTTATAATATACAAAATAAATTGAAGGATTTACTTGTAAATAATAAGATAGTTTTAGTTCATCCTATTGCTGCAGAAAAAACTATTATACTATTAAGTGAAGATGGACAAGTTATAAGTAAAAGAAAATCTCCTAAAAAGGGAAAAGTTATAGATTTTTTTGATGAATTAGTATCTATCCCCCATTTAGCTTTAGAAAAAAATTTAGAAATAGAAATTTTACTCACTAAAGAAAAGGAAATAAGGATTAAAGATGGCAAAGGAAGTTTTCGAAGAAGAGGAGTTAGTATAGGAGATAAACTATTAATAGACATAATAGATAAATATAGATTTAAAAGTGAAGAAGATTATTACAGTTTTTTACCTAAGGACTTACCTTCAAAGTTTACTAATAAAGAATTATCATTAAATTTAAACATACCAATTAATAAGATAAGAAAAATGACTTATAGTTTAAAAAAGATGGGATTAATTGAAGAAGTGGGTAAAAGCGGAAGAGAGTTACTTTTTTCAAAACGTAAATAGATATACTACCTTAAAAAATAATGTATAACTAACAATTGTGGGATTAAATATTTTAATTCACAACTTAAGACAATGGAGAATTGAGAATGGAAAATTGACAATTGTGGTGGAAATTAATTCTTTATGAATTAATTTCTTAAATATGTTTTTTTACTAGCAATACAATTGCTAGTTTTAAGAAAGTGCTGTGTAACAATAGAAAAATTAATTCAAAATTTTTTCATTGCTAATCATGAATTTTCAATTATGTAAGGGAGGAATTTTTGATAGTTCATATCTATAATACCGTAGGGGCGAACATTGTTCGCCAGTTTTATATCTAATGGGAAGAGTAATTGATAAAGAAGTGAGAAGTGAAAATTGACAATTATAGTGGAAATTAGTTTTACTAAAACTAGTTTCTTTAATTGTTGTTTTGCTAGTAATTTTATTGATAGCCTTTGCAAAAATAGCCATATATTAATATAATAAGGATTTGTTTAAAAATATCGAATTTTGTAGTATAATATTATTAAAATAAGTGAAATTCTATGTTTTTGTTAATTAATAAACAATATTAATGGAGAATTACTATTGAAATTTCACAGAAATATAATTATACTAAAATTATAAAGATATAATAAAAATAAATAAGTGTATGGAGTGATTATATGGAGAAGCAAGTACTTTCAATTATTAAAGATAATACACTGACTTATGGAATGAAGGTTATATCTCTAGCTAAATTAGCTGAGAATAGTGTAAACATTTTAGATATAAGCGATGACATTAAAAAGTATATGGATGAAGGAATAATTTGTGATTTAGCTGAAGGAAATGCTCCTTATAGACCAAGATATATTGTTCCTAACTATGAAAAATTCATGGAAAATGGAAGTGAGTTTTTAAGAATAAAACCAGCTACAAATATTTGGGAAGCAACTCATAACTTATTAATGTTATATAAAAATGTACCATCTGTAACAACTTTCCCTGTATATGTAGGAAATATTGACACTCTTTTAGAACCTTATATAAAAGATGAAGAAGAAGCGTATAATGCAATAAAATTATTTTTAATGCATATTGATAGAACTGTAACAGATTCTTTCTGCCATGCTAATATTGGTCCTGTAGATACAAAAGCAGCAAGATTAATATTAAAAGCAGAAAGAGAACTTCAAAATTCAACACCAAATATAACTTTAAAGGTTAGCGATGAAACTTCTGAAGAACTTATGACAGAAGCTGTACAAACAGCATTATCTTGTGCAAAACCAAGTTTTGCTAATCATGAAATGTTCACAAAAGACCTTGGAAATTATGGTATAGCAAGTTGTTATAATGGATTAAAAATAGGTGGAGGAAGTTACACTTTAGTTAGATTAAATCTTGCTAAATTAGCACCTAAAGCTAAAGATGCAGAAGATTTTATAAATAATGCACTACCTCATGCAATGAAGCTTATGACAGATCTTATGGATGAAAGAGTAAGATTTATAGTAGAAGAAAGTGGTTTCTTTGAATCAAGTTTCTTAGTAAGAGAAGGATTATTATCAAAAGATAACTTTACTGCTATGTTTGGTATGGTAGGACTTGCAAATGCTGTTAACTACTTTATAAATTCAGACAAGCAAGAAGATAGATTTGGATATTCTGATTATGCAAATGATTTAGGAATGAAAATAATAGAAAAGATGCAAGAAATAGTTGATAATCATAGTAATAAACACTGCTCAGCAAGTGATGGAAAATATCTTTTACATGCACAAGTAGGATTAGACAGTGATGAAGGCGTAGCACCAGGATGTAGAATTCCTATAGGTGAAGAACCAGAAATTTATGAGCATTTAATACAAAGTGCTCCATTCCATAAATTCTTCCCATCAGGAATAGGTGATATATTTAAGTTTGATGAAATGTCTAAGAGAAATCCAAAAGCTATAATTGATGTTATAAAAGGAGCTTTTAAATTAAATATTAGATATATATCTGTTTACTGTGAAGACTGTGATGTTATAAGAATTACAGGTTATTTAGTTAAGAAATCAGATATAGAAAGATTAGAAAAAAATCAGCAAGTATTAAATGATACAGTTGTACTAGGATATGGAGCAGCTAAGAATCAAAAAGTACTAGAGAGAAAATTAAGACATAATGAGTAAAACTGCCATAGTAAATAAAATAATACCTTTTAGTACAGTAGATGGAGAGGGAAATAGAACAGCCATATTTCTTCAAGGTTGTAATTATAACTGCCTCTATTGTCATAATCCTGAAACAATAAATCGCTGTATAAATTGCGGGAAATGCGTAAGCTATTGTGAATATGGTGCTCTTTCTATAATAGATGGAAAAGTCAATTATAATAGAGATAAATGTGTAAACTGTGATAGTTGTATTGCAGTTTGCGAGCACAATAGTAGTCCTAAAGTTAGCGTTATGACTGCTCAGGATATATTAAAGGTATTAAATAAAACTAAATATTTTATATCTGGAATAACTGTATCTGGTGGAGAATGTACATTGCAAAGTGATTTTTTAATTGAGCTTTTTAGAGAGGTTAAAAAATTAGGCTTAACTACATTTTTAGATACTAATGCTTCACTTCCTATATATAATAACTTAGAACTTCTAGAGGTTACTGATAAAACTATGATAGATTTAAAAGCCTTTGATAGCGATGAAAATAAATATCTTACTGGCATGAAAAATGAAACTGTTATAGAAAACATAAATAAATTAGCTAAAATGGATAAAATTTATGAAATAAGAACAGTAGTAGTACCAGAAGTTTTAAATAATGAACGTACTGTAGAAATGGGAAGTAAGCTTATAGCAGAACTAAATCCTAATATAATTTATAAGCTTATAAAGTATAGAGCACTAGGTGTTAGAGAAGATTTAATTAAATCCTATACTCCATCTAATGACTACATGGAAAAGCTAAGAAATATAGCAATAAAAAATAATGTGAAAAATGTAGTGGTAGTTTAGTAGACCAATAAAAACTCCTTTAAGCATAGATTAAAGGAGTTTTTATTGATTTATATAACATTACAATAGAATATTCAAGCAATATAAATACTAGAATTCAGAAAACTACTGTAATAATAATTAAACAGTTACTTGAGGGTATCCTTCTAAAAGTTCATCAAGTTCTTTTGATGCTTCGTTAAAGGCTTGGAGTTTAGAAATTACTTCTTGAGCGTCAAAAGTTAGAGAATATTCACATACTGGACAAGTTAGCCCATTATCAACAATATTATCAAAGTTAGATTCTGTAATAATTATTTCAGTATCGCATATACAAGCAATTTTAAAGCTTAATATTTTATTATACATAATAATTAATCCCCCTTTTTTGACGATATTTTACCATATAAGTAAAAATAAATCAAATAGAGATAAAGGTAAAATAATTTAATATTATTAATAATAAGTATTTTATAGAAGAATTGAAGAATAGATAAAGATGCTATAATTAAATCTAAACAATGTTTTTTATTTATATTTGTTATATTAAAAATAGTAGAATTAAAGGGGTAGAAGTTATATGAAAATATGTAACAATATATTTATTAAGAGTATAAATGATGATTATGCAATGCAACTTGTAGATATTTTAAACAATGATTATGGGTTAAAAAATGCTTTGGATTCAAGTGAAAATAAAATATCCAAATCAGAATTTATAGATTATAATAAACAATGGTGTCAAAATAAAAATGCTGAAATATTCGCTATTATTTTAAATGATATTGCAATAGGAATAATATCATTAAGTCATCAAGATATTAAGGAACAAAAGGCACAAATAGGATATTGGATTAGTAGTAAATATTGGGAGAATGGATATACAAGCTGTGCATTTTCACAAGTATTAAATTTAGCAAGAAAAAAAGGAATAAAATATATATCAGCTACTATAAAAAGCGATAACATAGCTTCTAAAAGCATTTGGATAAAAAATGGAGCAAAAATAGAAGAAACAAATGATAAATTAAATGCACTGATAACATTAAAAAACATAGTTTAATTATTATTTAAGATAGAATAAAGCATAGTTTATGTAGGGGCGAACGATGTTCGCCGGGAAATCTAAATAAGTTATAATTGTCAGATATTAAACAGACGAAATATTAACTATTCATATCTAGAATATTGCCATTCCTTGTGCACCAATTTTTGGTAGTCTTGTATCTTGGAATATTTGTAATAGAACTAAATGTCCATCTTCCTCAATTTCAAATACACTGATTGAGCCTTCACCACCATTTAAAACATAAAAGTTCTGGCCACATAGGTCTATTCCACTATCAATTGGAGATCCTGTTCTATTAGGTGTACTTGGTATACTTTCAACAACAGTCAAAACACCTTCATGATTAATATTATAGCGAGTTATTGTACCGTTACCAGCGTTAGAGGTATAAGCACGATTCTCATTAGGAGTAACTGAAACCCAACAAGTTGCTGATTGATTATTTAGGACAGAACCACTAATAACATTAAGAATACCATTATCTGTAACCTTATATGATGATAATGCATTTGTAGTTACCTCAGTAACTAGCAAAAGATTGTTATTGAGATAAGCTGAGCCAAAAGGACCTATACCATTAGAAGGATTTACAATTGGACCTTCTAGACTTCCATCGCGATTTACTTCATAAACGCTGAGATTATTGGTTACTCCTTCGCTTACAACAAGTTTATCACCGAAAACACTTGAAACAATACATTTTGATTGAGCATTATCTGAACTTAATGGCTTTTGAGAACCACTTATAATACTAAGGTGTCCATCTGATTCAATATGAAAACCAGTAACATTGGCAGGAATTTGAGGCGGATTGCCAGAATTAGTTACATAAAGATTGTGGTTATTTACAGTTAAGCTGTTAGGGAAAACTCCACCGGATGGTACTACAGAAACAAGAGTAAGGCCCCATTCACATATATGAAAGGTACTTATGCTATTACTACCAGCGTTAACTACAAAGAGAAACCGGCCATCAGATGATAAAGTAATTGAACCTTGGGATCCTAGGGGATCTACTTGCTGTAAGCCTGTCCCGCTTCCTCCTGTTTTATAAACTTTTGGACAAGAAAGAGTTCCCATACTATCTCTCATTAAGGCAACAACGCTATTATCTAATTCATTAGTCATAGAAAATACCATACTGATACAGAGTTATCTTCATTATAAAACATTTTATCAATCTCCTTTAAATTATAGCTTAATTTCAAATTTAACTATAATTTATTATATGTATTATTTATAAAATGGCATGTTATTAATTAAAAGATTTATTCATTAAATATTTGTATCAGGTCTTCTGCTTTTATCTATAATTTGAATTAGTAAAGTATAGTTATTGTAAAATACTTTCAGCTTTGCAAACATATTTGCTAATGGAAAACATAACATTTAATAAAAATGTTAGAAGTTTTTAAAAAGTTAATTTATTACTTATAGACTATACTCCTTGATTTATAAAGTTTTATAATATATAATATTATTTGTTAAAATTAATTAGACAGTTCGGAAGCCTCCTGTCTTTAAATAAAACTACGGCAGCAATCTTTTTAATCCTAACATTTTATTAGGATTATTAGAGTTATCTCAAAAGAGTAGAAACGCTGTCCTAATGACAGCGTTATTTTATTTTTTAGAAAGCATATTACATTAAAAGTCTACATAACTTAAACAATTTACAATTTTAAATTAGCTATTAATTTTAATTTATATTAAAAAATAAAGATATGATTTTTATTTTGTTAAAAGTAAATTAAAAAGCTTTACTCATATAAATATTTATAATCTTAATATTGAAATTTGTGAATTGTAAAGTGAAAAGTTGGGAATATTATTTCTAAAGTAAATAGGGATATGAAAAGTTATTGAAATAAATAGCTTTATTAGTATTGCGCCGCAGTTAAGTTTAATGTTAAAAGGCTTTGAAATTATTTAATATTTTTTAGGAGGAAAAAGGTATGGATACTAAAAAACTATTAAAGGTTTCATTGGTGGCAGCAATATATGCAGTTATTACATATGTTTTAGCACCGATATCCTTTGGGGCAATACAATTTAGATTATCAGAGATAATGACTTTGTTAGCATTTATAGATCCGTTATATGTACCAGCACTTACTTTAGGATGCGGTATTGCTAATCTTTTCAGCCCTGCTGGTGTTATAGATGTAATTGTAGGAACTGCAGCAACCTTTATAGCAACTTTTGTTATGAGTAAAAGTAAAAATATGATTATAGCATCATTATATCCTACAATAGTAAACGCGATAATGATAGGAGCTATGCTTTATTATGCGTTTAATTTACCATTAGTTTTATCCGCACTTCAAGTTGGGGTAGGTGAGTTTGTGGTAGTAACTATAATAGGGATACCTGTATTTAAATTACTATTAAAGGACAAAAATTTAAGTGATATATTAAAAATCAGTGAATAAAAGCTAAGACCATAGGATTTTTATCTTATGGTCTTAACTTTTTATATGTAAGATTTTATAGAATTAAAAAATTAAATTTATTTTTACTAGTAGATTATTATGAAGGATTGTATATACTATAAAGTATAGGTTACTTAATATTGAAGTAGATGAGTAAAGTCCAGTATATTTTATAAAATATTTGACAACTATATATTTAAGCTATATAATAATTACTAGTATTTAAAAATAATTTTTGTATATAATATAAATAATGTAAATTAAAAGCAATGAAGAGAAGAGTAAATATGAGAGGTAATTTAAGCGAGTTGACGATGGTGAGAGGTCAATATGAAACTTATGTTGAAGAACATCTTAGAGCTTCTAACCGAAATTGTTATGAAAGTAGGCTTAGACGGAATTAAACCGTTATAAATTAAACAGTATCGAATATAATCTGTACTGTAAAGAGGTCATTTTATGACAATTTGGGTGGTACCGCGGAATAGTTAACCTTTCGTCCCTATTAGGGATGAAGGGTTTTTTTATATTTATATAAAGTTTTAAAGGAGGAAAACTGTATGGAAAAAGTATTAGTAAAACAAATTTACAGAGAAAAAGAAAAATATGGTGATCAAACGATCTCTATAAGTGGTTGGATTAGAACTTTAAGAGCTTCTAAAAATTTTGGCTTTATAGAAGTAAATGATGGAAGTTTCTTTAAAAATATTCAAGTAGTATTTGAGGAAGAATTAGAGAATTTTGTGGAAGTATCAAAGCTTAGCGTAAGCTCTTCAATTACTGTAGAGGGAAAACTTGTATTAACTCCAGAAGCTAAACAACCTTTTGAGTTAAAAGCTACTAAAATTATTGTAGAAGGGGAATCATCCTCAGAATATCCACTGCAAAAGAAAAGACATAGCTTTGAATTCTTAAGAACTATTGCCCATTTAAGACCAAGAAGCAATGCTTTCTCAGCGGTATTTAGAGTACGTTCATTAACTGCTTATGCTATTCATAAGTTTTTCCAAGAAAGAGGATTTGTTTATACTCACACCCCAATAATCACAGGAAGTGACGCTGAAGGTGCAGGAGAAATGTTTAATGTTACAACCTTAGACTTAAATAACGTTCCTAAAAGCGAAGATGGAACAATAAACTTTGGAGAGGATTTCTTTGGAAAACAAACTAATTTAACAGTTAGTGGTCAATTAGAAGCAGAAGCTTATGCATTAGCATTTAGAAATGTTTATACTTTTGGACCAACTTTTAGATCAGAAAATTCAAATACTGCTAGACATGCTGCTGAGTTCTGGATGGTAGAACCTGAAATAGCTTTTGCAGACCTTAAAGATGATATGGAACTTGCAGAAGATATGATAAAATATATCATAAACTTTGTAATGGAAAATGCTCCAGAGGAAATGGAATTCTTCAACAGCTTTATAGATAAAGGATTAAAAGAAAGATTAGAGAATGTAGTAAATTCTGACTTTGCTGCTATAACTTATACTGAAGCTATAGAATTATTAAAGAAAGCAGATAAAGAATTCCAATATAAAGTAGAGTGGGGCGCTGATTTACAAACAGAGCATGAAAGATATATTACAGAAGAAGTATTTAAAAAGCCAGTATTTGTTACTGACTATCCAAAGGAAATCAAATCCTTCTATATGAGAGTAAATGATGACAATAAAACTGTTGCAGCAATGGACTTATTAGTTCCAGGTATAGGTGAAATCATAGGAGGAAGCCAAAGGGAAGAAAGACTAGATATTCTTGAAAAGAGAATGGAAGAACTAGGACTTAAAAAAGAAGATTACTGGTGGTATCTAGAGTTAAGAAAATATGGTGGAACAAAACATGCAGGCTTTGGACTAGGATTTGAAAGAATGATAATGTATGTAACTGGTGTAAGCAATATCAGAGACGTTATACCTTTCCCAAGAACTACAGGAACTGCTGAATTTTAATAAAGTTTCAATATATAAGGGTCAAAACCTATGTTTTGGCCCTTATATATTAAGCATAAAAATGCTAATTTTAATAAGGTAAATTTATTTTTGGTATCTTTCATATTTGAAATAGATTTATAGATAGTAGATTTTACTTGTAATTTTATTATTTTAATTTAATGCATTTAACAGAGCATTAAAGCTATCTTGTTTTATATCTCCGCCGACTTTATACATTTTACTGAATTTTTTATTTTTAATTATGTTTTCTTGCTCTTTGGCTAAATTATTGCCAAGTATAATTATAGGCGAATTGTTTTTTGATGCTAAAGGTCCAGCAGTTAAAGCATCTATTAGTGGATTGCTTTTTGTTACAAATAGGGAATCATAATTTGAATTTGAGTAAAACTTTTGTAGTACTTTTGCATTAGTTTCTTCTCTATTAGCACCATTAAGTCTATTATTTAAAACATTGTTTGTAGTTACAGAATTTACTTTACTTATTACAGCATCAGATATAACACCATTTCCACCTATAAAATAAGAATCTTTTATACTTTTGTCTTTTAACCAATTGTAGATATTAGCTGGTAAAGTATTTTTTTCTGTTAATATAATTGGTTGTTTGTCTGAACCAGCCTTCGAAGCAATAGATAATGCATCAGCTTCTCCATTGCCGCCAGCAATATACACCTTATCTATAGATACATATTTTGATATTTCATTAGCTACATTAAGAGAAGTTTCATATCTATTTACTCCTCCAATTCTATTTAATTTACAATTTGGTAGAACTGATTGAATATACTTATATACTGTATTATCTACAACACCATCTCCGCCAACAATTATAATATTATTGGGTTTTAACCTTTTTAATTCATTTTCAGTTGAACTAGGTATATTATTTTTATTAGCTAATAAGATAGGTGCATCTTTAACTGAAGCTAAAGGAGTAGATGTAACTCCATCAATTATTGAATTTGCACTTGTTATAATTACAGTATCTGCTCCAGCTGACCATCCTTCTTTGCTAATTGATACAGCAGTATCAAATCTATTATTACCTTGAAGTGATTTAACAGGTATTGAAGGTGCAGCAACATTACTTAAATATGCAGTAGATACATATCCAATGCCATTATTATAATTAATTTTTGACCAACCATTGCTTTCAGATAACACTTCTACTTTAGCACCTTTATTTAAAGAGCCAATTACAGAATGATTTGTTCCAGAGCCGCTTCTTACATTTAGAGAATCTGTATTAACTATTTGTATTTTTTGTACAGGCTCTGGCTTAGGTACAGGCTCTGGATTAGGTGCTGAATCTGTATAAAGTGATTTTATGTCATTTTGAAGTTGTTGATTTTTCATGATATCTCTAGCTGAAAAATACATACTACCTTTAATTTCTTTATATTTTCTGTTTAAAGTTATTTGTTGTTTTATTTCTTTAGCTACATTAAGACTATCGCTTCCACCTTGTCTATATATACCTTGTCCTATATATAGATCTACATTGGTGTCTTTTACTTCATTTGACCACCATGAAACTAGTTTTGAATAATCTGCTATGTCAAATCCGATTGTCCAATATATTTGAGGGACAATATAGTCAACAAGGCCTCTTTGTATCCAAGCTCTTGAATCAGCATAACTACTTGAATAACTTTCATTTCCACTTGTATCTGAACCAGTTGGATCGCTAGTTTTATTTCTCCAAATTCCACTTGGGCTTACACCAAATGTAACTTTAGGCTTTACGCTTTTTATAGCGGATTTTACATCGTTTAGTAAAAGATTTACGTTTTCTCTTCTCCAATCACTTTTGTTTTTTCCATTGCTATATTTATTATAAGTAGCATCATCATTCATTCCATCTTTGTAGAAGTAATCATCAAAATGTATTCCATCTACATCATATTTTTTTACTACCTCTAATACTGTATCTACAATATGCTTTCTAGCTTCAGGCAGTCCTGGATTATACATCAATGCATCATAAGCACCATTTTTATATTTTATCACCCAATCAGGATGCAATCTTGCAGGATGAGTAGATGCTAATGAATTAAGATCAGCAGAATCAGTTGTTATTCTATATGGATTAAACCATGCATGAAAGTCCATACCTCTTTTATGAGCTTCATCTATTAAGAATGGAAGTGGATCATATCCAGGATTTTTACCTTGACTTCCAGTTAAGTATTCTGACCATGGGTTTATAGAGGATGAATATATAGCATCTCCCTTAGGTCTTACTTGAACAACAACAGTATTTATACCAATGTTTTTTAGCTTGTCCAATAATTTTATATATTCTTGTTTTTGAGCAGATTCATTATTCCTTGTACTAGGCCAATCAATATTATAAACCGTTGATATCCATACTGCCCTCATTTCCTTAGTATCATTTGCTGCAAATACTTCCATATTAAAGCTTGAAAGTATTATACATAGTGATAAAAATATTACCTTTAATTTATTCATTTTACACCTCCAATAGTAATTATATAGATATACCAAAGAGAGCTATCCTATAAAGAAAGCAAACTAAAATAATTACTTTACATAAATATTGTAGAAAATTTAATTAAATTAGAATGAAATATAGGTAAGATATTTAAAAAACTATATTATTAAATATCTAATTATAGATTTAAAATTTATAATTGTGTTCAAAATTAATTAAGGAAATTAGCTTAATTAAAACTAATTTCCTTAATAATTTCCGCTTTATAATCAATATATATGTAAGTTGCTTAGTTTCAATTTTTCATTGATTAAAGTTGCAGAGCTAAATATTTAATAACATAAGCTACTAAACCATATATTAGAATTTTAGCTATTTTATCTATATATCGATTATTATGTAAAATAATTTAAATTTTTACTTGATATATCTGCATATTTAAATAGTACAATGGAAAATTATAAATTTCAACCAAAATATAGAAAATATTTTAACTCAAGTTGCGTGGATATCTGTTCGATACCTGTTTATATTTACCTATAATATATGGTTATAAAGATAAATATGAAATACTATACAATAAAAGTCAATTATTAAGATCATAAAAATGGAAAATAAAGAAATTAAGAATATATAGAAATTACTTGTTTAGCATATTTTAATTAATTATTTTTATAATTTATTTAGGGATTTTTGTATTAAATTATTTAAAAAAATTGTATTTTGTAATAATTACCTGTAAAAATGTAGTATAATAGTTATTAAGCGATTTATATTAATCTATGTAATTGGAGGAAGGAAATATGTACAATTATAAATCTATTCAAATGCCATTATTAGATATTGATGGCGTTAATGATTTTATATATAAAGAATATAAACCCTCCGAAGAACTTACACCTTATATATGTTGTTATTGGTACTTAAAAACTAATAAAGACATAGATGGAGATTATTATATAAGAGTATTACCAGATGGATGTATTAATTTAGTATTCAGCAATTATAATAAGCCTTTTGATGATAATAGTCTGTTAATAGGATTAAATAAGAAACCATCTTGCTTTACAATAAAAAATCATAGAGAACTTTTTGGAATAAGACTTTATCCTGGTACTAGCGGACTAATTTTTAATTGTCCAGCAAGTGAGTTTTTAGATAAAACAATACCACTAAAATATTTTTGGGGAGATATACTTCTTAAGATTAATGACGAATTATCTAAGAAAATATTTATATATGACAAAATAGAATTAATTGAGGCTTATATAAAAAGTTTACTTATAAATAAAATAAATCTTAAATTGGATTCAGTAGTTCAAAATTCTTTAAATTATATTTATGATGCTAAAGGACAAGTATCTATTAATGAGATTGCCAATAATCTAAATATTAGTAGCAAATCCTTATTTCGTAAATATAATAATTGGATAGGGATAAGCCCCAAATTATTTTGCAGGATAGTAAGATTTCAAAATACTTTAAAAGATATTGCATCTTTAAAGGAAGTGCCTCTTTGTGAATTGGCTTTAGAAAATGGATATTATGATCAACCACATTTTATTAAAGAATTTAAGGAGTTTTATGGTAATTGTCCATCAGAACTCTTTAATAAATATAATTAGGTCTTTTTTTTACAATACAAAATATTATCTTTTGTGATATAAAAATACTTATATAAACAAAATACTTCATTGTTTTAAAAAGTTTTATCATAAAATAAATTTAAAAATTTTGATAAAACATTATTAATAAGGGTTGCAATGAAAGGATCATTAGGAGGGATATATAATGAGCTTAAAAGCTAAATTAGAACAAAAAAAGAAAGAAAGAATAAGAAAAGAAAGATTAAATACTGCTAAAAAACTTGCAGTTGGAACGGTTGCTGGTGTAGTTGGGGGATTAATGCTAGCACCTAAATCAGGAAAAGAAACAAGAGAAAATATAAAAGTAAAAGCTAAAGAAGTTAATGAAAATTTAAAAGTTAAAACTGTTGAAGTAAAGGAAAATGCACTTGAAGCTAAAGATAAAATATCTAAATATATAGCTGAAAAGAAAGTTTGTAAAAAGCCTTGTTGTGAAGAAACAACAGAATCTTGCGAGTGTAGTGAGGAAGTAGAAGAAGTAGCTGAAGAAAAAATAGAAGAATAATTTAAGCTAGGTGATATTAATGTATATTTCAGTTGAAAATTTATTTTTTGTAATACTTAGCTTATTAGGTGCTGTTGCTCTAGTTTTTCTTATAATATTTTTAAATAAAGCTATTAAATTTATAGGTAAAATAGATAGCGTTATTGGGAAAAATGAACACAATATAAATAAGCTGATGAGTTCTTTACCAGAAGCATCAGATAATGTGGTTACATTAACTGAGAATTTAAAGGATGTAAGTGAGGTAGTTACATCAACTACCGCAGATGTTATTGATACTAAAGAAAATATATCAGAATATCTTCAAATTGGTAAAGATGTATTTGCAATAATAAAAGATGTATTCTTAAAATAAAAATAGTAATATAGATATTATTTGAATATTTAAAAGTTACATTTTAAAGCTATGATAAATTTATGTAAATTCATAAACTTATCATAGTTTTTTACTTTTATGTGAAATTAGTACTTAAAGTATATATAGAGAGGTGATACCCCTAAATTAGATTTATTCGTTCATAAAAGTACGTTATTAAATTGTTTAAATTTACACTTATACAATTGAGAATTGACTATTGACAATGGACAATTATGGATACTTCTCTTTTACAAGAGAAGTTTTGGGTTTATCTCTTTTTAAAGTGACATAGTCACCTTTATTGAAAAGCCTATTTGAAGAAACTAATTTGCAAAATTAATTTCAACCATAATTGTCCATTCTCAATTCTCCATTGATTAAAGTTGTGAATTGGAATGCTCACTGGTGTAGTTATATTGAGTTATACATTAAATTTAAGATAAGTATGTTTATAAAGGTATATGAACAAAATTTAAAAAAATAAATTTTGCAAGAAAAATAAAAAAATATTTTAAATAATTAATAATTGGTGATAAAATTAAATATATGCAGATTAATTTTTATAAAAATTTAGTTAAAAATATAATCCTTAATTATAAAGCGTGAACTGTCCATTGAAAATTTAATAGTTCTGATTAAAATACTAAAAAGCATCAATTATTTTCACATATATTAATTTTAGAACTATTATATTCATAGGGTTATTAGGATTTTTTATGGATAAAATATATGTGAATGAAAGAAAAGAGATTATATAATATCTTAAAAATTTATTTATATAAGACTTTATAATTGCTTTCATCATATTTTAAATAGAAATATGATAAAAATTAGTATTAGAATTAAAAAGGGAGTAATAGTGTGAATAATAAGAAAAAGCTTTTAAAAGAATTTATATTTATAACAATTGGACTTATTTTTTTAGCTTCAGGACTATACTTTTTCTTAATGCAAAATAAAATAGCTGCTGGAGGAGTTTCGGGATTAGCTATTATTATTAATAACTATATACCTATGCTAAATGTGGGAATAATAATGCTTGGACTAGATGCAATATTATATATTATAGGCTTCATATTTATAGGGGCAAGTTTTGGGGTTAAATCTATATATTGCAGCTTAACTTTAGCTGGATTAATTTCCACTTTTGAAATCTTTATTCCTATGAAGGGACCAATAGCTAACGATATATTTTTAAATTTAGTTTTCGGGATATTAATAAGTGCCATTGGTATGGCAATAGTGTTTAATCAGAATGCTTCTACAGGTGGTACAGATATTATAGCTAAAATACTTAATAAATATTTACATATAGATATAGGCAAAGGATTATTGATTACTGATTTTATTATAACAGTTTTAGCAATAGCTGCTTTTGGTCCACTTATAGGTATGTATTCATTATTAGGAGTTATTATCAATGGGTTTACAATTGATTACGTTATAGGAGGCTTTAATGTAATTAAAAAAATAGAAATAGTAAGTGAAAAGGGACTAGAAATTCAAAGATTTATAATCGAAGATTTGGAAAGAGGAGCAACTTTATACGATGCGAAAGGAGCCTATACACTTGAGAAAAAAGAAATTATAACTACAGTTTTAGGAAAAAAAGAATTTTTAAGACTTAAGAATTTTATAAAGGAAATTGATCCAAAGGCATTTATTATAACATATCATGTTCATGAAATATTAGGCAATGGGTTTACAGATTTAAGAGAATAATAATATGTATATAGATGAACTACCTAAAGAAGTTATTGTATAAATAATAACTAAGCCATTAAATATTTTAATTCACAACTTTAATCAATGGAGAATTGAAAATGGACAATTGACAATTGTGGTGGAAATTAGTTTTAATCAAACTAATTTCTTTAATTGTCTTTTTACTAGCAATATATTGCTAGTCCTTTATAAGAAGTGACTACGTCACTTCAAAAAAGAAATCAATTGAAAACTTCTCTTATAAAAGAGAAGTATCAATAATTCTCCATCGTCCATTGTCAATTCTCAATTGTATAACATTATTCTAAAAATAAAAAACACAAGCTATTAATTTAGTTAATAGCTTGTACTTTTTATATTATATGTTCAATTATTCTTGAACTGGAGCTCCAACTGGGCAAACGCTAGCGCAAGCACCACACTCGATACAAGTGTTTGGATCTATAACATATAATCCGTCTCCAGCACTTATACAGTTAACTGGGCACTCAGATTCACAAGCTCCGCAGCTAATACAAGCATCAACTATTTTATAAGCCATAACAAAAACCCTCCCTTATTTCTAATTCAACAATATAATAACATAACTTTTAACAATAATAAAGTATTTATACAAATATTTTGAATTAAATCAAAACAAGAAGTAATATTAAGAAAATTAAGAATAATCTTAAGATATTAAATTTTATTTATTATAAACCTCAAAATATTAATATAACATATTTAAATAATTGATTTATATGGATTAAATAGAAAAAATTTCAGAAAACTATTTCAAAATTATATAGATTTATATATATTTATATAAAAAATAGATTTTAAATGTTAATAATGAATAGTAAAATTTGTAATGATAAGTTGTTAATTTATTAGCAATATAGGTAGTAATAAAGAGAAAAAAGTAATATTTTGAAGATTTTACTACATAGTTAAAGTAATCTAAAATTGAAAAGACTTAGCTAAGTGCTTTAAAATAGAAATTAATAATGTTGTAGGAGATGAAATGTATGAGCTTAAAAGGGAAGGTAGCCATAATAACGGGCGGAACTAGAGGAATAGGAAAAAGTATAGCTTTAGAATTGTCGAAAGAAGGTGCCAGTGTAATTTTAAACTATAAAAATGATGATGAGAGTGCAAAAAAAACTTTAGAGGAAATTAAATTAATAGGTGGATATGGCATATTAATAAAAGGTGATATTTCAGATTATAACTTTTGTAAGAGTTTAGTAACCAAAGTTATCGAAGACTTTGGTAAAATTGATATATTAGTTAATAATGCTGCTATCTCTAAAGTTGGGCTCTTTATAGATATGGATGAAAAAGATTATGATTCAATAATGAATACAAATATGAAGGCGATTTTTAATATGTGTAATCATGTGTGTAAATACATGATTACAAAGGAAAGTGGAAATATTATAAATATATCATCTATGTGGGGAAATGTTGGTGCATCCTGTGAAGTAATATATTCTGCTTCTAAAGGTGCAGTAAACTTATTTACTAGGGCATTAGCAAAAGAATTAGCACCTAGTAATATAAGAGTTAATGCCATAGCTCCAGGGATTATAAATACAGAAATGAATTCTTGGATGAGTGAAGAAGAATTAAATTCAATGGTGGATGAAATACCTTTAGGGAGATTAGGAGAAGGAGAAGATGTGGCAAAAGCAGTAGTTTTTCTAGCCAGTGATGGATCTAAATACATAACAGGACAAATTATAAATGTAGATGGTGCAATATTATAAGGTTTATTAAAATTTCATTAAACTTTTATGTGTAAAGAGAAAATATAAAAAAATTATATTATAATTAAATTAGTAGAAAGAGTTATTACTTAAAAAGGGGAAAAATACGACATGGATAATAAAAGTATATTATACACTGCATTAGCAGTAGTTTTAATTATTGTATTAGGGCCTAGTATTTTAAGTGTATTAGGTATTGTAATAAGTGGGATATTTACATTAGTTATGATTTTATTATTAGTTATAGTTTTAGCTGTGGCTTATTGGAGATATAAATTTAATAAATCGCAGAAGGAGTTTAATAAAAACTTTAAGGAAAAAGAGGGATATGCTAATAATAATCCACATAATACTACAAGTTCTCATACATCATATAGCAAGTCAAAGGATAACAATATAGATTATGGTAATTCTACTATTATTGATGTTGAATATGAGGATGCTAAAAAAGAGTCAGATAAATAGCAATAATAGACCACAGTTTTGTGGTCTTGTTTTTAATTTTTAAAATATTATACTATACATAGTTAAGAGAAAAAATAGTTTTATAATTGTTATGTTTTTACGATATTTAGGAGGTGCGATATAATGGCTAGAATTTTAATAGTTGAGGATGAAACTTCTATAAGAAAATTTCTTAAAATAAGTTTAAAGAGAGAGAACTTTGATGTTATAGAAGCAGCAAGTGGAGAGGATGGTATAAAGAAAGCAAGAGAAGAATCACCAGATGTAGTTATTCTAGATATAATGCTTCCGGGAATAGATGGATTTAAAGTCTGTGAAATATTAAAAAAAGAGTATGAAGAGTTAGGTATTATAATGTTAACTGCTCGAGGACAAGATACTGATAGAATAATGGGATTAGAATTTGGAGCAGATCATTATCTAGTAAAACCATTTAACCCTTTAGAACTAATTGCTATAATTAACTCACTACTTAGAAGAATTAAATATAGCAAAAAAAATCATGATGGCAACTATCTATATTCTAGTAATTTTAAAATAGATTTATATAGTAAAAAAATTTATAAAGATGATATAGAAATTGATTTAACACCTAAAGAATATATGCTTATGAAGATTTTTATGGAAAATCCTAATAAAGCCTTTAGTAGGGACGAGCTTTTAGATATGGTGTGGGGATATAATTATATAGGAGAAAATAAAATTATAGATGTTAATATAAGAAGAATAAGAAGTAAAATAGAAGATAATCCATCAGAACCTAAATTTATAGAAACTATTTGGGGAACAGGATATAGATGGAAGGAGAATTAAATTGGTATCTATTAAGAGAAGAATTTCAGGCAGTTATTTACTTATTATATTGTTAACTATAGTTATTGTTGAGGTAATAGTAATAACTGCAATCAAAAGTTATTATTACACAGGACTTAATGATACCTTAAAGAACCAAATAATTATTTCCAGTAATTTTTATAATACTCACCTTTCTTCTGAAGGAGTACGAGCTAATACAGCTCATGATGTAGATTTATTTTGGGAAAATACTAGTGCAGAAGTGCAAATTATTGATAAAAATGGTAAGGTACTAATGGATTCTTTAGGAGTAGATGTAGAAAATATTGATTTGCCAGAAAAATTAATGGATGTTATAGAAGGTAAAGAAAAAATAGTGGTAGAAAAATTAACTATTAATGGAGAGTCATCTATAAGTATGATTACTGCTCTTAATCATAATAATAAAATAGATGGTGCGCTTAGATTTATAGCATCTACTGCTGAAGTTGATAAAACTGTAACTAAAGCATCTAAATATGCACTATTAGTAGGATTATTTGTTATAATAGTTTCAAGTATTGTAAGTTTATTTATATCGAATAGTATTACTAAGCCACTAAAAAAAATAAGTTACGGTGCAGAAAAAATGGCAACAGGAGATTTTAGTGAAAAAATACCTAAGTTCTTTGATGATGAGCTTGGAAAATTAGCAGATACTCTTAATTATATGTCAGATGAAATTATGAAGAATGAAAAGCTTAAAAATGAGTTTATTGCTTCTGTATCTCATGAACTTAGAACGCCATTAACATCTATAAAGGGATGGTCAATTGTGCTGAAAGCTTCAGATTTTCAAGATGAAGAAGAAATAAAGGAAGGGTTAGATATAATAGAGCAGGAAGTAGATAGATTAACTCACTTAGTAGAGGATTTATTAGATTTCTCAAAGCTATTATCAGGAAAAATAACCCTTAAAAAAGAGAATACAAATTTAACAGCATTAATTTTAGCACTATCAAAGCAATTAGCACCAAGAGCTAAAAATGAAAATTTAATATTGAAGGTAAATGTTGATGAAAATTTGACTAATATAATTCTAGATAAAAATAGGATAAAACAAGTTCTTATAAATATTTTAGATAATGCTATTAAATTTACTTCCCCGGGAGGAGAAATTATTTTTAATACCAATGTTATAGAAAATAGTATTATAATGAGTATTAAAGATACAGGAATAGGTATTTCACAGGATGAGATATCTAAAGTTAAGGAAAAATTCTATAAAGGAAAAAATTCTAACTCTAGTAATGGTATAGGATTATCTGTTTGTGATGAAATTATCCAAATGCATAATGGAAGCTTAGATATAAAAAGCAAATTAGGCGAAGGAACAGAAGTTATAATAACCTTGCCATTGTAGATTGATAATGATTGAAGGAGGGGATCATGAAGAGGTTTTTTAAAATATTTATAGTAAGTTTAATTGCGTTAGCTTTAGTAGCTTGTAATTATAATGAATTTGTAGCAACTAATAAAATATCATCTCCTAAAATTGAGCCATCTATATTAGGAAAATGGAAGATTGAAACATATAAATATTTAAATACAGATGCACCAGAAGATGCTTCAATTAAATTATGGGTTAATAAAATGATTACATTTAATAAAGATATAATAATATCTCCAAGCGATACTTTTATTAATCCTAAATACAAGCTAAAAGTGGTAAATTCATTAGAATATATATATAACAAATATAATACTATTCCAGAAAATTTAGGAATAGAAGAAAAAGAAATTCAAGTAGTTACTATTGTATGCTCAAATAATTATTTTATAGAGCTTATATTATTGAATGAGGATAAAGCCATTCTTGAGAAGAATAGTACTTTGTATTATTTATCAAGGATAGGAAGCGATGATAAAGGTATTGTTAATAATCATGAACTTAATAGAGGAGTTACTGTAAGACCTAGTGAAGTAATAACCGCTAATAAATTTAAGAGATATCAAAGTGGTGTTATAATTGGACTTAAATCTTATGTAGAAGAAGAATATAATTATCCTTATGGGGATAAAGAAGAGAAGCCTAAAACTCCTGTTTATAGAACATTATGGATTAGTTATGATGGAAAAGTAAAAGAAATAAAAGAATTACCTTATATATTTTTAGCAAGAAAGAATGGATTTTGGAATGTTGATTCTAAACGGATAAAAGGTGACAATTATTTCTATGATTCAATTTCTGCAGCGCCTATAGGAAAGACTTCAAAAATAAAAACACCTTCACAGGATTTTATTAATAATAGCTCATTTTATACTGAAAAAAGTATAAATTTTATTTCAAATGATTATGTATCCTTAGATGTAAAAGGCGAAGGAAATAAAAAGGATGAAGCTGAGCCGTATCAGTATAGTCTTTTAAATACTATACCAATAGATACGATTTACTCTGGAGAGGATCGTGCTATAACTATTTCAGAGGCTATAGGTGATAAAGGAGTAGATGCTCTTAAAGTAGCAATTCAAGGAAGTACTAAAAATAAAGAAAGCAATAAAAAATTTGAATTAAAGGATGCAGAGCAGTTCAATAGTTTTGGACTTGTAAGAAAGAATGGAAAATGGGTAATGAAGGGACGAGTAAATTTTTCTAATGATAATTTATCTTATAATTATGGAGATTTTGAAATTCCTACACTGATGCCTGAAAGTTTATTAAAATATGATTCTATATTTGCACCTTGGTCTCAAATAAAACAATCAATACCACAGGCTAAAGATATATTTTCATCACCGAACAAAAATATGTCTATTGTAGTTACTGATGAAAGTCTACAAGTTTACCCTATAGCTGGAAATACATTAGAAGAAACTCCTATTAAGGAAATTAAACTAAAAGAAGATGAAACTGTTATAATGGCAGAATGGGCAACTGGTGAGTATGTAGATATGTGGGATGATCAAGTAACTAAATCACTGTCTTTAGAAAAGAAAGCAGAAGAACAAAAGAATGAAAAATAAATTAAAAGACCTATGCTATTGCATTAGGTCTTTTCCTGTTATTAAGGTAAATTATTTTCCTTAGCATGTTTAATTATAATTAAATAAAGAATAACATATCATATAAAGAACAAAAAGTCGTGACAAAGAGTCACGACTTTTTCTTAACTACATCCTGTAGTAGTACCACAATCTTGGCAAACTTTACAAGTACCATTCTTCACTAGTCTAGTGCTTGAGCAGTGAGAACAAACTTCAGAGTATATTCTTTCACCAGCAGTTAGTTTATCGTTAACTACTAAACTACTAGATATTTCACTTTGAGCACTAAAATAGTTTTTTTGGTTTATCATCATTATATCTTCACTATCAGGTTTTACTTGGCAACGAGAAAAATCTCCAAGTTCTATATCTATAACCTTGCTGATTAAATCAGAAATAGAGGTTACATGCTTAATGTATGGATGTTTCTGTACAAAGCCATAAGGTTCATATTTTTGACCTCTTAACATTCTAGCAATATCTTGTGCAGGTACATGATATTGAAGCATAACAGAAATTGACTTTGATAGTGAGTTTAATAATCCAGTAATGATCGTTCCTTCTCTATCTGTTGTTATATAGATTTCTGTTATTGCGCCTTGTTCATTTCTATTAACAGTAGTATATATTTTAACATCCTCTATCTGTGCAGGATGAGTAGTGCCAACTCTTATGCCTTCAGGTTTTTCACGAGTTGAGATATTAGAATTTTTTTGTAACTCTTTAGCTTTTTCTAATAATTGTGCATAAGTTAAATCCTCAAGAGTAAGCTTTCTTTCAGAGTTTAGAGTTGTATTTAATGGTTGACTAGCCTTACATCCATCTCTATATAGTGAAATTCCTTTAACTCCAAGTTTCCAAGAATTAATAACAACCTTCTTAAAATCACCTACTGTTGCATTCTTAGGTAAATTAACTGTTTTAGAAACAGCACCAGAAATCATAGGAGTTATGCTTGCCATCATAAGAACGTGCCCCATAGGTCCTATAAATCTATCTCCACTTCCACATTTGTTTGCAGTATCAAATATAGAAAGATGTTCTTCTCTAAGATGAGGTGCACCTTCAATTTTTCCATCTACGATTTTTTCATACTCTAGACCGTCTTCATCAACTATTTCTTTTCTTAGGATATAATCAATTATATCTTTGATTTCATTTTCTTTATAACCTAGATTTTCAAGAGAGGCTTCTATAACTGGATTTACAATAGTCATAAATCCACCACCAGATAGCTTTTTATATATAAAGTGAGAGAAATAAGGTTCAATAGAAGTGGCTCCACAATCCATTGCAAAGGATATAGTTCCTGTTGGTGCAATAACAGATACTTGAGCATTTCTATAACCATATACTTCTCCAAAGGATATAGCTTTAACCCAAAGCTCTTTTAAGGCTTTGCTTATATAATCTAATCCATTATTAGTCAATATTTCATGATTTATTTCTACAGGGGTATAGTCTAAATCTTCATATTCAGAATCTATAGCTTTAGCCACCCTTGCGTGATTTCTTATAACTCTTAACATATAATTCTTATTTATTTCATACTTCTCAAAAGCTCCTAAATCTTTAGCCATAAGTGCCGAAGTAACATAAGAGCTAGCAGTTAGTATACCTATAATACTAGCAGAAAAACTTCTAGCTTCGTCTGAATCATAGGGGTAACCCATCACCATAAGTAGTGAAGCTAAGTTAGAGATTCCAAGTCCAGTAGCTCTAAATAAATATGTTTTTCTAGCTATGTCTTCTGTAGGAAATTGTCCCCAATGTATAGAAGCTTCTAGGGCTAATTGTACAAGTCTTACTAAATGAATATAACCTTCTAAATCGAAAACTTTATTCTTAACATCATAAAATTTATATACATTTATTGATGCAAGATTACAGGAAGTGTCATCTAAGAAAGCATATTCTCCACAAGGATTTGTAGAGTTTATTCTATTATATTTTGCACCATATAAACCGTCTTCTCCAGCAGGACAAGTATGCCATGCGTTGAAAACATCATCAAACTGAGGTGCTGGATCTGCACATTTCCAAGCAGATAAATTGAAAGAATCCCATAATTCTTTAATTTTAACAGTTTTATTCACAGAATTATCCATTCTTCCTTCAAGTTCAATAGTTTCATCTTCATTTTCTGAAAGATTAATAACTTTTTTCATAAATTCATTACTTAGTCTAACAGAGTTATTTCCGTTTTGCCCTGATACAGTTTCATATGCTTCACCTTCAAAGTTTGCATCATATCCCATTTTACCAAGAGCTCTTACTTTATCTTCTTCTTTAGCTTTCCATTCTATAAACTCAAATATCTCTGGATGGTCAATATCTAAGGCAACCATTTTAGCAGCACGTCTTGTAGTACCACCGGATTTTATAGCACCAGCATTTCTATCAAGACCTTTTAAAAAACTCATAACTCCAGAAGAAATTCCTCCACCAGATAATTTTTCTCCTTTTGCTCTAATGGTAGAATAATTTGTACCTGTACCGGAACCACCTTTAAATAATTTAGTTTCTGTTACATATTGTTGAGAAATAGAATGCTCTCCAAGTAACTTATCTTCTATGGAAAGTATAAAACAGGCAGAAGCTTGAGTACGAGTATAAGCATCTTTACTTTTCACTACTTTAGCTTTTTTTTCATCATAGTAGAAAGTATCTAAACTGTCTGTATCTATATCATAGGCATGTTTTAAGCCTGTATTAAACCATTGTGGAGAATTAGGTGCATACATTTGATTTAAAAAGCAGTATGCAAGTTCATCATATAAAATTTCTTTTTCATCTTCATTATTTATAAGTCCTTCATCAACTAAAGCATCACACCAAAAGTTTACTATTCTATGAACTATCATCTTTAAGCTGTTTTCGTATCCAACTTCATTAGGTACTAATGCTTTTTTAAAATACTTAGAGGCAATTATATCACAAGCATTTTGTGAGTAATCTTTAGGAAACTCTAAATCTTTCATATCAACTAATACTGTATTAGTTTTATAGTCTTTTATAAAAACATCAACCTTTTTCCATTCAAATAAATCGTAAACTGTTAAATCCGTATTTTCCGTTAAGGCTTTTGTGTAATATCTTTTTAAAAATTTCTTAATATCGTCCATAATATAATGCTAGAAAATATATTCCTAGCATGGTCACCTCCTGTATTTAAAATCAACTAAGTCGAAATAACACTATATATAGTTATATAATAGCTTATATGCACTATATGTGGTATTATATACCAAGATTATAATTTAATCAATAAAAATTATTATATAAAAATAAGAGGAAATAATTGAAAGTTTCTGAAAATAGCTGTATCCCTTTATTCTTAACATACTAGCTTTTTTATATAATATTCACTAAAATGATTATATAAGGCATCTTCAAAAAAATAATAGACCAGTATATTAGCACATCTTTGATCTATTATTTTCTTTCAGATGCCTAAAGAATGTAAAAAATAATTATTAAAATATACTAGAATTATTTACTCAAAGATGTGTAATATTAAATTAAGAGAAAATATAAGGAGAGATAAATATGATTAAATCATTTAAGGGAATAAACCCTAATATACATGATAGTTGTTTTATAGCAGAAAATGCAGCTATTATAGGAAATGTAGAAATAGCAGAAAATTCAAATATATGGTATGGTACAGTTTTAAGAGGAGACATGGATTATTTAAAAGTAGGAAAGAATACAAATATACAAGATAATAGCACTGTACATAATGATTATAATACACCGACAAAAATAGGTGATAATGTTACTATAGGTCATAATAGTATTATTCACGGATGTAGTATTGGGAATAATGTTTTAATAGGAATGGGCTCTATTATACTTAATAATTCTGAAATAGGAGAAAATACTATTATAGGAGCAGGAAGTTTAGTAACTCAAGGCAAAAAAATACCATCAGGAGTACTATGCATGGGATCTCCAGCAAAAGTTGTAAGAGAACTAACAAAAGAAGAAATAGAACACATAAAAAAATCTGCAGAAGGATATGTTCAAATGGGAATGGAACACAAGCAGGGATAGTTAATTCACAATGCACATTTCACAATTCACAATTGCAGATAATTCTCAGCGTAGCATGAGAATTTTTCAATCTGAAATAATAAAATCTGAAATAATAAAAGATGTTTTTAATTTTAATGATATGTAATCTTTAGTTATAATAGCTGACTAAAACTTTAATTGAAGATTAGAATAAATTATCAATTTCTTAGCATTAGCTAAGAAATGTCCAGAATTGTGCATTGAGCATTGTGAATTGTGAATTGAAAAAGTAAGGGGGCGTAAAATGATAAAGTTAGATAGTATAAATAAAATGACAAATGAACAGAAATATAGATATATGCTAACTCTTTTAGAAGGTCAATTAAGCAGTGAAAGTGATGTTTTAGCAAATCTTTCAAATGCGTCTGCAATTATTTATGCTCTTGTAGATGAAATTAATTGGAGTGGATTTTACTTTACTAGAGGAGATGAATTAGTTTTAGGACCTTTTCAAGGTAGACCTGCTTGTAACAGAATAGCTTTTGGAAAAGGTGTTTGTGGAACAGCAGCAGAAAATAAAGAAATAAAAAGAATTGAAAATGTACATAACTTTCCAGGTCATATAGCTTGCGACTCTGCTTCTAATTCAGAAATTGTAATACCTATAATTAAAGATGAGATAGTTTATGGTGTTCTTGATATAGATAGTCCGATATTTAATAGATTTACTGAATTAGAAGAAAAGTACTTAGTTAAGTTTGTAGATAAGCTAAATGAATATATACATTGGGAAAAATTTTTGAAGAATTAGGAGATTATATATGATAAAAATTGGAGAAATAAATAAACTAAAAGTTGTAAGGATAGCGGAAATTGGATATTATTTAGATGGAAAAACTGATAATACTTCTGACGATATTTTATTACCAACAAAGAGTGCACTAGGCAATGAACTTCAGGTTGAAGATGAAGTAGAAGCTTTTATATATAGAGATTCTAAAGATAGAATCATTGCTACTATGAAAAATCCTTTAGCACAAATAGGAGAAATTGCTTATTTAGAGGTAGTAGATAATAGCAAAGTAGGTGCTTTTATAAGCATAGGACTTGAAAGGGATGTACTAGTACCTTTTAAGGAAATTAAATATAAGTTAGAAGTAGGAAAAAAATACTTGTTTTATCTATACTTAGATAAAACTAATCGTTTAGCAGCTACCACTAACATAGATAAATATCTTCATGACACAAATAGCTACAATATAGGAGAAGAGGTTGAGGGGACTATATATGGATTCCAAACTAATGAAACAGCTATGATAGCTTTAGAAAACATTTATAGGGGAGTAATACTTAAAAATGAGTATTATAATGATCTTGAAACAGGAGAAACCATTAAAGTTAGGGTGAAAAGATATTATGAAGAAGGTCAAGTTGGTGTAACCTCAAGAAAAAGTAGGTTAGTAGAAAAAGAAGATTTAGAAACTGTTATATTAGATTATTTAAAGAAAAATCATGGTTCAATGAAATTAAATGATAAATCATCACCAGAGGATATAAAAAGCACTTTTAATACAAGCAAAAATGCTTTTAAAAGAGCTCTAGGCGGACTTATGAAGAGAAACCTAATAACACAAGATGAGAGTGGAACAAAGCTAATATAGGCAAAATAATTAATAAAAATCATCATGTGTATCATGATGATTTTTTACTTCCTTGAAGTTTATGAAGAATTATTTATAGAGTATGAGAATCTAAATTTTTTACAAAAGATATAAAAGAGGAATTAAAAATGATTTATTGAAATTATATATAGTTAAGTTTTAGGAAAAATTTTTAAATTTTAAAGAAATCTAATCTAGTAAGTTAATTCTTTCTAGTAATATCAATTGAGGTGAGCAAATGAATTATAAAAAATTAACAATAAATTTATTTAAAGTTTTTAGCTTAATGTTAATATTTATGGTTTCAACCTCTATAGTTGTTTACGCCAATGACAAAGAGGTTAAAATTAATGAATTACATTCCACAGTTAATATTTTAAAGGATGGATCATTAAAGGTTGAAGAAACATTAATGATGGATTTCAGTGGAAAATTTAATGGGGCTTTTAAAGATATTTCTACAGAGGGAACAAATGGCATTAATGATTTAAAAGTTTTTCTTATAGAAGATGAGGTAGAAAAAGAATTTAAATATAGTAAAAAGGCTAAAAATGGAGATAGTTTTCTTTATGAAATAGCAGAAGAAAATAAAAATTTATTTAGGGTTAAATTATATATTCCATCAAAAAATGTAAAGAGAAAAATTAGGCTTAGTTATACATTATCTGACGTAACTACGTTATATAATGATGTTGGAGAGTTATATTATAATTTTTGGGATAAAGGTTATAAAAGTGAGATAGACAGCTTTAATGGAGTAATAGCGCTTCCTAAAGATGTATTAGAGAAAGATATTAATGCATTTTTTGATACAGGGGATGGATTTCCTACAGCTAAAATTGAAAATAATAAAATAATATTTGAAGCAACAGATATTAAAAAAGATATGTATCTCACTGGAAGAGTTTTATTTCCAAAAGATATTTTAATAAGCTCTACTAAAACTGAAAATAAAGATGGATTAGCAGAAATACTACAAAAAGAAGAAAGAAAAAGATTAGACTATGAAAAGAAAGTGGAAACTAATAAAAAGATTAAAAAAGGTGTTGATTTTCTAGTTTATATATTTCTAATTATAGGATTAACGCTTATTATTTTTTATATGAAAATTACAAAAAGAATCATAAAAACCGAAAATCTTAATGAATTTCCAGAAAAATGTAGTCCAGCTATACTGTCAAGATTGTATAATGGAACAGTTACAACTAAAGAGTTTATAACTACCTTATTAGATTTGAATAGAAGAGGATTTATAGAGTTAGAGGACAATACAGTAGGAAAAAACGAGGATTATAAAATAATAGTCTTAGATAAGCCATATGAGAAGCTTTTAGCTCATGAACAGTACCTAATAGATTGGTTGATAGATATAAGTAATTATAATAATGAAATAACTATGAAAGAGATAGAAAGAATGGCCAAAGATAAAGAAAAAGGGATTAATTTTACGGCAAGCTACCTTAAATGGGTAAAAAAAGTAAATGATTTAGTGAAAGATAATAATTATTTTGATAAAAGCAATAGAAAATATGGAGTTTTATATATAACTTTATCTGTTATTGCGTTTATTATATCAATCATATCCTTAATTAATGGAAATATTATAGCCATATTATCACTTATAATTAGTGTAATTATATTTATACTAGGAATAGGTCTAATAATAAGATTAAGCGATTACGGATATAGTGAAAAAATGAAATGGAAAAAAGTAAAAACAAGCTTTGAAGATAAAGACTTAGGTTCAATGGCTATGATGTATCCTTTAGATGAATACCTACCTTATATGATAACTTTAAATGTTAGCAGAAAAAGACTTGAAGAGTTCAGAAAATTTGCATTGACTTCATCAATATATGCTACTAATATATGGCTTATAAATTATCTTAATTTTGATAATTTTACAACCACAAATTCATTTATATACTATGGATCTTATGGTGCCTTTTCCAGTACAGTAGATTATGACGGAGGTAGTTCCGCCGGAGGTGGCGGTGGCTGTAGTGGCGGCGGAGCAGGCGGATTTTAATAATGAAAAATTAAAAATAAGATAAAAATCAATTTTGCTAATCAATTTTTTATAAGAATAAATAGCTATATTATAAGAATTAATCGTTATAATCCATATCTAGATAAAATATAATATATTAAATTGTAAAGAATTTTAATATGAAGAGGAGATAAAATATGAAGGTTACAGCATTATTAGAAAACAAGTCACTATCTTCACAATATGATAGTAAACATGGATTATGTATACACATAAAGACTGAAAAGCATAATATATTATTTGATGTTGGACCTAATAATTTATTTATAAAAAATGCTATAAAATTAAATATAGATATTTCGGAAGTAGATATTGTTGTAATATCACATGGACATAAAGATCATGGTGGAGGACTAAAAGAATTTTTAAAAGTAAATAATAAGGCAAAAATTTATATTCATAAAAATGCCTTTGATAAGTACTATAGTAATGTTTTAGGATTGTTTAAATATTATATAGGTTTAGATAGAACTCTAAGAGAAAGTGATAGGATTATCTTAGTTGACGATTTTTATAAAATAGATGATGAGCTTATTATTTTTAGCAAAATAAGCTCAAATAAGATGCTGCCAACATCAAATAAAAATTTATATGTAAAAGAAGGGAATTTGTTTGTTCATGATAAATTTAATCATGAGCAAAATCTTATAATTACATCTGGTAATAAGAGCTATCTTTTTGCAGGCTGTGCTCATCGTGGAATAGTCAATATATTAGAAGAGGCTGAAGATATTACTAAGAAAAACATAGATTTTGTTATTGGAGGTTTTCATTTGTTTAATCCTATATTTAGTAAATGTGTAAATGTAAAATTGATAAATGACATTGGGAAATATTTAAGTGGGAAGAAATCAATATATTATACATGTCACTGTACTGGGGAAAAGGCATATGAACAATTAAAAGGCATATTGCATGATCAGATTAATTACTTATGCTCTGGTCAGGCGATTTCAATATAATTTAAAGTGGAATTAATAAGTCTTAAAAATAAATAATATTATGAAGTACGTTGATAAACGTAATAAGGAAGCCTAGTTCTAGGCTTCCTTATATTATCTCATTCTTAGTCTTTTTATTAATTTAGCAATTTCATTAAATACTAATGGCACTAAACTTAGTAGAAATACGAATTCCCAATCATTAATTGTAAGCTTATATACTCCAAATAAATTTGCTATTGGAGTAACGGATATTACTATTAATTGAAGTAAAAATCCTAGTATTATAGCACCAATTAAATACATATTTGAAAATAATCCTATTTGGAATATAGATTTAGTTTCGTTCCTCATATTTAATGAGTGAATTAATTGGGTTCCACTTAAAACTGTAAAAGCTAGAGTTTGAGCATGGATTAAAACCTGCTTAGGCATAGCTAATAATGAAACATCTGCACCACCATAAGTTCTAGCGCCATAAACGAAAGCAATTAAGGTTAAGGAACCTATTAGGATTCCGTTAGCTACTAAGCTTAAAGTTGATCCTTTAAATATACTTGATTTAGGATTACGAGGTTTTTTATTCATTACATCTTTATCACCTGGGTCCATACCTAATGCTAATGCAGGGAAAGTATCTGTAATTAAGTTGACCCATAATATATGAGTTGCATTAAGTGGAGTAGCCCATCCTAAAAGTATGGCAAAGAATAGGGAAACAATTTCTCCTGCATTACAAGAAATTAAAAATACTACAGACTTTTTGATATTATTAAATATATTTCTACCTTCTTTTATAGCAGAGACTATGGTAGAGAAGTTATCGTCTGTTAATATCATATCAGAAGCACCTTTAGCCACATCTGTTCCTGTAATACCCATTGCAACTCCTATGTCAGCAGCTTTTAATGAAGGAGCATCATTAACACCGTCACCGGTCATAGATACTATATTTCCTTTTGACTTAAAAGCTTTAACGATTTTAACCTTATGTTCAGGTGAAACTCTTGCAAATACTCGTAAGCTATCTATTTTATTAGACAATTCTTCATCAGGTAATTTATCAAGGTCAGCGCCTGAAATAACTTCAGTGATGTCATTTACAATTTCTAATTCTTTTGCTATAGCAAAAGCAGTATTTTTATGATCACCGGTAATCATTATAGTTTTTATGCCAGACTTTTTACATAGAGCAATAGAATCTTTAACTTCAAGTCTAGGAGGGTCTATCATACCAACTAAACCTACGAAAGTTAAATCATTTTCTAGGTTATTGATTTCAACATTAGTTGAAGGGATAATTTTATAAGCACAACCTAAAACCCTGAGTGCATCATCAGACATATCATAAGCTGATTTTAAGAAAGCATCTTTTAATTCTTCAGTTAAAGGTATTATTTCATTATTTATATAAGCATTAGTACAGATATTTAATAAGTTGTCTGTTGCACCCTTAGTCATAACGTAATATTTATTATCGTATTTGTTTACAGTGGTCATTAATTTTCTATCAGAATCAAAAGGAACTTCATCCATTCTTTTATGTGAAGATTCTAGATCTTCTTTATAGATATTGAACATATTTCCTGCTTCTAACAATGCTATCTCAGTTGGGTCACCAGTTTTTGAATTTTCTCTAGCTGTAGCATCGTTACAAAGTACCATATTTTCTATTAACAACTTGTGTATAGGATTATTTATATTTAATTTATCTATATCATCTAAGATATTATCAGAATAAAATTTTACTACTGTCATTTTATTTTGAGTTAATGTACCAGTTTTATCTGAGCAAATTATATTTACTGATCCTAAGGTTTCAACTGAAGGAAGTTTTCTAATTATAGCATTTTGTTTTATCATTTTTTGAACACCAATAGCAAGCACTATTGTAACTATGGCAGCGAGACCTTCAGGAATTGCTGCTACCGCTAGGCTTATAGAGGTCATAAACATTTCCAGTTTATCCCTACCTTGAAGTAAGCCTATTACAAACATAGCTATACATACACCTATAGCTAAAAATCCTAAAATTTTTCCTAACTCTTCAAGTTTCTTTTGAAGTGGAGTTTGTTCATTTTCACTTTCATCGAGCATTTTTGCTATTTTACCGATTTCAGTGTTCATTCCTGTACCAACGGCTATGCCTATTCCTCTACCATAAGTAGCTAAAGTAGACATGAATGCCATATTTTTTTGATCACCCAAAGAAATATCATCACTAGTTATTAAAATATTTGCATCTTTATCAACAGGAACAGATTCTCCTGTAAGGGCAGATTCCTCGATTTTAAGATTTGCACTTTCAATTAATCTTAAATCACAGGGAATATATCTTCCAGCATCTATAATAATTACATCTCCTGGAACAACCTCCTCAGAAGGTATTTCGTTAAGTTCACCATCCCTTTTAACTATAGCTTTGGGCGTAGAAAGTTGCTTTAGTGCATCTAGTGCTTTTTCAGCTTTGGCTTCTTGAACCATTCCTACTATCGCATTAATTAGTATAACAACTCCAATGATGATAGTATCACTAACTTCTCCTACAACAGCAGATAGTATTGCAGCGGCAATTAATATATAAATTAAGATATCTTGAAGTTGAGAAAAAAACATTTGAATTTTAGTTCTAGGTTTTTTTGTTGCAAATTTATTTAGCCCAAACTGCTTTTTTTTCTCTTCAACTTCTTTGGACGTCAGGCCAGTAATGCTATTGGTTTGAAATTCTTTTAAGACTTCTTCTGAACTTTTGCTAAACCACATTAAAAATCACCTCTAAAATATATTATCCACAAAATATACAAAAATTATTATTGCGGAAGATAATGATAAAAATTGAAATAACTGTTATTACAGAAAATATTATAACATAATATGGTTTTAAATACAATATATAATTGAAAAAAATGTAAATGTTGTTATTTATTTTAAAATACTCTTTAATCCTATAGATTATATATATTAGGATTAAAGAGTATTGAGGCATCTTCAAAAAATACCTAGTTAGTATACTCATCTATTTTGCATCTTTAACTAGCTATTTTCTTTCAGATGCCTTAAATTAATCTATGATATAAAATAAACAATTATTCAAAAATGACTTCAATATAGAGATTTAATATAAAAGTTTAAAATGTACTATGGAAAATAAATTTTTTATAAAAATAGCTTAAATCCTTAGAAATTAAGAATTAATAGTTAAGAATGAAGAATTTAGGATGAAGAATTTAGGATGAAATTCACCTTTAGTGAATTGCTTAAAATAAAATTTATTTAAAAAACTCCAAAGCTTCGGCTGTGGAGTTTTAACCATAATTCTTCATTATTCATTCTTAATTTGCATTCATGGTAAAAATTTTATTATGGAAATTAAAATGGTAGTATCCCATAGAATACTATTCCTAAAATTCCTGAAATAACTATTATTAATATTGGATGAATTTTAGTTTTTATTAGCATTAATCCAATTATAAAGGCTATAATTATACTTTTAAGGTCTATGTAAGAAGTACGTCCAAGAGATAAGAATACAGAAATTATTAAGCCTATAAGTGCAGGTCTCATCCCTAAAAGAGCAGAGGTCAATAAATCTGACTCCTTAAATTTTTGAAAGAAGAAATAAGCTAATGTTACTAAAATAAAGGAAGTAGTTATAACACCTAGAGTAGCAACTATACTTCCTAAAACACCATATACTCTATATCCTACAAAAGTGGCAGAATTTATAGCCACTGGGCCTGGTGTCATTTGAGAAATTCCAATTATATCTATAAATTCAGTGTAACTAATCCAACTATTGTTTGTTACTATTTCTTTTTCAATTAAGGATAACATTGCGTAACCACCACCAAATCCAAAGGTGCCAATCTTTAGAAATGCTAAGTATAATTTAAAAAGTATATGCAATTGTTACACCTTCTTTCTATTTGCAATAATACCATAAATTGCTGATAGTAATATAATTATTACAGGGTTTACATTAAATATAGTAATTGCAAGTATTGTTATAATTATTATTACGATATTTATATAATTTTTATTAAGGGATTTACTAAGGCTTATTACTGCCACTAGAATTAATAAAGGTACTGCAGCATTAATTCCTTTAAATATCAATTCAACAGTGTAGAGATTTCTAAATTTTGCAAAGAACATAGCAATTAGAAGTATTATAAAAAAGGAGGGGAGGGTTACACCAAGTAAGCCTAAAATAGCTCCAGGAAAATTACTTATTTTATAACCTATAAATGTACAACTATTTATGGCTAAAGCACCTGGAAAAGTTTGAGAGATAACGATTATATCTAAAAATTCTTCTTTAGTAAGCCATTTGTGTTTATCTACTACTTCCTTTTCAATTAGAGGAATCATTGCATATCCACCACCGAAAGTAAAGCTTCCAATTTTGAAAAAAGTAATAAACATTTGCAGAAGTTTTTTCATATTATTATCACCACACTTTTAGAATATTTTAGTATATAAAAATATAAATTTTATTTAATGAAAGCAATCTAAATTAAAATCATTATCTTTGTAAACTTACAATAATGAATATTTAATATTTGCAAATTAATAATAAAAAATTCGTAATTTAAGAACTGTGGCTTTATTATACTTTTTTCATTATACTCTTACTATTCTTAATAATCAAACAAATTGAAATTAGCCTTAAAGAATGTAGTATTATTACGATATAATTATTATAGAGAGTAAAGCCTATTCAAAAAATAGTCATTAGGAGGTATTTAAATGGAAATATCTAAATTAAGAGGAACGACTCCAATAAAGACAGAAGGGGTTACTATAAATAAACATAATGACTTTTCTAGAAATTTTAATTTTGCGCGTCAAAAAAAGTCAGAAGAACAATTAAAGCAGATGTTAAAAAATATAAAATCTAAGGGAAGCAAATTAGTGGTAACCAAATGTTATGCTGATGTTAGAGCTTATAAGAGAGAAATAAAAGAATATTTAGAATCTGTACTTGCTTTTATGTATTCCGTTAAAAAAGATATAAGCTTTTGGCAAACTCAATATTTTATTACTGTAGAAACTGTAGATAAAAAACTAGAAGAACTTACAGAAATGTTATTAAGTGAAGAAAAAGAAACCTTGAATATAGCAAGTACTATCGATGAAATAACAGGACTTATTGTAGACGTATATAAATAAAATGAAATGAAAAATTACTAAATAAATTTTTATGTTAAAGAAATAATTTTATTGCTTTAAAAACACATTATAAGTATTAATTCATCAAAAATTAAAATTTATCTTAACTTCTCATTCTTAATTTTAAAAAGTCGTGACATTTAGCCACGACTTTTTGTTATATCCAAGAGTTATAGCTTGCATCTGAAGGCATCCTTAGATCTCCTCTAGGAGAAAGACTTATGGAACCTACCTTAGGACCATCAGGCAAACAAGAACGTTTAAATTGTTGAGTAAAGAATCGTCTTAAGAAAGTATTTAACCATTTCTCAATTTCCTCATTAGAATAAATTTCTTTAAAGGCAGCTTTAGCTAAAAATAATAATTTTTCAGGAGTTGCTCCTTCTTTTATAAAATGGTATAAGAAGAAATCATGAAGCTCATAAGGACCTACTATGTCTTCAGTCTTTTGCGCAATGTTACCTTCTTTATCTTTAGGGAGAAGTTCTGGACTAACAGGTGTATCTAATATATCTATTAAAATTTCAGAAACCTCACCACTTAATTCTTTTTCTGCTACATAGTGTACTAGATATCTAACTAAAGTTTTAGGTATAGAACAGTTTACAGAATACATAGACATGTGATCACCATTATAAGTAGCCCATCCTAATGCAAGCTCAGATAAATCACCTGTACCTATTAAAAGACCATTTTCTTTATTTGCTATATCCATTAATATTTGAGTTCTTTCTCTTGCTTGAACATTTTCATAGGTTACATCATGTTTATCTACATCATGACCAATATCCTTAAAATGTTGAAGGCAAGCATCTACTATATTGATTTCTCTAGTTTGTGTATTTAGATGCTTACAGAGATTTATAGCATTATTATAAGTTCTATCAGTAGTACCGAAGCCAGGCATTGTAATAGTTAGTACATTTTTTCTATCAATGCCTAGCATATCAAAGGTTTTAACAATTACAAGCAATGCTAAAGTAGAGTCAAGTCCTCCAGAAATACCAATAACTGCTTTTTTTAATTTTGTATAAGAAAATCTTTTAGCTAGAGCAGCAGCTTGAATATTAAAAATTTCTTTACATCTTTTTTCTCTTTCAATTTCATCCTTTGGCACAAATGGATGTTTATCAATATAACGGTTGAAGTTTATAATTTCTTTGCTTTTAAATTCAAATTCTATAATTTCTGCATCATATGGGCAAAAGTGAATACTATCTCTAAAACTTACATTTTTTAAACGCTCACTTTTTAATTTATCCACATCTATAATTGATGCAATAATTTCATTATGTCTTTGAAATCTTTCATTTTCACAAAGTGTACTACCATTTTCGCATATCATTAAATGACCACTAAACAATAAATCAGTACTTGATTCAAAAACACCTGATGAAGAATAAATATATGCACTCATACATCTTGCACTTTGATTTGAAATTAAATTTCTTCTATACTCTGCTTTACTTACAAGTTCATTTGAAGAAGATAAATTACATATTATGTTTGCACCTAAAAGGCTTAAATAGCTACTAGGAGGTATGGTAACCCATAAATCTTCGCAGATTTCAAAACCTATTTTTGTATCACCACAAGTAAAAATAAGGTTTGTTCCAAAAGGAATGTTTTCACTAAAGCTTAAAGATATTTTTTCGTTAGTTAAATTTAAACCACTATTAAACCATCTTTTTTCATAGAACTCTGAATAATTAGGTAGATAACTTTTAGGAACTATACCTAGTATTTCACCATTAAGTATTATAACTGCACTATTATATAACAAATTTTTATGCTCTATTGGTGCACCTACAGCAATCAATATATCTTTATGTCTAGAAAATTCGCAAAGGTCTTTTAAAGCTTCTTCGCTTTTATCTAATAGTTGTCTTTGGTAAAATAGATCTCCACAGGTATAAGAGGTAATAGAGAGCTCAGGAAACACTACAAGTTTACAATTCTTTTCTATAGCTTCCTCAATACAATTTTTTATATTTTCTACATTGAAATTTACATCTGCTACATTAGTGATAGGGCAAGCAGATGCAACTTTTAGAAATTCCATAGGATTTCACTACCTTTCATAGTATTTAGGCATTTAAAAATAACTATTCAAAAATTCTAAGCAGTCATTTTTAAAGATGCCTTAATTTATCTTTTAATTTTTTTCTTCTTCATAGTTTTCTTCTTCATTACAGAATAGCCAAAGGAACCTAAAGCTTTAGGATTTAATGCAAAATATTCTCCATGACAATAGGAAATGAGATCTGCCTTTTCAAAATGAATTTTACCTTTTTCGTCAATTAAATCACTATTTACATGTGAACAGACTATTTCAGCTAAAAATAAATCATGAGTACCTAAAGAGGTGATACTTTTAACTCTACATTCAAGAGAAATAGGGCAGTCTTCTATCAATGAGGCAGAAATATTTTCGCATTTTGTCATTGAAAAGTTCATTTCTTTAATTTTATCAATAGTTCTACCTGAACGAACTCCACAAAAATCCACTTCCTTAACTAAATTTTTAGAAGGAAGATTAACTACAAATTCCATGGTTTCTTTTATGTACTCGTAGGATAATCTTTCAGGTCTAATTGCCACTGTAATCATAGGAGGTTTAGTACAAGCTGTTCCAATCCAACCTACTGTAAAAACATTATCTTTACCTTCATTATTCTTACAACTAATTAGTACCACTGGCACTGGATTAAGCATAGCACTTCCTTTAAACATAACTTTTTCCATTAACAGTTCACTTCTCTTTCTGTATATAAAATCTTTTATTTTATAAAATTATCTTTAGTATTACACAGTAGGGGGATATGAATTTACATATAGATAAAGTATCTTAAAAACTAATATATAGCTAATATAGCTACGTTATTAGACAATTCAATTCACAATTCACAATGCAAAATTCACAATTGTGGAAATTTCTCAGTAAAACTGAGAAATTTAGAATAGATTCTCTAAATATATTATTGAGAAAATCTATAATTCATATTCGATTATATCAAATAAGGCATCTGAAAGAAAATAATAAACCAAAGATGTTAGTATATTTTAGGCATATGAAAGAAAATATCTAGTTAAAGATGTGAAATATATTTTGCATCAAAAAAGGAGACAGGTTCTGATCATAGTGAAGCTATGTGAGGGTTCTGACAACACAGTGTGATGGAAAATAGGCTAACATACTGGGCTATTATTTTTTTGAAAATTCCTAAAACATTAGTATAAACTAAATAAGAATATGGTATTATAAATAAAAATTAAATATAATTAATTTTATTTGATAACATTAATATGCAATATTAAAAACACTTTAAAACTATATGGAATAGATCTGATGTATAATTAAAGTTGGAAAAAGTATAAGAAACAGTAACATAAGGAGGAAAATCTACATGAAGATAAATAAAATAAGAGATTTAGTATTAGTAGATATAGATGAAAATAAATCTATGGTAATTGCTTGTGATAGCTGTGGAAGTATAGGAGACAAGCCACAGGATGCATTAAAGGTTCCACCTTTTATAACAGGGAAATATACAGTTAGAGTAGGGCTTCTAGAAGTATTATGTAGTGGTGCAGAAGTAGTTACTGTTATTGATAATGTTTGTGCGGAAATGAAACCTACAGGAGAAGAAATAATAAAGGGAATTAAAAGTGAATTAGAATTGGCGGATATTAGCAATGTTGCCCTTAGTGGAAGTACAGAAGAAAATTTCCCTTGTGTTTCTACAGGATTAGGAATGACTATAATTGGAATCGGGGAAAAGTCTAAACTTAGAGTAAATAATATAAAAGATGATGTTATAATTTATTCTATAGGAATACCTAAAGTTGGAGAAGAGATAAGCTATGAATATGATGAAGATATTTTTCAATATGATGTTCTTTCCTATTTAAAAGAATTAAAAGAAGTTAAGGAAATCGTTCCTGTAGGATCTAAAGGGATATTATATGAAGCAGAAGAACTAGCTAAAAATAATGGTATGCAGTTTATCTTGGAAGAAAATCCCAATATAGATGTAAATAGAAGTTGTGGTCCTGCAACGGTGGCTATAATAGCTTTTGATAAAAATATTGAAGAGAGAATAAAAGCTATTAAGAATTCACATAAAATTGGAATTATAAAAAATTAACTCTGTAACATAAGTTACATACCAAAAACATTTAAGTTGATATAATTTAATCATAGATTGAAATTAAATTAACACACTATAGTAGTTAAGTGATCTTAAAAAAGTAATAAACCAGTATGCTAGAATATTTTTCTTTCATATTTCTAAAATAGATTAACATATTTGAGTTATTATTTTCTTTTAGATTTTTAAATTAATGTGTGCTATGGAGGTATAAGTTATGATTAGAAAAATTGTTCATATAAATGAGGAAAAATGTGATGGTTGCGGCATATGTGTAAATGCATGTCATGAAAGAGCTATAGAAATAGTAAATGGTAAAGCAAAGCTTGTTAGTGATATGTACTGTGATGGACTAGGAGATTGTTTAAATTGCCCTCAAGGTGCTATTGAGATAATTGAAAGAGAAGCAGGAGCTTATGATGATGAAGCGGTGAAAAGAAGAATAGAGGATATAGATAAGGTAAAAAAAGAAACTAAAGAAGAAAGTAAAGCTATGCCTTGTGGATGCCCTGGAACAATGGCAAAGAAAATTGAAAGAAAGGCAGGATTAAATCTAAGTACAAAGGCTTTAAAGAATGATATATGTGACTGTAATTCTAAAGAAGAAAACAGTAGCTTTAATTCAGAATTAAGTCAATGGCCAGTACAATTAAGATTAGTAAATCCTAATGCACCATATTTTGAAGGGGCAAATTTATTAATAGCAGCAGATTGTACTGCATATGCTTATGCAAATTTTCATAGAGACTTTATAAAAGATCATATAACTGTAATAGGTTGTCCTAAATTAGATGATAATGACTATTATAGAGAAAAGTTAGCTGAAATTTTAAAAAGCAACAATATAAAAAGTATAACTGTTGTTAGAATGGAAGTACCTTGTTGCTCAGGTATAGTAAGTTCAGTTAAAAATGCAATGCTTCAATCCCAAACTATAGTACCTTATAGAGAGGTAACAGTGGGGATAAATGGAGAATTAATTTAATTGCTAATTTAAAAATAATAAAGTAAGAAAATAATTAGATATTCAATTATTAATATAATAATAAGTGTGACAAAGATTTTATAAAATGATTTCATAAAACCACCCCATTAATAGTTTATGAAAGTTTAATATAAAAAATTTCTTAAATAAATAAAATTCTTATTTAAATATAAGAATTTTATTTATTTAAATAAGAATATATTACTTTTAACATTTTATAGAAAAATTTATATGATAATTTGAAAATAATTATCAGTAATTTATAAAAGTTAAATAAATTGAAAACTTTATAATTATTGGTAATATTATATAAAATTTCCCTTATAATATTGTTGTAATAATATTTAATTCAAGGGAGATAAAATGGAATTATCAAATCGTAATGTGAAAAGGGAATCTTATTTTGATGGAGGATTACTTCAATTAATAGGATGGAGAATACTAGGAATATTAATAACTGTATTAACTTTAGGAATATGCTATCCTTGGGCAGAATGTATGGTTTATGGTTGGAAAATTAACCATACTGTAATAGAAGGCAGAAGACTAAAATTTACAGGAACTGCTGTAGGTTTATTCGGCAATTGGATAAAATGGCTTCTGTTATCTATTATAACTTTAGGCATATATGGTTTTTGGGTTAGTATTGCTCTAGAGAAATGGAGAGTAAAGCATACTATTTTTGTAGATGGTATTTAGTATTGCTTTATTCAAAATAATTTGGAACTAATCATTAATATTATTAGTTTATCTAAAAGCGTGGTGTTTTCGCGACGCTTTATTGTTTTATAGATAAACCACATAAAAAAGTTAATGTATAACGATAACTACGATACTAAACATTTTAATTAACGACTTAAAATAATGCACAATTAAGGTTGAAATTAATTTCTTTAAATAGATTTTGGGGTAGAAATGACTGTATCACCTTAAAAATAAATTAATTTAAAACTTCTTCCGTAAAGGAGGAAGTATCAATAATTCTCCATTCACAATTGTTAATTTTCAATTGTATAAGGATTCCCCTGAGGGGCAGTATAGTTCGGAACTATATCAGTAAGTTTAACTAATATTTTGAATAGACTAAAACTACTAGTTTCTTTATAAGAAGTGAGTATATCACTTTAAAATAAATCAATTCTAAATTTCTCGGTTTCTGCTAGGAAATGTCCAAAATTTGGTGCATTTATAAATTAGCATTGATAATTTAAATTCTAAAGATTAAAGTTTACAAAAGCTATGTGTGATTAATAGTAATTTGTACTAAAGTATATAGTATAATATAAAAAAAGATTTCACAGAAATGGAAGGGTTAAGAATATGAATGATATTATAGATAAGTTAAATATTAAAAAAATAGAAAATGAAGAGTTGTTTCCCTATGACTTACTGTTGTTAGCAGATCCTTCACCTGGTTTAATAAAGGAATACACATCTAGAGGGGATGTTTATATTGCAGAACTACATAATAGAGTAATTGGAGTATATGTATTAATTAAAACAAGACCTGCTACTATGGAGCTTGTAAATCTTGCTGTAAATGAAAGTTTTCATGGAAAGGGAATAGGAAAGGCGCTAATTAAAGATGCAATAGAAACAGCAAAGAAAGCGGATATGAAAACCTTAGAAGTAGGTACGGGAAACTCCAGTATTTCTCAGTTAGCACTATATCAAAAGTGTGGATTTAGAATAAGAAGTATAGATCATGACTTTTTTATAAAACATTATGATGAGCCTATTATAGAAAATGGAATACAGTGTGTTGATATGGTTAGGTTATCAATAGATTACCATTAAATTATAATGTTATAAAATTTAGGAAAATAAATAAATTGTAAATTAATATTATCATACAAAATTAAGTAGCGGTTTATATTATTAGGAGGTATCTCAAAATGGATTATCAATTTAGGTTAGCAAATAAGTCTGATTTAGATAATATAATTAAAATATTTTCTAATGCAATACAAGATATGAAAGAAAAGGGTATTGATCAATGGGATAGCATATATCCTAATAGTGATATTATTAAAAATGATATAAAAAATAAGCAAATGTATGTGCTTATATATAATAATAGATTAGTTTCAACTATAGTAATCAATGAACAACAAGATCCAGAATACCAAGCTGTTAATTGGACGCAAAGAGAAGGAAATGTATGTGTAATTCATCGCATGTGTGTTGATCCTACAGTACAGGGTAAAGGATTTGGTAAGAGGACAGTTAGTTTTGTTGAAGATAAGGCACTCGAAAATAACTATTCAATAATTCGTCTTGACGCTTTTTCTAAAAATCCTTTTGCTATCCATCTATATGAAGCATTGAATTATAAATGTGTTGGTGAAGTGCAGTTTCGTAAAGGTAAATTTTATTGTTACGAAAAAATATTACATAAGTAAATAAGAATTTTTATTAATTACGATAATATGATGGCAATATATTTTTTATAGGTTTTATTGTCTACATTATCGTAGGGGCGAACATTGTTCGCTAGTTTTACTTATAATATCTCCTTTGTATAAGAGTACACTGATATATCAAATATCAACATATATTAGAACATATCTTAAAATTTATATATTTAAAAAAAGCAAAGAGTTTAGTTCTAAAATTAAAATTACTTTAGAATTAAACTCTATTTTAATATTTATAAAATTCGACATAAAATTTTATAAAATACTGTATTAAACAATGATAGTAAAATAAAACACTAATAATACTTTAAAAAATTAAATAATAATAAAAATTTAAAGAAAATTTTTATTAAATTAAAATTGAAAAAATAAATAAATTATGGTAATCTTTAATAGATAAACCAAAAAGGGGAGATAAAGTTAATGAAAAAAAGTGTTTTAAAAATTTTAAGCTGTGGACTATTAGCTACTTTATTGTTTAATAGCAGTGTAGTTTTTGCAACAGAAGCAAAAAATGAAAATGCTATACAAATGATGATGGAAAGCGAGGCTAATAATAGTCCTGAAGATGTTTTCAATTTTTCAGGAGAATGGGTAGAATCTTCAGTAGAAACTACTACTAAGAGACTATATGGAGGCAATAATACGGGAAGATATGAAACAGCAGTGGCTATTTCTAAGGAAAAATGGGCAAATGGATCAGATACAATAGTACTAGTTACTGGAATGGATTATCCAGATGCACTTAGCGCTACACCATTAGCGGCAAAGCATAATGCTCCAATACTTTTAACTGAAAATAAAAAGTTACCTCAATCTGTAAAAGAAGAGATAAAAAGATTAAGTGCTTCTAATGCAATTATAGTTGGTGGAAATGGTGCTGTATCTAAAGAGGTAGAAACAGAATTAAAAGCCATGGGTGTTGCAACTAGAAGAATTGATGGAAAGGATAGATATAACACAGCGGTAAATATAGCTAAAGAAATTGGTACAGAAAATGGAATAGCTGTTGCTTATGGATTAAATTATGCTGACGCATTATCAATAGCTCCAGTAGCAGGAAAACTTTCAATGCCAATTATATTAACTCCAAGTAATTATATGAATGAAGATGTCAAAAATTTTATAGCTTCAACAGAAATTAATGAAACTGTTATTGTAGGCGGAATTGGAGCTATAAGTTATGAAGTTGCTTCCGCATTCCCAAATCCAATGAGAATAGGTGGACAAAATAGATTTGAAACAAATATAAATGTATTATCTATTTTTGGAAATTGGCTAAGTTATGATGAAATTTATGTAGCAACAGGTATGAACTATCCAGATGCATTATCTGGAAGTGCAGCTGCAGCAATGACAGGTTCACCATTAATCTTAGCAAGTGCATATGAAGTAGATGACAATACTGCTATGTATGCTAATTTTTTAAGGGCTAAAAAGGTTTATGGACTAGGTGGACAAGCAATTTTAAGTAACGAAGTTTTATCATATATTGGAGAAGCAGCTCAATATTTTGATATTGAAAATATAAAATCAAAACCTGTAACTGTTAATAAAGATCAATTTGCTATGTTACCAAGTGCAGTGTTTGTTTTACCAGATGGAAAGACAATTAATGAAGTATTACCTAAAATAGTAGAAATACAATGGCAAACTGAAGATTTAGTTATAGATACTTCTATAGTAGGAGAAAAAATCTATACTGGTGTTGTAAAAGGACATGATATAAACGATGATAAATACAAAGTAGAATTAAAAGTCATAGTAAAATAAATTTTAGTTTAATTGTATAGTAAAAATGGAGAAGTAATAAAAACTTCTCCATTTTTGTTTGTAAAATAGTTAAAAAACAATAATATAAAGTAAATATAAAAGAAATAACCAATAAATGCAGAATTATATATAGTAGTAACAATTTAAATATTGGAGGGATTTCCATGGAAATAGAGGGTATGAAGCTATCTGTTATAGATAAAGAAGATTTAGAAAAAATAGCAGAATTTATGGCAGTAATGAATATGAGAAAAGAAAATCATATAGGATACTGTGGAGATAATAAAGATGAAATATTGGAAATTTTACAGGAAGATTTTTTACCAAATAAAAGCTTAATATTTTTAAGTGATGAAAAAGAAATAGTAGCTGTATTAGGTGTAGATTTAGATATTGACAATGAAACAGCAGAAGTTCATGGACCTTTTGTAGATGTAAGATATGGTGTAAATCTTGCTTTAAAGTTGTGGAATAATATACTACCTTTAATACCTAAGAAAATAAATAAAGCAAATATGTTTTTTAACTATAAAAATTCCTTAGCTATGGAATTTTCCAATAGTTTAGATTTTAATTTTAAAAGTAATCAGTTTATACTATCACTAAATAGAGAGGATAGGATAGAGAAGCTTAGTGATGGAGTAAGGATATTAAAAGAGGATGAAAAAGATGAATTTATAAAGCTTCATGACAGTATTTTCCCTAATACTTACTATAGTGGAGACATGATAGTTAATAAAATAAATTCAAAAAATAAAGTTTATATATACAAAGATAAAGATGAAATTCTAGGATATATATATGTAGAGGTATGTCCAGAAGCTCAACAGGGGAATATAGAATATTTAGGCGTTACTCCTAATTCTAGAGGGCGTGGATTAGGAGTTAAATTATTAAATATTGCAATTGATTTCGTGTTTTCACATGATACTATAATGGAGATAATCCTTTGTGTGAATTGTGATAATGAAGCAATTAAATTATATAAAAAATGCGGATTTAAGGAAAAGAATTTCTTGAAATTTTATCAACTATATTTATAGATGATTAGTAAAGATAGATGTATAAAATTAAATAAAATTTTAATCTATGAAAAATACTAGAAAGCTGTTTAACTTTACATTCTAGTATTTTTTATTTTGCAATTTATTTTAATGATTTAAAGATTTTTAATTACTATTTTTAAAAATGCAATAAAGTATTTGAATTTGACTTATTTAGATATTTAATAGATGAGTAGATAATTATATGTATATCCTATTGGAAAAATAATTTAATAAATGTTAACATTACCATGGAAATTCATATTAATGACAACTCAAAAGATAGGTGATAGAGTTTATGAAAATTGCAATAAATAATTTAGCAAAAACATATGAAAATGTTAAAGCTGTGGACAATTTAAGTATAACAATAGAACAAGGTAAATTTGTTACCATATTAGGGCCTAGTGGTTGTGGAAAGAGTACATTACTTTTTATGATATCAGGTATCTTAGAGCCTACAAAAGGAGAAATTTATTTTAACGATATAAAAATTAATGATGTTTCTATTGAAGATAGAAATATTGGAATGGTATTTCAAAATTACTCTTTATATCCTCATATGACCGTTGCGGAAAATTTAATGTTTCCTTTAAAGATGAAGGGAATAAAGAAAAAACAAGCTTTAGAAAAAGCAAAAGAAATTAGTAAGTTGATTCATGTTGAAGAATTGTTAAATAGGAAACCAAAGGAGCTTTCAGGAGGACAGCAGCAAAGAGTTGCAATTGGAAGAGCAATTATTAAAGAGCCTACAGTTTTACTTATGGATGAACCTTTTTCCAATCTTGATGAAGCATTAAGATTGGAAATGAGAGAAGAGATTAAGTTTCTTCAAAAGAAAACTGGCATAACAACTTTATTTGTAACCCATGATCAAGAGGAAGCGCTCAGTATATCAGATAAGATTTTGCTCATGAATCAAGGAAAATGTATACAATATTCTACTCCTAAAGAGCTTTATGATAATCCAAACTCTATTTTTTCTGCTTCATTTATTGGAAATCCAAAAATCAATTTACTAGAAAAGGATGATTACATAACAAATATCATTAAGAAAGATAAAAATCTTAATGAGGGAATTATAGCTATAAGACCAGAGGATATAGAAGTAAGAAAAATAGAAGAAAATATAAATAAAAAGAATCTTCAAGGAATTATTGAAGATGTACAACCTATGGGAAAGGATATTTACTTAAAAGTAAGAGTTGGAGAAAGTCTACTTTGTGTAATTACTACAAAGCATACGAGCTTTCTTTATAAAGATAGAGTGGCTTTAAATTTTAAGAAAATTCATAATTTAAAGGAGTAAAGTATGAATAGAAATAAAAAAGTTATATTTTACTTACTTCCTAGTCTTATTATAATTTTATTGTTTCAAATATATCCCATAATTAATGTATTATCTATGAGTTTCTATATTAAATTTGATTATATAAAAGATATTGTTTATGAAAAAGGACTGGGAAACTATAAATATGTGCTCACAGATCCGGATTTTTATTTAGCATTAAAAAATACTTTTATATATGTTTTAGTATCAGTGCCATTATCTATAACTATAGCTTTAATTTTTGCATTAATACTTAATAGTAATATAAAATTTAAAGAAGCTTTTAGGAGTGTATATTTTTTACCTTTCGTTACATCCGCTGTAGCCATTTCTATAATTTGGCGATGGATATTTAGCAGTGATTATGGTCTTATGAATAATATTATAGGATTATTTAATATAGCACCTCAGGAATTTTTAAATGAAAGTTTTTGGACAATACCTCTTTTAATATTTTTAAATATTTGGAGAGGCATTGGGTATAAAATAGTTATATTACTAGCGGGACTTCAAAGTATAGATAAAAAGTATCAATATGCAGCAATGATAGATGGAGCATCAAAATGGAAATGTCTTAAGGAAATAACTATACCTTTATTGTCGCCAACTATATTCTTTTTGTCTATAACCTCTGTAATTGGTAGTTTTAAATTATTTGATGAAGTTTTTATACTTTATGATAAAAAGCCTGGACCTTTAAAAAGTGGTATGACTATCGTATATTATATTTTTAATAAATTTTATATGAATTGGCAATTTGCTACAGCGGCGGCTGCTGCATTTGTACTTTTTATAATAATTTTTATATTTACTTTGATACAGCTTTTTGTAGGAAAGAAAAAAGTACATTACTGAGGGGGAGAGTCTATTGAAGGGAAAAAAATTACTTAAGGTGCTTAAATATATTTTTCTATTAACAGGTGCAATATTTATTTTAGTACCTTTTATATGGATGATATTGACTTCATTAAAAGATTTAAGTGAGATATTTTCCAAAGATATAGTTTTATTCCCTAAAAGGTTAAAATGGGAAAATTATATGGAAGTATTTAAGTTAAATCAATTTACGAGGCATCTTTTTAATAGCATAATTGTAACAATTTGCATAACTTTAGGAGAATTATTTACTACAATTTTAGCTGCGTTTGCTTTTTCAAATTTTAAATTTAAAGGTAGAGATTTATTGTTTACATTGCTTTTAAGCACAATGATGATTCCAAGTGAAATCCTTGTAATACCTAACTTTGTTTTATTAAGTAAGTTAGGATGGATAGATACTTACAAAGCATTAATAATTCCTTGGTGCGCAAGTGTATTTGCAATATTTTTTCTTCGTCAGTACTTTTTGGGAATACCGAAGGAGCTTTATTATGCAGCCAAGGTAGATGGATGTAGTGATTTTAAATATCTTTGTACTGTAATGGTACCAATGGCTAAACCAGCTATAATTACTTTAGCTATATTAAAGATAATAAATAGCTGGAATGCTTTTATGTGGCCGCTTGTTGTAACAAATTCAGAAGAAATGAGAACTCTTCCTACAGTACTTGCTAAATTTTCATCAGAAGTAGGGATGGATTATAATTTATTAATGGCAGCGACAACAATAATAATTTTACCTATGATAATTATTTATATACTACTATCTAAATATATTATAAATGGTGTAAGTAGAAGTGGTATAAAAGGTTAATTATATAAAAGGAAAGAAGGGGTTTAGGTGAAGAAAAAATTACTAGCTATAATTTTAGCTGGAATTACAACCTTATCAGTAGTAGCCTGTAATAAGGTTGAAGTTAATAATGATAAGGACACAAAATCAGCAATTTCTACTGAAATTAAGGAGAATGTAGAAATTCAATTTTGGCACTCGATGAAAGGCGAAAATGAAGAGGCATTGAAGAAAATAACAGAAGATTTTGAAAAGGAAAATACAAATATTAAGGTAAAGCTAGTAAATCAAGGTGGATATAGAGATTTATTTGAAAAACTTATGGGAGCGGCAAAGAGTAATACATTGCCTAACATAACTCAAATATATTGCAATAGATTATCTTGGTATATTGATAAAGGTTTAGTAGAAGATTTAAAACCATACATAAATAACAATCAAGTAGGGCTATCTAAGGAAGAAGTAGAGGATATTTATCCTATATTTTTAAGTGATGGTCTCTGGGGAGAGAATCAATATGCGCTTCCTTTTAATAAAAGTCAAATGGTACTTTACTATAATGAAGATATGCTTAAGGAAAAAAATGTAGAGGTCCCAAAAACATGGGATGAATTTAAAAAAGCAGCGGAAAAATTAACTGTAGATAGTGATAAAGATGGAAAACCAGAGGTTTATGGAGTTGCTTTTCCAAATAATATTTCAACAGATATAGCCATTTGGGTTAGACAAGCCGGTGAAGAAGTTATAGATGAAGAGTCAGATAAGATTAATTTTAATAAAGAAGAAACTAAAGAAGCAGTTAATCTTATTAATGATATGATTCAAAGTAAAGTTGCTAGACTTGCTGGAGAGGATAAAAATCCCAATAATACCCTAACACAAGAAAAATCAGCAATGTGTATAGCATCAACTTCAGCAATTCCTTATATTGAAAAATCAATGAGAGGAAATTGGTCTTTAGCGCCATTACCAACTCATAAAGAAGATGCACAGCTTTATTATGGAACTAATGTTGCAACTTTTAATACTGGCAGTGAAGAGGAAAAATTAGCTTCTTGGCTATATGTTAAATATTTAATCAACACAGAAAATACTGCATACTTCTCAATGAAAACTGGTTATATACCAGTTAGGAAATCAGCTTTAGAACTTGATAATTATAAAAAGTTCTTGCAAGAAAATCCACGAAAGGAAATTCCAATGAAAACATTAGATAAAGGATATAGTGGAGCTAGATCAATAGGAGTTATTCCAGCTTTAGATGTATTAGGAGAAGAACTTGAAAAAGTATTTGCCAATGAAAAGTCAGTAGACGAAGCTTTAAAAGATGCACAGGAAAAAGGGGAAAAAGCAATGCAAGAAGCTAGAAGTAACTAATCTTTAAAAACAAAATTAGGTATATTTAAAAAATAATTAGTTAATATAAAATTGAGAATTGACGATTGACAAAGGAGAATTATTGATACTTTTCCTTTATGGGAGAAGTTATAAATTGATTTCTCTTTGAAGTTATGGAGTAACTTCTTATAAAGAACTAGTAGCTGTAGTCTATCCATAGTATTAGTTAAATTTATTGGCGTCGTTCCGAGATATACTGCACCTCAGGGGAACCCTAAAGGGCTTCACTACTGTTCCCCTGAGGTGGAAAATTAGCAATTGTATTGCTAGTAAAAAATCTATTAAAGAAATTGATTTGATTAAAACTAATTTCAACCTTAATTGTCAAATGTCCATTTTTAATTCTCCATTAATTAAAGTTGTGAATTGAAATATTTAAGGATAGTTTATCTATATATGTAAAGGAATATAATGAGAAGTTTAAAAAGTACAAATTAAAACCCTTGTTATTACTAAATTCAAGTCTTAAATTCAGTAATAACAAGGGTTTTTAATAGTCTAAAATAACAAGACTAATTTTTATTTTCTTCTAGTAGATAATTCTATTCTAACTTTTCTTTGATTAATTTTTTTACCAGAGCTTCTCTCAATTATATTATCTACTAAATTGCTTGGTACATCTACAAATGTAAACTTATCTAATATGTCTATACGACCTAATTCTTTAGATTTAACTTCAGCAGTATCATCTAAGAATTTAACTAAATCTCTAGTGGATACACTATCTAATCTTCCAACAGAGAAGAATAATCTAGACATCTCATCATTTTTCATAGTATCGTCTGTGTATTCAAAATTTAGTTCTCTATCAAATAATATTTTAATTAAGGATGCAGCAACATCTTCTGCACCAAATTCATTTATAAGATCTTTAGATATTTGAATAAAGTTTTCATAAGAATTTTCTTCTAATGTCTCTCTTATAGAGTCTAGTATTCCTTCAGATTTTGAAGTAAATATTTCAGCTAAGGTAGGTACTTGTTTTCTTAAAAGTTTACTTTTAGTATCATTTTCTATTTGTCTTATCATAGACATTTCCTTACGAGTGGCAAAGCTATAAGCAGTACCCTCTTTATTTGCCCTTCCTGTTCTTCCTATTCTGTGAATATATGATTCACTATCTTGTGGAAGATCATAATTGATAACATGAGTTATATCTTCAATATCAATACCACGTGCAGCCACGTCTGTTGCAATTAAATAATTTAAATGTCCAGTTTTGAATTTTTTAAGGGTATTTAATCTTTGAGTTTGCTTCATATCACCATGCATTCCTTCTACAATGTATCCCTTACCTTGTAGAGCGTCTACTAACTCATCTACACCTCTTTTAGTCTTACAGAATAATATAGCACTTTTAGGTGCATCTACGTCCAATATTCTGCATAGAACTTCAAATTTATTCTTTGGATTAACTTCAAAATAGTATTGTTCAATTTTAGAAACTGTTAAAGATTTTTTAGCTATAGCAACATGTTTTGCATCAGGCTTCATATAATTTTTAGCTAAATTCTTTATTTGTTTTGGCATTGTAGCAGAGAATAGTAAAGTTTGCCTATCTTCTTTTAAATTACTTATTATAGCTTCAATATCTTCTATAAATCCCATATTTAACATTTCATCTGCTTCATCTAAAACTAAGAACTTAGCATCTTCTAGCTTTAAAGTTCTTCTATTAATATGGTATAAAACTCTTCCAGGAGTTCCAACTACTATATCTACGCCTTTTCTTAATGGAGTTAATTGTTTTTCAACGGATTGACCTCCATATATAGGAAGTATTTTATATTTTTCATATTTATTTATACGGGATAATTCTTCACTAACTTGTATTGCAAGTTCTCTTGTTGGTGCTAATATTATAGCTTGAACCTTTCCATTTGAAGGAGCCATTAAGCTTAAAAGTGGAGCTCCGAAAGCTAACGTCTTACCTGTTCCTGTCTGAGCCTGACCTATCAAATCATATCCTTCTAAGCTAACAGGGATACTTTTAGCTTGTATTTCTGAAGGAACTTCAAATTTTAAGTCATTTATTGCACGTAGTACAGAAGGTTCAAGACCTAAATCGTCAAATTTTATTTTATTCATTAACATTCCTCTTTCTATTATTTGGTTTAAATGTGTGTATATTACATATTCGTTACGTTAAAATACATCTAATAGTAACATAGTATTTCCATAATAGCAATTGATAAACCAAAAAAACATAAGTTATAAAAATATATATATAAAGATACAAAATAAAAAAGAAATAAATAATTTTAATTAAAGGTTAATTTGATTTACAAAAACTAATATATTATAGTATTCTAGAGAGATTATAATAATTTTAAAAAAAGGAGCAAATATGAAAAAGCATATTTTTGATACTTCTGAAATAACACTAATAAATGGAATAAAATTAATTACTATAAAAAGAGATACTCAAATATCTTCAATTCATGTAGGGGTAAATATAGGAGCACTATATGAAAGGGAAGAAGAAAGAGGAATTGCACATTTTATTGAGCACATGCTTTTTAAAGGAACTAAAAACAGAGATAATGAAACTTTAAATAATGAACTTGAAAATTTAGGAGGAGAGTATAATGCTTATACGGATTATAATTGTACCGTATTTAGTAGTACTACTTTAAGTGAAGAAATGGAAAATTCTATGAAGCTTTTAGGAGATTTGGTATCAAACTCCATTTTCCCAAAAGAGCAGATTGAAAAGGAAAGAGGCGTAATTGTTGCGGAAATAAAAAGTGTGAAGGATGATTTAGAAGAGCTTAGCTTTGAAGAAGTTAACAAGGCAGCCTTTACAAATAGCCCTTTAAAATGTGATGTTATAGGTAAGGAAAAATATATAAGAAAAATGACTAGAGAAGCATTAGTTACATTTTATAATACTTACTATGTACCAAATAATTGCTATATAACTGTTGTTTCTAATCATGAGCACGAATATATAAAATCATTGGTAAAAAAATATTTTGGACATTGGAAAGAGAAAGATTTTATAAAACCTCCAGTAAGCTTAGAAAAAAATCTTCATAAAACTAAGATATCCTATAAAAAAGATATTGAGCAAAGTACCATAGTTTATCTCTATTCTTTTGATAATCTTACAGAAGAGGAAGAACTTGCTCTAAGAGTATTAAATCATAAGCTAGGGGAAAGCTCTAACTCGATATTATTTAGGGAATTGAGAGAAGAAAGAGGACTTGCTTATGATATTTATACAATGTTAGATTTAAGCGATAAAATAAAAACTTTATATATATATACTTCTGTGTCAGAAGAACATGTAAAAGAAGCTATAGATACTATAGATAATTGTATTTGTGACATTGTGGAAGAAAAAGTAGTGTTCGATGATAGTACTATAAATCTTATGAAAAAAGTATTTAAAACTGCAGTGGCTTCTACAGTTGAAGATTCAACAGACCTAGGAAACTATGTGCTTCATCAGGCTATGGAAGAAGAATATATTTATCAATTTGTAGAAGACATGAAAAATATGGATAGAATAAGAAAAGAAGATCTTTATAATGTGGCTAGAAAGGTCTTACAAAAACCTACAGTTCATATTTTATTACCTGAAAAGAGTGAAAATGATGAGTAATGTTATAACTAAAATTGAAATTCAAAAGAAAAATAAAGATAGAGTAAATATATATTTAGACGGTGATTTTAGTTTTGCTTGTAGTAGTGAACTTGTTTACTATCATAATCTTAAAAATGGTATGATAGTTGATTTAGAAAAACTTTCCGACATAGTTGAAGAAGACAACTATATAAAGGGAAAAAACTCTGCATTAAAAATCTTAGAAAAGAGCTTTAAAACTGAAAAGGAAATGTATAATAAATTATTACAAAAGGAATATGATATAAAAACTATAAATAGAATTATAGAGTTTTTAAAGAGCTATTCCTTTATAAATGATGATAAGTATGTAGAGCTATATATAAAAGAAAAAATTAAAGCTCAAGGAAAAGGCAAGATAAGATACTCTCTTTTAAATAAAGGAATAGATGAAGAAAAAATAAACTTTTATTTGAATAATATTTCTTCTGAGGAAGAAAGAGATATAGCTTATAAATTAGGAGAAAAGAAATACAAGATATTGTGTAAAAGTGAAAATAATGTACCTAAGCTAAAGAAAAAGTTAGGAGATTATCTTTTGAGAAATGGCTATAACTTTGAGGTAGTGAATGAAGTATTAAATAAAGTGATTAAGGAAGAAGAAGAAAAAGAAGTAATAGAAGAAGTTGAAGACAATTTTGATGAGCTAGTAAATATTGCTTCTAAACGCTTTAATATAATCATAAAATCTGAAAGTGATAGTAAAAAGCAATACAAAAAGCTTCATGATTATTTACTGAGAAGAGGATATAAATATGATGAAATAAAAGAAGTCTTAAAGGAAATTTTCTAGAATTGCCATTAATTGTGAATTGAATTTCCCTAGAAAGATGGTTATATTTAATTTTAAGATTAAAACTAATTTCTTTAATAGATTTTTTTACTAGCAATACAATTATTAGTTTTCACCTCAGGGGAACAGTAGTGAAGTCCCTTAGGGTTCCCCTCAGGTGCAGTATAGTTTGGAGCAACATCCATTGAATTTAATTAGAATAATGGAGATACGTAATATAACTAAAATTTTAGTTAATGTATTAAATATTCAATCATATCATACTGCACCCTCAGGGGTATATTTTAGAATGTAGTTTATACTATTAGTTTTATGTATATACTTTTAGTTTTTTATGTTTTTTAATTTATAGTATACCCCAGCGGTGGAGAGATATAAAAAATTGTGAATTTATATATCCATGTAAGTAAAGGACGGTGAATAAAGTGAAATATAATGTAATTACAATAGGATTAGTTGCTGCATTATTATATCCTATTTTGAAAGGATTTTTATTAAAATATTCCACTTCTGCTTTAAAAGAAACTATTAACTCTGTAATAGGAAGCTTGTCTTTTGTTGCCTCAATTTTTATAGGGGGACATTATATAAATGAAGTTTTTACATTACATAATCAAGGTTCCTTCAATAATATATATAAATATATGCCCAATTTTATAATGAGTTTTGGAGAAAAAAATCCTACAATAATTAGATGGCTAACTGGAATAGCCTTAATTATTATAATTCATAGTATTATTATTTTTATATTTCACCTTATAAATAACATAACTTTATATCCTCTTTTTGATGGTATAGATAATAATTTAAAAAGAAAAAGTAATTTTACTAGAAGAGTTTTTGGTGGAGTATTTCAAATTCCAAAAGGAATATGCTATTCTATTATTTTAGCTTTTTTACTAAGCTTTGCTGCTATGTTAAATAAAAATGAAAATTATTTAAAAGCGCTTAGTGAATCAGAACTTTATACTTATATATCTAATAAGGTGATAACACCAATAACTAATTCTGAGGTTATAAAAAATTTACCTAATGCATTGAATGACTCATTTAAAATAATAGTTGAAGACAAGGAAGGAAAACAAAAGTTACCTTTTAGTAATTATATTAATAAAAATGTCATAGTTTATTATAATGGTGTTACTTTAGAGGATGGTATAAAGTCAAATGAGCAAATTAATAATTTTGCTATAAATTTAGTAAGTCAATATAATATGAACTATGATAAAGCAAAGGCTATATATAAATGGGTTGGTAAAGAGATAGAATATGATGATAATAAAGCACTAAACGTTATAAATAATAATATGAACATAAAATCTGGAGCTATTGAAGCTTTTAACACTAGGCAAGGTGTATGCTTTGATTATGCATGCCTTTTTGTTGCTATGTGTAGAGCAAATGATATAAAAGTGAGAATGGTTATAGGTGAAGGTTTTAATGGAAAACAGTGGGTAAACCATTCTTGGAATGAATTTTATGATGATAGTGAACAGAGATGGATAAAGGTAGACCCTACCTTTTATAGCGGAGGGAACTATTTTGATAACAGTAACTTTGATAGAGATCATAGGGATGCTACTATTGCTGGAGAATGGTAATACAATTGAGAATTGAAAATTGACAATGGACAATTGAGGGGATTTCTCCTTGATGGAGAATTTTTCGATTGATTGTTTTGAAGCTATAAGTAACTTATATAATTGAAAATTGACAATGGACAATTGGGGATACTTCTCCTTGAATGGAGAAGTTTTCAGTTGATTACTTTAAGACTACATGTAACTTATATAATTAAAATTTAATAAATGTGAACCCTTATTAAGTAAGGTTAAAATATAAAAATTAATATTTTTGGGGGCGCTATGAAAAGTGAGGTTAAAAGAAATTTAATTATAGTAATAGCTATAATTGGATTTTTTTCTTTAGGTTTGATCATAGGATTATATAACAATAAGGTAAAAGCTATACATTTTACCACTGATACATCTAGTGAAATTAATGAAAAAGATCAGAAATATAATTTTGTAGATGAGAAACTAGATAAAGAAGAAAACTCTAATACCCCTAAAGAAGAGATAATGGAAGAAACTGAAGTTGATGGAGAAAACATAGAAAAACCTATAGAGAAAAAAACAGTTTATTTAACCTTTGATGATGGACCTACAACTAACATTACACCTCAAGTATTAGATATATTAGATAGATACAATATAAAAGCAACCTTTTTTGTAATAGGGTCTTTAGCAGAAACTAATAAAGAAGTATTAAGAGACGTTGAGATAAGAGGTCATACTATAGGAAACCATACTTATAGTCACGATTATGATTTAATTTATTCATCTGTTAATACATTCATTGAGGACATAGATAAAGCTGATGAAGTATTAGAGGATATACTTACAAACTACGAAAGAGGGCTTTTTAGATTTCCAACTGGGTCCTTTAAAAAATATCAGTTTATTGAAGCGGTTAAAGATAAAGGATATAAACACTATGATTGGAATGCATTAAATGGAGATGCTGAAGCACTTAATGTCCCAGTTAATAAGTTAATTCGTAATATTAAGAAAACAGTAGGTGACAAAAATAAAGTTATTATATTGATGCACGATTCTCAAACAAAGCAAACTACTGTAGATTCCTTACCACAGATAATTGATTACTTAATAGAGGAAGGATATTCTTTTGAAACTTTAAACAACTATGAATGATGATTAAAGTATAGATCATATTACTTATTATAATTATTTTAATGTAATAAAAAATAAGACTTTCCTAACTAGGAAGTCTTATTTTTGTTGTAATAGGTTTCAAGTATTATACTTATAGCCTTTTCACATTCTTTATCGCCATGATTTAAGGCCCAAGCAGTATTGAAGTAGTTTAGAGCTTTATTATTATTATTTAGCATCGCATGACAATAGCCTAAGTTAAAAAAGTAAGAGCTTTCCCTTTTTAATCTTATAGCACAGTGCAGAGTAGCAATAGCTTTTGGGAAATCTTTAAGCTTAATAAAACACACTGCTGTATTATATAGCGAAGCCGCTTCATTCTCTTTCATTTCTACTGCTTTTGTATACATAGAAATTGCCTTTTCATATTTCTTATTATTATAAAGCTCATTTGCTTTATCAAAATAGCTCATTTATAACCCTCCAATAAAATGTTCTTTATTATTTGTAATAATTACCATAAAAAGATTTTTTATACTAGGTTTAAAAAATATTTACATTTTATTTTTATATTTATGTATTTAAATTAAATTAATTAGCATAATTTACGAATATAAAAACTCCAACAAAATATGTTAATCTTTCATTGAAAACAAAGAATTAATAAAGATAACATATATGTTAGAGTTTTGTAACACAAATGCTACTACAACAATTGAAGATTTAAAAGACTTTTTTACTATAATTGATGATACTTACTAAACTAAGAATTATTAATGTCTTATATAAGTCTTTTAAGTAAAAAGTAATAAAATAGGAAATTTATTTACTACTCAAGGGGAAACTTTTTACAATATGTGTAATAATATAAAATAAGAGCTTATATAATTTATAATTAGTAGACAGAGATAACTATTTCGTATAATTAATTATATTTTAGATGATTGCAGAATTGATAATTAAAAAAGTGTGGATAATTTTTTCAAAACAGCAATTTTTTTAGATAAACTTATGTGTACCTAAATGAGGGAATAATAATCTAAGTTGAAATTTTATAAAATTTATTTACAAATCTACAGAAATTTAATTAGGTGAGTATATCATATTCGGAGGTTAGTGAAGTAAAATATACAATAGATATTTTGTAACATCAGTAATATGAATGGTTGTGCTATTCTGAAATCGACTAATTAATTATATTTTACTAGGAGGGAAAAATGAAAGTTAATATTCGTTTAAAATATTTTGCTTTCTATAATACTATTATTTTTTGTAGGATTTATAATTATAGGTTTTGATATCATAAGAAATCCACTAAAAGAAAAGATAACTTTAACACGCTCTCAGATTGAAGTTGTAAACTTAAATTTAAAAAAGATTATATCACTAGAAAACATGATTGACCCCAAAAATTCTAATCCATATGAACAAATAAAAGCTAATAAAATGGAATATGATGAAATTATTCAAATGGGTGAACCAGTTGTAGATTTTTTCATATCAGAATTTAAAAGAGGTAATTTAAATGATGCAAATTATTGGATAACAGCATGGATTTGCAACGAAATCCTTGGAGATAAGAATCCAGTAAAGATTTGGTCAGAGGATAATAATAGTGGATGGAGTTCAGGAGAAGATTGGTTTGAAAAGTATATAGAGATTGAAACGTCACGCACATTATATGAAAAAATAAAATTGATAGCTATAGTTATAGCTATTATAACTATATGTTGTGTCACTTATTTTCATCAAAAGCAAAAATGTGATGGTAGAAAATAGAGGTATTGATTATGAATACATTTTTATAGCATCAATTTGTATTTTTAGATCATTTTATGATTTTTAAAGAGCACGAAAAAGACAAACAAAGTAAATAATTCAACAAATAATAAAGTTTATAGTAAGAAAAAATGAGAAAGTATTTGTAACGTCAAATGGTCAAAAGCATTATACAAAAGAATTTAAAGATACAATAGTAGAGCTTTATATAAAAAGAATACATGGAAGTGTAGTTTATATTAATTATAAAAAAAATGTGAATATTTAGCTGAAAATTTGCGTGAAAAGTCCAATTTTTTGAGCTTAAGGCATTGACATAGATTCACTTTTGCAGAAAAAATTTAAAAAAATTGTTTCATAAATTTTGTAATAGAACTCAATTTAATTATACAAATATATTTATTAAAGTTATAGAATTAATTCGTAAAAATTTACTAAGATATTAGACTGTTATTCAGATTTACATAATCATAGTAGATAGCCTATATATACTTGTAAATTTGAAAAAAAAATATATATATATTTATATAAGTGTATTAACACGAATGGAAAGTAAAATATAGCTCATAATCTTTGCTATTTTATTGATTAGATAATATTTTTAAAACACACTTTAGCTATAGAATATTCATGTTTAATTTTATTGGATAATATATGTTTAATACATATTTATCTAACTAATATTATATAGCATAACAGGTTAAATTATTAAAATAGTATTGACTTTTTATTAGTTATTCTATATAATGTACTAATAATTAAACAGTGATAAAAGCGTTGAAGAAGAGGAGTAGGATTTGGAAGTATTAAGAGAGGAAGGCTCTGCGGCTGAGAGGTCTTCTATATGGAACAATCTGAAGGTAGCTTTGGAGCTTCTTTATCGAATATATTTTTAGTAGATAAAGCCGGTTGTCAAATCGTTAGTTTATATGAGCCTGTAATTTTGCAGGGAAAAAAGGTGGTACCACGAGTTTTTCGTCCTTTTGGGGATGAAAGGCTCTTTTTTATTTTTTTATAAATTTTTACCTTGTGAAGAAACATTTTAATTTTAAATTCATTATGAAAACACAGCTTTTAGGAACAATACCGTAACTCTTTATGGCTCCATTTAGGTGTATTTTCAGTTACGTGAGAAATAAAAATTGATAGGAGGACTTAATATGGAAGATAATAAGAACTTAGCTAAAAATTATGATCCGAAAGACTTTGAAGAAAGATTATATGCATGGTGGCAAGAAAAGAAATTTTTTACTCCAGAAGTAGATAAAAGTAAAAAGCCTTATACAATAGTGATGCCACCACCAAATATAACAGGTCAATTACACTTAGGTCATGCTCTTGATAATACGCTTCAAGATATTCTAATAAGAACTAAGAGAATGCAAGGATATAGTACTCTTTGGCTTCCAGGTGAAGATCATGCCAGTATTGCAACAGAAGTAAGAGTTGAAAATGCACTGCTTAAAAAAGGCCTAAAAAAGAAAGAGATGGGAAGAGAAGCTTTCCTTGAAAAGGTTTGGGAATGGACAGATGAATATAGAGATAGAATAAGAGAACAGCTTAAAAAAATGGGATGTTCAGCAGATTTTACTCGTGAAGCCTTTACTATGGATGAAAACTTAAATAAGGCAGTTAGAGAAGTTTTTGTAAAACTATATAATGATGACCTTATATACAGAGGAAATAGAATTACTAATTGGTGTCCAAAATGTATGACAGCACTTTCAGATGCTGAAATAGAACATGAAGAGCAAGAAGGATTTTTCTGGCACATTAACTATCCTGTAGTAGGTAGTGATGAAAAAGTTGAAATTGCTACTACAAGACCAGAAACATTATTAGGAGATACAGCAGTTGCAGTAAATCCTAAAGATGAAAGATATAGTCATTTAATTGGTAAAATGCTTAAGTTACCATTAGTGGATAGAGAAATACCAATAGTTGAAGATGATTATGTTGATATGGAATTTGGAACAGGAGCAGTTAAAATAACTCCAGCCCATGATCCAAATGACTATCAAGTAGGAAAAAGACACAATCTTCCACAGGTAGTTGTTTTAGAGGAAAATGGAACTATAAGTGAAGGCTATGGAAGATATTCAGGACTTGATAGATATGAAGCTAGAAAGCTTATGGTAGAAGATTTAGAAAAACAAGGATATTTAGTAAAGATAAAGCCTCATAGTCATAACGTTGGAACTCATGATAGATGTAATACAACTGTTGAACCAATGTTATCAAAACAATGGTATGTTAAAATGGAATCTCTTGCAAAGCCAGCTATAGAAGTGGTTAGAGAAAAGAAAACTAAGTTTGTTCCAGAAAGATTTGAAAAAATCTACTTTAACTGGATGGAAAATATTCAAGATTGGTGTATTTCAAGACAGTTATGGTGGGGACATAGAATTCCAGTTTGGTACTGTAAAGATTGTGGTGAGATAATAGTTAAAGTAGATGCACCAGAAAAATGTACTAAATGTAACTCTACAAATTTAGAGCAAGATAAAGATGTTTTAGATACTTGGTTCAGTTCAGCACTATGGCCATTTTCAACATTAGGATGGCCTGAAAATACAGAAGACCTAAAATATTTCTACCCAACTAGTACTTTAGTTACTGGTCCAGATATTATTTTCTTCTGGGTTGCTAGAATGATATTCTCAGGATTATACAATATGGAAGAAGTACCTTTTGATACTGTACTTATTCATGGTATTGTAAGAGACGATCAAGGAAGAAAAATGTCTAAGTCTCTAGACAACGGTGTAGATCCACTAGAAGTAATTGAAAGCTATGGAGCAGATGCACTAAGATTTTCATTAGTTACAGGAAATGCACCAGGAAATGATATAAGATTCTATGAATCAAGAGTTGAAGCTGCTAGAAATTTTGCTAATAAAATTTGGAATGCGTCAAGATTTGTTATGATGAATTTTGATGAAGAATTAATGGAGAAGTTTAAAGATAATAAAAACTATTCAATAGCAGATAAGTGGATATTATCAAGATTAAATGCTGTTATTAAAGAAGTTACTGAAAATATAGAGAAGTTTGAAGTTGGAATAGCACTCCAAAAAGTATATGACTTTATGTGGACAGAATTCTGTGATTGGTATATAGAATTAGTGAAGCCAATATTATATAGTGAAGATGATGAAGCTAAGGGTGTAGTATTAAATGTTTTAAATAAAGTATTAGTTTCAGGATTAAAATTACTTCATCCTGTAATGCCTTTCATTACAGAGGAAATATACACTCATTTAAAAGTAGAATGTGAATCTATAACTATTTCTAACTGGCCAGAATTTACAGAAGAACTTGAAGATAAAGTAGCAGAAGAATATATGAATTATATTATAGATGCTATAAAAAATACTAGAAATGCTAGAAGTGAAATGAATGTACCACCTTCAAGAAAAGCTAAAACCTATATCTATGCTACAGAAGCAATGGAAGCTTTTAAAGAAGGAATAACTTACTTTGAAAAATTAGCTTCAGCAAGTGAAGTTATAATATTATCTTCTAAAGAAGAAGCTCCAGAAAATGTAGTTACTGTGGTTTCCAAAGGTGCAGAAATCTACATGCCACTTTTAGAACTTGTAGATGTAGAAAAAGAGCTTGAAAGATTAAATAAAGAAAAAGCTAAATTAGAATCAGAAATAGATAGAGTTGAGAAGAAACTATCTAATGAAAGATTCGTATCAAAAGCTCCAGCAGAAGTTGTTGAAGAAGAAAAAGCTAAAGGTGAAAAATACAAAGAAATGTATAAGGCTGTACTTGAAAGTATAGAAAACTTAAAATAAGAAAAAGCATGGGAAACCATGCTTTTTTTGAGGAGTATTTTAAGAATATTACATTAAATTGTAGTAAAATTAAAAAATATGTAGATTTACTATTAAATCCATAATATACTATAAGTATACATTTATGATATATAATTACCAATGAAAAGCATACAAATTAGAATATACTTATTACTTAACAAACCTTTCAATACACATCAGACAGATTTTCCTAAAAATATAGATACATAAGATTTATAGTTAATAATTTAATAAGCTTAAGAGCCAATGGTGAAATACCACAGATGATGTCATATAAAATAAAGAAAATAAAATGTTAGGGGGACTATAATCTATGAACAAAAACAAAATTGATGAAGAAAGATTAGATGAAGCTATAAGATTAGCTCAAGGAAATACAAAACATGAAGGAATAGTTTTAAACGAAGAAGAGAAAAAACTTATAAAAGAGCATTTAACAGGCAACATTTCAGATGAGGAATTTATTGAAAAAGTTCGTAAATATGCTATGGAAAAAGAATAATCAATATAATTCTTAAAAAATAATAAATATTATGGGGGCATATATAGAGATGTATAATTTAGAGAAAGATTATAAATCACCTTATTGTTATGAAGGTACTTACGTTTTAAAAAACAATTTAAATATAAGAGATAAGGAAAAACTAGATATAGTTGAAGGGGTTATTTCACTAGACAGAATAACTTTTCTGCAAGAAAATCCTATAAAAGGTAAGTTTGATGTTAATCATCTTATGAAAATTCATAAATTTATTTTTGGCGATATTTATCCCTTTGCAGGAAAGTTTAGAAATGAGGAGATAAGTAAGGGGGGAGAATTTGCGCCAACCTATTATCTGGGCGAAAGCGTAAAGGATTTACTCGGTAAACTAAGTAAAGAAAAATACCTAAAAGGCTTAGATGTAGACAAAATATCTGAGAGGTTAGCTCATTATATGTCGGAATTAAATTTTGCACATCCCTTTAGGGAAGGAAATGGAAGAACTCATAGGGAGTTTATAAGAACATTAGCATTAAAAAATGGATATGAATTAGATTGGGATAAGATAGATAGTAATGAACTTCTAAATGCAACTATAACTGGAACAAGAGAATATAATTTAAATCCATTGACCCAATTGATAAAAGATTGTTTTGTCAACAAAGAGCCGAATAGAAATCTTTCCAAAATACTTAATAAAGAAATAGAATATGAAAGATAGCTTGTAAGCAAATATAAAATCATATATTGAAAAGACTACTTTATTTTTTAAATATAAAGCTTATATTGAGTAAAAATAATATAGGACAAGCGATTATCTTTTATTATAAATTTAAAAATAAAAATTAGTAGCTTTTGCTTTTTATTTTGTAATGATTATATTAAAACAAAGGCTACTAGTTGTTTTAAATATCATTCTAGAATCTCTTACAAGTCGATAAAGTAGGTAAATTTTAATTATGAACTTTATGTTGAAGAAAGCTATAAGCTTCTTTTAATATTTCTTTTTGATTATTATAGGTTAATAAGTTAAGCATGTTTTCGAAGTTCTCCCATTTATATTCATGAATTTCTTTATAATTAATAGTTGCTGTTTCTTTTGATAATTCTGCTAAAAAGAATATTACTTCTTTTTTAATATTTTCATTTATGTTATAGTCTATTTTCATCCTAAATCCATCATGAATATTAATATTTATACCTGCCTCTTCAAGAACCTCTCTTTTTGCAGTTTCCTTTTCAGTTTCTTCAAATTCTACATGTCCTTTCGCAAATCCCCAACGATTAGAAAGCTTACTCTTAACCGCTAGAAATTCTAAATTTTCATCTGTTTTTCTATATACTACTGCACCGCATGATTTTTCAAATTTCATAACATATCCTCCCTGTTAAGTAAATCTATATTTGAAATATTAAAAGTATATTCTGTTTTTATAGATATATTTCCTTTAATAAATAAAAAATATTACTAATTTATTATCTTAGTAATTAACAGCTACATAAGTGCGATAAAATTAAAAGCAAAGAACTTATAATTTTTTGAATTTCTTACTATTTTGTAATCTATAATTAATTTATTTGTAAGATTAAAAAGGTATAATATTAAAAGGACATATTATTTTTAAATTTAATATTTTAAAATATTTTAATTTATTGTATAAATATATGGTTTATATTTGCACATAATTATCTTTTGAGATTTTACTTTAAACCTGTTAAAATTAGTTTTTTTATAAATTTGAAAGTGATTTAGCTAAAAAATTATAAACTTTTTATAAACAAGTTTAATTTTTTTTACTTTATAACTTACAATATTTATAATAAATATAAACTTATTCTATAAAATGGTGGTTTTTAGTAAAGAATGTAAAATTTTTTCTGTAAATTTAAGTCTATTATATTTAAAAAGAAAAATTAGGTATTTTAAAAAAAAATTAGTAAAAAGGGAGGTGTTTTTATTATGAATATAGAAAAAGCTAATAGACTTTTAAAAAAAATGAAGAAATGGAGAAAAGTAGGAAAGTAGATGGTGAGGTTTAACTTTGGGGAAAATAATTGAATTAAAAAATGTAAGAAAACTCTACAGGATGGGTGATGAAAAAATTGTAGCTCTTGATAATATAGATTTAGAAATATATCAAGGGGAAGTAGTATGTCTTTTAGGGACCTCAGGGTCTGGTAAAAGTACCTTACTGAATATGATGGCTGGCTTAGAAAAGCCTTCTAGGGGACAAATAATCATAAAAAATAAGAATATTGAAAAGATGAGTGAAAATCAGCTAGCAGCTTTTAGACAAAAATATATAGGATTTGTGTTTCAATCTTATAATTTATTACCAACTCTTTCTGCACTGGAGAATGTTACTTTACCTTTAATATTTAGGAATATTTCAACTTCAAAACGAAATGAAAGAGCTAAGAAAATGTTAGAAGCTGTAGGGCTAGAAAAGAGGCTTAATCATAAACCATCTCAAATGAGTGGAGGACAACAGCAAAGAGTTAGTATAGCAAGAGCCTTTGTAGGAAATCCCAATATAGTTTTTGCGGACGAGCCTACTGGAAACCTTGATACTAAGACCACTCTAGAAATAATGGAATTAATAACTAAAATGGCTAAAGAGCAAAATCAAACACTAATAATAGTAACTCATGACATTGAAATTTCTTGTTATGCAGATAGGGTCATACATATACGAGATGGAAATGTAGACAAGATAGAAATAAACAAAGACAATACGGGGGATAAAGGAGAAGAATAAAAATGAAAAAAATTATAGGGTTATTACTGGGGATAGTAATGATATTAACTAGTATACCTTTTGAGGTAATGGCAAGTGAACCAACTGAGGATAAAAATGTAATAAGAATTAGTTCATATAACTTAAAAGAAAACAAAAATACTATATATGAGAATAATGAATTTGGAATTTATATTAATTTTGAAGTGAGTGGTAAGATAGAAAAAGATAACGTAAGTATAGCTATTGATGAAGGCTCAGCCTTTATACATAAAGCTAACGATAAAGATAAATGGATAAAACTTGATTCAGAGTGGAAAACAAAGGAATTTAGGTTAAAATATACCGGACAAGGCAATAAGTTACCTATTATAATCAGATACACTCAAGGAGATAAGCAAATGACTACAAAAGATAGCATTGTAATATCAGAAGCTGTATCTAAGAGTACAGAAATAGAAAAAGAAAAAGAAGAAAAACCAGTAGATACAACAAAATATATTCCAAGACTTAATTTAGTAAATAAAAGTATTCCTACTATTTCAGCAGGACAAAGTGAAACAATTACCTTTACTATAAAAAATACCGGTGGATATACTGCAGAAAATATAGTAGTAACTCCTGAATTTGGAGATGGAAGTACTCCATTAACTCTAGAGGATACAAGTGCTACTAGAGTTATAAAAAAGATTTCTTCAGATAAATCCGAAAACATAAGTTTTAAATTGACAGCAAATTCAGATGCAGCTGAGAAAAGTTATCCTATTAAATTAAATTATAGCTTTACAAATGCTTATGATAATCCCTTTACTCATTCTGAAACTGTATATGTAAAAGTAGTAAATAAAAATACTCCTACTACATTAGTAGTTGATAGAGTAGTGACTAATCCAGCTACTATTACTGCAGGGCAGAAGTTTAAAGCTAGTTTTACCATTAAAAATAAAGGAAGTCTTCAAGCTAGAGATGTTAAATATAGCCTTGATGGATTTGCAGAAAGTGGTTTTTCTATAGTAGGGGGTTCTAATAATAAGCATAGTGAGGTACTAGCTGGATATGATCAAACTGTTATAGAATATGATCTTCAAGCATCAAAAAACATCAAAAATGGAAGTCATGCCTTAGAGCTTAAAACTAGTTACAAGGATGCTCAAAATCAGAAGTATGAAGAAAGTCATAAAGTTTTTATAACTGTAGGGGGATCTACTGCAACACTATCTGATTTATCTATACAAAATATCAATTATCCTAGAGAAGGAGTTAGACCAAATCAAGACGTACGAATTACCTTTGATCTTAGAAATCAAAGTAAAGCAAAGGTATCTAATGTAAAGGTTACACTAGATAGTGGAGATCCTGCAATGGTACCTAAAACTGCAAATGTAAAAAAGATAGATAATCTAGATCCAGGAAAAGTAGCTAAATTAGATTTCACTTTCTTTGCTACTTCAGAAGCCACTACTAAAAATTATCCAATAAGTATTAATGTAGAGTTTGATAATCAAGTAGTTGCAGAAGGTGAAGAAGGTAAAAGCAATAAAATAACTCAATATGTAGGTATATTAGTTAATGGAGCAGATTCAAATAAATTAACTCCTAGATTAATAATAGATAAGTATAGTTTTGAACCTAATATAGTAAGAGCAGGAGAAAAATTTGATTTAAACCTTTCTTTCATTAATACAAATGCAAATAAGGCTATAAGCAATGTAAAAATTTTCTTAACTGTTGATGAAAAAACAGAACAAAGTGGAAATGTATTTACTCCAGTAGATAGTAGTAACACTTTTTATATAGAATCTATTCCAGCCAAAGGAAGTATAGAAAAGAAGCTTAAATTTTTTACTGTTCCTGATGCAAAGGCAAAAACCTATACTATAACTGCTAATTTTGAATATCAAGATGAAACAGGAAAAGATATTACTGCAACAGAGCTTATAGGTATACCTGTAGTACAAAAATCAAAACTTGAAATTGGAAATATGGATATTCCAGCAGAAGGTTATGTAGGAATGCCTATACCAATTAGTGTACAATTTTTCAACACTGGTAAAGTACCTCTAAATAACATGATGATAAAGTTAGAAGGAGACTTTACTGCTGAAAATGGAAACTATTATTTAGGAAATTTTGAAATGGGTACTACTGAGAATTATGATGGAACTATTATTCCAAATAAAACAGGACCTTTAAAAGGAAAGTTAATATTCTCTTATGACAATACTGCTGGTGAACATATAGAACAGATACAAGAAATTAATATAAATGTTTTAGAAGGTGCTCCAATGGATCCTAATATGCCAGAGGAAATTCTAGAAGGAAATAAAAAAGGCATGGGAACTGTACTTATTTGGTCTATTAGCACAATAGTAGTTGCTTTAGCTGGATTTATTATTTGGAGGAAAAGAAAGAAAAAGAAAGGTGAAACCTTAGATGAATAGTTTAGATATCGTCAAAATGGGGCTTAAAAATTTATGGCGAAGAAAACTTAGAACATTTCTTACTATACTGGGAGTAATTATAGGTACAAGCTCTATTATTACCATGCTATCCTTAGGATTTGGAATGAGTGAAAGTTTTAAAAATAATATAAGTAAGATGGGAAGCCTTAATACTATTACTGTAATGGAGGATTTTGGCGGAAATGGCCCAGAGGGCAATTTAATGGCTAATAAGAAAAAGGTCTACTTAAATGATGAAGCTATATCAACTATATCAAAAATCGAAGGAGTAGAACTAGCAACAGGAGTAATGGATTTACAGGTGAAATTAACTAAAGGCAGATATAGCACTTATGCAACTATAAGAGGTATGGATACTAAAGCAATGGAAGCCTTTGAATTTAATGCTGAAGAAGGAAGAATTTTAAAGGTTGGCGATACTAATCAACTTGTTTGGGGTGCAGAACTAAAAAACTACTTTTACGATGAAAAAAGTTCAGGATATGGAATGCCGCCAGAAATAAATCCACTAAAAGATCATATAACCATGGAATTTAATATTCGCGATGCAGATGGAAAGCTTAAAAAAATGAAAAAACCTATAAAACTTAATACAGTAGGAATTTTAAAGGGCGGTGACTATGAAAAAGATAGTTGTATATTTACTAGTTTAGAGTATGTTAAAAAGCTTCAAAAGGAGCAGGAAAAATTAGATACTGCCAATAAAAATAAGCCTAAAAGTAAAAATAAATATCAACAAATTTTAGTTAAAGTTGATGATATAAATAAAATTGCAGATATTCAAAAACAAATTAAAGATATGGGATATGGTGCTTTCAGCCTTAATGATATTCTCGATTCTGTAAAAAGTACTACAAATATAATGCAAGCTATATTGGGAGGAATAGGAGCAATATCATTATTGGTAGCTGCTATTGGAATAGCTAACACTATGATAATGTCAATATACGAAAGAACTAGAGAAATAGGTGTAATGAAGGTTATAGGAGCTCAATTAAAAGATATAAGAAGAATATTTTTATTTGAAGCAGGTATGATAGGGTTATCTGGAGGAATCTTCGGAATAGGATTAAGCTATCTATTATCCGTAGTACTAAATATAGTGGGCACAAATCTAAATTTATTTGGAGATATGGGAGAGGGCGCTAAGCTTTCAATAATTCCATTATGGCTTGTAATTACAGCACTGATTTTTAGTACCTTGGTAGGGCTTATATCAGGATTTTATCCTGCAAGAAGAGCCATGAAACTTAGTGCATTAGAAGCTATTAAAACAGAATAAAAATAAATTCCATATGTTATAATGAAAAGTATAAAAATACTTAGGGAAAGGAGCTTGTCAAAACATAGTATATTACAACCCTTAAAGTAATACCTATATTTTTATAAAGTTTTGACAACAACGGTTTTATTATGAAAGTAGAAAGACTTAATAAAGTTTTGAAGGAAATGGAAAAAAGGAATATACCTCAAATCATAGTATGTGATCCACCATCCATATTTTACTTAACAGGGAAGTGGATTAGCCCAGGTGAAAGACTACTTGCTCTTTATTTAAACTTGGAAGGAAATCATAAATTGTTCTTAAATGAATTATTTCCAGTTTATGAGGACTTAGGTATTGAAAAGATATGGTTTAATGACTCACAGGATGGTGTGGAGATAATTTCTAAATATGTTGATAACTCAAAGATAATAGGAATTGATAAAAATTGGCCATCAAGATTTTTGTTAAGACTTATGGAATTTACTGAAGGATGCAAGTTTGTTAATGGCTCTCCTGTCCTTGATATTGTAAGAATGTTAAAAGATGAAGAAGAAAAAGACTTAATGAGAGATGCTTCAAAAACAAATGATATGGCAATGGAAAAAATCATAGGCTTATTATCTGAAGAAAAATATAGTGAGAAGAAGATGGCTCAAATGCTTTTAGATATCTATGTAGATATGGGAGCAGAAGGTTATTCTTTTAATCCTATAGTTGCTTATGGAGCTAATGGTGCGGATCCACATCATGAAGTAGATGGTTCTATGGTAAAAGAAGGAGATAGCATAATCATAGATATAGGATGCTTAAAGAATTCTTATTGCTCAGATATGACAAGAACAGTTTTCTATAAATCTGTATCTGATAAAGCAAAAGAGGTTTACAATATTGTTCTAGAAGCAAATAAAAAAGCTATAGAAACTGTTAAACCAGGAGTAAGATTTTGTGACATAGATGCAGCAGCGAGAAGCCATATAGAGAAAGCTGGCTATGGTAAATATTTCACCCATAGAACAGGCCATTCAATAGGAATAGAGGTTCATGACTTTGGTGATGTATCTTCAATAAATACGGATGTAGTAAAACCGGGAATGATATTTTCAATTGAGCCAGGTATATATTTAACAGGAGAATTCGGGGTAAGGATAGAAGACTTGGTATTAGTAACAGAGGACGGCTGTGAAGTTTTAAATAAATATGATAAAGAATTAAAAGTTATTGGATAAAAAGGTTATGGAGATAGGAATATCTCCATAACCTTTTTTCACAATTAGCCATGAAGTATTATTGTAAATTTAAGGTGTCTAATAAAGAATTATAATTAAAACTCCACCACTAAAGCCTTTAGAGTTTTCTAGAATAAGTTTTATTTTAAGAAGTTCACACTTAGTGAATTTCATCCTAAATTCGTATTCTTAATTATTAATCCTTAATTTTTAAAGATTTTAATGTTTATATAAAATTAAATTAAATTACCATCTCATATCTAGTTTATCAGAATAAAATTGTATTACTTTTTTATATTTCATTATATTCTTATCATTTGAAGTTTCAGCTAAAACTTTTAATAAAATTTCCATGGATTTTTCATACTCTTTTAAATTATACAATGTCATTGCATAAAATACTTTTATTGCACTATTTTTAGGGAATATATTTAATCCATATTCAAACACTTGCCTTGCTTTAACATATCTACCTAAAGCCCTATAATTATTTCCTAAATTTATTATTGCTTCCTGTAAATCTTCATTAGGTAGCCTTCCATATATTGCATTTTCGTAATAATGTATAGCATCTACATCTAAGCCTAAAGCCTCTAGTCCACAAGCACAATGATAATTTATCATAGCATCTTCTGGATGTGCATTTGCTAACTTAACCAACAATTCATTAGATTCTCTTAACTTGCCACTTTTTCTTAAGTTAATTGCTAAATCCAAATCTCTATTCATGTTAATCTCCTTTCTACGGTTTAATAATAAATACTTATTTTGATATATGTTTTTCACCTCTGAAGAACAGCTTATACAATTGAGAATTGAAAATGGACAATTGACAATTGTGGTTGAAATTGGTTTTATCAAACTAATTTCTTTAATAGATTTTTTTGCTAGCAATACAATTGCTAGTTTTTTACATAAAGTTTTAATTTAAGTATTTTTTAATTAACAGCTTCTATTAATTCTAATTTTACAATTTATAATGAACCGTCCCCATATTTAAACCATCAACTATCTGTCCAATATCTGATAATGTAAATCAACTTGGGTTTTCTGGAGAACACTGTTCTCCCCTACAATTGTAAATTATGAATTATACATTTTGAATTTATAAAACCTAATAAAGCATTTATAAATCCTACTTATATAATGTATATTAAAGTATTACAATAATATTTTAATTTGTAATAAATTTTTAAAATTTAAATATATTTTATTATAAAATTAATATAAATTATTAAACATGAATTTTATTTCAATGGAATAAAAAGGAGTTTAATAAGTATTGTAGAAATTACTTTATAAATAGATTTTAATTTGGGGGGATAAATATATGTTTCTAAAAGAATTAACAGAAGCTTTTGGTGTAAGTGGATATGAAAAAGAGATTAGAGGGGTTATAAAAGAAGAAATCAAAAAATATGGTGATGATATTATTACTGATCCATTGGGAAATTTAATTGTATTCAAAAAAGGATATGGGAAAAATAAGAAGAAAATAATGGCTTCTGCTCATATGGATGAAATCGGCTTCCAAGTAATGAAGATTGAGGATAAGGGTACTATAATAGTTAGAGCTTTAGGTGGAATTCCTATAATACCTGCTATAATGAGTAGAGTTAAGTTTAGAAATGGGACAATAGGAGTTATCGCTAATTCTTGTGAGATTGAAAATATTAAAAAAGATATAACAAAGCTATATATAGATATTGGTGCACAATCTAAAGAGGAAGCATCAAAATATATTAAAATTGGAGATGTAGCATCATATATTGGTGAGTTTGTAGAGCTTAAAAATGATAATGTATGTGCAAAAGCATTGGATAATAGAGTAGGCTGTTATATATTAGCGGAAGCTCTTAAAAAAATAGAAAAACCATATAATGATATATACTGTGTATTTTCTACTCAAGAAGAACTTGGCTTAAGAGGTGCTACTGTAGCAGCAAATAGGATAAATCCAGATATAGGTATAGCTTTAGATGGTACTATAGCTAATGATTATCCTAATAGTGATGCGGGAAGTAATGCTTTAGGTGCTGGAACTGCTGTAAAAATATCTGATGGCAGTGTAATTTGTGATGAATACTTAGTTGAAGAAATGATTAAGTGTTGTGTGGAAAATGATATAAAATATCAACGAGATGTTATTTATGCTGGAGGTACCGATGTAGGAGCTATTAATAGATCAAATTTTGGAGTAAGATGTACTGGAATATCTGCACCAATGAGATATGTACATGGGCCAAATGCCTTTGTAAATATGAAGGACATAGAAGCATCTATTGAATTATTAGTTAAATATGTAAATAGGGAATTTAACTTCGAAGAATAAAATAATATTAAAAGATTCTCTACAGGCTTTGAAACATCCTGTAGAGAATTTTTTAGTATTAAATATATTTATTAAACTTTTCATAAAATAAACGTAATTCCTAATAATAAATATTTATAACTTATGATTAAGGTTTACAAGCGATTATTTCTTAATGTATGATAAAAGCATGAAATTAAAATATGGAGGAGAGTTATGGATAACTTAAAGAAAAAGGAAGTAAAAGCTAACTTTAAGCTAGAATTTAAAGATTATAAAGACTTTAATATTCATCATAGCAAAAAATATTTTTATGGAGCTGCCATTTTATATTTTGTTTTATTTATAGCTACAATGCTTTTTAAAATGTTTTCTAATGGTATAGATGCTCAATTATTAAAAGAAATACTTATCATTGCAATACCTACAGGAATTTTACTTGTCAGCTTAATTTTATTAGCTTTTTATTTTCTAATTGTTTTTTATTCAAAAAAGGTTTTTAAAAGCGAAATGCGTTTACAGGAAGAACAAAATTATATTATAAATGATGATGGGATTTTATTAATTAGCAAATCAAGTAATAACAATATAGGTTGGAAAAATATTTTTAAAGTAACGGAATCAAAAAACAGTATGTTTATCTATTTAGGAGATATTAAATCTATGATAATTCCTAAAAGGGCTTTTAGCAGTAATGATGATATAGGTATTTTAAAAGATATAATCAAAAGAAATCTTACAGCAGAAAAAATAAAAATTAAATGAATCTTAGGCTATGAAATGTTAAATAACAAACATTTTATAGCCTTTTTTTAATTAATGGAGAACTTAAAACAATGCAAAATTCACAACTAATGTGGAAATTAGTTTTAATCAAACTAATTTCCCTAATATATCTTGTAGCGGCGAACAGTGTTCGCCACTTTTCCACCTCTAGAGAACAGTTTAATCAATGCATAATTAAGAATGGACAATTGTAGTTGAAATTAATTTTATAAATTAATTTCTTAAAATTGATCTTTTAATAAAAGTGACTGTGTCACTTCAAAAATAAATTAACTTTAAATTTCTCAGCTTTTGCTGAGAAATATCCATAATTATGAATTATGAATTGTGAATTGAGTAAAATATCTTCGACTTAATTATGTATTATTCTAAGTTTTTATACAAAATACCTATAGATGCTACTTAGTATATATAAATATCAAATAGTTAATATCACTACATTTATTGTAAACATATACAAACATTGTTATACTGAGTTCAAAGCACAAAAGGATTGCTAGGAGGGGTATTATGAGTAAAAGTCCAAGAAAAATGTTAAATGAATTTATGTCAGGTGTACAAGCTGTATCAAAAACAAATGGAAAAGAAATGAAAGCTTTCATGAATTTTTTAGGAGAGACAAGTAAAGAAGGCGAAATTGATGTAAAGACTAAGGAGCTTATAAGTGTAGGAATAGCTGTATTTAGTAGATGTGAATACTGTATAGTATTCCATGTATATAATGCACTAAAAGCTGGAGCGACCCCGGAGGAAATTATGGAATCCGCAATAGTAGCCACCGGCTTTGGTGGAGGCCCAGCAGTTGCTTATAGTGTAACTCTTTTAAAAGATTCAATAGATGAATTCAAAAAAGATTTTGAAAAGTAATATACGAGTTTAAAGTAGCTTTAAAAGGGAATTCTATATAGAATTTCCTTTTTTATATTATAGTTTACAGTAAATAAAGTTTGAATTTTATTATATTATAAATTCATTAGGTTGAATATTATGATAATTTACTTTATACTAAAATAAATCACATTTAAAAAAAGAGGTGAAACTAATGAAAATTATAAAGAAAAATGGTAGAGTTGAAAAATTTGAGGTTAATAAAATTAAAAGCACAGTAAGCAAAGCTTCAGATGATGTAAAACAACCGCTAACAGAAGGAGATTTAACATCCCTTTGCAGAGTTATTGAAAGTAAACTTAAAAGTATGAATAGAGACCTAACTTCATCCTATGAAGTCTTTGGATTAATTATAATAATATTAAAGCAAGAAGGCTTTAGTAAAGTGGCAGATGGATACTGTAAAGGAGCCTATTAATAATTCATAATTCACAATTGAGGTTGAAATTACTTTTATCAAACTAATTTCTTTAATAGATTTTTACTAGTAATTTTATTGCTAGTTTTTTATCTCTGGTGAACTTAATCAATTCTATAAAGGTTTATGTCTTAATTCTTAAGCCATAAACTTTTTTTATTATATAAAAGTTAAATATAATTTAATTAGTAACATAGTAAAAAGAGGGGTATTTTAGAGTGATAGAAATCATGGATTCTTGGTTTACAGTTGAGGAAATTGATAGTGAGACATTTGCTATAAGTGAGTATGGGCACTGGGAAAAAGTTCATTCTTATTTATTATTAGGAGAGGAGAAAGCGGCATTAATTGATACTGGATTAGGCATAGATAACATCAAAAGAATAACAGATCAGCTTACATCACTACCAATATTAGTTTTTACAACTCATGTTCATTGGGATCATATTGGAGGTCACAACCAATATGAAGACATATTTGTACATGAAGCAGAAGAAGATTGGCTTATAAATGGAATAAAAAAGCTTTCAATTGAGCAAATAAGGAAAGATGTAGCATGTGATATTACAAAACCTGTACCTAATACTTTTAATCCAGACACATATAGTCCATTTCAAGGAATACCAACAGCTTTGTTACATGATGGAGATAGTATAAATATTGGGAATAGAGAACTAATCATTTATCATACACCGGGACATTCTCCAGGTCACATTTCAATTTTTGATAATAAAAAAGGTTATTTATATACTGGAGATTTATTATATGAAGGAACAATATATGCTCATTATCCAACTACAAATCCAGAAGATTTAATTAATTCTTTAGAGAAGATAACAGAAATTTTAAATGTAAAGAAAATTTATGGAGCACATAATCAATTAGGTTTAGATATAAATATACTTGATGAGGTAAGTAAAGCTGTTAAAGAACTTAGAGAAAAGAATCTCGTAAGACACGGAAGTGGAATACATAAATTTAATGGATTTAGTATTCAGTTCTAGTAGATAGATATTGGACAACGTTAGAAAATTTTTTCTTCGTTGTTTATTTATTTTTTGCAATAAAATATATTTTATTGATACTAATCCTTTAAGCTCTTACATAGATTCCGACAACATTAATGGATAGCTCGTAAATACAAATATTTTATGAATTTACTATAAGTAAAATTTATAGTTTTATAAATTATTATAAGTTTTGATTATAGTAAACCTGTGCTACAATTTTATTAAGAGAGAAAGAAATATTTGAATAACTAAGATATTAATATACGAAGCAATATAGATAAACTTCTCGAAACTTAATGTATACCTCTGAGGTATTTTAATTCACAATACAATTGCTAGTGTTTTATTGCAGATGTGAACAGTGTTTGCCAGTTCTTTTTAATACGTCTTATAGTTTAATATTTATTCAATAATATATGGCGAACACTGTTCGCCGCTACAGTTAATCAATTTTAAATTTCTCAGTTATCACTGAGAAATATCTGAAATTGTGAATTATGAACTGTGAATTTTGAATTTAGTAGTTTTAGTGACAATACTAATAAGTGCTAATTATTTTCAGAGATAGATTGAATCTGAAACTGGTATATCTATATATTATTTAAAAATTAAAAGGATGAAATTTTTTCTAGAAAGAATTTTATAATAAATAAAACATTACTAAATCGTTAAATATCAATAAGAAAGGTTTATGAATAGAGCAAAAATCTATTTTAAGGTGATATAAAAATGATTGATCCAAGACTCATTACTTTTATAACTGTGGCTAAAACTAATAACTTTACCAGAGCAGCTGAAATTTTAAATTTAACTCAACCTGCTGTATATCAGCAAGTTCAATATTTAGAGTCACATTATGGGGTGAAATTTATAAAAAAAGAAGGAAGGTATTTAAGGCTTACGGAAGAAGGAAAAATTCTTCTAGAATACGCTAAAGAAATGTATGCAATATCGCAGAATATGGAAGAGAAACTGAAGGACTCCTCATCTATTATAAGAAGACATCGCATTGGAGCTACTATGACCATTGGTGGTTATGTATTGCCACATATTTTAGGTAAGTATAAAAATGTTAACAACAATGTAAATATAACTTTACATGTGGATAACACAAATATTATTTTAAAGAAGCTTATAGATAGAGAAATTGAATTGGCTATAGTAGAAGGGCCTTTTGATAAAAAGAAATTTAAATTTAGGAAATTTAAAGATGACGAGCTTATTTTGGCTGCTTCGCCCAACCATGATTTTGCAAGAAGAAAATCCGTTGAACTTGAAGAAGTTTTAGAAGGAAATCTATTATTAAGAGAACAAGGGTCAGGTACTAGAGAAATATTTGAAAGTGAATTAATTAGGAGAGGATATAGTCCTGATACTATCAATGCCCATATGGAAGTTGGAAGCATTACTTCTTTGGTATCTTTAGTAGAATATAATGCAGGATATACAATTATATCAAGAGAGGCAATACAAAAGGAGTTGGAACAAGAAACCATTGTAGTTGTTCCAATAAACAACTTTAGTATGCTTAGAGAATTTAACTTTATATATATTGATGAAAAGGAAATGGAGTTTGTAAATGGCTTTATAAACTTTTGTCATGAAATTAATTAAATAACTAAATGTTTTGTGTATTTAACTTATAAATTAGAATTGAAAAACAGTGAAATTTTATATTCTTTCTTTACTATATTGCTTATGTTTAAGAAGAAAGTGGAGGATTTTTTATGAAAGAGTTAATTATAATGTTTTTAAGTTTTTTTAAGATTGGCGCTTTTACCTTTGGAGGAGGATATGCCATGATTCCTTTAATTGAAAGAGAGGTAGTTGAATCAAAAAAATGGATTTCTAAAGAAGAGTTTACAGATATACTTGTAATAGCTCAAAGTTTTCCTGGAGCATTGCCAGTAAATTCATCTTTATTTATAGGATATAAATTAGGGGGCGTTTTAGGTGCAATTCTTGCCCTATTAGGAGTAATATTACCTTCATTTTTAATAATACTCACTATAGCTGTTTTTTTTATGCAATTTAGAGAAAATCCTATAGTAGATAATGTATTTAAAGGAATTACAGGAGCGGTACCTGTGCTAGTATTACTTGCTGTAAAAAGTTTATCCAAGTCTGTAAAAAAGAGTACAATTAATATTCTTATAACAGTGACCTGTGTATTAGCAATCACAATTTTTAATGTTCACCCAGTTATAATGATTTTTATTTCTGCTATTTATGGAATAATTTTTTTAAGAGAGCAGGTGGCTTAATATGGATATGCTTATAAAATTATTTTTAAGTTTTTTTAAAATAGGTGTTTTTGGTTATGGCGGTGGTTATGCCATGCTACCTTTAATTGAAAGAGAAATAGTGACAGCAAATCATTGGTTAAGTTCTTCTCAATTTTTAGATATAATAGGAATTTCACAGATGACACCGGGGCCTATATCAATTAATTCAGCTACTTTTGTTGGGTATACAATTAGTGGCTTTTGGGGAAGCGTCTTTGCCACTCTTGGTGTTGTAGCCTTTCCATTTATACTAGTTTCAATAGCAACTCATTGTGTGTTAAAATTTAAAAATTCCTTGGTTATGAAGTCAGCATTAATGGGGATGAGACCAGCATTAATTGGTCTTATTATAAGTGCTTTTTTATCTCTAGCAAAACAATCTTATTTAGATATTAAATCCATAATAATTGGAGCAATAATATTAATTATTAGTTTAAAATCAAAATTGCATCCTATACTTGTAATTGTTGTAGCTGGAATTTTAGGGATAATACTCTATGGAGTATTTTAAATAATGAACAGATTTAGTAGTAAATCATTAAGGTGAAAATACTTTTGTTAATATAAGAAAGTCAGTAATTTTATTACTGGCTTTTTATTTTTAGATTTTTTACTAGCAAAGTATTGCTAAATTCCACCTTTGGGGAACTTAATCAATTGAGAATTGAAAATGGAAAATTGACAATTGTGGTGGAAATTAATTCTTACAAATTAATTTCTTTAAATAGATTTTTCAATAAAAGTGACTGCGTCACATTTGAAAAGAAATAAATTTAGAACTTCTCTTATAAAAGAGAAGTATAAATAATTCTTAGTTTTTAGGGAAATCTATTTAGAAGAAATTTATATAATCTTTAAGTTAACTTAAAGGTTATAATAAAATTTTATTTAAATTTAAAATATAAGAAAACTATTTATGAGTTAAAATTCAATATCAAATTATGATTTAATCTTATTTTTCCTACTAAATAAAATATCTAATAAAAAATAAATCATTTAATGAAAAATAGAAAATTATGAAAAAATTCATATAAAGCTATTGTCAAATTGTATACAGAAGTGATATATTGTATACATAAGAATTGTATACAATATAGTGAAAATGTATACAAGTAGGTTAGGATATTATTTTATAGGGGGTTAAACTATGAAAAGCGAGGAAAAAATCAGTAATACTATTAATGAAAAACAACATTTTAAAGTATTTGGAATGCCTCTATATTTATTTGCAATATTTGCAATAATAGTAATTGCGGCATCAATGTACGATATTATCCCTAAAGAAATAACAGGAGCTTTTGCAGTAATGTTTATTTTAGGAATAATATTTGGTGAAGTTGGAGATAGAATTCCTATATGGAAGGAGTATGTTGGAGGAGGAGCAATACTTGCTTTTTTAGGTTCAGCTTACTTAGTTTATAAAGGAATTATGCCAGAATCAACTATTGAAAGCATCAAATTCTTTATGGATGATGCAGATTTCTTGAACTTATTTATATCAGTATTAATAACAGGAAGTATCCTTGCTGTTAATAGAAAATTATTAGTTAAAGCTCTTACAGGTTATATACCAGCAATATTAGCAGGTATATTAGGAGCATTTATATTTGGAGCTATAGGAGGACTTATAACAGGCGTTTCACCAATAGAGGTTGCAATGAAGTATGTTTTACCTATAATGGGTGGTGGAACTGGTGCAGGCGCAATACCTATGTCAGAGATATATAAATCTGTTACAGGAGGAGATCCAAAAGAATTTTTATCTTTTGCTTTTCCAATACTAACAATTGCAAATATTATCTCAATATTTATGGGTGCTCTTTTAAATAAATTAGGACATAAAAAACCATCATTAACTGGAAATGGTAGTTTAATAAGAACTAAGGATTTTTCTGCGGAAGAACAAAAATCAAACGTTAAGATTACACATAAAGAAATTGCAGCAGGATTAGTTCTTGCAACAGGTTTTTATATACTAGGAACATTAATGTCTAAAAAAATACTTCCATCTATTGGTGGAGTTCAGATTCATACATTTGCCTATATGGTTTTATTCGTTTCAATATTTAACATATTTAATTTAATACCTGAAGAATTAAAACAAGGTGCTAAAACCCTTCAAAGTTTCTTTGCATCAAAATTTTTGTGGATTATTATGATAGGTGTTGGAGTAGCGTATACTGACCTTGGAGAAATAATTGCAGCATTGACTTTTTCAAATTTAATAATTGCCGGATTTATAGTTATAGGAGCAGTTGTAGGTTCAGCTTTACTTGGAGTATTAGTAGGATTCTACCCAATAGAAACAGCTATAACGGCAGGTTTATGTATGGCTAATAGAGGTGGTTCAGGAGACTTAGCAGTTCTAGGTGCTGCTAAGAGAATGGAACTTATATCTTTTGCTCAAATTTCATCAAGAATTGGTGGAGGAATAATGCTTGTTATTGCAAGCGTAGTATTTGGATTATTTGCATAGAGAAAGCATTTTAAAGGTATAAGTAATCTCTTATACCTTTAATCTTTAATCATAATATAGGGATACAATGTGAAAATTTAATATATACTCTGGAAAATAAGTTTTCTATAAAAACAGCTTAGATCTTTAGAAATTAAGGATTAATAATGAATAATGAAGAATTCAGGAAAAAATTCACTAAAGGTGAATTTCTTAAAATAAAATTTATTTTTAAAAAAACTCCAAAGGCTTTAGCAGTGGAGTTTTAACCATAATTCTTCATCTTTCATCCTTCATTTTTAATCCATAGAAAAGAATTTTTATTATGGAAATTAAAATTATGTATAAGTTAAATTTTTATTGTGGAACCCTATATAAATTATAATAGAGGGAAAGGATGGTAAGTTTTATTATGATGGGTATAGCTGGAAATGAAAAATCAGATGACGTTTTGGTGAAAGTTCAATTAGATGAAGTAGAAGGAATAACTATTGATATAAAAAGCAAAATTAAAAAGATTTTTGGAAGACATATGGAGATTGCTGTGAGAGAAGCATTAAGTGAGTTAAATGTGGAAAATGCTAAGGTTGAAATTGAAGACTTTGGAGCATTGGATTTTGTTATAAAAGCAAGAGTAAAAACAGCAATTAAAAGAGCTAGGGGGAATAAAAATGAATAAAAAATTAAGAAGAAGTATGTTATTTTGCCCTGCAAGTGATCCTAAAATGTTAATGAATGCCCCTATATATGGCGCTGATTGTATAGTATTTGATTTGGAAGATGCAGTAGCTTATAACGAAAAGGATAGTGCAAGAGATTTATTATGTGAAGCTTTAAAAACTATAGATTATAGTAAAAGTGAGGTTTTTGCTAGAGTAAATCCATTATATACTGAATTCGGTAAAAAAGATGTTGAAGAACTGGTTAAGGCTGGATTAAAAAATATAAGACTTCCTATGAGTGAATGCAAAGAGAATATCATAGAGCTCGATGAATTACTTACTAAATTAGAAGATGAAAATAATTTAGAGAAGGGATCAATAAAGATACAAGCTGCTATTGAAACTCCAAAAGGAGTATTAAATGCTCTTGAAATAGCACAGGCTAGTAAGAGAGTTGTAGCTATATCTATTGGAGCGGAGGACTTTACAAGAACTTTAGGTGTTGACAGAACTAAAGCAGCTAGAGAGCTTTTCTTTGCAAGATGTCAAATAGTTTTAGCTGCTAGTGTTGCAGGTGTAGATTCTATTGATACAGTTTATGCAAATTTAGGTGATATGGAAGGGTTTATAGAAGAAGCTAAGGATGCAAAAGGCTTAGGATTTTCAGGAAAATCTTGCATACATCCATCACAGGTAAAACAAGTGCATAAAATCTTTACGCCAACTAAAGAAGAAGTTGAAAAAGCGATGATTATTATTAATGCAGCTAAAGAAGCTGAAGAAAAGGGAATTGGAGTAATTACTGTAGATGGAAAGATGATTGATGTTCCTGTAATTCAAAAGGCGGAAAGAGTAGTTTCATTAGCAAAAGGCGCAGGAATTATATAAGGGGGTAGAACAATGGAACAAGTAGTTAACGCTGTTGGAAGACAATTACCTAAATATATAGAAGGATATGGAGAAGTAAAACCTTATAAAGGAACCTTTGAAATGGGAGTAGAAGGAAGAAAGTATGCACCTATGAAATCACTTTCTACTCCAGGAGTAGAAAAAATACTTCCAAGCATAAAGGAAGCAATAGTTAAAGCTGGAGTTAAAGATGGTATGTTTATATCTTTTCATCATCATTTAAGAAATGGTGATTATATATTAAATATGGTTATGGATGAAATTGCTAACCTTGGAATAAAAGATATAACTATATGTGCTTCTTCATTAACAGGAGCACATGAGCCATTACTTGATCATATAAACAATGGAGTAGTTACAGGACTTCAAACTAGTGGACTCAGAGGAAAGTTAGGTCAAGAAGTTTCATTAAATAATATATTAGGAAAGCCAGTAATATTCAGAACTCACGGCGGAAGGGCTAGAGCTATTGAATCAGGAGAAGTTAAAATTGATGTAGCCTTTATAGCAGCTCCTGCTTGTGATCCTATGGGAAACATGAATGGAAGAGATGGAAAATCTGCTTTTGGTTCTATGGGGTACCCAATGGTAGATGCTAAATATGCAGATAAAGTTGTTGCTATTACTGATAATTTAGTGGATTATCCATTATATCCTGCTAGCATAGATCAAACATTAGTAGATTATGTAGTGATAGTAGATGAGATAGGAGATCCTTCAAAAATTGCTACTGGTGCAACTAGAGTTACAAAAAGTCCTACAGAACTTTTAATAGCTGAGTATGCTGCAGAAGTTTTAATAGCTTCAGCATTAGTTAAAGAAGGTTTTTCATTCCAAGCTGGAAGTGGTGGAGCATCTCTTGCAGTTGCTAGAAATTTAAGAGAGTATATGTTAGAAAATAATATAGTAGGTTCTTTTGCTTCAGGTGGAATAACTTCAACACTTGTAGAATTATTAGAAGAGGGTTTATTTAAGGCATTGCTTGATACTCAAACTTTTGATGCAGCAGCAGCAGCTTCAATGAAGAAAAATCCAAATCATATTGAAATGTCTGCTTCTATGTATGCAAATCCTCACAATAAAGGATGTGTTGCTCATCAACTTGATATAATGATGTTATCAGCAACGGAAATAGATACAAAATTTAATGTAAATGTTATGACAGGTTCTACAGGAATAATAATGGGAGCTCAGGGAGGACATCCTGATACAGCGGCAGGGGCTAAATTGACCGTTGCAGTAGCACCACTTATTAGAAAGAGAATTCCTATAATTGTAGATGACGTTACAACTGTAGTTACACCTGGCGAAAATATAGATGTAGTTGTAACTGAAAGAGGAATAGCTGTTAATCCGAAGAGAACTGATTTAATAGAAGCACTTAAAGATACAAAACTACCTTTAATGTCTATTGAAGAGTTAAAATTACTTGCTGAAAGCTTTACAGGAAAACCAGATAAAATAGACTTTGAAGATGAAGTTATAGGTGTAATAGAGTACAGAGATGGAACAGTAATGGATGTAATAAGGAAAGTAAAAAGATAGTTTATTATTAATAAATAAGCGGGGAGATGGTTTTCTTCTCGCTTTTTATAATATATAATTGCATATGGAGGTGATAACTTTGGAAGAATTCTTAGATAAGATAGATGGAAAAGATGAAAGACCTATAAGAGAGATAGTTTTAGATAATTTAAGAAAAGCTATATTTAATAATAAATTAAAACCTGGAGATAGATTAGTAGAAACTACAATTGCGGAGGCTATGGGGATAAGTAGAACCCCAGTTAGAGAGGCATTAAGACAGCTGGAGCTTGAAGGATTGGCAACGAATGTTCCTAGAAAAGGAACTGTTGTAAACGGTATATCTATGGAAGATGCCCTTGAGATGTATGATATTAGAGAAGTTTTAGAAGGATTGGCAGCAAGGCTTACCTGTAATAATATTTCAAGAAAAAATATAAATACCTTAAAAGAAATTATTAGTAATATGGAAGAATGTATTGGAATTCATAGGCGTGAAGAATTATTCGAAATGAACAATCAGTGGAATGATATGCTGATGATTCAAAGTCAAAATAAAATTCTTACTCAAGATATGAAGGAATTACATGACCACCTTAGAAGATTTAGATTGCTTACATTATATGATGAAGAACTTCAAAAAGAAGCAGTAGAAGAATATAAGACTATTATTAAAGCCATAGAAGTTGGTGATGATAAGAAAGCAGAAGAATATGCTAGAGAACATGTTAGAAGAGCGAAAAAAAGGTTTATAAAAGTGTTTAATAAAAAATCCAATGAAATGGTATGTGTAACTAATAATGCAGAAAATAATATATAAATTAGATAAAAAGTTTTTTAAAAGATGGTAACTTAATGAATTTGTTACCATTTTTTTACTTCGATTTGTTATAATAATATATAGATGCACCACTTTTAAAATTAAGCTATGTATAGATAAACTACCTTAAAACTTAATGTATATTTATATGATATTTTAATTCACAATTCACAATGCAAAATTCACAATTATGGATATTTCTCAGCAGAAACTGAGAAATTTAAAATTGATTTTTAAAGTTACTCAGTAACTTCTTATAAAAAACTAGCAGTTGTAGTTTCTTCATAGTATTAGTTAAATTTATTAGTCTTGTTTTGAGCTATACTGCACCTCAGGGAAACCCCTATACAATTGAAAATTGATGATTGACAATGGAGAATTATTGATACTTCTCTTTTATTGAAAAATCTATTTAAAGAAGTTAATTTGTAAGAATTAATTTCTACACAATTGTCAATTTTCAATTGATTAAGTTCCCCAGGAGTGGAAAACTAGCAACTGTATTGCTAGCAAAAAAATCAGTTTTAATCTAAATTTTGAATTGTTAATTTTGAAATTTGCATTATTTTAAGTTTTGCTACAAAACTCTTATAGCTCTTTATTTTCACTATTTAAATTCTACTTTAAATAAATTTTTAACTTAATATAGCACTGTAAATTTCTATAAATATGGTGTGGAGGGTAAAAGTGAGAGTTTTTTTAATTATTATTTCAATTTTACAGCTACTTATGATAATCTTAAATGGAATTTATGTGTTAAGGAAAATGAATAAAATAGGAAAAGAAGATGGAGAACTTAATTTAATAATAAAAATGTGTTTTAGCTTTTCTATGATAGTTGTGGCATTTTTATTATGGAGAAACAATTTTGAAATATTAAGAAACTATTCATTGCTAATTTTACTAGGAATGTTTTTCTCCGCTATAGGAGATATGATTATGGCCAGTATAATAAAATTAAAAAATAGGTTAATTGGAGGTATGTCATTTTTTTCGCTTGCCCATATTTTTTATATTTTAGCATATCTTAAAGCTATAGCTGCCTATAAGGAAAATTTGAATTATCTAGTTTTTATCTTAATTGGAATGTATATATTTTGCATAATTCTTTGGAGAGTATTTGTATTTAATTCTACCAAGAGTTTAACGCTGAATATGGTGGCATTAGTATATGCGTTAGTTATTTGTACTATGGCAAGCGTAGCAATAAATATATCTCTAATTGTAAGTGGAGCATGGTGGATGACTACTATAGGTGCACTACTCTTTATTCTTTCAGACTTTTTAATAGGGCTATCAGAGATAAAAGAAAAAGGACCTAAAAATCAATCAGTTTGGGTATGGTTAACCTATGTGCCAGCGCAAATGTGCATAATTTATACCTTGGCATTATTGTAACCTTTAATCATTGCATATGAAATACTTTAAATATTTTAGATATAAGAAGATTTAAAAGTTCACAAATAAATATAAATTATTTTAATTGTTTTATATTTATAATAAAATAATCAAATAGTAAAGGGGCTTTTGTAGCAGACTTGTTTTTTATATATAGAAAATAAAATAGCTATTTAATAATTAAAAGAATATTTTTTCATTAGAAAAATAGTGTGCTTTATAATCTTAATATAAGATCATTGATTATAATAATAAAAACTAGAGAACTTCTCTAGTTTTTATTATTATAATTTTCTATAAAAGTAATTTACTAAATTGTAACTAATGTTATGATTAAATAAAGTAAAATTTTCTTTGTGAAGTTTCTTCGCTAAAAGTAAATTTAGTATAATATAAGACATATTTAAAAGATAACTAGTCAGTATGGAAGTATAATTTACGTTATATTATTTTATTAAGCCTCAATGATATAAATGAAAAATCTATGTTCTTATACTACATAAAACATAAGTAAAATCTTTGAACGATTAAATTTTTTATATGTCTTAAAGGAAGGTGTATATATGAGAAAGAAATTTATAACTTTACTAATGACCATTATCATTATATTTAGTAGCACTTATAATGTTTTTGCATTGGAAAAGCCAGAAATTGTTGGTCAATATGCCATTGCTGTAGATTTTGATAGTGGAGAAATTATTTATTATAAAGAAGGGGATAATACAACCTTTCCAGCTTCTATTACGAAGATTATGAGCTCGCTGCTTCTTTGTGAAAATGTGAATATGGATGAAAAATTGATTTTTACTCAAGAAGCAAGTGAAGAAGAACCTACAGCTATTAATGGCGTTTATACATATATAAACGTTGGTGCAGAGATATTAGCATCTGATATTTTAAAAAGTATGATGATAGTTTCAGCAAATGATATGACTACCGCATTAGCTACGAATATACCTAATAAAGATGATGGTGGAAAAGCTTTTGTGGAAATGATGAATGAAAGAGCGAAAGAATTAGGAATGAATAATACTAATTTTGTAACTCCTAATGGTTTAGATGATTATACTGATAAGCATAAAAGTACAGCTTATGATCTTACAAGACTTGCTAGAAAAGCTTTTACTATTGAAAAGTTTTTAGAAGTAGTAAAAACATCTAGTACAGAATTAGCTATAGGGGAAAGAGCACCTTTTAACATAAAGAATACTAATAAATTTGTAAGAGAAGATAGTGAATTTTATGATAAAAGCTGTATAGGAGGAAAAACTGGATATACAGATAAGGCAGGAAGATGCCTTCTTACTGTTTTTGAAAGAGACGGAAGAAAAATTATAGGAGTAGTTTTAAATTCTAAGTTAAATGATGCCGATACTGTAGTTTTTGAGGATATGAAAAAAATAATAGATTATAGCTATGATGTACTACCTACAGTATATAATTACAAAAATAATTCAAATAAAGAAGTTGAGTTAAAGACAGGAAATGTAATTGAAACTTTGCCTGTAGAATACAAATTATTTAAATATTTTGGTCCTAAAAAAACTATAGAAGCACCAATAATAATTTCTAAAGACTTAACTTATTATAATAATGAACCAAATAATAAAGAAGCAAAAATAGAGTTTGATATTACAGGAGATATATTTAAGAGAAAGTCTGAAGAGAGTTTTGGAACAGTTACATTAAAAACAAGGGATGCTTCAAAATCCTCAGAAATAACTACTACCATAACATTATGGAGCATAATTAAAGCAAATCTATTAATATATATATTTATATTAATTATTATTATATTAGTTATTCGTGTATTAATAAATATAAGAAAAAGAAAAAATAGAATGAAAAGAATGGAAAAGATCAAGAGAAGAAAGAAATAATTTAATTCACGATGCACAATGTAAAATTCACAATTATGGATATTTATCAGTAAAAACTGAGAAATTTTAAATTAATTCTGTAGCGCGAACAGTGTTCGCCAGAGGTAGGATTAATTCACAAGATTAGCAATTACATTGCAATTAAAAATCCATTAAAGAAATTATTTTTATCAAAAATAACTTCATCCACAATTGTGAATTGTGAACTGTGAATTGTGCATTGTTTTTTTATATTGCTTATTAAGGAGAGTGTTATAATGGGATTTTTTAAGAGTATATTTAAGAATAATAAAAATATAAGTAGTGATAATTATATAATAAATTTTAAAGATGGAATAAAACTTATTTGGGGAGAAAAAGGAATAGAGATAATAGAAAAATCTAATAAGATTATCATAACTTTAGAAGAAATAAGTAAAGACTTTGTAGAAGGTAAAGAAGGAATTTCACTTGAGCTTTATGAAAAAGATTCACAAAATTGCACTCTCATAATATATAGAAATCCAGAAAATATTTATCTTCATTATGATAATAAAAGCTATTCATACCCTAATACTACTTTTATGGCTTTAATGGAGAGAGTAGAAAGGATTAGAGGGGAAAAAAGTAATAACAAAGAAAAGAGTGAAGAGAAAATCATTCTTTTAGAAGATGCAACTGATGAGGCTAAGGCGGCAATTGAAATGTATAAAAAAATATCCCAAGAGAAAATAGATGGCTATGATAAAGAATTTGGTTCTTTAAAAGAAAGAAAAGATACATTAATGCAATACTATGAAGGGATTAATATGATTATAGGAAACAGCTTTGCTAAAGAAATAAAGCCGCTTATATATGTGCTTAATCATGAAGATAAAGAGGCTTTAGAGTTAACTAAAAAAAGAAAAGAATTAATTAGACTTTCTTATGATGGAAATATTTCTAGAGAAGAATTATACAAACTTTATGATCAATTCATAATAAGATTATGTTTAAATAATTAGGAAAAATTATTTCCTAGAAAATTAAATTGTAAAACCATATACAATGATTTTAGAATGATATATATAATTTATAATATTCATTAAGAATAATTTATTAGAAAAATCATATTATCTTTGTTATTTTTATGTAAATGTTCAAGCTATAATTTATTTATCTATTTTAATAGAAGAAGAGAAAATAGTTAAAATTTAGATTATGTTGCAACAAAAATTAATGTATAATCAAGTATTTTTAGTAGTAATTTTTAATAATAAAATAGCAAGAGGCAATTTTAAAATCAAAATATGTATAAAATATTTTAACAAAATATTAAATTTTATATAGAAAAAAGGAGTGGCTATGGGAAGCTGTAATTTTAAAGTTAGGTTATCACCTAGAGAGGCTTTTGATATTATACAAGATCAAGTGAATGCTGATTTAGTTTATAGTGAATTTAATAGTTTAGATCATGAAAAAGCTACAGGAGTTTTAATTTTTGAAAAATATTTTTTTAGAGTAAGTAATAGAGTGGCACTTGTAGTACTTATAGATAATTTAAAAGGGGATACTGTTGTAAAATCTATTTCTACGGGAAGTTCAGAAGGATTATTTTTAAATTTTGACTGGGGCGCATCAGAAGATTTTGCTTATAGTGTAAAAGATATTATGGAGAAATATATTATTTAAAAATGCTATAAGGAAATGCAAAGCTAGAGAAAAAACATCTAAGAATTTTAGATGTTTTTTTATTTAAAAAAAATTGACTATTAATCTCTATGCGTTATTTTTTATTGCCAATGAATTGTTAGTTCTTTATAAGAAATGACTGCGTTACTTAAAAGAGAATCAATTTTAAATTTCTCGGCTTCTGCTAAGAAAAATCCATAATTGTGAATTTTGCATTATGAATTGAAAAAGTTATGGATTCAATAGTTCTAATTATAATTCTAAAAAAGTATTAATTATTATCACATATATGAATTTTAGAACTGGTGTAAGCATTATATATGTGTAACTTAAAATACATAATATTCATACTATTAATAAAAATAACAAAATTCAAAGTTTATGTGATAATAATCACATACATTTCAAAGAAATATTGTTATTATATTAACGATAACTTAAGGAGGATTATTATATGTTTATGGATGTAATAGAAAAAATAAGTAATGCAGCTTTAAGTAAAAGTAATTTGTTAAAGAAAAGTAAAGGTAAATATTTAGTTAGTTCTGCTTTAGCTGGAGTTTTTGTTGGATTAGGAGTAATTTTAATCTTTACCATTGGAGGAGTTTTAAATGCTGCCAATTCACCCTATACAAAGATAATTATGGGCATTAGCTTTGGTGTAGCATTAAGCTTAGTAGTTATGGCAGGATCAGATCTTTTTACTGGAAACAATATGGTTATGACTATAGGTAGTTTGGAGAAAAAAGTATCCCCAGGGGAAACAATTAAAGTTTGGATTTTTTGTTTTTTAGGAAATTTGATAGGTTCAGTATTAATTGCAATATTATATGCTTATAGTGGACTTGCTACTGGGCCAGTGGCAGAATTTATAGTTAAGGCTTCTGCTGCCAAAATTGCAGCACCTGCACTAGAATTATTTATAAGAGGTATTTTATGTAATATATTAGTTTGCCTTGCTATATGGTGTTCTTTTAGATTAAAAGAAGAAACTTCAAAGTTAATAATGATATTTTGGTGTTTATTTGTATTTATAACATCTGGTTTTGAACATAGTGTAGCAAATATGTCATTACTTGCAATAGGGCTATTAATACCTCATCCAGCATCAATAACAATTAGCGGATATGGATATAACTTATTAATGGTAACTATAGGAAATATGGTAGGGGGTATTGTATTTGTAGCTTTAGCTTACTGGTATATATCAAAAGATAAATAGTAAATTCTATATATAATATTTAAAGCTTAATAATTTATAATATTGATTTATATAATAAATTTTTAACTAGCAGTGTATTGCTAGTTTTTTTATTTATAACAATTAACTTTGCAAGTGTAATAATTATATCTTTAATATAATTATGTGATTTTTTATAGCATAAAATAACTATAAACCTTAGGAAATCAATATGAAAGATAGAAATTAATTAAATTTACTTATTATTATAGATTAAATATGACTCAAGTTAAAATAGAAAAGAAGTTAAATATTTCAAGATGAGAAGGAAATAGGCTTCTTAAAAGCTTCAGAATAACGAATTGATTAAAGGATTACTGATGAATTAGTTAGAATATCAGCAGGTATTGAGAAGGCAAAAGGTATTATAGAGAATATAAAATAAGCCTTAGGTAAAATTTATAATATAGGGGGCTATATATTATGTTGATGGAGAAAGAACGACAGTTACTTGTAGAATATGGACAAAAGCTAATTACTAGTGGATTAACTAAGGGTACTGGAGGAAACCTAAGTATATTCAATAGAGAAGAGAAGCTTATGGTAATTACACCTACAGGAATGGACTATTTTAAAACTAAATCAGAAGATATAGTTGTTATGAATTTAGAAGGAGAAATAGTGGATGGTAATTGTATGCCTTCAAGTGAGTATGAGATGCATAAGATTTTTTATGAAAATAGAGAAGATATAAACGCAATAATTCATACTCATACAATATACGCTACTACATTAGCATGTTTGAATTGGGACCTTCCACCAGTACATTATTTAGTAGCTTTAGCTGGACATAATGTAAGATGTGCAAAATATGCAACTTATGGAACAAAAGAATTAGCAGAAAATGCACTTGAAGCTATGAAAGATAGAAGGGCAGTTATATTAGCAAATCATGGATTATTAGCTGGAGCTAATGATTTATTAAATGCATTTAATATTGCAGAAGAAATAGAATATTGCTCAGAAATATATTGTCGTGTTAAGTCAATAGGTGATCCAGTTATATTACAAAAAGAAGAGATGGATTTAATGGTTGAAAAATTCAAAACCTACGGACAAAAAAGTGAGGATTAATTCAAAATTTACAACTCACAATTAAAGTTAAAATTAATTTCTTTAAATAGTTTTTTGTGAGAAACATAATTGTCAGTTTTCCACCTCTGGGGAACTTAATCAATTAAGAATTGAAAATGGAGAATTGACAATTGTGGTAGAAATTAATTCTTACAAATTAATTTCTTTAAATAGATTTTTTAATAAAAGTGACTGCGTCACTTTAAAAAGAAATAAATTTAGAACTTCTCTTATAAAAGAGAAGTATCAATAATTCTCCATTGTCAATCGTCAATTTTTAATTGTATAAGGGTTCCTCTGAGGTGCAATATAGCTTGGAACAACACTAATAAATTTAACTAATACTATGAAAAAATTACAGCTATCAATTTTTTATAAAAAGCAACTATATTACTTTAAAAACAAATCAATTCTAAATTTCTTAGCCTCTGCTGAGAAATGTCCATAATTGTGAATTTTGCATTATGAATTGTGAATTAAAAAGTTATAAATAAGCCAGCAGTTTTAATTTATAAAACTGCTGGCTTATTTGTGTAGAACTTTATTGGAAGCTATTACATAGTTATATAAAAATAAGAATATATTTTTAGAGGACTAATAAAGAAAAAATGAACCTACAAAAAATAAATTATTCATTTGATACAAATTTAGGAGGTGAGAATTATGATTACAGCCCTTACATTATTAATAATTTTTGCGGTATTTGCTTTAATATGTATTATTTTTAAATTTGTAGGTAGCATAATTTTAATAGCATTGTTATTATTCTTAGTTATAGCAGTTGGTATAGGGTTAATTGGAATGATGGGAGGAGCAGTAGTTGGTATGTTAGCCTTTCTGCCCCAAATTATAATAGCAATAATAATTGTAGCATTAATAGCTTATGCAATAGATAAGAGTAATAAAAAATAGAAGTACCATAATGAATTTTATTTAGATATGTGAAAGAAAATAATAAGTCAAAGATGTTAGTTCTAGTTTATATAGGATAAAGTGCAGCCACCATCCATAGTGATACTATAGATGGTGGCTGATAAAGTAATATGGTATTAAATGATTTAATATACTGACCTGTTATTTTTTGAGATGAATTATTTAATGTAATATTCTAAAACCAAATACTTCTTTTTACATATTATACAGTAAGCACTTTTAGGAGGCTGAAATAAATATACCAGTATATTTACTAGTTATATTTTCAGTATACATTATGTAAAAGAGGTGAAAATGTGGAGATACAATTAGGGATAGTTCATATAATATACTTGGTTATGGTAATAATAATATTGCTATCTTTAGGCTTTAAGAAAAATATTTCTTTAGCTTGTATTATTGGAATTGTACTAATAGCTTTTTCAGCTACAAATTCTATAATTGATTCTATAAAAGTTATATTTGATAGCTTTCTATATGCATATAGGCAACTAGGGGGTACTATATTAATTATTTCTGTAATCAGTGGATTTAGTAAGTTACTTACAGTTACTAAAATTAATACTGTAATAGTTAAACCTTTTGAGAAATTTGTAAAAACACCTTTTGTTGCTTATTGGGGAGTAGGAATATTTTTCATGATAATTTCTTGGTTTTTCTGGCCTTCTCCTGCTGTTGCTTTAATTGGAGTAGTAGTACTTCCTGTTATGATTAAAGCGGGGCTTACTCCGATGTCAGTAGCAATTTGTCTTAATATTTTTGGTAGTGGTCTTTCATTATCAGGAGATTATGTAATTCAAGGAGCACCAAAATTAACTTCTGAAGCAGCAGGTATACCTGTGCAGACAGTTCTTTCTGCTAGTATACCTATAGTAATTGTAATGGGAGTAACTACCACAGTATTGGCTTATTATTATATAAGAAAAGAGCAGAAAGAAAATATTTCCTTAGATATGAATGAAAAAGAAGCAGAAATTATTATCGATGAAGAGAATGAAGAAGTAAGATTGAGTAAAAGAATGAAAAATATTAATGCAGCAATAATAGTTATAGCATATATAATTGATATTTTAATTCTTTATTTTTTAAAACTTCAAGGAAATGAAGCAACGGCCTTAATTGGTGGAACATCAATAGCATTAATTATAATAATTTCTTTAATATCTTACAAAGAAAAAGGTCTTGATAAAATACCAGATTTCTTAGTAGAAGGCTTTAAATTTGGATTTACTGTATTTGGTCCAGTAATTCCTATAGCAGCATTTTTCTATATGGGAACAGGTGGATTTAGATATTTGTTTGGAGAGATTGCTTCAGTAGGTGTTGATGGAATTGTAAGTGATTTAGGTATGGCTTTAGCACAATTAGTACCTATGAATGGTGCAGTGGCATCAGTAACAACTACAATTATAGGAGGAATAACAGGATTAGATGGATCAGGTTTTTCAGGTTTAGGCCTTGTAGGAGCAATTGCAAGACTTTTAGGGACATCTCTTGGGCATGGAATAGACACCTTAGCTGCCTTAGGTCAAGTATCTGCCATATGGGTAGGGGGAGGAGCACTGGTACCTTGGACGATTATACCCTATGCAGTAGTATGTGGAGTAAGTCCATATGAACTTGCAAGAAAAAATATGAAACCTGTTATTATAGGATTATTAATAACTACAATTTTTACGATGTTTTTATTGTAGTTTATATTTATAACCTAACCTTTGTAGTTATATGGAAGGTTAGGTTTTTTTATTTCTGAGTTCAATAGATATAAAGTAGTTAGGAGTTAAAATTATTTATTTTTAGAAGGTTATGTTTTAGAACAATGTTGAAAATGTATCAATTTTTAAGGAAAGCCATTTGGATTTCCTTGTTTCGCTCTTATAAGAAGATTATTTTATAATATTAATAATAAACTATTTTATTATTTTTAATTTTAAATTTAATTCCATTTTCCCAGTTTTCTGCTCTATTAATATCTTGTAAAAAATAATATTTATTATCAAATTTAACAATTATTTGTGAAGGGCTTTCAGAGGCATAAATTTCTGTTCTATAGGGGAAATCGTTTGATTGGTTATTTTTAAAGGGTTTAATTATATTGGGTACTTTGCTTCAAATAGATTCTAATTGTTCTCCAAATAAATAATTCTCTCCACCTCCAGAATTTGCAACATACAATTTCTCATCATATTTGATATATAATTAGTTCCAATATAATGCATATAACTAAACAAAATCAACTTTCTTTTTTAAAATTTGATATTTAGATAAATGTTAAAAAATAAACTTTTCTTGAATAATATGAAGTTTAAAGGTAGAATATTTGCAACATATTTTATTTGACAGCACTGAAGATTAATGTTTATAAAAATACTAAATTGTAAAGGAGTAAGAGATATGAGTAAGGTATTATATATTAAAGCAAACATCAAAAATGATGGAGAATCAAGAACTTTTAAAGTATCAGATAGCTTTGTAGAAGAATACAAGAAGAACAATCCAGAAGATGAGGTAATTATATTAGACTTATATAAAGAAAATATAGACTTTTTAAGACCAGAGGATATAGGAAAAATATTTGGACCTAAAGATGAGGAAAGTAAGAATAATCCAATATTAAAATATGCATATCAATTTGCAGAAGCAGATAAATATATAATTGCAGCACCAATGTGGAACTTAAGCATCCCTGCAATATTAAAAGCTTATATAGACTATGTAAGTGTAACAGGAATAACTTTTAAATATACTGCAGAAGGTCCAATTGGACTTTTAAATAATAAAAAAGCTGTACACATAGTAGCTAGAGGTGGAGAATATGGTAATGCTCCATATGAGATGGGAGACAGATATCTAAGAACTATATTGGGGTTCTTTGGAATTGAACAAATAGAAACTATTGCTATAGAAAGTTTAGACGTTGTTGGTGTAGATATTCAAGAAAAACTTGAAGAAGGAATAAAAGAAGCTAAGAGAGTCGCACAAGAATTTTAGATTTTATGAAGATAAAAGGCAACAGAATTTAATAAAAATGCCTAACAATAAATTTACGATATTATAATAAAACTCAACTTGCTAGTGTTGCGGAAAACCGTACCTTAAAATTAGGTACGGTTTTTGTTTAATATACTATTATAGATATACCATTCTTAAGTTTAATCTATCTCTGAAAATAATTAATACTTATTGGCATCGTCTATAAAATTACTAAATTCAAAATTCACAATTTCTGAGATTTCTCAGGGATAACTGAGAAATCTAGAATCGATTAGCCGTAGCGGCGAACAGTGTTCGCCATATATTATTAAATAAATATTAAACTATAAGACGTATTAAAAAGAACTAGCAAACGCTGTTGGTTCCTGCAATAAAATGCTAGTAATTGTATTGCTAGTTAAAAAAACATTAAAGAAATTATTTTGATAAAAATAATTTCCACCTTAAAACAGTTAATATTAGAAATATTAAAGAGCTATCGTTTGGATAATGTATCCATATGATATATATTTATCCAAGTAATATTATTTAGTACAGCAGGTTAATATAGTTTCTGGATTTTTTTAAGTAAACTTCACTAATTTTTTAGTAGAATTTTATTACTTGTATAACTCTATTAACAATTATGATTTTATCTGTAATAATGCCATAAGCATGAGCTGTATGCTTTAGATTAGAAGAATATCTAGTTATAGATATAGATAATGCACCTAGTGAAATACAAGAATTAGATTGCGTACCAATAATCAAGATTAATTCTAATATAATAAAAGGCTTCGATGTAGATATTATAAATAGCCAGCTAAATATTGAAACAAATAGTTCAGACAATGTCTATTTAGATAATGCGACTACGACTAAGTTAAGCAAAGAAGTTATAGACGCTATAAATCCATATAATAGATAATTTTGCTAATCCATCGTCAATATATTCAATAGGATTGCATAATAGGGATACAATTAATAAGGCAAGAGAACAAGTTTCAAATTCATTAAAATGCAATATTGAAGAAATTTTTTTTACTTCTGGTGGAAGTGAATCTAATAATACAGCTATTAAAGGAGTAGCTATTGCAAATAAGCTTAAAGGAAATCATATAATAATATCAACAATTGAACATTCATCTGTTTTAAATACTTGTAGATATCTTGAAGAAAAAGGGTTTAATGTAACATACTTATCTGTAGATAGTAATGGAATGATTTCATTAGAACAATTAAAGAATAGTATAACATCTAAAACTATATTAATTTCAATTATGTTTGTTAATAATGAAATTGGTACAACTCAAGAGATTGATAAAATTAGCAAAATAGCAAAGGAACATAATATATATTTTCATACAGATGCAGTTCAGGCGATTGGGAAGATAGACATTAATTTAAACAAATTCAAATAGAAAAGATATAATATTTAATATATTTAGGTAATATTAGTTAATTTTATTATAAAATTGTATTGTTATGTATATTTATAATTTACAGGGAGGGAACGGTATTTATGGAATATATAAAAAATTTAATTTTTTATTTATGCATTGGCTATCTTATATTCTTAATAGGTTCAAATACTGGGGGAAACTTATGGTCAGAAAATAAAGCTATTTTAAAAAGAAAAAAAAATGTTATGGTTACTAAAAAAAATATCGTAGGAGATATAGCTTGGATAATCATATGTTTAGTAGCAGGTATTATCGCTATAATTTATTATCCACACGATAGACCTAAGTTAATTATTATAACAATTTTAGGCGTAATATCATTTATTATATCACTTGTAAAAGATATAAAAAAATATAAACAAATAAATGAAAATAAATAATATAAAAAAATTTTTAGAATAGGGTGCTAAAATCAAGTTAAATTTCTTTATATAGTATAAGAGTCAGTTAACTGTATTCAAAAAAATTATATAGGAGGAATTTAATATGCCAGGAGGACCAATAGTAGAAGGAACTGAGGACATTGTATCACAAGACGAAACAAAATATTTATGGGGAGTAGAACAAAAAACGGGATATGGAGTTGCATTAGATTTAATTGTAGCTGCAATAAGTGGAGGCGGACTTATTAAAGTAATTGAAAAACAAGTAGCTAAAGCCGTTGGAGCAGAAATAGCAGCATTTTTATTTGATCATGTTTTCGATCTTATTCCAACAACAAGAATCGTAAACATAGAACTCAACAGATATATAGTAAGAGGTGCTGATGGAAGGCTAAGATTTAAAGTTTATGCAACTTTTCGTAATCTAGATGGTTCTTTTTCAGAGTCAGTTTTATCACAAGAAGGATTAGCAACATATTAATAAAAATAGCCTGAACTTTGTACTGTAATCCCAAAGTTAGACTTTGTTTGGAGCTGTCGCACTAAATAATTAGTGCCAGCTCATTTTTGTATAAAAAAATAAACCTCGAACTCGAGATTTATGCTAAAAAGCAACTTTTAAAAAGAATACTTTTCTGTTCAAGATACGTTACTTTTCAAAACTCTCTTGTTTATTGCAGATATTATACTTAGAACCTAACTCTTATTTTTATGTTAAGGGTTAGACTTTTATGTTAAATTTTCTTAACAAATAGGTAAAATTTTGATTTTAGCTTGTTTTACTTAATATTTGAATTAGTTATATGGGAAATTAAAAATTATCTCTCTACTCCTCAATAAATCATAAAGAATAATTTAATTACAACGTACTTAGTGATTTGAATAGTTTTTCTATTAGGAATATATTTGATTGATATTAAATATATATCATAATTGTAGATTGTGGTAAGAGGGAAGTATTGCAAAGGCGTTATCCGATAATTATGATAAGGTCGTAGTTATAGATCGTAATGAAAAAATCCTGAAAATTTAGGTTTGATTTTAATGGATAAAGAAAAAAATATATAAATTAATTCATTTATCTTTTAAAGCTAATTTTGCATCATAAAACTTAAAACTATCAATATATAGAATAGTTGCCATTAATAAAAGCTTGCTATTTAATTAGTGTGTCTTTAGATAGATTACAAACCTTACTGGCCTTTGTTTTAATTGGGGGAATAAAAATAATATGTGGAAAAATTTTATCGCATTAATATTAATATTGACATTAGTATCATCTTTAATTTTTAGTAGAATATGTTATGGTGAAAGCTATGTAGAAATAAAAGATTTAATATTTAATGCACAGGATTTTGACAAAAAGATTGTAAAAATTAAGGGTGAAGCCATTGATGAAATTATAAAGGACGGAAAAGACTGTCAGATAAATATAAGTGATGGCAAAAATATTATTGAGATATACGGTAAGAGAAAAAAGGCTTTTATAATTGAAACTTTAGGACGCTATGACAAAGTAGGAGATAAGCTAGAAATAGCTGGTGAATTTAATAGAGCATGTGAGGAGCATAATGATGATATGGATATTCACTATAATTCTATAAATGTTGTAGAAAAAGGAAAGGATATGCAGCATGAAGTTAAAAAATATAAGATTTACTCATCTTTAACGCTATTTATATTAACGGCAGCTATCTCTTTTGTAACTTATAGAAAAATAAGATAGTATTTTAAATTAATGCTATAAGCTATTTTAAATGAATTTTTATAATTTAACAAAATATATCTTAAGAAGAATTATTGTAAACATTGAAAAATCTCTGAGAATCTATATGCTTGGGGATTTTTTATTTTAATGAAAAGCTTAATTTGATGTTTACTATTTTATTTTCAAATTTTATGTAGAATATATTTGTATAAAATCATATTTACTACATTACAAATATTATAATACTTATGTAAATTTTATAACATTTGTAAACTATTAAAGAATGCTTATAATATTAATTAACACTTAAGATTGTAAAAGAGATAAATTATGATATCTTTAGTGATTGTAATATAGATAGTAAATAATAACATAACTATGCGATATAAAAGAGTATAAGCAAAATTTAACTATTCGATTAGCTGAAAAGAAGAATTTAAAGAAGATAAAAAATTTAAAATAAGGTCGTAATCATAGAATTTTGTGAAGTGTATATAAAATGGAGGAGAATTTATAAAAGATTTATTTTTAGTTGAGCCTAATAAAAAATATCAAAAGAGTTTTGAAAATTATGCTCTAACATACATAAGAATAAATGCTTATCAGAAATGGAGCTAGTTTATGTTATAGATTGCCTTAAAAATTAATATAAATATAATAAATAGAATTTGGAGTTAAATTAGAAATTTTAAGGGGAGATATTTATGAAAAAGAAACTTTTATTATCAAGTATTATAATTATTATGGCTCTATTTATGTTTACTGGTTGTATTCCTGGAGATGGAGCAGCTACTATCACAAAACCAGCAGGGTTTTTCTCTGGAATTTGGCATGGATGGGTAGCACCAATTTCACTTATAATAGGTATTTTTAATAAGAGTATTAGAGTTTATGAAGTTGTAAATACTGGTTGGTGGTATGATTTTGGGTTTTATATAGCTATTATCAGTGGTTTCGGAGGATTATCCTTATGTAGGAAGAATAAAAAAGATAAATAAAAACTCATACATTTAATCTCTAATATTAATATACCTGTGAAAATAATTGCTTTTTTAGTAGTATAGTTAGAACTTTAAGCAATTGAAAATTGATAATGGATAATTGACAATTATGGTTGAAATTAATTCTTACAAATTAATTTCTTTAATAGATTTTTTAATGAAAGAGAATTATAACTCAATAGTGAACTATAAATTGAAAATTTAACAGTCTCAAATATGATGCCGAGAAATATAGATTATTTTCATATATATTACTTTATCATAATGGGATATAAATGAATTTATTGCTAAGATGAGAAGGGGGATTGGCATGAAGAAAAGATTATCAATAATATCGATAATTTTATTTGTATTTATTGCTTGTGGATATATGATATATAAGCCATACAATAGTAATAGTACTAATGATGTGCAGTTAACTGAAAAGGAAAAGCTAGAAGATTTTCAGTATATGTATACAATACTTGAAGAGAATTATCCATATTTCGAAGTAAATAAGAGATTAAATGGAATAGATTGGTTATCGAAAAAAGATGAACACATTGATAGAATAAAAGCTACTACTAATGATGACACGTATTTTAATGAGTTAAATAGTATATTATCTGAGCTTAAAAATGGACATACAAATACGTTAGATAAATGGTTTTATTCATATGCTAAAGACATTTATGAAAGGGATAAAAAATTTAACAAAGCATGGGTAAAACAATTGAATAATCCAAAGGCAATAAATAGATATTCAAATATGCCAGAATCCAAAGGTAGATTTGAAGGTTCAGAAAATAATATAATAGCAGACAATATTAAAACCCATACTTTTGAAAAGGAGAAGATAGGATATTTAGCTATACATTCTTTTAATACATTTAACATTGAAGAAGATATGAAAACAATTAAACCTTTTCTAGAGTCTATTAAGGATTATAAAGGATTAATAATTGATATAAGGGGCAATGGTGGAGGAGATACTAGATATTGGAATGATAATATAGTACCAATACTTATTAATAATCCAGTGCAATACACTAATTATAGTACATTTAGAGGGGGAGATTTTACAGAGGCATTTGTAAAGTCTAGATATGGAGTAGGATATAAAAAACTTCAACCAATTTCTGATATTACTGGAGGAAAGTTAAAAAATATCCCCCCTGAATTAAGCGAAGACTTTAAATATTATGATGAATCTATAATACCATTAAATCCTAAAAATTCTATAGGATTTAATGGTAAGATTTACTTGCTTATTGATAGCGGTGTTTTTTCTGCAGCTGAGGCATTTTCAGTTTTTGCTAAAAGCACGGGATTTGCTACTTTAGTAGGAGAGACAACAGGTGGAGATGGCATTGGAAGTGATCCAGCAGTATGTACTTTACCGAATAGTGGTTATGTGTTTCGTTTTACAAAAGAGATGGGACTTACCTCAGATGGCACATGTAATTTTGAACATAAGACAGTACCAGATATAAAAGTATCAGCAAAAATAAGGGCAAACTTTAATGAGGATGAAGCAATACAAACAGTATTAAAACTTTTAAAGTAAAAACTATATGACCTTTATATTTTGATAAAAAAATTATAATTATTTAGAAGAACATAGTAGTTATATAGTTCCTTAATGAAAAACTAACTTATATATGATTTTAATTTCCATAATAAAATTTTTATAATGAATTAAAAATTAAGGATGAATAATGAAGAATTGCGGTTAAAACTCCACTGTCAAACCTTTGGAGTTTTTTAAAATAAACTTCATTTTAGAAATTCACTAAAAGTGAATTTTAGCCTAAATTTTTCATTTTTAATTATTAATCCTTAATTTCTAAGGGGTTAATCTGTTTTTATAGAAAATTTATTTTCTAGGGTATATATTAAGTATTCGTATTGTATTCTTATAGCAACTATGTTTATTAATAAAAAATCAGCAAAATAACTATAGGGTGCTTATAGCACCCTATAGTTATTTTGTCGATTTTTCTTACGTTATAGTTTTTTTATAACTTATCATAAATTAATTTATAAGTTATATACTCTAATAGATTTTATGAACGTTATATATTATTTTATAAAGATTACTATATTCATATACCTGTTTTTAAAAGATTATTGACTTCTTCGTCAGAAAGATTTTTATGGTAGAATAGTTTGAAAAATTCTTTAGTATCTTCAGTTATATTTCCTTTATATAAATCTGGATATAGGCAGGATTGAAACCATTTTATTCCCAGCAGCCTATTAATTGATGGTGGCTTATCGAACCAACTAAAGGGCAATGATGGAATTATATATATTTTATTTTCTTTTACTGCAGAAAGTTGTTCCCATGAACCATCATTAAATACATTTGAATCTGCAACGATAACATCCGGTTCCCATGTTATAATCTGTTCCATAGATACAGTATTACGTGCACCATGTTTTACAGGAAAATCAGCTACATTTTTTCCACCAGCATATTTTATAACTTCAGAATGAAGAGAACCTTCAGGATCTGTTTCTAATCCTTTAGGACCTTCTGCATAATAAACTTTTACTTTTTCATCATCTTTAATATTTTTTACAATTTCTTCAGACTCTTTAAGTACTTTTTCACAGTATAGCGCTAGTTTTTCAGCTTCATCTTTTTTATCTAATAAATTTCCAACAAATCTGTAGGCTTCAGGTAATTTATCCATTTTTCCGTCTACAAGAATAAATGGAATATTAGATTGTTTTTGAAATTTTTCTACTCCAGATATAGTTAAGTCGTTTATATCACCCATAGATATTACTATGTCAGGTTTTAGATTAGCTATTTCTTCTATATTGCCAGATTTTTTACCTTGTAGGCTACCTGCTATAGGAAGCTTACCAGTCTCTGGCATAAGGTATTCTAAAGATTTTTCTGAAAGTTTATTATTCCATGCCGCTAGTCTTTCAGGACATAATGAATAAATAAATACAGAACCTAAGGGGCTTGTACAATATATTTTTTCTATTTTAGATGGTATTTCTACTTCTCTTCCTGCTTGATCTGTTATAGTTTTATGGCTATTTAAAGTAGGAGTAGATTTTGAGCTACAGCCATAAAAAGAAAATATTACAATTAAAGATAGTAATAGGCCTGTAAGCTTTTTAAACATGTTATTATTGCTCCTTTCTTTATTCTTATTTGAAGTCAAAGGGTATGCATATATTTTTTTTAAAGTTATCATTTATGGTAGCTTCTACCATTTTTATATTTACTCCATAAATTTCTTTTATAACTTTAGTAGTGATTTCATCAGATGGATCACCAAAGGAAAATCCTCCTTCTTTTTTCATAATAGCAACTTTACTTCCGTACAAAAGAGCATGGTTAGGATTGTGGCATGACATAAGTATAGTTTGATTGTTATTTATACATAATGATTTTATCAATGCTAAAACTTTTATCTGATTTCCATAGTCAAGATTTGATGTTGGTTCATCCATTATTATTATGGAAGCCTCTTGAGCAAGAGCTCTTGCTATCAACACCAATTGTCTTTCACCACCGCTTAGTTCTGTATAAATTTTATTTTTTAAATGAGCTATTTCTAAAATATCTAAAGATTTCTCTGCAATTTCTATATCTATTTTGCTTGGAGATGAAAAGTCTTTTATGTAAACAGCACGTCCCATTAATACTACATCCATTACTGAAAAAGGAAAAGGTGGTGTATGTGCTTGAGGGACATAAGATATACGTTTATATAATTCTTTAGTAGAAAAAGTATTTATATTTTTATTATCTATTAATATTTCTCCAGATTTTAATTTTAAAAGCATTAGCATGGTTTTAAAAAGAGTAGTTTTTCCTACTCCATTAGGACCAAGTATACATAACAATTCACCAGATTTTAAATTAAAAGATAAATCGTTGAAAAGTATGTTATTACTATATCCAAAGGAAACTTTTCTTACTTGTAGCCTCATAACCAACCCTTCTTTGCATTTATTAGTAAGTAAGCGAAAAATGGTATTCCAATTAAAGATGTTAATATACCAAGAGGTACCTCTACAGCAAACATACACCTAGCTAAATCATCTACTAATAGCATATATAAACTACCTATAAAAAAAGAAGCCGGTAGTAAAGATTTATAATTGGGTCCATACATAGATCTAGTTAAATGAGGAATAACCAATCCAACCCATCCAATAACTCCACAATATGAAACTATTGAAGCACTAAGTAAAGTAGAGCATATTATTACAATAATTCTTATTCTATTTGTATTTACTCCTAGAGTTTTTGCTTCATCTTCTGGAAAAGATAATATGTTAATTTTCCATCTTATTAAAAGCAGAGGAACTAATCCTAGAATTATAGGTATTATCATAACTTGTAAATCTTTTAGTGTTATAGAAGATAGCCCACCCATAAGCCAAAAGGTTATAGCAGGAAGTTTATCATAGGGATCGCATATATATTTCACAAGAGACACTGCAGATGTAAACAATCCTTGAATCAACATTCCAGATAAAACTAAAACTAAACTTGGATCATGATGGGGGATTCTTCTACTTATTCTCCAAGAGAGCATAACTGCTATTAAACCAAATATAAATGCTAGAATTTGTATAAAGTGAATATTAAAAGAAAATAGTATACCTATGGCGACGCCAAAACTAGCACCAGCAGATGCTCCTAAAATATCAGGAGATACTAAAGGATTTTTAAACATACCTTGATAAGAGGCACCAGCAGTAGACAAAGCTCCACCAACTAATAAGGCAGCTATAATTCTAGGTAAACGCAAGTTGAAGAATATAGCAATAGCTTTATCATTTAGTGAATATAAATCATATAAGGATATAGAATATCTTCCTATGCAAATTGATAATAAAATTAAAATAGCACCTATAGGCAATAGTAAATACTTTTTTACTTTTTTCATAAACTCATCTCATCTCTAGAATTTTTTATAGAAACATTCCAATTTTTTAATATATCTAATATATGACTTGCAATGTAATTTCTATTATCTAAAGTAACTTTTACTATAGAGATATCTTTTCTATTACGTAATTCATTTAAAAAAGGTGAATCAAATTCTTTTAATACTCCTAATACTATTTTATTGCTATCCAAAACTTTTATTATGGAAGATTTAAAATTTTCTGCATTTTCTTCAAGAAAGCCCACTTCATCCAATACTATTAAGTCACTATTTTCTAAGCTAGTATTTAAAATTTCAACTCCTTTAGTTTCAAAAGTATATAAATTAGGAATTGGCTTTTTCGACTTTGCGCATTTACCAATTATGTTATTTCTTTTTTTATCTTTAAAAGATATCATATCAAAATAAATATTACCTTCATTATCTAGACAGCGCTCTACTTGAAAGCCACCTATTGAAATATTCAATTCATATAATACCTTTTTTATTACGGTACTCTTACCAGTGCCACTGGGAGCTGTAAGAAATAAATTATGCATAGTAAGACTCCTTTTATTTTAGAACTTAAAAGATTATATTATTTAAATCTTTAACATGATTTAAAGTATCTTTATTTTTAATTAATAAAACCTTTAGCTTCTCCACCACATTGCATACCTAATTCTCCACTTTCATTTAGTTTATATTCAAAAGTGCTATTTTCATTCTTTTTAATACACTCTAAAGCTTTATTTATGATTTCATGTTCAACTCTACTGCCACCTACAGTACCGTGAGTTTTACCATTATTGATCCCCTTTTACCAAGGGTGGATCAATAAATATGAGTTATAGTAGCTAAAGCTACGGTATCTCCTTTGTCAACGGTTTCATAAATTTTCTTAGGATGTTTTGTTCCACACATTAACCCTACTTTCTGTATTTTTATTCATAAAATATAGAATAGCTTCTAATACACCACCAGCAATATTTCGTGCTTTATCAGAAATAGTATAACAATTTCTGATTTCATGACATCTAGGATCTACATCGGCTATTTTTAGCCCTTTTTCAATTTTGCTGCCATTTCTTATGATTCCTCTTAATAATCCACTTATTTCTGTTTTAATTTCTATACTATCTACATAAGCTAAAATTTCACCTGAGGAGACAAAATCGCCGATTTCTTTTACATTTTGAATAATTCCACTAGCTGGGCTGTATATAACTCTCTCTTTAGAATATCCTCCAATTTCCCCAGGGACTCCTGTATTTTTCATGGCTTCTCCTTTTAATATAACTCTTCCTAAATTATGACCTCTCATGGTTTCTATAACAGCATGCACATCTTTACCAGCCTCAAAACCAGGTCCGAGAGCTATAGTTATTTCTGCCATATTCATTTTTGTACCTAAGTTCTTCTTTGCTATTATACCGTCTATTAAAATTCTAGGTTTTAACATTTCTATAAATTTACCATGAGGATCTACTGCGATAGGAATTTTATTATTTTGCCAGCATTTTAATATTTCATTAAAACTGCTTACTCTTATAGCAGTAATGTTTTCAATAGTAATTTTACCAGTATATATGGCTTCACTATAACATACATTTCTTCTTATAGAAGTGGGATAATAAGATTCTAAAACTAATATTTTAAAACCGCTTCTATGGAGCTTATGTATAGTTCCAGAAGCTAAATCTCCACCACCCCTAACAATTATAACATTTTTATACATATTTACCCCATCCTCATTGTAAATTTTTGGTTAATATATATTCGTAATCTTTTACCGTATCAACATCTAATAAAGAATAATCACTTTTTAAATCTATAAACAAAACTTCACTAAGATGATTATTTATAATAGCCTTACCCCCTACATCTCCCTGTAAATTAAGTAATTGATCTTTGAATTTTGTTGAGAATATAGTAGGGGAACCAGCCTTAGTTTTGTATCTAGGTACTATTATAGAATTTTTATTTTTCATAAAAGTATCTAATAATAAATTTATAGTATAGGAATCTATTAATGGTTGATCAGCAGTAAAAAACATATATCCATCTGATGCACACGTATTTAAAATACCTAGTTTTATAGACTGGCTTTGTCCTTTATAGGATTTTGTATTTAAAACAGTTAAAATATTTTTATTTTTACCTATATCTAATATTTGTTTTTCTTTACCAACTAAAATTATTTCATTAAAATTGCATTCTTTTATTGCATCTATAACATGCTCAATTATGGGTTTTCCTTTGAATGGTAATAACAATTTATTTTCACCCATTCTAGTGGAATAGCCCGATGCCATTATTACAGCATTTACCATGGCAAACCTCCAATTTAAAGAGATATTAAACTGTATCTTTTTTCTTTTAAGCTTCCTATAATTATTTTATCTATAAATAAGTTAGAGTTTGAATGCAAATGTTTTATTAGTTCATTTGCTAATAAAGTAGTATGTTGATTTTCTACTTTATTTATAAATAATATCTTTTCTCCTACAGAATCTTTAAAAAGTCCTATAGGATGAGTTATTAGTGAACTTATCATTGGAATGGATATTTTTTCACCTAAACTTCCATTACTTATATTTATAAAATGGTCCACTCTATGAACATTAATATCATTTATTATTTTACCTATACATGTTATACCTAATATTCCTATGGTTTTACTAGTATTTTTACATATAACAGGCTCATTTTCTCGCCATCCTTTAATAGGTTTTCTTTTGGAACCATCTGCTTCTATTATAGAGTAGTCAAAATATTTAAATTTGTTATCCAAAAATTCTTTATTTAAACCAACTAGTTTATCATCTTCATTCATAAAACTCCCATATACATATACACCATTTTCCTCATAATCATCATATATAGAGCAATTTTCTTCTCCAATACATATAAAATCATAAGATGTTTTATCAGGAGGATATATCTTTGTGGTAGTTGTTACTAAAACCTTATTACAAGGCCTTAGCTCTTCTGATAAATTTAACATTAGAGAAGTTTTTCCACCAGCTCCAACTATCGATAAAACAGATCCTTTTTTAAAATTTAATATATTTGAAATAAGCATATTTACCTCTTTAAATATAATTTATTTTTTAAATATTAAAGCAATAAATATGCCAAAAAATTTTATGATTTGTTTATCTACAAATTAGTAAAAATTCGACAAGATTTTATAGGATAAATATTGAAAAATCAATATTTGAACAATATAAGAGCTCTGAAAAATATGTCTAAAATAGGAAATGCCACATATTTTAAATATTACATCTATATAATAATAAAAATTATATCTAGACATAATTTGAAAAGCATTGAAATCTCTAGACTTTTTCATTTAACTTGCATTAGACTAAAACAGATAATTGTTGGATGTAAAAAAGTTACATTTATTTGCATCAGGAGAAAAATTATTAAAATGATAATTATTATAATATTGATAAATCGCGTATATTCTAAATTTTCAATGAATTATTAGAAAAATTATCTTATTGATAAGGATTTGAAGTAAATTTTATTTCAATTTTCATATAATTATGATAAAATGGCTTTGTGGGAGTTATTGTAATTTATTGTAGAAAAAATAAATTAATGTTTAAGGAATGATATAAATATGAAGGGTTCTACATTACTAGAAATTCAAGACACAGTGGCTAAATATGCAAATATAATTTCAAATGTAATTAAAGTAGATGTTGAAATTGTAGATAAAAATTTGTGTAGAGTAGCGGGCACTGGTATTTATAAGAATGAAGTAAACAAAGATATATCAAAGGAAGGATATGTATATGATCATGTTATAAAAACTGGGGAAAAACAAATAATAAAAAATCCTGGACAGCATTCTTTCTGTAAAAAGTGTAATCATATAAATAATTGTGTAGAAAAAATGCTTGTTTGTACTCCTATAATTTTGAATAAAGATATTATTGGAGTAATAGGGCTTGTATGTTCAGAGGAGAGTCAAAGAACTCACTTTATAGAAAATTTTGACTCATTTATTCAGGTTTTAGATCAAATATCAGATTTTATAAGCACTAAATCATATGAACACCTTGAGTTTGAGAGAAGTAATATGATGGTAGAATTATTAAATCAAATAATAGACAGTGTAGATAAAGGTGTTTTAGTTACTAAAAACAATGAAATAGTTCATATGAACGTAAGTGCTACGAAACAACTTAAGCTGACTGCTAACAATATAAATAAAAAAATAACAATTTCTTCCACTAGTGAATATATACTTGGAGGCGAAGTATATACTATAATCATAAACGATGAAAGATTTCAACTTATGGGTAGAATTATACCTGTTTTTCCGGTGCTATCTTCCTATGATAGAATATTTGTATTTGAAGAAATAAAACATTTAAAATCTAAAATACATAAAGTTAGTGGGGGAAGAGAAGTTATAAAAGTTGAAGATATTATTGGAAAGTCAAAAGCTATGCTTGAGCTTAAAAATAGAATTAAACAAATTGCTTCTTCAAGATCTACCGTTCTCATAACTGGAGAAAGTGGTACTGGAAAAGAAGTAATTGCAAGAGCTATACATTGTGAAAGTGATAAAAATACTAACCCTTTTATAGCTATAAACTGTGGAGCTATACCAGATGCTCTATTAGAAAGTGAATTATTTGGATATGTAAGAGGAGCTTTTAGTGGGGCTGATCCAAACGGAAGAGTAGGTAAATTTGAATTAGCAAATAAAGGAATAATATTTCTAGATGAGATAGGGGATATGCCTTTAGATCTTCAGGTTAAAATATTAAGAGTACTTCAAGAAAGAAAGCTAGTAAGAATAGGTTCTAATCAACTTATAGATTTAGATATAAGAGTTATAGCAGCCACTAACAAAGATTTAAAAAAACTTATAAAAGAAAATAAATTTAGAGAAGATTTGTATTATAGACTTAATGTTATACCATTAAAAATACCGCCTTTAAGGGAGAGAAAAGAAGATATAGAACTTCTTATGGACATGTTAGTAGAAAAATATAATGAATTACTTGGTAAGTCTGTCTATAAAATTGATAAAGAATGTCTAAATATTTTAACGAATTATCCATGGTATGGAAATGTAAGGGAACTAGAAAATGCTGTAGAATTCATGATAAATATGGCAGATGATAGTGGGATAGTGACTGTTGATATGCTTCCGCCAAACATAGTAGAGAATAAGAATTTTAACTCTTATGGAAATTATATAGATGGAGATATAAGGCCTTTAAAAGATATAGAAAAAGAATGCATTCTAAAAGCTTTAGATATATATGGTCATGATACCAAAGGCAAACAATTAGCAGCGAAGCATTTAGGAATAGGTATAGCTACTCTATATAGAAAATTAGAAGGGATAAAAGAGTTATCAAAATAATAATTTTTTTATATCTATTATCTTATAAATCAATAAAAATACATGCTTTATCGTAATGATAACTAATTATTGTTTTGATAATAAAATTATATACTTTAAAATTATATGAAGATACAAAGCTATTAATAAGCTTTGTATTTTTTTTAATAAAGTATTCATAATTTAGACAAAATCCATTATTTAAAGGAAAGTTAAATATATAAATAAAATTTAATAGACAAAAATTGGCATGGCTATTGCTTATAGTTATTTTCGGAAAGTAAAAATTTTTCAAAAGCAAAGAAGAAAAGAGGTAATAGTAATGTGTAAAAAAATAAAATGGAAAGAAAATACTATGATGCAGAAGGAAAATAAAGCATCTGTTGAATTTTTAGGAGAGGAAGAAATAAAAAAAGCTAGACATTTTCATGAAAGTTTTCCTCAATATACTAAGACGCCTTTAGTAAATTTAGATAATTTAGCAAAGCATATAGGTGTAGGTGGAGTATATGTAAAAGATGAATCTTACCGTTTTGGATTAAATGCTTTTAAAGTATTAGGTGGATCTTTTTCTATGGGTAAATACTTAGCAAAAAAATTAGGAAAAGACATTTCAGAATTGAGCTATGAAAAACTTACATCAGAGGAAATAAAAAAGGAACTTGGGGATATAACATTTATTACAGCTACAGATGGAAATCACGGTCGTGGAGTAGCATGGACTGCAGCACAGTTAAAACAAAAGTCAATAGTGTATATGCCAAAAGGATCTTCATTAACAAGGCTTGAAAATATAAGAAAAGAAGGAGCAGAGGCTTCTATAACTGACATGAATTATGATGATGCAGTAAGACTTGCAGCTTCTGGGGCAGAAAAAAATGGATGGGTCGTGGTTCAAGATACTGCTTGGGAAGGATATGAAGAGATTCCTACTTGGATAATGCAAGGATATGGAACTATGGCATCAGAAGCACTAGAACAATTAAAAGAGCTAAATGTAGATAGACCTACACATATATTTGTACAGGCTGGAGTTGGTTCTTTAGCAGGAGCTGTTCAAGGATATTTTGCTTCAGTATTTAAAGATGAATGTCCAATAACTGTAGTAGTAGAAGCTGATGAGGCAGCTTGCTTATATGAATCAGCAGTAGCTGGAGATGGAAAAGCAAGAGCAGTAACTGGAGATATGCCTACTATAATGGCAGGACTTGCTTGTGGGGAAGCAAATACTATAGGATGGGAAGTACTAAAATCTTACAGTTCAACTTTTGTATCTTGTCCGAATTGGGTTGCAGCTAATGGTATGAGAATATTAGGAAATCCTGTAAAGGAAGATAGAAGAGTAATATCTGGAGAATCAGGAGCAGTAACAACTGGACTCATAAGTGCAATAATGACAAGAGATGACATGAAAGAATTAAGGGAACAATTAAAACTAGATGAAAACTCTAGAATACTATTATTTAGTACAGAAGGAGACACAGATCCAGATAAATATAGACAAATTGTTTGGAATGGAGAATATTCAAAATAAAAAATTCATGGGGGTATAAAAATGGATAATAAAGTGAAAAAAGCAATAGCTCCTGTTGATGAATTGCTTCCACCACAGCAGTTATTTATTTTAGGTTTACAACATGTTTTGGCAATGTGTGCAGGTGCAGTTGCTGTTCCTTTAATAATAGGAAGTGCGTTGAAATTATCTAGTGAACAAGTAATATTTCTTATAAATGCAGATTTGTTTGTGGCAGGTATAGCAACTTTAATACAATCTTTAGGTATAAAGAATTTTATTGGGGCAAAGGTTCCTGTTATTGAAGGAGCAAGTTTTGCATCTGTATCGGCAATGATAGCTATTGCAAATACTTATCCAGGAGATCCTATAACAGGCATTACAACTATTTTTGGAGCTACATTTGTAGCTGGATTATTTTGCTTTATTATGGCACCTTTCTTTGGAAAACTTATAAGGTTTTTCCCTAAAGTAGTAACAGGTACTGTAATAACTATAATAGGAATATCGCTGCTTCCAGTAGCAGTTAAATGGTGTGCAGGCAATGATATAAACTCTCCAACATTCGCTAGTCCTAAAAATATTTTATTAGCTTTATTTGTTCTAATTTTAATCTTGACTATGTATAAATTCTTTAAAGGGATTTTAGGTAATATATCTATATTATTAGGTATAGTTATAGGAACTATCGTTGCTTCAATGTTAAACATGACAGACTTTAGCAGAGTTAGTAGTTCTGGATGGATTAATATAGATCTACCTTTTTATTTTGGATCACTTAAATTTAATTTAACGGCTATAATTTCAATGGTATTAGTTATGTTAGTTACGATGACAGAATCTACAGGAAATATGATAGCTATACATGAAATGGTTGGTAAAGAGATTGATGATAAAAACTTAACTAGAGGGCTTAGAACAGATGGATTTGCCACAATGCTTGCAGGTATATTTAATACCTTCCCACACACTGCTTTTGGACAAAATGTAGGTCTTGTAAATTTAACAGGGGTTAAAAGCCGTTTTGTGGTAGCTGCTTCAGGAATAATTTTGATATTATTGGGATTATTCCCAAAAGCAGGAGCAGTAGTAGCTTCTATACCATATCCTGTCCTTGGAGGAGCTGGAATAGCTATGTTTGGCATGGTGGCTTCAGGTGGAATCTCAAGCCTTGGTAAGGTTGAATTTAATGGAACTAAAAATGGAATGATAGTAGCAGTAAGCCTTGGACTTGCTATGATTCCTTTAGCAGTACCAACTTTTTATGCTAAATTTCCACAATGGGTAGACACTCTTTTCCATAGTGGTATAACAACTGGTAGTTTATCTGCTATACTTCTAAATTTATTCTTTAATGAGCTTGGAAAAAATAAAAATTTACCAATAGAAGATAATAAAGAAGTAGTTAATAAAGATAGTTGTGAAGCATAACAGATTAAAAAAGAAATGAAAATAACACTTTAAAATTATGTTTTATATATAGACATAAAAGGAGATGTAATTTTACAATGGCCACTTTAATAAGAAATGGAATTATTGTTACTTCAGGAGATATTTTTAAAGGAGATATTTATATAGAAAATGGTATCATAACTAAAATAGGCATGAATCTTATTGAAGAAACTGATGAAATAGTTGATGCTAATGGGAAATATGTAATTCCTGGAGGTGTAGATGTTCACACTCACTTAAATTTAGATGTAGGAATAGCTGTGGCCACAGATGACTTTTATACTGGGACTGTAGCAGCTGCGTGCGGTGGCACTACAACTATAGTTGATCACTTAGCATTTGGACCAAAGGGATGCAGCTTACATCATCAAGTAAATTTATACCACAACTATGCTAAAGGTAATGCGGTTATAGATTATGGATTTCATGGAGTTATACAGCATGTAAACGATGCTATATTAGAAGAGCTTCAGGAATTATATAATGAAGGAATCACAAGTAATAAAGTTTATTTAACCTATGACTATAGATTAAGCGATTTAGAAGTATTTAAAGTGCTTAAAAAATCTAAAGAAATTGGCATAATCACAGCTGTACATCCAGAGAATAATGACGTTGTTAATTATCTTAGGGAATATTATTCAAGCAATGATCTTACGGCACCGATATACCACTCAAAGAGCAGACCGGTATGTTGTGAAGGAGAAGCTATAAATAAAATGCTCAATATTGCTAAAATGGCAGGGGATTCTCCTTTGTACATAGTGCATCTTTCCTGTAAGCTAGGATTAGATTATATAAGAATGGCTATGGATAATGGACAAAAGAATATTTTTACAGAAACATGTCCTCAATATCTTTTTTTAGATGAAACTAAATACAATGGTGAAAATAATGAAGGATTAAAATATATTGCTAGTCCTCCTTTAAGAGAAAAGTCTAATCAAGGTGCATTGTGGAAGGGAATTCAAGATGGCTATATACAAGTTATTGCAACAGATCACTGTCCATTTAATTTCAACATAGAAAAACAACTAGGAAAAGATGACTTTACTAAATGTCCAGGTGGAGTACCGGGAATAGAAACTAGAATTCCGCTGATTTTTTCTGAGGGAGTTATGAAGAAAAGAATATCAATAAATAAATTTGTAGATTTAGTAAGTACAAAACCTGCAAAAATATTTGGATTATACCCCAAAAAAGGGACTATTGCAATTGGCTCCGATGGAGATATTGTTATAATTGACCCTAATAAAAAAGTTAAAATTACAAAATCAATGTTACATGAAAATGTCGATTATACTCCTTATGAAGGATTTGAACTTCAAGGGTATCCAATAATAACAATTTCAAGAGGAAAAGTTATAGTAAAAGATAATGACTTTATTGGAGAAAAAGGATATGGACAATTTTTAAAAAGAGAAAAAACAGACTTTCCCAATATTTAAATAAATAGCGATTTTTCTAATTATAAAGAACCTTTTGTAAAATAAAAGGTTCTTGTTTCTAAAATTATCAAAATGATAAGATATATAGGTTATTAAATTGAGTATTAGAATGAATATTTATAACATTTTATAAATTTATTATTAAAACGATAAATTTATCATTTTAATAATAAATTTATGGCTATAATTTTTAAAGATTAACGATTTATAGGCTTTAAAGTATTTGCCATGATTACACTAAATGCCATTAAGATGATTGCTAAAGCAGGCTTTTCTAAAAGAAACACAACTATAATCGGCATTACATTTTCTTTTGGTATTGGTCTTACTACCATGAAGCTTGCTATTGATGCATTTCCGCCATTTTTGTATGGAGTACAACCTCTTATAAGTTCACCGGCTGCTGTATGCTGTATCGTTTTAATTATAGCAAGTATTCTTTTTCCAATGGATAAATAAGATAAAGAATTAGTGAAATCAGTAATGCAGAATGATCAATCTCCAATTAGTAGCTAATTAATATATGAATGGATATTCTTAAATGTATAGGAATTTAGAAATACATAGGAAAAGCTTAGCCTTATGCATCTGGAATCAGAAAGAAATATCTATGAAAAGGCTGCAGAAGTTCTTGTGAAAAAGCAGAAATAATAAAGGATAGTAATTGTATAACATAATTAGGGATATTTCATTATACTATATATGTAAAAAATGGAATATTATTTTTACACTTATTTACAATAGTGATAAAATAATAATTGAATATAGAAATTACTTATAAATATCATACAATAATAATTTAAATTTGTAATCGTTAACTATATTTTAAATAAAAAATTGAGAAGGTGACAAATATTGAATAATGTGATTGGACAAAACATTCCGAGAGTAGATGCTTACGAAAAAGTTACTGGCAGAGTAAAATTTACAGATGATTTGATTTTAAATCAATGTCTTGTGGCAAAAGTGTATCATTCTACCATTGCCAATGGAATTGTAAAGTCAATTGATACCAGTGAAGCAGAAGCCTTAGACGGGGTTGCAAAGGTTGTAACATTTAAAGATGTACCAAAACAAACTTATCCTACTCCAGGTCATCCATGGTCAGTGGAACCTGCTCATCAAGATGTGGCAGATCGTAATATTTTGACAGGAAGAGTCCGTTATTATGGAGATGATATTGCGGCTGTTATTGCAGAGGATGAAGTAATCGCGACTAGGGCTTTAAAATTAATTAAAGTTGAGTACCAAGAATATAAGCCTGAGATACATCCAAGAGAATCTATGAAAGGGAGCAATCCTCCGATTCATGAAGAAAAGCCTGATAATATTCTTGCCAAAAGCGAATATGAAATCGGCAATGTGAAAGAAGCTTTTGAATCGGCGGAAGTGGTTGTAGACGGAACTTATAAAACCCAGGTTGTGCAGCATTGCCATATTGAGAATCCTATCTCATATGCGTATATGGAGAAAGGACGTATTGTGATTGTCAGCTCTACACAGATTCCCCATATTGTAAAAAGGGTTGTAGGACAGGCATTGGGAATTTCATGGGGAAAAGTAAGAGTTATAAAACCTTATATCGGAGGAGGATTCGGTAATAAACAGGATGTGTTATATGAGCCATTGAATGCTTTTTTAACAACCCAGGTAGGCGGCCGTCCTGTAAAATTAGATGTTACAAGAGAGGAAACCTTTGTTTGCACTAGAACAAGACACTCCATAGAATATGATCTTAAAGCAGGAGTAGACAAAGAAGGAGTAATCATTGGCAAAGAAATGCATGCTTATTCCAATCAAGGAGCATATGCTTCTCATGGTCATGCGATTGCTGCCAACGGTGCAACTGCATGGAGACATTTGTATCATGTAGACAATATTAAAGCAACGGCTTATACGGTCTATACCAATACTCCTGTAGGTGGAGCCATGAGAGGATATGGCATTCCACAGATGTGCTTTGCAAGTGAAGCTTTTATAGATGATATTGCTTATAAAATTAATATGGATCCATTAGAGTTCCGTAAGAAGAATTTAATTAAGGGATACTTTAAAGATCCTTATCTTACTCCTATAGCAGCCAATACAAATGGTGTTATGGAATGTATGGATAAGGGAGCTAAGTATATTGATTGGCAGAAAAAACGAGAACAATACCGAAATCAGACAGGGAATATCCGCAGGGGAGTAGGTATGTCGGTGTTTAGTTATAAAACTGGTGTATGGCCTATTTCTCTTGAAATAGCAGGTGCCAGACTGATTATGAATCAAGACGGCAGTGTACAGCTTATGGTTGGAGCTACTGAGATAGGACAGGGTTCAGATACGGTATTTTCACAAATGGTAGCGGAAACTTTGCATATAAATGTGGAAGATGTCCATATCCAATCTGTTCAGGATACGGATGTTACACCATTTGATACAGGTGCTTATGCATCCAGACAGTCGTATGTAACAGGTACCGCAGTAAAACAGTGTGCAGAACAGATGTATGAAAAGATTTTAACTTATGCCAAAACACTTCTGAAAGAAGAATATAACCAATTAGAGGTTGAAGACGGATGGATATTAGGAGATGGGAAAAAGGTATTGTCCTTAGAAGAGTTAGCTATGGAAAGTTACTACAGCCTCAGCAATTCCTCTGTTATTACATCGGAAGTATCTCTTCAGTCGAAAAAGAATGCCATAGCAACCGGATGCTGCTTTGCGGAAGTAGAAGTAGATATTAAGCTTGGAAAAGTAAAGATTATAAAAATAATCAATGTTCATGACAGCGGAGTATTGCTGAATCCTCAGCTTGCTGTTATGCAGATACATGGAGGAATGTCCATGGGAATTGGTTATGGATTAAGCGAGCAATTGCTTGTGGATGAGAAAACAGGCAGAGTCTTAAATGGTACATTGTTAGATTACAAAATGCCAACAACAATGGACTTACCGGACCTGGATGTTGATTTCGTAGAATTAGAAGAACCTACAGGACCTTATGGAAATAAAGCATTGGGAGAACCGCCGGCCATTCCGCCAGCTCCAGCTATTCGTAATGCTGTCTTACATGCAACTGGTGTCAGCCTTCATGAGATTCCTATGTCTCCTCAAAGATTAATTGATGCTTTTACAAAAGCAGGTCTAATATAGAAAGGAGGGAATGTTATGTACGATATTAATCATTATTATAATGTAGCAACAATAAAAGAAGCAGTTTCCCTTCTGAAGGAACATTCCAATGCAAGAATTATTGCAGGAGGAAGTGATGTGCTAATCAAGATTCGGGAAGGAAAAATGGCAGGAACAGATCTGCTCTGTATTCGTGACATCAAGGAACTCCAGGGAGTTACTTTAACAGAAAATAAAGATATTCATATCGGTGCTGCCACTACTTTCAGTCATATTACAAATGATCCGATTATTCAAAAATATATTCCTGTTTTGGGAGAAGCAGTAGATCAAGTTGGCGGACCGCAGGTTCGAAATATTGGAACAATCGGCGGTAATATCTGTAATGGTGCGGTTAGTGCAGATAGTGCTCCCACAGTCTTTTCTTTGGATGCCAAATTAAAGATTGTCAGCAGTGACGGTGAAAGAATTGTACCGGTAAAAGAATTCTATTTAGGACCGGGACGTGTGGACTTGCATCCAGGCGAACTGCTTACGCATATTATTATCCCTAAAGAGAATTACTGGGGATATTGGGGACACTATATTAAATATTCTATGAGAAATGCTATGGATATTGCTACATTAAGCTGTAGTGTTGTAAGCAAGGTAAATCCAGAGACTAATGTTTTAGAGGATGTAAGAATTACCTTTGGAGTTGCAGCGCCTGTTCCTTACCGCTGCCATATGACGGAAGACGCCATCAAAGGAAAAATGATTGAGGAATCTCTTTGTCAAGTAGTAGAAGACACCATTCGCCAAGAGATTAATCCAAGAGATTCATGGAGAGCTTCTAAAGCATTTCGCCTTCAGATTGGTGGAGAGATTGCAAAAAGGGCACTGGTAAAAACAATAGAACTTTCAAGGGGGAATCATCATGAATAAAGAGATGCGGCTGGTAAAATGCATCGTAAATGGAAAAGAAGTAGTCGAATATGTAGACGTGAGGGAATCCTTATTGGATATGCTACGTAACCGTTTAGGACTTACTTCGGTAAAAAAAGGCTGTGAAGTAGGCGAATGCGGTGCCTGCACCGTAATTATCGATGGCGAAACAGTTGATTCTTGTATCTATTTGGCAGTATGGGCGGAAGGTAAGAATATCAGAACATTGGAAGGACTCCTTGGAGAAAATGGGGAATTAACCAGAATTCAAGAGGCATTTATTGAAGAAGGAGCAGTTCAGTGCGGATTCTGCACACCAGGCTTTGTAATGTCAGCTACTGTTTTATTAGAACGAGGAGAAAAACTTTCCAGAGAAGCTATTAAAAAGCATATGGCGGGAAACTTATGCCGCTGTACTGGATATCACAATATTGTATCGGCAGTAGAAAAAGTGATGGAAGAAGGTGGAACTAATCAGAATTAGGGCATGTTTGAAAATCAAGTAGTGCAAGAATTAAAATAAATAAATTTGTAGATTTAGTAAGTACAAAACCTGCAAAAATATTTGGATTATGCCCCAAGAAAGGGACTATTGCAATTGGCTCCGATGGAGACATTGTTATAATTGACCTTAATAAGAAAGTTAAAATTACAAAGTCAATGTTATATGAAAATGTCGATTATACTCCTTATGAAGGGTTTGAACTTCAAGGAGATCCAATAATGACAATTTCAAGAGGAAAAGTTATAGTAAAAGATAATGTATTTATTGGAGAAAAAGGATATGGACAATTTTTAAAAAGAAAAAAAGTAGATTTTTCTACTATTGACTAAATAATAATTTTGTAGTTATAAGGAACCTTTTGTAGATTAAAAAGGTTCTTTTTTTCTTAATTTATCAATATGATAAGATATATTACTAAGTTGGGTATTAGAACGAATATTTACAACATTCGATAAATTTATTATTAAAATGATAAATTTATCATTTTAATAATAAATTTATCCATATAATTTTTCTAAATTAACCATTTATAGGCTTTAAGTTATTTGGCATAGATATTGCTTATTAAATATGGTAAAGGAGGAGGCCAAAAGTTAAAAAGAAAATATAGAAATTTTTCATTTTAAAGATTCTAAATAATTAGTATGTAAATTTAAAATTTAAAACTTAATTATAAAAATTTAGGAGGCGTATTCATGCAAGATATTAAAAAATTAACTGAAAAATTAGGAAATTTCAAATGTGAAAAAATGTATAATAATGATTTCTTCTTAACTTGGGAAAAGACAGATGACGAACTTAATGCTGTATTTACAGTAGCAGATATTTTACGCAAAATGAGAGAAGATAATATATCTACAAAAATATTTGATAGTGGATTAGGTATTTCACTATTCCGTGATAATTCCACAAGAACAAGATTCAGCTTTGCAAGCGCATGTAACTTATTAGGATTAGAAGTTCAAGATCTAGATGAAGGAAAGTCACAAATTGCTCATGGAGAAACAGTACGTGAAACAGCGAATATGATTTCTTTCATGGCTGATGTTATAGGTATCAGAGATGACATGTTTATAGGTAAAGGAAACAAATATATGCATGAAGTATCTGGGGCAGTTCAAGATGGATATAAAGAAGGAGTTTTAGAACAACGTCCTACACTTGTAAATCTTCAATGTGATATAGACCATCCAACTCAATGTATGGCAGATTTACTTCATATAATTCATCATTTTGGAGGAGCAGAAAATCTTAAAGGTAAAAAAATAGCTATGTCTTGGGCATATTCACCATCTTATGGTAAACCACTTTCAGTTCCACAAGGTGTAATTGGATTAATGACAAGAATGGGAATGAAAGTTGTACTTGCTCATCCAGAAGGATATGACTTAATGCCTGAAGTAGAAGAAGTAGCAAGAAAAAATGCTGAAGCAAGCGGCGGTAAATTTATAAAAACTAACTCAATGAAAGAAGCTTTTGAAAATGCAGATATAGTATATCCTAAGAGCTGGGCACCTTTTGAATTTATGGAAAGACGTACAAATTTATATGGAGAAGGTAAATTTGAAGAAATAGATGTACTAGAAAAAGAATTATTACAAGAAAATGCTAAGCATAAAGATTGGGAATGTACAGAAGAAATGATGAAGCTTACTAAAGATGGAAAAGCATTATATTTACACTGCTTACCAGCTGATATCACAGGAGTTAGCTGTAGTGAAGGAGAAGTAGCTGCATCAGTATTTGATCGTTACCGTGAACCACTTTACAAAGAAGCTGGATATAAACCTTATATTATTGCTGCAATGATATTCTTAAGCAAAGTTAAAAATCCAGTTGAAACAATTGATAAACTTTTAAAAGCAAATAATCCAAGATTTTATGGAAAATAATTTATGATATAATAAAAAATTTATTATATCTTTAAGGGGGAAAAGTTTGTATGGGTGACAAGATGCGACCAATTTCATTTGAAAGAATGATTACATGGGTTATAAAAGAACTTAAAGAAAAGGAATCTATTTTTGGAATTCACAAGAATAAATTCTACAAAAATAATACTGGAAAATATATAGAATTATTTGGAGAAAAACTGGCATCTCCACTTGGTCCTGCAGCAGGTCCTAATTCTCAATTAACAGAAAACATAGTTGCATCTTACTTAACAGGGAGCCGTTTTATTGAATTAAAAACAGTGCAAGTTATTGATGGAGAGGATTTACCTGTAGCTAAACCATGTATTCATGCGGAAGATGAATGCTATAATGTGGAATGGTCTACAGAACTAACAGTGCCAGAAGCTTATGATGAGTATATAAAGGCTTGGTTCTTACTTCATGTTTTAATGAAAGAATTAAACTTAAGCAAAGAAAGAGACTTTATGTTTAATATGAGCGTAGGCTATGATTTAGAAGGTATAAAATCTCCTAAAGTTGATGCTTATATAGAAGGAATGAGAAATGCATCCACTACAAAAGTTTGGAAGGAATGCAAAGAAACATTACTTTCTAATATGGATTTATTCTTTAATTTTAGTAAAGAAGATTTGGACAAAATTTCACCAGTAATTTGCCCGTCCATTACTTTATCTACACTACATGGATGTCCACCAGAAGAAATTGAAAAGATTGCAAAGTATCTTTTGGAAGAAAAAAATCTTCATACTTTTATAAAAATGAATCCAACTCTTTTAGGAGAAAAGTTTGTTAGGGATACCTTTGATCAAATGGGATATGATTACGTAGTTCTTAATCCTAAACATTTTGTAAATGACTTGCAATATAAAGATGGAGTATCCATGCTTAAACGTCTAAAAGTTATTGCTAGAGAATTAAAATTAGAAATAGGAGTAAAGCTTACAAATACTCTGCCAGTTAAAATTGAAAATGGCGAATTACCTGGAGAAGAAATGTATATGTCAGGCCGCTCTCTTTTCCCACTAACTATATCTTTAGCAAGCAAATTAGCTTCAGAATTTGATGGAGATTTACAAATATCTTATTCTGGTGGTGCAGATTTCTTTAATGTAGAAAAGATTTTAAAGGCAGGAATTCAACCAATTACTTTTGCAACTACTATTTTAAAACCAGGTGGTTATGAGAGAATAACTCAAATGTCTAAAAAGGTAGAAGATAATCTTAAAGGTGCATTTAAAGGTATAAATACAGAATATTTAAATGAGTTTGCAAGCTCAGCTTTAACTGATAAATATCACCTTAAAGATCTTAGACCTGTAAGTAGCAGAAAGATTTCTTCTGAACTTCCAATTTATGATTGTGCAATAGCACCTTGTACAATAGGATGTCCTATAAATCAACAAATACCTGAATATGTAGCTTTAGTTGGTGAGAAAAGATATGATGAAGCTTTCAACTTAATAGTTAAAGATAATGCTTCACCAGCAATTACAGGAACTATATGCAATCACAATTGTCAATATAAATGTACAAGACTTGATTATGATGAATCAGTTTTAATTAGAGACATGAAAAAAGTAGCAGTTTTGAATGCTGCAGATAAATATATTTCAAATATTAAAAAAGCAGACATAAAGAGTAATAAAAAAGCAGCAGTTATAGGAGCAGGTCCAGCAGGACTATCTGTTGCACTTTTCTTAAGAAGAAATGGTGTAGATGTAACTGTAATGGATAGAAAAGAAAGACCTTATGGTGTTATAGAATATGTTATTCCAGAGTTTAGAATTTCTTCTGAAATGATTAAAAAAGATTTTGAACTTGTTAGAAAACAAGGAGTTAATTTTAAATTTGGTATTGATGGAAATTTAGATGTAGATGCATTAAAGAAAGAATATGATTATGTGGTACTAGCAATAGGTGCTTGGAAACCAGGCAATTTACCATTAAAAGAAGGCGGAGAAAAAGCTGTTGATGCTATTTCATTCCTTGAAAATCACAAAAGTTCTAAAGGAAATATGAATTTAGGAAAGCATGTATGTGTCATCGGTGGTGGTGACGTAGCTATGGATGCAGCACGTGCAGCTAAAAGAACTCCAGGAGTAGAAAAAGTTTCTATAGTTTATAGAAGAACTAAAAAATATATGCCAGCTAGCTTAGAAGAAATAGAGTTAGCTCAATCAGAAGACATATTATTCAAAGAATTATTTTCACCAATATCAATAAAAGATTCTAAACTAATTTGTGAAGAGATGAAATTAGGAGAAAAAGATGCTTCAGGAAGAAGAAGACCTGTAGGTTCTGGCAAAATTGTGGAGATAGAAGCAGATACAGTTATTTCTGCTGTAGGACAGCAAATAGACAGTGATTTACTTAGAAAAAATAAAATAGAATTGGATTCTAAAGGTTTCCCTAAGGTAAACAAAGCTTGTGAGACAAACATTAGTAATGTATATGTTGCTGGAGACATGAAAGAAGGCCCATCTACTATTGTTAAAGCTATAGCTGATGGTAAAGCAGTATCTAAAGATATTTTATTAAAAGAAGGATTAAGTAATGATTTTGATAAAAAAGTCTTTACTGTAAATGAAAAGGAAACATATAACAAGAAAGGTATATTAAAAGCTTCTGATTGTTTAGAAAAAGAATCAGAGAGATGTCTATCTTGTAACAAGGTATGTGAAATTTGTGTAGACGTTTGTCCTAACAGAGCAAATATAGTCGTTAATGTGGATGAAGGTTTCCAATCTTCACATCAAATAATACACTTAGATGGAATGTGCAATGAGTGTGGTAACTGTGGTATATTCTGTCCTTATGAAGGAAATCCATATAAAGATAAAACAACAGTTTTCTGGAGCAAAGAAGATTTTGAAGATAGTACAAACAAAGGATTTTTAATCATAGATAAAGATAAAGGAATCTGCAAAGTTAGAAAAGAAAATGCTGAAGTTGTAGATTATACTGTTGGTGAATTAAATATCATCTCAAATGAAATGGAGAATATGATTAAAACTTTCATAAATAAATATAGCTATATGTCATAAAGAATATTTAGAATTGGGGAGGTAAATCAGATGTTGTTGATTGGAAATGGAAAAGTTATAACTAGAGATAATACTAGACCAATCATAGACGATGGATGTGTTGCTGTTGAGAAAAATAAAATTATTGAAATTGGATCAACTGAAACTCTAAAGAATAAATATAAAGAATACCAATTTATAGATGCAAAAGGCAAACTTATAATGCCAGGATTTATAAATACTCATATGCACTATTATAGTACTTTTGCTAGAGGAATGGCTAATGACAGCCCTCCAGCAAAATCATTCCCTGATATACTTAAAGGTCTTTGGTGGAGATTAGATAAAGCATTGAACTTAGAAGATGTTTACTATAGTGCTATGGTACCTATGGTTGATCAAATAAAAAATGGAGTAACTACTGTATTTGATCATCATGCTAGTGCTCATGCTGTCAAAGGAAGCTTATTTAAAATAGCAGAGGCATCAGAGACAATGGGAATTCGTAGTAATTTGTGTTATGAAACTTCTGATAGAGATGGAGAAAAAATTGCACAAGAAGGCATCGACGAAAATGCAGAATTTATTAAATATTGCAATGGTAAAAATGATGATATGATCAAAGGAATGTTTGGACTTCATGCATCTATGACAATTTCTGAAAGGACTTTAGAAAAATGTGTGGATGCAGCTAAAAGTTTAAACACAGGCTTCCATGTCCATTGTGGAGAAGGTATTGAAGATTTAGAAGATTCAAAAGAAAAGTATGGCAAGGGTGTTATAGAAAGATGGTACGATGCAGGAGTTCTCTGCGATAAAACCATAGCAGTACATTGTATTTATGTTTCAGATGATGAAATGGATATGATTAAAGAAAAGAATTCAATAGTGGTTCATAATCCTGAGTCAAACATGGGAAATGCAGTAGGTGTTTCTCCAGTGCTTAAAATGTATAAAAAGGGAATTTTATTAGGATTAGGAACTGATGGATACACTCCAGATATTACTGAATCTTATAAAGTTGCTAACATTATCCATAAGCATGCTGCTAAAGATTCAACTGTGGCATGGGGTGAAATTCCTGAAATGCTATTTGAAAATAACAGAAAAATCACCGAAAGATTTATTGATGATAAGGTTGGAATTTTAAAAGAAGGTGCACTAGCGGATATAATTGTAGTAGATTATAATCCACCAACACCAATTAATGAAAATAATATTAACAGCCATATATTATTTGGTATCAATGGAAGACATGTTGATACAACTATTATAAATGGTAAGGTTTTAATGGAAGATAGAAAACTTCTTCATGTTGATGAAGAGAGAATTATGGCTAGAAGTAGAGAACTAGCAACTGAAGTTTGGAAAAGATTTTAATTTATAAGATTTTGGAGGGGTTTTAAATGGAAACTATTAAAAAAGAAGAAATATTAAAATTAGCTGAGAAATATAAGGCAGAGATGACAAAATTCTTAAGAGATATGATTAGAATTCCAAGTGAAAGCTGTCAAGAGAAAGAAGTAGTACTTAGAATAAAAGAAGAGATGGAAAAAGTAGGATTTGATAAAGTAGAAATAGATCCTATGGGAAATGTATTAGGATATATAGGTCATGGAAAACATGTTATAGCTATGGATGCTCATATAGATACAGTTGGAATAGGTGATAGAAATCTATGGAATTATGATCCTTATGAAGGATATGAAGATGATGAAATAATAATAGGAAGAGGAGGAACAGACCAAGAAGGCGGAATGGCTTCTATGGTTTATGCTGGAAAGATAATCAAAGATCTTGGACTAGAAGATGATTACACATTAATAGTAACTGGTACTGTTCAAGAAGAAGACTGTGATGGACTATGCTGGCAATATATAATCAATGAAAGCAAAATAAAACCAGAATTTGTTGTAATTACAGAACCAACTTCCTTAAATATATACAGAGGACATAGAGGAAGAATGGAAATAAAAGTTACAACTCATGGTGTTAGCTGTCACGGATCAGCACCAGAAAGAGGAGATAATGCAATATTTAAAATGGGTCCTATACTAAATGAATTAAAAGCTTTACATGAAAACTTAATATATGACGAATTCTTAGGAAAAGGTAGTTTAACTGTATCTGAAATATTCTTCTCATCACCTTCAAGATGTGCTGTTGCAGATGGATGTACTATATCTGTAGACAGAAGACTTACTGATGGTGAAACTTGGGAATATGCAATTCAACAAATTAAGAATTTACCAGCAGTTAAAGCTGCAAATGCTGAAGTTGAAATGTATAGCTATGAAAGACCTTCATATACTGGTTTAGTATATCCAACAGAATGTTTCTTCCCAACTTGGGTATTAAAAGAAGACCACCCAGCATGTGAAACAGCTGTAAAATGCTACAAAGACCTATTCAAGAGTGAACCAAAAGTTGATAAATGGACATTCTCTACAAATGCAGTTTCTATAATGGGTAGATATGGAATACCATGTATCGGATTTGGACCAGGACATGAAGATCAAGCTCATGCTCCTAATGAAAGAACTTGGAAAGATGAATTAGTAAAATGTGCAGCAATGTATGCACTTATTCCAATAACTTATGTAAAAGAATTTGCTAACAAATAGTAGGGGGTATAGGATATGGGGTTAAGTAAATTAGTTATAGCATTAGGTGGAAACGCACTTCAAGAATCTGGAACCCCTGCGACAGCAGAAGCCCAATTAGAAGTAGTTAAAAAGACTTGTGAGTATATAGCAGAGCTTAGTTGCAGAAAATATGAAATTGCAATAGTTCATGGAAATGGTCCACAAGTAGGAAGAATTGTACTTGCATCAGAAGCAGCTGCAAATGTTACACCATCTATGCCTTTTGATGTGTGTGGTGCTATGAGTCAAGGTTATATAGGATATCATATTCAGCAATCTCTTAGAAAAGCTTTAGCTGATAGAAATAAGAATACACAAGTGGCAACAATTGTTACACAAGTAGTAGTTGATAAAGATGACATTGCTTTTAAAAACCCTACTAAACCTATAGGAGCTTTTTATAGTGAAGAAGAAGCTAAAAAACTTCAAGCAGAAAAGGGCTATGTAATGAAAGAAGATTCTGGAAGGGGATGGAGAAGAGTAGTAGCTTCACCAGCACCTAAAAGAATAGTAGAAATTTCATCAGTTAAAGAATTATGGAATTCAACTATATGTATAGCGGCAGGCGGTGGCGGTATTCCAGTTATTGAAAAAGAAGATGGATCATTAGAGGGAGTTGCCGCAGTTATAGATAAAGATCTTGCAGCTGAAAAACTTGCTGAGGATGTTAATGCAGATATTTTAATGATACTTACAGAGGTTGAAAAGGTATCAATAAACTTTAATAAACCTAATCAAGCTGATCTTAATTATATTACTGTAGAGGAAGCTGAAAAATATATGGAAGAGGGACATTTTGCTCCTGGATCAATGCTTCCTAAGGTTAAGGCAGCAGTAATGTTTGCAAAAGCGAACCCAAATCATAAAGCTATAATAACTTCACTTTACAGTGCCGTAGATGCATTAGAAGGTAAGACAGGAACAGTTATCACACTAAATAAATAAGATTAAATTTAATTTGAGAGTTGAAAGTAAAGAATTGAGGGCTAAAAAACTTCTTAACTTTCAGCTCTCAATTTTTAACTATAGTTTATTCTAAAAGTTTCTTTATGAGTAATAGAATATAAATATATTAATTATGGGGTGAGCTCTTATGTCTGAATTTATTTTAAATGGTGAAAGAATCAACATTGAAGAAGATATGAACTTCCTTGAATATTTAAGAGAATATAAAAATTTAACCTCAGTGAAAAACGGTTGTGCAGAAGGAGCTTGTGGTGCTTGTATGATAATTGTAGATGGCAAAGCTATGAGAGCTTGTTTATTTACAACTGTAAAAGCAGATGGAAAAAATATATTAACTGTTGAAGGGCTTTCAGAAAAAGAGAAAGATGTATTTGTTTGGGCTTTTTCAAAAGCTGGTGCAGTTCAATGTGGTTTTTGTATACCGGGGATGATTATAAGTGCAAAGGCACTTTTAGATAAGAATTTAAATCCAAGTAAAAAAGAAATTAAAGCAGCTATTAGAGGAAATGTTTGTAGATGTACTGGATACGTTAAAATAATAAAAGCTATTGAAATGGCAGCAGAAGCGTTTAGAAATGGTGGAATTCTATCTGATGAAAAATATAAAGGTAAAATAGGCGAAAATATTCCGAGGATAGATGCAAAAGATAAAATCTTAGGTACTGGAAAATATGTTGACGATATGAAAGTAGATGGAATGGTTTATGGTTCTGCTTTAAGAACAAAATATCCTAGAGCTTTAGTAAAGAGCATTGACATTTCAGAAGCTTTAAAGCATCCAGAAGTAGAAGTGGTACTTACGGCAGAAGATATACCAGGAAAGAGATTTATAGGACATATATCAAAAGATTGGCCAGCTTTAATAGCAGTAGGAGAAGAAACAAGATATGTTGGAGATTCAGTTGCACTAGTTGCAGCAAAGAGTAAAAAAGCTTTAAAAGAAATATTTAATCTTATAAAAGTAGAGTATGAAGAGTTGAAGCCTTTAAGTACTCCTTCTATGGCAATGGAGGAAAATGCACCTAAAATCCATCCTGATGGAAATATCTTAAGAGTGGAAAAAGTAAAAAGAGGTAATGTGGATGAAGCTATAGCTAATTCTAAATATGTAGTTACAAATCATTATTCTACTCCTTTTACTGAACATGCTTTTTTAGAACCAGAAAGCGCTATAGGTATGCCAGATGGTGACGGAGTTATTATCTATACTGGATCTCAAGGGATATATGATGAACAAAGAGAAATTTCTGAGCTTTTAGGACTTCCTAGCGAAAAAGTAAGAGCTGTAAGTAAATATGTAGGAGGCGGCTTTGGTGGAAAAGAGGATATGAGCGTACAACATCATGCTGCTCTACTTGCTTGGCATATGAAAAAGCCTGTAAAAGTAACTTTAAGCCGTAAGGAAAGTATAATGATTCATCCTAAGAGACACGCTATGGAAATGACTATTACTACTGCTTGTGATGAAGAAGGAAATTTAACAGCATTTAAAGCTGAAATTATAGCAGATACTGGTGCCTATGCATCATTGGGCGGACCTGTACTTCAAAGGGCTTGTACTCACGCAGCAGGACCATATAGATGTTCAAATGTGGAGATTAAAGGTACAGCAGTATATACCAATAATCCTCCAGGTGGAGCTTTTAGAGGTTTTGGTGTAACTCAGTCAGTTTTCGGATCAGAATGTAATTTAAATCTTTTAGCGGAAAAAGTAGGTATATCCCCTTGGGAAATAAGATTTAAGAATGCAGTAGAACCGGGAGATGTATTGCCTAATGGGCAAATTGCAGATAAGGGAACTGCTATAAAAGAAACTATAATGGCTGTAAAAGATGCATATGAAAATAATAAATATGCTGGAATAGCCTGCTGTATGAAAAATGCAGGAATTGGTGTTGGATTACCTGACATTGGTAGATGCAATTTAGTAGTGATAGATGGAAAAGTTCACATAAGAACTAGTGCAGCTTGTATAGGTCAAGGACTTGGAACAATTCTTACACAAATAATTTGTGAAACAACTAATTTGTTACCAGAGCGGATAATTTTAGATTTACCAGATACAATGGTTGCACCGGACTCAGGAACAACTACAGCATCAAGGCAAACGGTATTTACTGGAGAAGCTACAAGAGTGGCGGCATTAAAGCTTAAAGAAAGATTATTAACTAATTCACTAGAAGAGTGTGAAGGGGAAGAATTCTATGGAGAATATAAAGGTATTACAGATCCTATTAATTCGGACAAAGAAAATCCAGTAAGTCACGTGGCTTATGGTTATGCAACACAAGTTGTTATCCTTGATGAAGATGGAAGGGTAGAAAAAGTAGTTGCAGCACACGATGTAGGAAAAGCTATAAATGTTACTAATGTAGAAGGACAAATTGAAGGTGGAGTAGTTATGGGGCTTGGATATGCATTTACAGAGGATTATCCATTAAATAACTCTGTCCCTGCTGCTAAATTTGGAACCTTAGGATTATTTAGAGCTACAGATATACCAGAAATTGAATCCATAATAATTGAAAAGAACACAAATGATTTAGCTTATGGTGCAAAAGGAGTAGGGGAAATCACAACTATACCAACAGCTCCAGCAGCCCAAGGAGCTTACTTAAAGTTTGATGGACAATTTAGAAAAAAACTTCCTTTTGACGATACAGCTTATAGAAAGAAGAAATAATTGTCTGAATGTTTTTTAAAATGGTTATATTTTAGAAAATCTTGAAGATATATCGATTTTTAAGGGAAGCACTTCACTTTGGCTTCCCTTGTTTCAATTTTTATAAAAGTTATGAACTTGTTTCAAGTATATATTGAATGGAATATCATTACTCACTTGTTTTGTAAATATTTCAATAAGTTTTTGTTTATCATTTCAAATAATATTCTTTTCAGTTACCATAGGATTAGCTTATCCCCTATATTATTGAGTAATTTCTTTTTCAAATATTATTTCGTAATCTGTAGGTTTTCCATGAGAATTATAATACATAGGAAGAACTTGCACTAATCTCCATCCATTTTTAGCATATTTATCTATGATTTCATGATGGTCAGCACTAGAAAAAATCCTCCTAGTGTTGTTGGCACATATTTATATTCAGACATAGCTATTCCTACAGTAAATTATAATTTTTCTATTTTAACTTAATTATACCATATTTATGTAATTGAGAATTGACGATTGACAATGGACAATTGTGGATATTTCTCAGCTACCTCTGAGAAATTTAGAATTTATTCTGTAGCGGCGAACAGTGTTCGCCACATAACTAATAATTTATTGCTAGTTAAAAGATCCATTCAAAGAAATTTTTTTGCTAAAAATAATTTCAACCTTAATTGTACATTGTGCATTGTGCATTAATCTAAAAGTCGTGAATTCATATCTCGAACTGTTAATCTATATTCGAGATATACATTAAAATTTAAAGTAGTTTATCTATAAGAGGATTATATTCACATATGAAGAATAAAGAAGATAAATATATAGAAGTTCTCAGAGGTAAATTATACGAAAAAATGTAAAATGGGTAATTGTAAAATAAGGCGAAATAAAGATTATTAAAAAAGATATAGACAAATAGTAATTTTCTAACAGAATATTTGTATTTTAGAAGGAGATGAGTAGGATTGTTTATATATGATTTTAAGACCAGGATACAGATTGTAAAGGGATGGTCAGATGATAAAAAATATTGCGTTACAACACCTGATGGGAAAAAATATTTGTTACGTATTTCAAAAATAGAGCAACAAGAACGCAAGAGGGTTGAATTTGAAATGATGCAGTGTGTGGAGGCTCTCGGTGTGCCTATGTGTAAGCCGATTGCATTTGGCACTTGTGACGAAGGCGTATATTTCTTACAAAGTTGGATTGAAGGAAAGGATTTCGAAGAGGTTCTTACGATGTTAACTGATACAGAACAATATGCTTATGGGATTGAGGCGGGTCAAATACTAAAGCATATTCATACTATTCCAGCGCCTGATACGCAGGAGGAATGGGAGGTACGATTTAATCGTAAAATCGAGCGAAAAATCCAAATGTATAAAGATTGTCCGATAAAATATAAAAACGGACAATCTTTTATTGACTATATAAATACAAACCGTTATTTGCTGAAAAGTCGCCCACAATGCTATCAGCATGGTGACTACCATGTCGGCAATATGATGATTGATTATGATGGCAAACTGCAAATTATTGACTTTGACAGAGATGATTTTGGTGATCCATGGGAGGAATTTGATCGAATTGTTTGGAGTGCACAAAAATCTCCACTTTTTGCTTCTGGCATGGTAAATGGCTATTTTGATGGAAATGTACCAATGGATTTTTGGCGATTGCTTGCATTATACATTTCAAGCAATACTCTATCATCTATACCTTGGGCAATTCCATTTGGGCGAAGTGAAATTGATACGATGATAAATCAAGCCAAAGAAGTTCTTGCGTGGTATGATAATATGCAGAATCCTGTTCCTACTTGGTATAAGGGTTGCATATAATGAGTATAAAAAGAAATCGATAAATTCCAATTTATCGTTGAGGTAATTCGTAATCTTCTTAAAATGTGCATCAAATTCTAATTAAGTTATAGACTACATTGTTTATATATATTCTGTGGATAAACATAGTTATTACAAGGGACTAATATATTATATACTAGATATTTTGAATAAGGAGAAATAAAAATGAAGAAAAAAGCAATGTCTATTTTAGTGTTCATATTTAGTGTTGTTTCGCTACTTATTTCACTTAAATTATTTTGGAATATGGGTGTATTTGCAGATGAATATAATTTAAGTCCTGCAATTGTAAATGGTGGGGAGTTTTGGCTTCTAATGGATTGGCTTAGATTATTGTTGTTATTATTGCTATCACTTATTTCAGGCATAAATATTTTTGGAAAGAGAAAAAAAGAATAGATTATATAAATAAATTAGTAAATATCCTATCATTCAGAAGCTGAGATAGGGTATTTTTATATTCTTTAAATTCATACTTTTTCATTGTTATTCTAAGAAATATTGAGGATAATGCCTATGTTTACTGAAGAGAACTGGACAAAATAACTATAGGGTGCTGATAGCACCCTATTATATAATTGATTTAATTTTTATATATACTTAAATTTAAATTAATCCCAATCGATAAATACTACAGGTTTAATTAAATCTTTTGGTTTCTTATCCATTATATCAAATGCTTCTTCAATTTTATCAAATCCATAATATCTATGGGTGATTAGTTTAGTTGTATCAACACGGTTATATTGTATCATGTTAAGAAGTTTCTCAATTCTTAATGCACCACCAGGGCAAAATCCACCACGAATATCTTTATTACTCATGCCAAGTCCCCAAAGATAAGCAGGCATACTCAATGTATCTTTTACATCGAAGAAATTTACATTGGCAATTATACCGCCTTCTTTTGTCATAGCAATAGCTTGAGCAAAGCTATCTTGATTTCCTCCAGCAATAATAACAGCGTCAACTCCACCTTTTACAAGTCCTAAAATTTGCTGAACAATGTCTCCTTCTTTATAGCTTATAACATCTGTTGCACCATATTCTTTTGCAATTTCAATACAGTTTGGCCTAGTACCTACAACAATAATTCTTCCAGCTCCTTTTAATTTAGCTCCAGCTACTGCCATAAGTCCAACAGGACCGATACCTAATACTACCACTGTATCTCCAAAACCAATTTCTGCAAGTTCTACACCGTGAAATCCTGTAGACATCATATCAACAGTCATAAGCGCTGCTTCTGGTGCCATGCCTTCAGGTAATAAAACTAAATTGGAATCTGCATTGTTTACATGAAAATATTCTGCAAAAACACCATCTTTAGAAGATAAAAACTTAAAGCTTCCCATTAATCCAGTATCATGAGCGTTGTATTTCCCCTGTACACCTAAAGCAAGCCAATCAGGGGTACCTGCAGGAACAACCACAATATCTCCTACTTTAAAACGAGTAACCATACTACCTACTTCTACAATTTCTCCAATAGCTTCATGACCTAATATTAAATCTTTCTTTTCACTAGATCCACCATGTAAAACATGAACATCAGAAGAACAAGGAGCAACTGCGATAGGACGTAAAATTGCATCTAAAGGACCCGCTACAGGCTTTTCCTTTTCTAACCATCCTGGTTGATTTATTGATTTCATTCCAAAACCTTTCATAAAGTGCACCTCCTAAAATTGTATTTTATGTGTATAAACAATAACTTATTTTTTTATATCAAATTATACCATACTTATATTGATATCAATACAATTATAATAGTTTTTATAAAAACATATATATTTTGCAAATTAGAAATGTTCATTTGTAGCTATATAAAGATTAATTAGATAGTGCATGATTGAAGATTATACAATAAAGAAATGTGTTGAAGAAGTAGTATTTACATAATTATACTAAATGTTTGAAAGTTAAATTGAAAATCAATATAATTAAATAGGAGTATATAATAAAAAATTAGTTGAATGTTTATAGAAATAAGGAGAAATGTACATTGGAAATAATAAATATATCACCTGAAAATCGAAAACAAATAAATGATTTTATAAGGTCACAGTGGTTTTCTACTGATATGGTTGTTAGAGGAGAAGTCATTGATATGACAATATTAGATGGTTTTGTTGCCGTAGAAAGTGAAAAAATCATTGGATTAGTAACATATGAAATTATTGGTAATGAGTGTGAAATCATGTCATTAGATAGTTTGAAAGAAGAACAAGGTATTGGAACTGCTCTTGTAAATAGAGTTATAGAAATGGCAACTAAAGAAAAATATACAAAAATAAAATTAATTACAACGAATGATAATATTAATGTCATACGATTCTATCAAAAGCGTGGATTTGATATGGTACATATTTATCACAATGCTTTAGAGATTGCAAGAAAGATAAAACCATCAATACCAACGATTGGAGAATTTAATATACCTATAAAACATGAGATTGAATTTGAAATGAACTTATTATAATTTATTTAGGAAGTGTAATTGACTTCCTAAATAAATTATTAAATAATCAGTAATTTTACAAGAGTTTTTTCTAGTTTTAATATTTTTATATTAAATAACTGCATATTATTTAAGTATATCCTTAAGATCCATTAAATTAGAAATTTCATAATTAGGTTTCATTCCCGTTTTATTTGTAATTTTATCAGGATTAAACCAACAGGTATCTATACCAAAATTTATTCCGCCTTGTATATCGGATGTTAAGCTATCTCCTACCATCAATATCTTACTTTTATCAGTATACTTCATGTTGTTTAAGGTCAGCTCAAATATTTTAGAATCTGGTTTTGATACTTGAACTTCCTCAGATATTACTATATTCTCGAAGTATTTTGCTATAGCAGATTTTCTTATTCTATTATCTTGAACCTCTGTAAGACCATTAGTTATTATAGAAAGTCTATAATTTTTATGTAAACTTTCTATAAGGTTCATACTATCATCATATAGGAAGGATGCAAAAGACAAATGCTTCATATATGATTTTGCAAATTCAACCTCATCAAAGTCAATATTTAATTTATCAGATAATCTTTTAAATCTTTCAACTTTTAATTCTTTTTGGGTAATAAGTCCATCCTCAAATTCTTTCCATATAGCTGTGTTTATATCACTGTATATTTTTAAATGATAATTTTCATCATATTCTATATTAAATTCAACCATAGCATTTTTAAAAGCATCTCTTTCGGATTTTCTAAAATCAAATAAAGTGTCATCTGCATCAAATATTATAATCTCGTATTTCATAATAAACCTCCTCATATATATAAATTAATTTAGATTAAATGTATAGATAGATAGCTACAACCTTAAAGAGTGCACAATTCAAAATTCACAATTAAGGATGAAATTAGTTTTAATCAAACTAATTTCTTTAATATGTTTTTTTGTTGGCAATACAATTGCTAGTTTCCCACCTCTGGAGAACGGTTTAATTAATGGAGAATTAAGAATGGACAATTCAGAATTGCAGCTAAAATTAATTTTATAAATTAATTTCTTTAAATAGATTTTTTAATAAAAGTGACTGTGTCACTTTAAAAATAGATCAATTAAAGCTTCTAATATAAATGAAAAGTATCAATAATTCTCCATTCCCAATCGTCAATTCTCCATTGTATAAGGGGACAGTGTATATTGGAGCAAGATCCATTGAATTTAATAGTTCTAATTGTAACATACAAATTCTTTTATAAAAGAGCTTTAGAATATTGAACAATTCAATTGATTTAAACATTTTTATTTAATTTAAGATCTTTTTGTTTATACTTATTATCAATTCTTGCATTAATTATAAGTCCGATAAGAAATAGTGCTCCTCCAATTACCTTACCTTGAGAAAAAATGCCTAGGTATATATAATCTATAACAGCACTTGCAAGCATTTGGCCTATAAAGCGTAGTATAACTACATATACTGCTGGGACTTTAGGAACTATAATGTTAAACATATAAGTTGTTAAAACTCCTATGAATCCTCCTAAAAAATAGGGGATGGGAATAGACTTTATAGAAGAGTAAGATGGCATGGAGTTTATCATAATAGCGCATAATAAAATAGATGATATGGTAGCCATTAAGTAGTTTATAATAACTCCATTTATCATACCTTCTTTTTGAGCAACTTTTCCATTTAACATCATATTTATAACTATTGTCACTCCAGTTAAGAATGATAAGAATATATACATCATATTATCTCTCCTTACATGATAATCATAACTATTATTCCAAGCGAAATTATTGAAAATCCTAATATTTTTTCTTTCTTAAATTTGTTAACTGGCATTCCAAATAATCCAAAATGCTCTACTAAGCTGGACATTACAAGTTGTCCAAATAAAGTTATTCCTATAGTAAGAGTTAATCCTATTTTAGGGATAGATATATTGTTTAAAAGTATAGTTATAACACTTAGTATACCTGGTAGAAAAAACATAAGCGGTAATTTCTTTAAATTTGAAAGTCTATTTTTCTTTATTATAGATATAATTATAATCAATATAAATCCTATTATATGAAATATTAGAGTACTCATATATGGTCCTGTTATATTGGCTAGCATTCCATTTAAAAAAATCATTATGGCAAGTATGGCACCATTTATAAGTGCTAAGTTCTTATACATACATAAATTCCTCCTACACTTTACAATACTATATAAATAAATTACAATATTTCTATGAACTTGAACATGACATATGTCATGTTAGGAGGATCTTATGAGAAGAATTTCAGACAATAATCTTTTAAACTATTATATTGCTAAACATAATATGGAAAATATTTTTGATAAAGATATGTTAAAGTATGCACAACTTCATTTTTATGAAAAAGATGAATATATACTAGAAGCAGAATCTGAACTTCAGTACTATTATTTACTTGTAGATGGAAAAATTAAAATTTCTTATCTTTTTGAAAATGGGAAGTCCATGTTTTTAAAATTTTATAAAGAGTTTAATACTATAGGAGATTTAGAGCTTTTAAAAAATATACCTATAAAGTGCAATATAGATGCAATAGAGGATACTTATCTGGTAGCAATACCTGCAGATATACTTAGGAAAAAATATTTAAATAATATAAAGTTTTTGCACCATTTAATAGATTCCTTAAGTGAAAAACTTTATGCAACTATTAATAATAGCTCCTACAACTTTGTATATCCCCTTATAAATAGATTATCTAGCTATTTAGTTGAGCATATAACAGATAAAGATTATATAATTTTAAGTTCATCTTTTATAGAAATTGCTCAGTTTTTAGGAACAACCTATAGGCACTTAAACAGAACTTTTAAAGAGCTTGAAACAGAAGGAATTATAAAATGTGAGAATAAAACAATATATATATTAGATGAAGATAGACTTCGAGAATTATCTAAAAATTTGTATATAAAATCTCTATAATATTAGAATGCTGTACAATGTATGATTATGTGAAGTAAGTGTTTTATTGACCTACTATATATAGGGTTCCACAATAAAAATTTAACTTATGCATGATTTTAATTCCCACAACAAAAAATCTTTTCTATGAATGAAAAATTAAGAATGAAAGATGAAGAATTATGGTTAAAACTCCACGGCCCAAGCCTTTGCAGTTTTTTAAAAACAAATTTTATTTTAAGAAATTCACCTTTAGTGAATTTTTTCCTGAATTCTTCATTCTTCATTATTAATCCTTAATTTCTAAGGATTTAAGCTGTTTTTATAGAAAATTTATTTTCCAGAGTATATATTAAGTTTTCACATTGTATCCCTATAACGTATTATATTTAATTTGTGCAAAATGAAGAAATGTAATATAGAACATTATCATTTAGGGAGTAATGTGCTTTTGTAGCATGATAGTTTTCAAAGGAGTATATATTCTAATACTTATATACTTAGAGGAAATAGTTTATGATGATAAATATGATTTGATAAAAGAGAATAGCGTTGCTATTCTCTTTTTAACTGATCCTAACTTTTATTTAAATAGGTTTTAATGCAAGTTATTGGTTTAATACTAATATCTATAGGTATATAAGTATTAAGAAATATTATTGGTAAGCTTTAGTATTTCAGATAGCATAAATACTAAAGGAACATACCAATTGAAGACTCTGTTTCTTTATAAAATTTATATCCTACACTACTATAAAGGGATAATGCTCTTTTGTTTGCGCTCCAAACTTCTAATCTTGACTCTTTAATGTCTAAATCTTTTAAATTTTTAAAAGCTCTTATAAGTAGATTTTTACCAATGCCTCGTTTTCGCCATTCTTTTGAGACAAATAAATCATCTACCCAACCATATTTAGTGTTTACTTCATCTTCTTTCACAACAATAACGATATTACCTACAATTTCACCTTCATGTTTAGCTGCTATACTAAACCACTGATTTTCGCTTCTCAATTTCTTTAAATCATTAACAGAATAACCCCAAGTAAATACTTTATTTTGTTTTTCTACCAATTGCATTAACTCATCTTCATCTATAAATTCGAGTTTGGTAAAGTTAATACCATCAATATCTAAAATTTCAAAGCTATCCTCAGTTATCTCTTTTTTTATTACATGCATACCTTCATCATACTTAAAACCTTCTTTAGAAGAATAATATGCTATGTTCTCATTGTTATCTGAAAAACAACAATGATAGACTCTTACATTTAAATCTTTATTCTTCTCTTTTATGACTCGTGAACGCTTCATTATTTCATCAAAGATTTGATCTTTTAATTCAATCTTATTTGTAACATCTGTCACCATAATATCAATATAAATATTTAATCTAGGTCTTTCATATAAATCTGACTCCATAAAAGGCGAAATAACAGCTTTTCCTACTAAATTATTATCTTTATCATAAGCCTCTAACATATCTTCTCTTTCGCTATCTTTAATTATATACATAGAACGTCACCCCCATTTTTAGCGTTATTTTCTAGAATAATTGTACCTTTGATAGATTACATTTATAAATCTATATAATCCATGAATAGTTTAGAAAATTTTCTATATTATACTAGTTAAAACACTTATTTACAAGGTTTTATGTACACATCTTTATAAGAATAATTGACTAAACGATATAATACTGTGTCAGTAAGTAGAAAGAGCACTTTATATACATATATTTACAAATATCTTTAATTCATTTATAATATAGTAAATACATTAAATACTATGACGGAGATAGTAAGTGTTTATTGAAAGTCACAGAGAATCGGAAATGGTGTGAGCCGATACTAGTAGAAAAACATCTGAAAATCCCTCCTGAGTTGTAACCCGAAATCATTAGAATACTCTATGTTAGTAAGGGATGCCGGATTCCTACCGTTAATAAGGACGCATATGTTGGTATGTCGTAATAGGTGGTATAACGAAATTTAGGCTTTCGTCCTGTTATAGGGACGAGAGTTTTTCTTTTTTGTACCACAAAAATCAAAAGTTACTTTAGGAGGTGATAGCTATGATTGGCGATGACATTAGCGATATTTTTTATATAGATACTGCAATAATTAATTATTTTAGGAGTGATGAATATGAAGTATAACCCAGAAATTCCAAGAGCCCGCTATGACAAATCTGGAAATAGAGAGTGGGAACGACTGGAAAAGGATAGATTAGGAGAACTATTATATCATGTACATCTTGATATACTAAAACGATATATCTCTGATTCAGATAATGTTATTGAACTAGGCGCAGGAGCAGGAAGATTCACAAAAGATATTGTGAATATGTCCAAGTCCTTAGTTACGTCTGATTTATCCCCGGTTCAAATTGAAATCAACAAAAGAAAAATGGAGGAGTTGGGGTTAGTTGATAAAGTTCAGAGTTTCAAAATTTTGGATATAACTAATTTGGAAGGCATCGCAGATAACACTTATGATGTTGTTGTATGTATTGGAGGACCTATTAACTATTTATTCGATAAGGAAGAAAATGCAATAAACGAAATGCTGAGAATACTTAAATCGCAGGGCAAGTTGATTCTTGGGTCAATGTCATTAATAGGTGCATTAGTGTACCATTTTGATGGGGTAATATATGAAAAAGGTATGTTCGGAATTGATGCGACAGAATGGCTATTTACCACTGGGATGTAAGATGAAGAGCATTATCCAGTAGAGAGTAAGCATTATGTACACATGCTGACAAGTAAGGAACTTGATGCTTTGTTCGAAGGAAAACAGGTAAAGATTCTGGAAAAAAGTTCTGCAGGGTTATTTATGCATTCACAAGAAGAAACTTTATCCAAAGCAAAACAAGATAAAGAATTTTGGGAACTCCTTATAAGAAAAGAGATTGAATTTACTAAATTACCAGGGACGTTAGACTGCGGAATGAACATTATTTATGTAATCGAAAAGCTATAGGTATTTTATAATATCTACAACTGGAATGCTCTGAATAAACTGTTGCTTTATCAGAGCATTCTTTTTAATTCATAATATAAAATGAAGATAATTATGATTATCGTATTAAATGATGTACTAATAATTCAATAAATAAGATTTAAAGATATTAATGTATATTTTAATACCGTATAACAGCAAGTTTTACGGTGTTTTATTTTACTATAATAAGCTGTAATATATAGATAAACTACGTTAAAACTTTTAGTATTTTAATTCACAATGTAAAGTGCACAATTAAGATGGAAATTATTTTTAATCAAAATAATTTCTTTAATGGATTTTTTAGCTAGCAATACAATTGCTAGTTTTCCACCTCTGGGGAACTTAATCAATTGAGAATTGAAAATGGAGAATTGACAATTGTGGTGGAAATTAATTTTCACAAATTAATTTCTTTAAGTAAATTTTTCAATAAAAGTTATTGCGTCACTTTGAAAAGAAATAAATTTAGAACTTCTCTTATAGAAAGAGAAGTATCAATAATTCTCCATTGTCAATCGTCAATTCTCAATTGTATAAGGGTTCCCCTGAGGTGCAGTATAGCTCGGAACAATACTAATAAATTTAACTAATACTATGGAGAGGCTACATTTGCTAGTGTTTTATTGTAGGGGCGAATAGTGCTCGCCAGTTTTTTTAAATACGTTCTATAGTTTAAGATATATTTAATAATATATGGCGAACACTGTTCGCCGCTACGGTTATGCAGAAATATTATCAAAGGAGAAGTATTATAATGAAAATTGATCGATTACTAGGTATAATAACAGTCCTTTTAAATAATGATAAAGTAAAATCAAAGGATTTAGCTGAAAAATTTGAAGTATCAATACGTACCATATATAGGGATATAGAAGATTTATGTAAAGCTGGAATACCAATAGTAACCTATCAAGGTGGCAATGGAGGTATTGGTATTTCAGAGGGATATAAGCTTAATAAAAATATGTTCACCATTGAGGAGCTTGAAAATATAATGATAGGCTTAAAAAGTATAGAAAGCATATCACATGATAGTAATGTTAAGTTACTTTTAGAAAAGCTTATGCCAAAGGAAGAGGATACTATATCAGTTAGTAACAACATGTTTATAGATTTATCTTCATTTTATAAAACAAGCCTTTCTCAGAAAATAAGTATATTAAAAAAAGCAATTTATAATAAAAGTAAAGTGACATTTGAATATTTCTCCCCTAAGGGAATATCTAAAAGATGTATAGAACCTTATTTTATTACTTTTAAATGGTCTGCATGGTATGTTTTTGGTTATTGTAAATTACGTAAGGATTTTAGACTTTTTAAGCTTAATAGGATGAATTCTGTTAAAGAAAGTGATATAAAATTTACTACTCGTCACATTCCAACTGAACTAACAGAATTAGATAACTATTTTACTAAAGATGAAAAAGTTATTACTATGCTTATAGATCGATCTATTGAGTATGAAGTGGTTGAGAGTTATGGAGTGAATTCATATGAAATTACTGAGGATAACCGTATTAAATTTGATTTGCATTATACTAATCATGATTTTGCCATAAAGTTTATAATGGGACTAGGTGATAAGGTAGAAGTTTTATCACCTAAATTTATAATAGATCAGCTAAAAGTATCTGCAGGGAATATTTTAAATAAGTATAAATGAACATGACATACAGTTGGCAAGTTCACTGTGATATCATATAGAAAAAAGATAGAGAGGATGTTTTTTATATGACAAAAGATTTACTTATAAAGGCTGGAGAGTTAATGGAGAGAGCAGAAGTGGCTACTATTTCATCCATTGATGAAGACGGCTATCCAAGAACTGCTACAATATCAAATTTAAAGGCAGAAGGAATAAATATTGCATGGTTTTCTACAGGGACAAGCTCTAATAAGACTAAGAATTTTCAAAGGAATTGTAAGGCTAGCATTTGTTATAATGTAGATCGTAATAACATTACATTAAATGGTGATATTACCATTATAGAAGATAAAAATATAAAGGAAGAACTTTGGCAAGACTGGTTTATAGAACATTTCCCACTTGGAATTAATGATCCTGAATACTGCATATTAAAATTTGAAACGAAATATATTCAAGTTTGGATTGACAATATATTCGATGATTTAAGATTTCTTAATTAGCAGTTTTAGAGATATTTTGTTATGAGAAAATCTTTAATAAATTAAATGAAAATTTTATGATTTATTATATAGGAGAAATTTTTTTTCAATAAAATATTTTTCAAAATAAGAATGGGGAATCATATATGGATAAAAAAATGATTGGAATGTGTGGTGCCTATTGTGGAGTATGTGAATGGAAGGAAAAAACAAACTGTCCAGGCTGTCAAGGTTGTGAAAGTAAGCCCTTCTGGGGAGAATGTTCAATTGCAAAATGCTCAATTGATAAGGGATATAATCATTGTGGACATTGTTCACAGCTGCCCTGCGAAGGACTGCAAGAGGTCTTTAATAATGAAGAGCATGGAGATAATGGTGAACGGTTAATTAATTTAAAAAATTGGGCAAGTGGCAAAGAAACTTATCTAAAATTAAGGACACTGAATCCAGATAAATAGTAATTTAAATTGAAAGAAAATTCTAAAAAATATACCATATTAACTAAATATATTGATGTATATTTAGTTAAATATGGTATAATTTTTTAGAAGATAATTTTAATTATGAAACATACATATATGAATTTAGGAAGAGGGTTTATGGAATATTCTAACATATTAAATAAAGATGAAAGTAGAAGTGGTAAAATAGCACCTAAGGGTAAGAGTTCACCAGAAGGACAGTATTGTGCAGTGATACATGAATATATATAACCTTAAAGGAGAGTTTTTAATTCAAAAAAGGGCTAATACAAAGGGATTTTACTAGGTGGATTGAATATACATATGGGACGTTGTACATTGTAAGTATGAAGTAATAGTTTTTACATTGTACATAATTTTGGAGGTACAGAAAGGATGGATTTTATAGAGGAAATCGTTAAGTTCATACCAGATAACCAGCAGGAATATAACGACAAAAAAATAATTTTGAATTATATTGACCAGTATAGAGATAATGTTTTGCTAAGGACAAATGAGATTGCACATATTACAAGTTCAGGATTTCTAATGAATGAATCATTAGATAAAGTATTAATGATTCACCATAATATTCGTGGCGTATGGGCATGGACAGGTGGACATGCTGATGGTGATTCAGATTTATTACATGTAGCTATTAAGGAAGCAGGAGAAGAAACTGGTGTATTAAATATGGCTCCTCTATCTAAAAAAATTGCATCTATTGATATTCTTTCGGTTTTTGGCCATAATAAGAGAGGAAAATATGTCAGTTCTCATCTGCATTTATCAATAGCATATATACTTATATGTAATGAACTTGAGAAATTGGTAGTAAAGCCAGACGAGAATACTGATGTAGAATGGTTTGAAACTCAAATGTTTACAGTAGAACATTTTGATGCACATGATGTTTATTTATATGGCAAACTTATAAAAAGAGCAAAACAATACACTAAATGATGTATGTGTTGTCCATCATGTATTTTCTAAGTTAGCACAATATAATGTTTAAAGGTCTTGTCTGTTTTTATGACAAGGCTTTTTCTATATAAAATATATAAAATCTTTAGCTTATTATTTTAGATACCAACATTAAATAAAAAATATTCTGAAAGGATGGATGCTTGTGAGAAATAAGGTTTTAATAGGTGAGATGGCTAAACTTCATAATATATCCGCACAAACCCTAAGATATTATGATAAAATAGGCCTTTTTAAACCTCAACATATAGATTATGAAAATAAGTATAGATACTATGACATTGAGCAGTTTGCTACCTTGGATTCAATACTATTCTTTAAAAAATTAGGGGTTCCATTAGAGGAAATAAAAGATTATTTCCATGATAGAGATTTAAATTCCATGATAAAGTTATTAAAACATCAGGAAAAAATGATAATAAGAGAAATAGAAACCCTTAATAAACATTTAAATAGTATAAGAAGTAGGGTAGAACTAATTGAAAGTTATCAAAATGATGATAGTGCTTATAAATGCTCTATTAGAGAGCTAAAATCTAGAAAAATATCATATTTTAATTTAGAACATCATATTGACACTATAGATTTTGAGTATGGTTTGAAAGAACTATATAAAATACTTAAAGATGATCTTTCACTCTTTAATGGAGTAATAGCATGTATTACGTCAAAGGAAGATATAGAAAAAGGTAACTATAATCATTGTAAAACCGTAGGATTAATATTTGAGGAAGATATAATAAATGGAGAACATCTAAATATTTTACATAAAGGTAAATATGCCACTATTGCATATAATGGAGATAATGATGAATGTGGAAAATATTATGAAGAATTGATGAGATATATAAAAGATAATAAATTAGAAGTTATAGGTGACGGTATATTAATAACTATAATAGATAGTGCTTTTTCCGATTATAAAGGGGAATATATAAAAGAAATACAAATTCCTATTAAAAACTCTTGACATTATAGCTACTATAACCTTTAAAATAACCTTTAGTTGCAATTTTATTTTAAGGGGAGGTAATAATATGAGCAAGAGAGCAGATTTATTAAATGATGATATAAAAAAGATATTTATTAAATATTTAATTCCAAGTATTGCTGGTATGCTTGGAATATCTTTAAATATACTTTTTGATACTATATTTATTGGCCGTGGAGTAGGAAGTGAGGGATTGGCAGCTCTTAGTATTGCTATTCCAATGTATAATGTACTAGGTGCTGTGGGACTTTTATTAGGAATTGGAGGAGCTACAGCAGCTTCTGTATCTATGGGGCAAAAAGAGTATGATAAGGTTAATGAAATATTTACAACTTCTGTTGTAATAAGTATATTTCTAGGACTTTTATTTACTGTTTTTGGTGTAGTATTCGTTGATAAATTATGTTATTTTTTAGGAGCTACAGAAGAAATATTTCCACTAGTTAAAGATTATTTAGGACTATTAATGATGTTTAGTTTTGCATTTATATTATCTCAAATGCTATCAGTATTTGTTCGGAATGATAGAAATCCAAAGCTTGCTATGTGGAGTGTGCTAATAGGTAATCTTTCAAACGTAGTGCTAGATTATATATTTATAATGAAATTAGGATGGGGAATGAAAGGTGCAATAACAGCTACAGTTTGCTCTCCAACAATAACTTTACTTTTATTAAGTCTTCACTTTATAAAAGGTAATAATACTTTAAAAGTAAAAATTAATAAATTTAAATTAAATATTCATACTATAACTAGAATATTTAAAAATGGTACACCAAGTTTTATAATGGAAATGTCAAATGCAATGATAATATTTGCTTTTAATAATGTTATTTGGGGATTAGTAGGTTCTATAGGGGTTTCTGCCTATAGTATAATAGCTAATATCTCATTAATTTGTGCAGCTATATTTTATGGTATAGCACAAGCAATACAGCCAATAATAAGTATAAATTATGGTGCTAGAAAAGAAAAAAGAGTTTATAAATCTTTGAAATTAGCTATTGTAACAGCAGGAATATTTGGAATAATATTTTATTCTATAGGTTTAATTTTCCCTAAATTTATAGTTTCTTTATTTAATAATGAGAACACTGAATTAATGACTATGGCTGTAAGAGGTATAAAACTTTATTTCATGGCGTTCATATTTATGGGATGCAATATCTCTATGGTTTCCTATTTCCAATCAATTGAAAACGCCAGAGCATCATCTATAGTTTCTATTAGTAGAGGTATTATATTTATTTTAATAGGACTTATGATATTACCTAAAATTTTTGGGATTAATGGTGTATGGTTAACAGTACCTTTTGCTGAAAGCATAAGTTTAATAGTATCATTTATATGTTTTAAGAAATTTAAAAAAAGTTACACATTAAAACAAGCAGAAGTAGTAGAAAAATAAGGTGCTAGATTTATCTAGTACTTTATTTTTAAATATAATATTTGTTAATATTATTTGAAAGAGTTATATCATTATTTTTAATTTATAAGATATATTTTTTAAAAGTAGAATGAGTTTAGTAAAAAGTTATATCATAAAAAATTACTGATAGGGTATTTCTCTACTTTTCATTATGAAAATTTCATAAGTTATTTAATATATTTTTAAAATAGAGAAAAATATTATAATTTGCTACTTGAAAAATATTTTGAATTATGATAACATTTTAAATGTTGAAAAGTAAATAGAATAGATTAGGTTCAATTAAAGTAAATATTTTAATTGATTAAAAGGGAAGTTGGGTGTAAATCCCACGCGATCCCGTCGCTGTAAGAGAGGAATTTTCCTAGTTGTGCCACTGAACTTTTGTTTGGGAAGGGTAGGAAAGTGTTGATTCTTTAGCCAGAAGACCTGCCTATATCTAAACACAGTTAAACTACGAGAGATGGTGAGTGTTATTTTGGAATTGTTAAATATACATAATTGATGTATATTTATATTGGCGTATAACTTCTTAATCCTTGTGGTTGAGAAGTTTTTTTACGTATATTTTAAAATCATAACTTAAAATCTTATTAATATAGCATAGATTGAATTTAAGATTATAAAAATATTTATGATTCAATTAATATATGAGATTTATCTTTGGTAGTAAGTTTTTTAAAATAGAAAGAGTCATAAAATTGTAAAGGGGGATAGACATGAATAATAGTTTTTTACCGTTACCTAACTTTAGAATGGGTTTTTTATGGACACTTTTAAACATTAAAAATAGCATAATTGTGGAGTATGGAGCTATAAGTACAGCCCATTATTTAAATTCCATATATGAAAAATTTAATGTTGATAGAGAAGGAGAAGTTTATTGTTGTCAATTAGATGAATCTCAAGTTATTTCTGGAGACATAGAACCGCTTAAAAAAGGAATTTTAGAAATATATGATGATAGAAAACCCGAGATTATTTTCGTAGCCCCATCAATTCTATGTTCAATTATTGGATTTGATGGAGAAGATTTTCTTCTTAAGATGGATGGTAAACTAGAAGGAAAAGTCATCCCCCTATATTTTGGAAAACCAAAAGGAGATTTTTCTTTAGGTATAAGAGAAGCATTGAAAATGCTCTGTAATAAAATTGTAGAGCCTCCTAAGGAGAAAAAGTATATGACTTATAATGTAATTGGATTTACTCCAGATTACTATAATTTTAATAGTGATTTATTAGAAATAGAAGAAATTATGTTACAGGGCTTTGGAATGAAAATACACACAATATTTACAAATGGAAGTTCTATTGAAAAAATAAAAAAAGCTTCTGAAGCAAGCTTTAACATAGTTGTAAGATCTGAAGGAATAGATGCTTCAAAAATACTAAAGAAAAAATATAATATGGAATATATAACCCCATGCCTTTATGGAACCAGTGGTACTTTGAATTTTATTGAATCCATAGAAAAGTTAACAGGAATAAAATGCAATAGTGATTATTTAGAAAAAAGTAAGATTAAATGTAGAGAAGCTCTTGTAAGATTTAAACATCATACAAGAAAGGTAATAAATAATACTAAGTGTTTAGTTACTGGATATTACGATGTTGTAAATGGAATGAGTAGATTTGTAGAGGAAGAATTAGGGCTTGAAGTAGAATCTGTAGTAATAAACCACAATTTAAAAGGCGAATATATAAAGCTTAATGAGAAGATAGAAAGAAAGCTATATGTAAACCCTACAGAGAGTAAGAAAAACGAACTAATAAATAGTAAGACTAACCTACTATTAGGGGATGGAGAATTTATTTATAGTTTAAATGAAGCATCCTCAAAAATACAAATTAGTAGTCCAAATGTGAAAAAAATACTTATATATGATAGAAAACCACTGGTTGGTTTTAATGGAATGAGATTTATAATGGAAGAAATATTGCAAGGAATAATCTCATAAAATTATTTTAATTAAAAGCTAATAATCTTTAATATTATCATAGATATTAAGTGTGACTTAGTATGTTGATAGCTAAGTCACAATTAGTATTCCCTTCTGATATAATAAAAAAATTTTTTCCCGTGGGTGACCACGGTTTTTTTCTTTATTAAATTTATTTAAGTTTTTCATCAATATATAGGAATTATAATTATTTGAAATTATATCAATATCCTATATAATTTAATAGAAAACATTATTTAATTATATGTACAAAGGGGAATATATTATGAGCATAAAGATGATGCATCATGTCTGCATTCAAACAGAAAAGTATAAAGAATCACTTGAATTTTACACTAAGATTTTAGGATTTGAATTAGTTACAGAAACAGCAAATTTTCATAGCAGAGATTTTAATACTTGGTTGAGATTAGGAACATTTATGATTGAATTGCAAACTGGTAGAAAGGGAGAAAAGTTAAATAGCTGGAGTTCATTAAACGAAGGAATAGTACATATGTGTTTTTTAGTTGATGATATTCAAAAAGAATTTGATAGAATAAAAAAGTTAGGTTATAACAATTTCAAGATTAAAGATGGAAAAGAAATTTATAAAGTTGAAGATGGATATCTATTTAAAATTAAAGCGCCGGAAGGTACTGAAATTGAAATGAGAGATATGGACATATAGATAAAAAACTATATTGAAAATTAACTTTATAATTCAATGTAATTACATACTTGAGTATTTCAATTCACAACTTTAAACAATTGACAATGGACAATGGGAAATTGACAATTATGGTTGAAATTATTTTTAATCAAAATAATTTCTTAAATGTATATTCCACCTCTGGGGAACAGTAGTGAAGTCCTTTAGGGTTCCCCTGAGGTGCAGTATAGCTTGGAGCCAAAATCAGTTAATTTGTATTAAAACTTTAGAGATAAGTAATATAATTATAATACTGTTCAATAAGAGGTATATAGTGTTATTGCCTACTGCACCTTAGGGCTTTAGCAATGCCAATTTACACTTTGTGCCTTATAATTTAATATTTATTCAGCAATATATGGCGAACAGTGTTCGCCGCTACAGTTAATCAATTCTTAATTGTGAATTGATTATATAAACTCATTTATTTCATGTAAATTAGAAATTATAATATGTGGTTTTATTTCTGTAGGATTTTTACTTTGATTTTTGTTTAACCATATAGTCTTCATACCTAAATCTAAGGCTGGCTTAATATCACATTTTAAATTATCACCTACCATAATAGCCTCTTTTTCACATGCATTCATTTTTTTTAAGGCTTTTTTAAATATTTCCTCTCTTGGCTTACATAATTTTAGAGAATAGCTAAAGGTGAAATCATCAATTAATTCATACAAATTTGAAATTTTAAAGCAATCAATCATAACCTCATCGTAATAACAAGTATTAGAAATTACACCAACTTTATATCCTTTTTCTCTTATTTCACTTAGTGTTTCATGAAGGTTTTCTTCAAAGTGGAGTTGTTTTTTATATTCATTATAAAATATATGTATTGCTTCAATACACTGGTTAATTGTAAGATTTACATCATAGGTTTTAAGAAACTCATTTAAAAATCCTTCAATAGGATATTCTATAAGATTTTCTTTTCTTAAATTCATAATGCTCATCCATTTATTATAAAATCCCGTTCTGACTTCTTCAAAGCTTATTTTAGAGTGAAATTTATTTAAATATTGAGTTAATTTGTAAAGTCCGACCATATCTTTCTCTTCATCAGAATCACCGTAATGAAAATGTAAAAGAGTATTTCCCATGTCAAAATATATAACCTTAATATTATTAAACATATACCATCCTCCATGATTTAGTAATTATTATAATAATAACATTTTGCAAATAATTAAAAAACTTCTGTGTTGAAGAAACTATAAATTTAAAAATATAATATTATTTAAAAAAGTATTTTAGTATATAAAGAATAATATTTTATTAATAGCGAAAGATAATTTTGTATAAAGTATATAAGGAGGTATTTAAAATTATGAAGATGAAGAATATAATAATATCAGCTTTAGTTGCTCTTTTTATTGTTTCTATAGGTATTCCTGTAATGGCTAGAGAAAAACATAGAGGACCAATATTTATGGGTGAAGTTTTAGAAGTTAATAAAGATAATCAGGGAAATACTATGGTATTGGCAGAAGGATACATAAAAGGACAGAAGGTATATAAAGAAAAATTAATAGCTATAGTTGGACCAGATACTAAAATTTTAGATTGTGAAGGTAAAGAAGTTAAAGAAGGCAATTTTGCAAAAGGTGATGTTGTGTTTATTAGATTAAGTGAAATAATGACTAGTTCAATTCCACCTCAATCACCAGCTCTAAAAATTCAATCATGTAAGCCAGTTAGTTAATATAAATAAATGGAAAAGAGCTTGCAAAAAATCGAAAGTTTTAATCATTTTACGATTTATTAAAACCGAATAAAAATAATCTTAGTATATTAGAAATGATGGATGAATTGGTAAAAAGCCAAGGTATCCATCATTTTTTATTCAAATTATTTAATTATTACATTAATGCTATATATAGAAATAATATACATAATTTTATAAAATATGATACTATATACATAATAAGTAAAAAATAGTAAATGGAGATGATTTTAATTGTTTGAGAGAAAACTTTGCAAACAAATCTTAAGTAGTATTCTCCTATTGGTAATGCTACTGTCCTTTAATTCACCTATAGTATTTGCAGATGCACTAGAACAATTACCAAGTAATAAATCAACTGCTTCTGTATTTACTACTGAGGATAATTTAACTCAATACAATATTAATGTTAAATTTAATGAGCCTAATAAGACATTTACAGCTACTGAAAGTGTTAAATTTACTAATACTTATGGAAAAAATCTAAAATCACTAGTATTTCATCTATATGCTAATTCTTATGGAAGTGTAGAGACAATGCCTAGTATGGGTATACAAAAGGAAAAGCTTGAAGAAGAAGAGATTGATGATATAAACATAACTAAAGTTACTATTGGAAATAAGGAAATAAAATTTACTCAAGATAACCAAATCTTAAAAATTATACCTTCAGCAGATATAAAACCAAATGAAATTGTAGATATAAAAATAGATTTTACACTTAAATTACCTATGAGCCAAAATAGATTAGGATATTACAATAAAGTTTATTCTGTTACAAATTGGTATCCAATAATATCTATTTATGATAGTGAAACTGATACTTGGGATGAAAATCCCTTCCATCCTGTAGGAGAATCCAATTATAGTGATATAGCAAATTATAAAGCTTCTATAAATGTTCCAGGCAATATGGAATTGGCTTCTACTGGTATAACTAATTCAAGCAAAAAAGAAAAAGATGGTACTAAAACTTATGATATTATAGCTGAAAAAGTTAGAGATTTTGTATTTATTATGAGTCCAGAATTTAAAGTTATTACTAAAGAAGTAGACGATATAACAGTTAATAGCTTTTATATTTATGATGGAAATGAAAATACTACTAAAAATGCTGAAGAATTACTAAATTTAACTATAGATGCATTAAGTTTCTTTGGTAAAAACTTTGGTAAGTATCCATATAAGGAATTTGATACTGTGGAAACCTATGTACAGGGATTTGCTATGGAGTATCCTCAATTAATTCAAATGGGGAAATATAATGTTAATTCTGCGTTTACAGAAGAATCAATGGTTCATGAAGTAGCACATCAATGGTGGTATGTAACTGTAGGTAACAATGAATTTAAAAATCCTTTTTTAGATGAATCATTAACAGCTTTTTCTACTGCATATTATTTTGAAAAAACTCAAGGTAAATATTCACAGCATGGTATAGCACTTAGTTTAAGAGATAGGATAGATTATTTTAAAGATATTTCAAGTCCGATAAATTCATCTGTAAATGAAATAAATCCAAGAGAATGGGGCAAAACAGTTTATGGCATGGGTGCATTAGTATTTGAAAATCTTAGACAAAAGGTAGGAGAAGAAAAATTTTTAGAGATAATAAGAACTTATTATAGTGAAAATACATTAAAAAATGCTACCTTGGATTCACTTTTAGATGTAATTGAAAGAATTGGTGGACAAGCAGCAAAGGAACAAGTGTTATCGAATATCAATTCTAAAGATTTTTATCCTGAAAATCTTAAATTAAATGAAACTGAATTAGCTGAACTTGGGGAAATGAAGAAAGAAGGAAGCAAAGAAAGAAGAGAGGGGGCTAAACAATATATTAATTACTTAAGAAAAGAAGGAAAAGATAATTTTGGAGCATTTCTTGTACAAGCTTTAGATAATTATGATGTATATTTAGTAAAGCCTTCAAAATCAAACATAGCTAAAGAAGATATGGGTAAGCTTAACGCAATGATAAATACATTAAAAATGACTCTAGAAGATGGCTTTGGATTAAATGTTATAATCAAAGAAGACAAAGATATGACAGAGAATGAGCTTAAAGAAAAGAGTTTAGTATTTATTGGAGATAATAATGAAAATACAGCACTTAACCTTATTATAGACAAGCTTCCTATAGATTTTTCAAAAGAAGAAATTAAATTCAATGATGCTACTATAAAAAATAATAACATATCAGGAATGTTAGTTTCTAACACTTCAAAAAATAAAAACAATAATGTTTTAATTTTCTTAGGAATAGATAAACTTGAAAGTTTTAATTTATTAAATGGTGCTGATTTTTATGATAAACAATTTATTTTAAACTTTAATGACAAAACTTTAAAGGGAAATTATGATAAATAAAATTTAAAGATAAAGATATGTATTTTCTATAATGTTATTATAGGATACATATCTTTATTTTATTAAGAAATATCTATAGGTTTAATATATATTTGTATATTAAAGTATTTATTATAATAAATTAAAGATATAAGCTAAAAGATTATAATATAGAGGTGGATTTTATTGATTAGCACAATAATAATGGCTTTTGTTTCTTTTATTAGTACCAACATTGATGACATATTTATACTTATGATATTTTTTTCAGAAACAAGTGATGTTATGAAGACTCATCACATAGTTATTGGACAATATTTAGGGATTGGAGCATTAATTATAATAAGTATTATAGGATCATTAGGAGTATCTATAATTCCATATGAATATATAGGTATTCTTGGATTTGTACCAATGTATTTAGGGATAAAGGCATATGTGGATTATAAGAAAAAAAGTAAAAGCGAGGAAAATATAGCCTATCGACAAGTTAAAGACATTGAGAATAATAAATTTGAAGAAATAACTAATACTGAAATTAGGGAGCAGAAAACTTTCAGTAGAAGATTTATTAATTCAGCTGTTATAAAAGTGTTTAGTGTAACTTTTGCTAATGGTGGAGATAATATTGGAATCTATATACCTCTTTTTACAAGGATGGATTTAGTAAATATTATAGTAACAGTAATAATTTTTATGTTCTTGATAGGAATATGGTGTTTTATTGCTCTAAAACTTTCAAAGCATCTACTTGTGCAAAAATTTATTGAAAAATATAGGCATATTTTTGTTCCAATAATATTTATAATGTTAGGAATTTTTATTTTAATAGATAGTAAAACTTTAGCTTTTATTTATAAAAAGATATTTTAATATAACTATCTAGCTTGATATTTAGTTATAGATTGATGAATTTTATACTATCACTTACAGATATTAGGCCACTTAATTGTATGTTATTTAATAAGATGACATACAATTTTTTTATTTAGTAGGATAGTTCAATAGAGTTTACATATTAAAAGATGCCATAAAATGTACATAGCTTTATTCATAAAAATGTATCATAGTATAATACATACTGTGATTTAACTTAAGAAGTTTTCATCAAAATATGGAAAGAGAAAAATAATTTAGAGTTATTATATAAAAAATAATTTAAATAAAACTTTGAACTTTTTGATGATAAAAACAGTTATATAATGTGGGGGAAGATAAGAGAAAGGAGGTTTCACTTTGAGTGATGAAAAGTTGATAAAAGAAGCACAAAATGGAAATAAAAGTGCATTAAATAAACTAATTTTAAATAATTATAATATTTTATCAGGATATGTTTTAAAGCTAACAGGAAATGCAGATGAAGCCTCTGATATTATAAATGACACTGTGGTAAAGGTTGTATTGAATATAAAAAAATATAAACCTACTGGAAAGTTTTCTACTTGGATGATTACTATTGCAACTAATATTTATAGAGATAGTTTAAAAAAGAAAAAAAGATTTGTATCTATTGAAAATTATGAGGAAATCTCAAAAGTAGATATAGAAGAAGAAATTATAGCTAAATTGAATTATGAAAATATATTAATGTTATTAAAAGAACTTCCTAAGGAAAAAAGAGCAGTGTTTATATTAAAGCATTATTATAACTATAAATATGAAGAGATAAGTGAGATTTTAAAGTGTCCTATAGGTACAGTAAGATCTAGACTTCATTATTCTGTTAAATATTTAATGAAAAGATTGGAAGGAGGTAATAATCAATGACTAGAAAAAAATTAGAAGAAAATATTATAGATAAATATTATAATGAGGAATTTGATAATAAAGTCATAGAAGACAACGCACTAGAAGTAATGGAATTGGAGCAAAAATTAAAAAAACTAACTTCAACTATAAAAATAGCAGATGATGAAAAAATAAATGTAAACATACTAGAAAATATTTTAAAAGGTGAAGAAATAAAAAATAGAAAAAAAGAAAAATGGGAGCTATTAATATTCTTGTGTACTTGCATATCAATTATATCTATAGGAGTATTTACCTCTATAATCCTTCCAAATTTATTTGAAATTTATTTGATCTTAGCAGTAATTGTATCACCCATTATACTAGTATTTATATCCATTAAACAAATAAAAGGAAGTGAATCTAATGGATAATAAAATTATTTATATATTTCTTTTTATAATACTTATTATACAAGGAACATGGGTTTTTAGAGATGCAAGAAAAAGAGGAAATAAATATTATTGGTTTTGGGGCCTATTATGTTCTTTTAACATTCCCACAAATTTAATGCTCTATTTAATAGTAAGAAAGAGAATTGAAAAGAAGAAAATAGAAAAAAATAATTAATTTTTGATTTTAAAATTGAAATATTATTTAGCTAAAATATACTAGTATATAAAATAAATATGCAAATTAATGCTTATCCAAGTTGGATAAGCATTAATTCGTTGTCTATAGATTTATAAGGTTATAAATTGAAAATTTATATAAAAAATATTGAAGAAGTTATTATTAAAATTACATAGCAAAATTTAGGAAGAAAAACTATTAAGTTATAAGTATAATTTAAATATAAGAAAGCCTTTAAGCATTTTAATGATTTCTTAAAGGAAAATGTATATTGTAAATTATATATTGAATGGGGAGAATAATAATGGAAAAGATGATAAATTCTATAGGAAATAGGGAAATAAAAATTATAAAAGCTGGTATAGAACATTATAATGAGATATCTTTCTTAGGGAAGAAAACCTTTGATGAAACTTTTGGACATTTATTTAAGCCAGAAGTATTAGATAGATATCTACAGGCAACATTTAATTCTGAGAAAATCAAATCAAGTTTGAGCAAAGAAAATAATCATTTTTTTATAGTATATTTGGATAATAATCCTGTTGGATATGCTAAGATAAAAGAAAATTCTTTCTATGACGAGATAGATGACGAAAATCAATTACAGTTACAAAAAATATATATATTATCACAATACCATGGGCTCGGTATAGGACTTGAATTTATGAAAACTTGTAAAAAGTTTTTTAAAAAATTTTCTCCTGCTACAGTTTGGTTAACTGTGCTTGAAAGTAATATAAAGGCTATAAATTACTATAAAAAATGCGATTTTAGAGAAACAGGGAAATATCATTACAGCTTTGAAGATTCAAATTTTACATATGATGTTATGAAGTTAAAAGTATAAATTATTTAGACTACGAAAGAATATATCTAATAAAAGTGAGGTGGAGTGATGAATAGTAAAAAAATAGCAGGTGAAAAGGCAGTTGAATTTATTAAAGATAACATGATTGTAGGACTTGGAACCGGATCAACTGTGTACTATACAATTGTAAAATTATCTGAAAGAGTAAAAGAAGGACTAAATATTAAGGCGGTTTCTACCTCTAATTCCACTACTAAGCTTGCTGAATCATTAGGAATACCTATAATATCTCTTAATAAAGTAGATTATGTTGATTTGACCATAGACGGTGCAGATGAGGTTGATGATCTGTTAAATGGAATAAAAGGAGGGGGAGGCGCATTATTATATGAAAAATTAGTTGCCAACTCATCAAAAAAGGTGATATGGGTAGTTGATAAAAGTAAAATGGTAAAGTCTTTAGGTAAATTTCACCTTCCTATAGAGGTAGTTCCATTTGCATATCGGCAAATTTTTAATAAATTAAAGGAGTTAGGTCTAAGCCCTGTTATTAGAAAAAATGATAATGGTTATTATGTTACTGATGGACAGCATTATATAATAGATTTATTTATACAAAAGATAGAAGATCCTTATAAATTAGAAAAAACCATAAAAATGATTTCTGGAGTTGTGGATACAGGATTATTTCTTGATATTGCTGATATGGTTATAGTAGGAAGAGAAAATACAGTTGAAATTATAAATAAATACAATTAAAAAATATAGGTATAATTATAAATTTAAATAGATATATTTAATATAGTTTAGTGTATAATAATCTTAAACAATTAATGTATTGAGAGAATAAAATTTATAATTAGGTGTCTAAAGTAAAATATCTAGTGAAAGATGTTATCAATATTCTATGTAAGATAAGGGAATAGCTTATATTCATAAGATGACTATAAACAGGCTATGATAACATAGAGTGATATAAAATAGATTATTATACTCACAAGTTATTTTTATAAGATGCCTTGAGGGTATGAAGATATCTAAACAATAACATGTATTATATTTGGAGGTGCATTTATGTTAAATTTTGTTTACAGCATACCGACTGAAATATTTTTTGGTGAAGGAAAGATAAAGGTCTTAGGTAAGGAAATAAAGAAGTATGGAAATAAAGTTCTTTTAGTTTATGGTGGAGGAAGCATAAAAAAAACAGGACTATACGATAAAATTACTAATATATTAAAAGAAAATAATATAGACTTTCTAGAACTTGCAGGGGTAGAACCCAATCCTCGTATTACCAGTGTAAGAGAGGGGATCAAGCTTTGTAGAGAAAATAATGTAGATTTCATCCTTGCAATAGGAGGAGGCAGTGTAATAGATTGTTCTAAATTTATTGCAGGTGGATATTATTATGATGGAGATCCATGGGATTTCTTTATTGGTAAGGGAGATATTACAAAAGCATTGCCATTAGCTTCAATACTTACTTTATCTGCAACTGGTTCTGAAATGAATAGGGGAGGAGTTATAAGTAATCTTGAAACTAACCAAAAGCTTGCAGCAGGACATCCAGCTCTTTCACCTAAATTTTCAATTTTGGATCCAACTTATACTTACACTGTGCCAAAAAATCAAACAGCAGCAGGGGCAGTAGATATTATGAGCCATATATTTGAAGTTTATTTTACTCCAACAAAAACTGCATTTCTTCAAAATAGAATGGCAGAAGGATTATTAAAAACAGTTTTTCATTATGGACCAATAGCATTTAATGAACCAGAAAACTATGAAGCACGAGCAAATTTAATGTGGGCATCAAGTCTTGCTATTAACGGTTTATTGAGTTATGGAAAGGATACAAACTGGTCAGTACACGACATGGAACATGAACTAAGTGCGTTTTATGATATAACTCATGGAGTAGGATTAGGTATATTAACTCCTGTGTGGATGGAATATATTTTAAATGAGGATACTGTAGATGATATTGCTGAGTATGGAATAAATGTATGGAATTTAGAAGCTGATAAAGATAAATATAAAACTGCTAAGGAAGCTATAAATAAAACAAGAGATTTCATAAAATCTTTAGGTATCCCTATGACTTTAAGAGAAGTGGGAATAGGAAAAGATAAATTAGAAATTATGGCTAAGCAATGCGCAGGGGACGGAAAAGTAGGAAATTATCCGCCTCTAACTTCAGAAGATATATTAGAAATATATAAAAGAGCACTATAATATTATAATGGAAATCAGTAATTACTGCTTCTTAATTTTTACTACTAAAAGATAACTATAAAAATTGAAAAGCTAACAAATAAAAGGCTATTGATGTTGTATCAATAGCCTTTTATTGTAAGAGGATTTTAGAATAAGTTGTAGAATATGGAATATGATAAATGAATATATATATTTATTTACAAAATACATGCAAATAATACAAATTTTTTGGAATACAAAGAATTGATGACAATGGAAATCTTAATTAGGCATGAGGTGTTAAAAATTGATTGATAAAGCTAAAAATTATTATGATTATTTTTTTTCAGAAGAATACCATTCTCTTTCTATAGAAGAGAAAAGATGTAATTTAGCCTTAAGTGCTTTTGATGGGGCTATTTGGGAATGGAATTTAAATACCGATGAATTTTATTTAAGTAGCAAAGGCGATCAGTTATTAGGAATAGAAGGTAGTTCACAATCTATAAATAGTATAAACTCTTTGTCTAAGTTTGTGCATCCGGAAGATTTGTATCCCCTTTTTATTTGCTTTCTTGAAAAAATAAAAATTTCTAATGATAAAGAATTTTCCCATGAATATAGAATAATACAGAAAGATGAAAATATTAAATGGGTTAGATGTAGTGGAAAAATATACAGAAGTAAAAAAGAGAATATAAACTTAGCATCAGGATTTATAATAGAAATAACAGAACAAAAAAAACAACAATTAGCTTTAGTAGAAAATCAAATAAAAAATAGATTAACTATTGCTGGATCATTAGATAGTATTTGTGAGGTGGATTTAAAGAAAAAAATTATGAATTTTAGTTCATCTATAAATAATATACTTGGAGATGATAAGGCAAATGAAAAGATAAAATACTATAGGCATTGGATGGAATATATATATGATGAAGATAAGGAAAGCTATTGTAAAGGTATTAAAGAATTTTTAAATAGTAATGAAGTTTATTATGCTGATCAGTATAGAATACTAAATGCAAATAACGAGATTGTTTGGCTAGAAACTAGAAGTAAAGCTACTTTTGATGAATTAGGTAATAAAGATTACTTATATGTATCAATCAAAGATATAACCAAAGAGAAATTTGAAAAAAGCAAATATGGAAGATTACAATATAATGATGATCTTACAGGGTTGCCTAATAGATTTTTTTTACGAGAAGCATTAATAAAAAAAGAAATAGATGCTTCTTTAAAAAAGAAAGAGAAGATTGCATTAATATCTGTAGATATAGATGGTTTTAAACATATAAACGATACCTTTGGGCATAATTATGGTGATGAACTTCTACGTCAAGTTGCTGAAAGATTAAAATTAATGGTTGGAGAAGATGATATACTTTGTAGATTTAGTGGTGACGAATTTTCCTTTCTCATTGAACACATAAAAGGATATATAGATTTAGAGAATAGAGCTAAACAAATTATAAAGTTATTTAATTCTCCTGTTAAGATATTTGACAATGAAGTTTTTATAAGTGTAAGTATAGGCATGGCACTTTATCCTGATCACGGCGAAATACTTTCTGATTTAGTTTATAAAGCTGATATGGCTATGTATAAAGCAAAAAGTTTAGGAAAAAATCAGCATTATTTATTTGAATTTAATGATTTAGAAAAAGTAAATAGAATATTTTCTATAGAAAAAGATTTAAGTGAAGCATTAAATAAGAATGAAATGTATTTAGTATTTCAACCTAAAATTAGCGCTGATAATGAAGAAATGGTGGGTCTAGAGGCATTGATTCGATGGAAACATTTAGAAAAAGGCTTTATATCTCCTGTGGAATTTATTCCTATTGCTGAATATACTAAGACAATAATACCAATAGGAAGGTTTGTTTTTGATGAAGCTTGCAAAAAATGCAGAGAACTTTTAGATATGGGATATGATAATTTTAAAATATCCGTAAATCTTTCTAAGGTACAACTTGAAGATAAAAATCTGACTAATAATTTTATAAATATATTAAAAAAATATAATTTAGATCCTAAATATATAGAATTAGAAATAACAGAAAGTGTTATAATTGACGTATTGGAGAAAAATTTAGATGTTTTAGATAAGCTTCATAAATATGGTATGAGTATTTCACTAGATGATTTTGGTACAGGATTATCACCATTAAAGTATTTAAAGCTTTTAAATTTAGATTGTTTAAAAATAGATAAAAGCTTTATAGATGATATAGGAATTAATAAAAAAAGTGAGCATATTATTGATGGACTTATAAAACTTGCACATAGCTTAAAGCTTTCAGTAATAGCTGAAGGGGTGGAAACGGAAGAACAGATTAAGTATTTAAAGGCTAATAACTGTGATATTATACAGGGATATTATTATGCTAAACCTATGATATTTGAAGAAACAGTTAAATTTTTAAAGAACAAATAATTAAGTTAGTTTTTAATACTTAACCTTTTTTATAGATTTATATAATTCTAAACTTATTAGATAGAAGTAATATATTTGAGATACAGTTTAAATATATTAAAAATATTATTAGTTGAAAAATTTTAGGTATATTATAACAAATAGAACCATGATTTTATCATGGTTCTATTTGTTATATTTTTTTCATAGAAATTCTTTATTTATACCTTAAATAAATTTCTACAAAAATAAAAAAATGATGTGTAAATATATGTTATTTAATTATCAAAAATTGTATATTAAAGAAACTAATGTTATAATTTACATAATAATGGGTATGGGGTATAGATAAAAGTTATAATAAAATATAGATAAACTATCTGAAAAGTTGATTTATGACTGAATAGAGCTACACATTGAAGCAATTGAGAATTGAGAATTGACAATTATGGTTGAAATTAATTCTATATGAATCAATTTCTTAAACTAATTTTTACTAGTAATATATTGCTAGGTTTCACCTCTGGGGAACAGTTTAATCAATGGAGAATTGAGAATGGATAATGCACAATTATGGTTGAAATTAATTTTATAAATTAATTTCTTTAAATAGATTTTTAATAAAAGTAACTTTGGAACTTAAAAAATAAATTAATCTAAAACTTCTTCCATAAAGAAGAAGTGTCAGTAATTCTCCATCCTCAATAGTCAATTTTTAATTGTATAAGGGTTCCCCTGAGGTGCAGTATGTTTAGAAACAACACCTATTTATTTAACTAAAATAAAAGAAATAAGTAATATAGCTAAATTTACTGGATAAAAAGTGATTATATCACTTCAAAAATAAATAATTTTATATTTCTCAGCTTCTGTTGAGAAATATCCATAATTGTTAATTGTGAACTGTGAATTGTGTATTCAACAGTTTCAGCTATGATACTAAGAAATATCAATTATTTATATATATTAATTTTAGAACTAGTATATCTATATGTATGTAATAACTTAAAATATTGCCCTAAATGTAAATTATTTAAGGGGGAAAATATATGAGTAAAAAAAGTATTTGGTCATTTAAATTTAATACTGCAGCATTAGTTCTTATACCGGCAGCAGTAGGTATTAACTATATTGGTAAAAGTTTTGCAGAGATATTAAAACTTCCACTATGGTTAGATGCGATAGGAACATTGCTTGCTAGTATGCTTGCAGGTCCAATAATAGGAGGAATTTGTGGGGTAGTTAACAATGTAATTTATGGACTAACCATGAATCCAATATCTTTTGTTTATGCATTTACTAGTTTGGGAATAGGAATTACAGTAGGGGTTTTAGCCCATAAAGGATGGCTAGATACATTACCAAAAGCGGTGTTTACAGGTCTTATAGTTGCATTAGTTTCAACAGTTATATCTACTCCATTGAATATAATTTTTTGGGGTGGACAAACCGGAAATATTTGGGGAGATAGCGTATTTGCAGTATTAACAGCAAATAAAAGTCCATTATGGTTAGCATCTTTTTTAGATGAGTTAGTTGTGGATATTCCAGATAAAATTGCTACGGTGATTGTTGCTTACGGAATATTTAAAAATTTACCTAAAAAACTCACAATTCTTTATAAAAATGATAATAATATAGAGACTTTATAATATAGAAAAAACTTAATTTAAACTTTTTAAATTCATAATTTCTTTTAATACAGGATGCACAATTTATAATTAAGTTAATTGGCAAAGGACTTAAGAAAAGTTAAATTGTAAATTGTGCATTGCTCTAAACTGTAAGGAGGCTTATATAATGAAGAGTTTAGCACTATATTCAGAACAGAACACCATAATACATAAAATAAATCCAATAAATAAGATTATGTATATAGTAGTATCAATTCTTATACCAATAATAATTCCTACAGTAACTATGGGGTTAATATGTTTAGCTATTAGTATTTTTATATTATTAGTTGGTAAAGTTTTTAAAAAAGTTATTCCTCTTTTAGGCGTTAGTTCAATTTTATTATTTTCAATTATTTTAATTCAAGGGTTATTTAAAGCTGATAATATAACACCTGCTTTTTCTGTAGGAAATTTTACCTTTTATAGAGAAGGGTTATTTTATGCTTTAAGGATTTGTATAAGAGTTATAAATATATTATGTGGATTTTCAATATTAATACTTACTACTAGGCCTTCGGATTTAATTGAAGAATTAGTTAGAAAAGGACTATCTCCTAAAATAGGTTATGTACTGAGTTCTGTACTTCAAATTATTCCTGAAATGAGCTCTACTATGGGAACTATAACAGATGCTCAAAGATCTAGGGGGATGGAGACAGAAGGAAAGCTTTTAACAAGAATAAAAGCTTTTTTTCCATTAATAGGACCTGTAGTTATGAATTCCTTAATTGTTACTAGAGAAAGAGCCATGGCTTTAGAAGTGAGAGGGTTTAATTCGAAGATAAAGAAAAGTTTCTTAAATGAAAGCCAGAGTTCAAGTTATGATAGTGGAATTAAGTGGTTTTTAATATTATCTATAGTTTTAGCATTAATTTGGAGGGTTATATTATGGAGAAGATAGTTGTAGATAGCTTAAAATACAGATACCCTTTAAATGAGGATTTGGCTTTAAAGAATATTTCCTTTAAAGTAGAAAAAGGAGAATTTATAGGTATAGTAGGAGAAAATGGCTCAGGAAAATCCACACTTTGCCAAGCTTTAGTAGGACTCGTACCTCATTTTTATCGTGGAGCCTATGGTGGAAAGGTAATAATCGATGGAATGGAGATTAAAGAAAGCAATATTAGTGATATATGTTTAAAGGTTGGAATTGTATTTCAAAATCCATTTACTCAAATTACTGGTTCTAAGCTTACACTCTATGAAGAAATAGCCTTTGGACTTGAAAATATGGGAATTAAAAGAGAAGAAATGGTAGAGAGAATAGACTATGCTTTAAAGCTTTTAGATATATATAAATATAAGGATAAAAATCCTTTTGATTTATCTGGAGGACAAATGCAAAGAATGGCAATTGCTAGTATCATAGCAATGAAGCCCGAAATAATTATATTAGACGAACCTACCTCACAGCTTGATCCACAAGGCTCAGAAGAGGTGTTTAGAGCAGTTCAGAATTTAAGCAAAGAAGATATGACAGTAATAATGGTAGAACATAAGATAGAGAAAATAGCTAAATATTCTAATAAGGTATTACTTCTTCATGATGGGAAAATTATAGATTTTGATGTACCAGAAAAGATATTTTCAAGAGATGATTTATTAGATTATGGAGTAAATTATCCATCCTTTACTAAAATTTGTAGAGAATTAAATATTAAAAGTAGTAAAACAGAACTATATCCAATAACTCTAGAAGAAGCTTATGATTTGGTGGTGAAGAGCAATGAAAAAAATTATAGTTAATAATTTGAACTTTTCCTATAAAAAAGGTGAGAAAATTTTAAAAAATATTAATTTAGATTTTGATTCAACTGCTACTGCTATAGTGGGACAAAATGGTGCAGGCAAAACAACTTTTGTAAAGCTCCTGAAGGGATTATTAAAGCCTTGTAGTGGAGATATATTTATTCATAATATGAATACTAAAGAAATTACAGTGGCAGAGCTATCAAAGCATATAGGATTAGTTTTTCAAAATCCTAATGATCAAATTTTTAAGAATAAAATAATAGATGAAGTTATGTTTGGTCCGTTAAATATAGGATTACCTAAAGATAAGGCTATGGAAAATTCTATGAATGCACTAGAAATGGTAGGGTTAGGAAATAAATTAAATGATAATCCCTATGATTTGGGATTATCTGATAGAAAATTAATATCTATTGCTTCTATTATAGCAATGAACACCGATATTATAATCTTGGATGAACCTACTATTGCTCAAGATTATAAAGGAAGAGAAAAGATAAAGCAGATTATAGAGAAGTTAAAAGAACAAAGAAAATTAGTAATAACGATAATTCATGATATGGACTTTGTTGCAGAATGCTTTGAAAGAACTATAGTTTTTAACAAAGGACAAATACTTCTAGATGGAAATACAAGAGATGTATTTTCAAAAGAAGAGATAATAAATAAGGCTTATTTAGAAGCACCTCACATAACTCAACTTTGTAAGAAACTAGGATATAACCATACTTTTTTAACAGTAGATGAGTTTATTGAGACATATAAAAGAGTATATAGATAAAATATAGAGATTAAGAATTAAGTATGAAAGATGAAGAATTAAGGAGGAAATTAGTTTTATCAAACTAATTTCTTTAACTGATTTTAAACTAACAATACAATTGTTAGTTTTTTAGTAGGGGCGAACATTGTTCGCCAGTTCTTTTTGTATATCTAGTATCATCAAATTCTGCCACTATGATTATATGAATATGATTTGATATAATAATATAGTTATCAATTTTAGTATTAGGATAATATTTCAAAATATTGTTTATTGAAATATCAACTATCTGTCCAATATCTGATAATGGGAACAGATTTAAGTTTTCTGGCGAACAATGTTCGCCCCTACAGTTAGACAATTGAGAATGGAAAATTGACAACTGTGGTGGAAATTAATTTTACAAATTAATTTCTTTAAATAGATTTTTTAATAGAGGTGACTACGTAACTTCAAAGATAAATCAATTATAATTTCTCAGCTATTGCTGAGAAATGTCCAAAATTGTGAATTTTGCATTGTGAATTGTGAATTGAAAAAGTTATGAGTTGAATATTTCTAAATTATAATACTAAAAAATCAATTGTTTTTGTATATTTAATTTCAACAAAAAAACCCTGAGTAATCAGGATTTTTTTTATTCATATGCTATTTTCATAAGATACTCTGTAATATTACTACTTTTATCTTCATCAGCAAGGACTACAAGGTAATCTCCACCTAAAATATAGGTATCTCCTTTAGGAATAATTTCAACTCCACTTCTTTGTATTCCAACTAAAAGGCAATTTTCTGGCCATTGAATATCTTTAATCTTTTTCTTGTCTAAGTAGGAACATATAGAAACAGGAATTTCTAATATTGTTTTCTTCGCTTCATTTATTGGAAAATTATCATTTTTTTCTTTACTTAACAATCTGTGTAAGAGAGTTTCATAAATAGGTTTTGAACCTAAAAAGTCTGCAACTAAATATCCTATTATAGATACTATAGATAAAGATAATAAGTGGCTTAAAGATCCGGTCATTTCAGTAATTAATACTGCACCAGTAATAGGGGCACGGACTATTGCAGTTAAGTATCCTGCCATAGCTAATATCATAAAATTATGTATATAATCAGGAGAAGTCAACCCTAAGTTTACTAAAATATTTCCATATATACATCCTATAATTGCACCTATTACTAAGAGTGGAAGGAATATTCCACCTGGTGCACCGGAACCAAAACTTATCATAGTAAATAAAAATTTAACTATTAGAAGTATGAATAAAATTTTTAATGTAGGATTTTTTTCAATTATAGACATTACAAGGCTATGACCTCCACCTAATACTTGAGGAAGTATTAACCCTAATATTCCAGCTATCACAAAGGGAATTATAATTCTAAATTGAGGCGGTAGCCATTTCTGACTATTATATAAATTTAAGGCTTTTACAAGAAGTGAGTTAAATATTACTCCTCCTATACCAATAATTACACCTAGGATAATTAGATAACCATAACTACTTAGAGGTAATGAAGATAAATTGTCAAATTTAAAGGCGGTGTTAAAGCCAAAAAATAGTTTAGAAGTAAAATCTGCAGTTATAGATGCTGTCATTGTACTTAATAATATTAATGGAGAGAAGCTTTTGTGTACTTCTTCTAAAGAAAATATAACACCTGCTAAAGGAGCATTAAAAGCAGCAGCAAGTCCAGCACTAGCACCACTAGTGATTAGATATCTTTCTTCATTGTGATCAGAATTTAATCCTTTTGAAACACCTTGACCTATAGCAGCTCCTATCTGTATAGATGGACCTTCTCTACCTAAGGAAAGCCCTCCTAAAATAGAAAGTGCACCTCCTACAAATTTTGATATAGCAACTTTTAACCAATTCATTTTTAATGGCCCGAGAACTGTACCTTCAACTTGGGGGATACCGCTACCACTAATCATAGGTTCTTTTTTTACTATAAAACCTACTATTAATGCTAGGGCTATAAGAAGAATAAACCAGAGTGGAATAAACCAATAATTTGTTCTTTGAAACTTATAGATATTTTGGCTTAAATGTTCCATTTTTTCTAAAGTAAATCTGTAAAGTACTGCAATAAGTCCAGAAAAAGCTCCTACTAAAATTGATTTTAGAATAAGCTTTTGTTTAAAATTTTGCCAATGAGATAAAGCTTTAAGGGTATTGCTATCTTTACTCAAAATATCACCTTCTTTAATTTTAAAAAATTAAGCCCATAACTATTATAAGAATTAAACGGAGAATTTTCAAATTAAAGTTATATAATGAGAAAATTGAAAGGTATAAATATTATATTTATACCAGATAAGATTATATATTAATTATAATTTTTCAGTTAAATGCTTCCAATATCTGATAGGCATATGCTGACGTTGAAGTTTTAAATTTTCACGACTACTGATGGATGTAGAGTTAAAATAATTTTTCCATAGAGTTTCATATTCTCCTTCATCTTTTGCATTTAGAAATACTTTTCCATCTTCTTTTGTCAACACATCTATACTCCAAGTGTCATTTTTATTTATAATAGCTAAATTTCTTTTAAGGTCATGGATTATAAAATTTTCATTAGAAAACCTTGAAGAGAAGTGAGGAGCAATTAATGTTAAAATATTATGATCAGGCTCAATAGCTGAGTAATAATGGTTATCTCCTATTTTTTTAAATCTTACAAAACCCAACATACTATGTCTTTCAACGTTAACTCTTCTTACAATCTTAACAATTTCCATTACAATTTCATTATGAAGATGAAGTTCAATTTCATTTCCCAATTTAAAGCCTAATCTAATATATTTATAAAGTAAAGTATAAGTATTAGAATAGCTACTTAAAAAACAATAAATTATGTTTTTTATCACTTCATAAGAAAAATTTTTATTCATGGATTTATAAACCTTATTAGCTTTTTCATAGTTAGTAGATATATTTATAAATTCATCTATTAAATTTGGCTCATAGTTTGCTTCAGTAATAATTAAATTAGGTTTTTTATTATTATAATAACTTTCATAAATGGAGGTTAAATACCCTTCAAAACTTCCATCAAAAATATAAACAATCATAGAACACCTCTTATATTCAATTGAGAATTGACTATTGACAATGGACAATTGTGGATATTTCTCAGCAGAAACTGAGAAATTTAGAATTGATTAAATGTAGCGGCGAACAGTGTTCGTCATATAATTAAAGAAATTATTTTGTCTAAAATAATTTCAACCTTAATTGTCAATTGTCAATTCTCAATTGTATTAAATCTCTCCTGTAATCGCTTTAACTTTATCCTCTTTTTTATATATGGTAGGAACAGTAGAGAAGAAAGAAAGTTGTTCATAATTGGAGTTTGTTGTCTTAAGTTTTTCTTCTTTTATTAATAATCTATTTTCTATTTTGTCTCTATCAAATCCTACATCACCATAGTACTTTCCTCTACAGGTTATAAAATATTGAGCTCTCTTTAATACTACACCTAATTTTTTTATATCATCGAAACTTAAAAAGGACACTTTTCTAGTTAATACAATTCTTTTTGCAGATCTCACTCCTATACCTGGGATTCTAAGCAATAATTCATATGATGCAGTATTAATTTCCACAGGAAATTTATCTATGTTATTAAGAGCGTACGTAATTTTAGGATCTAGTTTTTCGTGAAAATTAGGATTAGTTTCATTTAAAAGCTCGGAGGCTTTAAATCCATAGAATCTTAAAAGCCAGTCAGCTTGATATAATCTATTTTCTCTAAGTAGTGGAGGATTTTTTATATCTGGTAGCTTAGGACTATTGTTAACAGGTACATAAGCAGAATAATATACTCTTTTTAAAGAGTACTTGTTATAAAGCCCTTCACATAATTTTAATATATCAAAATCACTTTCTTTGGTTGCACCTACAATAAGTTGTGTACTTTGACCTCCAGGAACAAAGGAAGGGGCAGATTTAAAGCGTTTTTTATTATCTACTGAATGAATTATTTGATTTTTTATAAAATCCATAGGTTTTAGTATATTTTCTTTAGATTTCTGAGGTGCCAATAATTTTAGTCCTTGAGAGGAGGGAAGTTCAATGTTAATACTCATTCTATCTACATATTTTCCAGCTTCTTCAATTAAAGCATCATCAGCACCAGGAATAGCTTTAACGTGAATATATCCATTAAATTTATATTCAAGTCTTAAACTTTTAACAACTTTTAATAATAGTTCCATAGTATAATTAGCATTTTGTATTATTGCAGAACTTAAAAATAATCCTTCTATATAATTTCTTTGATAAAAGTTTATAGTTAAATCGATGATCTCCTGGGGAGTAAAAAAGGCTCTAGGAACATCGTTACTTATTCTATTTATGCAATAAACGCAATCATAAATGCAATAGTTAGTTAGGAGTATTTTTAGAAGAGAAATACATCTACCATCTGATGCAAAGCTATGACATATACCACTAACACTAGCATTACCTATACCATCTTTAGTATTTTTTCTATTGCTTCCACTAGAAGAACAGGAGACATCATATTTTGCAGCATCTGATAATATTTTAAGTTTATCCATTATATTCATAATACTATTTCCCCTTAATTAAAATAATACACTGTAAATTGACAAAGTTGTGAACTCAATAGTTCTAATATTTTCACATATTTATTGATTTTTTAAGCTTATATATTTACATTTGAATCAATTATAGCACATATGTTCGCATGGTTGTAGGGGGAAAGTATATAAAATTATTATAAATATTATAGTTATCAATCTAAAAATAGAAGAAGATACCTCAATTCATAACTTAAAATAATGCGCAGTTCACAATTCATAATTCACAATGCGGTGGAAATTAGTTTTGATCAAACTAATTTCTTTAATGAATTTTTCATTAGCAATACAATTGCTAGTTTTTATAAGAAGTTACTTCGTAACTTCAAAAATAAATTAATTCTAAATTTTTCAGCCTATGCTGAGAAATTTCCACAATTGTGAATTTTGCATTGTGAATTGGACAGTCCTAATTATAATAAAAATATAATTTATTATAATAGACACATTAATTTGTTAACTAGTTATTTTAAAATATGTCTAATGTTGCAAATATAAAATTAGGTTATAATATTTAGATAGGAATAAAACATAACGAGGTGTTAAGATTTTGAGTATTAATGCACAAAGTATAAAACAATTGACAGATTTAGGTACATTTAATAGAGGGTTAAGTTGCTATAGACAAGGACGAGTTTTTAATTTTGATATTAAAAATGGATATAATAGTATGTTGGATGAAGAAATACAATATATAAAAGCTAATGTAGAGTCTAGTTCTTATTATAATAGTTATGTTGTAGAAATAGCTTTAAGAGAAAATTTTAAAAGGCTTTCTTGTAATTGTACTTGTCTTGCTTTTAATGATTATGGTCATCAAAAAGCTTGTAAACACGTTGTAGCTGTATTATTAAACTATTCCCAAATGGCCATAGAATTAAAAGAAAAAAACTCAAGAGAAAATTTTATTGAAAATTTAATAGAAAACTATAAAAGTAATTTTGAAGATAATAAAAACTCAAAGCAAGAGCTTTCTATAGACATTATATATTATCCTATAGATAAATATGAAAAATATAGTTCTATAGAACTTAAATTAGGAGTAAATAAAAAATATGTGATTAAGAATATGAAATCTTTTTTAGAGGCTATAGATAAAAAGCAATGTTTAGAGTATGGAAAAGGGTTTACATTAAATCTTGATGAACAATATTTTAATGATAATGACATGAAACTTATTAATTTGTTACTTGAGATTCACGAGTTAAATAATATTATTGAAGCTAATAGTTATTCTTCAGTTAATTTTAAAATGTTAAAAGGCAAAAAAGCTTATTTAACAGATATGCATGTTAAAAGGTTTTTTACAATATTTAAAGGTAAAACAATAAATACAATTAATGAATTTGGAACTATTAAGAATATAAAAGTAGAAGATGAGATGTTCCCTTTAAATTTTAATATTGAAAGCAAGGATAATAAAATTTATTTATCACACAGTAATAAATTTAATGTATTAACTAAAGATGGAGGTATAGTCTACTATAAGGATAAAATATATATACTCACAGAAGAACAAATAAAACTTTGTAAACCTATCTTTGATGAGATGAGAAAACGTAGAGAGAATCAATTGATTTTTTCTATGGAGCAAGGAGAAAATATAGCAAATTATATAATACCAGCATTAAAAAATAGTGGAGCTAGAGTAAAAATAGATAAAAATATACAGAACAATTTTTATGAAGAAAATTTAAATACTAAAATTTATTTAGATAAAGTTGATGAAAATATAAGCGCTAAAATTTCTTTTGATTATGGGGATGTAAGTATAAATCCTATTAAAAATAATTTAGATAAAATTTCAAACAAAATATTGATAAGAGATTTGAAAGAGGAAACAAAAGTTATAAATAATATAAATAATTGTGGATTTGTAGAAGATAATGAGACCTTTATCTTAAAAGATCAAGACAAAATTATTGATTTTATTTTAGATAAAGTTTATGAACTTCAAAATTTTGGAGAGGTTTACTATTCCGATAGCTTTAAAAATATGAAAATTTACACGTCATCAAATTATAAAGCTGCTATAAGATTAAATAATGATGATCTTTTAGAGTTTAGCTTTGACATAGATGGGATTAATAAAAGCGAACTTAAAGATATATTTAAATCTTTAAAAGAAAAGAAAAAATATCATAAGCTTAAAAATGGTGATTTTGTATCTTTAGAGGAAAAAGAATTAAAAAATGTAGCTAATATAATTGATTATTTAGATATAAAAGATTCACAACTTAATAAGGAGAATATAATATTATCTAAATATAATGCACTTTATTTAGATGAAAATATAAAACAGAGCAATATAGAATTTATAGAAAGAAATAAAGATTTTAGAGAACTTATTAACAATATAAAGGACATAAAAGAGCTAGATTATACACTTCCATATAATTTACATAATATCATGAGACCTTATCAAATTTTTGGATTTAAGTGGCTAAAGACTCTTGCAACTTATGGTTTTGGAGGAATATTAGCAGATGAGATGGGACTTGGAAAAACTCTTCAGACCATTGCTTTTTTAGCTTCAGAAAAGAATGGGACACCATCTTTAGTAATTGCACCTTCATCATTAGTATATAATTGGAAAAGTGAATTTGAAAAATTTGCACCAGAGGTTAAAGTAACGGTTGTATCAGGAAATAAATCTACAAGAGAAGAACTTATTAAGGATTTAAACGAAAATGATGTAGTAATAACTTCTTATCCATTAATTAGAAGGGATATAGAAGAATATAAAAATTTTAAGTTTAATTATTGTATATTGGATGAGGCTCAACAAATAAAAAATCCATCATCTATAAATGCTTCTTCTGTAAAAGAGATAAGAGCAAAGGGGTATTTTGCTCTTAGTGGTACACCAATAGAAAACTCATTAACGGAACTATGGTCAATTTTTGATTTTATTATGCCAGGATATTTATTATCCCATTCAAAATTTACAAAAAAATATGAACTACCAATAGTAAAATATAATGATAGTAATTCTTTAGAGTCTTTAAACAGACGTATTAAACCCTTTATTTTAAAGAGATTTAAAAAGGATGTTATTAAAGAATTACCCCCTAAAATTGAACATAGATTAGTAGTTGAAATGACAGAAGAGCAGAAAAAAATATATGGAGCTTATTTAGCTCAATTTAAAGATGAAATGGAAGAAGAAATTAATAATAATGGTTTTAATAAAAGTAAGATAAAGATATTTTCACTATTGACTAGATTAAGACAAATATGTTGTGATCCCTCTGTATTTATAGAAAACTATGAGGGAAGTAGCGGAAAAATTGAGGCATTAGAAAGTTTAGTTGAAGAAGGTATAAATGGAAATCATAAAATACTAATATTTTCTCAATTTACCTCTGTACTTAAAAATATAGGTAAAAGATTAAATAGAAATGAAATAAACTACATGTATTTAGATGGTAGTACTAAAATAGAGGATAGACTTAAAATGGTAAATGAATTTAATGAAGGAACTACTCAAGTATTTTTAATTTCCATAAAAGCAGGAGGAACAGGGCTTAACCTAACTTCAGCAGACTTAGTTATACACTTTGATCCATGGTGGAATCCTGCAGTAGAAGATCAGGCAACAGATAGAGCTCATAGAATAGGGCAAAAGAAAACAGTAGAGGTTATAAAGCTTATTGCTAAGGGAACTATAGAAGAAAAAATATTTCATCTTCAAAAAAAGAAAAAAGAAATGATTGATAATGTAATATCAGATGAATTTAAAGATGAAAATATAATAAATAAAATGAGTAAAGAAGAGATAGAAGATTTATTTTCCATTAATTAGAATAAGAGAGTGATAATAAATCTACAGATAAGCTACCTAAAAAGTTAATTTATAGCTATACTATTGAGTAGTTAAATTCACAACTTAGTCAATGGAGAATTGGTGATGGACAATTGTGGTTGAAATTAATTTTACAAATTAATTTCTTTAATAGATTTTTTAATAAAAGTGACTGTGTCACTTTAAAAAGAAATGAATTATTGATACTTCTCCCATAAAGGAGAAGTATCAATAATTCTCAATTGTCAATTTTTCATTCTTAATTATAGAAGGGTGCAGTATAGCTTGGAACAACACCAATAAATTTAACTAATACTATGGAGAAGCTACAGCTGCTAGTTTCTTTATAAGAAGTGACAGTGTTACTTCAAAAGAGAATCAATTCTAAATTTCTCAGTTATTGCTATAAAATATCCAAAATTTATATCATATAAAGAAGAAATAGATATTTAATAAGTAAAATTAAGAGTGTGAGTAGGTTTCACACTCTTAATTTTATTTATATATATTTATGAGTAAAATTTAAGAGTTTTATCAAAATTAGTACAATTATTACATTTAAAGGTCAAAATAGGCAACAACTCTATTATTTGCATGAGAAAAATATTATATTAAAATTGGAAAATCATACGAAATAACAATTATATACAATAACGTTTAATAATTTACTTTTATTATATATATAATTTGAAGTTATATGGTGATTAAAAGAGAAGGAGACTTTCAAGAATGATTAAGCGGTTAAAATTTATTTTGCAATTAAACATGGAAAATAAAAAGAATTATTTAATAGCACTTATATTCATGCTATTTATAGGGTATCAAATGTATGCTTTTAATGGCGAAGAAATAGGAGTCTTTAGAACAGGTTATGACTTTTTTATATATGTATTAAGCGATTATTTTAGTATAACCTTTGTTTTTACGGCCGGATATATATTTTATATTTTCAACTTAAGAAAAAGTGAACGATTAAAAAGATGTTTAATTTTAAAATACAACAGTAGATTAAATTATTATAAAAATTTTATAATAATTATCTTTGTATCAAGCCTTATATTTATAGGAGCTATAGTAATGATTTGTACTATTTTTACAGTTATAAAATTGCCATTTAACAATGAGTGGAGTGAGTTTTTTAAGAATTATTTCAATGTTTATAATGACAATAATTTATTAACTATGATGGAAAAGATTTTACCTAGTACGGCAATATTATTAAATATATTATTTTTATTTTTATACTTTAACCTTATAGGAATGATAATTTTTGTGGTTAGTACATTATTTAATCAAGGTTTTATAACTACTATATTAGCTTATAGCCCAAGTGTTTTAAGTCAAGCGGTTGAGATAAAAGGACTAGTTAAATATAACAGTTATGCTGTACATTATAATACAGCAATTACATGGCATAACTTTGCAACAGTAGATGAAAAACCTACCATAATGTTTTCTTTAGTTTACTGGATAATTTTAAATTTGATTTTTATATTAATAGGTATATATATTTTTAAAACTAAGGAAGTAAAATCTGAAGAAAGAGAGATAAATATACTTTAAAGCATAATTAATTTAAAGTATATTTAAAAAATACTATTAAGCTAGCAAGATAAAATAACATAAATTAATCTTTAATCCCCATAAAAGCCAAGTTGAACAGCAATCGTGTTCAACTTGGTTTTTTACATATTTCAATGTATTTTGATTAATTATCGCTGAAGTAGTATTATATAAATATAGATTGGCTACTTTCAAATTTAATCTTATATATTTATATACTTATGTTATTAATTATTTGGGATTTTACCCTATATAATTGAGAATTGACTATTGACAATGGACAATTATGGATACTTCTCTTTTGTAAGAGAAGTTTTAAATTTATTCTTTTTAAAAGTGACAGGGTCACTTGCATTGAAAAGTCTATTAAAAAAATTAATTTGCAAGAATTAATTTTAACTATAATTGTCAATTGTCCATCGTCAATTCTCCATTGATATATAGTTGTTTAGGAGGGAATTTATGAAAATTAAAGTCTTAGGATCAGGAGGATGTGTTGCACTTCCACTGCCTACTTGCCAATGTAAAGTTTGCAATGAAGCTAGAAACAAATGGGTACCCTTTTCAAGAAGTGGGTGCTCAATATTTATTGAAGATATAAAAACTATTATAGATACTCCGGAGGATAGTGTTTATCAAATTAATAGAGAAAATATAAGTGAAGTTAAAAATATATTATATAGTCACTGGGACCCGGATCATACATTAGGTATGAGAGTTATAGAGCATTTAAAGTTAAGATGGCTTGAGTTTTTAGTTGATAATAAATCTGCTGATAATAAAATATCTCTTTATGGACTTTATGACGTTATTGAAGATTTAAAACAAATAAGAAATAAATATGGCTCTTATCTAGGGTATTATGAAAATACAGGATTGATTGAAATTAAGAGTTTAAATGAACATGAATCTATAACTATAGATAATATAAAAATAAGTTTTATCCCAGTAAAAACTCCTGATACATCTACAATATTTGTTTTTGAAGAGGGAGAAAGAAAACTTATATATGCTCCTTGTGACATAAAACCTTTTCCAAAAGATGAAGAAACCCTTTATAACGCTGAATATATGATTTTAGGTAATGTTATACCGGATGAACCACTAAAGGGTGGATATTTTATACCAAAAGATAATATATTAAAACAAACTCTTTTTACTATGGATGAAGTTATAGAAATTAAGAATAAGTACAATATAAAAGAAGTAATAATAACTCATATTGAGGAGGATTGGGGAAAATCTTATAGTGATTATATTAAATTAGAAGAAAAGTATAGAGAACAGAATATAAAATTTGCCTATGATGGTATGGAAATCAATTTGTGAGGAGATGCTAAATGAGGTTAGAATATACAAGTTTTAGAGAAAATTTACCAGTAGAAGTTGAGCTAGTAAATATCAAAGAATATCCTATACATTGGCATAAACACCTTGAGATACTTTTTGTATTGAAAGGAACTATTAATGTAACTATTGAATCAGAAACCTATGAAGTGGAAGAAAGAGAAATTGAAATTATAAATACAGAAGAAGCTCATAGGATTTATAGTGATGATGAAGAAAACAAAGTATTAATGTTTCATATAGACTTAAAATTTTTTGAACAATTTTATGAAGATATAAAAAACATGTTCTTTTACGTTAATTCATCTGACGTGGGAGTTCAAAATGAAGAAAAATATGAAGTGATACGAAATTATTTATCTATAGTGCTTTGTGAAGTAGTACAAAAGCAGGATGATTATGATGAAATGATAGAAGAAACATTAATTGAACTTTTATATCATCTTATAAATAATTTCCACTATTTAATGTACGAGAAAGAAGAACTTAAGGACAATGAAGAACAACTTGAAAGATATCACAGAATAGTTAAATACATTTATCATAATTATAATAATAAGATAAGTCTTCAAGATATTGCAAAGAAGGAATTTTTAAGTACGCATTATCTTTCACATGAAATTAAAAATACTATGGGATTGAGTTTTAAAGAGTTCGTTAACTTGACTAGAGTTGAGGAATCTATAAAGCTTTTATTAGATACAGATATGACAATTTCCGATATATCTGAAGAAGTAGGATTTTCTCATAGTAGATATTATAATAAGCATTTTAAAAAACATTATAAACTCACCCCTAAACAGTACAGAAAGAAATATAAAGTAGATGAAAAGGATCTTGAAAAAATAAAAAAAATAGATTATTTAGATATAAAAGAAGCTATAGATTATGTATCTGAATATCTAGATGATTATGAAAGATTTAATTATGAGGAAAAAATAATAAGACTTCAAATAGATGCAGCTGAATCAAAGGGAAATTTTAATCATGATTATAAAGAAGTGATTTACCTAGGGTATGGTTATGATCTTTTAAAAGAAAATCATAGAAAATATATAAAAAATATTCAAGATAATATAGGATTTGAATATGGGAAAATTACAAAACTATTTTCAAAGCACTTAGGAATATTTGAAAACAGTGAGTTTATAAATTTTATGTATATAAAGCAAATAGTAGACTTTCTTTTAAGTATGCAGCTAAGACCTTTTATTGTAATTGAAAATAAAAACTTTGAAGATGATAATTTAATATATATATTAAAATATTTTATAAAATTTTTTACAGAAGAGTATGGAGCTTACGAATTTAAAAAGTGGAAGTTTCAGCTTCACAAATCTATAGAAGGTGAGCTAAAGGAACAAATTATAGAACTATTTACAGAACAATATAGCCTCCAACTTATAGATGAGTCTTATGCAGAAAGCAAAACCGTAAATCCCATATATGATACCTCTTATATGCTCCCATATATAATAAACAAGGCAACTTTAGAGACAGAATCCAAAGATTTTATAAAAGCGGTAGATGTAATACAAAAGGATATAAATATAGACAATCAGCTTTTTATAGGTGATAGTGGAATTATAAATAGCTTTGGAATTAAAAAACCATCTTATTTTGCTTACTATCTTTTAAGTCAATTAGGTGATACTTTAGTATGTAAAGGTGAAGGATATATTGTAACATCTAAGGGAGATAATTTACAAATCCTTTTATACACTCATAGTGAAGATCTAGGGAATCTTATTGAACTTGAAGAACTTAGAAAAAAAAGAGGTAGTAAAAATGTTAAAGAAAAGAAATATTTCTTAAATATAACGAATCTGTATCATGATTATAGAGTTACTATGTATGAAATTAGTGAAAAGAAAGGGTCAGCCTTTAATTATTGGTTGAATTTAGGAAAACCACAATTTATTGAAGAAGATGAAATTGAACTTTTAAGTAAAGCAGCCTTTCCTAGTATAAAATTTAAATATGCTAAAAAAAGTACAGTATTTCACTTAGCTCCTAATATAGATGGCTATGGTGCAACACTAATTTTACTCAAAAAAGTACAAAAGCACCCTTTTTAGGGTGCTTTTATACTTTTTTGAAGAATAAAGTTTAACGCAAAGTCCTTAAAAATGTACTTTTTATAGAGCAAATAGGTGAGTGCATATATTTTTTTGTACTATTATAATAGTAGTATAGGAAGTAGAGACGTTTTTTAGAAGGGTATTAGTACAAAAAGCATTGATGAAAGAGAGTGATAATTTAAGAAATGAAAGATAAAGAAATAAAATTAACATTTAATACTATTAATACGAGGTGGATAGCATGGGATTGGACAATAGAATTTTTTCTGACGGAAAGGTAGGTCGGTTATTACTTAAATTTGCATTGCCTACAGTAATATCGATGTTCGTTGCAGAACTTTATAATATGGTAGATACTTTTTATGTAGGCAGATATGTAGGGGCTAATGCTATAGGTGCGTTAACAATAGCATTCCCAATTCAAAGACTACTTTCATCAATAGCATTATTAATTGCAGTTGGAGCTTCTACTGCGGTAGCGAGATTTTTAGGAGAAGAAAATTATGATGATTTAAAGAAAACTATAAACAATGCCTTTATATTAACTTTAATATCTCTTACAGTAATACCACTTATAATTTTTACATTTAAATCATCTATTATAACAAAGTTAGGTGCAAGTAATACTATTTTTCCATATGCAAATCAATATATAAGTATCATATTATTTGGTGGAATATTCCAGGCATTTACATTTGTACCTTGCTATATAATGACAGCCTTAGGAAATAATAAGATAACAATGATTGCAACATCAATAGGAGCTATATGTAACGTAATTATAGACTATGTATTAGTTGTAATATTCCCAATGGGTGTTATGGGAGCGGCAATAGCAACAGTAACATCACAAATAATATCATTTATATTTGTAGTTTATAAGTTTTCAAGAGTTAAAAGTGCATTAAGATTAAAACTAAGCTTTAACTTAAACAGCGCTATAAGTAAAACTATAATGGCAATAGGATTTTCAACCTTTATGATTGAGATATCGGATGCAGTGGTTGCTGTATTATTAAATAACATACTGGCATCAGAAGGTGGAGATGCAGCAGTTATAATTGTAGGAGTTGTAACAAGAATTTCAATGTTCTTATATATAACAGTAATAGGAATAAGTTCTGCTATGCAGCCAATTGCAGCATTTAATTATGGAGCTAAAAATTATAAGAGATTAAAAGAAATAGTTAAAAAAGCTATTATTGGAGTGGTAGTAACTTCTATAATACTTTGGGTAGGAATGTTGATATTTGCAGAACCTATAATAGGAAGTTTCTTAAAAGAGAAAGACTTATTACCACAGGCTGTTAAGGCATTTAGAATATGTATATCAGTATTCCCTACAATAGGACTTTACTATGTATCAATATACTTTTACCAATCAATTGAAGAAGCAAGAACAAGTTTTATACTTTCAATATATAGACAGTTAATATTATTTATACCTATAGTAATACTTCTAGTAAAATCATTAGGAGTAACAGGAGCTTGGATTACTTATCCAATAACTGATATAATTTCAGCGGTAACTGGATATTATTATATTAGAAAAGCAATAGCTTTGGTAGATGAAGAAAGAGAAGCTCATATAAAATCTAAAGAGATAGAATCTCTAAATTTCTATTAATAATTTAATATTACAAATTAAGGTGTCTTAAAAAAACTAGTCAATGTTTTGGTTATTTTATTTCAGATGCCTAAAATGTGCAATCTATAGTTAGAGTATGTATTTTAATTCTTCCTTTGCAATGTTTGTTTAATATTTAGTAATTTAGCACCTACTAAATATTAACTTAAAATATACTACTGACTATAGTTGCACTTTTTTTATGTACAGACAAATATTGTACAATTGAGAATTGACAATTGACAATGGAGAATTATTGATACTTCTCTTTTATAAGAGAAGTTTTTAATTGATTTCTTTTTTGAAGTGACGTAGTCACTTCTTATAAAAACTATTAAAGAAATTAATTTCAATCACAATCATCAATTTCAATTGATAAAGTTCCCAAGAAGTGAAAAAATAGCAATTATATTTCTAATAAGAAATTTATCTAAAGGAATTAATTTATAAAGTATAGAATTAAATAAAGAATATCTTATAATTAGAGCAAAGGAGTTATATAAAAAAATATGGACAGTGTTTTAAAATATATAGGAATGAGAAATATTAAAACAGCATTAGCAGTAACTTTAAGTGTGGCTACTTCGGAGCTTTTACACTTAGAATATCCATTTTTTACAGCTATTGCTGCTGTTCTTGCAATGCAAGGATCTTTTATTAGAGGTTATGAAGTAGGACGGGATAGATTATTAGGAACGATAGTAGGTGCGATAATTGGACTTATTTCAGCTTTAATTGCACCAGGAAACTTAGTTATGATTTTTATAGGCATAGTAACAGTAATATTTTTACTGAATGTGCTAAAATGGCAGAATTCTTCTTATGTAGGATGTTTAATGTTTTGTGCTATAATGTTAAATTTAAATGGAGATAGTCCGTACATATATGCATTTTATAGAACTCTAGATACTTTTATTGGAATAATAATAGCTTCTTTAGTAAACTATTTTATATGTCCTCCTAAGCATATAGAATTAATAAAGAAACAGTGTATAGAACTTATAGATGAGACTATTAATATAGTAAGTGAAGATACATATTATGATGGTGAAATAGAATTAATTTCTATTGAAAATAAAATAAAGACTTTAGAAAAATATTTAGAGCTTTATTTATCAGAACATGAACTTTTAAAAAAAGAAAAGAAAAATGTTAAACATATTGAAAGTGTTTTAGAACATAGTAAAAGCATACTTTACAATATTAAAATACTCATGAGTTTATCTGTGGATGATTCCACTGATGTAATAGCAACTGAAGACAATAAAAGTTATATATCAGAAAATATTGGTGTTAACTTAAATGAAGTTGTCTATAAGCATCACATAAATAACATTATAAAAAATAAGAACAATTTAGCTTCTTTAAAAGTGGAATTTAAATAGGATATGTAAATCAGATATAGTAAAAATAATAATAGTTTAATATAAAAACCAGCAGATACTCTGCTGGTTTAAAGTTACATATAGGTAAATAATATCATATATATAGGTATAAATATTAGACTAAAGGCAGTAGAAAGTGTAGAGATAGCTGTAGCATACTTACAATCTCCATTATAATTTTTTGAAACAATAGCTACTTGAGTCATCACAGGAAGGGCGGCTTCAATTATAAATACCTTCTTCATAAGTAAAGGCAAGTCCACAAATTGGAGAATAGAAATCATTATTAAAGGTGATATAATAAACCTTCCAATTAATATTACAATAGTACTTAAATCTAACTTTAAATCCTTTAGCTTAAGCTCGCTAAGAGTAATTCCCATAAATAAAGTAGAAAGTGGCGTAGTTAGGTTTCCCATATATTTGCAACTATCTAATATAGCCTTAGGAAGTTTTATATTTAATAGTATACAAAACATAGAAAATATGAAAGCAATAAGTGGTGGAGAAAATATATTTTTTAAATTATCTTTGTTTATAAAAGAATTTGTTAAAAAACCACCATCTTTTTTAATCCCATAAACTCCTATGGTCCAAAATGTTAAGGTATTTATTATATAGTATAAAAGTACATAGGTTATTACATTTTCACCAAATAATGATGTGCATATAGGTACTCCTAAAAATATAGTATTAGAAAGAGAAAACATAACACTAAAAGTACCACGTTTATTCTTATCAATTTTTAAAAGCTTGATAAATATAAAGCTTAATAGATAGTTTATAAGCATCGTTGCTAAAGGTACTAATAAACCTATAAGTGATTGAGAAAGTGTTTCTTTTGTAAAGTTAGTTACTACATTAGAAATCATAAAAGCTGGTAGAGATATCTTTATTACTAATTTAGAGAATAAGTTCGATACTTCATTATTAAACCATTGCTTTTTAGTAAGATAAAATCCTAATCCCATCATTATAAAAATGGTAAAAACGCTTTGAAGTGCATCAAGAATAACCATTAAAAACCCTTCTTTCTATAATGCATGTTAAAAAATAACTAGTCAGTGTATAAAATAAAATACCACATGTAATTTAGTTAATCATTTTCTTTTCTAAGTCTAAATATGGATTATAGTCATCTTTTAATTATAATGGAAAACACAGAATTATGAAATAATTTCATTGTAAGAATATGTTGAAGAAGTAAATCCTATTTTTAACAATATTATACTGAACTGTTGAAAATAGTGTTATAATTGAGGTATAGTACAGACAGCATACTAGAAAGGTTTGTGACTATTTAATAGAAAAAATAAATATATCTTATGTAGGGGAGAACAGTGTTCTTCAGAGAATTTGAATGGAATTTCATTATCATATATTGGACTAATAGTTGATAATGATGATTGTTGTATCTTTTATGCTTCTTTTCTTAATGAATCTAATATAGAGCAGGTTTTGAAAGTAATAGAAGATAAAACTAATGAATATATTTCAAAAATAAATTCAAAGGAAATCTGTTTTAATATATATGGGGAAAACTCAAAAGTAATCAACTTGGTAAGAACGTTAGGGTTTAACATAGATATGGAGGGATTTCATCTTGAATATGTTGGTAAAGATGTACCTATGATAAATGATTGCAAACTGATTAATAAAGGATTTAATGGTAGTATGTTAAAAGAATTTATCGATTTATTTGATAGTTCATATTATCAGTTGAATAAAGATAATGGATGGAAAATAGATAGTCATGCTATATATGCAGAAGAATTTCATAATAAACTTATTCAATTAGATAAATTAAATCAAGTATGTTCATTTTGGTTAGATAATGAACTAGTAGGTGCATATATATTTGACGGAAATTATATAACGGATATCGTTGTTAAGCCAAGCTTTCAAAACAAAGGATATGGAAGTTATATATTAGCACATTGCATTAGAAATATGATAAAAAATAAATCTGTTAAAAACATAAGACTTCGAGTTGCAAAATCAAATATTAGTGCTAAAAGGTTATATGAAAAAAATAATTTTATTGAGATTGCTTGCTTTGCAGAACATACATATAAATAATTTCTAAATATAAGGAGATGTTAAAGATTTTATAGTGTAGACTATTATAATCAAGGGGGAGAGAACTTTGAAAGCAAAATTGAAAGTTCGGCTATTAATACATTGAATATAATTACAGAACTTATAAAGAGAATTGGTATAGGAAATTTATAAACTAGAAATTGCATATATATTTTCGATATCAGATATTGATAGAGAATTTGAGATTTTAATAAATAGTGTTTTAAAATAAATATTAATTATTGGAGGGATTGAAATTGAATATTTATTTGACTGTTTTAAGCGGAATATTAATAATTATTTTAATATTAGAAAAGACATCTAATTCTAAGACTGCTTTAAAAAGAAAAATTGAGCAATTAGAAAATGAAATTTTATTGCTAAAAAAGGGAGAAGATAAAGATTTAGATGGTGAAATCAGAAATTTATTAAATGAAGATAAATATGTGAAAGCAGTAAAATTAGTGAGAGAAACATTAGATTTTGATTTATTACATGCAAAAAAGTATGTAGATGATATAAAAGCTAATAATAATTTATACACAAACTAAGTGATGTAAAAGTTAGATATAAGGTTAAAAAATCAAATATTTTATTAAAATACCGTATTATTCAGTAATGAATTTTACGGTATTTTTTAATAAAAATATAATTTTATATTAAGCTTAAGTAACTAACTTATAATGCTATTTTTGTTACCATAAGAAGAAGGAGAAAAGTATTTTCAAGGGAATATATTAAGAAAAGCGGTTTGAATATACTATAATGCATAGAAATAGTAAAAGATAATATGATGTTTTAATGTGAAATATAATTAAATTAAGTCCAGAATCTGTATATATTGTATGACTGTTAAGATAAATATTATAGTATAGCTTAATACTTACATTATAATATTTAAAATCTGAAAGAATGAATATGATAATACTGATATGTAAGGAGAAATAAAATGAAAACAATATTTGAAAACAATATTATTAGATTAAGGGAAGCTAATTTAGAAGATGCAAAAGAATTATTAAGTATAACTAATGATGAAGAAGTTATGAAATATTATGGAATGGAACCATATAAAAACATAAAAGAAGCAGAAGATGAAATTAATTGGTTTATAAGTCTTTCAAAAGAAGGGAAAGGGGCAAGATGGGTCATAGCAGATAAAGATACCAATAAATATATTGGAGATATTGGTGTTTTTAATTTTGATAAAAATCATAATAGAATTGAAATTGGATTTAAGCTTAAAAGGGAGTATTGGAATAAAGGGATAATGACTGAATGTATAAAAAAGACCTTAGAATTTGGTTTTATTGATAGAAATTATAATAGAATTGAAGCATTAGTTGATAAAAGAAACATAGGTTGTAAAAAAACTTTAGAAAATAACGGATTTAAATTAGAAGGATTATTAAGAGAATATGAATTTGAAAATGGTGATTATGTTGATTTAGAAATGTATTCAATTTTAAAGCGTGAATATATTAAATAATTATATATGATTAGTATATTGAAAAAGAATTTTAAATTTATTCGTATATTTAAAGAGAGGGTAAAGTAAATGCTTTATAAAATAAGAGATATTTATTAAAAAAGCCTCACCAATCAAATAGGAGCTTAGAATTATAAATAATAGGGTACATAAGGAGAAGTATATGAGAAATAGATTAGGGATGTCAGGAAGTACAATTTTTTCAAATCCAGAATTATATTCGGAATTATTCATAGAGGGTATTGATTATATTGAAATTGGAGAATTCCCTAATGAAGAGGCACTAAATAAATTTTTAGGAATAAATAAAGTAAAAGGGCTTTCATTTGGGATTCATTCACCATTATTACGCGATGGGAGTAAATATGATTTACTTGAAAAAGTAAATATGAGCCTAGTGATGCATGGGACATGCTAGAAGTTGAAGCGAAAAGAATGGCAGATTTAGGTGCAGAATATCTTTTAGTTCACTTTCCATATTTTAAGGATGAGGTATCACTTAATACTAATCAGTTAATTGAAGAGGGATTAAAGAAATTAAGTTATATACAAGAAAAGTATGATATTAAGCTAATATGTGAGCCAAAGCTTGGATTAAATCGTTCTGGAGCAGGCATAAAATACCTTCAAAACTTTCCAATAGAAATATGGGAAAAATATAATATACAGATATGTATAGACATTGGTGATTATCTTATTGCTACAGGAGATAAAATTTTAGATTATTTAGAAAAGTGGAAGGATTTTATAATAGAAGTTCATTTACACAATATTCATTATGAAGGAGAGGATTATGTTTGGATACCAGTTCATCCAGATCAAGAGCATAATGGATACAGTCATAAAGTTGAACACATAATAAGATTTTTAGCACAATGTAAGGATGTATCCTTTATTTTTGAACATACACCAGAAACTAATCCAAGTAAAAAGGTTGTGGAAGAAGGATTAAAGTGGGTAAGAGAGATTATAAGTTAAGATATATGAGAAATTTGAGTAGGACATAAATTATAATGACAATTGTTTTTTAGGAGTGAAGTAATAATGAATATATGTGTTTTAATGGGCAGTATGAGAAAGAATGGCAATACTGAAATGCTAATACGACCATTTGTAGAACAACTGAAATCTCAAGATGTAGAAGTTCAATACATATGGCTTTGTGATAAACATATTGAGCCTTGTAAAAGTTGCTTTGTTTGTCAAGATATCGATGATAAGCCAGGTTGTCCTATAAAAGATGAAATGGAACAAATTTATAAATCAGTTTTGGAAGCAAACTGCATAGTTTTTGCTACTCCAATTTACTCTTGGTCCTGTACAGCACCAATGAAGGTAGTTATGGACAGGCTTTTCTGTATGAATAAATTCTATGGAAATACTAAAAAGCATTATGGATTATGGGAAAACAAAAAGTGTGCAATTATAGCTACCTGTGGTTATGAGATAGAAAGCGGTGCAGATTTATTTGAAGAAGTATTAAAGCGACTTTCAATACATTCACATCTTGATTATTTAGGAATGTTAGCAGTTAGAGACATTAATGGGATTATTGATTTTCAAACTGAAGAAGTTATTGAAGATGCTAGAGATTTTGCATTAAAAATTTATAATAAATGTGAATGATATAATGGTGTAATTTTCTTGGGGCAATTATACATTATAAGATTATAAGAAGTAACTTAAAGTACAAGGGGGGCAAATAATATGAAATATAATAATCAAAGTGTACCAACATTAGAAGAAGCAATGATAATTTTAAAGGAAGCGGAAAAGTTAAATCCTGGTGGTTGGGTCAAGCATTCAATGTATGTGGCTGAGGGGGCGAAACTAATTGCAGAACAAGCAGATAATCTAGATTCAGAATTAGCATATATTTTAGGGCTATTGCATGATATAGGAAGAAGAGAAGGGGTACATGGCATGAGGCATGGACTAGATGGATACAATTATGCAATTAGAAATGGATATGATTTAGTAGCAAGAACTTGTTTAAGTCATACAGCCTTTAAATATAACAATGAAGTTATTATTGTAGGAAAATGGGATGGTACAGAAGAAGAATATAATTTTGTAAAAGAATATTTATCAAAAACAGAGGAGACAGATTATGATAAATTAATTAAACTATGCGATTATTTATCATTACCGGAAGGATTTTGTTTAATTGAAAAAAGACTTGTAGATATAGCATTACGAGGTGGAATTAACGAATATACAATACCAAGATGGAAATCAACCTTTGAAAATCAACGTTATTTTGAAGATAAAATTGGTAAATCAATCTATAGTATATTACCTAATGTAGCGGAAAATACATTTAAATAATATTCCGTTAGATACTACTGCGTAATAACTAGAAAAGCGAATAATTTCTTAAGATACCGTATTATTCAGAAATGAATGTACGGTATTTTTGCGTTATTATTTAAAATAGTTTACGACTTTATATTCAGTTTAATAAGTAGTTATAGACCATGATAGATGTTATATTTGTTGCAATAAAAAGAAAAGTATTTCCTAAGAAATATATTACGAATGAAAAGATATTTAGATATGACATAAATTTTACAAAATCAATACAGTATTATTCATTAAAGATATTATTACTTTATATTATTACGCAAATTGATTAAAAAGCGACTTAACTTTTAAAATTTGAACAACGAACGATGTTCTTTGAAAATTGAATAATACGGTATTAGAAGAATCATGAATATTATCAAGAGAACTAATTTGCAGATAATTTAAAGTTAAAGCCTTCACTACGTTTAAGTATAAGAAATAAATTATGTTATTATCTAAATGATTCAGATTGTAATGGGTATGAATTATTGTAGTTAAAATTAAATAAATAAATTTGCAAGACATTGGTATTTATTTATACATTCTTGTTGGAAGACTTAAGTTTGAAGGATACTTGTAGTGTACTTTATTTACTAGAATATCACTTAAGTTAATAATTTTAAACAGAAAAATAATTAATAGACAAAAAGAAGGTAGCTCAATATCTACCTCTTTTACTTTTGTTAAAATTATAAAAATTTTTATCAATATTAAATATATAACCTTATATTATGCATAATTAAAAGGAACTTTATTAATTTAGAGCCACGTTAAAGAAAATCTCATTATACACAATACATTTCTTAAATCTTTTGAGAGATTTAATTTGCCAAGCATCATCTTTGAATATTTTAACATATTCTTCTTTTGAGCGGATAAATCTCCCCTTATCAAGAAATTTCATTGCAAAGTTACTTAATTGAGAATCTTTAAAGAAGCATGGCTCAATTATTATAATTTCACCAGTGGGTTTTAAGACTCTTCTAAATTCGTTTAAGTAATTTGTTATATCATCTTTGTTGATATGATGTAGTACTGCAATAATTATAATATAATCTATAGAATTAGAGGAAGCAGGTAAATTAATTCCATCAAAAGAATTAAACTTATATGGATAAAACATCTTTTTAGCGTAGTTAATCCTTTTTTTATCATAATCTACTCCTAAGTAATCTTTAGGATTAAACATTATGCTATTAGATCCTATTCCGCATCCAAAGTCTAATATACTTTTGTTTGTGAAATTATAATCAGCAAGTATAAATTTAAGTTTATTTTCTATGTATTTTTCAGTAAACCACTTCGGTCTAACAAAATAATGATAGAGTTTAGGTGATAACTCCAGTTTAATCACATCCTTTTTAGTTCATTTATTAAGTAGTATTTCTATTTATAAGTTATTTTATCTAATGAAATGAAATGTAACCATGGAATAAAATGATAATTACAAAATCACAATTTTATAAATTTCTTTGTCTGTAGATAGCAATTTAGAATTCCAAATTTCTATAGTCAAAACTGCAAACTCTAAAATTGTATGCTTAATCAAAAAAACAAATAATTTACTTAAATACGGTATTATTCAGAAATGAATTTTGGGGTATTTTTGTTTCGCAATTCAAATAGTTTATGACTTTATAGTAATTTTTAATAAGTAGATTATAGTATTATGTTAGGCACTAGTTTTGTTGAAATGAGAAGGAGAACAATATTCTCTAGAGAATATATTATAAATGAAAAAAGTTAAATATGATATTATATATTAAAACTAAAAGATAATTTTATATGAAAGTGAGCTGGTTATTTTGAATTATAGATTACTTGAAAAATCAGAACTTAAACTATTAAGTGAAATTGATAGAAAAGAAATAGTAAATGAAGTTTATTATTTTAAAAATAATAAACTTGAAATAGTAAATGAATTTTATAATATTGAAAGCTGGATTTTAGAAGAATTACAAGATTATATTAATAGATTAGAAGATATATATGATAGAAATGGAACTATATATGGTGCATTTGATAATAATACAATTGTAGGATTAGGAGCTTTAGAAAGTAAATTTATTGGCAAAAATAATGACCAACTTAAACTTGATATGCTTTATATAAGTAGTAATTACCGTAAAAAAGGTATAGGCAAAAATTTAGTAAATTTATTGTGTGAAAAGGCAAAAGATTTAGGAGCTAAAAGTCTTTATATATCAGCAACACCATTTAAAAATACAATAAACTTTTATTTTGCTGTAGGTTCAAAATTAACAAATGAAATAAATAAAGAGTTATATGAATTAGAACCATATGATATACATATGGTATTAGAATTATAATTATTTCATAATTATTTTCTATATGTTTATAAACATATTGTTCAAATTATTAGTATTATGGTCTTTGAGGGCTTAAAAGACCGTTATGCCATTGAAGGAGAAAATCAATTAACGAGAAAGAAATTTTATGTACTGAATATTTGGTTCATATTACCTTTTCCTATAATTATTTTATCTGAAACTATTTTTAGATTTATCCCATGGACTTATAGAATTATAGAAAAAACGCTATTTACAGAAGTTTTTTATTTTGTAACTTGTGGAGTTACTACATTTATTCTAAAAAAGAAGTCTAAAATTAACCAAGACTAATGAGCATAATCAGTAGTTATAGATAATGTATCTGTTTCTTATTTATATAACAACAATAAAAACTGAATAATTCCTTAAGATATCGTATTATTCATAAATGAATTTTACGGTATTTTTGCATTACAATCCAAACATTTTACACTTTATATTAACTTTAACAAATAACTTATATCAGTATTTTAAATGATCCTTGTTAGGATATATGAGAAATAAATAGAAATTTAAATGTCTGTACTATTTGTATAAAACAATCTATTAAAATACATTGTATATTTTAATAGGAAAATAACATTCTTAAAACTAAATAATAGGATATTATAAGTTGGGAATTTTTACAAAAATATAAAAAATATGTTGTAATTTTCTTATCAGATGAATTGTATTAATTAAGTGATATAAAGGAAAAATTTTTGTAATGAAACATTTATCTAAGAATATTGTAGCAATGATTATTTTTTATATTTTTAACACATTTATATTTTCTATAATTGGTCAGTTTATTTTTGTATGGGATGATTTTACAATATCATATCATATGTTTACATACACTGCATTGATGACACTGTGTGGAGTTATTGTGATATGTACTTATATTGTAAGTGAGAAATTAAAAGAAGTTAAAGATATGTTTAAGAAAACAAATACCTCACAATCTTAGTATAATTTTCGCATAATTAATTTCACGTTAAAATGTATTGAATATCAACGAGATGAGTAGAATGATTTAAATTTCACGTTGTAATATGTTGTGATAAAGGAGTGAAAAGCAGACATGTATTGTAATGGATGTGGGAAGAAAGTTAATCAAAGTATGTCATTTTGTTCTAATTGTGGACAAAAATTAAATTTAAAGGAGGATTTTAAAACAGATGGTGAATTCTCCTTAGGAGTAACTACCGAGGAATTACAACTATTTGTTGGAAGAGAAAATGTGGATTATTACATGTCAAAGTGGAGATTCAATAGGTATAGCGAAAATAATAATTCTTCAGGTTGGAATTGGGCAGCTTTTTTATTTCCTCTTCATTGGATGGGTTATAGAAAAATGTATGTGTATGTAATTGTAACTATGTTAATTTCTTTATTCTTATACCTTATAACTCCTAAACCATTGGTACCATTAATAGCATTGGTTGTAAGCATATTTGGAGGAGTATATGGGAATAAGCTATACTATAATCATGCGATAAAAAAAATTACTAAAATTAAAGAAAATGAAGCTAATGATAAGTATGTAAATTCAAGAATAGTAGATTGTGGTGGAACAAATATTATAATTGTATTTGTATTTATATTGGTTCAAATAATTAATATATTTATTTTTCATGTAATTATATATACACTTCAATAAAGTTCATATATAAGAATTATTGCCTTATTTAAAATGAGGAGAATTTATTATGGAGAGTGAAGACTCATTAATTTACGTCCAATGTATTATAATAATCATATTTACAATTATTTATACAAGAAAAGCTTACTTTAAAGATATAAAAATTGAATTTAAAAATATTAATAAATCTGCGAAAGGTGCATTAATAGCAATTTTAACTTCAATAATTATGACTTCACTATATAATAAATATTTTATAAATGCTTTATAAATACTTTTCCTATAAATAAAATAGACTATATGAAAGAATGGATAATTTTTTCAAAGAGCGTAATAAAGATATAGATGAATGTTAGCATTTATGATAAGAGTAGATCATAGAGGATTTGCAATCAACACAATAAAAAAATTAGTAATAGTATCCAGATAGTTAGAGTAAAGGAAATATTATTTTATAGCTATATATATTTAAAATAATAAATTTATTTCCTGTAGGGGAGAACAGTGTTCTCCCGAAAATCCAAATCCGATTCCATTATCAGATATTGGACAGTCAGTTCACATTTCAATAAATATTATTTCATTATAAAATAGGTTTTGATAGTCATCAATACATTAAAAATAGTAGGTGAAATCGTGCAGTTTAAAAGTTAAGATAATGATGTGTCAATAAGTCTATATTAGGTAAAAGGAGGTTTCCTGTGGAGATAAAATATACAGTAAATTTACCAACAGAAAGGGAACTGTTTTCTTTATATGAGTGTCTTGGGTGGAATGATTTTTTACAATTAAGTCAAGAACAATTGCTAAAAGCAATGGAACAAAGTTGGTATTCAGTCTATGCATATCACCAAGAAAAACTCATTGGTACTGGTAGAATAGTTTCCGATGGTATTATAAATGCATATCTATGTGGATTAGGGGTAGACCCCAATTATAGAAACAAGGGAATTGGAGCTGAGATTAGTAAGAGATTAGTGGAATATTGTAAAAGCAGCAATCTACATATACAATTTTTTTGTGAAGAAAAATTACTTCCTTATTATGAAAATGTGGGTTTTGAAGTTTTTGCAATTGGAATGAAAGCAAAGTAAATTTAAGAACATAAGAGAACATTGCAAATAAATGCAAATTTACATTAAAAGATAAGATTAAATTTAAGCATTAACTAAAAATATATTTTGGCTTAAAAGGAATTAAACCACTATGGGATAAATTTATCCTTATAGTGGTTCTTATTGTTTATGGAAGACTTTCTTATAATAGTGTTACAAATAAATACTATAATTAGAGGTGTAAATATGAATTCAAATATTAGACCAGTATGGGCTGAAATAGATTTAGATGCAATTGCATATAACATGAAGCAACTTAAAAGTTTATTAAAGGATAAAGAAATAATAGCAGTAATAAAGGCAGATGCATATGGACATGGAGCTATTGATGTAGTTCCTGTATTATTAGAAAATGGAGCTGCAAGATTAGCTGTAGCAGTTATAACAGAAGCTATGGAACTTAGACATGCAGAAGTTGTTGCACCAATAATAATCTTAGGATACACACCTATAGATTTTGCAAAGGAAATAATAGAAAATAATATAGAGCAAACAGTATATAGTCTAAGCTATGCAAAAGAATTATCAAAGGAAGCAATAAAAAGAGGGAAAAAAGCTAAGATTCATATTGCAGTTGATACAGGAATGGGTAGATTAGGATTTTTACCTAATGAAGAAAGTTTTAAAGAGGTTTTAGAAATATGCTCCTTGGAAGGGCTTATAATAGAAGGCATATTCACTCATTTTGCAAGTTCTGATGAAGAGGATAAGAGATATACTTATGAGCAGTTTAGAAAGCTACAAGAATTTTCTAATAGACTTTCTCTTAAGGGAATAAACATACCACTGAAACATGCAGCTAATAGTGGGGCTATAGTAGATTTACCAGAGACTTACTTAGATGGAGTTAGAGCTGGTATATTATTATATGGATATTATCCATCTCGTGATGTAGACATGAAGAAAATAACTTTAAAGCCTTCTCTTACTTTAAAAACTAAAGTTGCACATGTTAAAAAAGTAGAGAAGGATATGTATATAAGCTATGGAAGAACCTTTAAAACAGAAAGAGAAAGCATAATTGCTACTTTACCGATAGGTTATGCAGATGGATATTCAAGGCTTTTAAGCGGAAAGGCTAAGGTCATAATAAATGGTAGGTTAGCAAAAATAGTAGGAAGAATATGTATGGATCAATGTATGATAGATGTAACTGATATAGGAGAAGTCAAAATAGGGGATGAAGTTATACTTCTTGGACAAGATGGAAATTTAAATATTGATGCAGATTATATAGCAGAGCTTATGGAGACTATTAATTATGAAGTGATTTGTATGATTAAACATAGAGTTCCTAGGGTATATATTAAAAATGGAGAGATTATAAAGATTAGAAATTATTTTTAATTTTTAATCTTTATTCAAATCCTTAATTTAGATATACTATTTTTAAATTGTTAATGTTATAAAAGATTTTAACAATAGATAGTTTAGTGATACAATAAGAAAAAGATGTATAAGAGAGGAGAGAGGTAGATGAGTTTTACTAAGATTACCGTTAGATATGGAGAGACTGATGCTATGGGGGTAGTACATCATGCCAATTATTATTTATATTTTGAAGTGGCTAGAGAGGATTTAATTAAGGAATTAGGAATTTCGTATAAGGAACTAGAAGAAAGTGGAGTTATGCTGCCACTTGTAGAAACTCAATGTAAATATATGGAGGCTGCTAAATATGATGATAATTTAGTAGTAGAGGCTACTATTAGCCAATTAACGCCAGTTAAGGTTAAAGTTGCTTATGTTATTCGAAGAGAAGAGGATAATAAAATATTAGCTAAAGGAAGTACTCTTCAAACCTTTGTAGATAGGAAAACTTTCAGAATAATTAATTTAAAAAATTTCAATAAAGGGCTATGGGATAATCTTATGAGTAATTATCAGTGTCAGTAGCTTATACAATTGAGAATTGACGATTGACAATGGAAAATTGTTGATACTTCTCTTTTATAAGAGAAGTTCTAAATTTATATACTTTAAAAGTGAGGAAGTCACTTTTATTAAAAATCTATTAAAGAAATTAGGTTGTAAATTATAATATTTAAAGACATAGGTATATTGGAATATACATAATTTTACCTATAGATTAAAATATCTTAAAATGTTAATATGAAAAATTCCTCCTTAGAGAGATGATTAAATTGTAATTAATCATCAACCTAAGGAGGAATTTTTAGAGTATTTATTAATTAAAATTACTATTTAGTGTAATTATCGAAGTAACCTTGAATGTATATAATAGGTGTACCTTTATCTCCACTTCCTGAAGTTAAATCAGAAAGAGAACCAATAAGGTCAGTAAGTCTTCTAGGAGTAGTACCTTGTGATTCCATAGCACCTACAAGATCTGACTCTTTATTTTTAATATATTCAGAGATAGCTTTTTTAAGTTCTTCTCCTTTTAAATCAGCAAAATTATTATCAGCAAGATATTTTAATTTAACTTCGTTAGGTGTACCTTCAAGTCCTTTAGTATAAGCTGGTGATACAACAGGATCAGCTAGTTCCCAAATTTTTCCTACTGGATCTTTAAATGCACCATCACCATAAACCATGACTTCAACAGTTTTTCCAGTCTTTTCTTTTAGTGCAGCTTGTATACTATCAACAACAGGTTGGCAGTCACGAGGGAAAAGTTTAACACTTTCTTCTGTAGCTTTATTTGAACCTAAAAGACCATAGTTTTCATTATAACCACTACCATCTATTGATGTTGATAAAATATCATCTAGGCTATAAATTTTTTCTCCACCATTAGCTTTTAAAATTCTTTTAGTTCTAAATCTTGTATGAATATCGCAAGTAAGAACATTTTTTGTATAATCTAAAATTGTTTTTGAATTATTTGAGAATATTATTTCGCACTCAGTACCATATTCTTCAATTAAAGATTTATAATAATCAATATAGTCAACACCAGTAAAAGGATGTTTGTTATATCCAAAATGATCACGGAATTGTTTTTCAGTTAAAACATCTGTCCAAGGATTCACACCTTTTTCATCAAGCATATCTATATCTACTAAATGGTTACCTACTTCATCAGATGGATAGCTAAACATTAATACAATTTTTTTAGCTCCTTTTGCAATACCACGTAAGCAAATTGCAAAACGGTTACGGCTTAAAATTGGGAATATAACGCCAACAGTATCATCACCAAATTTTGCACTTACATCTTTTGCAATTGCATCAATGCTTGCATAGTTTCCTTGAGCACGAGCGACTACAGATTCAGTTACAGTAACCACATCTTTATCATTAATAGAAAAACCTTCTACTTCTGAAGCTTTTAATACACTGTCTACAACAATATCTGCTATATTGTCTCCTTTATTTATAATTGGGGCACGAAGGCCTCTAACAACAGTTCCAACTACTCTTTCCATTTAAAATCTCTCCTTAAGCATTATTTATTTTCGATTGAAAATGTACTTTACCCTTTTACTATATACTATTTTTATGATATAAGTAAAGTAAATAGATATTATATTAGATATAAGGAGAGCTTATATGATAAACAAATTAGATTTATACAAAATTTTCTGTCAAGTAGCTGAATGTGAAAGTTTTTCTAAAGCTTCTAAAATACTTTATATGACACAACCAGCTGTAAGTCAAGCAATTATGCAACTTGAAAAAGAACTAGATATAAGACTTTTCACTAGAACACCTAAAGGAGTTAATCTTACCAAGGAAGGACAACTGTTATATGAATATACAAGTTCCGCTATTAATTTAATTAGTGTAGGAGAAAAAAAATTAGAAGAAGTTAAAAATTTAATGGTTGGAGATTTACAGATAGGTGTTGGAGATACTATTTCACGATATTTTTTATTACCTTTTTTAGAAAAGTTTCATAGTAAATATCCAAATATTAAGCTGAAAATAATCAATCGTACAACTTTAGAACTTTGTGATATGCTAAAGTCAGGGGAAATTGACATTGCAATTGGTAATTTACCTATTAAAGACTCTTCTTTAGAGATAAGAAAATGTATAGATATTAAAGATGTTTTTGTTTGTGGAGAAAAATATAAAGAAAAATTATCTGAACCTATAAGTCTTGAAGAGTTAGCTGAGCTACCACTTATATTACTTGAAACTAATTCAAATTCAAGACTGTATGTAGAAAAGTATATGTTATCAAAAGGGATCAAAATGAAACCAGAAATTGAACTTGGTTCTCATGAATTATTATTAGAATTTGCAAAAATAAATTTAGGTATATCCTGTGTTATTAAAGAATTTTCGCAAGAATATTTAAAAAATGGTCTATTATATGAAGTAAGATTAACTGAGGAAATACCTAAGAGAAGTATAGGAATCTGCTTTTTAAAAAATATATCCTTATCACCTTCTTCAACAAAATTTGTTGAAATATTAGAAAGTGAATAGATTTAAAAGAGTAAATATTAAAGAAGCTATAAAGTTATGCTAGGTAAAAATTATTGATGTATTTCTAGAACATAGGGCTTACCGTGTAGGACAGGCCCTATGTTATGCTTTGTTTAGTTATTGTGTTGCTTTTTATATATAATAAAAATTATAAATACTATTATAGTTATTAAAGCTGACAATAATATAAATATATTATTAATTAGAAAAGTCTTTATTGATTTATCTTTATAGTTATTTTGTTTTGCGTCTCTATCTTGTATGCTTATATTGGTTGCATTAGCGGATTGTTTTTTATCTTCATCAATCTTTTTTTGTGCTTCAAAGTACATTCCTTCATTTATGTATTGTTGGTAACGAAGTACCATTTCATATGGTTCGCTTATAAGTTCTAAAGTTTTATAATCTTCAGATGTGCATTTAAATATCCAAGTATCATTAATTTTATTATCATCTAATAGAGCTGATACAATGACGTCTCCAATTTTAGACTTATCCTCTGTTCCATAATATTTATCGAATTTTTTACTTGAATTTCTGTTTCTTCAATACTTCCCATCATAATGGTTTAATGTTATATAAGTTAGTATCAATATCAGTAATTTTACCTATAAAAAGTGCCTTTTGTTCACCTAACATAATTGATTCAGGTATATCTCCTGCAAAAACATTTGTACTTATAGATAATAATAAAATAAGAATGATAACAGTAACTTTTTTAATCATCCGAAACCTCCTAAAAATATTCCTGATATATAATTGAAACATTAATAAAAGACCTCTATTTTACATATATGTAACTAATTATAATACAAAATACCAATTTCTTTATTTATATGAAAATATGTTTATTTAGTAAATATAATCTTTGAATTATATATTTTAAATAGTAGATTTATGAAATAGTAGTTGGATAGAAAGGACAATTTTTCTATATTAGTTATACCTATAGATATGACATGAACTATTTGATAAATAAATAATATTTTGATTTAAAAAATGTTATTATATATGAGGAATAAAAAGTAAAAATAAATTTAATTAAGTGAAATTTAGTTTAAAAACATATTTATCTCATTTTAACATTTATTAAATTTATTTACTCACCCTTTATAGATAATGGCAATATTAGAGTAAATAGCTATTAGATAAAATATATTTAAGATTCTTATAAGTAACTAAAATTTTAGGAGGGAAACAAAATGAAAAGAGTAACAAAAAATTTATCTCTTATCTTAATTTTATCTCTATCCATAGTTCTTTTGGCAGCTTGTGGTAAGAAGGAAGAATCTAAGGGAGAGACAACAGTAAAAACAATTTCTACAAGTGATCTTAAAGATAAAATTGGTAAAGATGATTGGGTTATTGTAGATACAAGAGAAAGCGATGCCTTCAATGGTTGGAAGTTTGATGAGGTCACAAGAGGTGGTCATGTAAAAGGAGCTACAGACTTTTCAGCTTCTTGGTTAAAGGTTGACTTTCAGGATAAGGAAAAAATATTAGATGAAGCTTTGAAAACAAAGGAAATCTCAAATGAAAAAAATATTGTTCTTTATGATGCTAATGGTAAAGATGCTAATGAAGTAGCAGATTATTTAGCTAAAAAGGGATATGAGAATTTATATACTTATGATGTTAAAGAGTGGGCTAAGGACTCAAGTCTTGAAATGGAATCTTATCCAAACTATGAAATGGTAGTTCCAATATCTTGGGTAAAAGATTTAGTAGAAGGAAAGAAACCTGAAACTTACAATGGTAATGACTTTAAAATATTTGAAGTTAGCTGGGGTGATGAGACAAAATCACCAGATTATTTAAAAGCTGGTCATATAAAAGGTGCAGTACATATAAACACTGATGAAGTTGAAGAGGGACCACTTTGGAATCGCATTTCAGATGATAAACTTATAAAATTTGCAGAAGGTAAGGGAATTACAGTAGATACAACCGCTGTATTATACGGACCAGATTCAACTGCAGCTTATAGAGTTGCTGCTATATTAAAGTATTTAGGTGTTAAAGATGTTAGAGTAATAAATGGTGGAACTGAAAAGTGGAAAGCAGCAGGATATGAACTAGAAAAAGAATCAAATAAAGCCACTCCAGTAGATTCTTTCGGAGTAACTACACCAGCAAATAAAGAGTATATTATTGATATGCCAGAAGCTAAAGAGATATTAGCAGATAAACAAGGAAGCAAATTAGTAGATATAAGAGCTTGGGAAGAGCATACAGGTAAAATCTCAGGTTATGATTATATTAAGCCAACAGGACGTCCAGCTGGAGCTGTTTGGGGACATGCAGGTACAGACTCATCAAGCCTACAGGACTATAGAAATTTAGATAATACAATGCGTAATAAAGATGAAATTCTAGCTATGTGGAAAGAATGGGGAATTACCCCTGATCAAAGATTATCCTTTTTCTGTGGAACAGGATGGAGAGCAGCAGAAGTATTAGTGTATGCTGATGTGATGGGACTAAAAGATATTTCTCTTTATGATGGTGGCTGGAATGAATGGAGTGGAAACACCGGAAATCCAGCAGGACCTGTAGAAACAGGAGAACCTAAAAAACAACAATAATTAATAGAAATTTTATAAGGTATGAAATATGAAGTTTAAAAAAATTTTCAAATGGACAAGTACAATTATTCAATTAATTTTAGTGATTTTTGTATTAACTATTCATTATCTATCTGATGAAAAGATGGGGGTAATGCGATCATTAACTTATAGAAATAGTGTATATGATAAATTATCCTTAAGACTAAAGATAATTTATGGGTTAATTTTATTGCTGATAATTTTAGTAATTTTAAGTGTTAAAGCTTATAAAAAATTTAATAAGTTTAAGTATTCCATTGGAGTTATAGCAATCACTTTATGTTTAATTCTCTTTGGAGTAATCTTTAATTCACAAGTTTTATTATCTTACTATGTAATTTTAATAGGATTTTCAATAGTATTGGTCATAGAACTATTAAAGATTATATTTCTTTAAACTTTACTATAGAGCTGTATTTTGCTGAGTTTCTTTTGAAGCTCAGCCTTTTCTTTTGAATTAAGAAATAAATTACATTATCTTTACAATTTGGATATAGATATATCACTCCTAAATTTAATCTATCTCTGAAAATAATTAACACTTATTGGTGTCGTCCCTAAAACTACTAAATTCAAAATTCACAGTTCACAATTCCGGATATTTCTCAGTGGTAACTGAGAAATTTAGAATTGATTAACCGTAGCGGCGAACAGTGTTCACCATATATTATTGAATAAATATTAAACTATAAGACGTATTAAAAAGAACTGGCGAACACTGTTCGCCGCTACAATAAAACACTAGCAATTATATTGCTAGCTAAAAAATCCATTAAAGAAATTTTTTGATTAAAAATAATTTCCACCTTAATTGTACATTTTGCATTGTGAATTAAAATATTATAGAGATATACATTAAGTTTTAAGGTAGTTTATCTATAAGATAATCTCTTCTGTTAATAACAATAAATAACAAGTATATATGTTTATTTTCTATATATTTTTTGAACAATACTTGGTAAATCATTGTATTGTATTTCCTGCCAATAAGTGACACCACGGAATGGTGCGACATATAACTCTAAATAAGCATTTTCTCGTAGCTCTTTGCTTGCAGTAAATGTTAGAGATTTCACATTACCTTTATTATCATATGAATCTAGGATATATTCATATCTATTATTATCATTTAGAAATGTACTTTTATTATTTATAACAGTATAGTAAATACTTTTGCCTGCTGGGTTTTCTGGTGTTAATTTATCTGGATTAAGAAATAAAATTGAGAAAGAAACTATCATAAGTATTATTAAGCATATAATAGAAAAAAACTTTTTCATTAAAATCCCCCTTTCTATTTTTTAAGCTATTATGTCAGTCTTAGTAAGTTTAGTGATTGTAAGATAAGAAAATGTACTTATGAAAATTAAGTTCATTAAAATAAATGTAGCATTTTCCACAATAGTTAAGCTTTCTTGGCTTAAAACTCCCATACCAATTGTGAAAAATGAATATGGGAAAAACATACCAAACTTCATGACATATATTCCTAACCCTATAAAAGTAGCACAAACACAAATACCAATAGGCGCTGCAAAACTGCGGATACGGATAGATATCCAAAGTTGTATTGAGCCTATAGATATAGATGCTAACCAACCACGAAACATCCAACCAAAAAGTTCTTTTGGAAGTGGTGATGAAAATCCAAAAAGTTTTCCAAAAAGAAGATAAAAGCTAATAAAAAAGGTTTGTACTAAAAAAGTTAAGAATCCAACTATTAATAATTTAGATATAAATATACTTGAGATTGACACAGGAGCTGTCATTACTGTATTCCAATTTTTATTCATATGTTCTAGTCTACAGACATAAGCACAAAGAATAGAAATAAGGATAGGGAGAAAGAATTCACCATAAAATAGACTTACTTGTGTCCAAAGACTATACCATTCATTTTGCAAAATCCCCTGATTAAAATAGAAATTTGCTCCTCCAATCAATATACTGACAATTGGAAGTATAATTAGGATAAGCCATATATGAGAATGGTGAAGTTTAAGTAATTCAGCCTTAATACATTTTTTAATCATTTAAAATCCCTCCGTTATATTTCTTGTTTAGAAACATGAGCGTTTCCAGCAATATAAAAAACTATTCCCATTAATAAAACTATAGCTATAATTTTAGGGTCAATAGTACGTATTATGTATTCAGCTGACGTACCATTATATATATAGGTTACAGGGGATAACTCTGTGTAATAAGACCAAATAAAGATACGACGTAAAGATGTTGGGAAAAGTGCTGCTGACATTCCTAAAAATCCACCAATCATTCCTAAACATAGAGCAAAAGCTTGATTTTTAATGGAGAAAGATATCCATTGCTGCAATGCAAGTATAGCCATATTGGTAAGCATAGTAGATATTATAAATCTTATTAATAATGCAATAGGCATAGAGCTTGGTACGTTTTTTACTATACCAAAGATTGAGATAGCAAGAACTTGAATAATAACTCCATAACATAGTAGTATGGCAGAACATAAATATTTGGATGCATAGATGTGACTAATTTTCTTACTTGTGGATAATAAGAGTTTCCATGTATTTCCTTTATGCTCCATATCACAAATACGAGAAGCTACAATTGCTGAAATAATTGGTAAAAATAGTCCATTCATAGAAGATATAACTGCAATGATTGCTTCCCATTTTATACTTTCTGGATTACGACTCATGGACATACTTATAGCCATAAATGCCCATAATATTTCTGCACCGATGAATATGGTAATCATAGATAATATACGTTTCCGACGTAATTTATAAAATTCTAATATAATTGTTCTCATTATAGGCTTTGTTCCTTTCCTGTTAATTCTAAAAATACACTTTCTAAATTCCTTTTATGCTCTTCAATACGGAAAACATCTATACCAGACTCAATCAAAAGTTTGTTTACTTTTGCTATCTCATTATCTTTCATATCTCCTAAAGTCAGAGAATGATTATTAACAACTGGTGAAAACCCTTTATATTGAAGCAAATTTGCTGCTACTTCATTATTTTGTGTTTTAATAGATATATGAGGCTTGCTCATATTTTTTAATAAGTCCATGCTGCCTTGAAATAAAAGCTCGCCATGGTTTATGATGCCAACAGATGTAGCTATTTGCTCAATTTCCGATAGCAAGTGACTAGAAATCAAGACAGTAATTCCATATTGTTGTGGCAGGCATTTAATAAGTTCACGAATTTCTCCTATACCAGCAGGATCAAGGCCATTTGTGGGTTCGTCTAATATAAGCAGTTTAGGAAAATTGATTAATGCCATTGCAATGCCAAGACGCTGTTTCATACCTAATGAATATTGTGATACTTTTTTATCCTTCTGATTTTCTAATCGAACAATTTGTAAAGCTTTGTGAAGATTTTTATCTGGCGCACCACAGAGATGTTGCATAATACGCATGTTTTCCATTCCGGTAAGATGCCCATAATAAGAAGGAGACTCAATGAGAGAACCTGTATTACTTAAAATATAGTGACGATTTTTAGCAAGTTCTTTTCCAAAAATTCTAATATTACCATTAGTAGGCTTTACAAGACCTAATAACATTTTGAGAGTAGTTGATTTTCCAGCTCCATTAGGACCGACAAAGCCATAGACATCACCTTCGTAAATTGTTAAATTGACATTGTTTACTCCATAGATTTTATCGTAGTATTTTGAAAGATTATGTGTTGATACAATTGTGTTCATTTTTTTCACTCCTTTTATTTTTAAAAATTTTCTCTAGGAGTAGTGTAGCACCAAAACCTTTCTTTCCACTTACAAGAACCTTACGACAACCTTAAATTTATGTAATGAGAAGAAGTTTATTAGAAGTTACAGAATTTGTATTATATAATAAAGTTGGGTGATGAAATATGGAAGATTTAAAATATAGAAAGATACTCATTATTGATGATGAGAGTGAAATAAGAAATATGGTAGAAATTTTTTTACGTAAAGAAGGATTTTCACGAATATATCATGCATCAAATTGTAAAGAAGCTTTAATGCTATGCCAGACTGAGAAGCCTGATATTGCTATTCTAGATGTGATGTTACCAGATGGTGATGGTTTTTCTTTGCTGTCCTCCATACGTAAATTTTCACATTTACCTGTTCTCTTTTTATCAGCAAGGGGAGAGGATGAAGATCGTTTGTTAGGACTGGGCTTAGGAGCAGATGATTACATTGTGAAACCTTTTTTACCTAGAGAGCTTATGCTTAGGCTTATGGCTATATTAAGACGGGTTTATAACTCATCAATTAAGGAGAGCGTACCTATTTTTACTGTTGGTGATTGTATTGTGGATTTGGAAAGTGCAATGGTACGCAGCGAAAAAGGTGAACAACCATTGACTGCTAAAGAACATGCTTTACTTTTAAAACTCTATGAAAATAAAGGACGTATTACTACAAGTGATGCTCTATGTCAATCTGTATGGGGAGATGATTATTTCGGTTATGAAAACACTTTAATGGTTCACATAAGGCGTATTAGAGAAAAGATTGAGTCAGAACCATCTAAGCCTAAATACCTAATTACTATTAGAGGACTTGGATATAAACTCATAGTAGAGGAAAAAGAAATATGAATGGCGCTTATAAAATTTTAAGGCATTTCATAAGAGCAACTATATTCATATCTATTGCCTTGGTAATTTTAAATTTTATTATGCTTGGAACACTGATATTTAAAGGAATGAATGAACCACAAGGACAATCGCCTCTTAATACAGTTAAAGTGGTTTCAGAAGGATTAAGTAATAATGGATTAAGTTATAACTTGGATAATGAAGTTAAAAAACTATTAGAAGAAAAAAAGGCTTGGGCTATGCTAATAAATAAAGAAGGCAATGTAATATGGAATGAGAGAATGCCAAAGGAGGTTCCTAATACTTATTCCATTACAGATGTAGCACAATTTTCACGGAATTATTTAATGGACTATCCTGTCTATGTATGGGAACATAGCGATGAACTTCTTGTTGTTGGATACCCAAAAGAGAGCTTAGCTAAATATTACTTCGATTTTTCTGTAGATTGGATAAGTTCTTTGCCTTTAAGGTTGTTATCTTTAATAATAATAAACATTCTTTTAGCATTGTTATTGTCACTTTTAATTGGTTCCCGTTTAATAAAATCCATAAAATCTATTATTGCCGGTATTCATGCTCTAACAGAAGAAAAGCCTGTAGATATTGAACCTAATGGAGTCTTAAGTGACCTTGCAGAAAGTGTTAATTATACTTCTAAACTTTTAGAGGAAAAAAATATTGCATTAAAGGCAAGAGATGAAGCACGGTTCAATTGGATTGCAGGTATATCTCATGATATACGAACACCGCTTTCAATAATGCTTGGCTATGCAAGTAGCCTTGAGGAAAATGAAGTTATCACTTTGGAACAGCGCCAGCAGGCAGGTATTATTCGTCATCAAGGGGAAAAATTACGCTCTCTTGTGGTAGATTTAAATATGGTATCAATGTTAGAGTATGATATGCAGCCGCTAAATAAAAAGATGCTTAAATTGTCCTCACTTGCAAGACAAGTAGCATCAGAGTTTTTAAATAATGGATTAGAGGAAAAATATACTATAGAATTAGATGTTTCAGAAGAATATATAAAAATAAATGGAGATGAGAAATTATTAATTCGTGCAATAACCAATCTTGTTCAAAATAGCATTATTCATAATAAAGAAGGCTGCAGAATATTATTGCACTCAATTCTGGATACTGATAAAAAAACTTGTCGTTTTATTGTATCTGATAATGGAAAGGGGATACCTCAGAGTGAAATTCCAAATTTGTTGGAATTACCATACTCTTCTAAAAGAAAGAGCTTCATTCATAATGGACATGGGTTAGGATTACCTATGGTCTCAAGGATTATTAAAGCTCATAATGGCAAATTTATACTTGAAAGTCAAGAGGGGGAAGGGTTTAAGGCAATAATTATTCTCCCCGTTATAGAGCGTTAAATTATATATTTTTAGAACTATAACCTATTAATATAAAATAATAGAAATTAAAAAGTATATGTAAATATTAATATTCTTAGCTTATATGGCTTAGAGAGGAGATGTCACTATAAACAATCATTATAGAGGATCTAAAATATATATTATAGGTTCAGTGGCAAGTGGAAAAACTACAATGGCGAAAAAACTATCAGAGCAATTCAATGTTCCATGGCATGAATTAGATAATGTAGTTCATTTAAGGTTACCAAGCGGTGATGTAAGAAGATCTCCAGAAGAAAGAGATTCTGAATTTAATAAAATTATTAATTCTGAGAAATGGATTATTGAAGGTGTTTTCCGTCAATGTTTTAAAGATGGATTTAATAAAGCAGACACTATTATTTTACTAGATACACCATCATTCAAACGAAAATATCGTATTGCGAAGCGTTGGATTCGCCAAAATTTAAAACTAGAAAAGTCTAATTATATTCCAACTATGAAAATGCTTTTTTCTATGTATAAATGGAGTAGTGATTTTGAAAAATCTAAAGATAATATTCTACAGATGCTTGAATCTTATGAAGATAAAGTAATCATACTTAAGGATAATACAGACCTAAAGCTTTCTTGAAAAATTGAAAATTAAGAATGAAAAATACGAATTATGGTTAAAACTCCACCGTCAAAGCCCTTGGAGTTTTTTAGAATAGAAGGGCTCAATAGCTGATTATAATTAAATAAAATTAAGTGTAAGTAGATTATGTGAGACAAAATTTACTTACACTTTTTTTATAATCATTTATATAATATAAATATAATTTAGCTATTTTTTATTTTTATAAAGGCACTGTTTAAGGCAGAATCTACATTTCCATTGTTCTTTCCTCCGCCTTGGGCTAGAAACTCACTTCCACCACCTCTACCATCAATTAAGGTGATAGTATCTTTAAGAAGATTATTCATATTTATATTTTTTACATCTTTTGATTTTGCAAATATTAAATTAGCTTTTTCAGAAGATTTAATAGCAATTAAGGCAATGGTTTTAGAATTATCTGTAATTTTTGAAACTAATTTACTTACATATTTCATATCCTCATTATCATAGATTTCTTTAACGATAGAAATATCCCCTATTTTTTCAGCAGAGTCTATGATTTCACGGGTTTTATAATTAGTAAGTTCAATTAGGGATTTTTTATTTTCTTCTATAGTATTTTTTAGCTCTTCATGTAAGTTTTTTATACCCTTTATAGCTTCTTCTTCATTGGTATTTAAATATCTACATATAAGATTCATATAGTGATCTTTTTTTAGATAGTCTTCAACAGCTCTATTTCCTGTTAAGAATTCTAGTCTAGTTGCCTTTTTATGTTTTTCCCATCTTTTTATTTTGATTACTTGAAGTTCTAGCGTTGAGGAAGGGTGAACGCCGCAACAAGCATTTATATCTAAATCTTCTATTTTAACTACCCTTATTTGTTCATCTGTTTTTGGAAGATCTCTTCTTAGATTTAATTTTTTTAGTTCCTTTTTATTTGGTAGTAAAAACTCTACCTTTAAATTGTTATGAATAATTTCATTTGCCATAGCTTCAGCTTTTCTAATGGTTTCTTCATCTAAAATACCTTCTATGTCCACTGTGCTAACGAATTGTCCTAAATGAAATCCACAGGTGTTGGCATTGAAAAATTTAAAAAAACAGCCAGAAAGTACGTGTTGACCTAAGTGCTGTTGCATACCATCAAATCTTCTTACCCAATCTATAGAACATTTAACTCTATGTATTTTTATAGGTTTCTTTTCAGTGACATGATATATAACTCCATTTTCTTCATATACATCTATAATATTTAAGTTTTCTATTAAACCTAAATCGCAAGGCTGACCACCACCACCAGGAAAAAAAGCTGTTTTATCTAGCACAATATGAAATTTGTCATCAATTTCTTTAACTTCTATAACCTCTGCTACAAAATCTTTAATATATTGATTTTCATAATAAAGCCTTTCCATTTGACATTCTCCTTTATTAAACACTTATACAATTGAAAATTGACTATTGACAATTATGGATACTTCTCTCATAAGAGAGAAGTTTTAAATTTCTTTTAAAATTAACGAAGTCACTTTTATTGAAAAGCCTATTAAAGAAATTAATTCGGAGAGAATTAATTTCAACTATAATTGTCAATTGCCCACTTTTAATTGTTAATTTCTTTAAGTTTCAAACCGAAATATCTAAAAGAATAGATACTCAGTTATATATTAAATTTTAAAATGATTTATCTATATTGTATATGCAAAACTGAATTAATTAAAGTATATATAAAGAAAAGAATAAGTTGAAAAATTTATTATAAGGATTTTATAGAATATACATTTAAATCTATTGCTTATGCAAAAAAAATTGACAGTTAATTCTGAAAAATGCTAAAATAGCTTTATTAATGAGATGAATTCATAGATTTATAGAAAATGAGAAGTTTTAAATTAGTTATCATATAAAATGAACTAGCTATAAAGTAAATTATGTATAATAAAAGTAAATTTTATTATATGGTTATGGATTTATGAGTAAAGGGGGAATATAAGGACTATGATAAATAAAAAAGTCTTAGATAAGATTAATATAAATATTGATAATTATTTAAACGACCTTGTGGAAAAAGAGAGCTTTAGTGGAGCTATATTAGTTTCTATAAAAGGTGAAAAAACAATTAGCAAAGGATATGGTATGGCAAATTATGAATTAGATGTTTTAAATACATCTAAAACAAAATTTCGTATTGGTTCTGTAACAAAGCAGTTTACAGCAGTAGCAATAATGCAACTTTTTGAGAAAGGAAAATTAAGTTTAGATGATACATTAGATAAATATATTCCAGATTATCCTAAAGGAGATAAGGTAACCGTTCATCATTTGTTGACCCATACATCAGGAATATTTAATTATACTAATATTGAAGGTTCTATTGAAAATACTATAAGGAAAAAGCATAGTTTAGAGATGCTGATTAACGAGTTTAAACATGTTCCATATGATTTTGAACCAGGAACGAAATACTCTTATTCAAATTCTGGATATGCTTTACTAGGATATATAATTGAAAAAGTATCTAATAAAAGCTATGAAGAATACTTACAGGAGAATATCTTTAATAAACTTTTAATGGTTGATACTGGATATGATGATTATTATAAAATAATTAAAAATAGGGCTAGTGGCTATGAATTAAAGGGTGAAGAAAAAAGTCTTACAAATTGTGAGTTTATAGATATGAGTATACCTCATGCTGCAGGAGCCTTATATTCTACAGTTGAAGATTTTTATATTTGGAATAGGGCATTAATTGGAGGAAAGATTGTTAGCAAAGAATTATTAAAGAAAATAACTGATAAACATATTAAGGTTAAAGAAAATGATTATTATGGATATGGAGTACATTTAATTTCTGAAGAACTTGGAGGCAAAGTCAGAGAAAGGGTAGACCATAGCGGGATAATACCTGGATTTCTTGCATCAAATGAAGTTTTCCCAGAGGAAGATGTTCAAATTATTATGATAACAAATGTTCCAAGTGAGCATTTTTTTAAGAGAGTGTCTAAGATAAGAACAATTATTTTCGAAGAAATATAGTAAAGTAATTGTTAAATTTAATTTGTAATTAAGGAAATGAAAGGAGAGTAGTTGATATTATTCTCCTTTTTATAATAGTCTAGATAAATTGATATAATGGAATATTTGTATATATAAAATAAGATTATCTATAATAATCTTATTTTAATTATTTATATTAAGCAGGGATTACTTAAAAATCAATTATTTATTTTGTATAAAAATATTTTTAAGGTTTATGGATAATTTAAAATTTGAGCTTGTATCTTTATAGAACTTTTATGGTTTAAATTAATATAATCTTTAATAAGTCCTTATAGCACCGTGATAGGTGCTTTTTGTTGTAGAGAAATAGAAATATTAGCATCTTAAATGTAAAATTAAAATTTTATTTAAAGATAGGGTTACAAAGGTACTATTACATTCTCTTTATATAGTGTAAAACAAATTTAAAATTAAGGAGAGGATGTTATGTTATTACAAAAGGGTAGTAGAGGAGAAGAAGTAAGAAAACTTCAACAAAAACTTATTTCACTTGGTTATAGTGTTGGCCAATATGGAGCTGACGGAGTATTTGGACAAGGTACTTATGATGCGGTAATTAAATTTCAAAGAGCCAACGGACTATCGGCAGATGGGATAGTAGGACAAGCAACTTGGAATGCACTTAATAATTCTTCCGGTAATAATTCTTCTGGTGGAGAACTATTAAAAATGGGATCAAGAGGAGATAAAGTAAGAGAACTACAGCAAAAATTAATAAATAAAGGATATAGCGTAGGTCAATATGGAGCTGATGGAGTATTTGGACAAGGTACTCATGATGCGGTGATAAAATTCCAAAGAGCCAACGGATTATCAGCAGATGGAATAGTAGGACCAGCAACTTGGAAGGCATTAAATAGTTCTTCAAATTCGAATGATGATGTAGTTGTAGGTGGATCAGGTGTTAGTAAATTTATTGAAGTAGCAAAACAAGAACTTAAAAAAGGATTTAAAGAAACTAATGGGAACAATATAAATCCTTATGGCGAATGGTATGGAATGAATGGTCAACCTTGGTGTGCTATGTTTGTGTCTTGGTGCGCTAATAAAGCTGGAATACTTGGAAGTATTGTACCAAGGTATGCTCTTTGTTCAGATGGAGTAAATTGGTATAAAGCTCGTGGAAGATACAAGACAAGAATTTCAGGATACAATCCAAAACCAGGCGATGTTATTTTCTTTAAAAATTCATCAGGTTCTTATTATCATACTGGTATTGTAGTAGAATATTTACCTTCTGAAGGAGCAATTCGTACTATTGAAGGAAATTCTAGCGATGCTGTAAAAATGAACTATTATAAGCTTAATAAAACTATTATAGATGGCTATGGAGCAAATTAAATTCAGAAAGCTTTAAAAGAAGTACAAAGTATTACAGTAGCTGTATAGAAATAGCTTATATAGTTATTTATCCTTAAGAAGTTTTAACAGTTTTACTAAAAATATATTTTAAAAATTAAGGGCTATTCAAAATACTTTTGAATAGTCCTTAATCTTTTTATAAAAAGAAGGTGAAAAGTATTTGCTAGGGAATATATTAAAAATAAAGGAATTTTTAATATTATACTTTAATGGAGGAAATTAAAAATATGATTAAAGAAATTGAAAATCGTAGAAGTATTAGAAATTACATTGATAAATCTGTTGAAGACGAAAAAATAATTCAGATACTTAACAGTGCAAGACTTGCGCCCTCTGGTAGCAACACGCAGCCATGGCATTTCATTGTGGTAAAATCTGAATCTACTAGAAAAAGATTAGCTGAAGTATCCCATAATCAAAAATGGATGCTTTCTGCTCCAGTTTTTATTGTATGTGTTGCCGATATACGCTCTAGAATGGGAGAAGATATAGATATAGTACTAAATGAAGATAGTCCACAAATGGAGCTGAAACAGATAATCAGAGATACATCAATTTCTATAGAACATATGTTACTTGAAGCTACTAGTTTAGGATTAGCCACCTGTTGGGTTGGGTGGTTTATTCAAGAAGAGATTAGACCAATACTAAATATACCATCTGATAAGTATGTAGTAGGTGTTATAACTGTTGGATATACAAATGAAACTCCAAAAGCTCGTCCACGAAAGAAACTTGAAGAAATAATACACTATGAAGTTTGGTAAAAATTTATGCAAAAGTAAATTTTTTAACTTACAATAAGATTAAAGTATGTAGGAAAATATATAAAGGTTAAATAGAACATGTCATCTAATATGATTATTGAGGAAATAAAAAACATTTATATAATAGGAATAGCTAAAAAGTAGGGGGACTAGTTATGATAGAAACAAAACGTCTTTATATAATTGATGCTACTGAAGAAGATATTGAAACTATCATCAGATTGGAAAGCCATAGGGATAATAGAGACTTTCTTTGGATTGGTACTTACGAAGAACACAAGGCAGAAATTGAAGATAAAAATCACTTGCTTTTTGTGTTTAGACAAAAAGTGGATAACTCAATTATTGGATATGCTCTAATTAGATTAGATTTTAAATCAGAAATTTTTGAACTAAGAAGAATTGCTATTTCTCACAAAGGAGTAGGATACGGAAAAGAAGCTATGATTGCATTACTAAAATATGCATTTGAAGATAGAAATATTAATCGCTTTTGGTTGGATGTGTATCCAGATAATTTGATAGGGATTAGGCTTTATGAAGGACTTGGAATGCATCGAGATGGAGTTCTAAGACAAAGCTATAAATCTAAACGTGGTTATTTAGATCAAATTATATATTCAATGCTAAAAAATGAATATTACGAAAGTAGTTATATTAGTTTCTCATCGAATTAAGTATTAGATTTACTAAATAAACAAACTAAGTAGAATACTTATTTAGATTGAATTATATTCTTCTTAAATTGTTACACAATGGTAAAAAATATTAATGTATATCATAAATAATCAGAGTGATTATGGAAGAAATGATAAAATGCATCTTAAAAGAAATATATTTTAACGTATATGAAAATAATGTAGAAATAATTAATTTAGTGAGAAAATTAGGTTTTAAAACGAATATGACAGAATACCATCTTGAATTTATTAGTAAAGAATTATCTTAATTAAATTATAAATATACAATAATGAACAATAGTTAGATAACGTAAACTAAGAATAATATTTAGTACATTAATGGAGATTGGTTATGAGTAGTAAAACCAAAAAAAAAGATTTTAATTGACTCTGTAATTTTTGCTATTATACTTGTAGTTTTTATGCTTTATATTTCTAATAGTTCCCAAGGATTAGAGTTTAGAAGTGGAAAGTATTATTACAAAATGGATATTTTAAATGAAAACAGTATAAGAATTTTAAAATGGAATGTGGCAATATCTAAAAATAACATTAAAAATAATATTATTGAAAATGATTTTAATAAGGAAACACTTAGGAGCTTTAGAGATAATGTTATTGAGATTGGGTTTAAAAGATTTTCCTTATTTTTATTTCTACTATATTTAATTTTTATTTTAAAAATTTTTATAAATTTACGAAGAGATAGTCAATTATATAAAAGAGAAAACAATAAAAAATCTTTGCAGCCATTTGTTACAATCACTATGAGTTTTCTAGTTTACAAGATTATTATTTCCTCTATTGAGCTAAATCAGTTATGTAAAGATGTAGTTTATTATTTTAATTTGATTAAATAGATTACAAATTATCTATGGTATATATGTTTCATTGGTAGCATGATTAAAGTCTTACATAGCTAATAAGCTTAGATTATCAAAAGCTTTTCAATAAGATTAAAGAGCTATGGAATACAGCTGTATAACTTGCTTATTGAGGTAAGATTACATTTAAGAGTGATGAATATTTGACAGACTAAAATCTTCTATAAATTAATATACATTCTAGAATGAGCATAATCTTTATCTAGAGATGTTATAAGTTATGTTAGTTTTAAAATATTTATTAAAAAATTATATAATTGGAGGGGAATATGATTAGATTAGAAAAGATGAATGAATTTGATTTTGATAACTACATTAATAACGCTATTAAGGATTATGCTGCTGAAAAAATTAAAGCGGGTACTTGGGCTCAAGAGGAAGCAGAAAACCTATCTAAAGAAACTTTTGCTAGATTACTTCCAAAGGGTATTTATAGTGAAAATCAATATCTTTTTTCTATAATAGATGCTGATAAACAGATAAAGGTTGGATACCTATGGTTTCAATGTTACGAAAAATTAATTGGAAAAGAAGCCTTTATATATGACTTCATTGTTTTTAAAGAATTTCGTAGTAAAGGATATGGCAGTCAAGCACTTAAATCTCTTGATGATGTAGTTAAAGGACTTGGTATTAATAAAATTTCATTACATGTATTTGCACATAACAAAAGGGCTTTATCATTATATGAAAAGACAGGATTTATTGCTACTGATATAAATATGTCTAAAAATATTTAATAGGTAGCTTTAATGAGCAGTAAATTATTATAAGAATTTATTAATACTAATATAAAAAGTAAATATAAATTGAGATACCGTATTATTCATAAGTGAATTTGCGGTGTTTTTTATTTTGTGATAGGAATGGCTTATTAAGCAAGCTAATTCACTTTTGAAAGTATATTAGATGTCTTTTTACTGGAATGTGGAGGAACTTGAAGTGTTAAAGAGAATGTATTATAGACATAAGTTTAGGGAGATATAAATATTAGATTATATAAATTAAATTATTATAAATAGAGGAGAGGGTAATTTTGAAAAACAATTATAAAATTATTTCAATAATACAGTGGACATTTAATATTATTACCGCGATTATAGTTATTTTATATTTTTTACATTTTGTTGAAAGGAATATTGCTTTTCTATTTTTAGGTGTAAGTAATATTATTAATGGAGTAGATCGAATTAATATTATAAAGAGAACAAATTTAAAAGAAAATAAGAATTATTATAAGACTACTGGAGTAAGTTGGATTATTTTGGGCGTCCTAATTACATTTTTATCTGTTTCTGAATTGTTAAATTAGCTGTTGTTAAATTAGCTGTTGTTAAGTTATAGGATGATTATATTACAATATAACTATCAACTTTTAAGATAAGGATTAGAGGGATAATATTTTTTTAAGAATATAATTCATAATTATTATATTTTGCGAAGAGTGCATTATAATAGGAGGCCATAATATGGAATTTATTAATTTGTTAATTAGTGCAATTATTCAAGTTATATTATTTTTAATTTTGCCATTTATTTGGTGGCTTACAAGAGATAAAAAACAGTCAAACTTTTTAAAGTATTTAGGTATAAAAAAGCCAATTGTAAAAGACAAAAGTAGATATATATTAACTTTTATATTCACCATATTTATTTTATCTTTCTCAGCATTTATAATTGTGCCATTATTTATAGACAGTTCTAATATGGCAACTTCACAGTTCAAAGGAAAAGGTATTTCTGCTCTTTTTCCCGCTCTAATTTATGCCTTTTTACAAACAGGACTTTCTGAGGAACTTTTTTTTAGAGGATTTTTAACAAAAAGATTTATAAAAAGATTTGGATTTAAAATTGGAAATTCTATTCAAGCATTATTATTTGGACTAATGCATGGAATTATGTTTATGAAATTATCGGGAACATTAGGAGCTGTAATAGTTACTTTAATCACTGCTATGGCAGGTTGGCTGATGGGAGTGATTAATGAAAAACAATCAGAAGGATCTATAATTTCAAGCTGGTTACTTCATGGTTGTGCTAATACTCTAGCATCACTCATGGCAATGTTTAACATAATTTAATTATATAGAAAATAGTAACTTTTCAGGAGTGAGTATTTTATGTTAGGTCATTTAGGATTTTCATATATAGGTCTTATATATTTATTGATGCTATTTATTCCTAATATTATTTGGAGTAAAAATCAGCCAATAAATTACGATACTACTGAAGAAAATAAAATATTATTATTATTTGAACGTGTAGGTCAAGTATGTTGTACGTTCAGTGTATTGATTTTTAATGATTTTAATATTACTTCATTTTCAATATGGACTTTATGGCTTATTATATCATTTTTACTGATGATACTTTATGAGATTTGTTGGATTAGATATTTTATTAATGAACATACAGAATATAATTTTTATCGTAGTTTTTATGGAATTCCGATACCTCTTGCAAGTTTGCCTGTCATAGCTTTTTTATTATTAGGTATTTATGGGAAAGTTATTTGGTTGATTGCCTCTGATATTATACTTGGTATAGGGCATTTAGGTATACACGTTCAGCATTTGAAAAGAATAAAATAAGAATAAAAACAGGTAGTCTAATTGCCAGTGGAAATTAGACTACCTGTTTTTAATGTATATATTTTTTTATATTAATAATGGTTATTTACTATAAATTCCATTAATGTTAATATTTAATTATTGGTTAATATGGAGAAGGGAGGATGTTTTTATGATAATTAAATTACAGAAAAAAATTATGAGGTGATTATTTTATAGATTTCTCTATTCATTTAACCATGTGAATTGAGTATAGTTTTATATTATTTATCACCTTAGAAGGAGATTGTTATGTACTATACTTATTTAAAAGATTCTCATGTTGAAGAGATAGCTACTATTATTTCAACTAATTATAAAAATGCGAGGGTAGCATTACCTATTCTATCTGATAAATATGAAAATATTGAAATTCACATAAAGGAAATTAAAGAATATGTAGATAACAACAATTTTGTTGTAGCTATAGAATCTGGTAAAGTTGCTGGATTTATAAATGGAATTAGCATTAATGAGTTTAAAGGAACAGCAAAAGGAGTATTATCATTACCTTCACTTCATGGAATAGCTGATGAATATGATAAAAAGTATTTATATAGTGAACTCTATAGAAGAGCTTCTGATTTGTGGGTTAATTCAGGCTGTTATACACATGCTGTAATGTTGTACGTTAATGATAAAAATGTAACTGATTCTTGGGTGATGAATGGATTTGGTATGTTGGTTATTGACGCTGTACGTCCTCTTGAAGAAATAGCTATGCCAAATATAGATAATAACATGTTGATAAAAAAGGCTGATATAACAGACCTTATTAATATGGAACATCTTTTTAAAGGAATAGACAAACATCTTTTATCATCACCAATATATTTATATAATTATATTAGTGAAAATTATATAGATGAATATAGAGATTGGCTTAAAACAGAAGGTAACAATTTATGGATTGCAGAGGTTAATAGCAAAATTATAGGTTATTTAAAAACAAATACAACTGAAATTAATATGGATGAATTAGATGATGGTTATACAATGGCGATAAATGGAGCTTATGTATTACCAGAATATAGAGGACAGCATATAATGTCAAGATTATTAAATGTAGCAACTGATTGGGCTATTGAAAAGGGCTTGAAACGCTGTTCTACAGATTTTGAATCTGCTAATATTGAAGGAAGACGCTTCTGGCTTAAACATTTTACCCCATATTGTTATTCAATGATTAGAAGAATTGATGAAAGAAACCATTTAAATTCAATTAATATTGGAGATAAATGATATGGGCGAAATTATAATTGAAACGGAACGTTTATATATAAAACCTTGGTCATTAGATTATACTGATGAGTTGTATAACTTAATGTCAGACAAGCGAGTTCATATATGCACTGGGGACACTGTTTGGACTAAAGAAAGAACTAAGGGATATATCCAATTTAATATTAGTAGAGAAAGTTTATCATTAGATAACTTTCATGGAGCAGTTATATTAAAAGAAAGTAATAAAATTATAGGATTAACAGGCTTGAATCCATATTTGTTGAAGCAACCAGAAATTGAATGGCAATTAGGGGTGGATTTTTGGAATAAAGGATATGCTACTGAAATTGGAAAAGCTATTATAGAAACTGCTTTTAAAAATAGTAATGTAAGAAAAATATATGGTATGGCTAATCCTAAAAATATTGGGTCTATGAGGGTTATGAAGAAAATTGGAATGACTTGTCTTGGAATTAGAGATTTCAGGAGTGAGCAGTATATATTTTATGAAATATTACGCTAAATTAAATAGATTTATAATGTGAATGTACTATATGCTATAGAAATATAGCGGTGAAAAACTGAAAAGTCTGAAAAAAGTGAAAATAACTATAGTTAAAATTGGAGGCAGACGTGGAGATTGTAAAGCAGATGAAGAAAAATCTTATACAAATATTAATTAAGCTATTTATATAGGGGGACAGAAGATGACAAACAGAATATATTTTGAAAAGTTTCTTTCAGAAGATGACTTTCAATATTTCTTTAAATTAGTTTCAAATGAAAAAATAATGGCAATGAATTATGGAAGAGTATTTTCATTAGAAGAAGGAAAAAAATGCTATGAAGGTTTGTTAGAGAAGAGTAGAAAGCACGAAGATTTTGGAGGATTTAAAGTTTTTGAAAAATCCACCAATACTTTCATAGGTTTAGGTTCACTTTTAATAAGTGATGATTTTACAGAGGTAGAAGTTGAATATTTATTGCTTCCTGAGTACTGGGGAAAGGGATATGGAAGTGAAATCGTAGACAATTTATTAAATAAAGCTAAAGAAACAAAGAGTATACAACGGGCTACAGCAATAATAGACCCTAATAATATAGCGTCGAAAAAGATATTATTGAAAAATGGTTTTATGTCATGCAAGCTATATGAAATTGATGATGGTTCGCCAGCAGAAATGTTTAGCAAAAAAATAATGCATCCTGCAATATGAAACTTTTAAGTAAATTATAAGTTTAAAAATACTTATGAAATTATGTTTTTTAAACATAATGGACTATAAATAGAATAATTATTTAAAACGCCGTATTATCCAAAATGAATTATACGGTATTTTTATGTTGTAATGTAAAAGTAAAAGAGATATAAAATTAGGCTGTAATTTGATTATATTACAACTTACATATTAAAATTTTAAAATACAAACAATGTTATTTGAAAACTAAACATAAGGTGATTACAAAATATTACGTAGTAAGGGTGTATTTGGGACAATTAAGTTATAACAGTAATAAATCTCAAACTAATGAATTTTAGATTATTTTAATATATGATATAATCTATAGTTAATATAAAACTTTAGGAGGAAATAGAAATGGAGTTTGTAAGAATAAATTCTAGTGATAATAATTATTTTGATGATGTAATGAATATATATAAAGTGAGTTTTCCTATATTTGAGCAAAGAACTATAAAAGATCAAATGGACGTTTTAAAAGATGATAAATATAATTGCACGGCTGTTTGTGAAAATAATAAATTAGTTGGAATATTATTATATTGGGATTTAGATAACTGTAAATACATTGAACACTTAGCAATATTGCCCAGCTTACGAGGAAAAAACTATGGTTCTAGAATTTTAAAAGATTTTTGCGAGAATAATAAAACTATGGTTTTAGAAATAGACCCACCAGTAGATGATATATCGATTAAAAGATTAGAATTTTATTCTAACTTAGGATTTAAGCTGCAAGAATTTGAACATATTCATCCACCTTACAGAAAAGAGTATAAAGGTCATAAATTAAAGATTATGAGTTTTAATAGAAATCTATCTGAGGATGAATACAATGAATTTAACGTATTTTTAAAAGAAAGAATTATGAAATACTCAGAGTATAATGATTAAATACTATTGATTTATAGTTATTAATTAATTCATAATTTTAATATTTAACATAACAACTGAAAAAATGAGTAGTTTATAAAAAACCGTATTATTCAAATTTGAATAATACGGTTTTTTACGTAATTAATTAAATATATTGAGGAATAATTAATAGAAATATTCTTTAGAAATTGAATAATAAGGTATTAAAAACATTTATTCTTAAAAATATGGTATAATTTCCATATAATTAACTCTCCATTATAAAAGTAGGAAAATTTTAATATAAAGATACTTTAAAGTAAGTCACTGATAATAATAACAAAATAATTATAATATAGAATTTAAGAGGTGAGATAAGAATGAAAATTATAGATGACATTACTGATTTTATATTTTTACAAGATGAAATAGAAAAAGCAAATATTATTTTTATTCCAGGGGGTTCACATCCTGAATTAGGAGAGTATTCTGCTGAATTGTGGAAACAAGGATTTGCACCTCTTGTAATGCCATCAGGTGGAGTGAGTATTAAAACAGGAAAATTTAATGGAGTAAAATCAAGAAAAGAAATATACAACAAAGACTATAAGACAGATTGTGAGTTTTTAGCCGATGTTTTAATGATAAATGGTGTTTCAAAAAAACGATTTTATGGGAAGATACATCATCATTCACAAAAGAAAATGCAGTATTTTCACGTAGGGTTGCAGATGAAAATAATTTAGATATTAAAAAAGCTATTATTTGTTGTAAGTCTTTTTCATGCTCGACGCTCACTTATGTGTTATCAATTGGCTTTTCCAGATACAAAATTTTATATTCATCCCATACCATATTATCAAGGTAATATTCTTATATCAAAGGAAAATTGGTACAAAACAGACATTGGTATTAAACGTGTATTAGGAGAATTAGAGCGCTGTGGAAATCAATTTAATAATGAAATTTTGAAATTAAAGGAAATTTTATAGCTATAATTATTTAGCAATATAATTAAAGGATATATGAAAATATATGAATTTAAAACACAAAAATAATGTTATTTAAAGATTTAAAAGTGTGATATAATTTTTTCTGATTAAATTTTAAAAATAAAGTAAGAGATATTGGAGAATTAAAATGAAAGTATCAATAATTATTGGACAGTTTCCAATAACATTTAATATTAAAGAAAATTTAAACAAGATAAAGCAGATATTGGATGAAGCAAATGAAGATGATTTAATTATTCTCCCAGAGGGTGCACTATCTGGTTATGATGATGATATTTCTTTTCTTAAATATATCGATTTACAAACGTTGAATTATGCAATGAATCAATTAAAAAGTGAAGCTATAACAAGAAAAGTACATATTATTTTTGGCTCTTGTATATATCAAGATTCAAGTTGGTTCAATGCTGCAATTTTTTATTCATATAATAATGATGATTTCATATATGAAAAGGTGAATTTAGCAACTCATGAAAGAAATGTTTTTAAAGCAGGTGATGAATTACCAGTTTTTGATATAATAATTAATAATCAACATTTAAAATTGGGAATACAACTTTGTAGAGAGATACGTTATCCTGAGCAATGGAAAGCATTAGCTTTAAATAATGCTCAAGTATTTGTATATTTGACAAATGCTACTTCAGGAGATCATCTTTCAGTTTGGAGAAGTCACTTAATAAGTAGAGCAGCAGAAAATCAAAGATTTGTAATTAGTTCTAATAATGCTAGTAAGAATCAACAGTGTCCTACTATGCTAATTTCTCCTAAGGGACAAGTAATTGAAGAAGTGATTTCAAGTGATTTGGAGATAATTAAAAAAACTATAGATATTGATGAGATATCAAATTGGTACTTAAGCCAATGTAGAAGTGATATTGTTAAAATAGTTTCAAATACATAATAATTACAAAGTATATTTTATTTTAAAACACTGTATTATTCAGAAATGGATTTTACAGTATTTTTTATTGCGTAATTTAAAATATTTCGCACTTTATATTGATTTTATAAGTAGCTTATAGCAGCAGATTAATTACTATTTTTGTTAAAATAAGAAGGAGAACAGTACTTTCTAGGGAATATATTATGAATGAAAAAATTAAATATGGCATAAATGTAAAATGTTACAATTAAAAATGATTTATATAATTGGAGAAGTAGAATGAATAATGATTTAAAAACATATTTAGAAAATATGAAGAAGCCTTGGAGTGTATTATACTATAGATTGGTTTGGGAACAACTATCACAAGTAACTAATTGTAAAGTCCTCGATTTTGGAAGTGGATTGGGAATTACTGCAAATTATTTAGCAAAGAATAACGATGTAGTAGCAATAGAACCAGATGCTAATATGATAGATATGAGAATATGTGACAATGATTATGAACAGATTATTGGTAATATAGAACAATTAAAAGAGCAAGATGATAATTCCTTTGATGTTGTAATATGCCACAATGTTTTTGAGTATGCGAAAGAACGAAAAGAAATATTTAGAGAATTCTGCCGGGTTCTTAAACCAAATCGGATAATATCTATAGTAAAACATAATCATGTAGGAAGAATCATGCAAAAATTGTTTTTGAAAACAATGTGGATGAAGCAATATCTCTACTTGATGGGGAAGCAGCTAAGGTTATGAATTTTGGACAAGTGGATTATTATGATGTAAATGATGTTAGAGAGTGGATAGGTAATTTAGACGTTAATATTGAAAAGGTTCTTGGAATTAGAACGTTTTTGCTTTGCAACAAAATAATGAAATTAAGTATGATCCAATGTGGCAAGAAAAAATGTTTGAAGCTGAAATGAAAGTTTCTGAAATAGATGAGTATATAAATATATCTTTTTATAATCACATCTTGTTAAGAAAATTAAGTTGAATATAACATGTCTAATTAATTAAAGTATCAAAATAAGATAGTTAAATAATAGTGATAATCTATTATTTTTTAAAGGAACTCAATAAGAGTTCCTTTAAATTGCTTTATTTATAAAGCATTAAATATGACTTAAAGCAAAATACATATAATAAAGCTTATTTTATCTTAGTACATAATTTAAACTTAAATAAATATAATACAATAAATTATAACACTTCCGTATTTACCCTTTTTAGAATTTTTTAACTATATAAAATAAAAATATTATTTATAGAAAAATATAGAGTAAAGTATATTTATCAGTTAATAAGAAATTCATATTATTTATATCCTGACGAATTAGAAGCGTAAGCATTTAAGGTATGTTTAGTTAGTGAATCTATATGTGTTACTAAAAGTAGGGCAATAACTAAAAAACAAATATATTTTTAAATTTTAGTAGTTTTATTTTCTATATTAATCCTTTAGTTACCTTTTATTGAATTATAAGTAAGTATATAGTGTTAAGTTTTTTATAGTAAGTAAAAAAATTATTAACTCACTTTAAAAGTTTATTAATATATGTGAAGGATAAATATATCGTATATGGAACTATTATACATAAATGATTTATAATTGAAATAACTGATAGAAAATATACTTATTTTCATCAGATGATTTAATTAAGAGAGGTGAATTAGTATTATTTTATACTTAAAATCTATTGTAATATAGAATTTTAATTTAAAGGAGATGATAAAATGAAATACGCATTAGTAGTAAATAAAGTTACATCGGATATTAATCTAAATGTAAAGTTAATATTAGAATCTATTAAGGAAGCAAAAAGCAATGGTGCTGAATTTATAATATTCCCAGAATCTGCTATTGCAGGATTTAATAATCGTGATATACCTGAATACGATTTTAAGTTAGCTTTTAGTGAAAGTTCAAACATTATTCAATCTATATGTAAATCTGCAAAGGAAAATCAAATATATGTTTCACTAGGTTTTTTGAAGAAGATAACAATTCTATATATGATAGTACAATATGTATTGATGATTCTGGAGAGATAATATGTAAATATAGAAGAATAACAAAGGGATGGCACGGTAATGAAGCTGATAAAGAAATATATAAAGAAGGAGAAGAAATTAAGACATTTTACATTAAAAACAACAAATATGGTTATTTAATTTGTGGAGATTTATTTGATGATAAGTTGGTTCATAAGATTAGAGAGGAAAATATTGATATATTAGTATTTCCATTTGCAAGATCTTTTTATAATGGACATGTTTCTCAAGAAAGATGGGACGTAGAAGAAATGCCATCTTATATAGAGCAAATTACTAAGTGTAATGCATTAACATTGATGACTAATTATATTGAGCATTCAAAGAGTACTGAATATTATTACTTTGGAGGTGCCTATGCAGTAGATAAATTAGGAAAAGTTATAGCTAAAAAAGAAATTGGAGATGAAGGTATATTATATATTGATATATAAGCAATATAGTAAAAGTTAATTTATAGGTCAATAAGTTATAGAAAAAGTTGCTAAAATTCCGAATATACCAAATATATGGTATCAACTTGGAATTTTTCTTAAAGAAACTGATGAGTTAGTAGGGGATATAGGGATTCATTTTATAGACTCAGATAACTTACAGGCAGAAATAGGATTTACATTATCTTTAGAGCAACAATGCAAAGGATACGCTACTGAAGCTATTATTGCTGTAATAGATTACTTATTTAATAATTTAAAAAAGCATAGAATAATTGTTTCAGTTGACCCTAGAAATATAAAATCTATAGCATTGCTTGAAAGAATTCAAATGAGAAAAGAGGCACATTTGAAAAAAAACTTTTGGTTTGATAATCAATGGGCAGATGATGCAATATATGCAATCTTAAAAGAGGAATGTATTAATCAAAAAGCAAAGAGTAATGGTAAATAAAATGTAGTAATTTTATATTATTACATACTATTTTTATAAGGCATAACAACTAGAACATTCAAAAATTTGATATTTAAAACATGTTATAGTTAAGAACATATTTTCAAGTGCTAAGACACAATAGTAATTTTATATGTAGTAAAGATTATCTACATTATATAAAGAAGAAATGGGGATGTATTATGCTAATAGATGAGAAGATTGTAGAATGTGAATTTGAATACACAAAGTGCTTTTCAGAGTTTTATGAAAATGAAGATATAATTAGATTTCGTGATAATCAATTGAGTGATATGTATTATCATAATTATACATATATAAAAAAAGCAATGAGTGAAATTGAGGTGAAACGTATTATACAAGATGAAATTTCACTGAGGTTATCTGAAAAAAGTAAATTCTGTAATATTCTTTTAAATTCTAATGTTAACAGTTCTTTGGCGTCCACTATTAAATACAATGCTGAAATATCAACAAATGGATATTATTCCTTTGATATTTCTTATTTTTTAAGACTAAATGCTTTATCTGGTTGCATAATAAAGAAGGTCAACAATGAAGAAATGGTAGATGATATTTTATTTTGTGACTTGCAACATGATGAGAAAAATCTTGGGAAAGATTTTTGTACAAGGAGATGTTACAGACGTGGTAAAGTATATGTTTCTAACAAAGGGGTAAATTCTTACATTTGTTATCATAAGGGAGATATAATTGGAAATTGCGATTTGTTTATGTATAATGGGATTGCGAAAATCGAAGATTTTGCTGTTAACCCCATATATCAGCGTAAAGGATACGGAACAACCATTTTGAAATCTCTAATTGATATAGCAATAAAAGGGAATTCCCATACTATTTATCTGGTTACCGATGAGGATGATACTGCAAAGGAAATGTATAAAAAAATTGGATTCGATAAAATAGGTGAAAGAGCTGATTTATTTTTTCAACTATAATAAACTTATGAAAGATGAGCCTAAGTTTATTATAGTTAAGACACAAATTTTTTATTTAATACAACAATTGAAAAGAAGAACAATTTATAAAAACACCGTATTATTCAAGTTGGAATTTTATGGTGTTTTTGTTTCGTAATTTGATTAAAAAGCGACGTAAATCTTAAAATTTAAAGCACAAACAATGTTCTTTGAAAATTGAATAATACGGTATAAAAAGTAAAGTTGACCCAAAGGTATAGGAAATTAATGCAATAAAGTGGTAAATATGATAGACTTTTCTTATGAGTTAAGACAAAATTGTAAAAAATGGTGAACTTAAGATTATTTATAATAAGCTGTTGAAAGTAGAGGGAAAAAAATATGTTTGTTGATTATCATAATAGTATCGTGAATCTTGCTTGCTCTATCTTAGAATATTTTGGTGCTGAGAGTGAACATAGTACACTAAAAGAAGTGGATGAGCTTTTGAAATATCAATATAAAAATGTAGTTATCTTGCTATTGGATGGATTAGGGGTTGATACATTACAATATCATTTATCGGAAAATGGTTTTTTCCGAAAGAATTTGATTAAGGAATATTCATCTGTGTTTCCTCCAACTACTACATCAGCAACGACCTCTATTGAAAGTGGTTTAACCCCTTTGGAACATGGGTGGTTAGGATGGAGTTTGTATTTTAGTGAAATAAATAAAATTGTAAACGCATTTATTAATACGGAAAAAGACACAGAAATTCATGTGGCGGATTATCATGTTGCCAGTCAAATTTTACCGTATAAAAGTATTTACGAAAAAATAAGAGATGCTGGGATGGCTAACGCATATAGTGTGTCGAAATTCGGAAGTAATAAAATAAAAACATTTGATGAATTGACGCATGAAGTAGAACGGTTGTGTGCTACCTCCGAGAAAAAATACATATATGGATATTGGGAAAATCCTGATAGCTTAATGCATGAGTTTGGTTGCTATAACAGTCTGGTTACTGAGAATATAAAAGAACTCGAAGAAAAAGTAACAGATATGTGCAAAAGATTATCCGATACATTGGTTATTGTTACTGCAGACCATGGACATTGTAATTTGAAGCACTATATTTTGAGTGATTATCCTAAGTTAATTACTATGTTAAAACGTCCAACTTCTATCGAAACAAGAGCTACAGCTTTCTATATAAAAGATGAATATTTGAATGATTTTCCCATTGAATTCAATTATAATTTTGGCGACGACTTTTTATTGTATTCAAAAGAAGAGGTTACCGAAAAGAATATATTTGGTGTTGGAAAAATGCATCCTAAGTTTGAAGAATTCATAGGAGATTATTTAGCAGTAGCAATTAGTGACAAAGGTATTGTATATTCTCAAAAATCAAATCAATTTATTTCCAATCATGCTGGGATGACTGAACAGGAAATGAAGATACCACTTATAGCAATATGTAAAAAATGAGCATTTTCAAAAGTTAGTTCGCAATATTCTTTTTTAGCGTCACAACAATAAAAACCGAATAATTATTCTAAACACCGCATTATTCAGAATTGAATTTTGCGGTGTTTTTACGTCACAATACAAATATTTTATGACTTTATATTAACTTTAATAAGTGATTTACAATACTATATTTAGATGGTTCTTTATTAGAATATATTGGAGATAAATAGTAATTGAAGTATTTACCTAAAATGGATTTTACTTTTCACCTGGCGATATGATGCTGGAACTACCCTTATTAGTTAGCTCTAGGCTACTTTTTAATTCCTGTTGGTGTGATTCAGAGAAATGTTGGCGAGGCCTCTTATTACAGGCGTAGGAAGAGAAATAGGTAAAGTCATAGCAACATAATATACTACTAGTGGTGCAAAAGTATGCTGTTTACCAAGGAGTCAGAATGAAATCGATGATACAGCAGGTTTTACAAATAAGAACAATAGGAATGCAATAGCATTAACCTATGACGCTAGTAATTATAATGAATTAGTAAAGAAAGTATTTCAAAAAAATTATAAAACTTATGGTGGAGCCTATTATACATCTAAAGTAGTAATTCCATATATCAAGAAACAAGGTGGTAGTAAGATAATTACAATTGGCTTAGGATTAGGACATTAAGGAAGAATTAATTTTAACAAAGAATTTAGCTGAAACCTCATCAGATGAGCACATAAAGACTTATGGAAAAACAATAGAATTCTATTCTCTCGTTGAGGTAGAAGGCGCATCTGTGAAGCACAAATTAACTTTATTGACAGATAAAACAAACTACCATTTGATATTATTACTGAGGTTAGACTTTTGCCTACTATCATATTTTAGTTTAGCCTGACATGCTACACAAATTTATTTGTAGACTCAAAATCTATATCCCACTTTTTAGATAGTTGTTCTTTACCCTTAGCTGTTAACTTAATAGCTCTACTATCTCCTGTACGCTCTATCCATTGATTATTAAAAAATATATTCATTAGAGCTTTTCCTACACTACCAGCTACGTGATGTTTTCTCTCACTCCAATCTAAACACATTCGGCAGTAGCATCTTTTTTCTTTCTTTAATAACTCAATATTTACTCCATTGGACTCAAAAAAATTTTCCCCTTCTGTGCTTAAGCTCCAACCAGCTTCTGATTTTATAATATAATTCTTTTCAAGTAACCAATCAGTAATTTGTACTCCTATTTTTCCAGCTAAATGATCATAGCAAACCCTACCAAAATATAGCATCTGATTTTCAATACTTTGATTTAATGACCTTGAAGGTTTTAAAGGAGAAATTTGAAGCCAACTCTCGAGCATCTGAGCCAATTCTTTATTACTTATTTGATAATAATGAAATCGTCCATATTTTTCCATAACTATCCATTTCAATTCAGTAAGCTTTGCTAAATGATAAGAAGCAGTATGAGATTTAATTCCAGCAGCTCTAGCTAACTCATTAACAGTGTGAAATTCACCATCCATCATTACCATAAGAATGGTAGCGCGTGATTTATCAGCTAAAATTTCTGCTAATTGTGATATTTGTGGAGTTCCAGTCATATATATCCTCCTAATAATTTCATATATCGATGAGCATTGATGTATCTATAGTATATAATAACTTATACAAATTGTACAAGGGGTGAGTCTATGAATCATAAAATTATAAATCCTATAAATAATAAAAATACTTATGAAATGGGGACAAATATGGATATTACAAAGCAATTATACTTAGCAAAACAATTTCAAGAAATTCACCATCGTAATAAAATGTTTATCCTTCCTAATGCGTGGGATGTTGGTAGTGCAGTTATATATGAAAAATTTAATTTTCCAGCAGTTGGAACAACAAGTGCTGGACTTGCTTATAGTTTAGGTTATTCTGATGGAGAAAAAATTGATTTTGAACATATTATTCAAATGGTAAAGCAAATAACTCAAAGGATATCTATTCCTGTGAGTGTAGACATTGAATTAGGTTATGCTGACACAATTGATGGAATAGTGGAAAATGTAACTAAAATTATTGAAGCTGGTGCAGTTGGAATCAACATTGAAGATGGCTATTCCAAACCAACTCCTTACCTAGAAAATCTAGATATTCAAATAAAAAAAATCCAGGCTATATCTAAGCTTAAAGAAAAATTGGGAATTCCTTTTGTTATTAATGCCAGAACTTGCGTGTTTTTTATTAAAGCAGGAAAAGAGGAGGAAAGGTTATCTATTGCTATTGAAAGAGCCAATGCTTTTTATAAATCAGGTGCTGATTGTGTTTTTATACCTGGTGCAATTGAAGAATGTAATATTTCAAAATTAATAGAAAATATTCCTGCGCCTATTAATATTCTTGCCACACCTATGACAAATAATTTAGAAAATTTAGAACGATTAGGGGTTAGACGATTAAGCCTTGGTTCTGCTCCGGTTAGAGCCGCTTATTCTAATCTAATAGAAACAGTAAAGCAGATACAGGATGAAAACAAAATTTCAAAATTACTAGATCACGATTTTTCTTACGAAATAGCTAATAAACTATTTACGCGTTAACTATATAAATATAACTCAAGTGTATAAATCATTAGTAAAATGCTAAAATAGCATATAATAATGTCCCAATTAAATTATATAGAATATTAATACGAGTTTAAAATATTGTGTATTAACTGTTTAAATTAATAAAATTAATTAACTTCTGATTGGAGGATTTTACATAATCAAAATAGTAAAAACACCCAAAACACCTTATTATGCTGTTATTTTTACATCAATAAGAATTTTAGGTCATAATGGATATGGGAAAGTAGGAGATGAGATAGTAAACATTGTTTCTAAAGAAAAAGGTTTTTTAGGGGCAGAAAGTATTAGCGACGAAGATAGATTTGGAATGACAATATCATACTGGGACTCTTTAGAAAGCATTAGTTCATGGAAAAATAATAGTCATCATATGAGCGCAAAAGAAATGGGGAAAAAGATGTGGTATTCAAAATATATGATACGAATTTGTAAGGTAGAGAGCGACAATTATTTTGAAAATAATTTTTAATTCACATTCTTCTTATTATTCATTAACTAGAGTAAAAGCGCACTTAAAATGGTTGTTTGTTATGCTAGATGTTCCGACTAAAATTCTGCTACATTAGTTATACTAAGTTAAAAAAGAATTGTAGGAAGCTATGTGGGCTACGAATAGAATTTTTACGGGGATCTTTGTAGGTATAATTTTTATAGCGATAGCTTTTGTGCTTTATAAAAAAATTAAGGGTAAGTAATAGGGAATCTTCTTATAATACGTAACAATTATATAATTAAATAATTTATTTATAATACCGTATTATTCAACATTAGTATGCGGTATTTTTTATTTCGTAATTTAAGTAAAAGACGAATTAGTTAATGAATTTTAAGATACAAAAATTAATTTCTTTGAAAGCTAAATAATACAGTGTTGAAATAATTTATTTTAATAGAGAAGCCATATTATAATTTGAATGTAAATTAAGTTATAATATTAGAATATTATAACTTAGGTATAAGGATATTAAGTAGCAAATATAATAGTAGAAGGTATGTACGTGTACTATCTAATTGTACTCATAACAATCAATTGCTACTCGCTTTACTATTGTTATTATTTGTGATATTATGATAAAAATATTTTATTTTTGGAGGAATGAATAATGGAAACAGACCCTGAACCCGCGAATTTAACTTCACAATTAATTTTAATAGTCATTTTAACATTGATAAATGCATTTTTCGCGTCAGCTGAGATGGCTATAGTATCTTTAAATAAGAACAAGATGAAAATTCTTGCAGAAGAGGGAAATAAGAAAGCAAAACTACTATTAAAACTTATGGAGGAGCCAACGAAATTCTTATCTACTATTCAAGTAGGAATAACTCTTGCTGGATTTTTTTCTAGTGCTTCTGCCGCTACTGGATTATCAGGTGATTTAGCGCAATATCTAAATAGATTTAATATTCCTTATAGTGGACAAATAGCCTTAATAATAGTAACTATTATACTTTCTTATATAACATTAGTATTTGGTGAATTATTTCCTAAGAGAGTAGCACTACAAAAATCAGAGACAATAGCAATGATTTCCGTAATGCCTATACTATATATATCTAAAATAACTGTACCATTTGTAAAACTACTTTCAGCATCAACTAATATTTTGATTAGATTATTTGGTCTTGAAATAGATGGTTTAGATGAAAAGGTGTCAAAAGAAGAGATTAAGTCTTTGGTAGAAGTTGGACAAGAACATGGAGTTATAAATGAAACTGAAAAAGAAATGATAAATAGTATATTTGATTTTGATGATAAATTAGCAGATGAAGTAATGACACCAAGAACTGAAGTATACTTAATTAATATAGATACTCCTTTAAGTGAAATCTTAGATGAATTAGTAGAAGGAAGATATTCAAGAATTCCTGTGTATGAGGGACAGATTGATAATATTATTGGTATTCTTTATATGAAAGATTTCTTCATTGAAGCAAGAAAGTATGGTTTTGAAAATGTAGATATTAGAAGTATATTACAACGACCATATTTTGTACCAGAAACAAAAAATATTGATGAGTTATTTAAAGAATTACAAGCCTCTAGAAAGCATATGGCGATATTAATTGATGAATATGGAGGGTTCTCAGGAATAGTATCCATAGAGGATCTTATTGAAGAAGTTATGGGTAACATAGAGGATGAATATGATGAAGATGAACCAGCTATAAAGAAAATTGATAACAATACTTTTATAATAGATGGTATGCTTTCACTAGATGATTTTAGCGATTATTTTCATATAGATATTGAAAGTGACAATTACGATACAGTAAATGGATTTATTGTTGACCTTCTTGGACGTATTCCAGAGACTACTGAGGAAGAAAATATTGAATATGAAAATTTAATATTTAAGTTAGAACAAATAAAAGAAAAAAGAATTGAGAAAATAAAAGTTTATATTCAAGTAAAAGCTTAGTTTTGTATTAATCATATAAAACTATAATCTTATATAATTAATTATTTAATATAAAAATAAATAGTAATAACCAATACCGTATTATTCAAACGTGAATTTTACGGTATTTTTTCGTTGTAATACAAATATCTTATCATTTATATCAACTTATAACCATGTATGTTTAAAATAGGATATATATTTCATGTAGTAACATGTAAGGGTAAACAGTGTTCGTCAGTTCTTTTTAATACGTCTTATAGTTTAATATTTATTCAATAATATATGGTGAACACTATTCACCGCTACAGTTAATCAATTCTAAATTTCTCAGTTACCACTGAAAAATATCCGAAATTGTGAACTGTGAGTTTTGAGTTTAGTAGTTTTAGTGACAATACCAATAAGCATTAATTATTTTCAGAGATAGATTAAATTTATAAGTGGTATATCTATACATTACATGCTCATTTTCATTGGCGGCTGTTAAGCAAATTATGAATCGTTGATAAGTGAAGTAATACGATGTTTAAAAATAGAAAAATTTATATTCTTATACAAAGGATATAAGTAATAATGAGTAACTTAATATAATATCCTAGTAATAATGAAACGAAGTTTTAGTAATTCCGCAAGTCTAAACTTCCTGTCCGTGGAGGGATGATAGATATAAATAGCGACAAGGAGTAGTTTTTACGGAATTGTAAGATTATACACTATTAAGTTATTTAGAAGGTGAATGAGTATGGCAACGAGACCACAAATTTTACGTGAAGGAGATACAATCGGAATAGTTACTTTAGGGAGTCCATTATCTGCAAATGCCATTAATACTGGCATACAGACTCTTAATAATATGGGCTTTAATGTAGTTTTGGGAAAATATGTATATTCTTCTAATGGATATCTTGCAGCCACAGAAGAAGAGAGGGCCTCTGATTTGATGGATATGTTTAAAAACCCTGATGTGAAGGCTATCATACCCTCAAGGGGTGGAGTAGGTGTTGCAGGTATTATACCATATCTTGATTACTCTGTCATTGCACAGAATTCTAAAATCATCACAGGGTACAGTGATATAACAATTTTATTAAATGTTTTGTATGAATGGGCTGACTTAATTACTTTTCATAGTCTTCTTTTAATAGACTTTAAACCGACTACTCCTGAATACAACTTCAATCAGTTTTTCACTGCTACGTCTACACTTACCTCACCAAGGGAACTTGAAAATCCTCCTGGAATGCCTCTAATAAGCAGAATCCCTGGAAATGTAACAGGGGCTATAGTAGGAGGTAACCTTACATCCTTTGTAGATAATCTTGGCACCCCATTTGAAGTTGATACCAAAGGAAAGATAATATTAATCGAAGAAGTTCATGAGCCTATTAATACAGTTTACAGGTATATAAACCATCTAATATTAGCAGGTAAATTTAAGGATTGTGCAGGGATTATTATGGGTGAATGTACGAATTGTCCGATTGCATATGGTAAGTCATATGAAGATTTAATTAATGAAGTTATAGTGCCATTGAATAAACCTCTTATGACAAATTTAGCATCAGGACATGGCAGATACAAGATGGCTATACCTATAGGTGCTCAAGCTAACCTTAACACTTATAACAATACATTGACAATACTTGAACCAACAGTGCGTATATAAAGAGATAGAACGTTTTTTCGATTATTATGGAATAAGGTAACTATTTTATTCCATAAGATTATTTATGTTTATTTACGGAATAAACCATTTACTCCTGCATATCAAATTCTGATGGACACCACTATATACACATCAATGCCGACAATTCTGATTTAGCGCCACAACTGAAAAAACGAAGGATTTATAAAACGCCGTATTATTCATAACTGAATTTTACGGTTTCTTTATGCCGCATTTCATACTGACTTTAATAAATAGCTTATAATAATATGATAGATAATGTTATTTATAAAATAAGGAGAGTAATTATTTTTATTGAAATAGGAAGAAGGAGAACAATACTTTATAGGGAATATATTACAATTAAATATTGAACTAAATTTATAAAAATAAGCTTTAAATGGAATTTAGCACAATACAAATAAAACTTGCATTATAATAGAATTTTTATGAAAGGATGAGTTTTATGGACATAATACTAAAAACAAGAAGGACTGATCATGTAGTAACCTTTTGGGAAAAAACTCAAGATGAAGAAATAAAAAAATTATTTCCCTTTAGTATTAAATCTTTAGATGAAGCATTAAGATTATTTGAGGAGTCTCTAAAAGAAGATGCTTTGAGCTACGGCAAAGTAATCTATTTTGAAGGAAAATATGTTGGAGATATTTGGTGTTATAGTATAGATGAAAGTAATGAAAAAATGTCTATGCTAAGTGTTGTCATCTTTGAAAAGGAGTTGTGGGGTAAGGGGATAGCAACAGAGGTTACAAAAGCTTTTGTTAAAGAAGTATTCAATAAGTTTGATATAGAAAAAATTGGAGCCTTTACATATTCCAATAATTATGGATCAATAGGACTATTAGAGAAAGTTGGATTTGTAAGAATTGAAACATTTGTTGAAGATGGGATTGAATCAATGTATTTTGAAATACAGGATAAAAGAGAGAAGAGGTACTAAGAGAATATGGTGCTAGCTATAGTATTATATATGAGAAAAGTAGAATATTTTAAATAAAGCTAAGAAATTTGTTATTAATAAAGTATAATAATGAGATATTGTATTCAAATAATTTATTGATTTGATTATTTATCAATTAAAAAATCTGAAAATAGATAATTTTGCATGAATTGTTGCGAATAGGGAGGAAAAATGAAAGATAATAATTTAATTCTAAAGCAAGCTTTTAAACTTTTCCAATTAAATATACTGGAAGTTAATATTAATAAAATTGGCAATTCAGCTAATCTTATTTACGAGTTACAAAATGAAAACAATGCATATATTTTAAGAATTTCAAAACAAAATTCCTGTAATTTATCACGTTATGAGGCTGAAATGGATTATATAAATTATCTATTTCATATGAAAGTAAATGTATCAAAAACTATACCATCTATAAATAATAAATTTGTAGAAATTATATATGATAATGACCAATGCTATTTTGTTTCAGTGTTTGAAAAAGCTAATGGACACTTTCCAAGAGTGGATAATGTTAATGAATGGAATGAATCTTTATTTCATCAATGGGGAAAGACAATGGGCAAGATTCATTGTTTAACGAAGGATTATATACCGAAAGAAGGAATAGTTGCAAGGGAACAGTGGAATGAAGACATCAATTTTAGAGAAGGATATAGAATTACTAAAGAGGATTTTGCTATTTATAACATATGGACAGAAATAATAAATGAAATGAATACTTTGCCTAAAGATAAGGACTCTTATGGGTTGATACACAATGATTTCCATCAATATAATTTTTTTATTCATGATGGTAGTATAATAGTCTTTGATTTTGATGATTGTTTATATCATTGGTATGTTTGTGATATTGCAATTGCTCTTTATCATTCTTTACAAACAGTTCCTATAAGGAACGCACAAGAGCGTATAGAGTTTGGAGTTAAGTTTATTGAAAGTTTCTTAAAAGGATATTTAGAAGAAAATAAAATTGAAGAAGAATGGATAGAAAGAATACCATTATTTTTAGAATATAGAAGGATTTGCTCATATAACTTTATTTTTAAATTATGGACAAATTATGAGATTAATGATTCACAGAAAGAGTATTTAAAAGATATGAAATATAATATTGAGAATCGACTACCTTATATTGATATAGATTTTAAAAGGTTGAAAAAAATTAAATGACTTAGGCTACTATAGTTTGCTTCATAATTTAATTAAAATGCGACGTAGCATTAGAAATTTAAAGTACGAATAATAGTCTTTGAAAATTGAGTATATAGTATTAGAATATTTATCGCTTAGTTTATCAAGTACATTCATCTATATTTTGTATTATATGTTACAATTTTATATAAATGGTTCTTCATTGTAAAGAACAATAAGCAAAGATTAGTTACATTAGGTTGGGAGGTTTAGATGATTAAATATTTGGACATTTGCAAAGAAACTACTCGTTTACAAATACGACCATTAAATATGGACGATTACCAAACATGGCTTGAAGGATTTAATGGGCAAGAGCCATCTAAAACAAAGTTTGATGAGGGATGGTTTTAACAGAAGAATGGTTTAAAAACAAACTTAAAGAGCGCGAAGAGCTTGGTAAAAAAGATTACAGCTATATGTTGAATATTTTTTCGAAAACTAATGGTGCATCAGTTGGATATTGTGATATAACCACTCATATGAGAGAAGATTTTCAATATGCACGAATTGGATATACGATTTTCAATCAGTTTTGGCAACAAGGATATGCAAAAGAGGCTATCGGTGCCATTGTCCAAATTGGATTTGAAGATCTAAATTTTCATCGTTTGGAAGCTCACATTAATATAGATAATGAGATATCAAAAAAGGTTGTTCTCTCTGCAGGATTTAAATTTGAATGTATTAGAGAAAAATTTATTATGGAAGATGGTATTTGGATAGACAATGAAGTCTATTATATACTCAACAACAAATGGATGGCATGAGCATAACACACAACAAAATTATTTCATTATCTTAATATGTATTTTACATAAGACTAAATATAACATGTAAAAGTACCGTACTATTAAAAAAGAATATACGGTATTTTTGCGCCACAATTTAAATAAATATGGAACAATATATAGTTTTAGAAAAAATATGTGTGATAGCAAAGAAAGGGTATTGTTTGAAATTTTATGTTGGAGTAAGTTTATTTATACAGATTGTCAAAGTAATTCCATTATTGATAGAACACAAGGGTAAGAGTGAGAACATGTAGGGTTTGTATTTAAGTTGAGGTATATGACTAATCCGGCCACCTTGGAAGCCGGATGTGATGATACGACAGTCATGCTTGCTTTATTCAAGCGGATAGTCATAGCGAATGAAACCTTTGTGATGCGCAATCTTGTCATAGAGAACACGAGCGCCGGTATTGTCTTGGTGAGTTTGCCAATAGAGCTTAGAAGCGTTATGTTCGTACGCAGCTTGAGCTACTTGTTCAATGAGTGCGCGAGCTACACCCCGTCCACGGGCAACTTCATCGACAAAGAGATCTTGTAGATAACAGACTTTCTCCATCCAGATAGTGCGATGAAACAGGTAGTGAGTGATACCAATCAAGTTTCCTTGAAGATACGCGCCAAAACCGAAGATTTCATCGGAGTTTAGCAAGTGGTTCCAAACCTCGTCGTATTCGGAGTCGGGAAGCTCAGTCTCGTAAAAGGTTTTGTAACTTCGAGCTAAAATATTCCAGCGGTTACGGTCCTCTGCTCTTAGAGGTGCTATGTCAATTATAATTTGTTGATTCGATATTTTTGTCATCTAATAATCATCCTCCCAATTATAGTAATTGTATTTAACTAGTTAATTGTAGTATGCAATATATAATTTTCACGGCTTAAGAGATATTTGTATGAAACATCGCGCATGTTTAATTCTACCATATGTCTTACACAAATAATAGAATTGAAATCTTCCCTAAAAACTATTATACACGTTTCAAATATTAGGGGTAACAAGGGGAAGAAAGAATGGCGAAAAGTGTTCTTTTGAAGTATGATAAAGAACTTTGGATTGCATACTTTTGCCCAAGTTGAAAAATATTTGTAGCGCAGAAAATTGCAGGAAATGCGGTCAAAAGTTAGATTGGAATAATAAAGATGAGTATAAAGGAAAGTTAAGTGGAGTTAATTTACATTACAAATATTTTGTGATTTTATATTAATTTTAACAATTAGTTTATATTATATGAGTGAAAAAATTTAGATATACAAAGGAAAACTGGCTAGCACTGTTCACCACTACGATATTATAGATAATAAAGTATAATATTATTAAGATAATTGACAAGTATTTTATACAATGGTATTATCGTTATAAATTTAATAAATAGAAGCGAAGAAAAGAAGCAGTAGTTACATAATACTGGCTAAAGAGAGTAGGAGATGGTGGAATACCTACGCTAAGAGTGTAATGAATAACATCTTGGAGTTTCCAATAGAAATCTATATTTATATTAGAGTGTATATTTGGACGGAGCCAAACCGTTAGGAGTTGGACAGTATCGAACTTAGAAATAGTTCTGTACTGATATTGAGTGAGCATATGTAAGCTAACATAGGTGGTACCTCGGAAGTTATACCTTTCGTCCTATTTCTTTAGGATGAAGGGTTTTTTTATATTTAATAATAGTTCACTAAATTTTAAAAATAACAACAAATAAAGTTTAATTATATAAAAATAAAATAAAAAAAGGAGGCTATATTATGTTTGATGAAAGGATTTTTAGATTAGGAACAAATTCAATAAAATGGGATAGATACAATAATGAAGAAATTATAGCTATGGGGACAGCGGATATGGATTTTATGTCGCCACAGTGTGTTACTGAAGCGTTAATCAATAGGGCCAAATTAGGGATGTTTGCCTATGAATTAAAATCAGATTCATATTATAATGCTATAATTGACTGGTATGATCAAAGATACAATTGGAGGATAAAAAAAGAATGGTTGTCTAGTTCTCCAGGTATTTGGGCAGGAGTTAGAATATGCATTGATTCATTTACAGAGCCTGGAGATAAGATAATGGCACATTCACCAACATTCCATCCAATCATTGATATAGTAAAAAAAAGTGGCCGTGACTTGGTAACAAACTCACTGGCACTTAAAGATGGGCATTACAGCATAGATTTTGAAGATTTTGAAAGTAAGATTGCTGACAATGTGAAAATATTTATATTAGTCAACCCTCACAATCCAAGTGGCAGAGTATTTACAAGTGAAGAGCTTACACGAATAGGTGAAATTTGTAATAAGCATAAGGTTTTAATCCTTTCTGATGAGGTACATGGTGGGGCAATATTTAAAGGGCATAAACATATACCCTATGGATCTATTTCAGAAGAATTCGCAATGAATTCCATTATTATTACAGCTGCAAGTAAATCTTTTAATTTACAGGGTTTGGCTCATGGCATATTGATTATACCTAATAAACAATTATTGGATATTTATGAATCTGCATTGATAGGATATGATTTTGATTTCGCAACAAATGTATTTAGTTTAGCTGCTGTTGAGGCTGCATACAGGCATGGTGGACCTTGGTTAGATGAATTAATCACATATTTACAAAGTAATTTGCACTATCTAATTGATTATTTTGAAGTAAATATACCCCAAATTAAAGTAATTAAGCCTGAAGGTTCATATATGGTCTGGTTGGATTGCAGAGAATTAAAAATGAATAAAGATCAACTTGAAAATTTATTTATGACCAAGGCAAAGGTTGCATTAACATTTGGATCAGGATTTGGGAAAGAGGGTGAAGGGTTCGCTAGAATTAATATTGCCTGTTCTCAAAATTTATTGAATGAGGCCCTTGAAAGAATTAAAGAAGCAGTAAATAGTATTACGTAATATTCTCATTTAACGTAGCAAATATAAAAATTAAATAATCATTAAAATACCGTATTATTTAGAAATAGATTTTACGGCATTTTTTATTATCCAATTTAAATATTTTTTGATAAATAGATCATAGTACTATAATAGTTATTGTTTTTATTAGAATGAGGAGAAGGGAAACAGTATTTTCTAGGGAATATATTGTGAATGAAAAGAGTTTTAGACATAATATAAATTTATAAAAATATAAATTATTACACTTAAAGGAAGAATTTTATTTTATAATTATATATTAAAAATCCACTTTGCGTAGGGGAGAACAGTGTTCTCCCGAAAATTCAAAACCACCTCATAATCATATTATTAACAATCAGTATCATCTATTAAAGATGTTATTGATTTATTATAATGACGTAAATTGAATAAAATGCATACCAACTTAGAAATTTGAATATATAAAAATCGTTCTTTGAAAATTGAATAATGCGGTATTAAATAAATTAATAGTATGGCTCTATAAACATATTATGATATAATAATGGTCTTGAGCAATTTATTAATTATAATAAGGACAAACTTCAAGTAGGGATCATTATTAAATATGAAGAGGAGTTAGATATAATGAAAAAAGGTTTGAAAAAACCTGTAATAATAATAGGAACATTAATTATAGTTCTAGGAATATGGATAATTGGGAATATAGTATTAAATAAAACAACTAAAATTGATTATAATTCTTTAGATCAAACAGATAAAGAAATGTTTACAGAACTATCAAAAATCTATATAAATTTTAGAGATAATAGTGATAAATTATGGGATGAAAAATATAAACTAAATGAAAAACCTATTATTTTAGTTAGAGCTAATAAAAGTAATGGATTAATACGAAATCAAGCATATGCTATTAATTGGGATGATTATAATAAAAGTATTTTTTCAAAGAAAATAGAAGTATCAACATCTTTGGAATTACCCAATGTATATAGGTTAAGTAAATTTGAGCTTAATACACTCAATACATGGTTACCAAATAATTTTGGCAAAGTAAATATTAAAGGAAAAGATGTATTTTATTTTAAATATTATCCAGATATGTTCGAAAATCCAGATTTATATTTAAATTTTTCTTCATTTTTATTACATGAAGCATTTCATACATATAAACAAAAAGATTGGTTATATGATAGCAATGATGGAGAATATATAGAAAACTATCCATATGATAAAGAAAATTATGCATTGATAGGTTTAGAGTTTAAATTACTAGATGAATGTATGCAAGCTAATAATGTTAATGAAATTAAGAATTATTTAAGAGAATGGACTATTATTAGAACATATAGATATAAAAAATGGCCACAATTATTGGCTGAGACTAATACTGAGGCTATTGAGGGAACAGCAAGGTATATAGAATACTCTTATAGTAAATTAATAGAAGGTAAGTTAACTGTTTTAGCAAAAAAACAAGAACCCTACTATGTTACTTTTAGCGAAGCATATAATTATATAGCTAATAATCAAGCTGAATCACCTAATTATCTAGAGAAATCTATGAGATATGAAACTGGTGCTGCACTAGGACTAATTATGGATAAAGCTAATATTAATTGGAAAACTGAAATAGAAGATAGCAAAGATAAACGGGGAAAAACACAATATCAAATATTAAAAGAGTATTTTAATGTTAGTAATGAAGATATTTCAGATGAAAATGTAGATAAGATTAAAAATGAAAATAATTATAATGAGTTGATAAAGAGTGGGGAAAAAATAGTTAATTTAATAAAGTAATAAATAATTTAATTTAATACCGTATTATTCAGAAGTGAATTTTACGGTATTTTTTATGCTACAGCACAAAAATAAAAAGGACACTATTAAAGTGTCCTTTAAGAAATAAATACATTACCATTACCAACTATTACAATTCTATAGTCGGGTAATAGAGGAATTAAATTATACTTGTCAGATTTAGGAGATAGTTTTAGTGATTGTATTAAAATCTGATTTTCATCAAAAACTTGTAGGTAAACACTATTTTCATTAGATATATTTTGAACAATATATTTATTTTCTGGTACAAGATTAAAATCTGCTGCTTTATAAACGCCTTCATTAAAGATATTTACGGAGTATACAGATTGAGTAAAAATACTAAATGATAATGATAAAGAAATTAAAATCATAGCAATAAATTTTTTCATTAGAATAACCACCTTTCAAGTTTATTTTGGCTATATAAATATCTAAATATACACAGTAGTAGCTGGTAAAAAATATGACTAAATTTGATTATGCTTAAAATTATTTAAATTGCAATTCAAAAACTTTGACAAGGGGGTAACTATGGATTTGTCAAAAATACGAAGTTTTATACACAATTTTTGGGATAGAAAATGCAACGAAGAATGCTCAAATTGTGTATTTCATAAAAAAATAGAAATACAAAACGATTATAAAGAAACATTATGTAATATATTTAGGAATTGCTTTTGGAGTGAAAGAACTAATGGTAAACTTGAAGCTTACACAAATGAGCAATTAATTAATGAAGTAAGAAGAAGATTGAAGTCTAATTAGGGTCATAATTCAAATATTTTGCGGCTTTATATTAACTTTAATAAGTAGCTTATAGTATATAAGTGAAAAGAAATCTAAATATGCAAAGGAAAACTGGTGAACACTGTTTGTCCCTACGATATCATAGATAATAAAACAGATGAAAGAATATGTTATAAAATAAATTGGTTCTCCAATTTGGTGAAGATTATATCATGATAATAATATTTACAAAGTTAATACTATTATCTATAAATATATTATTTCTCTATATAATGATGCATATTGATTAAAGGATAAATTAAAATATATAAATATTAAATATGAAAAGAATGTTATTTAAAAGTTGAATAATACGGTAAATAAAATTAAAATTTTCATCTATCTAAAAATAATAATAAACACTATTATATGCTATAATTACTAATTAATTTAGCTGGAATTGCAATTTATAACGAGTAAGAGATGGTGATAAAATGGAAAAATATAATATATTAATTAATTTAGAAATCCAAAATCATGAGATTCCAGATCTTCGGCAAGCTGTAGGGTGGGAACGAAGAGATAGCGACTATCCTGTTTTATTTGAGCATTGTTTATTTTGGGCAGGGTTACGGGATAAGAATTATAATCTGATCGCATTTGGATATATGGTAGGTCCAGGCATAGAACACGGATATCTTGAGGATATTATTGTTCATCCAAGTTATCAAGGGAAAGGTATTGGTAATGCACTTGTAAAAAGGTTAATGCAAGAGGCGGAAGATAGGGGAATTTCTATTGTAACAGTAACATTTGAAGAAAATAATCGCGATTTTTATCAAGGTTGTGGTTTTACTTCATGTCCTGGAGGAGTATGGAGAAAAAAATGATTAAGTTTTAAATAAATCAATTTGGAATCTGAGTATTAGGCGACGTAACTTTTGAAAATGCAGATACGGATAATGTTATTTGAAAATTGAATAATGGGATGTTAGAAAATAAAGTTGTTTTACATTTATTACAAAAGCAATCATTCATTGTTATATAAACATGATATAATTATCATTAGTTAAGCCAAAATAGGAAATTTTTATGAAGTATCTTTAAAATGGAGGTATAAAATGAAATATTGCATTCTTATGGGTAGTCCGCGTAAAAATGGAAATACATCCAAGTTATTAAAACCTTTTGTTGAAGAACTTAAACTTCAGCAAGTTCAGTATGATTTGATTTGGCTTTATGATAAACATATCAAACCTTGTACTGCTTGTCGGAATTGTCAAAAAGACTGGACAATTTTTGGATGTCGATATGCCGATGACATGCAGGAAATTTTTGATAAAATATATGATTGTGATGTGATTATTTTAACTACACCTATCTATTCATGGTACTGTACACCACCTATGAAATCACTATTGGATCGTTCGGTATACGGAATGAATAAGTATTATGGTGATGAAAGAGGACCTTCTCTTTGGAATGGTAAAAAGCTAGCTATTATAACTACCTGTGGGTATAAACCAGGAGAAGGAGCTGATTTATTTGAAGAAGGTATCAAACGATATTGTAAGCACTCTCAGCTAAAATATATTGGAATGCTTGCTGAAAGAGATTTTGGATATAAATCTACCTTTATAACGAATGATAAAATGGAGCATTCAAGATTATTTGCCCGACAACTAATAAGTGGTAAAGTATAATATGATATGATTCTTGGCTCATAGTTTTCTTATTTAATGTCACAACGAAAAAATGAATGATTTACTTGAACACTGCATTATTCAAACTAAATTTTGCGGTGTTTTTTGCGTCATAATGCAAATATATTGTAAATAAGGAAAATGACTAAATGATAAAGGAAACATATAAATATTAAATATGAAAATAATATTCTTTTATTATTAAATTTGTACTATATATTGATGTATATATAGTACAATCTCATTAAAGCTAATTCTACATTTTATTAGAAGATAAAACAAATATTATTTATATAACATAACTCAGTAGAAAAGGGGGGAACTACTATAAAGATAGTGAAAAATGTGAGTGTAAGCATTGTAACAATTGTTGGTATTTTACTAATAATTATTTTGATTGGATTTATTAATCATAAAATTAAGTTAAGTCAAGAGTCGAAGTTATTTCAACCATTAGGTACAATGGTTACGGTCAATGAACATTTTATGCATGTTTATAGTGAAGGTAAGGGTGATTTTACTTTAGTATTTATGTCATGGGGGGGACTTGTTCTCCAACACTGGATTTTAAAAGTCTATATTCTCGATTAAGTGATGATTATCGTATTGCAGTTATAGAGAAAGCAGGATATGGATTTAGTGAAGTTGTAGATGTTCCTAGAGATATAGATACAGTTCTAGAAGAAATGAGAAAAGCCTTAACTCTAGCTGGAGAAAAAGCTCCATATGTACTATTTCCTCATTCTATGTCTGGAATAGAAGCATTTTATTGGGCGAGAAAGTATCCAAATGAAATTGCGGCTATTGTAGGATTAGACCCAGCTGTTCCAGATGTATATGAGAACCATCCAATACCAAATAAAGTTGTTTTAAACTTGTCTGCATTTGCAGCTAGGATTGGATTAACTCGATTTATACCATCTATTTGTGACAATTCAGCAGCAATCCAATATGGTTCCCTAACTGATGATGAAAAGCAAATATATATAGCAATTTTCTATAGAAGAACGGCTACAAAGACAATGCTACGTAAACTAGAATATATTCAAGAAAGTGCAAAAAAATTAATGAAATGGGTTCACCGAGAGTACCTATGTTATTCTTTATTTCAAATGGTGATGGAACAGGTTGGGAGAAAGGACAGTGGCAAAAATATTTAATAGAATATGTTTCAAGGATACCTGAAAGTCAACAGGTTTTATTAGATTGTGGTCACTATGTTCATGATTACGAGTATGAAACAATTGCATACCAAAGTAAAGAGTTTTTAAACAAGGTCGTAGTAGGAGAAAGAGCAAATTAAGAAGTTAAGCCGCTTTTTTCTTAAATAATATAATAACTGTAAAACCAAAGAATTTCTTAAGATAATCTATTATTCCGTAATAAATTTTACAGTGTTTATTAAAGATATTACTGATTTATATGATGAGGGAAATTGATGGACTTTAGTATAACAATAGTGTTCTCTAAAACCTGAATAATGCTATATTAGAAATAATGTGCTGATACATATTTAAAGAAATATAGTGCAATTCTCCTAAAGATAATTCTGCATTATAAAAAAGTATGAATTATGTAGAAAAATTAATTAAAAGATAAAAAGGAGTTTAATTATGGATAACACTTTAGTTTATGTTACAGAGAATGATAATAAGTTTGATGTTGCTTTAAAAACATTTACTAATACAGGAATTGCTCTCTTAAAAAAGAGTTTAAGCACTCCTGAAATTCAGAGTAAAAGTGTTCAAGAAGTAGCTATGTATTCGGCTAGTTGGGCAAGTAAGGAGTTAAATCAATCGGTTATGGTAACAGATGCTGGTTTTTATATTGAATCTTTAAATGGATTTCCTGGACCTTTTATCAAGTTTGTAAATGAATGGCTTTCCGTAGATGATTATATTAATTTAATGAAAGGCAAAACTAATCGTACTATTATCATCCAAGATTGTTTGGCATATTGTCATCCGGATGAAAAACCGGTTGTTTTTACTGGAACATATCGAGGAAAATTAGCAACTAAGCCTGGTAAGAAATGCGGTACTTCAATTGAACAGCTTTTTATTCCTGAAGGTTTTGATATTCCTATTTCAGATATACCTGAGGAGGAAATGGTAGTCTATTGGAGTAATGGTGAAATAATGAGTAATTTTAAAGAATATATTTTGAATAAAGATGGCTTCAATAATAAAAGATTATGATTCATACTCCATGTATTAGGCATAATAGCTATAAAATCAAATAGTTTTTTATAATACTGTATAATTGAAAAATCAATATACGGTATTTTTTAATTTGTAATTTAAAATATTTTATTACTTTGTATTAGCTTTAATAAGTAACTTATAGAGCATAATGATAATTATTTTATAAAATAGGGGGAAGGAGAACGATAAGTTTCAGGGAATATATTATGAGTAAAAAGGAATTTATATGTGTAGTATAAATTTATTTTGTGTAGGGGCGAACAGTGTTCGCTTGAAAATCCAAGTCGGGTTCTATTATCAGATATTGGATAGAGAGTTTATATTTTGATAGATATTATTTCTCTATATAATTACGTATATTGATTATAGGACACTGTAAAGTAACTTGGCTATGGAGGTAACCATGATTAATGAATGTAATATTGAAAACGAAAAAATTTTTGGTGAAAAAATAAGTGGAATAACCTATGTTATAAGAGAAGGAGTATATGGAGTAGTATTTAATGAAAACGGTCAAGTAGCAGTTATCAAAAATCCCTATGGATATTTTTTGCCAGGTGGGGGTATAGAAGATGGAGAAAGCCTAGAAGAATGTCTTGTAAGAGAGTTTAGAGAAGAAACAGGCTATAATATCATTATTAAGAGTTTTATTGGTAAGGCATCTAAATATTATTTTTCTGAGGCATTTAATCATTACAGGCATCCAATTGGATTTTTTTACATTGTAAGCTTAGAACAACATGTAACTGATGAAATTGAAAAAGATCATGAATTACTTTGGATGGAACCACCTGAATGTGCTGAATTTTTGTATGAACATCAACAATGGGCTGTTAAAGAGGGGATGAATTTTTACTCTTAAGATGCAAATTTCTTATACTATGACCTAAGGAGTCAAAGATAGAAAAATGTTTTTAATTAGGGGGAAAGTCATGGAGGCTAAAAATATAAAAGAATTTTACAAATTCTTTAACGAAATTGTAGATAATCTAGTTATTTCAGATTTAGATATAAAACAGTCTATAGGGAGAAAAGTTCAACATACCTTTAGAGTTTGTGAAAATGTAAGGTCAATTGGGACATCTTTACAATTGAGTGATAATGAACTGCGAATAGGAGAAACTATTGCGTTATTTCATGGTATTGGACGATTTGAACAATATATAAAGCACAGAACACTTGTGGATTCGGTGAAAGATCATGGAGAACTAGGAATCCTATTATTAGAGAATTATGAAGTTTTAAATTTCTTATCTAAAGAAGAAAAAAACATTATTTTGAGAAGTATTAGATATCATAATAAATATCAACTTCCTAAAGATGAAGATGAAAGAGTTTTACTTTTCAGTAAACTTATAAGAGATGCAGATAAAATGGATAATTATTTTATTCATGTTAAATATTTTGAAGAGAAAAGTGATTATCATAATGAAATTTTAAAAGTCCTTCCGGATACAGGAGAATATTCACCAGAAGTTGTACAGGCTATCTTATCTAATAAATGTCCTGAAGATGACCATATTAAAACCTATAATGATTTAAAATTAGCCTATGTTGCATGGCTTTTTGACATTAATTTCAATTATGCTATTGAATATATAGTGAACAATGATTATATTCCTCGGCTTATAACTTCTTTGCCAGAGAATGAAGATATGGATAAGATTTTTTTTCATATAAATGATTTTATATGGAATAAGTTAAAATTGAAATCCTAATTGGGATATATGGCTTCTAAGGTAAGATATAAATACTTTGAACTTCAGTTATAGAATTTTTTATAAATGAACTTTACCTAAAGAGAAGGATTATTTAATAGAAATTGAATAATGGAGAGAATAAATATGTATAATGGTGAAAATGAGATTGAGTGTCCAAAGGATAAATATATAAAATATTATTTGTGGAATGATTATTTTCATGACAGTAAAATAAAAACTATAGAATTTAGTAATTCAAAAGGAAAAGATAATTATCGTCCAGATCAAGTGGTTTTAACCCTTGAATCTTGCGTTGATGTTGATATGGAATGGGATAAACTTAAAGGAACAGATATAGAGAAAAGAGCTTATGTTGAGGAAAATAAGTCCAAATATATGTATAACCTATATTTTAGTGATTGTAAGTATTTTAATTATGAGAAATCAATTATGGCCAATGACTATATTAATGGAAGATTTAAGAATACAGCTATATTACAAAAGATAATAAAATCAACAAATAAACTTTATTATCATTTTAGAATATCAACAGATGATGGGTATTTAGATATTATTTTTTCTAAGTTTAAAATAAAGAAATTAATAGGTAGAATTCGTATTAAAGATATGGAAATTAAAGATTATCATATTAATTGGCTACAAAAGTATGATAAAGGTATTTTATTAAGGGAAAATGGTGAATTTAATGAGAAAAAATTACTAGAAATAATGAAACATGGTGATGATGTTGAAAGATATTATGCACTATATTACTTTGTGAACTACACCAATGAAATAATAATTGATTATGCTAGAGATATAATGCTGTTGGATTGGGATAACTTTGAAATGTGCAAAATTATGGCTATATCTGTGATTGGTATACAAGGAAATAGAAAAGACTTACCATTGTTGCTTGGGGAATACTTTACTATGGAAGAAAGATTAAGTAGCCATAGTGTATGTTATGGGAGCACTTTGCTGCCTAAAAGACATATAATGGATGCTGTTGAAAAAATAAAGTATCGTGAAAATGGAGATTATATTTTACTATTATAAGATGAAATCTAGTTAATCTATATGTTCAATATACTGTAGGGGAAATATAAGTTTAAATCTTGGGGTTTATAAATTAGTATAATAGGGAATGAGGAGAGTTACATGAATAAAAAGCCTTTTGTTATTAATAATACTCTCTTGTCTAACAACAGTTAGAGGAATTCTACAAGATGTAGTTGTATTTTATGTAGGGGCGAACAGTGTTCGCCCGAAAATCTAAATAGTTTTCTATTATTAGACATTAAATATATAGTTTTTTATCTATAAGTCTTAAAAGCAACATTAAAATGTCCATCTTTAAATTCTTTATATAAACTTTTTTCTAAGCAGTTCTTAAAATAATCATATTCTTCATTTGGAATAGAAAGGGAAACTATTACATCAGCATAAAAGGTACCTCTTAAATTATTAAAGGATATATTTATACAATTTTTATCGACATATATATGCTGTTTTTCAAGTTCATTTAATACAGTATATATAATTTTATCCTGATATTTATCTAAAATTTTTTTATTTGACCCTTCTTTATTTTTTTTCTTACAAATACTTATAGTAGGTATTGCTAAAGGGATAAAAGTGAATATTAGATGAGCTTCACCAAGATTATAATATTGTCTTAAAATTAAATTTATAGTAAAGATAATTAGAGGTGCCACCAGAGTTGTATACAAAGTTAGTATAAAAATATCTATTAAAAGTTTTTTACTACAGCTTTTATATATAAATCTATAAATGATAAAAATTATTATTAAGAGCATTATATTAATTAATATTACTTCCATGATAGCTCCTTTAAGGCATTTTAATATATAGATGTACTAACCTATCTCTGAAAATAATTAGCACTTATTAGTATCTGGACTAAAATTCAATTCACAATTATGGATATTTCTCAGTATAAGCTGAGAAATATATAACTGATTAACTGTAGCGGCGAACAGTATTCACCATATAATAGCTAGCGATTGTATTGCTAGTTAAAAATTCATTAAAGAAATTATTTTGATAAAAAATAATTTCATCCTTAATTGTGCATTTTGCATTGTGAATTAAAATACAATAAAGGTATACATTGAGTTTTGAGGTAGTTTATCTATACTAATCTTAAAACTATGCCTAATATCTAAAAATTATATTATGGACTCTAAGTACTTTAACACTATTAATTTTTGCTTCGATTATAAGAAAAAAAGTATTAAATTCTTCAGAGAAAATATTTTTATTTAAAAGTGAAGCTTTTAAATCTTTAGGAATTAACTTTGAAGAATAAGTAAAATCTTCATTAAAAGTAGTAGTTAATTGATAAATGTCTTGAAAAGCTTTATCCTTATCTTTTATACCTATATAACATTTTAAATTAGGATATATTAATAGTTCTTTTGAGGATTTATTAAAAAGCTTATAAGTAAAGTTATAGGGCTTATTACTATTTAAGTCTATTTCCTCATGAAGACTATTAAATATCACTTTTAAAAGTTCTTCTTTTATTATTTCAACTTCAAAAACATCAGATATTATAAATATAGAGTTACTACTTATAATAGTATCTCCCTTAGAAGGTTTTAATTCCACTAACATATCATTATCTTTTTTATATATTTTGTAATTATCAGTTTTTAGACCTTTCATAAAGAGATCAATGTATTTATAACTGTCCTTATGGGATTTTATTATCTTTTCTATAGCATCTTCATCAATAGTAAAATTTAAGCTTCTTTCTGTGTCAAAAGCATCTCTAACTTTTATTTCCATAGGTCTGTCAATATAATCATAATTTATTCTAGTAAGCTTATCACTTTCAATTAGAGATAAATCAATAAGTTCGATCTCTTTGTAAAGACTCTTATTATTTAATTCTACAGAAATAGAATATGATAGGCTGTTAAACTTTAATTTTACTTTTATATCTTTTATATCTAAATAATAAAACGTTTTTTCTTCAATAGGTTCTTTGTTTCCTAAGGCATCCTTAGAATACACTATAATATTATTTATTCCAGGTTTTAATTCTAAATCAGTTAAGTTCCCATTATCAATTAATATAGGTTTGTCTTTGTTTATTGAACACCAGGTTTGAACTACACCATAAGAACCTTCCTCTAAATTGTCTATTTTTAAATTAACCTTTCCAGTACCATATAAATATCCTTCATCAGAAGTATTTATTTTCTCTCCTATTATGCTATATTTTGTTTTAGGAAGGCCTATATTGTTTTTATTAGTAAAGTTATCTAAAATATAAAGTTTTTGTTTAATTTTTTCTATGCCATTATTAATAAATAGTTGAAATTTATCAATGATTGAATTAATTATTAAATCTGCTCTAATGCCTTTATCAATATTGAAGCTTTTAAACACCGCAGTCTTTTTTAAATTTCCATTCTCATATTCATCTACTGAAATTGTTACAGCACCTTTATCGTAGCCTTCAATAATGAAACTTTCGCTATTATCCTCATCTTCAACTATAAAGTAAATACTGTCACCTATACTTTGAACTTTATTGATATAACTATATATATTTAGTTTGTCCAATTGAAGACTTTCTGTACTACCATAAAGGATATTGCCTTTTTTATCTTTTAAATATACAACTACTGGGCAAGCAATTTTAACAATTTTATATTTAAAATTTATAGAATTTACGTCACTAAGATTATAAACTTTATGCTTATCTCCATACTGCACCGCAGTGTTATTAAAAATAAGTTTTAAAATATTGTGCACAACAGAACTCTTAGTTAATTCACCATGATCACATTTAACAAAGTATTTTTTTGTAGCATCAGTCATAGCACTGTAAAGAGGTACTGTACCATCACCATCATTAAATTTACCTTTAAACTCACCATTATTTTCAATTAAATTACATAGGGTAGGTATGTTAAATCCTATAACTTCATGGTGAGATATATGAGATGGTAGGGAAGAAGTTAAAGTTTTATAAAATTTATCTAAGGTTAAATCTACATCTAAATTTACATCTTTTAATAAAGGCATGTATATATCATTATAAATTTCTTCCCAAGATAGGTCATTGTTATCTTTAACTAAATAATAATCTTTAAGATTTTCATAGTAATTACAGTAGTCTTCATTAGGTAAAAGTTGATAAATACTTGGAAAATATTTAATAACTTTTTTTGACTCACCTTTAGATAATATTATAGGAAACAATTCATTAGGAACAGATTTACCAAATAATATAGCTTTATAGGCATCAGGAGAACCATTGTAGGGAGTTCCAAGAGTTATTATTTTATTTATCTTCGATAGTATAGGATCATCTTTATATTCATCTAAAAATAGTTTGGCTATAATTCCACCCATGCTATGGGCTACAATTATTATTTCATCTGCATTTTTATTTATTTTTCCTCTTAGGATGCTGGATTGAACGAGATTATTTTGCCTCCAATCATAGTAAAAAGCTGTATATTCTGTGCATTGAGTTTTTAAAAATTTTTCTAAGCTATTATAAGCTATAGGAATTATGCTAGAAGCGGAGATTGAATTGTCATCTAAATCTTTAAGTATATCGTAAAAATTAATATCAAAAATATGTGAGATATGTTTAGGCCATATTGTAAGTTGTTTTTGAGATAATGTACTTCCCATAATTCCGGGAATCATTATTATTTGTCTAGTTATTTCACTCAAAGTTTCCCCCTCAAATTACTTGTTTTCTATATAAATATATAAGGTTAATCATAATTTTAGAAATAAAATTACTTATCTTTAAAAATAAATAATTTTGATAGTGGATATTTCTTAAAGGAATTAAAAAAGATAATGGATAAATTAAAATAAGAGAATTATGCATTAGAGATATGGGTATGATAGAATATTGTTAATTATAAAATATTAGAAAAAGTGGAGATGAATTATGAATTTAATTGTTGCTGTTGATGAGAATTTTGGTATAGGTAATGAGGGAAACTTATTAACTTATATTCCAGAGGATTTAGAAGATTTTAAGAAGAAAACTATAGGAAAAGTCGTAGTTATGGGAAGAACTACCTTAGAATCATTTCCTAATAAAGCTCCGTTAAAAAGTAGAATTAATATAATCTTAACTAGAGATAAAAACTATAAAGTAGAAAATGCTATAGTCATAAATTCCTTGGAGACTTTATTTGAGGTTCTTAAAAGTTACAGTAGTAAGGATATATATATAATTGGTGGAGAGAGTGTTTATAAAAAGCTTGAAAGTTATTGTGAGTTTGCATATGTTACTAAAATAAATAAAACTTATAAATCCGATAGGCATTTTTTAAATATAGATGAGGATAAAAAATGGGTATTGGAGAATAGAGAAGAGACAATTACTTCTTGTTCTGGAGTAACTTTTAACTTCAATATTTATAGAAATACTAAACCATTAAATTTTGATTGATGTCGTTCCTCAGGGGAATCCTAAAGGGCTTCACTACTGTTCTAAAAGGTGTAAGAGTGGCGAACACTGTTCGCCACTACAAATAAAAATAATCAGTTATCAATCGTCAATTCTCAATTATATAAGTTATACTAAGTATATTTTAACTTATCAAATTTGCTATCATTTTCATCGGAACTCACAATAAATTTCATATTAATATTCTCATTCTTCATTATATAGTATTGTAAGAAATCAAAAGATATATTGTCCATCATATGTAAATTTTCTATTATAATTGTAATAGCATTTATAGTAGATAGATAATTTAACAAATTTTCTAAAGCTATAAATATTCTATTTTTTTCTGTTTGAGGTGTTAGTATATCTCGGACAATTAAGGTATCATCTATATATTGAACTTTAGGGTGCACTCTAAGCAGGTCTACCCAATAATATTTTTCAAATCTTCTTAATTGTTCTATATCATAAATTGAAATAATACAATCAATAGCGTCTGAAATCCAACAGTAATTTATAGCTTTCATAGGATAGCATTTTGTGTAGATTATATTTTTCGATGAAGTTTTTGATAAATTCATTTGCAATGTTTTTATATCATTTTTATCTATTTTTAAAAGTGTTAACTTAGCAGGCGTATTCTCTATGTGTTTTTCTTTATGAGAAGGGTTTAAAGAACCACTAGTTAGACTATCATAAAGATTACGAATATCTTCCATAGGTCTCACATTTAATTCTTCTCTAAGAATATTTTCACATCTTTCATATTGTTTAATAGCAGAATTTCTATCGCCTAAGTCAATATATATTTTCATAAGTTTTAAATATAATTCTTCTTTAAAAGGATTGATATTTAACATTTCTTCTAAAAGATTAATGGCATTATCATACTCTTTATCTTCATAATGTATATCTATAAGTTTACATAGAATATCTTCATAAGTTCTTTGAAGCTTTGCTCTTTCGTAGAATATCCAATCATTAAATTCAGGACAATTTTTTATATAAAATTCTTCTAAAAATTCACCTTTAAAAAGTTTTTTAGCATTATTAAGATTAGCCTTTATATTAAGATTTTTTTCTATAGAGTTTAATATATTGTCTAAATGAAAAATATCTATATAAAAATCATAATTAGGATTAATCATACATGAATCTTTTGTACTAATTAGTATGTCTTCAGAAAATTTATTTTCATTTATAATTTTTCTTATATTCCAAAAATTGTATCTTAAATTGTATCTGGCAGATTCAATATTAACTCCATTCCAAAAATAAGTAGCCAATTTATCTCTTCCAAATTTTTTTCCTTTATTAGCACATAAAAAGCATAGTAAAGCAATAGCTTTACTACTTAGTTTTTCTAAGATTGATTGATTGTCTAATCGTATTTCTATATTCCCGAGAAGGTATATTTCAAGTTTTTTCAACTGACATCACCCTTTGTTTTAAATAATATCTTCAATTATCTAAGGTTATTTTCATAAAGTATATGTCCTTCCTTTATAGTTGCTAAAACCTCTATATCCTTAAGATTTTCTTTAGGTATTTCTAAAGGATTTTCATTTAAGATTACAAAATCAGCATATTTATTAGCTTTAATTGATCCCTTAATATTATCCTCAAAAACTGCATAAGCACTATTTATAGTAAACATCTTAATAGCTTCCAAAACGGATACTCTATGTTCACTTATAGGATGATTGACAGCAGAATGAATACCTAAAATAGGGTTAATAGGAGTTACATCACTATCTGAACCACCACAAATTATTAGTCCATTATCAATTATTTCTCTAAATGGATTTGTTTCTTCGCATTTCTTTTTGCCAATTGTTTTAGAGTACATTTTATCATATCCACCCCAAAGATATTCATAAGTAGGTTGCATAGATGCAATTAATCCAAGTTTATTTGCTCTTTTTATATGGTCTAAAGATGGAAGTTCAAAATGTTCCACTCTATTCCTCAAATTTTTATTAGGATAGATGCTTTGGGCATATTCATGAGCAGTTATAATTTGCTCAATAGCTCTTTCACCAACAGCATGTGTACTTACTTGTATATTATTTTTATAAGCTTTTAGAATGAAAGAATTCATTTCTTCCTGAGTGAAATATAATTTTCCGTAAGCATCATCATAGCCCAAATAAGGCTCTGAAAGAGCAGCTGTTCTGGAACCGAAAGACCCATCTAGGAATATACTTCCGCCAATTCTTTTAAGATTTTTATCAAGAGCTTTATTTATATTCACTGTTTGATAAAATAAAATAATATCTATTGGAAAACTATCTTTATTGTTATAAATAAATTCAGCATCCTTATCATGGAAGGTGAATCCTCCTTCCATAGCATTTATGGAAGTTACTCCTTTAGCTATAGCATCTATTAGAGTTTTATTTACTCCTTCTAATCTCATCTCTGAGCTGATTTTAGCTAATATTTGTTTTCTTACTAGAGCACTGGCACTTCCTGTTAAAACTCCTGTAGGAATGTTGTTTTTTGTTTCTACTCCTTCTGCATTTAAAGGTGTTTTAAGCTTATGAAGAGCTAAAGAATTTACTATACTAGTGTGATATTCAACTCTATTTATCCATACAGGATGATCAGGTGCACAATTGTCTAGCTCATATCTATTAGGAAGCCTTTTTTCATCTAGCTTATATTCATCAAGTCCCGTAGCTCTTATAAATTGTCCTTTAGGAGTTTCTTTAGTTTTGTATTCAATTAATTTGAATATCTGCTTAAGGCTTGTGCATTTACTTAAATCAAGACTTAAGATATTTAATCCTGTTTGAACTAAATGGACATGACTATCATAAAAACCAGGAAGAATGGTTTTTCCCTTTAAATCAATTACATCTGAACTATTGGATATATAAGCTTTAAAACCTCCATCATTTCCAAAGTCATATATTAAATTATTTTTTATAGCTATCCAATGGTAGATAGCATTATCATTTTCTAAACTTATAATCTTTCCATTATATAAAAGTAAATCTACTGATATCATAAACTTCAACTCTCTTTTAATTTAATTATAAAGAACTCATCATACTTAATAATTATATATTAAGAGATTTTGCTCTCTTAGGTGTCTTATATAAAATAACTATTCATTATTGTAGTAAATTTTAGACTCCTTAAATAAATTTATAAATCTCATGAATCATGAGAATCTCTAAATTTATAACTAGTAATATTCTATCATTGAGAGGAAATAAAAAACAGTTCTAATTTGTATTTATATTTAGATAATTAATATATTTAGATTATTTTATCTTAATTTTTAAAAGAATTAATAATAAGATAAACAACTCTTAATTGTGAAGTTAAGCTTTTATTGATTTTTCTTTAAGAAATCATAAAATTATATTAATACTTAAGTAGAGAAACCTCCTATAGAAACTATAGGAGGTCAGTGCTTAAGTAGAAAGACTATTTATTAAAAAATCAAAAATTGAAAGTGCTGTATCAATAACTGAGTCAATATATACAAATTCGTTAGCAGTATGATAGTTTTCTCCATTAGCACCGAAAATCAGGGTAGGAATATTCAATCTTGAACCTATATAATTAAAGTCACCTATGCTTGAAAAATAAGCAATATGAGGACTTTTACCACAGCAACTTTCAATGGATCTTACGAAGTTTTGAACATAGATGTTATTTTCGTCTACAGTATAAGGCATAAACCCTCTAGTTCCTTCACTAGGAGCTTCCCTAAAATTAAATTCTGCTTTTGAATTTATGTTAGCTTTTTTTACAGCTTCAAATAATTCATTTTTTATAGTTTCTTCATTTTCACCTCTTACAATATGTCTAAAAACTGTAAAGGAAGAAGTGTCTGGTACACTACATGCTTGTCCGCCACCTTCAGAAGAAATGACACATATTGAGCCTTTTCCTAATTTGTCATCTTCAATTAAAGTTGATTTCTCAAGTTCAAGCATAACTTTAGCTGCTTCTACAGCAGCATTTATACCTTTTTCAGGGTTAGCTGCATGGGCAGATTTGCCATAAAGATTAACAGTATAGTTATAACCACCTCTAGCACCTAAACACAGGCAAGGAAAGGGTTTAGAGCAAAAACCACTACTAGGTTCAGTAACTATTGCTACATCAGCATTTTTGGCAATTCCATCTTCGATTACTGCATTAGTACCTAGTCCATAAGGACCTTCTTCATCGGAAACAAAAGAATATATTATTTCGCCTTTAAAGTCATCTACTACATTTTTAAAAGCTTCTAATGCAAGCATTATAGATACTGCACCAGATTTCATATCTAAAGCACCTAAACCATAAAGCTTGTTGCCTTCAATAGTTGCTTTTAATCCATCGTAAGTCCAACCATTGCAAAGATTAACTGTATCTAGATGAGCATTTAAATATATACAAGGTCCCTTTGAATTACCCTTTAAACTTCCTACAACATTTACTCCTTGAAATTTTGTTACATTATTTTCTACATAATGGTGAAATTTAGGATTTAAATCTCTATGTTTTAACCAATCATAAGTAAAATTCATAATTTCTTTTTCGTGAAAATAAGGACTAGGTATTTCAACAAGTTTTGATAATAGACTTATTACTGCTTCCTTATTAATGTAATTAGTTTTATTCATTAGTATTCTCCTTATTTTAATTCTAAGTTATTATTTTTATAGCTACTTAAAGATTTAATATCTCCTTCCTTGAACATGAACTTATCAGTATAAGCATAAATTATAGCTATTAGCGGCGTTAAATATGCTAAAAATACATAAGGTGCATAAGAAAGAGTTGGAACTCCTAATACTCCTGTAAAATAAACACCACATAATCCCCAAGGAACTAACGGAGAAGTTACTGTAGCAGAGTCCTCACAAGTTCTTGAACAAACTTGTGGAAGTAAATTTAGTTTCTTGTAAGCTGGAACCAACATTCTACCAGGAATAATAATACCCATATATTGGCTAGCTGAGAATATGTTAACTGCTATACCAGATAAGACGTGAGTAGTTATAAGTCCTTTTTGAGTACTTACAATTTTAGAAATTTTCTCTAATATAATTTCTAATATTTTAGTTTTTTCTAGAACTCCGCCAAGGCTTAATGCTAAGAAGCCAAGAGAAATTGTCCACATCATACTTTGAAGTCCACCACGGCTAAGTAGAGCATCAATTTCTGCAATACCTGTGCTAGAAACAAATCCATCATTCATAAAAGAAAGCATTTCTCCGACGCCATATCCTTGAAATAATACAGCAAACAATAATCCAACCATAGATGCAATAACCATAACTGCAAGACCTGATACCTTTTTAACAGCTAGAATAACTACTATAATAGGTGGAATTATAGTTGCAGGGCTAATCCAATAATTATCTTTTAATCCATTTAACATGATATCTATTTGACTTGTATCAATTGATGTACTCTTAAATCTTAAACCTAATACTCCATAAAGTATTAATGAAATTATAAATGCTGGACCAGTAGTATAAATCATACTTTTTACATGATCAAATAAATTTGCCTCTCCAACTCCAGCAGAAAGGTTAGTTGAATCTGAAAGTGGAGACATTTTATCGCCAAATATAGCACCAGTTATAACTGCACCAGCAGTTAGTTCAGGCGGAATATTAAGCCCCATACTAATACCCATAAAGGCAACACCAAAGGTAGCACCTGTAGTATAACTACTTCCAGTTGATACTGAAGCAACTGCACAGATAAATGCAGCAGTTAGTAAGAAATATTTAGGTGAAATTAATTTAAGTCCATAATAAATTAATGTAGGAATTGTACCAGCAGGTATCCAAGATGCTATAAGCACTCCCACAAGCATTAGTATAAGCATAGGAATCATTGCTATCTCACAGCCATAAAGTATTCCTTTTTCAACATCACTCCAAGTAAATCCAGACATAAGTGCAACTATTGCAGCAACTACTGTTGCCAGAATTAATGTAATATGTGTTGCGTATGGTTGTTTTAATACAAAAATTTGTACTGCCATAGCAGCGCATAGAAAAAATACTACAAATAATGCAGCGCCAAAACTAGGCATTTTTTCTTTAGAATTGTTTTGATTTGCCATAAGTTTAACCCCCTATAAATTAACTTTTATCTTATGATAACCTATACATGTTTTTTTATTTGTTTTAAAAAGTGTTTATATTAAGAAAATTTAAAATATTTTTTGTGTATAATCTGTAAACAATAAACAATTAATAGTACAACAAATAAACAAAAGATTTATTTTGAATTTAAGATAAAGAATTCTATTATAGATCTTCATATATTTTCTTGAGAGAAATATTATAAACTTATTAAAATACCAAATAACTAGTGCTTTTATAAGCAAGCTATTTTATAATATATCTGTTAACATTATAAATACGACTTTAAAGATTAGTCTCAAAAATAAGGAGAGATTTAAGATGGAGAATTTAATAAACTTCTTTAAAGGAATGGTTATAGGTATTGCCAATATCATTCCAGGTGTCAGTGGAGGCACAATGGCTGTAGTATTAAATATATACGATAAGCTTATATCCTCTGTAAGTGGGATTTTGAAAGATTGGAAGAAAAATTTAATATTTTTATTGCCAATAGGTATCGGTGCAGGCACAGGTATTGTACTTTTTAGTAAATTAATAAAAACTTTATTAGAGAATAAACCTATACCTACAAACTTTTTCTTTATAGGACTTATATTAGGAAGCATTCCTATGATACGTAAAAAAGCGTTAGAGTCTAAATTTAAAGCATCTAGTATAATTCCATTTGCAATAACTTTTGGAGTGTTAATAGTTTTGTCTGTAATAATGCCACCAGAAACTAATGCAACAGTTATTAGGGATTTAACTTTTAATTCATTTATTCAACTATTATTAGCAGGAATAATAGGGGCATCAGCGATGGTTGTACCAGGAATAAGTGGTTCTTTTATATTACTCTTAATAGGACTATATACAACAGCTATAACTGCAGTGGCGGAATTTAATATTCCTCTTCTGATTCCAATAGCATTAGGAGCAATGATAGGATTAATATTTACAACTAAGGTTATTAATAAATTATTGAGTAGATTTCCTCAACCTACATATTTTGCAATATTGGGGCTTGTAATTGGTTCAGTATTTTCAATTTATCCTGGATTTACTCTTAATATGGATGGAATTATAGCCCTAGTAGCTATGGTAGTAGGAATTATATTAGCATATTTTTTAGGCTCAGATAAAAAATAAAAAATATATATTTTAAACATTAAAAAATGAAATTAATAATAATTACAGGTTATAATTAGTTATATTATAGTATAGGAATATAAATTTATAAATATTTATTAAAAAAGTAAAAAGCCCTACATTTTTGTAGGGCTTTTTACTTTTTTAGAAAAATCACTTCAACTACTATAGATTGGGCTGTTGCAATGTAATTGCTAAGTTTATATTACTAAAACTAATGTTATGCTTTCAAACAAATAAAATACTAAACTATTTTGGGTTATACAATTAGCTGTGATTAGGGCGATGCTTGCTACTAAATAAAATATCGATTACTTGCTAAATCTATTACTATATTTTACTGATTAATTATAGCAGTTGAAGTTGATAACTAACTAAATTTATATAGTTATTATTTTCTTTATTATAACATTTAAGATAAAGTGAGTAAATAGAGAAAATTTGAACAAATAACTGTTAAATTTTAAATTCTTGTAAAATATTTGTTAAATATTATGAATTTCATGAGAAAATTGAATAATTTACTTACTGAGGCTACAAAAAAATATGAAAATAAGTTTCAATCGTAGAAAGTTTATAAGGTATAATTAATTTATAAAATAAGTAAAGATTAATTATAGGAAGATATAATTAGAAAAAACATAGAAATCTTAGGAATACTTGAAAATTATTAAGGTTTTTATAAAATTCCAATCAAATAAGGTTTTAGATTGGAAATGTATATTATAATATAGGATAAGAAACATCGTATATATAGACGTACTACTTCCAAATTTAATCTATAGATTTATATAATTGTGTTACTAAATTATTAAAATTTCTATCTTATATAATTAACAATTGACTATGGAGAATTATTGATACTTCTCTTTTATAAGAGAAGTTTTAAATTGATTTCTTTGATTTAAAAGTAGTTTGAGGGAGAGAGTTATGAATAGATATATTAGATTTAAAATCATAACAGAAGATAAAATAGGTATAACTCTTCAAATATTAGAAAAACTGTATACTTCTAATATAAATCTTATATCTATTGAGGTATTTCCAAAGAAGATATATATTAAAATTGAAAAAATTAGTGAAGATAAAAAATTATCTTTAATGGAAGATATAACTTCTATGGATGAAGTTAAGAGTATAAATGAAGTAGAACTTTTAACCTATGAAGCAAATGAGAGAAAACTTTTAGCACTCATAGATTCTGTAGATGATGGTATTATGGCAGTAAATAAAAATTTTCAAATAGAAATATTCAATCGTTATTGTGAGAAAATCTTTCATTATAAAAGAGAAGAGGTTATGGGCAAAGATATTCGAACCATAATAAAGGAAGATGCACCTATAATAAATCTTGTTAAAAGTGGAAAGGACTATACTAATTTAGAGTTTAGTAGCAAAAATGAAAGAGGAAATAGCCATTATATTGCCACAGGAAGACATATAAAAGATGATAATGGAAATACGTTAGGATGGGTGTCATCTGTAAGAGATATGAAAAAGGCTATAGAAATGGCAAAAGTAGTGTCTTATACAAAGGAAGGTGCATTTAATGAGATTGTTGGCAATAGTATTGTCATTGAAAGAACTAAAAAAATCGCACATACAGTAGCAAAGGGTAGTTCTACCATATTAATTAGAGGAGAAAGTGGCACAGGAAAAGAGCTTTTTGCAAAAGCCATACATAACCTAAGCCCTAGAATGGACAAACCTTTCATAGCAATAAATTGTGCAGCATTACCAGATAGTTTAATTGAAAGCGAACTTTTTGGATATGAAAAAGGAAGCTTTACTGGTGCTTTAAATAGTGGTAAAGATGGACTTATTAAAGAAGCTAATCAAGGAACATTATTTTTAGATGAAATAGGAGAGTTATCAATGGTTCTCCAAGCAAAGCTTTTAAGAGTATTGCAAAATTCTGTAGTACGAAAAATAGGAAGTAGTAGGGAAGAAAAAGTAGATGTAAGGATAATAGGAGCTACTAATAGAAATTTAGAGGAAATGATTAAGAACAAAAGCTTTAGAGAGGATTTATATTATAGATTAAATGTAATTCCATTATATATACCACCTTTAAGAGATAGAAGTGAGGATATACCTAGCCTTGTAAATTATTTTATTGAAGAATTGAATCTATCTTTGAACAAAAATATAGTAGGTGTAGATATAGGATTTATGAATAAATTATTGGAATACCATTGGCCTGGGAATATTAGAGAACTTAAAAATATTGTTGAAAGAGCCATGAATTTATCCTCTTCTAACATTTTAACTATAGATAGTTTAATGCTAGATATAAATCCCCATAATTTTAATAGAGAACCAAGAGAAGATGATAAATGTTTAACTTTAAAAGAAAGTATAGAAAAGGTAGAAAAGGCATCAATAATTGAAGCATTACAAAAACATAAAAGTCTTAGAAAAACTGCAAAAGCATTAGGGGTCACCCATACTACTATTATAAATAAGATAAATAAATATAATATAAAATGGAAATAAAATTAACCATATGTAAAAATTATTTACCATTATTGGTTTGAAAAAGTTCCATTTGGTTATTATATAATAGTTTAATATTAAGATTATTAGCTAAAATAGTTAGATTATTAACAATTTTAAAGCTTTTTATCCTATGGCATAATAATTGCTTTAATATTATTTTGTGAAGATACCATATAAAATATTAAGGGGGTATACATATGAATAAAGGGCAATTAAAACAAATGGGGTTTTCGACAAAAGCTATACATGGTGGGGCTAAAAAAAATGAATACGGTGCATTAGCTACTCCAATATACCAAAGTTCTACTTTTGTTTTTGATTCAGCAGAGCAAGGTGGAAATAGATTTGCGCTAGAAGAAGATGGATATATATATAGTAGATTAGGTAACCCTACTAATAGTGTTTTAGAAGAAAAGTTAGCAATACTTGAAGGTGGGGAAGCTGCTATGTCAATGAGTTCTGGTATGGGAGCAGTTTCTTCAGCATTATGGACAGCATTAAAAGCAGGAGATCATATTGTAGCATCAAAGACTCTTTATGGATGTACCTTTGCTTATTTAAGTCATGGATTAACTAGATTCGGAGTAGAAATTACTTTCGTTGATACAAAAAATCCACAAAATGTGAAAGATGCTATGAGAGAGAATACTAGAGTAGTTTATTTAGAAAGTCCAGCAAATCCAAATTTAGATTTATCAGACATAGAAGCTATATGTAAAATTGCTCATGAAAATGAAAATTGTTTAGTAATGGTAGATAATACTTTCTGCACACCATATATTCAAAGGCCATTGGAATTAGGTGCTGATGTAGTTATACATTCTGGTACAAAATTTTTAAATGGCCATGGAGATGTAGTATGTGGATTTGTAATAGGTTCAAGTGAATTTATACAACAAGTAAGATTATTTGGAGTTAAAGATATGACAGGCTCTAGTATGAGCCCATTTGATGCTTTCTTAGTTATAAGAGGGATGAAAACACTTCCACTTAGAATGGAAAAACATTGTGATAATGCTATGAAGGTAGCGGAATTCTTAGAAAATCATAAAGCAGTTGAAAAAGTATATTATCCAGGACTTGAAAGTTTTCCACAATATGAACTAGCACAAAAACAAATGTCATTACCAGGTGCAATAATTGCTTTTGAAATAAAAGGAGGAGTAGAAGAAGGTAAAAAGATGATAAACAATACTAAGCTTTGCAGTTTAGCAGTAAGTCTTGGAGATGCAGAAACTTTAATTCAACACCCTGCATCAATGACTCATTCACCATATGCTCCTGAAGAAAGATTAGAAGCTGGAATTAAAGATAACTTAGTACGTTTAGCTGTAGGACTTGAAGATGTTGAAGATATAATTTTAGATTTAGATAGAGCTTTAAAAACCATATTATAACTTTTGAAAATCTAAAAATCTACAGTATTGCTGTTTAAAATCAAAAACTCTAAAGTGATCATCAATAATTTCTATGATGATTACTTTGGGGTTATTATTTTTGGAATAAATTATATTTAAGTTGAAAAGTAGTTTCATACTATGGTATTGCTTTTAAAAATATTTATAAATAAGTAGAAAGTAATTCATTGTTTAATTTGGAATATAATCTTCATATTTAAATAGTTAGGCATATTCAAAAAATAACTAGTCAGTATGCTCATCTATTTTGTAACATACTGCGTCGTCAGAACTCCATGATAGCTAGACTATAATGGAAACCCGTCGACCTGTCTGATACAAAATATATTTTGCATCTTTAACTAGCTATTTTATTTCATATGCCTTATTTTATTTTCTATGGATAAATGGATATAATAATTAGTATAAGCTACGTAATATAATAAATAAGGAGTGTAATGGACTTGAAACTAGAAAGAAGTTTTTATAGCTGTGATTCAGTTACTTTGGCTAAGAAGTTATTAGGAAAAAAATTAGTACATGAAATAGAGGGAGAAAGAATTTCAGGAATTATTGTAGAGTGCGAGGCTTATATGGGAGTTATAGATAAGGCTGCACATGTTTATGGAGGAAGAAGAACAGAAAGAGTAGAGGTTATGTATGGAGAATGTGGCTATGCATACGTCTATTTTATTTATGGACTATACTATTGCTTTAATGTAGTAGCGGCGGAAGTTGAAACACCTCAAGCTGTACTTGTTAGAGCACTAGAACCAGTAGAAGGATTAGAGTCAATGAGTAGAAATAGATTTAATAAAGAGTATAATGAATTAACAAAAGCACAAATAAAAAATCTTACAAATGGTCCAGCAAAACTTTGTAATTCATTAAAAATTAATAAAGGATTAAATGGAGAAGATTTATGTGGTAAAAAATTATATATTGAAGATAATAATACTGAGAATTTTGAAATAGCTGAGTGTAAAAGAATAGGAATTGATTATGCAGAAGAAGCGAAAGATTACTTATATAGATTTTATATAAAGGGGAATAAATTTGTTTCAAAGCAATAATGAAAGATCTTTTGAAAAATATGAAGTTTAGAGTATGACATTAGGTTATAAAGGTGGTTGTCACATATAGATATACTAGTTCTAAAATTAACATATATGTTAAAATAATTGGTGTTTTTTAATATTATAATTAGAACTATTAAATTCACAATGCACAGTTCACAATTCACAATTATGGATATTTCTCAGCGAAAGCTGAGAAATTTAAAATTATTTATATAAGAAGTGATGTAATCACTTCTTATATAAAATTAATAGCTGTAGTTTTAGTTAAATTTCTTAGTGTTCTTCCAGGATACACTGCACCTCAGGGGAACCTTTATATAATTGAGAATTATTGATGCTTCTTCTTTAGGAAAGAAGTTTTGAGGTGATTTATTTTTCAAGTTATACAGTCACTTTTATTTAAAAATCTATTTAAAGAAATTAATTTACAAATTAATTTGAACCGTGATTGTGCATTGTCCATTCTGAATTCTCCATTGATTAAACTGTTCCCCAGAGGTGGGAAAACTAGCAATGTATTGCTAGCAAAAAATAGTTTAAGAAATTAATTTATAAAGAATTAATTTCAACTATAATTTTGAATTTTGAATTATGAATTGAAATTTTAATATATTTAGGAGGGGGAGCTTTGGAGGAATTATTTAAAAACATAACAGAGCTTATTGAGAAGATTGAAAACTCTAATATTAAGTGTAAAGCTGTAGTAGGATTTGATGGTTTTGTAGATGAACTTGTTCATGCTGTAGATATTAGAAAAAGTCCAGGTGAGTATGAAAGAATTAAAACATTAAAATCATTTGGAGAAAGAATATCAAAAGCAGCAGGGCTGAGTACTAATATAGAAAAAGTTCCTCTTAAGATTAAGCTAGGAGGAAATGGACCTATAATGTGTGATGCGCTTATAAATCTAGGACTTGATTTAACTTATATAGGAGCATTAGGTGAAGATGATATACATGAAGTTTTTAAGGATATGACAAAAAACTGTAGAACCATATCTATTTGTAATCCTAGTTATACTGAAGCTTATGAATTTGAGGATGGAAAGTTAATAACTTCTAAGCAAAACTCCATGAAAGAGATAAATTGGGATCTTATTGATAAAAAGATAGGGCTTTCAACCTTTAGAGAACTTATAGAAGAGTGTAAGCTCTTAGCTATGGTAAATTGGACTACACTTCCATATATGAATGAAATTCTCGAAAACATGATTTCTAAAATAAACCCTTACATAAAATCAACAGATAAGTTTGTATTTTTTGATTTAGCAGATATTGAAAAAAGAACAGAAGAAGACGTAATAAAAGTATTGAATTTAATTTCTAATTTTAATTTAAAGTTTAAAGCAATACTAGGCCTTAATAAAAAAGAGTGCTTTGATGTGGCGAAGGTTTTAAAATTACCTTCTATAGATGGGAAAAATTATAACAATATGGATTTAAGAGCAACCTGCAGGGAAATAAGTGAAAATATTGATGTTTATGCAGTAGTAGTTCATCCTGTAGATGAAGCTTTATCATATTGCAATGGAACGTATTATCATACATTGGGGTCATTTACAGCGAATCCTAAAATAACTACAGGGGCAGGAGACAATTTTAATGCAGGTTTTTGCTTTGGACAACTATTAGATTTATCTATTCAATTATCTTTGCTGTTAGGAACAGCAGTTTCAGGATATTATGTAAGAGAAGGCAAAAGTCCTAACAAGGAAGAACTAGTGAATTTTTTAAAAGACTGGAGAGATACATTATAGATATATATAGATAAATTACCTTAAAATTACATCAAAACTTAATGTATATCTCTATGGTATTTTAATTCACAATTCACAATGCAAAATACACAATTAAGGTGGAAATTATTTTTGATCAAAATAATTTCTTTAATGGATTTTTTAAATACAAGTGACTGTGTCACATAAAAAGAAATAATATGAATAAATAAAAGTGCTTAAATTTCTTAAGCACTTTTACCATTGTTTAAGCTATCTTCAATTAAAGAAGCTCTAAATTTTTTATTATTTACAATTAGTAACATAAATAAAGAAGGTAATAAGATTCCTTTAATTATACTGCTAATACTTATGCTCCACCAAACTCCATTTAGACCTAACATTTCAGGTTTTGATAATATCATAGCGGCAGGTACACGAAGCCCTGTAAATATGATACTTATTAGAGCAGGAAAGGCGGTTTTACCAAAACCATTAAAAGCACCAGTAGTGGTAATCTCTAAGCACATAAATAGTTGAGAAACTCCTAAGATTTTTAAATATACTATTCCCATTTTAATAGCTTCTTCTTCAGGAATAAAGTATGAGAATATTGGTCTAGCACCAAAAATTAATAGTGCAGTAGCAAATATTCCTACTATGCTAACTACTCCAATAGCAATAAAGTATCCTTTAAATATACGATCATGTTTTCTTGCACCATAGTTTTGTCCTACAAAGGCACTTAGTGCAGTGGAAAAGCCTCCAGCAGTCATCCAAGATATAGCTTCAATTTGTGAACCAACTTTTTGAACTGCAACAGCGGTATCTCCATGAACAGCAATAATTCTTCCTATTATCATAGCAAAAGAAGAAAATAATCCATTTTGTAATGCAATAGGAAGTCCTAATTTAACTATTTTGGATAAGTATTTTTTATCAAATTTTTTTAATATGTTTATTTTAAATAGCTCAAGATTTTCTTTTTTCATTTCTCTTAAGAATAACATTGTAACTACGAACTGAGCTAATACAGTAGCTATTGCAGCACCTAAAACTCCCATTTCTGGTATGGGACCAAATCCAAAAATTAATAGGGGATCAAATACCATGTTAAATATAAGTCCTACAGTATTTATTTTAAAAGGAGCTTTACTATTTCCACTACCATTGAAAATCCCTGTTAAAACTGGATTTATAAAATTAAATACCATTCCTAAAGCAACTACAAATAAGTAGGTTTCTGCCATAGAAACTACTTCAGGACTGTTTAATTTAAAAAATCCTATCAAAGGAGACTTAAATAGTATTAAGAATAATCCATATAAAACCGCTAGAATAATATTTAATTGAATAGCATTTGTGGCAACATTTTTAGCATCATCATTATTATTTCTACCTAAGGCTTGGGAAACTCCAATTTCTGCACCAGCTTTAGATAATAATATAAAAGACTGACCAAACCATATAAAAAAACCAGCAGTGCCTACTGCAGCTACAGCGAGACTACCCACTCTTCCAATCCAAATCATATCTGTCATGTTGTATGCCATTTGGATAAAAGAAGTTCCCATTATAGGGATTGCTAAGGAAACAAGTGATTTTAAAATATTGCCATTAACCAAATCTGTTTTTTGGCTCAATTTTAACACCTCCATTATTTTTATTATAGTAATTTATAAGTTTCATTTTATAGTTAGATAATTAAAAAAACAGAAGTTTAAGATAGATAGAAATCTTTAACATTAGAATTAAAAAAACTATGTTAAATTAACTATGATTTTTTATTTAATCATACTTTTTCATATTATGTAATAAACTACATATTGTCAATAAAAGATTAATATTTAACAACAATTTATAGTTATATATTTCTAAAATTAATGCATATACAAAAATAACACCATTGTTTAGCACATTTAAATGAAGAAGTTCAATTAAAGTGAATTTTAAATAATGGATAAAATATTATTTATATTATGAATTATTGTTGCAAAGTGAAATGCCTAAAAATTAAATTATGTCAATTTTCTATATTAATTTTAATTGGGCTTTGATATATAATCAATAGTAAATTGTATAGATTATAGATTATAAATAAAAATATTCTAAAGTTGTTAAGATATATAACTACTTTAGAATATTAGAAGATTGAAAAATAATTTCTTTTAGCCATCTGAAATAAAATAATTATTGAAAATGTGACAGATATTTGTTGGAAGATGAGAAGACTTTGAGTAAATATGAGCTGAAGTACATTCTTAAAATACAGTGTAAGTTAAAATAGACTTATTATTTTTTAAAATCCTTTAAGTCTCCACTAATTTCAAGACCTACAGTAGTTCCTATATCATCGAAAATTTTTTTGTAATGTTTATTAAATACTTGTATATGTATCTTTGAGTTTAAGCTTTCTCTTATGGTTCTTTCCATCTTACCACTGCTAGGTGCCTTTAATTCTACTCCATCTTCTTTAATGGAACAAAGATTAATTTTAAAATTTTTATCCTCTATGGTTATAAAAAGTCTATTTTTTATAATAGTTATATCTTTTATAATTGCGCCTGTATAAGTTGCAAAATTTAGCAGTATTCCATCAATGTAAAGAAAGCCTAGAAAACCTACAAAATGATTTTTTAGCCAAGGTATTTTAGCTATAGAAAGCATAAAGGAAGAATTACTACCTTTGAAATTATTACATTGTAACCATATCCATGAAGAAGGAAAAGATTTCCCCCAATCTTTTTCAATATATCCTTTTCCACTATCTAAATTATAAAGCTCCTCATTGATAATTAAGCTACCTTTCAAGATGTGATTTATAGATACTACTCCATGATAACATTCCATAAAAGGGACAAAGGAGTACCATCCCATAATTCCAGGTTTATATATTTTACTAGGGAAAGGAACTGTATCTTGGAAATAAACTTTGCCCTTTACCTTAAAATTATCATCATTTATGTTAATATCTATAAAATCCTTAGAAAATACATTATTAGCTATTTTTACTTCAAACTTATCTTCTCTATAAGAAAAATCCCACATAGGAAAAGTGAAATATTTACTTTCACCAGTAGAAGCATTAAAAAATTGAATAAAACAATGACCTTTTTTATTTTTTTCAAAGGATATTCCAGGAATAAATGCAAAAGTATTTTTCTCATCTTCTGACACTAGCTTAAAATACCACCCTTCAAAATAATTTCTTTTATTTAAATTTCCTTGAAAGATTGAAGGATTCCATCTTTTTAAAAAGTTATTATGTAACATAGTTGACTCCTTTTGTTTTTATTAATATTGTTGACATATTCTATAGATTATAAAAACATAATTAAAATTAAAGAGTTTCTATGATAAACCATAATTTTTACTTTTGAATTTCAATTTTATGGATTTTAAATTATTTATTAATAACTGTTAAATGTATAAAACATTAATTGAAAAATAAATTTATTTTAAAACTATAGAATTTTCAAATAAACAGTTATTTATCTATTAGCAAGTGGAATTGGAATAATACTATTTCAAAATGTATAATCATTGTTGGTATAATAATGTAATAGTGAGGTGTCTTATGAAAAGATCAAAGAAAATTTGTTTAGTTACTCATTGTATATTAAATGGAAATGCTAAGGTTGAAGGACTGTGCAGTTATAAAGGAGCAGTAAAAGAAATAGTAGAGCTTTTGATGAATAAAAATTTTGGTATAATTCAACTGCCTTGTCCTGAAATTAATCTTTATGGAATTAAAAGATGGGGACATGTTAAAGAACAGTTTGACACACCATATTTCAGAGAAAATTGTACAAGTTTGTTAAAACCTATTATTAATCAAATAGAGGATTATAAAAACAATGGTTATGAAATAGCTTTAGTATTAGGTATTGATGGAAGTCCTAGTTGTGGAATTAATTATACTTGCTCTTCTAAAAAGTGGAGTGGGGAACTAAGTGGAAATGCAAATCTCTCTGAAATATTAAATGATATTTCAACTATTAAATCTCCAGGAGTTTTTATGGAAATTTTTAAAAATAATCTAGAAAGTATAGGGGTTAATCCTACTTACTTAACTTTAAACGAGAGTAATGTAGAGTCTTCAATTGAAGCTATAAAGAATTATTTCTAAAGTATAAAATAGTTATGTTGATAAATTTACATAGTTGTATTTTATAAGCTCTAGATTGTGAACTATGAATAAGACATGATAAGGTTTGTCTACAGTCTTGTTCATAGTTAACATAAAAACTTAAATATATGTGGGAGGTAGTTATGAAAGAGGCATTTAAGAAAAAATTATTAGTGGGATTATTAACTGTAATTTCAGTTTTTACTTTTATCGGATGTTCAAATGCTAAAGATGAAAGTAAAACCATATCTTCAATGGTAGTAGAGGATGGAAATTTGAAGGTAGGATTATGTGCAGCATACCCTCCTTTTGAATCAAGAAATGAAAAAACTGGTGAAATTGAAGGCTTTGATGTAGACTTAGCAAAGGCATTAGGAGAGGAATTAGGTCTTAAAGTGGAAATAATTGATGCTGAATGGTCCGCATTATTAGGCGGAGTAGTTAATGGAGACTATGATACTTTAATAACTTGTATGTCTAAAAAGGAAGCATCTAAAGAAAATGTAAACATGTCTGACGCCTATTATAATTTAAATGATGTAATTGCTGTAAATAAGGATAATACTTCAATAAAATCAGTAGATGATTTAAAAGATAAAGTTGTCGGGGTACAACTAGGGTCGGGAAGCGAACAAGCACTTGATAAAATGGAAGGATTAAAAGAAATAAAAAGATATAATTATAATCCTGAAGCTTTCATAGACTTAGAAAACAATAGAATTGATGCAGTAGCAGTAGGATATGCTTATGCTTTAAATCAAATTAAAAAAGATAATAGTTTTAAGATTTTAGAAAGGCCTATTGATTCTGCAGAAATTGTTATGATACAAAAACATGGAAATGATGAGCTAACAAAAAAACTAAATGAAGCACTAGCTAAGATTAAGGAAAATGGAAAGTACGATGAAATACTTAATAAGTGGCTTAAGTTCTAAAATTTTATAATGGAGTGATAAATATATGAAGTTTGACATTATCTTTGATAATTTGAAATATATTTTGCAGGCAACTTCAGTAACTATCAAGATTACACTAGTATCTTTTATTCTATCTATATTAATAGGGGTTATAATAGGTACTATTAGAAGTTCAAAGCCACCTAAAATAGTAAATTTCATTTTATCAGTATATATAGAAATAAATAGAGGAATTCCTTTATTAATACTACTATTTTTTATATATTATGGACTGCCTTCTATAGGTATTAAAATGAGTAGTTTTACAGTAGCAATATTAGGATTATCTTTAAATAGTGGTGCTTACATATCAGAAATATTTAGAACATCAATATTAGCAGTACCTATAGGGCAAAATGAAGCAGCATATACCTTAGGTATGAATAAGTCCCAAATATTATTTCATATCATATACCCTCAGGCTATAAGAATAGCACTTCCACCACTAGTTAATTCTTTTTCTTCTGTATTAAAAGATAGCTCATTAGTTTCCATATTGGCTATCACTGAATTAACTAGAAGTGGTCAACTTATATATACAAGAACTTCTAGACCATTTGAAATATATCTTTTGGTTGGATTGTTATACTTTACAATGGTATTTATAATATCTACTATTTCTAAAATTCTAGAAAAAAATATAACTAACAAATATAGCATATAAGAGGTAATATTATGAAAACTATTCTTTCGGTAGAAAAAATAAATAAGTTTTATGAACATAATCATGTATTGAAAGATGTATCTTTTAATGTGAATAAAGGAGAAATACTAGCAATAATAGGCTCTAGTGGTTCAGGTAAAAGTACGATTTTAAGATGCATAAGTCAGCTTGAAAAGATAAATAGTGGAAAAATAAAAATTAATGATGAGATAATACAGGAAAATAAAAAGCTAAGTAGCAAAGTAGGGATGGTATTCCAAAACTTTAACTTATTTCCGCATTATACTGTAGTGCAGAATATAAGTAAGCCTTTAATGATAGTAAATAAAGTACCAGAAAGAGAAGCAAATAAGAAAGCTTTAGAACTTTTAAGAAAGGTAAAGTTACAAGGTAAGGAAAATAGTTATCCACATCAATTGTCAGGAGGGCAAAAACAAAGAGTTGCTATTGCCAGAGCTATGGCACTTGAACCAGATATATATTTATTTGATGAACCTACTTCGGCATTAGATCCAGAACTTTCTATTGAGGTTTTTAATACTATAAAAGGTTTAGCAGAAGAAGGACAAACAATGATTATAGTTACACATCAAATAAACTTTATAAAAAATATAGCTAATAAAATAATTTTTATGGAAAATGGAAAAATCTTAAAGTCTGGAAACGTAGAGGAAATGTTTAATAATTACGATGAGAATAATAAGATAAAAAGATTTATAGATTTAACAACAGCTGTTATATAAGATAAGGTTAAGGCCTTATCTTTTTTATGATAAGAAATTTATAAATAATAGGATTGAATATTTTTGATTAGGAAAGAAATTTTAAAAAGTCGTATGAAAATCATATTTGAAGAACTCTTTTGGTGATGGATTTCATTATGAACTGAAAGTCTAAACTTAATGATAATAATACTAAATACTATTATCAATTGATAAGAAAAGTCGTGAATATAAAATTCGATAAAAGAGTTGATAAAAATGGACTTGTTGCATATAATGTCAGAGTAATGTATTTTCAATTGAAAGGGGAATTGGGATGAATAATTATAAAAAAGCGACAAAAGTATCAATTATTACAGTAATTATTAACACAGTATTAGCAATATTTAAGGTAATAGCAGGAATTGTAGGAAAAAGTAGCGCAATGATAGCAGATGGTATTCATACCTTTTCAGATATAGCAACTACAGTAGTTGTTATTATAGGGTTGAAAATCTCTAATAAAGATGCTGATGAAAAACATCCTTATGGTCATGAAAAATTTGAACCTGAAATTTCCAAAGTAGTTAGTTTAATATTAGCAGGAACAGGAGTGTTTTTAGCTTATAATGCTATACAAATTTTACTATCAGGAAATTTAGATACTCCAAAACCTATAGCATTGTATGCTGCTTTAACATCAATAGCTGTTAAGGAAGGAATGTATTGGTACACAATTATAACTGCAAGAAAAGTAAAGAGCATTGCAATGGAAGCAGATGCATGGCACCATAGGTCAGATGCTATTTCCTCTGTAGGTACCCTTATAGGAATAGCTGGAGCAAGAATGGGTTTTAAATTCTTGGATCCTATAGCCGGAATTATAGTATCATTAATACTTATAAAAGTTGGAGTAGAATTTTATTTAAAAGCTACTGATCAATTAGTTGATCAATCTGCTGATGATGAAGTTATAGAACAAATTAAAGAAGTAGCTACTTCTATTGAGGGAGTAAAAGAAATACATGATTTAAAAACGAGAAAGTTTGGAAATAAAATTTATGTTGATATAGAGATACAAGTGGATAAACGTATAACAGTTGAAGAAGGCCATCATATTGCAAGTTTAGTTCATGATAGTATAGAAGACACTATAGAAGATGTGAAACATTGTATGATTCATGTGGAACCAGATTAAAAAAGAAAGCTTTAGAATTATAAAATTCTAAAGCTTTCTTTAAATGTCTTACAATTTTTTGAAATATCATAAAAAGATATTAATATAAATTTTTGTTTTATATCCTAATATAGTTTAGTAGTATAGATTGAATATAGTATAATAATTGTAAAATATACTATTATTATACTGATTATATATAATAGTATTTCTGGCATAAATATATTAAGAAGAATTTATAATGAATGATTTTTTAATAGTATATTTATAGAAATATTGTGATGCAACAAATTAATTTATATGAGAGGTAAAGATATGAAGCAATTTATCGAAAAATCTGATATTATAGTTTTAAGATTTACTGAAGAAAGTGATTTAGATTTTGTGGTTCATTCTGAAAGGGAAGATGAAAATGCTGATTATGTAGTTCAATGGAGTAGAGAAGAGCATTTCAATGCTTTGCTACAAGAAGATATTATGCATTTAATAGTTGAAGATAAAAATACACATAGGTCTGTTGGATATGTAATTATAGCAGGGCTTCAAAGTTCTAATCATAGCATTGAACTTAAAAGACTTGTAATATGTGACAAAGGAAAAGGATTGGGAAGGGAAACTTTAAGAACAATTAAAAATATTGTTTTTAAGCAATTAAAAGCACACAGATTGTGGCTAGATGTTTTTTATAAAAATCATAGAGCAAAAAAACTTTATAATTCTGAAGGATTCACTGAAGAGGGGATTTTAAGAGAATGTTTTCTGCGTAATCATCAATATGAGTCATTAATTGTTATGTCAATTTTGGAGAACGAAGTATGTGAACAAGCTTAACACCTAATATTTTTAACATAGCAATTTATCAATAATTTAAAATTAATGAAAAATAAATCTAATGGGTATAACTTCATAGGGGATTATAAAATACAAGAAATATGGAATTTCATATTAGTTTATAGAGTACTTTATAGACTAATGATTATTTAATTTTAATGTAAATTTTTGTGAATTTACATTAAAATTAATGAGACGATAATTTAAGGGGGAATTTAAGTGCTTGATAAGAAAAAAAGGTTATTACAGGAAATTGAAGAGAAAAATAGTGAAATAGAAGAGTTAAAAAAAGAAGTATATATGTTAAGAGCTATAAGAGATGCAGTACCAGATCCTTTTTATGTTAGAGATATGGATTATAATATAATATACTGGCCCAAAACTATGGAGGAACTAACAGGTTATACGGAAAATGAGGCAAAAAATATGACTTGTAAACAAATTTTTAATACAGAAATTTGCAAAGATTGTCCTACTACTAAGGCAGTCTATAGCAAAAATTTCATTAAAGACTCATTAGCAGAAATGGTTGATAGAAAAGGGAAAAGATTTTCAACTCTAGCATCAAATTCAGGAATGTATGATGATGAAGGGAATCCACTAGGTGCTGTTGAGGTAATTAAAAATAATAGTAAATATGAAGAATTAATAAATTTTGTAGATAGCAATTCATCAAGAATTAATAGCGCGTCTTCTGAAATAGCTAATTCAATGCAAGAAATATCAAAGGTTTCAAGTAATATACAAGTTCAATCAAATGAAGTATTAAATGAGGCTAAAAATAGTTTGAATGAAGCTAAAGAAGTCTATAAAAAAACAGATGCTTGCACTAAATTTGGCAATGAAGTTAAGGATAATATAGAATCTATAAATAATTCTATGAAAAAGTCTGTAGACAAGATAAATGATTTAAAAGGTAAATCAGAACTTATAATGGATATATTAATTACAATACAAGGAATTGCCTCTCAAACAAATCTATTAGCACTAAATGCATCAATTGAAGCAGCTAGAGCCGGTGAATCTGGTAAAGGATTTGCAGTAGTTGCAGAGGAAATTAGAAAATTAGCAGAGGTGTCACAAGAATCTACTAAAGAAATTAAAGTAACTATAGATGCCATAATGCAAATAGTACAAAGCACCGTAGATTTTATAGAGAAAACTGATAAGGATCTTTTAGATGGAGTAAATGGAGTAGGAAAGCTTTTAGAACTTATAAAGGATATAGAACATTCATCTAATGGAATGCTATATGCTATTGAGAATATTGAAAAGATATCTCTTGAAAGTTCTAAAGTTATTACAGAACAAAACGAGTCACTACAAGAGATAGCTTCCTCTAGTGAAGAGTTTGCAGAGATTTCTAGAGAATTAAAGGACACTTTTAGAGAAGAATTATCTCAAATAAAGAGAACAAAATAAAGCATATTTATGTAAAATATTTCCATAAAAGCTTTACAATATGTTTAGTTTGTTATATAATTAATTAATAGATAAATATAGGGAACATAAGGGAGTAGCTGGCAGATTAATCTGTTTCAAGGTCAACATACTGATGCTTTGCATCTGGCTTTGTATTAAATAGTGAGACTTATGTATAGCACAAAAATATTTTTTGTGCTATACATAAGTCTTTTATTTTTATTAGAAAATTATTATTAAAATTTTAGAAGGAGAAATGGGTTAACATGAGCATTATATCAATTTTTTTAACGTCATTAGCTTTAGCAATGGATGCTTTTGCAGTATCTTTAACCATCGGAATGAAAGAGAAAGGACATAGAATAAAAACTGCTATAAGAGTAGGTGCTTATTTTGGTATATTTCAAGGACTTATGCCGCTTATAGGATGGTTATTAGGTGTTAATTTTTCAGATTATATAATAAAGTTTGATCACTGGATAGCTTTTACATTGTTATTTATAATAGGTGGTAGAATGATTTATGAGGCTGTAAAGGGTAATGGTGAAGATGAACTTAAATATGAGCTAACAGTGAAAGTAATGCTTTTGCTTGCCATTGCTACTAGTATAGATGCTTTAGCAATAGGGGTTAGTTTTGCTTTTCTAAGTGTAAATATAGTGTTAGCAGTTGCTTTAATTGCTATAATTACTTTTATAACCTGCTTTTTTGGAGTTATAACTGGTAAAAGTTTAGGCAAGATTTTAGAAAGTAAAGCAGAAATATTAGGTGGAATTATATTAATATTTATAGGTGTTAAGATTTTAATTGAACATACAAATGCTCTGGAAGTATTTAAGAATATGTTATAAGTAAAAATAATTAAGGGAAGTAAGTTTGAAGTGACCCCAAAAAATTAGACAAAATTCAATTAAGCTACATGAGAGGACTGAATCCTATATTGAACAGGACTTAGTCCTTTTAATTTTTTCTTAATACGGTCATTGTTATAGTAGTCTATGTACTCGATTAGTTCTTCTATGAATTGTTCTATATTATTAAATTCCTGCAAGTACAGCAGCTCTGTTTTCAACATACTAAAGAAATTTTCCATAACTGCATTATCTAGGCAGTTACCTTTACGAGACATGCTCTGTTTGATACCTTTTTTCTTTAGCATTTGTTGATAACTAAACATTTGATATTGCCATCCCTGATCTGAGTGAAGTATTAATTGTGTATTATCGGGAATTTTCTCAAATGCCTTTTTTAGCATATCAGTTGTTTGATGAAAAGTAGGTCTTTCAGATAAATTATAGCTTACTATTTCTCCGTTGTACAAGTCAAGTATTGGTGAAAGATATAGTTTACTCCCAAAGATTGAGAACTCGGTTACATCGGTAACCCATTTCTGATTAGGTTTATTTGCTTTGAAATTACGTTTTAGCAAATTTGGTGCAATCTTACCAACCTTTCCACGGTATGATTTATATTTCTTAATACGAACCATGCATTTTAATCCCAGTTGTGACATTAGCTTTTGAACGGTTTTATGGTTTACAATATATCCTCTATTACGCAATTCCATTGTAATTCTTCGATATCCATATCTACCTTTATTCTCGTGATAGATTTGATTTATAGCAGATTTAACATCTTCATATTTGTCATGTTTTTTCATAGCTTTTAGCTGATAGTAAAATGTGCTACGGGCTATGCCCACAAGTTTCAATAAATCAGCTAACTTGTATTTATGCCTTAATTCAGTGATAACAACTATTTTGTCTTTTTCTCTGATTTTTCCTTGGCTTGAATTAAGGCATTCAACTTTTTTAAGTATTCATTCTCCATTCTAAGCCTTTGATTTTCTGATATTAAGTCTTCCTCTACTTGTTTATTGAGTTGCTTAGAAACCTTTGTATTCTTACCACCTTTTTTTCTTCCACGCCTCTGTATGTATAGTCCTTCTACGCCTTCTTCTAAATATATACGATCCCATCTTGAGATAATTGAATCAGCAATTCCATACTTTTCTTCTGCATCAGTAAAACTAAGATTATTATTTCTAATATCCTCTATAACCCTTTGCTTGATTTCACCAGTATAAGTTTTTCTTTTGGACATAAAATATGCATCCCTTTTTTAATTATACACTTCTTATTTACAGTGTCTAACTTTTGGGGTGCATATCAAGTTTACTTCCCTTGATTCATCTTTTAAAAAATGTTCATTAAGAACTTTAAAAGTGTAAGTTAGTTATTCTATTTTTTTACTACTGGATACCATAATTCAATATAAGCATATTCAGGAGTTCCACCATAAATTTCAAATTCGGCACCTTCAATTTTTTCGTAGTTTGAAGTCGGTAACCATTCGGTATAAAATCTTCTTTGCAGTGTGGTTAGAATTTTCATTAAATCTTTATTCCATTGAAACCTTTTAGATGGAAAAATAGCATAGGTTTGCTCTGGAATGTGAGCGATACTATAACCTTCTGTATTACTATTTTCACCTACAAAAGAACAAAGCATATAAGGAAATGTATTTTCTTCTGTTTTTCTATAGTTTACTGCACCATGAATTTTACATAAATCCTGTGAAATAAACGATGGTAAATTGCCGGAGTCTTTAAATAACTTTTCATACAGTCCATTTTTCTGACAATCTTGCCAAAGTTGAGCGGGGCTTTGATATATTTCATCTCCAATTGAAGATCCAATAGTCTCAATTCCAAAAATATCAAAAGCTTGTTTTGTTTCAATTCTGTATTCCATCTCACTCTCTCCTTTAATAGAAATCTGAAAGGATATTCGTGGATAGGCTTTAAGTACAACTCCACCATCACGCGCCAATGATGGCGCTATACCATGCAACGCCTGAAATGCTCTTGTAAATGAAATCGGTGATTCATAACCATACTTTAAAGCAATATCCATTATTTTTATATTACTGTTTTGAATTTCAAAGGCTGCAAGAGTTAGTCTCCTACGTCTTATATATTCAACGAGTGATATTTCAGTTATAAACGAAAACATTTTTTGAAAGTCATAAGATGAACATAATGCCATTTGAGACACTATATTCATATCAATTTCATTTGTTAGATTGCTCTCAACATAGTCCAATGCACGATTCATCCTTTTTAGCCAATCCATATAAAGACCTCCTTTCAAGAAAAAGTATATATAAAATACAGGTTATTGTCGCAACTATTTTCATACAGAAAATGTTTGGTTAATATAATAATGCAATCCAGTTTTATATTAACCTATATTACATTTAGTACATAATATTTTACAAGTGTGTATTAAATTGTAGTTCACCTATATGCTAATTATAACATTAATCCTATTCATCTACTTATATAATTTACTGTGTATAGCATTAATGTGTTGAATATGGTGAATTCCTTTTTTTATGTTTTCTTGCTTTTGTAAGTAGTAGAGTTTGCAAAATCAGTAAAAATCTTATTGCAGGATTTATAGATATATCTTTGTTTTCCTTTATACTTTCCCTTTCTAATAATATATCAATTTTCAACATTAGATTAAAACACATAGCCTAATTTATATACTATATAAAATAATTTAAATAGTAAAAATATTCGTACAATTACTTAAAAATTATGGAACAATATGGTATAATGTTTAATGGGAGGGATTAAATATGGAAAAAATTAACGAGTATAATTTAAGGTATAAGAAGAGAAGTGCATATTCAATTACTGCAATTATTTTTCTATTTTTAGCAGTCATAAGTAGTTTTGTATTTGGATTTTTAGTTTTTAATTGTAGCTCATTATTAGAAGTATTTAAAGGTTTTAGTTTATTGATACTTATTTTTGTAATACTAACATTGGTATTTGCTATCTATTTTTTTAATATAAGTAGAATGAACTATGTAAGTATAAAGAATAAAAAGATAATAGTTAATAGTGGAACTATATTTAGCAGAAGTATAGATATGGATAAAATTGAAAAGATTAAAATTAAAGATAACATGATGATAATAATGGCTAAAGATAGTGAGGATGAGATTAATATTAACCTTAGAAAACTTACATTAAGAAATGAAGAAAAACTTACAGATGCATTATCAAACTATATAAGAGTTTATTAAATAGCATATATAAAAGGCTATTTGTAAAAGGCAATAGCTTGTGTTTTGGCCTTTAATAGTAACAAATTGTAATTATATGGATACATTAAAATTAGAAGCAATATATTGGGGAGAGTTTATGAGTTACACAACTATAAGGCACCCTGAAGGAATGGTTTATAGCTATGATAATTTACTTAGGCAGGCTATGATTGCTGAACTTGTAGCTATCAATGACTATAGCGAAATACTTGCTTATAGTGATATTAAAGAGCTAAACAATATACTTGAGCATATTTTAGAAGAAGAAAAAGAACATTATGGGAAGCTTCTAAACTTACTTAGAAAAGTGGATGAAGAGCAATATTATATGTATAGACGGGTTTTAAATGAAAATGAATCTAAGTGTTTAGAACCTCTTAGAATTGACTATGGAATGGAAAAAAAAGATGGAAGATTTATTTTAGATAAATTACGAGAAGAGATAAAAGGGGAACTTGAAGCAATAGTTTTATATGAAGATCAATTAAGAAAAATTCCAGATCCAGAAGGTAGGACTATAATATATGAGATTATTATGGATGAGAAGGAGCATGTAGAAGAACTGACACAAGCATTATTAAGGCTTGATAAACATAAATACGGACCAATAAGTAGATGTTAAAAAGTGTGGGTTACCCACACTTTTCTATTTGCATTGCTTCTTTAGAATTATATCCATAATAATATCTTTGAGTATCCAAATCTGTAAAATACATATAGTTTATAGTATATAGGAAATGTTTTTAGTATCAAATTATTTTTTGTAGAAAACTATAACTATTTAAGGATTTTTCATTGTTTATATTTAAATATAATGTTATTGTAGAAATATACTATACCATCCTAAAATTATAATGAAATAAAATTAATAACAAATAATTTATTAACATTTCTTCTTAAAGAAATATTTATATGTTAGATATAATTTTAAAATAGATGATATTTTTAATTATGAATAAATCAAGAGGTGATGGGTATGAAGAACATACATAGAGAAAATTATAAGGTTAAGTTTAATGAAACAGACTATAGTACAAAGATAAAAATGCATTCATTAATCAATTATATGCAGGAAACCTCAAGCATACATGCAGAATTTTTAGGAGCAGGATATGAAGAGTTAAAAAAACATAACTTATTTTGGGTAGTTTCAAGATTAAAAATAAATATGAAGAAATATGTTAATTGGAACGATGAAGTAATTGTGGAGACATGGCCTAGTGGTGTAGATAAAATGTTTTTTACTCGTTCTTTTAGAATTTATGATAGAGAGGAAAATCATATAGGTGACATTAATGCAGCTTACTTATTAGTGGCTGAAGATTCTATGTTTCCTCAAAGAATAAGTAAACTACCTATAGATATTCCAGCTATAGAAAATCGTTTTGAACCTTATGAGAGACTAGAAAAGATTAAGTTTCCTAAAGGTGATAAAGTTCTAGTTGCGAAGAAGAAAGTTAGATACAATGATATAGATTTAAATCTTCACGTTAATAATGCTAAGTATATAGAATGGGTTGAGGATTGTTTTCCATTAGAGATATATAAAGATATGAGAATAGAAACTCTCCAATTAAATTTTATTAAAGAAGCAAAATGTGGAGAAAAGATTTTCTTCTATAAATATAATGATTTAGAGGACGAAAACACTTGTTACATTGAAGGAGTTGAAAAACAGTCAGAAAGCCAGATTTTTCAATGTAAACTAACCTTTAATAAGCTGTAAAATATTCTATTTATTTAAAGAGAAATTGCAATAAAAACGCTATTTAAAAATATTATAGATAAATATATAAAAAACTATTGAATTTTATTTATTTACAGTGTATTCTTAATAGGTCATTTTATTTCTTTTATAGATAGGAGGATGTAGAGTTGAAGGGATGTACTAATTTGATGTTTTTATATGAAAATTCAAAATTTAATGAGGCATATTTAGATAATATGTATAGAAAAAGTTTATCAACTGGTAAGTATATAGCAGAAGTAAAGCTTAATAATTATCAGGAAACTTTAATAAGCCACAGCTCTACAACAGATGAAATAAGAGCTACTAAAATTTATAATTTTTTGGCAGATCGCTTTGAAGATATAAATTCTATCAAGCAATATGGTGAATGTAATAGAAGTAAGAAAAATGTTCTTCAAAGCCAAGAGTTAATTCAAGATATTTTTTTTAATAGTAGTTCAAAAACTTTTATAAAAAAGCAATGTGTACTAAAAAATTCTACCTTAAAGTTTTTAATAACAATTATTATTTCAATAGTTGTATTTACTATATGCTATGGAGTGAATAGTAGCACTGTTTCTACTATTGTTACAGGAGTAAATGCAATTGCTATTTTATTTGTTATAGAAAGTGTATATGAATACTTTAAGGAAAGAGACTCACTATTAAGAAATATAAACAAAAATAAGAATTTGATGAATCCAAAGATTTATCTTCAATATAATAAAATGTAATTAAAGCCTTAGCTTATGCTAAGGCTTATTTTATTGTATAAAAGAAATATAAATAATAATTTATATTTTAGTGAACCAACCTCCTATATAATTTATCTAATGATTGTGAAGGGAGGAAGTAAGGTGGAGTTAGTAATGAAAAAGGATATAGATAAGACCTTAGAATATGAAGTAAAACTAGCTAAAAAAGGTGATAAAAAAGCTTTTATCTCTCTTATTAAAAGCTGTGAAAAAAGTCTTTATAGAGTAGCTAAAGGAATATTATCTAAGGATGAAGACTGTGAAGATGCCATACAAGAAACTATAATTAAAGCTTACGAAAGTATAATAAATCTTAAGAAAAATCAATATTTCAAAACTTGGATTATAAAAATATTAATTAACGAATGTAGGAAGATTTATAATTCTCAAAAAAGAATTGTTCCTATTGATAAATTAAAAGAAGATGGGGTAGAAGATAATCATGGTAAATTAGAGGTCAGAGAAGCTGTAAATAAGCTTTCGGAGGAATTAAAAGTTCCAACTATACTTTTTTATTATGAAGATATATCTGTTAAAGATATAAGTAAGATAATGGATATACCTGAGGGAACAGTGAAATCTAGATTGTCTAGAGCTAGATCAAAGCTTCAAGAACATTTAGAGTATAGGGGGATAGTGTAATGAATGAAGAATTATTTGATAAATTATTAAGAGATGAAATTAACGAAGAAGTTGTTAGCCTTCCAGAGAATATAATAAATTCTATAGATAGAACTTTAAAGAATTTACCAGAAAGAAAAAGGAAGAAAAATATTAAAGGTATAGTAGCAGCAAGTATTGTTGCAGCGGTAGGTATAGGATTGTTTACAATAAATCCTACATTGGCAAAGGATATACCTATTTTAAATTCTGTTTTTGAAAAGTTAAATCAAGTATTTAATATGGGAGAAAACTATATTAAATATAGTGAAGATATAAATATATCTAAAACTTATAAAGGAATAGAAGTAACTGTAAATGAGATAGTTACTGACAATAGCAGCATAACAATAGCTTATACTATAAAAAACAATAAGAAATTTGAAGAAAATATTAAATATCCCCATATAAGAATAGATAAATTTAAAATAAATGATAGAGATTATGGCAGTGGTATGAGCCAAAAGGGGGAATTTATTAATGAAAAAACTTATATAGCTTATCAAAATTTTCATTTTATGGAAGATAAAAACATACCGGAAAGTTTTAAACTAGACTTAGGAATATCTGGAATAGGTAATGTACAAGGACATTGGGATTTTAAATTTGATGTTTCTGGAATTGGAAAAGAAAATATAGCTAAAGAATATAATATATTTACTCCTCTAAAATCTGTAATTTTACCTAATGAGGATATAGTTATAGAGAAAATATCACTTACACCTATAAATACTAAAATATCAATTAGTGGAGTTTATAAAGATTTAAGTGATAATAAAGGGGAAGATAATGAGTGGTTTTTATTTGACGATAGTAATATGCAAATACAAAGTAAGAGTGCAGGAGGGTCAAGCTCTAGAGAAAATTTTGAAAGAGAGTTAATTTTTGACCCAGTTAAAAAAATACCTAAAAAGCTTAAAGTGGTACCATATAAATATATAAATTCGGAAGACACTACTAGAACTGTAGTATCAGAAAGGATTAATAGTAAATATCCTATAGAATTGTCTCAAGGAAAAATAGGAAAACTTACTATAGATAAGATAGAGTTTTTAGAAGAAAAAACCTTAGTTCATTATAAAGTAGAAGGTACTGCACCACTATACCAATACTCTAATATATTCTTTATTGATGATAAAGGAAATGAAATATGGGGAGAATTTGATAAGATTAAGAAGATAGATGAAAAAACTTATAGTTTCATTTGGGAAACTGAGCCTTTAGATAAAAATAAAGTATATGACATATGTACTTTGAACTTTGACGAAGTAATAGAAATTTATAAAGGTTTTGATATAGAATTAAAATAAATTTAGTTAAGTTATAGAGAAATTTAATTATCTTATGCTTTTAAGTGTAAAAGCAAAGATGATAAAAATAAAGAAAAATAATAAGCCAATATGTTAACTTATTTTATAGCAGACTGATTTACTAAAACCAGATGTTTTGCCTTATATAAAATACATTAATATTTTTGGTTTGTTATTTTCTTTCAAATGTAATTAATAAATGAGGTGGTATAAAAATGAAGAAGAAATTTCTTTTACTCGTTACTTTACTTTTTACACTGCTATTTATGATAGGATGTAAAAGTAGCGAAATTAAAGATAATAATTATAAAAGAGATATATACAGTGTAGATGAGTTAGATATAGAGAAATTATTAAAATATAAAAACTCATATGTTGGTGATAATAGTAAAGTAGGAGGAATTCTTTCAATTTTGCCTGGAAATATGTTCATAAAGGAATTTTCATTGACAAATGATAGCATAAAGGTAGATTATGAATACAAAGGACAGTTAAATATAAAAGAAGAGGATTTACACAAATACTTCAATGATGAAAATACCAAAAAAATATTTTTTAATAATCTTACTACATTATTTATATTGATTAAAAACGTAGAAAATATAGAATTAAACTTGCATACAGAAAATCAATTATCATTTAATATTTCAAGAAAAGAAGTTGAAGATTTTTATGGAAAAGATTTAAGAAAATATGCTGAGGATAAATTATTATGGGAAAAGGAAGTTTTAAAAGATAAATTGGAATCAAAGGAAAGTATAGAGGACTTTTTTGAAGCTCATAGCATTATTATTAAATAGAACTATAATATCTAAAATTTAAATTTTTACTAATAAGTGTAATATATTTCATAGTATAGGTGATTGCATAATGCCAAGACAAGAAATTTTTGTAAAGGTGTTAAAAGGTGAGAAATATCTGCAAATAAAATAATAAAAGCTAAGTTTAGAGAACTTATTTAAAAAAATAATTAATAATAATTAAAAAAAATCGTGGTGATTAACCACGATTTTCTTCATCCGTATTTTCAGGATTAATTAATAGTTTTTTATAATCTTTACTACTTTTATTTTTTCTTAAAAGATATAATCCAAAACCTATAAATAAAATAGGTACAAAATAGGATCTTATTGTGTAATAAAGTCTATATAAATCTATATCTAAATTCAAATATCTAGTAATATCACTTATTATTAAATTGAATACAGAGAAAAATCCAATAACTACAAAAATCGTTCCTATTACTTTTAGATTTAATTTGTTAAAAGAAATTTTAAAGTTTGAAGGATCATCTAAAAGTATAAATTTATCTTCGATATATTCACCATGATCTAATCTTGCTTTTACATTAAAGGTGTCAAAGAAAGTATAAAACCAAAACGGTATAAGTACTGCTGGTACTAAAACACCCAAACGTAAAAAATCACCTAATAAAATTATAAATCCAAATCCTAATAATACTTCTAGTCCTCTTTTTAAAAGTCCATTATACATATATCCTGCACCAGGTATACATGCAAATATAAAGTTTAAGAAATTACTTCTTCTTTTATATATCATAATAATCCTCCTATATTATCCATTATCCTAAGAAAAATAATACTTTTAGTCTCATAAAAAATTCTGCTATTTTTGAAGATAGTCCTAAAGAGTTTATTAAAAGCATTAAAACTCCACTAAATATAAGACTAAAGCCTTCTTTTTTCTTATAAAAGAAATTTAAAAATTTATTTTTTATTTTAACCTCTACAGGTTTATTGCTTTCTTCAAGTTTGTTTAATAAGTTGCTATTATAATTATCGCTTATTGTAAAATCATTATCACAGCGTTTAAATAATTCACTCATATAGTCCCTTTGTTGCTCCATAGTACTACCTCTCCTTTTTCTAATTTAACCTTAAGTTTTTGCTTGGCTCTATACAACCTACCTTCAACTGCTCTTTCAGAAATTCCTAAAATGTCACCAATTTCTTTATAACTAAGACCAATATAATAATAAAGTACTATAACATTTTTTAAATCTTCAGGAAGTTCTCTAATACATTGTCTTACATAGGTCTTATCGTCTAAATTTAAACTATGTTCTTTATGAACGTTAAAAAGTCCTCCTAAAAAACCCTTTAGGTTATTTTTCTTTTTAAAGTTTAAACATATATTAATAGTTATTCTATATAAATAAGTTGATACCAAGCTATCCCCTCTAAAGTTACTTATATTTTTATAAAATGCTATAAAAACTTCTTGAGATAAATCTTCGGCTTCACCGTAATCAGAGGTATAGGAGTAACATAGGGAAACAATTTTTTTCTTATATTTGTCTACAAATACTACAAATGCATCCTTATCTCCATCTCGTATTCTATCTATTAATTCTTTTTCCTCCAAAATTAATCACTCCAAATTATTTAATTACTACACCTTCCTCTGCATTTACTTTTAACCTATCAACATTAAAAGTGATTTCAAGGTTCTTAGGCACATACAAAATTCCAACCACGTTATATATATCATCAGTATTAGCATTTATTGTAATAACTCCTTTATCTACTTGAGATTTTAAAGTAGTAACACCTTCATCAGTATGAGAATTTTTAAATATAAGCCCATTAAATTTTACTACTTTATCATCACTTTTCACTACTTGCAAATCTGCGCTATGTGCATTAAATATTAATTTTGTATTTTCTCCCTCAATAACGGTATCTGCTTTTACACCCATAGAATTAAAAAACATATCATTTGCATTTATAAAATGTCTATATTCAGGAAGGTTAGATTCTACATGCCACTTAATATTATAATATCCTTGAGCACATAAAAATAAAAGAATAATTAAAAAAATTCCTTTATTGTATTTCATAGTACCAAAATTATCTCTTTTTTTGCTTTCATATAGCAATTCTCCACCAAAGCATATAAATAATACTGGCCAATAATTTATAAGAGATTTTCCGATCTGAAAGTCTAGCTGTATTAATAACATAATTATACCAAAAGCTATAAATCCTATTGCAACGGTATTGCTTCCAAGTTTTTTCATAACACTCCTCCTAATATTTCCTTTCATATATTTAGACAATATAATTTAGAAAAACCCACAGATAAATTTAAAAAATTTATTTTATATAAAATTTTATGAGTTTCTATTGTTTTAAATTGATAAAGTATTACTATATGTAAATATATCATCTACAGTTATACCATATTTATTTTTAGAAATATTATTTTTTACATTATCATTAATGCTGTAATATCCTTGAGCACATAAAAATAAAAGTATGATTAAAAAAATACCTTTATTGTATTTTATATTATGTAAATCCTCTGTATCCTTACTTTCATATAACAATTCGCCACCAAGGCAAATAAATAATATAGGCCAATAATTTATAAGAGATTTCCCAATTTGAAAATCTAAATATATTAATAGCATAATTATGAAAAAGGCTATAAAGCCTAATATAACTGTAGTACTTCCTAGTTTTTTCATGATAATCCTCCTAATATTTATCTTAAAACGTATTTATATATAAATTTAAAATAAATAAAATATTAAAGTTTAAGCTAGCTTATAAAAGATTTAAATTACATAGCCACACTAACTTAGACATAAGATAATCATAAAAACCCATGAAAAAAATTAAAAAAAGTAAATTTAAAAGCTTTTTTAATTGTAAACAGATATTTTCATTTATTTAATTATATGTTAACATTTTCATGTCATTAGTTTTGTAGTATAATGGTAATTATGATAGTATAAAAAATACATAATACCAATATATTGTAAGAAACTTAGTGAAAATATGGAGGCAATATGAAAAATCAAATAAAACAATTAGTTAAATGTTTTATAGTCTTATTAATAATATGTACAAATTTTTCAACTAAAGCATATTCATTAGATTCTAATTCTGATAATAAGAAGATATTGATAATTAACTCCTATCACTTTGACGAACCTTGGGAAGCTAGTATTTTTTCAGGAATAAAAAATATATTAGATAAAGGTTTTAAAAAAATAGAATATAATTTTGAATATTTAGATAGCAAGCAGAATGCTATTGATACAGAACAAATGATAAAAAATTACTCTATAAAATTTAAAAATCAAAAATATGATTTAATAGTTGTATGTGATGATGAAGCCTTTGAAGTTTTTAATCAATGTTACGAAGAAATATTTTATGGGACCCCAGTTGTGTATACTAGTATTAATAACCCCAATATAGAAATAAATGATAAATTAAAAGAGTTTTCTACAGGTGTACAAGAAGAACAGCCAATAACTAACACTGTTGAGCTTGCTTTAAATCTTCATAGTGACGTAAAAGTATTGAATTTTTTACTTGATAATAGTAAAACATCTACAGTTTATAGAGAGCAAGTTAACACTATAGAAAAACAATATAAAGATTTTAAGTTTAACATAATTCAAACTGATAATATAGAAAAAGTTATTAGCGAATTACAGGGAACTGAGAAAAATAGCATAAATTTTATTTATGGAGTTTATAAGGACAGAAATAATCAAATATTAAACAGAAGAAATAGCGCTAATATCATAGTTAATTATACAAAAGCACCATTATATACTTGGGTTGAACCTTATTTTAGTGAGGCAGTATTGGGGGGAATAGTATTAGAGGGAGTCAAAATAGGACAAGCCACCGGAACAATATGCTATAGGGTACTAAATGGGGAAGAAGTAAAAACAATTAAACCTGTAATGGATAAAAATTTTAAATATATATTTAATTATGATGCTATGAGAAAATACTCCATAAAAACTAAAGAATTACCAAGTGATGCAGTTATAATGAATCATCCCTCTGTATTTAAGCAAATTCCTACAGAGATTAAAGCAGCGATAATTTTAATTATTGCTATATTGAGTTTAATTGTAATTTTATTATTTGTTAAAATGGAATATAAAAATGAGTTATATAAAAAAGCCATAGAATATGAAAATTTAAGAACTGAGTTTTTTGCTAATATATCTCATGAACTTAGAACACCTTTAAATATTATTTTAAGTACACTTCAACTTCATGATATGTATGTAGAGAATGGAAGTATAATATATAAGAATGAAACTACATATAAAAGAATGAGTGCATTAAAACAAAATAGTATGAGATTATTAAGACTTATAAATAATTTAATTGATATTACAAAAATAGATGCTGGGTATTTTAATCTTCAATGTCAAAGTCTAAATATAATAGAATTTATAGAAGATATTACAATGTCTGTAGCTAATTATATAGAGAGAAAAAATATAAGTCTTATCTTTGATACAGAAATAGAGGAAAAGATAGCTTGTTTTGATCCAAATAAAATGGAGAGAATCATATTAAATTTACTTTCTAATGCTGTCAAATTTACACCTAAAGGTGGAACTATTTATGTAAATATACGTGATGAAAATGATAAAGTTAAAATTATAGTAAGAGATACAGGAGTGGGAATTCCTAAGGATAAGCAGGAAATAATATTTGAACGTTTTAGACAAGTAGACAATCTTCTTACAAGAAATCAAGAAGGTAGTGGAATAGGACTTTCATTAACAAAATCATTAGTAGAGATGCATGGTGGAAAAATCCATATTGAAAGTGAAGTAAATATAGGAAGTTCTTTTATTATTGAGATTCCTTGTGGAGCTTGCGCTATTGAAGATAATTCTGATAAGAGCTTTATAAATAGTCACGAGGATAGAGTGAATTTAGAATTTTCAGACATATATGATTAATATTTTATAATTTTAGTTATTTTATTATTGACATATAAATTGCTAAATTATATACTGATAATGATGTAACTTTATATGCATCTCATATATTCAAAAATATCACAAGGTGATGGAGTTCACCATAATCGCAGAAATGCTAATGACTCCTACAAGATGACAAAGGTCTATCTTGTAGGAGTTTTTTATTTTATTCCTATTATTCACATAATAATTTATAAAGTTTAGATGTTTAAAGATTTTTAAGGAGGGTTTTATATGGCTACGAGTATAGCACTAATTTTATTGTTAGGTTTTATAGTAAATAGTATTTTTAATAAAATCAAATTACCAGGATTATTAGGAATGTTGATTTTGGGAGTAATAATTGGACCTTATGGATTAAATTTATTAAGTAATAGTATCTTAACAATTTCTCCTGATATAAGAAAAATTGCACTTATTATTATATTACTGAGGGCAGGACTTGGAATTAATAAAAAAGAGCTTAAGGAGGTTGGGATTACTGCTATAAAATTTAGCTGTATTCCTGGGATAATAGAGGGATTATTCATTGCAATTATATGTACAAAATTATTAGGCTTTACTTTTATAGAAGGAGGCATATTAGGATTTATAATAGCTGCTGTTTCACCAGCAGTAATTGTACCATCTATGTTAGAACTTATTGAAAATAAAATTGGTACTAATAAGGGAATACCAACAATAATATTAGCAGGAGCATCTATAGATGATGTCTTTGCTATAACTATATTTACTTCTTTTTTAAGTATGTATGGGGGAAACAAAGTGAATTTAGGATTGAAGGTACTAGAAATACCACTATCAATACTACTCGGAATTTTACTTGGTATAATTGTTTCAATAATACTACTTCAAGTATTTAAAATTTTTAAAATTAGAAATACTAAAAAGGTTTTATTGGTATTAGCTTCAGCAATATTATTAAATTCTTTAGAAGGAATATTAAAGGATAAAATAGAGATTGCTACTTTATTAGGGGTTATGACTATTGGATTTGTAATAACGGAAAAGGATAATGCTATAGGGAAAGCGCTTTCAGATAAATTTAATAAAATGTGGATATTTGCAGAAATATTTTTATTTGTATTAGTAGGAGCTCAGGTTAATATATCAGTAGCTATAGATGCTGGATTTTTAGGTATACTGATAATATTATTTGGGCTTTTAGGAAGAAGTATAGGAGTATTTATTTGTACTATTGGTACAAATTTAAATCTAAAGGAAAGGCTATTCTGTGTAATAGCATATATTCCTAAAGCTACAGTACAGGCAGCTATTGGAGCAGTGCCTTTATCAGTGGGAGTAGCATCTGGAGATATTATGTTAGCAATAGCGTTTTTATCTATATTAATAACAGCTCCACTTGGAGCTATAGGAATAAAAATCTCTTCTAATAAATTTCTTAATACTGAAGAAACTATAAAGAAAACAGCATAAGTTAAATTAAAGTGAAGAAATTTAAGTATATTATCTTTTACAAGATTAAAAAAATATATCATAGAAATGAACTTTATTAAATTTATCTTCGTATATGTTTTAGATGTATAAATAAGACATATTTAAAACAATAACTAGTAAGTATGATTATCTATTTTGCATTTTTAATTAGTTATTTTTTAAGATGGCTAAATTTTATTTATAAGGAGGAGAACATATGAAAAGATTAATTACCTTAATATCAGCACTATTGATAGTGTTTACTTTTGGTGGATGTGTAAAAAAAGGAGATGAAGGTGCAATTAAAGATATTCCTGTAGCTGATATAATAGCTGCAATAGAAGAAAAAGTTGATTTAAATATAGTAAATTTGCCTAAAGATGAGACCTTAGAGAAAAATTATTATATAAATCCAGAAGATGTAGCAGAAGCGGAAATTAAAACCGCAATGATGAATGTTAAGTCTAATGAATTAGCTATAATAAAAGTTAAAGATAGCTCTAAAGTTGAAGATATTAAAAAGTCAGTTGAAAAACGTGGAGAAGATTTAGATAAACAATGGTCAAGTTACTTACCGGATCAATATGAACTTGTTAAAAATAGAAAAATAAAAGCTATTGGAAATTATGTAATATTAATTATAGATAAAGAAGCTGATCAAATAGAAGAAATAATAGAATCAAAACTTAAATAAGGAAGATGGTGCTAGTTTTTAGTAACCATCTTTTTCTTTTATCAAGGTGAAGATAAAAGAAAAATTATTATTTGAAGTAAGTTTCAGTATAGAAGATAACAATTTAATAATAAATTTATTTAAGTATGATAATATTATATATACCTATCATTTTTACTATTATTGAATTAGAGGTTCACATATGTTAAAATACAACGGAGCTAGTTAGGAAGAAATTAGGAGGTAATCTATGGAAGGTTTTAATTTTTATTATCTTTTTTCTTATTTTATAATTTATAGCTTTTTAGGATGGTGTTTAGAGGTATTATATCATTTATATTCAAGTAGAAAATTTGTAAACAGGGGCTTCTTACATGGACCTATATGCCCAATATACGGAAGTTGTGGAGCTCTAATGGCTTGGTTTCTAACTCCTGTAGTGAATAATCCATTTTATTTATTTTTAGGAGGATTTATATTAGCTAGTATTATAGAATATGTTACAGGGTATTTATTAGAAAAATTATTTGGAGCTAGATGGTGGGATTATACTGATGAGAAATTTAATATAAAAGGATATGTTTGTTTAAAATTTTCTCTTTTTTGGGGAGTTATAAGTATTTTTGTAATGAGAATAATACATCCGAGGATAGAAGCTTTAGTTTATTCTATACCTCCATTTTTATCAGAATCATTATATACATTTATATTAATCCTGTTTGTAATAGATTTTACTTTAACTATTAACAATTTAATAGAATTTAATAATATATTAAAGGAATTAAATAATATTGCTGATGAATTTAGAGGAAATCTAATAGAGATGAAAAATGGATTATTTGATAATATTAATGATATGAGAGACAATATAGGAGAGAGAAAAGAAGAAATCAATTCCAAACTTGATTTTAGAAATACTAATTTTAAGCAATATAGCGAAAAAGTTATGAGTAGATTAAAGCTTAAACATAAATCTCTTTTAAAAGCTTATCCTAATGTTACATCTAGAAAGTTTAATGATATACTTGAATACATAAAAAACAAAAAAAATAATTAGAACTCTTTTTAGGGTTCTTTTATTTTTGTAAATTTATCAAAATAAACAAAGGAATATATATAGTTTTATAGAAACTATGATATAAATTATAACTTTACTTTTAAGGGGGATTATTTATGTCAAGATTATATGGAAAGAATATTATGCTTAGGGAATATAAAAGAGAAGATTTACCTTGTATAAGAAAATGGGTAAATGATCATGAGATAATAGATATGTTATCAGATATATTTTTGTCTCCTCATACATTAAATTTTACTGAAAATTATTTAAATTCCATTCTTGAGAATACTTCTAGTAATACTGCTAATTTTATTATAGCTTTAAAAGAAACAGAAGAATATATAGGACAAATAGATTTGTTAAAAATAGATTGGAAAAATAGGGTAGCAAATATAGGCATAGTTATAGGAAGAACAGACTTTTTGAGTAAAGGTTATGGTTATGAAGCAATAAAGCTGCTTCAAAATTATGCTTTTAATAGATTGAATTTAAATAAACTAGAACTATCTGTTCATGATTACAATATTAGAGCATATAAATGCTATTTAAAATGTGGTTTTAAAGAAGAAGGAAGAAGAAGACAAGCTTTTTATACTAATGGTAAGTACACTGATTATATAATTATGGGAATTTTAAAAGATGAATTTAATATGGATAGTGAAATTAAATATTAAAATATAAGAACAAAGCTTATTAATGGATAATTTTTAGTAAGTTTTGTTCTTTTTTAATGATTGTATAAATAGTTTTTAGTAGGGAAAATATATATAGATACAATGTAAAAACTTAAAATATATTGTGGTAAATAAATTTTCTATAAAAATAGTTTAAATTCTTAGAAATTAAGGATTAATAATTAAGAATGAAGAATCTAGGGAAAAATTCACTAAAGGTGAATTTCTAAAATAAAATTTATTTTTAAAAAACTCCAAAGACTTTGAAGTTTTAGCCATAATTCGTATCTTTAATTCTTAATTTGTATTCATAGAAAAGAATTTTTTTATGGAAATTAAAATCATGTATAAGTTGAATTTTCATTGTAGAACTCTATATAAATATATAGAATATTAATTTTATAAATATAAAAAAAGGCGTGGTATTGTGTTAAAAAGGATTGATTGTAATGTAGAAAATCAATATGATAAGAACCTATTACAGTATAGATGCGGAGTCGCACATAATTTAGAAAGTGGAAATATATATATAGAAACTATTCCAGGAGAGTATGTAAATGATGAGCTTCCAGTATCATGGTATTTGGTAGATAATAATGGAAAAGTTTTAGTTAAGCAAATTCATAACTATGATCACATATATATATTAAATATAGAAACTAGACAATTTGAATATTCTAAAATTGAAGAAATTAATGGGGAAATTGAACAGGTGCATATATATGAAATAGTTAATTTAATAAAGAGATTTTCAGTTAGAAATCCTAATGTAAGAATTTATTGGAACTTAAATAAAGGAGAAGTTCGCTGCACTAATATAATTTATGATATTATGTAGGGGAGATAAGGAAAAATAACTTATAGAGCATTATATGGAGAATATAAACTTTTTGTAAGACCTTATGATATGTTTATGGAAGAAGTACCAGAAGGAAAAGAAAATCCTACTGGACAAAATACAGATTTATGACAAAGAAAGAAATATTAGATTTAATATAATTATAAATCCTTCTAGGTTCTACCTAGAAGGATTTTTTATATAAGGAATCGTAAAAAGAAAAAGGCACATTAAAGAAATATGAGATTTTAACGATAATTATTGGGGGAGATGATAATTTTATAGGGGTAAAAATATATGGATGAAAAGATATATATCATTGATTTTGAGATATTAGAAGAAAAAAATATAGAAGAAATATTTTATAAATGGGTTAATAGTAGAAAAAATACACCTTTGGGCTTTAAAGAGGATGTTAAGTTAATGGAGATAAATGCCCATTATGCACCTTGCTATGTTTGTGATTTAAATGTTAGTGCAGATTATAATATAAAAGTGCAAAAAAGACATGGACTTAGAAGAGGAGTTAGTACTTTAATTTCAAAGAATGAAGAATTCACAACAAAAGATTATACTATGTTTGCATCTAAAATACTTCATAGATATGACATGGATCAAATAGCACCTTTTGATTTTTCAAGAATGTCAATTAGTGGATATGAAAAAAAACAAGGAACTAAGGAGAGGTTTTCTCAAAATTATGAAGAATGCCTTCAACATTATAGAGGTGCAATACTAAAAAAATTAGAGATGTTTATAAATAGTGGGCTTGCTAAAGTCAATACTAAAGAGATGAAAAAGAAATTTAATAATATAAATTCACATGAAATAATTAAGACATCTAGCCATGAAGTACTAGTTCCAGTATGGGTTTGTAAATATTCTTATAAATATGATACATATTACTGCTTGATTAATGGACAAAACGGTAAATTCTATGGCCGTACTCCTAATAAACAGTTCAAAGGAAAAATTTTTATTATAATTTTTATTACATTGCTTTTATTATTAGGTGGAATGTATATTATATATAAATTTTAATATTTTGTTATGAGAAATTATTTTGCAACAGAGTTTAATAACTCTGTTTTTTTATTGTATTTTTATAAAAAGCATATTGACAGTGCATGTTAAAAAAGTATATACTGTGTATAGCGAATATGTACAGTATATACTTTATATACTCTTAAATAATGGAGGAACCTATGAATATAATAATATCTAATTCGTCATCGCAGCCGATTTATGAGCAAATAGCAAGCCAAGTGAAGGTTCATATAATTAACGGGGTTTTACAACCAGGTGAAGTTCTTCCTTCTATAAGAAATTTAGCAAAAGAGCTTCAAATTAGCGTAATAACCACAAAAAGGGCTTATGAAGAACTAGAAAAAGAAGGCTTTGTTGAAACAGTAGGAGGAAAAGGAACTTTTGTATCTGGACAAAACAGTGAATTCATTAGAGAAAAGAGACTTAAAGAACTAGAAGAAAAGATAACAGAAGTAGTTCAAGAAGGAAAAGCACTAAATATTTCAGCTCTTGAGTTAAAGGAAATGATAGATTTAGTTTACGAGGAGGAATAAGTATGGAAAAAATTTTAGAGATTAAAGATATATCAAAAAAATATAGTGATTTTGCACTTGATAATGTGAGTTTTAATTTAGATAGAGGATATGTTATGGGCTTTATAGGTCCTAATGGCGCAGGAAAAAGCACAACTATAAAGCTTATAATGAATTTGATTAGAAAAGGTAGTGGATATATTAAGGTTTTTGGATTGGATTCTGTAAGAGATGAAAAAGAAATTAAGGAAAGAACAGGTTTTGTTTATGATAATAGCTACTTTTACGAGGATCTAACTTGTGAAAGTATGAAAAAAATAATAGCTCCCTTTTATAAAAGATGGGATGAAAAACTTTATAAAAAATATATGGATGAATTTTCACTACCTAGAGATAAAAAAATTAAAGAATTATCCAAAGGTATGAGGATGAAATATTCTATTATATTAGCATTATCTCATAATGCAGAGCTTATTATAATGGATGAGCCTACTTCAGGGTTAGATCCAGTAGTAAGAGCAGAAATTTTAGATATATTTAGAGATATAATCCAAGATGAAAATAAATCTCTTATTTTTTCTTCTCATATAACTACAGATTTAGAGAAAATAGCAGATTATATAACTTTTATAAATAATGGAAAGATAGTTTTTTCAGAGGAAAAGGACAGTATAATTGAAAGTTATGGAATAGTTAAAGGAGATAATGATCTTTTAGACAGAGACATAGAGAAAGAATTTATTGGTGTTAAAAAAAATAAATTTGGATTTGAAGCACTGACCTCAAATAAAGAAAAAACAAAAAAAATCTTTGGAAATAAAGTTATTATAGAAAGACCAACTATAGATGATATTATGGTTTACAATGTAAGGGGGAATTAAACCATGTGGAATTTGGTGATTAAAGATTTTGTAGTACAAAAAACTAATATAAAATTTATATTGATATATGCATTAGCAGGTAGTTTATTCTTTGCCACATTAGGTGATGGCGCATATATTATGATACCAATGATGCTTTCATATACGTATTTATTGGGTGGCTTAGGACAAGATGATAAAAATAATAGTGAATTTTTATTAAACTCATTACCAGTGTCTAGAGATAGTATAGTGTATGCAAAATATCTATCTGTAATAATTTTTTCTGCAATAGCAATTGTATTGACTATGGGTGGAATATTTATAATGTCTTCTATAGGTTTAAGTAAAATGACAGGCAACATGAGGGCTGAGAATATCGTTGGATTCCTATTTGGAATTATGATATTTATGGCAATAAATTTTCCTCTATACTTTAAATATGGTTATGCTAAACTTAGATATTTTAATTTTGGTATATTTATATTATTTTTAATCAGTCCTATAATAATAAAATTTTTAAAGGATAATATAAATTTTAATAGTCCTTTTATGTTATCTATGAGGACAAAATTATTATCATTATCAGATACTCAAATTGGAATATTTATTATATGTATAGCATTATTTATATATATGGCATCTTTAGCTATATCCTTAAATATTTATAAGAAAAAAGAATTTTAATTAATAAGACGCATATTCAAAAAAGTAGAAGCAAGTAACTTCTACTTTTTTAATTTTATAAGTAGCTTAACATAAAACAAAGTTCTATATTGAATATTTATATTTTTTTATATAGCTAAATTCATTTAATGATAAATATGTGTAAAATTTATACAAAAAAAGAAGAGTTAGAAGGAAAAAACTTGAAACATATGGAATAGTTATGTAAGATTAAAACATGTAGATGTACGACTAAAATTAAAAATGTTTTAATTTACTTTATAAGAAACATAAAAGTGTTTTAATCAATTGACTATTGATAGTAGACAATTGATTTTTTAAAGATTTAGAGGGGGATTTTATGGGAATAAAAGTATATTCAAAAGAACAAAGATTATTTAAAGGAGTTAGGGAAGGAGAAAGGATTACTAATCCAATTTTAGTAATATTTATGCCTATAATCGTTATGTTCCTTTCTCGTTTTATTACAGTACCAATAATTAGAATAGCTTATAGAATATATCTTATTAATAATCCAGGAGAAAGTATTAATGAGTTTATTGGTAAAATTGGCGGCGGCTTTGGTGGGGGATTGCAGCTTATATTATCTTTTGGAAGTACTGCTTTGATTTATTTTTTATGGGTTAAGTTTGTGGAAAGAAGATCTATTGTTACTATGGGTTTCCACCTTGATGGAGCCTTTAAAAAATATATACGAGGTTTTTTATTTGGTTTTTTAATGATAGCACTGTCCGCTATAATGTTAATGCTCTTAGGAGAAGTAGAAGTATCAAAGGGAGATTTGATTTTCAATGATATTTCAATGGTATTTGGATTTTTATTTATGATTATTGGATGGATAATACAAGGTGCTACAGAAGAAATAATGATGAGGGGATATGCCTTACCGATATTAGGAACAAAAATTAATATTCCTGTAGGAGTTTTAATATCTTCATCTATATTTGGGCTTTTACATTTATTAAATAGTGGAATTAGTCCGCTAGCTATTGTGAATCTAATATTATTTGGAGTATTTGCAGCTTTTTATGCGATGTATGAGGATAGCTTATGGGGTGTATGTGCATTACATTCAGCATGGAATTGGGCTCAAGGAAATGTTTTTGGTTTTTTAGTAAGTGGAGGAGGCAATATGGGTGGAAGTATTTTTACTTTTACCAATAAAACAGATAATATAGTAAATGGCGGAGCATTTGGACCAGAAGGAGGACTCGTAATAACAATAATATATTTAATAGGAATTGGAACCTTATTGCTTTTGCAAAAGAAAAAAGTGGAAAGAATAAAATCAACCTATTTAAATAAAAGTTATTAAAAAGTAAGAAAATATTATATATATGTAAATTCTAAAATTAATATATATGTGAAAATAATTAGTATTTTTAAGTATCATAGTTGAAACTATTGAACTCACAATTCACAGTTCACAATTATGGATATTTCTTAGTGGTAACTGAGAAATTTAGAATTGATTAACCGTAGCGGCGAAAAATGTTCGCCATATATTATTGAATAAATACTAAATTATAAGACGTATTAAAAAGAACTGGCGAACACTGTTCGCACCTACAATAAAACACTAGCAATTGTATTGCTAGTTAAAAAATCCATAATTTTTGAGAAAGTCTATCTATATATAATAGGAGAGGGAAAATAAATGAAAGTAGTAAAAGCGGAATTAAAAGCAATTAGAAAAAGCGGTATAGATGTAAAAGTACATAATGGATTAATGGGACTTATTACTTCTATAGATAAAGAAGATATAACCTTCGAAGATATAGTAAATCATCAAGTTCATACAAAAGTTATACTTCTTACAAGAAAATGTTGCAGTTCTACACCTATGACAATATTAGAAACAGGTGTGAAGCCAGAAGATGATGAGGAGATTGTGGAATTATTAGATAGAATAATAGAGTTAATAGGAGAAGAAATAAAAGAAAATTTAAAAAAATAATTTAATATAAGAAAGTCGTGGTTTATAATCACGACTTTTTTAAATTTGAAAATAAATTTGATATTTAAAGCATGTATTGTATATTCCCTAAAAATATATTTCACAAATTTATAAATTAGGCCTTTTCCATTTCTATTAATATAAAATGAGAGTTTTGAGTTGCTTTTATTTTAAAATCCTCTTCATATATTTCTAGAGCTTCTTTTTCATTAAGCTCTATAGTATTTTTATATCTTGGCTCAAAGACTATATTTTCTATAATGGAGTTTCCTTCTATTTGTACTAAATATCCTTGACGATTTTTATTTATTTTAAATTCGATTTTTTTGTTAATATCTAATTCTAAGCTATATATGTTAACATCTTGATTAATTTTAACAGGGGCGAAACCTTTCTTACTACTTACCATATAGAGCCATTTATTCTTCTTTTCTTCTGTGTTAAAATCATAATCGCCATAGTTTGGATTGCATCCTAATTTATTAGGATATATCCATATTTGCATAATTCTTAAATCATTATTAGCTAAGTTATGTTCCTCATGAATTATCCCTGTACCTGCACTTATATATTGTATGCCATCTTTTTTTACTGCTTTCTTATTTCCCATGCTATCGCCATGAGTTAGATCACCTTTAATAACATAAGATATGATCTCCATATCTTTATGAGGATGATTATGAAAACCACTACGAGGTTTAATAATATCATCATTTAGAACTCTAAGTACACCAAAGCTCTCATTTAAGGGATTACAATAATCTTCAAATGAAAAATGATGTATGCTAGATAGCCAACAATGATCGCTTGATCCCATTTCAGTTAATGTCTTTTTCTTAAACATATTTTACTCTCCCTTAAAAATTTAAAATTGATATTTAACGTCACAATTATATTGTTTGTATTTTTATAAATTAAATTAGTGCCATCTTTTTCTTAATTTATAAAAGGCAGCATTATCAATGTTAGACAACTTTTAAAAAAATATACCAATATGTTGGAATATTTTTCACCATAATGTATTGCTAGAATCTTCTTACAGAGAGTATGAGTATAATTTGAAGTTTTGTCTAATATGAACATAACTAATATCTTTGCTCTATTATTTTTGGATATATTATCTAGAAACTTATTTTTATGTATTGACTTCAGTTAATTATTAGTGTACTATTTAAGTAGAACACTAATACGGTATGGAGGTTGCATATGAAAGTTGAGTTTGATAACAATATACCCATATATTTGCAGATAATGAATATAGTAAAAAAGCAGATAATTAGGGGTGAAATAAAAGAAGGAGATAAAATTCCTTCTGTAAGAGAGTTTGCAGAAATGCTTCAAATCAATCCCAATACTATTCAGAGAACCTTCCAGGAACTTGAAAGAGAAGGAATAGTAATAACCAAAAGAGGCATGGGAAGATATGTAACGGAGGATAGTGAAAAAATTATGGAAGTTAAACAAGAAATGTCAAAAGAAATAATTACTAATTTTTTAAATGGAATGAAGTCTTTAGGGTTTGAGGAAGAAGAAATTTTAAAAATTGTATTAAAAGAAATTAAAAAAGAAAATTAATTTAGAGGTGAATATAATGGGAGATTTATTAAAAGTTGATAATGTAACTAAGAAATATTCCTCTACTATTGCATTAAATAACGTTACTTTAAATATAGGAAAAGGAAAAATTGTAGGATTATTAGGAAGTAATGGGAGCGGTAAAACTACTTTATTAAAATTAATCGCTGGACTTTCAAGATATAATTCAGGAAATATTACTGTTATGGATAAGGAAATAGGTATAGAGACAAAAGAAATTGTATCATTTATGTCAGATAAACATTTCTTTGAAAAGTGGATGAAAATAAGTGATACCATAAATTTTTATAAAGATTTCTATAAGGATTTTGATGAAGAGAAAGCATTAAAAATGTTAGAGTTTATGAATTTAAATGTTGAGCAAAAAGTTAATACACTATCCAAAGGTATGGCTGAGAAGCTTCATTTAAGCTTAGTTTTATCAAGAAAAGCTAAACTTTATTTATTAGATGAGCCTATAGGTGGAGTAGATCCTGTAGGAAGAGATAAAATTTTAGATGCAATTATAAATTTTTATGATGAGGAAAGTACAATTTTATTTTCAACTCATTTAATTAGAGATGTAGAAAGAATATTTGATGAAGTTATATTTATTAAAGAAGGAAATGTAATTCTACATGATAATGTTGAAGATATAAGACTTAAAGAAAAAGTTTCTATTCATGATAAATTTAAGGAGGTATATGGGGAATGCTAAAATTAGTTAAATACCAATTTAAATCTAATTTTAAGAACTTGATGATATTTTTAGTAACTACATTAGTATTTCAAATACTATTTATTTTAAGATTAAACTCTCTAGTAAGTTCAGTACAAATGAGTTCAAGTAGTTTTAATGTCGGTGCGAATAATATTAGAGGGATTATAGATATAATAGTAGTATTAGGAGTGGTAGCTACTAGTGTTATTCCGTTAATACTCTTTATTCAAAATTGTAATTCTTATGAAAAAATGATGAAGAACTATAACTTGATGTTAACTCCTCAGAAAGGTATAAATTATCCATTAGCTAATTTGATTTATTGGACAATTTGTTTAGTAGTTATAGGTTTAATAGATTTAATATTTGTTATACTTATTATTACTGATGCTAGTGGAGCTATTGGATTTGATGGGATTATTTCTATATTAAAGTTATTATTAACTCCTATGGGATTAATATTTTTAGTAAATATTTTAATTGGAATATCATTATTCTTGGTTGGAATACTTTTATCTATAACAGTATGTACTATGAAAATTGCTAACAAATCTATACATTGGATATTTGGAATAGCATTCTTTCTAATCATTGATAAAATATATGAAGTTATAATAAATTTTGTTGAAAATAAAATAACATTTGCTAATGTCGCTTTTAATACAGATGTTTTATCTTTAAATACTTCTATAATATCTTCAGGTGTGACTGTTAGTAATGCAGCTGTTACTATAAATTTGATGGTGATGCTGGTGAAGATACTAGCTTTAGCTTTAGCTATATTTGCCACTGGTTATATAATCGATAAAAAGTTAGAGATTTAGCAAAGCTTAAAATGATTCATAATTTATAGATGGAATTAGTTTTAATTTAAATAATTTCTTTAATTAACTTTTTTACTAGCAATACAGTTGCTAGTTTTTTTGTTAAGAAGCCATTTTGCAACTTTAACAGGAATTAATCATGCTATTTATAATATAATTTTGGAACAGAGGAAAATCAAACTAGAATTTAAAAAGCTCAATAATTTGAAAAAATCAACATTAGCTTTATTTTAGGAAGTTCACACTTAGTGAATTTGATCCTAAATTCTTCATTATTAGCCATTAATCCTTAATTTTTAAGATGTTAAGCTATTTTCAAGGATATATTTAAATTTTCATATTGGATACCTATAATAGTAGTATTTAAATATTAATAGAAATTCTGAAAATAATTTATAAAATAGATTTTTAAGTTTTAGTTATTAATTATATAAATTAACCATAGATTAACTTAAGAAGTTTGCATTATACTAAAATGATAAGAAGTATATTTAAATAAATTTAAAGGGGGAATTTTCATGACTAATATTACTACAATTGAATTTAAAGAGAATAAATTATTTTTAATTGACCAAAGAAAATTACCTAATAGTTATGAAATTTTTATTTGTACAACCTATAAAGATGTAGATTTTGCTATTAAAGATATGGTAGTTAGAGGAGCACCAGCTATAGGTGTAGCAGCTGGTTACGGAATACTTTTAGCAGCTGAGGAATTTTCTGAATTATCTAAAAATAATTTTTTGGTTAATCTAGAGAAAGCCTGTGAGATTATATATAATTCTAGACCTACAGCAGTAAATCTTATGTGGGCAGTTAATAGAATGAAAAAGGTTATAAAAAGAAATGAAGGTAAATCCATAGAAGAAATCTATAAATTTATTGAAAAAGAAGCACATACAATTTTAAAGGAAGATATAGACATTAACATGACTATGGCTAAGCATGGAAATAAAATAGTACCAGAAAATGCGACAATACTTACTCACTGTAATGCAGGTGCATTAGCTACTGCTGCTTATGGTACAGCAGTAGGAGTAATAAGAGAAGCACATTATAGTGGAAAGAATATTTTTGTATATGCAGATGAGACTAGACCAAGATTTCAAGGAGGAAAGCTTACTGCATGGGAACTTGTTCAAGAAAAAATTCCATCAAAACTAATTCCAGATTCTGTAGCAGCTACTCTCATAAGAGATAAAAAAATTGACTTAATATTAGTAGGAGCAGACCGAATTGCATTAAATGGAGATACAGCTAATAAAATAGGAACTTTTATGTTATCAGCAATAGCGAAAATTTATAATGTTCCATTTTATATTGTAGCACCAACCTCAACTATTGATATTAATACAGAACATGGAGAGCTTATAGAAATAGAAGAAAGGGATAGCGAGGAAATTACTCATATAGATGGTAAAAGAATATTAGCAGAAGGAATTGAAGTTTATAATCCAGCCTTTGATGTTACACCTAATGAAAACATCACAGGAATTATTACAGAAAAGGGGATTATATCTAAACCATTTAAGGAAAACATATTAAAACTTAATTTAGCCCTAATGAAATAATAAAATTAAAAATATAAATTTTATTGGATGAATATATTAAGTATATATATTAGGAACTTAGAATTAAATATTACTAAGACTTTAATCTTCGGAAAGATAAAAGAGTATGTGAAAGAAAATTGTAATCAATGTTTTTAATTACAATTTTCTTTTCATATCTATATTTATCAATGATTATCGAAACTTTCTATTATATTTAATATGTGATTTTTATCGTTCTTGCTACTTATAAAAATATATAAAAGATTTTCATCATCAGCGTTTATTGCATTAAAAGTATAATAGGATTTATTACTATTAATATCTTCTGAAAGTAAATATATCTCTTTAAATCCTTTTAAGTTTAACCTTTCACTAGTATTTTCCATTTTATCCTTGGAAGATATAAAAAGTTGTAGTTCATTATCAGTACTTTTATAATGTACTTCTGTCATGGGATATTCAAAATCTTTGCAATTAAATTTGACAGAAGTTATAGTATAACCAAAGCTATTTAATTGAGGGATTGGAAAATGTCCCATAGAAATATTTACATCTTCTTTATTAATGGAATTTAATTGGTTCTTATTATCTGAAAAATATAATAATGAAATATGACTGCATATAAATATTAATGTTATAGCTGTAATTATTAGCGCTTTATTCTCTTTAGATACTGCTAATAATAAAGTTATTATAGATAAAATAATAAATAAAGCTCCCACAAAAAACATAACATACCTCTAAGAAAATATAAGATAAATACATTATAATGGATAATTTTACAAAAGTCACCATAAATTTATAAAAAAGAAATATTTTTAAATTTTATTGTATATTAGCTTTGAAATATTCTTGCATTTAAGCCATTATTAGAGTAACATATGTTAAAATATATAAGTTCTGTGTGTTAACAACTTTTTCAATTCACAATTCACAATTATGGATATTTCTCAGCAAAAGCTAAGAAATTTAGAATTAATTAAACCGTAGGGGAGAACAGTGTTCTCCAGAAAGCCTAAATCCATTCCTAAATTGTGAATTGTGTATTATTTTAAGTTGTGAATTAAAATATTTAAGGATATAACTATATTGAGTTATACATTGATTTTTTAAGCAGTATGTGCTAATTAAGTGTAAAAGTAATTATTCAGAAAGGATGTTGATTATGAATATTCTAATTAAAAATACAACAATTGTAACTATGAATAATGATAATGAAGTAATATATAAAGGTGATATAGCTATTGAAAAGAATAGAATTAAATATATCGGGGAAATACCAAAAGGATTTATAGCTGGAAAAATTATTGATGGCAGTAATAAAGTCGTTATGCCAGGAATTATAAATGCACATACCCATATAGGAATGTCCTTAATTAGAAGCTATGCAGATGATCTACCACTTTGGGAATGGTTAAATGAAAGAATTTGGCCTATAGAGAAAAAGTATACAGAGGAAGATATATATAATGGAGACATGCTTAGTATAGTGGAGATGATTAAAAGTGGTACTACTTGCTTCTTAGACATGTATTTTTCCTTAGAACAAACTGCAAAGGCCGTAGAGATTTCAGGTATGAGAGCTGTACTATCAAAGAGTTTAAATGGAGAAATTAATAAAGATGAGAATAAATTTGATGAAGTTAGAGAGTTTAAAAAGAACTGGGAAAATAGAGGAGATGGAAGAATAAAAATGATGGTGGCTCCTCACTCACCATACACTTCTTCTAAAGCTTATTTAGAAAAAACAATAGATCTTGCCAAAGAACTAGAGCTTCCAATTCATATACATGTATCTGAAAGCAGAAAAGAAGTAAAAGATAGCTTTGAAGAGCATGGAGTTTCACCGGTAAAATATTTAGAGAATTTAGGATTATTTAAAATTCCAACGGTAGCAGCTCACTGTGTCCACATTTCTGATGATGATATAGAAATCTTAAACAAATATAAAGTATCAGTAGCAAATAATCCTTGTAGTAATTTAAAGTTAGCTAATGGATTTGCACCAGTAGAAAAAATGTTAAACAGAGGGGTGAATGTAGCTTTAGCTACAGATAGTTCTTCAAGTAACAATAATTTAAACATGTTTGAAGAAATTCATACAGCTGCACTTATAAATAAAGGAATAAATGAAAATCCTCTTTCCATACCGGCTATAAAGGCACTAGAAATGGCAACAAAAAATGGAGCTAAAGCATTATTTTTAGAAGATGAGATAGGGTCTTTAGAAGTAGGAAAAAAAGCGGATATGATATTAATTGATTTAAATAAACCTCATCTATATCCAAGGCATGACATAATATCATTGTTAGTTTATTCTGCTCAAGGTTCAGATGTGGAAACTGTTATTATAGATGGAAAAATAGTAATGGAAAATTACAAGATGAAAACTATAGAGGAAAGTGAAGTAATGAAAAGAGCAAAAGAATCAGTGGAAAGAATATTTTCATAGAAGATAAATAAACATAAAGAATTAACTTTACTAATGAATTTTAGGAAAAGTAACGGATTTACTTTTCCTTTTTAATTTTTTATTTTATTTATTTTTGAATTTTTTAACTTTTTTAAATAAGTAGGGTTGTATTTCCTTATAAGTTAAGTTTTCTGGTAAATTTTCTCTAAAAATTACTTCAGCGATTTCTAGTGGTGGTAATTCACCTAATTTGTAAACTTGGGCATAGAATAACCTTCCATAAGAAGGTATATCATCTCTAGTAACAGAATAATCACAAATAGCTTCAATGTGGAAATCTGTAGCTCCAGTTTCTTCAAAAAGTTCCCTAGATGCAGTCTTATTTATATCTTCTCCATCTTCTCTATGGCCACCAGGAATTTCAAGAGTAGTTCTTTCTTTATGTCTTACAAATAACCACTTATTATTATATTCAGCTGCAATTACTGCAAATTTTAAGCTTTTATTAGCTACAGTGTCTAAACTGTAAAAGTTTATCTCCATAATTACCTCCTTGTATTTCATAACAAATACTTTAATAAAGTTAATCTTTATTTAAAGCTTTTATATTATATTATTTTGATTTAAATTCTCATTAATTGCATTTTGTATTTTTTTTACCATTTTAAAATCATGAATGGTAAGAGGTAGTTTCTTAAGTAGATTATTTTTCACAACAAAAATAGAAATAATCTGTATCTTTTATTTTCATTTCTTTAAAGTCGTATCTATTACAAAGTTCTACTAAAGTACTATCTATAGGAATGGGATCATTAATAGAGGTATAGCCAAGTAATTTACGACGTTCTTTTAATTCTTCTCTGGTTCTACAATGAACAATAATAAATTTTCCATCAGGATTTAAGTTGTTATAAGCATTTTTAAATACAGTATTTAAGTCGTAAAAATGAGGAATAGAGTTGAAAATTATTATGTAATCAAAGTCTTCTTTAAAGGTTACTTCCTCCTCAAAGTCCATTAATCTCACATCTGTATTAGGATGAAATTTTAAAAATTCACTTACCATTTTTTCAGCTATATCCATAGCTGTATATTTTGAAAGATTGGTATTTTTTAATATAGGATATAAAATACCTGTACCACAAGCTACATCTAAAAGAGATTGTCCTTTAACTATATTTAAATTCTCAATAATTTCTTTAGCAATAATATAATTCTTTTCTGGGATATTCTTTTTCCATTGTGATGATAGTTCATTAAACATATTAATATCTTGTTCTTTCATAAATAGCCTCCTAATCAAATTATTAGTAATTTATATCTTTAATCACTGTTTAAAAATATAATTAAAACTATTGAATTTACAATTGATCTTTTATTGAAGTGACACAGTCACTTCTTATAAAGAACTAACGATAGTTGTGAATTGTGCATTAGTCTAAATTTCTAATTGAAATATTTAAGTGCATAGCTATATTGGCTATATATTAGTTTTTAAGGTAGCTTATCTATACAGTTGTATTTGAAGTCTAAAAAAGCGTGATTTAGTCACGCTTTTTATAATTAATTATTTATAATTGATTTCTGATAGTTTTGATACATGCTGAAAATTTATTTCTTTATTTTCATATAAGAATCTAACACCATCAATCCATTGACCAGGGTATGAACGTTGTAGAAAGCTTTCAATTAAAGCAGTAGATGTAATGGTTCCACCTGCTGAACCTTGAAAATAATTTTTTGACCAACTTGGACCTTTAAAATCAATAGCTTCATTAATTCCAGCATTTATTTCAGATTCTTTAAGATTTATTACAGCTATTTTTTTACCATCTTTGTCTTCTATTTTTGTTACTTCTATTGGTAAAGAATTAAATTCAATTTTAGATAAATTTTTAGCTAATATATCTAATTTCTCTGTTAATGTACCGCTATTTATTGGAAGATAACATAATAATTCTTTTTCATAACTATCAATGTTAGCAGTATATATAGCATAAAGATTATTAGTATTATCTCCAGTGATTGGATTGTCTGTACCTTTAGAGGTTTCTGGAGTTTTATTAGGTTTTGAACCATTATCTTTATTAAGTTGTTCTTTTAAAGAAGATACTTCTTTATTTAAAGTTGCATTTTTTGAATCCAAAGAAGAAACTTGAGTGGTCAATTTTACATTTTCTTCTTTAGCTTCTGAAAGTTGCTTTGAATATTTCACATTTAAGTTAATAGCATAACCGATAACTGGTATTAAGATAATAATTAGCATTGCTATAACTAAATTTTTTCCTTTCATTGGAATCCCTCCTTAAAATTATAATGCTATCAAAGTATCTTTATGTTTTCATAGGTACATATATTAATCATCATATAAATTTATATAGATGATTTTTTAAAAAAGTTTATACTTGCAATTTTTTCTCCAAATTATGACCTCAAATATAATTATTTTTTGTAAAAACTCTCTATATTCTTATAAATATTCTATAAAATCATAAAAATTCCTCTAAAACTTTAAATTTAATTAATCAAAAACTTATTTCATTAAATTAGAAATGTAATTTATTTAGGAATACTTTATATTTATTATTTTAAAATTAACAGTGGGATATAAATGGAGTTATACTAAAATGAGACATATAAAAATACTTATAGGAATACTAAAAGGTCTATTATTAAATAAAAATAATTTAGAGATAATATGAGAAGTTAACCATACAATAAATAAAAAATATATATTATAGTTTGTTATTAAACGAATGTTTTTATTAAAATTTTTAAAAAAGTACTTTTAAAAATAATAATAATATACTATAATATAATTATCGAACAATAATTATAAAATATAAAATAAAGTTCGTAATATTAAAGGATTACTCAAGGGGGAAAAGATGAGAAAAGATATTTTTACAGTGTTTGTAGAGAAAAAACCGAATTTTAACTTAGAGAGTGAAAATTTATTAAGGGATTTTAAACACCTCTTAAGGATAGATGACTTAAAGGACGTTAGAGTAATCAACAGATATGATATAGAAGGAATTAATGAAAGTGAATATAAAGAAATAAAAAATAATATTTTAAGTGAATCCAATATAGATAAAGTTTATGATGGAGATTTAAAATTTGGTGGTAGAAGGGCATTTTCAGTAGAGTATGTACCAGGACAATATGATCAGAGAGCAGACTCTGCTGCACAATGTATACAAATAATAACCCAAAAAGAAATGCCTAAAGTTAAAAGCTCAAAGATTATAGTTTTAAATGGAAATATTAGTGATGAAGATTTTGAAAAAATAAAAAAATACTACATAAATACTGTAGATTCAAGAGAAGCTTCTATGGGAGAATGTAAAAGTCTTGAAGTAGAAAGTAAAGATCCAAAGGATATAGAAATACTAAAGAATTTCATTAATTTAGATGAAAAAGAACTGAATGAATTTTTAGGATATCATTCACTAGCAATGAATATAGGGGATTTGGAGCTTATTCAAAAATATTTTAGAGAAGAAGAACAGAGAGATCCTACAGTTACAGAAATAAAAGTAATAGATACTTATTGGTCAGATCACTGTAGACATACAACCTTCCAGACTATTTTAGAGGATATAAGTTTTGAAGATGGAAAATATACAGAAGCTATAAAAGAAGGTTTTGATATTTATAAGAAATATAGAGAAGAGTTATATGAGGATAAAGAAAAACCTATGACACTAATGGATATAGCTGTTATAGGAATGAAGAAGCTAAGGTCTACAGGTAAATTAGATGATTTAGATATATCTGATGAAATTAATGCTTGTAGCATAGTGGTTGATGTAAATGTAGATGAAAAATTAGAAAAATATTTAATAATGTTTAAAAATGAAACACATAATCATCCTACAGAAATTGAACCTTTTGGTGGTGCATCTACATGCTTAGGTGGTGCTATAAGAGATCCGCTATCTGGTAGAAGTTATGTTTATCAAGCAATGAGGGTTACTGGAAGTGGAGATCCTAGAACGCCAATTGAAAAGACTTTAAAAGGAAAATTGCCACAAAGAAAAATAACAAAAGAGGCAGCTAAAGGTTATAGTAGCTATGGAAATCAAATAGGTCTTGCTACCGGTCATGTAGCGGAAATCTATCATGAAGGCTATTTAGCTAAAAGAATGGAAGTTGGAGCGGTAATAGCTGCAGCACCTTATGAAAATGTAATAAGAAAAGCTCCAGAAAGTGGCGATGTGATAATTTTACTTGGAGGAAGAACAGGCAGGGATGGAATAGGTGGAGCATCTGGTTCCTCTAAAGAACATAGTGAAAACTCACTTGAAAGTTGTGGAGCAGAAGTTCAAAAAGGAAATGCTCCAATAGAAAGAAAAATTCAAAGGTTATTTAGGAAAAAGGAAGTTACAACTTTAATTAAAAAATGCAATGATTTTGGTGCTGGAGGAGTTTCTGTTGCCATAGGAGAACTTGCAGAAGGAATAAATATAAATTTGGATTTAGTAACCAAAAAATATGAAGGATTAGATGGAACAGAAATTGCCATATCAGAGTCTCAGGAAAGAATGGCAGTAGTAGTTGACAAAAATCATTCAGAAAAATTTATTAAACTTGCAGAAGAAGAAAATTTAGAAGCAGTAGCAGTAGCAGTGGTTACTAATGATAAGCGAGTTACTATGACTTGGAGAGAAAAGGAAATAGTAAGTCTTTCAAGAAAGTTTTTAGATACTAATGGTGCTAAGGGTTATATAAACATTGAAGTGAAAGAGCCTTTGAAAGATGAAAATTATTTTAGTAAAAGTAAGTTTAAAAGTGAGTCTGTAAGAGAATGTTTTAAGAATACATTAAAGGATTTAAATATATGCTCCCAAAAAGGACTTGTAGAAATGTTTGATAGTTCAATAGGAGGAAACACAGTACTTATGCCTTTTGGAGGAAAAAGTCAAAGTACTCCAAGTGAAGGTATGGTGGGGAAAATTCCTGTTTTAAATGGGGAAACTACAACAGGAACCATAATGGCACATGGCTTTAATCCATATATATCAGAATGGAGTCCTTTCCATGGAGGATTATATGCGGTAGTAGAAAGTGTCACAAAGATTGTTGCATTAGGAGGAGATTACAAGAATATTAGATTATCTCTTCAAGAATATTTTGAAAAGCTAGGTACAGATAAAAGAAAATGGGGTAAACCTTTTTCAGCATTATTAGGTGCACTTTATGCTGAAGATCAGCTTCAAATACCAGCTATAGGTGGAAAAGATAGTATGTCTGGTACTTTTAAAGATTTAAACGTGCCACCTACATTAATATCCTTTGGGGTTTCCACTATAGATGTAAATAAAGTGATTTCACAAGAATTTAAAGCTTTAAATAGTAAAGTGGTAGCTATAAATTCAAGAAGAGATAAAAGAGAAGTTATAGATTTTGATAATTTAAAGAAAAATTATGAGCTAGTTCATTCTTTAATAAATAGAGGAAAAGTACTTGCATCTCACACTGTAAAATCAGGTGGAGTAGTTGAAGCTATAAGTAAAATGTGTTTTGGAAATAAAATTGGATTTAGCTTTAATAATAACATTTCTTTAGGGGAATTGAGTGAGCCAAGATACGGTAGCATTGTTTTAGAATTAGAAAATCACATAAATATTGAGGAAGAATTAAATGATGTGGAATATACTCTTTTAGGAAGTACCATAGAAAAATATGAAATTAATATTAATGGAGAAATAATTTCATTAGAGGAACTTCAAAATGATTTTGAGGATACATTGGAAGAGGTATTCCCAACAGATTATTCAGATAATAGATTTGCAAGTGAGAAAATAAAAAAATATAGTTCAAAAATAAATAATTTAATTAAATCTCCATTAATAAAGATATCAAAACCCAAGGTATTAATACCTGTATTTCCAGGTACAAACTGTGAATATGATTGTGAAAGAGCATTTGTAAAAGCAGGTGCAGCAGTAAATACCTTAGTATTTAATAATTTAAGTTCAAGACATATCGAGAATTCTATTGATGAGTTAGCCAATCAAATTTCTAAATCGCAAATAGTTATGCTTCCAGGAGGGTTTAGTGCTGGGGATGAGCCAGATGGATCTGGAAAATTTATAGCTACAATTTTTAGAAATGAAAAAATTAAATATGAAGTTATGAATTTACTTAAGAACAGAGATGGATTGATATTAGGTATATGTAATGGCTTCCAAGCACTTATAAAGTTAGGGCTAGTTACTTATGGAGAAATTGTAGATATTAAGGAAGATAGTCCAACTCTAACTTATAATGCTATAGGAAGGCATATATCTTGTATGGTTAATACTAAAATAGTTTCAAATTCTTCACCGTGGTTTAGTTCAATGAAGGTAGGAGAAATTCATACTATACCGGTTTCTCATGGTGAAGGAAGATTTTATGCAGATGAAGGAAATATTAAGAGATTATTTGAGAATAATCAAGTTGCCACTCAATATGTAGATTTTGAAGGTAATCCAAACTATGATATAAAATTTAATCCTAATGGTTCTTGTTATGCCATAGAAGGAATAACAAGTCCAGATGGAAGAGTTTTGGGGAAAATGGGGCATAGTGAAAGAATAGGAAAGAACGTAATTAAAAATGTTATAGGAAATCATGAGCAAAAAATATTTGAAAGCGGAGTTAATTATTTCAAATAAGAGGTTTAAAATGAAATAACTAGACAAAGATGATATAAAAATTTAAGAGTATTTGCTAGTTATTTCAAGATTCTTAAACTAAAAATTGATAATGGCGATTTATATATTTAAAAAATAATACTTTGGAGGTTCTTATGAGAGTAGCAATAATTTTTGGTAGTAAATCAGATACAGAAGTAATGAGGAATGCAGCAAAATGTTTGAGGGAGTTTGATATAGAATTTGAAGCACATATTTTATCTGCTCATAGAGTACCAGAAAGATTAGGAGAAGTGCTTACCGAACTTGAGAACAAAGGATGTGAATGCATAATTGCAGGGGCAGGACTTGCTGCCCATCTTCCAGGAGTCATAGCATCAAAAACTCTAATTCCTATAATAGGAGTTCCTATAAAGGGAGCTATTGAAGGATTAGATGCATTATATTCTATAGTTCAAATGCCAAAATCAATACCAGTAGCAACAGTTGGAATTAATAATAGCTATAATGCAGGAATGTTAGCTGTACAAATATTAGCAAATAAATATCCAGAAGTTAAAGAAAAGTTAGCAGAGTATAGGAAAATTATGAAAGAAAACTTTATAAAAGAAAATGGAGAAGGGGTTGAATTATAATGGAAAATAAAGTATTAATGTACGAAGGAAAAGCTAAAAAAATATTTTCAACAGATAAGTTAGATGAAGTTTTAGTTTATTATAAGGATGATGCAACAGCTTTTAATGGAGAGAAAAAAGCTTCTATAGCTTCAAAGGGAATATTAAATAACAGTATTACTTCATTATTATTTGAAATGCTAAATGAAAAAGGTGTAAAAACTCATTTTATCAAAAAAATAAGTGATAGAGAACAAATTTGTAAAAAGGTAGAAATAATACCTCTTGAAGTTATAGTAAGAAATGTGGCAGCAGGTAGTATGGCTAAAAGATATGGATTAGAGGAAGGAACAGAGCTTAAAACTACAGTATTTGAATTAAGTTATAAAAACGATGATCTAGGAGACCCATTAATGAATGATTATCATGCAGTAGCTATGGAGATTACGACTTTTGATGAATTATATTATATTTATGGAGTAGCTGCAGAAGTAAATGAACTTTTAACAGAATTCTTTAAAGCTCAAAACATAAAATTAATAGATTTTAAATTAGAATTTGGTAGATTAAACGGAGAAATTCTATTAGCAGATGAGATTTCACCTGATACTTGTAGACTTTGGGATATGACTACAGGAGAAAAACTTGATAAAGATAGATTTAGAAGAGACATTGGAGATTTGGTTGAAGGATATACTGAAGTGCTAAATAGAATGATGAAATAGCTATAAGGTTTGAAAGATAATTATAAGGCTATGAAGATGGAGGATATAGAGATAATGAAATTACCTTTAAAAGACGGATATGTTTATAATAACTACGATCCAGATAAATTTCATGATGAATGCGGTGTATATGGAATTTTTAGTTTAGGTGATAATTTAGATGTGGCAAGAAGAACTTATTATGGGTTATATGCTCTTCAACATAGGGGCCAAGAAAGTGCAGGCATAGTTACTTATAATGGTAAGAAGATGAAGTGTCATAAAAATATGGGTTTAGTTTCAGAAGTATTTAATAATGAAATACTAAATCAACTTACAGGATATTCAGCAGTTGGACATGTTAGATATTCCACTGCTGGAGATAGTTCTGTAAAAAATGCACAACCTGTACTTGGGGAGTTTAAATTAGGAAATATTGCCATAGCTCATAATGGAAACTTAATAAATGCGGATATTATAAGAGAATTACTTGAAGATTCAGGATGTATTTTTCAAACTTCTATAGATTCAGAAGTTATTTTAAATCTTATAGCTAGAGGAGCTAAAAAGGGTATTTTAAATGCAGTAGTAGATACAGTGCAAGCAATAAAAGGATCTTTTGGTATTGTAATTTTAACAGAAAATGAATTGATAGGTGTTAGAGATCCACATGGTATTAGACCATTATGCCTTGGGAAAATTGGAGAGAGTTATGTTATAGCTTCAGAAAGTTGTGCATTAGATGCTACAGGAGCAGAATATATTAGGGATATTGAGCCAGGAGAAATTGTAGTTATAAATAATGAAGGAATAAAAAGTATTAATTTTGCGGAAAAAAGTAAAAAAGCAATTTGTTCCTTTGAATATATATATTTTGCAAGACCGGATACAATAATTGATGGCATAAGTGTACATTCATCTAGAGTTAAAGCAGGTAAGAAGCTTTATGAAGAGTATCCAGTAGAGGCAGATATAGTAGTTGCAGTTCCAGATTCGGGGGTATCAGCAGCTATGGGATATGCAAAAGCTTCAGGAATACCTTATGAAATAGGGTTGATAAAAAATAAGTATATAGGAAGAACCTTCATTACTCCTTGCCAAGAAGAGAGAGAAAATGCTGTTAATGTTAAGTTAAATGTATTAAAAGAAAATGTAGAGGGTAAAAAAGTAGTTTTAATAGATGATTCAATAGTTAGAGGAACTACAAGTAAAAGGTTAGTTGAACTTCTAAGAAAAGCTGGAGCAAAAGAAGTACACTTTAGAGTTTGTTCACCTGTAGTTAAATTTCCTTGCTATTTTGGAATAGATACTCCTTATAGAAAAGGTCTTATAGGAGCTAATATGAAAGTAGAAGAAATAAGACAAATAATAGGTGCAGATACTTTAGGTTATTTAACTCAAAAAGGCCTTTTAGAATGTTTAGGAGAAGGCGAAGGCTTTTGTTTAGGATGTTTTGATGGAGAATATCCAATTTCTGCTCCAATTAAATCAAGTGAAGATTAAGAATTTAAAGTGGTTTTTAGTAATTTTAAATGTAATTTGGGGAGTAATTATGTTTAACTAGCATTTTATTGAATTAAGCCATAAGGATTTAAGCTTTCTTCTTTAAAAATATTTTGGAAAGAAGGGTGAAATAATGATAACATACAAGGATGCTGGAGTTAATATTGAAGAAGGATATAAAGCAGTACAGCTTATGAAAAATTACACTTCGAAAACTTTTACTAGTGGAGTTTTAAATGGCCTTGGAAGTTTTGCAGGAATGTTTGAAATAGGAAGTGGCTATGAAAATCCTGTATTAGTTTCTGGTACTGATGGTGTAGGAACTAAACTTGAAATTGCAATAAAATTAAATAAATTTGATACTATTGGAATTGATTGTGTAGCAATGTGTGTTAATGATATTTTATGTCATGGTGCAAAACCATTATTTTTCCTTGACTATATAGCTTGCGGAAAATTAGACTCTAGTATAGCGGCGGATATAGTGAAAGGAGTTTCTAAAGGTTGCATTGAAAGTAATGCAGCATTAATTGGTGGAGAAACAGCAGAAATGCCTGGTATGTATAAAGATGGGGATTATGATGTGGCAGGTTTTGCAGTAGGAATAGTAGATAAGAAAAATATAATAGATGGAAGCGCTATAGAAGAAGGGGATGCTCTAATAGGAATTGCTTCTTCCGGAGTCCATAGTAATGGATATTCATTAGTTAGAAAATTAGTTGAAAATTATGATGAAATTCTAGGTAATAAAACAATAGGAGAGATTTTACTTGAGCCTACTAAAATATATGTTAAACCTGTGCTTAATTTAATAGATAAATTTAGTATAAAAGGAATGGCACATATAACCGGTGGCGGTTTTTATGAAAATATTCCAAGAATGTTTAAAGGAAACTTGACTGCTATTATTGATAAAGATTCCTTTGAAATTCCTGAAATTTTTAAGTATTTAATGAGAAAAGGTGTAGATGAGTCTCATATGTTTAATACTTACAATATGGGAATTGGAATGGTTCTGTGTGTAAATGAAAGTGACAACGAAAATATAATAAAGGCATTAGAAGAAATGGGAGAAAAGGCATATAAAATTGGTACTGTAGCTGCTGGAGGTGAAGGAGTGTGCTTAAAATAGCAGTTTTAATATCAGGTGGTGGCTCAAATCTTCAAAGTATAATTGACAATATAAACTCTGGATATTTAAAAAACTGTACTATTGAATATGTTATTAGTGATAGAGAAAACGTCTATGGAATAAAAAGGGCAAAAGAAAATAATATAAAAACTATGGTTTTTGATAGAAAAAAATATAGTAAAGCTTTAAGTGATGAGATTCTAAAGGTGTTAAAGGATAAAGTTAATTTAATAGTTTTAGCAGGTTTTACCTCCATATTAAATAAAAGCTTTATTGAGAGTTTCAAAAATAAGATAATAAATATTCATCCTTCATTAATACCTAATTTTTGTGGAAATGGCATGTATGGTATAAAAGTTCATGAAGCAGCTATTAATTATGGAGTTAAGGTTAGTGGGTGTACTGTTCATTTTGTAGATGAAGGGACAGATACAGGGGCTATAATACTTCAAAAAACGGTAAATGTATATGGAGAAGATTCTGCGGAAGGGTTACAAAAGAGAGTTTTGATAGAAGAACATAAAGCATTACCAGAAGCTATAAAGCTTATAAGCGAAGATAAGGTTAAGATTAGAGGAAGATTAGTTTACATAAAGGAGTAGTTGATATGATAAAAAGAGCATTAATAAGTGTTTTTGATAAAACCAATGTATTAGATTTTGCTAAATTTTTGGTGAGTAAGGATGTAGAAATAATATCCAGTGGTGGTACTTATAAATATTTAAAAGAAAATGGTATTGATGTAATAGAGGTATCAGAAGTTACGAAGTCAGAAGAAATGCTAGATGGTAGAGTTAAAACACTTCATCCAGCTATTCATGGTGGTATATTAGCACTTAGAGATAATGAAAGTCATATGAAAACTATAAAGGAAAGACAAATTAATACCATAGATTTAGTTTGTGTAAATCTATATCCATTCTTTGAAAAAGTCAAAGAAGATTTAACTTTTGAAGAAAAAGTTGAATTTATAGATATTGGTGGACCAAGCATGATAAGAAGTGCAGCTAAAAATTTCAAAGATGTACTTGTTGTAAGTGATATAAATGACTACAGTGAGATTATGAAGCAAATAAATGAACAAGGAGAAGTAGATTATGCTACACGTAAAAAATTTGCAGCTAAAGTTTTTAATTTAACCTCCGCTTATGATGCAGCAATTTCAAAATTTTTATTAGAAAATGATGAAATATATGAAGAATATCTTTCTGCTTCCTACATAAAAAGTAAAACTTTAAGATATGGGGAAAATCCACACCAAAGTGCAGCAGTTTATAAAAATGCAGATGGTAGTGGAATGATGAATAATATAATAGAGTTAAATGGTAAGGAACTTTCTTATAACAATATTAAAGATATGGACATTGCATGGAAAGTAGTTAATGAATTTGAAGAAATAGCTTGCTGTGGATTGAAACACAATAGTCCTTGTGGAGTAGCAATTGGAGAAACTGTTAAAGAAGCGTATATTAAAGCATATGAATGTGATCCTATATCAATTTTTGGTGGAATAGTAGCAATAAATAATACTGTAGATAAGGATACAGCAGAAGAGATGGTAAAGACCTTTTTAGAAATAATAATTGCACCAAACTTTACAGAGGAAGCTTTAGACATATTAAAAAGAAAGAAAAACTTAAGAATAATAAAATGTAATTCAAAACCAATGGACAATAAAGAAATGGTAACTGTTGATGGAGGAGTATTAGTACAAACTGTCGATAATAAATTAATAGATGAAATAAAGGTTGTAACTAAGAAGTCACCTAGCGAAGAAGAAATGAAGGATTTAATTATAGGTATGAAGGTAGCTAAATACGTTAAATCCAATGCCATTGTAGTAGTTAAAGAGGGAAAAGCTACAGGTATAGCAGGTGGCCAAGTGAATAGAATTTGGGCCACTGCACAGGCATTAGAAAGAGGAGAGGGTGGATTTGTATTAGCTTCAGATGCATTCTTCCCATTTAGAGATTGCGTAGATGAAGCTGCAAAATCTGGAATTAAAGCTATAATTCAACCTGGTGGTTCTGTGAGAGATGAAGAATCAATAAAAGCTTGTGATGAACAAGGAATATCTATGGTATTTACCGGATTAAGACACTTTAAACATTAAAAATTGTCTATTGTCAATCGTCAATTTTCAATTGAATAAAAGGTGGTATAACTATGAAGATATTATTAATTGGTAATGGTGGAAGAGAGCATACATTAGCATGGAAAATGTCACAGAGCAGTTTAGTTAAAAAGATTTATTGCGCACCAGGTAATGGCGGTACAGCCTTTGAAAATAAATGTGAAAATGTAAATTTAAAAAACATTAATGAATATTTAACTTTCGCATATGAGAACAAGATTGATCTCACTGTAGTTGGTCCAGAAACACCTCTTTGTGATGGAATTGTAGATATATTTAAAGCTCATGATTTAAAGATTTTTGGACCAAGTAAAGAAGGAGCAAAGTTAGAAGGCAGTAAGAGTTTTTCTAAGGCTTTTATGAAAAAATACGGGGTAAAAACAGCTGAATATGAAAGTTTTAATAATGTAATAGAAGCTTTAAATTATATAGAGTACTGCAAATTTCCTGTAGTTATTAAAGCAGATGGGTTAGCAGCAGGAAAAGGTGTTGTTATAGCTAATAGCAGAGAAGAAGCTAATAATACAATAAAAGAATTTATGGAGAAGGATATATTTTCTGGAGCAGGGAAATCTATAATTATAGAGGAGTTTTTAGAAGGTGTGGAGGCGTCAATACTATCTATAACTGACGGAGAAACTATTATACCTTTTATATCTTCAAAAGATCATAAAGCTATATATGACGAAAATAAGGGACCTAATACAGGGGGAATGGGTACCTTAGCGCCTAATCCTCATTGTAATGAAGAAGTTTTAAAAGAATTTTATGAAAATATTATGTCTCCTACATTAAAAGGAATCAAATCAGAAAATATGGACTATGTAGGAATAATATTTTTTGGGTTAATGATTACCAAAAAAGGCATTTATTTATTAGAATATAATGTAAGAATGGGCGATCCTGAAACTCAAGTTGTACTTCCGCTAATGGAAAGTGATTTAGTTCATCTTATGATGGAAGCACTAGATAAAAGATTAAATAGAAATAAGGTACTATTTAAAAAGGCTTATGCATGCTGTGTGATAGCCTCATCAGAGGGATATCCATTAGAATATAAAAGTGGATTTGAAATAACAGGATTAGATAATATAGATAGTAAGGTTTTCTTAGCAGGAGCAACAAGAACAAGTAGCCAACTTTTAACTTCGGGTGGAAGAGTTTTGGGAATTACAGCTTTAGGAGAAAGTGTAGAAGAAGCAAGAGAAAAAGCTTATAAGGATATAAAAAATATAAATTTTAGTGGAATATATTATAGAAGTGATATAGGAAAGTTGTAAATACAATAAAAGGTAACCATATTGTCCTTAAAATAAAAGGAGATATGGTTATTTTTAGTCGATAAGTATTATAGATAAACTACCTTAAAAATTGATATATAGCTAAATATAACTACACCCTTGAGTATTTCAATTCACAATTCACAATGCAAAATTCACAATTAAGGTTGAAATTATTTTTTAGCAAAATAATTTCTTTAATCAATTTTTTCACTAGCGATTATATCGCTAGTTATTCTGTGGCGAACACTGTTCGCCGCTACAGTAATTCTAAATTTCTCAGCTTTTGTTGAGAAACATCCACAATTGTGAATTCAATATTTTCAGCTATTATATCAAAAAAATATTAATTATTTTCACATATATATTAATTTTAGAGCTGGTATATCTATAGATAAGCTACTCTAAAATTTAATGTATATCTGAATATAGCTTAACACTCTGATATGTTAATTCACGACCTTAAAAAATTGATAATTGATAATGGAGAATTGACAATTATTGTTGAAATTAGTTTTAATCAAACTAATTTCTTTAATAGATTTTTAATAAAAGTGACTTCGTCACTTTTATAAGGAATAAGTTCAAAACTTCTCTTAAGAGAAGTATCCAGAATTGTCCATTGTCAATCGTCAATTCTCAATTGCATAAATATAAGCTAAAACAATTTGTTAACACAATTTTATGAGCGTATAGATTAAATTTATGAGTGGTACATCTATATATATAGTAGAGGATAGGAAAAGTTAAAAACTAATGTAGAATTTGTATTGTTTAAATAAGGATTTTTGAATGATTATTTTTGAAGATGTATAAAATACTGAATAATGAAAAAAATATGATATAATATTATCTATGTAATGAGAAATTAGCTCAAATTTAGGAGTTGATAGATTTGAATTTATTTAAAAAGTTTGTTAAGGAATGGGGTATACCTATACTATGTGCTATAGGGTTAGCGCTTTTAGTTAATAAATTTATTTTCTTTAATATTAGAGTACCTAGTGAATCTATGTATCCTACTATACAACCAGGAGATAGAATCTTTGTAACTAGAAATTATAGTGAAAAATCTCTTGAAAGAGGAGATATTTTAGTTTTTCATTCTAAAGAATTAAAAGAAGATCTGATAAAGAGATTAATTGGGCTACCAGGAGATACTATCGATATAAAAAGTGATGGGACAGTATATATAAACGGTGAAAAATTGGACGAACCGTATGTAGCATATAATAGTGATAAAGAAGCAACGTTTCATGTACCCGAAAAGTCTTATGTATTTATGGGGGATAATAGATCGAACTCATTTGACGCAAGATTTTGGGAAAATCCATATATATCCTATGATGATATAATGGGAAAAGCAAGATTTATAATAAAACCATTTTCTAGATTTGGAAAATTAAAATAGTAAAAAAGGAGCTGTTGCAAAATGACTAAAGTTTAGTCAGGATAGCATGGCTTTTTTATTTTTGTACAATTTTTATCTAAATAATTTTCTCTTTTTCATTATAGACATAAGTATTTTATTAAAAATTTAGGCTATATTTAAATAATAGTAGGATTGTGTAATAATGTAAAATCTAAATAATGTATAATAAAAAATTCTGTGATATAATATTATCTGTGTGATAAGGAGTTAGGCAAAATTTAGGAGTTGATAGATTTGAATTTATTTAAAAAGTTTGTTAAGGAATGGGGTATACCTATACTATGTGCTGTAGGATTAGCACTTTTAGTTAATAAATTTATTTTTTTTAATGTTAGTGTGCCTACAGAGTCTATGTATCCTACAATACAGCCAGGAGATAAAATTTTCGTAACTAGGAATTATAGCGAAAAATCTCTGAAAAGAGGGGATATTTTAGTTTTTCATTCTAAAGAGTTAGGTGAGGATTTAATAAAAAGGTTAATTGGACTTCCAGGGGAGACTATTAATGTAAAAAGCGATGGAACGGTATATATAAATGGAGAAAAATTAGATGAATCTTATGTAATATATAATAGTGATAAAGAAGTGACACTACAGGTACCTGAAAATTCTTATGTATTTATAGGGGATAATAGGGCAAATTCATTTGATGCAAGATATTGGGAAAATCCATACATATCATACGAAGATATAATGGGAAAGGCAAGATTCATAATAAAGCCATTTTCTAGATTTGGAAAACTACAATAGCAAAAAACACTAGTAGCTTAAGCTACTAGTGTTTTTTATTAAGCCCATGAAAACTATAAATTAATCAACTGTAGAGGAGAACAGTGTTCTCCTAAAAATTTAAATCTGTTCTCATGGTTATATATTGAACAGATGATTGATGTTTTAATAAATAATTAGGAAATGCAAATTAAAAAGCTATGACTATTAATTATAATTTTATTTTAAAATCAATATAAATTATTTGCAAAAATAAAAAGTTACTATTTTAAATAGTTTAAATATTGATGAAATAAAGAAGATCATTGTTGAGTTTGTTTCTAAAATATGTGATAATAACACTATATTTGTTAATAAATAATTAATAGAAATTCATAAATAAGAGAAAATAATTTAATAGAAGGTAATAATATATGATTTTTATGAAAGGAATGAGTATTTATGGAAATTAATAAAAGAATTGATGAAATGAGCAATGATATAATAAATTCAGTAAAAGAAATAGTTAAAATAAGAAGCCTTGAAGGAGAAGCAAAGCCTGGAATGCCTTTTGGAGAAGAAGTAGATAAAGCACTTCAATGTGCTCTTGAAATTTCTAAAAAATTAGGATTTAAGACAGTAAATGTTGACGGATATGCAGGCTATGCAGAATATGGAGAAGGAGAAGAATATGTTGCTACACTAGGTCACATAGATTTAGTACCAGAAGGAGATGGATGGATACATCCTCCATATGGAGCTGAAATTCATGATGGTAAGATGTATGGAAGAGGGACTACAGATGATAAAGGACCTATAATTGCATGTCTTTATGGACTAAAAGCTATAAAAGATGCAGGACTTCCGTTATCTAAAAAAATAAGAATAATATTTGGAACAAATGAAGAAACTGGTGGAGAAGATATACCCTATTATTTACAAAAAGAATCAGCACCAGTAGCAGCATTTACTCCAGATGCAGATTTTCCAATAATAAATGGAGAAAAAGGAATAACTATATTTGATTTAGTTAAGGATTTTACATCAGCACCTACTGGAGATATAGTTATAGAAAACATAATAGGTGGAAACGCTGCTAATATGGTACCAGATTATGCAGAAGCATTATTGATTTGTAAAAATACTGCAGAGGTTGTTGAAAAATTAAAAAGATTCGCCTTAGATAATGAATATGATATGACCTCAGAAGTAAATGGCTCTGAAATTAAAATTAAATCTATAGGAATTTCAGGACATGGAAGTACTCCTGAACTAGGGAAAAACGCTATAATGCAACTTATAACATTCTTAGCGTCATTGGATTTAGGAAATGACGAGTTATCTAATTACGTTAAATTCCTAGGAGAAAAAATAGGAATGAATCTTAATGGGGAAGGTTTTGGTATATATCTTGAAGATGAAAATTCTGGAAAACTATCTTTTAATGTAGGTAAGATAGCTATAAACAAAGATAAAGGAGTAATTACTTTAAATTTAAGATATCCTGTAACAAAAACATTAGATGATATGATGAAACCATTAAATAAAGCGTTAGAGGGAACTGGAATAACTATAGAAGATTTTTCTCATCAAGCGCCATTATACTTTTCCCCGGATCATCCATTAATTCAAACTTTAGCCAAAGTTTATAATGAGCAAACTGGCAAAGAGGCAGAATTAATTTCAATAGGTGGAGGTACTTATGCTAAAGAAATGCCAAATACAGTTGCCTTTGGACCAATATTCCCAGGGCAGCCAAGTACAATACATCAACCTAATGAATATATAGAAATAGAAGATTTAATAAATATAACAAAAATATATGCGCATTCACTATATGAGCTGGCAAAATAGTTAATATAGTTACAATTAATAAGACATGTTCAAAAAATTAACTAGTCAAAATGATAGTCTATTTTTCATTAGATTGTGCCTTTTAAACTTCATGAGAGCTTAGCTTTCATGGGAACCTATTGACCTATCTAATGGAAAATATACGACTTATTTTTGACTAGTTATTTTCTTTTAAATGCCTTATAAATATTTTATAGATATATAAGGAATAAAATGCTATAATATGTACATATTGTTAATTGGTTTATTAAAAGTTAATTTGTTAAGTATTTCACCGAATTTTTATAACTTTTAATTATTATTTTTTAATCAATTAAATATTTGATTAGTGTGGTATAATTATATTTAAAATCATATAAGGTGTCTAATATAAGATATATTAATAACTGATTAATTACTTTTTAAGATGGCTAAAATTTTTTATTAAAGACATAAGTTTAGGTGAAACAAATGTAGGAAAAGGCAATTATTGTAGTATTATTAACATTCATATTAAGAATGTTAAAAGTATAAACAAAATTTATGATTAAGTCTATCTATAAAATTTTAGCAATAGTAAGATTATAAAAATTGTTAAAGAATTTAAAAAGGTAAGAGCTTATAATTTACTAAAAAATTTAAGCTTAGAAACTTTGAATGATAATAAATTATTATTAATAAATAAAAACAAAATTAATAAAGGGAATTAGAGAAATGTTGCAAAATCTTACTTTAAAAAAAGATATAGAATTTAATAAATATTAAAGATATTGATGTATTTAAATATATACTATAACAACTATTTATTAGTTGATAATAAGAAGAATAATAGCTTAAATTGTAATATGAAAAGAACATAGCCTAAGCTAAAAATAAATATACAATATTATAATTAACAAATTTTATGTAAAATAGGAGAAGATAAATGGTTATATTGCCAATAATATCATTAATAATTATAATAATGGTGTTATGTACACCTATAGTTAATTCTACATTAATAGCCTTGGGATTTATTTTCATAAGTATAGTTAGCTCCATTATATCCATTAAATATGCTTCTACTGCAAAAGGAGTTAATAATAAATTAGCTAAGGTAACGATAAATTTATGTTCAGTAATTATTATTATGAGTATGTTCGCATTAGCTTTTATTATAGTATTAAATATATTAACTTGCTTAACTTAAATATAAAGAGATAATGTGATATTAAGATTTAGCATTTATTTATATGAAATATTTTTAATAGATACATAGCTACATTAGGACTTGCATGAAGAAATTATTTTATAATATAATAGAGCAGTAATAGAAATATTTTACGTAATTTGGTAGAGTGAAATAAAGATAATTCACTAGATTTATATACAAAGGTTTATGTTAATACTATTTAATATAAACCTTTATATTTTTTAAAGACTAATAAAGTACATTCAAAAAATGGCTAGTCGGTATACTCATCTATTTCTTTATCATACCGGGTTGTCATAACTTGAACTAGCATGGAAATCTATCTATTTGTTTGATGCAAAATATACTTCATATCTTTGACTTGTTATTTTCATTTAGATGTCTAATATTATTTAATCTTACACAATTATAGTAGTCTTAAAATTTATATTATTTTATTAAGAAAGGAAATGATATCTTGCATAAGAAAGAAATAGAAGAAAAACTTAAAAAAGAATTAGAAGTTTCATTAGAAGAAGAGAAGCTAAAAACAGTTATAGAAATATTAAATCAAGAGATATTACAGAACCTAGAAAAGCGTAAAGAAGTTACTAAATATATATTAGACTATAGAAAAGGTGTTCTTGATGAATATAAGGATGATGAAGATAAAATAATAGAATACTTTGACCATGAAAGATTTGTTAAAGAAGAAGCATTTAAAACTATAGATAGAAAACTTAAAGAATTTAACATACTCAAAAGCTCTCCCTATTTTGGAAGGGTAGATTTTAGGGAAGAAGATTTTGGGGTTGAGAAAATTTATATAGGACGTTTTGGGGTGACGCCAGAGGAGAGCTTTGAACCTCTCATCATAGATTGGAGAGCACCTATAGCATCACTTTTTTATAATGGAACTTTAAATGAAGCACATTATGAAGCACCTATGGGAATAGTAAAAGTAAATATGCTAGCAAGAAGACAGTTTATAATTAAAAAGGGTATTTTAGAAGGAATGTTTGACTCAGATATAAACATTAATGATGAAATACTTCAAATGGTATTAAGTAAAAATTCTTCTGAAAAGTTAAAAGATATAATTATGACCATACAGAAAGAACAGGATGATATTATAAGAGAAGAAAAGAATAAAGTAGTAGTTGTTGATGGAGTAGCAGGAAGTGGAAAAACCACTATAGCTCTTCATAGAGTGGCATATCTTTTATATAATTATAGAAAACTTTTAGAAGATAAGGTACTAATTTTAGGACCTAATAGTATATTTATGGATTACATTTCTGAGGTATTACCTAGTCTTGGAGAGAGTGGAACAAAGCAAAATACTTTTTTAGATTTTGCATTAGACCTTTTAGATATTGAAGAAGTATTAACGTTAAAAGAAGTGATGGAAAAAATATTAAAAGGTGATGAAGGTTTTAGTGAGGATATAGCGTATAAAGCTTCTTTAGATTATAAAAGTTATTTAGATAATTATATAGAAAATCTTAATAAATGTTATTTTGAGTATAAGGACATTATCTTTAGAGATAAGATAGTTATATCTAAAGATGAAATGGAAAAGATGTTTAATGTATATTTCAGCAACTTACCTTTATTTAGACGTAGTAAAAAAATAAAAAGAATTATATACTCTAAACTAAAAGATGTCAGAGATGAAGAGTTTAGAGAAATTGAAAAGAAATATAAAGAAGAAAAAGAAGCTATTCCTAAAGATGAATTACTACTTCACATAAATAACTTAGATTTTCAAAGAAGGCTTAGCATAAGGGAGCTTATTCAGGATTTAATGAATTTAAAGAAGAATCTAATTTATTTAAACTCACCAGATATTCTTAAGTTATATAATGAAATTAATAATAATAAAGAGTTACATGAAGGTGATTTAAGTGCAATACTTTATTTAAAGGTTAAATTGGAAGGACTAAAATTAAAAGAAGAAATTAAGCATATAGTAATTGACGAAGCTCAAGATTATTCACCTATACAGTTTATTGCAATTAAAGAATTAACTAGATGTAAATCTTTTACCATTGTAGGAGACAGTAATCAAAGAATACTTCCTCTTCAAGGTAAGGTAGCTATGTCAAATATGGAGGATTATATTGAAGATTTCGATGTAGAGCATTTTAATCTTCATAAAAGTTATCGTTCTACTAGAGAGATAATGGAATATGCTAATGATTTTTTAACTAGCAGTAACATAGTACCATTAGTTAGAAGTGGTAGTGAAGTTAAAGAAATAAATTTAGAAAATAGTAATGAATTAAATGATAAAATAGTTGAAATAGTTGATAATATGAGAAGTGAAAAATTAGAAAATATTGCTATTATTACTTACAATACTGAAGAGGCACGTGAACTAAATGAAGGATTAAAACATAAGTTGAATTTTAAATTAATAGATAAAGATTATATACAATACTCTCATGGTGTTGTTGTAATACCTTCTTATTTTGCAAAGGGACTAGAGTTTGATGGAGTAATAATAGTCAAAGAAAATAATTTTATAGAAGAAGGATATAGTAATGCTAATAAATTGATGTATGTAATGGCGACGAGAGCGCTACATCAACTATATGTAATAAATAAATAGCTTAAAGCAATGCACAATTCAAAATTCATAATTCACAATGCGGAGGAAATTAGTTTTGATTAAACTAATTTCTTTAACTTCTTTTTATTAGCAATACAATTGTTAGTTTTTATAAGAAGTTATTTTGTAACTTCAAAAACAAACTAATTCTAAAATTCTCAGCTTCTGCTGAGAGTTTCCACAATTGAGGATTGTGAATTGAAAAAGTTGTGAATTTAATATTTCTAGCTAAAATGCTAAAAATAACGTTTATTCTCATATATACATTAAATTTAGGATAAGTATAATCTATATTATTGCAGATATTATTAAAACAAAAAAATCGTGATTGAATCACGATTTTTTTATTTTATTATAGCAATTAATCTTTCAATCCAGAATAAAGTAAGTATACCAGCAGTAAAGAAAAATAATCTTCCTTCTTTTTTCTTATTTCTAGCATATATAGTCTTTATTCCAATAAATATAAAACCTACTATTAAAAATCCATTAGCAACTAAAATTGATATAATTTTTTGCTCTTCATTGAGATTTTTATAAAATATAGAAAAAATACTAATTACAATAGCTATAAAAGGAAATCCCAAAGTAGTTATTTTATATATTAAAGAGTTTTCATTTTTAAAATCCATAAATTAAATCATCCTTTCACAATTTTTATACAACTAAATAGTATATAGCATTTTAATCTATTATAAAAGCATTTATAAATGTGCCACTTTGAAATTTAGTCTATACATTCATAAAATTGTATTATTAAATTGTTTAAGCTTGCACTAATATGGAATTGAGAATTGACTATTGACAATAGACAATTATGGTGAATTCTCAGCAGGACATGAGAATTTTTAAACTGATTATTTTTATTAGAAAATAGTTAAGAAGTATAGCTTTTTAACTAAATTTCAACTTCAATTGTCCATCCTCAATTCTCCATTGACTAAAGTTGTTGATTAAAATATTTAAGGCATAGTTACTGTTGATAAATTAATTTTAAGTAGCATATACATGATATTATTTTGTTATATGAACAGCAAATTTATAAAAAATTCCCTATAGTTTAAAAATGTGATACCATATTTATAGGATTTTATAACATGTAGGGGAGATAGGAAGATGAAACAAAAAATAGTTATATGTAAAGCAGCTTTTATGTTTTTTCTAGGATTAATGGGTGGAGGTATACTAGGAACATTAACACTAGGAAGGGAAAAAGGTGTACTATATTATCAAATAGGAATTCCACTATGTATATTATTAGCAGCAATTGCTATTTATTTTTATAGCAGAGAAAAGAGATATAAAAAAATACTTTATTTAAAAGAAAATTGGCCTAATGAAGTAGAAACTAAAAGAGATTTTAATAAAATTGTTAAGTTTTTTAAAGAGATAAGTATTGATTTTTATGGTGAAAAGATAGGATATACTATCGATGATCAAACTGCTAATGATTTAGATTTAAATGATGTTTATAAAAAATTTGATAGTACAATTACAACAGCAGGGCAGCATATGCTTTATCATATTTTAAGAACTCCTAAATTAAAAAAGGAAGAACTTAAGGATAGGGATAAGATTATAGAATTATTTCAGAATGATAATGGCATAAGAGAAGAAATTCAAGTTAATTTGACTAATTTAGGAAAACAAGGAAATGGAGATATAATAAATTTATTTAATAGTACAACTAAAGTAGATAAAATGAAGAAATATGTTTATAGTTTTTTAGCTCTAATACCAATAGTGGCAGGAGCGAGTTATTTTATTATAGGTAGTAAAGCTATTTTATATATAATTATATCATTTACTGTTAATACTTTTATTCATCATAAATCTACTAGCGAAATAGTGGATGAAGTAGATTCTATTGCTTATCTAGGTAATTTAATAGCTATAAGTAAAAATTTATGTAAAATTAAGAATCAACAATTAGAGGATAAAATTAAAAATATAAATGATAATTTAAAATACTGCAATACAATAGATAAAAAAGCTGTATTCTTATCTTCTGCTGAAGGCGTAGATATTTTAATGGATTATGTAAATAGTATATTCTTAACGAAAATTAGGGCTTACTATAGCATAATTGAAATAATACAAAAAAATAGAGAGCATTTAATAGAAGTATATAGTACTTTAGGTGAATTAGATGCCTTAATTGCTGTAGCCGCATATAGAGAGAGGGGAAAGGGATATTGTAAACCAAATTTTATAGATAATGATCAATACATATCGATAGTTGATGGAGTACATCCCCTTATTGATGAACCAATAGCCAATAGCATAATGCTTGATAAAAAAGGGATTATACTTACCGGCTCAAATATGTCTGGTAAATCTACATTTTTAAGAACTGTAGGAGTCAACATATTATTAGCTCAAACAATATATACTGTATGTGCTAAAGAATATAAAGGAAGCTATTTTAAATTATTAACTTCTCTTAGTATTACGGATGATGTAAATAGTGGTAAAAGTTATTATCTAGGAGAAGCGGAAGCACTACTAAGAATTTTAAATTCTTTAGAAGGAAATATAACTACCTTTTGCATGATAGATGAGATATTTAGAGGAACAAATCCTATTGAAAGGGTTGCTTCATCAACAGAGATTATTAAATATATTATGGATAGAAATGCTATAGCACTTATAGCAACTCATGATTTAGAGCTTACAGAAGTTGCTAAAGATAAGTACGAATGTTACTATTTCTCAGAATTAGTAGATGAAGAAGAAGGATTAAAATTTGATTATTTAATGAAAAAAGGAGTATCTCCAACAAGAAATGCAATTAAGCTCTTAAAGTTTATAGGATATCCTGAAGAAATAATAGAAGGGGCTAATGAGAGAGTAACTATGGCGTTAAAAAGTGAATAACAAAGCTATAAATTTACTAAAGAATATATAAAATAGAGTTGATTAAATGTTGAAATTTCAATATATTATGGAGGCTGGGGAAAATGGAATTAACTATACTTCATACCAATGATATTCACAGTAATTATGAGAACTTTTCTAAAATAGTATCTAAAATAGAGGAATTAAAAGATGAAAATACCATAATTCTTGATGGAGGAGATTTTGCTGACTTTAAAAGAATGGAGTTACAGGGTACCGATGGAATGGCTGCAGTAGATTTATTAGAGTATAGTTGCTATGATGCAATAGCTATAGGAAATAATGAGACTTTTAATGGACTTGATATACTAACAAATATGGCCACTACATCAAAGGTTCCATTTCTAGGTTGTAATCTTTATAAACTAGGATTTGAGAATATTAAAGGGGTTAAAAAAAGTACAATAATAAATAAGAATGGCGTAAGAATTCTTATTATAGGGGCATCTCCTGACTTAGGGGTATTTAATACATTAAGTGGTATAGAAACAAAAGATCCCATAGAGTCTATAAAGGAAGAGATAGGGTTAAATAGTGGAAAATATGATTTATGCCTAATCTTATCTCATTTGGGGATGGATAAGGATAAAGAAATTGCAGAAGAGATAGATGAGGTTAATGTAATAATAGGAGGTCATTTTCACATATTAATGGACAAGCCAGAAATAGTTAATAACACTATTATACATACCTCTGGATGTTATGGAGAGAATTTAGGCTTATTAAAAATTAAAGTTTATAAAAATAATGTGGAATTATTAGAAGGTAAAAATATAAATGTAAATACTTGTGATTTATGTGAAAATGTAATAAACATATTAAAAGAGAATAAAGAAAAAGCATTAGATAATCTAATGAAGCCATTATATAGCATACCTGTTGATTTATGGCATGATGTGGCGGAAGAAAATCCAATTACAAACTTACTTGCAGATGCCTTAGCTCACGTATTTAACTGTGATATAGGCATTATAAATAGCGGAGTAATTAATGGAGGGATTAAAAAGGGTGAAGTTTCAAGTAAAAAGATTTTTGAGATATGTACATCACCTTTAAATCCAACTTACTTTGAAATACAAGGAAAATATCTAAGAGAAGCTTTCCAATCTTCCTTAGACAGCGATGTTTGTTTTAGAGATGGAAGTGGACCAGGTTTTAGAGGGAAATATTTAGGTCGAATTCATGTTTCTAAAGCATTAATAGAGCATGATGGCAGAAAGGTAAAAGATATTTTTGTTAATGGAGAAAAACTTCAAGATGATAAATGGTATAAGGTGTCAACATCAGACTATCTTCAAAGAGGAACAGGATATGAATCACTAAAAAATAATAGAAATGAAATATATAATAAAGAATACTTAAGAGATGTATTAAGAGAGTATATGGGAAAAAGAGAATTTTTAGAGGAAGCTATTAAAGATAGATGGATATTAAAGAAAGGTTAGAAATACTCTTATATTTTTAAAACATGGTTTAGAAACCATGTTTTTTATATGGATTTAATCTGTTAAAGAGGCAAGTAAGTAAAACATTAAACCATCTAGTATATTGTAGATGTTAATAAGTTATACAGAAAACTCATCTTTCCATTATAAGAGAAGTGTTTAAGTCGCTATTATGGTGAGAGAAAGATGAGTTTCATGGATAAAAGTTTAGTAAATAAAATCAATGTGAAAATACTCTATATAAAGATAAGCCAATGAAATCTCTTCATAAAGTGATAGAAAATTTCCATATTGTACTTTTTCCTTGCAGCTTGAGCAAATGTAAATATGGTCAATCAGTTTCAGCAGCATTTCTTGATGAAATTAGTTAATAACAATATACTTCTTAATAAGTGCAAGTAGTGTATCAATATCCTTCCGTCTTTGTTTGGAGAGGAAAGTTTTTCTTTTTTGGTGTGTTGATCTGTTTCTGTAGATCAACAATGTTACATTGGTAAATTTGTTCTTTAAAATCTATTTTTAGAATTCGCATAATCATCTAAGCATCATCATCCTCTCTTTGGTACAAGACCTTTGCCAATACAGTCGTAAGTAGCATGGCTGAACTCATAAATAATGTGGGAAGGTAGACCTTTAGACTAAATGTTTCAAATAGAATACCATATAGTATCTGTCCTACCGGAGCTGCACATTGTGCAACTGCAGTAATAATTGCCATAACCTTTCCCAATAGATTGTTGGGAGTTTGTTTCTGTACACGGGTCAGTACAAAAATAGATAGAATTGTCATTGCCATTGCAATAGGAACTACACAGATAAAAAAGACAATAAACGCAGGATAATATCCAAGCTTAAGAACCATAGGAGAAAGGGAGATTGCCATTGGCAGAGCTAAGAGAGCAATCATAAGCAGCCATTGATACAATGTTTTCATTTTCATTCTTTCGGCAAAAACGCCAATGGATAGTGCACCTAAAATAGTACTGAACTGAATAATTCCCATTCCAATTCCATATAGCGTTTCATTGCTCTGCATAGTGACACGCAAAATGATTGGACCACCTACAACAAGAAAAGGAGTTAAAATCAGGTTTAGCAGAGCTGCAAGAACCATGGCTTTGAGAATATAAGGCTGTTTTACAACATAAACAAATCCTGCTTTCAGATCCTTTGCGATTGTGGGAATAATATGTCTTTCTGGCTCCCTTTTTACAAAAGGAATCTTTATAAAAATTTCCATCACCGCGGATAGGAAAAAGGCAATACAACTTATCACAATCAACATTTTTAAGCCTAACATACCATATAGTACACCGCCTAATACAGGAGCGGTAACGTTGGACAAAGCACCCACACCACTTACAATACCATTTGCCTGCTCCAGCTTGTTTTCCTGTACCAGCAAAGGGATACTTGCCTGTACAGCAGGCTGGTACATCGAACTAATGAGAGCTAGAAGCAGCATAATCATACCAATGACAAGAACAGTTACATTTCCTGATATCAAAAGGTAGAAGAAACATAAAACAAGGGCGCTGCTTGTAAAATCAAAAATGACCATCAGATTACGGCGATTGAATCTATCAGCAATAGCTCCGCCAATGGGTGAAAGTAGTAGGGGAATATTCGATATAGCATATAATGTGGCATAGATATCTGCCCGACCAGTAATATCAAGTACATAGAGGGATAGTCCAAATCGCAGCAAAGCAGAACCAAGGATAGATACAATTTGTCCTAGCACCATAAGATTAAAGTTTTTAGAGGATGTCTGAAAAGAATAGTTATTTTTCATAATGAACACACACCTTTCATGCTTAGACTGACCGTCAGTCTATAAAATTATAAAAAAAGAGCAGCCTCTTTTTTATGTTTGGGATGCAAGTAGTTGTAAAATATTATCAAAACTGCCTTTTTTGGCCCCTAATGTGGTTTCCATGATGGATACAAAGGCTTTCACTTTTTGCAACATTTCATCAGGATTCCAAGCAAACAAATCCTCATCAAATAGAAAAGTAGAGGATGCAATTAAAAATTCTATGGTTTCTTCTGGATAATCTGTGGCAAATATATTCTCCTGAATTCCTTGGCGGATGACTTCTGCCAAGATAGGCGTTAAATGGCGAATAGTCTGAACCAAGCTTTTTTGATGCATTTCTGCATTGCCCTTCTGATGGAATTGTTTAATCATTTGTTCCTTGCTATCTCCATTTTTCGGTCTTTGTGCAATTAAGATTTGGAACAATTTATCAATAGTAGGGATACTTGGATTAGATGCAATTTTTTTTGCTGTGGCTACGTCCGTACTTACAATCCGCATAATAATGGCATCCATCACTTCTTCTTTGGATTTGAAATAATAATAAAAGGTTCCCTTTGCAATACCAATTTCATTCAATATGTCAATAATAGTTGTTTTGGTGTAGCCTTTCGTGGTAAAAAGCATTTCAGCGGCATCCAAAATTTCATTTCGCCGTTCCTGTGGTTCTTTTATAATTCTCATATGTAATACCTCCGTCTCTATAGACTGACCGACGGTCTATAGATATAATATACCATATTCTTGAAGCTGTCAAGCTCTTTTTGTGAGGAATGATGGACAGAAAAATATCAAAAGTTCTATTGAGGTTTAGAATACTAGATTAGTTAAGGAAATCGAGAGGAGATAAAAGTTTATTGGTATTTTTCAGTGCTTCACTTTGAATTGCATTGATAGTAGTAGTTTTGTAACTAGACTGTCTCATAAACTGAGATAATATAGATGATAATGACCAGTGGATTTTATAATCAATATAAACTTAATTCAAAAGGCACTTTCTGCTCCTTTCAGTAGATTAAGCACTAAAAGAATTGCAAAAATCACCACTTCTAGAGGTAATCATGGCTGCAAATACTAATAATAGAGAATTATTTAAAATATGTTTTTAGAACCTTTTATTTAAGAAAGTTGTTAAATAATACTATTTAATATAGAATGATTATTATGAATTTAAAATATTTAAGATAAAGAGAGGATTAATTATGAAGGCACAATCTGCAGGTAAAGGTTTTTTAGTACTATCTATATCTTCATTAATTGTGAAGTTGGTTTCACTATTGTATTTACCTATATTAAATATAATTATTACTACAGAAGGCTATGGGGTTTATAATATTGCTTATATTTTTTTTGCATTTATATACACTATTAATTTAGGTGTGTCTGTAGCAATATCTAAATCAGTATCTCATTATACTTCTATAGACAATAAAAAATCCTCTAGACAGTGTTTTGAAAATGCAAAAATAGTTATTTATATATTCGGCATTGGAATAGGATTAATTATGTTTTTCTTTTCAAAACCTTTAGCAAACTTATTGAATTATCCTGATGCATATTTAACAATAAAAATGCTTTCACCTACGGTATTGATATCAGGTATACTGGCAGCTTATAGGGGATATTTTCAAGGGAAAAGAAATATGATTCCTACGGCTATTTCAGAAATAGTTGAGCAACTTATAAATGTACCAGTGAGCCTATATTTTGCGTCAAAATGGATTGAAGATGGTCTAGCAAAAGGATGTGCAGGAGCTACCATAGGCTCTTTTACAGGTGCGTTAATAGCATTAATTTATTTAAGAATTCTTTTTATAAAATCAGAAAAAGAGAAATATAGCTATAGCTTTTTACCACATATAGTAAAAGAAATATTAAAGTATGCTATTCCTGTAACTTTAATTTTAGGATTACAGCAATTTATTAGTTTAGTGGATTTAGCACAGATAAAGGGTAGATTATTGTATATTGGATTTGATCATTCTCAAGCAGATAAGCTTTCTGGCATATTAGGGAATTTTAACACTTTAATTAATGTACCTATGACTATAATATCTGCATTATCTACAGCATTACTTCCATCTATAACTTCTTCTTTAGCTTTGAAGGATAATATAAATTTACAAAATAAAATATCCTATGGATTTAAACTTTGTGTATTAATTTCAATACCAGCATTTGTAGGACTTACAGTTTTAAGTTCTCCTATATATAAAATGCTGTATCCTACTGTGCCGGAAGGTCACATTCTTATGAGATTTGGTGCCATTATTATATTATTATGGTCTATAATGCAAATTCAAGTTACTATACTTCAAAGTATGTCTAAGACATATAGATTGTTTTTACACATATTTATAGGAAGTGTATTTAGAATAGTGGTAAACTATTTTTTAGTAGGAGTGCCTTCCATAAATATCAAAGGTGCAATAGTAGGAATCGGTATTAGCTTTTTAATTCCAGCAATTTTAAATCAATATTATATAAATAAGAAGCTAAATATAAAGTTAAGAATATATAATTTTAGCTTTAAAGTGGTAATTTCAGCTTTAATTATGGGAATCAGTTGTTACATTTTCCAAAGCAACTTATTAAGTATATTTAACAAAATAGCAAGTAGTGATTATATAGCTAATGGATTATCTGTATTAATTTCAGTAATTTTTGGTATTGGAATCTATGGATTTTTAGTATATATATTAGGAGCAGTTAAAAAAGAGGAAATTAAATTTTTTATAAAGCGATGATAAATATAAATTAGATAGAGGAAAATATAATTTATATTTTAGACATTGAAACAAAATAAGTCTTAAGTTCTTTAAAATAACCGCACAACCATTAAATTAGGAGGTGCGGTTATTTTAAAACTAGGAATATTTAATTAAATTTACATATAATATATAAATTTATTTAGTATTGTTTTCTTTTAAATATTCTTCTTCATATTTTAATAATTTATTTATAACTTCATTTGTTACAGCATTAACTTTTTCAAAATCCATATTTGGTATATATAGTTTTTCAAGTTCATCATGTAATGCCTTAGCATTTTCTATACAAGATAAGGCTTTATTTAATAGTATATAAAAGGTGTTTTTTACCTGTTCGATTTCATCCTTATTTTTTTCTATAGAGGATGAATTAAGGAAACTAGTCATGTCAAATATTCTTCCATCAAAAGTAAGTTTATTAATTTCATTTGAAGTAATAATAGCTGTATTTAATTCAGGGATTAAAACATGTTCAATCTTATCTGGCATTAGTGGAGTATGAAGTACTTCTACATAATATCCTCTTCTAACACCTTCTTCATATAAGTACTGAAGAACATCAGTCTTTCCTGTACCAGGAGGACCTTTTAAAATATATATATTTTCATAGTCTTCAATTAAATTTGTTATAAAGCTTATGACTCCAGCTGGAGTAAAGGCAGTAGCGAATAAATGTCTGTCATAGCCTAATTTAGAAATATCTTTTTTAAATATGGTATTTTTTAATTCCTCTTTAAATACATTTATTTTGTTCATGTTTAAAGCATCATTATTGAAAGTATACCAGTCTTCATAAATATCTTTTGCAGCAGCTAAAAATCTGTAAGCTCTTTTGAATGTTTTACCTATTTTTTTATTACTATCAATAATTAGATCTTTAGAATCTTTAAAATCATCTTCTCTCCAACATTCACCCATGTTTAATATTTCATCTACTGCACCAGGATTTATAGGATCAACCACATGAGGTGATGTTGCATCTAACAGTGCAACATTAAGTCCTTTAACTACAACTCCATCTAGAGAATTGCTGTCAGAGGAACAATGATGATATTCTACAGTATATCCTTTTTCTAAAAATAAATTGCCAACTTTTTTCATTAATGAAGATTTTCCAGTACCAGGACCACCCTTTATACATATAATTCTTCTAGCTTCATCTTGAGAAAGAATATATCTGTAAAGTGAATAAAATCCTTTAGATGTATTGCCACCTAAAAAATAGTGCCTTTGCTTTTTTAACATATAAGATCACACTCCATAATTTCATATCAGTATATGATATTCATTTATTTGCAAAAAGTTAACATGTAATACTTTAAATGTATGCAATCTATATTATACTATAAATCAAAGAAATGGTTAACATTTATGTTCAATATTAGCAAAATCAACGAATTTTACATGATGATTTTAAAAAAAATTTTAAATTTCTCTCTTATAAGAAAAATATTAGTAATTGTGAGCTGTGAATTTAATAACTCTATTTATAAAACTAAAAATAATCAATTATTTTCACATATACTAATTTTGCAACTGATATATCTAGATATAGCATTACATTTATGTTTGTATTAAACCTTAACTTTGCTGCAACTTATATAAGATAGTGAACTGCTACCACTTACTTCGTTGAAGTGATAGCTTCGTGGTCAATACTCCCAACGGAGCAAGTTTACCCACGCTCAAAAGGTCGAACCAACCTCGTTATAATACCAAAATTACATTGCTAATTTCAGTAGATTTTTACTAGCATTTATATCTCTATCATGGTGAGTACCACAATTCGGACAAGTCCATTCTCTAAGTGCTAGATTTCTTACTTCTTCATTTTTATAGCTACATTCAGAGCATAATTGGCTACTAGCATAATTACTAGGTGCTATAACTAGTTCTCTCCCATACCAATCAGCTTTATATTCTAACATCCTTCTAAATTCTGACCAGCTAGCTTCACTTATAGCTTTAGCTAATTTATGATTTTGCTGCATGTTCTTAACTTTTAAGTCCTCAATAACTATAGATTGGTTTTCTCTAATTAATTTTATTGATAACTTATGTAAAAAATCTGCCCTTTGATTTGCTATTCTTTCATGTAATTTAGCTACTTTTAATCTTGCTTTATTTCTATTGTTACTACCCTTTTGCTTTCTTGATAAGTCTTTTTGTAACTTAATTAATCTTCTTTCTGATTTTCTAAGATACTTTGGATTAGGTTCTCTATATTCATCTGAGCATATTGCAAATTCTTTCAGGCCCATATCTACACCTATTTTTTTATCAATTTTAGGCAATTTAGTATTTTCTGTATCAACTAATATAGAAACATAGTATTTATTGCTGGGTGTTTTAGATATAGTACAACTCTTAATTAATCCATTGAATTGTCTATGCTGTTTTATCTTTATCATAGTTTTAAATTTTGGTATTTTTATTTTATTATTTTTAATATATACAGTACCTTTTTGATTATTAGTTGTGTAACTATGATAATTACTTTTCTTATTTTTGAATTTAGGAAATCCTACTGACTTATCTCTAAAAAAGTTCTTATAAGCTTTGTCTAAATTTAATTGTTCATTAGCTAAAGCTAAACTATCAACTTCTTTTAGCCAAGGAAATTCAGTCTTGTATTGTGCAGGTGTAGGATATTTAATTTTTTTAATATCTAAATCTTTGTTTTCTTCGTAAGATTTAATTCTATCCGCTAACATTTTATTATAGATAAATCTACTACAGCCAAATGTTTTAGCTAAATATAATTTTTGTTCTTCATTTGGATAAATTCTATATTTATAAGTCTTTAATATATCCTCACCTCATTTCATTCCTTGATTTTCTATATATTTTTAACTATATCTATGGTCACGCTCCCAACTGCTATAAGGCAATAACTTCTATCTTAAAAATATTTTTTTCATAACTGTTTTTTTACTTGAGGAAATTCCTTTTTCATCAATCTACTACTAGCACTCTTATAAGCATTTATGAATTTTGATAACTTACTATTAGAATGTGCTTTGAATAATACATGAACATGATTTCTATAATATTCCCATTCTACAGTTGTTATATTATAATTTTTGCTTATATTATTAAATATATCTTTCAGTCTTATACTTACATCATCGCTAACTTCTATTCTGTAGTATATTACTAATACTAGGTGGTAATATACTGAGAATACTTAATAATTGTTACTATCTAAATCCATTAGTATCACTACTTTCTGTAATTTAATATAGTATAAGCACGTTATTTTTACGTATTCATCACCACCTTACTTCGTTGGAGATGAGGACTTTTGCTAGGTTACGTTAAATTTTATATAATAATATATATTCTTTGTTTAAGATAAAAATATTATTTTTTGAATTTATTATGATGTAATATAAAATTGAAATTTGAGAAATTAATATAGTTAATAAGATTATAAAAAGATATATATTTAATTTATAAAATAACCCCATGTACAAATTTTGTACATGGGGTTTGTAGTTAATATAAATTTTAATGAAGTACTACAGTCTTTTCTTATTCCACTCCAAGATAATCTTTATCTATAGTTATAATAACATTATATTTGGAGTGAATTTTTTTTATTGAATTATCTATATCTTTAATCAGCTTATGCTCTTCATCTTTTGATAGATGATGGCTTACATCTATAACTGCATCAAAAATTAAGTTTTTTATCTCACCTTCACCTACAACTCTAAAGTCATGTATAGATTTTATTATAGGAAATTCTTCTAAAACTTCATCTAGTATATTTCTATCATTTAAAACATCTTCACTATTTGTATTAATAGGATCCATATGTATAACTAGATAAATATCAAGTTCTTTAGAAACTTCTTTTTCTGCTTTATCTATAATTTCATGAATTTTTACTATAGAAATATTACAAGGTACTTCAGCATGTATTGAAGCTATTATTCTTCCAGGGCCATAATTATGAATCATTAAATCATGTACACCGCATATATTGTCATAGCTTAATACTGATTTTTGAATACTTTCTACTAATTCTTTATCCGGTGCCATACCTAATAATGGATTTAGAGTATCTTTTACTAAATTATAACCTGCATAAAGGATTATCAATGATACTACAATCCCCATGTATCCATCTAGTGGAAATGAAAAAAAATTAGAAAGTAACAAAGATAATGCTACAGTACTTGAAGATATAACATCACTTAAGGCATCTACAGATGAAGCTTTAAGTGCAGAAGAGTCTATAGTTTTTCCAACATATCTATAAAAACTGCTAAGCCATACTTTAAATAAAATAGATACTAAAATTAATAAAAAGGGTATTAGAGAAAAATTTACTGGTGTTGGGTTTTTAATTCTTTCTATTGAACTTAAAACAAATTGAAATCCTACAATCATTACAATAAATGCTACAATAAGTCCAGAAATATATTCAATACGTCCATGGCCAAAAGGATGCTCTCTATCAGCAGGTTTACTAGCAAGCTTAAAGCCAAAAATAGTTATTACTGATGAACCTACATCTGATAGGTTGTTAAAGGCATCAGCTATTACAGCAATACTATTACTAAAAATACCTATTGTAACTTTTACTCCAAACAATAATAGGTTTATGAGTATTCCTATAATTCCACCTAGATATCCATACTTTTCTCTTACATCTTTGTTTTTTACATCTTCATAATTTTTTATAAACTTTCTTACAATTAATTTAGAAATCATCTAATCACCTCAATGAAGCATATTTATTATCACTAAATTATACCATAATATAATAAATATGTTTTAACAATAGCAATTAACTATAAAAGACAAAATTGAATTTAAAATTTATTTAAAGGGTTTTCTATATAGATTATAATTCAAAGAGTGCTTTCGATAATTTGTGCTATATCTTATTATTTCAAAAATTCATAGAAATATTATGGAGAAATTTGTTATACTAAAGATATATATAGATATATTAGTTCTAATATTAATGTATATGTGAAAATAATTGCTACTTTATTAGTAGTATAGTTAAAACTTTAAATTTACAATTCACAATGCAAAATTCACAATTATGGATATTTCTCAGCAGAAGCTGAGAAATTTAAAATTGATTTGTTTTAAAGTCATATTAGTCACTTCTTATAAATAAGCTAGAAGTTATAGTCTCTTTAAAGTATTAGTTAAATTTATTGGTGTTGTTCTGATCTATACTGCATCTCAGTGGAACCCTTATACAATTGAAAATTGACTATTGAAATTGGAGAATTATTGATGCTTTTCCTTTATGGAAGAAGTTTTTAATTGATTTATTTTTAGAGTGACACAATTACCTTTACTAAAAAATCTATTTAAAGAAATTAATTTACAAAATTAATTTCAACCTTAATTGTGAATTTTGAATTGTGCATTATTTTAAGTTGCTAATTGAAATATTTAACAGCATAATTATTAATTATAAATTAACTTTAAAAGTAATTTATCTATAAATATTTTCGGAGGTGTATAAAATGTCACAACAATTAGAGTTTGCAAGAGACCTTATTGATTTTTTATATGAAAGTCCAACTGCTTTTCATGCGGTTAAATCAGTTAAGGGAAGATTAAATAAAGCTGGATTTACAGAAGTTAAAGAAGAAGATAAATGGAATTTAGAAAAAGGTGGAAGATACTATACAACTAAAAATAATTCAGCATTAGTTGCTTTTGTTGTAGGTAATGGAGAAATAGAAGAACAGGGATTTAAACTAGTAGGTGCTCATACAGATTCACCAGGATTTAGAGTAAAACCAAATGCTGAAATGACGGTAGAAGACTCTTATGTAAGACTAAATACAGAAGTTTATGGTGGTCCTATATTAAGTACTTGGTTTGATAGACCTTTAGCTATAGCAGGAAGAGTGGTTCTAAAAAGTGAAAGTATACTTTATCCAAAAACAACACTTATTAATATAAATAAACCATTATTAATTATACCTAATATAGCTATACATATGAATAGAGAGGTAAATAAGGGTTTTGATATAAATGCACAAAAGGATACATTACCAGTTTTATCATTAGTAAATGAAAGCTTAGAGAATGGTAATTATTTATTAAATGCATTAGCAGAGGAATTAAAAGTATCTAAGGAAGAGATTATTGACTTTGACTTATATCTTTATGAATATGAAAAAGGAAGCATAATAGGACTAAATAATGAATTTATATCTAGTGGAAGATTAGATGACCTTCAAATGGTTCATGCAGGAATTGAAGCTTTAATAAGAGCTGATATTACTAAGGGAACTAATGTTATGGTTTGTTATGATAATGAAGAAGTGGGAAGTTCAACTAAGCAAGGTGCGGATTCTGACATGTTATCTAACATATTAGAAAGAATAGTAATATCTCAAGGGAAAGGTAGAGAAGAATTCTTTAGAGCATTAGCTAAATCTTTCATAATTTCAGCAGACAATGCTCATGCCGTTCATCCTGCTGCACCAGAGAAACATGACCCAACAAGCAGACCGCTTATGAATAAAGGACCAGTTATAAAAATAAATGCAAATCAAGCGTATACTACTGATAGTGATTCCGATGCAGTTTATGAGGAGGTTTGTAAAAGTGCGGGAGTACCTGTACAAAAGTTTGTTAATCGTTCAGACTTAAGAGGTGGCAGCACTATAGGACCTATAAACTCAACACATATTAACATTCGTTCAGTAGATATAGGAAATCCTACTTTAGCGATGCATTCAATAAGAGAACTAGCTGGAGTAGAAGACCATACTTATGTAATGAAATCTTTTATAGAATTTTATAATCTATAATTTGATAAGAGCTAATACGATATTTAATGTATAAACTAAATATCGTATTAGTTTTTTATATATAAAGCAATATACCTATACCTTTAAATATTTCAATTTATAATTAAGGTTGAAATTAATTTCTTTAAAGATTTAGCTGAAAGGTATAACTTTTTAGTTGTTCTCTAATAAAAACAAACTATTGAAAAATATAAGGAGAGGAGTTTTATATTATTATGTATGATGATTATGTTTTAGAAACTTTAAGCTCAGTATTAGAACATATAAATATTGGGATAATTATCTATGATATTAATGAAGAAGTTAAGTTCTTGAATAACACTGTAAAAGATGTTTTTCAAATTGAGGAAGAAGTAGTAGTAGGTAAAGCCATAAGTGATATTTTGCCAAAGTACCAACAAGTTAAAATGTTTAATAGATATAAAAGTGAAAGCAATAGCACTATAAATTTGGAAGAAAAAATTATTCTATTTAATTCAGCTGAACTTGTGAAAAATAATCAGCTTATAGGAACAATTTGTGTATTTAAAGATATAACTGAATTGAAAAAAGCACAAGCACAGTTAAATATAGAAAAGGATTCTACAGAAATATTAAGAACTGCTTTAGATATGGCATATGATGGAATAGTAGTAGTAGATGACAAAGGATATGTAACTGAAATAAGTAAAGCCTATACAGATTTTTTAGGAATTGATCATGAAAAAGCTATTGGCAAACATGTTGAGGATGTAATTGAAAATACTAGAATGCATGTTATTGTAAAAACAGGAAAAGAAGAAGATGCCCAGTTACAAAGTATTAAAGGTAAATATATGATAGCTGATAGAAAACCTATAGTTATTAATGGAGAGATAAAAGGTGCTATAGGAAAAGTTCTTTTTAGGAATATAACTGAGCTTAATTTTTTTTATAAAAAGTTCAGTAAAATCCAAAAGGAACTTGAGGATTACAAAGGAGAAATTCAACAACTAAATAGTGCAAGTTATTCTTTTTCAGATATTATTGGTAATAGTGATGAGCTACTTGAAACTAAAAGATTAGCTAAAAAAGCAGCAGCTACCGTTTCAAATGTTTTATTAATTGGAGAAAGTGGAACAGGAAAAGAATTGTTTGCACATTCTATACATAAAAATAGCAGTAGAAAATATGGATCTTTTGTTAAGGTAAATTGTGCAGCAATTCCATCTGATTTATTAGAGTCTGAGTTATTTGGTTATGAAAAAGGAGCATTTACTGGTGCAAAGAAAGAAGGAAAGATGGGAAAGTTTGAATTAGCAGATGGTGGTACTATCTTTTTAGATGAAATTGGTGATATGCCATTACATATGCAGGTAAAGCTTTTAAGGGTAATACAGGAAAAAGAAGTGGAAAGAGTAGGATCTATTTCCCCCAAAAATGTAGATATAAGAATTATTGCTGCCACAAATCAAAATCTTAACGATATGGTTAAAGAAGGAAAATTCAGGGCAGATCTATATTATAGATTAAATGTTGTTACTATAAAAATTCCTCCTTTAAGAGATAGAAAAGATGATATTGCATTATTGACCAATTTTTTATGTAATAAAATTTGTAAAAAGTTAAATAAACAACCATGCAAAATTTCAAAACAAGTGTTAGAGTATTTTAACAATTATAAATGGGAAGGTAATATTAGGCAATTAGAAAATACAATAGAGAGAGCTATTAATGTAATTGAAGAAGAAAATATACTTTTACCTAAGCATTTACCTGCAGAAATAACAGGAGCTAAAATAAGCACAAAAATAAAAAAACTCGAAGACATTATAAATGATGCGGAAAGAAATGCAATAATAGCTGCAATAGAAGCTTGTGATGGCAATAAATTAAAAGCAACGAAGCTTTTAGGGATAAGTAGAACCACCCTATATGAAAAAATTAAGAAACATAAAATTATTTGAAAATTGTATCTATTATAAGAAAAATGTGCTAAAATTCGTACACATTTTAAGGTTAAATCTTAAAGTGTACGAATTTTAGTACATTTTTTTATTTGTAATTTTAAAAATATACGGAATTCCTTACATAATTAAAAGAAAATTCAGAATATAACTTAGAGATTTTTAAGGTTACACTTTAAGAATCTACTGAATTCAATGGTTATAGAAGAATTTTTAAAGGAGTTCATATATTGGCATGGGTATTGCTTTAATTATAGTCAATAAAAATAATAGTTATTTTTATAGAGGGAGGAATTTATTAGTGAATAAAGTAAAAGCTGTGTCAGAAGCTGTAAAAATGATTAGAAATGGTAGTACTGTTGCTATAGGAGGCTTTATTGGAACTGGACATCCAGAAGAGATAACCTCACAAATTGAAAAAAGCTATTTGAACCAAGGATTTCCTAAAGACCTTACTATTGTATATGCTGCTGGTCAAGGTGATTCAAAGGAAAAGGGACTAAATCATTTAGGACACGAGGGATTAGTATCAAAAGTAATAGGGGGACACTGGGGACTTGCACCTAAACTTCAAAAATTAGCATTAGATAATAAAGTACAGGCTTATAATCTTCCACAGGGAGTAATATCTCATCTTTTTAGAGATATTGCTGCTAAAAAAGTTGGAACTATTACTCATGTAGGATTGCAAACCTTTGTTGATCCTAGAGTTGAAGGTGGAAAATTAAATGACATAACTAAGGAAGATATTATAAAAGTAATCAATATTGAAGGTAAAGAAAGATTGCTATATAAGACTTTTCCTATAGATGTCAGCATAATAAGAGCAACTTATGCAGATGAAAAAGGAAATTTATCTTTTGAAAAGGAAGCCACTACTTTAGAGTCTATTTCAATAGCGCAAGCTGCAAAAAACTCTGGTGGAATAGTGATAGCTCAAGTAGAATCGGTTGTTAAGTATGGAAGTTTAGATCCTAAGTTAGTAAAAATTCCTGGAATATATGTGGATGCTGTAGTTATAGCACAATCAGAAAATCATATGCAAACATTTTCGGAACAATTTAATCCAGCATATTGTGGAATGATAAAAACTATTTTAGATACTAACAAAAATATGAATTTAGATGAGAGAAAAATAATATCAAGAAGAGCAGCTATGGAGCTCATACCTAACTCCATAGTGAATTTAGGAATAGGTGTTCCAGAGGGAGTTGCATCCGTCGCCAATGAAGAAGGAATAGCAGATATGATGACTTTAACAGTAGAAGCAGGACCGATAGGGGGAGTGCCTGCCAGTGGATTAAGTTTTGGAGCATCATTAAACCCTGAATGTATATTGGATCAACCATATCAATTTGATTTTTATGACGGAGGAGGACTTGATATAGCATTTTTAGGATTAGCTCAATGTGATAAAAACGGAAATGTTAATGTAAGTAAATTTGGTCCTAAAATAGCTGGATGTGGAGGATTTATAAACATAACCCAAAATGCAAAGAAAGTTATATATTGTGGTACATTTACAGCTGGTGGTCTAAAAGTGTCCGTTACCGATGATAATCTACTAATCGAACAAGAAGGAAGAACTATAAAATTTATTGATGAAGTAGAACAAATAACTTTTAGTGGAGAATATGCAAAAGAAATAGAACAACAGGTTTTATATATAACAGAAAGAGCGGTATTTGAATTAAGTAAAAAAGGATTAACTTTAATAGAAATAGCTCCAGGTATTGATTTAAATAAAGATATATTAAATGAAATGCAATTTAAACCAATAATATCAGAGAATCTCAAAATTATGGATAAAAGAATATTTAGAGAAGAAGTTATGGGGATTAATGTAGGGTAAAAATGAAAATTAGGAAGGAGTCATACTATGTTAGGTGTTTTAGGTATTATAATTTCCTTATTACTATTGATGTATTTAGCTTATAAAGGAATTACAGTTTTAATTTTAGCTCCATTACTAGCAATGCTTGCAGTAGCATTTTCAGGTGATCTTCCGATGCTTGCAAGTTATACAGAAGTATTTATGAAAGACTTTGCAGGATATGCTAAGACTTATTTTCCATTATTCTTATTAGGGGCTATATTTGGTAAAGTAATGGACGATTCTGGAGCTGCAAAATCTATTGCAAATTTTATAGCCAACAAGCTTGGAAAAGATAAAGCTATACTAGCAGTAGTACTATCTTGTGCAATATTAACTTATGGAGGAGTTTCTTTATTTGTTGTTGCTTTTGCAGTATATCCAATAGCAGCTGAATTATTTAGAGAAGCTAATATACCGAAAAGGCTTATACCAGGAACAATAGCTCTAGGAGCATTTACTTTCACAATGACAGCATTGCCAGGAAGTCCTCAAATACAAAATGCAATTCCTATGACTTATTTTGGTACAACTGCATGGGCAGCGCCAATACTAGGTATTGTGGCATCAATCGTAATGTTTGGCGTAGGTATGTGGTGGCTTAACAGAAGGGCGAGAAAAGCCATGGAAATTGGTGAAGGTTATGGTAATCATAAGGAAGAAATAGAGATGTTTGATATAAGTAGCCTACCTAATGTTGGTATAGCCATTATGCCAATAATTGTAGTACTAGTGCTTAATTATATATTAGGAAAGTATTTTGGTAATATGAATGCAGAATATCTTAAAGATTTTGGAACTTCTATAGATAAGGTAAAAGGTGTGTGGAGCTTAATAGTTTCATTGGCTATATCAATAGTAATGGCAATTATACTATTAAGAAAGAATTTTAAAAGTATTATAAAAACTGTGAACCAAGGAGCAATTGGATCCTTACTAGCAATAATTAACACATCATCTGAAGTTGGATATGGTAATGTAATAAAATCATTAGGAGCCTTTGCTTTAATTAAAGGAGCAATACTCTCAATACCTGGTACTCCACTTATTTCACTTGCTGCATCAACAAGTATATTAGCAGGTATAACAGGTTCAGCATCAGGAGGAATGAGTATAGCACTAGGTGCATTAGGTGATATATATATGCAAAAAGCAATAGCCCTTGGAATTAGTCCTGAGGCATTCCATAGAATAGCAGCTATTGCCTGTGGAGGGTTTGATACATTACCACATAATGGAGCTGTAATAACATTACTAGGAATCACAGGTCTTACACACAAAGAATCCTATATTGATATTGGAATGTGCACAGTAGTTATTCCAGTTCTAGCCACAGTAGTATGTATAATTTTAGCTAGCTTTGGAATTGTGTAAATATTTAGAAAATAAGGAGTGTTATTATGGGAAAGTCAATAAACGAATTACAAATAGGAGATAAATCTTATATAGAAAAAACCATAAGTGAAACGGATGTATATCTTTGCAGGTATAACTGGAGATTTAAATCCAGCTCATATAAATAAGGTGCAATCAGAACAAACTATGTTTAAAGGCAGAATTGCTCATGGTATCTTAGTATCAGGATTAATTTCAGCAGTATTAGGAATGCAATTGCCTGGAACAGGGACAATATACTTAGGGCAAAATTTAAAATTTACAGCTCCAGTTAAGATTGATGACACAATAAAAGCAGAAGTAGAAGTAATAGAGATGATTCCTGAAAAAAATAGAGTAAAATTAAAAACCATCTGCACTAATCAAGATGGAATAGTAGTTGTTTCAGGAGAGGCCTTGGTTATGCCACCAAAATGTGTACAAGTTAGCTGATAAATTAAAAATATGAAATTAATATAAAGTCTAAATTGAACTACAAGATACTATTAGCTAAGCTTATGTTATATGGAACTTTTAATTTGTTTAGGTAATAATTACAAGGCCTTGACTATAACTTTTATTATGATATAATAATATAAATTTTATATAAATATTTTATATTATACTTTAATAATATAAAATATTTATAATATCTTCGTATAACCCCAATAATATGGTTTGGGGGTCTCTACCAGGAATCCAAAATTCCTGATTACGAAGAAGATACCTTATGGGTATTTTCTTCGTAATCAGGATTTTTTATTATTTAACATTTATTATAGAAAAGGGGAGTAATATGGAATTGATAAAGTTACCTAAAATTGAATTACATTGCCACTTAGATGGTAGTGTTAGACCTGAAACAATTGTTGATATAGCACAGAAAGAGAATATAAATATTCCTAGTTCAGATATTAATATTATTAGAAATATGATGATTGCGCCTTTAGAATGTACCTCTCTTTCTGAATACTTAGAAAGATTTGCATTACCTATAGATATTATGCAGTCTAAGGAAAGCTTAAGAAGAATTGCTTATGAACTTATGGAAGATGCAGCAAAGGAAAATACAAAATATATTGAAATTAGATTTGCACCACTACTTCATACTAAAAAAGGATTAACTATTGAAGAAATAATATCAAGTGTATTGGAAGGAATTAAAGATGGAGAAAATGATTATGATATCAAAGGTAATTTAATACTATCTTGTTTAAGAAATGTTCCTGTAGATACTGTTTATGATGTGGTGGAAGCGGGAAGAAAGTTTCTAGAAAAAGGTGTAGTAGCTATAGATTTATGTGGTAATGAAGAAGCAGAATTTTCTAAAAGATACATAGAGCCTATTGCATTAGCGAGAGAATATGGATATAGAGTTACTATTCATGCTGGTGAAACAGGAATAGGAAAAAATGTTTTAGATGCTGCACAAATGCTTAAAGCTGAAAGAATAGGTCATGGAGTTTTTATAAAAGATTGTCCTGAAGCTTATGATATTGTAAAGAATAAAGCAATAACACTTGAAATGTGTCCAACCAGTAATATTCAAACTAAGGCAGTAAATTCTTACGGAGATCATCCTATTTTTAATTTTTACACTGATGGAATAAAGGTGACAGTTAATACTGATAATAGAACTGTATCAGATACAACCTTAAGTAATGAATATAATGCTATATTTAAAGAATTTAGTTTAAACTATGAAAATTATAAGGAGCTTTATTATAATAGCGTTAATGCAGCCTTTGTTAGTGAAGAAATGAAGGAAGAGTTAAGAAAATTCATATAAGTATTATATAAAAAGTCGTGATTTATCACGACTTTTTATATACCATGCAATATTGAATTATATCACTATTGGTCAAGTTTATATTCTTTATAAGTTTAAAGCCAAAATGTGTATATAAATTTATATTTTTTATATTTTGAGTTTCTAAAGTACAACAAATTCTTCTTTCATCAGCTTCTTTTAAAATCTCATTCATAATCTTGCTCATATATTTTTTACCTCTAAAATTTTTTTGAACAACAATTAGATCTAAATGAATATATTCATTTTTTACTATATCTGTTATCCAAGCAGAACTCATTTTCTGGAGAGTAAAAAATCCTTTTATAAATGTTTTTACATTTACATATCTACATATTTTAAAAGATTTTAATGTAGCTATAAAAACTTTAGAGATATATTGAAATGATGAAGTAAATTTTTCTGAATGAAATATAAGAGCAATGGCTTCCATATCTTCAGAGGTGCTATATAAACTGCTATAATCGTAAAGTAATTCAATATAATTCTCAAAGAATATGTTCAATACATCTAGCCTATTAGAGGTATGAGGAAGTATGTGCTCATATAAGGGATCATCTAAAAATTCCTTTGCAAAAATCTTTGAGGCCTTTTTTAAATCTTTTCTTGAGAGTTTAACTAAGTTACAAATAATCCCACTCCTAAACTTTTTATTTTTAATTAATTATAGCGCATCAATTTTAACGAAGTAAAGAAAAATATATACATATATAAGTTATCTTTAAATTAATATATAGCTTAATATAGATGGGACTTTAAATATTTCAACTATAATTGCAAATTGTATAAATGAATTGAAAAATCATCATTAAAATATTAGAACATAAATAATAGGACTATACCTTTTGATATAGTCCTATTATTAATATTTAAATTCAGTATTATTTTTAAATATAACTTTTATTTAAAGTATTTATACTTATTAAGTGTTGGTAAAAAGGTTAATATCATTAGGGATACCCCCATAATTAATATTTCACCTGTTGATTTTATTATGTTTTTATTTATAAGGAAAGCAACTAAAATCATATATCCACCAATGAGTAAATATAAAAATCTTTGGCAAAATATAAATCTTTTTTTATTTGATATAACTTTTCCGTTTTCTTCATACATTGCAAGGATCTTTTTCCAAGGCATGAATAAAGCCAGTAAGAGCTGTAAAATTCCTGCAGCAATCAGTATTATAATAATTAAGTTTTTCAAATTAAATCCTCCCTACAATAAAGAACTATATTATAATTCAATCCTCTAATTCAACATTAATTACATTGTACACTATAGATGGACTACTTCCAAATTTAATTTTATACATTTTTAAAACTAATTTATAACAAACTTTATTCCAGAAAACTTAATATACAGTAATAAATTATGATTACCTAGGAAATAATATACAGGTGACAATATATATTGAAAGTGAGGATTTTTATGGAGTACATAGTTATATTATCGATAGTTTTCTTAGTAGCATTGAGAGTTGTTACATTAAGAAAATGTAGTGATGATGATTTATTAGATTATATTAAGATAGGTGAAAATAATAAAGAGGATTTAAATAGCTTAGCTATGGAACTTTCACAAAAATACAGTGATATAACTAATAAGAGCTGTAAAAAATCTCTAATTTATAATATTCAAAAGTGCTATAAAAAGATTATTGCTTGTCATGATGAAATAAATGAGGAGTACAAAAAAAATTGCGATATTATACAAGGTGGAGAATGGATATTAGATAATATGTATATTCTAGAGAAAGAATATCATGATATAAAACTTAATATGCCACATAAATATTATAAACATTTACCTGTAGCTAAAAGAGGTATATTTAAGGGATATCCTAGAGTTTATCAAATTGCGGTAGAAGTTGTAAGTAATAGCGAAGGAAACTTAAATGAAAATATAATTAAAGAGTTTATTAACAGTTATCAAAAAGAAACTATATTGACCATGGGTGAACTATGGGCATTACCAATTATGATTAGAGCTGCTTTAATTCAAAACATAGGAAAAACTTGTGAAGAAATTTCTTTTACAGTGAGAGAAAAAAAGAGAGCAGAAATTTTAGCACAAGATATAATTAACAGTCAATTAGATGGAAGTTTAAAAAATAATTTTCATGAAACACTAAAAAAACAGAAAATAACTACTACTTTTGCAGATCATTTATTAAAACTTTTAAGAGATAATGGAATAGAAAATAATGAAATTAATAAAGTGATAGAAGACAAATTAGAGCTTAAAGAAATTAATATGGACACTGTAATAGCTACTTCTTATAAAAGAGAAAGTAAATTTGAAACCATATTAGGTAATAGTATTACATCTTTAAGAGATGTGGATAGTTTAAATTATAAAAGGCTTTTTGAAGAAATATCTATAGTTGAGCAAATATTAAAAGAAGATAAATTGAAAGTTTACAATAATATGGATTTTCAATCTAAAGATTATTATAGGCATGTAGTAGAAAAAATATCAAAGCAGAGTAATATTCCAGAATCTTATATTGCAAAAAAGGCTTTAGAATGTTCAAATGAAAGCACAGAGAAACCCTATGAAGATCATATTGGGTATTATTTATTTGATGATGGAAGAAAAAAATTAAATAAAAAACTAAATATTAATTATAAAGGCTTTGAAAGATTAAAAAACTATATAAAAGGGAAGGCAGTTACATTTTATGTAACAACTATTATTCTATTAACTATTATTTTATCTGCAACCTTTGTATATTGGAGCTATATAAATGATTACAATTTTAGGTTATGGAAGTACATATTAGCGGTATTGATAACAGCTATACCTCTTAGTGATGTTGTAATTTCTATACTGAATTGGAGTATTACTCACTTATGTATTCCAACCATAATGCCTAGAATTGAATTCAACAATATACCAGATGACTATAAGACTGCAGTAGTAGTGCCTACTATTATAAATGACAGCAAAAGAGCTAAAGAATTAGTAGATAATTTAGAAGTTTATTATCTAGCTAATAGAGATGAAAATCTGTTTTTTGTATTATTAGGAGATTTCAGAGATAGTGATAGAGAAGTATTAGAAGATGATAAAAAAATTGGTGAAGATACCATTAGTTATATAAGAGAATTAAATGAAAAATACTGTAAAGATAAGGATGATAAGTTTTTCTTTTTATGTAGACATAGAGTATATAATGACAGAGAGAATCTTTATATAGGTTATGAAAGAAAAAGGGGAAAAATAATGGAGTTTAATGCTCTATTAAGAGGAGAAAAAAATACAACTTATAATATTTTTAGTAGTAGTATCGAAGAGTTAGGAAAGATAAAATATGTAATAACTTTAGATGCTGATACAGTACTTCCTAGAGAAGCAGCTAAAAAACTTATAGGTGCAATGGCACATCCTCTTAATGTAGCATATGTAGCCAAAGAAAAGAAGGCTGTATTAAGAGGTTATGGGCTAATGCAACCTAGAATTAGTATAAGTCTTTTAAGTTCGAATAAAACCTATTTTTCTAATATATTTTCTGGAGAAACAGGGATAGATATTTATACTATGGCAGTATCTGATGTATATCAAGATCTTTTTGGAGAAGGTATTTTTACTGGTAAAGGTATTTATGATTTAGACGTATTTGAATATATGTTAAAAAATGAAATACCTGAAAATAGAGTATTGAGCCACGATTTATTGGAAGGTTCCTATGTTAGGGCTGGGCTTATAACAGATGTGGAGTTAATAGACGATTATCCAGCTTATTATAATTCAAGTTCCAAAAGACTTCATAGATGGGTTAGGGGAGATTGGCAGCTTATCCCTTGGCTATTTAAGAAAAGTCCAATAAATAGATTATCTAAATGGAAAATTTTTGACAATCTTAGAAGAAGTTTAATTTCGCCTTCTATGATAATACTACTATTTTTTACTTTAATAAAATTATTACCTGATGGAACTGATAAATGGTATATGGTTGCATTTATATCTCTCATCACACCTATACTATTTGATGTTACTGAATATGTTGTATCACCACTAAAAGGCATTAGCTTAAGTGGAAGAATACAAGATGGAAAAATGGTATTTAAACAAGTATTTTTTATATATGTATTTTTACCTTATCAAGGATATTTAATGCTAGATGCTATAATTAGAACTATTTATAGAATGACTATATCTAAGAAAAATCTATTACAGTGGCAAACAGCAGCAGATGTAGAGAGAACTTCAGGGAAAAGTCTAAAAGCATACATATACTCTATGTGGTATGGTAGTATAATTTCTTTAATTATACTGACTGCAGCTTTTTATAACAACATAAATGTAGGATTGTCTTTATTACCAAGTTGTATCTTATGGTTTTTAAGCCCTATGATAGCATGGTTAATTAGTATTGAAAATGAAAAAGAGATATATACCATGGGAGAAAATGAAGAGGCTACAATAAGAAGGATAGCTAGAAAAACTTGGGCATATTTTGAAGATTTTATAACTGAAGAGTGTAATTACTTAGGGGTGGATAATTATCAAGAAGAACCATATAAAGGTGCAGCATTAAGAACTTCTCCTACTAATATGGGAATGAGTATTATTTCAAATATAACTGCTGTAGATTTAGGCTATATTAGCATTTTAAAAGCTGTAAAAAGAATAGAAAACTCTATAAATAGCATGGAAGAATTAGAAAAACATAGAGGACATTTTTTAAATTGGTATAATAGTGAAACTAAAGAACCATTATATCCAAGATATATTTCCACAGTAGATAGCGGAAATTTAGCAAGTTATTTGTTTACTACTTATGAAGCTTTAAATATCTATGAAGAAAAGCCTTTTATTACGTCTATCACTAAAGGAATTCAAGATACAATTAGCTTAGCAGCGGAAGAAATTGAAAGTTTTCCATCTAAACAATATATATATTTGATGCTTCAAGATGAATTTGATAACAATACTAATGATTTGATTTCTTTTAGGCACAATTGCTGTAATTTATTATTAAGGGTAAAAGAAATATTAGAAATTCAAGATTTGAAGTCAACTTATTGGACTAACAAACTTATAGAAGACTTACAAGGCTATATCAAAGAAATAGATAATATATTTCCTTGGATTACTCATTTGGAGTGTTATGATGATGATATTTTAAATGAAATAGATAATATTGCTACCTATAATACATTAAAAGAGTATGAAAGTAAGATTAATGTGTTAATGGGAAAAGTAAAATCAAGTGAAGGAAAGTCTTTTCTAAAAAACAGTATAAATAAAATAAACACATTAATAAACTCTATAGATGAAGTAAAAGAAAAAGTATTAAATATGGCTTATGCAATGGATTTTTCTATACTTTTTGATAAGGATAGAGAATTATTTTCCATTGGCTATGATTTAGAAAGTAATAGTAGAGGAAAAAGTTATTATGATCTTTTAGCTTCAGAGGCAAGACAGGCAAGTTTTATAGCTATTGCTAAAAATGAAGTACCAACAAGCCATTGGTTTAAACTTGGAAGAGCTATGACCACTGATGGTGTAGGAAAAGGGTTAGTATCTTGGAGTGGTACTATGTTTGAATATTATATGCCTAGGCTTATAATGAAAAATTATCCTAGCACTCTATTAGATGAAAGTTATGAGTTTTCTTTAAATTCACAAATAGAATATGGAAAAAATAAAAAAGTTCCATTTGGTATTTCAGAAAGTGCTTATTACAACTTTGACATGGATTCAAATTATCAATATAAGGCCTTTGGAGTGCCAACATTAGGATTACAAAGAGGTCTTGAAAATGAATTAGTTGTGTCACCTTACTCAACTATAATGTCACTTATGGGAAATCAAGAAAAGGGATTTAAAAATATAGGCAAACTTATTCAAGAAGGGTCCGAAGGATTATATGGTTTTTATGAAGCTATAGATTATACTCCAGATAGAGTTTCAAAAGATGTGAATAAGCAAGTTGTAAAATGTTATATGATACATCATTTAGGTATGAGCATAATGGCTATAGATAATATATTAAACAATAATATACTCCAAAAATATTTTCATTCAATGGCAATGGTTCGAGCTACAGAGTTATTATTGCAAGAAAAGATTTCTAAAAGAGTAATTTATGATAGAGAAAAGAAATATGCAATTCAGAAAAGTATGCATGATATACAAAAGATTATACCTAGAAAAATTGAATCTCCAGTTAGCAAGTATCCTATAATTGGTCTTTTATCTAATAATAATTATAGTGTAATGCTAACAAATAGTGGTAGTGGATATTCAAAGATAGATAAATTACTACTTTATAGATATAGAGAAAAAAATGCAAATAATAATACTGGTATGTTCTTTTATGTAAAAGATATTAATAATGGAGAATATTTTTCTTCAACCTATGAACCTTGTAGGGAGCATAGAGAGAAATATACTGCTAATTTTTATTTAGATAAAATTGAGTATACAAGAAACGATAGTGAGTTGTTGACTAAAACTTCTATAGTGTTATCTAAAGATGAGAATTTAGAGCTCAGAACTTTAGAATTAAAAAACAATAGTGAAGAAGAGAAAATATTAGAGATCACCAGTTATTGTGAGGTTGTACTTCAGGAATATGATGGCGATTTAGTTCATCCTGCCTTTGGAAACTTATTTATAAAAACAGAATTTATAGGAGAAGATGACTTAATAATAGCTAATAGAAATCCTAGACATAAAAATGAGAAAACTCCTTATATGATGCAATATGCAGTAGTAGAAGGAGAGGTAATAGGTGCTTTAGAGTATGAAACTTCAAGAGCAAAATTTATAGGAAGAGGTAACGATAAGAATGCTCCTCAAGCTATAAAAAATAATATAATGCTGACTAACACCGTAGGTGCTGTACTTGACCCTATTATAAGCTTAAGAAAGAGAGTTAAAGTAAAACCTAAAAGTAGTTGCAAAATTCATTTTTTAACTTCTTTTAACTATGATAGAGAAGAATTGATAGGAATTTCAAAAAAATATAGTGAAGTAGAAACAATAAATAAGTTATATAGTTTAAGTTTTGAATATTGTCAAAAAGAAATGAAAAACTTAAATATAAAATCTACTCAAGGAAATTTATATCAGCAATTAGCATCAAAAATATTATTTTTAAATTCTAGCTATAGAGAAAGAGAAAAATATATTATAAAGCTCAATAAAGGGCAAAGAGATTTATGGGGATATGGAATATCTGGCGATATACCTATGGTTTTAGTAGTGGTAGAACAAGAAAAACACATAGATATTGTAAGGCAAATTATCGATGCTCATAGTTATCTAAGAAGAAAACATATATTTTTTGATTTAGTAATATTAAATTTAGAACCTATAAGTTATAAACTTCCTCTTCAAAAAAGTATAAGAGATTTAATATCTTCAACTAACTTGAAGTATCTAGAGAATAAAAAAGGTGGAGTATTTTTACTTTCATCAACTATACCTGAAGAAGATATAAACTTGTTTAAAGCGATATCTTCTGTAGTTGTTCAGGGCGATAAGGGAACTTTAGCTTCACAAATAAATTATATGGAAAAGGAAAATAAAATAGTCTTTTTAGAGGATGATACAAAAAAAGAGAAGAAAAGATATAACTATAAGGAAGATATAGATATTAAAACTCCACAACTAGAGTATTTTAACCAATATGGTGGCTTTGGAGATAATGGGAAAAATTATACTATTATACTTAAAGATAATCAGAATACCCCTGCACCTTGGATAAATGTAATAAGTAATCCTAATTTTGGATTTTTAGTGTCTGAGAGTGGAACATCTTATACTTGGTTTAAAAATAGTAGGGAAAATAAGTTAACCATATGGAACAATGATTATATTGTAGATTATTGCAGTGAATGTATATATATTAGTGATGGCCAGGAAGTTTGGAGCCCAACACCAAAGCCTATAAGAGATAATAAAACTTATATAATTGAACATGGTTTTGGTTACTCTAAATTTGTCCATTATAATTTTGGAATAACTTCTGAAACTACAATGTTTGTACCTATAGATGAAAATGCAAAGCTCATAAAATTAAAACTTAAGAACAATGAAAATTATGAACGAGAATTACGTGTAGCCTATTATGCAGAATTAACTATGGGTGTTGTTAGAGAAAATACTTACAAAAAAATCTTTACTGAAATAGATAATGACAAGTCATATATATCCAGTAAGAATTCTTATAATACACCATTTAAAGATACTATATGTTATTTAACTATTAACGGAGAAGAACAGATATCTTTTAGTGGAGATAAAGTTGAGTTTTTAGGAGAAGAAGGTAACATTTCAAATCCTAGAGCTATGAAATATAAGGAGCTAAGAGGTACCTATGGAGGAGGATTAGATCCTTGTTTGGCATCAATGGCCACTATTAAACTTAAAGAAAATGAAGAAAAAGAAGTTGTCATTATTTTTGGAGCTGAAGAGAGTAGAGAAGTTTTAGAGAAAACCATAGAAAAGTATAGAAGTATAGAAAATGTAAATGCTTCCTTAAAAGAAGTAAAAGATTATTGGAATATACGTTTAAATACACTTCAGGTTAATACTCCAGATAAAAGCTTTGATATAATGATAAATGGATGGCTCATGTATCAAACTATATGTTGTAGGCTATGGGCTAGAACTGCATTTTATCAATGTGGAGGAGCATTTGGCTTTAGAGATCAGCTTCAAGATGTTATGGCAACATGCTATTTAGATCATAAAATTACTAAAAATCAAATTCTCTATGCTGCTTCAAGACAATTTGAAGAAGGAGATGTACAACATTGGTGGCATCCAATTATAGATAGTGGAATTAGAACTAGGTTTAGTGATGATTTATTATGGCTTCCTTATGTAGTTAGTGATTATATTGATAAAACAGGAGATTATAGTATTTTAGATGAAGAAATATACTATTTAAAAGATGAAGAACTTAGAGAAGGTGAAGATGAAAGATATAGAATTTCACCTAGATCGGAGTTAAAAGAAAGTTTATATAAACATTGCTTAAGGGCTATAGAAAAATCATTAAAATTTGGAGAACATAATATACCATTAATGGGTAGTGGTGACTGGAATGATGGAATGAGTACCGTAGGCAATAAAGGAAAAGGAGAAAGTGTTTGGCTTGCATGGTTTTTATATAGTATCTTAAACAGCTTTAAAAATATTTGTAGCTTTAAAGATGATGATAAATCTTATAAAAAATATGATGAAATACAGCAGTTTATAAAAAAATCTCTAGAGGAAAATGGATGGGATGGACAGTGGTATAGAAGGGCTTACTTTGATGATGGTACTCCATTGGGATCATCTTATAATGAAGAGTGTAGAATAGATTCACTAAGTCAATCCTGGTCTGTTATTTCTGGGGCTGGAGATAAAGAAAGAGCAGAAGAAGCTATGAATAATCTTTATAAATATTTAGTAAGAGAAGATAAGGGAATGATATTATTATTAACTCCTCCTTTTAAGAAATCAAAACTTGAGCCAGGATATATTAAAGGATATATACCAGGAGTTAGGGAGAATGGAGGTCAATATACTCATGCTGCTACTTGGGCAATACTGGCTTTTGCTAAAATGGGTAAATGCGATATTGCGATAAAACTCTTTAACATGATTAATCCTATAAATCATAGTAGTGATTATTTATCCACAGAAATTTATAAAACAGAGCCTTATGTAATGACGGCAGATGTTTATTCTGTTGAGCCTCATGTAGGTCGAGGTGGTTGGAGTTGGTACACAGGAACTTCTTCATGGATGTATAAAGTAGCTATTGAGGGAATTTTAGGATTTTCTATTAAAGATGGGAAAGGATTCACTATAAATCCTTGCAGCTCTTTACCTTGGGAGCAATATGAAATACAATATAAGTTTAATAAGGCTATTTATAATATTAGGATTAAAAAAGGTGACAAAAAGAGTATTTATCTTAATAATAAAAAAATTGAAGATAATTTTATCCCTTATTTTGATGAAGGACAATATAATATAGAAGTAACTTATAATTAATACATTTTTTAAAAAAATAATAAGTTAACATTTAACTATAAACTATTAACTAAAAAAACGTGGTGGTTAACCACGTTTTTTTAGTTAAAATCTTCTTCTATAAGTTCAATGGTGATTCCATCCATATCCTTTACAAATATGATTTTAGCGCCTAAATCTGTAGTTATAGGTCCCTGTAAGATTTCAATATTTTCACTTTTAATAATATCTAACATTTTATCTATATTTTCAACATGAACTATTACAGACATATTAGACTTAGATGAGCTTTCAGAGTTTATATTATTATTTTTTATAAATTCAATAAGGTTATTGTTTTCATCACCTAATATTATTATGTGTACATTAGGTTGAGGAGTAAAATTTCTTTTTTCTTTAAGATTTAAAAGCTTTTTATAGAAATTTGTAGATATTTCCATGTCTTTTACAAAAATTGTTGGGTAAATAGATTTTATCATGTACTTTCCTCCTAAAACTAAATATTTTAAATTTTATGGTATACATTCTTAATTTCCTTATATTTTGATTATAACAATTTTTTGAATTTTTCACCATATAAAAATACCTAGCTTTAAAAGCTAGGTTAAGGCATTTAAAATAAATTATTTTTTCTTTAAAGTTTTTTCAGATTTAAAACCAGGTATATCTGAACCACTATTATAAGTATAGTCGAATTCTTGATTGGAGATATTATTTGATACAATATTATCTCTTACATTATCAGGAAGCTTTGTATAATCTTTTAATGAATAAGCTCTAACTTCTTTTAATGGTGCTTCTAAAAATTCGCGTTCATTTGGTCCATAAGAGTTTTTTTTCCTCTTCGCCATAAAAATCACTCCCTTATATAAATATGATTTAATTTAAGTATTTTTCAAAAAAGCTAGTCATTATATTAATTTACTTTCTGTCACACCACCTATAACGTGGATAGAACTTATCAATGTAAGTTAACTTTTAACCTGATATAAAATATTACTATCATTTTTAACTAGTTATTTTATTTCAGACTCTTACAGTTATTTTGCGTACAATATAAAAAATAATACTAAATATATTTTGGATAAATTATAGAATTAAAAGGAGAATATTTCTTTTTGTAGAATAAGATAATTAATGATACTAAAATTAGAGAATTTGTAATTTTATCCATATTTATGACAATTGTTATAAATATGGCTTTAATACAAATTGCAGTATAGTAAGTACTAGTATTTTAGCATATAAAAAATAACTGATCAGTATGCACATTTATTTCGTGGTATGTTATGTCTTTAGGATGGATGATAATCTAACTACTATTGGAATATATATATGCATGACGGAAAATATACTTGGCATCTTTGACTAGTTATTTCTTTATATAGTTACAATTTTTATTAAATAAGGAGGAATTAATATGACAGAATTAAGACAAGTTTATAAATGTGATATTTGCGGAAATATGATAGAGGTTGTACATGCTGCTGGAGGTAGTTTAGTTTGCTGTGGTAAACCTATGACTCTTAAAAAAGAAAATACTACTGATGCAGCTAATGAAAAGCATGTTCCTGTGTTAGAAGAAGTGGATGGAAAAGTTGTTGTTAGAATAGGTTCAGTAGAGCATCCAATGACACCAGAACATCATATTGAGTGGATAGAACTTCATACAGAAGATAGAGTTTACAGAAAATATTTAAGCGTTGATGAAAAACCAGAAGCTGTTTTTAGCACAACTCTGGATAAAGTTTTATACGCAAGAGAATATTGTAATTTGCACGGATTGTGGAAATCATAAAAACTATTGACATTATCTGCTTAATGTCATATCATATATAAAAAGAAAATTAATAAAATCGTTGAAAAGAAGTAAGTAAGCTTAAAAAACAGATTTAAAGAGAGTGATAGATGGTGGAATTATCATAATTATGCTTAAGCTGAATGGGTCTTTGAGATTCAAGATGAACTTAAAGTAGTCTTTGACGTGAACCTCCCGTTATAGAGGTAAGATATTATAATGTATCTGATAAAGAAGACTAAATTAATTAGTTTTGAATTTAGGTGGCACCGCGTATGATAGCGCCCTATGGAATTTTTCCATAGGGCTTTTTTATTTAATTTAGGGAATAATTTTAAAAGATAAAGGAGGAAGTTTTATGGAAGACAAAAAAAAGGTTATATTTAGTGGAATAAAACCTTCAGGAGATTTAACATTAGGCAACTATTTAGGAGCTATTAAGAATTGGACTAAACTTCAAGAGGAATATGAATGTTATTTTTGTGTAGTTAATTTACATGCAATTACGGTATCACAAAGTCCAGCAGAGCTTAGAAGAAGAACTTTAGAAATTTTAGCAATTTATATAGCGGCAGGCATAAATCCAGATACTAATACACTATTTATTCAGTCACATGTACCAGCTCATTGTGAGGCATCTTGGCTTTTAACTTGTAATAGTTATATGGGAGAGCTTAGCAGAATGACTCAATATAAAGATAAATCTAAGAATAGTGGAGAAAGTATAGGTGCTGGATTATTTAACTATCCAGTGCTTATGGCAGCAGATGTGCTTTTATATCAAACAGATGTGGTGCCTGTAGGAGTTGATCAAGTACAACATTTAGAACTTGCTAGGGATTTAGCTGAAAGATTTAATAGGCTATACAGTCCTACTTTTGTAATACCTGAAGCTTATGTAGGTAAAACTGGAGCTAAAATAATGGATTTACAAAATCCAGAGAAGAAAATGTCTAAATCTGAAAATAATCCAAATGGATATATATTAATTATGGATCCACCTGAGGTTATAAGAAAGAAAATTTCTAGAGCTGTTACAGATAGCTTAGGTGTAGTTAAATATAATGATGACCAATTAGGAGTTAAAAATTTAATGACCATTCTAAGCACTATAACAGGAATGACAATGGAAGAAATAGAGAAGAAATATGAAGGTTTAGGATATGCAGAATTTAAGAAGGATGTAGGAGAAGCAATAATTTCTGAGCTTGAGCCAGTTCAAAAAAAAGTTAAAGAGCTTCTAGAAAACAAGGATTATCTTGAAGAAATATATAAAAAAGGTTCAGAAAAAGCAAATTATGTAGCTACAAAGACATTAAGAAAAATGCAGAAAAAGATTGGACTTATACCAAGATAATTAGATTTATTTAAGAGATTTTGCTTCATATCTAAGTAAAATGTTGAAAATTGCATAGTAAATTGCTATAATTTACTATGCAATTAAAATATTTGGAGGTCATAAGCAATGACTACTAGAATAGCAGTTTTGGGTGGACCAAGATGTGGAAAGACTACACTTATACAACAATTATATGTTGATATGAAAATATTAGGATTAGATGTAGGCTGTGCGGCAGAATATAGTACAGAATATTTAAGAGAAAAGGGTATGATTGAAACTATCTCTGAACAATATGGTATATATTTAGGCCAAGCTAAGTTAGAAGAAGAGCTAGAAATTTTTGAGTATGCTATTACTGATTATGCTACTTTTGTTCCATACATATATGCAAGGTTTATGTTAGGTGATAAAAAACGCACTGTAAAAGAAATAGAGATATTAAAAGATCTTTATGGCCTTGCAATTAGAGATATTTCAAAATACGATTATATATTTTATGTAGGACGAGAATTTGGATACTCTAAAGATGGAGTTAGATGGCAAGATGAAGAAACTGCCAGCAAAGTAGATGAAGCTATTAAACAGTTTTTAGATGTAGAGTCTGTACCGTATATTAAATTAACGGGAAACACTAGAGAAAGAGCGAAACAAATATTAGACATAATTGGGATAAAAGGTGCAACTTCAGAAGTTGCGGGAGAAAGCATTTAGAGACTATATTTTAGTCACTAAATGTCTTTTTTATTTTAATTCTTTATTGTCAATTTTCAATTGTATAAGGTAGAAATTTAAAGAATTCAATAATGTAATTATAAAATGTATAGATTAAATTGGAAAGTAGTACATCTATATCTTAACTAAAAAATATTTTTAAAAATTGTTTTATACAAATCAATATGATATTATATAAGGTAGGTTTATTTACAGAACATAGCCTAAATCTTATAAAAATTTTATTAACTTAGCTAATTTTACTAAAGATTAAAGTGATAATAATATACAATAAATTATAGTTTTATTTTAAAATATTTATATAATTAATTAAAAGTTTATTTTAAATTGTTTCAATTTATTATAGTTAAATTTTTCTTTACAATAATAGTTATATGGATATTTATAAAACTTTAAATTTATATATTTTGTGAAGATTTAGGATAAAATAGTTAATATATTTAAATAAAGGAGCGGTACTTTTGAGCGATTACATAAAAGAAATTGAAAAAAGAAGAACCTTTGCTATAATTTCTCACCCTGACGCTGGTAAGACTACACTTACAGAAAAGTTACTTTTATATGGAGGAGCTATTAGACTTGCAGGGTCTGTTAAAGCTAGGAAAACAGCTAAACATGCTGTTTCGGATTGGATGGAAATAGAAAAAAAGAGAGGAATTTCCGTTACTTCTTCAGTAATGGAGTTTAATTACAATGGATTTTGTATAAATATATTAGATACTCCAGGACATCAGGATTTTAGTGAAGATACCTATAGAACTCTTATGGCAGCGGACAGTGCAGTTATGGTACTTGATGGGGCTAAAGGGGTTGAAGAACAAACAAGAAAGTTATTTCATGTTTGTAGTATAAGAGAAATTCCTATATTTACTTTTATAAATAAAATGGATAGAGAAACAAGAGATCCTTTTGAACTTATGGAAGAACTTGAAAATGAACTTGGAATTAAATCTTATCCAATAAATTGGCCAATAGGTACAGGAATTCACTTTAAAGGAGTCTATGATAGAGAGAAAAAAGAAATAGAAATATTTAATGCAGGGAACCATGGACAAACTGAAGTTGAAACAGATATAATTCCTATGGAAGATGAAGATGCAGTAAGAGAAGCTATTGGAGATTCACTATATGAAAAACTTTTAGAAGATATAGAGCTTTTAGATGTAGCAGGAGATGATTTTAATTATGAAAAAGTTAAAAGAGGAGAATTAACTCCTGTGTTTTTTGGAAGTGCATTAACAAATTTCGGAGTAGAACCATTTTTAGGGCATTTCTTAAATTTAACTACAGTACCATTACCTAGAATATCAGATAAAGGTAAAATAGATGTATTTTCAGAGGATTTTTCTGCCTTTGTTTTTAAGATACAAGCTAATATGAACAAAGCACATAGAGATAGAATAGCATTTATGAGAATTTGTTCAGGGAAATTTGAAAAGGGCATGGAAGTTTTCCACATTCAAGGAAATAGTAAAGTTAAACTTTCACAACCTCAGCAATTCTTGGCACAGGATAGGGAAATAGTAGAGAATGCTTATGCTGGAGATATAATAGGGGTATTTGATCCAGGTATTTTTAGTATAGGTGACACACTATGTTCTCCAAACAATAAGTTAAAATTTGAGGGAATACCAACTTTTGCACCAGAGCATTTTGCTAGAGTTAGAACAGTAGATACAATGAAAAGAAAACAATTCATAAAAGGAATAACTCAAATTTCTCAAGAGGGTGCTATTCAAGTATTTAAAGAACTTCATATAGGTACAGAACAAATTATTGTAGGTGTTGTAGGAGTACTCCAGTTTGAAGTTTTAGAATTTAGACTTAAAAATGAGTATAATGTTGATATTAAAATGGATATGCTTTCCTTTAGAAATATAAGATGGATTGAAAATTCTGATATACCAGCAGAAAAATTGAATATTACTAGTGATACTAAAGTGGTAAAAGACTTTAAAGATAGAGATTTACTGATTTTCCAAAATGATTGGGGAATAAGTTGGGCATTAGAGCATAATGATGGCCTAGTATTATCAGATATAGCTAAAAATAATGATTAAGATATTTTGAAATACCTAACAAAGAAAGCGTGATGAATTCACGCTTTCTTGCTTTTAAAAAACTAATTATAGATAGATTGGAAAAAGGAATTTAAAAATTAAGAATCATTTTTGACTCCGCTTTTAGAGATGTTTTATGGACGTAAATATTTATGAAATATATCTTGAATTATAGTAAACAAACTGATTATTAACAGCACATTTATCAAATTTCCACCAATTAAAAAGAAGAGACATATTAATAATAGTAGTAACATAAAACCGCCAAACCACCGTAAATATGTCATTTAGCTATCATCCGTTATGTAAAACTTATAAAATTTAATAAAAATATTATAAAACTTTATTGTTGATTTTATCTTTAATTTGTTCATCTTCATAAAATGCTATTTTTATTTTATATATCACTAGAAGAGATCAAATTTCTATGTAACTCATAATACGCAGAAATGCTTACTCTAATGATTAATTTATTAAGTATCTTATCTACTTAAAGCTTTATTAAGCATAAGTGAAAGTATAGTTGTAATTTTATATTTACTAATATAATGTCACATATTCAATGAATAAAAAGATAAATAGTTTTATAATAGATTTTTATAAGTAACAATAACGGTTTTCACCTACCTTTCTTCAAAGAATTTTTGAATATTTTTATAAAAATGCTTTAACTGTAGACAATATATAGAAAAGCAGAATAATAAATAAAATTTTACTTATTATATATAAGCTTTTTCTTTTAAAACAAATTTATAAACTTAATAGAACTATTCACTTATAAATTTGCAATTAAAATTAGTTTCCTCTAAAGGACAATAAAATATACAAAACTTTTTAAATATTATAAACAAAACATTGTAATTTTTTTGTTTATATGTATAATTAATATGGGAAAACTTTATGGAGGAGTGTTTAGTATGGGAAATAACAAGGTAACTACTAAGAATGGTGTAAATAGTAATACAGCATTATCATTAGTACAAGTTGCTATAATGGCTGCAATAATTTATATTGCAACTAGTATAATACATGTACCATTTATTTCTGGAGAAGGTGTACTTCACTTAGGTGATAGTGCAATTTTTGTTGCAGCAGTATTGTTAGGTAGGAAAAAGGGAGCTGTGGCAGGAGCGATAGGAATGACTTTATTTGATGTGCTTTCCCCATATATTATTTGGGCTCCATTTACTTTTATAATAAAAGGCTCAATGGCTTATATTGCTGGTGCTTTAGCTTATAGAAATGGTTATGAGGGGAAAAATTTTATGAACAACTTCTTTGCTTTTGTTATTTCAGGAGTTGTTATGATAATAGGGTATTTTTTTGCAGGTTGGATAATATATGGCTTACCTAATGCAATAGTAGCTATTCCAAGTAATGCATTGCAAGTTGCAGCTGGTATGGTTATAGCGTTACCACTAGCGACACAATTAAAAAAATACATAAAGTTTTAATAAGGTAGAGGGTATACTTCCCTCTATTTTTTATATAAAGCCTTTTATGCTAAGAATATTATCCATATGGTCTAAAATTAAAAAAGAGAGCAATTGCTCTCTTAGTATTCTAGTTATTATTTGCTATAGTTATTTCTAGAATTTTTTCTAGATTTTCTGCACTCTGGGCATCTTACTGGATCATTTTCGAATCCTTTTTCTTTGTAGAAAGCTTGCTCTCCTTCAGTGAATACAAATTCTTTTCCACAATCTTTACAAGTAATATTTCTATCTGCCATTATTAATGACCTCCTTTTAATCTAAGGACTAATTAAACAATGGATACTATCACTTTCTTTTCCTCGATTAAAGGAGGGGATAATTGCCTTGTTCTAATTAACCTTGTTCAATCTATTAGAGTTGAATAAAACCCTAATATTATTATAGCATAATTATTATATAATACAATAGAATTTTTCAAAATAAGTGGAAATTTTTTTATGAAAGTAACAATTTATGTATATGAGTAAATTAAAATTATCATCTGCATAAAATAATATAAAAGCCAGTTATGAAGAGGATTATAGAGCATATGGAAAAAAAAATTATTGGCAAAAAATAGTATATAATTTAAAATTCAAAAAATTCAAAAATAATCACAAAACTAGCATAAAAAAATATTTCAAGACCAAAGATTATTTTATAAAATATAGGTTAAAATGAATAATTATATAAGATTTAGTTATTGTAAAAGTGAGAAATTTATAAATAGATTTTACATTAATTGAAAATTTTCCTAATAGTTTATTGTAAAAATATTCTGAATAATATATAATGAATATAACTCAAACATAGTAACTCATAGTAATAATTAAATAATAAAATAAGTCTGGGGGCGTTAAAAATGATTCATGTATTCTGTAACAAAAAAGGCTCAGGAAAAACAAAGGCTCTTGTTAGCTTAGCAAATGACAAGGTTTCGAAGGCAAAGGGTAACTTAGTTTATGTTGATGATGACAGAAGAATGGTTTTTGAACTAGATAGGAAGATAAGGTTTATATGCGCAGAGGACTTTAAAGTAGATAATGCAAAAGATTTCTATGGTTTTTTATGTGGAATGATAGCACAAGACTATGACATTGAAGCTATTATGATAGACGGAGTTATGAATGGAGTAATTTCATCCTTGGAAGAAATGAAAAAATTATTTTATAAAATTGAATATTTGACTCAAGAGTTTAACATTGAGTTTTTCATAAATATTAGTGGAGATCCTAGACAGTTACCAGATGAGATAAAGAGATATATTAGTTAAACCCAGTTATTTTATATAATTTATACTTGTATTTACTAAAGAATAATAGTATTATAGTAATAATAAATTTTATATTTAAAGGCGATGATAGAAATAAGTAGTTATGGAAATCATAAAGAGAGCTGATGGTTGGTGTAAATCAGTTGAGGAACATAATGAAATACATTCTTGAGCTTTAGGCTGAACTTAGATTTTAATAGTAGGCTGATACGGCATTTCTTACGTTACAAGATATGAGTGGATTTTTTACAAAATCAATTTGGGTGGTACCACGGAAAATTTCGTCCCTAGTTTTTTAACTAGGGACTTTTATTATTTAAAAAACTATAAAAGCTTTAAAAAAGTATTTTTAAAGAAATTTCAATGATAATTTTAAATTTTGAATTCAAAAAGAGATATAGCTAATTATTATTAAAATTAATATCGTACTACAAAGGGAGGAATTAAAATGAGTAATACAAATGTATATGACGTTTTAAAAGAACGTGGATTTTTAAAACAGTTAACACACGAAGAAGAAATGAAAGAAATATTAGGAAAAGAGAAAGTTACTTTTTATATAGGATTTGACCCAACAGCAAATAGTCTTCATGTTGGACATTTTATAGCTATGATGTTTATGTCCCATATGCAACAAGCAGGTCATAGACCAATAGCATTAGTTGGTGGCGGTACTGCAATGGTAGGAGATCCATCAGGAAGAACTGACATGAGAAAAATGCTTACAAGAGAAGATATAGATGAGAATATTAGAGGTATTAAAAAACAATTATCAAGATTAATAGATTTTAGTGATGATAAAGCTATACTTGAAAATAATGCTAATTGGCTATTAGATCTTAACTATGTTGAATTTTTAAGGGAAGTAGGAGTTCATTTTTCTGTTAATAGAATGCTTACAGCAGAATGCTTTAAGCAAAGAATGGAGAAAGGATTATCTTTCCTGGAATTTAACTATATGTTAATGCAAGGATATGATTTCTTAGTATTAAATCAAAAATACAATTGTACTATGCAATTAGGTGGAGATGACCAATGGTCCAATATTTTAGCAGGTATGGAGCTTATAAGGAGAAAAGAAGGTAAAGCAGCATATGGTATGACATGTTCACTATTAACTAATAGTGAAGGAAATAAAATGGGTAAAACTGCAAATGGTGCTGTGTGGTTAGATCCAGAAAAAACTTCTCCTTTTGATTTTTATCAATACTGGAGAAATATTGATGATGCTGACGTTGAGAAATGTTTATCATTATTAACTTTTGTACCTATGGATGAAGTTAAGAGACTTTCTGCATTAGAAGGATCTGAAATAAATAAAGCTAAAACAGTACTTGCTTATGAAGTTACAAAGCTTGTTCACGGAGAAGAAGAAGCAGAAAAAGCTAAGACTGCTGCAGAAAGCTTATTTGGTGGTGGAGTTGATATGTCTAATGTGCCTACAGTGGCTATAGGCAATGATATGTTAGAAGGTAATATATTAGATATATTGGTTCAAACAGAAATAGTACCATCTAAAGCAGAAGGAAGAAGACTTATACAACAAGGCGGATTAACTATAAATGAAACCAAGATAGAGGATGTTAATGCTAAATTCTCTATAGATTTTATAAAAGATGGATATGCATTAATAAAAAGAGGGAAGAAAAAATTCTATAAATTAGAAGTTAAATAGAAGAAAAACTGCTAACAATGTTAGCAGTTTTTCTTTTGTTTATGTATTATAATGGTATTTTTAAAAATATATGTATACAAGTATTTTAAATAAAGGTGGTTTTAATGAAACTTCAAAATAAAATGATAATTTTAGTAACTAGTATAATATGTTTTACCTTAATTATTGTAACTTATTTTTTTATGAATTATTCCAAGATGATATTAAAAGAAGAAAAAGGTAAGGCTGTTATGAATATGGCTACCTCTGTTGCAGCTATGGAAGTAGTTATAGATAATGTAGGAATGGAAAAAGGAATTTATAAAATACAGCCTAGAATAGAAGCCTTGAGACTTAAAACAAGAGGTCAATTTATTGTAGTGATGGACATGAAAGGTATTGCATATTCTCATTATCTTACAGAAAGCTTAGGGGAAGCTTTTATTAATGAGGGAGAAAATATTGTATTATCAAAAGGACGAAGTTATATTACTACAGACACAATTGAAGATATAGATAAATCTATTAAGGCTTTTACACCTATATATAGAGATGGAAAACAAGTTGGTGCTGTTTGTGTAGGATTATTCTTAGGGAGTTTTAATGACGAATACACAGATTTAATGATAAATTTTCTTCCCTATGTAATTATAGGTCTTATAATAGGAATTGTAGGAGCTATTATAATTTCTCATAACATTAAAAAGTCTATTTTCGGACTTGAGCCTGATGAAATAGCTTGGGTACTTAGCGAAAGAGAAGCAATTTTAGAAAGTATGAATGAGGGAATAATAGCTTCAAATAAAGAAGGAATAATAACAGTAGTAAATAAAAATGCTAGAGAATTTTTAGCTGAGGAAAAATATGTAGGAAGAACTTTAAAAGAAATTGAGCATTTTAATAAATTAAAAATAGTGTTAAAAAATGGAGTACCTATTACAAATGTAGAAGAAAAACTTCCTTTAGGAAAAACAGTTATTAGTAATTATTATCCTATCACTAATAATGAAAGTAATATCATAGGTTCTATTGTGACTTTTCAAGATTTTACAAAGGTTAAGCTTATGGCTGAAGAGCTTACAGGAATTAAAAGACTTATGTGGTCTTTAAGAGCACAAAATCATGAATTTATGAATAAGCTCCATGCAATTTCAGGGCTTATTCAACTAGAAGAATATAAAAAAGCTTTAGAGTTTATACATAATACTGCACAAGCGAGAACGCATATTTTAGATTTATTAAATAATAAAATTAAAGAACCTGTTATAGCCGGATTAATATTAGCAAAATATAATAAAGCATCTGAAGCAAGGATAGATTTTCAGATTGATAGCAACTGTGAACTGAGGGAAATTCCTAAAGTCATAACAATAGATGAGTTTGCAATTATATTAGGAAATTTAATTGAAAATTCCATTGATGCAGTTATAGGAAAAGAAAATGCTAAAATAACAGTGTTTATAATGGATTATGACCAGGAGATTCAAATAGAAATAAGTAATAATGGAGATAAGATATCAAAAGATATAGAAGATAGAATATTTAATCAGGGCTTTACAACAAAACTTGGTGATAGAGGACATGGACTTTATAATATATTGAAAATAATAAAAGAGATAGAGGGTAATATATACTTTACTACTGATGAAAAGACCACTTGGTATGTAACAATTCCAAAATAGAGGAGGATATTTAAAATGATTAATGTTTTAATTGTAGAGGATGATCCAATGGTAAGAGAAATAAATTCAATGTTTTTAAATAAATTAAAGGGATTTAAACTATGTGGAGCAGTAGGAAATTTAGAAGAAGCAAAAAAAGAATTATAGAAAGTAAAAATCCACAGTTAGTGCTTTTAGATATATTTCTTCCAAATGAGAATGGATTAGATTTTATTAGATGGATAAGAAATGAAGGGATTTGCTGCGATGTAATATTGATTACTGCTGATAGAACCTCTGAAGCTGTGCAAGAAGCTTTTAGATATGGAGCAATAGATTATTTAATAAAGCCTTTTACTTTTGATAGATTTAAAGAGGCATTATATAATTATAAAAAACGTATGGAAACCTTTAATAAACTAATTTCTATAGAACAAAAAACTATTGATCAATATGTTCTAAATAATGAAGAAAATTATAAAAATATGTCTGAGAATGAGAGAGAAATAGAGTTGGCAAAAGGACTGAATATTCACACATATAATCAGATTTGGAATTATATTAACGATGATGCACACTGTTGCTTTACAGCAGAAGCACTTTCTGAAAATATAGGCATGGCAAGGGTTACAGTTAGAAGATATCTTGAATATATGTTAAAAGAAGGTAGGCTTTATATTGAATTAGAATATGGGAAAATAGGTAGGCCTTGTCATGTATATAAGATTCTAGACCAAAAAGAACAAAATAAATAATAAGAACAAAATATTGATTGTTTATTATTTAACAAATATGCTCTAGCCATAGATAATTTCTGTTAGGGGGAAGAAAAATGAAAAAGAAGATATTAGCCTTAGCAATGACAGCTATAATCACTATTCCGTTATTAGTTGGTTGTGGAAGTAAAACGGAAAGTGCAGATATTGTTATTATAGGGGCAGGTGGGGCAGGTCTTGCAGCAGCTGTTGAGGCACAGGAAAGTGGAGCTAAAATTGTTGTTTTAGAAAAGATGCCTATGGTTGGAGGAAATACAACTCGTGCAACAGGTGGATTGAATGCTGCTGGAACAAAAGCTCAAGAAAAAGCTGGAATTGAAGATAGTGCCGAATTATTCTTTAAAGATACTATGAAAGGTGGATATAATAAGAATAATGAAGAGTTAGTTAAAGTATTAACTGAAGAAGCAAAAGATACTGTTGAATGGTTAGAAAGTTTAGGTGCTGATTTATCAGATGTTGGAGCGGCAGGAGGGGCCTCAGTTAGAAGGATTCATAGGCCAACAGGGGGATCAGCGGTAGGACCTAATATAATTTCAACATTAAAAAAGGTTTCAGAAGATAAGAAAATTGATATTAGAACGATGAATGAGGCTGTGGAAATAGTTAAAGATAAAGAAGGGAAAATTTCAGCTGTTAAAGCTACAAATAAAGAAGGTAAAGAATACACAATAAATACTAAAAGTGTTATATTAACTGCTGGAGGATTTTCAGCTAATAAGGAAATGGTTGTAGAAAATAAAGCTGAGTTAGAAGGATTTGATACAACAAATCACCCGGGGGCTACTGGAGATGGAATTGTATTAGCTAAAAAAGTAGGTGCTGCTTTTGTAGATATGAGTGAAATACAAACTCACCCAACGGTAGTTCCAGGAAAAGGTATTATGATTACTGAAGCAGTAAGAGGTAATGGTGCAATACTTGTAAACAAAGATGGTAAAAGATTTATCAATGAATTATTAACTAGAGATGTTGTTTCAAAAGCTATATTAGATCAAAAAGACAAGGTTGGTTACTTATTTTTTGATGAAGAATTGAGAAAGGGATTAAAATCTATAGAAGAATATTTTAGTATGGATTTAGTTACTGTGGGAAACTCTATAGAAGAATTAGCTGAAAAATTAGATATAGATAAAGCTAATTTAACTACAACAGTTGAAACATATAATAAAGCTCAAAAATCTAACAATGATACAGAATTCCAAAGAACTGATATGGCAGTAAGTTTAGAAAGTCCAAAATTTTATGCAATTGAAGTTACACCAGCAGTTCATCATACTATGGGTGGAGTTAAAATTAATACCGATGGAGAAGTAATTGGTGAAGATGGACAAGTTATATCAGGATTCTATGCAGCAGGAGAGGTTACTGGAGGAATTCATGGTGGAAATAGACTTGGCGGAAATGCACTAGCAGATATAATAGTTTATGGAAGAAGGGCAGGACAAACTGCAGCAAAAAATTTAAAATAATACTATTGCTAGTAAAATAAATTCTTTATAAGTTTGTTTTTTATAGTAGAAGCATTTATAAGTATAAACTGTGAATTATAAATTTAGATATTAAATAAGTAACAATTATTTTAGATATATATTAATTTTATAATGGAACATTATGGGGAACTATGAGTAAAATGAGTTAAAAACAAACTGTATACAATGTAGAAAAATTATGGTATATTTATTGAGAGAAATTATCAAAGAATAATTTTGTTATGTGATATTAGTAATTATTTGCATTGAAAATTTAATATCACTAAGGAGGAATTTAGAATGAAAAAAGTAGTAATCGTATTATTATCATCAATATTAACAATGGGGATATTAGTAGGATGTGGAAGTAAAGAAGCGGCTTACAAAGACGGAATCCATGAAGGTGTTGGAAAAGGATTTAAAGGTGATATAAAGGTATCTGTAGAAGTTAAGGATGGAAAAATAGAAGATATTAAAGTTGTTGAGCAAAAAGAAACTGAAGGTCTTGGAGATAAAGCGATAGAAGAGATAATCAAAACAATTAAAGAAAAACAAACAACTGAGAAAATAGAAGCAATTTCAGGAGCAACAGGATCAAGTAATGGTGTTGTAGAAGCTGTAGATAAAGCTTTAGAGCAAGCAAAATAGATAAAAAGAATTGGACAAGGTCTTACTGATGAAAATCGGGAGGCCTTTTTTATATATTATAATAGAAAAAGGAATAGTAATTATTAGAACATAAATAATATATTTAGACATTTTAAAGAAAATATTTATTTTATCTTTAAATACTATTTTAAATAAATTAACAAAATCTATTTATAGGAGATGTTATTATGATTATAGCTATAGCGAAAATAAAATTAGGTGCACCTTGGGTACACTCATTAAAGGAAAAACGGATGATTGTTAAAAGTATAATAGATAAGGTAAAACATAAGTTTAATGTGTCTATTGCAGAGGTAGAAAATCAAGATATACATCAAACTATAGTAATTGGAATTGCGCTAGTGAGTAGTAGTAGCAGTCATGGTGATAGTGTATTACAAAAGGTTATAGATTATATAGAAAAAAATTGTGAGGCCAATATTGAGGGTATAGAAACAGAAATATTATAAAAGCTTTCCTTTATGTTATCAATAAATATAGATTCTTTACGATAATTAAAGTAAATATAGATACCTTTAAGGAGAGATATTATGTCTGGTATTTGGAAAATCAACATGGTTCAAAATCAGGCTACTCAGCAAGATTTTAATAAAACTACTTTCAGAAAGGGAGATAGCTTTAGTGCAAGGATATTAAATATCAATAAGGAAAGTGGTGAAATTGTAATAAGACTTTTAGATGGAAGACAATTTCCTGCTAAAATAGATGGCTTTATTGAGGATACCCTGTTAGAAAATTATTTATTAAAATTTGTAGTAGATGATTTTAGTGAAGGAAAATTAACTTTAGTATTAGGTGGGGACAGTAAACCTCTAGAAGCCTTAATACCTTTAGAGAGCAAAAGCATATTAGAAGAAGTAATAAAAAACTTAGGATTAAAAATTTCAAAAGGCGATGAGTATATATTAAAGGAAATGCTCAAATTTAATATTCCATTAACTCAAGAAAACTTTGATGAGGTTAAAACTATAGTTGACTTTACTAATAAAATAAATATAACACCTGGAGAAGAAGATAATTTTATAGAAAAGTATTTAACAGCAAAAAATATAGAACCTAATAGTGAAAAGGGAGTTATGGTTAAAAATACTTTAAAGAACTTTTTCTCTTCTCTAAAGACTTTAGATTTAAACTCATTACTAATGATGAAGGAAGAGAACATACCAATTACAGAAGAAAATATAAAAAGTTTCAATAATATTAATAAAGAAGACTCAGTAGTAGTTAAAAATATTCAAGAAGTATTAGAAGCATTAAATATTGAGAATAAAGATATGACTGTAGATAATAAAATTTCTAAGGAGAAAACTATTCCGGATAAATCATTAACAACATTAGATGCGGAGAACAAGGTAATAAAAAATGAGAGTTTTGATAATACTGTAAAAGACATTGCTTTACAAGGCAAAGAGATATCAGATAAAGAAATTAATAATAAAGTTGTTATTGATGAGAAAAATCTTTTAGTTAAAAACGAAGAAAAAAATATTAATAGTAATGAAGTGATAGAAAAGGAAATCATTACTTCAAAAGAAGGTAAGATTATAGATGATAAAGTTACTAAAGATATAAAAGAAAATAAAGTTATTGAAAAGGATATAGACTTAAAATTTAAAGTTCCTACTTCTGATATAGTTAAAAGTGAAATAAAAGAAAAAGTATCTATGATGAAAGATGGAATTATGCAACTTATAAAGACTAATGAAGATAGTCCATCTACATTCAACAAGGTAATGCAACTTATTGAAAGTAAAATGCATGATTTTAAAGTTTTCAACACTTTAAGCAATGATTACTATTATTTAAATGTACCTATGAATATTAAAGAGCAAGATTACGACTGTAAGCTTGTAATTAAAGATGAAAGAGGTAAGGGCAAAAAGATAGATTCTAGAAATATTAAAATTGCTACAAGTATAAGAACGTTAAATATGGAAGTAGTAGACGCTTTTATTAATGTAAATAACGACTATATAAATATAGATATTCATTCACAAAAGGCTTTTATGGATGTATTAGAGGCTTATAGATATAAGCTTATTGAAGATTTAAGTTGTAATTCATATGTTTTTAATGTTAACATTAAAGAAAAAATAGAAAAATTTACATTATCAAATTGTAGGGAATTTTTTGATGATAATGATTTAAGTATAATTAATGTAAGGGTATAACTAGTATTCAATTGAAAATTGACGATTGACAATGGAGTATTATTAATACTTCTCTTTTATAAGAGAAGTTTTGAATTGATTTTTTTCATGTGGCACAGCCACTTCTATTAAAAAATTTATTTAGAGAAATTAATTTTCACTATAATTGTCAATTGTCTGATTGTAGCGGCGAACAGCGTTCGCCATAACACTTTCTTATTGATATTAAATTATAATATGTATAAAAGAAAGATGGCGAACAATGTTCGCCGCTACAAAACCAATTAAATTTTAAAATATTTTAGTTATACATATTAATTAACTATTTTATAAAGGTGTGGTAAAATGAAAAATGTAAAAAAAGCTGCTGCAGTAAAATATGATTATGGAGCTACTGCACCTAAGGTTACTGCAGCAGGCATGGGGCATATCGCAGATAAAATTCTAGAAAAAGCAGAGGAAAATGAAGTTCCTATAGTTGAAAATGAAGAGTTGGCAAATCTTCTTACTAATGTAGACGTAGGAGATGAAATCCCTTTAGAGCTTTATGACGTGGTAGCAAAGGTCATTGCATATGTTATGGATATTGACAATAGGATGAAGAGCAGGTGATAAATATTGGCATTATATGCTATATCTGATTTCCATTTAGCATCTACTGGAGATAAGCCTATGGATGTTTTCGGAGATAAATGGTATAAACATGATGAAAAAATAAAAAATAATTGGCTAGAAACCATTAAGGTAGAAGATACGGTTTTAATTGCAGGAGATATTTCTTGGTCTATGAGGATGGAAGAAGGTAAGGAAGATTTAGACTTTATAAATAGACTTCCAGGAAGAAAAATATTAGTAAGAGGAAACCATGATTATTGGTGGACTAGTATAACAAAGCTTAATTCTCTTTATGATAATATGGATTTTATACAAAATAATTTTTTTACTTATGAGGATTATGGAATTTGTGGCAGTAGAGGATGGATTACTCCAATAAGTTCTAAATTTACTGCTCATGACAAAAAAATTTATGAAAGAGAACTTATAAGACTTAGATTATCTTTAGATAGTGCTAAAAAAGCTGGTTATGAAAAATTTATAGTTATGCTTCATTACCCACCAGTAAATAGTATTGAAGAAGAAAATGGATTTACTGAAATATTAAATGAATATGGAGTAGAGAAGGTTATTTATGGGCATATTCATGGTAATGCTTTAAATTATGCCTTTGAAGGGATTAAAAATGGTATAGATTATATATTAACTTCTTGCGATTATATAGATTTTTCACCAAAATTAATACTACCATAAAAATTTATATATTTATAACATACAGGTTATAAATATATAAATTGTGAATGAAAAATTGTGAATAATAATATCAATTTTTCATTCACATCTTTAATTTTAAAAGTGGTGATTAGCTAATCACGATTTTTAGAATTAAAGATTTTTGAAAAGATTCCTTTAGATTTATCTTCTTTATTATTTACTTCTTGAATATGGTCTTTTTCATCTTTACTATCAAAGTTAAAATTATCATCAAGGATATCACTAGTTTTTTCAAGCTTAGCTTTAATAATTTCTGCTTCTCTAATTAGGTCTCTTTGAGTTCTGACTAATTCTTTTAAACTTTGCTTTACATTAGGAGCAGTTAATACTTGGCTAAACCATACAAGAGCTGTATTATAATTTAGCAATCTTCTATTTAATTCACCTATTAGATACATCATAACAAACTTATCCATGCCATATAAAGGTAAAGTCTCGTTGTAATAGGCATCGTTAAAGCCTTTTAATGCAAAGCTTAAAAAGGTTCGTTCCATTTCATTATGATAGTCTGAATTACCTAATCTATACATCCATGATAGTTTCAAACAAATCATAGCCTTCTGACTAGGTTTAGCATCCATAAAAACTGCATTTAATAGTGCCATTTTATATCTTTCTATAGCAATTTCTAATGTATATTTATCAGGATAAGTTCTTGGTTTAAATTTTAAAGTTACATTTTTAAGTATTAAATCTTTTTGAACAGTCATTATTTTATAGAAGTCAGATTTTAAAGCTGAATACCCACAGCTTTCACAAATATAAACATCATAAAAATAAGGATTTATAAGATCATATCTTATAAAAAAATCTGAGTCTTTTGAAATCATTCTATAAGAAGTACTTTTAAGTGCAAGTTGTTTAAATTTATAATTACATACAGGACAGTCTATAGTCTTATGATAAAGTAAAGACTCATATAAATTATTTTCAACTTCTTCTTTTTTGTCTGTGCTTTTTTCTACCTTATATATTTGAAGATTCTCTATCTCTTCAAATCCTAGATCCTCTAATCCAGAAAAAATATTTTTCATAATAAAATCCTCCATAAACCGCTAAATAAACAATAAATACAATATTATATCTAAATCATTGATATTTTTCTATAATAACATTATATTATATATATAATCTAATATATATTTCGTAACAATTTAATATTTGTGAAGGGTGACTTACATATGGCAATAAGAGAATGGAAAAAATTTTTAATTCCTTATGAACAGGCAGTAGAAGAACTTAAAGTTAAATTTAGAAGTATTAGAAGAGAACTTAGAAGAAAAAATGAATATTCTCCAATAGAATTTGTAACTGCAAGAGTTAAGGAAGTATCTAGTATTTTAGAAAAAGCAAATAAATTTAACATACCATTAGATAGAATAGAATATGAAATGGAAGATATAGCTGGTATAAGAATTATGTGCCAGTTTGTTGATGATATAGAAAAAGTTGTTAATTTAATTAGACAAAGAAAGGATATGCAAATAATCTATGAGAAAGATTATGTAACTAATGTTAAGACAAGTGGTTATAGAAGCTATCATATGATTATAAAATATCCAGTAAATATGGCTGATGGACAAACAGAAATTTTAGCAGAGTTTCAAATTAGAACTTTAGCTATGAATTTCTGGGCTACAGTAGAGCATTCTTTAAATTATAAATATAAACACGATATACCTAAGGATGTAAGAATGAAATTAAAAACTGCGGCAGATGCAGCCTTTCAATTAGATGAACAAATGCTTGAGATAAAAGATGAAATTAAAGATGCTCAGAAATTATTTGAGGTGAAATCTAGCCTGGTTACAGACATAGTTGAAAATATTTTAACACTTTCATCTTTAGGAAAACTTTTAGAGGCTTCAAGATATACTGAACAGTTAAATAAGCTTTTAGAAGAAGGTGAAGTATTTGAACTTAGTAGTCTATTAGAGGCTACAAAAAAGACGCTAGATAAATACAAAGCATAAGACCGATATATTGGTGTTATGCTTTGTATTTATATTATAGGATATTTTATATAATTAGGATGACTTAATAAGTATTAACTAGTAGATTACAACTATTCTTAATAAGAATTTTTTAATTTTATCATAATTATCTATAATTATAGTATATATAGATATATTACATAAAAAGTTAATATATAACTAATATTTATGCCATTAAATATTTCATTGGCAACTTTAGTTAATGGAGAACTGAAAATGGACAATTGACAATTATGGTGGAGATTAGTTTAATTAAAACTAATTTCTTTAATAGATTTTTTAATAGAAATACAATTACTAGTACTTTATAAGAAGTGACTAGGTCACTTCAAAAAGAAATCAATTAAAAACTTCTCTTATAAAAGAGAAGTATCAATAATTTTCCATTGCCAATTGTTAATTCGTATTGTATAAGGCAAAATTCTAATAATTCAATAATAAGATTATATAAATATATAGATTAAATTTAAATGTAATATATTTTTAATATAAGGAGGATATATGTTAAAAAGAGAAGATATTATGGGGATATTAGAAGAATTAAATTTTCCTAAGGAGCATTATTGGGTTTTAGCAGGTGCGTCATTAGTTATGCACGGAGTGAAGACCGAAACTAGAGATATTGACTTAGGCTGTAGCAAGTTTTTATTTGAAAACTTAATTAAAAATGGATATAAACCAGTAGTTTTAAAAGATAGTTCAAGAGTAATAAGGGTAAATGAAGGATTAGAGGTTTTTGAAGAATGGAACGTAGATAATGTGGAATTAATTAATGATCTTCCTGTAGGAAGTTTAGAAAGCATAAGAAAACATAAGATAAAACTGGGAAGAGAAAAAGATTTAAGAGATATCGAGCTAATAGATGTTTTTTTACAGAAAAAATAAAATATGTATGTTTTATTAAGATATTTTAGCCTAAGTAACTGATTAAATAGATTGCTATGATATATATATATATCGTTTTGCTTATATGTATTTTAACTAAAATAAAAGTTAGTATATGCTAATTAAGCGAAGTAGAACCAGAGAGCAACCTCTGGTATTTTTGTTTCTAAATAATATGGAAATTGGTCATTTTAAAAGAAATTCTTAAAATTTTAATTATTATAATAAATCTCTTTTAAAGTGACCTTACATTTATTGAAATGCTTATAATTTCTATTTAAAAGAATTTGTGTACAAATTTAAATGAACTGTTAACATCTCTAAATATCTATTTTTACATCTAAAGAATTTATTTGCTTTATATTATTTGAAGAGTATTTTCTTTTAAATTTTCCATAGATAATTATTTCTTATTTGAAAAAAATATAATTTCATAATTCATAAAATCATCATATTTCACTAAAATTTACATTGTTAAATCATTTTCCTCTTTAACTTCAATAGCTACTTTAAAAAAGTCATTTAATATTATACAAGTGAAACCTATTATTATAAAGAAAATCCAGCTTGAAGTCTTAATATTTAAAACTCCAACAATATCTTTAAATTTTTAGAAGCTATTATTATACAAATGCCGGATACTATCATGAGCAATTGAATATATATAGTTAGGATACCTTTTTAAAAATTCGAAAATACACTAAATACACATATAAGAATTAAATATTAAAAAATTAATAATAAATTGGCTAAGGAAATATACAAGCTATAAGTATTATTTTCTCTATTTATAAGAACCTACTCAACATATTAATTAATTATATTATAGATAGAAATTTTAGAGAGATGAATAAAAAATTATTTAAAAAAATAAAAATATATTCTTTCAATAAAAATTCTTAAAGAAATCAGTAAAAAGAATATAGCTATAAATAAACTATTATGTTAAAAAGGATTTAATGGATATTAAAAGAATAAGTAGTTAATGGATTAAAGGGGGAATATATTGTGGAAGAACTAAAGTGTCCTAAATGTAATTCTACTGAAATTAAAAGAGCTGCAAGCAAAACTATATTATTAGAACCTATGGACAAAATTTTTGCATTAGGATCAAAACTCTATGCTAATGTTTGTACTGATTGTGGTACAGTTTTTGATTTTACTGTAGATTTTCCAGAGGATTTTAAATAAGGGAAGGTAGAAGAAATGAGAGAGGGAATTATAATAGAAAATACCAATACTATAAACACTATAGAAAGCCTAAAAAAAGATTTAACTGCATTGGGACTTAAAAAAGGAATGACTGTTATTGTACATTCCTCTTTAAGTTCTATAGGCTGGGTTTGTGGAGGGGCTGTATCAGTAATAAAATCACTTATGGATATAATTACAGTGGAAGGCAACATTATTATGCCAGCTCAAACAGGAGATTACTCAGAACCTTGCTATTGGGGAAATCCTCCTGTACCTGAACAATGGTATGAAATAATTAGAGAAACTATGCCTGCCTTTGATAAACATATAACCCCTACAAGAGGAATGGGAAGAATTGCAGAAGCTTTTAGAAGCTTTCCTAATGTGTTAAGGAGTGATCATCCACAGGCTTCTTTTACTGCCTGGGGTAAGGATTCAGAAGATATTATAGGGGTTCATAATTTGGAGGATTCACTAGGAGAGACATCACCTCTAGGAAAAGTTTATAATATAAATGGATATGTACTACTGCTAGGAGTACCTTATGAGAATAATACCTCTTTTCACTTAAGTGAATATAAATCTAATGTAAGAATGTATACAGAATTAGCTGCACCTATTTTAGAAAATGGTAAGAGAGTTTGGAAGACTTTTAGGGATATTGATTTAGATAGTGAAGATTTTAATTCTATAGGCTTAGAATTTGAGAAAAAGCATAATGTGAGTAGAGGATTGGTAGGACAAGCTGAGAGTAGATTATTTCATCAAAAAACAGCAGTAGATTTTGCAACAGAATGGTTTAAGAAAAATAAGGGGAGTAAGAATTTATTAAAGTAGAAGCTTATTTAGCATCTACATATAATAATCATAGAATCAATAATTTCGGAGGCGTATTCTATGAATGTACTATCTATAATTTGTATTATTTATGCCATGTTTTTAATAATTTATGGTTTTATAAATAATGAAAGAGTAGATAACAGGAATAATTGGTATCACATTAAAGATATGAAGAGCTTTTTAAGAATTCAATTCTTATGGAAGTTTATAACTGCAATATATTGTATTGCTACTGCTTATTTTTATGAAAAATATACTATAAGCTTTTTATTTATCCTTACAATTATTTTTATAGATAGAATAATATTTTTTATTATAGTTAGGCTTAAAAAAATAGCTTTACCTAAAAGATATTTAGAATAAGGCATGTAAAAGAAAATACTATTCTTTTAGGACTATTAAATAAAACATTGATATCTTCAATATCTTATAAAAGATTAAAATAAAGCTTGAATTTATACAATTTGCTAATAGTTTCTATTAAAGAGATTTCTAATCTGAATATATCGAATATTCAGATTAGAAATCTACATTTGCCTTTAAAAATAATTTACTTTTTACATTTTCCTGTTATATGATCTATACTAATTTTTATAATGTTAGCTTTAGAAAAAGCTTTATCTATATATTTTTTTCCTTCTTCCATAAAATCAGAAGAATATTTTTCAATAAATTTTAGTAATACAGCCTTTTTTTCTTTTTCTTCTTCAATATTTTCAGCCTTTCCAAAGATTATTACATTTTCAAATTTAGTATTGAATGTTTTAGATAAAACTTCAACATTATCAACAATTGAAAAACATACTTTATTATTAAAACTTATATTATCAAGTTTATGTCCTACAGGAGCACAATGAAAATAAATAGCATCATTGTAGTATACATAATTTAAAGTTGTACAGTAAGGATAACCAGTTTCACCTATAGTACCTAAAGTGCCTTCTTGTCCTCTTTCTAATAGTGCAAATATATCTTTATCGTCCATTGCCTTGTTAATCTTTATCATCTCTTTAAACATTGAAAATACCTCCACATCTTTTAATTATTTAAATAAGATTAGTTTTATATTAACATATCTTTTAATTATATGTAATATATAAATATATTGTAAGTTTCACATTATATACTGTAGAACTCTATGTAATTATTAATTAAAACTTTGAGTTAATGATAAAATAAATTAATAGTATAGAATGGAAGGGGCCGTGGGGGAGAAAAATTGAAATCTGCAAATGCTGTGATGAGTGATGTTTGTGAGCTTTTTTGTTTTGAAATGAAAGAGATGTGCCTTGTAAAAATTAAAACTTGATATAACTGACGAACTTCTCACCAGTATGTAAATCATTTGTGGTTCCTGTGGAAGCTTAGAACCTCTGACTTTTTAATACTAGTAAAGGCGATCACTGGAAAGAAAGTCTTAATCTTATCGTTTTTAGAAAGCGAAAGATGTGTCAAAAGCTCTTTTAATTCTTCTTTAGCATAGAATTTTATTGCTTCTTTTTCCTATTTCTTACGAGGTAAGGTAATTTTTTGCATAGGTGATGATTCTATTAGTTCAATAACTGTGCCGAAAAAATTACGGATATCATTGTGAATGTCGACTAGAGAATAGAACTATTAAGCAACTATCCTTTAAGCGAGAAGGAACTTTACAACAAGTGATTTAATTTGTTGACATAAAGTAAAATAGAGCGTAATATAAAACATACCGAATGAATGTTTTTTCGGAAAAAGATTAAAGGGGGATTAAAGAATGTCTTAGGAGACAGCACTAAAAACAGGGTTAGAGAATAGAACCGTTAAGGAAATTATCTTTTAACCCAAAAGAAACTAGAAATTTATGATAAGTGATTAAGTTTGTTTACATAAATTGAAATGGAGTGTGGTCTAGAACATACCGACTAAATGTTTGTTAGAAGGAGAGCTGAGTAATGAGTAAAAGGTATAGTACTGAAGACACAATTAGAGATATTTTAGATGCATCGACGCGGCTGTTTGTAGAAAAAGGTTATGAGAAAACGACCATCCAAGATATTGTCAACGAATTAGATGGCTTGTCGCGTGGAGCGATTTACCACCACTTTAGATCAAAAGAAGAGATTATTGATGCAGTTGTAAAGCGACTTGTTCCAGGCTCAGAGTATATAGAGGCGATTAGTAAGCGCCAAGATCTAAATGGTTTAGAAAAAATTCAACATTTACTAATGGAAACGCTAATTAATAAAGATGTTAGAGCTTCATTTGGGATGGCATTTCCTTTATTTAATAATCCAAAATTTTTCATGATGCGTATGATTAATAGCAACGAGGTCCTATCACCCCAAGTTGAATTATACATAGACGAAGGAAACAGGGATGGATCACTTGATGTGAAGTTCCCAAAGCAGATTTCAGAGATTATTGTCCTATTATTAAATACTTGGTTTATGGTATCTTTATTTCCCAACACTATAGATACTTTTTGGGATAAAGTTTATGCAGCGAAATATGTCTTCGATGGTATAGGAGTTGATGTACTAAGCGATGAAATTATAGAAAAAATTATTAGTGAAATAAAGAAAGAGGAGGCAGAAAATGAACGAAAATAAAAAAAGTGGTATTAAACAAATTCTGCATATCCTAAAGATAAGTGCTCTTGTACTTGTACTGATAATAGCCTTAGCATTGGGGGGAATCTTTACAGCTCACCGTTTAAGTTTACGAAGTGAGGCTAAGAAAATTGTAGATTATGGACAGAAATTAGAGGTTTTTGATGGCACGATGAACGTACTTATTGAAGGTAAGGGCGAAGAAACAATTGTTCTTTTAACAGGCTATGGCACGGCAAGTCCAAGTATTGATTTCAAGCCGCTGATTGATGAACTTAAAAGTGATTATCGTGTGGTTGTTATCGAACCCTTTGGCTATGGATTAAGCGGGCAAACGGAGCGTGAGCGAACAGCAGAAAATATGGTTGAGGAGATTCATGATGTTGTTAAACAATTAAATATAGACTCCTTTATTTTGATGGGTCACTCAATTGCAGGCATTTATGGGTTGAACTATGTCAATACTTTTTCTGAGGGTGTCAAAGCTTTTGTTGGGATTGATTCAAGTGTTCCGAACCAACCTTGGCCAGGTTTTGATGATAGATTAATCAACTTCGTGCAAAAATCAGGAATCTTCAGATTGATAGTAAAATTGAATCCTGAAAGCTTCATGGGTGAAAATATGAATGAAGAGTCTTCTGATCAATTGCGCATGATTACCATGAAAAATATGGGAAATGAGACTGTGCGAAATGAACTAAAGTCACTAGGGCAGAGTTTTGATTCGGCAAAAAGTCTGTCGTTTCCAAAGGAAGTCCCTTTATTACTATTCGTAGCTGAAGCAAGCGAAACGTCTATAGAAGGATGGCTTGAGCTTCATGAACAGCAAATTGAAAACTCATCTAAGGGTAAGGTGGTTGAATTGCCAGGAACACACTATCTTCACCACACGCAATCTAAAGCAATCGCAGAAGAACTAAGGAAATTTTTAGATTAATAGTAAAAAGCTAATAACAAGAATAAGAAGTGCCTATACTTTTTTGGCTGCTAACTTAAATAAAACAGTATACTTATAGAGAACTTATTGTCAATTCATAAATGTGAGTTGCAATAAGCTCTTTTTTTATTTTAGGGGAACCATTACTTCTATCAATTATCAATGTCATGAATGAATTAGTCTAATTATGTGGTAAAATAATCATGAGGTAAGTAATTTATAAATTCAGTATAATTATTAGTTGAAAGTAGAATTGATGTCATGCAAGTTAAAAAAAGTGAGGAATATATTTCATTCTAATAAATAGATATTTTTATTAAAGTAGAGCGTATTGTTTTATAGTATCTCTTTTAATAGGTTTTAAATATAAAAAATAAAATAGAATAATCAGTTATTTATAAATATATAACTAATTATTTTATTCAAAAATTAAGGACGAATTGGTAGTTTTGAATATAAATCTACATCAGTTAATTTGTTAATTTGGGATATTATCAGTTTGTCATCAACTTTATCTATAGTAACTTGGCCTATAAGCTCTACATCATCTTTAGTATTTTTTTCTACATTATTTAGATTTATTATAGCCTTAAAATTATAAACTTTATCTGTATCACTTTTTTTAAAATCTTTCAATTCTACGAACTTAGAATTAGTTTTATTGGCAATTAAGTGGCGTATATACATATAATTAGCTCTATCAGATGTAGTTGCTTTAAAGGCATTATCTGATAATAATTCTTTATATCTAAGGGTATATTGATCATTAGGAAATTTATCAATAGTTTCATTAAGATCAACTTTAGTGTAATCTTCTATGTCATAGAAAGCATGAAGAAAATCTTCTATTAATTTTTCTTCAGTATTTGCTTTGCTGCATCCTATTAAGAAAAGTGGAATAATAAATACTATTAGAAGCATAGGAATTAACTTTTTAAATTTCATAACATTACCTCCTATAAATAATTTTTCACTTGACTTTTTTCCATATATTAGATAAAGCATTTTAAATATTATAAATCTTTTCATAGAATTACCTAATTAAAGAGTACATTATTATTATATTAACATATTTTACAATAATATGTTAATATATCCTTAATATAAGAACTTTAATAACTACAAAAAAGAATAATATAAATAAATTAATATTGTTTAATAATTAAAAATGTTGAATAAGTCTTATGGTACATTGATAAAAATTTATAGGGGTAAAGTATATGGGGAAAACTAGTAAAGTCTTGATTATAGCTTTTTTAACAATAAGTTGTATTTTATTATTAGGCTGTGAAAAAACAGAACCTAAAATTGTTCTTAGTGATTTTTCGGAAGAACAAAAAGAACTATTACAAGGTACTATTGATACTGATTTTAAGGCTTTTAAGATAATTGGAAGTTTAAAAGATTATGATGATATTGAGATAAGCTTATGTGTCTATGAAAAAGGAAAGCTTATAGGGAAAGATAATACGGCAACTATATCTTTAGATAAAGACGATACTTTAAAATATATAACTATGAGCTTATATCAATACTCTGATAAATATAGTGATAAAGGGGAATTTAAGTTTACTGCTATAGGTGATGAGTTTAGTAATTCAGCTAAAATTAACATAGACTTTAGTAATAACTTAAATGGAACTAGGAGATTCTATAACAACGAAGTAACGATAGAAAAAGATGTAGAGCATATTTTATTTGCACAGCTAGAGCGAAATGAAGGAATAGGTCCTATGAGCTTTATTTTTGATGGAAAAAATGAAGTAGATAGAGCTATAAAAAACTATGATAGAGTAGTTTTATTAAAATGTAAATTTAAATAGAGGAATATTTATAAAAAACAACTATACTCAGAGTTTCTTTAAGTTATTTTATAATAGTAAAAATAAACTAGTTAGCTAAAAGAGAAATTCTGTCTATAATATAGATAAATTTTTTAGGGAGGCAAAGAGATGAAAAGAGAAGAAACATTTGAAATTTTAAAAAAATATATGAGTAGTGAAAGTTTACTTAAACATTCCTTTGCAGTAGAAGGATCAATGAGAGGGCTTGCAAGAAAATACAATGAAGATGTAGAAAAGTGGTCTATAGTAGGACTATTGCATGATATAGACTATGAAAAATATCCTGATACTCATCCAGAGGAAGGGCAGAACATTTTAAAAGAAGAAAATGTAGAGGAAGAAATAAGAGTGGCTATTTATGGTCATGCAAAGGAAGCAAAATCGTACAGAGAAAGCCTTATGGCAAAAGCGCTTTTTGCAGTAGACGAGCTTTCAAGTTTTATTGTAGCATGTGCTTTAGTTAGACCCTCAAAGAGTTTTGAAGATTTAGAGTTAAAGTCAGTAAAGAAAAAATTAAAAGATAAGGGATTTGCAAAAGGAGTAAATAGAGAAATAATTAAGGAAAGCAGTGAAGAACTAGGATTAGAATCTTCTGAACTCATAACAGAGATAATAGAAGCACTTAGAGTCAGAGAAAGAGAATTAAATTTAGAAGGCTATAGTTTACTCTAATTATGAGAAATATCTAGAGTAGAAATCAATTCACATTAATTTTTCACCCCTGGGGTTTACAACAAAATTATAAATTTTAAATAAAATTAAAGTAATCACAGAATTTTAATTTATAACTACTTTCTATTTAAACCCCTGGGGTGCAGTATGATATGGCACTATATTTGCAACATTAACTAACATCTTAATTTTATTTCTTATCTTCATAGTATTATTGTAAAATCAATAAGATTGTTCCGAATTATACTGCACCTCAGGGGAACCCTTACGGGCTTCGCTACTGTTCCACAGAGGTGGAAAATTTATTCTGTAGCGGCGAACAGTGTTCGCCATAATAACTAGCAATTTTATATTGCTAGTGAAAAAACATGTTTAAAGAAATTATTTTTTATAAAAATAATTTCAACTTAAATTGTCCATTGTCAATTCTCAATTCTCAATTGCATAAATGGGGGAAGATGGTTATGGTAAAAGTAGAGATTTTAACAGATGAAATAAAAAAGTTAATATTAAAATTTTTATATGAAGAAGAGGAGATAAACCTTTTTATAATACATTGTATCGAAAGTAATAATATAGGGGATTTATATATAGATAGTGAAAAAAGTATAGGAGCTATATTGCATATAAAGGATGATGGAAATTCACTTTTTACTAATTTTTATTATAATAATAAAAAAAGTTTTGAAATTATTATAAAAGAAATTAAAAGAATAAATAATCCACGTATGCTTTTGGCATCTAGAGAAGAAGATGTAAGAGAAATATTAAAAAGATTAAATATAAGTAGAAATATAGATAAAAATTTTTATTATATTTTTGATAATGATAAAAAAACTAATTTACATATAGGAGAATTTAATTTTAGAAAAGCAACTTTTAAAGATAAAGATTTTATTAAAGAAGCATATATAGATTTTTTTGAAGCAACTTCTGAAGATGACATAAAATCTTTAACTAATGATAAAAAAATAAAATATGATTTAAAAAATGGGATATATTTATTATGGAGAGAAGATACTCCAGTTGGGCTAGCTAAATTTAGCGAGTTTAGTAAACATTTTGGAGAGATTACTACTGTTTATATAAAAAGTGAATATAGGGGTAGGGGATTAGGAAAAATTCTTATGAGTAAAATGGTAGAGAAATTGATAGAAATGGGAAAGACACCAATAACTCAAGTAAATATAAGAAATTTAAGTGCAAAAGCTATATATGAAGGTATAGGATTTAAAAAATACTGTGACTATGCCTTTGAATTTTTAAATAATTAAAATTTATTTTCAATTTCTTTCTATAGTAAACATATATAGTTAATTATTAATTTAAAAAGTCGTGATGGTTAATCACGACTTTTTGTTAGTTAGCTACTATATTTACAAGCCTACCTTTAATTACTATAACTTTTCTCACAGTTTTTCCTTCAAGGGCAGCTTTTATATTTTCATTGTTTAATGATGCTTCTTTTATTCCAGCTTCATCAAGACTTGTTGGAACATCAATTTTAGCTTTAATTTTACCATTGATTTGTATTGCTATTTCAACTTCATCTTTAATTAAGGCAGATGGATTGAAAACAGGCCAACTTTCGTTAAATACTGAATAATCCATACCTAAAGCTTCCCATTGCTCTTCAGAGAAGTGAGGTGCAAATGGTGCAAGAAGCTTAATATAATCTATTAATGCTTCTTTTAGGAAAGCAGGATTTTTAATGCTTTCATTAAGGTATTTAGATAGAGCATTAGTAAACTCCATCATTCTTGCTATTGCAGTATTAAATTGAAGTTTTTCAGCATCTTCAGATACACCTTTTATAGCAAAATGCCTCCAATAATTAAGTTCTTTTTCAGCAGTTTCCATAACTTCCTTATTATTATCCTTGTTTCTAAGTTCAGCTATAGAATGTTCTAGAACTCTTTCTATTCTCTCAACGAATCTACCTATAGATTTTATTCCATCATCACTCCAAGCTCCACCTTCAGTATATCCAAATCCAAACATTAGATACATTCTGAATACGTCCGAACCATATTCTGTAATATAGCCATCAGGAGATATAGTGTTTCCTTTAGATTTACTCATCTTAAGTCCATCTGGTCCTAAGATAAGTCCTTGGTGAGTTAGAGATTTAAATGGTTCTCCAAAGTTTATATAGCCAAGATCTCTTAATGCTTTAGTTATAAACCTTGCATATAATAGATGCATACAAGCATGTTCTGGGCCTCCAACATATTTATCTACTGGAAGCATTTTATTTGCTAATTCACTATCAAAACAAACTTCACTATTTTTGTTATCTACATATCTTAAATAGTAGAAAGAAGAACAAACAAAGGTATCTAAAGTATCTGCTTCTCTTTTAGCAGGTCCACCACAACATGGGCATGTGGTATTCATAAAGCTTTCACATTTAGCTAGTGGAGACTTTCCATCTGGTGTAAATTCAACGTCGTATGGAAGCTCTACAGGTAAATTACTTTCAGGCACTGGTACTGTTCCGCATTTTTCGCAGTATACTATTGGAATTGGTGCTCCCCAATATCTTTGTCTTGATACTAACCAATCTCTTAATCTATAGTTTATTTTCTTTTCTCCTAAACTTAGTTCATGAAGCTTATTAACTATAGCTTCTTTAGCATCTTCACTAGAAAGTCCATCAAATTCTCCACTGTTTACAAGTTTTCCAGATTCAGTATATGGAAGATTTTCTCCGCCTTCAATAACTTTTTCTATTGGAAGATTATATTTAGTTGCGAAGGCAAAATCTCTTTCATCATGAGCTGGAACAGCCATAACTGCACCAGTTCCATAAGTATTTAGTACATAATCTCCAATCCAAATAGGAATCTTTCTTCCGTTAATTGGATTTATAGCATAAGAACCAGTAAATACACCAGTTTTTTCTCTTGTTATGGATTGTCTTTCTATATCAGATTGCTTTCTAGCATTTTCTTTATATTCTTCTACAGAAGTTTTATACTCCTCAGTAGTCAACTGATCTACTAGCTCATTTTCAGGAGCTAAAACCACATAAGTTACTCCAAATAGTGTATCAACTCTTGTAGTGAATACGTTGAAGGAAATATCTTTGCCATCTACTTTAAAAGTAGCTTCTGAACCTGTAGATTTACCTATCCAATGTTTTTGCATTGACTTAGTTTTTTCTGGCCAATCAAGATTATCGATTTCATTAAGAAGTTCTTCAGCGTAATCTGTAATTTTTAAGAACCATTGAGTTAAATTCTTTTTAGTAACTTCGCTAGAACATCTTTCACAAACACCATCAATTACCTGTTCATTAGCTAAAACAGTATTACAATCAGGACACCAGTTTACTGGTGCATTTTTTCTATATGCAAGACCTTTTTCATATAATTTTAGGAATAGCCATTGAGTCCATTTATAATAGTCAGGACGACAAGTTACTACTGAATTTTCCCAATTAAACATAGCTCCCATAGCTCTTAATTGTTTTTCCATAGTTTCAATATTCTTTTCTGTTGAATCCATTGGGTGAATTCCAGTTTTAATTGCAAAGTTTTCAGCAGGTAATCCAAAAGCATCAAAACCCATTGGTTGAAATACATTATATCCTTGCATTCTTTTCATTCTAGCCCATGAATCAACAGGCCCAAAGTTAAACCAATGACCTGCATGAAGTTGGCTTCCAGATGGATAAGAGAACATTTCTAAAACATAAAGTTTTTTATCTAAATTATTTTTATTAAATTTATATAGTTCTGTTTCTTCCCATTTTTGTTGCCATTTTTTATCAATTTCTGTGCTATATCTAGCCATATTATTTCCTCCTAATCTATAGTGAATTTTTATTATTTTAAATAAGATATAAGACAATAGACTTTTTCTATCTATGAAAATCATTAAACAGTGCATTAAAATACAGGTTTTAGCTATTTCTTATTAATAGATAGATATATAAAGGTTATTATAAATAAAAAAAGCCTTCATCTCGCAAAGAGACGAAAACTTATAATTCCGCGGTACCACTCTAATTAGGCATAGTGCCTCACTTTAAAATATAACGGTTTAATCCGTACTTGTTTTTCACAAGTAAGCTCCTAGGCAAGTTCATAGTTCTTAACTACTGCATTACACCAAACTGCAGCTCTCTGAAAATTAAGATGAATATTACTACTCCTAATCAGTGCAATAATATATTAAGTTAATAATTTCATATTATAAATTAAAATCTTTTTATTGTCAATAGTTTACTAATTTTTTGTATATGGTATTAATTATTTAATTTATGAATAAAATTACTATCTACATAGGTTATAAATATAGTCATTGCATAATCATAAACTATAAACATAAATTGATAAGCTAATATTAAAAATAAAAAGTTTCCTGGTATTGATAGTGAGGACACAAATAAAAATTTATAAATTAAATAAAATATTCCCATAGATATATTAAAATATACAATCTTTAATATAAATTCTAAGGACATTTTTCTTAATTTTTCTATATAAAGTTTTATAAAACCATAAAGTCCAAAAAATACAGTATAAGATAACCACATAGATTTTAATGGAAGTAGAAAGTAAGATAATAAGGAAACACCCACATATACTATAATAGAGTTTTGTATGTTAGTAGTTAATATTGATAGAGGAATTATAGCTGAAGCTACTCCTAAAAGAAATATTGTGTTAAATGGCAAAAAGGAAGTGGAGTACAGCACAAATAAGCTAAGTGCTACATATATTCCACCTCTTGCAACAAAACTTGCTTTATTGTTTATATTATGTTTTCCCATATTAAAAAACCTCACAATAAAATATTATTTTAAATTATCATGTTATAAATTTAGGTATATTCACAAATGAATCTAAAGACTCGTTTATTATTTTTAACAAATGACTTTTCATAGTGTAAATTATATTATTAAAAGCAACTAATTAAATCTCCACCCATACATTCACAACAAGTATCTGCGCACCAAAGTTTACAACAAAGATCACAGCACTCACTATCACTACCTTTTCGTGTTCCATAATAAGTTTGTCTATAAGAATTTTGTCTTTGATTTAAACTATTTAAAGTCTGTCTATATTCAAAATTATTTGGATCCATATTACAAGCTTGATGAATTAAATTATAGGCATTATCAAACCAACCTTTTCTATAATTAACCATGCCCATTAAAAAATACCATTCCGCAGTTCTATCTGATATGGAATTAAGCTTTGCCTCTGCGCCACCTATGTTTCCTTTATTTAAATCCATTCTTATACTTTGATAAATGTTAGAATTATTATCTCCTCCACTATAACTTTGATAGTTACTAGAACTTCCATTATTTTTAGTAAGAGCATCATAAGCATCATTTATTTCTCTCATCTTTTCTTCAGCTAAATCTTTTAAAGGATTATCACCATATTGATCTGGGTGATATTGCTTTGCTAGTTCCCTATATGCTCTTTTTATTTCATCTTGTGATGCACCTTGTCTTACACCAAGTACCTCATATGGATTTCTCATGTTTTTTACACTCCTTAATCTTTATACTTTCAATTTTTTCCATTAAGCCAAGCTGAAGAATGTTGGTTAAAAGCTCCTTATTTTTCTTTAATGGAAGATTCTCCAAAGAAGCCGCACAGCTTTCAGCGCTTAATATTAGATTAAATTCAATTCTTTCTCTAATAGTTTCTATAAATTCTTCAAAGGTGAGCTTTTCGCTATTAAAAGCTCTTTCAATAGCATTAAATTTATGATTTTCCATATCTTCCTTTAAGTCATCATAGGCATCAATTAAATATATAAATCTTCCTAAATTATATCCAAGCCAATAAAGAGCGGTGTTATCCTCTTGCTTATAATATTGAGAAATTATATAACCAGTTAAATCTGCAAATATATCAGAAATTTCATCTATATTTATAGATTCTTTAGAGTTCTCCATTTTACTTAATAAATCTAATTTAGTTTTCATATAATCGATTATTTCTTTTTTTTGTTCATCACTAATTTTTATATACTTTTTCAAAAATTTAGATAATAGTTTACTGATTTTAGAATTATTATCATTGTAGTTATCTAATAATTTAAAGTAAGTTAAAGCTACATTACAAAAAGCGGCATATTTTAAAGCATCATTATCAATTACTTTAGGTTTTTTATTTAATGGATGTGCAATACAGCTAGATTTTTCATAATGAATTGTATCTTCATTAAGTCCATCTAAAAGTATAGCTAAAAAAGTCATATCATAATTTAAAGTAAGTCTAGGTATATGACCAAAGGTTTCTTTTATAGCTAAGCATAATCCACAGTAATAAGCTTTAAATTTTTCATAGTCTTTTACTTTAAGCTCCATTTTGCAGGGAGTAACATATCCAAACATTATAGTCCTTTTAAAGCTCCTTTATTTTTATCTTCTAAAATTTCATGAATAGTTTTAGAAGTAGTATCTTTCATAGTGTACCCCAATAGATTCACTACATCCATAATTTCATCTTCATTACTGGATTCAATTTCTACGTAAGGAAAAGGACAAAAGCTTTTATCATTAATATCTATTTCAATTAGAGTATTCTTATACTTATAACTTTCTCTATATTTCTTAATAGATTCTACTAATTCTAGACCTAATGCTTTAAAAATATTAGAGCCTTCAACGGAGTCTAATATTTCAATTTCATGCTCTTCCATTACCTTATATTTTTCTTGACTTATAAGCTTTTTAGTAGTCATATAATTTATTGTTTTATTATGTAGATGATCATCTACTACTCTAATTCTAGCATAGCCTTTGGCGTTTAATAGCCTTCTATCTGAAAAGTCATATATATTATTAACTTGGCTTTCTTCTTTAACCTTTAATGCATTAATATCTTTCATTTTTTTTCGGATATCTTCTACGTTAATATCTAATATTCTAGTTTCCATTTCTTTCAAGGTACTCACTCCTTTTAGGTAATTATATCATAATTTTTTTTCCTAAGCTTTATTTTAATTTGTTTATAATTTATTTTTAACCCAATTAGGCATTTGAAAGAAAATAATAAACCAAAGATGTTAGTATATTTTATATCAGGCAAGGCGTCAGAATCTGCTCATAGTGGTGCTATGGGCAGGTTCTGACAACGCAGTATGATGGAAAATGGGCTAACATACTGGTCTATTATTTTTTGAAGATGCCTTATATTTAATAATTACTTTGGAGAAAAATCATATATTGTTATATAATTATATTAATCAATTGATAATTGTCAATTAGGATAAATTCATTCATAGATGATGAACGGATTTTAAAAATTTTTTGGTCAATTTTAATAATTAGTCAACGCTTAGAGGAGGTTTAACATTTGGATTACATTAAAGAAATAAATATAATTGAAGCAGTGATTCATATACTAGATAACAATGCTGATGGAGCTGTGTTAAATGAATTTGCACTAGAATTAAATGAGGAGATATATACTTTTCTTTTAAAACATATTCAAAGATGTTTAAAAGATGAAGAGTTAAAATATGCCATTTTTAATGAAGAGAGGAACATAGTTAAAGATTTGTCCCAGGAATTTTTGAATGGAGAAAATAATATTTTAGGAGTATCTAAAGAATTAGCAAGACAGATGTTTGTACTTATGAGATCCAAAGGCAATATTCCTTCCTGTGATTTAATTACCGTTAGCTTTTCTACAGAATACGGAATGTTTTTAGGTATATTTAAAATGGATTATATAAAAAATTATATGCATACTATTGAATATATAGATGATAAGGTAGGAATTGATATAATTCCTCAATTTACAGGATTACCTTCTTCAAGTTCGCGCATTCAGAAATGTGCTTTTATAAGAGCAATTAGAGATGATAATGAATATGATCTTATGGTAATTGATAAGCAAAGTAAGAATAAAAATAATGAGGATTATGGCTCAAATTATTTTATAGATAGTTATTTAGGATGCACTATAATTGATAATGAAAGAGACATGACTAAAACATTTGTAAAAGCAGCAGAAAAATGGACTCAAAATGCACTAGTTGAAAATGCTTCTGAACAGGAGAAAATTAGAACTCATATTAAGAAAAAACTAAGAGAAGAGGATAATATTGACGTTAATGAGTTAACTGAGGAAATTTTCAATGATAATGCAGAAAGAAAAGAAAGCTTTAAAACTTTTATTGCTGATCAAGGAGTAGCAGAGAAGGTTTCTATTGATAAAGAATGGGTTGAGAAAAAGCTTAAAAGAATAAGATTAAAAATTGACAAGGATATAGATTTATATTTATCAGAAGAAGCTTATCATGATTTTGAAAGATTTGAAATTAAACGTAATGGTGATGGAAGTATTAATATTATAATAAAGCATATCATGAATTATGTAGAGAAATAATAAATAAACATAATAATTACAAATTTATTAATAATAATTATAAATATGTTTAAATACAAGAGTCGCTAGAGAAAATTCTAGCGACTCTAAACCGTTGAACTTGACTTAAATATAAATTTAGATAATATCTAAATATAAAATTAAAGTAAATCTATTATGTTAATATTTTATCAACAAAATATAAAATAATAAACCCTAAAATTACATTAGGTATATAAAAAAATAAATTAACTAGAATTATGCGTATTTTTAATAATAATTATTAATTCTAGATGTCTTATGGACATAATTATCACTCCTCTAAATTTAGTTTCCATTTAAGAATATCATATATACGTGATAAATATATAGCTTTATATGGATGTGTTTACAAAAAAATAATATTTATGAATTATTTAGTAAAAATTTTAGATTAATTAAAATTTTTAAGTTAATTAGACTATGACTTATTAAATTTACTTATAAAAGCTATATGAATAAATAATAATTGATTTAAAGGATAATATTGTAATCATGTCTAATTAAATTGTTAAGAATATTTTAATTATTTTGACTAAGGAGGGGCATAATGTCAAGCTATAACGACAATGAAATAAAAAGCATAGTTTGCTCTATAATGAAAAGTGATAAATTTGTACTTTTTCCCATAATGCAAGAAGAACAATACATGATTTATGAAATTAATATCAAAGGGAATAAATATGCTACTTTTAAACTTTCAAAGGAAAATATAAGCACTAATGCTAATATTATTGAAAAAGGAGTTTTAGAAAGTGGAGAATATTGGACAATAGAGGTTGAGTAATATCAGTATGTATGATAGTCTTGTCTTAATGTTGATGAAAATTTAATTTATACAGTATTTTGATTTCCATAACAAACAAAAATTTTTTCTGTGAATTAAAGATTAAGGATAAAAAATTATAGTTGAAACTCCAATGACAAAGCCTTTGGAGTTTTTTTAAACAAATTTTATTTTAAGAAATCAACATTTAGTGAATCTCATCCTAAATTCGTATTCTTAACTATTAATTTTCAATTTTTAAGGAATTAACCCACTTTTATAGAAAATTTATTTTCTAGCGTATATTTTAATTTTTTATATTAGATACCTATTTATTACTCTCGTAATAATAATAAATAGGCGGCTCCAGATTTAAATATATCATTACCATGTATCTTTCCTATAGGCTCTGCTCCAAAAGCACTATCGTAAACAAAACCATTTTTATCTACATATCCTATAGGGAAATTCCCCTTGCTATAATCATAAACTAATCCGTTAGTATCTACCTTACCAATAGGAGTATTTATAGTATGATTATAAATAAATCCTTCTTCATCTATTCTTCCAACAACATTACCAAAAAGTGAAGCGTCATAAACAAGTCCATCTTTTTCTAATATACCAATTGGTCTAATACTGAGAATGTTATCGTATATTTCACCCATATCAATACCTCTTAAAACATAATAAAAATACATTATAATATATTGATAGAGGAATACTTATATTACATTAAAATATAAAATTAAAAGAATATTGATAAAGTATATTCTGTGAAATAAAATGTAACTAATACTTATGGAATTATATTTGGAATAGTAGCAGGAATTATGGTCTATATATCTTTAGATCAAATAATACCTACTGTAGAAAAATATGGAGAGCATAAATATGTCATGAGAGGTACTTTTGCAGGAATGTTAGTAATGGCAACTAGCTTAGTATTACTTATGTAAATTGTAATTAATTTTTAATATGTACGTTAAAAAACGTGGCTACTATGAGCCACGCTTTTTTATTTATTCATAGAATTTTGACAACCTAAAACATTTGTTATCTTATCTTCAACTAGTGTTTGAATATTTTTTCTAGCTTCTCCAAGATATTTTCTTGGGTCAAACTCACTTGGCTTATCACCCATAACTTTTCTTATTGTACCAGTCATAGCAAGTCTTAAATCTGTATCCATATTAATTTTGCAAACAGCCATTGATGAAGCTTTTCTTAACATTTCAGCAGGAACTCCTTTAGCTCCTTTTATATCTCCACCATTTTCATTACACATAGCAACATAATTTTGATCCACAGCTGAAGCACCATGAAGGACTATTGGGAAGTTATGTATCCCAGCTTCTTCTAATTTTTTTGTTATTGTTTCTAGCCTATCAAAGTCTAATTTTGCTTCACCTTTAAATTTATAAGCACCATGACTTGTTCCTATAGCAATAGCTAAGGAATCAACGCCAGTTCTTTTTACAAAATCAGCTGCTTGGTCTGGATCAGTATAAGTAGCTTCATGAGCAGCAACTTTAACTTCATCTTCAACTCCAGCAAGTTTTCCAAGTTCTGCTTCAACAACTACACCTTTTGCATGAGCATATTCAACTACTTCCTTTGTAAGTTTAACATTCTCTTCATATTCATAATGAGAACCATCAAACATAACAGAAGTAAATCCAACATCTATACATTTTTTTACTAATTCTAAAGAATCACCGTGATCTAAGTGTAGAGCTATGTCTATTCCAGATTCTTCTACTGCAGCATCAATCATTGCTTTTAAGTAAGAAGGTCTCATATATTTCATAGCGCCTGAAGAAACTTGAAGAATAACAGCAGAATTTTGCGCTTTACATCCGTCTACTATTCCTTGTATAATCTCCATGTTATTGATATTGAAAGCACCAATAGCATAATTTCCTTTAAAGGCTTTATCAAACATTTCTTTAGTGGTAACAAGTGCCATATAATTCACCTTTCCTTTCAGCGTAATCCTTTTAATAATATAACTATCTTTATTATAATGTATGCTATTAGTATTTTCCATATAAATTAGGATTATTTACAAATTTATAGAATTGACATGTTAAAGTTATATATCAAAATACATTACGAAGAGTTATCTTTTGACCTTCTTTAATTCCTTCAATTAGAGATTTTACAAGATGAATTGAGGATAGCGAATGAGTTTTATCTTCTTCCTTAGTGTATTGAGTTAATTTTAGAGCCTCATTATATATAATATCTAGCTCTTCATGATTTAAGAATAGTGTTACTATAGACATATCTTTTTCATAACTAGTAAGTAATGTCATAGAATTTATATATGCATTATCCCATTGTTCAAAAGCAATGGATGATTCAGTTTCATAAGCAATTTCTAAAAGTTTATCACAGGTATTATTTGTATATTTAGTAGAATAATAAAGCCCTACTAACATGGCTAAAAAAAGCATAAAAGGCAATATAACTTTTTTCATTTTTCTACCTCTTTATAAGTTTATTTTTCATTATTTTCTTTAAGCTGATAAAAGAATTTGTCATCTTCATAAACTATTCCTATAAATACATCTTCATAAGATTCGATATTGTTTTGTCTAAGTTGTTTTTTGACCCATTTCATATTTTTACCTACTTTTTCTAAGTTTTGCTTATTTATGGTGCCATCGTTTATAATTATCATAGGCATAGATTTTTCTTGTACACTTATATTTAAAAATTTTGGAGTTATAGGAGTATTTTCTTCTTTAGGCATTATGGATATGTTTCCATTGGTTTCTAATATAGCATAATGAATATCGGATAAATTGAAATATCCATTTAACCGTAACTCTTCTAATAAATCATCTAGATTAAATCTTTGATTTCTAAGTTCATTTAAATCAACTTCGCCATCTTTAATTAATATACTAGGCTCTCCATTTAGTAAGGTTCGCGCCTTTTCGCTTTTAAGCTGAATTATTGAAGTAATTATTTGAAGAATAACTAATGTGGTTATAGGAATCATAGAGCTAATAAGTGGCATTCTATTATCTTCCATTGGAAGAGCAGCCAACTCTGAAATCATTAATGCAGTTACTAAATCAAAAGGCTCCAATTGTCCTAGTTGACGTTTGCCCATAAGTCGCATTATTATTAATAGAAAACTATATAATATAATTGTTCTTATTACTAATAGGAACATAATTTCACCTCCTAATAGTTTTAGTCTTCCAATTTTTCAATAAAATATTATTAAAATAAAGGATACAATTCATAGGAGTGCAAATATAATAATATTAATCAATTTTTGAGGTGTTGAGATGAAAAAAATTAAATTACAATTTGAGAAAGAGTACATTATCGAAGTTAATAGTGGAATTAGCTGCTATGAGGTTGTAAAAAACTATAGTTTAGAAAAAGATGTACCGATAGCACTTGCAAGAGTTAATGGAAAGTTATGTGAATTATCTTCAGTTATAGAAGAAGATTCCACATTTAACATTGTAGATATTAAAGATAAATTTGGAATGATGACTTATATTAGAACTCTTCAATTTGTTCTTATTAAGGCAACTTTAGAACTATTTAAAGATGCTCAAATCACTATTGGACACTCTTTGAGCAAAGGATTATTTGGAGAGATTTATAAAAAATCTAAACTTGATATAGATGATATATATTTAATAAAAGAAAAGATGAAAGAAATTATAGAAAAAGATATTAAAATAAATAAGAAATGTTTTCAGAAGGAAGAGGCAATTAAAATCTTTAAAAACTATGGAATGGATGATAAAGTAAGACTTTTAAGTTCAATAGATTTAGAAAAAGTAAATTTATATGAATTAGATGGACAATACGATTACTTTTATGGCCCAATGGCATATTCTACAGGTGTTTTAAGAATCTTTGATTTAATTTATTACGATCCAGGATATATTTTAAGATTTCCAACATTAGAAGAAACTTTTAAAATTCCTAAATTTGAAGAACATAAAAAGCTTGCAAAAGTATTTTATGAAGCTGAAAAGTGGGGGGAGACTATTAATATTGAAGATGTTGGAGCATTAAATAAAATTATTGATAATGGAGATATTGTTAATTTAATTAGAGTAGCAGAAGCTCAGCAAGAAAAGAAAATTGCATATATTGCAGATAAAATAAGTGAAAACAAAAGTGTAAATCTTGTGTTAGTTGCAGGACCATCTTCCTCAGGTAAAACAACTTTTTCTAAGAGATTAGGTATTCAGTTATCTGTTAATGGCCTAATACCGATACCTATTTCACTAGATGATTACTTTGTAAATAGAGAAGATACACCAATGGATGAGTTTGGCGCATATGATTTTGAATCCATACATGCCTTAGATCTAGAACTGTTTAATAATCATCTACAAATACTATTATCTGGTGGAGAAGTAGAGGTTCCTACGTATAATTTTAAAACAGGTAAAAGAGAGTGGAATGGTCATAAAATGAAGCTTCCTCATAAGGGAGTGTTAATTGTAGAAGGAATTCATGGTCTTAATGAAATGCTAACTTCTTCCATAATAAAAGATAGAAAATTTAAAATTTATATTAGCCCATTGACACAACTTAATTTAGATGATCATAATAGAATAGCGACCACTGATGTAAGGATGATAAGAAGGATTGTAAGAGATTTCCTTTCAAGAGGTTATGGAGTGGAAGATACCCTAAAAATGTGGCCTTCAATTAGACGTGGCGAAGAAAAAAATATTTTTGTATTTCAAGAAGATGCGGATGTTATGTTCAATTCTGCTTTAATTTATGAACTTGCTATACTAAAAAAGTATGCTTTAACAGAGCTTCGTAAAGTACATCCAGACAGCATAGTTTATGATGAGGCGAGAAGGCTTATAAGTTTTTTAAACTTCTTCAAGGAAGTTGATAAGGAGTTAGTACCTAGTAATTCACTTATGAGAGAGTTTATAGGAGGTAGTTGCTTTTATCAATATTAGTATATAGAAATGAATGCTAGGTTTGCCCTAGCATATCCTTTGAATTTTATAGTTTAAAATATTTTTAAGTTAAAGCATGTTTTAAATTGATTAATTATTTTGAGTATTAAGTACTTTATAAAATATTACAACAAAACTTTAAAGTAGGTAAATTTTTAAAATTTATTACTACAGAATTATGTAGGAGGAAATATATGAAGAATTACAGTGCTTTTGATATTTTAGGGCCTATTATGATTGGTCCATCAAGTTCGCACACTGCAGGAGCAGCTAGACTAGCAAAAATAGCAGCTAAGATAGCAGGAGAAAAAATTATTAAAGTAAAGTTTTTATTACATGGTTCTTTTGCAAAAACTTATAAAGGACATGGAACGGATAGAGCGCTAGTGGCGGGAGTTTTAGGAATGGATCCTATGGATGAAAGATTGAGAGATGCTATGGATATAGCAAGAGAAAAAGGATTAGATTTTTCTTTTGAAGAGGCAGATTTAGGTGACAATGTTCACCCTAATACAGTAAAATTTATTTTAACTACAAATGAGGGATTAGAAGTTAATGTTGTAGGATCATCAATAGGTGGGGGAAACATAGAAATTTTTGAAGTTGATGGTCAAAGATTAAAATTTACAGGAGAATATCCAACACTTATCATAACCCATTTAGATACACCAGGAGTAATTTATAAAGTTACCACTGTACTTTATAAAGAAGAAGTTAATATAGCCTCTATGAATGTATACAGAAAAGGTAAAGGATCAGAAGCCTCAATGGTAGTTGAAATAGATAGTATTGTAAATGATAATATTATACATAAGTTAGAAGAAGTAGAAAATATAAAAACTGTAGATCAGATAGTACCACCTAAGGAAGGAGAATAGACCATGTTTGTTAACAATGCAGTTGAACTAATAGAGATTTGTGAAAAAGAAAATATAAGTATAGCTGAATACACAATAAGAGAAGAAATAGAGACAACTGGATTAACTCGCCAGGAGGTAATTGAAAAAATGAGAAGAAATCTAGAAGTTATAAAAAAATCTTCTAGAGAAGCTATGGAAAAAGAAGTTATTTCTGTAAGTGGATTAATCGGTGGAGATGCTATTAAAATAAGGAAGTATTTAGAGAAGAATAAAGATAATACACTATGTGGAGAAACAATGATAACTGCTATGGCAAGAGCACTTTCTACTTCAGAAGTAAATGCAGCTATGGGAAAAGTAGTTGCTGCACCTACTGCTGGAAGTTGTGGTATAATTCCAGGAGTTATAACAACAGCAGGAGATAAGCTCAATAAAACAGAAGAAGAGTTAATAATGGCATTATATGCTGCAGCAGGAGTTGGAATTCTTATAGCTAAGAATGCTACATTATCAGGAGCAGAAGGCGGATGTCAAGCGGAATGTGGAAGTGCCGCTGCAATGGGAGCAGCAGCAGTAGTAGAAATGATGGGAGGAACTCCTAATATGGCTTTTGATGCTGCAGCAATAGTAATTAAAAATGTAGAGGGGTTAGTTTGCGATCCAATTGCTGGACTAGTTGAAATTCCTTGTGCTAAAAGAAATATAGCTGGTGCAGTTAGTGCGTTAACTACTGCAGAATTAGTTATGGCAGGAGTTAAAAGCAAAATTCCTTTTGATGATTGTATAGCTGCAATGTATAAAGTTGGTCGTGAATTGCCAAGTTCTTTAAGAGAAACAGCTATGGGGGGACTTGCAACAACTCCTTGTGGATTAAGATTAAGAAAACAAGTATTAAAAGAGAATAATTAATTTAGTACATAATGCCTGTTGGTTTCCAACAGGCTATTTTAATGCACAGATTAAAATAATGGAGAATTGACAATTAAGGAGGAAATTATTTTTTGATTAGCAATTTTATACTGCTAGTTATATGGCAAACACTGTTCGCCGCTACAGGACCAATTTTAAATTTCTCAGCTTTTGCTGAGAAATATCCATAATTGTGAATTGTGCACTGTGACTTGTGAATTAAATTTACAAGTCACCTTTTGTCAGCATTTGAATAAAGTAGAAATAGGAAAAAGTCTAAGGAGGATAAAATGGAAGCAAAACATGGGAAAACAATAAACATGACAATATTTTTTAAATTTGTATTACCTATAATATTTTCTTTAATATTATTATTTATAAACACCTCCTCTAGTATTTTAAATACGGTACTTTATTCAATAGCAATGATACCTTTAGCAATAATGTTAGGAAACCAAACTTCGAATATGACCGAGTATATAGGTGAGAAAAAAGGGGGATTATTAGCAGCTACAGTGGGAAATATTCCTGAGCTTATGATGGGATTATGGTCAATTAAATATGGAATGATAGACATGGCTAAAGCAGGGCTTATGGGTGCTGTTATAACTAACATGCTTTTAGGACTTGGACTTGCTGTTTTTTTTGGAGGGATACAGTTTAAAGAACAAAAATTTAGTAAAATGATAGCTAGAACAAATTTTCATTTGCTACTTTTAGCCATATCATCAATTATAATAATATCATCATTAAATAGATACGGAGTAATAAATGGTTCTAAAATGGTATCGGTCAGCGTAATTGTTTCTTGTTTATTAGTTGGAATATATATATTGGGACTTGTTTTCTCTTTATATACTCATAGAAATTTATTTGTAATTACTAAGGAGAGAGAGAATAGTGATTATAAAAAATTTGGAAAAGAAGCTTTTATAATACTGATTAGTATGGCTATAATTTCTAGTTTATTATATTTTGTTAGTGAAAAACTAATTTTTAACGTGAATAACATAGTTAAAAATTATAATATTTCTCAAGAATTTATAGGAATTATATTGATTCCACTTTTAGGTAGTTTTGGAGAAAATGCTACAAGTATAGTTTGTGCTGTAGATAATAAGATAGATTGTAGTCTTGAAACGGCAATAGGGTCAAGTATACAAATAGCGTTGTTTGTAACTCCATTATTAATAATTTCTTCTGCAATTATGGGATTGAATATGACTTTAGTATTTTCCACTTTTCAAATTATAATGCTTATCATTGCTGTGGCTATGTCTTACTTTGTATTTCAAGATGGTAAAACCTATTGGCTTGAGGGGGGAGTACTAACTGTAACCTATCTAATAATAACAATAGCTTATTATTATCTAGGTTAAAGTTAAGTGCATAAAAGCCTTTTAAAATTAATATATTAAATTATAATCAATAAATTATGGTGATAAAGTGGGACATAGAAGGGTAATTGAAACTTACTATAAAGATGTAAATAACTTAGTATTTTTATTGGAGAAACTAGTAGGATCATATAGATTATTAGTAGGGGGAGCAGATGAACTTAATAGAATAGCACTTGCTAAGAAAAGTGATGTTAAACATGCATTAAAAAGAGCAGATGATCTAGGCAAAATAATAGATGATGTTATAGAGGCATTAGATTGTGCAACTCATGATTGTACTTGTTATACTAAGATAAAAACTAATGTAGTTAAGAATACACTTAACACTCAATATATTCAAGCAGAAATTGAAGAAGATCTAAAGTTTAATGGATAGTTAGAGAGGCTGAATCATTTATTGTCAAGAAATTAAAGATAAATATGAGAAAAGTTGAAAAATAGAAATTCACAAATATCGGTGAGTTTTTTATTAAGTATATACTATAAATGGAAAAGTGGTAACATTTAGTCACCACTTTTCTTAATTATCTTTTTTTAATTTGTAGTTTACTAACCATAAGGTAAGAAAAAACTAACATAAGTATAACAGTTACAGTAACTCTAGGCTGCATATTTTCTGTAAAAATGGCATATATAGCCATAATGCTGCCTGCAATAGTTATAGGAATTCCTGTAAATACATTATTAAATTCTGAACTATTATAACGTGCTAATCTAAAAGCTCCAGCTACAGGGAATATTATAAGTGTACTATATCCAATAAATCCTAAATTTGATAATCTATAAAGCGTAAATATTAACATTGAAGGTGCAACACCAAAAGATACTAAGTCCGCTAGTGAGTCGAGTTCTTTACCAAGAGGGCTTGAGACACCTAGAAGTCTTGCAACAGTACCATCATATCGATCTAATACACCGGCAAGAAGTATTAATGCAGCTGCTACTTTAAAATTTTGTTGCATTGTAAATTGAATTGATAAAACTCCACAAATTAAATTACCAAATGTAAGTGAATTTGGTATAGATGATTTTTGCATGATATCACCTCTCGTCATTAACAAATTTCTATTAATATTGCTATGAATTTAGTATAAATAGACTATAAAGACAATGATTATTATACTATAGTTTGATAATTAATATAAGAGTATTAGGCGCTTTCTTAATGAAATTATAATAATTTTATAAGTTTTCCCTAATAAAACATGAAAATGTAAATATTCAGATTAATAAGTGGGTAAAATATGATAGAGGTGATATTATGAAAATTAATGACATTATGACTAAAGAAATTTTAAAAATAGACAGTAATGAGTCAATAAATAAGGCTGCAAAAATGATGAAAGAATATAATATTGGTGCAGTTCCAGTTTATGATAATGACAAGGTAATAGGAATAATTACTGATAGGGATATTGTAGTTAGAGCAATAGCGGATGAAAAAAATTTGCAAAGCACTACTATTAGAGAGGTAATGACATCTAATCCTGTATGCTTGAATAGTGATGAAGCTGTAACGGAAGCTGCTCGAGTTATGAGTGAAAGACAAATTAGAAGAATAATAGTAAAAGATAATGAAGAAGTAAAAGGAATAGTATCATTAGGAGATTTAGCAGTTGAAAAAATTCCAAAAGAAGAGATTGGTGAAACTTTAAAAGAAATATCTACTCCATGTAGCCCTTCTTTTTAAAAGGTTTAGAACAATCAATAAATTTTCTACTAAATTCAAAAATTTATACCAAATAAAATATTAAGATATCTAAAAACAAATCAGTATGTTACTCTATTTTGTAAATATTATTTTGTTAGAATTTCAGTGGAGTATTACTATGATAGAAAGTTAACTTCATGTCTAGTATATACATATTCAAAAAATAACTAGTCGCTATGTTTGTATATTTTTTAGCATACTGAGCTGTCAGAACTTCATGATAGCTGGGTTATCGTTGAAATTCATCTCCTTATCTAATGCAAAATATATGACTAGTTATTTTATTTCACATGGATAAAATAGACTAATATCTTTGAACTGTTATTTTTTTCAGAGACTTAATATAATGAACTGTGAACTATAAATCCATTGAAAATACCTTGTCTAAAAATACTATAGAGGTTACAATTATTAAATAATGTGTTATTTTTTAGTTAGGAGGAAAGTCATGAAAAAGGTTAAGTTTATATACAATCCTTATTCAGGTGAAAATGCAATTATAGATGATTTAGACAAGGTTATAAAAATACACCAAGAATATGGCTTTTTTGTAGAACCTTATAGGATAGAGAGAAATAAAAGTATAGAAGATGGATTTATAGGTATAAATGATAATTTTAAATATATATTAATTGCAGGTGGGGATGGTACTATTGATTCTGTAGTGAATCATATGAAAAAAAGAAATATAGATTTACCAATAGCAGTATTACCAGTAGGAACAGCTAATGATTTTGCAAAAAATATTATGGGAATGCCGCAGGATATAGAAAAGGCGTTAAGACAAATATTAGAAAGCAAAGTTAAATACTTAGATTTAGGAAAAATAAATGATAAATACTTTGTAAATGTGGCAAGTACAGGTATTTTTACTGATGTATCTCAGAAAACTGATACTAATATGAAGAATACCATGGGAAAATTAGCATATTATATTAAGGGCTTAGAACAAATTCCCAATATAAGAAAACTTAAAGTGAAAATAACTTCTCCTAAGGTTAACTATGATGGACTCATGTATGCACTATTAGTTTTTAATGGTAAAACTGCAGGGAATATAAAATTAGCACAAAAGTCTGAAGCTGATGATGGACTTTTAGATGTAATTGTTATAAAAAGTGATGTAATAAAAAATGCTTTAAATAATTTATTTATAATAGCTACCAAAAGAGATATTTATGATATGGACGGTGTGCTATGCTTTAAAACAGATGAATTAATTATTGAATGTGATGAAGATATAGTAACAGATATTGATGGAGAAAAAGGGCCAGATTTCCCTCTTTATATAAAATGTGAAAGAAGAGCAATTAAAGTATTAGGATATCTTAGGGAATGTAATTATTTGTCATAATTAATTAAAATAATAAATATATATTACTAAGAATAAGTGAAATGGAGACGATAACTTGGTAGGATATATTTATTTGGCATGCATATTGGGAATGATAATGCTAATCTATGAGGGAATTACTACTTCTATAAGTTATGCACCTGAGAAAATAAAGCATATAACAGTAATGGCCTTAATTCTAGTAGTATTAAGATATATTTCACTTTTACTCTTATATTTAAATCAAAGACCTTTATATATATACTTATTAAAGCCAATAATGTTTTTAGAAATAGTTTATTTGCCAATAATAGGATTTATATGTATTTATATTTTTTCTAGGAATGATAAGATTAAACTTAACTATTTTTACTTTATAAGTACCATATTTTTAGTGATTTATTTATTTATAGCAGTAAAAGCACCAATAAAAACAACTTTATCAGAATTATATGGATATACTATAATACTTGGAAAAGATTATAATATGTATTTAATATTGTGTATAATAAATACAATATATTTTGTTATGGGGATTAGAGCTTATGGATATAAATATTCAAATAAGTTAGGCTCATTATTAATATTAATATCTTCCTTATTGACACTTGCTTCAGTACTTTTAACAATAGTAGATATGAGATTTTTTGGAGTAAAGTTAGTTGGTGAGATATTATGGGTAATAACTATGGTTTATGGACTAAAAAAATTTAGACAAAATTATAAAAAATGAGTCTTCTCAAAATAATTTTTAAAATCATCTGAAAAAATGGCTTCTTTTCTCTTTAAATTAAAGAAAATATTAAAATTTCATTGCTATCAGCAATGAAATTTTAATGTTTTTTATTTTTCAGATAATAAAATAGAGATAACTTAAATATTTAGTCTTTTAAATTTAGGATGCACATTTTAAATAAAATTTTAATGACAAATTTTAATAAATAAATCCTATATGTTAAATGCTTTCTTTATATTTTTCTCTTTTTTTAAGCTTATAGTCTAATTAAAAAGAATACTCGCTAATACTTTTAAAAATGTCTAAAAGATTGTTACAATTTTTTTGAGCCTTTTGATGATTTTAAGCTTTTTTTATTTTTATAAGATTTTTTACTCACATCTTGCTCTTTCACTTTATTTTTACCTTGATAACCTTGCTTTTTTATAGGTCTAGGAGCAATCAAACAATTTGATCCAAATCCAATTAAGTCACTTCTATTTGCTTTAATTAGTGCATTTTTAACTAAGGTATGATTCTCAGGATTTTGAAACTGTAGAAGTGCCCTTTGCATACTTTTTTCTTTATGTTCTTTAGGTACATAAATCTCTTTTTCAGTTATAGGGTTTATACCAGTGTAATATATAGTAGTTGAAAGACTTCCAGGTGTTGGATAGAAATCCTGTACTTGTTCTGGCATATGTCCCATAGTTTTAATATATTCTGCAAGCTCAATAGCTGCGTTTATATCACTACCAGGATGACTAGACATTAAATATGGAACTACAAATTGATTTTTCCCTAATTTTTTATTTATGTCTGCATACTTCTTTTTAAAACTATCATAAACCTGCTTTTTAGGTTTACCCATTTGTGATAATACTTTATCACTTATATGTTCTGGGGCAACTTTAAGTTGTCCACTGATATGATGTTCACAAAGCTCATGAAAAAAATTTGTGTTTTTATCCTCCATTAAATAATCGTAGCGTATACCAGAACGAATAAATACTTTTTTTATTTTAGGAAGAGCTCTTACCTTTCTTAAAAGACTTAAATATTCGCTATGATCTGCAATTAAATTTTTGCAAGGAGTAGGGAACATACATTGTCTATCTTTACATACTCCATGTTTCAGTTGTTTTTTACAAGCTCTATGTCTAAAATTAGCAGTAGGTCCGCCAATATCGTGAATATACCCTTTAAAATTACTATCTTCAGTTAAAAGTTTAGCTTCATCTATTATAGATTGCTGACTTCTATTTTGTATTACTCTTCCTTGGTGATATGTTAGAGCGCAAAAAGAACAACTTCCAAAGCAACCTCTATGGCTTGTAATTGAAAATTTAACCTCTTGTAATGCAGGAATTCCTCCCATAGGCTCATAAATTGGATGATAGGTTCTTGTATATGGAAGATTATAAACTTTATCCATTTGTTCTTCTGTTAGTGGATGTTGAGGAGGGGTTTGTACCACATATCTATCACCATAGGGTTCAATTAAAGTTTTTCCCCATATAGAATCCTGCTCTTTTGAATAGAGCTTATAGCTTTTAGCATAGGCTTTTTTATTTGTAGAAACTTCTTCAAAAGAAGGAAGTAGAATGTAATCTTTAATATTGGAAATGTCTTTAGTTATATAAGATGTGCCTCTTACATGATGTAATCTTTCTACAGAACTTCCATAGCTTAAAAATTTAGCCACTTCTAATATAGGTCTTTCGCCCATACCATATATTAATAAATCTGCCTTAGAATCCATGAGAATACTTTTTCTAACCTTATCATCCCAATAGTCATAGTGAGCAAATCTCCTAAGACTAGCTTCAATACCACCAATAATTATTGGAACATTTTTATAGGCTTCTCTTGCTCTATTACTGTAAACAATAACTGCTCTATTTGGCCTATATCCTGATTTCCCACCAGGAGAGTATAGATCATCACTTCTTCTTTTCTTAAAAGCAGTGTAATGATTAACCATAGAATCAATATTACCAGAGTTTATTAAAAAACCATATTTAGGTTCTCCTAATCTTTTAAAATCATCAACATTATTCCAATTAGGTTGAGCTATTATTCCAACAGTATATCCTTCACTTTCTAAAACTCTTCCTATAATGGCTGTACCAAAGGAAGGATGGTCTATGTAAGCATCACCAGTGATAATAACGAAATCTAACTGTTCTATATTCCGCTTTTTCATATCTTCTTTATTTATAGGTAAAAATTCTGTATTTAATTTCATATAAATTCCTCCATAGAGATAGTATAATCTATTAATAATTATCTTTCGTTAATAATTTATTATAAAATATAAAAAATATTTAAATTTCAAGTGAAATTTAAAACATAGCCTAATATTAACACAAGTATTAAAAAATATGAATAACAATATATTCTTATAAATTATCTAAAATGAGGATAACCAAAGGAAAATCAATCATATAATGGTAATATACTACAAATATGAAGGAATTTTGGTTTAAAGGTAGAATTAGTTTTCATAGTAGAGTTAATTATATTAATGAAATAAAAAATAAACATAAAAATATATTTTTTACTTAAAATTTGAAGTTATAAAATGTGATTTTGTAACAAAATAATAAAATAAAATAACTAGTCAAATATGAGAAAACATTTATGTCATAATGACTAGTTATTTTTAAAATATGAACTATTACTTTTTTAAAGTTATAGTTATTATGGAAAATCACATTTTAATTACTTTCTAGGATCATCGTATTCATAATTTAATCCTTCAACTAAATCTTGAATAGAAGTATTGACATTATTAACTTGACCTTTAGTTGGAAGACCAGTATTGGAAATTTCATCCTTTAAATCCTTATTTTGACTAAGATTAGTTAAATTAGGATCTACATAATCATCAATTTTCATTTTAACATAAGGTACACCTTTAGGATTACTTACATCAAATTTTTCTCTTTCTTTATTCATTATATATCACTCCTTTACTTTAAGATTTTGATTTCTTATTTTAGTATGGGATGTATTGAGAAAATTATGTATGGATATTTATATAAGGCTATGTTATAAACTCAAATTGATATTATTATGTAATATTTTAGAAGGGTGATGTGAATGGCATTTGAAATATATAAAAAAGGATTTATATTTTGTATTTTATATGTAGGTCTTATGTTTATATTAGGAGGAATTTTCGATGGGTTTAATCTAGAAGGAGCAGATTTACCCAACGATTTATTAGCAAATATTATGCATATTAATGGAACTTGTATAATGGCTTTTTTAACGGTTTTTAGTGGTTGTGGTATGTATTTAAGTGAAAAGCATTTCAAATGGTATTATACATTAGCGATATCTATAGCTTTAGGATTAGCAACATCTAAAATTATTAATAAATTTATAATAAAGCCACTTAAGAAAATAGAAGGAAGCTTTGATATGAAGACAGAAAACTTAATTGGCGAAAAGGCAGTAGTTACTACAACAATATATGAAAATGGTTTTGGACGAATATCTTATGTATATAATGGAGTTAAAATGACTTCACCAGCTAAAGAAATAAACTTAAAGCAATTAGATGTAAATACTCTAGTATGTATAAAAAAAATTGAAAATCAGGTATTTTATGTGGAAAAATTATAAAATTATTAATATAAAGGAGCAATAATCATGAATTCACCTTTTTTTATTCCTCTTATAATTTTAGGAGTATTATTATTACTAATCTTATTATTATTTTCACTATGGAAGAGAGTGCCTCAAGATAAGGCTTTGGTAGTAACTGGTCTTAAGAAGAGAGTAATTAGCGGAGCAGGAGGATTTGTTTTTCCTCTACTAGAAAGAACTGATATTATATCCTTAGAAAATATGAAAATTGATGTAAGAACTGACGGAGCTTTAACAGAGCAAGGTGTTGGAATAATAGCAGATGGAGTGGCTATTGTTAAAGTTAAATCTACAGCAGAATCTATTTTATCGGCAATAGAGCAATTTAATACTGGTAACGAAGCTAATACCATAGTAAACATTAAAGATACTGCAAAGGATGTACTTGAAGGTAAGTTAAGAGAAATTATTTCAAAGCTAACAGTTGAAGAAATATATAAAGATAGAGAAAAATTTGTTTCTCGAGTTCAAGAAGTTGCAGCTGTAGATTTGGCAGAGTTAGGATTAGAAATTAAAGCTTTTACTATTAAGGATCTATCCGACAATGATAACTATTTAGTTAATTTAGGTCGCCCAAGGGTTGCTCAAGTTAAAAGAGATGCTGATATTGCACAGGCAGAGGCACAAAAAGAAACTCATGTAAAAACTTCTCAAGCTTATAGAGAAGGAGAGGCAGCTAAAATACTTGCAGAAACTCAAATTGCAGAATCTAACAAAGAAAAAGAATTAAAGGTTCAAGCTTATAGGAAAGAGCAAGAAAGTGCAAAGGCTATATCAGACCTCGCATATCAAATTGAAAGTAACAAGGTTCAAAAAGAAGTTACAGAAACACAAATGCAAGTCGAAATATTAAGAAAACAAAAAGAAAGAGAACTTGCTGATGAAAATATGAAGATAGAGCTTGTTAAGAAGGAAAGAGAAATAGAAATTGCTACTCAAGAATCTTTAAGAAAGGAAAGAGAGCTTGAAGCAACCATTAAAAAACAAGCAGATGCTAATAAATACAAACAAGAAAAAGAGGCAGAAGCAGTTAAATTTAAAGAAATTGCTGATGCTGAAGCTAGAGCAAGAGCCATAGAGCTTGAAGGTAAGGCTAAAGCAGAAGCATTAAAACTTCAAGGTATGGCAGAAGTAGATATTATACGAGAAAAAGGACGTGCAGAGGCGGAAGCAATGATGAAAAAAGCAGAAGCTTTTAAAATGTATAATGATGCTGCAGTTACCCAAATGATAATAGATAAGCTACCAGATATAGCAAAAGCAGTTGCGGATCCATTATCAAAAACTGAGAAAATTGTTATTATAGATAGTGGAGAGGGAAGTGGAAAAGGAGCTTCAAAAGTTACTAAGTATGTAACTGATATAATGAGCTCTCTTCCTGAAACCGTTAATGCATTAACTGGAGTAAATATAAATGATTTATTTAAAAGCAAAACTGAGGAAATACAAAATAAGGATGAAAAAGTAGAGCATAAAGAAATAGAAAAATAAAATAAAGTGGTGACTAATTCACCACTCTATTTTATAGATAAACTACTTTTAAAATTAATGTATAGCTGAATATAGCTACACTCTTAAGGATTTTAATTCACAATTCACAATGCAAAATTCATAATTATGGATATTTCTCAGCAAAGGCTGAGAAATTTAGAATTGATTATTCCTTGAAATTACAAGGCAACTTTTCATGAATGATTAGCAATTACATTGCTAGTCAAAGAGTACATTAAAGAAATTATTTTGCCTAAAAATAATTTCAACCTTAATTGTGCATTGTGAATTTTGAATTTTGCATTGATTAATCAACAATATTATTAATTTTTCATCAAAATCTTATTAAATTAGCTACTGATAGGGTTACATTTAAAGCTATTTATTGTATAATATAGGAGAAGGTATTTTATATGCTTTAATTAAGTTAAACAATTTAAATAATTAACGTTAGGTGAGGCTCCTATATAGATATACGCTACTGCCCCGAAACATCGAGAGATGCCAATGGGTTAACAGGTACTACCGAATCAAGGTTTTACTTAATGTAGCTGGCATAATGTCCAAAGCTATATAGTGCTAAAGCTCAAACATAGTTTTATGGCTAGAGATCTCACTTTATTTAAGTGAGTTTTTTATTGTGTATAAATATATTTTCTATAAGAAAAATTTTAATATAAATTTATTTTAGGTGGTGAGTTTGAATGGAAAGTGGCCCTCGAATTAGAGAGTCAAAGTTAAAATTAAATAAATTCCAGAGAAATATTTATGATTTAATAGCTTTCTGTTCAAAAAGATAATTAGATATTTCTCTGGTAAAAGGAGGAGTATCTATGAAAAAACTAAATGAATTCTTTTTAAGCAATATTTTAAATGCCTATATTTATGATGAATTAGATGATAATATAGGTAAATTAATAGATATATATGTAACTACAGAATCAGGATATCCAAGGGCTATAGGATACAAGATTAAGAAAGGTAAGGAATTGTTAAACTTTGAATTTAGAAATATAGATATCTATAAAGAAAAATCAACTTATATGGTAAAGATTATAGGAGCAAAAGATATTATCCCTAGGAGGTACTCCTATCTATTATCTAAAAATCTTTTGGATAAACAAATTGTGGATATTAATGGTAAAAAAGTTATTAAAGTTAATGATTTAAAGATGATAAAGACAGCAGGAGAAATAAGAGTTTTAGAAGTGGAATCTGGATTACTATCTTTATCACGAAGATTTGGAATGGAAAGTCTAGTCAAAGGATTTTGTAGATTTGTAAATAAGGAAGTAAAAGATGATTCTATAACTTGGGAAAGTGTTCAATCTATAGAAATGATTGACGATAGGTTAAGACTTAGTGAACCATATAAGAAGCTTACAGAACTTCATCCTGTAGAACTTGCAGAAATTGTTGAGGGATTATCTTCAGAGGATAGAAGAAAAATATTTGAAAGCTTAAGAAATGATTTTGCAGCAGATACATTAGAGGAATTAGAAACGGAAATCCAAATAGATATTTTAAAAAATCTTAGTAGTGGAAAGGCAAAGGAAATATTAGATGTTATGCCTAATGACGAAATTGCTGATATTTTAGAAGACATGGATGATGAAACTAAGGAGAATTTATTAATAAATATTGATGATGAAGATGAGCTAGAGATAAGGGATCTTATGGAATATGAAGATGAAATGGTAGGTAGCATAATGAACACTGACTTCATTTCTCTAAATATTGATATAACTGCTAGTGAAACCATTGATATTTTAAGAGCACTAAAGCCAGACGACGAGGTTGCACATTACATTTATATAGTAGATCAGAATGAAAAACTTCAAGGTTTTATATCTTTAAGAGATTTAATTTTAGCAGATCCCAATTCAAAATTAAAATCTATAATGAATACAAAAGTTTTACTAGTAAAAGATAGTGATGACATAGAAAAAGCTGTTCAACTTTCAGTAAAATATGAACTCTATTCATTACCAGTAGTAGATGAGGAAGAGAAATTATGTGGTGTGGCAGTGATGAGTGATATTATTGAAGAATTATTAACACCTAGCTGGAAGAGAAAACTTAAAAAATCAAGTTAATATATAGTTTCATAATATAAAGATGTATGTTATGAAACTATATATTTATGAAAAATCGTGACTTTTAGTCACGATTTTTTTAACTCACAGAAGAGTATAAAAAATTAGAATTATTATAATAGCCATAGAGAACAGATATAGAAATAATTTAAAACTATCATGATGTAAATTACTACATGATAGTTTTAAAAGGATAATTTATAGTTCTCTAAAGATATATTTTTTAATAGAAATAATAAATACTTTTTACAATAAGTGTATATTGTGTTTTTTACATTCATCTATCATATCTAAAGGCCAAATTGAGGATTGTACTTCACCAATATGTATCTTGTTTAAAAAATACATACACATTCTAGATTGACCTATACCTCCACCGATGGTATAAGGAAGTTCATCCTTAAGTATTGAACTATGAAATTGAAAATTTCTTTTAAAATCTGAGTTTGTAACTTTAAGTTGATGATCTAAAGCGGCACTATCTACTCTTATACCCATAGAAGAAAGCTCTAAACCTTCCTCAAGTAATGGATTCCAAAAGATTATATCGCCGTTTAACTCCCAGTCATCATAGTCAGCTGCACGATTATCATGTTTTTTTCCTGAAGCCAATTCTTTTCCTATTCCAGTAATAAAAATTGTACCATACTCTTTAGAAGCAAGATTTTCTCTTTCCTTAGATGACAAATTAGGATACTCATCTTCTAGTTCTTGAGAAGTAATAAAGGTTATTTTAGACGGAAGTTTTTTACCTAAATGAGGATATTTTTCAAAAAGGTAGTCTTCTGTATTTTGAAACACGGAATAAATACTTTCTACAGTATTTTTTAGATAGTCTAAATTTCTTGAAGATTTATCTATAACTTTTTCCCAATCCCATTGATCTACATAGATAGAGTGAATATTATCTAAATGCTCATCTCTTCTAATTGCATTCATATTAGTATAAAGGCCTTCTTCCACTTGAAAATCATATTCATGAAGTGCAAGCCGTTTCCACTTTGCAAGAGACTGGACTATTTCTAATTCTTCACCAGTATGAAGTATGTCAAAAGAAACAGGTCTTTCAACTCCATTTAAGGTATCATTAAGTCCTGATGATTTTCTTACAAATAGTGGTGCTGAAACTCTAGAAAGATTAAGAGTTTTAGCTAAATTTTTTTCATAAAATACTTTTATTTCCTTGATTGCCTTTTGAGTTTCCTTAATAGTCATTGATGGAATGTAAGGAGTTTTGCTTAAGCTAATCATAGAAACACCCCCTTTAATTGTAATATCATAATTTAAAATGCCAAAGATGTAAAGCTTATTAACAAAAAATATATAATATTCATTATTTGTTTTAAATTTATCAAAGTAAATATAGATATATTACTTTCAAATTTAATCTATGCATTTATTATAATTATGTTATTTAATTATTTTAATTTCTACCGTATATTTTTACTAGTAATACAACTGCTAGTTTTTTTGGGGGAAGTTACTACGTAACTTCAAAAACAAATCAATTTTAAATTTTTCAACTTTTTCTGAGAAATATCCTCAATTGTGAATTTTGCATTGTGAATTGAAAAAGTCGTGGTACAATTACCACGACTTTTACTATTTAACCTCTTCTTGAATATACTTAACTATTAAATCAACTGTAGCTAAAACAGAATCAATATGGGTTCTCTCATATCCATGAGAAGCGAATATTCCAGCTCCAATTAATGCAGTTTTAATATCATAGCCCGCTCTTAATGCTGCAGAAGCATCAGAACCATAGTTAGGATATACATCAATTCTATAATCAATATTATGAATTTTGCAAAGTTCAGTTAATCTTACTCTTAATTCTACGTCATAAGGACCAGAAGAATCTTTAGCAGCTATACAGCAGGCATATTCTGTAGAATTTTGTTCAAGTCCAGGGCACCCCATATCAACAGCGATAAATTCTTTTGTATTTTCAGGTATTGAAGAAGAAGCTCCATGCCCTATTTCTTCATAGTTACTTATAAATATGTTTATTGTATGAGGAAGCTCTATTTTATTTTCTACAATATACTTTAATGTGTATAATAATATTCCTACACTAGCTTTGTCATCTAAGTGTCTTGATTTTATAAATCCACTTTCAGTAAACCTAGTTCTTGTATCAAAGCATATAAAATCTCCAATTTCAATTCCTAAATTTTCAACATCTTCTTTAGAAGATACTTTCTCATCTAGAATTACTTCCATATTTTCAGCAGATCTTTTTAAATCTCTAGCTTCTGAACCGCTAATGTGAACAGATGGTTTTATAGTCTGAATTGTGCCTTCAAAGGTTTTGCCATAAACAGTTTCAATAGTGCAATTTTCACCTTCAATTGATGTCATCATATATCCACCTAGTGGAGTTAAAGATAGTTTCCCATTGCTTTTTATACCACTAACCATAGCTCCTAAAGTATCTACATGAGCAGATAAGGTTTTTTGGTATTCATTGTTTTTACCTTTTATTGTAGCGATAAGTGCACCTTTATTTGTAGTTTTATATTCTATATTTAGTTTGTCTAGTTCACTTTTTATATAACTCATTATTTTTGTAGAATATCCAGATGGACTTGGTATTAATAATATATTTTTTAGATAATTTTTAATTTCGTCTATATTGTACATAATAACACCCCTTAATTGTAATATATGTATTTAATGCCATTTATTAATAGTATCATTGTTTTTAATATTATCATAAGGAAATAAAAAAATCTATGTTTTGTTATATATAAAAAACTATTTTTCTATTTTGTTTATGCTTAATCTATAAATACATTCATATAATTAATTATGGAGGTGTATTATGTGAAGAATAAAATACTATCAACAACATTAATTATAGTTCTTTTTTTACTCTGTGGAATTTTATCTTTTAGTTTTTTTATGATAAGAAAATATGATAAATTAATATATCCTAATGTACATGTTGAAAATATTCCTGTGTATGATTTAGAGATAGAAAAAAGCAAGGTAATTCTACATAAAGATTTGGAAGAAAAAATATATAACAAAACATTAGATATATTAGTAGAAGATGAAATATATAGGATAGATTATATGGAGTTAGGGGTTAAATTCAATGTTGATAAGGCACTAAATGAAGCTTTTGCCTATGGTAGAGATTTTAATATATTTAAGAAGATGTTCATTATTACTAAACCAAACTATATAAATATTAAAGTTGAATTGACTTTTAGTGAACAAGCTATAGAGGGTATTATAGCTAAAATTGAGAGCCAAACAGATGTAAAAGCTGTTGATAGTAAAATTAAACTAATTAATAATGGAGAGTTTCAAATATCAGATGAAATAAAAGGTAAAAAATTAGATAGGGATTTATTAAAAAAAGAAATAGTTAAAAATATAAATACTAATATAGATACAAGCAACATAATTATTCATGCTACCATTAATGAAATTAATCCAAAGCGTACCAGAGAAGAGCTTTCGAAGATTAATGCCAGCATAACTAGTGGTAGTACTAATTTTAATAGTTCTTCTAGTGAGAGATCAAACAATATAAGACTAGCTACTAATGCAATCGATGGTACAGTAATAATGCCAGGTGAAATTTTCAGTTTTAATGATATTGTAGGTGAAAGAACCTATAGTAAGGGATATGAGAAAGCTTCTGTAATTATGGGGGATGAGTTTATAGATGGCCTAGGTGGAGGAATTTGTCAAGTTTCTACTACACTTTATAATGCAGTTCTAAGGTCTGAATTAGAAGTAGTAGAGAGAAAAGCACATAGTCTTTATATTACCTATGTACCTTTAGGACAAGATGCCACTGTGAATTATGGTACCACAGATTTAAAATTTAAAAATAATTTACACTATCCCATATATATTCATGGATATACTAAAAATAATAACTTATCTTTTGATATATACTCTAATAACAAGATGAAAAAGAAAAGCTATAAAATTGAAAGTGAAATTTCAGAAGTTTTAAAGCCTATGGATAAAATAAAATATGATAATAACCTTCAAAAAGGAAGAAGATACGTAGAAAAGGTAGGCAAAAATGGATATATAGTTAATGTTTATAAATATATTTATGAGGATGGGGAAGTAGTAGAAAAAAAGCTTGTCTCAAAGGATAAATATAAAGCAACAGATAATATGGTTAGAGTAGGAATTTAATAAATCTCTAAGGAATTTCTTAGAGATTTTTAATTTTGTTGTAATTATAACTATGTTATAATTACATAGCGCAGAAGCCAAGAGGGAAGGGTGAGGTGCATATATAATGAGAATGGTTATATTGATGATAATAGTGTTAATTATTTTAATATCAACAGTATTATATTTAAAGTTATCTATTAAAAAAAATAGAAATAAGAGTGTAATATTTAAAAGTGATACCATATATATTGGGGGATATGATGGAATAGATCAAGATAAAGATTGCAATTTTGTAGTTTACTGCAATAAATTATGCCTTAATATAGATGAAAATATTGAAAAAGTTTATGACCTTATAAATATTAAAGAATGTAAAATAATAAAAAAAAATGAATTAATAGAAGCTTTAGATAAAAAGCAAATAACTTTGCTGAATAAAATTGACTATGATAAATTAATAGAAAATAAATATATATTATTTAATATAGAAGAAAAAGAGGAGAAAAATACAATAATATTTACTGCTAGTTATCCTGAATTTATTGTTAGTACAATACATGGGATTATGGAAGAAGAAATTTAATATACAAAATAATACATTTATAGGCGTCCAGTATGAAAGCTTAAAATATACTCTGGAAAATAATTTTTCTAAAAAATAGCTTAAATCCTTAAAAATTAAGGATTAACAATTAAGAATGAAGAATTCAGGAAAAAATTCACTAAGGCGAATTTCTTAAGATAAAATTTATTTTTAAAAAACTCCAAAGGCTTTAGTAGAGGAGTTTTAACTATAATTCTTCATTTTTCATTTTTAATTTTTAATTCATAGAAAAGAATTTTTGTTATGGAAATTAAAATCATGTATAAGTTAAATCTCTATTGTGGAACCCTATAGATAGCAACATTATATAAAAGTTTAAATATACTCTAAAGAATAAAATATTATGTAAGTTTATACAATTTTTTAGAAAAAATGCACATTTATATGTAAATTTAAGAACATTTTCTTTTTTTTAAAATATATTGATATTAGAATATGAAAAGAAAACTTATGTTTATAAAAGTTGGTGTTATAAATGTGGTGTTGTAATGAATTACTTTTATTGATTTTATTATTAATATTACTAGATGATGAAAATTGCTGTAGACCAAAGTATAAGATTAAAGTAGATAATGGTGAGTGTAAATCCTGTAATAAATGTAATAATGACGAAAATGATTGTGGAAATATAATTATATATTCACATAAGGTTAATATCTTTAATAAAGTATAAATACCTTTAAATACTTAATCTTCAATGGAGTAGGTAACCAATGTGAATATTGATATGGCTACATGTTATTATAAAAATTAAAAAATAAATACTATCAATATATTACTAAGATTTACACACTGTATTGAAGTTGAATTTAAAAAATGTGTATAAGAGGTGCATAATATGAGTGATATAAACAAAGAAATACTAGGTGAAAAAGAATTATTAGAAGAAGAATTACTTGGAGAAAATACAGATAAGAGATTAGAAGCAAACCATGGATCCTCACATAAACATGAATGTAACTCAAATTGTGGAGTAACAAAGATTTACACTAAAAGTGTTAACATTTGGATAAACGGTTGTGGAAATTAAAATAAAAAATTAACTAAAAATGCTCTAAATTTTTTAAAATTTAGAGCATTTTTAGTTAAAAAAAACTAAAAAGTCTCCAAGAAATAATTAGTGAGTATTTTATTGTATTTTTTCCCACATGTAAAGTAACAAAGAATTGGAATACTTCATAATACATAATATATAAATAAGCAATTATTATGTTTATTTTATAAGGAGTGAAAGACTTGGCAAAATATAATGATAATAGTATTTTGTTAAAGAGTATTAATATATATAAAATAGAAAAAATTGAAGCTTCAAAAGATTTAATGGAGCTTTATAATATAAATGTTAGTGAGCACAATAGAAAAGATTGTTATTATACTCTTCAAAGTAATTCATTAGGAGAAGTTTTAAAATAAAATTAAGTAATTTTTAAGAAAAGTGAAAATTCACTTTTCTTTTTTTAGTAATTCGAAAAAATTAACTAAAAAAATATTCACCTTCGTATAAAAAAGAACTAATATTATCTGTTAGCAATTATGAAGTTAAATCTTAAAAAGAATGATTATATTAAAATTACTTTTATATTAGAAATATTTAAATTAAATTTAAGCGATCAATAAATAGTGTATATTATCCAAAAATAGCTTAAATAACCATATGGCAAGTTTAATTTTTATAGTATAATTATGTAATAGCTTAAGTACTTTGAACACAAAATTAATAAGAATATGATATGATTTACATAAATCAGAATTTTTTGCTTATTGGGGGTATGATTATGAACAGAGAAATTGAGCTAATTGAAAGTATAGTAAATAATATTGAAAAAGTAATTATAGGAAAGAAAAATGAAATTTATAATATAATGAAAGGCATTTTAGCTGATGGCCATATACTAATTGAAGATGTACCAGGGGTAGGAAAAACGACATTAGTGAAAGCATTAACTAAAACTTTAAATTTAACTTATAGCAGAATTCAATTCACACCAGATTTATTACCATCGGATATTATAGGTGTGTCTATATATAATCCTAAAAACCATGAATTTGAGTTTAAGAAAGGACCTGTATTTGCCAATATTATATTAGGAGATGAAATAAATAGAACTTCGCCTAAAACTCAATCAGCTTTATTAGAGGTTATGGAGGAAAAGCAAGTTTCAGAAGGAATAACAACTTACATTTTAGAAAAACCATTCATTGTTATGGCAACTCAAAACCCTATAGAATATGAAGGTACTTTCCCATTACCAGAGGCGCAACTTGATAGATTTATGATAAAAGTTAAAATGGGTTATCCAAGTGAAAAAGATGAAGCATCTATATTAGATATATATAGAAAAGAAAATCCACTGGAAACTCTAGAATCTATTATAACTCGAGAAGAAATTTTGATGCTTCAAGATAAGGTTAGAGAAGTTTATATAAACGAAGAATTAAATGAGTATATAGTAAATATAGTAAATGCTACTAGGCATAACAAAAGTTTAATCTTAGGGGCAAGTATAAGAGCATCATTAAGTCTTCAAAGAATTGCACAAGCTACTGCATTAATTAAAGGCAGAAATTATGTAATTCCTGAAGATATAAAGGAAAATGCTAAATTGGTTTTATGTCATAGAATTCTATTAAGCCCTAGCACAAGAGCTAGCAGAGTTGATTCTGAACAAATTGTTTCTGAAATATTAAGAACTATACCAGTGCCAAAGGTGAAAAAATATGATTAAAGTTAATATTAAATTTATATTACTTACCATTGTTTCCTTTATTTTTGCTAAGATTTCAGGTGGAAATCTTCCTTATAGTATTTTTTATTCCTTATTTATAATGCTTATAATATCTATATTATATCTGTATTTATCATTACAATATGTTCAATGCAGAATAAAGCATAATGAAGCAGAGTATAGTGTTGGTGATGAAGATGAGTTTTCACTAATTGTTAGCAATAGAAGTTTTATTCCTATACCATATATTGAAACAGTAAATGATACATTTTCTAATTTAATTAAGATATATAAGGGAGATGTATTTTTTCTTCAACTAAATAGTGATAAATGGATTAAAAAAAACATTGCTTTTAGTAAAAGAGGAATATATGATTTTGGGGCAACAACAATTAAGATAACAGATTTATTTAATATAATAACTTTTAATAAGAATATAAATCATAAGCTAGGAGTAAAGGTATATCCTAAAATTTATAATATAAAGTTTTTTCAACTTAGCGGTAGTGAAAAGCTAGAAAACTTATTGAGTAGTGATAGTAAAGTAGAAGATTTAACATTAATTAAAGATATAAGACAATATAGAATAGGAGATAGTCTTAAAAGAGTTCATTGGAAGATTAGTGCTAAACAGGGAGAGTTATATGTAAAAAATTATGATTATATTTCAGGTACTCAATGTAATTTGTTTTTAAATATGAAGAAAATAGATTTTACCAATAAAGAGGAGGAATCGAAAGAGGAACTTATGATTGATTTCACAGCCTCTCTATTAAAAAAATTTGTAAACTTAGGGGTAAAATCAAAAATATATATAAATAATTTTGAGAATAAAAGGTTTGAAGTGGAAAACTCCATGGACTTTAATGGAGTTATGGAGTATTTTTTATTTCACAATAGTGATGGAGAAGGAGATTTTGTAGACTTTATAAATAGTAGTTTAAACTCCTTAGGAGGGAAAAGTTTTTTAGGTATAATTACCTGTAATTTAACTTCTACATTGAAAGATGAACTTTTACATTTAAAAAGCGTAGGTTATAATGTTAATTTATTTTATTACAATAATTCTTTAGGAGTAATGGAAGATATTAATTTTCTTACAGGTACAGGAATTAACTGCTATGATTTTAAAGAAATTATAAAAAATAGCTTATAGCTAATTAAGAGATCAGGTGAGCTTATGAGTAGGATAAAGGAAGAATTAATAGCAATACTATTAGTATTTATTAATCTAGTAGTGACTATAAAAATATTAATAGAAAGTTTTAAGATAGTTGGATTTAATTATAAATTTATATTAATGCTATTTTTAATAGGTGTAATTTTATATGAATTCTATTCTAAAGTATTAAATAAAGTTAGGTATAGAATAGTATTTACCTTTATTTTGTTAGCATTTGGAGTAATTTATGGATATAAAAATAAGGAGTTAGTAATTAACTTTTTTCAAAATGTTATTATTAAAAATGCGTTACAGATAAATAAACAGCTTTTAGAAAATAGTACAACTTATTTTTCTCAATATGTAGAGATATTTTTGATAATTCTACCTATTTTAGTTTCATTATTAATTTATATAACTTATAAGAAAAATAAAAGTATAATATTATTAAATTTTATATTTGTAGTAAGTTTTTGGTATTTACGTTATAGCCAAATAATAATAAACAATCTTTATTATTATCTATTTGTAACTATAATAACTTTTATTGTAGCTAATTATTTAAAGTTAGCAAAAAGATATAAAAATATGGAATTAAAAATTAATTTAGATATAAAAAAGATAATTCCATATGCATTAATCATAACTTTTTTAATCATAAAGGTTATATCAGCATTACCACAACATTATAGTGGCATGAATTTAAGTAATTATGGAGAATTTTTAAATAATACCTTTGCAAAAACAAGTGATGGTAGAGAAAGTGCATTAAATGGTGAATTCACTATAAATTCTTCTGGGTATAGTAATAGTGAAAAAAAGCTAGGTGGTCCTATTACTTTAAATAAACAGGAGGTATTTAGAGTAAAATCTCCAAAGCCATACTATTTAAAGGGGAGTGTAAAGGAATATTATACTGGGAATTCTTGGACTACAGTAGATAAGAATCTTGGTAAAAAGGATAAAAATTTTAAATTTGAAAATTCATATTTAAAAAGACGAGACATAGGAGTTGGAGCTTCTTTAGGAAGTGTTAGAATTACTCCTACAAAAAAATTTAATACTACAAGTTTTTTTACTCCTAATATGGGAATTGATATAAAAGGTGATTACAATGAGATTTATTATAATAAAATTCCAACATTTTTATCAAGAGCAGATGTAACTAAACCCTATGATGCTGTTTATTACATATACAATGGACCTTATGGTGATGTGGTAGAAACTGTAGAAAGTATGATAAATAATAAAGGGGATACTAGATATGCCAATGAATTTAATTATTATAATTTTTCTATAAGAGATTTTGAAGCAAATGAAGGACGACTTTATATCTTTAATGAAATTTTAAGTTATGAAATGAAAACAGCCATGGAAGAAGATTATGTAAAATATATGCGAGTTCCAAGTAGTGTGCCTTCAGAAGTCTATGATTTAACTAATCAAATAGTTGGAGAGAATAATACGGTTATTGAAAAAGCAAGAAGCATAAGAAATTATTTAAGTGAGAACTACCCTTATACTTTAAAAGTTTCTGATGTACCTATGAATTCAGACTTTGTTAATTATTTTTTATTTGAAGAGAAGAAAGGATATTGTACTTATTTTGCTAGTGCAACCACTATTATGTGCAGAATTGCTGGAATACCAGCACGATATGTAGAAGGGTTTAAAACTCCTAATAATATTGATGAAAATGGTGAGTATATTGTAACTAATGGTGAAGCACATGCTTGGTGTGAAATTTTAATAGATCCTAGTAGAGATATATGGGCAGTAGTAGATCCTTCTCCTACACCTACTGAGTTTGAAGAGGAAAATGTAGCTGAGGATAAGGAAAAAGAAGAAAAATCTTTAGAAAATGACAATAAGAAAAATAAAAATACAGCACCTAATAGGGATAGATTTAATAGAGAAGAAGAGGAAGAAAACTGGGACTTAGAATTAAACTCTAAAGATAATAACAGATTTAAATATTTATCTTTAATAGTTACAATAGTATTATATATATTAATTAGAATAGCTAGTTTTTATAGAAAAAGAAATAAAATAATATCTAGTAAAAGTGTAATTCCGCTTTATCAATATTACTTAAGAAGATTAGAAGCTATAAGAATTATCAAGAATAAAGAAATAGGAGATTTAGAATTTGTAAACAGTATAAAAGATCCTAGCTTAAAGGATAAATTAAATACTTTAGTGAATCTTTCTTATGAAGAATTTTACGGTAACAAAATTGAAAATACCTCAATAGAAAGATTAGAATACTTTAATTTTATAGAAGAGTATATTAAGAATAAGGATAATAGGATAAACTATATAATGAAGAAGTATTTTGGATTATAATAAGTAATGATATTGAGGGTTTATTAAATATGTATAGGACCAAGTTTACCACTACAAATTTGCTAATATGGTAAACTTGGCCTTCTTAAATGGAATTGTAATACTAGAAATACAAGATTAGGACAAAATGTCTAATTTAAAGATAAAATATAAATAGCATCTTATTACCCTAAGGTTATTTATAGCAAAGGAGAATAGAAATGAAATATAAGTTAATATGTACAGATATGGATGGAACTCTTTTAAATAGCGTAAAGGAAATAAGTAAAGAAAATCTAGACGCCATAAAAAAAGCTCATGATAAAGGTGTGAAAATTGCCATATGTACAGGAAGAATATTTACTTCTGCCAAGTATTATGGAGAACTTATAGGTGTTAAAGCCCCTATAATAGCTTCTAATGGTGCATATATAAGAGAAAAAGATAGAGAAGAAGTTATATATAAATGTATATTGGAAAAAAAGGATTGCTTTGAATTATTAGAAATATTTAAAAAGCATGATTTAGTTCCTCATTTTTATACTGCAGATAGTATATATGCAGGAGAAACAAGTTATGCATTGAGATTTTATTCTAGATCAAATAAAACATTACCAAATGGTTTTCAAATAAAAATTAAAGAAGTAGAGGATTGGAATGAAATTTTTAGTGTAAATGAACTTGATATTTTGAAAGCTGTTGCTTTTGATGATGATATAGAAAAAATAAAAAGAGCAAAGAAGGAGATTAAATCTTTAGGAAGATATGAGGTAGTGAGTTCTTTAGTTAATAACTTTGAAGTTATGAATAAAAATGTTTCTAAGGGTAGAGCAGTAGAAATGCTAGCTAGTTATTACAACTTATCTAAAGATGAAATAATAACAATTGGAGATAATGAAAATGATTTGTCAATGATAGAATATGCAGGCCTAGGAGTAGCTATGAAAAATGGTGAGGAAATAGTAAAGAATAAAGCGAAATACATAACTTCAACTAATGATGAAGATGGGGTTAAAGAAGTTATAGAGAAATTTATATTAAATGAAAATATTTAAATAATTTTAATAAAAATGTCATTGTTATTTTACAATGGCATTTTTTTATTTTACAAATTATAAGTTCTTAATTTTGTTATACTAATATAGTATAAATCGGTGTTTCAAAGAAAAAAATGACCAGGGGTCAAAAAACTATTGATTTTCTTCTAAAATAGTAATAGAATATATCTAGAGCAAAAAATGACTTAGGGTCATTTTTACTTCGAAGGAGTGAAGTGAGGTTGGAAACAAAGGGCAAAGAGCCAATGAAAAAGTCAGAAGCTAATAAACTTGAGAAAAAGAAAAATCTAATGGATGTAGCTTATGAACTTTTTACAACGAAGGGTATAAACGATACTTATATCAGTGAAATAACTAAGAAAGCTGGAGTAGCGAAAGGAACTTTTTATCTTTATTTTAATGATAAATATCATTTAAAACATTTAATTATATTAAATAAAAGTAGTTTAGTGTTGAAAGAAGCCATAGAAACTTCTAATAAAAATTGTTTTGATGATTTATCTGATGAAGTAATATTTTTTATAGATTATATAATCAATTATTTAAAGGAAGATAAAAAACTTCTAAAGCTAATATATAAAAATCTAACTTGGGGACTTTATAAAAAAGCTTTACTTGATGAAAATGAGTACCAAGAGATGAATGAGATATATTTTCACTTTGTAAAAAAGCTAAAGCAAAAACAAAATATAACAATGGATGCAGAAAAATTGTTATTCTTAATTATTGAATTAACTAGTGGAGTTTGTTATAGTTCAATAATTTTAGAAGAACCTGCACCGATTGAATCAATGAAGCCAATACTATTTGAATCAATAAAAAAATTACTTAATTAAAATATTTAGAGGGTGGGGAGTTAAAATGAAGAAAATCAGTAGAGCAATTGCTAAAAATAGGGTATTAATTTTAATACTGTCAGTGCTACTTATATTTCCATCTTTATATGGTTTTATAAGCACAAGAGTCAATTATGATTTGCTTACTTATTTACCAGAAGAATTGGATACAATGAAAGCACAAAAAATATTGAATGAAAAATTTGATAGTGGATCAATGTCCATGTTAATTATTGAAAATATGGAAACTAAAGATATAGTTGATTTAAAAGAAAAAGTTAGTAAAATTGAAGGTGTTCAAAAGGTATTATGGGTTAATGATATTTTAGATACATCAGTACCAAAAGAAATTTTACCTGAAAGCTTTAGTAAAGTATTTTATAGTGATGATTCAACTATGTTAATTATAAAATTTGAGGATGGTTCTTCATCAGAATCTACTCAAAATGGTATTGGTGAAATAAGAAAAATTACTAATGATAAATGTTTTTTAAGTGGTATGGCGGGAATAGTAAAAGATACAAAAGAATTAGCAGATAAGGAAACACCGTTTTTTGTACTAATCGCAACAGCATTATCTGCAATAGTTTTAGCTTTGACAATGAATTCTTATATTATTCCAATCATATTTTTGACAAGTATAGGAATGGCAGTATTATATAATTTTGGAACAAATATATTCTTTGGAGAAATATCGTATGTAACTAAAGCTCTAGCAGCAGTCCTACAACTAGGGGTTACCATGGACTATTCAATATTTTTATTACACAGATATGACGAAGAAAGAGGATATACAGAAGATAAAGTGGAGGCAATGTCAGAGGCTATAGCTAATACTATGGGATCAGTAGCAGGAAGTTCATTGACTACAATTGCTGGATTCTTGGCATTATGTGTTATGGAATTAGGCTTAGGTAAAGATATAGGTCTTGTTATGGCTAAAGGAGTATTCATTGGATTAATATGTACAGTTACAATACTTCCAGCATTAATACTAACCTTTGACAATGCTATTCATAAATTTAATCACAAAACAATATTACCTGAATTTGAAAAAACTGCATCATTAGTTACAAGAAAATATAAATTATTTTTAGCAATATTTATAATTGCATTCATACCTGCTATATATGGAAAGGTGAATGCTGAGGTTTATTATAATCTTGATGAGTCATTACCAAAGGATTTACCTTCAATTGTGGCTACTAATAAATTAAAAAATGATTATAATATGACTACAACAAATATGATAATTGTTAAAGATACAGTTTCTAATAATGATATTAACAAAATGGTAAAAGAAATTGAGAATATAGACGGTATAGAAGTTGCTTTAGCTCTCGAAAAATTTATTGGCCCAACTTTACCAGAAAACTTTTTACCGGATACAATAAAAGATACTTTCCAAAAGGAAGGTTATAAGCAAATAATTGTTAATTCTTCTTATAAAGCAGCTACAGAAGAAGCAAATAAACAAATAGAAGAGATAAATAAAATAGTTAAATCTTATGATAATGAAGGCGTAGTAGGAGGAGAAGCTCCACTTACAAAAGATTTAATTGAAATATCAGATACTGATTTTAAAAAAGTCAGCATAGCGTCAATCTTAGCTATATTTATTATAATAATGGGAGTATTTATGTCATTCTCACTTCCAATATTATTAGTTCTATCTATAGAACTTGCTATATTAATTAATCTAGGTATTTCTTATTATTTAGGGACAACCATGCCTTTCGTTGCATCTATAGTAATAGGAACTATACAATTAGGGGCAACAGTTGACTATGCAATACTTCTAACTTCAAGATTTAGGGAAGAGATGAGAAATGGACTAGACAAATATTCAGCTATGACTATTGCAGTTCAGAGTTCAGCCAAATCAATTGTAACAAGTGCTTTAAGTTTCTTTGCTGCAACTGCAGGTGTTGGAATTATTTCAAAACTTGAAATGATTAGCTCTTTATGCACATTAATGGCTAGAGGAGCAATTATAAGTATGTTAATAATATTATTTATACTTCCATCAATACTTTTAGTTTGTGAAAAAGTGATTGAAAAGACTAGTAAAAATTTTAAAGGTGAAAGTGGGGTAAAAGAAGATGAAAAAATGTATGTCTAAAAGAGTATTAGCTTTAGTAATGGTAGGAACATTACTAAGTGGAAATATGGTTTATGGAGCAGAATTAGTTAAAAAGGACGAAACAGTATATGTTACTTTAGATTCTCAAGGAAATGTAAAAGAGAGAATAGTAAGTGATTGGTTAAGTTCTAATAATAAAAATTTTGAGATAAAAGATAAAAGTGAGTTAGCAAACATTAAAAATTTAAAAGGTAGTGAGGAACCAGAAATATCAAATAAAAATGTTACTTGGAAGATGGAAGGAAAAGATATATTTTATCAAGGTACAACTGATAAAAAACTTCCACTAGAAATAAAAGTTTCTTATGAATTAGATGGTAAATCAATTAAACCAGAAGAGTTAATAGGAAAATCTGGTGAACTAAAAATAAGAGTTGACTATAAAAACAATGAAAAACATAAAGTAACTGTAAAAGGAAAAAATAAAGTAATACACACACCATTTACAGTAGCTACATTAGCAACATTACCTGTAGAAAACTTTACTAATGTAAAAGTGAATGGTGGAAAAGTGATAAATGATGGCAACAACCAAATAATAACTTTTATTAATATGCCAGGGTTAGAAGAAAGTTTATCTTTAAAAGATGGAGTATTAAACATACCAAAAAATTTAGAAATTACAGCTAAGGTTGAAGATTTTTCTATGTCACCTATGATGATTACTGCTACTCCAGAGTTATTAATAGAAGATATAGAAGGTATAAAATCAGTAGATGAATTAATTGAAAGCATAGATAAACTTCAAGATGCTAGTAGTAAACTTGTTGAAGGGTCAGAAACCTTCTCAAAGAAACAAGTTGAATTTAGCAATGGTTTTAAAACTTATTATGAAGGTGTAAGTAGATTTGCATCCGGTGCAGGAGAAGCCATTGATGGAATAGGCAAAGCAGCTGACAATTTAGGCAAGCTATCTGAGGGAACTTCTAAACTGGCATTAGGATTAGACGAATTTGGTTCTAAAGTGAATGAATTTACTAATGGCATTGAAAAAATAACTTCAAGTACTGATGCACTTATAGACGGTCAAAGTCAAGTAAAAGGTGGAATAGAGCAAAGTTTACAAGGTGCAACTACATTAAAGGAAAAGAAAAATTTAGAGCTTCAAGGATTAGATGAATTAAATGGTAGTACTGAAGAGCTGGAAAAAGTGGCTAAAGCTTTATCTCAAGTTCCGGGAAATGAGGCAATGGTTGCACAATTAAATATGATAATCCAAGGACAAAAACAAGGTATAGCTTCTCTTAAAAATGGTGGTAATGAATTTTTAGGTGGACTTGAAAAGTTAGAAGGAGGATTATCACAAACTAAGGCAGGATCAGAAAAAGTGCTTTCAGGAATGTCTCAATTAAAAGAAGGCGGCACGGCACTTAAAAATGGAGGAAGTCAAATTTCAGAAGGATCTAAAGCTTTAGCTGCTGGTGCTAATGAAGTATCAAGTGGTGCAACAGTATTAAAAGAAGGGGTTTCTAAATTAAGTGATGCTAAGACTTCCTTAAATGATGGACAAAAGCAATTGATTGATGGTGGAAAAATACTTCAAGATGGGTCAGAAAAATTAGCTTTAGGTGCTGATGAATTATTTAAGAATATGAGCAAATTCCATAATGAAGGAATTGAAAAAATGAAGAGTGAAGCTAATAATAAGATGGGCGATTTAAGTGAAATAATTGAAGTGAAGGATGAAATAGTTAAGCTTTCAAAAGATTATGGAACATTTACTGGACTAGGAGAAAATATGGAGGGTAAAGTTAAGTTTGTAATGAAAACTCCTGAGCTTAAAAAAGCAGAATCTAAGGAAAAAGTAGAAGAAAAGGTAGAAGAGAAAAAAGGTTTTAAAAATTGGATAAAAGAAATATTCAATTAAGAATAAAAACTTGCCTCATAAGGAAATACTTATACAGTATTCCTATCATTATATAATATTAATATTATAAATTTAAAAGAAGAAATCCTAATGTAAATTAGGATTTCTTCTTTTAACAGCTTATAATTTAAAATGTATGTAATATATATGTAATGTATAAATGAAAATTTAGGTACTATAAATAAAAGAAATTTTAAAGTATAATATTTTGTATATCTATATGAAGATAAATTTAATTTAGCAAAATTAGTAATTGAAAAAATAATCTTTCGCATCATTGAGGGTTACTTTATAATTAAGAAAAAAACCTATAGTTTCAAGTGATTATATTAAAGTATGTTAACTTTACGAATTTAGTTAATTAGAGTATGATAGTGATTAATGACATAATATGGAGGTATAGCTATGAATTTAAATATAGTATTATTTCAACCAGAAATTCCTCAGAATACAGGAAATATAGGAAGAACTTGTGTGCTTACAAACTGTAAGCTTCATCTTATAAAGCCCTTAGGATTTAGTCTTGAAGAAAAGGAAATTAAAAGAGCTGGACTAGATTATTGGCCTTTATTAGATATAGAAATTCACGAATCCTATGAAGCTTTAAGAGAAAAATATAAAGAAGGGACTTTTTATTTTTGCACCACAAAAGGAGAAAAGTTCTATAGCGATGTAAGTTTTAAAGAGGGTGACTTTTTAGTATTTGGTCGCGAATCTAAGGGGTTACCAGATTATATAAGAAATGATAATATAGATACTTTAATAAGAGTTCCTATGATAAACACTACTACTAGGTCATTAAATTTATCTAATACTGTAGCAATTATAGCTTATGAGGGTTTAAGACAACTTGGATTCCCTGAAATGAAATAGGAGGAGTTAATTTATGGAAGATAAGAAAATTAAAATCATAACGGATAGTACCTGTGACTTACCAGATCATATAATTAATAAATATAATATAGAGATGATACCCTTAGTATTCACAATAGATGGTGAAACTTATCTTGATAGAGTGGATATTAAACTACCAGAATTTCTAGAGAAAATGAATAATTCTAGTGAACTACCTAAGACTGGACAGATAAATCCTCATAGATTTTATGATATATATGATAAATATTTAAAGGAAGGATATAAAATAATATCAATACATATATCATCTAAAATGAGTGGGACTTACCAGTCAGCTCTAGTGGCAAAAGAGATGTTAAATAGTGAAGATATAATGGTAATTGATTCTCAATGCGTATGTGGTGCTCTTGGAGCTTTAGTGGTAAAGGCATGCTTGTTAAAAGAACAGGGGTTAAATTTTACATCAATTAATGAAGAAGTATTAAAATCAATACCAAAGATAAGAAGTATAACCTGTTTTGAATCCTTAGATAATTTGGTTAAAGGTGGAAGGCTATCTAAAACAGCTGGTATTATTGGAAGTTTTTTAGGAATTAAACTTTTACTATCTATTGAAGATGGAGAAATGACAGTTAAAGATAAGGTAAGAGGAAGTAAAAAAGCCTTAAGAAATATGTTGGAGTATATAGAATCCTATGGAGTTGAAAAGACGACTCCTGTGATATTGATGCAAGCAGCACCAGAAGAAGAGAATATGGGTATATACAATAGCCTAAAGTCACATATGGAAAATAAACACATAGATTATATTGAATGCGAAGTGGGATGTGTAGTTGGTACTCACTCAGGAAGAGATGCTTGTGCAGCGTTTTTTATAGAAGAATAAAGATTAGCTATTATAGTTTAATATTTTAATAATTAAAATTTTGAATAAAGATATAAATAATTTATAGAACTAGAATTTATAAATAATAGAATTTTTAATGAAATTAATCCTTATATTTGATTTATATAATACATTTAATTAAAATTAAAAAAACTAGTATTTTAAAATATAATATTAATAATTGATAAACAATTAACAGAGTTTCTAAAAAATATGAATCATTTGAACTTTTAAAATTGGTTATAGAGAATTTAAATAAGGAAAAATGCTAAAAAATATAGAAATTTATTGACGAATGTTGTATACTTGGGTTGTAAGTTAAAACAATTTAATAAAAGTATGGATGAAATTTTCGGGAGATGATCTATTAAAAATAATTATTAATAATTATTTTTATAACAATGGGTAGCCGAAGAAGCAAAAATTTATTTTGCCAATAAATTTGAAACTCTCAGGCAAAAGGACCGAAAATGGACATAACTCTGGAAAGCGGTAAGCACCGAAGGAGTAAAACTCTCAGGTTTAAAGGACAGAGGCATAGGCAAAGTTAATTATTACTTTTGCATATGCCTTTTTTATATGTGAAAAAGGAGGGAAGCTAGGTGATTGAACCGTTATTTATAATAACCAATAATCCATTGTCAAAGAGAACCTTTGAAGCAAAGTATAAAATAGTCTATATAGATGGTTCGGCAATGGAAGTGCTAAAAAATGTTAGAGATAGCATACATTTAGGCCATAAGCTTCTAACTCATCCATTAATGAGTAGTGTTAAACCTAACGAAACGCCATATAGAACCGTATGTTTATCATTAGATAGGGAGTCCTTAGATATTCAGTCATTAGAAATAATTGAAAGTACCATAATGACTACAGAAAAATTTTTAAGAGATTTCAATACTCCAAATTGGAGTGATAAAATATTACAAGATTTTCAATTGATAGATTGCGATTTAATAAATCATGCAATCAATTAAGGAGGGTTACCCATGGAACATATTATTTATGATACTATCATTTTAGGTGGAGGTCCTGCAGGATTATCAGCTGGATTGTATGCTGCGAGATCAAGAATGAAAACATTATTAATAGAAAGAGCAAAGTTTGGTGGACAGACAGCCACTACTGATGAATTAGAGAACTATCCAGGATCTATTGAAGATTGTACAGGAACAAGCCTTAGCCAAAGAATGAGAAAACAAGCAGAAGAATTTGGAACTGAATTTGCTAAAGATGAAGTTATAGAAGTTCAGCTTGAAGGAGATATTAAAGTAGTTAAAACAAGAAAAGCTACCTATGAAGGTAAAACAATAATAATAGCTACTGGTGCATATCCAAGATTAGGTGGATTTAAAAATGAAATTGAATTAAGAGGAAGAGGAGTTTCTTATTGTGCAACTTGTGATGCTGACTTCTTTACAGATTTAGATATCGCAGTTATAGGCGGAGGAGATTCAGCTATAACAGAAGCAATATACTTAGCTAAATTCGGAGAAACGGTAACAATAATTCATAGAAGAGATCAATTAAGAGCTGCTAAGTCATTACAAGAAAAAGCTTTCAAAAATCCAAAAATTAAATTTATTTGGGATAGTGTTGTTGAAGAAGCTAAAGGTGAAGAGATCCTTGAAAGTTTAGTGATAAAAAATGTAAAAACTGGAGAACTTAGCGAATTAGCAGTAAATGGTTGTTTTGTCTTTGTAGGATACTTACCAATATCTGAGCTATTTAAAGGAAAGATAACTATGAATGATAGAGGAGATATCATTACTGATGAAGAGATGAGAACTAATATTCCAGGAGTATTTGCAGCTGGAGATGTTAGAGAAAAATCTTTAAGACAAGTTATTACAGCAGCAGCGGATGGAGCTATAGCAGCTACAAACTGTGAACATTATATAGAGGAAAAATTTAACTAATAGTTAAATACTAATAAAATTATTTTTTTAAACAGAATTGTTTGAAAAGTTAATTAAGTTCAAAAATTTTTATAATATATTTATATTGTGAAAATTTAAGGTATATTGACTAAAAAAATATGAAATAGGAAAATATATTCATGAAAGTAATGAGCTTGCTTTTATTGAAGAAAGAGAGGGAATTTTAATGGTAGAATTAAACAAAGATAATTTTGAGGCAGAAGTACTTCAAAGTGATAGACCAGTATTTGTAGATTTTTGGGGAGACAAATGTGAAATCTGTATAGAATTAATGCCAGGGGTTCATGGATTAGAGCCAAAATACAGTGATAAAATTAAATTTGCTAGCTTAAATATAGGCGGAGCTAGAAGAGTTGCTATAGGACAAAAAGTTTTAGGATTGCCAACAATGAAGATATATAATGGTGGGGAATGTGTTGAAACAATTACTCCAGATAAAATATCTACATTGGATGATATAGAAAATTTCATAAAAGCTTACTATGAAAAATTATAATTCATTCTTTAATTAAGATGTTATTAAGGTAAGCAGTAAACTGCTGCTTACCTTCAAATAAAAAACAAATTTAGGTTAAACTCATATATTCATAGGAGGTGAATGTTTTGCGTCTAGAGATTGGAAACATCATTATAAAAGATCTTCAATTCGGAGCAGAAACAAAAGTTGATAATGGAGTTCTTTATGTAAATAAAGAGGAATTACTTAAAGAAGTATCTGGAGATGAAAGAATAAGTAGTATCGATTTCGATATTGCAAAACCAGGTGAAGAAGTTAGAATAATTCCTGTTAAGGACGTAATTGAACCAAGAGTTAAAGTTGAGGGAAATGGAGGGATTTTCCCAGGCTTTATAAGTAAAGTTGATACAGTAGGTTCAGGAAGAACTCATGTATTAAAAGGAGCTGCAGTTGTTACTACTGGTAAAATTGTAGGATTCCAAGAAGGTATAGTTGACATGTGTGGAGAAGGAGCTAAATATACACCTTTCTCTAAAACAAATAACTTAGTTGTTATATGTGAACCAAAAGAAGGTATAGGACAACACGAACATGAGGAAGCCATAAGAACAATAGGCTTTAAAACAGCTGTGTACTTAGGCAAAGCTGGTAAGAATGTTGAACCAGATGAAGTTAAAACATTCGAAACATTGCCACTATTAGAGCAAGTTAAGCAATACCCAGATCTACCAAAGGTTGTATATGTTTACATGCTTCAAACTCAAGGACTATTACATGACACTTATGTTTATGGTGTAGATGCTAAGAAGATAATTCCAACATTTATATACCCAACAGAAGTGTTTGATGGAGCTATAGTAAGCGGAAACTGTGTATCTGCTTGTGACAAAAACCCATCATATGTTCATATGAACCATCCAATAATAGAAGATTTATATGAAAGACATGGAAAAGATTTTAACTTTATCGGATGCGTAATTACAAATGAGAACGTATACTTAGCTGATAAGGAAAGATCTTCAAATATGGTTGCTAAATTAGTAGAATTTTTAGGAGCAGATGCTGCTATAATTTCAGAAGAAGGCTTTGGTAACCCAGATGCTGACTTAGTTATGAATTGTAATAAAATCACAGCTAAGGGTATTAAAACAGTACTTTTAACAGATGAATATGCAGGACAAGACGGTAGTTCACAATCACTAGCTGACTCAACTCCAAAAGGAGATGCAGTAGTTACTGGAGGAAATGCTAATGAGGTTGTTATATTGCCAAAAATGAAAAAAATAATAGGACATATTGAGGCTGCTGATATAATAGCTGGAGGACACGTTGGAAGTTTAAGAGAAGACGGTTCAATTGAAGCAGAAATACAAGTTATAACAGGAGCTACAAGTGAGGTAGGATTTAATTACCTAACAGCAAAAGGATATTAATATAACCAAATTATTTAGAATATTATAAGTTTCACGAATGTTAAGTTTTTAATATGAAAGGAAGATAAAATTATGTTACAAGGAAAAAAGGCTATCTGTATAGGAGATAGAGACGGAATACCAGGACCAGCTATAGAAGCTTGTTTAAAATCAGCAGGGGCAGAAGTAGTATTTGCATCAACAGAGTGCTTTGTCTGAACGGCTGCAGGTGCAATGGATCTGGAGATCCAACAAAGAGTTAAAGATCTAACTGAGAAATATGGTGCAGAAAATATGGTAGTAATAATTGGGGGAGCTGAAGCTGAAGCATCTGGATTATCAGCTGAAACAGTTACAGCAGGAGACCCAACTTTTGCAGGACCACTAGCAGGAGTAGAACTAGGATTAGCAGTTTATCACGTAGTAGAACCAGAGGTTAAAGGTGAATGTGATGAAGCTATCTATGATGAACAATGTGGAATGATGGAAATGGTTCTGGAAGTTGATGAAATAATAGGTGAAGTTAAATCTGTAAGAGATCAATATAGCAAATACGTTTAATTTTATAATAGATTTATGATTAAAAGTTAAGAATTAATAGGAAAACTGAAATTGATAATTGACCTTAAAAAGCTCTATGCTTTTTAAGGATCAATTCCCAATGAGAGGGGGAAAATGCATGATTAAGATAGTTCATTATATAAACCAGTTCTATGCTGGAATAGGCGGAGAAGAAAAAGCAGACTTTAAGCCAGAGGTACGTGAAGGTTTCGTAGGCCCAGGTATGGGACTAAATGGATTATTTAAAAAAGAAGGCGCAGAGATAGTTGCAACTGTAATTTGCGGAGATTCTTATTTTGCTGAGAATACTAAAGAAGCAAAAAAAGAAATATTAGAAATGGTTAAGAAATACGAGCCAGATCTATTTATAGCTGGACCTGCATTTAACGCTGGAAGATATGGAGTTGCTTGTGGAGATATTTCTACAACAGTTAAAGAAGAATTAAATATACCAGTTCTATCAGCAATGTATATTGAAAATCCAGGTGCTGATATGTATAAGAAATTTGTGCATATTGTATCAACTAGAAACAGTGCCGTTGGAATGAGAGATGCTCTTCCAAAAATGGCTAAATTAGCTTTAAAATTAGCTAAAGGCGAAGAAGTTGGATCGCCAGCTGAAGAAAACTACATTGAAAGAGGTATTAGAAAGAACTATTTTGCTACAGAAAGAGGTTCTAAAAGAGCTGTTGATATGTTAGTTAAGAAGTTAAAAGATGAAGAGTTCGTAACTGAGTTTAAAATGCCTGACTTCGATAGAGTTGATCCATTGCCACCAATAGTTGACATCACTAAAGCTAAAATAGCTATAGTTACATCTGGAGGTATAGTACCAAAAGGAAACCCAGATCATATTGAATCTTCAAGTGCTTCTAAAATTGGTAAATATGATATAGAGGGAGTAATGGATTTAACAGGGGAAACTTATGAAACAGCTCATGGTGGTCATGACCCTGTATATGCTAATGATGACCCAGATAGAGTAATCCCTGTAGATGTATTAAGAGATTTAGAAAAGGAAGGAAAAATAGGAGCTCTACACAGATATTTCTATTCAACAGTAGGAAATGGAACAGCTGTTGCTTCTTCTAAAAAATATGGTGAGTTTGCTGCTAAAGAATTAATTGCAGATGGTGTTGATGCAGTTATATTAACTTCTACGTGAGGAACTTGTACACGTTGCGGAGCAACGTTAGTTAAAGAAATAGAAAGAGCTGGATTACCAGTAGTACACATGTGTACAATAACTCCAGTATCTTTAACTGTTGGAGCTAATAGAATAATACCAACAGTAGCTATTCCTCACCCACTTGGAAATCCTGCATTAAGCAAAGCAGATGAGTATACATTAAGAAGAAGATTAGTTGAAAAAGCTCTAGAAGCATTACAAACTCCAGTTGATGGACAAAAAATATTTGAGTAATTTTATATCTTGATAAGTAAATAATAATTAGGGAACTTAAAGTTCCCTAATTATTTCTAAGTGATATGGAGAATGTATAATGCATAATGATTTTATAAATTATGTGCTATAGATTATCCATAGTATTAATGATAAAACTTAGATAATCTAATTGTTCAGAATAAAATTAGCAAATTCCAAAATTAATGTGAATTTATTTCACCTATTTATAAGGGGAGGTTGGAAGAATATGAATTTTCCAGTATTAAAGAAAGCAGCGTATATTTTAGTTAATACTCCAGATATGGTAATACATAATGGAACAACTCAAACGTTAGAAAGAGAAACACATCCTGATTCAGAATATCTAAAGGAATTAAATAGCCATTTAAGACCATTCGAAGAAGTTATGGCTTATGCACCAAATCAAACCTATATAGGAAATATAACTCCAGAGGAATTAGGAGAAATGCCACGACCATGGTATGGAAAAAATACTCCTAATGCTAATAGATTTGGTAAATTTGGCGAAGTTATGCCTCAAGATGAATTTTACGGATTAATGAAAATATCAGACGTTTTTGACTTGGTAATATTAGAAGAAGAATTTGCAAATAATATAAGAGAAAAATTATCTAAACATCCATTAATTGCTTCAAAAGTTGAAAAGATTGTAGGAGATAGTTTAGAAAAAATAGAAAATTTAGTTAACAATTCAGGAGCAGAGGGATTATATGAAGGTGGAAAACTAGTAGGATGTGTGAGAAGAGCACATGAGTTTGACCCTAATCTATCAGCTCACTATATGCTTGAAAACTTAGCTGTTAAAGCTTCAGGAGTTTTAGCGGGAATGCATTTAGTAGACAATTTAGATATACCAATTGAAGAAATTGAATATATAGTTGAATGTTCAGAAGAAGCTATTGGTGATATGAACCAAAGAGGTGGCGGAAACATTGCTAAAGCTATTGGAGAAGTTGTAGGACTAACTGGTGCAACTGGTGCAGACATGAGAGGATTCTGTGCAGGACCAGCTCACTCATTAATAACAGCAGCATCACTTGTTAAGAGTGGAATATATAAAAATGTTTTAGTAATAGCAGGAGGAGCTACAGCTAAACTCGGAATGAATGGTAGAGACCATGTTAAAAAAGGTATGCCAGTACTAGAAGATTGTTTAGGTGGATTTGCAGTACTTGTTTCTCAAAATGATGGAATTAGTCCAATATTAAGAACTGATGTTGTAGGAACACATACAATAGGGCATGGAGCTTCACCACAAGCGGTTTTAGAGGCATTAGTACTTGACCCATTAATAAAAAATGGAATTAAGATAACAGATGTAGATAAATATGCTCCAGAAATGCAAACACCGGATATAACTGAGCCAGCAGGAGCCGGAGATGTTCCAACACAAAACTACAAAATGATAGCTGCATTAGCTGTTAAAAAGGGACAACTAGAAAAGAAAGAATTACCAAACTTTGTTAAACAACATGGATATCCAGGATATGCTCCAACTCAAGGACACATCCCATCAGGTGCACCAATAATAGGACATGGAATAGAGCACATAAAAAATGGTACATTAAATAACTTCATGATAGTTGGTAAAGGAAGTTTATTCTTAGGAAGAATGACTAATTTATTCGACGGAGTTTCAATATTAGTTGAAAAGAATCCAGGAAAGGTTGAAGAAAGTGCTGGAATAAGCAAAGAGGAAGTGAAGTCAATGGTTGCAGATGCAATGAAGGACTTTGCAGAATTTTTAGCAAAAAACATGGAGTAATTAAGTGAAAATAAATAAGTAGTTCCTCAAATTTAGAGGAACTACACTTAAGAAAAGGGGTGTAACTATGAGCCAAAATGCAACCAAAGCAATGATAGCTGAGGTATTTAATGATATAGCAAATGGAATAAAAAGCGGTCAATTTAGGAAAAGAGTAAGGATAGGATTAACTATATTAGGCTCTGAGCATGGCGTAGAAGAAATGGTTAAAGCTGCTGAACTTGCTAAATCTAAATATGATGACTTTGATATAGTATTAATAGGCCCAAAAGTTGATGCTGATTTTGAAATAATAGAAGCAGAAACTGCAGAAGAAGGCCATAGCAAAATGACTGAAATGCTTGAAAATGGTAAATTAGATGGATGTGTTACTCAGCATTTTGATTTCCCGATAGGGGTATCTACTATAGGTAAAGTTTTAACTCCTGGTAAAGGAAAAGAGATGATAATAGCAACTACTACAGGAACAACTTCAACAAATAGGGTTGAGGGAATGGTTAAAAACGCTATATCTGGTATAGCAGTTGCTAAATCAAATGGAATAAAAAATCCAAAGGTTGGTATATTAAACCTAGATGGAGCTAGACAAGTTGAGAGAATATTAAATGAAGTAAAAGAAGCAGGATATAATTTCGAATTTACTGGATCATTAAGAGCAGATGGTGGAGCTGTTATGAGAGGAAATGACCTATTAGCTGGAACTCCGGACGTTATGGTATGTGATTCATTAACAGGAAATTTACTTGTAAAAATATTCTCTTCATTTACAACCGGTGGAAATTACGAGACTGTTGGTGCTGGTTATGGGCCTGGAGTAGGGGAAAACTATGATAAACTGGTTAACATAGTTTCAAGAGCTTCTGGTGCACCACTTATAGCTGAAGCTTTAAGATATTGTGCAACCTGTGCAGAAAATAAGGTTTTAGATATTGCTAGAGAAGAATTTGAAAAAGCTAATAAGGTTGGACTTCAACAATTTATAGATAAAACAGCTAAAAAAGTAGCTAAAGTTGAAAGTTCTGATGAAGATATAAAAATGCCAGAAAAGAAGGTTGTAACTTATTCAATAGCAGGAATAGATATACTTGAACTTGAAAATGCATGTAAAACATTATGGAAAGAAAATATTTATTCTGAAAGTGGAATGGGTTGTACTGGACCAATAGTTTTAGTTGCTGAGGAAGATTCAGAAAGTGCAACTGAAATATTAAAAAAAGCTGAATATTTGGGATAATATTGACTGAGCAGATACTGCTCAGTCTCTATTTCCCTTTTATCAAAAAAATTGTAACTAAGAATGAAAAGAAACCATTAATTAGAAATGCTGTATAAATAATTATAAAATATATAAAATTGATTAAAAAATAGAAAAAAATTTATTAACTAAATTAAAAAAATTTATAAAACAGTTGAATATGTAAGTACTTTTTAATTATAATAGTAACATAGTGTTAAATATAGTAAGGGTGATTATTATTATGTAATAACACCGTAACTTACATAATACACAGTGTAATCTTAGGAGGTTAGTTTTATGAAAATGAAAAGATTGGTGGCAGTTCTGGCATCAGCTATATTAACTGCTGGAGTGCTAGTTGGCTGCGGATCATCTGCAACTAAAGAAAATGAAGGCGGAGCAAGTACAGGAGAAGGAAAGAAAAGTGAGATCATGATAGGTCTTGCAACAGACGAAGGTGGATTAAATGATAAATCATTTAACCAATCAGCAGATGAAGGTGTTAAAAAAGCAGTAGAAGAATTTGGTGTAGAATATAAACCAATAGAATCTAAGAAAAAAGAAGATTATGAACCAAATCTACAAGCATTAGTAGATGCAGGTTCAGATTTAACATTTGCTATAGGATTTCAATTAGATAAAGCAACTGAAAGTGCAGCAAAAAATAACCCAGAGAGCAAATTTGCTATAATAGATGCTAAAGTAGATGCGCCAAATGTTACATCTATAACATTTAAGGAAGAAGAAGGTTCTTTCTTAATGGGAGTTATAGCTGGTAAAATGACAAAAACAAATCAAGTTGGATTTATAGGTGGAAAAGACTTTGATACAATTCAAAAATTCGAATCAGGATTTGTAGCTGGAGTTAAAGCTGTTAACCCAGAAGCAGGAAAATTATTAGAGAGTCCAGATGGAAAAAAAGCTGGTAAAAACGTTAAATATGCGGATTCATTCGATGATACAAATAAAGGATATGAATTAGCTAAAGCATTATATGACTCAGGTTGTGATGTTATATATCATTCAGCTGGTGGAGTTGGAATAGGAATGTTTAAAGCAACTCAAGAATTAAAAGATGCAGGAAAAGAAGTTTGGGCTATTGGTGTTGATAAAGACCAAGCAGCTGAAAAAGACTTACAGAAATATGCTAATGTAATACTTTCTTCTATGATTAAGAGAGTTGATGTTGCAACTTATGATGCTACAAAAGCTGTAGTTAATAATGAGTTTAAAGCTGGACATATAGAATTAGGATTAAAAGATGGTGCAGTTGGTATTGCTGAAACAACAGAAAAAAATACTCCAAAAGAAGTTATAGATCTTGCTAAAGATTATGAACAAAAAATTATTAAGGGAGAAATAAAGGCTCCAGCAACAAGAGAAGAAGCTAAGAATTTTAAATAATTGTTACTTTACTGGTAAATAAAAAAATAGTATAATAAAAGCTAGATGTCCGTTTGCATCTAGCTTTTGTTACTCATGAGCTAGATTTTAAGAATCAAAAATTTTCCTTTCTTTATCCAAAAAATACATGCTAGAGGTATAGAAAAAATGTAGTATAATATTAGTAATTATCTCAAATTTATTGAGAATGGTAGTGAAGGTTGTTAGTATAAGGAGGAAGCGGGATGAACAAGGTAATAGAAATGAAAGGTATAACCAAAGTTTTCCCTGGAACTATTGCCAATGACAATGTGGATTTTGAACTTTTAAAAGGCGAAACTCATGTTTTACTTGGAGAAAATGGTGCAGGTAAAACCACACTAATGAATATTCTATATGGATTATATCAACAGGATAAGGGTGATATTTATGTAAACGGTAAAATAAGTAAAATAGCTAATCCTAATGATGCTATTGGCTTGGGAATAGGTATGGTGCATCAGCATTTTATGCTTGTTCACAATTTTACTGTAGCTGAAAATATAGTATTAGGCACAGAACCTAAAAAAGGTGCTAAGCTTGATATGAAAACCGCTATTAAAAATGTTGAAGAGCTTTCAAAAAAATATGGCTTTGCAATTGATCCAAAGGCTGTAATTGAGGATATTTCTGTAGGTCAACAACAAAAAGTTGAAATATTAAAAGCATTATATAGAGGAGCTGAAATATTAATACTTGATGAGCCTACAGCCGTTTTAACGCCTCAAGAAATTGAAGAGCTAGGAAACATTATTAAGAATTTAAAGAAGGAAGGAAAATCTGTAATATTAATCACTCATAAACTTAAAGAGGTTATGAGTATGAGTGATAGAGTTACTATAATTAGGAGAGGTAAAGTAACTGGTACCGTTTCTACTAATGAAACTAATATTGATCAATTAGCAGAGCTAATGGTAGGAAGAAAAGTAAATTTAGTAGTTGATAAAAAAGAGAGCAAAATAAAAGGTGAAGTTTTAAGAATAGAAAACTTATCTGCAAATGATCATAGAGGAATTGAAGCTGTTAAAGATCTTAATTTAGTTGTTAATGGTGGAGAAATTCTTGGTATTGCAGGAGTTGATGGAAATGGCCAAAGTGAATTCTTAGAGGTATTAACTGGTCTTAGAAAGGCTAAAAATGGAAAAATTGTATTAAAAGATAAGGACATATATGGTAAAGCACCAAGAGAAATTACTGATTCAGGAGTAGGACATATTCCAGAAGATAGACATAAAAGAGGATTAATTCTTAAGTATTCACTATTTGAAAACTCTATACTTGGAGTTCATAGAAATAAACCTTTTACCAAGGGTATTGCAATGAATTATAGTGAAATTAAAGCTCATTGTGATAAACTTATAGAAGAATTTGATGTTAGAACTCCAAATAACGAAGTGGCCGCTTCAGCATTATCAGGTGGTAATCAGCAAAAATTAATTGCAGCAAGAGAAATTTCAAAGAATCCAGATTTATTAATTGCAGCTCAACCAACAAGAGGACTAGATGTTGGTGCTATTGAGTATATACATAAAAGATTAGTAGCAGAAAGAGATAAGGGTAAAGCTGTACTCTTAGTATCTTTAGAACTTGATGAAATTATGGCTTTATCAGATAGAATTGCTGTTATGTATGATGGAAAGATAGTTGCAATACTTGATAGAAGTGAAGCTACAGAGCAAAAACTTGGTATTTTAATGGCTGGTGGAACCTTAGGACAAGCGGAGAAAGGAGCTAACGCAAATGAAAAGTAAATTCAAGCAAAATTTAAAATCTATAGCTTTCCCATTCATTGCTATAATACTTTCACTATTTATATCAGTATTTTTCATAATGTGGGCTAAAGGTTATCCAATAACTAAATACTTTACAGCATTAGGTGAATTAATATCTATTGTTTGGAAAGGTAGCTTTGGTACAAAGAGAAACATAATGACTACATTATCAGAAGTAACTCCACTGATATTTGCGGGGGTTGCCCATGCATTAGCATTTAGATGCGGCTTATTTAATATAGGAGTTGCAGGACAATTTGCCCTTGGAATGCTTGCAGCTGCAATTGTTGGAACAATTCCAGGATTAAGTCCAGTAATTCACATTCCACTAATGATAGTTTCAGGTATAATAGCAGGTAGTATATGGGCTGGAATACCAGGTTACTTAAAGGCTAAATTTGGAACAAGTGAAGTTATTAATACAATAATGATGAACTATATATCAGTATTCCTTTGTAATTATATTATATTAAAAACACGTTTTGGAGTGCCTGGTAAGGCAAGTACTCCAATAATTGAAGAAAGCGCTCAATTTACTAGATTTATGAAAGCGGCACCAGCAAATACAAGCATATTCTTAGCTATATTAGTAGCAGCATTTATCTTCTGGTTACTATGGAAAACCACAGTTGGATACGAAATTAGAGCTGTTGGTATAAATCCACATGGTGCAGAATATGGTGGAGTAAATATACCTAAAAATATGATTTTAGCTATGGTTATTTCTGGAGCTATTGCAGGACTTGGTGGAGCAACTCATATATCAGGAGTTATGCATACTCTTCAAGATTTTATGGCTGTGCCAAGCTATGGATTTGATGGAATTGCTGTTGCATTACTTGCAAAGAATAATCCAATAGCATGTATAGGTTCTGCAATACTGTTTGGTGCTTTAAACAATAGTGCTAGAGCGTTACAATTAAATGGAATTCCAAAACAAATAGTATATTTAATACAAGCAATAATTATTATATTTGTTGCAACGGATTATATTGTTAAATACTTTGAAGAAAAGAAAAAGAAAGGGGCGATTGTAAATGAGTAATTTAAATGCAATTGCATTATTAACGGCTACACTTAGAATAGCAACGCCTCTAATTTTTGCAGCTCTTGGGGGAATGTTCTCAGAAAGATCTGGAGTAGTAAATATAGGATTAGATGGTATGATGACTATAGGTGCATTTTTTGCAGTTTATGGAACTTATGCATCAGGAAGTCCTCTTATTGGTATAGTTTGTGCTATGATAGCCGGAGGAGCTCTAGCATTAATTCATGCAGTTTTAAGTATAAATTTAAAAGCTGATCAAGTTATTTCAGGTACGGCAATTAACCTTTTTTCTACTGCTCTTGCCAGTTTCTTGATTTCAAGATTATTTGAAGGTAGAGGTGGTCAAACAGATATAGTTAAAAGTTTACCTTTTGACGTGCCAGATTTTATACTAAACATACCTATATTAGGAGAAATAATTGGTGGAATTAACTGGTTTGTGATACTTGCTATAGTATTAGTTTTTGTTTCACACTATGTTATATATAAAACTCCATTAGGATTAAGAATTAGAGCTGTAGGAGAACATCCAAAAGCAGCAGACACATTAGGAATAAATGTATACAAAATGAGATATTTATGTGTAATTTTATCAGGTGCACTGGCAGGTCTTGGTGGAGCTGCATTGTCTCTTGGTATTACACCATTATTTAGAGATAATATGGTTGCAGGTAGAGGATTTATAGCTTTAGCAGCGATGATATTTGGTAACTGGAAACCATTTGGATTATTAGGAGCATGTTTATTGTTTGCCTTTGGTGAATCATTCCAAATAGTGGCGCAAGGTTTCTCATGGTCATTACCAACAGAATTCTATTCATCAATACCATATGTATTGACAATGCTTGCATTAGCAGGATTTGTTGGAAAGACTCAAGGACCAGCTGCTTCAGGACAGCCATATGAAAAAGGTTCAAGATAATATTTAAAACCACAGATTTTTCTGTGGTTTTTTATAAGTAGAAAAAGAAAATTATATGAATTTAGACTTTTAGGCATCCTTATAAAAAACTAACATACTAGTTAGTTATTCTATAAAGATGTTTTTTATTTATATAAAGTATAAAACTATATTAGTTTATTATAAATATCATTAAATAAGAACACAGTGTATTTATAAGTTTAATAATTGATAAGCTATTATTGGATAATAAAATACTGCATAAATATTTGCAAAAATTATTGCTTTAATAGTATAATTAGAGTATGTTTTTATAAAATTTAATATATTTAGAATATTTATAATATTAAATTTGAAGAATATAAAAATCTGAGATTATGCTATTCTTATTATTGTTTAAATTTATCTATAAAGTTAGTTAGAAATGAAAATTGAACTTTAACAATTTTTTATTTATAATATTAGATAAAAAATTGTTACTTACAGTCACTAATAATAGTGCTAATACCCTTAAATTTTATTTAAGACAGGTATGGTAAGCTGCATATAAGGATAGTTGTAGAGGTGAAAAATATTCACTCTCAAAAATTATTTTATAATACTATATGAGTTTGAATTTGAAGAACTTTTACAATTAAAGTAATTAGGGGGAAAAACTATGAATAGGCTAAAAAGTATTTTTGGACCAACAGTTGATGAAGTTTGGGAGAAACTATGTGACCAAATCAACGGAGAGATAGTAAGTAAAGGAATGTGGAAAGACAAGAGAATTGAAGGAAAATATAAATGTTGGACAATTATATTGGATTGCTATACTATTATGGCAGGTCAAACACCTATGACTTATACAAGAATTAGAGTTCCTTTTATAAATGTAGATGATTTTAGATTTAAAGTGTATAACAAAAATATTTTAAATACTATTGGCGAAGAAGTTGATATGGAAGAAATGGAAACAGGAAATGAAGAGTTTGATAATAATTATATAATTAAAACTACTAATATAGAAAAAATGAAGATTATTTTATCAAAAGAGAAAATTTTTGATATTATAGCAAGGCAGAAGAAGATAAATCTTGAGATAAGAGATGATGAAGGAAAATTTGGTGTTGAATTTCCTCAAAATGTTGATGAGATTTATTTTCATACTTTAGGTATTATAAAAGATGGAGAAAGATTAAAAGATTTATATAATCTATTCTGTGAGCTATTGGATTTGCTCTGTGAAATTGGAAGTAGTTATGAGACTAAAGCAGTAGTAGAACTATAGAGGAGAGGATACTATGATTTTATTTGATATATATAGTGTACTGTGACAACTTATACGGGGACCTCCATTATAATAATTAGATTTGGAATATTATAAATATTGGAGGAAAAGATATGAAGATATTAAATGAAAAGTTATTCTACTCATTGATAGAAGATATAAACAAAGATTTCTCTGGATGGGATTTCTCCTATATAAATGGAAGAATGGAGGAATTTCCATTAAATTATAGCTATACCAATGAGGTGTTAAAAGAAATAAAAGATAATATATTTTTATTGGATATGGGAACCGGTGGAGGAGAATATTTAACTTCTTTTAAAAATCTACCAGTAAATACCTTTGCAACAGAAGGATATAAGCCTAATATTGTTATAGCTAGAGAAAGATTGTCTCCTTTAGGAATTAAAGTTTATGAAGTTTTAGATGATGAAAAATTACCTTTTAACAATGAATTTTTTAACTTAATTATAAATAGGCATGAATCTTATTCTATAAGGGAAATACAAAGAATATTGAGCCCAGAAGGAATTTTCATTACTCAACAAGTAGGAGGATTAAATGATAGTGATATAAATGCAGCTCTAGGATGTGAGCAAAGCGAATTTTATCATTGGGATTTAAAAAAAGCTTCAAAAGATCTAGAAGATGGTGGGCTTCATATTTTAAACCAAATAGAAGACATAACTAAAACTAGATTTTATGATGTAGGAGCTATTATCTATTATTTAAAAGTAATACCATGGCAAATTCCTGATTTTTCAATTGAAAAATATTATGACAAATTAATAGAAATACACAATAGAATTCAAAGAGAAAGGTATATAGATTTTATATGCCATAGATTTTTTATAAAAGCTAAAAAGAAACAGTAAAAACAAAAAGGGATGCTTAATTATTAAGAGTAAAATTTAAAAAATCTTAAAAAAACTTACGTTTCATACTATATATGTGTAGTATTTAATATTAATAAAGTCCAGCAAAATTTTTGCTGGACTTTATTTCATAATATATTAAATCTACTCACTAAATTTATAATATGTAAAAATTATTCTTTTAATAGTGAATATAAATTCAACTACAAACTGAAATTTATATATTTCGGCTTATCTTCAAACTGAGCACAATAAAAATCAAAACTAATCAAAAAACTTCCCCTTGTAAAAATTCTCATTGTCAAGTTTCTTTGCCGTCAGCCTGAACATGACGCAGCCATCTGGGCATACAATGTCCTTGCTATATTTGCCATTGCCGCCAATGTTCTCTAAATCTCCGCCACTTCTGACCGACTCCATGATTGGGAACATAATCATCATGACCTTGGAACAGATACCCTGTCCATCGGCATTTATGGGACAGCCATAGGTGCAGGTATACTTATCCCCGACTTCCTCGCCGTTTCGGCAGTACCGCTCTGTATGGTCACTGCGAAGAAACCCAGTTACCTCAATTTCAAATTCGTACTCCTCATCATACCATTTTTTCATGATTAACCTCCAAATTCCAATTTATAAAGCTCAATTTAGTGAAATTATAACTTAATTTATATATTTAATTGTAGCATAATTTTCAACAATTTATAATTGTTTATATATCTCAGCATAATTAACTTTGAGTTGTTCTTTAAGTTCTTTATTTTCTTCTTCAAGTCTTTTGAGTATTAAAACTCTTTTCACTATTATCTATATACTTTAAATATCTTGCTACTGACATTATAGGTACCCCATTATAACCAACTAACAAATATCTTCTTTGGTTATTCTCAACTTTACTAACTTAATAATTTATGCTTAATTAATATAGTATATAAAAAAATATGGAATTATCGCTTATATTACACTATCTATTCTATATCTATAATACTATATTTAAATGATTATCTCCTTTTATTTTTATTGTTTTAACTTAGAGTTGTTAAATTTACAATTAAGAAAAAACTTGGCTTGATCAAACTAATTTTTCACTAGCAATATATTTGCTAGTTTATTCACCTCCGTGGAATAGTAGTGAAGCCCTTTAGGGTTCCCCTGAGGTGCAGTATAGTTCGGATTAATACCGATAAATTTAACTAATATTATGGAGAGATTATAGTTGCCAGTCTTTTTATATGAAGCGATTAATCATTTGAAAAAAGCATCAATTACTTTTAATATATTAATTTTAAAGCTAGTACATATTTGTTATTGCCCTGGAAATTGAATTTTTAAATATAAATTATATTTAACTTGTGATGTGTTAGATATTGAATAAAAGATGGAGCTATATAATATATTTATATAGTTATGAAGATTTTTTAAGACATTTTAAAAGAACCTATTTAATTATAAAACTTAACTTTAATATTGGAAATATTTATAAAAACTTTTGTTACGTCAGTAAAAATATAGTATAGTATTAAATGTAGGCTTTTTAATGAAAATTTAACTTAAATTCTTCATTCTTAACTATTAATTCTTAATTTCTAAAGGGTTAAGCTATTTTTATAGAAAATTTATTTTTCACAGTTTATTTTAAGTTTTCATATTGGATGTCTATAGTAGGTATTATAAAAATTTATTATTTTTAGCTAAGGGGGATTTTATGAAAAAAACATTAAAAGCTAATTTATTCGGAATGATTGTTATTATTTTAATGATTTTATTATCATTTACTGTTCAATTAAAACTTATGGAGGCAAATGTTTCAACTTTTAGTAGTATAGCTATAATGCAGGTATTAGGATTTTTCCTTCCAGTAGTTATTTACCTTTTAATAACTAAAGAAAATGTAAGAGATACTTTAAAGTTAAACAAACTTCCATTAAAAGATATTATACTAATAATTTTATTAGCAATAGCATGCCAACCTCTAGTAATGGGATTAAGTGGCATATCTTCTGTAATATCACCTAATAGCTTTAGTAGTGTAATGATGAATCCTGTATCTGAAACTTCTATGCTCTTAACTATATTCTTTGTGGGAGTTGTTCCTGCCATATTTGAAGAGTTAGTTTATAGAGGAATAATACTATCAGGGTATGATAATGTTAGTATTAAAACAGCAGCAATATTTTCAGGATTATATTTTGCTTATATGCATTTAGATATTCAAAGACTATTATATACTCTAACTTTAGGAATATTATTTGGATATCTTGTAAGAATAACTAAATCTATATATTCTTCAATGCTTTGTCATTTTCTTGTAAATTCTATACAGATGGTATTTTTAAAAGTAATGATGAGCCAAAATCAACATATGGATTCTGCTTCTCAATCTATCAAAGATTTACCGGGATCAGAACAAATAACTACAATCATAACATTAATTATCATGATAGCAGTTGGGATATTACTAACTAAATTAATAATGAATAAATTAAAGAAAAATCATAAGTTAGATAGTATAGAGCTTGATGAAGATACTGTAGTTGAAAAACCTGTAAATTGGCCATTTATAGTTACAACAATAATCTTTGTAGCTATAGTAATACTTAATTATATAGCCTTATCGGTTCTAAATGCTGCATAATAAAAGCCCTTTCTTAAATTAGAAAGGGCTTTTTATCTTATATTTATTAAAAGGATTTAAAATTAAAGACTAGAATAATAAATCATTGATTAAAAAATAGAGAAAAATTTTAAAAAGTACTTCTTATATATTGATGTAAGGAAGGTGAAAGAATGCTAATACCTAATTTATTAAAAGGAGATAGAATCAAATTATCTGCATTAAAAAAAGAAGATGTAGATAAAATTACAATGTGGTATGAGGATGTAGATTTTTTAAGAAATTATGATGGTGGGATAGCGTATCCAGAAACTAAAGAGTCTATGGAAAAATGGTATGAAGAAACTATAAACAGTAAAGAAAATTTCTGCTTTAGCATTAGAATATTAGAAGAAAAAAATATGATAGGTTTCTTAGTGCTTTCAAGTATAATGTGGAACAATGGTTCTTTCTGGATATCCATATGTATAGGTAATGAAGAAAATAGAAAAAAGGGATATGGCAGCGAAGCTTTAAAACTATTAATAGATTATAGTTTTAGGGAGCTGAATCTTCATAGACTTCAGCTAACGGTATTTAGCTATAATACTTCAGCTATTAAAACTTATGAAAAATTAGGATTTAAAAAAGAAGGAGTCTATAGAGAAGCAATCTATAGAGATAACAATAGATATGATATGTATTTATATGGATTATTAAAAAAAGAATGGTGTATGGATTAGAAAAAAAGATAAGATAAGCTTGAGGTGAATTATAGTGTTAATATATAAATAGTTAAAGTAGGAATATTCCTTCTTTAGCTATTTATATATTAGTTTTAATATTGTATTAAAATGTATCTAAAATTTTATTTTTGTAATGAGTTCATCTCTAGCTAGAAAAATGCTGGGTTCCATAATAAATATATTTAAAGCCTTTTAAGTTCTGTGCTCTTACTATACTTACAGACATTTTTTTATGCTTGGGATCTAACATATTTGCCTTATGTGAAGGTGAATTTAACCATAAGGTAAATAAATTTTTAGCATTATATTTTGAATTGTTATCTGATGCAGCCATAAGTATATTTTCACCATATCCACTATATTTATAATTGAAAGCTTCTGCTAGTACCTCTGGACCGGCATTACTATAATTAGGATTTCCATGACTAAAATAGTTTAGTTGTATCATAGAGTTAGATTTATATTTAGCTATAGGATAAATTTTCTCATCCCAAATCAATGGCTCAATACCATGCTTTTTTCTAAGTTCATTAGTTAAGTTAAAAATTTCTTTATCAAAAGAAGATATATATTCTACTTTATATTTGTTAGGTAAAATTTTAGGTGATTTTGGGATATGGCTATTTTTTTCATATATGAACTTTAAAAGGTGACTATCTATATCCTCTCCAACTAAAAACTTATTAATTATAGTTTTATTCTCTAATAAATTATCTATTTTAGGTACTGCGTCTTCGTTTATATTATTACTAAAAAGTAGTATAGGTGCTTTATTATTTCCTGCTACAATACCTATAGAAAGTGCATCAGGAAATTTAGAACCTTTTGTTATATATAGATTAGTGAAGTCTAACTCTCTTTCAAAGTGTTTTATTATATTAAAGTTGGTTTCATATCTATTTTTACCACCAATTCTCACTGCATTAGGTAAGAGGTTTTTTACTTGATCTGATATAACTCCATTACCACCTATTATATAAGAACTTTTTATCTCATTTTCTGATATATAATCAATAACTTCAGAAGGTATATAATTTTTATTGGTAAATAAAATAGGTATATTTTTTATTGCTGAAATCGTTGAGATAGAAAGTGAATCTGCAAAACTATCCACTGATACTATAAATACCTCATCTGCGTTTTCTATCATAGAGGCTATTTTTATAGAAGTTTCAAAATAATCTCTTCCATAAACTCTTTCAATATTTAGGTTAATTTCTTTTAATGTATTTTCTACAGCTTGAGATATATTACTATAATCTCCTACAATATAAGCATTTTTAGCCTTAAGATTAATTATTTCATCTCTTACTTTATCATTAATTTCATTTTTTGAAACAAGCAAAATAGGTGCATTTTTTGATTTAGCAAGTGTAATTGCCATAAGAGCATCTTGAAAATTTTCACCACTGGCTATTACTATATTATCGGTAAGATCAAAATTGTGATTAGAAATAATAGCAGAGGTTTCATATCTATTACTACCTTGATAAAGATAATATTCAATAGGTATGTTTTTAGCTTGTACTTTATTTAGATTAGAGAAGGTGAATAGGAATAAAGGTATAAGCAGTAATTTACAAAAAACATTATTTTTCATAAGTATTTTCCTCCAAGTTAAATTTTAATTGTTTATACATTATTATACATTTTTCCCTTTGTTTTTACAATTATATGTAATATAATCTGTGGAAAAATTTTAAATATTATAATAATATAAATGGAGAAGAAAAGGTAGTCTAGCTATCTATAGAGAAATTACTTTAAAATTAATCTATAACTAATAACTATGTGATTAAATATTTCAATTAACAACTTAAAATAATGCACAATTCAAAATTCACAATTAAGGAGGAAATTAATTTTATAAATTAATTTCTTTAACTATTTTCACATATACATTTAGAACTAGCATATCTGTATGGTCATAACTTAGAGTTTAGTAAAAATGAATTAGTGTCCAATGAAAAATAATTACGTAAAATATAATAAATAAGTATCAGAGGTGTGTTTATGTGAAGAAAAGAAAATTTATTACTAAAATTTTAATTTTATTTATTATATTTTATATGATACTTTATAATTTAAGTGTAAAATTTTATATAGATGAAGGAAAATTTGCATTAATCCATTATAAGTATGAAGAAGCTTACAACAAAAATGACTATATAAGTGTAATTAGATTAAATAAGCCTTTAGCTCGTATTGAGAAATATAAAATAGAAAAAGAAAATGTTGTAAATATAATCACTAAAGATGAAGAAAATATTATAGTATCTTTTTTAGGAGAAGCAGAACTTTGCAATATAGGGAATGAAAATGTAATAGATTGGATAGATACCTATTATTTAAGTCCTATAGAGCTGAACTTTAATATGGATTCCTATAAAGTAAAAAGAAAAAACTTTGTTTTTCAAGTAAAGAACAGTAAAGAAAATATTATAAGTTTTAAATATAGAGAAGAGATAATAAATGTAGTTTTAAATTAAAATAGCGAACTTATTTTTAAGTTCGCTATTTTAATTTAATAAAGATAAATTTCAGCTTAATGTGCAAACTATAACTTAGTTTTATAAGCGCTAGCGTCATATATAGATAGCAAAAAAAATTCTAATTGTGTTATAATTAAGTAAAGAGTCATAAAAGTTTTACGATTTTGGTGGTGATGAAGTGAGTTTAAATTTTGATTTAAAGCTTACAATGGAACAAAAATTAATTATGACTATGGAGATGCAACTATCAGTAAAGCTTCTACAAATGTCTTCATATGATTTATTGAAGCATATAAATAATGAGTTAGAAGAAAATATAGTTTTAGAAGCAAAATCACAAGAGAGTGATGAGCCAAGAAAAGAAGAGATTAATTATTCTAAGTTGATAAAACATTTAGAAAACGGTAACAAAACCTTTGAATATGGATATAAAGATGAAGAAGTTTCTCCTTTAAACTTTGTTTCTGCAAAAAAAAGCTTAAAAGATTTCCTAAAAGAACAGTTAATAGAAATAAGTCTGGAAAGGCCAATGATAGATTTATGTAATTATATGGTGGAGTGTATAGATGAAAGAGGATATTTAGATACTTCATTAGAACAGATAGCAAAGATTAAAAAACAATCATTAGAATATTGTGAAAGAGCTTTAGGGGTAATCCAAGATTTAGAACCTATAGGAGTAGGGGCTAGAGATTTAAAAGAATGTCTAAAAATTCAATTAAAAAGAAAAAAACTAGGGAATTCATATATATATGAAATTGTAGATGAATACTTAGAGCTAGTTTCTAAAAATAAATATAATGATATAGCTAAAAAACTAAAAATAGATAGTAAAACTGTTCAAGATTATGTGGACATAATTAAAACTTTAGAACCTAAACCTGCAAGAGGATATTTTACAGGTGAAGAAATAAGCTATATAATTCCTGATGCTACTATAAGAAGAATAGAGGATGACTTTATAATTATTATGAATGACACTATTCTTCCTAAGTTAAACGTAAACACTGTGTATAAAGAAATATTAAATAATAGTGAAGAAAAAGAAGTTGTGGATTATGTAAAAGAAAAGATGAATAAGGCAATGTTTTTAATTAAAAGCATAGATGAGAGAAGAAATACATTATATAAAGTTATAGAAGAAATAATTTCATTACAAAAACTTTATTTTATGTATGGAGAAGATTATTTAAAACCTATGACTATTAAAAATGTAGCAGATAATATAAATTTTCATGAATCTACAATAAGTAGAGCTATAAAGGATAAATATATTGCTCTTCACATTGGAAAAGTAATTAAAATAAAGGATCTGTTCACAAATTCATTAAATACTATGAATGATGATATTTCCACCAATAATATAAAGAAAAAAATTAAAGAAATAATTGATGGTGAAAATAAGAAAAAACCTTTTTCTGATTCAACTATATGTAATATGTTGAATAATGAAGGAATAATGATTTCAAGGAGAACTATAGCAAAATATAGAGAACAGCTAGGTATTTTCAGTTCTTCTCAGAGAAAAAGGTTATAATTTCTATTATTGAAAAAATGCACTAAAATATTATAAAAGCTATTCACAAAAATAGCTTTTTATAGTATAATATAAGAGGGACAAAAAATGACCTACGGGCGTTAAATGTCCAGGGGAGTACAATGATGCAAGAAATTTTAAAACTACAATTAAAGTTAGTACCAGAATTATTGGAAATTATGGAGGAACGGTATAACATTCTAAAAAATATTTACTATAATCAACCTATTGGAAGAAGACTTTTAGCAACAAACGTTAATTTAAGTGAAAGAGTAGTAAGGAGTGAAATAAACTTCTTAAAGGAACAAAAACTTATAGATGTTAATAGCTTAGGAATGACTATTACCAAAGAAGGAGAAGAAATATTACAGGGATTGAAAAATTTTATTGGAGAATTAAGAGGATTTCAATCTATAGAATGTTATATTAAAGGAATATTAAACTTAAGAGAAGTTATTATAGTTCCTGGAGATGTAGATGAAGATAAAGCTGTATTAAATGAATTAGGCAAAATTGCTTCTAATTATGTGAAAAATATTTTAAAGGATGGCATAATAATTTCTTTAACAGGAGGAAATACTGTAAAGGAGATTGTAGATAATTTTCCGAAAATAAACAATTTTAACAATATAACAGTACTTCCTGCTAGAGGTGGTATAGGAAAAGATATAGAAATTCAATCAAATACACTAGCTGGCAGATTAGCATCAAAATTAAATGCCAACTATGAAATATTAAATATTCCCGATAATATCAGTGAGGATACCTTCGAGGCCTTAATAAATGAGAAGGGAATAAGAGAAATATTCAGTAAGATAGAAAATTCTTATATAGTTATTCATGGAATAGGCGATGCTAATGAAATGTCTCAAAAAAGAGATTTAAGTAAAGAAGTTATTGAAAACATAAAAAAACTTAATGCAGTAGGAGAAGCTTATGGACATTATTTTAATTATAGTGGAGATATTGTCTATTCAATGCCTACTATAGGTATAAAAATTGATAAGATTTCCTCTGTAGAGAATATGATTGCTGTAGCAGCAGGAAAATATAAAGCTAAAGCAATTATATCAGCTATAAGAGATAGAAGTAATGAAGTTTTAATTACTGATGAAGCTACTGCTAAAGAAATTTATAACACATTATTAACTGATGGTATTAAACTTTATTAAGTTAAACAGACACTTAAAATATATAATTATTTTTTAGGAGGAGAACTTAAATGATAAAAGTTGGAATTAATGGATTTGGAAGAATAGGAAGAAATGTTTTTAAAGTATTAATTAAGAAATATGGAAGTGAATTAGAAGTTGTAGCTATTAACGATTTAACTAATCCAAAGACACTAGCTCACTTATTAAAGTATGATGCATTATATGGTAAATTTGACGGAACAGTAGAAGCTAAAGAAAATTCTATAGTAGTTAATGGAAAAGAAATAAGAATATTTGCAGAAAGAGAACCTAAAAATATTCCTTGGGGTATTTCAGGAGTGGATATTGTTATAGAATCAACAGGATTATTCACTGATGCAACTAAAGCTAAAGCACATATAGAAGCAGGAGCTAAAAAAGTATTAATTTCTGCACCAGCTAAAAATGAAGATATAACAGTAGTTTTAGGTGTTAATGAAGAAGAATATGATAGTTCAAAACACAATATAATATCAAACGCTTCTTGTACAACTAACTGTTTAGCACCATTTGCTAAAGTATTAGATAAAGAATTTGGAATAGTAAAAGGTCTTATGACTACTGTTCACTCTTATACAAATGACCAAAAAATATTAGATGCACCTCATAGCGATTTAAGAAGAGCGAGAGCAGCAGCAGAAGCTATGATTCCAACTACTACAGGAGCTGCTAAGGCAGTATCATTAGTTTTACCTCAATTAAAAGGAAAATTGAATGGTATGGCTGTAAGAGTACCAACACCAACAGTTTCAATGACAGATTTAGTTTGCGAATTGGAAAAAACAGCTACAGCAGAGGATATAAATGCAGCATTTAAAAATGCCGCAGAAGGCGAATTAAAAGGAGTATTAGAATATAGTGAGGAACCATTAGTATCCATTGATTATAGAGGAAATGAACATTCATCAATAGTTGACGGATTATCAACAATGGTAATTGAAGGCAATTTAGTTAAAGTTGTTTCTTGGTATGATAATGAATGGGGATACTCAAATAGATTAGCTGATTTAACAAAATATGTTGCTGACAGACTATAATTTTAAATTTGATTATAGTATAAGTAAAAATAAAAATCTAGTTCTGTAACATATGCGGGACTAGATTTTTTTGTTATAAAATATAAGGCATATTCAAGAAAATAACTATTCAGTATGCTTGTCTATTTTTAATCATACTGCGTCGTCAGAACTCCATGATAGCTAAGGCTATCACGAAAACCTATTTCCTTGTCTGATACAAAATATACACCCATCTTTGATTAGTTATTTTAGTTCATATACCTAAGCATCTTCAAAAAAATTATAAAGAATTAAATATGTTGTTTTAGTTAATTGCAATAAAATCCAAATTATTGTAGAATTTTAAGAGAAGTATCTAGAAGAATGAAAGGGGATTAACAATGGTATTCAACAAAAAAACTATAGAAGATGTAATTGTTAAAGGAAAAAAATTATTAGTTAGATGTGATTTTAATGTTCCAATTGTAGATGGATTAATAACAGATGAAAATAGATTGTTAGGTGCTCTTCCTACAATAAAATATTTAACTGATAATGGTGGGAAAGTAATCTTATGCTCACATCTTGGAAAACCAAAAGGAGAGCCTAAAAAAGAATTATCTTTAGAACCAATAGCAAAGAGATTGTCGGAGCTTTTAAATATAGAAGTTAAATTTGCAGATGATGATAATGTAGTTGGTGAAAATGCTATAAGACTAGTAAAGGAAATGAATGAAGGCGAAGTGGTATTACTTCAAAATACCAGATTTAGAAGTGAAGAAACTAAGAACGAAGATACATTTTCTAAAGAGCTAGCATCACTTTGCGATGTTTTTGTTAATGATGCATTTGGTACTGCACATAGAGCTCATTCATCTACAGTTGGTGTTACTAAATTTGTAGATGTAGCTGTTTGTGGCTATCTAATACAAAAGGAACTTAAATTTTTAGGCGAAGCAGTTGAAAATCCAGTTAGACCTTTCACAGCAATCTTAGGAGGAGCTAAGGTTTCTGACAAAATAAACGTTATAAATAATTTGTTAGAAAAGGTTGATACCTTAATAATTGGTGGAGGAATGGCTTATACATTTTTAAAAGCAAATGGACACCAAGTAGGAAATTCGTTAGTAGAAGAAGATAAAGTGAAATATGCACTTGATATGATGAAAAAAGCAGAAGAAAAGGGAATTAAACTTTTAATTCCTCTAGATCATGTAGTAGCTGATAAATTTTCAAAAGATGCTAAACCTATAATAACAGAAAATGAAAATATTAGTGATGGATATATGGGATTAGATATTGGGCCGAAGACAAGAGAGCTTTATAAGAGTTCAATAGCAGTATCTAAGACTATAATATGGAATGGACCTATGGGTGTATTTGAGTTTAGTAACTTTGAGGAAGGCACTAAAGCTGTTGGAGAGGCAATGGCAAATAATAGTGAAGCTACTACTATAATAGGCGGAGGAGATAGTGCAGCAGCGGTAAATATATTCGGATTTGGAGATAAAATGACTCATATATCTACTGGTGGTGGTGCATCACTTGAATTTTTAGAAGGTATAGAGCTTCCAGGAATAGTTGCTCTAAATGATAAATAAAAAATATTAGCTTCGGAGGGATAGTTATGAGAAAAGCAATAATTGCAGGTAACTGGAAAATGCATAAAACTGTAAGTGAAGCTACAGCTTTAGTAGAAGAATTAAAACCATTAGTTAAGGGAGCAACTTGTGACGTAGTTGTGTGTCCAACTTCTATATGTTTACCAGCAGTAGTAGAAGCAGTTAAGGGAACTAATATAAAAGTAGGGGCACAAAATATGCATTTTGAAGAAAGTGGTGCTTTTACAGGAGAAATTTCACCAATAATGCTTAAGGATTTAGGTGTTGAATATGTAATTATAGGACATAGTGAGAGAAGACAGTATTTCAATGAAACTGATGAAACTGTTAATAAAAAGCTAAAATCTGCTTTTAACCATGGATTGGTTCCAATATTATGCATTGGTGAATCATTAGAAGAAAGAGAAGCTAATATAACAGAGGAAATATTAGCTAAACAAGTTAAATTAGATTTAAATGGAATTACATCAGAAAATGTTAAGGAAATGATTATAGCTTATGAACCAATTTGGGCCATAGGAACTGGAAAAACAGCTACAGCAGATGATGCTAATGAAACAATTGGTTTTATAAGAAAAGTAATAGAGAAATTATATGGTAGCGAAGTAAGTGAAGCTGTAAGAATTCAATATGGTGGTTCTGTAAAACCTTCTACTATTAAAGAACAAATGGGAAAAGAACATATAGATGGAGGGTTAATTGGAGGTGCTAGTCTAAAAGCACAGGATTTTAGTGCCATTGTAAATTATTAATTTAAAAGGTGGGATAAATAATGGCTAAGAAACCAGTGATGTTAATGATTTTAGATGGATTTGGCTTAAGTGATAATTTAGATGGCAATGCAATAAGAAATTCATATAAGCCAAATTTTGATAAGCTATTTAATGAATATCCACACACTACATTAAAAGCTAGTGGCATAAGTGTAGGTCTCCCAAAAGGCCAAATGGGAAACTCAGAGGTTGGACATTTAAATATTGGTGCTGGAAGAATAATTTATCAAGAATTAACAAGAATAAGTAAGGATATAAATGAAGGTTCATTCTTTAAGAATGATGCATTTAATAAGGCGATAGATAATGCTAAAGTGAATAATTCTTCTATGCATTTAATGGGACTTTTATCAGATGGAGGAGTACATTCTCATATAGAGCATCTTAAAGCGCTAATTACATTATGTAAAGATAAAGGACTTAAAAAAGTATATGTACATTGTTTTCTAGACGGAAGAGATGTATTGCCTTCTTCAGCAAAGACTTTTATAGAAGAATTAGAAGCCCATATGAAAGCTGAAAATACAGGAAAGATTGCAACTATATCTGGAAGATATTATGCTATGGATAGAGATAATAGATGGGAAAGGATACAACTTGCCTATAATGCTGTAGTCAAAGGTGAAGGTATTAAAGCAAATAATCCTACAGAAGCTATTGATATGGCTTATCATGATAATAAAACTGATGAATTTGTTATTCCTACAGTGATATTAGAAGATGGAAGTCCTATAGCTAAAATATCTAATAAAGATTCGGTGATATTCTTTAATTTTAGACCAGATAGAGCAAGAGAGATAACTAGAGCCATAAATGATAAAGTATTTACTCACTTTGAAAGAGAATCTTTTGAATTAACTTATGTAACTATGACTCAGTATGATAAAACTTTAGAAAATGTAATAGTAGCTTATACTCCTGAGAGTTATAATAATACTCTTGGGCAATATGTGAGCTCTAAAGGTTTAAAGCAACTTAGAATAGCAGAAACAGAAAAATATGCCCATGTTACATTTTTCTTTAATGGAGGAGTAGAAGCTCCAAATCCTAATGAAGATAGAGTATTAATCCCTTCACCTAAGGTTGCTACTTATGATTTAAAACCTGAAATGAGTGTTTATGAAGTAACAGAAGAAGTTTTAAATAGATTAGATAGCAATGAGTATGATATGATAATATTAAATTATGCTAATCCAGATATGGTAGGTCATAGTGGTGTTATAGAAGCAGCAATTAAAGCCATAGAAGCAGTAGACATCTGTTTAGGTAAGGTAGTAAATAAGATATTAGAAATGGATGGAACACTATTTATAACTGCGGATCATGGAAATGCAGAGCAAATGATAGATTTCTCAACAGGAAAGCCAATGACTGCACATACAACAAATGAAGTGCCATTTATTTATGTTTCTAAAGAAGCTAAAGAATTGAGAGAAGACGGAATATTAGCGGATATTGCACCGACTATGTTAAAGGTTATGAATTTAGAGATTCCAAGTGAAATTACTGGAAAATCATTAATCAAATAGTAAATATCTTAATATATATTTCTAAATATTTACCTTATGAGGAGGAGAACTTATATGAAACAACACGTTGAAATTATTGACGTATACGCAAGACAAATATTAGACTCAAGAGCATTCCCAACTGTAGAGGTTGAAGTAACTCTAGAAGATGGAACAGTAGGAAGAGCTGCAGTGCCATCTGGAGCTTCAACAGGAATATATGAAGCTGTTGAATTAAGAGATGGAGATAAGTCAATATACAATGGAAAAGGTGTTCTAAAAGCTGTTGATAATGTAAATGACGTAATAGCTGAAGAATTAATAGGAATGAATGTATTTGATCAAGTTGTAATAGATAAAGCTATGATTGAAATTGATGGAACAGAAAATAAAGGTAAATTAGGGGCTAATGCAATGCTTGGAGTATCTTTAGCATGTGCAAGAGCTGCTGCTGAATATTTAGGACTTGGAATTTATCAATATATTGGTGGAGTAAATGCAAAGGTTTTACCAGTACCAATGATGAATATATTAAATGGTGGAAGCCATGCTGATAATAATGTAGACTTACAAGAGTTTATGATAATGCCTGTAGGAGCTAAGTCTTTTAGTGAAGCACTAAGAATGTGTTCAGAAGTTTATCATGAATTAAAAGCCATATTAAAAGCTAAAGGATTATCAACTGGTGTTGGTGATGAAGGTGGGTTTGCACCAGACTTAGCTTCAAATGAAGATGCTATAAAAGTTATCATGGAAGCTATAGAAAAAGTTGGATACAAAGCTGGCGAGGAGATATTTATAGCACTTGATCCTGCTTCATCTGAGTTCTATGAAGATGGAAAATATAATTTAGTAGGAGAAGGCAGAGTTCTAACTCCAGAAGAAATGGCTAATTACTATGTTGAGCTTTGTGAAAAATATCCTATAATCTCAATCGAAGATGGTATGGCAGAAGAAGATTGGGAAGGATGGAAGTATTTAACTGAAAAACTTGATAAAAAAGTTCAATTAGTAGGAGACGATTTATTTGTTACAAATACTAAGAGATTAGAGATGGGAATTGAAAAAGAAGTTGCTAACTCAATTCTTATAAAATTAAACCAAATAGGTACATTAACTGAAACAATAAATGCTATGGAAATGGCTTCTAGAGCTGGATACACTGCTGTTGTTTCTCATAGAAGTGGAGAAACTGAGGATACAACAATAGCTGATTTAGTTGTAGCAATGAATGCAGGACAAATTAAAACTGGTGCACCAGCTAGAAGTGAAAGAGTTGCTAAGTATAATCAATTGTTAAGAATTGAAGAAGAACTAGGTGACATGGCTGAATATAGAGGAATAAAAGCATTCTATAACATCAAAAGAAAATAATTTATTGTAGCACAGGAGATTTAACTCTCCTGTGCTAACTTTTATGGAATTTTATAGTTAAATTTTTATATACAATAATGACTTTACATTGTAAATTATAAATTAATATGTTAAAATAGGTACATTAATGGTTAGGTACAGGAGGGGTGTACAAGTGAAAAATACACTTTTAACGATTCAAATAATTTCTGCAATTGTAGTAATAGTGTCTATATTATTACAACCAAGTAAAGGAAATGGAATACAAGGGTTAGTATCAGGATCTTCAGATACATTTTATTCTAAAAACAAAACTAAAACTAAGGAATCTTTTCTAATGAAACTTACTATAGTTTCCTCAGTAATATTTATTATTTCTATAACATTAATAAATATGAATTTATAAAAGCTAAAGTAGCGCAGGCTGCTTTAGCTTTTTTTTAAGCTGTTATAACTTTTTAAATAGATAAATTTAGAAGATTAAACATAAAGTGTTTAACTTTTTTAAGATATTATTGAATAAGATTAAATTGTATATGAATTTTATTCAATTCACTTAGTGATTAGTTAAAATATTCCCTTTCCTTTGTTATAAATATTCCTTAAAATTTCTAATAATTATAATGAAAATAAAATATAATTTAACTTATTTGTAAAAATAATAATTAATTAACATTTATAAACTAAAATGTATTTTCCTTTATAAATTCATATTTACATGTTAAATCATTAAAGTATATAATTAAGATATGGTAAAGAATAGGTTTGTAACAAGGGGGAGAACTCATGGGGGAGTATAAATCAAAGCTAGAAAGCAAGGAAATGGACTTCTTATTTGAGGGAATAGCAAGTTTAAAAACTAAGGAGGAATTTTATAGATTTTTTGAAGACATATGTACAGTTTATGAGATAAAAGCAATTGAGCAAAGATTACAAGTTGCAAGAATGCTTATGGAAAAAAGAACATATCTTGATATTGCTAGTAGTACTGGAGCAAGTACTGCGACTATTAGTAGGGTAAATAGAGCTTTAAATTATGGCAGTGATGGATATAAAATTATTTTTGAAAGAGTAAAGTGGATAGAGGATAAATAGTTAATTATAGAGTAAGAAATCGTGGCATTAAGTCACGATTTTGTTTTTTAGGTTTATTACAAATGTATCTGTGTTATAATAATAAGATAGTATGTTCGTAACCTATATTTAGTTTAGGAGTGATTTAATGGACTTAAAACAATTATTAAACAAAGAACAATATGAAGCAGCAGTATGTGTTGATGGACCATTACTAATATTAGCAGGTGCGGGTTCAGGAAAAACTAGAGTTTTAACTTATAGAATAGCCCACATGATAGAGGATTTACATATATATCCTTCTCAAATTCTTGCTATAACTTTTACTAATAAAGCAGCAGGAGAAATGAAGGAAAGAGTTATGACTTTAGTAGGAGAAAAAGCAGAAAACATGTGGATTTCTACTTTTCACTCTAGTTGCGTAAGAATACTTAGAAGAGAAATTGATAAATTAGGCTATAATAAAAACTTTACTATATATGATAGCTATGATGCTAAGACTTTAGTTAAACAATGTATGAAAGAACTAAGTATAAATGAAAAAGACATAACTGATGGAGAAATTTTAGGTAACATTTCTTCAGCTAAAAATGATTTAGTTTCAGCGGAAAAGTTTAAAAAAGAAAATGAAAGCGATTTTAGAAAGAATAAAATAGCAGATGTTTATCTTTTATATCAAAAGAAACTTAAGGCTAGTAACTCATTAGATTTTGATGATCTAATATTTAAGACTGTAGAAATTTTAAGAAACTATCCTGATGTAAAAGAATTTTATCAAAAGAAGTTCAAATATATAATGGTTGATGAATATCAAGATACCAATAGAGCACAATATGAACTTGTGAAGCTTTTAGTAAATGAAATGGAGAATATCTGCGTTGTTGGAGATGATGATCAATGTATTTACCAATGGCGAGGTGCGGATATCAGAAATATCTTAGACTTTGAAAAGGACTATCCTAATACAAAGATTATTAAGTTAGAACAAAACTATCGTTCTAAGGGCAATATTTTAAATGCAGCTAATATGGTTATTAAAAATAATGCTCAAAGAAAAGAAAAAGTACTAAGAACAGATAGTGAATTAGGAGAAAAGCTTAAAGTTTATAGAGCTTTTAGCGACATAGATGAAGGAAATTTTGTTGCAAGTGAAATTAAAAGGCTTATGAAAGAGGAAAATAAAGATTTTAAGGATTTTGCTATACTTTATAGAATGAACTCTCAATCGCGTATTTTAGAGGAAGCCTTTAGGAAACAAGATATTCCATATAAAATTGTAGGAGGATTGAAGTTCTACGATAGAAAAGAAATTAAAGACATAATGGCATATTTAAAGCTTATAAATAATCCATTAGATGATATAAGCTTAAGAAGAATTATAAATGAACCTAAAAGAAGTATAGGGGATACCACTGTGGGTAAAATTCAAGAGGTAGCAAGTGAGCAGGAAGACTGTCTTTATAATACTCTTTTAGATGCAGATATGATACCTAATTTAACTGCAAGAGCGGTAACATCTATAAATAAATTCACCAGTCTTATTAATAGCTTTATAGCAAGAGCCGATGACATGCCTATTTCAGAGCTTATTATGGCAATTTTAGATGAAAGTGGTTATATGGCTATGCTTAAAAATTCTAATACTACAGAGGATGAAAGTAGGATTGAAAACTTAAAAGAATTAGTTTCTGATGCAGTAGAATTTGAGAAAACCAGTGATGATAAGTCACTAGCAGCATTTTTAGAAAAAGTTACCCTTGTTTCAGACATAGATAATTTAGAAGAAAAAGAAGAAACTACTGTAATGATGACTGTGCATAGTGCAAAAGGACTTGAATTCCCTGTTGTATTTTTGGTTGGTATGGAAAATGGAATTTTCCCAGGTATGAGTTCCTTAAATAGTTTTCATGAAATGGAAGAGTCAAGAAGACTTTGTTATGTTGCTATAACTCGTGCTAAAGAGAATTTATATATATCTTCTGCAGAAACTCGTATGGTTTTTGGAAGAACAGTAAATTATCCTGTATCAGATTTTGTATCGGAAATTCCTCAAAGTCTTAAAGAGGTAGTAGGTGGAGAAAAAGCAAGAGGAGTAAATACATTTAAAAGTAAAGCTAGGGCTTCTTCAGCAGTAAATCCACATTCTTTAAGGGGAATGGAAATGCAGAGAATTACAAATTCTATAACAAAATCAGCAACTTTTATTATAAATGGAGATGAAGATAGTAAAACTATAGATACAACTGAAGCTACTCCAGGAAGAAAAGTTAAGCACACTAAATTTGGTGTGGGAACAATAATTTCTGTTTCAGGAACTGGAGAAGATATGCTCTTAACTATTGCTTTTGACCAGATGGGAATTAAAAAGTTAATGCTGACTAAATCACCAATGGAATTTCTTTAAGGTCTCTGAAATAAAATAACTAGTCAAAGGTGGAATGAATATTTTTTTCATAGAGGTTGATAAAATTCATTAATAGTGATTTTATCATTAGATTTTGTGGAGAAAATATAATCTAATAGCATACCATATTGACTAGTTATTTTTAAGATGACTAACATTCGAAAGGAAGTTTTATGATGAATAATAGAGATAGAATGATTTCATTAATTGAGGAGCTTAATAAGCATGCATATGAATATTATGTTTTAGATAAACCTTCAATTTCAGATAAAGAGTATGATAAATTATATGATGAATTAGTTGCTTTAGAAAAGGAATTAGGAGAAATACTACCACATTCTCCAACTCAAAGAGTTGGAGATATAATATTGCCTGAATTTAAAAAGTATGTTCATAAAGGAAAGTTATGGAGCTTAGACAAGGCTCAAAATTTGCAGGGAATTATAGATTTTCATAATAGAAACTTAAAAGCAATAAGAGAATATAACAATAATCATGAAGATAAATTACCTAATCCTAGTTATATAGTAACTAAAAAATTTGATGGACTTTCTATAAACCTAACCTATAATGAGGATGGGGTATTGAGCACTGCAGCTTCCAGAGGCACTGGAGAAATAGGAGAGGATATCACTGCACAGGTTAAGACTATAAAATCTGTACCGCTTAAGATTAATAGTAATAGTGTGATTGAAGTACGTGGAGAGGCCATAATGACAAAGGAAGCCTTTGAAAGTTATAATGCTACTGCAGAAGTACCACTTAAAAATCTGAGAAATGGTGCAGCAGGGGCCTTAAGAAACTTAAATGTAAGGGAAACAGCAAAGAGAAATTTATCTGCTTTTTTTTATGATATACCATACAATGAAGGAAATGCTTTTAAAACCTATGAAGAAATGATAAATTTTATTATAGAAAAAGGTCTTCCAGTAGATTCCTATTTTAAAGTATGTACTACTATTGAGGAATTGGAAAGTGAAATATCTTATATAGAAAGCGTACGTAACGAATTAAATTATGATATAGATGGAGCAGTTATCGCAATAAATGATATGAAGACTCGTGAGCTTTTAGGATATACAGTAAAGTTTCCTAAATGGGCAATTGCTTATAAGTTTGAAGCAGAAGAGGCAACTTCTAAAATATTATCTATAGAATGGAATGTTGGAAGAAGTGGAAGAGTTACACCTACAGCCATATTAGAACCTATAGAATTAGGTGGTGTTACAGTAAAGAGAGCCACGCTTAATAATATGGATGATATTAATAGGAAAGGTGTTAAGTTAGGCTGCGATGTTTTTGTACGTCGTTCAAATGATGTTATTCCTGAAATTATGGGAGTAGTAGAAAGTACTATAGAAAATTCTTCTGAAATAGAACCACCTAAAGTTTGTCCAAGTTGTGGAACTGAGTTAATTCAAAATGGAGTTCACTATTTTTGTGAAAATACACTATCATGTAAACCTCAAATGGTAAAAAGCATAGTTCATTATGCTAGTAGAGAAGCAATGAATATAGAAGGGTTCAGTGAAAAAACTGCAGAGGCATTATTTGAGAAGCTGAATATAAAATCTATTCCAGATCTATATAAAATTAAAAAAGAAGAACTTTTACACTTAGAAAAATTTGGAGAAAAAAAATCTCAAAATTTAATTAATGCATTAGAAAAAAGCAAGAACTGTGAATTAGCTTCATTTATATATGCTTTAGGCATTCCAAATGTAGGAAAGAAAACTGCAAAAGATTTGGCTAATGAGTATAAAACAATGGAGAATTTAATGAATTCTTCTTTTGAATCTTTAATTAGTATTCCGGAAATTGGAGAAATTGTAGCTAAAAGCATTATAGATTTCTTTAATTTAGAGCAAGTTGTAGAAAATATTCAACAATTATTCCAATTAGGGATAAAACCTTATTTTGAGGAGATAGAGATAAAAGAAAATCCTTTTGCAGGTAAAACTATGGTAGTTACAGGAACTTTGGAAAATTATTCGAGAAATGAAATTAAAGAAAAATTAGAAGCTTTAGGAGTAAAAATATCTAGTAGCGTAAGCAAAAAAACTGATTACGTTTTAGTAGGTAAAGAACCAGGTTCTAAATATGCTAAGGCATTAGAATTAGAAATTAAAGTATTGAATGAAGAAGAATTTAGGAAAATGATAGATGGATTATAGCATAGAAAGTTAGTCAAAACTTTATTATGAACTTTTATGTTTTAATTTAATAAAAACTTATATGTAAAGCAGTAAAAATAAATGAAGAAATAAAGATAAATAAAGCATTAATCAAAGGATTAACGCTTTATTTTGTATTATATGCTCTCTTTAGATATATTCTCACATAAATCTTTTTTCTCTGAGATTTCATCTTCTGAAGTTTCATCCCCATGGTTATAATTAACAACCACATCATTATTTTCAATAGCTTTTGTTAATCTATAAATATTATGAGAAAGTTTTTCTAAAAGATAATTTCTATATCTTGTTTGATGGAAAAATTGATTAAAAATTACAAAGCTCCATATTCCTAAAAATGTAAAAGTGAAAAGAGCAATTATTCCCAAAATTTTAAGTAATAATGTTAACATTATCTTACCTCCAGTAAACTAACCATTTATATAAACATGATTTTATACAGATCATAATTTTTATTATTTAGTATTATATCATATAATTACCCTATTTAGTATTTTTATGTTATAAATTTTTATTATATGAATTGAATTAATATATATAATTTGTAAATAATTAATAAATGAAATATGGTATTGAGGAATGATATTTAATGAAGAAAGTAGTATTTGCAATATTTTTAGTTATAATCTGTATATTTTCTATTTCCATTGAAGATTCAGATAATATGTTTGTGAGAAATACAGAGAAAGATTATATAGTTTATAATATGGAGGAAAGACCTAACAATTTAATTATGACATCTTCTACAAATGCAAGAGAAAAAGATTTGTTATTAGCATTATTTCAAGGGTTGATTAAAAAAAATAGCAATGACGATATAGAACCAGCTTTAGCAGAAAGTTATGAAATAAGTGAAGATAAAATAGAGTACAATTTTAAGATAAGAAATGACGCTAAGTATAGTAATGGAAAACCTATAACTGCTGAAGAATTTGTAAAATTTTTTCAAGAATTTCTTCAGGATGAAGATAATATCTATAGTAAAAATTTTGACATAATTTTTGGTGTTAAAGATTTTAGAGAAGGAAAAATACCTTTCTCTAAAGTAGCTATAACCTCTAAGAATGATAATGTGCTGTGTATTAGATTAAATAAACCCTCTAATAATTTATTAAATATTTTATCCAATCCTGTTATGGGACTTAGAGATTATAATGATTTAAAAAATGATTATAAAAATAACTATAAAAATATCTTATATAGTGGGGCTTTTATTATTGAAAGTATAAAGAATAATGAAGATATTATTATAAGTAAAAATGTTAATTATTATGATAATAAAGAAATCACTGATGAGAAAATATTATTCACATTTGTAGAGGATAGCGAAAAAGCATTGGCTTATTTTGAAGTAGAAGAAAATAAAAGCAATATAGATATATTAATGAATCCTCCTGTTAATGAATACTTAAGATTGACGGATGAAAATAAATTAGAGGGATTTCCAGGAAACACTAGTATTTATCTTAACTTTAACTTAAAAGAAAAAAGAATATCAAAGGATATAAATTTTAGAAATTCTATAAATAGCTCTATATCAAAAGACTATTTTGCACAGCAAATGTCAAAGGATTTTGCAGTAGCAGCTTCAGCTTATACTATAAGTAAAGAGCAAATTTTTAATACCTATGGCAACAAATCCTTAGGAGAAAAATTTTTATCTGCTAGTAATTATTCTAAGGAAAATATTTTAACATTACTTTATGAAAACAATTCTCTTGAGAAAAGAGTTGCGGAGGATTTAGTAAAGGATATTAAAGAAGACTTATCAATAAATATAGAAATAACACCCTATGAAAAATCAGAGAGAGAAAAAATGATAAAAGAAGGTAAGTACGATATGATATTACAAGTTCATTCTTTTAAAGACAATGATGAGTTATCTTACTTTGAACTATGGAGTAGCTTTTCTGAAGAAAATAATTATGGATTTTCTAACAATGAATATGATATGTTGTTAAACAAAGCAAAAAATGAGTTAAATTTAGAAGAAAGAAAAAAGCTATATTTAAGTTGTGAAAAAATTTTAAGACAGCATTTACCATCCATACCTATATACAATTTAAATACAGTGATTTGTAAAAAGCCATATATTCGAGGAATACAAATGACAAGAGACGGAAATATAATATTTGATAATATTATATTAGATGATAAGATGTCTGAACAAAATAAATAGTTGAAAATTTAAAATATATTCTTAAAATAAGGACAAAAATACTATCATTTATAAATTCTAGCAATAAGTATAGTATTGAATAGTTATTTTTGAAGATAGCTAAAACTAAATAATTATATAAATTAATAGTTTTTAAAATAGCTTTGCAAGTTTAATATAGAAATTTAAACTTGCAAAGCTATAAAATCTTATATGGTTTTAATAAATAAAATAACATAGAAAATAAGCATGTTTCTATAGGCATCAAAGCTTGGCTTACTAGGTTTAAATGTTTCTTTTTTATTATTATAAGTTACATACTTTGTAAAAATTGGTGCCAGTTCATTATTTTCTGGTGTAGACATTGATGACATTCTAAAAAATTCATCTTGAAGCAGATCATCTGTTTTAGATGAAAAATTCCTGTATCTTTCTACATCATCTAAAGTAGGAGCTTCAGGCCAGCTTAAAATTAATCCTGAACCAACTACTTGATTTTTATATATATTATGAACTAATGAATTATCAGGATTTTCTCCTTCATCTTTTTCTATATCATAATGAAGCATCATTGCATATAAATATAGCATTATCTCATCTGCGGTAAATTTATTTTCTTTTTCTTGAAAATTTTTTATGAAAATGCCATTATCTCCTTGATAAAGACTTTCCAGTATAGAGTATGCTTTTTGACTTTCATCTTTAAATTTCTTTATATTTGTAGTTTTATATAAAATCATACAATTTATATAAAGTAAACAGGTAGTATCTAAATTCTCTCTTAGGGATGATATAGGAATGTGCCTTAAATTTTCAATCATAAGCTCTGAAAAATCTAAAAGTAGAACTAATGCTTCATCTAATTTAGAATATTTATAAAAAATGTTAAAAGCAAAACAAATTTTCACTAGTTCATCGTGAGAAACATTATAGATTTCTTCTTTAAATTGTTGAAACATATTCAGTATATCTAGAGCAAAATTTTTAAATTGATTGTCTTCACTAATTTTATCATAGGTAGAGTATTTATAGTAAGCAGTCATTAGTAATGCTTGATTAGAAAATTTAAATTTATTTTCCTTATCACGAAGATTATATTGACCTAATAATGGTTCAGAATCATCTACCTTATCAACAAAAACTCCTTCATTATTTCTACAGTTTAGAGCATAAAACTCAAGTTGTTCTCTTGCTAAATTTAGATAATAATTTTTAAGTGAGTATTTATTATTATCAATATCTATAAAATCATTATAATAATCTGCTAGCTCTAAGAGGCTTAAAGTCATATAAGCATTAGAAGCAATGTTTATTTCTTTTTTAAACTTTCTATCATTCCATCTAAGTTTTTCATTATTATTTATTAGTTTTCCATCAGCTTTTTTATATAGGCTTAATAGTGGAGAATTTCCATCGTTTATGCTATCATCATTTGTAGGTAATATTTTATTCCTCAAATGTTCACTAGGTGAAACAATGCCACAACTGGAGCCTAAAACTATGTGTGCTATAGATTCTTTAGATAAGTAAAAGAGTTGACTTTTTATGTTTTCGTTATCTAAAATATTAATTCGTAAGAACGGTCCTATATATTTCAACGTAACACCACCATAATATTGATTATATTTAATAATATGATGGTAAATGGGAAAATGTGCTAACTATTTACATTAGAAAAAGTTAAAGGAGAATTAAAATGGAAGTTGGAAAGCTAAATTGGGATGATTTAAAATATATTATTGATAAAAACAAAAGTGTAAAAAGAGATGAGGTTAGAGTTAGAAACGGGATTGGTGAAGATTGTGCAGTTATAGAATACGGGGACTTTGAATGTGTTGTTTCTACTGATCCAGTGACAGGAGCAGATGAAAATATAGGAAAAATTGCAGTACATATAAATTGTAATGATATTGCTTCCTGTGGAGTTGAACCTATAGGTATACTTGTAACAATCTTAGCACCTCCTACTTCTAGCTTAGAAGATATAAAAAAAATAATGAATCAAATCGATGAAGAAACAAAAAAATTAAATGTTGAAATATTAGGAGGACATACGGAAATTACGGAAGCGGTAAATAAAATTGTAGTATCTTGTACTGCTATAGGTAAAGGAAAAAAGAATAGCGCTATATCTACTTCAGGAGCTAAAGTTGGAGACTCCATCATAATAACTAAGAAATTATGTTTAGAAGGTACTTCAATTTTAGTTAATGACTTTTATGATAAATGTAAAAAAGTTCTTACAGAAGAGGAAATCAATATAGCAAAATCATATGTTGAGAGTATAAGTGTTGTAAAAGAAGGAAAAATTGCTGGAGATCATAGAGCAAATTCTATGCATGATATCACAGAGGGAGGAGCATTAGGAGCACTATGGGAGATGGCAAAAGCTAGTAATGTAGGCTTTAAAGTTTACAAAGAAAAAATGCCTATTTCTAATATTACTAAAAAACTTTGTGATGAGTTTGGCATAGATCCATTAAAATTTATTTCTTCAGGAAGTATGGTAATAACAACTGAAAATGGAGAAGAATTAGTAAAAAAGATGGTTGAAAGTGGTATAGAAGCTACTATTATAGGGTGTATTATAGAAGAAAAAGGTATATTAGTTGATGAACAAATAGAAATAGAAGTAGCACCGCCAGAAAGAGATGAACTTTTTAAAATATTTTAAATCAAAACTAAATATTGTAGTTATACGGAGGAGAATATGAAAAAATTAATAATAGCAAGTAATAATAATCATAAAATACAAGAGATAAAAGAGATGCTTAAAGATTTTCCATTAGAAGTTTTAGGATTAAAAGAAGCAGGAATAGATATTGATATTGAAGAAAATGGCACTACATTTATAGAAAATGCATTAATAAAGGCTAAAGCTATACATAATATATCAAAAGAAAATATGGTATTGGCAGATGACTCAGGATTGATGGTAGATGCGTTAAATGGCGCACCAGGAGTTTATTCAGCAAGATATAGTGGGGAACATGGCAATGATGTAGCTAATAATAAAAAGCTTATAAAAGAGCTTGAAGGAGTATGCTTTGAAAAAAGAGATGCTGCCTTTGTTTGTGCTATGGCTTTAATTGTAAATGAAGAAAACATAATAAAGGTTGAAGGCAAGGTAGAAGGAAAAATCAAAGAACAGTACATAGAAATAAAAGATGCTTTTGGATATGACCCATTATTTTATATAGAGAGTTTAGGTAAAACCTTTGCAGAAGTAAGTTCACAAGTAAAAAACTCTATGAGTCATAGAGGAAGAGCATTAGAAAGTTTAAAAAAAGAATTAGTTAAATATATAGATTAAACAATGGAGAATTGACAATGGACAATTGACAATTATGGTTGAAATTAATTCTTACAAATTAACTTCTTTAAATAGATTTTTCAATAAAAGTGACTGAGCCACTTTGACAAGAAATAAATTTAGAACTTCTCTTATAAAGAGAAGTATCGATAATTCTCCATTGCCAATCGTCAATTCTCAATTGTATAAGGGTTCCACTAAGGTGAAAAAAGCTAGCAATTGTATTGATAGAGAAAAATTAGTTAAAGAAATTAGTTTGATTAAAACTAATTTCCTCCTTAATTATGCATTGTGAATTAAATAAAATTGTCCATTGTCAATTCTCAATTAGATGTATTGATTTTATTGAAAACTTGATTTTTTATGGCGATAATATTATACTGTTGTTTTAATTTTAATATTTCAGTAGGAGGAATGTATATTGAAAATAGGCGTAATAAGTGACACTCATGGGAGCTTAAAAAGTATAGAAAATGCTATGAAGGTCTTAAAAGATTGTGACGTAATATTTCATTTAGGTGATTATGCTAACGATATAAATTATATTGAAGAAATATATGACGGAAAGATTATAGCTGTAAGAGGTAATTGTGACTTTTATAGTAATATTTGCGAAGAAAGAATAGAGCAGATAGCTAATAACACCATATTTTTAACACATGGTGACAAATATGGTGTTAAAATAAATATTTTTAAGCTAAGATATAAAGCTATGGAGGTAGGAGCTAATATTGTATTATATGGTCATTCCCATGTATCAAAGATAGAATATGAAGATGGAATATGGTTTATAAATCCTGGAAGCCCATCACAGCCTAGAAATAGAATTAAAACTGTATGTATTATTAATATAAATAATAATGAAGTTAACCCGCAGATTGTTGAAATATAAGGTGATTTAGTGTATTACTTTTCAAATGTTAGCAAGATTTACTAAAAAAATTACCTAAATTTTTATAAAAAATTTCAAAAAGATGTTGACTTATAAAAATAAATGATGTAAAATAATCATTGTCGTCAGGATAAAACAATAAATTGACAAGCCAATAAAATGAAGTGAAATCTTCGGGGTGTGGCGCAGATGGGAGCGCGCGTGGTTTGGGACCATGAGGTCGCAGGTTCAATCCCTGTCACCCCGACCACTAATTTTTAAATTTAATATGCGGGTGTAACTCAATGGTAGAGTGCTAGCCTTCCAAGCTAGTTACGAGGGTTCGATTCCCTTCACCCGCTCCAAAGTGTAAAAACACATATGCGTTTTTAGCTCAGCTGGATAGAGCAACGCCCTTCTAAGGCGTGGGCCAGGGGTTCGAATCCCTTAAAACGCACCATATATATGGTGGCCGTAGTTCAGTTGGTAGAGCACCAGATTGTGGCTCTGGGTGTCGTGGGTTCGAATCCCATCGGTCACCCCATATATACATATTGGGATGTCGCCAAGCGGTAAGGCACCAGACTTTGACTCTGGCATTCGTAGGTTCAAATCCTGCCATCCCAGCCAAATGGTTCACTAGCTCAGTCGGTAGAGCACATGACTTTTAATCATGGTGTCCGGGGTTCGATCCCCCGGTGAGCCACCAAAAACTAAAGATAAAAATATGCAGGTGTGGCGGAATTGGCAGACGCACTAGACTTAGGATCTAGCGCCTTCGGCGTGGGGGTTCGACTCCCTTCACCTGCACCAATTAAAACAAAAGATTATGCGGGAGTGGCTCAGTGGTAGAGCGTCACCTTGCCAAGGTGAACGTCGCGAGTTCGAATCTCGTCTTCCGCTCCAACATGCGGGTGTAACTCAATGGTAGAGTGCTAGCCTTCCAAGCTAGTTACGAGGGTTCGATTCCCTTCACCCGCTCCAAGGTGCAAAAGCACATATGCGTTTTTAGCTCAGCTGGATAGAGCAACGCCCTTCTAAGGCGTGGGCCAGGGGTTCGAATCCCTTAAGACGCACCATATATGGTGGCCGTAGTTCAGTTGGTAGAGCACCAGATTGTGGCTCTGGGTGTCGTGGGTTCGAATCCCATCGGTCACCCCATATATAAATTAAATATTGGGATATCGCCAAGCGGTAAGGCACCAGACTTTGACTCTGGCATTCGTAGGTTCAAATCCTGCTATCCCAGCCAAATGGTTCACTAGCTCAGTTGGTAGAGCACATGACTCTTAATCATGGGGTCCGGGGTTCGAGACCCCGGTGAGCCACCAAATATAAAAATTAATATGCAGATGTGGCGGAATTGGCAGACGCACTAGACTTAGGATCTAGCGCCTTTGGCGTGGGGGTTCGACTCCCTTCATCTGCACCAATTAAAACAAAAGATTATGCGGGAGTGGCTCAGTGGTAGAGCGTCACCTTGCCAAGGTGAACGTCGCGAGTTCGAATCTCGTCTTCCGCTCCAATATGCGGGTGTAACTCAATGGTAGAGTGCTAGCCTTCCAAGCTAGTTACGAGGGTTCGATTCCCTTCACCCGCTCCAAAGTGCAAAAGCACTGATGTGCGTTTTTAGCTCAGCTGGATAGAGCAACGCCCTTCTAAGGCGTGGGCCAGGGGTTCGAATCCCTTAAGACGCACCATTTTTTATTAATATATTAAATTGAGTGATAAATTCAAATATCGGGGTGTGGCGCAGATGGGAGCGCGCGTGGTTTGGGACCATGAGGTCGCAGGTTCAATCCCTGTCACCCCGACCATTGAATTTTAAACTTGATATGCGGGTGTAACTCAATGGTAGAGTGCTAGCCTTCCAAGCTAGTTACGAGGGTTCGATTCCCTTCACCCGCTCCAATTATTTTTTGTACTAAAGATAAATTTAAAAGTATATCAATTACTAAATAGTCTTCATAAGAAGCACAGATATATTTAGTAATTTTTTTGTATAAACTAAAAATTATGCACCTATAGCTCAGCTGGATAGAGTGGTGGACTTCGAATCCAAAGGCCGTGAGTTCGAATCTCGCTAGGTGCACCATAGATAAAGCTAGAGAAATCAATGGTTCTCTAGCTTTTTTTGTATATTGAAAACCACCTGCTATGCAGGTGAGTTCAGAAAAGCTTTAGTGATGAGTATGACAAAAAAGACCTCCTTTTGTTAAAATAGAAATGGTTTCGTCAGCCAAGTCCAAAAACAAAAGGAGGTCATCCAAAATGGATAGTAATAGTTTATCACACACAAAGTGGAACTGCAAATACCATATAGTATTCGCGCCAAAATTCAGAAGGAAAGAAATATATGGGGAAAAGAAAGCAGAGATAGGGAAGATATTAAGGCAACTGTGTGAATGGAAAAGTGTTGAAATAATACAAGCAAATGCATGTGTAGATCATATACATATGTTGGTTTCAATTCCACCAAAAATGAGTGTATCAAGTTTTGTAGGATTTCTTAAAGGGAAAAGTAGCTTAATGATATTTGAGAAATTTGCAAATTTAAAATATAAATATGGAAATAGGCACTTCTGGTGTAGAGGATTTTACATAGATACAGTAGGGCGCAATAAAAATGCAATAGAAGAATATATAAAAAATCAGCAAAAAGAAGATATGATGTCAGATCAAATAAGTATAAAAGAATATATGGACCCTTTTAAGGGTAGCAAGTAACAAAAGATGCAGCTGGCGGAACAAAAAAGCGCCTTAAGGCGCAATGCTAGTAAAATGTCCTTATAGGACGATAGAAATACCACCAGCTAAGCTGATGGATTCTTATTTAAACTGTAAGGCAAATTTTAATATTTTTAAAACGTAAACTTTTATGTATTAACCTTCTTTAATAACTTTATCAGCTTTAGTTAAATCATTTTTAAGTTGTTCTTCTGGAGTAGCATAAGCAGGATACCATCCTTTGCTTATTGCCATATCAGACAATTTAAAATGATCATTAATGCAAGAGTTAAGTTGACTAGTTAACATTTGTCTAAGTTGAGGATTAGTTGCTTCAGGTATAGCTTTACTTAATGAAGATATATCTGCTTTTGAATCTGTTAAGGCACTTAAAGCTATATCTTTATCATCCATAATATTCATATTTGTATCATTCGTATCAAATAGTCCCATTTTTTGCCTCCTAATATTGTAAATTTTCTTTTGCAAATGTTTGCAATTCTTGAAGCTTAGTTTTCTTACCATCTAATGAAGAAGTTAAGAAATTTTTTAATTCTTGGTCATTTACCATATTTAAAGTTGCAGTAGCCTTTTTTACACCAAGAATACTAGTTGATAATAACTCATGAAGTTCTAATGTTTCATGAGGAGCTAGTTTTGGATTATTTTCCATAATTAATCACCTCCATGATAGTATTATTACTAAACGAATATTAATGTATTCATCAAATATGTATAATTCATAATGAATGATAAGCATAACGGTAATATAATCTTATTTATTGGCATATTTATATTAAGTAATTTAAATTAACAATGTTTTGGAGGGTATTTTTGAATATTAGTAATATTAAAGAAATAATATTGTTTGAGCATCATTTTTGGTTACAGATTTTAGGGGATCATTCTAGATTTCTTTTAAACTCACTTTCAACAAAAGAGATGCCTTTTATTGAACAAGCAAATAGATTTAAAGATTTATTTGATAAATTACTAATGAAATCGAAACAATCGCTTTCAGAAGAAGAGATTGTTGCCTTAAATAATCATGCTTATGATGCAGCTATGAAAATTAGAGAGTTTAAGCTAGATATACTTGATAGGCAGATTACTGATAAAATCACCATTTCATTACCACCTACATTTATTAATCATATGGTTAATGAAGTTGAAGAATATATATTTATATTAACTAGATTGATAGAAGGAAATGTATTTAATATAGACTCTATTGATCTCCATCTTTTATGGCTTCCAGATGGAGCAGGTCATGCATCCAGTATAGCTAGTAGCCTTGATATGACAGAAAAAGAGTTGATTAAAAAGAGCAATCAATATTCTAAGGAATTTGATAACTTATACTTAAGGACTATAGAATACAATGGTTATACAAGAACTGGTATCTGTGATTTCCCTGCACTTGATAGTCTCAATAATACTGCTGATAAAATAATGAGTTGTTTTAAAGAATTCTTAAATGAATTAAAAAAAGGTATTATAGAAAAGAAAATACTTGGAACTCTTGTACCATTGGTGCCTGATCATATGTTTAGAGAAGAATGTTACTATTTAACGAAGCTTTCAATGGTTTCAAACATAAAAAGACCTGAATGTAATCCTACAAAGCCAAGAGTAGAGAACTAAATATAATCATTAGAATAAAAAAGGATTAGTTAGTATTATCTAATTAATCCTTTATTTTTATTTTATAAAGGAAAACTTAAACAGTTATGGAATAAATAATGTAGATTATTAACCTTTTAACATAGGATGTATCTAAATAGATTAATATTAGACTATAAATCTATAAAATTTAGGGGGAACTTATATGGCACACTGTCCAAATTGTAATAATAAAATTTCATCACGGAAGGTACTTTTATTAACAGAGTTTAATAATATATACTGTGATTATTGTGGTAAATATATTACATTTAATAAAAAGAAAAATTTTTTACCAGGAGTAATACTTACTATAATTGGAGCTTTAGTTCTTCCGTATGTTGTATATAACTTTGTCTATAATAACTTTGGAATAATAGATATAATTTTAATAGTATTATGGATTTCTTTAGGAGTATTTTTCACTTTAAAATTTACGAAACTTGAAATCGATGAAGAATATGAAAAATACTATAGGTAAGCAAAGTGAGTTTTTAACTTAGATTAGGAGCTGCCTTTTTTTATTTGCATATATGTATTTAATTATCTATATTATTAATCTTACATTATAATATTAATAATATATTCTGTGTAAATAGAGGAATTAAAGTTATAATTAATACTTGATTATATAAAATTGTATAAGATGTTAATGTACATAAAAAAGGGGGAGATTTTATGAAAAAAATATTATCAGCAATTATAATTTCTATGGCTATGCTTTTCTTATTAGTTGGATGTGGTAATTCTAAAGCTAAGGATGTCACAATAGACTCTATAAAACAATCATTTGCTGATGCTGGAATGACTATTGGAGAAAATAAAGAAGTTATGTATCAAATGATTGGAGCAAATAACGGAATTAAATTTGATATAAATGATGATACAGTTGAACTGTATTTCTATGATAGTAAGAACCTATTAGAAAATGGGAAGGAATATACTAAACAAGCAAAAGAAGGTGAAGTATCTTTAATGGGTAAAAATATGCAAGTGCTTTATAAAGATGGGTTCATGTTACTTAACTACGATGATCATAAAGATAAGGATAAAATAGTTGAAACATTTAATAACAATTTTAAATAAAAAAATAATTTAACTAAAGCAAAAAGAGGACCTGCAAATCACAAGTTCTCTTTTGCTGAACCTTAACATATAATGTTATAAATAAAAAGGATTATTAAGAATTGTACCTGGTAATCCTCTCTTTATTTTCCCATACTTTTCCCACATAAGTTTTAGATGCTTGTATAAAGTTATAGAATTATATATTGTCCAAAGCATTGATGTATCTAAGTTTTAGAAAGATATAGAAATCTTTAAAATGAATAAATTCGAATTCAAAGGTCGTGAGTTCGAATCTTGCTAAGCGTACAATAGATAAAGCTAGAAAAACCATTAGTTTTCCTAGCTTTTTTATTTTACGAAAAAACTAAGAAAATATAATTTTGCGGGGATAATAAATTCTCTAATTTAGAAATAGCATTTTCTTTTAATGAAGGTAATACATGACTGTAAATATTTAGTGTCATACTTACGGTACTATGTCCCATGAGTTTGGCTACAACTTTAGGATTAACATCAGCTATTAATAATAAAGTAGTATAGATATGTATCAAATCATGAAATCTTATATATGGAATTTTAAGCTTTTCACATATTTTATAATCTTTCATAATACGCCTATAATTCCTAGAGATATAGTCAGGATCATATGAAGAATCATCTTCCTTACATACTAAAAAATTATTCCCTATATGTTTATTCATATCTTTATCTCCAAAATAGATTCTATGTTCTTCTTGCTTTTTATATTCTACTTTTAATTTATCAACAGTACAATCAATCAGATGTATTTTTTACTTGTAAACTAGTTTTAGCTTTTTTAGGTTTCTCAACTGACATAGCAGGATTAGTGCTAATCAGTTCCTATTTTACAGTTTGATTTAATGCTTTATGCAATAGGGCATGATATTGCTTCACAGTATTCGATGAGGTTCTATTCTTAATATGGTCTGTATAAAAATCTTGAATATGTTTTATATTGAAGGTGCAAGAAGACAATTCTTAAAAGAAGCATTAGAATGTTCAGAAAGACATTACTATAGACTTAAGGGGATGGCGATAAGAAGATTAGCAGTACAATTCTTTGAAATAAAAGGTTTAGGAGAATAAGAACAAAAGCAAGAATAAAAGGAAATAGCATTGTGAAGCTAACACCAAAACAAAAAAATATTATGGCGTAGAGGATACCAATGCAAATATAAATTATATGTAAATTATACATAATTTAATAAAATAGTTAGCATACTAATGCATAAAAAGAGGTGAGCATATGCCAAGTGAAGATAAATGGAAATTTTATAAAGATAATGATGGAAAATGGAGATGGAGAAGAACGGCTCCTAATGGAAGAATAGTTGGTGCTTCTGATGAGGGATATGTGAACAGATTAGATTGCATAGGAAATGCAAAAAGACATGGTTACAAAGGTTAAGTATTAAAAGAGCTCATAAGGGCTCTTTTTTAATACATAGAAATTAGAAATGAGGTGAGGATATGCTAAATATTTATAGTTCATATAGATGTAGAATTTGTAGAGATGAGTTTGCATTATTAACTGAAGAAGTTGAAAGGCAGTAAGACAAGAGAGATATTTGGTATGTCCTTACTGTAGTTCACAGAGGGTTAAGAAGCAAAGGTCAACAGATAGTCTAAAAGAGTGTATGCAGGAAAGGGCTTATAAGAGAGTTAATGGGGCTTTAAGGCAGAAGTAATTTAAGATTATATATTGTTAAAAAACACTAATTTTTAAGGGGTTGAATACAACAATCATATAAACGCTAAAAAAGGAAGAGATTAATATAATGGGTGATTTTTACTATAAATTATGGGATGATTATCAAGGGCCTTAGCTAATTAGTCCTGAAGAAGCTGTCAAATTTAAAAATCGTAAAAAGGGTGCTAGACAAATTAAAATGACACTTAAAAATGAATTTAACATTAACTACAATTTAAAGCGCATCAGAAGAATAATGAAAAAATATGATATTGTTTGCCCTCATAGAAAAGCAGATCCTTATAGAAGAATGATGAAAGCATCAAAAAAACATAAAGTCCTACCGAACCTATTAAATAGAGAATTTAGGCAACAAGCACCTGGCAAAGTATTACTAACAGATATAACTTATCTATTTTATAGGAATGGTCAAAAGGCTTATTTGTCGACTATTTTAGATGCGTCTACCAACGAAGCTTTAGCATACAATATTTCTAAGAGTCTAAAAATTGATATTGTTACAGACACAATTGATAATTTGATAAAATATAATAAATATTTACTACATAAGGATGTGTTTATCCACTCCGATCAAGGAGCTCATTATACTAGTCCTACATTTCAATCAAAATTAAAACAAAATAATATTGGACATCCATGTCTAGATGTGGTAACTGTTGGGATAATGCTCCACAGGAGTCATTTTTTGGTCATTTAAAGGATGAATCTAATATAAAAGATTGTGAGACATTTAAAGAACTAATACATGAAATTGATGAGTACATAGATTACTATAATAACCATAGATGCCAGTGGAACTTAAAAAAGATGACTCCTGTTCAATACAGAAATCATCTTTTATTTTAATATGGCTTTTTATAAAATAACCTTGTCAAAGGGTACACTTTATATGAATATGCAGTATTTTTATTTCACAATAAAATATATCCCGAATTAATTGGAGGGGTTTTATATGAATAAAAATGAACATATTAAATGGTTAAAATCAGAATATGAAAAGCCAGAATAAGAAGGTAGAACAGAAGATATGAACAAAATTGCTGAACTATTAGAAAGAAAAAAATGTTTTTATGCCCTAAATTTTTGATATGCAACGTATATTATATATAACTGTGCTTTAAACAGCTCTTCTGGAGTTTTGTATTTGAGTATTTTTCTAGAGAGTGTGTTCGTTCAATTCTCTAGAAATGCAATATTATCGTAACTATAGTTTCACATATGTTTTTCTTTTGGGATAAATTGACGGAGGAGACTGTTATGACGGTCATTAGTTCCACTCTCAAAGGATGAATAAGGATGAGTGAATTTATACATTTGTATTAGTGTCAGTTTCAATTGTAGATAAATTAGATTTATCTATAATAAAATGTTAGAACATTATAACTAAACTGGTGAAATGGTTAAAATTTCTCTTTTAGAGAATGGATTTGTCCAAACTGTGTAACACATCACGATAGAGATTATAATGCCAGTAAAAACTTAGAAAATTTTATAGCCTAAATTAGGCAATATTGAGGTAAGGACCACATTATAAGCTTGGATAAACTTGTTTCGTTAGGAACATTAGCCAAGAAGCTCACACTTCTAAAGTGGGAGTAGTTCATTGTAAACTAATAGTCAATAGATATGGAGGAATATATTATGAAATCAACAGGAATAGTAAGAAAAGTAGATGAGTTAGGTAGAATGGTGATACCGAAAGAATTAAGAAAAACTTTAGATATTAATATTAAAGATGGTTTAGAGATATATGTAGATGGAGAACAAATTATATTAAAAAAATATGAGCCAGCATGTGTATTTTGTGGAGAAGCTAGCAACATTAAAGATTATAAAGATAAAAATATTTGTAGTAGCTGCTTAAATAAATTAAGAAGTGGATTGTAATAGAAATAGAAGAATTGCTTAAGAAAGCTCATAAAAATGCTAGGAATCATGGCTTTTGGGAAGATTATAAAGCATCCAAAATGGTACTAATAGAATACATTATACTTAATTATAAAAAAGAAGATTTAATAAAAAATAATATTAATAATGAAATAGCAACAAGATTAATGCTTATAACACGTTAATTAGTGAAGCTCTAGAGAGATTAAGAAAATGGAAAAGAATAAAACTAGCTTATATAAGCATGGAGAAGTTTTTTAAAGCCTATGGTTGTATAGTAAATTTAATTAATCCGATATAAACTATTAGAATTAAGTAATAACAATGCTTTGTTTGCTTAATTTTAATAGTTTTTTTATTCTTATATGTTATATATATATACATACTTATCTTAAATTTTAATGTATAGCTTAATATAACTACATCTTTAAATATTTCAATTCACAATTATGGTGGAAATTAATTCTTACAAATTAATTTCTTTAAATAGATTTTTCAATAAAATTGACTGAGTCACTTTGAAAAGAAATAAATTAAGAACTTCTCTTATAAAAGAGAAGTATCAATAATTCTCCATTGTTAATCGTCAACTTTCAATTGTATAAGGGTTCCCCTAAGGTGCAGTATAGCTCGGAACAACACCTAAACTCAAGTAAAAAGATCAGCTATTAAAAAAGCATTTATAGTATGTGGGTTATCGCCATTGAACCCTAACATATTGATGTAATTAAAAGAAGGATTATTAGGAGTTAACTAGTAATCCTTTTTAAACTTACTAAGTTATTAATGAAAAATTTAAAATCTATAAGATTATTAACATAGAATAAGATAATAATAATTACGATATCAAAATAAAATTTGCTACTGTTTTATCACCCTAATTAAGTATCAAAACAATATTAAAAGGTATATTAAAATATTTATCTGTGATTATAAGTCATGTACAGTATGTTTTAATATTAAAAAATATAACTTGATATTAGCTTTTTTGAATACAGAACATGGGAAGTATTTCATAGAAATCAGTATTTCTCATGAGTTATTAATAAAAAAACAGACCTATAACACCTGTTAGAATCATAAGCAATATTGGATTCATTTTATACTTTCTCAGTAAAAATAGAGAAATGATAAATACAATGATAGCAATAATATTAAAATCAATAGCCTTTATATCAAATGACGTAGATCCCAAAAATGTAATCAAAATAATGGTAGATGCAGAAGATGCAATAAGGCCAACAGAAGTAGAGCGTAGTCCTTTCAAAATATTAGAGATACTAGCTACATCTTTATTCTTTCTGAAAAACTTGTATAAAATAATAGAAAGGATAAATCCAGATAGAATACATCCTAATGTAGCTACTATAGCACCAAGTATACCTGCTATGCGTATACCAACAAAGGTGGAGGTATTAATAGCCAAAGGACCAGGTGTCATTTGAGAGATTGTAATAATATCTACAAATTCTTGCAATGTAAGCCAATGATTAGAGTCAACTACTCGTTCTTGTATTAATGGTATTATCGCATATCCACCACCAATACTAAATAATCCAATCTGTAAAAAATTAATAAGTAAAGTAAAAATACTTTTAATCATATTTTATTCCTCTTTTTTTACTTTTTATATAAGCTTGAGCAAAACATAAACTAGAGCAGAAAAGAATAATAGCTAGAACATTAATATTTAAAAAGAAACTGGCGAAAAATGAAGCAGGAACAATTAGTGTTAATAGCCAATTTTTTTCCTTCAAGATTCCTTCGTTCATATCAATAACTAAATCCACAATTGTGGCAGCAACGCCTGCTTCCATTCCTTTTAATATTGAAGAAATAACTTTATTACTTTGAAATGTACTATAAAAATGGGATATGATAGACAATATCAACAAAGGAGGCAGGACTGTTCCAATACAACTAATGACTGCACCTTGGAGTCCTGCAATACGATAACCTACTAATACAGAAATGTTAACGGCAATCGCACCTGGAGTTGATTGTGCAATTGCTGCCATATCTAATAATTCTTGCTCACTAATCAATTTTAAGTTATTAACAAAATATTTTTGCATCATAGGGATAACTATGTATCCCCCTCCAAAGGTAAATGCACTAATAGAAAATGTGATTTTAAAAAGTAAAGAATATAGTTTTAATTTTTTAGATTGCATAATATTATTCCCTCCATCAAACTAACTCTCAGCATTTGTATTATATAACATAGACTTACCATAAGTATAATAGTATAATTTTATATAATACATAACTAAATAGTAATGAATGAGGAGTTAGGTATGAAAATAAGACATTTGCGTATTTTTAAAGCTGTATGCGAAGAAAGAAGCATTACAAAAGCATCTGAAAAACTGTTTATGACACAGCCTGCGGTTTCTCATGCAATTAGTGAGCTAGAAGAATATTTAGGAATTTATTTATTTGATAGAATTTCAAGAAAACTTTATTTAAATGAAACAGGCAAATTATTTCTTGAAAAAGCAATAAAATTGTTAGATTTATATGATGATTTAGAACAAAATGCCAGAGAATTAGAAGACAATGCAACAATTAAAATTGGATCAAGTATAACCATAGCAAATTTTATTTTACCTCAAGCAATAAAAAAGTTTGAAACAATTTGTAAGAATACTCCAACCAAAGTTATAATCGATAATGCCAGAAATGTTGAAAATATGTTACTTAATAATGAAATTGATTTAGGATTGATTGAAGGAGTTATTTATAATGAAGAATTAATAAAAATTCCATTTTCAGCCTATCCATTAGCGGTAATTTGTTCTTCTAAACATAAATTTGCTTTAGAAGAATCCATAGATTTTAATACATTAATAAGGGAAAGATTATTACTAAGAGAAGAAGGCAGTGCGATTCGTGATGTTTTTGATAGTGCATTATTGTTACATAATATAAGAGTAAATCCAGAGTGGACAAGTGTAAATTCACAAGCTTTGATTTATGCGGTAAAACAAGGATTAGGAATAAGTGTGTTGCCTAAAATACTAGTGGAAAAGGAAATTAGTAATAGAGAGCTTTTTGAGGTAAAAGTAAATAATTTTGAATTAATCAGTGTAAATCATATTGTATTTCATAAAGATAAGATTCAAACGAAGAGTTTTAAAACATTAATTGAAATAATCAAGAATGAAGTAATTGATAAGTGAATATGCATTTAATTTAATATCTTAACTATCGTATATATCTCACATGATTATAACAAAAGATTAATAAAAAGGTATTTATATAAGAAGTAAAATGAAATAGATTTATTTTAAATTAAGAAAGCTTACTAATAAATTTTTTACTAAGAATACATTTAAACAAGTTTTTTAGAAGATTTAATAGTTTAGACTTATATAAAGTATAAAGAGATTAGTGAGCAGATATAACAAAGCTACCACCGCAAATAAAGAGCATATAGGAAAATATAAAAACTACCTCCACCTATAAAAATGATTAATGTCAATGGACTAAAATCTTTTATAATATACGAATAGTAATTAAATACATTATTAGATTTAGATGAATGTCTATTTTAAGTCATTTATACTACTAAATGTAATTAAGATAAATTATACGTAATTAATAGCGTAGAACTTCGAATCCAAAGGCTGTGAGTTCGAATAACGCTAGGTGAACTATAGATAAAGCTAGAGAAGTTAATGGTTTCTCTAGCTTTTTTATTTTACGAAAAAACTAAGAAAATTTTTAAAAGCATCTAGATGAATAGGTACTTTTAAAATCTTATCAATTATTTATATTTTGAAATGGAAATGAAAATATATCTTTATTATTAACTTGATGGACTTTCAATAAGAGTCGTAAAAATAAAATGATGAATATGTCCATCATCTAATGTTGTAGTACCTGTTGTTAAGTGAATATGTTTGCCATTACCAACATCGATAGCTGGTCCTGTAACTACATCTATTCCATGATAGTGATATGAGAAAAAATCAGTATTAGTTAAGATAGCGTGAACGTGAGAATTACCCATAGAAATAACTGGGCCTGTAACACCAGCAAATCTATGATTATGCCTATCATTTCCTTGTTCAGCGAATTTATCACTTCCTAAGAATTCGTGAACATGGGTTTGACGATTATTAAAATTTTCAGCTCTTAAGTATTCATCTAACATGATAACACCTCCTTACATAAAATATTCAATAGGTAAAATATTGATACTATATAATAATTTGGAAATGGTTAAGTATGTGAGCGTAAGAAAGAGCAAGACTTTATTAGAACTAAATAATATCTAGGCTACTATGTAATTTTTTATTTATATATGAAACAACATTTATACACATTTACGAATAAGCTTCATATTATGTTTATAGAAAGTCAAGTTTTTTAAGAAGAATATTGAAAAGCTTGACTTGAAAAATAATGGTGGAAATAGAAAATAGAAATTTTTATGAATTTTGTAATGAATTATTAGAAAAGTAACAGGAGCACTTTGTATATTAGGAAGATAAAATAGCAATCTAAAATTATATTAAAGCACTTACTTAGGTAGGTGCTTTTTTAATACAAAAAATTAGGTATAAGGTAAGGAGAGGCTACATATTTATAGTACATATACATGTAGAAGTTATAAAAATTAGTTTGTATTATTAGCTACGGAAATTGAAAAGAGTGTATGTCATAAAGGAACTATAAAAAATTTAGCAGAGGTTTAAGGTGGAAATAGTCGAATTTTCAGTAAAGGAAAACCTTTTGAAGTGTAGAAGTAGTTATATATTAAGGGGGTAATGATATGGCAAAAAAACGTGTTTCTAGAGGTAGTGTAATCATTAATAAACAAGAAAAACTAAAAGCTGTTTTTAATGAGATAAAAAAAGACATTAGTGAAGAAAATTTTAAAAATAAATTTAAGGAGATGTTTCCAGAAGCATGGAATAGGATAATTAGAAAATACAATGAATATGAAAAGATTACAAAACCAAATAAATCTCATCCGATGCCTGAGCCAGAGAAGTATTTGTCGGGCTTATATAAAACAAATATAGAAAAATACAAGAGCTCATAATAGAACTCTTCTAAATATAAATAAAGATCTATTTGCAAAATGTAGAAACACTTATTAATTGAAAATCATAGATTTGATACAATGCAATTAGTACTTAATTATAAGAAATATTTTAAAGCCATGAGTTACTTTAGATTAGCTCATGGCTTTTTATTAAAACCTTCAAATTAAAGGCATTTTTAATAATTCTTTAAACGTCATATTTACTTTATCTATTAATCTTCTTTAATAACTTTCTCAGCTTTAGTCAAATCATTTTTAAGTTGCTCTTGTGGAGTAGCATAAGCAGGATACCATCCTTTGCTTATAACTATATCAGATAATTTAAAATGATCATTAATGCAAGAATTAAGTTGACTAGTTAACATTTGTCTAAGTTGAGGATTAGTTGTTTCACCTATAACTTTACTTAATAAAGATATATCTGCCTTTGAAGCTGTTAAACTACTTAAAGCTATATCTTTATCATCCATAAGATTCATAGTTCTGTCATCAGTATCTAACATATCAAATAGTCCCATATTTTTACCTCCTAAAATATTATAAATTTTCTTTTACAAATCCTTGTAATTCTCGAAGACTAGTTTTCTTACCATCTAATGAAGAAGTTAAAAAATTTTTTAATTCTTGGTCATTTACCATATTTAAAGTTGCAGTAGCTTTTTTTACACCAAGAATACTAGTTGATAATAATTCATGAAGTTCTAATGTTTCATGAGGAGCTAGTTTTGAGTTATTTTCCATAATTAATCACCTCCATGATAATATTGTTGCTAAATGAATAATAATATATTCATGAAAAACGTAATAAAAAGATTTATATTTTCCATTAAATAAAAGATTTAAAAAAGAAATTAAAGATAGCAAAAACCAATATTAGAATTTTATGAAGGTCTTTCAGATAATAGAAAAAAGAATAGATATAATAAACTATTTTTGAATTTGATAATTAGGTTCTTATGTTATGAAATTTTGTGATAGCACAGGAAAATGTTACGAATCATAACAGTGTAGGAAAGAAAATTATAGTATGAGTAGAAATCTACAAATATATTGGTAAATGAAGATATTAATACAAAAAGGTATAAAAAACCATTTATAAATAATAATAAGACAATAGGAGCAATTATTGTGTGTGACACTAAAAAATTACCATTACATAACTTTATATATAGAACAGAAGAAAGTATAAAAACTTAGGTGGCATTTAGAAAATGTTAATTTAGAAGTGGAACTTTGTTTAGCATATTGTGGAGATTGTAGAAAGCTCCTTTTGTTTTGTAAATAAATCATAGGAGGTATATTAAAATGAGTGAAACTATATTAGAAAAAACTGAAGGACGTGTTAGTTATCATGATTCCGTTGAGGAAATGCTTAAAAGAATTAGAGAAGATGGCATGTCAAATGTATTTGACAGATGGGCATCTCAGGAAAAAATTAGATGTAAGTTCTGTCTAGAAGGATTAAGTTGCCAATTATGCTCTCAGGGGCCATGTAGAATTAACCTTAAAGGGGAACAAGGAAAAGGTGTTTGTGGTATTGGTCCAGATGCTATGGCAATGAGAAATATGTTACTAAGAAACATTATGGGAGCTGGTACATATGGTCACCATGCATATGAAGCCTTTAGAACATTAAGAGCAACTGGAGAAGGGAAGACTCCCTTTACAATTAAAGATGTAGATAAACTTAAATGGATGTGTGACAAGGTTGGAATTAATACAAATCAAGATATTAATAAAATGGCCATAGATTTAGCTAATTTTCTAGAGGATGAAATGGGAAGTGATATTGATGAGCCAAGCGTAATGGTAGATGTATTTGCACCAAGAAAGAGAAAGCAAGTATGGAAGGACCTTGGAATATATCCTTCAGGAGTAGTTCATGAAGAACAGAATGCAGTAGCAAGCTGTCTAACAAATGTTGATGGAGATTATGTATCTCTAGCAAAGAAATCATTAAGTTTAGGTTTAGCTACTATTTATACAGCACAAATAGGTCTTGAAATGGTGCAGGATATATTATTTGGAACTCCTACTCCACATGAGGTAGATGTGGATTTAGGAATTATGGATCCTGATTATGTAAATATTGTATTTAATGGACATCAACCTTGGCCTGGGGTAGCCACTCTGCAAAAGGCAAAGATGCAGGAAGTACAAGAAAGAGCAAAAGCAGCTGGTGCAAAAGGACTTAGAATAGTTGGTTCGATTGAAACAGGTCAGGAATTATTACAAAGATTTGAAATGGACGATGTATTTGTAGGTCTTATGGGGAACTGGTTAACAATAGAGCCACTTTTGGCTACTGGTACAGTTGATGTTCTTGCCATGGATGAAAACTGCTCACCACCTGCAATAGATCATTATGCTGAAAAATATCAAGTAACCTTAGTAGGAGTAAGCACTATCATTGGTATTCCTGGACTAAATCATATGATTCCTTATAATCCTTCAAAGGTAGATGAAATGGCTGATACTCTAATAGATTTAGCCATAGAAAATTTTAAGAAGAGAAAAGATAATATTGTACCAATGGTTCCTAAAATGACACAGAAGGCAATAGCAGGATTTTCTACTGAAGCAGTTATAAAAGTTCTAGGAAATAAATTAGATCCATTAGTGGATGTTATTGCAGCAGGTAAAATTAAAGGAATAGTAGCTTTAGCCAATTGTTCTACTTTAAGAAATGGTCCTCAAGATTGGAACACAGTTAATTTAGTAAAGGAATTGATTAAAAAAGATATTTTAGTTGTAGCAGGTGGATGTGGTAATCATGCACTTGAAGTAGCAGGACTATGTAATTTAGATGCAATAAATATGGCTGGTGAAGGGCTAAACGAAGTATGTAATATGCTGAAAATTCCTCCAGTATTAAGTTTTGGAACATGTACTGATACAGGAAGAATATCTATGCTTGTTACAGAACTTGCTAATCATCTTGATGTTGATATACCAGAGCTTCCTATTGCTGTAACAGCTCCTGAGTGGATGGAACAAAAAGCTACCATAGATGGTGTATTTGCTGTAGCTTATGGAGCTTATACACATTTATCTCCAACTCCATTTTTAACAGGTGCAAAACAGCTTGTAAAATTACTTACTGAAGATGTAGAAAGCTTAACCGGTGGTAAAATTGCACTAGGCAATGACCCAAGAGAAGTAGCTAATAATATTGAAGAACATATATTAAATAAGAGAAAAGGTTTAGGGTTAAGTTAATTAATATATAAAAGATAAAGCATATTTAATACTCAATTTTTTACATAGTAAATATAGTTAACTAAAAGTATTATAAAATAAAATTTTAAAACATAGAAAGCAGAAGAATTTAATATATGTCATAAGTAAATAAAAGACCTACAGTATAATAGTACTGTAGGTCTTTTGAGAGCATGTTCTATATAGGATTCCTTTTAATTATTAATCCTTAATTTTTAAGGTGTTAAGCTATTTTTATAGCAAATTTATTTTTCAGAGCATATTTTAAACTTTCATATTGTATATCTGTTTTGGGAAAATATAGAAAGATTTAAAATGTATAAATTCAGATTAAAAGGTAGTGAGTTCAAATCTCCCTAGATGCACCATAGATAAAGCTATAGTAATCAATGGTTACTTAGCTTTTTTATTTTTGTTAATATGTCACAAAATTTAATTTGGTTAACCAAATGTCAACCAAAATATTAATTATTAATATTATCAATAGGCTTGGTAAAATTAGAAAGTTTTTAGTAGAGTATTTTTGAATGTCTGAAAGTACGGGAATATATTTACACTTAAGTGAATAATCTATTAATAGAGCTATTATTCATTGGAGGTTATAAGTGGGGTACTATATTAGGGTAGAACCAAATGTAAAAATTTATGTGGAGGATCTTAACCCAGAGGGAAAGAATACAATCTTATTTTTACACGGCTGGCCTGGTAGTCATAATTTATTTGAATATCAATTTAACCAGCTTCCAAAAATGGGTTATAGATGCATCGGAATAGATATGAGAGGATTTGGAGATTCGGATAAGCCTTATACAGGTTACGACTACAATCGATTGTCAGATGATGTTAGATGCGTAGTTGATGAGTTAGAACTACGTAATTTCACACTTGCAGGACATTCAACTGGGGGAGCTATAGCTATTCGATATATGGCTCGTCATAGAGGACATGGAGTATGTAAACTTGCTCTTTTTGATGCAGCGGCGCCTAGTCTTATCAAACGTCCCAATTTCCCATATGGTTTAGAAAAAGAAGATGTAATCAAAATTATTCAGGGAACATACACTGATCGTCCTAAAATGTTACGGGATTTCGGAGACATATTTTTCTTTCAGCATATAACTGAGGCATTATCTGATTGGTTCTTCCAATTGGGATTACAAGCAGCTGGGTGGGCAACTGCCAGTATTGCAAATACTTGGCTACGGGAAGTATTATTTTCTGATTTAGAAACAATAAATGTTCCAACCTTAATTATTCACGGCATTCATGACAAAGTTGTTCCATTCTCGCTAGGTGAAGTACAAAATCAATGTATTAAAAATTCAAAACTTATACCATTTAAATTCAGCGGTCACGCAACATTCTATGACGAACAAGACAGATTTAACAAAGAATTGATGAAATTTATTGAAGAATAAAGTTTTGTAGAAGTTAGAATAAATTTTAGAAAAGCATCTAGGGGACTAGATGCTCTTTTGGTATTCTTTTACAAATATAAGAAATTTAATAAAACTTAACATTAAGGTATAAAATAAATAAAGCATTTCTTTATTTCATATCTTTTTAAAATATATTATTTAATTGGAAACTAAAGTAAAATTATCTACAAATATAAGCTTTGTATTTGTAGATAATTTAGCTATTTAAAAGGTAAGTATTAGTTGTAAGATATTTATTTCAATTACTCTCTAATTTTTTAACATAATGAAAGTCTGTGAACTCCTTTGAATATCTTTCCATAGTATATCCCAAATTAGGTTCACACAGACTTTTTACACATTCTTAAAAATAAATGTCTAATTAAAACATTATTTAGAGTTTATTAAATCTATTGCAAAGTTTAGAGACTTTCTCAACTTCATTAAATCTTCTTCTTTAGGAGTAAATTTAACTCTAATGGGAAATAGTATATCACTAACTCCTGTAGAGGTTATAACCTGTGAAGTAGATAGAGTATTCATATTTGTTTTTAGCAAATAGTCTTGAATTATTTCAATTGCTTCTCCACTCCAGCCATAAGATCCAAAAGCTACAGCAAATTTATTGCTATAATCTTTATTTTTTAATTTTTTTAATATGTCTTCCATTTCTCCGATCATATCACCATATTTGGTAGAACTACCTAAGAAAATTAAATTAGCTTCATCTAGTGATTTAAAGATTTCTTCCTTAGAACTCTTATTAACATCTATTATTTCACTAGTTATTCCTTCTTCTGTAATATAATCATAGATTTCATTTGATATTTTTTTGGTATTATTAGTCATAGTAGAATATAATATTAACGCCTTTTTATCTTTAACATTTTTACTACTCATTTCATCATATATTGATATGAATTTTTTAACATCACTTCTTAATATATAACCATGAGAAGGAGCAATTATATCTATATCTAATTTAGAAATCTTCTTTATCATATCTTGTACATACTTTCTATGAGGGTGCATTATTAAATTGTAATAAATCTTAAAATCTTCAACAATGTCTTCTTTAGCTAAATCATTAAAATAATCATAGTTTGCTATATGAGTACTAAATATATCACAAGGAAATAATATTTTATCCTCTTCTAAATAAGTTATCATCGTTTCTTCTGTATGAAGATAAGGAGTTTCTACAAATCTTAAAGTTTTTCCACCAATATCTAAAGTATAGTTATCTTCTACAGTTAAAAATTCTCTATCGTGAAGTTTATACATTTCTCTAAGTTGTTCAGCTGCTAACTCTGTACATACAATTACTGCATTTTTTGCTTTATTTGCTAATGCAATTAATCCACCTGAGTGGTCAGGTTCTGTATGATTTATAACTATATATTTAATTTCTTTAGGATCTATAAATGTTTTTAAATTCTCTACATATTCTTTTCCAAAGGCTATATCTACTGTATCTATAATTGTTGGATACTCTGACATTATTAAATAGCTATTATAAGTGGTACCTTTAGCTAGAGTTAATCTATGAAAAGGAACCTCTCTATCATCAATTTTCCCTACCCAGTAAATATTATCTTTTATCATTACATTACTCATAATTATTACCTCCCAATTGTTCTAACCTATATTATGGCTTAATTATAGTTTTAATTAAGTTTTTAAAATATGATTCAAATCAAATTTTTAAAATTTAATATAAATTAAATTTGGAAGGAGTAAAAATTTTTAAAATATATATTCTTTTTTATTCATGCAAGTGAATTAAAGAACATAATATGAAAAACAATTTGAATACTAGATTTATACAAAATTTAAAGATTTATCAAAAGTACTAAATAAAATAGTATGTAGAAGATATTTATAATCCAATTCTATTATGTCGACAATTTATTGAAACAATGTGGATATTATGGTATAATATTACTTAATTTCAAGAAATTTAAATTATAATGTAATAAAAGGTCATGGTAAAAAATAGTTATTAATAAATTTATATTTTAAGGGGGAAGTTATGAAAGAGAAAAAGGGGCTAATAACATTTTTAATTTTATTTTCAATACTATGTATGAGTATTCCTGTTTTAGCTAGAATTTTTAGGGAAACCATAGAATTATATAGATTTGATTTCTCTTTATTTCCAAGTAACTATATAAAAGAGGTAACTTTAAGTTCAGAAACATATAGAAGCTTTCTAAATTTTAAAAATCCAGTTAATGGATTAGGTTTAGCTATAATTATTATATTTTTCCTTTCTTACATTATCAATAAATTAGGATTGTTTAAGGTTAAAGACAAATATGAACAATTTGAAGGTTATGGATCTCATGGAACAAGTAGATGGCAAAGTGATAAAGAGATTAAAGATAACTATTATAAAGATAATTTAGGTTGGTTCTTAGGAACTATAGAGAAGAATAAAACTTATGATATTGGTATGAGAGCGGCCTATCATCCTGTAAATGGTGAACTAAATATGCAACAAGTAGTAATTGGGCCACCAGGTTCAAATAAAACTACGGGATTTGTATTAAATAACATATTTCATATATGCAATGTATATAAGGATAAAAAAGAAAAAGCAGATATTATAATAACAGATCCTAAAAGCGAATTATATTCACTTACAGCAGGTTATCTAGAGAAAAATGAATATGATGTTAAAGTTCTTGATTTTATACACTTAACATATGGCGATTGCCTAAATCCTTTGGATTTTATAAATGATGATAAATCACTAATGGAAATAGCAAAAGGATATATTGATTCTGTTGAAAGTTCTAATGGTGACAAAGCTAGTGGTGATATGGCATTTTGGAATAATCAAGAAGCACAGTTATTAGCAGCTCTTATAGGCTTTGTAAAGCAAGCTTACCCAAAAGAAAAGCAAACCTTTTCAGAAATTTCTCAAATACTAACTAGTGAAGATGTTAGTGATATAGATAATGCTAGATACTTTTTTGAAGATAATAATATAAAAGGAGCAGCAAGACAGCTTTGGAATAACTTTTTAATGTTAGCGGAAAGTGAAAGGACTAGATCCAATATCTTAGGGGGACTATCCGAAAAACTAAAATTATTTTCGATAAAAGGAATACAAAATATAACAAGTAGAACTACTGTAGATATAGGTAAATTAGGAACAATAAAAGATAAACCTATGACTTTATTTATTCTAATTCCCGATAGCGATAGAACTTTTGCGCCGGTTATAAATATAGTAGTAAATACATTATTTAAGCAACTATATAAAACAGCTTATAATACTAAGAATAAGCTTGAATTTCCAGTATATTTTTTATTAGAAGAGATGGCTAACATAGGGAAAATTCCAGGAATTCAAGAAATGCTTGGGACTATGAGAGGAAGGCGAATATATCCTATGATGATATGGCAATCTCTTTCACAAATGAAAGACCGCTATGGTGATAAAGGATTTGAAGATATTATGTCAATGTGCGATACCCATGTTTATTTAGGTGTGAATGACCAATTTACAGCAAAGTATTGTAGTGATAGTTTAGGAAATACAACTATTAAAGTTCAAGGATTATCTCAAAAGAGTGAAGGTGGGTTATTTAACATTAATGAAAAATCCGGTAGTGAAAATTATCAGCAAAGAAATTTACTAATGATTGATGAATGTATGAGATTAGATAATAAAAAAATGGTAATAAGGCAGAGAGCTAAAAATCCTATACTACTCAATAAAGTTCAATATAGATACTGGGAATATAATCTCTGCGAAAGTAAAGAAATATTTGATTTGAGAACTATAGAAGAAAATGAAGAAATTGAGGAGGATAATTTTTGTAAAAGTGTGTAGAAACAGTATAAATATAAAAATAATATGATTTACAGATAAAAAATAACATAAATACATTTTGAATAGTAGATTAATTTTATATAAAAAGATTATTTATAATTTAAAATAATCTAATTTGCTTAAAGGAGAAGTTTATGTTAAAAATTATGCCTTTGATAAAATCGAAAGACAGTTATAAAAGAATAAAGTCAGAGTTTGATTTTGTTGATTTTGAAGAACAAATAACATCATTAGAAAATCTTCAAGAAAAGATGGTTATATGTGATTATGATATAGCAATTGTAGATATTAAAATATTATGGTATGAAGAGGCCTTAAATTTACTAAGAAAAAGTGAAATTTTTATAGTTTTATTTAAGGGAGATTTTCAAGATTTAGCCAATGAATTGAATAATACCATAAATGAAGTAAAAAGAAAAATATCTAAAGTAGAAGAAAATGAAAGTTTAAGTAAAAAAATTGAACCAGAGATTAAATATGTTTATTTAGATAGACTTTCTGCTGAAAATGAGCCCAAGATTGAAATTAAAGAAGTTGAGAAAATAGTTGAAAAAATAATTGAAGTAGAAAAGCCTATCATTATTGAAAAGGAAGTAGAAAGAGAAGTAGAAATTGAAGTAATAGATACTGCAACTATAGCAGTTATGTCTAGCTGTAGTAATGGGAAATCATTTATTACTTGGAATGTAGCACATGGTTTTGCCAGTAGAGGATACAATACTTCAGTTATAAATTTAGATAGAGGATATAGCGCTAATATCTACTATTCAATAGATAAAGAAGAAGAAAGTGCTTTAAAACATGTAAGCAAAGTTAAAAACTTTAATAAAATTTTAGACAAGGCTTATTATGTTAATGAAAACCTTAGAATATTTACAAATGAATTATGTAGTGAAGAAGAGTTGAATAATGGAGAGTTTCTTAAAATTTTAAATTTAGTACAAGCTGATAGTCAAATTACAATTATAGATTGTAAATCAGAAACAAATGATTTATTAAAATCGGCTATATCATATAGTTCTTCTATATTATTTATTTTTGATAATGATAATATGCATTACAATTTGAATGAAAGAATGCTTAAAAAAATAAATGATGTATTTAATACTCAAAAAACTATTGTAGTACTAAACAACATATTTTATGAAGGATCAGAATTAAAAAATACAATAAAATTCATTAAGAATATGGAGTTAAATTTTAGAGATATAGTAACTATAAAAAATTGTGGAGCAGCTGCTACAGATATGATGTTTACAGATACTTGCCCTTATATCTCTAGTAAAGATGAAAAATTTAAAAATGATATGGATGAATTAATGAATAGCTTAAAGTCTAAGGGAAAAAAGAAGACTTTATTTCAGAAATTATTTAGAAAATAGTACAAGAAGGGAGTAATTATGTTAAAAAAGACTTATTTAACTAAGGAACAACAAATTAAAAGAAGTTTTAGAAAAGGACTAATAGTAAGTTTTATAATTGTAATTGGTGTAGTTATATTATATCAATTTTATGTAATTCCAAAAGTGAAAAGGTCAGAAAAGTCTAAAATATTAGTTGATTTATCAAAAGAAGAGAATCAAATGGATATTATTGCGTTAAATAAAGATATTAATCAAGGTGAATTAATAACAGAAGATATGATTAAAATAGTAACTTATGATAAAGAATTATTACCCACAGATACTTTAAAAGGTAGAGAAGAAATAAAAGATAAGGTAGCTAGAATGAAATTAAAGGCTAATACAATAGTAACTAATTCAATGTTACTAGAAAGAGAGGATGTTCTAACCACAGATTTAAGAAAGCAAGATTTTGATCACATTTTACTTAATGTAAATTTACAGCCAGGGAATTTTATAGATATAAGATATAGAAAAAAAGATGGTAGCGATTTTGTAGTGGCTTCTAAGAAAAAAATACTTGATAGAAATGATGGAATAATGATAACTAATATTACAGAAAAGGAAAGAAATTATATTAATAATTCTACAGTATCAGCAGCATTAACAGGAGCAGTATTATATACAACTATATATGTAGATCCAGAGAATCAGCCGCCAGCTAAAATTACTTATGAAATAAATAAAAATGTAAAAGAAATTATAGAAAAGGATCCTAACATAATTAGAAGTTCACAGGAAGAGTTAAAAAACAGAATAAATCAAGAAAATGATAATGATAAAAATAAAGAAGATATAGGTATTACTAAAAATCATAATGATAAATCAAAAGATGAATTTAAACCTATGTTTATAGAGTAGGAGGAAAAGTAATATGAATATCAATTTATTTATAGGAGCAAATGGTACAGGTAGAAGCCATACAATGCTCATATTAGCTAAAATACTAGCTAGGCTAAATAATAATGTGTTAGTTATAGATACAACTAAGAGTCAGGGCGTATTCAATTATTTTGAATATAACACTGATGTAGAAAGTGAGGTAGCTTTAACAGAGTTAGATCCAATTATTAGAGAAGAGATATCAATATTAGTCGATAACCCTTTAAATAATAGGCTAGATATAGATTATAAAACTTTATTAGAAAATGTAGAACTAAACAAATATAACTATATATTTATTGAAGTTGATGGGGTAGTGGATAGTACATTGATACAAGAAAGCAGTAAAATTTTTATGGTTCAAAATAGTGATAAGGATAAGCTAATAAGAAACAAAAAAATTTTAAAGGAGATAAATATAGATTCTACTAAACTTCATTTTATATTTAATCAAATTGTTGATAGTAGATATGATAAAAGTTATTTATTAGAGAATTTATTTTCTAGTCTAAATAATAAAATAGCAGTTCTGAATAATGAAGATATAGAAATCCCCTTTTTAGAAGAAGATTTAATATGGAGTTATGAAAATAAATTAGATGGGAAGATATCACTAAAAGGATATTCAGGAGATTTTAAAAAAGCGATGTATGAGCTCATTAATATAATTACTTCTGTAGATAATAAAACATTTAAAAAGATAACCAGTGAAAGGTGGATTTAAATATGCAAATAGCATTTTGGGGCAACTATCATGGACAAGCAGGAGTCACTTCAAATACTATAGCTACAGCCATTTATATAGCTATGAATTATGATTTTAAGATATTACTTACTCATACTCAATATAGTAAATCTAATATGGAAAGTGCATTTTTTAGTGACAATGAAAATAAAAGTTCTATTAATTTTGATGATATAGGTATAGATTCTATTGAAAGACTATGCAAATCAAATAAATTAAATTCTAATGAATTTAGTAGCTATACTAAAACATTAATTGATAATAGATTAGATATTTTAACTGGAAGTAATAAATGTAAAAAAGAATTATTTGAAGATATGTCTAATAGCATTGTAAAGGTTTTAAAGTATGCCAATGAAGCTTATGACTTAGTTTTAGTAGACTTAAATTCTGGAATGGAAAATGTTATAACCAATAAAGTTCTAGAGCAATCAGATATTATAGTTGTAAATTTATCTCAAAATGAAAGAGTTATAAGAGAGTACTTTAATAAAAAGGAATGGAATGAGGCTTTAGAAGATAAAAAGACTATTATAGTCTTAGGTAGATATGATTTTGATAGTAAATGTAGTAGTAAATATGTAAAAAAAGTTTATAAATATAAGGATGATATATATTGCATACCTTATAGTTCAGAATTTATGGATTCCAACAATAATCATAATGTATTAAGTTTTTTTCTTTCAAATAGGAAGGCAAAAAGTAATAGTAATAATTATTTATTTTTCAAAGAGATAGAAATGTTAACCAATAATATATTAGAAAACATTAATACAAATATTAAAGATTTAGAAAAACCAATAGAAGACCGTGGAATATTGAGGCAATTCAAATTACTTTTAGGAATGAGTTCGTAGGTGAAGATATGTTAAAAGATAATAAGGATATGCAAAGATATAAGATAGAAAATATAAAGATTTTTATAAGAAATACAATAGATGAACTTTTAAAAAATACTATTGACGAAAAGAATTTAACTATAGAAGAATATGAGAAAAAGAAAGTAAGGAAAGAAAAACTAAATCAATGCTTAAAAAGATGTGGAATAGGGGATTTAGGTGCTAAAGAATTTGTAAAAAGTTATATAGAAGATTTAATAACAAAAGTATATGGGATTAATGAAGGGAATATAAACTTTATAATTAATTTTAATAAAGCCATAAGCCTTACAATACAAGATAAATTTGAAATAATATTGCATCATTATAAGAAGATATACAGATATAATGCCTTAAAAGCATTAATAAAAGAATACAATTTAGATACTTTAAGATATTGGGAAGAAGAACAAATGTATTTTATTTCAAGCAAGGATATAGAGTTTATATTTAATAAAGAAAGTATAGAATTGTGTTTTGAAGATAAATTGAAAATTATAACTCAAAGAATTTATTCAAATTATAAAGGATTAGGTGTAATTGATGAGATCAGAGATATGAGAGTCAATGGGGTATCTTTAGGCGTTTCAGGAATACCAGAAGATTTTTTATCAAACTCACAAATAGATTTAAGCTCTTTAAGAAATAGGCTAGAATATATACCCAAAAGTTATGATAGTATTTGGCTTTATTATGAAGGTAAAGAAATACATCTAAATTTTATGAGTTTTGGAAGCTATAAAGAGCTTGAAAGAGTATGTAAAAACTCATATAAATTTAATAATCCAGGGCAATTTTCTCAATCCGATGGCTATATATTTAATACAACTGCTGATAATTGCAGAGTTGTTGTATTTAGACCACCATTTTGTGAAAGTTGGGTTTGTTTTATACGTAAATATGATGTTGATGGTAATTTGAAAGAAATTATAAAGGGAAGAAATGCAGAAAAAGTAATAGAGCTAAGTAAATATATGATAAAAGGGTGTACTAATATATCAATAACTGGTCAACAGGGGAGTGGTAAGACAACTCTTTTAATAGGTCTTATTAGAGAAATATTACCTACATATACCCTAAGAGTTGCTGAAAAATTCTTTGAAACTCATTTAAGAATAAAAATGCCTAATAGAAACATTGTAACTATACAAGAAACTCCAGATATATCAGGAGATAGAGCTTTAGATGTATTAAAGAAAACCAATGGATTGGTAACAATAGTGGGAGAAGTTGCTGAAGACTCAGACGTAAAATATATCATTAAAGTTGCACAAGTAGCAAGTAAATTTACATTATTCACTCATCATGCTAAAAAATTTTCAGACTTAGTTAAATCATTAAGAAATTCTTTACTAAATATCAATATGTTCACTAATGAAAGTGCTGCAGAAGAACAAATTATAAGTGTTTTAGATTTTGATATTCATCTTGAAATCACCGCAGAAGGACAAAGATATATAGAAAGAATTACAGAATGTATCCCTGTTGAAGAAGAGAATTTTTCAATGGATTTTCAAAGCTATGGTAATATGAATGAAAAATTAAATGCTTTTATGAAAACTACTGTAGAGTTTTTTGAAAAGATAACTATCAAAAAGAAATATAGAGCTGTTAATATAGTTGAATACAACATAGATAAAGGTAAATATGAATTTAAAAATAGCATAAGTGAAGAAAGAATAAGAGAAATGTATAAAAATATGTTGAAAGAAGATAGAGAATCCTTTAAAAAGTTTATTGAAGAATTTTTTAATGAGGAGGTAACGTAGATTCTATGTTAAAAAATTATTTAATAATACTATGTATGGTATTAGCTATATTAGCAGTTTGGATACCAATATATTTAATTATAAAATCTGATTCTAATAAAAGTAAAAAAAATAATTTTAAGAAATACAAGTTATTCCTTAAAATATATGATGTATTACTTACAATTCCCATAATAGGCAATTCAATATTGAATATAAAAAAATCACTATATGCAAATAGTGATAATAATGAATATATATTAAGATACAAAGCCATAGTCTATTATCTCATAGGATGGTTCGTAACCTTAAGTGTATTTGTAACATTATATATTATCTACGGTAAAAATATATATATAACCTGTGTATTACTTCTTATATCTTATTATTTAAAAACTATATTAATAGATAAATTTATAGGGGATGATACAAAACTTTTAAAAGACTTAATTGAATTTATTAGGGATTTAAAACACCAATTTCATATTAAGAATGCAGTTGATGAAGCTATGTATGAATCTATAAATATGGCAACACCACTTATGGCGGTACAAGGTAAGAAAATGTATGGAGCTATTGAAGATGAAGATACACTACAAAATTATTATGAAGAATGTTCTAATAAGTACTTAAAAATTGTAACAGGGTACATTTTTTTAACAAATGAATATGGGGATAAAAGAGTAAATGGAATGTCAGTATTTATAAAAAATATGAATTATATTATGAAAGAAGTAATGCTAGAAATTTTAAAAAGGGATCAGCTTCATTATTGGTTAAAGGCTCTTACAGGAATATCCTTAATTCCAATAATATTTCCTAATATAATGGAAAAATGGATGAAAAATAATTTTCCACAGGCTAATTTTTTCTATGATAGTTCTTTGGATATTATAGCTAGAATAATTATATTAATTGTTGCTTTAATATGCTTTATTGGATTAAGGCAATTGGAAAAATATAATGATAAACAAGTTAAGTTAACAGTAAAAGAAAAAAGCTGGGAAAAAGCTTTACTAAAAGTTAAACCTATAGAAAAAATAGTTCACATATCAATGCCTAAACCGAGTTCAAGCTACTATCATAAAGCAATAAATCTGTTACAAGAAGCAGGAAGCTATTTAACTATTGAGTGGTTATATCTTAGAAGAATAATTTCAGGACTTTTAGGTTTTATTTTTGTTATTATATCAGTTGTAGCTTTGCAAAGAATTCATATAGACAATGTTTTAAATAACACTTCTTATAGATTTATAACCCCTTCTTTTAATAGTGTAATAGTCATTGGTAAAGATCAAGTGGATATAGGAAAATTTGATAGTGAAATTATAACTAAAGTTAAAAATGAAGATAAAATATATAAAACTACAACAGAAAATTTAATCAAATATATGAGAGCGTATGGAATTGATGATGACGAGATATTAAAGGCGGCTATTATAAGAATTGAAAATAAGCTAAATTATCTAAATAATCAATATTTTAACTGGTATCACATCATTTTAGCAATAGTAATAGGATTTTTTACTACAGATATACCTATATGGGTACTAAAATTTCAAAAAAAACTTAGGCAAGCTGATATGGATACTGAAGTTTTTCAATTTTATACAATTATATTACTTTTAATGCATCATGAAAAAGCTTCTATTGAAATGATACTTGAATGGATGGAAAGATTTTCAGATGTATTTAAAAATCCTATAAGAAAGTGTCAAAATAATTTGCAAAATGGAACTGTCGAAGCTTTAGAGCAACTAAAAGAAGACGTAAAATATAAGCCATTTAATAAGATTATTGATAATTTAATTATAAGTGAAAAAATAAAATTATGGGAAGCTTTTGAATCACTAGAAAGTGAAAGAGAATTTTTTGAAGAAGAAAGAAAAGAACTTAATAAAAGGATAGTCCATGAAAGGGTGAGTTTGGGAGAGCTTTTAGGGTTTATACCAATGTATGTTACTGTAATAATTTATTTTGTTTTGCCACTAGTGTGGACAAGTTATATAGAATTAGACAATATATTAAACAATTTTAAGATTTGAGGGGGACAATATAATGGATAATATTAAAAAAGCAATTATGTTTGCTGTAGGAATTTTAATAACAGTAGGTATTATAGCTATGGGACTTTCCTTCTATGGAAAAGCAAATAATATGACCAAATCCGCAGATACAAGTCTCAATGATATAACTCAAACCATAAGTAATTCCAAATATACTGAATATGATGGAACAACAGTTTCAGGAACACAGGCTATAAATGCCATAAGACTTTATGCTTCAAATAATTTTACGGTTTCAGTTTCCACAAAAAAAACCACAACAAGCTACAATTCAGCTACATCATATAATATAACTGATATTAGCAATTCTGATTATATTGAACCTACTGGAAAGTTTAAATCGGAATTAGAGAAGACAGCTAATGACACAGTTAACAAAATTAAATTAACACAACAATAGCTTTATAATTTATTTCCCTCACTTTTAAAGTGAGGGAAATTTATAAGGAGGAGTTATGATTAATTCTATTTCGAAGGTAGTTAGTATAATTATTGCTGTAATCTTAATGGTGATGATCACTTATAATATGTTTTGGATCATAGATAGGATGGTCTATAATCAAGTAAATGTAATTAATAATAGATTTCAGAAGGAAGTAAGAACTAGAGGCTATATAGATAGAGAAATGTACGATAATTTCATGAGAGAACTCACAAATACTGGAAGGATTTATGATATAGAAATGCTTCACAGGAGTATTAAATATTATCCATTAAGCGAAGATTTAAAAGAATATACAGTTGAAAAGCCTTATAGTATTGAATATTTTAAACATAATGAAAATGAAATATTAAATGAAATTTATAACAAGGATAAAAGATACTTAATGAGGATTGGCGATGATTTTACTGTAACGGTGAGAGATCAAGGTACTAGGGGAAGTAGAGTACTTTGGAATGTGATAGGTGGAACTAAAGAAAATAATACATTAATATTCTCCACATATGGGGGGATGGTAGAAAATGAAATTAACTAATTTATTTGTAGTTATTTTAATAGTTATAGGAGCTGTATCAATTCCCATTGGAGTTAAACAAAAGAGAATGATAGAAGCAGAGGAGCTAAAAGTAAGATATAACGAGATAATTGATAATGCGGTAAAAGACTCAGCAAAGACACTATTAGATCCAATAGATAATGAATCTATAGAAATATTAGCAGAGGGAAAAAATATAAATTTTAAAACTACTAATTTAAACCTTGATAAAGCGCTATGGAGATTTTATCAGACTATGTTTTTAAATCTTAATATAGAAAATGACTATATGCAGCAACAGGCTTTTTTAGATAAAGTACCTATAAAGTTAGCTGTAGGCTACGACGGATACTATATAAATACTTGGACAGAAGTTGTTGAAAATGGTGAGAAAAAAGTTAAGGAAATATGGCAGCCTAAAAAAGAGTTTCTGTACTATGACGATAAAAATAAAATAAAAATCAATCTTACATTAGATGATTATGTTTATATTACAGATATTAATACAAATGAAAAATTACAAGGCAAACAAGAAGAATTTAAAGATAAATATAAAAATATGCTTTTTAGCGATAAATTTGACCATGTAAGAAGGCAAATAATAGTTGATTCTATAAGAAAGGAATTAGAATACTATAGTAGTTTAAATAACCAAATAGCATTAAAGAATGGATGGGGTTACACTCTTAAACTACCACTGATAGATGAAAAAGCAATTAATGATATAACTTTTATAGCTTTTCTTCAAGGGCTACCACTTAATGGAGTAGAGCTTTACAATACTTATGGTTTTGGTGTAGCTAGAGTAGTAAGAAAAAACAATGTTTATGGAAATGAAGAAAAGGGTGTTAAATATTATCATACTAATAAATGTAACCATCGAGCTAATACAGATGTAATATTTGATAGTCCTATTGATGCTTGTAAAAATGGTTATTATCCACATTCTTTGTGTAATTAGATTGTAATATATGTTGTTAGTATATAAAGTAAAGAGAAAAGAGAGGAATATATTATGTTAAATAAAAAAACTTTTACTAAATTAATAGCGTTAGGACTTTTAGGAGTATCTTTATTAGGCTTTGCTCCAGAGGTAAAGGCAGAGGCAAATGATGGATTTACTAAGTCATCCTACGGATATAATATGAAAAGATTAGAAGGTAGTGATAGGTTCGAAACTGCGATAGCAGTATCAAATGAATTTAAAAGATTATCGGACAAAAATAATGAAAAGGTAGAAAATGTAGTCCTTGCAAACGCATTTGATTATCCAGACTCAATAGCTTCAGCACCGTTATCTAAGATATATAATGCACCATTACTTTTAACTGAGAAAGATAAGTTAAATAGTAAAACAGAAGCACAACTTAAAAAGCTTAAAATTAAAAAAGTATTCATAGTAGGAGGTACTGGTGTAGTTTCTCAAAATGTAGAAGATAAACTTAAATCAATGGGGATTACAGTGGAAAGATTAGCAGGAGAAGATAGATACCAAACATCTTTAAAAATAGCAAACAAAGTTTTAGATTATCGTTTAGCAAATGCACCAATAGAGTTTACAGGATACAAATATAGATCGATTTTTTTAGTTGGTGGATATAGATATACTGATGCTTTAACATTAGCAGGAATGTCAGGACGTAATGATACACCTATAGTGCTATTACCTTCAAACGAAGATTTAAAGCCAAGTGATGTTAAAGGCTTAAATGAACTTATAAATAAAGCTACAGAAGGTGAAAATGGTAAAGAAATTGCTACAGAAAAATTAGAGATATATTGGTTTTTACCATATTTCAATAAAAACTTTTTCAACAGTGTTCCTAATTGCTATATGCATGGAGCAAATGAAAATAAATATATGTCAAATCTTGGAATAAATCATCTGAATGAAGCCATTTTAAGAAGTGATGACAATGTAATGATGGCTACAGGTGAAAATTTTCCAGATGCCTTAGCAGGTGGAGCTTTAGCAGCAAAGTTGAATATGCCAGTTGTATTTAGTGGTGAGAATTTAAAAGAGACATATAAGGGCATAGGAAATGCTAAGGAAATTATAAAAGAGGAGACCAAGATATATAGGGATACTAAAAATGTTTATTTAGTTGGTGGAAAAGCTATAGTTAAGGATGGAGCAGAGAAAAAATTAAAAGGGGTTGACTAGGAACGTGAAAAAAAGGTCAAAAATTTTATCTTTAGTTTTATCTTTAGTTTTCTTAATAAATATTTTCTTACCTGTTAAAGTGCTTGCTTCAGATGACTTTGGTTATGTTGATATAGAATACCTTGACATGGATACAGGAAACCACGTAGCACCATTTAGAACACAGCCAGTAAAATTAGATGGAAAGCCATTTATAGATCATAAAGTAGATTATGTATCGGTGTCAGGATATGCTTGTCAATATGCAATTCAAGATGGAGTTGAAAAAATTCCTCAAAACGTTGTTGTACATGTAACGGAAGGTTCGCGGTCAAAAGTAACTTTTTATTATAAAGAAAGTTCTAAAACTAGAACGGTGAAATATTATGGAGTGCTAATTGGAACAGGTGAAATTTTCGATGTTAAGCAAAAATCTGTTCAAGTTAGTGGGAGTCCTGTAAAGGTAGAAACTACTGCACCTACACCAACTAATCCTAACTGGAAGTTTAAATATTCAACAATCGGTAAGGATGGAAGTAAAAGTGATTCTAAAAGTGTGACTGTTGATGTTAAAGACAATGATGTAGAAGTTTACTATTGGTTTGAAACGTCATATGGAGAAGCTGAAGTAATGCTTACTATAGTAGATAATGAGCTTGATAGCTCAGGTAAATTTGTTAAAAATCAAGAAAACGGTAAGGATTTCTTTGGAAGAGAGGACAAAAAATTCAAAGTAAATGGAAGCGAAAATATAACTGTATCTTCTCCAACAGGTGGAAAAGAGGGATTAGACTTTGCGTATGCAGTAATAGAGCATAATCAAGGAAATCCAAATGATGCTATTAATAATCATATACAAAAGTTTAATTCTAAAACATTTAAATTCGATATAACAACAATATCCACCAACTGGTACGTACACTTCTATTACATACCTAAAGGAAGTAATCCAGGTGATGGGGGTGGACCTACGGACCCTAACGGTGGAAAAATAGTATTTGACCCAAATGAAACTGATTGGACAAATTTAGGAAAGACAGGGGAAGGTACTGGTAGGTATCCTATAGTAGTTAAATATGATGGTGAAAATCCTGCTATTGGACAAGGTAATATTACTTGGCATCACTGGGAAGAAGGAAAAACAGAAACAATTTTGGTAGGAAATCCACCAGTTGAAGTAGAAGTTCAGGGACCGCCGATAGAAATGGATCATTCAGATACATTTGATGTTAAGTTTCCACTAGATAACATCACAGTAACAGGAGATGGAAATGGAAGCTTTGGGGGCGACGGAGGAACTGTATATATTGAAAAAGAAGGGGAAGGGCTTAAATTAGAAGCTACAGGAAAATGGGGTAGTTCAGAGTATAATAAACCTTCATCACCTGATGGGCATGATAGCGAAACAAGTGTAAATATTCCTAATGCACCACCTGATCCAAAAGGGCAATCAGGACTATATAATATAGACTGGACTAAACCTGAAATTCACATTGATGATCCACAATCAAAGTGGGTTAAAGATCCTGTGCCATATCCAGTAAAGGTTACTGTAGATGATAACCTTTCAGGGCTTGCAAATGGTAGTGTAGATGTTACTGACTCTAGCCATTATGGCAGAGATAATAGCGATAGCTTACCATATGCAGAAAAGAGCTATAGTAAAACTGTAATGTTGCATGATGGAATGTATAAAATAGCTGTAAATGCAGTTGATAGAGCTACAAATGATAATGCTGATAGTAAGAATACCTATTATATTGATGGAACAGATCCAGAAGTGACATTTAACATTAAGGCTGGAATATTTTCAGTAGAAAATGGAGCTGTAAGGAAACCTAGTAAAAAAGGCATAGATGATGGCTTTTACGGAGAGTTAACAGCGTCAGATAATCTTTCAGGAGTAGCAAAAATCCAGTATGGATGGACATTTGAAAATAAAAAGAATGATGTAGAATACGAAGTAATCTATACAAGCCCATATACTTATACTGATAGGTACCAAGAAAGAATTAAAAAAGAAATAGAAAAACCAGTAGGTGACAATTTATATCTTCATGTAGAACTATGGGATACAGCAGGTAATTACACTTATAAAGTCTTTGGACCATATGAAGATCCTATAAAATTAAGAGATTTTCAAGTTACGGATGTTAGAGATTCTAAATGGCAAGAAGTATTTTGGCACGGAAATAAACCTACAGGAGTGCATTTTAAAGCAGATAAATTACCACTTGATAATACAAGTAATCCTACATACAAAAATGCTGATATGAAAAAAGGTTATGCTTTTTACTTTGATGTTACCAGTGAGTATCTATATAGGGAAGAAGATAAAATTGTAATTGCACCTACATTATATTGGGTAAAGGATAGTAAAAAGGTTCCAGTGGATATGTATTATCATCTTAATAACAATCCTTTTATCAAGATGGGAAGTGAAGAAGATACCATAAAACTTCACATGAAAGTCAATAAAAAGAAAACTGTTATAGGGGAACTTTCAGAACTTATTCTTGAAAAGCCAGTGCGAATATGCAAAGGTAAAGAATGGCTAGGAATAGGTCGATGGAAACATAAATACCCTGCTGATGTTCAGTATAAAGATGGTAAAGAACAATATTGGTATGGCAAATACCTTATACCTCAAACAGCTGTATTTGTAAAGAAGGGTGACTCTCCAAGACCTGAAAATATCTTAGAAAGTGGAGAAATACTTATTAATTTTCAAATTATAGCATATAAAAATGGAATTGAAACATTAAGTACGGATCAAATATATGTATATGTACCTGACCAATGGAAAGCAGAAGGTGGTCCAAAATCAAGTAAATATGTAGAAGGTGATGTTATTCTTTATAATAACAGAAGGAGTAGCTTAGATGATTTTAAAACTAATATAACACATTAATAATAGTATTAGTTTTTAGTGTTAGGGAGGGACTATGATTAGCTATATTTTAATAAGTGCAATATTTTTACTTATTTATATTTCTTCTTTTATAATTATAATAAGAAAATATAATAAAAAAATAAATGAGTTAAAAACAAGTTCATTTTCTACAAAAGAAAACAATATAATGAAAAGTATATTGGATTCAGGGATAAATAATAGTGTTACATTTACACTAGAAAGTTCAGCATTCTCAATAGTAAATATACTTATGAATAATTATAAATTAGATTATTGTAGCATTTTAATTGATAGAGATAGATTAATAAATATAGCTTCAAATGTGGAAAGTCAGTATGTAGAAGATGTTGAGGAGTATTGTAATGAGGCTATAAGAAGTATGAATGGAGCAGCTAAGATTAGATCTTCAGAAAGTTATTTAAACTACAAATCTGCTAATAGAAGAAGAATTAAGTATTCATATTTAATACCTTTAAATCAACAAAATAAACAGATAGGAGCTATATTTATAGAAAACTATGAGGATTATAAAGAAAATGAATTTGAATTAGAATTCTTTAAATTAGTTATAAAAAACATAGCTATAGCTCTTCAAAATTGCATTTATCGTAATGAGATAACATCTATGGCAATGAAAGATAATTTAACTCAGGTATATAACAGGAATTATATGAAAATGCACTTACAAGAACAAATTGATTCTAATAAAAAGTTTACACTGGCGCTGCTTGATATTGATTTTTTTAAGAAGTTCAATGATACCTATGGTCATGACTTCGGAGATGTTGTTTTAAAAGAAGTAAGTCAGTTTATTAAAAAGAGTATAAAGGAATATGATGAGATATATAGATGGGGTGGAGAAGAATTTGTAATATATTTTAACAATACAGAAAGTAGTGGAATATATGAGAGATTAAACAATATAAGAGATAATCTTTCAAGATATAAAATAGGAAATGAGAAATCTGTAGAAGTTAGTGTAACTGCAAGTTTTGGTACTGTAGATGGTGGAAGTGGAAAAACTATCGATGAATTAATTTCCTTAGCAGATAAAGCTTTATATCATAGTAAGGAAACTGGGAGAAATAAGATTACAGTGTATGAAAAAATGTAAAATTATACAAAGATTATGTAACATAGTCTTTTAACTATACATAATATTTTAGTATAGATATCTTAGCATATTATTTAATTTATAAATTTATTTAAGACATCTTCAAAAAAATAATAGACCAGTATGTTAGCCTATTTTTCATCATACTGCGTTGTCAGGTTCTGCTCATAGCACCACTATGAGCAGAACCTGACGTCTTGTCTGATATAAAATATACCAACATCTTTGGTTTATTATTTTCTTTCAAATGTCTAATTGATTCATTATTAAAGTTGAGTATATGGCAAAGCTAATGTAAAATATAATAGGATATTTTATATTAGGGGGTTAATACATGAATTACGATGAGGCGATTAAATATATAAAGGAAACTGCGAAGTTCGGTAGTAAATATGGTCTCGATAGAACAGAAAAAATATTAGAATTTTTAGGAAATCCACATAAACATATAAAAACTATACATGTGGCAGGAACAAATGGAAAAGGGTCAACTACTGCTATGCTTACTTCTATACTGATGGAGGCAGGATATAATGTAGGGAGTTATATATCGCCGTACATAGAGGAATTTGAAGAAAGAATACAAATTAATAGAAATAATATTCCAAAAGAAGAATTAGCAGAAGTAGTAACGGAGGTATCGAAGGCTGTTTCTAAAGTTGTAGATTTAGGATATGTTAACCCTACAGAGTTTGAAATAATAACCTGCGCAGGATTTTTGTATTTTCATAAAAAAAATATAGATTATGCACTAATAGAAGTAGGATTAGGTGGTAGATTAGATTCTACAAATGTTATAACTCCTATTTTAAGTATTATTTCTTCTATAAGCTTAGATCATACTCAAATATTAGGAGATACTTTAGATAAAATAGCCTATGAAAAAGCGGGAATAATAAAGGAAAAGGTTCCAGTTGTATTGTTTCCACAGGAAGAAGTGGCAGAAGATGTTATAGAGAAAACTTGCAAGGAAAAAAATTCTAAGCTTATAAAAGTTCCTAGAGATATTTCAGAATATGTTGCAGTAACTTCTAATACATTGGAAGGAAAAGAAATTAAAACTCAACAAATTAATTTAAAGAATGAATATATTGATAGTTATGAGCTATCATTACTAGGTAAACATCAAATACTAAATTCAACAGTAGTTGTGTATGCAGCTAGAGAGCTTATGAATTTAGGAGTAAAAATAAGTAAGGATAATATTATCAATGGTCTAAAAAGTGTTCAATGGCCAGGGCGATTAGAGATTATGAAAAATAATCCACTGGTTGTTATAGATGGGGCACATAATATAGATGGAATTAAAAAACTTACAGAAAGTATAGATTTATATTTTAAATATAATAAGTTAATATTGATTCTTGGAATATTAGCAGATAAACAGGTTGAGGATATGATCAAGACCATTGCACCTAAGGCAGAAAGAATAATTTCAGTAACTCCACATAGCGATAGAGCTGAACTTGCAGAAGACTTAAAGATAGAAATAGAAAAGCTAGGGGTTAGCTGTGAAGCTATAGATAGTTATGAAGAGGCATATAGAAAAGCACTCTCATACTGTAATGATGATGACTTATTATTAATATCAGGTTCATTATACATGATAGGGGACATGAGAAAAATTATAAGGAATTTTAAATAATAGTTTTTTGTAGAATTTTTGAAAAATCATGACTTTTTAATCGTAGCATAAATTATCACCTCCTCATAGTATATTGTGAGGAGGTGATTCACGTGAGGTATCTTTATGTGTGTAATGCCACTAAAGATAGAATTGAGAAAATAGAGTTAGATAATTTTGAAGAAGTTGAGTCCATAGATATTAAGGATTCAGAAGGTGAGAAATTATCACCCCGTGGAGTATGTCTATACGAAGATATGCTCATAACTTCGAATTACAATAATAGCTCTATTTCTTTTTTGTATAAAGAGGGAACTAGCGAAAAATTCTACTTAGGCGGTGGATGTACAGAGGCTTCTGTTTTAGATAAATACGCTTATGTAATTTGCGAAGACTCTAATACAGTGGTATGCTTTGATATTAAAGCTAAAGATGTGGTAGAAATAATACCTTGTGGAAGTTCACCTCACAGTTTGGAAATTTGTAAAAAGAGTAATAGAATACTAATTTCTAATATGTATAGTGATAATTTAAGTATTATAGATGTAACTAAGGGAGGAGAAGTCAAAAATATATCCGTAGGAGCATATCCTACAAAAGCACTATGGTCATCAGATGGTAATTATATACTAGTTTGTGAAAGTAATTTAGGATATTGTGGAAAGGGATGTGTAACTATTATATCTTTAAGGAATAATAGTATCCTTCATAAAATTCCTGTAGGAAATGCTCCTATGGATATGTATTGTGATGGACGATATTGCTATGTATCTAATTATGGTGATGGAAGTATAAGTATAGTAGATATAAATAAATACGAAGAGGTTAAAAAAATTCGTATAGGTGGAATGGTAAAAGCCATAACCACAGATGAAAAGTATATATATGTAGGTGATATATACAATAATTCTCTTATTAGAGTAAATAAAATAGATGAAAGCAAAAAAGTCATTCCGATGAGTGGAGAACCCATGGGAATGATTGTGAATTGACTTTTAGTGATTAGCTTATGCAAATTTATTCACTAGCTAATATAGTTATAATTTTATTATAAAGCTCTGATGAATTGGATTTCCATTTATAACATAGTTCACGAGCTTGCTTATTTGATGCAACACTTATTTTAATATCGATAAGTGTTGTGTCATTTTCTGAAGCTATTAAATTAACTAGGTAGCTATTTTTATTTTCAATAGTATAATCAGCAGTAACTGTTAATTCTTTTTTTATTTTAGATAGGCTACTTTCTAAATAGTCATTTGCTTTTTCAATTTTACTTTCTGAAATTCTATTTTCAAATAGCGATAATACCTTCTGTCCATCATCTGTTATAACTAATCTATCTTTTTCATGTTCAATTGTATGTTTTAACAAATTTGAAGAAGTTAATTCCACTATGTATTGCTGAAGCGTAAAATAGTTCATAAAATTATTTTCTAAAACAATTTCAGTAATTTGAATGTTTGAAATTGGAAGTTTTATTTTATTAAATATATATAGCAGAAGAAGTTTATTTTCTGCTAAATCCAAAGAATCTTCAAACATATTTCATCCCCCTTTGAATTTTAAAATGAATTAAATTCATACCTATTATAACACAAAAAATAACAATTTTATTAGAATTTTATTTTAAATATATTTTGCTATAAAGAAGAATATAATTTTAGAAACTCACTTATTACATAAAACATTGTATTTACTGCATTTTTATAATTTATAAAAAGTTAATTTAATGAGATAAATAGAATTTATTATTAATAAGCTCATTAAGTTTTATATGTAATATAACTATAAAGATGTGAATATTATTTATGGAATAGAAATATTATTTTAGGGGGAAATATGGATTTTATAAAAAAACATAAAAAGGTATTTTTAAGCGTTGCTTTATTACTTATTGCATCTGTATTGACAGTAGCTATAAGTAGTAAGGGAACTTTTGCAGTTTTTTCACAAGGTAAAAAGATGCCTATATATTGTGTAGATACAGAGGAAAAGAAGGTAGCTATAACCTTTGATACTACTTGGGGAGAAAGCAATACTATGGAATTATTGGACATACTTGACAAGCATAATGCAAAAGCAACTTTTTTTGCTATAGGACTATGGGTAGATGATTTTCCTGATATTGTTAAAGAAATAGACAAAAGAGGACATGAGATTGGAAATCATACTAATAAGCATCCTAACATGACTACAGTTTCAAAAGAAAGAATGTTAAAGGACACTGAAATTGCAGATGCTAAAATTTTAGATCTTACAGGAAAAACTACTACGTTATTTAGATTTCCAGAAGGAGCATATAATGATTTAGCTATTGAAACAGTAGAATCCACAGGAAGAAAATGTATTCAATGGGATGTGGATAGTATAGATTGGAAAGCACAGGGAGCTGATATTGAGTATGAAAGAGTTATGAAAAAAGTAAAGCCAGGTTCTATAATATTATTTCATACTGATGTAAAATATACACCTCAATCATTACCAAAAATATTAGAAACCTTGAGTTCACAGGGTTACAAATTTGTTACAGTTTCTGAACTTATATATAAAGATAACTACGATATAAATAATGAAGGAAAGCAGATAAAAAGCAAATAATCCATTGCATAAATGTATAATTTGTATTATAATGGAAACATGTGTTAAGGCTTTAAAATTGTTTCGGAAGAATTATAAGAATTTTCATAATATTGGTTATAGTTCGCTATTTCGGTGAATATATTATGGTATATGAAAATGAACAAAAAACTAAGGGAAAGAGGGGTTACGATGGACAATACTATGTTGAATAACAAAATTTACTTGGAAGGAAAAGTTATTTCAGAATTGGAATTTAGTCATGAAATGTATGGGGAAGGCTTTTATAATTTTGATTTTGAAGTACCAAGATTAAGTGATGCTACTGATGTTTTAACTATAACTGTTTCAGAAAGATTAATAACAGGTATGAATGTTGGAATAGGTAGCGAACTTATAGTAGAAGGACAATTAAGATCATATAATAAGTTTGTTGATGGATCAAACAGGCTTATATTAACAGTATTTGCAAGAGATATTAAGGAATTAAAAGAAAGAAGTAAAAATCCAAACCAAATTTATTTAGATGGCTATATATGTAAAGCACCAGTATATAGAACAACTCCTTTTGGACGTGAAATTGCAGACATGCTTTTAGCGGTTAATAGATTATATAACAAATCCGACTATATCCCTACAATTGCTTGGGGAAGAAATTCTAGATTCTGCAGGAGTTTAGAAATAGGAGATAACATAAGGATTTGGGGAAGAGTACAAAGTAGAGAATATCAAAAAAGAATCTCTGAAACTGAAGTTATTAAAAAAATAGCATATGAAGTTTCAATATCTAAAATGGAAAGAGTAAATGATGAAGGTGAAGAAGAAGATGCAGAAAATACAGCAACTGCTTTAGTTGAGGAGAATACAGAATCCGATGTTAATATAGAATCAGATATTGATATAAATGATGCAGTTTAAACTTTTAAAATAAAATAGCTAGTTAAATATGACTTGTGTCAGAGGAGCTATAGATTTAGCTGATAGTGATGTATTAGCTGGTTTAGTATTGCACAAAATAGGGTAATATACTGATTAGTTATTTATTTGCCGATATCATAAAAATGGTGGTCATTGACCACCATTTTATTTCTCTATTTTCTTAAGTCATCCAATAATTCAGTTTTACCTTTGGTCTTAACATCAACAGTTTTAATTATTTTTGCAGGGCATCCTGCTACTACTACATTTTCAGGCACATCTTCAGTAACGATTGATCCAGCAGCAACTACTGAATTATCGCCTATTTTAACGCCTTCTAATATAACCGCATTTGCACCTATTAAAACATTGTCGCCAATCTCACAAGGGGATTTACTTGGTGGTTCTAAAACTCCTGCCACTACAGCACCAGCTCCTAGATGAACTCTTTTTCCAAGTTTTCCTCTAGCACCAACTACGGCATTCATATCTACCATAGTTTCATCACCAATTTCAGCACCTATATTTATAACTGCTCCCATCATAATAACTGCATTTTTACCGATACTAACCATGTCTCTTATAATAGCACCAGGTTCAATTCTAGCATCTATATTTTTAATGTCCAGCATTGGAATTGCAGAATTTCTTCTATCGTTTTCTATTCTGTAATTCTTAACTTTTTCATTATTATTTTCTAGGAAATTTTGTACCTCATCATAATTTCCAAATAATATGTAGAAACTTCCTTCACCATAACATTCTATGTTATTGAAATCACAATCCTTAATATTACCATTTACATAAGCTTTAACAGGAGTAGCTTTCTTAGATTCTTTAATATATCTTGCTATTTCATATGGATCTGTTAAATTGTAATTCATGTTGAATCTCCTTTCTAAGTGTAGTTTGAATATGAACATATAACTTTTGTTCATACACTAAATAATATAATATTAAAGTTATATTTGCAATACTTAACCAATTGAGAATTGAGGATTCTTATTGATAATTAACATTAAAAGTAATTATTGTTCAATTGATTTCTTATAAGAATTTATAAAATAACGTAAAAAGAAGAAATATCAGATAATTGTTCCTTATCTGTTGTAAACCCTAAATTATATAAGGATTTTTAACAATTTGGTATAATTTATAGAGAATGATATAATAAAATCAACGTATAGGAAAGGGGTAGTGATACCATGGGAAAATTAAAAGAGGGATACATACAAATATACACAGGCAATGGAAAAGGAAAGACTACTGCTGCAGTAGGGCTTGCAACAAGAGCGGCAGGAAATGAGTTTAAGGTTACTATGGTACAATTTTTAAAAAGTGGATCAACTGGAGAATTAGAAAGTGCTAAAAAACTTTCGACCTATTTTAATATATACAGATTTGAAAAACCACGAGGATTTTTCTGGACGTTGAATGATGAGCAAAAGGCTGAATTAAAAGAAGAAATACAAGAAGCATACAAATTTTGCTTAAAAGTTATGGAAGACAAACAGTGTGATATATTAATTATGGATGAAATCATGGGAGCTTTGGGTAATGGATTGGTCTCAGAAGAACAATTATTAGAACTTATGGATAAGAAACCAAAGGATATAGAACTTATTATGACAGGTAGGAATGTTCCAAAAAGAATTATGGAAAAAGCTAACCTTGTTACAGAAATGAAAGACATAAAACATTATTTTAATGAAGGTGTACCAGCTAGAAAAGGCGTAGAGTTTTAAAGACTATAATTAAATTATTATTTTATAATTAAAAAGGACTGATTATATGAATGATATATTCTCAAAAAATGTAGAGAGTATAGAGATATCTGGAATAAGAAAATTTTTTAATCAGGTATCCAAAATACCTGATGCAATATCCTTAACATTAGGTCAACCGGATTTTCATACACCTAATGCAGTTAAAGATGGAGTTATTAAAGCGATAAATGAGAATAGAACAGTATATACTCCTAACGCAGGGATACTAGAACTTAGAGAAGAAATATCTAATTTTCTAAAAGACTTCCAAATTCACTACGATGCTGATGAAATTTGTGTCACTGTAGGCGGGAGTGAGGGGTTAATGTGTGTATTTGCCACACTACTAAATAGTGGCGATAAAGTGCTAGTTCCTAAAATAGCCTATCCTGCCTATGAAAGTTTAGTGAAGATGTTAGGAGGAGAGGTTATTAATTATCCTTTAAAAGAAGATTTTTCTATAGATTTCAATAAATTAAGGGAATTAATAATAGCTGAAAAACCTAAAGCTTTAGTAGTGTCATATCCTAGCAATCCAACAGGTAGTATACTTTCTAAAGAGGAGAGAGATGAGTTTTATAAAATAATAAAAGAAAATGATATAATTGCTATATCTGATGAGATATATTCTTCTCTTTGTTATGATAATTACTATTCTATATGTCAATGTAAGGATATAAAAGATAAGATAATTTTAGTAAGTGGATTTTCAAAAATGTTTTCTATGACAGGACTTAGAGTAGGATATGTTGCTTCAAGTGAATATATAATGAAAAATATAATTAAAGTTCATCAGTATAATGTTTCTTCAGCTACTTCTATAAGTCAATATGCTGCATTAGAAGGATTAAAATGTTCTCTGAATGATGTTGTATATATGAAGGAACAATTTAAAAAAAGAAGAGATTATGTATACAATAGATTAAAAGATATGGGACTTAAGGTTGATATTCCTAAAGGTGCTTTTTATATATTCCCATCTATAAAAAGCTTTAATATGAGTAGTGAAGAATTTTGTCATAGACTTTTACATGAAGAAAAGGTAGCTATAGTACCTGGTTCAGCTTTTGGAGAAGGTGGGGAAGGCTACATAAGAATATCTTACTGCTATAATGAAAAAGAGCTTAAAGAAGCTTTAGATAGAATGGAAAAGTTTATTGGAAGGCTCCGTAGTGGAGAAACATATACAACTTAGACAATGGATAATTGACAATTGAAAATTATAGTAGAAATTGGTTTAAATCAAGCTAGTTTCTTTAATAAATTTTTTACTAACAATACAATTGCTAGTTTTTCACCTCTGGGGAACAGTAGTGAAGCCCTTTAGGGTTCTCCTGAGGTGCAGTATAGTTTGGAACAATATCCAAAAAATCAAATCAATATTAATGGAGATAACCAATATAATTTAAATAGTAGTTAATGTATTAAATATTGTTTTATATCATACTGCACCCTCAGGGGTATAATCAAAAAGTAGTTACATGTTAAATTTGTGTAGCTATTTTAATTTTACTTAAACTTCATAATCTTATTATAGACCCCAGGGGTGTAAACTAATTATTTATAAGAAGTTACTGCATAACTTTAAAATCAATTTATTTTTAAATTGTGAATCGAAAATAACTAAGGTATGCTTAAAAAAATAGATGCCTAAAATAAAAAAAGTGGTGATATATATCACCACTTTTTTAAAAATTTATTTTACTACATCATCCATTGAGTACATGCCTTTTTCTTTATTATAAACAAAGGCACATGCTCTTAAGGCACCTACTGCAAAAACTTCTCTGGAAATTGCAGAGTGCTTAATTTCAATAACTTCACCTTGACCAGCAAATATTATTTCATGGTTTCCAATTATATTTCCACCACGAATAGTATGAATACCTATTTCTTGTTCATCTCTTTTAGCTATTCCTTCTCTTCCAAAGATAAATTTCGTTTCATCTTTTATAGAGTCTTTAATAGTATTTGCTAATAGAAGAGCAGTTCCACTAGGGGCATCTACTTTTTGATTGTGATGCTTTTCTATAATTTCTATATCAAAGTCATTATAAAGCGTATTACTTATATTCTTTAATATATTATTTATTATATTTATTCCTATGGACATATTAGCAGAGAAAAACACAGGAATAGTATTACCTAAAGCATGAATATGAGCTTTTTGTTCTTCATCATATCCTGTAGTACAAAATACAACAGGTTTATTTTTATTAATTGCAAATTGAGAAATTTGCTTTAATGTATCTGGTCTTGAGAAATCTAAAATAACATCTATTTCTTCATTACATTCATCTATATTATCATAAATTGGATATTTAAGAGATTCTTCTTTAAATTTATCCACTCCAGCTACAATAGATAAGTTTTCAAATTTTTCAGCGGTAGAAGAAATCATTCTTCCCATTTTTCCACTACATCCAACTAAAAGGATTTTAATCATATTAGTCCTCCTATTTAATTAAGTCATAAGTTTTTAATTCGCATTGTAAAGTTTTAAGATTTTTTTCCTCCATATCTACAAGAGGTAATCTTAAAGAACCTACTTCCATACCCATTAAATTAAGTGCAGTTTTAACAGGAATAGGATTTGTCTCTATAAAAAGAGCATTAGTTAATGGTAAAGTCTTAAGCTGTAAATCTAAAGCATCCTTTACATTTCCATTTAAATAGTATTCACAGATATTGTGAACATCTTTAGGAATTACGTTAGCAAGTACAGAAATAACCCCTATACCACCCATTGACATTATAGGAACAATTTGATCATCATTTCCAGAATATATGTCTAATTTATCTTTACATAATGATTTTATCTTTATAATTTGACTCATGTCACCACTAGCTTCTTTCACAGCAACTATATTATCAAGTTCACATAATTCTGCAAGGGCAGAAGGAGGAATATTCATTCCTGTTCTAGAAGGTACATTATAAACTACTATAGGTGTTTTTACACTATTAGCAATGGCTTTAAAATGTGCTATAAGTCCTTTAGAACTAGTTTTGTTATAGTAAGGATTTATAACTAGTAGTCCATCTGCTCCAACTTCTTCTGCATATTTACTCATTTCAATTGAAGCTTGTGTATTATTTGTACCAGTACCGGCAATAACAGGAATTCTTTTATTAACTACATCTATAACAAATTTAATAGTTTCTTTTTTCTCATTTGTTGACATTGTAGAAGCTTCACCAGTAGTTCCACAAACTATAATAGCATCTGTTTTATTTTCAATGTGCCATTCTATAAGCTCTCTTAACTTATTAAAGTCAACACCAGTTTCATTAAAAGGAGTAACGATTGCTACACCTGAACCCTTAAAAATACTCATAATATTATCTTCCTTTCTAAAATATAATAAAAGACCATACTCATTTAGTCATTTATTTGCTAATTCTTTATATAATTCTAAATTAAATCTTTTTCTATAAAGGTTTCTGCAATTTGAACTGCATTAAGGGCTGCTCCTTTTCTTATGTTGTCAGCAACAACCCATAAGTTTAAACCTCTATCTACACTAAAATCTCTTCTTATTCTACCAATATAAACTTCATCTTTTCCAGCAATATTTATTGGCATTGGATAGATTTCTTCCTTAGTGTTATCCATTACAACTATACCTTCTGATTTTTTGTAAAGTTCAAAAATATCTTCTATATTAAAGTCTTTTTTAAGTTCAACATTAATACTTTCGCTATGACCATGATAAACAGGCACTCTAACTGTAGTAGCAGTGATTCTTAAATTAGTATCATGAAGCATTTTCTTACTTTCATCAATCATTTTCATTTCCTCTTTGGTGTAACCATTATCTAAGAATACATCAATTTGAGGGATTACATTATAAGCAATTGGAGAAGTAAATTTTTTAGGTGCTTCACCTTTAATACCATTCTCTAAATCACTATACCCATGCATTCCAGCACCAGATACTGCTTGATAAGTAGAGTAAATAACTCTTTCAATACCATAGGCATCATATAGTGGCTTTAAAGCTACCATAGCTTGTATGGTAGAGCAATTAGGATTTGCTATTATACCATTATGATTTCTAATATCTTCTCCGTTAACTTCTGGCACTACTAGAGGAACATCTTCGTCCATTCTAAAAGCACTGCTGTTATCAATAACTATAGCTCCATATTTAACGAATATCTTTGCATATTCTAAACTAGTGCTTCCACCAGCAGAAAAAAGGGCGAAGTGTATTTTTTTATTACATATATTTTCTTCTTTTAATTCTTCAACAACAATTTCTTTTTCTTTATAGTTAACACGAGAGCCAGCAGAACGTTTAGAAGCAAAGAGATAAAGATTTTCTATAGGAAAGTTTCTCTCTTTTAAAATTTCAATAAATTGTCTTCCAACCATACCTGTGGCTCCAACAATAGCTACATTATAAGTCAATTAAATCACTCCTTAAAAGTTCTTTACTATATTATATAGTTTTAGAATAAAAAGTTATATAGTTTTAAAAAAAATAAATTTTATTGTTATTGTTAAACTAATAATTATCTTTTTATAAATTAGAAAAAAATTACATAAAAAACCATGGGAAAATATTATTAATTAATTGCTGCACATAAAATATCATTTTATGTAATAATATAAAATCTGAATTGTTAATATAATGGAAATATTTTTAAAATTGTATTAACTTTGATAAGTTTAAATAAACAATTATGAAACTAAATTGTTTGACAATTAATATAGTATATGATAGTATTATAAAAAATGAAATTCTTGTAGAATTTTTATTCAAAATTCATATTGTTCAATTATATGAAGCTTTCAAATTGCAATATAAATAAAAGAATTAATGATATATTAAACTCAATTATAGTTAATAATTAAATTTAAGCAACTTTTGCTTGATATTTAGACAAGCACTTTTTGTTATATCATTGTAAATTTTATGACCAGATTGTTAATAAAAATAGAATTATCAAAACATTCAGAAAATATAGCTAAAATCTGTGAATTTAAATTTAAAACATTGCTGTATAGATGTGAAGAAGATTAGTTGATAAAAAGTAAAGAAATGTTAGCCATACTACTAACATTTTTATTTTCTACTTAACTTAATTGTTCTAAGCTGAGAAGTAGGATACTGAAGATGAAAATTAATAATTATAAACTGTATACTAAAGATTTTTTAATTTATTTGAAAGATTTGAATAAGTTCTCAATTTAAATTAGTAAAGTATTATTTAGAGTTTAAAGAATAAAAATAAGTACATAAGAATATGTTATAAAAAATAAGCAAAAGAAATTTATGCGAAGATTTATAATATATAGTTATAATTATAAAAAGTAAAAATGATTTTATTTATATCTTTATAAAATTAGGTATTTACAATGAGATATAAATAAGGTATAAAAGTAAGAAAAGAAATTTTACTAAGTTTCCTTAATAAGTGCAATAAAGTTAAATATGAAAAAATAATGGTTTTAGTGGGCAATATTCTACAACATACCTACAGTAAAGTTTGAACTAAAGTATACAATCATTTAATAATTTTCTTCATAGTATTGTATCTTTAGTATAAATAAACCCTAAATATGATAAACAATAAAGAAAACTAAATAGCTATAAAGTAAAAATAAAATTGAAATTCTTTGAAGAGGCTAAAAGAATTTTATTGCGTTATATATGAATAAGAACATATATAGCATTATATGGTTTTTTAAGTTTTATAGACCTAGAGTACATATAAAAGTTGTGTTGAAGTTAGTATTTGGAGTACAGGTATATAAATATTCTTATACTTTTAATAAAAGGTAAGGATATATATAATAAGTTGCAATAAGTGAAAATTTTTTGCAACAACTTTATGCTAAAATGGAGGGATGATGATGTTAAAATTTACTCTAAAGAGATTTGGGTATATGCTTGTAACGCTGTTCATATCAATAACAATTACGTTCATGCTAATACATGCTATACCTGGTGACCCACTAGCGTCAATGGCTAGAAATTTACCGCCACAAATTAGGGCAAACTATTATGCTAAGTATGGACTAGATGAACCAGTTATAATTCAATACGGAAAATTTATGTCTAATTTAGTTCTACATGGAGACATGGGAGAATCCTTAGCTTACTCAGGAAGAAGTGTAGGCAAAACTATAGCTAGTTATGCACCTATATCAGCAAGAATAGGTGGACAAGCAATTCTAATTGGATTTACTATTGGAGTTATTTTAGGTATTTTAGCGGCATTTAAGAGAGGTAAATGGCCAGATTATTTAGTAATGTTTATTGCTATATTGGGTATTTCAGTACCAGGTTTCGTTATTGCGTCATTGTTGCAGTTTACATTTACAGTTCATTGGATGGTTTTACCATCAACTGGTTGGGGACAATTTAAACACACTATATTGCCAACTATAGCCTTAAGTTTTGCTTCTATAGCAACTTATGCAAGATATATGAGAGCTAACTGTTTAGATGTTATTGGACAGGATTATATATTAACAGCAAAAGCAAAAGGTGTTTCTAAGTTAAGCTTAGTATTTAAACACGTTATAAGAAATGCTATACTTCCAGCTATCACATTATTAGGACCACAAATTGCAAATATATTTATAGGATCATTTGTTGTTGAAAGTATATTTGCTATACCTGGATTAGGTCAATATTTCGTTTCTTCCATATCAGATAGAGATTATACTATGGTAATGGGACAAACTATTTTTATATCAGCATTATTTATTGTTTCATTATTTATAGTTGATATAGTTTACGGACTAGTTGATCCAAGAATTAGAGTTTCTAATAGTAAGAGATAGGAGGGAAAGTTATGGCAGAGTTATCAAAAGACAAGTTTAAGATTATCGGGTGCGATACATCAAAATCTAATGAGATTTTAAGACCTAGTATGACTTATTGGCAAGATGCGTGGAGAAGACTAAAACAAAATAAAGTTGCAATAGTATCTCTTTGCATACTTATAATCATATCAATAATGGCAATTGTAGGGCCTAGCATTGGTAAAGCTATATCTGGAGTAAGTTATGAGGTTACAAATAATAGTTTACTTAATCAAGGGCCAAGTTCAAATAACTGGTTTGGAACAGATATGTTAGGAAGAGATACCTTTGGTAGAGTTTGGCAAGGTGCTAGAATATCTCTGATAATCGGTCTTATAGGTGCATTAATAGATACAGTCCTTGGTTCCATTTATGGAGGGATTGCAGGTTTCTTCGGTGGAATAGTTGACGACATAATGATGAGAATACTAGAAATATTAGTAAGTATTCCTTATCTTGTTATAGTTATATTAATATCTATGATATTTGATAGTAAAGGTATTTTAACTTTAGTTGTTGCCATGACAGTTACAGGATGGTGTGGTATGGCAAGACTTGTTAGAGGGCAATTATTACAAATAAAGGAACAAGAATACGTTCTTGCAGCTAAAGCTCTTGGGGCAAGTCCTTCAAGAATAATTGCTAGACATTTATTACCAAACACTTTAGGTGTTATGATAGTTGCAATAACTTTTGATATACCAAGTTTTATATTTGGTGAAGCGTTCTTAAGCTACATAGGTTTAGGAATTCAATCTCCAAAGACAAGTTTAGGATCATTGGCTTCTGCAGCACAACAGAACTTAATGTTCTATCCAGAACAATTACTTTTCCCAGCTTTAGTAATATCTCTAATAATGTTATCATTCCAATTACTAGGGGATGGTTTAAGAGATGCACTAGATCCGAAATTACGTCAGTAGGAGGGGAAATCGATGGAAAAAATATTAGATGTTAAAGATTTAAAAGTTTCATTCCATACTTATGCTGGAGAAGTTCAAGCAGTAAGAGGAATAAGTTTTCATTTAAATAAAGGTGAGACATTGGCAGTAGTTGGAGAATCTGGATGCGGAAAAACAGTTACAGCTAAGGCATTAATGAGATTGCTTCCTGAACCAATGCCTGCAGAAATAAAAAAAGAATCAAAAATTACATTTGAAGGAAAAGACATTTTAGCAATGGATGGCAAAGAGTTAAGGGAACTTAGAGGTTCTGATATATCTATGATATTCCAAGACCCTATGACTTCTTTAAATCCAACTATGACTATTGGTAAACAAATTGCTGAAAGTTTAATTATACACAGAGGAATGAGTAAAGATGAAGCTCTAAAAGAAGCTATAAAAATGCTTGAATTAGTTAATATACCTAATGCTGATAAAAGAGCACATCAATATCCACACGAATTTTCAGGTGGTATGAGACAAAGAGCTATGATAGCTATAGCACTTGCTTGTAATCCCAAAATACTTATAGCGGATGAGCCAACAACAGCTCTTGATGTTACAATACAATCACAAATTATGGAACTTATAGGAGATCTTCAAGAAAAGCTTGGAACAGCGGTTATTCTTGTAACACACGACCTTGGCGTTGTTGCTGATGTTGCAGACAGAATTCAAGTTATGTATGCGGGACAAATAATCGAAAGAGGAACAGTTGATGAAATATTCTATAACCCTCAACATCCGTATACTTGGGCTCTATTACAATCAGTTCCTAGATTAGATACTAAGAATAAAGGAAAATTGTATTCATTACAAGGAACACCACCAGATTTGATCAAGCCACCAGTTGGATGTCCTTTTGCTGCAAGATGCGAATATTGTATGCAAATTTGTAAAGAGGAAGTGCCAGAAGTTACAACTGTTACTGATTCTCATGAAGTATCATGTTGGTTAAAACATCCAATGGCTCCCAAAGTAGAAGTTCCTGAAGTTTTGAGAGGAGTGAAGAATAATGGCTAATGAAAAAAATGAAGTCTTAATAGAAGTTAAAAACTTAAAAAAATATTTCCAAGTTGGAAAAGCTGCTACTTTAAAGGCTGTTGACAATGTTAGCTTTGATATCTTCAAAGGGGAAACTTTAGGTTTAGTTGGAGAGTCTGGTTGCGGAAAAACAACTTGTGGAAGAACTGTTATGGGATTATATGATGCTACAGAAGGAACAATATCATTTGATGGTCAAGATGTAGGAAAATTAGATAAAAAGCAAAAAAAAGATTTTGCTAGAAGAGCACAAATAATATTTCAAGATCCTTATGCTTCTTTAAACCCAAGAATGACTGTTGGGGATATAGTTGGAGAAGGTATAGATATCCATGGGTTATATAGTGGACAAGAAAGAACAGATAGAATATTTAATTTATTACAATTAGTTGGCTTAAATAAAGAACACGCTTCAAGATTCCCACATGAGTTTTCAGGTGGACAAAGACAAAGAATAGGTATTGCTAGAGCGCTTGCTATAGAGCCAGACTTTATAGTATGTGACGAGCCTATATCAGCTCTTGACGTGTCAATTCAAGCACAGGTTGTTAACTTATTAATAAAACTACAAAATGAATTAGGATTAACTTATCTCTTTATAGCTCATGACCTTTCAATGGTTAAGCATATTTCAGATAGAGTTGGAGTTATGTATCTTGGTACAATGGTTGAGCTTGCGTCAAGCCATGATTTATATGAAAAGCCATTACATCCATATACTCAAGCATTATTATCAGCTATTCCAATTCCAGATCCTGAAGTGGAAAGAGGTAAAAAGAGAATTCAGCTTGAAGGTGAAGTTCCTAGTCCAATTAACCCAAAACCAGGTTGTAGATTTGCAGCAAGATGCAGATATGCTAAACCAATTTGCAGCGAAAAACTACCAGAGTTTAAGGAAATTGAGCCAAAGCATTTTGTTGCATGCCACTTATTATAATAAATATGAAAGACAGGGATCTCCTGTCTTTTTTTATGTGATGTATTTAATAAAGTTATGCTATACTGATTGATAGAAGTTTAGTCAAAGTAATTATCAAAGCCTTATAGTAAAGTATTAGTGATAGTAGAAATACTGAATTTGAAGCGTGAGAATAATGATGGCATGAAAATGCGTGTGTAACCAAGTAAAAATTATGTTGCATTTTTAAGCAGCTTATGAAGATAAATAAAGAATAAATTTCATTTTTGTAAAAATAACGTAAGAAGTTTATGAATAAATGGTTAGAATATGTTAAATGTATGATTATGGGTTACGGTATTAAAGCGATTGATGTTAATATCGATTCGTATTTTTTCTAATTAGTTTTAAAGGTAATCATAAGAAAAGTAAGGACCTTATATACAAACATAACCTCATAACCGTGGTGAAAAAGTAGAGAAAGAAGGTATCTTCAAAGAGAAGGTTTGTGTAGAATGTGCTGTAGATAGAATATATAGTATCATTGAATTTAGTATGATTAGAGAATGACAAATAAGCGATTAGAAGATTATAGTGATCATATATGGGTATCTCTTTACTGACAGCATAAGCGTCTTAAAATTGATTATAACAAGAAAAGAAGTAGATGACTCTACACAGTAAGTTAAGAAGTGTATTATTAGAAAATAAAGATGATTGTGACTGGAATTTAAATTCTAAAATAGTAAATGGAAAAGATTTAGAAGCAAAAAATATTAGAAGACGTTTAGCAGAAATCGTTAAAGAGTATTAATTATAGGTAAGATATAAATATATCGAATATGCTCAATTGTAAATTCAATTATCTTTTACAAGATTACATAATCATAGGGATGGAAAATTTAAATGATATTCTTAATTCCTATGATGATATTAACATTATCTTAAAATAAAGCTCAAATTAAATATGTATAATTAAAATTAATTTTCAAGTAAAACTAGCAAGCGATTTGCTAGTTTTTTATACGTTTAACATGCTTGAAGGATGATAGGATAAGAAAAGTTCATACGACTAGATACGTATCTAAAAGACTATAGAAATCGAATAAGGATAATTAAAGAAGCTGTATTTGTAAGTATATGATGGGAATAACAAAGTAGAAGGTGTTATTTTCTTGGTTTCGTTATTATAGGAAAGTAAGTTTTAGTATATTCCTTACGACGAAAAATTGATAACTATTTAAAACTATTTAAAGTTTTAATGATTTATTAATATTTCAGTGTAAATTTAAAAAAATGTAATAGATCTAAACTTTCAATAATATATATATAATGTTATAAAATCATGATATTTCCACAAAAGTTGATAAATATACAATTGAATAAATTATTTAATAGTATGTCAAAAATAATACATTTTATGTAAAAAAACAGAATAATAAAGGGTAAAACACTAATCAAATTTAAAAAATTAAAGTAAATGTGATAAAAATATTTCAAAGTTCATAAAAAGGTAACTTGATTTTGTGAATATGTTAGATTATTGTATATGTATAGAATATTGGCATTTGATAGTAAAATTTACGACAAATGAAATACATTTAATGTTGTAAATTAAAAGTAGTAAAACATAGTAGTAATGAGTTTAAACATAGCGAAGTATACTTTGCTAAGTCACTAAAAAAGGGGGATTATTTGTGAAAAGTAAAAGATTGTTAGCAGCATTATTAACAGTTTCATTGACTGCTTCAATGGCACTAGTAGGCTGTAAGAAGGATGAGGCAACTACAGATGATAATAAACCAGCTGAGGGAAACAAAGAAGAAGCTAAAATGGATAAGGATCAATATTTAAATGTATTATTACGAGCTGAACCTAGATCGCTAGATCCTTCAAAAAGTACAGATGGATATTCTTCAGAGGTTTTAACTAATGTTATGGAATCACTTACAAGACTTCAAGCTGATGAAAATGGTCAAGGAAAGATTGTACCAGGAGCAGCTGAAAGCTGGAAACAATCTGATGATGGATTGACTTGGACGTTTAAGTTAAGAGATATGAAATGGTCAGATGGTCAACCAGTTACAGCAGAGCAATTTGTTTATGGTATGAAAAGAACCTTAGATCCTAAGACAGCTTCTCAATATGCATTCTTATTATATCCAATAAAAAATGCAGAAGCTTATAATGGAGAGAAATCTAAAGCGGAAGATGTTGGAGTTAAGGCTGTTGATGAGAAAACTTTAGAATTTACTTTAGAGAGACCTTGCTCTTATTTCTTAGATTTAACATATTTTAAGGTAATGGAACCACAAAGACAGGATGTAATTGAAAAGCATGGTGATAAATATGGTACAGAGGCAAACACAATGGTATTCTCTGGACCGTTTATGATAAAAGAATGGGTGCATAATAATAAAGTTGAACTGGTTAAAAATCCAGAATATTGGGATGTTGAAAATGTAAAATTAGAAAAAGTAACAATGAAGATTATAAAAGAACCTAATTCAAGAATGAATGAACTTTATAATGGTTCATTAGATTTAGGAGAGGTTAATAAACCAGAGTGGATAGAAAAGCTTGACAAAACAGGCAATTTTAATGTTAAAAAATACTTTGAAGGTGGAACAACATATGTGTTCTATAATCAAAATACAAAATATTTTAAAAATGCTAAAATAAGAAAAGCCTTTACAGTAGCAAGAGATAGAGAGGGAACTGTTAAAACATTATATAAAGGTATAGGAGAACCGGCATTAGCTTTTTGTACTCCAGCAGTAAAAATAGATGGAGTAGATTATAGAGAAAGAGCTAATTATTCGCCAGTGGAGGATTTGAAAAAAGATAATCCAGATCCTAAGGCACTATTTATAGAAGGATTAAAAGAGTTGGGACTAGATCCAGATCCATCTAAGCATACAATAAAGTTGATTCAATCTGGGACAGATGCTACATCTAAAGAGTTTGCTGAATTTGAACAACAAAATTATAAGAATGTATTAGGCGTAAACATTGAGCCAGACTACTGTGAATGGGCAGTATTCCAAAGTAGAACAGATGAGGGAGATTATGAAGCGGCAGGTCAAACTTGGGTTGGAGATTACAATGATCCTAGTACTTTTTTTGATATTTGGTTATCAAATGCAGGTATAAATAATACTGGATGGTCAAGCGAAAAATATGATGAGATAGTTAAGAAAGCTAATGGTACTGCTGATCCAGAAGAGAAAACCAAATTATTTAAAGAGGCTGAAAGGATATTAATTTATGAAGAGGCGGTAGTTAACCCAGGTATATATAGATATTATAATACTTATCTTCGTAACTATGTTAAAAACTATTCAAGGGCAGCTTTTGGATCAATTGATTTGAAAAACACTTATACTGATGGAAGAGAGTAATTTATAAAAAAGGTGAAAATGAGTGATGCAATTTTTATTGCATCACTTTTTTTATTATCAGACTTTTAACTATTGTAATGTTTTAACTAAATATGAAATATGTATATATATTAAAAAGTAAATTAACAAACTGTTATTAAAGTATGTATAAAGTTTTAAATATTATTAAAATAGCTATAAATGAGGAAATATCTATTGATTTCTAAAATGTCATTATATATAATCATAAATATAAAATGAACTCATAAATATCTATTTAAACTAATTATATTAATACAGTTAATAGTTTAAAAATTGTGAAAAATGAGAAATATGAAATATGTTTAAAATAATATTTTCTTTGCGTGATATTCAGTTCTTTTAAGAAATTTAAAATAGAGAAAGTATTATTAATATATAAAAAGATATAAATTAGTTTTATATAACCTTCATGGTTAGTAATTTCCATGTGGGAGTAAAGATAATTTAAACACAATAAATAAAATTATTGGGTAATAAAAGAGGGGGAACTAATTGTGAAAAGTAAAAGATTATTAGTTGCATTATTGACTATTTCTTTAACTGCTTCCATGGCATTAGCTGGATGCGGAAAGAAAACAGATGAAAAACCAGCTAAAGGTGGTAATGAGAATACTAGCGAAATTAAAATGGATAAGGAACAATATTTAAATGTACTATTGCAGTCTGAACCTAGAACGCTAGATCCTTCAAAAAGTACAGATGCGAATTCTTCAGACGTTTTAACTAACGTTATGGAAAGTCTTACAAGGCTTCAAGGTGATGAAAGTGGCAAGGGAACTATTGTACCAGGGGCAGCTGAAAAATGGGAGTCATCTGAAGATGGCTTAACTTGGACATTTAATTTAAGAGATATGAAATGGTCAGATGGACAAGCAGTTACAGCAGAACAATTTGTTTATGGTATAACTAGAACTTTAGATCCTAAAACTGCTTCACAATATGCATTCTTACTATTTCCAATAAAAAATGCAGAGGCTTATAATGGAGGCAAAGCTAAAGTTGAAGATGTTGGAGTTAAAGCAGTTGATGAAAAAACTTTAGAATTTACATTAGAAAAGCCGTGTACTTATTTCTTAGATTTAACCTATTTTAAAGTAATGGAACCACAAAGAAAGGATATAATTGAAAAACATGGCGATAAATATGGAACTGAAGCAGATACAATGGTGTTTTGTGGTCCATTTACGATAAAAGAATGGGTTCATAATAATAAAGTTGAACTAGTTAAAAACTTAGAGTATTGGGATGCTGAAAATGTAAAATTAGAAAAAGCAACAATGAAAATTATAAAAGAACCTAACTCAAGAATGAATGAACTTTATAATGGATCATTAGATTTGGTAGGTGTTAATAAGCCAGAGTGGATAGAGAAGTTTGATAAAACAGGTAAGTTTGATGTTAGAAGATACTATGAAGGTGGAACAACATATACGTTCTTTAATCAAAATACAAAATACTTTAAAAATGCTAAAATAAGAAAAGCATTTATACTGGCAAGGGATAGAGAAGGAACTGTTAAGTCACTATATAAAGGCATAGGAGAGCCAGCAACGGCTTTTTGTTCTCCAACAGTAAAAATAGCAGGAGAAGATTATAGAGAAAGAGCTAATTATTTACCGATAGAGGATTTGAAAAAGGATAATCCGGATCCTAAAGCTCTATTTATAGAAGGACTAAAAGAGTTAGGATTAGATCCAGATCCATCTAAACACACAATAAAGACCATTCAATCAGGTACTAGTGCTACAGATAAAGAGTTTGCTGAATTTGAACAGCAAAACTATAAGGAAGTGCTAGGTGTAAATATTGAACCGGATTATTGTGAATGGGCAGTGTTCCAAAGTAGAACAGATGAAGGTGATTATGAAATGGCAGGTCAAACTTGGGTTGGTGATTATAATGACCCTAGTACTTTCTTTGATATTTGGTTATCAAATGCAGGCATGAACAATGTAGGATGGAAAAGTGAGAAGTATGATGAGTTAGTTAAAAAAGCTAATGGTTCTGCTGATCCAGAAGAAAAAGCTCAATTATTTAAAGAAGCTGAAAAAATATTAATTTATGAAGATGCAGTATTTAGCCCAGGTATATATAGATATATAAACACTTATGTTCGTAAATACGTTAAAGGTTATTCAAGACCAGCCTTTGGAGCAATGGAATTGAAAAATGCTTATACAGAAGGAAGAGAATAAATTATATAAAATATAGAGAAATGAGTGATGCAATAAAAATTGCATCACTTTTGCTTTTGTGAATTTTTAAATATTAGTAATAAAGATAAATTTGATGATTTAATATAAAGAAAATAATATTAATTAAAATTATTAATAAACTATTAATATAATATGAAGAAAAGGTTAAAAATTTCATAATTATGAGAAAAAGAGAGTTTTGAATTTTTAAAATAAATTTAAAAAAAATTTAAAATAATTATAATAAAAAGAATAAAATGCCATATATGGAATGAATATTTCAATTAAATGAGAAGAAATTTGTAAAAAGAATTGAAGAACATAAGAAAAATTTTTCAGAAAAATAAATAATGTATAAATTATTAAATCTTTATTCAGAAAAAACTTCTTGATTTGTTAAAAAATTTGGTTTAATGTATATGTATGTCAAACAAGCTATTGAAATACTAAAATATTTAATGGTTATACATCTAGTAAAATGTTAAACTTTCGTAATATTTTTTAAAAAAGTATTAAAAGATTATTAAGATTGTTTTATAAAAGAGGGGGATTAATTGTGAAAAGTAAAAGATTATTAGTATCGTTATTAACAGTTTCACTTACTGCTTCTATGGCATTAGCAGGGTGTGGAAAGAAAGCAGATGAAAAACCTGCAGAAGGTGGAAATGAGAATGCTAGTGAAATTAAAATGGATAAGGATCAGTATTTAAATGTAGTATTAAGATCTGAACCAAAGTCATTAGATCCATCTAAAAGTGCAGATGGCTATACTTCAGAGGTTTTAACCAATGTTATGGAATCTCTTACAAGAGTTGAAACTGACGAAAATGGTAAAAGAGTTATTAATCCAGGAGCAGCTGAAAAGTGGGAGTCATCTGAGGATGGATTGACTTGGAAATTTCATTTAAGAGATATGAAATGGAGCGATGGTCAACCAGTTACAGCGGAACAATTTGTTTATGGTATAAGAAGAACATTAGACCCTAAAACTGCTTCTCAATATGCATTTTTATTAAATCCAATAAAAAATGCAGAAGCTTATAATAAAGATAAAGATGGTAAATTTAATGTAGAAGAGCTTGGGGTTAAGGCTATTGATGAGAAAACTATAGAGTTTACTTTAGAGAGACCATGTTCTTATTTCTTAGATTTAACATATTTTAGAGTAATGGAACCACAAAGACAGGATATAATTGAAAAACATGGTGATAAATATGGAAGTGAAGCAGAAACAATGGTATTCTCAGGTCCATTTATGATAAAAGAATGGGTGCATAATAATAAGGTTGAACTAGTTAAAAACCCGGAATATTGGGATGCTGAAAAGGTAAAATTAGAAAAAGTTACAATGAAAATTATAAAAGAGCCTAATTCAAGAATGAATGAGATTTACAATGGTTCTTTAGATATAGGAATGGTTAGTAAACCAGAGTGGATAGATAAGCTTGATAAAACAGGTAATTTTAATGTTGAAAGAGGCTATGATGGTGGAGCAACATATGTGTACTTTAATCAGAATACCAAATATTTTAAAAATGCTAAAATAAGAAAAGCCTTTATAACAGCAATGGATAGAGAGGGAATGGTTAAAACACTATATAAAGATTTAGGAGAACCAGCAACAGCATGGTGTCCTCCTGAAGTAAAAGTAGGTGAAGTAGACTACAGAGAAAGAGCTAAGTATACACCAGTAGAGGACTTGAAAAAAGATAATCCAGACCCTAAGGCGTTGTTTATAGAGGGATTAAAAGAATTAGGATTAGATCCAGATCCATCTAAGCATACAATAAAGATAATTCAATCTGGAACAGATGCGGGTGCTAAAGAGTTTGCTGAATTTGAACAAGAAAACTATAAGAGAGTATTAGGTGTAAACATTGAACCGGATTATTGTGAATGGGCAGTATTCCAAACTAGAACACTAGAAGGGGATTATGAAGTTGCGGGCAAAAATTGGTCTGGAGATTATAATGATCCTAGTACGTTCTTTGATATGTGGAAATCAGATGCAGGTGTAACTAATACTGGGTGGAAAAATGAAGAATATGATAAACTAATAAAGAAAGCTTCTGAAACTCAAGATCCAGATGAAAAGAGTAAATTATTTGCTGATGCGGAAAAACTATTAGTTTATGAAGAGGGAGTATTTAGCCCAGGCGTATGGAGATATAAAAATTATTATATACGTAATTTTATTAAAAATTACTCAAATCCACTATTCGCAGTACCTGATTACAAGTATGTTTATACAGATGGAAGAGAATAATTAAATATTAAAAAAGAGACAATTACTCATAACTAAAATTAGTCATGAGTAATTGTCTTTTTTTATTTAACAATTTAAATAGTTATTTAATAGCTATTTAAATTGTTTAATTGTGTATAAATTATTTTGTTAATCATAAGAGAGCAATATATATTATAACAAATTTCATTTCTAGAAAAGGGAAGAGAGATTTTAAAAAAATATAATAATTATTTATTAGAAATTGCGAGAAAACTATTGAAAAGAATATTTACAATAATTAATTTTTTAGTACATATTTTGAATAGGATACTTTGTGGGAGTTAAAAAGTATAGGGAAAATTGTAAGAGGTAAAATTGCAAAAAAATTAACATGTTATTGCAAAATATAAATTTATAGAATTATCTTTTATTTATAAGTTTTTATTCAAGAAAACAATATAAATCTTTGAAAATATAAAACAAAGTAAAAGTTTACAAAAATTTATTTAAAAATTAATAAAAAATTTAAGAAGCTATAATATATTGCAAACCACGCTATAATAAGGGGTTCAAATATGTATTAAAAGTTAATTCTTAATATTTTATTAATAAGTTTAACAAAAGAATTAATAAAATTAAATTTTTTATTTAAAAAATATTTCGCATAAAAAATATCTTGATTTTATAAAATTTTTAGTATATTATTTATTTCAAGTGAGAGATAAAAGACAAAAACATTCAAATAACAATAAATTTAAACAATTTATGACAAAATATTTAAACGAATAAAGAAGAAATTAATATTTTTATCTAATTTAATTAATATTTTAGAAAAAATATATATTAATAAACAGTAATAATAAGAAGAATACAAAAGGACTTATTATTTAAAAGAGGGGGATTCACTATGAAGAGTAAAAGATTATTAGTATCATTATTAACAGTTTCACTAACTGCTTCTGTAGCACTAGCAGGATGTGGAAAAAAGGCAGAAGACAAACCAGCAGAAGGCGGAAATGAGAACGCAAATGAAGCTAAAATGGACAAGGATCAATATTTAAATGTTCTATTACAGTCTGAACCAAAATCACTAGATCCTTCTAAAAGCACAGATTCATACTCTTCTCAAGTTTTAACCAATGTAATGGAAGCACTTACAAGAGTCGAAACTGATAAAAATGGAAAAGATATAATTGTGCCAGGAGCAGCTGAAAGTTGGACTACATCAGATGATGGCTTAACTTGGACCTTTAAGCTAAGAGATATGAAGTGGTCAGATGGCCAACCAGTTACAGCAGAGCAATTTGTTTATGGTATAAAGAGAACTTTAGATCCTAAAACTGCTTCTCAATATGGATTTTTATTATATCCAATAAAGAACGCAGAAGCTTACAATTCAGATAAAGCTAAAGCAGAAGATGTTGGGGTTAAAGCTACCGATGAAAAAACTTTAGAGATTACTTTAGATAAGCCATGTCCTTATTTCTTAGATATAACACATTTTAAAGTAATGGAACCTCAAAGACAGGATATAATTGAAAAACACGGCGATAAATACGGGACTGAAGCAGAAACAATGGTATTTAATGGACCATTCATGATAAAAGAATGGGTTCACAATAATAAAATTGAACTAGTTAAAAATCCAGAGTATTGGGATGCTGAAAATGTAAAATTAGAAAAAGCAACAATGAAAGTTATAAAAGAAGAAGCCTCAAGAATGAATGAACTTTATAACGGTTCATTAGATATGACAGCAGTTACTAAACAAGAATGGATAGAAAAGCTTGATAAGACTGGAAACTATGATGTTATAAAAGGATATGATGGCTCAGCAACTTATATGTTCTTTAATCAAAATGATAAATATTTTAAAAACGCTAAAATAAGAAAAGCATTTACTATAGCTATGGATAGAGAAGGTATGAGTAACACTTTATATAGAGGTTTATCAGAACCAGCAAAGGCTTGGTGTCCTCCAGCAGTACAAATAGGTGAAGTAGAATTTAGAGAAAAAGTTAAATCTGAACCATTAGAGGATTTAAAGAAGGATAATCCAGATCCTAAAGCTTTACTTGTAGAGGGATTAAAAGAAGAAGGATTAGATCCAGATCCGTCTAAACATACTATCCAATTCATTCAATCTGGTACTAGTGCTAGAGATAAAGAATTTGCAGAATTTGAACAAGAAAACTTTAAAGCAGTATTAGGTATAAATGTTCAACCAGATTATTGCGAGTGGGCAGTATTTCAAAGCAGAACAGATTCAGGAGACTACGCAATTGCATCTCAAGCATGGACTGGAGATTACAATGATCCTAACACTTTCTTTGATTTATGGACATCAAATTCTGGTATGAACAGAACTGGATGGAAAAATTCTAAATATGATGAACTAATAAAGAAAGCTAGTGAAACACAGGATTCAGAAGAAAGAGCTAAAATCTTTGCTGATGCGGAAAAAATATTAGTCTATGAAGATGCAGCAATTAGTCCTGGAGTATGGAGATTTAAAAATACTTATGTTCGCAAATATGTTAAGAATTACTCATCTCCAACTTTTGGAACGGTTGATTTAAAACATACTTATATTGAAGGCAGATAAAAAATAAAAAATAGAGCAATTTTGCTCTATTTTTTATTTATACCTGAATTGTGAACTATGAAATATATACTGTGAATTTAATAGTTTTAATTAGAATACTAAAAGGCTAATTATTTTGGCATAAACATTAATTTCAGAACCAGGATATCTATGTATAGCCTAATACATTTATAAAGGAACAGTTTTATTTACCAATTTATAAAAATAAATTTACAATATTAAATAAAATATAACATTATTAAAAGAATAAAATACAAAAATTATTTTTAGAAAAAATATTTTTTAAAATTTAAGTTTATTAGGCAATATTTAGGTATAAAAAACCTTTCCTGGTAGAGAATATAACTATAGCAGGAGGGGTATAAACATGGGAAAAACGCCATTAAAAAAGGTTATCAAAGCTAAGCTTAAAAGTAATAAAGAATTAACTCCTTATGAGGAGATGAGAGAAAAGATAAAATATGAAATTGCAGAAGAATTAGGACTTATAGATAAGGTAAAAGAATTAGGATGGAGTGGTCTTACCGCAGAGGAAACAGGACGAATTGGGGGATTGATGACTAAGAAAAAGAAGATGTTAAATATTCCTAAAAATGAAGATGCATATTAATAAATTAAATACTATGAATTTTTAGCACTGTTGTTGATTTAACATTTAATATATTTAATTATAAAACTTTGGACAAATATTTAGAAAAGCTGTAATATATTATTGTTATTTATTATAAGAATTTATTAATTTTATATAATTTTAAGGAGAAGAAGAATGTACTGTTATAAGAATTTTGCCAGTATATATGATGAACTTATTTATGGTGATGTGGATTATAAAAATTGGGGTGAAAAAATATTAAAAATATGTGAGGAATACTCCTTAGAAAGAAGAAACTATTTAGATTTAGCCTGTGGCACAGGGAATTTAACCGTAGAATTAGGTAAAAGCTTTCAAAATGTTTACGCCGTGGACTTATCACAAGAAATGCTTACAATAGCAGAAGAAAAACTTCGTGGTAACGGTATAAGAGCAAAGGTTTTTTGCCAAAATATATGTAATTTGAACATAAAAAATAATTTTGATTTAATTACCTGTGCTTTAGATTCTACTAACTATATTACAGAAAAACAAGATTTAAAAAAATACTTTGAAGGTGTCTATAGCTTATTAAGAGAAGATGGATTGTTTATATTTGATGTAAATTCGCGACATAAACTTATTAATATATTAGGAAATAACATTTTTAATTATGATAGTGAAGATGTTGTATATATATGGGAAAATTACTTAGAGGATGATATAGTAAATATGTACTTAACCTTTTTTGTAAGAGAAGGACAAGTTTATAAACGATTTGATGAAGAACATTGTGAGAGAGCTTACAGTGAAGAAGATATTGAGGATATTTTTAAAAAGTTAGGATTTAAATTAGAGAAAAAGTTAGATTGTTATGATAATATACCAGTAAGTGAAAAAACTGAAAGAATTACCTATGTATTAAGAAAATAAATTTAAGTTGTATAAAATAGTTAGTTAAAAATAGTAATACTATTTTATATTAGATTAAGAAATAAAATTCACTCATAGCAGTGCTATGGGTGAGTTTTAATAAGATAACATAATAAAAAAATAAACTAGCGTATTGGCTAGTGGTTTTTGAAGATATACAAATATATGGATTTAAACTAGGAGGAAGAAGATGGATAAGTTAGTAAGAGCAACAGCACATAATGGTGATGTTAGGATAATAGCGGCAATAACTACAAATATGGTTCAAGAAGGGATAAAGGCTCATAATTGTACGCCTACTGCATCAGCAGCTTTAGGAAGAATGCTGACAGCTGGAGGTTTAATGGGGGCTATGCTTAAAGCTAAAGGAGATAGCTTAACTCTTAATATAAATGGAGGTGGAGAAGCAGAGGGGATAGTAGTAACTGCTCATGCTGATGGAAGTGTTAAAGGATACATAGGAAATCCAAATGTAGATTTACCATTAAATCAGAAGGGTAAATTAGATGTTGGAGGGGCTATAGGGAAAGATGGTTATCTAAAGGTTATAAGAGACATGGGGCTTAAAGATCCGTATATAGGGCAAGTTCCTATATATACTGGTGAAATAGGTGATGATTTAGCCTATTATTTTACTGTTTCAGAGCAAACACCATCTGCAGTGGCATTAGGTGTATTAGTTGATACAGATTTAAGCATAAAAGCATCTGGTGGATTTATAATTCAAATGATGCCAGGAGCTTCTGAGTTTTTAGCAGATATAATAACTTATAGGCTTGAAGAAATTCCTTCAATAACTACTATGATAAGTGATGGAATGACAATAGAGGAAATATTAAAAAATATATTTGAAGATATCGATGTTAACATATATGAAGAAGGAAAAATAGAGTTTAAATGTGATTGCTCAAGAGAGAGAGTAGAAAGAGTTTTGATTAGTATAGGTAAAAAAGAATTACAAAACTTATATGAAGAAGGAAAAACAGAAGAAATAAAATGCCATTTTTGTAATAAAGCTTATGACTTTACGACAGAGCAAATAGGTGAATTATTAAAAGAATTATAAAATAGGTAATCCTGTTGAAATTAAGAATAAAAAATTATAGTTGAAATTAAATCTTCACTAATAATTCTATTGAGGGTTTTAAAAAAGGAAAGGTTATTTAAGTTAACTTTTCTTTTCTTTTTATTATAGAAAATACTCAGTACTTTAAAAAAGAAATCAAATTTAAAATTCTGCCATAGAAGAAAAGTTGTTATATATTTTTCATTGTCAGTTCTCAATTGTATAAGGAGATCTTTATAAATCTTTCATTTTTCATTCTTAATTAATAAACAAATTAATAGGTTGTTAAAATATAAGAAAATAAAAGATATATTTCAAAAAATAGAGTAATATAAAAATAATTTCTTTAAATGGCAAAATAATCTATTGACAATAATGCATATTTCTTATAAAATATAAATGTGTTCGGCAGGTTGTCGAGAGGAAGTGGTCGCATAGCTCAGCTGGGAGAGCATCTGCCTTACAAGCAGAGGGTCACAGGTTCGATCCCTGTTGCGACCACCATATAATATGGCCCAGTGGCTCAGTTGGTTAGAGTGCCGGCCTGTCACGCCGGAGGTCGAGGGTTCGAGTCCCTTCTGGGTCGCCATTTAATTTTGAATATGACAGTTATTTTTGGCTTGATAGCTCAGTCGGTAGAGCAGAGGACTGAAAATCCTCGTGTCGCTGGTTGGATTCCTGCTCGAGCCACCAGACAAGTGCGGGAGTGGCTCAGTGGTAGAGCGTCACCTTGCCAAGGTGAACGTCGCGGGTTCGAATCCCGTCTTCCGCTCCAATATGGCGCTATAGCCAAGTGGTAAGGCAGAGGCCTGCAAAGCCTTTATCCCCAGTTCAAATCTGGGTGGCGCCTCCAAAAAAAGCATTGCTATTTAGCAATGCTTTTTTGCTTGATATAAAAATAAATTGATTACCCTTAATGTTAAGAGTGTATTTTATCTCTCTTTTTAACTATATATAAAATAAATATTTTCTAATATAAATAATAATCCCATAAGTTTAGGAAATATGTACATATTTCCTATCAACTTTATATGCTTTTAATATTTCATTTTATATCTATATGTAAAATCCTTTTTAAAAGAAAAACATACAAATGAATTTAGATATCTAAAAAGAAAATACTACCTCTATCAATTAAGTTATTATCACTAAGATAAATAGGAGTTATATTGTGCTTATCTAAAAATGCCAATACTTCACTACCATATTTATAATTTTTAAGGCTTCCATAAAAAACCAAGTTTTTTTCATCCAATAGACCACAACTACCACCTATAAAACCGTAATTCAATCCAGGGAGTTCAATATCCCCAGGAGGAAGTAACAATATATCTACATCTGTTTCTTTTAAAGCTCTTACAATTGACTTATCACTAGTAATAATTGCATTATTATTAACTATTGCAGTAGAGCATTTAGTGTAACCTTGTTTAACATTAATAAGAGTTTTATTTGTCATGTATTTCAATAAAAATTCATCAGTATATTTAATATTATGTATAAAATACTTCTTTAGATTTACTGCATTTAAAGTAATATCATAGGGGTATTTTTCATTTAGCTCACTTTTAGAAAATATAACATCAAAATTAAAATCATTTTGTAATAAATTGATGAAAGTTTTGTCCATGCTAAGGTGTGTCATTAACATGCTTTTTGAAATAGTATGAATTAGCATATCTGGATGACCACATACAGCATCATATAGTTTAGTGCTAGGAGGACATTTTAAAACTTTACAACCTAAAGTCTGTAAGGCTTTTATTTCACTATTAGAAATTCTAAAGTCTACTATAGCAAGTTTCATTTTATCACCTCAATTCGAATGTCGATAAATGTTTAAATTATTAATGCATATCCATTGTAAGAAAACGCATAATAAGATAGACAAATAATTTTTAAAATTATATTAGCATTTTAAAAATTAATTTACAAGTTATAGCTTTTGAGTTGTGGTAATTAAGCCATGTTATAAAGGAGTGAGCTATATGTTATTATTAACATTGATACAGGATGATAGCAAAGAGTATATAATAGATGAGATAAGAAATGCCAGAAATTATTTTAAATTAAAGAATGTAACGGTAGGTATTTCAGAAAGCTTAGAAAACAATCTTCATATTGTTAAAGTTTATTGTGATGATGAGAATTTTGATGAGAAGTTTCATAGAATGTTTAACTTATATATAGGTACTGTACTTTTTAAAGTTGTTATAAAGGAGTTTTGTAAGAAAAATATTTCAAAATATTTATCAGAGAATTTTTACTTTTTAAGAGGTGAGGATATAAAGGAAGTAAAAAATATGATAATTGATGTATTTGAAAATGAAAGCAGCAGAATAGATGACAATATGATATATTATATGAATAGAAAGAATGAAATCATAGATAAAATTGTTCTTTGTTTAGAGGATAACAATGAGGTGAATATTAAAGGCTTTTTAACTTTTAGAATGAAAGAAATAGCACATGATTTAGAAAGTATAATAGATAAGATAGTTGAAAAGTTTATGATAGAAAAAGAATATAATGAATTCATTAAGCTATTGAAATATTTTGTTGATGTTCAGGAAAGTAAGATAAATGAAGTTAATATTATGATAGATAAAGATGGAGATTATCTAGTGAAAGATGAACTTGGAAATGATATCTTAAATAACTTAATAAATGAACTTTATGATAGCAGAATAAATTCAAAAGTAAGTTCAGAGGATTTAATAATAAGTGGCTTAATTACTTCTGCTCCTAAAAAAATAGTCATACATTGTGTGGAAAATTCCAGAAATAAAGAATTGATAGAAACTATTAAAAATGTATTTGTTGAAAGAGTAGAATTCTGCGATGATTGTGCAAAATGCACACAACTTAAAAATAATATAAAGATATAGCTTAAAATTGTTGACAACTAGAAAAACATATATTATAATACTACTTGTTGAATAAATGAATAATGTTATTAATTAAAGAAGAAACAGCCGTTTCTCACCTTACAGTTAAGCTAGTAAGGTTAAACTGTAAGGTGAATTTGTGTATTACAGAGGGCGGCATTTGTCGCCCTCTTATTTATATAATTTTATAACACCTGGAGGTGAAAACTATTAGTAAAAACAAAGACTTTATAATGAATGAAGATATAAGGGAAAAGGAAGTAAGAGTTGTTAGTAATGATGGTGAGCAATTAGGGGTCTTAGCAACTAAGGAAGCCCTAAAAATTGCAGAAGAGAAGGAACTTGATTTAGTAGTTATTTCTCCAAATGCAAATCCACCAGTATGCAAGATTATGGACTTTGGTAAGTATGTTTATGAGCAACAGAAAAAGGATAAAGAAGCTAAGAAAAAGCAAAAAATCATAAACATAAAAGAAGTTAGAATGAATGCCACTATTGAAGACCATGATATTGAAATCAAAGCAAACCATGCTAGAAAATTCTTATTAGACGAAGACAAAGTTAAAGTTACTGTGAGATTTAGAGGAAGAGAAGTTCAAAACTCACATGTAGGACATCAAATATTGAACTCTTTTGTAGAAAAGCTTGGAGATGTGTATGTAATTGAGAAGCCTGCTAAACAAGAGGGGAGAAATATGATACTGATATTAGCTCCTAAAAGAGCATAAACACTGAGAGGAGGAATTTTATTATGCCAAAAATGAAAACTCATAGAGGTGCAGCAAAAAGATTCAAGAAGACAGGAACAGGTAAGTTAAAAAGAGCGAAAGCTTTCAGAAGCCATATATTGACTAAGAAAAGCGCAAAAACTAAGAGAAATCTTAGAAAAACTGGATATGTTTCAACTTCACAAGAAAAAGCAATGAAAAAATTATTACCATACTTATAATCGAAGGTGAACTAGGAGGTATTTTAAATGGCAAGAGTAAAGAGAGCTGTTAACGCTCGTAAAAAACATAAAAAAGTATTAAAACTTGCAAAAGGATACTATGGTGGAAAAAGCAAGTTATTTAAAACTGCAAATGAGTCAGTTATAAGAGCATTAAGAAATGCATATGTAGGAAGAAAATTAAAGAAAAGAGATTTTAGAAAACTTTGGATCGCAAGAATAAATGCGGCTACAAGAATGAATGGACTTTCTTACTCAAGATTCATGAATGGAATGAAACTTGCAGGAGTAGACATCAACAGAAAAATGCTTTCTGAAATAGCTATTAATGATCCAAAAGCATTTTCAGAATTAGTTGAAGTTGCTAAAAAGCAATTAGAAGCTTAATTTAATACTTAATTTAATATATGACCTTAAAATGTAGCCATAGGCTACATTTTTGTATTATAAACTAATTTTAAATATTAATATGGAAATACTATAATATACTAAAAAAAAAGTATATAATGAAAATTACTAAAGGTTAAATACAGAGAGAATTGAGGTGTTTTTAGTGGAATTGAAGATGAAAGATGTTTTAAAGAAGAGACAATTTACTCCTATGCAGGTATTAGCCATTGGATATGCAGTTATTATATTTTTAGGTGCAATGCTGTTAGCGCTGCCTATATCAACAAATGCTAGAGTATATACACCTTTTTTAGACTGTATATTTACGTCTACTTCAGCAGTGTGCGTAACAGGACTTATCACAGTGGATACAGGAACCCATTGGAGTTATTTTGGTAAAACAGTAATTATGATGCTTATTCAAATTGGAGGCTTAGGATTTATGTCTTTTGCTACTATGTTATCATTAATCATAGGTAAAAGAATTACCTTAAAAGAGAGATTAGTAATGCAAGAATCTATGAATTCAACTTCTCTTCAAGGTATAGTTAAACTAGCAAAATACATATTAATATTTACTTTTTCTATAGAAGGATTAGGGGCACTTTTATTGAGCACTCAATTTATTCCTGAATTTGGATTCTCGAAAGGAATTTTCTATAGTATATTCCATTCTATTTCAGCCTTTTGTAATGCAGGTTTTGATTTAATGGGTAATTTTAATAGTTTAGTTAATTATAATGGAAATATAGTTATAATTTTTACTATATCTGCCCTTATAGTTACAGGTGGATTAGGATTTTATGTTTGGAATGAAATATATAATTACAAGAATATTAAAAAGTTATCACTTCATTCAAAACTAGTAATATCTATGACCATTGCATTGCTAGTAGGTGGCGCAATTTTATTCTTCTTATTTGAATTTTCAAATGAAGCTACAATGAAAGGGATGAGCTTTAAGGATAGAATATTAGCATCAATTTTTGCATCAGTTAGTCCTAGAACAGCAGGATTTAACTCTATATCCTTAGCAGATATGACTATACCATCTATTTTTTTAACTATTATATTGATGTTTATTGGAGGGTCACCAGGGTCAACAGCAGGTGGACTAAAAACAACAACTGCTGGTATATTATATATGACAGTTAAATCAGTTATTAAAGGTCGAGAAGATACAGAGATATATAAAAAGAGGGTAAGTAAGGATATAGTTTATAAGGCATTTTCTATTATGATTATAGCCTTAGGTTTAGTTATAACAGTAACAGTACTTCTTTCTATTACGGAGCATCAAACTGGCGTACCTTTTGAATATTATATATTTGAAGCAACTTCAGCTTTTGGAACAGTTGGATCTACATTAGGACTAACTCAAAAGTTAAGTGCCATAGGAAAGATAATTGTAGCCTTAACTATGTATGCTGGTAGAATAGGACCATTAACATTAGTTTTAGCAATTTCAATCAATAGACGTAAGAAAGCTTTAGCTATAAAGTATCCGGAAGATAAAATATTAGTTGGGTAGAAGGTGGAAATTATGATTAAAAAGCAATTTATTGTAATTGGATTAGGAAGATTTGGAACATCTGTAGCGGAAACATTATACTCATTAGGGAATGATGTATTGGCAGTTGATGTTGATGAGGAAGTTATACAAAATATATCAGAAAAGGTAACTCATGCAGTTCAAGTTGATGCAAATGACGAGCAAAGCTTAAGAGCATTGGGAGTTGGAAATTTTGATGTTGCCATTATAAGTATAGGTTCAGATATTCAAGCCAGTATATTATCTACGCTACTTGTTAAAGAACTAGGTGTTAAGCATATCATTACAAAAGCTAATAATGCACTTCATGCTAAAGTACTATATAAAATTGGAGCAAACAGAGTTATATTTCCAGAAAGAGATATGGGAGTAAGAGTTGCACACAATTTATGTTCTTCAAATATATTAGATTATATTGAATTATCACCAGACTTTAGCATTGCTGAGATTGTAAGTCCACAAGAATGGCATGAAAAAAGCTTAAAAGATCTTAATTTAAGAGCAGAATATGGAATAAATGTTATGGCAATAAAGAGAAATAATGAAATAGATGTTTCTCCTTCTGCTGATGAAATTATTGAGGCTAATGATATAATTGTAGCTATTGGTGGTAATCAAGAGCTAAATAATATAGAAAAGTTAGTAAGATAGGAGAAGATAATTTGCAATATATCAGTAGCAAAGAGAATTCACTAATAAAGCAAATAAAGAAATTAAAAGAAAAAAAACATAGATTAGAAAATAAGGCTTTTTTAGTTGAAGGCTTTAGATTTATTGAGGAAGCATTAAAGTCATCCTTTAATATAAAATATATTTTTATAAATGAAAATGCAGATAAAGAATATTGTGAAAAATATATAAGCATACATCAATGTAATGCTGAGATTTATATTGTAAGTGATATAGTTTTTAAGACCTTAACTAGCACTGAAACACCACAGGGAGCAATTGCGGTAGTGGAGAATAAAGTCCTTAATTTAAAATACTGTGAGGGATTTTATGTATTAGTAGATAAGGTGCAGGATCCAGGAAATTTAGGTACAATTATAAGAACTGCTCATGCAGCAGATGGACTAGGAATTATATTAACTAAAGGTACAGTAGATGTATATAATGAAAAAACCTTGCGCTCAACTATGGGATCTATATTTAATATTCCTATTATGGAAGACAAGGATTTAAGCCTTGTTAAGGAGTTAAAAAATAAAGGTTATAAGCTTATTACAAGTTCTCTTGATACAAATAACAACTTTTATGATATAGATTTAAGCGGCAAATGCATTATTTCTGTGGGAAATGAAGGAAAGGGAATTAGTAAAGAAATATATGAGCTTTCTGATGAAAAAGTTAAAATTCCTATGCCTGGCGGTGCAGAGTCATTAAATGCATCAGTTGCTGCATCTATTATGATGTATGAGACTGTAAGACAAAAAAATGTTATTAAATAGTATTGAAATTTTATACAAACATAGGTATAATAGGTTTTAAATTAAAAATTAAATATCTTAAACTGTGAAGGAGAGAGTAGGTATAAGGTTACATACAGGGAGTAAAGGTCATAGATTGAAAGCCTTTATATGATAAATTTATGCTGAAGTTCACTCTTGAGTTCTAATTGTGAAAATAGGTTTTTATTAAAACATTATAAGTAATGATTAGCGATTAAAATCGATAAATTTACTAAGAGGGTCTATTTTATAGTCCAATTAGGGTGGTACCGCGGATATTCCGTCCCTTTTTTAGGGGCGGTTTTTTTATTTCCAAATATATATTAGAGTAATTTATGTTAAAGGATTGCATTATTCAATGAAATTAATGTTGTCTAAGAATTTTAATTAATCATTGTTATTTGAGAATTAATAAAAGGTAATAATTATTAATTATAAGAAAAATATGAAAGGAGATTTTAAAATGAGAGAAAAATTAGAAGATATTAAGCTGTCTGCTCTAGATGAATTGAAAACTGCCGCTGAGAAGGTTCAACTTGAAAATATTAGAGTGAAATATTTAGGTAAAAAAGGAGAGCTTACTCAAATATTAAGAGGAATGGGAGGCTTATCACAAGAAGAGAGACCACTTGTAGGTAAGGTTGCTAACGACGTAAGAGAAACATTAGAAAATGCTATTGCTAAGGCAACTGAAGAAATCAAAAATAAAGAAAAAGAAAAAAGACTACAAAGTGAAATAATTGATATTTCTATGCCAGGAAAAAAACAAACTATAGGCAATAGACATCCTCTTGATTTAACTTTAGAAAAAATCAATGAAATATTTCTATCAATGGGATTTTCTATAGAAGAAGGACCAGAGGTAGAAAAGGATTATTACAACTTTGAAGCATTAAATATACCTAAAGACCATCCGGCTAGAGGAGAACAAGATACTTTCTATATAAATGATAATGTAGTTTTAAGAACTCAAACCTCCCCAATACAAATTAGAACAATGGAGAATCAAAAACCACCAATAAAAATGATAGCTCCAGGAAAGGTTTATCGTTCAGATGCAGCTGATGCTACTCATTCACCAATATTCTATCAAATAGAAGGATTGGTTATAGATAAAGGAGTAACTTTTGCAGATTTAAAAGGAACTTTAGAGCTATTTACTAAGAAGATGTTTGGAGATGTTGAAACTAAGTTTAGACCACATCATTTCCCGTTTACTGAACCTTCAGCAGAGATGGATGCTACTTGCTTTGTTTGTAATGGCGAAGGATGTAGAGTTTGTAAAGGAAGTGGATGGATAGAGATACTAGGATGTGGTATGGTGCATCCACAAGTTCTAAGAAATTGTGGAATTGATCCAGAAGTTTATAGTGGATTTGCTTTTGGATTTGGTCTTGATAGAATGGTTATGCAAAAATATGGAATTGATGATATTAGATTATTATACGAAAGTGATATGAGATTTTTAAATCAATTTTAATAAAATGTTAAAGGAGGATTACCAATGAAAGTTCCAGTTAAATGGCTTAAAGATTATGTTGATATAAATATTTCCCCTAAGGAGTTATCAGATAGACTAACGCTATCTGGTTCTAAGGTAGAAGAGCTAGTTGTTTCAGGAGAAGAGATTTCAAATGTAGTAACAGGAAAAATAATAAAAATAGATAGACATCCAGATGCAGAAAAACTTGTGGTTTGTCAAGTTGATATAAAGGCTGAAGAACCAATTCAAATAGTAACTGCAGCTACAAATATGAAGGAACAAGATATAATTCCTGTAGCATTACATGGGTCAACATTACATGGTGGACTTAAAATTAAAAAGGGTAAATTAAGAGGCGTAGTATCTAATGGGATGTTCTGTTCAGAAGAAGAACTTGGAATAGCAGGAGATAAACCAGTTCATGGTCTTATGATACTACCAGAAGATACTCCAATAGGAGTAGATATAAAAGAAGTAGTTAATATAGGAAGTGCAGTAATAGAATTTGAAATTACATCAAATAGGGCAGATTGTTTAAGTGTTATAGGAATAGCAAGAGAAACAGCAGCAACATTGGGAACTAATTATAAAATGCCTAATTTAGAATATACTTCTACTTGTAATGAAAATGTCAAAGATGATTATAATGTAGAAATAAAAGATGAACTTTGCAGAAGGTTTATGCTAAAAGGAATTAAAAATGTAAAAATAGAGCCATCACCACAATGGATGCAAGAAAGACTATTAGAGGCAGGAGTTAGACCAATAAATAACATTGTTGATATAACAAATTTTGTTATGTTAGAGCTTGGTCAACCACTACATGCTTATGATGCAAGAGAAATAGCAAGCAAAACTATAGTAGTTGAAAGAGCTAAAGATGGTGAAAAATTTGCTACTTTAGATGAAGTAGAAAGATCTTTAGATAGTGATATACTATGTATTAAAGATGGAGAAAGAACTGTTGGACTTGCAGGAATAATGGGAGGATTGAACTCAGAGATAAAAGAAGACACTGAAATGGTTATTCTAGAATGTGCAAACTTTGATGGCATCAATGTAAGAAAATCATCTAAGAAGTTAAATTTACGAACAGAAGCTTCAACTAAATTTGAGAAAAATCTAGATCCTAATTTATGTGAAATAGCAGTAGCTAGGGTTGCTTCATTGGTAAATGAATTAAATGCAGGAGAAGTAATGGAAGGAGTAATAGATGTTTATCCAGAGCCTAAAACTCCGCATTATTTAGAAGTAGATTCAAATTGGATCAATAAATTTTTAGGTATTGATATATCCAAAGAAGACATGAAGAAGTATTTAGATAGATTAGGATTAGCTACAGAAATTAAGGAAGATATATTAGTTGTAAAATCTCCTACTTTTAGAAGTGATATTAATATTAAAGAAGATATTGCAGAAGAAATAGTAAGAATTTACGGGTATAATAATGTACCTTCTACAATAGCATTGTGTGAAGCTACAAAAAGTGGAAAAAGTGAAGAACAAAAACTTGAAGAAAAGGTTGTAGATTCATTAATAAATAGTGGATTAAATCAATCTATAAGCTATTCTTTTGTAAGCCCAAAAATTTTTGACAAATTATTAGTTTCTGAAGATAGTAACTTAAGAAAATCTATTTCAATTAAAAATCCTCTAGGTGAAGATTTTAGTATAATGAGAACTACTACATTAGCATCTGCTATGGAGGCATTATCAAGAAATTATAGTAAAAGTAATGAAGAAGCAAGATTGTTTGAAATAGGAAAGATATATATACCTAATGAAGATGAAAATAAGCTTCCAGAAGAAAGAAATATAATTACAATTTCAATGTATGGAAATATGGACTATTTAGATATTAAGGGAGTAGTTGAAAATGTAATTGAAGAACTAGGAATCGGAAGTGTAAGCTTTAAGAGAGAATCAGAGAATCCAAGCTTTCATCCAGGAAAAACTGCTGCACTATATATAGGAAAAGAATATATAGGTGTTATAGGTGAAATTCATCCTGATGTAGCAAACAATTATGATATGGATATAAGATGCTATATATCTGAGTTAAATTTAGATTTATTATTAAAACATGCTAAAGTTGATAAGAAGTATGTTCCATTACCAAAATTCCCAGCAGTAACTAGGGATATAGCACTTTTAGTTGAAGATGGAATATTGGTTCAAGAAATAGAGGAGACTATTAAAAAACAAGGCGGAAGCATATTAGAAAGTATTAAATTATTTGATGTATATAAAGGTAAGCAAATACCAGAAGGTAAGAAGAGCATTGCTTATTCAATAGTATATAGAAATAAAGAAAAAACTTTAACGGATAATGAAGTTAATAAGGTCCATGATAAAATTTTAAGGGCACTAGAGCATAAGCTAGGTGCAGAGTTAAGGCAGATTTAATTAATTGATAATAAAAAATGACCATTGATTATTTAATTGGATAATTTTTAAGAAAAGTGATTTAGTCACTTTTCTTTTTTTATGTAAAAAATTAATTATGAACTTTTATATGAATAAAGAAGTATATATAATTATTTCATTATGTAAGGTTTATGTAAAATTTTAAAGTATACTTTATATAGCTTATAAAAGTTTTTTACATAAATATTAAAGGTTAATATTTATTGACTTCGAGGAAAATAGGTTAAACTAGAGAATAATCAAGAAAACAGTGGGAATTATAGCAGTATTTTATTATTTTGGTTTATTTCATAAAGGTTTTATGATAAAATAAGAACAACTATAATCTTTAAGAGGGTGTTTTAGTGAACATTATAACAGTTAAAATAAATGGTATGGAATATAATTTAAAAGGTGAAGAAAATGACGAGTATTTACATATGGTAGCCAAATTTGTGGACAAACGTATTCGCACCTTAATGGAAAATAATTCTAAGTTAGGCTCAGGGGATGCCACTATATTAGCTGCTTTAAATATGGGAGATGAACTTTTAAAGAATAAAGAAAGCTACGAAAGGTTATCTGAAAACTTCACAAAAGCGAGTAATGACAATAAGTTTTTAATTTCAGAATTAGAGCAAATGAAAAAACAGGTTGAATCTTTAGAGAATATTAACAAGGAGCTTCAAGAGCAAGTTGAAAGTTTGTCTGGTAACCAAGATCTTAGATTAAAAGAAGAAATGCAAAAAATTGATTCTGAGATGGAGGTTATGACAGAGGTTTCAAAAGAAATAAAAAGTGAAAATGAAAAGCTTACTATGTTAAATAAAAAGCTGGCAGCTAGAAATAGAGAACTAAGATCGGATATTTGCGATAAAACTAGAAATATTAAAGAATTAGCAAAAGAATTAGATAATAAAAATGAAGAATTAATAAGAGAAAAATTAAAAAAGAACTCATTATTAAAAATTAAAGAATAGCTTTTGATAAGAATGAAACATTTAACCTCCAGTTGGTAAAAATATGGAGGTTAAATTATTATAAATAAAGGAGAAAAGGTTATGTGCAAGTATGATATTTCAGTAGAAGAAATGTGGTTAAGCTATTTAGAAATTTTAGGTGAGAATGAAAAAACTACGAAAAAAAATTATACCGCTTGGCATTTTTGTAATGATGTGAAATCTGCCAATGAGTTAGCGGAACTTGTTTTGGAAGGAACAAAAAGAGGAACAGCCTCTTTATACTATTGGTATAAAGAAGAAGGAGAAGAACTGCCAAAAGTTGATGAGTATAGCATAATTACTAATTGGCAAGGTATTGCTAAGTGTATTATTAAAACCACTAAAATAGAAATTATCCCTTTTAAAGATGTAACAGAGAAGTTTGCTTCAATAGAAGGTGAAGGCGATAAATCTCTAGACTATTGGAGAAATGTCCATCGAATATATTTTGAAGATGAATTAAAAGAAATAGGAAAAGAATTTAATGAAGATATGGAAATAGTATGTGAAGAGTTTGAAGTAGTATATAAATAAAAATTTTAAAATATAAATATGAATAAAGAATTTTCTTTGTAGCATAAAACTCATAATTAATCAAATAATTATGAGTTTTTTATTTAACAACTTTTTATATTTAGAAAGTTGTTAAATAATTTTGATAAAATAGTTTTTTAAATTAATAATAGAGCTATTTGTCTTATTAAGATAAACTATTTTATTTAAATAATTAGTGATAAAAACTACTATGATTGCATAGTTATATTTTAAGTAGCAAACATAGGAGGATTATCAATGAAGGTTTTGTTGTGTGCAAGACAGGATTATTTAAAAAGTTCTGCTGGTGACTCCATCATTGTAAAAAAAATTTACAAAAATTTAAAGCAGTTAGGAGTTAATGTTGATATAGATAGAGGAGAGTTATATGAATATAATGATTATGATATTATTCACTTATTTAATATCAATGTTCCAGGAGAGATATATAGGTATTATAGACAAAGCCTAAAAGGAAAAAGTAAAATTGTGATTACTCCTCTTTATTTTAATATGAGTAATTATTATAACCATATAGGAGAAACTGAAAAACTAAAATTGTGGAATAGTTGTAATATATATAGAAGAGAACTTTTAAGAAAAAGTCATATGATTTTTTGTAATAGTAAGTGGGAATTAGAAAATTTAAAAAGAGATTTTAAGTTTGATACTCCTTGTAAGGTAATTTATAATGGAGTGAATATGTTAGAATATGAAGACGTACCACTTTATAATTTTACAGAACGACATGACGTAAATAATTATGTGCTATCTGTAGGAAGAATATATGAGGCAAAAAACCAACTAATACTTTCAAAGGTTTGTAATGAGTTGAATTTACCTTTAGTTTTAGTAGGAGGAGTTTCGAATAAAAACTATTTTAAAAAATGTTTAGCTTATAAAAATGTACAATACTTAGGTTTTATGGATAACTATAATGTATATAATGCTTATAAATTTGCTAAAGTTCATGCATTACCTAGTTTTATGGAGCTAACAAGTCTTTCTTCTTTAGAAGCAGCGGCAAGTGGATGTAATATCGTAGTAACAGAAGAAGGAGCTTCAAGAGAATATTTTAAAGATTTAGCTATATACTGTAATCCTTATGATGAAAATTCTATAAAAGAAGCCATAATTAAGGGATATAATAATAGAAAAAATAATGACTTAAAGGAATATGTGTGTAAAAGATATACTTGGGAAAATACTGCTAAGCAAATATATGAAGAATATTTGAAATTAATAAATAGTTAGTGGACTTTTTAGTCCACTTATTTTTATTTGTAGGAATTTGCATTTTCACTGTTTAATATGGTTTAAACTATATTTATAAATAAATAGATAATATAAATAGGTTTTTATTTTTATAAATAAAAACTATATAATGGAATAAAAACTTTGTCTTATATACTTACTATTGGTATAATTATATTCGTAATTATAAGCTCAGTAATAGGAGAGATGAACATGAAGAAAATAGAACTATTAGCACCAGGTGGAAGCGTAGAAAGTTTGCATGCAGCAGTGCTTTCAGGGTGTGATGCAATATATATGGGCGGAAGCAAGTTTTCAGCAAGAGCTTATGCTAATAATTTTGATGATGAGAAATTAAAAGAAGCAGTAGATTACTGTCATATATATAATGTTAAGGTTTATATAGCTGTAAATACTTTAATTAAAGAACTTGAGTTTGAAGAGGCTATAGAATATGTGAGATTTTTATACGAAGTTGGAGTAGATGCAATATTAGTTCAAGATCTAGGTCTGTTTTATGCTATAAAGAAGCTATTACCGGATTTTGAAGTTCATGCTTCAACCCAAATGACAGTTCATAATGGGGAAGCTGCCTCATTTTTGAAACAATTAGGCTTTAAAAGGATAGTACTTTCGAGAGAGCTTTCATTAAAGGAGATTGAATATATATCTAAAGAATTAGATATAGAGACAGAAATATTTGTTCACGGTGCGTTATGCGTTAGTTATTCAGGGCAATGTCTTATGAGTAGTATTATAGGTGGAAGAAGTGGAAATAGAGGACGTTGTGCACAGCCTTGTAGATTACCCTATACACTAATTAATAAAATTTCAAATGAAACAAGAGGAGGATACTTACTAAGTCCTAAAGATATCTGTACTTTTGAAGATATCAAAAAAATTATAGAAAGTGGAACTTCTTCTCTAAAAATTGAAGGGAGAATGAAAAGACCTGAATATGTTGCAGGAGTAGTTTCAAGTTATAAAAAAGCTATTAATGCTTTTTATGAAAATAATGATTTTGTAGATATTAAAGGTGAATATAATAAATTGGCTCAACTTTTCAATAGAGAAGGGTTTTCTAAAGCATATATGTTTGGAAATGTAGGAAAAGATATGATGGCATATAATTTTCCTAAGAATACTGGCGTGTATATTGGAAAAGTAGAAAAGGATTTGACCATTAAGTTGGAAGAGGATATTCATCTTAAAGATGGAGTTAGAATAGGAGAAGGTGGATTTACCGTATCTGGTATAAAGATAGGTAAGAATGAAGTGCAATATGCTGTAAAAGGAGAAAAAGTAATATTAAAGCCTACTAGATATAAAGAAGGAGATATGTTATATAAAACTTCTGATATAGAACTTTCAAAAGAACTTTCAAAGATTTATGAAAATGTATATGGTAAGAAACTTTTAATAGATGTAAAAGTGGAGTTTATAGTAGATGAATCTATAAAGATTATCACGAATTTTGAAGGAAGTAATTTTATTGTAGAAGGAGATTTAGTTCAAAAAGCAATAAAAAGGCCATTAGATAAGGAGAGTATAATTAAAAATCTTCAAAAATTAGGAGATACTCCATTTGAATTTAATAATATTGAATTTAAAACCTTTGAGGAAGGATTTATACCGGTGTCTTCAATTAATTCTGTAAGAAGAGAGTTAACTGAAAAAATATTAAGCTTTATAAAGGAAAGCTACAGAAGAGAAGATAAATTGAAGTTAACTGTTAATAATATAGAAAAACAGCCACAAAAAGGTAAAATTCCTGAACTTTTAGTTGCAGTTAGCAACTTGCAACAATTAAAGGCAGCTTTAGATAGTGGAATAGAAAATATTGCAGTGGACTTTTTCTTTAAAGGTAATCAGCTGAAAATTGAGGAAGTTAAAAACTATGGAAAGTTTAATTTATATATAAAAACTCCGAATATAATTAAAGAAGAATTTGAAGGTATTTGTGAATTTATATATAAAAATTTAGAGGATGTTAGAGGTATAGTAACAGCTAACTTAGGTATTATAAGTAGATTTAAAGATAAAACATCTTTAATTGGAGATTATAAACTGAATATATTTAATAGCTATAGTGGAGAATTTTATAATCAATATTTAGATGGAGCTTCAATAAGTGTAGAACTTAATAATAAAGAAATAAATTCAGTTGTGAAAAATACTAGTATTGCATCTCAAATAATAGTTTATGGTAAATATGAGCTTATGGTTAGTGAATACTGTGTAATAGGAAGTACCTTTGGAGGAAAGTCACTATGCTCTAATTGTGCTGTCAATTGCGCTAAAGGTAACTATATTTTAAGGGATAGAAAAGGTGAAGACTTTAAAGTGTTAACAGATAAATACTGTAGGAGTCATATATTTAATAATGTTCCCGTTAACTTAATTCCTAATATGAAGGAACTAAGAAAGAACAATATACAAAGCTTCAGAGTAGATTTCATAGATGAGGATTATAATAAAACAAAGGAAGTTTTAGATATAATTAAAAAGGAAGAGTTTTTAGGAGATTATACAAATTTTACAAGAGGACATTATAAAAGAGGAGTAGAATAGAGAAAGTTGGTGGTACAATGCAGGAGAAAACTTTAAGAGTATTAGAATACCCGAAAATAAAAGAAAATCTTAAAAAATATACAAGAACATCCGCGGCAAAGGACATTATAGATAGATTAGAACCTTATAATAATATATATGAGGTAAAAGAGCATTTACAGGAAACTAAGGAAGCTTTTCAATTATTAACAAAAAAAGGTAATCCTCCTTTTGAAGGGATATATGATGTTAGGGAAGCTATAAAAAGAGCAGAAAAAGGGTCAGTGCTTTTACCAGAACAGCTTATTAGAATTGCATCTATGCTTAAATGTGCAAGATTATTTAAGGATTATATAGCTCATAAAGAAGAGGAAGAAAGCTATAGAGTATTAGAAGATATATGTATAGGTATTGTTCCTCTTAAAAAAGTAGAGGATGAAATATTTAGAGCTATAATTAGTGAGGAAGAGATAGCTGATAGAGCATCTCAGGAGCTTTATGATATAAGAAGAAAACTAAGAGAAAAATCTTCTTCTGTAAAGGATAAGGTAAATTCATTAGTTAGAAGTAATTCTAAGTATCTTCAAGAACATTTATATACTATAAGAGGAGATAGATATGTTCTTCCTGTAAGAACTGAATATAGAGATGCAGTGCCAGGTCTTATACATGATCAAAGTTCAAGTGGTGCTACTTTATTTATTGAACCTATGGGTTTAGTTAACTTAAATAATGAAATAAGAGAACTTACATTAGAAGAAAAAGCAGAGATAGAAAGAATCTTAAGGATATTATCTCAAAGTGTTACGGACAATGTTGAAGTTGTTGAAAATAATGGAAATATATTATGGGAATTAGATTTTATTTTTGCAAAAGCTAAATATGCTAGTGAAATTAATGCTATTTGTCCGGAAGTAAATAATGATGGAATTATAGATTTAATAGAAGTTAGACATCCACTTATAGATCCTAAGGTAGTAGTACCTAGTGATATATATTTGGGAAGAGAATTTACTTCACTTGTAATTACTGGTCCTAATACAGGAGGAAAAACTGTAACTCTTAAAACTGTAGGACTTATTCAATTGATGGCAATGAGTGGTATCTTAATTCCAGCAAGACAAAATTCTGCAGTAAGCTTTTTTCATAAGGTTTATGCAGATATAGGAGACGAGCAAAGTATAGAACAAAGCTTATCTACTTTCTCTTCACATATGACCAATATTGTTGGAATTATAGAAAATGCAGATGATAATTCTCTAGTACTATTTGATGAGTTAGGTTCAGGTACAGATCCTACAGAAGGAGCAGCTCTTGCAGTTTCAATACTAGAAAATTTAAGGAAAAGAGGATGTAGAGTGGTTGCTACTACTCACTATAGTGAGCTTAAGGGATATGCATTAAAATCCATAGGAGTAGAAAATGCTTCCGTAGAATTTAATGTTGAGACCCTAAGACCAACATACAAATTACTTATAGGTATACCAGGAAAATCTAATGCTTTTGAAATCTCAAGAAGACTAGGACTTCCAGAATACATTATAGATAGTGCAAGGGAAAATATTTCCAAAGATACCTTAGAATTTGAAGAGCTTATTCAAAGCTTACAACAAAAGAGTATTAAAGCTGAAAATGATGCAAGAATTGCTGAAATGCTAAAGAAAGATGCAGAAAAGCTTAAAGAAAGATATGCAGAAAAGCTTTATAAATTTGAGAAGTCTAGAGAAAATGCACTTTATGATGCACAAAGAGAGGCAAAACAACTTATAAGAGAAGCTAAAGAAGAATCTGATACTATTCTTAAAAATATTAGAGAGCTTGAAAGAATGGGATATAGTTCGGAAGTAAGAACAAAACTTGAAGAAGAGAGAAAGAAAATTAAAAACAAGCTTGAAAATGTAGAATTTGCATCACAAAAAACAGAGGAAGCTAAAGGAGAAAAGCTTAAGTCTATTAATGAAGGTGATGAAGTTTATCTTCCAAAATTAAATCAAAATGTTATAGTTATATCAAAAGTAGATTCTAAAGGTGAAGTTCAAGTACAAGCAGGAATAATGAAAATAAATGTAAAGCTTTCTGACCTTAGAAAATCAAAAGTATCACCTGAGGATAAAAAGATTAGGAAGATGGAAAAAAGAGAAGCAAAATTAAACTTAAGAAATGTAGCAACTTCTGTAGATTTAAGAGGTATGGATTCGGAGGAAGCTAGTTATACTGTTGATAAATATTTAGACGAAGTTTACTTAGCAGGTCTTAATGAAGTGTCAATAATCCATGGAAAAGGTACAGGGGTACTTAGAAATGCAATAACTGACTTATTAAAAAGCCATCCTCATGTAAAAGGATTTAGATTAGGAAATTATGGTGAAGGTGGTACAGGAGTTACTGTTGTAGAAATTAAGTAAATATAAAAGATAATAATATAATAAGAAATAAAAATTATAGATGAAATTAATTTTGTAAGAATTGATTTCATCCATAACTGTGATTGTTTATTGACAGTGATTAAAAGATTAGAAAGTATTAGTTATTTTGATATATATGTTACGAAATCCTATATATTTGTATGAAAGGAGTGAGATTTTGGTTTTAGTAAGTGCATGTCTTTGTGGCGTTAACTGTAAGTACGATGGTGGGAATAATCTTAGAGAAGAAGTTTTAAAGCTTTTAAAAGAAGGAAAGGCGATACCAGTTTGTCCAGAACAGTTAGGTGGCCAAGAAACTCCAAGAGAACCACATGAAATTGTACAAGGTGATGGTGCTATGGTTTTAGATGGCAAAGCTAGAATATTAGGACCTAAAAACGATGATGCTACTAAAGAATTTGCAAAAGGAGCAGAAGAAACCTTGAAAATTGCAAAGGCTATAGGAGCAGAATATGCTATTTTAAAAGCTAGAAGTCCATCTTGTGGAGTAGGAACAATATATGATGGAACTTTTAGTGGTAATAAAAGAAGTGGCAACGGAGTTACCGCAGAACTTTTGATACGTAATGGTATAAAGGTATTTACGGAGGAAAATCTTAAAGAATTCTTTGATATATACAATAGTTAAGGATGGGAGCGGTATTTTATGAATATGAATGAAGTTAAAAAAGTTGCAAGAGAAAATTTAAGTAATAGTTGTAGAGTATGCAAGGCTTGTAATGGGGTAGTATGTTCTGGAGAAGTGCCAGGAATGGGTGGAAAGGGAACAGGAGACTCCTTTAAAGCTAACTTTGATGCATTAAATAATATAAAGCTAAATATGAGAGTTATTCATGATGCTAAAAATCCTGATATAAGCACAGAGCTATTCGGAAGAAAAATGGATATTCCTGTTTTTGCAGCACCAGTTACTGGAACTACTTTAAACATGGGTGGAAAACTTACAGAAGAAGAATATATTTCTTCTGTTATTGATGGATGCGTACAAGCTGGTATATATCCAATGGTTGGAGACACAGCAGTTGATGCTTTTCTAATGACTAACCTGGAGGTGTTAAAGAAATATAATGGTAATGGTATAGTATTTATTAAGCCTTGGGAAAATGAAAATATTATAAATAAAATTAAACTTGCAGAAGAAGCAGGAGCTTTTGCTGTAGGAGTGGATATTGATGCCTGTGGCCTTATAACATTAGCATTACACGGTAAGCCAGTTATGCCTAAAGGTGTAGAAGAGATAAAAGAGCTTGTAAGTAGTACAAAACTTCCATTTATATTAAAAGGTATAATGACTGCTGATGAAGCTATACTTGCAGTTGAAGCAGGAGTAGATGCAATAGTTGTTTCAAATCATGGTGGAAGAGTACTAGATCAAACACCAGGAACTGCTGAGGTCTTAGAGGATATAGCTAAAGCTGTTAAAGGAAAAGTAAAAATACTGGTAGATGGTGGAATAAGAACTGGAGTAGACGTATTAAAAATGTTAGCTCTTGGTGCTGATGGAGTACTTATAGGAAGGCCATTTGTAACGGCTTCCTTTGGTGGAAAGGTAGAAGGAGTAAAAACATATATTGAAGAACTAAAAGGTGACTTAAAATCCTCAATGGTATTAACAGGTTGTAAAAATATAAAGGACATAGATAGTAGGATCCTATATAGAAAATAATATTTCACATAAATGAAAATCCACCTTTGGGGCAGATAATTGTTCAAAGGTGGATTTTTACTAGGGACGGTTCATTAAAAAATATTCATGTTTTCTAATTATCCTATGACAATTTTGTTTAGGGATTTAGACAATGGCAATAATTATAAAAAACTGTGTTAATTGGAGGAGTTCCTGTGGCTAGAGTAGCTAGAGTATTAAGTGAAAGTGGAATATATCATGTTATGACTAGAAGTTTTCCTGATAAGCCTTTATTTTATGATGACCAAGATAAAGAAAAAATGCTTCAAATTCTAAGAAAACTACAAATTGAAGAAAATTTTAAGATTTACGCTTACTGTTTAATGGATACCCATACTCATTTTTTAATAGACATTAATGGCGGAGATTTAGGTAAAATGATGAAAAAATTTAACTTAAGATATGGAGGATATCTTAGAAAGTGTAAGAAGCATAACGGACCAGTATTTAGAGACAGATATAAAAGCAAGCCCATAAATAGCGATACATACTTAATAGAAGTTTCTAAATATATACACAGAAATCCAGTAGATATAAAAGAATACAAAGAAAAACCAGAAGATTATATGTATTCAAGTTTATCACTGTATTTAGGATTAGAAAAAAACAGATTTAATATTTGTAATGAAGAATATATAATGAGTTTCTTTGGGAGAAGAAAAAGAAGAGCAAGAAAGAATTATTATAATACTATGTTTAGCATAGAAGAAGAAAAACTCAAAGAAACGGAATTTGAAAATAATAAGTCAGAATATAGAAGTGAAAAAATTGTTTTACTTAGAAATTGTTCGGAAAAGGAAATAAGTAATTTTATTTGTGAGAGAACAGGAGTTGAGCAGATAGAGTTAAAATTAAAACATAGAAGAAAAGGTAGGAAGGCGAAGGCTATATATGTAGTGTTTTTAACTCAGTTTAGTGGTAAAAGTCAAAAAGAAATATGCAAGATACTACAAAATATAACACAATCTAATGTATCTGCGCTTTGTAAATATGGAGTAGAATTAATAATTAAAAATAAATTTTATCAAACTATGCTAGATGAATTGGTAGATTTAAATGCTCAGAAAATAGCATAGAAATTTAAAATAAAACTTTTTATATAATATCTTATGCTATTTGTATACAAGCAAAATAGGACAAGCTTAAAAATAAAATGAAAATTTCAATTAATAACATGAAAATAAGTAATAAAAATACATTATTATTTCTAATTTATATTTTAATTATCATTTCTAAGGGACGGTTCATAACTATATTCAGTTTGGAATTATATTTTAGATAAGATTGTGGTATTTTTATAAAAATAAAATGAACCGTCCCTTAGAAAAAATGAACTTTTTGTTGATTTTCTGTATATGGGGTATATTAAGCATTATATTTTATGTTAATATAAGAATATATTAAATTTAATTTCATAAGGATAAGAAAAATTGTAGTTTTATTTTGTAGGGAATTATGTTTTTAAAAATCAAAAATAATAATCAGAATATTTAGTTAATTAGCGCGAATCTGTATATAATACTCTATAAAAAGCATATAATTAGGTAATTTATTAATAATAGTTTGACTATATGATTTTATTAGGTATGGATAATGAAAATAGGAGGGACTTATGATTAAAATAAATGATTATAAGCTTTCATATAAGTTTATTCCAGTAATCATAATAATTTTACTATTATTTTTGAGATTTCCTTTGCATTTCCAGTTATTTTTAAAATACTACCTTTAGATACTGATATAATGAATAGCATTTTTACCAACGGTACTTATTTATTAACTTCTATTTTGATAATATATGAAAGAAAAAAATTATCACAATTTAATTTTACATTTTTTTCAATGATATTATTTACTACAATGCCTATAATAGGCTTTTTAGTTACTATTTTTAGTAGTAATCCTCAACAAGTGCAATATAATTTTCTTGATTATATAACTTTAATTATGGCAATATTTTTATTAATATTATTAATTAACCACAAATTTTTACTACCAAGGAAAAGTTTAAAGCAAGTAATTATTGGATTAATGATTTCTATTATATTAGGGATTGTATTTAGCTTTTTAATAACTGGATTTAAACCCATTGATAAATTAGGAGATATAAAAATTTCTCGATTATTACCATTATCTTTGTTTCAATTCAACTATGTGGTAATTAGTGAAGAACCGCTTTTTAGAGGATTTATTTGGGGTTATTTACGTAAGTTTAAATGGAAGGAGTCATGGATTTTAATATTTCAATCAACAACATTTATGCTAGGTCATATTTATTATTTAGGCAATTATCCTATATTTGTTTTTATAAGGACATTTATTGGTGCTTTTGTTTTAGGTATAATTGCTTGGAAATCTCGCTCTGTAGCAAATAGTATGGTTGCTCATAGTATTATCAATTCATTTTCTCAGGTTATAGAAGATTTGTAGGCATACAACTATAATAAAGAAAATTAATTAGCATAAAAGATTAATTTAGTATTTTTTATATTAGTTACATTAATTATTCAAATATTAAAATTCAGTAAATAATAAGTATATTTACGGATTAAAGGGGGGCTTTTATTATGATATTATTAAATCCAGTGGTTATTTCAGTTATGGTTATGATAGTTCTATGTCTTTTTAAGCTCAATGTAATACTAGCTATTTTAATTTCTGCAATTGTTGCAGGATTATCATCAGGAATGACTATAGACGGAGCTATGGAGGTTCTTATAAGTGGAATGGGAGGAAACTCAGAAACAGCTTTAAGTTATATTTTATTGGGAGCTTTAGCTGTTGCGGTAAATAAGACAGGACTAGCAACTATACTAGCAAAGAAGATAGCTAATATAGTTAAAGATAAGAAAATAGTCTTTGTGTTATTGATAGCTCTTATAAGCTGTTTCTCACAAAACTTAATACCAGTTCATATAGCATTTATTCCTATTTTAATTCCTTCATTGATAATGTTAATGAATAAGTTAAAAATTGATAGAAGAGGGGTTGCTTGTGCTTTAACCTTTGGATTAAAGGCACCATATATAACTTTGCCGATTGGATTTGGACTTATATTCCATAATATTATAAGAGATCAAATGATATCAAATGGACTAAATGTTACAAATAGCATGATTGCAAAAGTTATGTGGGTTCCAGGACTAGGAATGTTTTTAGGTCTATTAATAGCTGTATTTATTTCTTACAGAAAACCAAGAGAATATAAAGATATTTCTATACAAGAATTAGTACCAGAAACGGAAGATATAAAAATGACTTCAAAGCATTGGTTTGCTCTTTTAGCGGCAATATCTGCTTTTGCTGTTCAAATTGTTACAGAATCACTTCCATTAGGAGGATTATGTGCTTTAATTGTGTTATTTATAACTAGAGCAATTAAATGGAGTGAAATTGATGATCTTATGGATGGTGGCATTAGAATGATGGGGTTCATAGGTTTTGTAATGTTAGTAGCTGCAGGATATGGGAATGTATTAAGAGAAACTGGAGCAGTTGAAGCACTAGTAGCAGCAGTATCTGGCATGGTTGGAGGAAGTAAACTAATAGGAGCGCTATTGATGCTTTTAGTTGGTCTATTAGTTACTATGGGCATAGGAAGTTCTTTTGGAACTATTCCAATCATAGCAGCTATATACTGCCCACTAGGAGTAAGTCTAGGATTTAGTGTGCCGGCTATAATTGTTTTAATAGGTGTTGCAGGAGCTTTAGGGGATGCCGGATCACCTGCATCAGATAGTACTCTTGGACCGACATCAGGGTTAAATATAGATGGTCAGCATGATCACATTTGGGATACATGTGTACCTACATTCTTACACTATAATATACCTCTATTGATATTTGGCACTATAGCAGCAATGATATTGTAAATTTATTTATATAATCAAAAATGTCTTTAATATAAAAAAATATCAGAAAAACGTGATTTATTCACGTTTTTTTGATATAAAAAAATATTATATGCACTTTAGCTGCTAAAATTGACAAAATATTTTAAATCTTTATACTTAAATTAAGAATAATTTTTAAAGTTTTTATTGCAAAAAAGATTATATGCAAAAAAATTTTCAACATTAATTTGGTTGAAAAGTCATATGCTTTAATGGAGTTGGCCAAAGATAATTTTATGACCTTACTTCAGACATCTTCAAAAAATAGGGGGCTGTATAAAGAAATTGTTATCTAAGGAGGAATTTATGATTAAAAAATTAGATCAAATAATTGAAAAGGCAAAGCTTGGAGAGAGAAAAACCCTTGCAATTGCGGTTGCACAGGATAAAGTTGTTTTGGAAGCAGCAGTACAAGCTGTTAGAGAAAATATAGTTAATGTTATATTAGTTGGGGATAAGGAAAAAATTCAAGCAATTGCTGTAGAAGGTAACTTAGATTTAACTGAATTTGAAATTGTTGATGAAAAGGATATTAAAAAAGCAGCCGCAAAATCAGTAGAGTTAGTTTCAACAGGGAAGGCACATTTTTTAATGAAGGGTATGTTAGGTACCTCTGATTTATTAAAGGCAGTTTTAAATAAGGAAGCAGGATTAAAAACAAGTAATTTATTATCTCATGTTATGGTCTATGATGTTCCTAGTTATCATAAATTACTGTTTTTAACCGACGGAGGAATGGTGCCATACCCAGAACTTCAAGATAAGGTTGGAATAATTAATAATGCAGTAAAAATTGCCCATGCTTTGGATATAGAATGCCCAAATGTAGGAGTTATTTGTGCAGTTGAAGTGGTAAACCCTAGTATGCAAGCAACATTAGATGCAGCAGCATTAGCTTCAATGAATAAAAGAGGACAAATAAAAGGATGTATAATTGATGGGCCATTAGCTTTAGATAATGCTATTTCTAAGGAGGCAGCAGCACATAAAGGAATTGTTAGTGAGGTAGCAGGAGAAGCAGATATATTGCTTGTTCCGAGTATTGAAGCAGGAAATTTCTTAGGGAAATCATTAACTTATTTTGCAAAAGCCGAAAGTGCAGGAGTAATTGTAGGAGCAAAATGTCCTGTAGTGCTAGTGTCAAGAGCAGATAGTGCTAAGTCTAAATTATACTCAATAGCTCTTGGAGCAACCTTAGTTTAATTATAAATTTACAAGTTATTTCATGTATTTTAAAGATAAAACTTATTATGAAAAATTAATTTATTTAAAGTAAATTAATTAAAGACTCATTATTTTAATTAGTTTTTATAAAAGTTAAATTCCAAATACGTAACAGATATTATGGGGAATATGGAGGGGAAGATATGAATAAAGTTATTATGACTGGAAATGAGGCAATAGCAAGAGGCGCTTATGAAGCAGGTTGTCATGTTGCTTCTGCTTATCCAGGTACGCCAAGTACAGAAATCTTAGAAAACTTTGCAACTTATGAAGGTGTTTATGCTGAGTGGGCACCAAATGAAAAAGTTGGTTTTGAGGTTGCAGCTGGAGCTTCAATAGGAGGGGCTAGAGCTTTAACTACAATGAAACATGTTGGATTAAATGTGGCCGCCGATCCATTATTTACAATGGCATATGAAGGTGTAAATGGAGGGTTTGTTGTAATTACAGCAGATGATCCAGGAATGCATTCATCTCAAAATGAACAAGATAATAGATTTTATGCTCCACATGCTAAAGTAGCAATGCTAGAGCCGTCAGATTCTCAAGAATGTTTAGATTTTATAAAAAAAGCTTATGAAATTAGTGAAGAATTTGATACCTTAGTATTATTTAGAGTTACTACAAGAATTTCTCACTCTAAAACTATTGTAGAACCAGGTGAAAAACAAGAAGTTGCAGTAAAACCTTATGAAAAAAATATAAGAAAATATATAATGACTCCAGGGCATGCTAAATTAAAACATTATGAAGTAGAAGAAAGATTAGAGAAGTTAAGAAAATATTCAAATAGCTGTGAGCTAAATAAAATTGAAATGGGAGATACTAAAATAGGAATAATAACTAGTGGTGTTTCCTATCAGTATTGTAAAGAAGTATTTGGTGATAATGTTTCATATTTAAAAATTGGAATGAGCTATCCACTACCAGATGAAATGATTAAAGAATTTTCCTCTAAAGTGGAAAACATATATGTAGTAGAAGAAAATGATCCATATTTAGAAAATGCAGTTAAAGTACTAGGCACTAATTGTAAAGGTAAAGAAGTAATACCAGTTTGTGATGAATTAAGTCCTGATATAGTGAGAAAGGCTATTTTAGGTGACGTTAACGAGATTAAATATTCAGTAGATGTAAAACCACCTTCAAGGCCACCAGTATTATGTCCTGGATGTCCACATAGAGGAATATTCTACGCTGTATCTAAATATAAAGATGTAATAGCTGCAAACGACATAGGCTGCTATACTCTAGGTATGAATGCACCTCTTAATGTAGCTGATACAGTAATTTGTATGGGCGCTTCAATTTCTGGTGGAATAGGAATTGAAAGAGCTTCAATAGTAGCTAAGAGAGAAGATAAAAAAGTATTTTCATTTATAGGAGATTCAACTTTCTTCCACTCAGGAGTTACAGGTCTTATAAATTCAGTTTACAATAATACTCCGATAGTAACTGTAATTTTAGACAATAGAATTACAGGAATGACAGGGCATCAAGAGAATCCAGGAACAGGAAAAACTCTTCAAAATAATCCTGCGCCTATGATTGATCTTGAAGATTTAGTACTTGCTTGTGGGGTTAAGAAGGATAATATAAGAGTTGTTGATCCTTATAAATTAGAAGAAACAAAGAAAGCAGTGGAAGAAGCACATAAAAGCAAAGAGCCTTTTGTAATAATTACAAAACAACCTTGTGCATTAATAAAAGAAGTATTAAAGGCAAGAGCAGATCTAAGTTGTAGAGTAAATCAAGATACCTGTAGAAAATGTAAAATGTGTTTAAAAACAGGCTGCCCGGCTCTTAAATTCCAAAATGGTATAGTTTCAATAGATGAATCTATGTGCAATGGTTGTGAGTTATGTAAGCAAGTTTGTCCGTTTAAAGCTATAGAGAAGGTTGGTGAATAATATGAAGGAAGTTAAAAGTATATTATTTATTGGTGTTGGTGGACAAGGTACTATATTAGCTTCAAAAATATTATCAGAAGGATTATTAAGACATGGTTATGATGTAAAGATGTCTGAAGTTCATGGAATGGCACAAAGAGGTGGAAGTGTTACCACTCAAGTAAGGTTTGGCGAAAAAGTATATTCACCATTAATTGAAAAAGGAAAAGCTGATGTTATAGTTGCATTTGAAAAAAGTGAAGCTTTAAGAGCGCTTCCTTATTTAAAAGAGGGTGGACACCTTGTAGTAAATGATTATGAAATTCATCCTGTACCAGTATTAATAGGAGCTGAGAGTTATCCAGAAAATGTAATAGGATCTTTAAAAGAAAAAGTAGAAAATTTAGTGACTTTAAATGCTGCAAAAATTGCTGAAGACCTTGGAAATATAAAAGCACAGAATGTAGTATTATTAGGTGCATTATTAAAGGCATTAAATCTTGATGAAATAGATTGGGAAGACGTAGTTTCAAGTTTAGTTCCATCAAAGGCAATAGAATTAAATAAGCAAGCTTTAAAAGCAGGTATGGAAGCTTAAAGCTAATAAGCCTAGCTCTTTATAATAGAGCTAGGCTTTAAATTTAATAGTATATATTATCATAAAACAAAGTTCTTCCAAATTATATTAAAGTGATTTATAAAATTTGTTCTTTTGTAACAATTAAAATATTAAGAGAGTTGTACTACTGATAGAGTACTCTTTTCAATTATAATCTCTTCAGCTACGAAATTAGTAACTAAAATCTCAATCCTATCACCTGTATTCAACTTTGTTATAACTGATTTTAAGAAAGGTAGACGTATTAGAGATTTTGCACATAATTGACCAAAGAAGAAAGTGCCTTCAGTTATAGGAGAACCGTTTATACTAATAGTGCCATTGAGAGGACCAGCGAAAAGAGCTAGTAAAGTAATCTCATCAATACTTGGAAATAGCACTATCATATTAAGTTGTATTTCGTAGATACCTTCCTGAGCTATTGTTATAGTTGGAAGATTTATAGTCACATCATTTGACTCTGGTAAAAAAGCATTAAAAGGGATTTGAATATACTTTCCACCAGGTTGAAAAGATAATATAAAGGGTTCAGTAATATATATTGAACCTAAGGCAATCTTAATTTTAGAAGTAGGAGGATTGTTTGGAATAGTACAATGTAGATATTCCTCAGAGTCTTTATAATTAAAATATTCTTTCATAATAATTGTACCCCTTAAACTTATTTATGAATTAATTTGTTTTTATTTAAAACAGAAGAGTTTAGATTAGGCATATTCAAGAAACTAGTTGGTATGCTCCTTTATTTTTAGTTATACTCTATGGTCAGAATCCTATGAGAACTAGAATATAATGTTAACCTATATCTTTGTATAAAATACAGGACTATATTTCACTGTTATTTTCCTTAATATGCTTTATTTAATTTTAATTTAATATAATTAAGATATATTTTTAAAAAATTAGTACTAACAATCTATATCATATAATTTATAATATGAAAAAATTAATATATTGGTTATGTAAATAATTATATAAATTTACAGAGATTTTATGATATTATAATACTAATATATAGATATATCAGTTCTAAAATTAATATATATGAAAATAGTTGATACTTTTTAGTATTATAATTAGAACTAATTTGTTTTTAAAGTTATAATGTATATCTCTTTTTAATAGATTCTAATTTTTACTCATAGGAAGCTTTTAAGATACAATTAATTATAGGATTTTTCAAAATATTTGTTATAATATACATATAACTTTTAACTTATAGAAATTTGAGTTTTATATTATAACATAGATTTTTATATACATAACAGGAGGAGTTTAAGATGTCAATATATACAGCACCATCAAAGGAATTAATGATAAAATTAAAACCTTATAAAAAATCTACAGAAGATATTAAAGTTTCTAAACCTGCTATGCTTCATGATAGATTGTTTAGAGAAGTAGTCTTCTTTAAAAAGTTTTTTAAAAAATTTAGTAGTGAACCAGAATGCTATATGTACATAGATGAAAATGATAATATAATTGAAGATAAATTTTTATGTGAGAGATTAGGTAAATTGTTTTACTATATGGACATATATCTAAATGAGGAATCAGGAAGTGTTTTGTCAGCACTTCAAAGTGAAGGGGAAGTAAATAAAGATAAAAATGATTATGAAAAAATGATTCTTGGACTAGAGATAATTAAGAAAAAAGAACCAGAAAATATTGATAATGTTCTTCAAATTATGCAAAAATTACCTGCACTTAGAAATAAGAATAATGAAAAATTAAAAATCTTAAAAGATGCTATAGAAGAACAAAAACTTAAGCATGAGTACTTTAATGAAATAATGATAGAAGGTCTTCAACCTTATTATAGAGATGCTCTAGCTGTAAACTATGAGAAAATACTTCTGATAGGTAAAGGAGCAGAGTTTTATAGTGATATTAAAAGAAAAGCAGAGAAGAGAAGAAGAAACTCTAAATTTTTATTTAATACTAAGCATACAGAACATCTGATGAAAGTTCATTACACTATGGGATATTACCAAAACCTATTAAGGGCTTATGGTAATGTGGTAGGCATGAATTATAATCAATACATAAAATTAGTTGACGATGCTGGAAAAAGAGTAGCAGAAGAAAAAATGCAACATATAAGAAAATAGACAATTTTATACGTCTTCTTAAAATGATATTTTCTTTATAGCATATATTTTATCTTAAATTAGCCCCTAGCAACAATCTGCTAGGGGCTAATAAATATTCCGTAAAATTAATTTTACCATAATAAAGTCTTAATCTTATTAAGTAACATCTATATAAACTGCATCTTCTTCTTTAACAACTCTTATATATTCAACTTCAGGGTCTTCTGTACCTTGAACATATAATCCTGTATCTTTAAGTTTTTGTACGTAATCAACTATTTCTTGAGTTATTTTTTCTCCTGGACATAGTACTGGTATTCCTGGAGGATATGCCATTAGGAATTCGCCACTTATCATTCCTACGCTGCTTGAAAGTTTAACAGAAGTTTTTACGCTATTAAAGGCCTCATTTGGTATTTGTATTTGTTCTGGAATTTCAGGGATATCTATAAAGTCAGCCTTTTTACTTCCTTTTCCATAATATTCAGCACTTATTTCTCTCAATGCTTTAAATAGTCTTTCCATACCATCCATTGTATCTCCAAAAGAACCAACTATTAGAACGTTGTATAAGTCGGATAATTCCATTTGAATATGATATTTATTTGATAAAATCATATCAAGATCGTATCCTGTTATCCCTAAATCTCTACAAGTTATAGTAATCTTTGTTGGATCAAAGGCATAGGCACCAGGCTTACCTAATATTTCTTCTCCAAAACAGTAGAAGCCAGGAATTTTATTGATTTCTTCGCGTACATAATTACATAATTCAATTGTTTTATCTAATAATTCTTTACCTTCTAATGCAATTTGTCTTCTTGCTGTATCTAAAGATGCCATTAAGATATATGATGGCGATGTTGTGTGCATTAAGTTAAGGACTTGTTTAACTCTTGGAATACTAACACGTTTTGAACGAACTTGTAATAATGAACTTTGAGTTAATGCACCTATTATCTTATGTGTACTTTGAGCACAGATATCTGCTCCTGCTTCCATAGCGGAAACTGGAAGATTTTCATTGAAATTTAGATGAGGACCATGTGCTTCATCCACAATAAGTGGTATGTCATAAGAGTGAACAATATCAGCTATTTTCTTTATATCTGTAGCAACACCATAATAGGTTGGATTTATTATTAAAACCGCTTTAGCGTCTGGATTTTCTTTTAATGTATTTTCAACAGTTTCAGGAGAAACTCCATTTGCTATACCTAATTTTTTATCTAATTCTGGTTGCATGTACACTGGAATAGCACCAGCTAAAATTATTCCTCCTGTAATTGACTTATGTACATTTCTAGGAATAATAATTTTATCTCCAGCTCCTACTACTGAAAGTATCATAGCTTGAATTGCTCCTGAAGTTCCGTGAACAGAGAAAAAACAAGCATCAGAACCATAAGCATCAGCAGCAAGCTCTTGAGCTTTTTTTATTGGGCCGGTTGGATGATGATAACTATCCACTAGTTTAAATACTGTAACATCAATTTTAAAAGGATTTTCACCCATAAAATCTTTAAACTCTTTATCAACACCTACACCTTTTTTATGACCTGGTACGTGAAAAGGTAAAGTGTCTCTGTTAACATACTCCATTAAGGCATCAAATAATGGAGTTTCATTTTGATTTAACTTATACAATGCAGTATCCCTTCTTTCTACAATAATTTCCTTGTGTTATAAGATTAAATCTTATTATTCCTTCGATTTCATTTAAAACAAATTAATTATAAGACAATAATATGTTAAATGCAATAGATTTTAAGGCTTTATGCCAGCCAAATACAGATAATAATAGAAATTCCCAATATTTAAATATTTTAAAAGTTATATTAAATTTGATATAATATTTAAATACTGAGATTTAATGAAACAAATATAATTATTTTAATTTGTTTCTATATTACTAATATGTTTATTAGGATGGTGGATTATGAGTATAGAGAGTTATTTATTAGAAAAATTATCTAAAGTATTATTTTTAGAGATAAAAGAAGGAAGTAAAATCAATAATTTTACTTTTGAAGAGAATACTTATTTACCAGTGAGAAGTGAAGCAATTGTAGAAAAAACTAAAGTTGGGGATAGCCTTAAAGATATACCTATAAATTTATTTATAGAAGGTATGTTTTATGTATTAGGTAGCGATAGGAATTTTAAATCTAATAAGACCTATGAAAGTTTGATAAAAAACATTCCAGATAGCTTAAAGCTTATAAAAAGTATAATATTTAGAGATATTAAAGAAGAAAAGTATGAGGATGCATATGTATTAATAAGAGGCCTTATATCCATAGAAAGTACAAAAGATAATTATAATAAGGCCTTATTGTTAGTAGATGAAATAAGAAAGAAAAACTCATTATTTAAAGAAGAAGAACTAAATTTAATAGAAAATGCAAAAAAGATATCAGATTTTGCCACTCCATATCTATATGAAGCTATTATTAAAAGAGATAATAAAGAGTTAGAAGAGGCATTGTTTTCTATTAATCAATACATTGTATTAGGTGGAGAAAAGACTGATGATGTAATAGAATTTAAAGCATCATTAGAGATGGTTACAAGCTATGATAAAGCGAAAGAGATGGTGTATGAATCTCCAAAAGAAGCCTTGGAAATATTATTATCACTATTAGAACAATTGGGAGATAGTGCAGAAATATATTACTATATAGCAATAGCTTATAGAGTACTTGAGAACTATGAAAAAGCAATATATTATTTAAACGATTCAATAGCTATAAGTAGTGATTACGTAGAGGTTGTAAATGAGTTTGGAATTAATTATGCATGTTTAGGGAATTATGAAGTAGCTATAAAGTACTTTAGAAGTGCTTTTGAAGTTACAAAGTCAGTAGAAATATGTACAAATTTGATAATGTGTTATTTAAATATAGGGGATAACGTTCAAGCTAAGATTCATTTTGATATAGCCAAAAAACTTGATCCTAATGATGAAGTGCTAAAGGATATAGAAAAGATACTTAAATAATTGGAAATTGAGAATTGACAATGAAGAATTATCGTTATTTCTCCTTTATGAGAGAAATTTAAAGTAATTTTTTAAAAGCGATCACATTGGATTTTATTAAAAAACTATTTTAAGAAATTAATTTATAAAATTAATTTCAACCATAATTATCAATTTTCATTCTCAACTCTCCATTAGTTTAAATAGTTTTAATTAAAATAAATTTATTTATTTAATAGATTCTAATAAAATAATGTAATTCAAAATTCTCTTAAATATTTTGTAAAAAAGTAGCATTTTCTATATAAATTTAAAGTAGATAGTGGTAAAATGGCTGTAAGGGTCTAAAAAAATATTGATTTATTATTAAAATGTTGTAAAATGATAAATGGATTTGAACTTAATAAAAGGCTTAGGAAGTGAAATTATGCAAACAGATAAGAGAATAGTTTTATTAGATATCTTATTTATAGTCCTATCATTATATATAGCCTTGCTTTTAAAATTTGATTTTAATATCACTCGTAATTATATGGTGTTTTTTCAAGTATCAGTAGTACCGGTGATTGTATTTACAATCTTCTTTAATAAGTTGTTTAAATTATATGATAATATATGGAAGTATGCTTCTATAGAGGAGCTATTTTCTATAGTATATTCTATAACTTTAAGCAATATTGTATTTATATTTTATAGTTATTTTATTAGCTATACATTTTTAAGAAGTCCTTATTACAGATTCCCTATGACTGTACATATAATATTTTGGCTATTGAGTGTACTTAGCTTAGGTGGGTTTAGGTTCTTATTAAGAATTATGGAAAATAAAGATAACACAAAATTAAAATACAAAAATAGGATAAATGTAATTATTATTGGGGCTGGTGATGCAGGTGCTTTAATAATTAAAGAAGTTAAAAAGCACGCTGATTTAAACTACAATATAATTGGCTTTATTGATGATAATAGTGAAAAAAAAGGAAAGCGTATAAATGGTATTAAAATATTAGGCGGTAGGAAAGATATAATTAAGGTATGTGAAGACTATGATGTTAAAGAAATAATATTGACAATGCCTTCAGCAGACTTAAAAACTAAAACAGAAATACTCAATATATGCAAACAAACAAAGTGTAAGCTTAAAACAGTTCCAGGCATATATGAATTAATTGATGGCAATATTAATATTTCTCAGCTTAGAGATGTTAATATAGAAGACCTTTTAGGAAGAGATCCTATAAAACTTAACAATGAGGATATAGATAAATATATTAAGGATAAAATTATATTAGTAACTGGTGGTGGTGGATCCATTGGTTCGGAACTATGCAGACAAATAGCGAAGTTCAATCCTAAATTACTCTTAATATTAGATATTTATGAAAATAATGCTTATGATTTAGAAATGGAATTTAATAGAAATAATCCACAACTTAAAAAGAAGGTAATTATAGCTTCTGTAAGAGACATAAACAGATTAAGAGATATTTTTGAAACTTATAAACCAGATGTAGTTTTTCATGCTGCTGCACATAAGCATGTACCTCTTATGGAAAATAACCCAATGGAGGCAATAAAAAACAATATTATTGGTACTTATAATGTGGTAAAATGTAGTGATGAATTTAAAGTTAAAAGATTTGTTCAAATAAGTACTGATAAGGCTGTTAATCCTACAAATGTAATGGGGGCTACGAAAAGATTTTGTGAGCTTATTATACAAGCTTTTGATAAGCAAAGTGAAACAGAATATGTAGCTGTTAGATTTGGAAACGTGCTTGGAAGCAATGGTTCCGTTATACCATTATTTAAAGATCAAATTTCTAACGGAGGACCTGTAACAGTTACCCATCCTGAGATAAATAGATTTTTTATGACAATACCTGAAGCGGCTCAACTAGTTATACAAGCTGGTGGTATGGCTGAAGGTGGAGAGATTTTTGTGCTTGATATGGGTAAACCAGTTAAAATGGTAGATCTGGCTAGGGATTTAATAAGTCTTTCTGGATATAAACCTGATGTGGATATAAAAATAGAATATATAGGTTTAAGACCAGGAGAAAAATTATATGAAGAGTTGTTAATGGATGAAGTTGCACTAACATCTACAGAGCATAACAAAATTTTTGTAGAAAAGCCAATAGGTACTGATATTGAATATATCGAAAAATCTATTGAGGAGTTTAGAGCATTACAAAATAATAGTAAAGAAGAAATTATAAAATTGTTGGAAGAAAAAGTGCCAACATATAAAAGAAAACAAAATTAATTTGTAAACTAAGGAGAGAATAATTATGAAGATTAGTTTATTAGATTTGCATGCTCAATATAAAACTATAGAAAATGAAGTAAATGAGGCAATAAAAAATGTATTAGAGTCTTCAACATTTATAATGGGACCTAATGTAAAGGAATTAGAAAGTGAAATAGCTAAGTTTACAGGTGTTAAGCACGGAATAGCTGTAGCTAATGGTACAGATGCATTAATGCTTACATTAAAAGCATTAGATATTAAAGAAGGAGATGAAGTTATCACAACTCCATTTACATTCTTTGCTTCAGCTGAAACTACATCTGTTGTAGGTGCAATACCTGTATTTGCTGATATAAAAGAGGATACATTATGTATAGATCCAGATAGTATTGAAAAATATATAACTGAGAAAACAAAAGCTATTATACCAGTTCATATCTTTGGACAAATGTGTGATATGGATAGAATAATGGAAATTGCTAATAAGCATAACTTATATGTTATAGAAGATGCTTGTCAAGCTATAGGAGCAGAGTATAAAGGAAAAAGAGCGGGATCAATAGGTCATGTATCATGTTATTCATTCTTCCCAACTAAGAACTTAGGTGCTTATGGAGATGCAGGAATGGTTGTTACAAATGATGATGAAATAGCTGATAAAATTAGATTGCTAAGAGCTCATGGTAGCAAGGTTAAATACTATCATACAGCCATAGGACACAACTCTAGACTTGATGAAATGCAAGCAGCGATTTTAAGAGTAAAATTAAAATATATAGAAAAATGGAATAGTGAAAGAAATAAAAAAGCTCATATATATAATGAACTATTAAAAGATTTAGATTTAGTAACTCCAACTGAAAAAGAAAAGAATTATCATGTGTATCATATGTATGTTGTTCAATCTCCTAAGAGAGATGAAATAATAGCACATTTGAAAGCAAATGGAGTTTCAACAGGAATTTATTATCCAGTACCTGTACATGTTCAAGATGTATATAAGCATTTAGGATATACTGAAGGAGATTTCCCGGTATCAGAGGATGCTTGTACTAAGACGTTTGCATTACCATTATATCCTGAAATAACATTAGAACAACAACAATATGTAGTTGATAAGATAAAAGAATTCTTTGATAAATAAAAGTTATAACAAAAGTAGTCTAATTTTAAATTAGGAGGAAGTAAAATGTCACAGCAATTAAGAGAAGAATTATTACTAAAATTAAAGAATAGAACTGCTAAATTAGGAGTAGTTGGACTTGGATATGTAGGATTACCATTAGCAGTTGAAAAAGCTAAAGCTGGTTATGAAGTAATTGGATTTGATGTTCAAGATAAAAAAGTTAAAATGGTGAATGAAGGACGTAACTACATAGGAGACGTTGTTGATTCAGACTTAGAAAAGTTGGTGAAAGAAGGAAAATTAAAGGCGACAACTGATTTTAGTTTTGTGGCTGATGTTGATACAGTTTGTATAGCTGTTCCAACACCATTAGATTTATATAAACAGCCAGATCTATCATATGTTGTAAGCTCAACTAAGGACGTTGCTAAATACCTACATAAGGGAATGTTAGTAGTTCTTGAAAGTACAACTTATCCAGGAACAACTGAAGAGGTTATAAAGCCTATACTTGAAGAAACAGGATTAAAATGTGGAGAAGACTTTTTCTTAGCATTTTCACCAGAGAGAGTTGACCCAGGTAATAAGGATTTTAATACTAAAAATACGCCTAAGGTTGTTGGTGGATGTACACCAGAATGTACTGAAATTGCTGCCCAATTATACAGAAATGTTTTAGAGGGAGAAATAATGGAAGTTTCATCACCAGCAGTTGCTGAGATGGAAAAAATTCTTGAGAATACATTTAGAAACATAAATATAGGATTAGCAAATGAAATGGCTATATTATGTAAAAGAATGGGAATAGATGTTTGGGAAGTTATAGATGCAGCTAAAACTAAACCGTACGGATTTATGGCATTTTATCCAGGTCCAGGATTAGGCGGACATTGTATACCTCTTGATCCATTCTATCTAGAGTGGAAAGCAAAAGAATATGACTACCATACAAAACTAATAGAAACTTCAGGTATAATTAATGATTATATGCCAGAGTTTGTTATTGAAAATATAATGAATTTATTAAATGGTGATAAAAAAGCATTAAATGGTTCAAAAGTATTACTTATGGGAGCAGCTTATAAAAAGGATATAGATGATATGAGAGAGTCTCCAACTCTTAAGGTTATAGAACTATTAGAGAAAAAAGGAGCAGAGGTTATCGTAAATGATCCATATATACCATCATTTAAACATAAAGGAAAAGAGTATGTTTCTGTAGTATGGGAAAATGAAATTGAAAATGCTGACATAGTAGTTATTACTACTGACCATAGCTGCTACGACTATGAAAGTATAGTTGAAAAAGCAAATTTATTATATGACACAAGAAATGCAACTAAAAATGTTAAAAATAATAGAGAAAAGATAAATAAACTATAATTGTTTTAAATTATAATATTTAGGCATCTTCAAGAAAATAATAGACCAGTATGTTGGCCTATTTTCCATCATACTGCGTTGTCAGAACCTGCCAATAGCTCCACTATGAGCAGAACCTGACGCCTTGTCTGATATAAAATATACTAACATCTTTGTTTTATTATTTTCTTTCAGATGCCTTAACTAGCTTTGAGTTAGAAAGTAAAACTATGGCATGCAATAATTATACTGGGTGTAATTTTGCATGCCTAAATTGTAACTATATTTGATGAGGTGAAGATATGAATAAATTTAAATTTGCTATTATAGGATGCGGAAGAATTTCTTATAAAGGCGTTGAAGCTATAATCAATAATAAAGAGGAAGCTGTACTTGTTGCAACTTGTGATGCTTTAGAAGAAAAGGCTATAGAGAAAAAAGAAGAATACATAAAAGGTATAGGCAGTGACTGTGATATTAAAGTTTATACTGACTATAAAGAAATGTTAAATAATGAAGACATAGATGTGGTTTATATAGCAACAGAAAGTGGATATCATCCTGAAATAGCTATATACTGCATGGATAATGGAAAGCATGTAATTTGTGAAAAGCCAATGGCACTTTCAACAAAGGATGCAGATGATATGATAGCTGCAGCGAAAAAAAATAATGTTAAATTGAGTGTAAGTCATCAAAATAGATTTAATGCTCCAATTCAAAAGCTTAGAAATGCAATAGAGGACAACAGATTTGGTAGATTAGTAAATGGTACTGCAAGAATACTTTGGAATAGAAATATGGGGTATTATCAGCAAGCACCTTGGAGAGGTACATGGGAATTAGATGGTGGTACATTAATGAATCAATGTATCCATAATATAGACTTATTACAATGGATGATGGGTGGAGAAGTAGATACTGTTTATGCTCAATGTGATACTTTCCTAAGAGATATAGATGCAGAAGACTTTGGTGCTATAGTTATAAGATTTAAAAATGGTGCTATAGGAATAGTAGAAGGAACAGCTTGTGTATTCCCTAAAAATTTAGAAGAAACATTAAGTATATTTGGTGAAAGTGGAACAGTTTGCATTGGGGGACTTGCAGTTAATACTATAGAAACTTGGAAGTTTGAAGATAATATGGAAGAAGAAGCAGAACTTCTTAAGAATCAAGAAGGTGACCCTGATACAGTTTATGGATTTGGACACACATCATTATTTAAAAACGTAATTGATGCGATAAATAATAATACTGAACCATTAATAAATGGTGAAGAAGGTAAAAAAGCTATGGAAATTATTCTTGCAGCTTATAAATCAAGACTTACTGGATTACCAGTTAAATTCCCAATGGGTGATTTCTCAACTCTAGAAATGAAAGATGTAGAAAAAATAAAAAAATAGTTTTAGAAAGTGAGAGAAACTATGAATTATATTTCAGAAAAAAGCAAGCTAGGTTCTAATGTTACTATAGGGAAATTTTCAGTTATTGAAGATGATGTCACTATAGGAGATAACTGTATAATAGGACATAATGTAGTTATACATAGTGGTACAATTATAGAAAATGATGTAAGAATTGATGATAATACCATCATAGGAAAGCTACCTATGAGAGGTGTAAACAGCATATTTAAAGATGAAGAAAAACTACCTCCATCAAAAGTTTCTTCTCAATGTTTAATTGGTGCTTCAGTTATAATCTATGCTGGTGCAACTATAGGCGAGAAAACTCTTATAGCAGATAGTGCTACAATAAGAGAAAATGTTTCTATAGGAGAAAAAACTATAATAGGAAGAGGCACAACAATAGAGAATTTTTGTAATGTAGGTAGTAATTGCAAAATACAAACCAATGTATATTTGACTGCTTATTCAGAAGTTGAAGATTATGTATTTATAGCGCCTTGTGTTACAACTTCAAATGACAACTATGCTGCCCGTTCTAAAGAGAGATTTGGAAAATTTAAAGGGGTAACAGTTAAAAAGGGTGGAAGAATAGGTGCAGGTGCTGTAATCCTTCCAGGAAAGACAATATATGAAGATGGCTTTGTAGCAGCAGGTGCTCTTGTTACTAAAGATGTAGAAAGAGGAAAAATAGTTGCTGGAAGTCCAGCTAAAGTATTTAGAGATGTACCACAGGATCAATTATTGGAAAATCAATAATTGTTTATTGTGAATTATTAAGATTTATTCAAATCCCTTAGTAAATTTATTTTGCTAAGGGATAGTAATATAATAGAAAGATTTTAATTACATAAAGGAGGGGGAAGTATGACTAAGATTTGTCATATTACAACTGCTCATCCTGTTTTTGATAATAGAATATTTCACAAGCAGTGTAAAACGCTAGCAAATGCAGGTTTTGAAGTATATTTAATTGCAACTCATGATAAAAAGGAAACTATTGATGGAGTAAACATCATTCCACTACCTAAAAGTAGTAGTAGAATGGAGAGAATGTTTAAGAAGAAAAAATTAGCTTATGAATTAGCATTATCAGTAAATGCGGATATATACCATTTTCATGATCCAGAGTTAATCTCATTAGGAATAAAATTAAAAAGAAAAGGTAAAAAAGTCATATATGATGTTCATGAGGATGTGCCTAATCAAATTTTAGACAAGGAGTGGTTAGGGCCTAAATTCATCAGAAAAATTGTATCTAAAAGTTTTAATATATTTGAAAAAAATAATGCTGAAAAATTTGATGCAGTTGTAACTGTAATACCAGAAATTGAAAAGAAATTTTATAAAAATCTTAGAACTATAGTAGTTGGAAACGTACCTTCCGTAGAAGTTATAGATAAATCAGAGCCTAAAACTCTGGAGAATGATAAGTTTAATATCATATGCGCCAGTGGGCTTACAAGAATTAGAGGCATAAAAGAACTTATAGAATCCATAGGATTACTTAAAGGAGAAGCGAGATTAATTCTTTTGGGGGCTTTTGATGATAAAGCTTTTGAAGATGAATGTAGAAGCCTTGAAGGATGGAAGTATACTGATTATTTAGGTAGAGTATCTGTAAATGAAGTATATTCCTATATGAAATCCAGTGACTTAGGTATGTGTACACTTCATCCAGCAGCAAATTATGTGGTAAGCTGGCCTACGAAAGCCTTTGAATATATGGCTTGTGGGTTACCTATGATAATTTCAGATTTTCCTTATTGGAAAAGTGTTTTTAAAGATAGTGCTACTTACGTAAATCCACAAGATCCTAATGAAATAGCTGAAAATATTAAGTTTTATATGGAGAATCCTGATTTAATTAGTGAGATAGGAAATAAAAATAGAAAACTTATAGAAGAGGTTTATTCTTGGGAAGTGGAGAAATTAAAGCTTATAGAACTTTACAATAAGCTAATAGAATAGTTTTTGTAAAATGTATAGGGAGATGTAAAATGAAAGTTTTAGTTATATCTCATATGTATCCTAATACTATGAATGAGATGGCAGGAATATTTGTTCATAAACAGGCAAAGGCTTTAATGGATGAGGGATGTGAAGTAAAAGTAGTATCCCCTATTCCTCTAGCTCCTTTTCCGTTAGGATTAATAAGTAGTAAATGGAAAAAATATAGTGAGATACCTAAGAATAGAGTATTAGAAGGTGTAGAGATATGCTATCCTAGATATTTAGAGTTTCCAAAAGGAATTTTATTTTCGAAATCTGGATATTTCATGGCTATGGGTATCAAGAAAACTGTTAAGAAAATTATAAATGAATTTAAACCGGATATAATTCATTCCCATGTAGCACTGCCAGATGGTTTTGCAACTATGATGATAAATAAAGAGTTCAAAATTCCTCATGTAACTACTATTCATGGTCAAGATTTTCAACAGACTATTTATAGAAGTGTGGATTGCAAAGATAAGCTATTTAGAGTATTGAATAGTTGCGATAGCATAGTAACTGTAAGTAATAAGCTAAAAAATGTTGTAAGTGAAGAAAAATTTTATGAAAAAATCGATGTTATACATAATGGAGTAGAAATACCAGATTCTCTTTTTACAGAAACAGAGAATAAAGAATATATTGAAGTTCTAAGTGCTGGTAATCTATTAAAGATAAAAGGAATAGATTTAAATATCAGGGCTTTAAAAACTTTAATGGAGAAGCATGAAAATTTAATATATACTGTTATTGGTGATGGCGTTGAAAGAGCCAATTTAGAAGCTCTGTGTGAGGAACTTAACATAAAAGAAAAAGTTAATTTTCTAGGTAGACTTTCTCATAGTGATACTATGGAACATATGAGAAAATGTGATATTTTTTCTATGCCTAGTTATAAAGAGGGCTTTGGAGTAGTATATATTGAAGCTATGTCTTTTGGAAAACCAATAATTGGAGTGAAAGGTGAAGGCATTAATGATATAATAGAAGATGGTTTTAATGGAATGCTAGCTGAACCTAAAGATGTTTATTCGTTAACGGATAAGTTAGATAAGTTAATTAGTGATAAGGATCTTAGGGAAGCTATTGGTAAGAGGGCACAAGAAAAGGTCATAAATGAATGTACATGGATAAGTAATGCAAAAAAGAATTTAATGTTGTATAATAAACTTTTACAAAAATAATTATAGTAAGCATTTTCATTAAATTATAATATTGAGTTGCTAATTAAGGAGTGATATATTGAATCAGACAGAGAAGATAAAGGTTTCAATAGTAATTCCCTGTAGAAATGAAGAAAAATATATAGGTGAATGTCTACAATCGATGGTAGAGCAAAGCTATGGAATTGAGAATATTGAGGTATTGGTTTGTGATGGATATTCAGAAGATAATACTCAAAAAATTATAAATGAATTTAATTTAAAATACCCTCAAGTTAAACTGGTATTAAATGAAAAAAGAGTTGCTCCATCTGCTATGAATCTAGGAATTAAGAGAGCAGAAGGGGAAATAATTATAATTTTTGGTGCACATGCTTATATGGACAAAGATTATGTGAAGCTTTGTGTAGAAAAATTAAATAATGATGAAAGTTTAGCTTGCGTTGGGGGAAAAATAATTAATATTAGTGAAAATGGTATTGCCAAAGCAATTTCATTAGCAATGGCTTCTCCTTTTGGAGTGGGCAATGCATTATTTAGATTTTCTGATAAAGAACAATATGTAGATACTGTTGCTTTTGGTGCTTATAAAAAGAAAATTTTTGATGAAATTGGATTATTTGATGAAGAATTTGTAAGAAATCAAGATGATGAATTAAACTTTAGAGTGACTCAAAGTGGAAACAAGATTTTATTATCACCGGATATAATATCTCATTATTATACAAGAGGATCTTTCTCTAAGCTTTGGAGACAGTATTATCAATATGGATTTTGGAAGGTAAGAGTAATTCAAAAGCATAAAAGACCAGCGTCAATAAGACATCTAATTCCTGTATTATTTGTAATAAGTATGATATTAGGAATAGGGTTAAGTCCCTTCTTTAAATTTGCAAGATATGGTTTTGCAGTAGAATTATTAGCATATTTTTTAGGTGCTTTTGCTTTTGCAGTTAAAACATCAAAAGATAATTTAAAATATGTTCCTCAAGTAATGTTAACCTTTTTTATACTACATCTAAGCTACGGAAGTGGATTTTTAGAAGGAATATTTATTTTTTTACTATTTAAGTCAAAGAAGAGTATAGAAAAGAATATTAAAACATCAAGATAGATATATTTTAAAGGAGTGAAGAATAATGTCAAAAACTGAAGTTAGAAAGACTTTTTTACCTTATGCATTACCATTAATTGGAGAAGATGATATAAATGAGGTTGTAGGCGCCCTAAAATCAGGATGGATTGCAAAAGGACCTAGAACTATAGAAATGGAAAAAAAATTTGCAGAATATACAGGAGCTAAGCATGCCATTGCTATGAATTCAGCTACAGCAGCACTACACATAGCTTTAGTAGCCAATGGAGTAGGACCAGGAGATGAAATAATAACAACACCTATGACTTTTTCAGCTTCTGCAAATACTATAATACATACTGGTGCAACACCAGTTTTTGTAGATGTTGATCCAGTTACTTTCTGCATAGATCCAAATAAAATAGAAGAAAAAATTACAGAAAAAACTAAAGGTATAGTACCAGTTCATTATACAGGTCATGCTTGTGATATGGATAAAATATGGGCAATAGCGAAAAAACATAATTTATTTGTATCAGAAGATGCTGCGCATGCTGTAGATACTAAATATAAAGGAAAAAGAATTGGTGCAGAAGGACAATGCGCATCTTTTAGCTTTTATGCTACTAAAAATATTTGTACTGGAGAAGGCGGAATGCTTACAACTAATGATGATGAAATAGCAGAAAAAGCTAGAATATTATCAAGTCATGGTATGAGTAAAGCAGCATGGAATAGATACGGAAAAGGTGGCTCATGGAGATATGATATAGAATATCCAGGATATAAATATAATATGTTTGATATACAAGCAGCACTAGGGTTAAGACAGCTTGATAAAATAGATGATATGCAAAACAGAAGAATAGAAATTGCAAAGGCATATAATGATGCTTTTGAAAATATGAAAGAAATTATAACTCCAGTGACTAAAGATTACTGTGATCATGCATGGCATTTATATGTTATTGAATTAAATCTAGATGAATTAACTATTGATAGGGATAAATTTATAGAAGAAATGTCAGAAGAGAATATAGGAACAAGTGTACATTTTATACCTGTACATTTAATGTCTTATTATAAAAAGGAATTTGGATATAAAGAAGGGGATTTCCCAGTAACAGAAAACCACTTTAATAAAATTTTATCACTACCATTATATCCAAAAATGTCTGATGAAGATATAGAAGATGTAATATATGCAGTTAAGAGAATTGTAGATAAATACAAGAAGTAATTTTTTGAAATGTCCCTTACACTTAGTAGGGGACGCTTTTAAACAAGACAACTTGAAAAAATAATTAGTTGTTTTTGAAAAGGTCTAAGAGATTTTAAATTATAAAGTTGGTGTTTAAATGAGTATTATGTCACAGGTAATATATTTTTTAATATGTACTTACATAGTAATACTTCCACTAATTAGTGAAAGTATAGGAAGATTCAGCAAAATTTCTGATGTATTATTAATATTGATAATACTACTTTATGTTATTAACATGCTTTTATCTTCAGAAAATAGAAAAAAACTTTGGGGAAATTTAAAAGATTTCTTCTCATCACTTTTAGGAATATCCATGGTATTACTATCATTTATTATGATATTTTCTATTTCTTATGCTACAGAAAAAGGGTTATCAATTATGGAAACTTTTAGATTTATAACTTATATTGGTCTTATATTCATAATAAAATATGAGGCTAACAGTAAAGAGAGAATTAAAACCATAATTAGATGCTTTTTGTTGACCACAACCTTACTTTGTATTTTTGGAGTAATTCAATATTTCACTGGAATAGGATTAAATGAAAAATTTACAGGTTTAGAAGCTAGTGGTACAGTAGTAAGAATTACATCTACTATGCAAAATCCTAATGGGTTTGGAGCATATTTAGTATTAGCTTTTTTTCCTATTATGATGCTAAGCTTTAGTACAAAAAATAATAGGCTTAAAGGATTTTATGTAGTTCTATCTTTATTTGTATTAATTAATTTATTGCTTACGGCCTCTAGAAACTCAATTATAGGGCTTGTAATTGGATTTGTAGTTTTAGGAATTTTATATAGCTATAAGTTTTTATTCTTATTTTTACTTGGTATACCTATATTTTTATTTGATAAATCTCTTTTATCAAGATTTACAAATATTACAGAAGAAATCCTTAATGGACCTAGAATAAAGCTATGGCAAATTGCAAGAATGATGATAAAAGAACATCCTATATTAGGAGTGGGAAATGGAAACTATGTATCATTATATGATGAATATGTTAAAAAATATCCCCAATATAAATATCCTGACTACCATAGATTTAGTAGTCACAACTCTTATTTAAAAGTACAAAGTGAATTGGGAATATTTGGTATAACGTTGTTTATATCCACATTAGTAGCTTCAATTAAAACTATAATAGGAGTGTATAAAAAATCAAAGGATAAGTATTATAAATTTTTTTATATGGGATTTATGGCATCAGCTGCAGGATTTTTACTTATGAATATGCTTGATAACTTATTTTTTTCACCACAAACAACAACTTATTTTTGGGTATTTATAGGATTAGGAGAGGCTATATTATTGCAATTTAAAAAGCATAAAGTATCTTAATAATTAAAGATTAGGCATGTAAAATAAAATAACTGTTCAAAATATGGAATGAATGTTTTGCTAATAGTGAGGATATTAGTGAAATTTGTGACCTTAGTATGAGCAAAATATATCACCATATAGATTATTTACTTATTTATTAATGCCTTATTAAATGGAGGAAATGTTAATGCATAATAATGACATTAGAATAGATGTTTATAGTGAGATTAAAGGTAAATCTATACAATTTGCAATTAAGAGATTAATGGATATAATATTCTCTTTGATAGGTATAATTATTTTATCTCCAATATTTTTGATACTTACTATATGGATAAAACTTGATTCTAAGGGACCGGCGGTTTTTAAGCAAGTTAGAGTTGGAAAAAATGGAAAAAAATTTACGATATATAAATTTAGAACTATGGTTGTTTCAGCAGAAGCTAAAAGAGAATTAGAAATTGATCCAAGCAATATGGATAATTTTGTGTTTCAAAGTAAATCAGATAATAGGGTGACTAGAGCAGGAGCTTTTTTAAGAAAAACTAGTTTAGACGAAATACCACAATTGTTTAATGTTTTATTTGGACATATGAGTTTAATAGGTCCTAGACCGGAGATACCTGATGTAGTTAAATATTACCCAGAAAATTATTATCAAAGACTTTTGGTATTGCCTGGAATAACAGGATTAGCACAGGTAAATGGAAGAGGAGAAATTGAATTAGGAAAAACTATATATTATGATTTAACATATATAAAAAACTTTTCATTATGGCTAGATATAAAAATACTTTTTCAAACGGTAGTAAAAGTATTTAAGAATGAAGGAGCTTTTTAATTGGAGGATCTAATGGGTATAGAATTATTAAATTACACTATATTTTCAGGATATAAAAAAGAACTAATTGATTATGTAGTGCAAAAAGAGAAAGTAAATATTATTTCTGGCAATCCAGAAATATTAAATTTGGGATTAACAGATGAAACTTTATTTAGGAGTTTTACTGACAATAATTCTGTAATTATACCAGATGGTATAGGTACAGTAATAGCTTCGAAACTTATTAAAACTCCTGTAAAGGAAAAAATAGCTGGTATTGAAGTTATGGAAGAATTGATTAAGTATTGTGAACTTGAAGAAAAGCCAGTATATCTTTTAGGAACTTCACAAGAAAATTTAGATGGATGTATAAATAAATTAAAAATAAAATATCCTAAGATAAACATTGTAGGAAGCCATAATGGATATTTTGATATGAATAGTTGTGATCATATTGTAGAGGAAATTAAAGACAAAAGTCCCTATGCACTATTTATAGCTATGGGTGCTCCTAGACAAGAGAATTTCATAATAAAATACATGGAAGAATTACCTTGTAATATATTTATGGGTGTAGGGGGTAGTTTTGATGTTATTTCAGGTAAAGTAAACAGAGCACCTAAGTGGATGATAAATTTAGGCCTTGAATGGCTTTATAGAACGGTAAAAGAACCTTGGAGGATTAAGAGATTAGGTGAGATACCTAAATTCCTTCATAAAGTTGTTAAGGCATCTGAAAGGGAATAATAGATTAAAGATGTTAGTATATTTTATATCAGACAAGGCGTCAGATTCTGCTCATAGTGGAGCTATGGGCGGGTTCTGACAACGCAGTATGATGGAAAATAGGCTAACATACTGGTCTATTATTCTTTTGCAGATGCCTTAGAGCAAATAATGCTATGCAAATTATAATTAAAGAGTATAATAAATATAGAGCAAAAAGGCTCTATATTTTTATTTATTCATATTAATTTTTAAAATTATATACCCAAAAATCAATTTAAGAAATTAATTTATAAAGAATTAATTTCAACTATAATTGTGAATTTTGCATTGAGAATTGTGCATTAATTTATAGGAGGTGTTTAAAATAAAAGTACTTCATATTATTTCAGGCAATGACAATGGAGGAGGAGCTAATCATATATTAAATCTTTGCAGTAGTGAAAATAAGTATTTTGATAATATATTAGGCTGTCTTGGAGATGGATATCTATATGATAGAGTAAAAAATACTGATATGCCTCATAAATTTTTTAAAAAAGATATTATTAATAAGGAAATTATAGAGTTTGTAAATTCTAATAAAATAGATATTGTAAATTTTCATGGAGCTCAACCTTTTTTAATCCATTATTTTATTAGAAGAAAATTAAAAGCTGTTACTACAGCTACAATTCATAGTGACTACAGATATGACTTCTTAAATAATAAAATTAAGTATTATATCTATACTCCTCTTAGTATTTTAGGATTAAAGAGTTTTAATAATTATATTTGTGTGTCTCAAAATTTGCTAAATTTATTAGATGAAAAACATTTTATTGGTGAGAAAACTGTTGTGAATAATGGTATTGATATAAAAAAAATATTTTTAAAAGAAGATAAAATTGATATAAGAGAAAAGTTAAATATTACTGATGATGATTTCATTTTTGGTGTAGTAGGAAGATTTCATCCCATAAAAAATTATATAAATATAATTAAGGCTTTCGGAAAGTTTAGTAATGAAAAATCTAATAGTAAATTAATTTTAATGGGTGACGGCGGATTAAGGGAGGATATAGAAAAGGTTATAAAAGAATTAAATCTAGAAGATAAGATTATTTTAACAGGTTTTATTGATAATGTAACAGATTATTTATCTATTTGTAACTGTAGTATAATAGCTTCCTATAGTGAAGGCGGTGCTCCACCATTAGCTATGTTAGAATCTGCTATAGTTAAAACTCCTGTAATTTCTACTAAAGTAGGAGATTTAGAGAATATTATAAATCCGTTCAATGGAATTATAATTAACTCACAAAATGAAAAGGATATTTATATAGCGATGCAGGAATGTTACGATAAAAGAAAGTATTTACAAGCTATGGGAGAAAACATATATAATTTAGTTTTAGAGAAGTTTACAATAGAAAAATTTTGGAGTAATTATTATAGTTTTTATAAATCTATAATAGACAATAACTAATTTGGAGTAGGTAAATGAGTAAAAGTAAAATAGTTAAAAGTTCGATTTTTGTAATGATTTTGGTTATATTGGGAAAGTTTTTAGGGATAGCTAGAGATTCCCTTATGCTAGCTAAATTTGGAGCTACTAGAGAAGCTGATATTTATGTTTGGGCTTTAGGTGTAATATACTTATTTACAAGTATAGGCTATGGGCTAAGTACAACTATAATACCTTTTATAACTGAAATGAACAGTGAAAATGAATTAAAGGAAAGAAAAGTTTTTGTAAATAATGTACTTACAGTATCTATGATTTTTACCTTAGTAATAACTATATTAGGTATTATTTTTTCAGATCAAATAGTTTACTATTTTGCAAATAGTTTTACAGTTAATAGAGAGCTAAGTATATTGACTTCTAAAATACTTAGAATAATGTTTTTATCTGTATTATTTTTAACTCTTCAGGGGGTACTAGCAGGTACTCTTCAAGGCCATCAACATTTTATTGCTCCTACAGCAATGGCAGCAGTAGCAAATTTAGTATATATAGTATATTTAGTATTTTTTGTTGATAGTTTTGGAGTTATAGGTTTTGCAGTTGCTACAGTGATAGCCTTTATGTCTCAGTATTTAATAAATGTACCTAAGTTTATTTCTTTAGGTTACAAATATAAATTTACTCTTAATTTAAAAGATGAAAAGCTTAAAAAATTATTGGTACTTATGGTACCTATAATAATAAGTACCTCTTCAATACAGCTAAACTTATTTGTTAATAAGTCTTTTGCAACTTCTCTTTATGAAGGTGCAACAGCTATATTAGAATGTGCAAACAAGTTAACGATGATGACTTATGAGGTTTTTGCAGTAGTGGTATCAATGATTATATATCCTATATTAGCCTCTCATATTTCAGAAAAAAATAATAAGAAATTTAAAGAAGCATTGAATAAGGGAATTGCCATTATTCTTCTTATAATGATACCTGCAACTATAGGAATTGTAGTTTTAAGGGAGCCACTTATAAGTTTAATATATGAAAGAGGAAAGTTTACTAATGAAAATGTAAAATTAGCAGCTAATGCACTATTATTATATTCACCGGCAATGATTGCTTATGGTATTAGAGATGTGTTAAGTAGAGGGTTTTATTCTATAAAAGACACTAAAACTCCTATGATAAATAGTTTAATAGGCATAGTCTTAAATTATTTATTTAGTTTTATCCTATATAAAAAAATGGGAGTAGAAGGCTTAACTCTTTCTGCAAGCTTATCAGCAATAATTACAGCAATAATATTAAGTAGAGCTTTAAGTAAAAGGTTCGAAGGACTAGGTATGAGTAGTATAATTATAGATACGATAAAAATATTGATATCTTCAGTATTAATGGGAATATTGGTGTTATTTAGTAGTACATATTTAAAAGATATTCTTACAGTTGCTAGATTAAGTGAGGCTATAATTATATTAACTTCCACCTTAATAGGAATTATATCTTATGCAACACTTTGTTATCTATTAAAAATACAGGTATTTATAGATTTCCTAAATCATTTTAAAGGAAAAGCTAAAAGTTCTTAACTATTACATTATTTTTATAAAAACACACATAATAAAATTGAGGAGTGTGATTTTTATGGAATTTTATGATGTAATAAAAGAAAGAGTTAGTGTAAAAAAATATAAAAATGATGAGGTGGAAAAAAATAAGCTACTTAAGATGATAAATTCAGCTATGAGGGCTCCGTCGTGGAGAAATAAGAGCTCATATAAGCTTATAATAGTAAAAGATGAAGTATTAAAGGGAAGAATATCAGAAGCTATATTAAATAGTGGAAATGAAGCAGCTAGTGCAGTTATTGAGGCACCTATAGTAGTTGTATTTATAGCTAATCCAGAAGAATCTGGAGAGGTAGATAATAAAGAGTTTTATTTAGTAGACGCATCTATTGCTATGGAACATTTTGTTTTAGCTGCTACTGCTGAAGGATATGGAAGTTGTTGGGTCGCAGCGTTAGATGAAGATAGGATAAAAGAGGCACTTAAAATACCAAATAACTTTAGAGTTATTGCTTTAACGCCTATAGGTAAAAGTGACGAACAAGCAAAGCATAATGATAAAAAAGATATAAATGATTTTGTATTCTTAAATAGTTTTAATAATCCATATACAGAAAATGTTTAATAAAATAAAATGACCATAATAATATATGGTCATTTTACTTTAATCGAAAATTAAGAATCAAAGTTACTAATTATGGTTAAAACTCCACAGTCAAAACTTTTGAAGTTTTTTAGAATAAATTTTATTTTAGAAATTCACTAAGGGTGAATTTCTTCGTAAATGATAAAATATTAGATTATAATTTTACTTTTTTTAAAAAAGGTTTATAATAATATTTTGTAAAAGCACATTTATTACTATCTTTTTAAATTGAAATATTAGAGATAGCATTAAAATATCAATTAAAAGTATTAATTTTTGTTTTGAATTTTAATATGGTATAATTTAATTGGTTTTTTTAAAACTCCATGTCAATTAGGTTATAAAATCTTTTAAAGAATAAGTAATTATAATCGGAGGTTATTATGAAAGATTTTTTTAAAAAATATAGTAAGTACATAATATTTACCTTTCTTGTTTTATTAGGTTCATTTATGTACAAAATTCTTGTTGATGGCAACAAAGAGGAAAGAGCAATAATACCAAAAGAAATGGAAGGAAGAAAAGTAGTTAATTTTTGGATGATGACTGCAACTGATTCTCAATTAAGAGAAAATCAGATTAATAAATTTAATGCTAGTCAAGATGAAATTTATGTAAGATTTCAATACTTTAAAGATTTAGATTATGTTAACAGATTAAAAGTTTCATTGTATTCTGATGATGGACCAGATATATTTCAATATGGTTATACAGAATTAATTAAAAATGATAAAATTGCTAATCTAAAAGATTTAAACCTAGACTTAAACAAAGTTGGAGAGGATAAATTATTTTATTATGATAAAAATCCTATAGGAATAAAGCTATCTGGTAGCAATGTAAAACTAGCTTGGAATAAAGAAATATTCAAAGAATGTGGATTAGATCCAGAAAGACCTCCAAGAACTTGGGATGAGGTAATCGAGTATTCATTAAAAATAAAAGAGAAGAATCCAGATATAATACCTTTTCAATTTCCATTTGGTAAATATGCATCAATGAAAGCTGTTATAGGTGTGCCAAGTTTAGTTGATGGAAATATTTATACAAGTTTTTGGGACTATAAGCAAGGGAAATTTGATTTTTCAGCTTCTAAAAGAATACTAGAAGTTTATAAAAAAATGTATGATTTAGGAATAATTCCAGAAGATTTTATGGAAAAAGATAAAAAGCAGGTAAGAAATGATTTTTATTTTGAACAATCTGCTATGTATTTATCTACTTTTGAGGATAAAAATAATTTTTATAATGCACAACCACTAAGTTTTCAAATTGGAGTAGAAGATATACCTAAATTCAATGTCAATGATAAACCTGTAAGACATTATATAGATCCTTTTACATATATAGTTGTAAACAAAGAAACTAAGGAAAAAGAAGCAGTTGAAGAGGTTCTACAATGGATAGTAAGTGATAATGTTAATAGCGAAATAATGCAGCTAAATAAAGGACTACCATTATTACTTGATAATAAAGATGTAAATCTAGGAGATAATCCACTAAATAAATATAATAATTCAGATAATTATATAGTTGAAAAGTATGATCCAACTGTGTTTATAACCTATAGTCAAACAGGAACTTTAGACGAGCTTTATGCTGCTATAACAGGAAAAAAACCTATAGATGAAGTAATAAAAAATTTAAATAAATATTATGAGGAATTTTATAAATTTGAAGTTGAGAAAAATAAGTTTAACTTTGATTTATATACAGATAAGTAGGAAGGTGTAATTATGGACATTAAGAAGTTAATAAATAAATATTATAAATTAGGGTTAATTTCACTTGCTTTATCGATAGTTCTAGCCCTTCCTATAATGATGCAATATGGAAAAAAGGACGCTGTCATGTTTGTAGGGTCAGCATTTTTTCTTGTGCTAGAAATACTATTGCTATTTAAAGATAAAAGATTATCTATTCTACTATTTATTTTATCTTTTCCAATCCTAGTAATTGCTCGTAAATTTTGTTATTTTAACTTATTTATATTTAAAATAACCTTTGAAACCATTTATATTTCTATAGCTTTTGTTGTTAGCTTTAAAGAGATAAAAAATACCATCTTACGATTATTACAGAATAAAGGAAGTTTAAATTTTAAATTTATAATATATACAATAATTTTTTTAATACTGGCGGTAAATAGTAGCATATTTTCTCATAATGTATTAAATAGTGCTGCTAATGTTTATATAAGTATTATAATACCTATTGCTTTTATACTTGTGGTACTTGCTAATCTTTCAAAGAGTGATAAGTATTATGTTTATTATGCATTGATAGCAGGACTAGATTTTAGTTGTTTATATGGCATAGCACAAATGAGAGGAGTATCCTTTTCTCAAGTTAAGTATCATAGATTATATTTAACCTTTGGATATCATAATGTTAATATTTTTTCTGCTGTGTTAATACTCATATTACCACTCCTTTTTGAAATGATTTTGTATAAGAAAAATAATATAAAGGAAAAAATATTTTTATTTACATCTTTTGGCTTATTTTCTTTAGCTACTTATATGACTTATTCAAGAGGAGCATGGCTTTGCTATTTAATATCCGTTGGAATTATATTTATAAGTAAAAAATATAAATATGTAGCTTTATTAGAGTTATTAGCAATACCTATAGCTTTTAAGCCTGTAATGTCTAAGATATTAACTAGAGGTTATGCAACAACAAGTTTCTTTATGAGTCAGTCAAATATGGCAAGAATTCAAGCTTACTTTACTTCTTTTGTAATGATGATAGCACATCCCTTTGGTATTGGCGGAGGAAGTTATGGTGATATGTACTTAAAATATGCGGAAAAGGGATATCTTAATATGCCTGATTTGATGAGAGCAAACCTTCAAGTAGCAGATTACTCATTAGAACATGCCCATAACTTATTACTTCAAATAGGGGTGGAATATGGGATAATAGTTATGATTTTATTTATAGTCATAATTGTAAATAGATTATCTGCTGCGCTAAAAGATTATGAGCATAATAGAGGGATTTTTGCTGCTATAATTGTATTTATAATTATATCAGTACTTACTGGAGGAGAATTTGATCATAAAGGAGTTATAACTCCTACATTAATATTATGGTTATTGTTTGGAATGACTATATTAAATTCAAAGAAGGATGAACGAAATACTAACAAGTTAAATACAAAAAAATAATGATATTAATAAAGTTATTTATTGAGGTGCATGGATACTAAGTATCTATGCATTTTTTAATTATAGTAATTCTAAAAAACATACTTAATTTTTAAGTATGTTTTTATTTTTTTACAAAAGAATATATTTTAATTTATCGAAGTTTATTTAAATATATAAAATTATGATAAATATATTAAAAAACACAATTAATACTAGAAATTTTGTTATATAATAATAAGTTTTATTAAATATATAATTAACTTTAAAAATACTGGCAAGAAAATAGCGAAAAATGCGGAATTTTATATTTGTTAAAATATTGACTTTAAAATTATGGTAATATATCATATAGATATAAATGTATAGAAAATTAGAAAAATTAAAAATATTTAATAAAATATTCACTATATTTAAAAAATGTAAGAAATAAATATTTAAGTATAGGTTAAAAAATTTAATAATTGTGTTCATAAATAAACTTAAAATACAAATTATACATATTAATTTATTTCATCTTAGTATTCTTATGTACTTTATCTTATACTGAATTGCCGGAATCTAGCATAGTACTACTATTTCTATAACCTAACTTTTCGTATGGCAGAAAACAACCTAAAAATTTTAACTAACTATTTTAGATGGTTAAGGATTTTGTTGAATAATTTTATTATCAATGGAAAATTCCGTTGATGGAATTTATTTAAATTTTATTTTTATCATAGGGGGATATATTATGAAAAATAAGAGGTTATTATCAACAATTTTATTTACAACAATGGTATCTTCAATGTTTTTTTCTGCTTGTAGCAATAAAAGTGCTGATAAGGAAAAAAAAGATGGGGAATCATTAACAAGTAAAGAAGAAATAAAAATGGATAAGGAACAGTACTTAAACTTTTTATTAGGAGCTGAACCAAAAACATTAGATCCAGCAAAAGTTTATGATATTTATTCTTCGCAAGTGCACGTAAATATAATGGAAGCATTAACTAGATTAGAAATTGATGGAAATGGTAAAGAGGTTATAAATCCTGGTGCAGCTACAGAATGGTCATTATCTGATGATGGTTTAACTTGGACCTTTAAACTAAGAGAAATGAAATGGAGTGATGGAGTAGATGTTACTGCTGATCAATTTGTATATGGTATATTAAGAACATTAGCAGCAGATACAGCATCGCCTTGTGGATACTTGCTATATCCAATAAAGAATGCAGAAGCTTATAATGGAGGTAAGGCAAAAGCAGAGGATGTCGGAGTAAAAGCAATAGATGAACATACTTTAGAAATAAAACTTGAAGATCCATGTGCACATTTTTTTAATTTGACTTATTCAAAAATTATGGAGCCACAAAGAAAAGACATAATCGAAAAGCATGGAGATAGATATGGTTCAGAAGTAGATAGCATGGTATTCTGTGGACCATTTATAATGAAAGAGTGGATACACAATAATAGAATAGAATTAGAAAAGAATCCTACTTATTGGGATTCAGATGTGGTTAAACTTGAAAAAGTAAAAATGAAAGTTATAAAAGAAGAAAATTCTAGAATGAATGAATTATTTAACGGTTCTTTAGATATGGGGGGAGTAAGCAAAAAAGAGTGGATAGATAAGTTTGATGTTACTGGACAATTTGAAGTTAAAAAGAGCTATGATACTTCTGTGTGCTATATATTTTTTAATCAACAGGATAAATATTTTAAAAATGCAAAGATTAGAAAAGCATTTTTATTGGTAGATGATAGAGAAGGAGCTGTAAAAGCTTTATATAGAGATTTAGCAGAACCTTCTTATGCTTGGGTACCGCCAGCAGTTCAAGTTGGAAATGATGAATTTAGAACAAAAACAAATTATAAGCCGGTGGATGAACTTAAGAAGGAAAATCCAGATGCTAAAAAGTTATTAATAGAAGGTCTAAAAGAAGAAGGATTGAACCCTGATCCATCTAAGCATACAATAAAATTACTTCAATCAGGAACAAGTTCTAAGGACAAAGAGTTTGCAGAGTTTAGCCAACAAAATTTTCAGTCAACATTAGGAGTAAAGATAGAGTGTGATTTTGTTGAATGGCCAATATTTCAAAAAAGAACAGGTGAAATGGATTATCAGCTAGCTTCTCAAGCAGTTTTTGCAGACTATAATGATCCTATGACTTATTTTGATATGTGGATGTCAATGGCTACCACTGTTCCAACAGGATGGAAAAATGAGAAATTTGATAATATAGTAAAAAAAGCAGGAAAAAGTATGGATAATGAGGAGAGAATTAAATTATTTAATGAAGCAGAAAAAATCTTTATATATGATGATGCAGTTATAAGTCCAACAGTTTGGAGATTTAAAAATACTTATGTACGTAAGTATGTTAAAAATTATATGTCGCCAACCTTTGGTTCACTAGATTTGAAAAAAATATATACAGATGGAAGAGAAAAATAGTTATTAATAACAAAGCGCAGTTTGTACTGCGCTTATTTTAATTTAAAAATATGCTTACTGCTTACTATAGAGAGGTAATTTTAAAATCACTATACAATTGAGAGTTGATTATTAGCAATAAATAATCCATAAACTTCTACTTTATAGAGGAAGTTTTAAATGAATTTCTTTTTTAATTACACAATAATTTTTTACGATAACTTTATTTTGTAAAAGATAAAATTGTAAAGGTATTTAAAATACTGGATTTTAATAATATAATAAATATTGTTGTATTTAATTATTCATATATTTTTAAATTTAATGAATTATTTATATAATAAATTTTCATATATCTTATAAATACGTTATTTAAGATATATGATGATAAAACTAAGGAGGAGAATATGAAAAAGATACATGGCATACTGTATATTGTATTATCAGCAATAGCTTTTGGAATAATGCCTATACTTGCTAAATTGGCTTATAGCGGAGGAGCAAATGTACAAACAACGTTATTTCTAAGGTTTTCCTTTGCAACTTTAATGTTATTTTATTATATAAAAAGCAAAAATATATCTTTAAAGCTTGAAAAAAAACAATATGCACTTTTAATATTTTTAGGGGTAGCTGGGTATTCTTTAACATCAATGATGTTATTTTTATCTTATAATTATATATCTGTAGGTATGGCTACAATGATAATACATAGTTATCCAGCAATAGTTACTTTTTTATCTTTTGTATTTTATGGAGAGAAATTAAGTTTAAAAAAAATACTCTGTCTTATACTTTGTATTTTAGGAATATTTATAATGGTAGATTTAGGAGTAGCTACCTATGATGTAAAAGGAATTTTACTAGCTTTAATATCGGCTATAGGATATTCTTTTTATGTATTAGGAGCATCTCATAAATATATCAAATCAACAAATAACTATGTTATTACTTTTTACATATCACTAGTATCTGCTATAAGTATATTAGCTATAGGATTACCAACTCAAACTATTAATTTAAATATAAAGTTCTATAGTTTAGTAGCAATACTGTTATTAGCCTTTATATCTACAGTTATAGCACTTATGGCATTTTTACAGGGAGTTAAAATTATCGGACCTTCTAATGCCTCTATATTTGGAACATTAGAACCTATTGTTACTTTAGTATTAGGAATACTGATATTAGGAGAAGGAGTACAATCTAAAACCATATTAGGAAGCATACTGATAATTATATCTATGATTATATTAGCAAAGGAATAATTTAAATAAAATGAATAATAACTCACTATATTTTAATATTTTAAAATATAGTGAGTTATTTTATTTATATATTAAACAAAAATGTTTACAAAGAATAAATATTTAAATATAATAGCATTAAAGGGGGGAGTTATATAATCATAAACTATAATAGAAAAATTTATAATAAAATATCATGTTATTATTTGAGATTTCTCATTGAGTAAAGACAGATTTTAATCATATATTGCTTTACATAATTTGTTGTAACTAAAGTGCTTAATGGGGGTAATAAAATGAAAAAAATTTATGGTGTTTTATACGTAGTAATGGCAGCTACTTTCTTTGGAATTATGCCAATATTAGCTAAAGTGGCTTATAGTGGAGGGGCAAATACCCAAACTACCTTATTTTTAAGGTTTTCTTTTGCAGCTATAATATTATTTCTTTACTTAAGATTTAAAAAGATATCTATAAGGCTTAAAAAAGGTCAACTTATTTTTATATTTGCTCTAGGGACCGTTGGATATGCAATGATGTCAGCACTACTTTTTATGGCATACAATTATATGTCAGTAGGAGTAGCAACAATGACTTTATATATTTATCCTGCCATAGTAACAGTTTTATCTTCAATAATATATAAAGAAAGAATTAATACAAAGAAGATAATATGCTTATCCTTATGTATAATAGGAATATTTATAATGATAGATTTAGGTAGCGCTAGTTTTAGTACAACAGGAGTTATATTATCCTTATTAGCTTCATTATGCTATTCATGGTATGTATTAGGAGCATCTAATAATTATATAAAATCAATAGATAGTTACGTTATGAGTTTTTATGTGTCATTATCATCAGCTTTAGCTACCTTCGCAATAGGGCTGATTACTAACAATTTAAACTTTCATATAAAAGCTTACGGATTAGTTGCCATAGTTATGATTTCATTTATATCTACAGTGATTGCATTGATGGCATTTTTACAGGGAGTTAAAATAATTGGTCCTTCTAGCGCAGCTATATTTGGTACCTTAGAACCTATTGTTAGTTTAATATTAGGTGCATTAATATTAGGTGAAGCACTAGCTTTTAAAACTATGCTAGGAAGCTTTCTTATAATAACATCTATGGTTATATTAGCTAGAGAATGAGAAAGGCTAAATTAAGTGTAAAATTTATTTAAAAACTACTAAGGTATTAAGAATAAAATTTTTACTATAACTCTTTATTTTTATTTACTGTGATTTTGCCACAGTTTTATTACTTTGTCGTGGTAAAGTAATAATATATTAAAAATATTCAGAATATTTTTATTTCATTTATTTAAAGGTTAAATCAATATTATAAAGAATTATATGTAATAATATTATTATTATTTATAAAAAAGGGGGCAAATATATGAACAAGGTTATTATAGATGGAAATAGTTTAACACTTCAACAAATAGTAGACGTAGCTAGAAATAATCATCGAGTAGAGCTTAGCGAAGAAGCAAAAGTAAGAGTTAACAAATCAAGAAGCATAGTTGATAAAATTGTAGAAGATGATAAGGTTATATATGGAATAACTACAGGTTTTGGAAAATTTTCTGATGTTACAATTTCAGGTGAAGATTGCAAAGAATTACAAAGAAACTTAATAATTTCTCATGCTTGTGGTTTTGGAGATAAACTTGAAACAGAATATGTTAGGGCAATTATGCTTTTAAGGGCTAATGCACTTTCAAAAGGATACTCAGGGATTAGACTATCTACATTACAAACATTAATAGATATGCTAAATAAAAAGGTACATCCTTCTATTCCAGAAAAGGGCTCCTTAGGAGCGTCAGGAGATTTAGCACCGCTTTCTCATATGGTACTTCCTATGCTTGGTGAAGGAGAAGCTGAGTATGATGGAGAAATACTATCAGGTAAGGAAGCTATGAAAAAAGCCGATATTGGAGTTATTGAGCTTACAGCAAAAGAAGGATTAGCACTTATAAATGGAACTCAGGTTATGAACTCTATAGCTTCTATTGGAATTTATGATTCAATAAATCTAATGAAACTAAGTGATGTAGCAGCAGCTATGACATTAGAAGCACTAAGAGGAATTAAAGATGCCTACGATAAAAGAACTCACTTAATAAGAAATCATCAAGGACAAATTATTACTGCAGAAAACATATTAAATTTAGTTGAAGACAGCACATTAGTAACAAATCAAGGAGAAATAAGAGTACAAGATGCTTATACTTTAAGATGTGTACCTCAAGTACATGGGGCAAGTAAAGATGCCATCAGATATATACAGAGTGTAATAGAAACAGAAATTAATTCTGTTACAGATAATCCAATTGTTACAGAAGAAGGAGATGTAATATCAGGAGGAAATTTCCATGGGCAGCCTCTTGCTTTAAGTTGTGACTTTTTAGGAATTGCTGTAGCTGAAATGGCTAATATATCAGAAAGAAGACTTGAGAGATTAATAAACTATCAACTAAATGATTTACCACCATTTTTAGTCAAGCATGGTGGATTAAATTCAGGATTTATGATTACACAGTATGCGGCAGCAGCACTAGTTTCAGAAAATAAAATATTAGCTCATCCAGCCAGTGTAGATTCTATACCTTCTTCAGCGAATCAAGAAGATCATGTAAGTATGGGAACTATAGCTGCAAGAAAAGCAAGAGATATAATAAAAAATACTCAAAGAGTTTTAGCAACAGAACTTTTAGCTGCTTGTCAAGCAATAGACTTTAGGGAAGGATTTACCTTAGGTAAAGGAACTAAAGAATGTTATAAGGCAGTTAGGGAAGTTACAGATTTTATTGATAAAGATGTTGTTATGTATAAAGAATTAGACAGAGTTTTAGAGATTATTGTTGATAATACAATATTAGACAAGGTTGAAAAAGTAGTAAAAATAAATTATTAAAATGTTATTTATTACATAGGGAGGGTGATTTTTATGGCAAGAATTATTGAGTGTATTCCTAATTTTAGTGAGGGAAGAGACAAGGAAAAAATAGAAAAGATTATTGATACTGTAAGAGGAGTAGAAGGGGTAAAATTACTAGACTACTCTAGTGATGCAGATCACAATAGAACTGTTGTTACACTAGTAGGTGAACCAACAGCGGTAGAAAATGCTATTATTAACATGGCAGAAAAAGTTTATGGGCTTATAGATATGAGTGTTCATCATGGCGGACATCCTAGAATGGGGGCTCTAGATGTAGTACCATTTGTACCTATTAGTGATGTATCAATGGATGAATGTGTAGAGATAGCTAATAGAGTAGGTAAAGTTATAGGAGAAAGATTCTCAATACCTGTTTATTTATATGAAAAAGCAGCATCTGCTCCACATAGAGAGAATTTAGCTACTGTTAGAAAGGGGCAATATGAAGGATTCTTTGAAAAGATTAAAGAAGAAAATTGGAAACCAGATTATGGTCCAAGTGAAGTAAATGTTAAAGGTGGATGTGTTGCAATATCTGCTAGACAGCCTTTAGTAGCTTTCAATGTAAATTTAGGTACAGATAATTTAGAAATTGCAGATAAAATTGCTAAAACTATAAGACATCTAGGTGGAGGACTAAGATTCGTTAAAGCTATGGGCGTTATGCTTGAAGAAAGAAATATAGCACAGGTTTCTATGAATTTAGTTAACTATGAAAAGACAGCAGTTTATAGAGCATTTGAAATGGTTAAGATGGAAGCAAAACGCTATGGAGTACCTGTAATAGGTAGTGAGGTTATTGGACTTTTACCTATGGCTGCATTAATTAATAGTGCAGAATACTATTTGCAAATAGAAAACTTCTCTATGGATCAAATATTAGAAAAAAGAGTAAGCGAATAAAGTTAAAGAGGGAGGTACTTCATGTCAATCATAATAAAAAATATTGACTGTTTAGTAACTTGTGAAGGTAGCCATAAAAAAACTAAAGAAGAAATGAACGATGCTAAAATTATAAATAATGGTTATGTTGTTATTAGCAATGATATAATAACTGAGGTTGGAACTGGGGACGGATATAATAAATATTTATCGGAAAATTATACCATTATTGATGGAAAAGGTAAAACTGTAACTCCAGGACTTGTAGATCCTCATACTCATTTAGTGTATTCAGGATCAAGAGAAAGAGAACTTCCACTTAAATTAAACAAGGTAGGATATATTGAGATATTAAACAGTGGTGGTGGCATATTAAGCACTGTTGATAGTACTAGGAAAGCTCCTTTTGAACAGTTAGTGGAAGAGAGTAAAGCTAGATTAGATATAATGCTAAATCATGGTACTACTACTGTTGAAAGTAAATCAGGATATGGATTAGATTTAGAAACAGAAGCTAAGATTTTAAATGTAAATAAAGAGCTTAATAAAATTCATCCTGCGGATATAGTATCAACTTTTATGGGTGCTCATGCTATTCCTAAAGAATATACGGGAAAAAGAGCTGAATTTATAAAAGTAATTAAAGATATGATTCCATATATTAAGGAGAATAATTTAGCAGAATTCATAGATTGTTTTTGTGAGGAGGGCGTATTTACTACAGAAGAGTGTAGAGAAATACTCTCCTTGGGAAGAGAGTATGGATTGATTCCTAAAATTCATGCAGATGAAGTGGAATCTGTAGGGGGAGCTGAACTTGCAGGAGAAATAAAGGCAATCTCTGCAGAACATCTAATTGCTGCAAGTGATAAAGGGATAGAAGCACTAGCTGATAATGAAGTGGTAGCAGTATTACTTCCATCAACTGCCTTTTATTTAATGCTTGGAAGATTTGCAAGGGCAAGAGAAATGATAGACAAAGGTGTTTGTGTAGCATTGGCTACAGATTGTAATCCTGGTACTTCACCAACAGAATCTATGCAAACTGTAATGACTTTTGCTTCTTTTGGAATGAGAATGTTTCCAGAGGAAATTATAAATGCTATGACTATAAATGCAGCAGCTTCTATGAATAGAGAAAAGGAAATAGGAAGTATTGAAGTAGGAAAAAAAGCTGATATAGTTATTTTTAATGCTAAAAATTTAAATTATTTAATATATCATTTTGGAATAAACTCTGTATATAAGGTTATTAAAAATGGTAATATTGTAGTGGGAAACTAATATAGGAGCGTGATATATATGTTAGAAAAGAAAACAGTTAGAGAATTTATAGAAGAATTAGCGTCATCATCACCAGCACCAGGAGGTGGAAGTGTATCTGCAATTTCAGCTTCATTAGCATCAGCATTAACTTCTATGGTATGCAATTTAACTGTAGGTAAAAAGTCTTATAATGAACTTGAAGAGGATAAGAAAGCATCTATAGATGAAACTTTAAAGGCTTGTGAAGAATTGAAATTTAAATTCTTAGATTTAATGAATGAAGATACAGAGGTATTTTTAGAACTTATGAAAACTTTCAAGATGCCTAAGGATACTGAAGAAGAAAAGAAAGTTAGAAGTGAAAAAATACAATTAGGTTATAAGAAATCATTAGAAGTACCACTATCAACTGCTAAAGCGGCTTTTGAATTATATAAACATATATTGATAGCTGCACAATATGGAAATAAGAATGCAGTTTCTGATGCAGGAGTTGCTGCTCTTATGACTCAAAGTGCTATTGAAGCTGCCATACTAAATGTAAAAATCAATATGTCATCAATAAAAGATGAAGAATACAAAAATGGTATAGAAAAAGATATTGAAAACATAAGTAGTGAAGGTACTAAACTAAGAGAAGAAATATTAAAAATAGTTAATAGTAAAATATAGTGGAATATGCCAAAACACATTAAGTGTTTTGGCATATTTATTTCTCTTAAGAAATTAGTTTAATAAATTAATTCTTTATCTTTAATTTTTAATTTTTAATTTTTAAATAAGATTTTTAGTATCTTTGTGTATTTGGTTATACTAGTTAGATTATTGCGATAATTTATTTCTTTATATAATATAAAATATATAACCTAACTTTGACTAAATATATAGTATATAAAAATATTATAAAGGAAATGCTATAATTTTGTCCATTAAAGTAAAAATATGGTTTAAATAAAAATTTTTATATGATATACTAAAATAAACAATTAAAATTAATTTCTAAAGGGGGTTAAGTGTGGTGGAGGTTTTTAGGGGAAAAATAAAAGAGTTATATATTTTATTATTAAATCCTATAGATGCAATGTTTAAGTTGATTGCAATTGAGGCTTTTAAAAAAGAATTTAAAATACAAGATAATAAAACTATAGGTGAATATTATTATGATTCATTAAAAACCAATAAGGAAAAAGGAATAGTATATACTCCTTATCCTATAGCCAAGTATATTGTAGAGAATACAGTTACTAGTAGGGATATAATTAATAATCCATTTATAAAGATTATTGATCCTGCTTGTGGTGTAGGAAATCTATTAATTCCTTGTTTTTTACACCTTATAAATCTTTATAAAGAAAATCTCAAAGAAATAAACATAAAAAATAAACTAAAGCTTAAGGAAGAAGATATAAATAATCATATTATAAAAAATAATATTTATGGCTTTGACATTGATACCATAGCTATTCAAATCCTTCAAATTGATTTATTTTATCATAGTAACTCTAATATTAGTTATAACTTGATTAATGAAGATTTTCTTTTGTGGAAAGAGGATAATAAGTTTGATATTTTTATAGGAAATCCCCCTTATGTTGGACCAAAATTTATAGATAAAGATTATTCAATAGTATTAAAAGAAAAATTTAAGGAGATTTACAAAGATAAAGGTGATTTGTCCTATTGTTTTTTTAAAAAAGCATTGGACACTTTAAACAATAAAGGACAAATTTCATTTATAACTTCTAGATATTTTTTAGAGTCTTCTAGTGGTAAAGAGCTTAGAAAAACGTTAAATGAAAATACTCATATTAGAAGAATTATTGATTTTTATGGAATAAGGCCTTTTAAGGGAGTTGGAATTGATCCAGTTATAATATTTATGGAAAAGCATAAAGGAAGTTTTGGAGAGGTTGAAGTGATAAAACCACTATCTGACAAAGGTAAAAAAACTGATAAGTTTTATAGTTCTTTATTCCTAAATGAAGGAGAAGAGTATAATAGATTCTATATTAAACAATCTACCCTTCAAGGAGAAAGATGGATACTTAGAAGCCTTGAGGTTAAAAATATTATAAAGAAAATTGAGAATAAGTGTAATATGAAATTAATAGATATTTGCGCAAGTCATCAAGGAATTATTACAGGATGTGATAAAGCTTTTGTTGTAAAAAATGAAATAATAGAGGATGAAAACTTAGAAAAGGAACTTTTAAAACCATGGATAAAAAGTAGTTTTATAAAACAAAATCAAGTTAATAGACAAAATTCTTTTATAATCTACTCAGATTTAATTGAAGATGAAAGTAAATATCCTAATTGTATAGAACATATATCACCTTATAAAGAAAAACTCAGTAGTAGAAGAGAATGCTTAAGAGGTGTAAGAAAATGGTATCAACTTCAATGGGGAAGAAATAAAGAAATATTCGATGACTATAAAATAATATTTCCCTTTAAAGCTTCTAGTAATAAATTTTCTCTAGATTTTGGTAGCTATTTTAGTGCAGATGTATATGCATTAAAGTTAAAAGAAAAAAGTGAGTTTACTTATGAATTTTTATTATTTATATTAAATAGTAAAATTTACGAGTTTTATTTTAAAACTTTTGCTAAAAAATTAGGAGAAGACTTATATGAATATTATCCTAATAATCTTATGAAGTTATTAATTCCTCCAATAAATGAAATATCTACTTATTGTGAAGAAGAATTATATAAGTATTTTTTACTTACAACAGAAGAAATAGAATTAATTAATCAATCAATATAGTAAAGTCCTATGTGCTTTAAGTAGTGCATAGGATTTTTACAATGCACGATTCATAATGCACAATTCACAATTGTGGATATTTCTCAGCGATTGCTGAAAAATTTTAAATTAATTCTTTTTTGAAGTTACATAGTAACTTCTTTCGCACAAGAGCTAGCAATTGTATTGCTAGTAAAAAAATCTATTCAAAGAAATTATTTTTTAAAAAATAATTTCTACCTTAATTGTGAATTGTGCATTAATTAAGCTTTAAGGTAGTTTATCAGTATAGGAAATGTTTTTATTGAGCAGTAAAATCACAATATATTTGGATAGATAAATGGTTTTGCATCACTAATTTAAAATAAATATGGAATATTTGTTAATTCTTGCAGGAAAATAATGTAATTAATAGAATATTTATGTTATAATGTTTTAGAAATAATATGATAATTAAAATCATATACTGATAGTTTAACTTAAAACAATATTTTAAAGAGTATTAATTGAAATAATCAACAATTCATTACTCGAAAATTAATTATTGGTTTCAATATCTATTTAAACATAATTTAATTTAAATATATGGAGGGATGTAGATGATATTAAAGTTTGACAATATAGAGGATAAGTTAATTGTAGAGCTTATGGGAGAGTTAGATCATCATAATGCTTCAGAGGTGAGAAATAAAATTGATGATATGCTAGATAGAGATAATATCAATAAGCTTATAATGAATTTTTCTGGAGTATCTTTTATGGATAGTTCCGGTATAGGTGCTGTAATAGGAAGATATAAAAAGCTTTCTATGAAAGGTGGAAAGCTTTGTATTACCAATTTAAAACCATCAGTAAAAAGAGTTTTTGAATTATCAGGGTTATTTAAAATTATTGATATTTATGATGATGTGGAGCAAGGGATAAAAAGCGTTTAGTGGAGGTATTAATATGTATCATAACAAAATGAAAATTGAAATTTTGAGTAAATCTGAAAACGAAAGTTTTGCAAGAATAGTTGTATCGGCCTTTGCAGCACAGTTAGACCCAACTATCGAAGAAATAACAGATATAAAAACAGCTATCTCGGAAGCAGTTACTAATGCAATTATACATGGATATGAAGATGACGGAGATAAAATAGTTACACTGGAAGCTGCTATAGATGATAATGAACTTACAGTTATGGTTAGTGACGAAGGTAAAGGTATTGAGAATTTAGAAATGGCAAGAGAGCCACTGTATACTTCAAGACCAGATTTAGAAAGGTCAGGTATGGGATTCACGGTAATGGAAACTTTTATGGATAGTTTAGAGGTTATATCAGAGAAGGGTAAGGGTACTAAGATAATTATGAAAAAGACCTTTAATTCCTTAAGATAGGTGAATAATATGAATGATAAAACACAGAAAGCTAATAGCTATAATTATGATGATAATATGCAACTTATAAAGCTTGCAAAAGAAGGAGATAAAATAGCTTTAGATAATCTAGTAGAAATGAATCTACCTTTGGTATCATCTCTTAGTAAGAAGTTTCTAAATAGAGGATATGAGTATGACGATATATTCCAAATAGGTTGCATAGGTCTAGTAAAGGCCATAAATAACTTTGATGAAAGCTTTAATGTAAAATTTTCTACCTATGCAGTGCCTATGATAGTAGGGGAAATAAAAAGATTTCTAAGAGATGATGGTATAATAAAAGTCAGTAGAAGCATAAAAAATACTGCTAGAAAACTTCATTATGATAGGGATGCACTTACTAAGAAATTAGGACGTGAACCTACTATTGAAGAATTGTCTAAATTCTCAGAAATAGATAAAGAAGATATTATTACAGCTTTAGAATCTTCAAATAATATGCAATATTTGTATGATACCATTCACCATGATGATGGCGCACCTGTACTTTTGATAGATAAATTAAGTGAAGATTATGAAGAGGATACAGAAGTTATAGATAGAATTGCACTAAAAGAAGCGTTAACAAAGCTAGACTTAAAATCTCGTCAAATTATAATGCTCAGATATTTTAAAGATAAAACTCAAATACAGGTAGCTAAAATGATGGGAATAAGTCAAGTTCAAGTATCTAGAATTGAAAAAAAAGTATTAAAAATAATGAGAGAGAAATTAAGTGGTTAAAGATAAGATGTATATATCATCTTATCTTTTTTTCATAAAATAATATAAACTGGAAACAATATTTATTGTGATATATTTTAGTAATTCAGAGAGGGTGACAGCAGTTAAAAACATTTATAAAAAATTATAAGAATTTTTCATAATCCCTTATCTGATATTGTAATTTCTTATTAAACTTTATATTCTTAAAGGTTTTTGTCTACTATAAAATGATTATTAAAAATATGAAGAAAGGAGAATGTTGACATGTCACAAATTAAATGTGTAAAAAATATTTGTGAGTATGTAAGGTTATTAATCCCTATAATTTTACTATAGAAGTAATTTATGAAAATTTTATAACATGATGAAATAATAGGGGAAAACTAACTTTATAGAATTTGTCAACGGTGAAGCAATGAAAGCAAAGGAAACAAAAATAGTCGGTAAATTTTATGATATTTATAATAAAGTCACTCCCAAACCTAAGTTACTAAGAAATTGTTTTCGTGCATTTTGGACTGGCGGACTTATATGTGTTATAGGTCAATTTATACAAAATATGTTAGTTAGATGGGGATTTGTTACAGAACAAATACCAGGTTATGTATCAGTTATTCTAATATTTATAGGATCATTTTTAACTGGTATAGGAGTATATGATAAAATAGGAGATTATGCAGGAGCAGGATCAGTAGTGCCAATTACAGGTTTTGCAAATTCAATTGTATCTCCTGCTATAGAGTTTAAAAAAGAAGGATTTGTATTTGGAGTTGCTGCAAAAATGTTTACAATTGCTGGACCAGTTTTGGTTTATGGTGTAGGTTCTTCTGTTATCTTAGGATTATTATATTATATTTTTAGGTGGTGATTTTAATGGCTGTTAGAATGGGAATACAAACTGTAAGTCTCGATAGCAAACCAAGAATAATTAGTACTTACAATGTAGTTGGTCCAAAAGAAGGAGATGGACCTCTAAAGGATTATTTTGATGAAATTTTAGAAGATGATATGTTTGGCTGTGATACCTTTGAAAAAGCGGAAAGTAAAATTCATTACACTGCTGTATCATCCTGCATTAAAAGAGCAAATCTAAAAGAAAGTGATATAAACTATATGTTTAGTGGAGATTTGTTAAATCAATTATTTTCATCTGGCTTTATGGCTAGAGATTTAGATATACCTTTTATGGGCATTTATGGAGCTTGTTCAAATATGACCTTATCAATGAGTATGGCTGCAATGTCTATAGAATCAGGCTGTGCAAATTATTCTATAGCATCAACTTCCTCCCATTTTTCTTCGGCAGAAAGGCAGTTTAGATTGCCTCTTGAAATGGGAAGTCAGAGAGCACCAGTTTCACAATGGACTGTTACAGGAGCAGGGGCTATGATGATTAGTAAAAATGATGATAAAAGTAAACCTTATATAACTCATATAACTACAGGAAAAGTTAAAGATTATGGAATTACAGATCCAAATGAAATGGGAGCAGCTATGGCACCAGCGGCAGTGGATACATTGAAACAACACTTTATAGATACAGGCAGGCAGCCAAATTATTATGATCTTATAGCTACAGGTGATTTAGGTAAGGTGGGGAAAAAAATCACACAAGAATTACTTTTAGAATATGGTTATGATATTAGTTCAAACTATATTGACTGTGGTGATGAAATTTTTGATTCTGAAAGACAAAATACTTATTCAGGTGGAAGTGGATGTGCTTCTTCTGGTGCAGTTATGACTGGATACATATATAGAAATATGCTCGCAGGTAAATTTAAAAAAGTATTATTAATTTCTACAGGTGCACTATTAAATTCGACTTCTCCATTACAAGGTGAAACAATACCAGGAGTTGCTCATGCAGTGTCTGTAGAGATTGGAGGGGAGTAAATATGAGTGATTACATAGCTGCATTTATAGTAGGAGGAATTATATGTGTAATAGGCCAAATATTAATGGATACAACTAAGTTAACTCCTGGTAGGATATTAGTTATATTTGTTACAGGTGGTGTGATACTACAAGCATTTAATATATATGAGAAAATAGTTAAAATAGGAAAAGCTGGTGCTACTGTACCCCTACCAGGCTTTGGATATTCACTAGCTAAAGGAGTTATTGAAGAAGTCCAGAAGGAAGGATTTGTAGGTATTTTTACAGGAGGAATAAAAGCAACAGCTGGAGGAGTAACCGGTGCAATTGTTTTTGGGTATATAATGGCATTATTATTTAATCCTAAAACAAAATAAAAAAGTTGGCAAATTAATCTGCCAACTTTTCTATTTATTAGAATTTTACATAACTAGATATAGTATCTATAAATTTAATAAAAGATATATTTTTAAATACACTATTTATATTTGAAGATTGATGAAAATTCATAGTCTGTAGGTTAGATCTTTGGACATCATTATTATCATTTTCATTAATTTCTTCATCTTTATCCTTGTCTTTATCTTTATCTTTGTCTTTATCCTTGTCTTTATCTTTATCCTTATTCTTATCTTTGTCTTTGTCTTTATCCTTATTCTTATCTTTGTCTTTACCTTTATCTATAATATCATATTTAGCTGGATCTTTTTCTGTTGGTAATACCCATTGAGAGTCTTGAAGATAAACTGATGGAGAATAGTCTCTTGTTATAAAGACACGTCTTTCAATTCTATCTTTTGGAGTATTTTCAGATGGTAAATAATATCTTCCATCTGCACCTTTAACAACATCAGCTTCAACATGGACATCGTCTAAAGTTGTTGGCTGAGTACCAGAAATAAATAATTCTGAGTAAACTCTATCACCTCTAGAATCTCTATAAGATAAATCTGTTGGAAGTGTACCAGAATCTCTAGATACATCTACATTAATTACACCAGCAGGTCTATCAATTTCTTTATATGGTAAATCTCTATGAGCAATTGCCATTATTTTTCCCCAAAGAGCAGAAGGATTATCACTATTCATACCTTCAATCTCGGTATAATCATCATTACCCATCCAAACTGCACAGGAATAATAAGGTGTTAATCCTGTAAACCAAAGGTCTTTAGAATCAGAAGATGTACCTGTCTTACCCCTTGCAGGCATATTACCAAAATTAGCACTAGGACCAGTACCTATTATAGGTTCTTTAAGCATATCAAACATTATATATGCTGTTTCAGGAGATATAACTTTATTACTTTCAAGTTTACTTTCTAAAATAGTTTTACCATTTCTATCAACAACCTTTGTGTATAATTTTGGCTTTGTAACTATTCCATTATTTCCAAAAGCACCATAAGCGCTTGATAATGCTAATGGATTAGTTCCATTTAAAGCACCACCATCCAATTGGCCTAACGCTAGTGCAGCCATGCTACTTTTATCATCATCATCAAGATGAATACCAAATTTAGTACCATATTCTGATGCTAAATCTAAACCAATAGCATCACCAATTCTAACGGCTATTGTATTAGCAGAAACTCTAATTGAATCTCTCATAGTAACATATCCTCTATACATATCAGGGCTATTTTTAGGATCATATGGTGGGTTACCATACTTTGAGCCCATTTCTGTTGGAACTGGTGCATCTTCAAAGGCTGATCCAGCAGTTAACTTTTGAGAATCAATTGCTGGTGCATATATTGTAAGAGGTTTCAAACTAGAACCTGGTGCTCTTAAGAAATTTTCAGATGCAGCTCTATTATAAGAATTTGCAGGCTGATCACCACGTCCACCAATTATGCATTTAACTTCACCACTTTTATAATCCATAATTACAGCAGAAGCCTGAAGGTTAGGATTCGCATATGGAGAAATTAATTCACCATTTTCATCATCAATAACTTTTTGGATCTCATCTTGTAAAGCTTTATCCATTGTAGTGTAAACTCTATAACCACCATACATTAATTCGTCATAAGCTTTTTCTTTATTATATCCATAAACGGACATTAAATCTTTAGCAACTTCCTCAATAACAGGTCTTGAGAAATATTCGTAGTTCATTTTGTTGTTAGATTTTAATGAGAACTTAAATAATAAATTCTCAGCCATTGCTTGATCATATTCTCCTTGATTTATAGCACCTGTTTCAAGCATTTTTTCTAGAACTGTTTTTGTTCTAGGTGAGTCGAAAGGCGTATTTTCTTTATAGTTCCTAAATGCATTTGCAAAAGAAACTGAGGGGTTTTGTGCAGCACCAGCTATAAAGGCTGCTTGCTTAATTGTTAATTTATCAACGGATTTACTAAAGTACATCTTAGAAGCAGCTTCAATTCCGTGGGCACTACCACCTAAGAATATAGTATTCATATAGGATTCTAATATCTGTTCTTTAGTTAAATATTGTTTCTCTAACTTGTGAGCTAAGTACATTTCTTGAACTTTTCTTTTAATTGAGGTTCTATTATTTAAAGAGTCCTCTAAAAAATACCTATATTTAACTAATTGCTGAGTTATTGTTGATGCACCTTGTAGACTTCCGTCCGATAGACCTAAGGCAATTTTTACGTCTGCAACAAAAGCACCACCAAGTCTTCTAAGATCTATACCTTTATGAGAATAAAATCGCTCATCTTCAATGCTTATAAAGGCATCTTTTAAAATTTTAGGTACTTTATCTATAGATACAGGAATTCTTTTTTCGGGGGTATTAAATTCATCAATTAATATACCCTTATTATCATATATTGTAGAAGTTTCTTCTATTTCTAGAAATTTTTGAACATCTATTTCAGGAGCAGTTTTTATCATTCCATAGCCCACTCCAGCACCTATTGCAATAGATCCCAATAATACAATAATAAGTGTTATATATATACCCTTAAATATTTTAGAACGGGTTTTTTTACGAGAACGCTTTTTTTTACCGTCACCCTTTTTCTTTTCACTCATAAGGTTTCCTCCTTAAGATTCTATTAGACATCTTAAATAAAATAACTATTTAAATATGCTTAGGATATTTTGTATCAAACAAAGACGCTGATTTTACTGATACCATTGGTATCAGTAAAATCAGTAAACGAAGTATGGTGTAAAATAGCTTAACATACTAATTAGTTATTTTTGAAAATGCCTCACTTTAATTATGTTTTTTTGTATTATACCATAATATAAAGAATTAATAAAATCTATAATAAATATTCTTCAAATCAATAATAGTACATATAATTAATTATTACTAATTTATTACAATATAAACTATATTTTAGAAAAATATTTTAGGAGATATGAAAATATGAAAATAAAAGTAAAAATTAAAATAATGTCAATTATAGTTTTTATATGTACTGTATTAATAGCTTTTCTTTATTATTTTGATGAGGTGATAGTTCCTAACATTATGGTGATATGTGATGGAGAGATGAGAGCGAAAGCTACAGATATAATTAATAAATCAATTATTGAGGAATATATAAATCAGTTTAAATATGATGAAATTATTAATTTTGAAAAAGATTTAGAAGGGAATATAATTTTATTAAAGGCAGATACCCTTAAAATGAATAAAATTGCTACAGATGTAGCTTTAAGAGTACAAAGGGATCTAAAGGAGATCGGACAAGTAGGCATAGAGTTTCCTATAGGATATATAACCAAGAACAATTTATTATCTAATTTAGGGCCAAATATTACTGCAACAATGCAACCTATTGGACATGTGGAAACTAGATACATTTCAGATTTTGAAAGCGCTGGTATTAATCAAACAAGACATAAAATATACGTAGAAGTAAAAGCTAAAATAAAGGTGGTTTTGCCAATAGGATATAATGAGGTAGAAGTAATTAGTCAACTACCAATAACAGAAACAGTGATTGTAGGGAAAATACCAGAAACTTCTGTACAGCTAGATTTAAATAGTGGAAAAGTAAGTTCTAGTGAATTTGAGTTAAAATAATTTAAAGGAAAAATAGTTTATATCATAAAGCTTAATGTATAGACTAATATAATTATTTCCCAGGTTATTTAAATTTACAATTTACAACACAAAATTCATAATTATAGTTGAAATTAGTTTTGAACGACCTAATTTCTTTGCTAGTAAATTGAACTGCTAGTTTTCCACAATTGCGAATTATGAACTGTATAAGAAAGAAGTATGTATAATTGTTTATTATTAACTGTAAATTTTCATTAAATAGGTACTAAAAAATAGCATTTATTTTGATATACACATTAATTTTAAGATTAGTATATATTGTTTTATATAATCAATGCATCCAAATGGGTGCATTTTATGATGGAGTTTGTTATTATAGATATTTTTAACTTCCTATAGGCTTTTATGAAAGTGAAACAATTTATAAAATTTATTAAATTTTTCGTGGGTTTAGTAAAAGAATTATTGTCTAAAGCTTATGAGATAATAGTTTTTATATTTTAAACTATTTGTGCAAAGTATTAAAATTTGATATATTATCTATATATAACTAACAACTAAGTTTTGTTCTTGGTTATGTACTTAGGGGGGAGGACATGGAAAAAATATATATTATGCTTACTTTCACAGGGACAACTCTTTCTAGAGCTATAAGAATATATACTAGAAATGATTATTCCCATACATCCATAGCGTTAGATTCAGGGTTAAGTGAAATGTATAGCTTTGGAAGAAAAAGACCTAAAAATCCTTTTATAGGAGGATTTATTAAAGAGAAAATTGATGATGGTGTTTATAAAAGGTTTTGTAACACTGAATGTATAGTTTACTCAATGGATGTTACATTGGAACAGTATGAGAAGGTAAAAGAGATTATTAAAGATTTTGAAAAAGAGCAAGATAAATATAGATACAATTTTTTAGGTGTTTTAGCGGTAGCTTTTAAAATGTCTTTAGAAAGAAAATATTATTATTTTTGTTCACAATTTGTATCAGAAGTTTTAGAAAGAAGCGGTATATTTAATTTTGAAGGCGAATTTACAATGATTAAGCCGGCAGATATACAAGGCTTAGATAAATTGAATGTTGTTTATAGAGGACTATTAAGAAATTATACAAATTCTAATGGATTAAGTTTTAACACTGATGTGATTTAAAATTAGCTTATGATATAAATCTGAAAAGCACCTAAATTTAAGGTGTTTTTTATTAGATATATGTAAAATAACTAGTATGATGACTAGGTATTTTTAAGGTGTTTAAATACAAAAAACTGATAACAATTTAGTGTTGTTATCAGTATAAAGATACTATTAGTTTTCTTCCCAATTGAATACGTATGGAATATTTCTATAATAGTCTCCATAATTAAGTCCATATCCAACTACAAATATATCTTCAATTTTAAATCCACAATAATTTGGTGCAATATCTATTTTTCTTCTAGATGGTTTATCTAAAAGGGTACAACATTTTACAGTACTAGCACCTAGTTCTTTCATGTGATTCATAACAAATTCCATAGTAATACCACTGTCAACTATATCATCAACTATTAGCACATCATATCCTTCTATATTATCAGGCACATCATTTACTACCTTAACAGTTCCAGAAGATTGTTCATCATGTCCATAGCTTGATGTAGTCATAAAGCCTATTTTTGTTGGAACTTGAATTTTTCTAACTAAGTCAGCAGCAAATATAAAACTTCCTCTGAGAAGTGAAAGAACATAGAGTTTTTTACCTTCATAATCTTTAGATATTTCAGAACCTAGTCTTTCTAAAGCTTCATCGATTTGTTCCTTTGAAATTAATACATTTACTTTTTTATTTTCCATAGAAATCACGTCCCTTAAATAATATTTACAATAATGGACTATTGTTATAAAAAAGCCCATTAACCCTGTATAAATCAATATTTGACTTTAATTCGTCAAAAGATTCATCAAAAATTTTAAAAAAATATTTTCTATTATGTTTCTTGTCTGTCTTACATATCATCATTTATGTGAGGATATGTCCTCATTGTTTGCTCTACGTTATGTCTAAGTAGTCTAAGCGTTAGTCTTAAAATCAACAACTCTACTTATCAACATAGTAGCATATGTGTGTCTCAATTTATAGACTGTTATATCATGCCCCCTTAATTCGAATAATTGATTTAAGTAGATATTACATGAATCTGTATTTTTAAAATTAAAAAGCCTATTATTTATATTAACAATTTTTTTACTATCTTTCAATTCTTTTAAATATTCATATAGAACTTTTAACATAGTTACTATCCTACATGAATTTTTGCTTTTTAAAGTTTCAAATCCATATTTAGGTTTTTCTCCTTCTTTATTTTTACTTCCATTGCTGTATTACTTTAATTAAATGATTATCTAAATCTATATTGTTATAAGTTAGACCTAAAACTTGCCTTAATCTTAGATCATAATTAGCTATTATTAGTACATTAAATAATAGCCATAATTTTGTTTATATTCCATATTATCTGGTTTAAACGACAATGATAATACAAAGATCCGACAAAGTAACAAGCAGAAAGGCTAAGAAATGGAGCTACAAGGAAGATTAAATAAAACAATGATGTGAAGATAACAGATATATAGGGTTTATTAGGATTAAGGAAGAACTAGATACGGCTATATTAAAAAAATTTCAAAAATGGTATAGATATAGAAACAAGGAAGGTTATTCTAGGCATAAGTATTTTAGAAGAGGAAAGCATAAAAGTAAAAGTAGAATAGTGAGGTAAGGCAAATGAAGAAATCAGAAAGTATAAAAGAGTTAGCCTCAGCTTTAAAGGATTTTCAAGCAGAGGTTAAAAATCCTAAAAATGTAGCAAATAATCCATTTTTTAATAGTAAATATGCTCCACTGGATGAAGTTATAAATACAGTTAAAGAACCTTTAAGCAAACATGGTTTATCTTATATACAAATGCCTAATAGTGAAGATGGCGCTCTTGTGGCAATAACAACCATGTTATTGCACGAGAGCGGTGAGTGGATAGAAAGTGAACCTCTAAAATTAAAAAGCGATAAACCTACAGCACAAGGCTCTGGAAGCTCAATCACATATGCTAGAAGATATCAACTATCAGCTATGCTTGGCATAGCAAGTGAAGACGAGGACGATGGTAATACTACAGCACATACTATATCAGAAGCTAAAGAACCTGAAAAAATTACAAAAGAGCAAGCAGAAGAAATAAGAAGTTTGTCAAAAGAGAAAAAAATATCAGAAGAATATATTTGCAAGTTTAGAAAAGTCAATAAATTTGAAGATTTACAAGAGAATGATTGGAAGGCAGCTATGGAATGGCTAAGAAAAAAATAGAAAATTCTTAGTACAAGATTTTCTATAAAAATACTAAATTTAATATTATAGGTAAGAGTTAAGGCAATAACTTTTACCAGCATTTTATGGCTAAGTTTAAACTAATTTTATAAGAGGGAGTGATAGTAAATGAGTGATAAAAATTTTATAGGAATGGGCCATAACCCTAATCCAAACGTTCCAGATATCCCAGAGGGTTTTGCAATGGCCCTTTTACAAGAGCCTGACGCAAGAGCTTCATTTCAAAATTTGAGCGATGAACAAAAAACAAATGTAATACAATATATACAAAATAACAATTTAACAGGTATTGACGCAAAAAATAAGATTAACAATGCAATAAAAAATCTAAATAATAACTCAATAGATTTCATATAAAGTATTTAAATATCTGGAAAATTTCCTAGGATAAGAATCAGAGGTGAAGAGATGGAAAAATACACAAGTGGTGCTGAAATACCACTAGGCTTAGGAATAGCGCTTCAACAATATAACGCAATGGACTATTTTTTTTCTTTATCACAAGAAGCTCAGCAGCAGATCATTGACAATACTCATAGGATACAATCTAGAAATGAAATGCTAGAGTACGTACAATCTTTAATAGAATCAAAATGATTTACTTTTGGATCTTAGTACATTAGGCTTTTCAACCCCAATTTCTTGCAGAAGCTATTTTTCTATTATATATATATATAGATATACCAGTTCCAAATTTAATGTATCAAAAATATAAATTGTCCTAATAATAACTATAATCAAATGCCAAGGAGAGGTTATTATGGGAAGGAAACAAACTCAAGTAGCTACATTACACAATCATACTTTAGAAAATTTAATTAAATTAGAGCAAGAACATACTAGTAAATATTCTCGTAGAGCTCTTCGAGCTGTAATTATGAGCTATCAAGGTATTCATCTAGACGATATAGAAAGAATCTTAAATGTTTCAAGAGTTACACTTTTAACCTATATAAAATCTTGGAACAAGAATGGACTTGATTCTATTGAAGATGGTCGTGGTGGTTCTGAAAGCTCATTTACTAATGAAATGTTAGATGAAATTAGAATGATTTTAACAACTAAAGACCCTAGAGAATTCGGTTTCATTTCATCAGTATGGAGTATTGACCGCGTAAGAGAATATGTTGATAAAAAATTTGGTAGGCTATACTCCTATGAAAGAACAAGACAAATAATGATAGAACTTGGTTTTTCATATAAACGTGGAGAATACCATCCTACTTTAGCAGATCCTCAAAAGCAAATAGCTTTTAAAAAAAATGCGTAGATACTCCGTATTGTAGAAAGCTCTTCTAATAAACTCTTATATGCAGCAGATGAAACTGCTATCAAAATAGAGGCTAATAATAGAAAAAGTTGGAGCCCTATAGGTCATCCCCCTCTAATCGAAAAAAACGGGTTAAAAGATGGCTTAAAACTTATAGGTGCTACAGAACTTTCTAAAAAGTATGATTCAATTGTAGATGCATATCCTTATAATACTTCAATAACTTCAGACAATTTCATAGCATTTTTACAACATTTATTAGATTTAAATGAAAATAAAAAGATATATATGATATTAGACAATGCTAGAATTCATAAATCTAAAACAGTTGAAGCATTTCAGATAAGTAATAAAAAATATTTAGAGTTAATCTATCTTCCACCATATTCTCCTGAACTAAATCCTCAAGAAAATGTGTGGAATAGATATAAATCTTGTATACATACTTATCTATCTAAAGGTTCTAAAGATGTTTTGTACAATGAAACAGCTAATTTTTATGAAGTTTTCAATAAAAATCTTGAAGGTATAAAATCCTTGGTAAATACTAGCAACTATTACGCTGAATAATTTAAGTTTTGACTTGGTATATCTATAGATATACCACCTTAAAACTTAATGTATATCTTTGAGGTATTTTAACTCACAATGCAAAATGCGCAATTAAGGTGAAAATTATTTTTGAACAAGATAATTTCTTAAATGGATTTTTTAACTATCAATATAATTGCTAGTGTTTTATTGTAGGTGCGAACAGTGTTCGCCAGTTCTTTTTAATATGCCTTATAGTTTAATATTCATTCAATAATATATGGCGAACGCTGTTCGCCGCTAAAGTTAATCAATTTTAAATTTCTCAGTTATCACTGAGAAATATACGAAATTAATTAGTGGGCAACGTGCAAGGTACTCCAAATAATATTACGAAAGGAATAATAACAATGAGTGATAAGAACTTTATAGGATTGGGGCACAACCCTAATCAAAATATCCCTGACATTCCAGAAGGTTTTGGGGCGGCACTTTTTAAAGAACCAGAAGCAAGAACTTACTTTGAGAATTTGAGTGATATCGAAAAAACAAATGTAATTAGATATATACAAAGCAATAACTTAACAGGTGATGAGGCTAGAAATAAAATTAGTAATGTAATAAAAAGTCTAAAAAATAATACATTAAATTTTATTAATTTAATGTAATAAATGTTTCTATATTTATCATTGTCGTTAGAACCAGCTTTTTTTAGTTTCAGTCATATGTGTATCATGGAGTTTAAAGAAATGTTAAGTAGACCAACTTATAGTAAAAAGGAATGCATCTATAATATATAATTAGATGCATTCCTTTTTTAAGTCATTCTTAAACAAGAGGTAAAATTGGTATATTTGAATCTTTATTTTTTTAAGCTAAAAATCCATAGTTATATTTCTCACTTTTTTATGTACTTGTTTCAATTGCTTTACTACTTTGACTAAAAGCTTATTTCAAATTTGCTCATAATATATTGAAAACTATACTAATTTTTGTTATATAGTTACTTATGATAGAGGTTTTTAATTCTTCTTTAATTAACCTGTAACACAATTTTGAATTTCCATTTTTGATATTCTACTCAAATAATCCAATTATTTCTTATATTTATAGCTTAATATCTTTAGTTGATTTAACAATTCATTTGCAAAATCTAATATTTCATCTTCACTCATTGCATTTATGTCAAATCCACCAAAACCCATAACAGATGGTTGCTTTAATATGAATTGCATAGCTTCTTCCGCAGTACTAAATTGATCAATATCACATAATTCTTTATCAACATCATTTTTATTTGTACCTTTATGTTTAGGAGCAAGAGTCTCTTTGGTCATATGGTTGATCTTATTTAAAGAATTCATGGCTGCATCTAATTTTTCTTCTGTATTTAATAAATAATCAGTAGAAACTCCAAAATATTTAGCTATTTTAATCAGTACTTCATAACTTGGTTTACGGGCATTTGTTTCATACATTCCTACCATGGAGGTGCTAACATCTATATTTTTAGCTAATTCTTCTTGTGTAATTCCATTTTCTTTTCTTAATTCTTTAATTCTTTCTCCAATCACATTAATCACCTCGACGAATTTTTATCATTATTAGTATTGTAACCGACAGTGATAAAAATATCAATACAACTAATGGTGATATTCAAAGCTATCAATAGCAAATTAAAGAAAATAGGAACTTAATTATCACTAATAGTTATAATAGAACTTGTTCTATATCACTAATGGTTGTAAAATGTAGATATAGAATTTAGAAGACGGAAAAAGAGTAATAAACATATTGTGAACAATATTACAATATTAAAAAAGAAGCTGGATTTAATACAGCTAAAGAAGCAGCTAGAAATTTAAATATAAGTAACAGCATGATGTATCAATTATAAGGAGAATATAAAAATTAAGTTATTCATGAGCTTTTAAAATGTCAAATGAATTTAATTGTAGCATGAAAGATATTTTTTTATTCTATATTACAACTAATAGTGATAAGAATGAGATGTAAAGATAGAAAAATTTATTTTAGTTAAAACTATATATGAAAGATGGAGCTAGATGAAAATTTTATAAGCAGATATTTCAAAGAGTGTATTATAAGTCCCTGTAAAAGTGTACAAGTTATAATGTTTCATCCTAAGTATATTGTAAAACTTTAAGGTGGAGATTTAGAAAAATTTTCATTCTTAGAAAAATGTTTAGAGAGAGAAAATGAAGTGCTTAAAAGAGAAAATAAACGGCTAAAAGAAATTTTAAGCAATATTTTTCAGAAGAAAGTTCTAAATTTATTAGTTTATAAGTTTAGATTGATACTCAATTAATAGAAAAACACCTAATATAGGAAAATAATCTGATGGCATAATCCATTATTAGAATATATTAAATCAATATATCAAGAAGATATCAAGACGTCAAAATAAAGAAAGTGAAGGTGGATATATGATAGAGAGATACAGAAAAGCTCTTGAAGAGGTATTAAGTAATTTAAGATCGATAGAAGCCCCCAATCCTGGAGATAATTATATAGATGATTCTATAAAAATAATATACGGATTATTGGAGGAAATCACTAATGAAAACAATAGTATTAATTAATTTTCAAAGTTATATAAAATAATATGGAGCTAGTAAGGTAGCATACTTAAAAAAAGATCAAAAAAGAAGGTGCTTAAGGATTAATATAAAATCAAAAAGAATAGAAACAAAAATTACAACTTGTAAAGTATGTCTATTATATATAAGTTCATTTAAGTTATACACAATAAAAAGAAATAATGTGAAATATAGCATAACTGCAATAATTCCAGAAATATTAAGGCGCATTGAAGAGGCTGTTATTTCTTAAATACAAATTCTAAAAATAAGCCTATCATTATTATTGCACATAAAAATGTACAACCTATAAATTATTTAAATCATTAATACTACAAAATTAATTATAAATGAATAAGCATGAGCATTAAAAAATTAAGAAGGTGATATTATTGAATAGTGAAGTTAATATAGACGAAATAATAAATAAAGCTGTAAAAGAAGCTATAAGAGAATATGATAAAGAAAAAATGGTTGAAAGAAAAGATAAAAGATTTCATAATACTAGATTATTATTAAAACACTATAATGATTTAAAAAATCATATTAAGAACGCCATAGATGATATTAATCAAATAAGAGATGAGAGTGATTATCTTGATATATTAGATGACGTAGATGAACTATATATACTTAGTATAAAAAGAAGTAAAACAAAAACTTTAATAATGCTATCTCATATTGATATGGCTCTAGAAATGCTTAAGAATAAGCAAGAAAAATTATGCTCCTTAGAAAAGTATTTAGCTTTAGAAAAATATTATAAAGATGAAAAGAGTTATGAAGATGTAGCAGAAGAATTGAATTGTAGTGTAATAACAGCTAAAAGATGGGTAAAGGAGATGACTAATGAATTAAGTATATTTCTATTTGGAATAGAGGGTATCAAATTTGATATGATACAATAGTGATATTTTCTTGATATTTTAAAGATATTAGCAACGTGATAATATGATAGTATAGAAAATTATGTTTAAGAGCACCTACTTATGTAGGTGCTTTTTTAGTAGGTGTAAAAATATAAATGTTACTATATTAGAAATGGTAAAAATAACATCACTAAAAAGCTTATGTATTGTAGATAGAAAATAGTATAAAATTCAATATGATACAATAGTGATATTTTCTTGATATTTTAAAGATATCAATAACATGATAATATGATAGTATAGAAAATTATGTTTAAGAGCATCTACTTATGTAGGTGCTTTCTTAGCACTTATAAAAATATAAGTGTTAATTGAAATAATCCATATAGATATCATATTAGAGGTGGTAGAAATGATATGACTGAAAAGTTTATATATTGTAGCTGGATAATAGTATAGAATCCGATGTGATACAATAGTGATATTTTCTTGATATTTTAAAGATATTAGCAACATGATAATATGATATTATGAAAAAATATATTAAGGCATCTTCAAAAAATAATATGCCAGTATATTAGTTTATTATTTTCCTTTACATGTCTTAAGAGCACCTACTTATGTAGGTGCTTTCTTAGCACTTATAAAAATATAAGTGTTATTTGAAATATCATATTAGAGATGGTAGAAATGATATGACTGAAAAGTTTATATATTGTATATGGAGAATAATATCAAATTTGATATGATACAATAGTGATATTTTCTTGATATTTTAAAGATATTAGTAACATGATAATATGATAGTATGGAAAAATATATTAAGGCATCTTCAAAAAATAATATGCCAGTATATTATTTTATTATTTTCCTTTACATGTCTTAAGAGCATCTACTTATGTAGGTGCCTTTTTAACACTTATAAAAATATAAGTGCTATTTGGAATAATCCATATAAATGTCGTATTGGAGGTGATGAAAATGACATGACAGAAAAGTTTATATATTGTAGATGGAGAATAGTATAGAATTCAACATGATACAATAATGATATTTTCTTGATATTTTAAAGATATTAGCAGCATGATAATATGATAGTATGGAAAATTATATTAAGTATCTACTTATATAAGTGTTACTTGAAGTAATTAATATAAATATCATATTGGAGGTGATAAAAATGACATGACTAAAAAGTATTAAAGAGTTCACATATTACTGAAGTAAATCAAATAAAACTAAAAAGCTTTCAGGTATGCCCTTAGAATGTGATTCTAAGGATTTTTTATTGGAATTTTTACTTGAAAATATAAAGTAAATAATAAAGACCATATAACTAAAGAAAAATTAAGCTTTACTCAAATATATCTACCAAATATGTAAAATATCAGTATATTATACCCATCAAGAATTGATATTAAGTAAAGAGGAGAAATCATAATGGCTAGACTTGCAAACTTGGATTGTAGTCATTTTAAGAAGCTATCTAAGAGATTTCAAAAAGCTCTTGATGAAAGAGTAATTGAAAGATGGATAAAGGAATTTTTACTTGAAATGGCACTTAGAGCTAAAGAAAAGATTAAGGATAGAACTCCAGTAGATGCTTATCCTAACAAGACTAAAGGAGAGTTAAAGGAAAACTGGAAAATAGGAAATGTAGCTAAACATGGCAATAGTTATATAGTAGAGATATTTAATGATTTAGAATATGCTTCTCGTGTGGAGTATGGATATGTAACTGAAGATGGTAAAGCATGGGTAGAAGGAAAGTTTATGGCAACTATTTCTATGGAAGAAATAGAAAAAGAGCTGCCTAAGTTTCTAGAGCAAAAACAAGTTCAATTATTAAAACAAATACTTTATGGTAGATCTTAAGGGAGGTGATAATATATCAACTATAAATGATTTAAGAGTAGGAGTTAACCAAAAGCTGAATAAAGTGTTTCCTAACATAAATATATATGATGAAGAAGTAAAGCAGGGTTTTGAAGGACCTTGTTTTTTTATTAAAGTTTTAAAATCAGGACAAAGTAAAGAACTTAATATTAGGTATAAAAAAAGTATATATTTTGACGTGAGTTATTTTACTGATAAAGAGGAGATTAATTTAGATTGCTTAGAGGTTGCTAATAAACTCTATGAAGTTCTTGAATATGTGCCTATAGATAAAGATTTATATAGAGCTAGTAATATGGAACATGAAATTATAGATGGAGTCTTGCACTTTTTTTTGCAATTTAATTATAAAGTAATGAGGGAAGTAGAAGAAGTGACTAAAATGAAAGTGTTAAATAAGGAGGTCGAATTGAAAAATGACTAAAAAAGAAATTGAACAAATTAAATTTAATAAAGAGCAAATTGTTAATTCTAATAAATTTACACAAATAGAAAGAGATATTTTAAAGGCTTTACTTGATGATAAGGAGTACTCATTAGAGGAAGCTAAAAATATTATAGATGAATTTAAAAAGAGAGAGGTGAAATAGATGGCTGGAGGAACATGGACATCACAAAATAAAATAAGACCAGGAGCATATATAAACTTTAAATCTAAAAAGAATGTAATAACATCAATAGGAGAAAGAGGAATTGCAACATTACCTTTAACTCTGCCTTGGGGACCTGAAAAAGAAATTATTACTATACATGCTGATGATGATTTATCAAAAGTATTGGGAATCAATATATCAGATAATAGTGCTTTATTAATTAGAGAAGTATTTAAGAGAGCTAAGACACTTTTGCTATATAGACTTAATGAGGGTAGTAAAGCTACTGCAACATTAGAAGGATTAACTATAAATGCTAAGTATAGTGGTATAAAGGGAAATAACATTACTGTAATAATTCAAAATGATATAGATGACGCAAGTAAATTCGAGGTTATAACTACTTTTGAAGGTAACAAAGTTGATAAACAATTAGTCAAAACTATAGATGATTTGAAACCAAATGTTTATGTTGAGTTCAAAGGAACTGGAGAGTTAAAAACTACATCAGGACTACCATTAAAAGGCGGTGAGGATGGAACTGTTACTAATGAAAATTATACTGATTATTTATCAGCCATTGAAGCACATGAGTTCCATACTATAGGAATACCAACCAAGGAATCTGATATAAAAGCTGTAGCTACTGATTTTATAAAGAGACTAAAAGAAGATGGCAGACAAGTACAATTAGTTCTAGAAAATTATGCTGAAGCTGATAGCGAAAATGTTATTAGTGTTAAAAATGGAGTTATCTTAGGGGATGGAACCAAAATAACATCTGATAAGGCAGTTGCATTTGTTACTGGAGCTACAGCAGGAGCAAATGTAAATCAATCTAACACATATCTTCAATATGAGGGTGCTATTGATGTAGATATTAAATATACAAATAAGGAAATAGTAGATGCTTTAAATAATGGGGAAATAGTGTTTACTATTAATAATAGAAAAGTAGTCATAGAACAAGATATTAATACTCTTAAAACATTTACTGAAGATAAAGATAAAGACTATAGAAAAAATAGATTGATAAGAACTTTATATGAAATAAATAATGGAATTAAATTATTATGGGAAACTAATTACATTGGTAAAATTGCTAATAGCGTAGATGGTAGAATTCTTTTTAAAAAGGATGTAATTAAATTTTTAGAGCAGCTTCAAGAGATAGATGCCCTTGAAAATGTTGTTCCAGAAGATATTGAAATTGAAAAAGGAAAAGACAAAGACTCTGTGTTAGTAAAGGTTGAAGTACAACCAATAGATAGTATGGAAAAATTATACATGAATGTGGAGGTATGTTAGATGGGATCTTTAAAGCTTAGTGATACTATTAGTGGTGCTGAGGCACGAGCATATATAACTGTAAATGGTAGAAATGAAGAATTATTTTATGCAAAGAAGTTAGAATCAAAAGTTGAAAAACAAAAAACAGAAGGGAAAACCTTAGGGAATAGGGCTACTCAAAATAGGGCGACAGGTTGGAAAGGTACAGGTACACTTACTGTGTATTATGCAACTTCTCTTTTTAGAGAGTTAATGCTTAGCTATATAAAAGAAGGTAGAGATGTTTACTTTGATATTACTGTAACCAATGAGGATCCAACAAGTAGCTTAGGAGGACAAACAGTAGTATTAAAAAACTGTAATCTTGATGAGGTAAGCATGGCTGCTTTTGATGTAGAAAGTGAAGTTTTAGAAGAAGATATGGCATTTACTTTCGAAGATGTAGATATATTAAATAAATTTAATAAACCAACATTAGGATAATTAGGAGGAAATATAATGAATAAATTTGAAGACTTTTTAATGGATTCCTTTGAAGAAGTGGAAGAAATAGAAAGAGAAATAACTATAGGCGGAAAAAAAAGAAAAATGAGGTTCAAACCTATAGCATCAACTATAGGTGATGAAATAAGAAAAAAATGCAGAAAAGTTAGTTTTGTAAAAGGTCAAAAAGTAATAGAAACAGATAATGATAAATATTTAGCTAAACTTATAATAGAAACTACAACCTATCCAGATTTAAAAAATTCAGAACTTCAATCAGCATGGCAAGTTATGGGTGATGAAGAATTGCTTAAAGCTATGAAAAGTAAGATGAGTGATGGAGAATACTCAGAATGGTCAAGTGTAGTAAGTGAAGTAAATGGATACGATAGAAGCATGCAGGAACTAGTTGAAGAAGCAAAAAACTAATAAATGGGGGGGATGCTGAGGCTAATTATGCACATTATGCCCTCCATAAACTTAAAATTCTTCCAAGCACATTTAAAAATATACCTAGGAATGAAAAAGCTTTTATATATGCTAGTATAGATATTTATGTAGAAAGTGAAAAAAGATCTTTAAATAAAGCTAAGAAAAAATAGAGTTAAATAATATTATAGTTCTATAAAAACAAATTTTTTGAGTTAAAAGCACTCTTTAGTAGGGGTGCTTTTATTATCTCTAAAGGGAGGTGATATTATGGCAACAGTATCAACTAGCTTAAAAATGTTTGATGAAATGACAAAACCACTTCAACAAATTACTCAAGCTTTAAATTTAACTATTTCGGCTATGGATAGTTTATCAAGCTCATCTGGCAGAGATATAGGAATTACTAATACTTTAAATGCGGCTAGAGGAAGTGCCAATAGAGCTTCAGCGGCATTGCAGCAATTAGCGATTTCTCAAAATAGAGCGACAAATGAACAGGAGAAGTTAAACGATTCTACTGATAAAAGTCCAAATTTTATAGAAAAATTACAGGATAAAATTAAATCCTTTAAAGAAGAGAATTTTACTATTGAAAAAGCTTTTGATTCGACAATAGGTGGCGCTGCAAGATTAGAACAACAAATTAATACTGTTTCTAGTGCTCTAGGTAACAAAGGTGCAGGAAAACAATTCTTTAAAGGACTAACTGATCATGCTAATCAAAGTGCTTATAGTTTAGAAGAATTTACAGGAATAAGCATGGATTTTATGAAAGTAACTAAAGACACAGATAAACTTATGAATTTAAATAAGAGTGCTGAAAAGTTATCTCTTGTTGATCCAACCCAAGGGTTGGAAGGCTCCGCATCTGCAATTAAAGAAGCACTAGCTGGTGACTATGGAGCTTTAATGGACAATTTTGCCTTTGAGGGTGCAGATCAAGAATTTCTTGAGAGTAGTTCAGGTATAGATGATTTTATAAATAAATTTGATGAAATATTAAATGCAAAGGGAGCTACAGAGCAAGCATTAGAAGAAGTTAATAACTCAGCAATAGCACAATTAGACAATTTAAAATCAAATATACAAACCTCTTTTGCAGAAGCTGGCTATGGTGCTTTGGAGATTTTAAAACCTATTTTAAGTACTCTTAATGAAGGGTTTCAACAAGGCCGATTTCAACCTTTCTTCGATGTCATATCTAACGGATTGCTTATCATATCTACCATAGCCAAAGGAGTAGCAGATGTTTTTGGCTGGATAGGTGAAGTAGTTTCAAATAATTGGGAGTTTATTGGACCTTTAGTATGGGGAATAGTGGCAGCATTAATTGCTTATAATATAGCAATGGGAATTGCTTGGCTTGCAACAATAAAAACTACAATAGCTAAAGGGATACATGCTATTGCATCTGGTATAGAAACATTTGCAATTGTTGCTTTGATAATTGCACAGGACGGATTAAATGCAGCTTTAGCAGCATGTCCTATTACATGGATTATCATAGCAATAATTATGTTAATTGCAGTATTTTACGCGGTAGTAGGAGCAATTAATCATTTTGCTGGTACATCATTAAGTGCAACAGGTATGATTGCAGGAGCTTTTATGACAGTACTTGCTTTTATAGGTAACTTATTTGTAGGGGTTATAAATTTTGTAATTCAAATGGGAGTTGTACTTTGGAATAATATATTAACCTTTGCTGAATTTTTTGCCAATATATTTAACGACCCAATAGGTTCAATTGTAAGGCTATTTGGAGGAATGGCAGATTCAATTTTAGGAATTTTAGAAGGTATAGCATCAGCTATAGATGCTGTTTTTGGATCTAATCTTGCTGAGGCAGTCAATGGTTGGAGAGGTGGACTTAAAGGACTAGTTAAGGATTTAGTAGGTGAGGCCGAAATTAAGTTTGATAGAAAAGATGCTAATGCTCTTAAATTGGACAGATTTGAATACGGGGAAGCATTTGATTTAGGTGATAAGTTTGGAAGAAATATTGAGGATAAATTTGATATAGGAAATTTGTTTGGTAGTATGGAAAAAGTTCCTTATGGTCCACCAGAACCACCAACAAATATTATGGACAACTTGAACAACAATAAAGTTGGTAACCTTGAAGGTGTAGGAGGATTAGGAAGCTCAGGAAATTTAGGAGATTTAGGTAAAGGTATTACAGGAGCTAATGATCATCTTAAAAATATCGACGATAAAATGGATGTAAGTAATGAGCATGTAGAAATGCTTAGAGATTTAGCAGAACAGGAGAGCGTACAAAATTTTGTTACACTAACTCCTACAGTGCAGGTTACAACTGGAGATATTAAAGAAGAGGCAGATATTAATACAATAATCTCTAGAATAGAAACTTACATGGAAAATGAGCTAGTTAATAGTGCAGAGGGGGTATATGCTTAATGTACAAAATGTATCTAGGAATAAATGACGGTGAAGAAGGATTTATTCTTCCAGTACTCCCAGAAAAAATAGAGATAAATGAAGATGGGGACAATGAAACTTTTAATGTTATTAACTTAGGAGAAGTTAATACAATAAATAAACCTAAGTTAAGTGAGATAAGTTTTGAAAGTTATTTTCCATTAAATAGAGGACCCTATGTAAGCTCGGAGGAATTATTTTCTCCGAGCTTTTATATTAGTAAAATTAGAGAGTGGAGAGATAAGAAACAAAAAATAAGATTTATATTTACTGGTGGGAGTCCTTTAGAGCTGAATGACTTATTTATTATAGAAGGTTTTAAACTAAGTGAAAAAGGTGGAGAAGTTGGAGATATATATTACTCTATAGAACTCAAGAGATATAAGCCTTATGCAGCTAAAAAAGTAGTTATAGTAACTAAACAAAATATTAAAAATAAAACTGCAGCTGTAAAAGCTAAACCACCAAGGCCAGTAGAAAAATCAAAGCAAAAAACACATACTGTTGTCAGTGGAGACACATTGTGGCACATTGCTAAAAGGTATCTTGGTGATGGTGCTAGATATCCAGAAATAGCAAAATTAAATAATATTAAAAACCCTAATTTAATATATCCAGGTCAAGTTTTTAAAATTCCATAGGTGGTGGTTAAGTGCAAATTGAATTACTTTTAGATAATAAAAATGGCAATGTATTTGATATATCTGAACTTATTACAGAAGTCACTTGGAAAACTAAAAGAAAAGGTAATCCTTCTAGTTTAGAATTTAAATTTATAAAGGACAAATCTATATCTATAAATAACGGTGATGTAGTAAGTTTTAAGGTAGATAATAACAAAGTTTTCTATGGTTACGTATTTGAGAATGGTGGCAGTAAAGATATTGAAGTAAAAGTAACAGCCTTTGATCAGATAAGATACCTACTATTCAATGATAGTTATTTTTTTACTAATAAAAAAGCCAGCCAAATAATAAGCCAAATAGCAAATGATATTGGATTAAAGGTAGGGACTATAGAAGACACAAAGTATGTAATTCCATCTATTTTAGAGAGTGATAAAAAGCTTCTAGATATAATATATAGTTCTTTAGAAAAGACTTTAGTGAATACAAAGCAAACTTATACCTTTTATGATGATTTTGGAGCTCTTTGTTTAAAAAATATAAATAATATGAGGGAAAGAACTGTTATTTCTGATGATAGCAATTTAGGTGATTATGATTGGAAAAATAGTATAGAATCTGATACCTATAATAGAGTGAAAATAGTTAGAGAAGATAAAGAAGATAAGAAAAAAGATGCGTTTATTGTACAGGATAGTAAGAATATAGCTAAATGGGGAAGACTTCAATATTATAAAAAAGTAGATGAAAAAATGAATAATGCACAAATACAAGAAATGGTTAATAATACATTAAAACTTAAGAATAGAGAGTCTAAAACATTAAAATTAAAAGATATTTTAAGCATTGATATTAAGGACGATTTAAAGTTAAGGGCAGGGGCTGGTGTCTATGTGGATATAAAAGAAAAGGGAATTAAACAATACTATTTAATAGAAGAAGCCACACATAAGTTTGAAAAAGGTAATTTAGTTATGGATTTTGATTTAAAGGTGGTGTAGATAATTGGGAATGATAAATATTATAAAAAAAGCCGGAATAGATGCAGTAGGTGCAAGTAATCCAGTTAATATAATTTTTGGTGAGGTACTAAATATAGAGGATTTTAAAATAAAGATAGACCAAAAACTTATACTACCAAAGGAATTTTTTATTATCCCTGAAAGTTTAACTAAGTATGAAATAGATTTGTCCCATAATCATAATTATACTAATGGTTCAACTTCTAATGCTTTAAATAAAGTTGTTATAAGAGAAGGGCTTAAACAAGGTGATAAAGTCTTATTGTTAAGAGTGCAAGGTGGACAACAATACATTATATTAGATAAGGTGGTGTAACAATTGAGTATATTACCACAAGGAGCAGTTATATCTGATGATCTAGAATTAGAAGAAATAATTGAACCTAGTAAAACATACAGAATAGATTTTGAAAAAGGAAGAACTATAGGTTTTTGTGATGGAGCTGAAGCGTTAAAGCAAGCGATATATTTAATATTAAATACAGAAAGATATGAATACTTGATATATTCTTGGAACTATGGAAGTGAGCTTAATGAACTTATAGGGGAGCAAAAGGATATAGCAGAAAGTGAGTTTAAAAGACGAATAACTGAAGCACTATTACAAGATGATAGGATTAACAATATTGATAATTTTATATTTAAATATGATAAAGACTGTGTTCAAGTTGAGTTCACAGTTTTTTCTATTTACGGAGAATTTACTGAAAGTGTGGTGAGATAGTTGTTTGAAGCATATACAGAGGAAACAATTTTAAATAGGATGTTAGAAAGAGTACAAGGAGATTTAGACAAAAGAGAAGGTTCTATTATATACAATGCTTTAGCTCCAGCAGCAATGGAAGTTGCAAGAATGTATTCTGATATGGATAGATTTTTAGAATATACTTTTGCCAGTCCCAATATGCCAGATGAGTTTTTGGATTTAAGGGTAGCAGAAGAAGGACTTAAAAGAGGGGCTGCAACTTATGCAATTAAAAAAGGATACTTCTATGACCAAGATAATAATTTAATAGATATTCCTATAGGTAGTAGATTTTCTATAGATGATTTTAATTTTATAACTGTAGAGAAGATATCCACAGGAACATATAAAATGAGGTGCGAGTCTATAGGTATAGAAGGCAATTTCATAGCAGGACAATTAATACCTATAGATTATATAGAGGGCTTATCTACTGCTAGTTTAGGAGAAATTATTATCCCAGGACAAGAAATAGAAGACAACGAAAGTCTTTTTAATAGGTACATTGAGCATCTAAATGAAAAACCATTTGGCGGTAACATAGCAGATTACAAAATTAACACTAGAGCTATAGAGGGAGTTGGAGCTGTAAAGATATTTCCTATATGGAATGGTGGAGGGACTGTAAAAATTGTATTTTTAGATAGTAGCTACAACGTTCCTACTAAAGAATTAATTGATTTAGTGCAAACTACTTTAGATCCTATTCCTAACAATGGGAAAGGTTTAGGTATAGCTCCAGTTGGACATGTAGTAACGGTTAAGGGAGCTGAAGATATAGAAATAACTATAGAGACTAAAATTGTGTTAAGACGGGATGTTACCATAGGCCAAGTTCAGGAGGATATAGATAAAGCTATTAAAGATTATCTCTTAAGTCTTAGAAAACAATGGTCTGAGGAAGAAAATACAATAGTTAGAATAAGCCAAATTGAAGCTAGAATTTTAAATGTAGAAGGTGTGGCAGATATACACACAACTAAAGTAAATGGAAAAGAAGAAAATTTAACTCTAGGATTAGATGAAGTTCCTATATTGAAAGAGGTGGTATTAAATGAATAAGTTAATAGAATTTCTACCACCAGAGATTGCAAATATAGAAGAATTTAAAGAAATAATGGAAACAGAAGATAAAGAGTTTGAATTATTAGAAAAAGGACAACAAAGAATTTTAAATGAAAATTTTATAGATACTGCAACAGAGTATGGCATCAAGAAATATGAAACCTTATTTAAAATAAGGGTAGATGACTTGAATGAAGGCTTAGACTTTAGAAAGTTAAGGATTAAAAATAGAAAATTGGACAAAGTTCCATTTAGCTATAGATTCTTAGACAATAAGCTGAAAAATTTATTTGGAGAAGACAACTATAAATTAGAATTATTAAACAATGAATATATTTTAAAAGTAGAAATAAATACTTTTGATTGGAATACGTTTAATGAAATAATAGATAACTTTAGATATATAATTCCATGCAATATGGTATTAAATTCAACATTAGTACAAAAGATTAAATCACCTATTTATTATGCAAGTTGTGTTACTGCAGGAGAAGAAATAACTTTATATCCATATAGCGCTAAAACTTTAGAAACTAAAGCAAAACTTAATATTGCATTATCTAATAATTCAGATGTGGAAGAAATAACAATACATCCAAGAAGGGAGGCAATATAATGGCAGAACAATTTTATAGTATATTAACGTCTATAGGAAAAGCTAAAATAGCTAATGCCAGTGTTTTTGGTACCAAACTGAACTTAACAACTTTAGCATTAGGAGACGGAAATGGCAAGTATTATAATCCTACAGAAAGCCAAGAAGCACTAGTTAATGAAGTTTGGAGAGGAAACGTAGGAGCTATAGCCACAGATAGTGAAAATTCGAATTGGATAGTTATAGAGACAATGATAGCTGGTAATGTAGGAGGATTCTTTATAAGAGAGGTTGGTGTGCTTGATGATGAGGGCAGCTTAATAGCTATAGGAAAATACCCAGAAACCTATAAACCAATTGTAAGTGATGGAGCAACTAAAGATTTAATAATAAGAATGATATTAGAAGTAAGTAATGCTTCAAGTGTAACTTTAAAGATAGACCCAACTAGCGTAATTGCAACTAAAAAAGATATTGAAATACTAGATAATAAAATTAAAAACATCAAAATACCAGTAACTAAAGTAAATAATAAACTAGGTGATGTCACACTTAAGGCAGAAGACATAAAAGCCAACAATGATAAAACAATAGAAGAAAGCTTAGAAGAAGTTACGTCCTTAATGGCTGATATGGCGTATAAAGTGGCAGGTGGAACAGCTACAGCAATAATACTGAATACTCCAACATTAGTAGATGGCTATTCTAAAACCTTTATAGTTTTCTTAAATAACAATGGAACTTCTACAACTATAAATGGCAAACCTTTATATAAACCCAATACCACTACATCCCCTAATTTAATAGCAGGAAAAGCGGCAACAGTTTGGTACAGCTCCACAAACAATTGTTTTTTTATCAAGGCTAGTGCAGAAGGAAATGCTGACGTTGCAAATGTACTAGCAGGAAAAACATTTAGCAACGATAATGATACTGGAATAGTCGGTACTATGCCTAATAGAGGAAGCCTTTCACAAACTTTAACAACTCAAGGTGGACAATATAATTTACCAAACGGATATTATAGTGGTGGGTATGTAAAAGCTCAGTTTCCTAATTTAATATCTTCCAATATTAAAAATGGTATTAATATTGGTGGAGTCGTTGGAAGTTATGGACTGGTTGCAGGAACTGGGAACTGGTTTTCTAGTGTACTGAAAAAAGCAAGCATAAATGATTATGAACTGATAAATGACCAAGCTTACTACAGACATAGAATTAAACTAGGGTTTAGTGGAAGCGTAAGGTTTATATTTGAAATAGAAGGCTACATTACTAATGAGTTTAAATCACTACAAGTTTGGGTGACAATAAAAAGAAACGGTATCTTTTATGACAGGAAAGGCACAACTGTCTATAGAGGACCTTCAGATAGGGCTACGTCAAGCACTGTATACATGGATGTAAATGTAACAGGAAATGATGAAGATACTTATCTTTTAGAAGTGGAGCCCGTAGGTGACAGGTTAGGAACAGTTAATTTTAGCATAGGAGTTAATTTACCAATTATTACAAAAGTATAAGTTTATAGGGAGGAATTATAAAAATGAAAAAATTTTATTATTATGCAAAATTAAATGACAACAATGTATGTATGGAAATTCAATCAAAGGTAGATAGAATACCAAATAATACAGATGGATATATAGAATTACAAGAATATAATGAAACAGTAAGATATAGAAAGTAGCTGGGTAATCAATGGAGTCAAGAAACTTATGAGCCAGCGGCGGATACTGTTTTATAAGACAGAATTAAAGAATTAGAAAAAGGACTACAGTTAAGTTAATAAAGAAAATGGAAGATTAAAAATTAAGGTAATAGAATTAGAAGTTACTATATTAAAATTAACTTCTATTATTTCAGTATTGCAAGGAAGCAATTAAGAAATAACTTTTACAGTTGATAGCTACCTAGTTAAATTTTATGTAAGAAAGATTAATGTAGGAATAATAATAAAGGAAGAAGTGCCAAGTTTATTTAATTTAAAAGAAGGAGTAAATAAATTCTTATCACAATAGATAATATTTGTGGCATAACTTAAATCTTAGAAAATAACAGTATATCTAGAGAGGAGGCAATATAATGGCAGAACAATTTTATAGCATATTAACATCTATAGGAAAAGCGAAAATAGCTAATGCAAATACTCTTGGAAATAAATTAAATTTAACAACCTTAGTACTAGGTGATGGAAATGGAAAGTACTATAATCCCACAGAAAATCAAGAAGCTATAGTTAATGAAGTTTGGAAAGGAAATGTGAGTTCGATAACCACAGATAGTAAGAATCCAAACTGGATAGTTATAGAAACAATAATTGCTGGTAATGTAGGAGGATTTTTTATAAGAGAGGTAGGGATATTTGACGATGAAGGCAGTTTAATTGCTATAGGAAAATACCCAGAAACCTATAAACCAGTTATAAGTGATGGATCAACTAAAGATTTAATAATAAGAATGATATTAGAAGTAAGTAATTCTGCAAATGTAACATTAAAGGTAGATCCAGCTATTATAATGGCAACTAAAAAGGATGTAGAAGTATTAGAAAATAAAATTAAAGATTTAAAAGGAGTCTATGCTGAAGATTTACTTGATGAAACAATTATAATTGAGGGAGAAATGCATCCTTTGATAAAAGATGAATTTGAGAAAGTTGAAACAAAGATAAATGAGAGTAAAGAAAGCTTACAAGAAGTTACGTCACAAATGGCTGAGTTTGCGAAGAAAACTGAGTTAAATGCAACTACAATTGGAAGTAGTGGAGCTAAAAGCATAGGGGTAAGCAGCATAAGTGGACTTACAGGCAATGATGTTCAAACTTGCTTACAAAACCTTTTTCAATTTGCCGATAATGGTAAGAAGAATATATCTACTGTTATCGGCTTCCCATTAAGTAATACAGATAGTTTCGATAGCATGAAGAGTAAAATACAAACCATGAAAAATACTTTTGCAAGTAATTTAACCGCAAAAGGACAAAGTAGTAGTGGAAGTGATACTTTAAATAATTTAATTAATAAGATACCTAGTATTAATACAGGGAAGAAATGGGCTACTGGTACTGCTACTATGGGTGTGAATGTCATTAATGTTACAGGTCTACAATTTCGACCAACAGTAATTGTGACTTTTCTTGATACCTTGTCAAGTAATCGTTATGGGGGTATTTATGTGGCAGAAAATATTTATGGAAATACCACAACAATGAATATAACCTTCAATGTATGGCAGAAAGACTTCACTTCGAACACATTTAATGTTTCTACTAATGGATTCTCTTTTCAAACGATATTTAGTTTTACAGGAGATGCACTAAGATGGATTGCTTTTGAATAGTATGGAGGATTAAAATGCAAATAGGAAAAAGAATTATATATGATAAAAATACAGGTAAGATTTTAAATTATTGCCTAGAAGAGATGGCAGGAGATTTACAAGAAGGACTAAGACCAAAAGAAATTGATTTTATAGATTTACCTTATGACTATAATGATAATAATTTTAAAGAAGCAATAAATTATTATATAGATACGACAAAAGATAAAAATATAGCTGAATTAAAAGACTTAATAATTATTACAGAATATATTCCTAAAAGAGAAGAAACAGAAGAAGAAAGACTTAGAAGAGAAAAAGAGGAATTGGAGAATCAATTGTTGTTAAAAGAGAATGAAACTGTAGGAGGTATTTTATAGTGATAAATAATGTAGTAGTAAGGATTTTAGCTGAAAGAATAATTAATAAGGGTATAAACCCATTAAAGAAGAGAGAGTTTCTATTAGATGATGTTACAAATAAAGATTATAGAAAAGCAGTAGAGGATTATATAATAGTAAACAGTGGAGTAGTTGCAGAATAGATAATTTTTGCGACATAATTAAATACATTTTAAAGGTAAGATATTAGGGCATATAGCCTTTTTATTTTGCCTATTTTTAGAATAAGAGGTGATAAATATGCAAGGAAGAATAAAGGTATTAAAAGATGTAGATAAAAGCAATATATTACCCATGACACATGCAAAAGCGGTGTATGTGGATGAAGAAAACACATTAGATAAAACACTTAATAATATCGAGTCACAAATAATACAACAAAGAAAAACTTATGCTGAATTAAAAGAGTTAATTGAAAATAATAAATTAATTCCAGGAACACAATATGTACTTATAGATTATAGAACTAAGTATCAACAGCCTACAACAAATGTTATTAAAGAAATAGAAGTAGAAGAATTAATCTTAACAGCTAGTAGTGTAAATACATTTGAACCAGTTGTTTATAGTACAAAATATCATAGTGATACAATTTGGTATGACTTCGATAACAATTTGTGTGAAGATAAGACAACAGAAAGAAACGGATTTATTTTAAGACGTTATGACCCTGTAACTGGTAATGATGCACCACAGGATTGGAGAAGTATGTTATGGGCAAGGTATAAACCACACCCTACAAGTTATATAGCAAATGGTTCACAACGCGATTATGTGTATCACTCCGCTAATCAACCCGCAATGATGGGTTATATATATAAAGCAGGCAATAAATTATGGGTGGCTAAGAATACAAATGTTCCAACAAGTGCGACAGATACAGCTGTTTTCTTTGAGATTTATCCAGATTTAAATACTCCTTTGTTAACACGTGATAAAACCAAAATAGCTCCCGGCATAGAGTTGTTGAAGGGTGATTTAGTGGAAGTGCCTACATTTGGAGCAGGTTGCGCTGAAAACATTATTGAAAGCACTAGTTCATTACATGACAATGTATTTATATCTGTTTGTTCTCGAAATTATTTAGGGCAATATTGTATCAGAAACTCCTTTTCGGGTACGAGTAACACTAACACTCTTCAGAAATATGCTTATGATAATATTTTTATTGAAGCCCAAAGTAATTTTTTTGGGAACTGGTTGCAATGAAAATTTTATAGGGTTTCAATGCACTAATAATTATTTTGGTATTAATGCAGATAAAAATACTATGTTGAATAATTGTTCTTATAATGATTTAAGTAGTTTCTGTGACGGAAATCATTTTTCGACATACGCTTCGTACAATAAACTTTCAAATACCTGTAGAAATAACATATTTTCATATAGTTGCACTTACAATAGTTTAGGGGTTGAAAATATCGGGAATACTTTTGAGAACGATTGTAAAAACAATTCATTTGGAAATAACTGCACTAATAACAAGCTAGCCAAAGAATGCGTTGGTAATTCATTTGGTAATGTTTGCACTGAAAACAATTTAGGAAAAGGCTCACTGTATAATTCGTTTGAAAATAAATGTTATAAAAATACTTTTGGTGAAAGTTGTTGGAGTAACACTATAGGTAGTAACTTTTACAATAATACATTTGGGAGAAGTTGTGACTCAAATACAATAGGTACAAGTGTTATGAATAATATTTTTGGTGACGAATGTGACGGTAATGTATTTATAGGTCCTGTAAACTCTACCGCTTTTGGCGATGGTTTTAAGTATAACTTCGTCAAGAGTTTAGTTAGTAAAAATATTTCTACTATGCAGGGAAATTTAAGGTACAATAATGTCACAGTCAATTTTGAACAAGCTAACGGTGGGAAATATATATCGTGGTGGGTTGGTACAAATAACTCATTTACGGTTGTTGAAATACCATAAAAGGAGGTAATTATGTATAAAATAAAATATTACAATAACGAACTTAAAGGCTATCGAGATAAAGAAGTTGAAATTGATAGCGAACTTACAGAAATAAAAACCAAAATAATACAAGAGCCTATTTTTGAGCTTGTTAAACTTGAATATGAATGTAAAGATGAAGAGCTTAACTATTGGTTAGATGTTATTACAAAGAGCTATGGACAATATGGAGAAGTAACCCATAAACATGTAGAAGATAAATCAACAAAAGAAGAATTAACAATTAAAACAATAAATAATCTTACAATAGAAAATAAAAAGAAGGATATTTTAATAGCTAGTTTAACAGAGCAAATAAACACTTTAAACATAAAATTAACCCAATTAGGAGGCAGTGAGAATGTTTAATTTTTATAAATTGTTTTATAGTGAAAAATATTTAAACTTAGATGATTTAAAAGAAGCTACAAAATGGGGTGTTTTAACAGTAGAAGAGTTTAAGAGCATTACAGAAATGGATTATATTACAGAATAAATTAAATTTTAAAGGCAAGATAACAGACCATAGGGCCTTTTTTTCTTGCCTATTTTTATAACAAAAGAGGGATGTAATATGGAAAAAGAAAATTTAATAAAAACAATAGTAGCAAGTATAGGAACAGGATTTACATGGTTCTTTGGAGCTTGGGACTTAGCATTACAGATATTAGTTACTCTAATGGCTTTAGATTATGCAACTGGTTGGATGAGGGCATATTTTAATAAAGAATTATCTAGTAATGCTGGGCTTAAAGGTATTGCTAGAAAAGGTGTTATATTTGTAGTATTAATAGTTGCAGTAAGCTTAGATAGGTTATTAAATATTGATAAATGGATATTTAGAACCCTTATTTGTTATTTTTATATAGCAAATGAGGGGTTATCTATTTTAGAAAATTGTGGATCATTAGGATTGCCTATACCAGAAAAAATAAGAGAAGCATTATTACAACTTAAAGAAGGTAATAAAAAAGAAATTAAGAAGGAGGATTAATTATGAGAATAGGTATAGATTATGGACATACTCTAAGGGGTTATGATACTGGAGCAGTAGGTAATGGACTTAAAGAACAGGATATTACAAGAGAAGTAGGGAAAATAGTTACTTCTAAATTAAGAATTTTAGGTCACACAGTTATAGAATGTGCAATAGATAGTGCTAATAGCGTAGGTGAAAGTTTATCCTATAGAGTAAATAAGGCTAACTCTAATAATGTAGATTTATTTATATCTCTACATGTAAATGCAGGAGGAGGAAAAGGTGTAGAAATATATACTTATAATAAGGAAACTCTTAAAGAAGCACAGGGGATTTTAAAAAATGTATCTGCTTTAGGATTTAATAATAGAGGAATTAAGGATGGTAGTAATTTATATGTAATAAGAAATACGAAGGCCAAAGCAATGTTAATAGAGCTATTCTTTATAGATAGTATAGACGTAGAGTTATACAAAAAAGTAGGTGCAGAAAGATTAGCTAATGCAATTGTAGAAGGAATTACAGGCAAAGCTATGCCTAACAATAGTAATTGGTATTCTTTAGATGGAAAGCTAGGCATTGTTACTGCCAAAGACGGTTTAAATGTAAGACAGAGTAAATCTACTAATAGCAAAATATTAGGTATCTTGAAACATGGAGAAAAAGTAAGATTATACAGAAAAGAAGGGGAGTGGATACACATTTACTATCCTAATCATGGTGGATATGTACATGGTGATTATATAGACATATTTCAGTAAAAAGATAGTTTTTAACTTGAGAGAAGGACTATCGTATTTTTTATATAATGTATTAAATACTATTTACATCTATAGATATTAAGAACTTATATTTACTACCGCAAGTTTAATTATGTACTTAAAATCATTCGTATCACTCTAATTTTTAAATTTTCCTTCGATCTTTTTAATTATATAATCTATCTAGCTCCTTTTTAATACTTTTTTGTACAAAATGGTTAAGGTCTATTCTAATGGAAGCCTCTAGTAAACTTTTTCCTCCCTATATTATGCCTACATTTGAGCTAAGATTAGTTTGCAGATTCTAACGGAAAGTTATTATTTATTTAAAATATTAAAAGTAAAGTTTAACTTCTGCGGCAGAAGTAGAAAAAAACGTCTGTACTATCTAAATCTAGCTCTTCAGCTATTCGTTCAACCAAATCTATAGTTACATTTTTATTATATTTTTCTTTATTTTCAAGCTTACTAAGATAAGATTGTGTTATTCCTAACCTTTTAGCAAGATATTTTTGCGACATTCTTTTTGATTTTCTTGCATTTTTTAACATTATCATACCTCGAATTGTTTTATCAATTGGATTTTTACACAAATTACGACAAAATAAAACTTATAAATTGTGCCTCAAAAGGACTATGTCGAAATATTCCTGTCAGGAATACTTTCACGAGGTATAATTATATTGCATTTAAAGTAGAGTTGGAGGGGAATTTATGAGGGGATTTATATATAAAAACAAAAAATACATAGTAAAATTATGTGATTATAATTTTAAATATTACATTACAAAATATAGGGGATATACAATAATTTATTTCAATAAAACTTTGGGTAGCAAAGAAAAGTCTAGAATACTTCATAAGATAATAAGAAATCCTATGATATACTCTTAGAATATAATGTTAAAAAATGCAAGAATAAATTATAGACTTGATTATATTTTGTATATGTAAAAATCTAAGATATAATATTAAAAGTGGCTTTACTACTAATTCTATTAAAAAATTATACATATATTGTATTGTATTTACAACAATGGCCTGATGGTATAAAATTAAATGAAAGTTGGCAAGTATAAATAAGACATTTTTAGAAAATAACTAGTAATTATGATACTCTATTTTATAATACTGCATTAAGATAATACTTTAATGCAATTATTAGTGAGCCTTTATTCTAGTATTAGTATCAAGTTTTAATTAATTATTTTAGTTCAAATATCTAAAAATGCTCAAATTTGAGTTTAAAATGGAGATGATAATTTTGATAAATGGAAACATTGAAAGTGTAAAAAAATCCATACTTAATAGATTAGATACAATATATGAAATGAAGATACCTAAAGATATGATATTTACAGAAGAGCTTGTAAATCTTTTAAATGAAGTTACTTTAGATTTAGAAAGAGAAATTAGTGTTGCTATAGATAGAAAAGGAAATATAATAGGAGTTGCAATTGGTGATAGTAGTACCGTAGACATCCCAATAATAGATGTTAAAGAAGGGAAATTATCAGGAGTTAGAGTAATTCATACTCATCCTAATGGAAATCCTAAATTATCTGGATTAGACATATCCGCATTAATTAAGTTAAAGCTTGATGCTATGGTTGCAATTGGAGTTAATAATGAAGGTAACTTAAAACATCATATAGGATTTTGTGATGTAAATAATAATATTTTAGTTGAAGAAGAATTAGCGTTTAAAACTACAGAAGATGTAATGCAGTTTAAGTTTTTAGATAAGGTTAGGCATATAGAAAGCCTTATCAAAGAAAATGATGTTATTGAGGATAATACAGAGAGGGCAATATTGGTTGGGACAGAAGATGAAGAAAGTTTAGAAGAACTTGGAGAACTTACAAAAGCCTGTGAAGCTATTCCTGTATATTCAATACTTCAAAAGAGAAGTAAAAATAAAATAGATCCTGCTTATTATATAGGCAGAGGTAAAGTAGAAGAGATAGCTTTAATAAGGCAATCATTAAGAGCTAATGTGGTTATTTTTGATGAAGAGCTATCAGGAGCGCAAGTTAGAAATTTAGAAGGTGCATTAGGAGTAAAGGTTATAGATAGAACTACTCTGATACTAGAGATTTTCGCAAGAAGAGCAAAAACAAAAGAAGGAAAAATTCAAGTTGAACTTTCACAGTTAAAGTATAGGCTTTCAAGATTGGGAGGTCTAGGTACAGTGCTTTCAAGAACTGGGGGAGGTATAGGTACAAGAGGACCAGGAGAAAAGAAGCTTGAGACGGATAAAAGACATATAAGAGAAACAATATATGAGTTGAATAAGGAACTTGAAAAAATAAAACATATTAGGAATACACAAAGAGAAAAGAGAAATAAAGATAGCATATCTAAGATTTCTCTTGTAGGATATACTAACGCAGGTAAGTCAACGCTAAGAAATACTCTTTGCGATATTTATCCATTAAAATCTTCCAATATAAAGGAGAAAGTATTTGAAGCGGATATGTTATTTGCAACCTTAGATACTACTACTAGAGGAATACTACTTCCTGATAATAGAGTAGCCACCATCACAGATACAGTAGGATTTATAAGAAAGCTACCTCATGAGTTAGTTGAAGCATTTAAATCTACTTTAGAAGAGGTAATTTACTCAGATTTACTGCTGCATGTAGTAGATAGTTCTAGCGACAGCGCTGATAAGCAAATTGAAGTTGTTGAAGATGTTTTAAAAGAATTAGATACCTGTGATAAACCAACTATATTAGTTCTTAATAAAATAGACAAAGCTTCAGAAGAAAAATTACAGGGTTTAAGGGAAAAATATAAAAACTATAAAATAATAGAAGTATCTGCAAAAGAGGGAATAAACTTAGAAAGGTTGTTAAATGAAAGTACAGAATTACTTCCTTATAAGTTAAAAGCTTTTAAGGTACTAATTCCATATGCAGATTCTAGCACTGTGGCATATCTTCATAGAAACGGAAAAGTTGATAGTGAAGAGTATGTAGAAGAAGGAACAGTTATGATGGTTCAAGGTGATGAGGAAGTATACAATAAATGTAAAGATTATATAATTGAAGAATAAGTATACACCTTCTAAAATAGAATTATAATGAAGAAAGATAATATTTTATATAGCTTACTTTAAAAATCATACATAAATATGTTAGTTCTAAAAATTAATATATGAAAATAGTTGATGTCTTTTAATATTATAATTAAAACTATTGAATTCACAAGTTATGAATGAAAATATTTAATGGCACATATATATTCAGCTATACTTGAATAAAACTGCTAACTGATTTTAAAGTTAGCAGTTTTAGTTTTATAATAAGGCATCTTGTTCATAACTTTAAATTGTTACTTTATTTTAGATGCCTAAAGATTTATAAATTGGAAAAATGGAAAAGATAATTCCATAAGGAGGGATCATTATGGAATATATTTGTCCACAGTGCAATGAAATAAAGAACTGTAATTATATATGTAGTAGATGCGGAGGAATCATGGAGGATAAAGGAAGAGTGCAAGAGTATTATGGCCCTTATAGTGCAGATGCACCTATTGAGGATAATGGAAATAGTTGTACTCATGTTTTTCTATGTAACAAGTGTAATCTTATGGAGAGAAATAATATAAAAAAAGTTATCATATAATTTTTTCCATGAACTTTCCTAATTTATATATTATAATTAAATGTAAGACATACTAAAAAATAACTAATCAGTATGTAGTTTATTTTTATCATATTGCATCATCACAATTCCAAGAGAGTTAGATTGTCAGGGAAACTGTTTCATTGCTCGATGTAAAATATAAGATTCATATTTGATTAGTTATTTTCTTTTATATGTAAAATATCTTATTTCTCAGTTTAAGGTATTTAAAGATGAGGTGAAAAAATTATTGAATAATGGTCTAGTAAAGTTTGATTGGAATTTTGCTGAAAAGTATAGTAATGAAGAGATATCTTATTTCTTACATTTAGAAGGTAAATCCATAGAAACTATAAGTATTATTAGAAATTTGCAAAAAGCTGAAGTGCAGAAGCATATAATAGCATGTAAAATAAAATATAGGTATGTAGTTAAAAGCCAAAATATAGAAGAGCTTTTTAAGACTTTATCAAAGGTAGGAAAATCAGAAAGAATATATATATTAAATAGTCTAGATGTGGTTAATAAAACAAAACTTATAGATTATATATTAAAAAATCATTTAGAGGTATCGTTAAAAGAAAAAGAATTTGGAATATGGGTACTAGGTGAGCTTAGAGCTTCTCAATCAGTAGATTTTTTAATAAAATCTACAGTCCATAAATTTGTTAATATTAGGAGATTGTCCGTGTCGGCTCTAGGAAAAATAGGAGATTCAAAAGGAGAAATGGCACTTCTAAGAGCCCTTCAAGATGAAAATAATCAAGTAGTAAGCTATGCTATAAAATCTTTACAGAAAATAAAGAGTGAGAAAGCCATAGAAAAAATAAAGGAAATCTATAAAGTTAATGATAGACCCTATATAAAAAAAGCCTGTGAAGAGTTTCTAAACAGTTTTAAAGATACAGAAGATAGTATTGGTTAAATTTATTATATTTTATGAGGAGGGATAAGGGATATGAGTTATTTTACCATTAAAGATGAGGCAAGTTCAGAATTTGAAGAAAGAAAATCTGTCTTTATAGGATATGCTAAAAGAGTTAAGACTGAAGAAGAGGCTAAAGAATTTGTAGCAAAGATAAAAGCTATGCATAAACAAGCTACTCATAATTGTTCAGCTTATATAGTAGGAGAAAATAAGGGAATTCAAAGATATAGTGATGATGGTGAGCCTCAAGGTACAGCAGGCATTCCAATATTAGAAGTTATAAAGAAAAATGATTTAACAGATATAGCAGTAGTAGTTACTAGATATTTTGGAGGTATACTTTTAGGGGCTGGTGGTCTTGTTAGGGCTTATTCCAAAGGTGCATCTGAAGCTATTAAAGTTGGGGGAATAGTTGAAAAAGTCAAGGGACTTGAGATAAAGGTAAAACTAGACTATGACTTATTAGGAAAAATTCAATATATTTGTGGTAAAAATCAATGGCATATAGAAGATACTATGTATACAGATAAAGTTGAGATTATAATGTATTGTGAAAGTAAAAATTATGACACTATACATGGGAGCTTTGTAGAGGCTACTAATGGAAAAGTAATAATTTCTGAAGAAGAAGAGGAATATTATTTTAAAATGGAAAATAGACTTTTTAAAGAGGTGATATAGGGTATTTGAAAGAAGATAGATCACTGTGTTATAATGTTTAAGGAGTATTTTAAAGTTAGGCATTTTCAAAAAAATAATAGACCAGTATATTAGTCTATTTTCCATTATACTGCGTTGTCAGAACCAACCCATAGTGCTACTATGAGCGGAACCTGACGCCTTGTCTAATATGAGGCATATTCAAAAAAATAACTAGCCAGTATGTTCATCTATTTTGTATCATACTGCGTCGTCAGAACTCCATGATAGCTAGACTATCATGAAAACCTGTCAACTTGTCTGATGCAAAATATATTTCACATCTTTAACTAGTTATTTTATTTCATATGCCTAAAATATACTAACATCTTTGGTTTATTATTTTCTTTCACATGCCTTATACAATGCAAAAACATTATTTAGGCATCTTCATAACTAGTATACTGACCAGTAATTTTATTTTAGATGCCTTACATATAAAGTTAGGAGAGTGGAACTAAATGTCAGGACATTCAAAATGGCATAATATACAAGCTAAAAAGGGAAAAGTAGATGCTAAAAGAGGTAAAATATTTACTAAAATAGGTAAAGAGTTAATGGTAGCTGCTAAAAATGGCGGTGCAAATCCAGAAACAAACAATAAGCTAAGAGATGTAATTGCTAAAGCAAAGGCTGCTAATATGCCATCAGATACAATAACTAGAGCAATTAAAAAGGCAGCAGGAGAACTTGAAGGAGTTAGTTACGAAGAAATTACATATGAAGGATACGGAGCAAGCGGAGTTGCGGTTATTGTTGAGGCACTAACAGATAATAAAAATAGAACTGCAGGAAATGTAAGACATGCCTTTTCAAAACATGGTGGAAATATGGGTTCAACAGGTTGTGTGAGCTTTATGTTCCAAAAGAAAGGTGAAATTGTTATAGAAAAAAACGGTGACCTTGATGAAGACGAATTAATGATGATGGCTCTAGAAGTAGGAGCAGAAGATTTTGCTTTTGAAGATGAAGTTTATGTAGTAACTACTACACCAGAAGATTTTGGAGCAGTAAGGGAATCTCTTGAAGGAAATGGAGTGGAGTTCTTAGAAGCAGAAGTCAAATTAGTTGCTGACACTAACTCAGAAGTAGATATGGAAACAGCAGCTAAAATACAAAAAATGTTAGATGTATTAGAAGATGACGATGACGTTCAAAACGTATATCATAATGCAGAATTCCCAGAAGGATTTGAAGAGTAATTTCGGAAGCTTTATAAATCAATAGACTTCATAATTTGTAGAAATTATAAAAATTAATATAAATATTAAAAATAGGTTCGATTACGTTATATAGGCTTTTTGCTTAATTGATTTTTCATTTATAAAAAATTTTTAAACCACCTTCAATATAGATTATTTATTAAGAATCTATATTGAAGGTGGTTTTTTGATTTTATTTAAAGAGATTGCAAAAGAGTTTAAGCTTGATATATAAATAAAAATATTCTATAGAATAGTATTTGTTAAATTATGAAACTATTGAAATCATTGTAAATATATGATAAATTCGATATAGCAATTTAGAATTTAAGAGAGAAATTAAAAGATTATTATTTTTGATTTTAATGCTAACTTTTATTTAATATAGTGGAAAACTAAATCTAAAAATTTAGGGAAGAACTATGGGAGAAGGAGCTAGAATATACTAGATTATTAGAGGAAATAAAAAATATTCAGAAGAGTTGTCCAATTATTATGATAGTTTATTCAATAAGGTAAGAAAAGATGTTACATTAAAGTTAGAAAAAAATTAAACATGGTTAAAGATTAATGGACAAGTTATAGACTATATAAATTTTTATAAAAATATCAATAATAATTGTGATGGAGATTTTAAAAATGGGATGTTATATTAAAGGATTTTTTATCTTACTGGTAATAGGACTTATAGTTAAATACCCTATACCTTTTATTGTTATGGTGGTAGCTTTAATTTATTTTATATTTAAACCAGAGAAGAAAAGTGTTATTGAAGAAAAGGAAGTTAAAGAGACTTATAAAATTCCTGAAGAAACTTTTAAGTTGCATATTATCCATTTTAAATATGGAAATGAAGTAATAGCAAATAGAGACTTTCAAGTGTGGTTAGATGGTAAAGAACTATGCTTTTTTGGCAATGTTAGCCCGGAAAATCTTAAAATAAAACAATATATAAAGATAAAAATACCAACTAAAAATATTAATTTTTTTACTAGGATAGGAGATATGTATACAAAAGGAAAAGATGGAGAAGTTGTTGACAACAGAGAAACTGTCATGGAAGTAATTGATGATAAAAATGAAATTACATATTTAAGATTTGATTCAGATGCATATGAAATTTTTGTAACATTGATTATAAATAAGGAAAAATCATTAGTTAGTCTTAGAAAAACAACAAGTAGTCAATGCAAATAATAATAATGAGAGTAATATTAGTAGTGATGAAAGCATGTATAGAATAGAAAAGATAAATAGCTAGGGGAAAAAGAATAGTTATAGAAGAAAAAGTAATTATTAATGAAAGTATAAAAGGATTAGGTAATCTAATCTTTTTTGTTTTTTTAGAAACAGAAAGATTATTAATAATGAGAATATTAGCTAGTATGTATAAAGTGTTACATAAGCTAATGTGGTATTTAAGTAAATGAGCATTGGATAAATTAAGCAGTTACTGAAGGCGTTTATTATTAAACCCAACAAGTATACACTTTGGTAATAACTTTATTGTAAAATTATGATAATGATATTTATGGGGTGGGGACATGGTTAATAAGAATAAAATTTTAATTATAGAAGATGAAAAATCAATTATTGATATAATGTGCTATTCTTTCAGAAAAGAAGGAATGGAAGTTGTATATGGATTAAATGGAAGGGAAGGTATGGCTTTAGTAGAAAGTTTTAAACCAGATTTAATAATATTGGATCTTATGCTACCAGATATTGATGGTTTTGAAATTTGCAAGATAATAACAGTAAAATATAAGATTCCTATTTTGATGGTTACTGCAAGAGACGATATTATGGACAAGGTTCTAGGACTTGAAATGGGAGCTGATGATTATATAACAAAACCTTTTAATATTAGAGAAGTAGTAGCAAGAGTTAAAGTAGCATTGAGAAGAATAGAAAATTTTAATAATAATTATATAGAGAAATATCAGGAGAAGGATATCATAGTATCAGAAAATATTGTGATTATACCTAAAAGTAGAATAGTAAAAAAGAATGGTGAAGAAATTAAATTAAAGCCAAGAGAATATGATTTATTGCTGCTATTTAGTGAAAATAAAGGGAGAGTTTTTTCAAGAGAAACTCTTTTAGATAGTGTTTGGACTATGGATTATGATGGAGATATTCGTACTGTTGATGTCCATGTTCAAAGGCTTAGAAAAAAGTTGGATGATAAAAACAATCCTTCTATTATAGAAACTATATTTGGAGTTGGATATAAGATGAGGTAAAGCCATGAAGTTAAAATATAAGTTTTTGATAGGATTTTTAGCTGTATTTTCTATAGCTTTTTATATATTAAATTTTTTTATAAGTAAGAATATAGAAAAAAATAATAAAGTAGTTTTAAGTAAAGAGATGAGAACTCTTTATCAAAACTCTCAAAGTTATATAACACAGTATTTTGTTTTAAATTCTATAGAGATAAGTGAAAAAGGTTTTAAAGATAATACAACAGATATAATAGTAGAACTTAGTGATAAAAATAATTGTAATGTTTCATTATATGATAAAGATGGTAATATACTGAATAGTTCCTATGGTGGTGAAGATGTTACTGTTTTTCCTAATTTTAAAGAGGATGTAATTTTAGGAAGTAATGAAGATTTAAATATGGCAAAACAAGACAAGCTTTCTTTTTTAGTGAATAATATAGAAAACAAAACCATTGTAAATCTATCTTATCCATTATATATTAATAAAAATTTCTTAGGGATAGTACGATTTAGTAAGGATTATACCTATTTATATGAGGGAAATAATAATCTTTTAAATATAGTAAGAATAATTGTTGTAATAACCTTTACAATAATTTTTATTTTTTCCTATCTTTTGTCCATAAAAATAACTAATCCAATTATGAAATTAAGTGAGGCTTCTAGAGAAGTTGCTAAAGGTAATTATGATGTAGAGATTTATATAAAGTCTCAGGATGAAATAGGAAAACTTTCTGAAGATTTTATAAACATGAAGGATAAAATAAAAAGCCAAATAGAAACTTTAAAGGAAATTCAAGCATATAGAAAAAAATTTTTTGATAATGTAACTCATGAATTAAAAACTCCTCTTACCACAATATCAGGGTATGCAGAAATTCTTAGTGAAGAAGAATTTAGTGATGAGGAATTTTCAAAAAAGGCCATAAATCATATAAAAGATGAAAGCAGCAGATTAGAAAAAATGGTTATAGAACTTCTAGAAATATCAAAGTTAGATTCTTTTGATCATAAAAAGATAGAAGTTGAAAGATTCAATTTTTCTAAACTATTAGAGGATTTGTGTTATCATATGAGCTTTAAAGCAAATAAATATAATATGGATATAGAGGATCATGTACAGGATAATATATATATTTATGGAGATGAAAGTAAATTAAAACAAGTTATAATTAACCTTTTAGATAATAGTATAAAATATGGCAAGTCTAATAGTACTATAGAAGTAAAGGCAAATATTATTGATAATTACTATGAGATTGATATTAAAAACAAATTTGCATATAATGAAGAAAAAGAAGTTGGAAGTAGGGGATTAGGGCTTTGTATATGTAAAAATATAATAGAATTTCACAAAGGTATTCTTACCATAGAGGATATAAATAATGAATTTAAACTAGTAAAATTTAAAATCCCTTTAAATTAGCAATACTTTGACAATAAGTATATAAACTATGGCAATATATACAAGTTAAGATTTATATAAGAAATGTTAAAATTTTGGGGGGATTTAAAATGAAGTCTAGTAAAAGGCTAATAAAAGACAAAATCATAATATTACTAAGTACAATTATGGTGTTTCTTAGTGGATGTGGTACACAGCTGGAAGATAATACGGTAATTTTAGAAGAAAATTTATCACAAGCTTCTCAAGAAGACTCTCAGTTAGAAATAACTAAAGAATCATTAAAAGGAGAATTTTATGAAGAAACCTATCAGCCAACATATAGTGCTGCACTAGAAGTTTTAGAAAGAAATGGAGATAGCGTGAAATTAAAGCTTTTTGGTAAAGAATTAGATTTGTTGAATATGGAAGGTAAAGATGGACCATATAATCTTCAAACTCAAAGTAATGATAGAAAAAGCATTTATTTTAATGCTGTATCAGATAAGGATGGGATTTATAAGGTAAGAACTGGCAATATGAAAGAAGTTGAATCTGTAATTATACTACCTAAAAAAGAGGATTTTATATGCAATTTTAATGTACTAAAGGATGGTAATATTATTTTTAGAGGAATTTATAATGAAAGCATAGGGGTATTTTATTATAATGCTTCTAAGAATTCAATAAATAAATTAATAGCAGGAGGAAGAAATGAAAAGGGTATGTGGATACCAATATATAGCTTATCTCCTCATGAAAATAAAATAATTTATTACCAACTTAAAGATAGTACTAGTAATGTAAATATTTATGGAGGAACTTTTAGTGAAGGAAAAATTAAAAATGTTACAATAATTGAAGAAAATATAGTTCCTTTAATTTTTGATTATATTAAAGATGGCAAAGAAATTATAAAAGGAAAAAATCTTATAGGTGTGTTTTTTACAAGCTGGGATTATTATGATGAAAAAACAGCCATAATATCAATACCTTCAAAATTATCTTCAGGTTATAACTATGAGAAAAGGACATATGTGGTAACTCTTGAAAATGAGCAAGATAAGATAGATAAGGCAGCTAGAGAATTTATAGATGCATTTTATACTGTAGGAGAAAAAGAATATAATTTAATGAAAAATTTGGGGGATAACAGCAAGAGTAAAAAAGAAGCTACTAAATTAATTGAAGATTCGCTAGCATCTTGTATGACTAGTGATGCAAGACTTACATTAATAAATGATATGAAATATATAAATAGATTAAGTGAATATATCTCTAAGAAAGAAACTTTAAGTGTATATAATATTGTTTTAGAGAAAACAGAAAAAAATGCTGGTTATGTAACCTACACTTATAAAATTACATTCTGGAAAAAAAGTAGTGATAATAAAGATGAAGTAAAAGAAATATCAAAATCTATATGTTTAGAACAAGAAAACAATCAGTGGAAGGTTAATAATTATACTAAGTTTACTTATTAGCATTTGAAATTTATGCAGAGGTTTAAATATAAGAAGCTTTAATTTTTCATTTTAAATTATTAATGCTTAATTTCTAAAAATTTAATATATTAGATAAATCATAAGGAGGAAATAGCATGCCATTAAATTCTTTTAATAAAGCATCAAAGAATAAAGATCAATGTAGAAAGAGTTGATATGATCCTAATAAATTTATCACAGTTGGAAGCTGGAAAATTACTGCAATATCATTAGCAATATTAATAGGGCTTTTTCTTATAGTATTTTTATTTGTTTTATAAATTAATTATTTTAGCTTATAAAATAATAGAAAATAGTACTATTTCTTTCTTTAAACTTTTATTGTTTATATTTAGCTATTATATTACTATGATCTTATTATAGTTTTTCTTTATATAAAGTTGTTTATGACCTTTAATATATAATTTATAAGATATTCTTCTATAATTTGAATAATTATTTTATGTAAATATACATAAATTGAGAATTTAATAAATGATTATAGACAAAAATATATAATATACTTAATATATTATATGAGGTGATTTTACAATGAAATATAAATTTAACTTTGAAAATAGAGAATATGAGCTAAAAGAAGATAATCTTGAATATATTTATGATGAAAACATTGAAGGTTTTGAGTATGAAACCCTTATAGAACTTTTAAATAACAGCGATAAAGTTAATTTTGATTTAGAATATTTTGATGGACGTTGTGATGTATGTGAGGCTGGTAAAGGAGAGGGAAGAAAACATTATGATTTTCTCGAATATCATTTCTTTTTATTTACAAAAGATAATAAATACATTATAAGTACTATTTCAAAGGATTATGAAGAAAGCAAATATACTGATTTATATAAGAGAAAGGTTATAGATAATGATTTTATAGTAAGTATAATTGTATGTAAAGAATGTGGAGCATGGATGGTAGAAATAGAGCAATGTGATATGTAAGAAAATACTACATAAGTGTTATAGGCATCAAGTATAAAAATTAAGAATTAATATTTAAGAATGAAGAATTAAGGAAGAAATTCGCTTTTAGCGAATTTCTTAAAAAACTTCAAAGACACTGGAGCTTTAACCTTAATTCTTTATTTTTAATTCTTAATAATAGGCGGTATTTTGTAGGGGTGAACATTGTTCGGAAGTTTTAACTTACATATATGAAATTACTATTCTTGGCAAGGTAAAGATAATTTTTAATATATAAAATTAAAGACTTCTACTACAAAAGAGAAGTCTTCAAAATTTTTATAAATTTTTAATTATATAAAGTTTATGCAACCTCATTTATAGTATTGATATTTTGAGGAGCTTTAGCTTGCTTTTTAAATACTCTACTTCCAATTTCACCAGCTAGTAATCCACCTAGAACACTAAGACCTACTGCTAAAACTACATTTAGAGGATTGTTAAAACCAAAAGGTGCTAATAACCCAGGAATAGGAGAAGCTGTTCCTGGAGCATTATTTATAATTTTAAAATGTGCAGCTGCTAATCCTGAAAGTCCACCACCAAAAAAGTTAGAAACGTATATTGGTATAGCATTGGCAGTTACGATATGTGCTTGAGTTAAAGGCTCTAGCATTACAGCAACAACATTGCTTTTACTTCCTAATTTTAATTTGTGGAAAATCATTCCGTTTGTAAATGAACCACCTACACAGGCAATAGATGCAATACCCATTGCTAAACCTTTAAGATCAAGCATAGCAGTTAATGCCATTGAACTTAATGGAGAGGTACAAATCATTTTCATAATTCCACCTAGTAGGAATCCCATTAAATAAGGAGATTGTTCTGCTGCTATAGAAATCATTTCTCCTATATTGATTAAAGTTGCATTAACTATAGGATCTACACCTAAAGCAATACCTCTAGCTATTGGAGCTATTAATAATGCTCCAACTATAACATCTAAACCTTCTGGTAACTTTTTCTCTATATATGGAGCAATCAATCCTACTATATATCCTGCAATAAATCCTGGTAATATTCCGTAGCCAGATACAGCCACTCCGGCAACTACAGCATATATAGGATTAATACCCATGCTGATGCCAACTAATATAACTGCTGCAACTCCTCCCATACTTCCTGAAGAGGAACCAACTGTTGATAAGAAACTAATATTTAATAAGTCACCACTAATATATTTATGAATAGCTTCTACTAAGAAAGTTGCTACCGCTGCATTAGCTAACCCAGACATAGCTTTTTGACCTTTAGGCATTTTTAAGCTAAATAGTGAAAATAAAGCTAAAGTGAAAATTAATAACCCTATTCCTTTAATAATTGTAAGCATAAATGGCCTCCTTATAAATTTATTTTAATCTTATAAATTTAAATTCATTAGACATGGACAAATTTAGCTAAAAAGTAAATATTTATTCTTTTTAAAATAATCTGAAAATTTAATCTAAATTAAGTTAAAAAAATATCAAATAAATTCAATGTATAAAACATACAATATAGCAAAATATTTATAACTATTTGAAATTTTTATAGAAAACTTCTTTATTATTTGATTTAAATATAATTATATTTGGTAGCTACAAAAAAACTCAAAATACTACAAAAAATATTTTTAAACAAGGTAAAATTTTTTAAATATTAATACAATTCAAAAAGTATTAATATATAAATTTTGTTAATAAATAAATAATAAAAAGGCTAGGAACTTAAGTTTATAAGCTCATAGCCTTTAGCCGATTGAAAATTGACAGTGGACAATTGACAATTATGGTGGAAATTAGGTTTAATCAACCTAATTTCTTTAATATATTTTAAAGGAAATCAATTCAAAACTTTTCCGTAAGGAAAAGTATCCACAATTGTTCATTGTTCATCGTCAATTTTCAATTGTATAAGTATTATCTTTCACTATAAAAAATTATACCGTTTATGAATTTTTTTATATTAATTTTTCCGTGAATATTGGTTTTACCTCTGATACAATCCATTTCTTTTTTTATCTGTTCAAAATTGTACAGCCCGTTAGAATATTCAATAAATGTTTCATTCATATAGTCCTCTAAGCCTAAGTTTGCTATATTTATCATTCCAACAGTAGCAGCACGTCTAATCCGTTGTTCCATAGATTTAGGATTATCAGTAAACTTACTACAAAGCTCTCTTAAAGTGTAATCTGAGATAGTTTCATTATGTTTCTGTAAATATTCTATAATTAAAATGATATCTTTACTGCCAAGTTCACCCATGATACCAAGCTTTTGAAGTATATTTTTTAATTTGTTTATGTAAGTATTATCTTTTTTAGGAGTTTTGATATTTACAGATGTTTCAGCTACAAATAAATCTTGAATCTTACCTAAAGTTCTATTCATATTTATATTTTCTATTACTTTCTTAATTACATTTTCAACTTCTATAGCATTTACAGGTTTTTGAATATAAAATTCAATTCCGTTTTCATAGGCTTTTGCTATCATATCCTTTGAAGTAACTTGAGATAGCATTATAAAATTAATTTTTAAATTGGATTCTTTACAAGATTTTACTATAGTAATGCCATCTTTATAGGGCATAAGCAAATCTACAATTACTACATCAGGCTTTAATTCCTTTATATCTTCAAAGCCATCAATACCATTAGTTGCATAACCAATAACCTTTCCGAGGTTTCTATCTTCAATAATAAGTTTTAATATATTAATTATACTTATATCATCATCAATTAAAAAAAATCTCATAATTAAATTTCCTCCAATACATTTTTAGGGATTCGTATGATAAAAGTAGTTCCTTCTTCAATTATAGAATTTACTTCAATTTCTCCTTGCAATGCGTTTGTTATGATATCTTTTACTAAACTTAAGCCAAGACCTCTATTAATTTCACCAGTAGTATAGTTTATTTTAGTAGAGAAGCCAGGAGAAAATATTAGGCTAAGATGTTCATCTTTTATACCAGAGCCAGTATCTTTTATTTTAAATATATGGTACATTTCATTTTCAGTATGTTTAAACCATATTGAGTTACTCTTATCTTTATCTTTAATAGCTTCAATAGCGTTCATGATTATATTTCTAAATATAGACATAAGATAATAATGCTTTTTAGTAAAAAAATCTCTTTCAAAATAAAAATAGAGTTTAATGTCTTTATCTAAGAACTCCACTTCTTTCTCCATACTTTCCTTTAATATCTTCATAATATCTTTAAAATAAATACCATTGTCATTTAATTTATCTTCTAATGCCTCTTTAACACCTCTTACCACTAAAGAATATTCTTTTTTTATTTCATGTATATCTTTAGCTATTGTAAGAGCTGAATCTGCCCAAGTTTCGCTATCTTCATTATCGGTTATTTTTTCAAAAAGCTTATAGAAGGTGGTCATGGTGTTTTCAATATGATACATATTTTTCTCCATCCAAAATATCTCTGTTCTAAGTTTAGAAGTAACCCATAAGAGTTTTTTATATCTTTGCTCATGTTCATTTTTTAAAAGAAATATTCCATAGTAATCTAAAGACGTTAATAGGACCCAAATTAGAAAAGAGCGTATTATAGCTACAAAAAAAATACCTTGTTGGATTTTAAAATCAAAAATACCAGGACCTAATCTTATAGTTATTTCAACTAAGTTAGCTAAATAATCAATAATTACAAAACTTATAAAAATTTTCTTAATTTTAAATTTAGAGCTAAATTTCTTATAAAAGCTGAAAAGTATACCATAAGAAAGATAAAAAAATATTTCAGGAAAATATGCATGCAGAATATCTTGATAAACTCCAGTATTAACAAAATGTACAAGTACTCTTAAAAAATACACACCAAATGCAGAAAAAATAGTAGTTATTATTATATCTAAGTCTTCAAAAATATATAAAAAGATAGGGAATAAAATAATGGCTATAGATATCTTAAAGTTAGTTAATAATAAGTTTATATGCATTTGGGCTGCAATAGATACAAAAGTAGAGGCAATAATGCTTTTTTTTAGTTTTTCAGTTTTATTATTTGTAAGATCATTAATATACATGATTTTATCCTTTCCAATTTTACTTTAGAAATACATTTATGCTAATTTTAACATAAAATTTATTATAGTTTTAATAAGCTTTTCAAATAAATTTTTACATTTAAATATATTTTTATAAACTTTCTAATATATAATAAAAGGGATTTAATATATATGCGTAGTAATTAGAGTATAAGATTAAACAGGTTACTCAATATACTAGTTATTTTTTACGATACTAATATATACTTAAAGAAAACTAGAATAATAGACTAATTTAATAAATTTTCTAACCTAAAGTTATATTGAATTGGAGGAGAAAAAATGGAGCATAAATGGAGTTTAAAGGAACTATATGATTCCTTTGAAAGTATTGTATTTAAAGAAGATATGGCTAAACTAGAGGATTATATCCACAGTTTTAAGGATTTTGGAAATCAATTAAGTTGTAGTGGTAATTTGAAAAAAACTTTAGAAGAGTACATTTCTCTCTATAAAAATATGACCACTTTGTTTAATAAATTATTTAGCTATGCTTCACTTACTATTAGTGTAGATACTAAAAATGAAATTGCACTAAAAAATTTAGAGATACTTGAAAATAAATATAGTGAAACAGCTGAACCACTGGCTAAAATAAATAAATTTATAGGTTCTATTGAAAATTTACAGCATATAATTGAAGATTCTCAATTATTAAAAGAACATGAGTATTATTTAAATGAAATATCTAAAAGAAGTAAATACACACTAAGTGATAAAGAAGAAGGTATTATTGCTAAAATGAGTAATAGTGGATCTTCAGCTTGGAATAAAATGATGGAGCTTTTAGTTTCCAATTTAAAAGTTGACATTGAAGAAGAGGGAGAAATAAAAGAACTTCCATTATCAGTAGTTAGAAATTTAGCCTATGATAAAAATAAAGATATAAGGAAAAAAGCCTATGAAGCAGAAATTAAAGGCTATGAGAAAATAGAGGATTCAGTGGCGGCTTCATTAAATGGAATAAAAGGTGAAGTTATAACTGTTTGTAAATTAAGAGGATTTGGATCTCCACTAGAGGAAACACTATTTAATTCAAGGATGGATAAAGAGACTTTAGATGCTATGATTTCAGCAATGAAGGAAAGCCTACCTATTTTTAGAAAATATTTAAAGAGAAAAGCAGAACTTTTAGGATATGAAAATGGATTGCCTTTTTATGAGTTATTTGCTCCTATGGGTAATGTAGATATGAAATTTGAATATGAGAAGGGCAAAGTATTTGTTGAAGATAACTTTAGAACTTTTAGTGATAAGTTAGCAGATTTTGCGAGAAAAGCTTTTGATAATAACTGGATAGATGTTTATCCTAGAGAGGGTAAGGTTGGAGGAGCATTTTGTGCTGGACTTCATATGTTAGGAGAAAGTAGATTAATGCTTAACTATGGAAATACCTTTAGTGATGTAGTTACTCTTGCTCATGAACTAGGACATGGTTATCATGGAGAGTGCTTAAAAGAGGAGAGCATCTTAAACAGTGATTATCCTATGCCTATAGCAGAGACAGCATCAACATTTTGCGAAACAATAATTAAAAAGGCTGCTATTAAAACTGCTAGTAAAGAAGAAGCTTTTTCAATTTTAGAAGCAGAAATCAGTGATAGTACTCAAGTTATTGTGGATATATTAAGTAGATATATATTTGAAACTAATTTATTTAATAGGAGAGAAGAAAGCTCTTTAAGTAGTGCTGAGCTTAAAGAACTTATGATTAATGCCCAACTTGAAGCTTATGGTGATGGTTTAGATAAAGAATATTTACATCCATATATGTGGTTATGTAAGGGACACTATTATAGTGCTGGCTTAAGCTTTTATAATTTCCCATATGCCTTTGGATTATTATTTGCTAAGGGATTATATGCAGATTACCTAAAAAGAGGAGAAGAATTTATAAAAGAATATGATAAATTATTGAGCTTAACAGGAAAAATGGATATAGCTAATCTTACTAAGCTAATGAATATAGATGTACATTCAATAGATTTTTGGAGAAGTTCATTAAAAGTTATTGAAGAAGATATTGAAAAATTCATAGAATTAAGCAAATAAATTTGAAAAAAATTACAAATTATTGTAGTTGACATGTATAAATAAGCTAATTATGGATAAAATCCCTCAATAAGGAGGGATTTATTTTATGTTCAAAAAGTTATTAAAAAACAAAAAAATATTAACATATATTCTTGGTGGTATAATAATCTTTTTATCAAGTTATTTTGTATATACTAATATATTAAAGGGAGAAAATGTTTATTCTTTAGCTAAGGAGGCAAGCTCTACAAGCTCTAAGCCATTAAAATTTAATTCAAAGAATAAAATAGAATTTTTTATTAAATACAGTAACTGTAAAGATTTTATAGAAGATAACCAAATGAATGAAATGGTAGAGAGAGATAAAGACAAACTTAATGGATTAAAGGAATCAGAGCTAGAGGAAATTTATAAAAGCTATGGATATAAGTTAGAGAAGTTTACAAAGGATCAAGTTATTTTTATAAAAGAGATTGAAGGGTATAACTATGAAGTTGATAATTACTTTATAGGTATAGGAGAGAATAATGTAGTTATATATAATAAAAAACAGGACGGAAATATAACTATTGAGGAACCTTTAATTAAAAATGTAAGAAGTGAAGAAAATAAAGCAATAACTTTAGATTATATAAAGGATAAAGGAAATCTTGTGGAATCTTTATATAAAGGTAAAAAAGAATACCAATTTAAAACTAAAGATGAAGCAATAGAATATGCACAAGCATTATGTAGTTCATAAATCATGTTTCTAAAATTAATTTTCAAATATAAACAAAGATTTAAAAAGTCTTAAGAATGAAAGATTCTTAAGACTTTTTAGATTTTAAGTATTTTAATTTAACATTTAGAATAATGTACAGTCCACAATTCACAGTTGTAGTTAAAATTAATTTCTTTAAATAGAGTTTTTAATAAAAGTGGCTGGGCCGCTTCAAAAATAAATAAATTCAAAACTTATCTTATAAAAGAGAAGCATCAACAATTTTCAACTGTATAGCATTGTGAATTCAATAAGGTTTTTTGTTGAATTGTATAAGGTAAGATGGTAAAGTAATATGTAGTTGTAAATTAAAGTAGGAGGGTGATTATTTTGTATGAATATATAAAAGGTAGATTTATTGGTATAAATAAGGATTATGTGATTGTAGATAATAATAATATTGGTTATAAAATATTTACTTCAGGAAATACAATGTCTCAAATGCCACCTACTGATTCAGAAGTCTTGCTTTATGTTCAGCAAATTGTAAGGGAAGATTTTATTGGACTTTATGGCTTTATAACTAAAGATGAATTAGCAATGTTCAATTTGTTATTAACTATTAATGGAGTAGGTGCAAAAGCAACTCTCTCTCTTTTATCTATATGCACTGTTAGAAATTTAAAATACGCCATTTTAACGGGAGATGAGAAGACTTTAACAAAAGCACCAGGCGTGGGAAAGAAAACAGCACAAAGAATTATATTGGAGCTTAAGGATAAAATTCACTTAGAAGATATGATGGAAGATGATGTAGCTCATGAAACCATAATAGAGATGGATTCAATAGTAAATGAAGTGTTTGGGGCGTTAATAGCTTTAGGGTACTCAGAAAAAGAAGCTGAAAAAGCAGTTAAAGCTGTTGGTAAAGATGGAACTGTTGAAGAGATGATTAAGAAATGTTTAAGACATTTAATGTCTTAACTATCTATGGAAAGTTTAAAGGAGTGAACTTCTTTTGGAAGATAGAGTAATTACTTCTCAGCTAAGAGAAGAAGATTTAGATGTTGAATATTCATTAAGACCTCAGCGATTAAAAGAATATATAGGACAGTCAAAGGTTAAAGAAAGATTAGATATATTTCTAAAAGCAGCAAAGATGAGAGAAGAACCATTAGATCATGTATTATTATATGGACCGCCAGGACTTGGAAAAACTACTTTGGCTAATATTATAGCAAAAGAAATGGGAGGAAACCTAAAAGTAACTTCAGGACCAGCTATTGAAAGGGCAGGGGATTTAGCTGCCATACTTACTGGCCTTTCTAATTTTGATGTGTTATTTATAGATGAAATACACAGATTAAATAGAGCAGTAGAGGAAATTTTATACCCTGCTATGGAAGATTACTCTTTAGATATAGTTATAGGAAAAGGAGCTTCTGCTAAATCTATTAGATTGGATTTACCCAAATTTACATTGATAGGTGCAACTACAAGAGTAGGACTTTTAACTTCTCCTCTTAGAGATAGATTTGGAGTACTTTCTCCTATGGAATACTATAATGAAGAGGAGCTTAAAGAAATAGTTGTTCGTTCTTCTAATATTTTAAATGTTTCTATTGAAGAGAATGCAGCTATAGAAATTGCTAAAAGATCAAGAGGCACTCCAAGAATAGCAAATAGACTTCTAAAGAGAGTAAGAGATTATTCTCTAGTAAAGGGTAACGGAGTCATAGATTTTAGTACTGTAAAAGCAGCATCTGAACTTTTGGAAATTGATTGTGAAGGCTTTGATAAAATAGATAATAAAATTTTAGAAGCAATTATAGATAATTTTAATGGGGGGCCAGTAGGAATTGAGACTTTAGCTTATTATATTGGTGAAGAACTGGGGTCTGTTGAAGATGTCTATGAACCTTACTTGATTCAAAAGGGATTTATAATTAGAACCCCTAGGGGAAGAGTAGCTTCAGCTAAAGCCTATAATCATTTAGGAAGAAAAATGCCAGAGAAAAAATAGTATTTGTTATATTATTCATATAATGGTACAATAATTTACCTATGGAATAAATTTATTTTAAATTTAAGAGGTGTAAAATTTGAAGGTTAAAGATTTTTATTTTGATTTACCACAGGAGCTTATAGCTCAAGTACCACTTGAAAAAAGAGATGAATCTAAACTTATGGTGGTAAACAAAATTAATGGAGAAATAGAACATAAAAAATTTAAAGATATTATAGATTATTTTGAAGAAGGAGATACTTTAGTTTTAAATGATACTAGAGTATTACCAGCCAGATTACATGGAATAAAAGAAGAAACAGGAGCTAAAATGGAATTTCTTCTTTTAAGAAGATTAGAAAAAGATATATGGGAAACACTAGTTAAGCCAGGGAAAAGAGCGAAATTAGGTTCAAGATTTATTTTTGGTAATGGTGAACTTAAAGCTGAAATAATTGAAGTATTAGAAAATGGTAATAGAAAAGTTCACTTTGAGTATCAGGGAATTTTTGAGGAAGTTTTAGATATGTTAGGTGAAATGCCACTTCCACCATATATAACAGAAAAACTTGAAGATAGAGAAAGATATCAAACAGTTTATTCAAAAGAGGTTGGCTCCGCTGCAGCACCTACAGCAGGACTTCATTTTACAGAAGAACTTTTAGAGCAAATAAAAAGCAAGGGAATTAAAGTTGTATTTATTACTTTACATGTAGGATTAGGAACATTTAGACCGGTTAAAGCGGAAAATATAGAAGAGCATGAAATGCATTCAGAGTATTATTATCTTTCTAAAGAAACTGCTGATATTATAAATGCCACAAAGGAAGCAGAAAAGAGAGTAATAGCGGTAGGAACTACTTCTAATAGAACACTAGAAAGTGTTAGTGACGAAAATGGAAGAGTAAAAGAAGCATCTGGATATACAAATATATTTATATATCCAGGATATAAATTTAAAATTGTAGATGCACTTATAACAAACTTTCATCTTCCAGAATCAACACTTATAATGTTAATTAGTGCTTTTTCAAATAGAGATATTGTAATGAATGCTTATAAAATAGCAGTAGAGAATAAATATAGATTTTTCAGTTTTGGAGATGCAATGTTTTTACACTGAATAACTCTAGGCATCTTCAAAAAAATAACTAGTCAGTATACTAGTCTATCTTCTATCATACTACGTCAACAGAACTCACTCATAGCTTAAACTATGAGCGAAACCTATTTTCTTGTCTAATACAAAAATAGACGTCGTATCTTTGAACAGTTATTTTATTTCAGATGCCTTAACTAATTAGGAGGAAGATTTTTAGTTATGTATAAATTATTAAAGAAAAGTGGAAATGTGAGAAGAGGGGAATTTACCACAGCTCATGGAGTGATTCAAACTCCTGTGTTTATGAATGTTGGCACACTTGCAGCTATTAAAGGTGCAGTATCATCAATGGATTTAAAAGAAATAGGATGCCAAGTTGAACTTTCAAATACATATCATCTACATTTGCGACCTAGTGATGAAGTGGTAAAAAAAATGGGCGGATTACATAAGTTTATGAATTGGGATAGGCCAATATTAACAGATTCAGGTGGATTTCAAGTTTTCTCATTATCAAGTATGAGAAAAATACAAGAAGAGGGAGTTTATTTTAACTCTCATATAGACGGTAAAAAAATATTTATGGGACCTGAAGAAAGTATGCAGATTCAAAGCAACTTAGCTTCAACTATAGCAATGGCCTTTGATGAATGCATTCCTAATCCATCTTCAAGAGAGTATGTTGAAAAATCCGTGGCAAGAACAACAAGATGGCTTGAAAGATGTAAAAAAGAAATGGATAGATTAAATTCCCTTCCAAATACTATAAATAAGCAACAAATGTTATTTGGAATAAATCAAGGTGGAGTTTATGAAGATATAAGAATAGAACATGCTAAAACTATTTCTAAAATGGATTTAGATGGCTATGCTATCGGAGGTCTTGCAGTAGGAGAAACCCATGAGGAAATGTATAGAATAATTGAGGCAGTTGTTCCACATCTTCCAGAAGATAAGCCGATTTATTTAATGGGAGTAGGACTTCCAAGTAATATTTTAGAAGCGGTTTCAAGGGGAGTAGATTTCTTTGATTGTGTGCTTCCAGCTAGAAATGGAAGACATGGACACGTATTCACTAAATATGGTAAAATAAATCTTATGAATGCAAAGTTTGAACTTGACGATAATCCAATAGATGAAGGGTGTCAATGTCCAGCATGTAAATCTTATACAAGAGCATACATAAGACACTTATTTAAAGCTAAGGAAATGCTTGCAATGAGACTTTGTGTATTACATAATTTATATTTCTATAACAAGCTTATGGAAGATATAAGAGCTGCTATTGATGGAGATTACTTTGAAGATTTTAAAAATGAAAAGTTATCTCAATGGGGTGGAAAAGCATAATATGCCAATGTTAAATTTTATTTAGATATAATATAAGGAACTGAAAGGAGGGAGATTATGCAACAATTAATTGGTTTATTACCTATAGTATTGATGTTGGGATTATTTTACATCATGGTTTTTATGCCAGAGAAGAAAAGAAGAAAAAAATATGAAGAAATGTTAACAAGTTTAAAGATGAATGATGAAATAATGACTAAAGGCGGAATAATGGGAAAAATTGTTAACATACAAGATGATCACATTATTTTAGAGAGTGGTCCTGATAGAGCTAGAATTAAAATAGCAAAACAAGGTATCAGTCATGTTGTAAAAGCATCAGAAGTAGCTTTAACTAAAGAAGATTAATGAATAATTTCTCCCATCTATTCATATGTATTAAATAGATGGGGGGTATTATAAATGTTAAAAAAAATAAAATATTCTTGTATAGGGCATGGAGTGTTACGAGCCTTTATTTTAACCATGTTTTGTTTAGTGATTTATTCACTAATTGCTAGTTTTATTTCTGTCAATACTGTGGTAACATCGGTATTTTTTGTGGTGTTAACAACATTAAGTATCCTTTATGGTACTATATATGCTACTATGAAAGCAGGCCATAATGGATGGTTAATGGGGATTTTAGTTGCTCTTTTTTACATGTTAGCGATTTTTATAGTTGGCATAATATGCGGTAGAGAGTTTGCTTTTGGCATAAAAGAATTTGTAAGATTAGCTTTAGCACTAATTGTTGGTGCCCTTTCTGGAATGATAGCTGTAAATCTATAAAATTTATATAGATATAAATAATTAGGATGGAGGAAATCACAATATGAAACACATCAAAACAGTAAACAAATCAAATATTAAAGAAAGCTTAAAGAAGCCAGGATGCAAAGAGTGTGCTAACTCTTGTCAATCAGCATGTAAAACTTCATGCACAGTAGCTAACTTAGCTTGTGAAAACTAATATTTAGAAAAGGCAGTAACTTAGGGTTACTGCTTTATATTTAGCTAGGAGGAAAAAAATGTCACTAATTCATAAATTTGTACAAGGTAATGATTATTATGTAATAGATGTAAATTCTGGAGCAGTACATGTAGTAGATGAACTAGTTTATGATTTACTCGATGAAAATAAATTGAGAAGTAAAGAAGAGTTAATTGAAGAGTTTAAAGAAAAATATTCTATAGAAGAGATTGAAGAAGTTTACAATGAACTTAAAGAACTTGTTAGCGAAGGTATATTATATTCATTAGATTTATACGAAAATATAGCGAAAAAAAGTGGACAAGGTCCATCTTATATAAAGGCTCTTTGCTTAAATATAATTCATGATTGCAACTTAAGATGTAAGTATTGTTTTGCAGATGAAGGTGAGTATCATGGATGTAGAAAAGCAATGTCACCTGAAGTTGGGAAAAAAGCGATAGATTTTGTTATAGCAAATTCAGGAAGTAGAAAAAATATAGAGATAGATTTATTTGGCGGAGAACCACTAATGGCTTTTGGTACCATTAAAGAAATAGTTGATTATGCTAGAGAACAAGAAAAAATCTATAATAAAAATATAAGATTTACAATGACAACTAATGCTACTTTACTAAATGATGAAAATATGAAATATTTAGATGAAAATATGGGTAACTTAGTTTTAAGTATTGATGGAAGAAAAGAAATCAACGATAAAGTAAGAATAAGAGTAGATGGTAGCGGATGCTATGATAGTATTCTACCTAAAATAAAAAAGATGGTGGATATGAGAGATAAATCTAAATCTTATTATGTAAGAGGAACTTTTACAAGAGAAAATACAGACTTCTTTGAGGATGTTAAACATATGGCTGATTTAGGCTTTGAAGAAATATCTATTGAACCTGTTGTTCTTCCAAACGAACATGAATTATCTCTAAGAAGTGAAGATCTGCCAATAATATTTGAACAATATGATAAATTATACGAGGATATGCTAAGAAGACATAAAGAGGGAAAAGGATTTAGATTTTATCATTTTAATATTGATCTTCAAGGCGGACCATGTGTTTATAAGAGAATTTCTGGCTGTGGTGCAGGTCATGAATATGTAGCTGTTACGCCAGATGGAGACATATATCCTTGTCATCAATTTGTTGGAAATGAAGATTATTTACTAGGAAATATTTATGATGGTATAAAAAATCAAAATTTAGTTCAGACTTTTAAGGATGCTCACATATATAATAAACCAACTTGTAAAAAGTGTTGGGCAAGATTCTATTGTAGTGGAGGATGTCAAGCAAATAACTTTAACTTCAATGGAGATATGCATAAACCTTATGAAGTAGGATGTGAAATGCAAAAGAAAAGAGTAGAGTGTGCCATTGCTTTAAAAACAAAACTTATGGAAGAGTAATGTAATCTTTGAAAACATTGACTATTATTTTTATAGGAGATATAATTTACCTTAGGCATCCTCAAAAAAATAATTGGTCAGTATGCTAGTCTATTTTGTGACATACTGCGTCGGTGCAACCTGCTCATAGCACTACTCTCAGCAGGTTATGTGTATTTGTATGACGCAAAATGTTCGTTGCATCTTTTCCTAGTTATTTTATTTTAGACGCCTTATAAAGGTAAAGATTAACTTAGATGGGAAAGGGGATAAACATGAAGAAAGGTAAAGGTAAAAGTAGTGCTTTATTTATTATTGCTATAGGTATAATAGCTTTTTTAGCTTATGCAGGTTACTTTGGACTGGAAGTCTTTGATTATAGAATTAAATCCTTTGGGTCAGCAATAAATAAAGGACTTGATTTACAAGGTGGTTCGTCTCTACTTATGGAAATAAAAGCAGATGAAGTTGATTCTAGTACAGTAGATAGAACTATAGAGTTAATTTCTAAGAGGGTTAATAAGCTAGGTGTTAGTGAAATAGCAGTAACCCGCGAAGGTGAAAAAAGAATAAGAATTGAAATACCAGGTCAATTCGATACTAAGGAAGTATTAAATACTGTTGGAAAAACTGGAGAGCTAAAGTTTGTAGGACCAGATAAGGAAGTAGTGCTTACAGGTAAAGATGTTAAAGATGCTGTAGCGCATTATGATCAAGAAGGTAAATCTGTAGTGGGACTTGAGCTTAATGATGAAGGAACTAAAAAATTTGCTGAAGCAACGGAAAAATTTATAGGTAAACAAATTGCTATTACTATGGATGAAGAGGTATTAACTAATCCTGTAGTTAATCAAGTTATAAGAGAAGGTAAGGCAGTTATCTCAGGAATGGCATCATTAGAAGAGGCTAAATCAATAGCAAATATAATAAAATCAGGAGCGTTACCAGTACCAGTAGAAGCAGTATCTGTTAAAACCGTAGGCCCAACTATTGGAATGGAAGCTTTAGGACTAAGCAAAAAAGCAGCAGTAGTTGGAATATTATTTGTAATGTTATTTATGATGCTTTATTATAGAGCACCAGGAGTAGTATGCTGTTTTGCAATAGTTTTATATGTAGTTTTACTTCTTATGGCTTTTGCTGTATTTAATGTTACTTTAACTTTATCAGGTATAGCAGGATTCCTACTTACGGTAGGTATGGCAGTTGATGCTAACGTACTTATATTTGAAAGAATTAAAGAAGAATTAAAAACAGGGAAGTCTATTAAAACCTCAGTAGAGTCAGGATTTGATAAAGCATTTTCATCTATATTAGACTCAAATATTACAACTATAATTGCTGCCGCATCATTGTACTTTGTAGGAACAGGAGCAGTTAAAGGTTTTGGTTTAACATTAATGATAGGTATAGTTATAAGTATATTTACAGCTCTTACTGTTACCAAGTTTTTATTAAGAAAAACTATTGAAATGGGACTTATTAGCAAACCTTCCCATTTTGGTGTGAAGAGGGGGTAGGAGTATGGTTAAGATAATAGAAAGAACAAAAGTATGGTTTACCATATCGCTTTTAGTTATTTTAATTGGAATGGGTTTTACTTTATTTAAAGGGTTAAACTTTGGTATAGATTTTAAAGGTGGTACCCTAATAAACATAAATATGAACAAACAGTTTGAAAAAGAAAAAGTAAATTCAATTTTAGATAAATATGCTAAGGATAAATATGCAACGAAAATTGCAAATGAGGGAAAAGAAATTGAAATAATAGTTCAAGCAGATGTTCTTAATGAAGAAAAGACCAATGAGTTAGTAAATGAAATTAAAAAGGAATTTTCATTAGATGATAGTGCCATTCTAGATAAAGAAACTATAGGAGGAACAATAGGTAAAGAGTTAAAAACAAAAACTTTGTTAGCATTAATTGTAGCTAACTTAGCAATGCTTGTTTATATAGGCATGAGATTTGAATTTAATTTTGCAGCTGCTGCAATAATAGCTGTAGTTCATGATGTTCTTGTTACTATAGGAGTATATGCAATTTTAGGTATTCCTGTAAACACACCTTTTATTGCTGCAATACTTACAATTGTAGGTTATTCTATAAATGATACTATAGTTATATTTGATAGAATAAGAGAAAATTCTAAGAAGATGAGAAAAGTTAGCGTGGATGAAATTGCTAATATAAGTATTAATCAGACTTTATCAAGGTCAATAAATACATCATTAACTACATTATTCACTATAACATCAGTTTATATATTTGTTCCAACTATAAGAGAGTTCTCATTTCCATTAATAGTTGGTATAGCAACAGGAGCTTATTCTTCAATTTTCATAGCAAGTCCTATTTGGGTTATGCTAAAAAAAAGAAAGATGTCTCCTGCTACTAAATAGTTTTTAAGAAAGAAAATAAAGTCAGAAAGAGAATTAAGAACATTCCATTTCTGACTTTTTTAATCTATGATAATGACAAATATGAATGTTATATAGATACATTACATTAAAAATAAGAGTATTTTAATTTATTGTATGAAAGAGGCTAAGGCATTTTAACTAATTGAAAATTGACAGTTGATAATTAATGATTAAATTAATTTTAGACAAATTAATTTCTGTAAAGATTTAGTTAAAAAGCATAACTTTTTAGTGCTTTATAAGAAAAAATATTTTTATTATATAAAAGAAAACAATAAAATTCATAAAATAAATCAGTTAAAAAATTCTTATGCTCTGCTGAGAATTTACCATAATTGTCAATTGTTCATAGTCAATTATCAATTTTATATTGATGTGAGTTTTAAATAATGCAATTATATAAATGCATGTATTAAATTTAGTGGCAGTATATCTATAGTTATAAATATATAAGTTTAATATTTTATAGTTGAAGTTATATATTTGTAACTATAAATCTTTATAAAAATGATGAATTTTTAATTACTTTTAGTTGTAATTTATAAAAGTTTAATTTAAGTTATTTTGAAAAAATAATTAGGAACTATGTTAGCTTATTTTATATCATAATTTATAGCAATTTTCACTAATTATTTTATTTCAAGCGGTTAAAACTTTGTTTTTCATGTTTTTTTGTAAAAAGGTTTGTAATATCAAGGATTTTAAATTATAATATATTTGTTTTCTATTATTTTGGAGGAGCATATTATGGACGAACACTACATTAGAAATACCTATAATCCACTATTACTTAAAGGTATGAAGAATGCTCTAAGAAGAATAATACAAGCTATAAATGAGAGAGAAAAGATAGTTGTTTATGGTTATTATGATTTTGATAGCATTACAGCTATATCTCTTTTAATTTTAGTTTTGAGATATCTTAATGCAGATGTGGAGTATTTTCAGCCTAACGAAGCTAGAGCAAATAGAAACTTAAATGATAATGACATACAAAATTACATAAAGTACTTAGGTGCAGACCTTATAATAACTGTAGGTTCAACTATAAACTCAGAAAAGGAAATAGCGCTTTGCAAGGAGTTAAATATAGATATTATTGTCACTGATTATCATAAAACTACAAATGATATGGAAGATATAATTGTAGTTAATCCTAATCAAAAGGGATGTAACTATCCTTTTAAAAATCTCTCTGCAGTAGGGGTTGCCTATAAGTTAGCACAAACTATATCCTCTTATTATAAAATGAGTTGTATAAATAAATATATAGATTTAGTAATGCTAGGAACTATATCTAAGGGTAGTCCTGTAGTGGGAGAAAATAGCTACATAATTGAGGAAGGTTTAAAACAATTATCTTACACTAATAATTATGGTATAAGAGCATTGTTAGATGATAATAATGTTAATAATATTGAAGAATTTATTAATAGCAATTTAACTATTGATATATTTCCTAAGTCAAACTCTATGGGGCGTATAGATAATGCAAAAATAGCTATAGAACTTTTTACTACTAATGATAGCTATAGAGCAAAACAAATTTCAAAGTATTTATATAATGAGATAAAAAGGACTAATAAAATAATTAATAAAAAAGAAATACAGATGAATTTGCAAATTGTATAATAAAAAATTAAATTAGGCTTAGGCAACTTAAAAGATAACTAGTCATCATAATAGTTAATTTATTTAAGAGGCCTTATTGCATAAATTATAGTTTTAAATATATAATAAACTGTATGATTAAATTACTTACTATAACGATGTTCGTGCAGAATATTATAGAGGGGGAATAACGATGGATTTAAAAGATAAAATAAGAGTTATTGATGGATTCCCAAAGGAAGGTATAAGCTTTAAGGATATTACAACTTTATTACAAGATGGAGAAGCTTTAAAATTAACTATAGATAAAATTGTAGAACACTTAAAGGATAAGAATATTGACTTAATTGTTGGTCCAGAAGCAAGAGGTTTTTTATTTGGAGTACCTGTAGCTTATGCCATGGGTATAGGATTTGTACCTATTAGGAAGCCGGGAAAATTACCATATGACACAATGAAGGTTGAATATGATTTAGAATATGGTACTGATTCATTAGAAATTCATAAGGATTCTATAAAGCCAGGACAAAGAGTTGCTATAGTTGATGACTTACTAGCAACAGGAGGAACGGTTTCAGCAGTAGCTAAGCTTGTTGAGGAAGTTGGAGGAGAAGTTGTATCACTAGACTTTGTTATTGAGCTTACTGATTTGAACGGAAGAGAAAAGATTGATAACTACGATATTATGTCTGTAGTACAATATAACCTATAATAAAATACATTGTTACTGCTAAATTACACAAAGCAAATTGCATAAATATAATGGTTATTATATAATATTATTATTAGTAAAAAATAGTGGCTGGTTGTGTAACCAGCCTTTAGTTTTAGGGGTGTAATCTCAATGCTAGAGAAATTATTAGATAAGATTGAAAATAATTGTCATAATGTAGATATAGAATTGGTTACAAAGGCTTTTAATCTTTCTGTAGAGGCTCATAAAAACCAAAAAAGGGAATCTGGTGAACCCTATATAATCCATCCAGTAGAAGTTTCATGTATATTAGCAGAGCTAGGATTAGATACATCTACTATAGTTGCTGGTCTTCTTCACGACGTAATTGAAGATACTGAATATACTTATGAGGATATATGCAATATTTTTAGTGTGGAGGTTGCAGACTTAGTTCAAGGAGTATCGAAACTTGGAAAAATTAAATATAAGACTAAAGAAGAACAGCAAGCGGATAATGTTAGAAAAATGTTACTTGCTATGGCTAAAGATATTAGAGTTATATTAATTAAGCTTGCAGATAGATTACATAATATGAGAACTTTAAAATATATGCCTGAAGCTAAGCAAAGAGAAAAGGCGAAAGAAACATTAGATATTTATGCACCACTAGCACATAGACTAGGTATATCTAAAATTAAGTGGGATCTAGAAGATTTAGCACTTAGATATTTAAATCCAACTGAATATTATGATTTAGTTAAATTAATTTCAGAAAAAAGAGCAGAAAGAGAAGAACAGATTGAACATATTATATCTAAATTAAAATCTAATTTAGATATGGTTGGAATTAAATCAGAAATAGAGGGAAGACCTAAACATTTTTATAGCATTTATAGAAAAATGATTACTAAAAATAAAACTATAGATCAGATATTTGATTTAACAGCAGTTAGAATATTAGTTGATGATATAGGTAACTGCTATGCTTCATTGGGGATTGTCCATACTATGTATAAGCCTATTCCTGGTAGATTTAAAGACTATATAGCTATGCCTAAGCCTAATATGTACCAATCCATACATACTACAGTAATTGGACCTTTTGGTAAACCTGTAGAAATTCAAATTAGAACATATGATATGCATAGAACTGCTGAGTATGGTATTGCTGCTCACTGGAAGTATAAAGAAGGAGTAGAGGGCAATAACGATTCCTTAGAATCCAGACTTTCTTGGCTTAGGGAGATGTTGGAATGGCAAGGAGAAACTGCAGATGCTGAAGAGTTTATGGAAGGGTTTAAAATAGATTTATTTTCTGATGAGGTTTTTGTGTTTACACCTAAAGGAGATGTTATAAGTCTTCCACATGACTCAACACCAATAGATTTTGCTTATAGTATACATACAGATATAGGTCATAAATGTACTGGAGCTAAAGTTAATGGTAAGATAGTTCAGCTTACATATAGCTTAAAGACTGGGGAAATAGTTGAAATTATAACTTCACCTAATTCTAAAGGTCCAAGTATTGACTGGATTAATATTGCAAAGAGTAACAGGGCTAAAAGTAAAATAAAGGTTTGGTTTAAAAAGTCAAGAAGAGATGAGAGTATTGAAAAAGGTAAGGAATACCTTGAAAGAGAAGCTAAAAAACAAGGTTTTATGGTAAATGAGCTAATAAAATCATCGGCATTAGAAAAAACTCTTAAAAGATATAATTTGAAAAATTTAGAAGATTTATATGCAACTTTAGGAGTGAATGAGATTCTTCCTAATAATATTGTGAATAAGCTTAAAGAGCCGCTTATTGAATCTAAAAAAGCTTTAACTCAAGAAGAAGAGAATAAGAGCATTGAAGAAAAAATAAATAAATATAATAATAAAAATTCAAACAAAAAACACAGTTCATCTCAAGTTCAAGTTAAAGGTGAAAGTAATCTTTTGATAAGATATGCTAAATGCTGTAATCCTGTACCGGGAGATGAGATTATAGGTTATATAACAAAAGGTAAGGGTGTTTCTGTTCATAGAAAAGATTGCAAAAATCTTATTGCACTTCAAAAAAGTGAGGATAATAAGATTGTAGAAGTAAGCTGGGGCAGTGAAAAAATTTCGGGTAGATATGTAACAGAGCTTCAAATTAAGGCTGAAGATAGATTTGGCATATTGACAGAGGCTATTAACTTGCTAAATGAAGTTAAAACTTCAATAAATTCAGTAAATGCTAAGGCTACTAGAACTGGAGAAGTAATAATAAATATTAAAATTTCTATTACAAGTGCAGAACAATTAGTAGAAATTCAAAAAAAGATAAGACGTCTTAATGGAGTTTACGATGTCTATAGAATTAAAAATTAATTGAGGAGATGGATAGGTTATGAGAGCGGTTGTTCAAAGGGTGAAGGCGTCAAGGGTTGAAGTTGAAAATAAAGTGATTGGACAAATTGATCGAGGATTGAATGTACTAATAGGTGTTAGTAAAGAAGATACAAAGGAAGATATAGAGTATATAGTTCGTAAAGTCTTAGGAATGAGAATATTTGAAGATGAAAACGATAAGATGAATTTTTCAGTAGAAGATATAGGCGGCAGTATTTTATTAATATCTCAATTTACTTTATATGGAGATTGTAGAAAAGGAAAAAGACCAGACTTTATGAAATCGCAAGGTGGAGAAATTGCAGAACAAATGTACAATGAGCTTGTTTCTGAATTTAAAAAGCAACTAGGTGAAGATAAAGTCCAAACAGGAGAATTTGGAGCAGATATGCAGGTTTATATTCAAAATGATGGGCCCGTAACATTATTACTGGAAAGTAAAAAAGATTTCTAGAGGTGAAAAATATGGTTATAAGAAGAGTTGTGGCAGGGATTTATGGCGCTAATTGCTATATAATCATGGATGAGGATACTAAGGAAGCAGTAGTCCTAGATCCTGGTGGAGATGTTGATGATATAGAAAAAGCTATAATTAGTTTAGGTGCAGAAGTTAAATATATACTTTTAACTCATGGACATCTAGATCATACTGGTGGTGTTGATGAACTTCATAACATTTTTAATAGTAAAGTGGGCATAAGTGAAAAAGATCATATTTTAATGGAAAGAGGTACTTATGTTTATGGAGCAGAAATTGCTGCTGGAATAAGTTTGTTTTTAAAGGAAAAAGACCAAATTAAATGTGGAAACTTTATAGTAGAGTGTATTGAAACCCCAGGTCATACTCCAGGTGGACTTTGCTTTAAAATAGATAATAATCTTTTCACTGGTGATACGTTATTTACTGGTTCAATAGGTAGAACAGATTTAGTTGGTGGAGATTATGAAACATTAATGGAGTCTATAAAGAGAAAAATAATGATTTTACCTGAGAGTATCGTAGTTTATCCTGGACATGGACCAAGTTCCACATTAGCAAAGGAAAAGCTTATGAATCCTTTTATTAAAGGATAGAGGTTTTATAAAGGATTTGATAAAATTGTATAAAGTAGACAAAGTAATTAAAGTAAAGTTAAATAATTTAGACTTTAGATATGATGTTTTTCAAATGATAAATTTATTTTATCCCTTTAGTGATATAGAATTTGTTAATGAGAATCCTTATATTGAAATTAAAGTTGATGACGAATCAATAGATATAAAGTGTAATGATAAGATAAAAGTATTGAAAGTAAATAAAGAATATAAATTAAAAGAAGAGTTAAGAAAGGCAGTATTTAGAGTTTTAAGTGAAGAAACAGGTAAAGTACTGCCTTGGGGAACTTTAGTTGGAATAAGGCCTTCTAAAAAAGCCTTAGAGCTTTTAGGAAAAGGATATAGTGAGGAAGAAATAACAAGAGACTTTCAAAATAGACATTTAACCTCAGAAGAGAAAGCTAAGTTATGTATAGATGTAGCTAAATGGGAGAGAGATATAGTAAATAAGGATGAGAAGGTAATAAGTATTTATATAGGTATGCCATTTTGTCCAACAAGATGTGCATACTGTTCTTTTACATCGAATCCAATAGGAATATGTAAAGATATAGTAAAGCCATATTTAAAATCTCTTTATTTGGAGATAGAAGCATTAAGCAATTATATTAAAGAAAAAAAATTAAAAATAGAATGTGTTTATTTTGGAGGAGGTACACCTACTTCAGTAAATGATGAAGACTTTGAAGAAACTATGAAGCATATTTATAGTGGTTTTGTTGATGGTAGAAACATTAAGGAGTTTACTGTAGAATGCGGAAGACCAGATAGTATAACTGAAAATAAGCTTTTATCTATGAAAAAGTATGGAGTTCAAAGAATTAGTATTAACCCTCAAAGTATGAATGATAATACCTTAAAGTTAATAGGAAGAAATCATGATGTGTCTTCAGTAATTGAAAAATTTAATTTAGCAGTAGATTTAGGTTTTGATAATATTAATATGGACATGATTGTAGGGCTTCCAGGGGAAAATATACTTAATATAGAGAAAACCTGTGATGAGATATTTAAGCTAAAACCTCATAGTATTACCATACATGGAATGTCTATCAAAAGGGCGTCTAAACTTTATGAAAATATGATTATTAATAAAAGTTTTGAAATTCCAGAGCAAGATGAATTGAATGCTATGTATAAAAGGACAGTTAAGCTTTCCAAAGAACTTAATATGAAACCCTATTATATGTATAGACAAAAAAATATGGTTGGAAACATGGAAAATGTAGGATATGCACTAGAGGGTAAAGAAGGTATTTATAACATACAGATGATAGAAGAAAAACAAACTATAATAGCACTAGGTGCAGATGCAGTTTCTAAAATAGTTTTCTTAGATGAAAACAGAATTGAAAGATTTGGAAATGTTAAAGATGTAAGGGAATATATAAAAAGAATTGATGAGATGATAGAAAAAAAGATAGAGCTTTTAAACTCTATATATAAATAATAAAGGAGGGTGAATATGGATTTAAAAGCGCCAAAGGGTACTAAGGATTTATTACCAAATGAAGTTTATAAGTGGCATTATATAGAAAATTTAATGAGGAATATAGCTTCAAATTATGGTTGTAGAGAAATAAGAACTCCTATGTTTGAAAACACTGAACTTTTTAAAAGAGGTGTTGGTGAAACTACTGACATAGTTCAAAAGGAGATGTATACTTTTGAAGATAAAGGTGGTAGAAGTATTACTTTAAAACCAGAAGGTACAGCACCAACAGTTAGAGCTTTTGTAGAAAATTCATTATACAGTGATACACAACCTACAAAGATGTTTTATTTTACTCCAGCTTTTAGATATGAAAAAATGCAAAAGGGAAGACTTAGAGAACATCATCAATTTGGAGTAGAAGTTTTTGGAGCAAAAGAAGCTTCTGTAGATGCTGAAATAATAAGTATAATAATGGATGTTTATAAGCATTTTGGAATAACTGGGTTAGAACTTAACATAAATAGTTTAGGATGCCCGGAATGTAGGAAAAAGTATAATGAAGCTTTAAAGATGTTCCTAGAAGAAAAGAAAGAAGAGCTTTGTACAACTTGTAATACAAGGCTAGAAAAAAATCCACTTAGAATATTAGATTGCAAAGTTGATAAATGTAAAGAAGTAGTATCAGATGCACCTATTATATTAGACTTTATCTGTGAAGAGTGTAGTGAGCATTTTAAAAGATTAAAAAATTATTTAACTGCTATGGGTATAGAATATAAAGTTAATCCTCAAGTAGTTAGAGGCTTAGATTACTATAGTAAGACAATATTTGAAGTTATGGACAATGGATTTACCCTTTGTGGTGGAGGAAGATACGACTATTTAATAAGTGAAGTTGGTGGGCCTGAGATGCCTGCAGTAGGATTTGGTATGGGAATTGAAAGATTACTTTTAACTCTTGAAGAAAAGGGAATTGAAATTCCAAAACCAAATTATATGGATGTTTACATAGGTTCTATGGGTGATGAAGGAAAATTAGAAGCAGTGAGATTAATTCATAAGTTAAGACAACAGGGATTAAAGTGTGACTGTGATCATCTTGAAAGAAGTGTTAAAGCACAAATGAAATATGCCAATAAAATAACTGCTAATTTTACAGCAATATTAGGTGAAGATGAAATCAAAAATAGAAGCTTCAGATTAAAAAACATGAGTGATGGTGCACAATTTGAAGTTAGTTTAGATAAAATAGAAGAGATAATTAATATCGTAAATAATAATTAAAATTTATGGGAGGAATGGACATGGGAGAATCACTAAACGGACTTAAAAGAACCATTATGTGCGGTGAGCTTAGAGAAGAACATATATCTAATGAAGTGACTGTAATGGGTTGGGTTCAAAGAAAAAGAAATTTAGGTGGTCTAGTTTTTATAGATTTAAGAGATAGAACTGGGCTTTTACAAGTAGTATTTGGAGAAGAAATAAATAAAGAAGCTTTTGAGAAGGCAGACCTTGCGAAATCTGAGTATTGTATTGCTGTAAGTGGAAAAATAGTAAAAAGAGAATCGCCAAACTCAAATTTGCCAACAGGAATGATAGAGCTTAAGGGAGAAAGTATTAAAATATTATCTGAGTCAGAAACACCACCAATATATATAAAAGAAGATTTAGATGCTTCAGAAAATATAAGATTAAAATATAGATATTTAGATCTTAGAAGACCTGATATGCAAAAAATATTTATGATAAGACATAAAACAACTAAGATTGTTAGAGACTATTTAGATGAAAAGGGATTTCTAGAAATGGAAACTCCAATGTTAACTAAGAGTACACCAGAAGGGGCTAGAGATTATTTAGTTCCAAGTAGAAATTATCCAGGAATGTTCTATGCATTGCCACAATCACCTCAAATATTTAAGCAATTACTAATGGTATCAGGCTATGATAAGTACTTCCAAATAGTAAAATGCTTTAGAGATGAAGATTTAAGAGCAAATAGACAACCAGAATTTACACAAATAGACCTTGAAATGTCTTTTGTTGAAATGAATGATGTCATTGCACTTAATGAAGGATTAATTAAAAGAGTATTTAAAGAAATTAAAAACGTAGATGTTTCACTTCCAATAAAGAGAATGCCATATAGTGAAGCTATGGAAAAGTATGGTTCTGATAAGCCAGATTTAAGATTTGGTATGGAAATAAAGAATATTACAGAAACTGTTAAAAATACTGAATTTGCTGTGTTTAAAAATGCTATAGAAAATGGCGGATCGGTAAGAGCTATAACTGTTAAAAATTCAGCAGATATGGGAAGAAAAAAAATTGATAAACTAGGTGAATTTGTTAAAACTTATAAAGCTAAAGGACTTGCATGGATAGCTTATAAAGAAGAAGAAATAAAATCTCCAATAGCTAAATTCTTTAGTGAAGAAGAAATGAAAGCTATATTGGATAAAGCAGAAGCTACAGTAGGAGATTTAGTACTGATAGTAGCAGATGTAGATAGTGTAGTACTACAATCTTTAGGAGCACTAAGACTTGAGCTTGCAAAAGAACTTGAATTACTAAAGGATAATAAGGAATTTAACTTTGTATGGATAACGGAGTTCCCTCTTGTTGAATACGATGAGGAAGAAGGAAGATATGTAGCTCTTCATCATCCATTTACATCACCTATGGATGAAGATATAGAACTTTTAGAAACTAATCCATCAAAGGTAAGAGCAAAAGCTTACGATATAGTTCTAAATGGAGAAGAATTAGGTGGAGGAAGCATAAGAATACATGATTCTAGTCTACAAGAAAAAATGTTTAGTCTTTTAGGATTTTCTAAGGAAAGTGCTTGGGAGAGATTTGGATTTTTATTAGAGGCATTTAAATATGGACCACCTCCACATGGTGGACTCGCTTATGGCCTTGATAGAATGGTTATGTTCTTAGCAGAAACTGATAATATTAAAGACGTAATTACTTTCCCTAAAAATCAAAATGCTTATTGCCCAATGAGCGAAGCACCAAATGTAGTTGATAAAAAACAATTAGATGAGTTGTCCTTAGCTACAAATGCAAGAAAAGAAGAGTAATTATTAACTATTTCCATGATAGTTAAGCTTAGAGGTAAAATAACAATATAAAATATTATTAAATTTAACTTAGAACTATTTGAAAAATTTAAAAATATGTTTTATAATATAGATACAAAGTAAAAAATATTTAATTTTTCTCCTGCTGTGTGCGTTGAATAGGTCTATGTTGAGCCAACATTGATACAATAGGAACTTAACTCTTCATGTGGAGTGTTGACTAGAGCACGACTCGGGTACCAGAAGCAATGAAGGAGATTTCCGCCCGTGGGAGAACGGGTTCAAATATACCTTGGAAACGGCATGGTGGGGATTAATTAATAAGAATTTAAAAGGTTGCAATTATTGCAACCTTTTTTAATAAAAGTTTTTATAGATTCTTATTATTGGAGGTGTAAAAATGAGTGATGTAATTGATTTTAATGAATTAAAGAATAGAGCAAGTGATAAGGATTTAGATAAGTTCGAACAATATATTTATGGATTATATTACTCTATGGCTCAAGGTGATTTAAACATAATGGAATTTACTAAGAGTCTTAGAGAATATATGGAAAAGAATAATGTATCTGAAGAAAAGCTTATGAATATACAAAAAAAACTTATGGAAAGATATGGTTTAGATGTATCAGATTTAGAAAATCAAATGAAATCCTTTGGTGTTGATATGAATGGTTTAGGCTTAGGAAACTTAAATAAGGATTATGAAGATATAAGAAAAACTGTAAGCTTTCATGAAAAATATAAAGACAAGATAGCTCTTAGCCAAGTAACTATATATAAAATTCATAATGACTTAAACACATTAGATATCATTCTTCAGGAAGAAAAAGTAATATTAAAAAGTCCCAAGAATATAAACTTAAAAGATAATGAGTTAAATGAATTTTTATGTTCTTACAAAAAAGTCATTAAAGAAAAAAGTTTAAAAATATCACTTTGCCAAAATGTTTCAGAATATGATTATTAAAGCTTATGACATATATAGATATACCAGTTCTAAAATATAATATATATGAAAATAATTAACGCTTTTTAATATTGTAATTAGAACTTTGAATTCACAACTTTTTCAATTCACAATTCACAATGCAAAATTCACAATTTTGGATATTTCTCAGCAGAAGCTGAGAAATTTAGAATTGATTTATTTTTGAAGTTACTGCATAACCTCTTATAAAAAAACTAGCAAGTGTATTGCTAGTCAAAAATCTATTAAAGAAATTAGTTTAATCAAAACTAATTTCAACCTTAATTGTGAATTACGAATTTTGAATTGTGTATTATTTTAAGTTGTAAATTGGGATACTCAAGGGTGTAGCTATATTAGCTATACATTAACTTTCTAGGTAGTTTATCTAGAATTTATTAAGTATTAAGCTACTATATTGTAAATTGACTAAAAAATTTAAATTAAAAAACTATGGCACTAAGTCATAGTTTTTTTAAGATTTTTTTCTTTTTTTCTTCTTTGCAGACAATGCAATTATAACTCTACTTATAGTTGATACAAACATTACTGCTACTGCTATAGATCCTGCATTAAATAGAGTTTGAATTCCTTTTGTTAAAGAAGCATTATAGTCTCCTTTAACTGCTTCAAATATGGTATAATACATACCACTACCAGGTACAAGAGGTATTAAAGCACATATTAAATATAAGGTAACGGGGTTTTTAAATACACGAGCACAAATTTCAGAATGTATGCTAAGTGATATTGTGCCGATAAATAATGCTATGACTTCAGAACTAGTAAGTGAGAGAATTTGAGTATAAAAAAACCACCCAATTCCACCGCCAAGAGATGCAAAAAATAGATCTTTACCTCTAACATTAAATAGTATTCCAAAACCTAAAGAACTCATAAAGGCATAGAAATATGCTAACATTATAATGCACCTCCTAAAATATAGAGCCATATTTTAAAGCCTATTGTTGTACCTATTGCAATACCAGCAGCTATCATTAATGCTTCTACAGAACGAGAAATACCAGATAATAAATCTCCAGCTAAGGTATCTCTTATTGCATTAGTAATTACAAGTCCTGGTACCAAAAGCATTATAGAGCCTATAATTATGGTATCTACATTAAAACTAGGATAAAAGTGTGATATTACTATAGCTACAGAAGCAGCTAATAGTCCTCCACAAACATTGGAAAAAAAGCTATTAACTTGGTATTTATTAAATAATCTAATAATTAAACTAATTACTATTCCTATAAATACAGATACTACGAAATCTCTAAGTGCTCCACCAAATAATAGTGTAAAAAAACCTGCACTGAGTCCTGACATAAATGTGGTCATTTCATCACTATATCTAGGAATTGTATCTATATACTTAAGTTCACTTCTAATATCATCCATGGAAAGTGCTTTAGTATAAACACTTCTAGATAGATCATTTACTAGGGAGACCTTTTTTAAATTAACTGTTCTATATTTTATTCTTCTAACTACTGTGATCGTTTCTGAATTTTCATTAAGTATAGATATTACTATAATTGTTGGAGTAACAAAATTTTCTACAGTTTTGATATTATAGGCTTCACAAATTTTAGAGATTGTTTCTTCTACTCTATAAGTCTCTCCACCATTCTCAAGTATTATTTTCCCTGCATCTGCAGCAATATGAACTATATTATCAGTATACATAGCTACTCCTTTCTAACCAAAAATTTCTCAGCCTTTCATATTATATATCAAATTAAATAAAATTCAATACAAAGCAGAATTGTTTGAAAATTTTAATTATAACTAATATAACCTAAATTCTTATAAAGGAGAACCTTAGGCTAAATAAGGATTAAACAGTTATTATAAATTTAAAATAATTAAAATTTAATAATGCTGTTGAAATTGGTTTTAATTAAGGAAATTTCTTTAATTAATTGTTTACTATTAATGTATTGCTAGTACTTTATAAGAAGTGACTGCATCTTTCAAATAATAAATCAATTGAGAACTTCTCTTATAAAAGATAAGTATAAACGGATTGCCCCCCCAAAAGTGGACTCTAAATGCTAATTACTAGATTATCCTTAAAATTACTATTTGTTAGATTATAGAATTCATTTGGAGTCCTATAACCAATTGAAGAATGTATTCTTTTAAAATTATAATTATTCACATATTTTTCGATAGTATCACTTGCATCCTCTAAGTCTTTAAACAGCCTGCCGGCAAGGCATTCTTGTTGTAAATATCTATGATATGACTCTATGTGAGCATTATAATTAGGACTATGAACAGGTATTCTTTCATGTGTAATATTCTCTTGAACACATAGCTTTTCAAATTTACTAGCTATAAATTGTGATCCATTGTCCGTACGAACTATTAATTCCGAAGTTTTTCCTTTGATACCTCTATTATAAAGTGCTTTTATTACTACAATTTTAGCCTGTTCTGCATTTGGAGAAAGTGACAAATCATATGCTAATATACTTCTATCAAATACATCTATAATAGATGTTAAATAGGCTATTTGCCTTGTTTCAGCTATATAAACATATTTCATATCCATTTCCCAAAACTGATTTGAGTCTGTAATTACGTGATTTTTGCACACTTTAGAGTATCTCTTAATGCCTGTTTTTTTCTTGTTTAATAGACTCATACTCTTCATTAGTCTATAAACTTTCTTCTTATTAATTTTTAGTTTATATTTACTTTTTAAAACTACTCTTACCTTTCTATATCCATAAAACTGTCCTACTTCATCCTTTTTTATTTCCATTATATATTTTTGAATTTCTAAATCAGAAATTTTTTCACCATGTACATTTAAACTATATCCTGGAATGTTTCCTTCGGATTTGTTTAAAGGTTTATTTCCACTTTTAATTAATAATTGGTGTTTATAATAAGTAGATTTCTTTAAACCTAATATTCGTAATATAGTTTTAGTAGGTGCACCTGTAGAAATCCATTCGGATGCATAAGAATGCAACTCAAATTCTTCATTTATCTCTTTTTTTTTAATAAATCTCGAAGAACAGCAACTTCTAATTCAAGCTCTTTGCATTTTTCCTGCGTTTTCTTATACTCTTTTCTATAATCTATAATTATTTGGTCATCTTTAGGTTGCTTAGCATTTTTAGCCTTTAAAGTTTGCTTATATCTTCTATAATTACATTTCCAGTTAGATATCAATCCACTGTGTATATTGTACTTTGCTGCCACTAAAGAGTTACTTCCACATGCTAAAACTTCTTCTACAATTTTTACTCGTTCCTCTTCAGTATATTTTCTAATAAAATTTTCACTCATAATGCACCCCCCCATCTATTAACTCTAGTATAATTCCATTCGAATTATGAGTCTACTATTCTAAAGGGGCCTATGAGTAAATAATTCTCCATTGTCAATTCTCAATTGTATAGGTGTCATACTACATCTATAGGTATTATTTCTTAATTTTATATATTTAATAGATGTTAATTTAAAAGTTATATAATATCAAATATTTTTAATATTTGATATTATAACAAACCTTGTTAAATAAATACTATTATTGATTATTATTCAATAAAAAACTATAATTAAGTTGTAGTAGTTATTATTACAAGTTAATTATAAATAAAAGGGGCGTGGAAGGAATGAATTTAACTCATTTAGAAAAAATGGATAGAGAATTACTTGAAATGATAAACCAGGAACAACAAAGACAAGAAGAACATATTGAACTTATTGCTTCAGAAAATTTTGTATCTAGATCAGTAATGGAAGCTGCTGGTTCAGTATTGACAAACAAATATGCAGAAGGATATCCCAATAAGAGATATTATGGTGGATGCTTTGTAGTGGACAAGGTTGAAGACTTAGCAAGAGACAGAATGAAAAAACTATTTGGTGCTGATCATGCTAACGTTCAACCACATTCAGGTTCACAAGCTAATATGGCAGTTTATTTAACTGTATTAAAACCAGGGGATACAGTTCTAGGAATGAATTTAAGCCATGGAGGACATTTGACTCATGGAAGTCCAGTAAACTTTTCAGGCTTATTATATAACTTTATTTCTTATGGAGTTAATAGTGAAACTGAAACTATTGATTATGAAGAGTTAAGAAAATTAGCATTAGAATCTAAACCTAAGCTAATAGTAGCTGGTGCTAGTGCTTATTCTAGAATAATAGATTTTAAGAAAATTAGAGAAATTGCTGATGAAGTAGGAGCTTACTTTATGGTAGATATGGCACATATTGCTGGTCTTGTAGCAACAGGTTTACATCCATCACCAGTACCATATGCAGACTTTGTAACTACTACTACTCATAAAACATTAAGAGGTCCTAGAGGTGGAGCGGTTTTATGTAAAGAAGAATTTGCTAAAGCATTAGATAAATCTGTATTCCCAGGAATGCAAGGGGGACCACTAATGCACATAATAGCAGCTAAAGCAGCATGTTTCAAAGAAGCAATGGAAGAAGATTTTAAAGATTATATGGAGCAGGTAGTTAAGAATGCTAAAGTGCTTAGTGATGAATTAACTAAGTATGGATTTAGAATAGTTTCTGGTGGCACTGATAACCATGTTATGCTTGTAGATTTAACTAACAAAGAATTAACTGGTAAGGATGCTGAGAAACTTCTTGATTCCATTGGAATTACAGTAAATAAAAACACTATTCCATTTGAAACTAAAAGTCCATTTATAACTAGTGGAATAAGAATAGGTACTCCAGCAGTTACAACTAGAGGTTTCAAAGAAGAAGAAATGAGAGAAATTGCAAGACTTATAAATGAGGCTATAGACAATAGAGAAGGAGATTTAAGTTCAGTAAAAGCAAAAGTACATGAACTTTGTAAAAAATGCCCATTATATTAGTAAAGTAAGGTTATATTAATATGAATAAAAGTGAGTATATTTTAGAGTGTTTAATAGAAAATCTCAACGAAGGAATTCATATTGTAGATAACAAAGGAAAAACTATATATTATAACAATCCTATGGCGAAGATTGAGGGTTTTAAAAAAGAAGATGTCCTTGGGAAAAAAGTTTATGAATATCTAAAAGGTATGGAAGATATTTCAACTCTTATGAATGCCTTAAAAGAAAAAAAGCAATATAGAGATATTATACAACATTATTCTAGCAAAGAAGGAAAAAATATTACTTCTATAAATACTACTATTCCTGTGATTCAAAATGATAATGTTATAGGAGCAATAGAAATTGCTAGAGATATGACTCAAATTAGAAAACTAAATGAAAAGGTATGTAAGCTTGAAAATAATAGTAATAAATATGAAGAACATCATGTATTTAAAAATATTATTGGAGATAGTGTAAAGATAAGAAATGAAGTGAATAAAGCAGTTAGAGCTAGTCTTTCTAATTCTTCAGTACTTATATATGGTGAAACAGGAACGGGAAAAGAGGTTTTTGCTCAAAGCATACATTATGGTGGAATAAGAAAGGACAAACCTTTTATTCCAATAAATTGTGCAGCAATACCAAGTGCACTGTTGGAAGGAATGTTATTTGGTACAGTAAAAGGAAGTTTTACTGGTGCAGAAAATAAAAAAGGACTGTTTGAAGAGGCACATCAAGGTACAGTGCTTTTAGATGAGATCAACTCTATGGAGCCATATTTACAATCTAAACTTTTAAGAGTACTTCAAGATGGCTATATTAGACCTTTAGGAAGTAATAAAATTATTGACATTGATGTTAGGATAATAGCTACTTTAAATGAAGAACCTGAAAAGTTAATAAGTGAAGGAAAGCTAAGAAAAGATTTTTATTATAGACTTAGTGTACTAAGAATCGATATACCTCCACTAAGAGAAAGAAAAGAGGATGTTGAGTCATTAGCCTATTACTTTTTAAGTTACTATAATAAAATTCTATCTAAGAATGTAAAATCTATAGATAAGGAAGTTATAGAGAAATTTTTAGAGTACAATTGGCCTGGAAACATTCGAGAGTTAAAAAATGTTATTGAGTCTGCTATAAATATGATAGATGACAGCGAAATACTTACCAAAGAGTTTTTTGAAAACAAGATAGTTCAATATGGTGATGCTTATGATAATACATCTTACGATGGAGATATACCTCTTTCAGATTATTTAGATTCTATAGAAAGGGAAATTATTGAAAAATGTCTTAAAAAGCATTCCTATAATGTAACTAAAACTTCTAAAGAATTAAAAGTTTCTCGTCAAAGCTTGCAATATAAATTAAAAAAGTATAATTTATTAGATAAATAGTAAAGCTGAGTGCAAATATATTTGCACTCAGCTTGTTTTTTTATTAACGATACCATTAAGGCAATGTTTGCAAGAAATAACTTGTAAAAATATTTTGCATTTAATGCAAAATATTTTCAGAAAATTGAAATTATTATTGAAAAATAGATCAATTTTTAGTGTTTTACTAGTAAAATACGTTTTTTTTACTAAATAAGTTGGCACAGTAATTGCTATAGTTTAAATATAAGGATCTAGCATGAAAATTTAAAATATACTGTTAAAAATAAATTTTCTAAAAATAGTTTAACTCTTTGAAAATTAAGGATTAATAATTAACAATACAAATTTAGGATGAAATTCACCTCTAGTGAATTTCTAAAAACAAAATTTATTTTAAAAAACTCCAACGACTTTGATGGTGGAGCTTTAACCATAATTTTTCATCTTTTATTCTTAATTTTTAATTTAAGGTAAAAAATTTTGTTATGGAAATTAAAATCATGCATGAGTTAAATTTTCATTAAGGAACCTTATAACGTAAGGCATCTTCAAAAAATAACTAGTCAATATGCTAGTTTATTTTGCATCATACTATGTAATTAAAGCTTGCTCATAACTGAATTATGAGAAGAACTTGCCTCCTTATTTGATACAGAATATCACTATATCTTTGACTGGTTATTTTATTTTAGATCCTAATATTTAAATTTTAGTTATATAATTAAAAATTTTATTAATTATAGGAGGGGATTTATATATGGAAAATGTTAAGGTAATATTTTGGGGATTAGGTGCTATGGGAAGTGGAATGGCTAAGATGGCATTAGGAAAGAAAGGAATAGAAGTAGTAGGTGCAATAGATAAAGACCCAAATAAAATTGGGAAGGATTTAGGAGAATATTTAGGATTAGAGAAAAAATCTGTATCTATATCTGAAAATGAATTGGAAGTTATAAATAATGTTAAAGCAGACATAGTTATATTAGCTATAGATTCTTTTGTGAAATCCGTATTTCCAGCAATAAAAACTATTGTAAATAGTGGAAAAAATTGCATAACAATTGCAGAAGAAATGGCATATCCATACGTAATTGAGCCTGAGCTATCTTCAGAAATGGATAATTTAGCTAAAGAAAATAATGTAACAATTTTGGGAACAGGAGTAAATCCAGGTTTTGTTTTAGATTCATTAATAATAATGCTATCTGCTGGATGTAGAAGTGTAAAATCAATAAAAGCTGCAAGAATTAATGATTTATCTCCATTTGGTGCTACAGTTATGAGAACTCAAGGTGTAGGTACAACTTTAGAACAGTTTGAAACTGGACTTGAAAATGGCTCTATAGTTGGTCACATAGGCTTTGCTCAATCCATTCCAATGGTGGCTAAGGCATTAGGACTTGAGTATGATGAAATTGTTGAGACCAGAGAGCCCATTATATCTAATACACATAGGGAAACATCATGCGTAGTGGTTGAACCAGGTATGGTTGCAGGATGTAACCATATAGCTACAGCTTATAAAGATGGAAAAGCTGTTATTACATTGGAACATCCTCAACAAATTCATCCTGAATGTGAAGCTATTGATACAGGGGATTATATTGATGTATATGGAGATGCTGATTTACATCTTTCAATTAAACCAGAAACTCCAGGTGGAATAGGAACAATGGCAATGGCCATAAATATGATTCCACAGGTTATAGCAGCTTCTTCAGGACTTAAAACGATGATAGATTTACCACTTCCACATGCTATAGAAAATAGCTTTAGTGATCAAGTTAATTATTATAGACAATAGATTTAAATAATTGAATGCTGAAAATATATAAATGAAATTAATTGAATTTTCTAATTATTTATTATTGTAAATAATTATTCATAAGTAAAATTTTTTTAAAGGTAGTGATTTTATGATTAAGAAAGGTACCTACGTTGAGATTATTAGTGAAGTTTTATCTATAGAAGATAGATCTAAATCCATACCAGAGGATACTAAAAGTACTCCTCTTAAGATGTGGGTAAGGGGACATGTTTTAGAAGATTGTGAGCTAGGTGAGGAAGTTAAAATAGAAACTGTTATAGGGAGAATCGTTAGTGGAGTAGTAGTAGAAGTAGAACCTTATTATAATCATGATTTTGGAAGACATGTAGAAGAAATTTCTTATATAGGAAAACAAGCAAAGAAAATATTATTTGAGCAGTAGAGTGTAAATAATGTATAGAAAAGTTTTTTATTAAAGTAGGTGATAATTGTGAATAAATATGAAGCTTTAATGGCTAGAAAAAATGAAATAATGATTGAATCTGTAGGAATAGATTTCTTAAAGTATGAGACTGGAGTTATTTCTTTTGATTATGAAGGAATGATGAGAGATATTGGATATTCTCTAAGTGATATTATGAAAATCCAAAGAGAAGTAGGGGTTGGTAATACTCCTTTACTAGAACTAAAAAATATCACTAATCTAGCAAGGAAAGTTTCTAAAAGTGGGAAAGCAGCAAGAATTTTTGTGAAAGATGAGAGTTGTAATCCATCTGGCAGTTTTAAAGACAGAAGAGCAAGTGTATCTGTCTATGATGCGAAAAAAAGAGGATATAAGGGGGTAGCATCAGCTACTTCAGGAAATTATGGTGCTGCAGTAGCTTCTCAAGCTGCAATTCATGGATTAAAGGCAATTATAGTACAGGAGTGCTACGATTCAAAAAAAATAGGACAGCCTGAAATAATAGAAAAAGGAAGAAAATGTGACTGTTTAGGAGCTGAAGTTATGCAGCTTACTGTTGGTCCTGAACTATTTTACACTTTCCTAAGCATGCTTGAAGAAACAGGATACTATAATGCTTCTTTATATTCTTCTTATGGTATTGCAGGCATTGAAACTTTAGGATATGAAATAGCAACAGAGTGTAGAGAAAGGTTTGGAAAAGATCCTGACATGGTAGTAGCAACTCATGCTGGAGGAGGAAATGTTACAGGTACAGCTAGAGGACTTATAAAAGCTGGAGCATTATATACAAAAATAATAGGTGCATCAGCAGATCTGGAAGGTCTTCATATGGCAAGTGATAATGATTTTAATAAAAAATCTTTCACTACAGGTCATACAGGCTTTGGAATACCTTTTATGGTGTGGCCTGATAGAAGTGATGTGCCAAGAAGTGCTGCAAGACCACTTAGATATTTAGATAGATATGTAACTATATCACAGGGACAAATTTTCTATATGACGGAACTTTTAGCACAGCTTGAGGGATTAGAGAGAGGACCAGCAGGGAATACATCTTTAGCAGCAGCCTTTGTATTAGCTCAAGATATGGAGGATGATGCAATAATTGTAGTACAGGAAACAGAATATACAGGTGCAGGGAAACATATATTGCCTCAACTTACTTTTGCTAAGGATAATGGTATAGAAATTTTAATAGGAGATCCAAGTGAAGAAATTGCAGGGAAAAATCTGATTTTACCACAGCATCCTAAGGATTTAAAAATAAAAGAAAAAGATTTAAATAATTATAGAAAATCTTTGATAAAGAATACTTTGAAAAAATTAGAAAAAAATATGCTAGATATAGTGGATGTAGAATTTTTATGTAGTGAAACTAAATTATCCAAAATTCAAATGTTAGACATTTTATCTCACGAGGGAATATATATAAAATAAAAGTCTAGGGGGGAACTTTTGTGAAAAGAGAAGATGATTTTCAATTAAGAAGGCAACACTTAAAGAATCTAAGTGATGAAGAATTATATGAAAGATTTTGGTCATTAACAGAAGAGATAGTTAATCCATTAGTAGATCTTGCTCATAACCATACTTCTCCATCAATAGAGCGTTCTGTATTACTTAGAATGGGATTTTCAAGTATAGAAGCTTCTAAAATAGTTATAGAAGGTACTAAGGTAAATCTACTTTCTAAAGGTATGGGAAATGTAGTTCTAAAATATAGTGAACTTAAAGGTATTGATTATTTAAATGCAGGACGCATACTGGGGGAAGGAAAAGGATGGAATGAAGTAGTTGAACTTTTTAGGGGGGATAAGTAGTGCTACAAGAGAATAAAAAAATAAATGTTGAAGAAATTCTTAAAGATTTAGATAAATATAAGCCTAAAAGAAGAGGATGGCATTGGAGAGAAAAATATGATAGAAATGTTGGGGAATTTAAATATAAAGAAATCTCTGCTCCCCTTAAAAAAAGTAGAGCTTTACCATCAGCAAGAAGCTTTGAAAATATAGACCCTCAACCAATACCAGTTATAACTTCAGAAATTGCCTCTGGTAGATTTGAAGACGATATAAGAAGAATGAGAATGGCTGCTTGGCACGGTGCTGATCATATAATGGTTATAAGAACAGCTGGACAAAGTCATTACGATGGATTAATTGAAGGATCACCAGAAGGTATAGGCGGAGTTCCAATTACAAGAAAAGAAGTTAGAGCTACAAGAAAAGCGTTAGATTTAATTGAGGAAGAAGTAGGAAGAGAAATAAACTTTCACTCTTATGTATCTGGTGTAGCAGGGCCAGATATTGCGGTTATGTTTGCAGAGGAAGGAGTAAATGGAGCACACCAAGACCCTCAATATAATGTGTTATATAGAAATATAAATATGGTTCGTTCCTTTGTAGATGCAGCAGTAGCTAAAAAGCTTATGGCATGGGGAGATATTGTTCAAATAGATGGAGCACATAATGCTAATGCAACTGCTATGAAGGGATATAATGTAATGCCAGAGCTTATGGTTCAGCATGCTATTAACTCTAAGTATTCTGAAAGGGTAGGAATGAAGAGTGAAAATATTGCACTTTCAACAGTTCCTCCTACAGCACCGCCAGCACCTTGTTTAACATATGACCTTCCATATGCTGTAGCCCTTAGAGATTTATTTAGAAACTATAAAATGAGAGCTCAAATGAATACTAAATACATGGATTCATGTACAAGAGAAGCTACTGTTACTCATAGTTTAAATCTACTAATTTCTAAGCTTACATCAGTAGATATTCAAAGTACAATAACTCCTGATGAAGGAAGAAATGTACCTTGGCATTATAATAATATTCATGCTGTCAATACTGCAAAACAAGCACTAATTGGTATGGATGGTTTAATGGATATGGTCGAGCTTAAAAAAGATGGGTACTTGCCAGCGAAGGTTAGAAAACTTAAAGAAAGAGCAATACTATTCTTAGAGGAAATAATTGAGAATGGTGGCTATTTTGAAGCTGTTCAGAAAGGATTCTTCGTTGATTCAGGAGAGTATCCAGCTAGAAATAGCGATGGTATAGCAAGAAAGATTGATGGAGGTATTGGTGTAGACACAGTAGTTAAAAGAGATGAAGATTACTTTGCACCGGTTTGTGCTCATTTTGGATATAATAATGTTCCAGAAAAATATAATAAACCTTGTGATGTTATAAAAGAATGTACTCTTTGTAATCATGATAAAATTCAATATATAGATGAATTAGATGAAGAAGACAATGTTTTTAAGAGAATGGAAAAAGTTAAAGAAGATGGAACTATAACCCCTGAAGTTGAGTGGAGTAAAGATGGATATGTATCAGTAACCTTATTCTTACCTGAAAGTGAGAGAATAGCTGAAGCTGCTGCACTGGAAATAGGGAAAAATATGAATTTAACTGATGTTGAGGTTATTCATAAACAAGTAATGCAAGAAGCAGAAGGTACATTAGTTGAAATAAAAGGAAGAGTATCCTTTAAAATTGATAAGAGTAAGCTCAAAGTTCCAGAGAAAAAGCAACTTTTAAGTGATGGAGTGATGAAGGAATACGTTCAAAATAATCCAGTTAAAATAGTAGCTGCTACTGTTGGAGAAGATGAACACTCTGTAGGGCTAAGAGAAATTATAGATATTAAACATGGAGGTATGGAAAGATACGGTATAGAATGTATTTACCTTGGAACCTCTTGTCCAGTAGAAAAATTGATAGATGCGGCTATAGAAACTAAAGCTCAAGCTATAGTTGCAAGCACAATAATAACTCATAATGATGTACACATTAAAAACATGAGAAAAATAAATGACCTTTGTATAGAAAAAGGTGTAAGAGATAAGTTTATATTAGTATCTGGAGGAACTCAGGTTAGTGATGAAATTGCAAAAGCAAATGGTATGGATGCAGGCTTTGGTAGAGGAACCCATGGTAATGATGTAGCTTCATTTATAATTGAAACTCTAATGAAAAAAGAAGAATAATATTAAAAAGGCATACATAAAACCATGTATGCCTTTAATTAAATAAAATCTTATAATTTTAATTTAAAAGTACATAAATTATTTCAGTAGATAACTGACGAACACTGTTCGCCGCTACAAAATCTATTGAAAGAAATTAATTTCAACTATAATTATGAATTTTGCATTGTAAATTGTGAATTGAAATATTAGGAGGGATTATTATGAAAGTTGATTATTTAGTAGCAGAAATAGGAAGTACTACAACATTAGTTACTGCTTTTAATTTTAAGAATGGGGTAGAAATAATAGGACAAGGTAAATACTTTACTACAGTATTAGATGGAGATGTAACAATAGGCTTAAAAAAAGCATTAGAAGAAATAGAAGGAAAAGTTGGGGAAAATGTCGAATATAAAAAGATGCTGGCAACTAGCAGTGCTGCAGGAGGGCTCAAGATTACTGTTCATGGACTTGTAGAGGATATGACAGTAAAGGCAGCAAGAGAGGCAGCTTTAGGTGCTGGTGGAATTATAAAAATGGTAACAGCAGGAAAGCTTAGAAAAAGCGATATTAAAAAAATTAAAGAAATTAAACCCAATCTTATTATGATTGCAGGAGGAACCGACTATGGAGAAAGAGAGACGGCACTTTATAATTCGGAATTACTGAGTAATGAACAGCTAAATATACCTATTGTTTACTGCGGAAATATAGCAAATGTTGAGGAGATTAAGGATATATTTGAAAATCAAGAACTCTATATAATTGATAACGTTTATCCTAGAGTGGATGAACTTAATGTAGAACCAGCTAGAGCTATGATTCAAAAGGCCTTTGAAAAAAATATTGTTAAAGCACCAGGAATGGAAAAAATAAAAGAAATGGTAGATGGCCCTATAATGCCAACACCAGGTGCTGTAATGGAGGCTACAAAGCTAATTTATGATATTATGGGAGATGTAGTAGTTTTTGATGTAGGTGGAGCAACTACAGATGTGCATTCTGTAACAGAAGGTTCAGCTGAGATTTTAGATATACTGGTAACTCCAGAACCTAAAGCTAAGAGAACTGTAGAAGGAGACTTGGGTGTATATATAAACAGTGACAATGTTATTGAACTTTTAGATGAAAGGGAAAGAAATGGTTTATCTTTAGAGGAAATAAAATCCCATATAAAACCTATACCAACAGAAGATGAAGATAAAAAATGGAGTGGAATTTTAACTAAAAAAGCAGTAGATACCGCCATTAAAAGACATGTTGGCCATATCAAAAGAGTATATGGCGCAGGAAAAAACTTTTTAGCCTATGGTAAGGACTTGTCTATGATTAAATATATTGTAGGAACAGGTGGAGCACTTACAAGACTTCCAAATGGAGAAGATTTTTTAAGTGAAGTTAGAGCTTTAAATGAAGATTTAACTATGTACCCTAAGGTTGGAGCTAAGATACTTTTAGATAATATGTATATAATGGCTTGTGCAGGCGTTTTATCTATAGAAGATAAAGAGGCAGCTAGTTTATTATTAAAGGAGAGTTTAGGCATATGAAAAAAAATTATCCATGTATAGAAGTAAATTTACCAAAAATAAAGCACAATGTTCAGACTATTATGAATATCTGTGGCGAACATAATATTGAAGTTGTTGGCATTACAAAAGGATATTGTGCAAAAGAACCAATAACAAGAGCTCTTGTAGAAGCAGGACTTAAGAATGTTGGTGATGCGAGACTTTTAAATCTAAAAAATTCGGAACATTTAGAATGTATCAAATATACTGTGAGAATTCCTATGGGAAGTGAAGCTTTAGATGTTGTCAAGTATTCTGATATAAGTTTAAACTCTGAGCTTGAAGTTATTAAAAAGCTTTCAGAAGCAGCTGAAAGTGTAAATAAAAATCATAAAATAATACTTATGATAGATTTAGGTGACTTAAGAGAAGGGATATTTGAAGAAGATCTTTTAGATACAGTAAAGGAAATAATAAAATTACCTAATATAGAGTTAGTTGGATTAGGTACTAATTTAACTTGCTATGGTGGAGTATTAGCTGATGAAAATAATTTAGGAAACCTTATTAAAATGAAAGAAATGTTAGAAGAGACATTAAATATAAATCTTCCAATAGTTTCAGGCGGAAACTCTAGCAGTCTTTATATGATTATGGATGGTACAATTCCAAAAGGAGTTACTCAGCTTAGAATTGGAGAAGGTATACTTTTAGGTACAGAATCTTCTTTTGCAAAAAGAATACCTAATACTTACAGTGATGTTTTTACATTAAAAGCAGAAATTGTTGAGGTGAAAAGCAAACCTTCTATACCTATAGGTACGATAGGATTAAATGCTTTTGGGGAAGTGCCAGAGTTTGAAGATCTTGGAATTAGGAAAAGAGCTATAGTTGCAGTAGGTAGACAAGACATTAAAATGGATGCTATGGGGCCTAGAGATGAAAAAATGAAAATTTTAGGGGCGAGTAGTGATCATTTAATTTTAGATATAACAGAGTGTGAATATGACTATAGAGTTGGAGATATTGTAGAGTTTGATGTAAAATATGGATGTTTATTGCAAGCAATGACTTCAGCTTATGTAAGTAAATACTATATTGAATAAAAGTTAATATGAAATAAATGGTGGGAATTATGTGAGTAATATTGAAATAATAAATCAAGTTTTAACCTTATTTTTTATGATGCTTATGGGATATTATGGAGCTAAAAAAGGATTTATAAATAAAACGGTAGAGAAAGGGATGTCCGAATTATTACTTAACATTACCTTACCCTTTCTTATAGTTACTTCTTTTAATATTGATTATAGTGAAGAACTTCTAGGGAATGCATTAAAAATTTTAATTTATTCTATTGTAATACATGGAAGTCTTTTATTAGTTACAAAACTTTTATATATAAAAAATAAAAGTGAAAAACAAGGTATTTTGAAATTTGTAACTACTTTTTCTAATGTAGGATTTATGGGATATCCAATTTTAAATAGTGTTTTAGGTCCAATTGCAGTGTTTTATGCTGCTATGTTTAATATGGGGTTTAACTTATTTCTATGGACTATAGGAGTAAGACTTTTAGATAATAATGAAAAGGGAAGTTTCAAGAAAGCTATAACTAATCCATCAATGATAGCAGTTTTAATTGGGGTTATTCTTTTTATTACACCATTGGATTTACCATTACCAATTAAGGATGGAGTTAAACATTTAGGTAATACGACTACCCCTATTTCTATGATTATAATAGGTTCTATGTTATCTAAAGTTGAGATAAAAGATTTATTTTCTGATTTATCTTTATATTATGGAAGTTTTAATATTTTAATATTAGTTCCATTTATAGTTTTATTTGTAATGAAAACCTTTAGAATAGATAATAGTTTAATGGAAATTTGTGTTATAATAGAGGCAATGCCTGGTGCAACTTTAGCACCAATCATTATTAATGGATACGGAAAAGATGCTAGTTATGCTTCTAAAGCAGTTTTTATAAGCACACTAATTTCTATGATAACTATACCAGTAATCATTATAGCAGTAATATAAAGGAGTGATAGTATGAAAGCAAATTTTACTAACCATTTAGAAGAAGCTATGGAAAATCTATATACTAAAGGAGCATTCTTGACAGTAAAGTCCAAGGCTAAAACAAATACTATGACAATAAGTTGGGGAGATATAGGATATCAGTGGAAAAGACCTATATTTACTGTACTTGTTAGAAAGTCAAGATATACTTATGAATTTATAGAAAACAGTGATAATTTTACGGTAAGTGTCCCTCTTGATGATTCTAAAAAGAGTGAATTAGCCTTTTGTGGAAGTAAATCTGGAAGAGATTACGATAAATTTAAAGAGTGTGGTTTAACCATAGAAAAATCAAATATAGTAGAAACTCCAATAATAGGTGGAGAAAATATTATGCACTATGAATGTAAGATAGTTTATAAACAAGAATTAGATATAAATCTTTTAGATGAAGAAATAAAAAATACCATATATGGTGATAATGATATTCATGTATTATATTATGGAGAAATAGTAGATTGCTACAAAAAATAACTAAAAGCAGTGATTCAATGTCACTGCTTTTTAATTAGTGTGCCCAGCATGGGAGCTTACTTGTCGGTGAAAGTCCGATACGGCGGGTGATAGTGCCAATCGTTAGCTTAAGACAAGGGTGTCCATCGTGAGGTGGAATCTGAAGGAAGTCGGCGGCAAAACTCTGGTTTGACGAACAGAAACTACATATAAGGCATATGCTTGTGGGTGAGTTTGCAAATCAAAACAAAGCCCTAAACTATCCAAAACAGGCGGTGTAAATGTAGCAGATATATGGAGGAAAAGTAAGTGTTCTTACCTGGGGAGGTCTGATAGATAAGTTATGGATATGAATTTAGAAATAACAACCCATACAGTGATGTATGTTTGAACTATCAGAAGTCAGCAGAGGCCATAGTACCACGTTGAACGCGTTAGCGTGGGAAGGACTGAACAATAGGAGGTTTCGGAATTTTGAAAGATACGAGGAAATATGATAAAAGCAGACAACTTCATAAAGAAGACTATCTATATGAAAATAGAGTGGAACTCAAAGCTAATATAGAAGTGCCTAGTATTTCTTCCATGTCTAAAGAATGAAGGAACGATGTCAATGAATACGGTAGTGATTTACTAGAACGAATATTATCTAAGGATAATATGAACAATGCTTATAAAAGAGTAAAAGCCAACAAAGAAAGTCATGATATTGATGGTATGACAGTAGATGAACTTCTACAATACCTAAAAGAACATGGACAGAAATTAAGGTAATCATTACTGGAAGGTAGATATAAACCTCAACCCGTCAAGAGAGTAGAAATACCTAAGCCTGACGGCGGAAAGAGACTATTAGGAATACCTACTGTAATAGATAGAGTTGTTTAACAAGCTATTGCTCAAATTCTAATGCCTATATACGAAGGCAAATTTTTAAATAACAGTTATGGCTTTAGATCATTAAGAAGTGCGAAGCAAGCTGTTGAAAGATGCAGACAATATATTAATGCAGGATATACTTGGGCAGTAGATATAGACCTTGCAAAATATTTTGACACAATAAACCACGATAAGCTAATAAGACTGTTATCTAACGATATAAAAGATGGCAGAGTAATTTCTCTAATACGAAAATATCTGCAAAGTGGTGTAATGATAAATGGTGTGATTATGGGAACAGAAGAAGGAGCATATAGAATATGCAGGAGGAAAACTAACTGTAAATAGACTTGTAGTTAATCAGCCTTCATCAACTACTGCAGGAGGAAGTCTATATAATGGCTTTGCACCAACTACAACTTTAGGATGTGGATCTTGGGGAAATAACAGTATATCAGAAAACTTGGATTATAAACATTTAATAAATGTATCAAGAATAGGTTGCTATAATGTAGATGCTAAGATACCTACAGATGAAGAAATATGGGCACAATAATATATTAAGAGGGTGATTTTATGATGTTATTAGAAATTAAGCCAAAGATTATTAGATTTGATAGTTGTAAAAACTTTATTGAAGATTTTTTTATTGGAGATAAGGATTTAATATTTACAAACAAATTTTTATACAAAACTTTCCTTAAAGGGTTAGCTTTAAAATGTTCTTATATTTTTCAAGAGGATTATAATTTAAAAGAGCCTTCTGATGATATAATAGATGAAATAATGGCAGAAATTGATCCTAAAAATTTTAAAAGAGTTATAGCTATAGGAGGAGGCTCCATTATAGATATATCAAAATTATTAGCTATTAAAGAAGTTGAAAAAGTTAGTGAACTATTTGAAAAGAAGATACCAGCAATTAAGAACAAGGAGCTTATAATTATACCTACCACTTGTGGCACAGGTAGTGAGGTTACCAATATATCCATTGCTGAAATAAAAGCTAAGAAAACTAAAATGGGATTAGCAGTGCCAGAGCTATATGCGGATTATGCAGTTCTTATACCAGAGTTAGTTAAAGGATTACCTTATGAATTCTTTGTCTATAGCTCCATAGATGCCCTTATCCATGCTATGGAATCTTTAGTTTCACCAAAGGCTAATCCATATACAGAGATGTATAGCACAGAAGCAATAAAAATGATAATAAAAGGCTACAAAGAAATAATCGAAAAAGGAAAAGAATATAGGACAGAGATTATAGAAGAGTTTTTAATAGCTAGTAACTATGCAGGAATTTCCTTTGGTAATGCAGGTGTAGGAGCTGTTCATGCACTTTCATATCCTCTTGGAGCAAAGTATCATGTTCCTCATGGAGAAGCAAACTATGAGTTCTTTATTGAAGTGTTTAAATATTATAATAAAAGAAATCCAGAGGAAAAATAAAAAATGTAAATACTCTACTTGCAAATTTATTAAAAGTTAAAGAGGGAGAAGATGTATACAATTCACTAGAAATGCTTTTAAATAATTTGATTAGTAGGAAAGATTTAAGAGATTACGGTATGGAAGAAAATGAAATAGAAGAGTTTACTGAAAATGTAATCAATACTCAGCAAAGACTTCTAGCAAATAATTATGTAGAGCTTAGTAAGGAAGAAATTTATGAGCTATACAGAGCACTATATTAATTAAAGTTCATTCCCATTAAATAATATGTAAAACTATGCTTTAAAATAGAGTTTATCATTTTAATTGATAAATATAAAAAATTTGATAAAGCTTAATATTAAGGTATGAAATAAAGAAATATTTCTTTATTTCATACCTTTTTAAAATATATTATTTGATAGGAAACTAAAGTAATATTATATACGAATGTAAGCTTTGCATATAATTTACACATTCAAAAGGTAAGGATTATTTGTAAGGTATTTATTTCAATCATTCAATAGAAAGCTATTCTTATTTATGAATAGCTTTAATTACTTTGAAAACTCATATGTTTTATTTTACAATCAGTACTTAAAAGATTAAAAAAATTATAGTTCATATTTTAATATATATGGTAAAAATTGTAACTAAGATTATATATTTTCATATTATATAAGATAAGCAAGTTTATAAAGAGGAATAGTAATTATGATGCATTCTAATTTTTATGATACTGAGTCATATTATAATCAAGATAGAGATAGTCAAGGGAACATAAGGGTAGTTGGCATTGGAAGTATACAAGCAGAACCAGATATTGCCATTGTTAATTTAGGGGTTATAACAGAAGATAAAAACTTAGAAACAGCTCAAAGAGAAAATATAATGATAAGTAATAGGGTTATAAATCAACTTGAGGAAATGGGAATTTCAAGAAGAGATATAAAAACTTCAATTTATAATATTGAGCCTCAATATGATTATATTGAAGGTAAACAAGTGTTTAGAAATTATAAGGTAACTAATATTTTTACTGTGACTATAAGGGATATAAGAAGAGTAGGGGAAATAATTGATGCTTCAGTTAGCATTGGAGCAAACAATGTGGGAAACATAAGCTTTACAATTTCTGATCCTAGATATTATTATAATAGAGCTTTACAATTAGCTGTTATAGATGCAGTAGAAAAAGCTATAACCATTGGAGATACCTTAAAAGTGTCAGTAAATACAATTCCTAATAGTATAAAAGAACAGGCTCCTATACAAGAGTTTGAAAGTAGAGCTATGATGAAAACTTATACAGCTAGTACTCCAGTAATGCCTGGTGAAATTGAGATAACTGCGAGAGTGGAAGGAAGTTTTCAGTATTGATAGAAGTTCTATTAAAAAAATATATATCTGCAAAATCAAGCTTTATTTAACAATTAATATGACTATTTGCATAGCAAATAGTCATATTAATTTACATTTTTATAAAGAAACTTTTCTAAAATTAACTTATATAGGGTTTTTGTTTTTCATTCTTAACTGTTGATTTATATAAGTTGTCCTTTATCAATGGTCAGTTAGTTAAAAATTTTTATGCTGTTATTTTACAGGTTTTGAACTTCATAAATTTATAATTCTTTAGTATTTTTATAGTTTTTTAGTACTATATATAAATATTACAAATATATATTGCAACAAATAGTAATTATTTTACAGTTTCAAAGAATTTATTATAATCTTAGAATCATTGTTCAAGATTAAGATATTCTTTATATGTGTTTAAAATAATTTTATAAGTTTATTTTATATTATAGAGAAAACTCTATTAAATATAATATGTTACTTATTAGATAAATTTTAAGATTAATTATTTAAGAAGAAGTTGCTAAGGCTGAAAGGTTCGAAGTAATAATTGAAATCTTCTCTGTAATGCTACCTCCACCAGATAATATACTGCTATTAAATTTAACTATATCTACAGTATAAACGAAGCAAGCAGAGCAAGTATTACATTCGCAATAAGTGAAATTAAAGGAATTAGTAATATCTGTTGCTGCTGATAGAAATCCAATAGAGTAAGTCCAGCTTCCTAGGGCAACTTTTGTTCCATCATTGCAAAATTTATTTAGCTCAAAGATTAATGTGAATGGAGTAATTGCTGTACCACCAGATATAAGTGTTTGATAATTAATAGTGCTATTAAAATCAATTTTTATAACTGGTTTACGTAAGCAAGTTGTGTCAATAGTAATGCTAGCTATGGTTATAGGAGTAGAAGTATTAGGGAAAATAGATAGTCCATTTCCAGTGCTGCAAGATAAAAGTATTGGGCTAGGTAGTGGATGTATTAAATCTATATTTTTATCAGTAGCACATTTACAGGGATTAGATTTACAATACTCACATTTAAGAGATTTAGATTTTGAATTCATAAATATTCCTCCCTATTTTATAAGTTTTATATTTGTGAAAAAAATACAAATAGCTACTACATTATATGCACAATCTAGCGATTTTGTTACTAAATAAAAGAAAATAGAATAAAAAAATAGGAGCCCTATTAATAGAGGACTCCCATAAATTTAGAATATTACATCTTATCTGTAAGTTAGACATAAAAATTAATTAGCACGAAGAAGTTGCTAATGCAGAAAGTTTTGAGGTCACAATTGAAGCAGTTTCTGTGGTAAGAGTAACATCAAGCAATGAACTTGTATTAGCTTGAATTATATCTACAGTATAAACACAACATGCTGGGCAAGCATGACATTCACAGAAAGTGAAAGCAAAAGTTTCAGTAATATTTACTGCAACTGATAATAGAGCTATTGTGAAAGTCCAACTTCCCAGTGGTATTTTAGTTCCGTTATTACAGGTTTTACTCAATTGGAAAGTTACTGTGTAAGGACTAGTTAATATAGGTCCTTCTCCTAAAGTAAGAACTGCTTGATAGTTAATTATGCTAGTAAAATCAATTTTTACAGTTGGACTGCATAAGCAAGTAGTATCAATTGTAACATTGGCTACTGGTATAGTATTAAATGGAGTACCAGGAGTAACTGCTGGAATAGCTAAGCCAGTTCCAGTACCACAGGATAAGATTGCTAAATTAGGTATAGGATGGCCTGGAATGCAATGACAAGTGTTACAGCAGTCCTGCTGTTTACAACAATTAAATTTTGAACTCATAAATATTCCTCCTCAATATTTTTACTGAATTTTTACTTTTGTAAATTATTTTAAAATATGTATTATATTATATGAATTATTAGACTACTGTGTTACTTTACACGTGAATTAGTGAATTTTAACTTATGATTAAGTTATATAGATTTAGTATTTAAAAAATTATATATAGATGAATATGAATATTTTTTAAAAAGTTTTAATGTACAACTGAAAATAATGTATAATTCATAATAGAAAATTAAGAGAGAAATTAGCTTTAATTAAACTAATTTCTTAAACTGATTTTTTAACTAGCAACTTTATTGGCAGTTCTTTATAACAAGTGGCTGTGTTATTTTAAAAATAAATTAATTATAAATTACAGAAACAAATTAGGAGCCTCATTGACAGAGGGCTCCTATAAATTGAAAATATGACATTTTTTCTATAAGTTAAGCATAAGAATTAATTAGCAAGAAGAAGCTGCTGTTGCTGTAAGGCTTGAAGTAACGATTGAAGCAGTTTCACTTGTAACAGTAACGCCAAGTAGTGCACTTCTAGTAGCTTGAACTATATCTACAGTATAAACACAACATGCTGGGCATGCATGACATTCACAATGAGTGAAAGCAAAGGTTTCAGTAATGTTTACTGCAACTGCTAATATTGCTATTGTAAAAGTCCAGCTTCCTAGTGCTATTTTACTACCATTATCACAGGTCTTACTCAATTGGAAAGTTACTGTAAATGGAGTAGTTATTACAGGAGCTGCTAAAACAAGAAGTGCTTGATAATTAATTATACTAGTAAAATCAATTTTTACAGCTGGGCTGCATAGACAAGTAGTATCAATTGTAACACTAGCTACTGGTACAGGATTAAATTGAGTACCAGGAGTAACTGCTGGAATAGTTAATCCAGTTCCTGTACCGCAAGATAAAATTGTTGGTCCAGGTAACGGATGTCCAGGAGTACAAGCACAAGTGTTGCAACAATTTTGCTTATTACAACAAGTAAATTTTGAATTCATAAATATGCCTCCTTAATATTTTTAATAAATTTTACTTTTGTAAATTATTTTAAAATGTGTAGTATATTATATGGATTATTAGATAACTGTGTTACTTTACTATATAAATTAAGGAAAATTAATTTTTCTATCTTTTAAGAGTAGTTTAATCAATGAAGAACTTAAAGTAATGTACAATTGATAGTTCTTTATAAGAAGTGACTATGTGGCTTCAAAAATAAATCAATTCTAAATTCCTCAGTTTTATTGAGAAATTTAGAACTGTGCATTATGAATTGAATGAAGGGGAAGTAGCAATAATTCTCCATTGTCAATTTTCAATTATCCATTGTAGAAGGTTTTCTTTGAGGTGAAGTATAGTTTCGATCAACACCAATTTAATTAACTAGAATAATAGAAATAGATAATACAATTAAAGTATTAGTAAATGTATTAATTTTAGAATATATTATAAAAAACAAATTAGGAGCCTCATTGATAGAGGACTCCTATAAATTAAAAATATGACATTTTATTTACAGTTCAGTTTTAAATTAATTAGCAAGAAGAAGCTGCTATTGCTGTAAGACTAGAAGTAACGATTGAAGCAGTTTCACTTGTAACAGTAATAGTACCAGCTAGTGTACTTCTAAGAGCTTGAACTATATCTACAGTATAAACACAGCAGCCTGGGCAAGCATGGCATTCACAGAAAGTGAAAGCAAAGGTTTCAGTAATATTTACTGCAGCTGCTAATAGTGCTATTGTAAAGGTCCAGCTTCCTAGTGGTATTTTAGATCCGTCATTACAAGTCTTACTTAATTGGAAAGTTACTGTAAATGGAGTAGTTAGTAATGGACCTGCTCCTAAAGTAAGAAGTGCTTGATAATTAATTATGCTAGTAAAATCAATTTTTACAGCTGGTCTGCATAAGCAGGTAGTATCAATTGTAACACTAGCTACTGGGATAGGATTAAATGGAGTACCAGCAGTAACTGCTGGAATAGCTAAGCCACTTCCTGTACCACAAGATAAAATTGATGGACCAGGTAATGGGTGTCCTGGAGTACAGTGGCAAGTATTGCAGCAATTTATATCACAGTTCCATTTATGCTCATGGCAGCAGCATTTGTCATGGTCACATTTATCATGGCATCTGTCATCGCATTTAAAAGATTTAGATTTTGAATTCATAAATATGCCTCCTTAATATTTTAATAAATTTAAAATTTTTCACCTCTAGAGAACAGTTTAATCAATGAAGTACTCAAGATAATGCCAATTTAAAATTAAAAATTGTGGTTGAAATTAGTTTTAATCAAACTAATTTCTTTAGCTGATTTTTTTACTAGCAATACAATTACTAGTTCTTTATAAGCAGTAACTGTGTCGCTTAAAAAATAAATCAATTCTAAATTTCTTAGCTTTATCTAAGAAATATCCTCAATTGTGAATTGAATAAGGGAGGTAAGCAATACAGTTATACTAGTAAATATATTAAATATCTTTTATGCTATCATATTGCATATCAAGGAACTAGATAACAAGTAACTATATGCTAATTTTTATAGCAACTTTAATTTTAAAAGTTTGTAATTTTTATATAAATTATAGTGATAAATGCAAATCTGTAGCTATAAATTGTATAGCTCTAATTATAATATTTTAGAATGCCAATTATTTTAATGTGTATATTAATTTTGAAATATAAATAAATGGAAATCAGGAGCCTCGTTGATAGAGGACTCCTATAAATTTAAAATATGACATTTTATTTACAGTTAAGTTTAAAATTATTAGCAAGAAGAAGCTGCTATTGCTGTAAGACTAGAAGTAACGATTGAAGCAGTTTCACTTGTAACAGTAACGCCAAGTAATGCACTTCTAGTAGCTTGAACTATATCTACAGTATAAACACAACATCCTGGGCATGCATGACATTCACAATGAGTGAAAGCAAAGGTTTGAGTAATGTTTACTGCAACTGCTAATATTGCTATTGTAAAGGTCCAGCTTCCTAGTGCTATTTTACTACCATTATCACAGGTCTTACTCAATTGGAAAGTTACTGTAAATGGAGTAGTTATTACAGGAGCTGCTAAAACAAGAAGTGCTTGATAGTTGATTATACTAGAAAAATCAATTTTTACAGCTGGGCTGCATAGACAAGTAGTATCAATTGTAACACTGGCTACTGGTACAGGGTTAAATGGAGTACCAGGAGCAACTGCTGGAATAGCTAAGCCAGTTCCAGTACCACAAGATAAGATTGATGGACCAGGTAATGGATGTCCTGGAGTACAGTGGCAAGTATTGCAGCAATTTATATCACAGTTCCATTTATGCTCATGGCAGCAGCATTTGTCATGGTCGCATCTATCATGGCATTTATCATGGCATCTGTCGTCGCATCTATCGTCGCATTTACAAGGATTGCATCTGCAATGTTCGCATTTAAAAGATTTAGATTTTGAATTCATAAATAAGCCTCCCTTATACTTTTACATAATTTTATTTTTTTATAAGTTATTTGAAAATATTTTATCTAAAACTCTTCATTATATTATATGAGTCATTGGACAAGTGTGTTACTTTGCTATAGAAAACTTATTTTTAATTAATCGCAACAATCATCATAGTCGTCAGAGAATAGTGGTCTTAATTTTTGATCCGGATAGAATTTTGGTGGTGGTAATTTACAGAATATTTCACACGGATCTTCTGTTGGTTCTTCTTTGCATTGTTTAGGTACTGGACAGTAACCATAAGCAGGAATCAACAATTGAACAATAAGTTCACATTTAACTATTAAGTGGAAACCTAAAGTTATATCCAATACATCACAGCAATCACAATCTCTAGTAAATACTCCATCAAGACAGTCTGCTACTAATTCAAGTTTTATAATTTCAGGATCGAAATCTTCATCTTCATCAAGGCACATAGTGCTAGAAGTGGTTTTAGCTATTGAGTCAGGACAATAAAGTTTAGAAATAACTTCAGTTCTATTTATTTCAAATAATTCACATTGAGTAGTACCACATGTATCTAAAAAATCTGCGAAAAATGAAATCATAAAAGAAATAATAACTTTTTTATATCCTGGCTTACCGTTAATAGGAATTTTATCTACAGATAAAAGTTTAATACTAAAATCTCTACATCCTAAAAATCTTTTTGGGTCTGTTAGTGGATTACTTCTTAGTTCTTCGTCAGTACAATTTGTATCAGGACCTTCTTTAAATTTAAGACATTTTTTAATTAAACATTGGTCAAATACTTTAGGTACTTCGATACATACCAATTCAACTGGGTCAGGAAGGTATCCTTGTTTATTTACTAGCCCAGGGCGTGGTGAGAAATTATCACTAGTAATTGCCATATATTTTCCTCCTTTTTACATAGGATATTCTTACTTACATTACATTGTATGTAAATGAAATAATTGTGTGATAGTTTAAATGTGGTCATATATATATAAATAAAAAAATATAATTTTATAAAGAGGTGAAATATATGGAGAATACTAATACTTGGATTTTTTACGATAAAGAAAATAATTTATGGAAGTTTATTTTAAAAGAAAATGGGGAGCTAATTTACAATATTATGTATTCAGAAGATAGATGGACCAACGAAAGCAAAATTGATACAGGAGTATTAGAATTTAATATTGCTATAGATGAAGAGCAAAATATTCACATTATATATAGTAAAAAAGAAAAACTAAAATATTGTATTTGGAATAAAGACCAGTGGTTAGGAAAAATACTATATGGCTTTGAAACTAGTGAGAATGAAATAAGAGAACTTACTTTAGTTATGGTAGAAAATCATATAAATGCATTTTTTATACTTAAAAATAGAAATAATCCTTCGCGAGGGACCCTTATGCATTATATATGGGGAGAGGATAATGCCATAATTAACACTATTCACAATATTATGCTTATACCAAATGTAGATAATCATTATCATGCAGAGGTAGTGAGAGGAAATAATATTTCTATATTTTTTATCAATAATAAAGAGCCAGAAATAGAAGTAAAAAATTTTGTATATAAAAAACCCAATTGGAGTTTACCTAAGAAATTATATGATATAAAAGGTAGCAAAATAAATTTTTGCACTATACTTTCAAAAAATAAGACTCATATTTTAAATTTATCTAAGGAAAAGGAGATGTATTCATTAGAAGCTGTATATATAGATTTTAATGGAGAAATGAAATATGATAAACTTTTTGAAGGAAAAACAGAAATTACAGATCCTATATTAATTGAAAAAAACAATATTTTATGGGCAATATGGAGAGAAAAAAAGGATATAATTTGTTCTTCATTCGAAAATGAATGGAATGCACCATTTAGATTAGATATTGAAGAAGAAAAAGAAATTTTGTTGTACAATTGTATATTTGGATATGATGATGAAAAAATAAAGGGTAGTAAAATTCTAGGTACAAATTCTTATCCAATAAAATTTTTCTTACCTGTAGATCTTATAAATAATGATTATAAGGAAGATAATTCAAAAGATGGCGACAAATTATTAGATATGGATGAAGGAAAAAAAATTATAAGAGAAGATGTAGCCAACTTAAGTGATTTAAATAGTGAATTAGAAAGTATAATAGTTAACTTAAAAATAGAACTAAAGCAAAAAGAAAGAATTATTGGAGAATTGGAAGAAAGATTAAGTAATATAGTCTATAAAAATAAAAAGATTCAAGAGAAATGCAATATTTTTAAGCAAGTACATGAAGAGTCTCAAGATGGATTAAAAGAAAGAAAGAAGCAGTTGGATGATTTGCAAAAAAAATTAGAAGAAACAATTAATGAAAATGAAAATTTAAATCTTGAGATAGAGAAATTAAAGAAAGAAAAAGAAAAATTACAAGAAATTTCAAATAAAATGAATCTTGAGAATGAACATATAAATAAAGAACTAAAAGTAATAAATAATAAAAGAAAAGAATTAGAGAAAAATCTAGAACAGATAACTATTGAAAATAAAAGTATAAGAAAAGAGTTCCAAAGTACAATTAAAGAGAAAGAAGAACTACAAAGCGCACTAGAAACAGTAGATAAACAATTAAGTATTGTAACTAAAGAAAAAGAAGAAGTTACAATAATGTTAAGACAAGTTAATAAAGAAAAAAATAAATTGCAAATGGATCTAGAAAATGAAATGAATAAATCTATTATAAGTAAAATTTGGGGGAGGAGGGATGATACCTAGAGGTTATGTCAACAGTAGAAAGGATAAAAGAAACAATTTATTATGTGTCAAACTTAGGAAATAAGACTATAACAGCTATTGATGGAGAGAAGAATACTATAATAAAAACCATCAATCTTCCTTACAAACCTTTTAGGATATCATCACATAAAAATGGTGATATTTATGTCGGTAGTGATAAAAATCCTATTGCAATTATATGTAATTCCAATGATGAAATAAAAACATTAGATATCCCTAATAATGGCAACTTAGAAATAGATATAGTAAATGGAAGAATATATATATCAAACACTTCAGAAATATTGGTGTACGATATATTTACAGAAAGGAAAATAGCAAGAATCGTAGGATTTATGGCTATAGAGAGTTTAAAATTAGATCCACATGGAAAATGTTTAGTAATTTTAGATTCATTACGCAAAGATTTAAAGGTTTATGATACATCTAATTTTAAATTGTTAACAAGAATTAAAAATGTTGGTGTAAAGCCTAGTTATATTTTAATAAACGATGATAATAAATTCATATATGTAGCAAGTCAAGGTGGAAAGGCTAAAAATTCTGCTAGCATCTCTACAATAGATATTGAGAAAAAAGAAGTTTTTCAAATAGAATTACCAACAAATTCTTCTATAACGAGCCTAGCACTTAAAGATAATATTTTATATGCTGCTAATAGAGGACTTAACAGGGTGGAGATAATAAATATTACAACTAATACATTAAAAGGATTTATTACAACTACATTACCGGAACCACAAAGTATATTATTAACTCCAAATAAAGATAAGCTTCTTGTAACTGATAGAAATTGTGGTGGTCAGGGAGCATTAGATATAATTGATACAGGCAATAATTCCATAGTTAATACTATTCTTGTAGAAGGAATTAACAGTCAACCTTATGATATTACAATGGTTTTAAATGAATCACTTATTGAAAATGAAAATGCCATTGATTCAACTAATATAGAAGAAAAAAAAGATGAAATTGAATTGTCTCCTATAATAGTTAAAAAAATATTTTCAAGTTATAAAGAAAATATATCTTTGCCCAAAGTTATAGTGGATATTCCTAAAACTTATAAAGAACCTTTTACTTTCCAGAAAATTATAATTCATAATGGATTTATAGTAAATAAAACAGAGATAAGAGAGAAAATAGAAGATAGGCCAAATTTTTCAAAAGTTAAATTTACACTGAGAATTCCATACAATATTGAATTTAGAGATGGTAAACGTAAGAAAAAAACTATAAAAAGATTTGTGGAAAAAAATAAAGAAGTCACATTATGTATACCTAATTCTACTGAAACAAGTGAATTAGACCTGGTTGTGAAAACTCACTCTAAAACAAGAAAAGCTCCTATATTGATTAAAGATGTATTTTGTTTTTCGCTAGATGTATTCATGGAAATAAAAGTTGTAGGAGAGGTTGAAGCATTAGTTCACTTAAATAAATTATAAATTATATAATTTAGTGCGTAATGATAAATAAATTAAAATTGCAAAAAATTTATTGACTTTAGATGGTGATAAAATTTGAAAATGAAATTAAAAATACAAATTTATTTTAAATTAAAGCACTAGAACCATCATATCTAGTGCTTTATTTTAGACTATTCCTTGTATTATTAAGGTGTACAATGGTGGTACTATTAAAAGTTTATTGTAATAGTTTTATTGCTTTTTACGAATATCTTTAAATCTCATATATCCAATTTAAAAACATATTAAATTTTTCTGTATAATTTAGTGCAGGTTTTAATAAAGCATCTTAAAAAATAACTAATAAATTGTGTTAACATATTTTGTATCATATTTGTCTATGTATTTCAGTTCAGAAGCCTAGAACATATTTTTATTTAATTTATAGATTACTTATAGCCTAATATAATTTTAGTTTTAAAGTAAAAATATAATATCATAAAAAACATTTAAAATTTATTGTTTATGATATTATTATGTTTAATTTTTATGAAGTTACTTCAATGAATAATTGTATCAATTGTAAAAAAATAACATATATTAAATAGTAGTAATAACTATGGGGGAGATGAAGTGTCTAAGTTTTTTTGCAAAAAAACTAGAAAGAGAATTGGGGCAATAGTAGTAGCTGTAGGTCTGGGAATACTATTAGCAATGCTAATTCCATTTTGGGGATGGATTGTGGCAATGGGATGTGTAATTATAGGTTTAGGGTGGAAGATTATGGAGGACCGTAATTAATTTGTAGGGGGGAAATAATGAAAATATTTGCAATAAAGCTTCCGAAATTTTTATCTAAAATAATTGGTATATTTATTAGAAAAAAATAAACATAAAAAAATGCAACTCTTTGTTGAGTTGCATTTTTTAAGCTTATATAGCACGTTGAACCTTACCTGAACGTAAGCATCTAGTACATACATGAATAGTTTTAGGAGATCCTTTAACTATAGCTTTAACTCTTTTTAAATTTGGAGCCCATTTTCTTTTAGATTGGCGGTGTGAGTGGCTGAACTGAGAACCTGATACAACACCTTTATCACATATATCGCATCTTCTTGACATTATAAACACCTCCTTAAAATAACCAACACTGTTTAAATCAAACATACAATATTTTAACATAGTCATTATAAACTATGCAAGCAAAATGTAAAATAATTAACGGAAATTCTATTAATTACAAATTAAAATTGTTGAATTAATTTACTTTATAATATAGAATAATCTATATAGTGTTATTAAGGAGGAGTTATTATGAAAGCTAGCATAACAAATCAAATAGGTAACGTATATTACTCAGAAGAAGTTTTAGCAAACATTGCAGGTGTGTCAACAATGGAATGCTATGGTGTTGTTGGTATGGCTTCTAAAAATGCTACAGATGGATTATGGGAGCTTTTAAAGGGTGAAAACCTAAGCAAAGGTGTCAAAATAAATACGAAAAATGAATCCTTAACAGTAGAATTATATATAATAGTAGAATATGGAACTAAAATTTCAGTAATAGCTAATAATATAATTCAGAAGGTTAGATACAATATGGAAAACTTTACAGGACTTAAGGTTTCACAGGTTACAGTAAACGTTCAAGGTGTGAGGGTCTAGGAGGTATCGACATTGAAATACTTAAAAATAAATGGGCATGATTTTTGCAACATGATTAGAAACGCTTCTAATAAGTTAGAGGAGCAAAAGGAATATGTAAACTCACTAAATGTATTCCCTGTGCCAGATGGAGATACAGGGACAAATATGTCTATGACATTTAAAACAGCAGTAGGTGAAGTTGAAAATTTAGATAAAGAAACAGTAGATGAAATATCTCGAAAGTTAGCAAGAGGAGCACTTATGGGTGCTAGAGGTAATTCAGGTGTTATTCTTTCTCAAATATTTAGAGGCATAGCAAAAGGACTTGAAGGCAAAAGTGAGGCATCAGTAGAAGACATTAAAGAGAGTATGGTGCAAGGTGCTAATTTTGCTTATAAGGCAGTTATGAGACCGACAGAAGGAACAATACTTACAATAATAAGAGCTGCAGCTGAAGGAATAAAAACAAGTAATGCTAAAGATGTAACTAGTTTATTTGAAGAAATTTGCAAGAATTGCGAAGAGATGTTAAACAAAACACCTGAGATGTTACCACAGTTAAAACAAGCCAAAGTTGTGGATGCTGGCGGAATGGGATTATTAATCCTTTTCAAGGGTATGCATGAAGCTTTAAAAGATGACCTTAAAGTTGACCTTAACACTAAAATTTTAGAAAATAAAGTGGTAGAAATGGCAAGTCCAGAAGTTCATATTGATTCTGCAGATATTAAATTTGGATATTGTACAGAATTTATAATACTATCTGAAAGAGTTAATATTCCAGAGTTTAAAGAAGAACTTGAAAGACAGGGAGATTCTATAGTATTAGTAGGACTTGAAGATATAGTTAAAGTTCATATTCATACTAATGATCCGGGGTTTGTGCTTTCAAAAGCTGTTAAGTTTGGAGAATTGTCAAAAATCAAAATTGATAATATGAGAGAACAGCATAGAACTTTAATGGATTACGAAGAAGGTGACGCTACTCAGGCAGTTACTTCTGTAGAACCACCAAAGAAATATGGATTTGTAACTGTTGCTAGAGGAGAAGGTATTAAAAATATTTTTGAAGATTTAGGCGTTAACGTAGTAATAGAGGGCGGTCAAACTATGAATCCGAGCACACAGGACATAGTTGAAAGTATAAATAAAGTGAATGCAGAAAATGTTTTTGTACTTCCGAATAATAAAAATATAATAATGGCAGCAAATCAAGCTATAGAATTAGTAGATAAAAATGTAATAGTTATACCAACAACTACAATACCACAGGGGATTACTGCTATAACAATGTTTAATAGCGAAGTCTCACCAGAAGAAAATAGTGAAAATATGACAGAATGTAGTAAGAATGTTATATCAGGTTCAGTAACTTATGCAATTAAAGATACTGAAGATAATGGAAGAGTTATAAAAGAAGGTAATATTCTTGGACTTGTAGAAGGAAAAATTAGTAAAATAGGAACTGATATATATGATATTTGTGAAGAATTAATTTCTAGCATGATAAATGATGATAGTGAACTTATTACTATATTCTATGGAGAAGATTGTAGTGTTGAAGAGGTAAATAAACTTCTAGAAAAGCTAGAAGAAAAATATCCAGATATGGATGTTCAGTGCTTTGATGGAAAGCAACCATTATATTATTTTATTACATCTGTAGAGTAAAAAGCCTTAGGGCTTTTTTTCTATATATGGTATATTTGTAATGGGCGAAGAAGCTTTAAATTCTATATATGGAGTGAATGTTGTGAATTTATATAATGATATTAGTTATGTTAAGGGTGTAGGGCCTAAAATGGCAGAAAAACTTAATAAATGTGGAATTTATAGTGTTTTAGACTTACTTTTGTATTTTCCTAGAGATTATGAATTAATAACTGTAGGAAGTGACATTAATGGATTTAATGAAAAAGATAAGGTAATATTGGAGTGTAAAGTAGTAAGTATATTAAGAGATATAAGAACTAAGAATAATAAAGTTCTTTCTACTATAATATTTAAAGCTAATAATAAAACTTTTAAAGGTCAATGGTTTAACCAGCCTTATGCTAAAAATAGTTTTAGAGTCAATGAAAAATACATATTAAGTGGCAAAATTGAAAAATTTAATAATGAAGTTAGGATGAACAATCCTAAGATACTTAGAAATGTAACTTTAGATGATAATAAGATATTAGCTAAATATTCTCTTAAAGATAATTTAAGTAATAATTTTTTAAATAAAGCTATTACTGAGGTTTTATCTCATACAAAAATTATTGAAAATTTACCTGAAAAAATTATAGAGAATTATAATTTTATTTCCTTAGATGAGGCAATAAGACATATTCATAGTCCAAAGGATAATAATAGCTTAAAAGAAGCTAAAAGAAGGTTAAAGTTTCAAGAATTATTCACATATTCTATGAAGGTCTTATTACTTAAAGAGCTTAATAAAAACTGCAGCGGAGTACCATTTAAAATATGTGATGAGCTTACAACTCTTAAGGCAAAACTACCTTTTGAATTGACAGAAGCTCAAAGTAGGGTAGTAAGAGAAATTTTAATAGATCAAAAGAAAAATATTGTTATGAATAGATTAGTTCAAGGTGATGTAGGAAGTGGAAAAACTATAGTTGCATTGATATCATTATTCAATGTTATCAAAAATGGATATCAAGCGGCAATGATGGCTCCCACAGAGATTTTAGCAAAGCAACATTATTATGAAGCTATAAGACTTTTTGAAGGGTTTGATATAAAAATAGAACTTTTAACAGGAAGTACTACTGCTAAAAATAAAGAATTAATTAAAGAAGCTCTATCTAATGGAGAAATAGACCTTTTAATAGGAACTCACGCGCTTATTGAAGATAATGTAGTATTTAAGAAACTAGGTATGATTGTTACTGATGAGCAACATCGTTTTGGAGTGAATCAAAGAAATAAATTAGGAAGTAAGGGAGAAAATGCAGATATACTTGTAATGAGTGCTACTCCTATACCAAGGACATTAACCCTTTATCTTTATGGAGATTTAGATGTGTCTACCATAGATGTTCTTCCACCAGGAAGAAAAAAAGTAGATACCTATTATGTAGATAAAAAAGAAAGAGATAGAGTATATAACTTTGCACTAAAGGAAATTGCGGAAGGACGACAGGTTTATATAGTATGTCCATTAGTTGAGGAAAATGAAGATTTAAACCTAAGTTCTGTGGAAAGTTTATATTTAGAAATAAAGGAAAAATACTTTAAAAATATTGAAATTGAAATACTTCATGGTAAAATGCCTAATAAAGAGAAAAATTTAATAATGGAAAGTTTTAAAGAGGAAAATATTAAAGTTTTAATTTCTACTACAGTTATTGAAGTAGGAGTTAATGTACCTAATGCTACTTTGATGATAATTGAAAATGCTGAAAGATTTGGATTATCTCAACTTCATCAGCTAAGAGGACGAGTAGGAAGAGGAAGTTACAAGTCCTATTGTATATTAATAGCAGATATAAAAAGTGATACTACGAGAAGAAGAATGGAGACTATGAAAAATAGTAATGACGGATTCTTTATAGCAGAGGAAGATTTAAGGATTAGAGGAGGCGGAGAGGTCTTTGGATTTAAACAATCTGGTGAAAGTGGACTTTTACTTGCAGATTTAGCAGAAGATTTTCAGCTCTTTAAGATAGCTAATAAAGAAGCTAAAAATATAATATTTAGTAGTAAAGATGAAGATTTGAAAATTAAAGAAGAAATAAGAAAAATGCTTGAGAGAAGTTCTAAATATATTTGTTTTAATTAAATTAGTCCTGCCAAGTAAAACATAAGTTAAAAATAGAGATTTATTTTATATCAGAAAAAGTTATGGAATCTGTTCGTAGGGTGATATGAATTAGATTTAATAGCTTAGAATGAAAAAATAGATAATATTTAAAATAGTGTTAAATCTTATATAAAGACTTTACATAATGTATAATTTATACTTATAGTAAGATTATTAAAGCAAAATCTTTAATTAAAATCTAAGGAGGAAATGAATGAGAGTTATTGCTGGAAAAGCTAAAGGAAAAAAGTTATTACCACCAGAGGGGATGGGAACCAGACCAACTTTAGATAGAATAAAAGAATCAATATTTAATATAATACAAAATAGGGTTAGAGATGCAGTGTCTATTGATATATTTTCAGGCACAGGAAGCTTAGGAATAGAGGCTGCCAGTAGAGGAGCTAAACATAGCTATTTGATAGAAAAAGGAGATAGTAGTTATAATCTTTTAAAGAAGAATGTAGAAAATTTAAAATTTCAAGATATATGTACTACTTTAAAAGGGGATTGTTATCATTATCTTGAAGAGTTTGGAAAAGAGAAAAAAGTTTTTGATCTCATATTTATAGATCCACCTTATGCTAAGGAGATGATACCACCAGCAATAGAGTTGATCTCAAAATATAACCTTCTTCAAAGAGAGGGTCTTATTGTTACAAAGATAGATACAAGTGAAGTTATATACGAGGGAAATGACAAAATAATATTAATTGACAAAAGAAAGTACGGAAATACGACAGTATGTTTCTATGAGTATAAGGAGATTTAAAAATGAGAAAAGCAGTTTATCCTGGAAGCTTTGACCCTATAACTAATGGTCATTTAGATATAATAAAGAGATCATCTTACGTCTTTGATGAAGTGATAGTTGCAGTATTAATAAATCCCGATAAAAAAGGTTGGTTTGAAGTCAATGAAAGAGTGGCTCATATACAGAAGGTTATAGCGCCTTATAAAAATGTTAAAGTTAAAAGTTTTAGTGGATTATTAGTAGATTTCATGAATGCAGAAGAAGCTGATGTGATAGTTAAAGGACTTAGATCTATGTCTGACTTTGATTATGAGTTTCAAATGGCACTTATGAATAAGAAATTAGATAAAACAAAGGAAACTGTATTTATGATGACAAATTCTAAGTATTCTTATTTAAGTTCTTCTGCCACAAAGCAGGTTGCTTTATTTGGAGGATGTCTTGAAGATTTAGTTCCTGATGAAATTAAGGAAGATTTAAAGGAAAGAGCTAAAATTAAGAGGGGGGATAATAGTGGACAAAAAAGTTAACAACATCTTAGAGCTTATAGATTATCTTGAACAGACAGTAAAAACTTCTAGCAATTTACTTGGAAAGGTAAATTTAAGTAAGAAAGAAATGCTTAATATTATAAGTGAATTAAAAGCAGACTTACCAGAACAATTTTTAGAAGCAAAGGAAATTGTTGAAGCTAGAGGACAAATATTAGATAATGCTAGAAGAGAGGCAGAGGCTATAAGAGAAGATGCAAAAAGAAGAATTCAAAGAGAACTTGAAAATTCTGATGTAATAAGAGCAGCGGAACATAAGGCAAATGAAATTCTTCAAGAAGCTAATGCTGAAGCGAGAGAGATGAAGTTAGAAGCTACTAAATATGCTAAGGAATTAAAAGCTAATGTGCTAAATTATGCGGATGAAACCTTAAGCAACCTTCAGAAGGAAATAGATATTAATGGAGAAGCTATAATTATAAAAATTAACAAGGAAGTAGATACTATGCTTAGAAATATGCATAAAGAGATTACAAGTACTACTTCTATTGTTAGAGAAAATATTAAAGATTTAGGAAATATGAAATAATGCTTATAAATTACAGCTATAATTTATAAGCATTACTGAAACTTTTAATATTAAAAATGTAGTAGTTTTTATTATTCACCTTTTAAAATAATTAGGACTCTATTTTGGTTATAATTAAAGGGAATAATATAACTAATATGACTATCAAATATATTTGAGAGCTGTTTATATTATAATAGCTATTTTGTAAAAAGGTTTCTTGAGAAAAATTAAAAAATGGCAATTTACATAATAATAAGGTTATTAAGGTGCTAATAGCACCTTGGATTGTTTTATAAAATAAATATTTTTTCATAGAAACTTTAAATTTATATACTAAAGAGTAAACTTGGGAAGTTATTGAAAGTCCGCTAAAGGTAATTAAAAAGCTTAATAAAAGCAGTTTAGTATTTAAATCAATAGAAGACTTAGTTATAATGTTACAGCCATTTGTTATTTCAATCATTCCTAAAATTAGACCTTGAATGACTTCAAAGGGAATGGTTGTAAAAGTAGATATTTTTTCTAAGGTAATGTTAAATAAAACATTGCCTTTTATTATGTTTATAATTACTGAAAAGATAACTATAAATCCACCTATAGATAATGCAGTTTTAATGGCATCTTCTATGGAGTTTTTAAAAGCTACACCTATGTTTAAATTATTGCCATACACAAATACATTTTTACTACTTGTAGAATTATTATTTTTATATCTATTAGGAAGTATTAAACCCATTGCTATACAAGAAAGAAAATTTGATAACAACAATAAATATCCCATGTAAACATTCCCCAGCATTGCTGTCCCTACTGCGCCTATTATAAAAAGTGGACTTCCGTTAGAAGCAATATTTAAAAGCCTCTCGTAAGTTTTATAATCTATTAAATTTCTTTCGTATATATCACTAGAATATCTAGCACCTAAAGGGTATCCACAAAAAGCACTAACAAGTATTGCTAAGCTGCAGTTTTTTGAAAGTCCTAATGGATAAGAGATTATTTTCCCAAGTATTTTAGAGTAAATTTGAATTCCACCAAAAGAAATAATCATATTTATTAATACTAAAAATGGAAATAATGACGGGAATACAGAATTAAAAAAAAGTTTAACACCATCTACAGTAAATCCCATGCATTCTTTTGGATTAGCTATTATATAAATAATGATTAATGATGCTAAAATGGTGAGTATAGCATTGAATCCATAGTTTTTTATAAGTTTATAAAGTATAAATAATGAAATAATTAAAATAAAAACATACATAAGTTTCAATATTATGCAACTCCCTAAAGTATAATATACATATATAAAATATATTTACAAAGGGGACAACTTATGTGTTAATTTTAATAAATTATAAATTTACTATTTTATTTAAATTTTATTTAAGACAACTTAAAACAATTTAAAATTGACGATGGACAATTTTAAATTGTGGTTGAAATTAATTTTAAACAAATTAATTTCTTAAATAGATTTTTTGTTAGCAATATAATTGCTAGTTTTTTATAAGAAGTTATTATGTAACTTCAAGGGAAATTAATTCCAAATTTCTCGGCCATTACTGAGAAATATCCAAAATTGTGAATTGAATAAAATTGTAACTAGCCCATTAAAAAAATCCTGAGGTCAGTCAGGATTTTTTTAATGGGCTAGTTAAATAATCTTCATTATATCTATAATTTTTATTTAATAAGCTATACGCTCTAGAAGCTTGGAGTTCCAATTTTAGTACATCATTTAGGTTTTTAGGAAGTTTTGTGTATAAAGGGATATTGCTATTACTTTTTATAGATTTGAGTATGGATTTCCCTTTTTCATTAAAACCTAAAATTCTAGCATAGCTACAAGGTTCATTTCTAAGGAGGTTGGAGTCAAAATTATCAAAGCCTATAAAGTACTGACAAAGTATTCTACTAATACGAGTACGAGTATACCTTTTAGATTTAATTCTTTCTATTATGTTATTATAGTTATTTCCTTCATAGAGAGAATTATATATTCTATTATGTAATCCCTCAGAAACATCTGGAATTTTTTCTAAAGAATTTTTATCTAAAAAACTCTTATACCTAATATAAGGCAACATTGACTCATCAAAAGTAAAACTGTATTCCTCACTTTGAAGTTTTTGAAGATGATTAAAAACAGAAGTTGGTACATGAGCCTTTAACTTCTCTATGGGCTCTTCACTTTTTATGTATTCTCTAATAGATGTAGCACTAGAAAATACATTGTTAAGAGCCATGCTATTGTAAGAAGCACCTTCTCGTTTGATTGTGTAAGGCTTAATGGTACTGTTTAATTTTAATAAGCTTTTTATATATTCAATTCCAAGTATATTATTAGAAGAATTCAGTATTTCTTCTAAATTATCTATATTGTAATTTTCTCTCTGTAAATAAGAAAGTAAAGCTTGTGAACGAGCTGTAGGGTATAAAGCACCTTTTTTTAGATTCTCTTTTAAAATAATTTTAAAATCTTCACATTCACTTTCAAGTATTTTTGAAATTTCTATAAGAGTAGATATGTCTCCATGTTCACTTCCAAAACAAATACCATCAACTATAGATAAGCTGTTTAAAAGGCTTATAGCACCAAAAGAAAAGAATTCTGCGGAGGCAACACTATAAATAGTAGGAAGCTCAAAAACTAAGTCTGTTCCATTATCTAGTGCCATCTTTGTCTTATTATATTTGTCTACTATAGAAGGAATGCCCCTTTGATTAAAATTTCCACTCATTACTGCTATAAGTATATCACAACCTGTAAGTTCTTTAGCTTTATTTATATGATAAACATGACCGTTATGCAATGGATTGTACTCAACTATAATTCCACATACTTTCATTATGATTTTCACCTCATATTTTATAGATTAATCAAGAATAAAATTCTATGAATTAAAAATTAAGAATTATGGTTAAAACTCCACTGGTAAAGCCTTTGGAGTTTTTTAAAAATAAATTTTATTTTAAGAAATTTACCTTTAGTAAATTTTTTCCTCAATTCTTCATTCTTAATTGTTAATCCTTAATTTCTAAGGATTTAAGCTATTTTTATAGAAAATTTATTTTCCATAATATATTTTAAGCTTTTACATTGTATACCTATAGGTATACATAATAATTAAGCTTTTATTTAAAATTTTCATTATGAATTTAAAGCTTTATTAATTTAAAACTAAGTAATAAGTAATTAAAATAGAGTAAGGAAAAAATTATTGATTACTTATAAGATCAAATTTTATAAATTATTTTTATTAGCAATTAAATTATTATGCAACTTTTTATGCAATTTTTAGAAAAATTGAAATTCACAATTTAAAATAATGCACAATTAACGAGGAAATTAATTTTATAAATTAATTTCTTTAAATAATTTCTTTATTAGTAATACAATTGCTAGTTCTTATAAGAAGTTAAGTCGTAACTAAAAAAACAAATTAATTCTAAATTTCTCAGCCTATGCTGAGAAATGTCCACAATTGTGAATTGAAAAAGTTGTGAATTCATTAGTTCTAATTTTAGAACTTGTATATTTATATAATCTCATTTTTAATTTGTATTATAAAACATCTTGAAAAAAATAACTAGTCATTATGTTATTCTATTTTATATTATACTTCATTTACATAATTCTCTAATATAATGACTATCATCAAAGGCGGACTCCTTATCTGATAGAGAATATTTGCTTCATCATTGACTAATTATTTTATTTCAAACTTGTTATATTAATGCAGAAAAATTTATAAGTGGCAATTTTCAGAATTATATTATGTTAATAAAATTTTTGTTTTAGGTTGAAAATTATAGTAAAAAAGGGTTATATTAATAAGGGATGTTAGTGGTTTAAAACTGAAAGGAGATTTTGTGATGAGTTTTGTAGACAAGATTTGGAATTTAGCTCAAGCAGATATGAAAAAAATAGTTTTGCCAGAAGGCGATGAGGAAAGAAACTTAAAAGCTGCTGAGTTAATTAAAAAAAATGCTATAGCAGAAGTAGTTTTAGTTGGTGGTGAAGAGAAGGTTAAAGCCAATGCTAAAAAATTTGGAGTAAATATAGAAGGAATAGAAATCATAGATCCAGAGACTTCAGATAAAACATCAAAATATGCTGAAGCTTTTTATGAACTTAGAAAAAATAAGGGAGTAACACTAGAGAAAGCTATTGAAGTGGTAAAAGACCCAGTATATTTTGGAACAATGATGGTTAAAATGGACGATGTAGATGGATTAGTTTCAGGAGCAGTACATAGTACAGGTGATTTATTACGTCCTGGTCTTCAAATAATAAAAACAGCTCCAGGAATAAAGGTTGTATCAAGTTTCTTTGTAATGGAAGTTCCAAACTGTGAGTATGGTAAAGATGGTACTTTATTATTTGCTGATTGTGCAGTTAATCCGAACCCTAATGCGGAAGAATTAGCTTCAATAGCAATAAGTACAGCAGATAATGCTAAAGCACTATGTGGAATAGAACCTAAAATTGCAATGCTTTCATTCTCAAGTATGGGAAGTGCTAAACATGAAAATGTTGACAAAGTAAGAATAGCTACAGAGTCAGCTAGGGAGCAAAGACCAGATTTACAAATTGATGGAGAACTACAATTAGATGCTGCTATTGTGGATAAGGTTGCTAAACAAAAGGCACCAAATAGTTCTGTAGCAGGAAATGCTAATATTCTAGTATTCCCAGATTTACAAGCAGGAAACATAGGATATAAATTAGTTCAAAGATTTGCAAATGCTAAAGCTATAGGACCAGTTTGTCAAGGATTTGCAAAACCTATTAACGATTTATCAAGAGGTTGTAGCGCTGAAGATATAGTTAATGTTGTAGCTATAACTGCTATACAAGCTCAACAGTCTTGCAATAAGTAAAAGTTATATTATATACTAAAGACTGTAAGCTTTTAATAACAATTTTATTAAAAGTAATTTTGGAAGAATTACTAAATAACAAATAACAAAGGTGTCATTAAGGAGGAGTTATCAATGAAAGTACTTGTAATCAATTGCGGAAGTTCTTCATTAAAGTATCAATTAATTAACATGGAAAATGAAGATGCTATAGCACAAGGATTAGTAGAAAGAATAGGAATAGAGGGTTCAATATTAACTCAAAAGGTTCCAGGAAGAGATAAATACATAATCGAAGTTCCAATGGAAAGCCATAAAGAGGCTATAAAACACGTTATAGATAGCTTAACTGATAAAGTACATGGAGTTATATCTAACATGTCAGAAATCAATGCTGTAGGACATAGAGTTGTTCATGGTGGAGAAAAGTATGCTGAATCAGTTATCATCAATGATGAGGTTATGGCTAAATTAGAAGAGTGTGTAAAACTTGCACCACTTCATAACCCAGCAAACATAATAGGAATTAATGCATGTAAAGAATTAATGCCAAGCACATCAATGGTTGCAGTATTTGATACAGCATTCCATCAAACAATGCCAAAAGAAGCATTTATATATCCATTACCATATGAATTATATGAAAAGTATGGAATAAGAAAATATGGATTCCATGGAACATCTCATAAATTTGTATCTGCTCAAGTTGCTGAAATGATGGGTAAAGATATAAAAGATATTAAAATTATCACTTGTCACTTAGGAAATGGTGCTAGTTTATCAGCAGTTAAAAATGGTAAATCAGTAGATACAAGCATGGGCTTTACTCCACTTGAAGGAATAGCTATGGGAACTAGATGTGGAAACATTGACCCTGCTATAGTTACTTTCTTAATGAAGGAAGAAAATATGAGTGTTGATGAAGTGAATAACTTATTAAACAAAAAATCAGGAGTTCTAGGAATTTCAGGAGTAAGTAGTGACTTTAGAGATATAGAAGGAGCTGCTGATGAAGGAAATGAAAGAGCTAAACTTGCATTAGATGTTTATAACTATAGAGTAAGACAAATGATAGGTTCTTATGCTGCAGCTATGGGCGGAGTTGATGCTGTTGTATTTACAGCAGGATTAGGAGAAAATTCTCCAGTTACAAGAGAAGATATATGCAAAGGCTTAGAATTCATGGGAATTAAAATTGATTCTGAGAAAAACAATGTAAGAGGAAAAGCTGTAGACGTAAGTGCTGCTGATGCTAAAGTTAAGGTTTTCGTTGTACCAACTAACGAAGAATTAGTAATAGCAAGGGATACTCAAGATTTAACTTCTAAATAGTTTTTAAATAATAATTAGCTACTGCCTTTCCTTAATATGTTTTTAAACATACAAATAATTCTTGACTTTTAAAGTTATAATTTATATAATAGTTTATGTTTGAAAATAGTAGAAATCTTGAATAAACATAAGGAGGGGCGTAGTAGCTTTGCTCAAGCTATGTGATTAAATTCGCATTATGTATGATGAGCTATTCATATGAGAAGAATATTTTGTAATATTTTTTCGGAGCGTTAAAAATTATGAATATTGACCTTTCAGAATTAAAGAATAAGAAGCATGGAAAAAGAGAGCTTGACTTAGAGATATCTAAAGAAAGTTTTAATGACAGTGGTGAAATTATAAAGTTCACTAAGCCTATAAAATTCAGAGGAATAGTCAGATTAATTGATAATATTTATGAATTAACTGGAAATGTTGAAACTGAGGTTTTATTACCTTGTTCAAGATGTAGTGAGAGCTTTTCTTATGATGTAAATATGGACATAAACGAAAAGTTATCTGATACTATTGAAGATGAAGACGGAGAAATTATCTCAATTAAGAATGATAAAATAGATATTTACCAAATAATAGAAAACAATCTTTATATAGAGCTTCCTGTAAAAAAACTTTGCAAGGAAGGCTGTAAAGGCCTGTGCCAACACTGTGGAACGAATCTAAATCATAATTCATGTGACTGTGAAAAAGATGATCTTGATCCAAGGTTGGCAAAGTTAAAAGAATTGTTTTCAAACCCGTAAGGAGGTGTTACTATGGGAAATCCTGCGAGAAAATTTTCTAAAGCTAGAAGAGATTCAAGAAGAGCGCAAACATTCAAACTTGGTTTACCAGGAATAGTTGAATGCCCTCAGTGCCATGAAATGAAACTTGCTCACAGAGTTTGTAAGAACTGTGGACACTACAAAAATAGAGAAGTTGTTTCAACTGAGAAATAAAAAAGAAAGTCACTTGACTTTCTTTTATTTTTTATATAATATTTTTTATAAATATAAGAATAAAGTAGAATTTTTTACAAAGTTTAATATATAATATTTATAATGAGAACTTATATATAATTTTTTTTATTTAGTAACTTATAGAAAAAGTTGATAAAAGTAAGTGAGGGTTAAAAATGAAATTTGCAGTAGATGGAATGGGTGGAGATTTTTCACCTTCAGCGATAGTAGAAGGGGCGGTATTGGCAGTAAAAGAGTATAGTGATATAGAACTCATTATAACCGGTCCAGAAGAAGAGATAGCTAAAGAATTAAGCAAATACGACTATGATAAAGAAAAGATTACTATAGTGAATGCTACAGAGATTATAAGCCCTAATGAAGAGCCTGTAAAAGCTATTAGAAGAAAAAAGGATTCTAGTATTTCTAAGGCATTACAATTAGTTAAAGAAAAAAAGGTAGATGGAATTATATCTGCTGGAAGTACAGGGGCTTTTTTAGCAGGTTGTACTCTTATAGTTGGTAGATTAAAAGGTATTGATAGACCAGCATTAGCACCAGTTTTACCAGGAATTAATGGTCCATTTATGATTATAGATGTAGGTGCAAATGCAGATTGTAAGCCTCATTATTTAGTTCAATTTGCTCTAATGGGAAAAATTTATTTTGAAAATGTATTAAATACTAAAAATCCTAATATAGGACTTATAAATATTGGTACAGAAGAAGAGAAAGGTAATGAGCTTACTAAAAATGCTCATAAGCTTTTAAAGAATACGGAGTATAATTTTGTTGGAAATGTTGAGCCAAGAGATATTACTCAAGGCGATGTTAAGGTATTGGTATGTGATGGCTTTGTAGGAAACACGGTACTTAAAATGTACGAAGGGGTAGCTGCTAGCATATTTTCAATATTAAAAGAGAATATAATGAGTTCCTTTACAACAAAATTAGGTGGTATGCTCTTAAAACCTGTTTTTAAGAAGATTAAAAGTGATTTTGACTATACAGAATATGGTGGAGCTGCCTTTTTAGGTGTTAATGGGATTTGTGTTAAGGCTCATGGAAGTTCAAATGCAAAGGCTTTTAAAAATGCGATAAGACAAGCAAAAGTAGCATATGATAATAAAATTGTTGAAAAAATACAAGTAGAACTTGAAAATTTAGGAACAGAAAAAGAGTAAAAGAATAAAATATCATGAATAATATTATTAAATTGAAGTATATTATTAAAATATATTAAAAAAATTAAAAATCTATTGATTACTTTCAATATAACTATTAATATTTAATTGAAATGTTTTTAATTTATTAGGAGGCTGAATAATTATGTTTGAAAAAATAAGAGAGAGAATAGCTGAGCAATTAAGCATAGAGGAAGATGAGATTAAAATGGAATCATCTTTCATAGATGATTTAGGTGCTGATTCGCTAGATATAGTTGAGTTAATAATGGCATTAGAAGAAGAATTCGATATAGAAATACCTGATGAAGAAGCAGAGAAAATATCTACAGTGGGCGATGTAGTCGAATACATAAAAGCACGTGTAGAAGAATAAAATTTAAGTTCCGCTAATTGCGGGACTTTATTTTCATATAAAAGGAATAAAAGCAAGGAGTTCTTTCTTGAATTTATTAATGAGGTAATAAATTGAGGAATAAACTCCTAAGAAGGAGTAAAAAAATGAAGATTAGACCTAGCACACTAGAATTGGAGAATAAATTACAGTTAAACTTTGATAATTTAGAATTACTACAAACAGCAATTACTCATAGTTCCTATGCTAATCAAAAAAAAGATGTAGATTACAATGAGAGATTGGAGTTTTTAGGAGACTCAGTACTTCAACTTGTAATTTCTCAACATTTATTTTCAAACAATATAAATGAAAGTGAAGGATACTTAACAAGGGTTAGATCACTAATTGTTTGTGAGAATTCTCTTTATGAAGTAGCTAAAGGATGGAATCTAGGTTCTTATATAACTATGAGTAAGGGTGAAGAAATGACTGGTGGAAGAACTAGAGTATCTATTTTAGCAGATGCTGTAGAAGCTATAATTGCTGCTATTTATTTAGATAAGGGGCTAGAGTATGTAAGAGAGTTCATATTAACCAATTTTAAGAATATAATCTATAAGGCTTTAAAAAATCAAATAATAATTGATTATAAAACAAAGCTTCAAGAAATTCTTCAAAAAAATGGAGAGGTATCTATAATTTATAACCTAATTAAATATGAAGGTCCTCCTCATAGAAGGTTATTTTATGTTGAGGTTTTGATAAATGGCATATCTAAAGGTAGCGGTGTAGGCTATAGCAAGAAAGAGGCGGAACAAAATGCTGCCAGGGAAGTGCTTTTAACTAAGGAGGAAATATATGAATAAACTTCATTACATAATCCCAATATTTGTACCCCATGAAGGATGTCCTCATACCTGTGTATTTTGTAATCAAGATAGTATTACAGGAAGCTGTTTTAAAATTAATGGAGAATTTGTAGAAAATACTATAAAAGAATATTTAGAAACTATAGATAGAGAAAGTTCAGTTGTAGAAGTATCCTTTTTTGGAGGCACTTTTACAGCCATAGATATAAATAAACAAAATGAGCTTCTTTCCGTAGCAAAGAATTATAAGGATTGTAACAAGATAGATTATATAAGGTTATCAACAAGGCCAGATTACATAGATGATAAAATATTAGCTAACCTTAAAGAACATTCTGCTGACATAATAGAGTTAGGGGTGCAATCACTTGATGATGAAGTTTTAATAAAATCTGGAAGAGGACATAGCGCTGATGATGTAGAAAAAGCATCAAAGTTAATTAAAGAGTATGGATTTACTTTAGGGCATCAAATCATGCTAGGATTGCCTGGAGATAATAGGGAAAAGGATATATTAACTGTTGAAAAAAGCATAGCAATGAAACCTGATATATGTAGAATATATCCCTCTCTTGTGATAAAAAATACACCTATGGAAACTTTATTAGAAAGAGGAGAATATAAGCCTTATGATTTAGAAGAGGCAGTTGAAATTAGCAAAATAATATATGGTATGTATGTAGAAAGTGGTATTAAGGTTATAAGAATAGGACTTCAACCTACAGAAGAGATAAATTACGGTAAGGAAATAGTTGAAGGTCCCTTCCATCCTGCTTTTAGAGAATTAGTAGAAAGTTCTATATACCAAGAATTAATAGTGGAGTATTTTAAAAGCCATAGTGATATTGAAAGTATTTCTATAAACCCTAAGGATGTATCAAAGCTTTATGCTAATAAGAAAAAATATTTTAATGAGGCTTTAAAAATATTAGGATTGAAAAAACTAAAAATCAATCAAGATATATCAGTAAAAAGGGGAGAACTAAGGTTTAATTTAAAGGAAAATACTGAGGAAATAACCTTAGAAAATTATTTGAGAAGAAAATTTACTATATAGAATCAAATATTAAATTTTATTATTATCATTCTTAAATTTAAATATCATTTAAAAATGGAATTTAAAACTCTTGATATTGCTAGATTTCAAAAATGAAGTTTTGTAAATCAAGAGTTTTTTAAATATTTTATGTTATAAATATTAAGATTTTTAAAATAAAAAATAGCTGGCATTAACTATAATATCTTTATTTAGAACTATCACAAAAATAACTAATCAGTATTTTAACTCATTTTATATCATACTGGCTAGTTATTTTATTTTAAACATTTTATCAACAGATATTTGTAAAAATTTATCTAATATAAAATCAAAATAATTTTAACTAATTGACAATTAACAGTGAATAAATGACAATTAATAATGAATTTAATTTTATAAAATTAATTCTATTAAATTTACACTTGTATCTCTAAGAGCTATTAATGTTTTTGTTTGATATTTTAAAGTAAATAATATAAACTAAATTATAGTAAAAGAAGGTGAAAATTGTGAAAAAGAAAAAGAGAGAAAAATTAGCCAAAATATTAGCAGCTGTAATTTCTATGTTCATGTTATTAGGAATTATATTGCCATTAATTATAACAAATTAGGAGAGTGAATAGATGTTCTTAAAATCTATTGAGATTAGAGGTTTTAAGTCCTTTGCAGATAAAACGGAACTTACATTTAAAAAGGGAGTAACTGCTGTAGTAGGGCCTAATGGAAGCGGAAAAAGTAATATATCAGATGCAGTAAGATGGGTTTTAGGAGAGCAGAGTGTTAGGAACTTAAGAGGAGATAAAATGGAGGATGTAATTTTTGCAGGTACTCAATTTAGAAAACCTGTGGGACTTGCACAAGTTTCTCTTATTTTGGATAACTCTGATTCAGAGCTAGACATTGAATATTCTGATGTAGTTATTTCAAGAAGACTTTATCGCTCAGGAGAAAGCGAATATTTAATAAATAATACTATATGTAGATTAAAAGATGTACAAGCTTTGTTTATGGATACAGGTATAGGTAAAGAAGGATATTCCATAATAGGTCAAGGTAAAATAGATGCTATACTTAGTGGAAAGCCAGAAGAAAGAAGAAAACTTTTAGAAGAAGCCGCTGGAATTGTTAAATATAAAACTAGAAAAGAAGAAGCAGAAAGAAAGTTAGATAATACAGAACAAAATCTAGTAAGAATACATGATATATTAGACACTTATGAGGAAAGATTAGAACCTCTTAGAATTGAAAGTGATAAAGCTAAAAGATTCTTAGAACTATCAAATCAATTAAAAAATGATGAAATTAATATTATTATTGATTTTATAGAAAAAACTGAAATTAAAATTTCTAGTTATAAAGGACAATGCGAAGCTATAAATAAAGAATTGCAAGAAAAGTTAAATGAAAGAAGAAAAATAAAAGAGCAAATAGATATTCAAAGCATTAGTTTAGAACAATTTGAAAATAAAATATCTGAAGATAAACAAAAGTTTTATGATAATAAATCAAAGCATCAACAAATATTATCAGAGATTAAAATCTTAGAAGAAAGAATAGAGTTAGTTAATAAATCTATAGGAAAAAATATTGAAGAAATAGAAAAATTAAATTTAAAGTCTAAATCTTTAAAAGATGAGATAGATAAATTAGAAGTAAGTTTAAGTGATTCTAAAGAAAATCAAAAAAACATAGAAGATAAAATCAAGACTAAGGAAGAGGAAATAAAAAAATTAAATGATGATACCTTTAATGAAAATGAAAGATTACTAACTCTTCAATCAAAAAAACAGAGTCTTTTAGATAATAGAAATCTTCAAAATAATAGCATAATGCTATTAGATAGCCAGTTAAAAATTTTAAATGAAAAACTTCAAGGACTTAAAGTAGACATGGAGGGGTTTGTTAATTCATTAAAAATTAATAATTCTACTAAGGCTGTCCTTGAAATAGAATCTAGTAAACTTTTAGAAAAAATAAATAGCTACGAGGATAAAGTTAAAGCTAACAAAAATGAAATTGGAAGATTAAGACATAGTCAGACCTTAGAAGAAAAAAAGCTTAAGGAGTTAGTTGCTAATTCCAATAAGATAGATGCTAATTTAAATATGCTTATCAATTTAGATAAGCAATATGAAGGATATAATAGGTCTGTTAAACTTTTAATGCAACATATAGATTCAAAAAAAGTACTTAATTTTAAAGGTAGTTGTTATATTTTAGGAGAAATTATAAAAGTTGATAAAAAATATGAAACAGCCATGGAAATCGCACTAGGAGGAAGCTTATCTAATATAATCACAGAAGATGAAAATGGTGCAAAGATTCTAATTGAATATTTGAAAAAAAATAGCTTAGGTAGAGCTACATTTTTACCATTAAGCACAGTTAAAGGTAAAAGCTTAGAACTTAGCAGTAATATTAAAGATACCTTTGGATATATTGGAATTGCTAGTGAACTTATAAATTTTGATAATAAGTTTAAAGGTATAATTGATTATACCTTAGGAAAAACCATAATATGTGATAATATGGATAATGCACTTAAAATAGCTAAGTTGCTAAATTATAAACAAAAAATTGTAACTTTATCTGGAGAAGTCGTAAATCCTGGTGGTGCCCTAACGGGAGGAAGCATTTACTCTAAGTCTACTAATGTAATAGGAAGAAAAAGAGAGATTGAAGAACTTAGAGTTAAATTTAACCATATAAATGATGAAATTGAAAATGAAAATATTTTAGTAAAAAAATTAAATGAAAATATTAAAACTTTAGACGAAGAAAATTTAAACTTAAGAGATGAAATTCACTTTGAAAATATAGAGAAAACTAAAGTACAAAGTAAGATAAATTCCATTTCTGAGGAAGAAGCTAAGCTTCAAATAGATTTGGAAAGGGCTAGAGTAAATTTAAAAAATACAGAAAATGAAATTTCTTTAAACAGTGAAAAGTTAAAGGAATCTAGAGAAAATATAAATTCTATAGAGGATAAAATAAAAGTTATAGATAATGAAGAAGAAATTTTAAAAAGCAAGTTAAAAGAAAGTGATGAAAATGTTGGAAAGTATAGAGAGGTTTTAACTGACCTTAGAGTTGAAAAAGCGAAGATTGATGAAATTACCATTAACAAAGGCAATGAGCTTTCAAGAATAAATGAGGAAATTAAAGACTATACTTGTAAGATAGAAATACTTAATAAAGAAGCTGAAGGTTTAAAGGAAAATAGAGATAACTATCAAGAGATTTTAAGAAATAATAAAATTACTGTTAAAGACACTTTAGAGATGTTATCTAATATGGAAAAACTTATATCAGATAATGAAATTGAAAAGATAAAATTAAAAGAAAACATAACCCAAATTAAATCTAAAGAAGAAGATTTAATTTTAGAACTAGAAGCTTCAGAGAAAGAATTGCACAAGTATCAAGTAACTTTAGCTAGAATAGAAACAGAAAAGGAAAGCCTTCTTAATAAATTAAATGAGGAATATGAATTGACCTATGCGGAGGCGCTAAATTTTAAAGAGCCTATAGACAATGTAACTAAACTTAAGGAAAATGTTGTGCAAATTAAACAAGAAATTAATAGTTTAGGCTCGGTAAATGTAGGTGCTATTGAGGAGTATAAAGAGGTTAAGGAAAAGTATAGCTTTATGACTTCTCAAAGAGAAGATTTAGTTCAAGCAAAGGATGAACTTTTAAAAGTTATTGAAGAGATGACTAGTAAAATGAGAATAGTATTTAAAGAAAATTTTTCAATACTGAGAAAAAATTTCAATGAAACCTTTAAAGAATTATTTAAAGGCGGAAGTGCAGATTTAATATTAACAGATGGAGATGAATTGACTTCGAAAATAGACATTAATGTAGAGCCGCCAGGAAAGAAACTTCAGAATATAAATCTTTTATCTGGAGGAGAAAAGGTGTTATCTGCTATAGCACTTTTATTTGGTATATTAAAGATGAAACCAACTCCATTTTGTATACTAGATGAGATTGAAGCTGCTCTTGATGATGCTAATGTAGTTAGATATGCGGAGTTTTTAAAGAAATTCTCAAATAATATTCAATTTATAGTTATTACCCATAGAAAAGGTACAATGGAAGCTAGTGACGTACTTTATGGAGTAACCATGGAAGAAAAAGGAGTATCAAAGGTAGTTTCTGTTGATTTTATGCATCTTTAATCAATGGAGAATTGAAAATTGCGGTTGAAATTAATTCTTATAAATTAATTTCTTTAAAAATTTAGTTAAAAAGCATAGCTTTTTAACTGCTTGCTAATAAAAGCTTATAATTTTTATTAGCGTATAAAAATAAATTCAATTAGTTTTGCGAATTAATCAGTTTAAAAATTCTCACGCTTTGCTGAGAATTCACCATAATTGTCCATTATCAATAGTCAATTCTCAATTATATAAGGTGGAAATTTTAATAATTTAGTAACACAATTATATAAATCTATAAATTAAATTTAGAAGTAGTACATCTATAATTATAGTATGTTCTATATCTGACATTATAAATAAAGCAAGGAGGAAAATTTATGTTTGGAAATTTTTTTGAAAAACTTAAAACTGGTCTAACAAAAACAAGAGATAGTATTAGTAATGCAGTATCAGAGGTTTTAAATCTTGCTGTTACTATAGATGAAGACCTTTATGAAGAATTGGAAGAGGCTCTAATTGTTAGTGATATAGGAGTTGAAACATCTGTAGAAATTATTGAAAGACTAAAAGCAAAAATTAAAAGCGACAAAATTAAGGATGTAGAAATGGTTAAGCCTTGTATGAAGGAAGTTATAATCGAGATGATGGGGGAAGAAGAAAACACTTTAATTCCTAAAAATCTTCCAGAAATTAAGCTGATAATTGGTGTTAATGGAGTAGGTAAAACTACATCTATAGGTAAAATTGCTGCAAGGATTAAGGCAGAAAACTATAAGGTGCTATTAGCAGCAGCAGATACATTTAGAGCAGCAGCTATTGACCAATTAGAAGTATGGAGTAAAAGAGCAAACGTGGATATAGTAAAACATCAAGAGGGATCTGATCCAGCAGCAGTAGTCTATGATGCAGTGCAAGCTGCCAAAGCTAGAAAAGTTGATGTATTAATCTGTGATACAGCAGGAAGACTACATAATAAAAAAAATTTAATGGATGAGCTTGGAAAGATTAATAGAATAATTGACAGAGAGTATGGTGAAGCTCATAGAGAAACACTGTTAGTTTTAGATGCAACTACAGGACAAAATGCAGTTATTCAGGCTAAACAATTCATGGAGGTTTGTCCCATTGATGGTATAATACTTACAAAACTTGATGGTACTGCTAAAGGTGGAGTAGTTATTTCCATTAAAAATCAATTAAACATTCCTGTTAGATTTATAGGGGTTGGAGAGGGAATTGATGATCTGCAAGAATTTAGTTCAAGAGAATTTGTAGAGGCACTATTTTAAAAAAATTTAAATGTAAAATCTACTATGGTAAAAAGTTAAAAACTTATAGATGATTCTATGTTTAAATGATAAAATAAAAAGTAATTATAAGCTCAAATAAAAATATTTGGAGTGTTAAGTAAAAATACTTGACAGCTATATTTATTTTTGCTAATATATGCTTTGTGAGTAAGGTGATTATATGGAAAAAAGATTAGAGTTATCATTACTTTTAGATTTTTATGGTCCGTTGCTTACAGAAAAACAAAGAGACATAATGGACTTGTATTTTAATGATGATTTATCTCTAAAGGAAATATCAGAGATTACAAATACTAGTAGGCAAGCAATACATGATTTAATAAAAAGATGTAACAGTCTCTTATTAGAGTACGAAAAAAAACTTCATCTTTTAGAAAAAAGTTTAGAAATTCAAAATTCTAAGCAAAGAATAATAAAAAAAATAAGTAATTTAAATATAGAGGACCATGAAAAGTCCGAAGTAATCAATGATATAATCAAAAATATTATTGAAATTTAGGAGGTTTACTATGGCTTTCGAAGGATTAACTTCTAAGTTGCAAGAAACCATAAAAAAATTAAAAGGTAAAGGCAAACTTTCAGAAAAAGATATAAAAGATGCTATGAGGGAAGTTAAGCTAGCACTGTTAGAAGCAGACGTTAACTATAAAGTTGTTAAAAGCTTTGTTAAAGACGTTAGTGAAAAATGCCTTGGAAATGAAGTTTTAGAAAGTTTAACTCCAGGACAACAGGTAATTAAAATAGTTAATGATGAATTAACTGGACTTATGGGAAATGTGGAAAGTAAGCTTCAATTAAATCCAAATGGAATTTCTGTGATTATGCTAGTGGGGCTTCAAGGTGCTGGTAAAACAACGATGGCTGGTAAGCTTGCACTTAACCTTAGAAAAAACAATAAGAAACCTCTTTTAGTAGCATGTGATATATATAGACCTGCCGCAATTAAACAGCTTCAAGTGGTAGGAAAATCAATAGATGTACCAGTGTTTACTATGGGAGATAAAACAAGTCCAGTGGATATTGCTAAAGCATCTATAGAAAATGCTAAAAATAATGGATGCAATGTAGTAATTGTTGATACTGCTGGAAGACTTCATATAGATGAAGAATTGATGAATGAACTTAAAGATGTAAAAGAAAATATAGATCCTAATGAAATACTATTAGTAGTTGACTCAATGACAGGTCAAGATGCAGTAAATGTAGCTGAAAGCTTTAATTCTCAACTAGACATATCAGGTGTAATATTAACAAAACTTGATGGAGATACAAGAGGAGGAGCTGCGCTTTCAATAAAGGCTATGACTAGTAAGCCGATAAAATATGTTGGTATGGGAGAAAAAATGTCTGATCTTGAAGTATTCCATCCAGAAAGAATGGCTTCTAGAATATTGGGTATGGGAGACGTACTTTCTCTTATCGAAAAAGCACAATCTGCCATTGATGAGCAAAAAGCTCAGGAATTAGGAAATAGGATGTTAAATCAAGAATTTAACTTTGAAGATTTTCTAGATATGCTTAATCAAATGAAAAAATTAGGACCTTTAGGTAAAATTATGGAAATGATGCCTGGAATGAATTCTAAAGAATTAAAAGGATTAGATCTTTCACAAGGAGAGAAGGAAATGGATAAGATAGAGGCAATAATAAGTTCCATGACCTTTGAGGAAAGAAGAAAGCCTAATCTAATATCATCTTCACCATCAAGAAAGAAAAGAATCGCTAATGGTTCAGGTACTTCAATTCAAGAAGTAAATAAAATTTTAAAGCATTTTGATATGATGAAGAAAACTATGAAGAATATGAAGGGTATGCAAAAGTCAATGAAAAAGGGTATGTTTGGAAAGTTACCTTTTTAATTATATGATATTAATCCTTTAAAGGAGGTGAAAAAACATGGCAGTAAAAATTAGATTAAAAAGAATGGGTGCTAAAAGAGCTCCTTTCTACAGAATTATAGTAGCTGATTCAAGATCTCCAAGAGATGGAAGATTTATTGATGAAATAGGATATTACAATCCAACAACAGAGCCAGTTACAGTTAAAATAGACGAAGAGAAAGCAAACAAGTGGGTAAAAAATGGTGCACAACCAACAGATACAGTAAAAAGACTTTTCAACAATGCTGGAATAAAATAGTAAGTTGTTGATTTGAATGGAGGAGCATTCCATGAAAAAGTTACTTGAAGTTATTGCTAAATCTTTAGTTGACAATCCCGATGCCGTAGTAATAAATGAAGTTGCTAGTGACCATTCTATAATATTAGAATTAAAGGTTGATAAGGCAGATATGGGAAAGGTAATTGGAAAGCAGGGAAGAATAGCAAAGTCTATTAGAACTGTTGTAAAAGCAGCGGCTGTTAAAGAAAATAAAAGAGTTGTTGTAGAAATAATAGAAACATAAGAGTTAGGGTATCCTAACTCTTATTTTATAATTACAATTAATTATGACAATAAATTATAGGGATTTCATATAAAAACTTAAAAGAATATATGCTAAAAAGCTCCGAAGGGCTTGAAAGTGGAGTTTAAATCATAATTTTTAAATTCCCATTTATAGATAAAAATTTTTTTATGAAAATTGAAATATTGTATAAATTAAATTTTGATTTGGGAACCCTATAATAAAATTCTAGGAGGAGCTTTTAAAAATGAAAGAGTTTATGAGCATAGGGCAAATAACTAAACCTCACGGAGTTAGAGGAGAGGTAAAAGTTTTTTCACTGGCAGATAGTTTGGAAGAATTTACAGTGTTAAAAAAAGTATATATAGATGGGGTAGAGAGAGAAATTACTTCTTGCAAGCTGCAAAGTGATAGAGCAATACTTAAAATTGAAGGTATAGACTCTATGGATGAAGCTGAAAAATATAGAAATAAATATTTAAAAATCCATAGAGAAGATGCCAAAGAGCTACCAGAAGACAGTTATTATATAGCAGATTTAATTGATTGTAAAGTCTTTGATACTGAAGGAGAAGAATTAGGCACAATATATGATGTTATTGAAACAGGAAGCAATGATGTATATTGGGTTAAAGGAGAAAAAGAAGTTCTTATTCCCGCTTTAAAAGATATTGTGGTTAAAGTAGATATTGAAAATAATGAAATAACAATAAAGCCTATCAATGTTTGGTCAGAATAATGAAAATACATATATTAACTCTTTTTCCTGAAATGTTTAATGTATTTAATCACAGCATTATAGGAAGAGCACAAAGTGAAAAAATATTAGAAATAAATTGTGTAAATATTAGAGATTATGCAAATAATAAACATAAGAAAGTAGATGACTATCCTTATGGTGGTGGTGCAGGAATGGTAATGACCCCTCAACCTATAGTAGATTGCATAAAGAATGTTAAAGATGTTAATAATGGTAAGGTGATATTTCTAGGACCTAGAGGTAAAACTTTTAATCAAGAAATGGCTAAGGAATTAAGTAATGAAAAAGAATTAATTTTCTTATGTGGTCACTATGAAGGCATAGATGAAAGAGTTTATGATTACATAGATATGGAGCTATCCTTAGGTGATTTTGTGCTAACTGGTGGTGAAATGGCATGTATACCCATTGTAGATAGTATAAGTAGAATGATTCCTAAAGTATTATCTTGCGATGAAAGTTTTATGGACGAATCTTTTTATGATGGATTGCTAGAATACCCCCAATATACAAGACCTTACGACTTTGAAGGAAAAAAAGTTCCAGAGGTTTTAATTTCAGGGCATCATGATAATATAAGAAAATATAGAAGACTTCAATCCTTGCTTATAACTAAAAAAAAGAGAAATGACCTATATAAAAACATTGAACTTACAAAAGAAGATAAAAAATTATTAGAGAATTACTATAAAAGTCAAAAATAGTATTGATATGATATTTTTTATGTGATAAAATGTGTTTTGTGCTAGTACGGGCGGTCCTCTGTCATGATACATGATTATGAACGTCAAATAAAGCTTAGGAGGGAATGCACATGTTAGATATAATAAAAGCTATAGAAGCTGAACAAATTAGAAATGACTTACCAGAATTCAATGTTGGAGACACTGTTAAAGTTCACATCAGAATCAGTGAAGGAAACAAAGAAAGAATTCAGATTTTTGAAGGAACTGTACTTAAAAGACAAAACGGTGGATTAAGAGAAACTTTTACTGTAAGAAGAGTAGCTTCAGGAGTTGGAGTAGAAAAAACTTTCCCAGTTAATGCTCCAGTTATAGAGAAAGTTGACGTTGTAAGAAGAGGTAAAGTAAGAAGAGCTAAGTTATTCTACTTAAGAGATAGAGTAGGAAAAGCTGCTAAAGTTAAAGAATTAATCAAGTAAGAAAATGGGGCTAAAAAGTCCCTTTTTTTATTTTAAAATATAAAAAATAAGTCTTAAAACTCAAAAATATTTTTCAATTATTATAAATTGCTTATTGCCAACTATAAAGAAAAGGAAAGGCGGGTATTTATGAGTATAAATTGGTTTCCGGGACATATGGCAAAGACTAGAAGGCAAATTAAAGAAAGTCTTAAACTAGTAGATGCAGTAATAGAAATAAGAGATGCTAGAATTACAAAATCTAGTGCTAATCCTGATATAGAGGAAATTTGTAAGGATAAACATAGAATTATACTATTGAATAAAAGTGATTTAAGTGAAGACAAAGTAACAAAAGAATGGGTAAAGGCTCTTTCAAATGATTATACTAAGGTACTAACAGTTAATTGTTTAACTGGTACGGGACTTAAAAATATTAAGCCTGCACTAGATGAAATTTTGAAAGAAAAACATGATAGACTTAAAAATAAAGGAGTAGTCAATATTGTTACTCGTGTTATGGTAGTAGGAATACCTAATGTGGGGAAATCTACATTTATTAATAAATTGGCTAAAAATAATATAGCAAAAACTGGAGATAAGCCAGGGGTTACTAAGAGTAAACAGTGGATAAAGACTAAAATAGGTATAGAACTTATGGATACTCCAGGTGTATTATGGCCTAAATTTGAGGATGAAGAAGTAGGACTAAATCTTGCCTTTACAGGAGCCATAAAAGATGAAATTATGGATATAGAAGATTTAGCCTTAAAGCTTATAGAAAGATTGCAGGAGTATTATCCAGAGCGATTAAAAGAAAGATATAAGCTTAATGAATTAAGTGAGAGCGCTCTTGAAAATATGGAGAGTATAGGAAGAAAAAGAGGAGCTGTAATTTCAGGGGGAAATATAGATTATAATAGAGTGGCAGTAATGCTTTTAGATGAATTTAGAGGCGGAAAATTAGGACCTATTTCATTAGAAAGACCTTAAGCCAATTGAGAATTGACGATTGACAACGGGCAATTATGGATACTTCTCTCAAGAGAAGTTTTAAACTTATTTCTTTTAAAGAAATTAATTGTCAATTGTCAATTGTCAATTGTCCATTTTAAATTTTATAAAGAATAGTGGTGATAGTTTTGCATGATTTAAATTTATCTTCTATGAAATATGATGAAATAAAAAACTATGTAAATAAATTTCAATCAGATTATACCATTGATGAATATAATGAATTATTTTTGAAATTAGTAAGCTTATTAGATAGTGATAATAGAAAAAATGTGCAAAAGTTAGGTGAGAAATTAAAAAAATATATAAATGCTTACCATGAAGAAATAATTAGAGTAAAGCATATGTATGATTTTGATAAGAGTTTTGGTGACTATAAATATATTGCAGGTGTGGATGAAGTAGGAAGAGGACCCCTAGCAGGACCTATTGTTTCTGCATCGGTAATATTAGATCTAGATTTTGAAAAAAATAGGGATATGATTTTGTACATTAATGATTCTAAAAAGATATCGCAAAAGTTGAGGGAAGAGTTAGCAGAAAAAATAAAAGAAAATGCATTAAGTTATAATATTTCTATTATTAATAATGAAGAAATAGATGAAAAAGGTATAGGGTGGTGTAATAATGAAGTATTTAAAAAAGCTTGCAATGGGCTTTCTATTACACCAGAGGTAGTTTTATCAGATGGATATTTAATTAAAGGTTTTGATATTAAAAATTATCATGTTATAAAAGGGGACACTAAAAGTGCAAGTATAGCTTGTGCTTCTATACTAGCTAAAGTTTTTAGGGATAAACTTATGGAAGACTATAGCAGAGAATTTTTAAACTATGGCTTTGAAAGAAATGTAGGTTATGGTACAGAAGAACATGTAAAAGCTTTAAAGGTATATGGTGCCACAAAAATACATAGAAAAAGTTTTTTAAAGAATATACTATAAAAAACATGATTTAGGTCATGTTTTTTATAGTTGGCTGTAATTTTTATTAAAAAGTGTTATCTTGCTTATATTAATTGAACAAACTATCATATTCTGAAAGCATCTTTAATTAATTTAATATAAGGAGAATTTTTATTGTTTAATGTAATTTCAATGACATCAAATCTAAAATTAGATTTGTAGAGTTTCTTCTTTAGAATATAAGTTTGAGCAGTTTTATATATTTTATGTTGTTTTAAAGTGGTTATAGATTCGCCAGGAGTTCCGTAGAGGTTTCCATAACGTGTTTTTACTTCTATAAAAGAAATATGATTTTTATCTTTTGCTATTAAATCAATTTCGCCAATTTTGCATACGAAGTTTTTTTCTAATATAACATACCCAATGGATTTTAAATAATCTTCTGCTATGCTTTCACCATAAGATCCAATACTTTTATTTAAAGACTTCATTTAAACATCCTTTCTATAGTTTTAAGTATCTTAATAATTAGTATAATTATTTCCCTTTATAGTATTTCAATTCACAATTCACAATGGAAAATTTACAATTAAGGCTAAAATTAATTCTTTATAAATAATTTTTTTATTAGTAATGTATTACTAGTTCTTTATAAGAAGTGATTATATCACTTTAAAAATAAATAATTTTAAATTTCTCAGCTTTTACTGAGAAATGTCTATAATTGTAAATTGTGAGCTGTACATGGTGAATTCAATAGTTCTAATTATAATACTAAAAAGCACTAATTATTTTTATGTATATTAATTTTAAAATTGGTATATCTATATAGTTAATATATGTTAATTTATTGTCGAATTCAGAATATTACTGAATAATATGGTAATTTAATACAATTAGGATTTAAGCAAAATAATGAATTTAATAAAATAAAATTTATTTATAAGTAAAATTTCTAAAGATAATGTTTATATGAATTTATATTGTCAATAATTACTATATAAAATTATAATAAAGGGTGATTATATGGCAACGCAAATATTATGTGCAACCTTTTTGGGAGTAGAAGGTGTACTTATATCTGTTGAGATTGATATATGTAATGGATTACCTTGCTTTAATATAGTTGGACTAGCAGACACTTCTGTTAAAGAAGCTAAAGATAGGGTAAGAGCAGCTATTGTAAACTCAGGTTATGAATTTCCTGTTAATAAAATTACTATAAATCTAGCTCCAGCAGATATTAAAAAAGAAGGAGCACTATTTGATTTACCTATAGCTATAGGTATATTAATAGGAAGTAATCAAATAAATATACAGGATATACATAAGTATATTCTAATGGGTGAATTATCACTATCTGGAAATTTAAAAAGCGTAAAAGGGGCACTTCCTATAGTAATAGAAGGTGTGAATAGTGGTATTAAAAAATTTATTATGCCCTATAAAAATGCAAAGGAATGCAGCATGATAAAAGATGCAGAAGTTTATCCTATGGATAGCTTAAAACAGGTAGTAGATTTTTTAATATACAAAGATATGTGTCCTTATATTTATAAGAAAGAGGAAAAATCTATTAAAAATGATGTTTTAGATTTTGAAGATGTTATGGGGCAAGAAGCTGCTAAAAGAGCTATAGAAGTAGCTTCATCAGGTGGACATAATTTATTGATGCATGGAGCCCCAGGCTCAGGAAAAACTATGCTAGCTCAAAGGATAAGTTCTATCTTGCCTAAGTTAAATTATGAAGAAGCCTTAGAAGTAACGAAAATTTATAGTGTTTATGGAAGTACAGCATATAAAGGAGGATTAATAGAGGATAGACCCTTTAGAAATCCACATCATACTACTACAGAGGTTGCTCTTGTAGGTGGAGGGAAGTATTTAATGCCAGGTGAAATTTCATTAGCTCATAATGGCGTTTTATTTTTAGATGAAATACTAGAATTTAAAAAGAATTTACTACAGGTTTTAAGGCAACCTTTGGAAGATAGAAAAATTAAAATAACAAGGAATGCAGGAACTGTAATATATCCATCTAGTTTTATGCTTATAGCAGCTTTAAATCCATGTCCTTGTGGATTCTTTGGTACTAATATAAAACCCTGCAAATGCAGTGATTACGAGATTAAGAGGTATTTAGGAAAGCTTTCAGCACCATTATTAGATAGGATAGATATATTCACTTCAGTAAACCCTCTATCATATAAACAGATTAGAAGTACAACGAAAAATGAAAGTTCAGAGGAAATTAGAGAAAGAGTAGAAGCTTGTAGAGAAATTCAAAGAAAAAGGTTTAATAAAGATAATATAAATTGTAATTCAGAGATGAAAGAAAAACACATAAAAAAATACTGTAAAATTGATGAAAATTGTAGTGAAGTCTTAGAAATAGCTTTTAATAAATTTCACATAAGTACTAGGGTTTATAGTAGAATTTTAAAAGTTTCTAGAACTATTGCGGATTTAGATAATAGTGAAAATATAGAAAAAAAACATGTTATGGAAGCGCTTCAATACAGAAAATTTATAAATAATGAAATAATTTAAGGTATATATAGGTGTAAAAATGGATAAGTATAAGTTATGGTTTGCCTCAGTAGAATTGAGTGATCATATAAAAATAAAACTTTTAGAAGAATTAGAAAATGAAAAAAATATATATGATTATGCATTTTCTATGAAAGGGAGCAATAATAAGATTATAGATAGATTATTACATGGTTTTGATCAGAATAAAATAAATTCAATTTATAAAACAATGGAAAGAGATAAGATTAATGCTGTCACTTTTAATGAATCTAAATATCCCCAAAAGCTAATAAATATTGATAATCCACCTTATATACTATTTTATAAAGGAGATATTGAAAGGTTAGAAGATAATAGTAAGAAACTTTCTATAGTAGGATCAAGAAAAGCCACTCACTATGGAAAAAATATAGTTGATATTATTTGTAAAGAACTAAGAAAATATGATGTTCAAATAATAAGTGGCATGGCGAAAGGCATAGATGGTATAGCACATAGGTCATCTTTAGATAATGACATTTATACCTGTGCAATATTAGGAAGTGGCGTAAATGTAATATATCCTAAAGAAAATTTAAAACTATACGAGGACATATTAAATAGAGGAGGATGCATTGTATCAGAGTTTTTACCAGGAAAATCACCAGAAAAACATAATTTTCCTCAAAGAAATAGAATAATTAGTGGTATGAGTGATTTAGTTCTAGTAATAGAAGCTGGAGAAAAAAGTGGATCCCTTATTACTGCTTCTACAGCATTAGAACAGGGAAGAGATGTAATGGCAGTACCAGGTTCGATTTTTTCTATGGAAAGTAAAGGATGTAATAAATTAATTAAAGAAGGAGCATTTATTTTTACATCTGCAGAAGATATAATAAATATACTAAAATTAAATATAATTCGACAAGAAAATGATAAAAAAATTCCTAAGAGTAGTGAAAAAAATGACAAAATATATAATTTATTAGGAGAAAGTCCTATACATATTGATGATATTGTAAGAGCTACTAATATTGACATAAAACAATTATATGGGTTATTATTTGAAATGCAACTAAAAGATGAAATATACTGTTTACATGGTAATTATTATGCTAAAGTAAATAAAAGTATATAGATATCTTATATTAACTTGATTTTAAAATTTAATCTGTGTAGTTAACGTAATAATTAATGACAAGATTACTGGAGGGGATAAGATGGGTCAAAAACTAGTTATAGTTGAGTCACCTGCTAAAGCAAAGACAATAAAAAAATATTTAGGAAAAAATTATATAGTGGAAGCTTCAATGGGACATGTGAGAGATTTGCCAAAAAGCCAATTAGGCGTAGATATAGATAATAATTATGAACCGAAGTATATAACTATTAGGGGAAAAGGAGAGCTTTTAGAAAAGCTTAAAAAAGAGGCAAAAAAAAGTGAGAAAGTTTATTTAGCAACGGACCCTGATAGAGAAGGCGAAGCTATATCATGGCATTTAGCTAAAGCACTTAAAATTTCTGAAGATGAGAAATGTAGAATTGAGTTTAATGAAGTTACGAAAACTGCAGTAAAAGCAGCAATTAAAAACCCAAGACAAATTAATGAAAATGTATTTGATGCTCAACAAGCAAGAAGAGTATTGGATAGACTAGTAGGATATGAAATAAGTCCTATACTATGGAGAAAAATTAAATGGGGATTAAGTGCTGGTAGAGTGCAATCTGTAGCTTTAAAAATAATATGTGATAGAGAAAAAGAAATATCTGAATTTATACCTAAGGAATATTGGACTGTTGAATGTGATGTCTTTAAAGATAGTCAAAAGGAAAGCTTTGTAATAAAATTGCATAGCAAGGATGGAGAGAAGATTGAAATATCTTCAGAAGAAGAAAGTGACAAAATAATTAGTGATTTGCAAAATGGAACCTTTATTGTTAAAAGCATAAAAAATAGTGAAAAAAATAAAAATCCGCTTCCGCCTTTTACTACAAGTACTCTTCAACAGGATGCTTATAGAAAATTAAATTTTCCGACTAAAAAAACTATGTCAATAGCACAACAGCTTTACGAAGGTATTGAAATTAAAGGACATGGATCTATAGGATTAATCACTTATATGAGAACAGATTCTGTTAGAATTTCAGATGAAGCTCAAGAAAATACAAAAAACTTTATCACAGGTAATTTTGGAGAGAAATATTTACCTCAAAGTAAGAGAGTATATAAAGGAAAGAAAAATACTCAGGATGCTCATGAGGCTATTAGACCTACTAATATTGATATAACTCCTGAAATAGCCAAAGAAAATTTAAAAGAACCTCAATATAAATTATATACATTAATTTGGAATAGATTTATGGCAAGTCAAATGGCTTCCTGTATATTAGATAGTACTTCTATAGAAATTAATAATAGAGACTATTCTTTAAAAGCAACTGGCTCTACTGTTAAATTTGATGGATTTACAAAAATTTATAGTAATGAAAACGAGGAAGAAGAAAAGGCTATAAAAATGCCTAAGCTAAATGAAGGTGATGAAATTACACCTAAGAATATAGAAGGTAAGCAGCACTTTACTCAACCTCATGCTAAATTTTCAGAAGCATCTTTAGTTAAGACTTTAGAAGAAAATGGAATAGGCAGACCAAGTACTTATGCACCTACTATATCTACACTTTTAGAAAGAAAGTATGTAGAGAGAAATAAAAAGGTTCTTGAGCCTACAGAGCTTGGTTATATTGTTAATAATTTAATTTGTGAATATTTTAAAGAAATAGTAGATGTAGAGTTTACAGCTGCCATGGAAAATAAGTTAGATAGCATAGAAGAAGGAAAAGAATCTTGGAAAAAAATAGTAGATGAGTTTTTTATACCAGTTAAAAAATCTATAGATATAGCTGAAAAGGAAATTGCTAAAATTACTATTGAAGATGAAGTTACTGATATTGAGTGTGACAAATGTGGAAGAAAGATGGTCATAAAGCATGGAAGATTTGGAGATTTTCTTGCTTGCCCTGGATATCCTGAGTGTAAAAACACTAAACCTTTAGCAGCAGAATTAGATGTACCTTGTCCGAAATGTGGAAGTAAAATATTAGAAAAAAGAAGTAGAAAAGGAAATAAATTTTATGGATGTAGTTCTTATCCAGAATGTGATTTTGTAAGTTGGTTTGAACCTACAAGTGAAAAATGTCCACAGTGCAATGAAATAATGGTTAAAAGATATACAAAAACAAAAGGCGATTATTTAGAATGTATAAATAAAGATTGTAAGTATAAAAAAGAGCAAAATATGCAAAATAATAGTACAGAAGATTAAATTATAAACTCTATTATGTTAAAAAAATGAAGAAATATCCTATGAGCTTCCAAGAATTTTGTCGAATGTGGTAAAAATTTATTGAAATACTAAAAGTTTTATGATATGATAGTCTAGGGAAGAAACAATTCTAAAAATTTAAAATTTTGATGAAAATTTTTAGATAAGTTTTAAAGTGACAACTTTATATCTTTAAATGAGATTTCTTAGGTGTAGTTAGTAACAAGATATATGCTCAATTTAATGTAATGAATTTAGTAAGGAGGAGTAGAAGTGTCGCTATTAGATAAAACAAGAAAACTAAATAGAATATTGCAAAAATCAGGTACTGAGCCAGTAGTATTTGATGATATCTGCAATTTATTAAGCGAAGTATTACAGTGTAATGTATATATAATTAGTAGAAAAGGAAAAATACTAGGCTTTAATTTTGCAGCTGGATTTGAGTGTGATACAGTCAAAGACCAAGTTGTTAAAAATATGAGGTTCCCAGAGGATTACAATGAAAGATTACTGAGCGTTGAAGAAACTAGAGCAAATCTTTCAAGCAAAGGGATATGTGTGTTTGAAGAGCAGAAAGAATGTGGTATAGAAGGAAAGCTTTCCACTATAGTTCCTATAAACGGAAATAGGGAAAGACTAGGAACGTTACTTCTTGCAAGATTTAATAAAGAATTCACAGAGGAAGATTTAGTATTAGCTGAATATAGTGCAACCATAGTTGGTATGGAAATATTAAGAGCTAAAAATGAACAAATTGAAGAAGAAGCTAGAAAAAAAGCTATAGTTCAATTAGCAATAGGAACTTTATCTTACTCAGAGTTAGAAGCAGTTGAACATATATTCAATGAATTAGATGGTACTGAAGGATTGCTTGTAGCATCTAAAATAGCTGATAAAGTTGGTATTACAAGATCAGTTATAGTAAATGCATTAAGAAAGTTTGAAAGTGCTGGAGTTATTGAATCAAGATCATTAGGTATGAAAGGAACACATATAAAGATACTTAATGATAAGTTAATTGAAGAGTTAAATAAACTTAAATAGAGTAATAAAAATAGAGCATATACTTTTGCTCTATTTTTATGTTTTTAAAGAGATAAATGTTTTATAAGTTGTCAGTTAATAAGTATATAGAGTATATATCTTGAATAATGAATTCTATAATATGAATATTACTTATAAAAAATGGAAAACTTAATATTAAAATATAAATTTCCAATTTTGATATATTTTAATATTAAGTATTATTGAAATGAGAAATATATTTTGAAAAGAATTATTAGAATTTTGAATAAAGTTAATATTAATTTATTTACATATAAGATTTATAAGCTGTAAATTTTATATTGAATAGTAATTATAATTATGTTATACTACACAAGTAAGAAAATACACACATTACTGTATTTGTGAAAAGGTGCCTAAATTTAGGTTTTTCATGGACATGAAGGTAATGGAGGTAAAACCAAGGAGGTATATTAAAATGGCAGTTATTTCAATGAAACAATTATTAGAAGCAGGTGTACATTTCGGACACCAAACAAGAAGATGGAACCCTAAAATGGCTCCATATATATTCACAGAAAGAAATGGAATATATATTATCGACTTACAAAAAACAGTTAAGAAAATCGACGAAGCATATGATTTCTTAAAATCTATTGCAGAAGAAGGAAAAGACGTTCTATTTGTAGGAACTAAAAAACAAGCTCAAGAAGCTATACAAGAAGAAGCGGTTAGATCTGGAATGCACTTTGTTAACAATAGATGGTTAGGTGGAATGTTAACTAACTTTACAACTATTAAAAGAAGAATAGGCAGATTAGAAGAATTAGATAAAATGGAAGAGAATGGAATATTTGACGTTCTTCCAAAGAAAGAAGTTATAAAGCTTAAGAATGAAAGAGAAAAACTAGAGAAAAACTTAGGTGGAATCAGAAATATGGATGCAAACAAAATTGGTGCACTATTTGTGGTTGACCCTAGAAAAGAAAGAAATGCTATATCAGAGGCAAAAATATTAGGAATACCAGTTATAGCTATAGTTGACACTAACTGTGACCCAGATGAGGTTGACTATGTAATACCAGGAAATGATGATGCTATAAGAGCTGTAAAATTAATAACTGAAAGATTATCAGATGCTATAATTGAAGCTAGACAAGGTGAGCAATTAGCTGAATAATTTCTATATTTACCTTGACTTTAACATCTGGAATTAAGATGTATGAGCATATAAATTTTTAAGGTAGATGAGAGAAGAAATTCTTTTCATTTACCTTTTAAATTAATTATGAGGAGGAGGAATAACAATGATAACTGCGAGCATGGTTAAAGAGCTTAGAGAAAGAACTGGTGCAGGAATGATGGACTGCAAAAAAGCTCTAAATGAAACAAATGGAGATATGGATAAAGCTATCGAAATATTAAGAGAGAAAGGATTAGCTGCTGCTGCTAAAAAAGCTGGAAGAATAGCTGCAGAAGGACTAGTTGTAACTTATATATCAGAAGATATGAAAAAAGGTGCAGCAGTTGAAGTTAACTGTGAAACAGATTTCGTTGCTGCTAATGAAGAGTTTAAATCATTAGCTAACAATATAGCTAAACAAGTAGTTGAATCAAATGTTAATACAGTAGAAGAACTATTAGAAGAAAAATACATAGCTGATAATGGAAAAACAATTAAAGAAGTATTAACTGCATTAATAGCAAAAATTGGTGAGAATATGTCTGTAAGAAGATTTGAAAAGTTTTCTATAGACAATGGACTAATTCAAAGTTATATCCATGGTGGTGGAAGAATAGGTGTTTTAGTTGAGTTAGCTTGTGAAAAACAAGATGCTGCTTTAGCTCAAATTGCTAAAGATGTTGCAATGCAAGTTGCTGCTGCTAATCCATTATTCTTAGATAAAACATCAGTAGATCAAGACACTTTAGAAAAAGAAAAAGAAATATATAGAGTTCAAGCTTTAAATGAAGGAAAGCCAGAAAATATAGTTGATAAAATGGTTATGGGAAGAGTAAGTAAATACTTAAAAGAAGTTTGTTTAGTAGACCAAATTTGGGTTAAAAACTCTGATTACACTATAACTAAATATCTTCAAGAAGAATCTAAGAAAATTGGAGCAGACATAAAAATTACAAGATTCACTAGATTCGAAAGAGGAGAAGGAATCGAGAAAAAAGAAGATAACTTTGCTGAAGAAGTTCAAAAAATGCAAGGTAAATAATTAAAATTAAAGAGAACCCTGTGTTCTCTTTTTTTCAAATATCTTGTAATTATACAAAATTATGATGTAAATATAATAAATTGGAGGTATAATATATATGGAGGCTGCGAGATACAAAAGGGTTATGCTTAAACTTTCAGGTGAGGCTTTAGCTGCAGATAAAGGATATGGAATAGATTTTGAGGTAGCTAATAAAATAGCATTACAGATTAAGAATTTAGTAGAGATGGGAATAGAAGTTGGTGCAGTTGTTGGTGGCGGAAATATTTGGCGCGGAAGAAGCGGCGAGAGTATGGATAGGACAACAGCGGACTATATGGGAATGCTAGCAACTTGTATAAATGCATTAGCGCTTCAAGATTCCTTGGAAAGCGTAGGAGTACATACTAGAGTTCAAACTGCTATTGAGATGAGAGAGGTTGCAGAACCTTTTATAAGAAGGAGAGCAATGAGACACCTAGAAAAAGGTAGAGTAGTAATATTTGCAGCAGGCACTGGAAATCCATATTTCTCCACAGATACTACAGCAGCGTTAAGAGCAGCTGAGATCGAAGCAGAGGTAATTTTGTTAGCAAAAAAAGTAGATGGTGTATATGATAAGGATCCACATAAGCATTCAGATGCTGTAAAATTTAATAATCTTAATTATATAGATGTACTAGAGAAGGGATTACAAGTTATGGATTCTACAGCTACATCGCTATGTATGGACAATAATATTCCAATATTAGTATTTGGGTTAGATGAACCAGAAAATATAATTAGAGCGATTAAAGGTGAAAAAATTGGTACTCTAGTATCTTCTGATACATGTAAAGGCCAAGTTTAAATGGAGGGAATTCTATGGTAAAAGAAATTGTTAAGACTACTGACGAAAAAATGAACAAGACTATATCAGTATTAAAGAATGAATTAAGTTCAATGAAAGCTGGTAGAGCAAACCCTAAAATGCTTGATAGAATTGAAATTGAATGCTATGGTAGCATGATGCCATTAAATCAAGTTGCTGGTGTATCTGCTCCAGAACCAAGGGTTCTTTTAATTCAACCATGGGATAAAGGTTCAATAAAGGAAATCGAAAAGGCAATCTTAAAGTCAGACTTAGGGTTAAATCCTTCAAGTGATGGGTCTATTATAAGATTAATAATTCCAGAACTTACTGAAGAAACGAGAAAAAATCTTGTTAAATCTATTAAAAAAGTTGGAGAAGAAGCTAAAGTTGCTGTAAGAGCTATTAGAAGAGATGCAAATGATAAGATAAAGGCTCTTAAAAAGGACAATGAGATTAGCGAAGATGAAGCTAAGAAAGCAGAAGAAAATATACAAAAAGAAACTGATAAGTTTGTTAAAGAAATAGATAAAATTCTTCAAGCTAAAGAAAATGAAGTTATGTCAGTTTAATTATATTATTAATAAAACCTGCATTTTTGCAGGTTTTATTAATAATATTAAAAACTTTAAATATATAACTTATTTTATTGTAATACATATGATTTTTACTAATAATAGAATTAGGCATCTTCAAAAAAATAAGTTAGTGTATTAGCCTATTTTGCATAACTAACTGGCTAGTTTCATATTAGATGCCTTAATTGCTAAAGCGAATGGAATGGAGAGATAAGATTGCTAGGATTTTTTAAGAAGAAAAGAAGTGAAAAAGAAAAAGTTAAATTAGATTTAGAGAGAATGCCTGTACATATTGCAATTATAATGGATGGTAATGGAAGATGGGCGAAGCAAAAAGGGCTTCCGAGAGTTATGGGACATAGAGAAGGAATGAAAAGTATAAGAAGAATTGTAGATGAATGTGATAGTTTAGGAGTGAAATTTTTAACACTTTATGCTTTCTCTACGGAAAATTGGAAAAGACCTGAAGAAGAAGTATCTGCACTTATGAATTTAATTGTAGAATTTTTAAATAAAGAATTAGAAGATTTACTTAAAAACAATGTAATTTTTAGGACTATTGGAGATGTGACAAAGTTACCAAAAGTTTGTCAAGATACTATAGATAATGCAAAGATGAAAACCAAAAATAATACTGGATTAACTTTGAACATAGCATTGAATTATGGTGGGCGTGATGAAATAATATTGGCGGTTAAAAACATCTGTAGTAAAGTAAAAAATGAGAAATTAAGTATTTCATCTATAGATGAAGAACTATTTTCAAACTATTTATATACAAAAGGTATGCCAGATCCTGATTTAATAATAAGGCCAAGTGGAGAGCAGAGGCTGAGTAATTATCTTTTATGGCAAAGTGCTTATGCAGAATTTTGGTATTCTGATATAAAATGGCCTGATTTTAAAGAAGAAGATTTACATAAGGCTATATGGGATTTCCAAAATAGAAATAGAAGATTTGGTGGGGTAAAGTAACAAAGGAGGATTTAGAATGGATAAGCGATATATTGGTGCTGCAATAATTGCACCCTCATTATTAATATTCTTTATTGGTGGTATTTACCTTAAATACTTTGTAATGCTTTTAGCCTTACTTGGATTATATGAATTTTATAAGGCATCAAAAAATTGTGGTATAAAACCAATAGCTATAGTAGGTTATGCCCTTTGTTTAGTGCATTTTATTACCTTAAAATCTACATTAGATTTAGAACTATTTTTTTATGTATTAATAATTGCAGTATTTTTACTACTTTGTGTTCCTGTTATCAAAACGGATTATAATTTTATTGATGTAGCAGTGACTGTATTTGGATATTTATATGTAGCTGTATTCTTTAGTTTTATAGTATTAATTGAAAATAAAATACATGGAAGCTACTTAATATGGTTAATATTTATATCATCTTGGGGATGTGATACCTTAGCATATTATAGTGGTAAATATTTAGGAAAACATAAGCTAATTCCTAAAGTTAGTCCTAAAAAGACCATAGAGGGATCTATAGGTGGACTTTTAGGAAGCATAATAGGATGTACCTTATATGGTTATGTGATCAGCAAATATGGGGTTAATATTTCAATATATAATTATGTAATCATAGGAACATTAGGAGGTATATTTGGCCAATTTGGAGATTTAGTGGCATCTTCTATAAAAAGATATGCAAAAGTTAAAGATTATAGTAATCTTATTCCTGGACATGGAGGGATATTAGATAGATTTGATAGCATACTTTTCGTATCAGTTGTAATATACTATTATATAACAATTTTTATGGGGATTTAGGAGTGAAATATAAGGGAATAATTTATTCAGCTATATTACTTATAGTATTTATACTTTTAAGTATACTAATGACTAGTTATATTCAGCCTATAGTAGTAACGGTAGGGCTATTAATACTGTCCTTACCTATACACAAATTAATAACAAAAAATAATATATTTAATTCAAAAACTAGTGCAGTAATTAGCTTGATATTTGTCAATGGATTTTTATTTATAATCATATTGTTTATAGGAAATTTTTTATTTACTCATATAAGAGGTTTTATTAGAAATCAATATGAGGGATTTATCGTGGATTTTGTTAATATGTATAATAGAATTATACCATTTAATAAAATTGATACTTTTACCATAAAAGAGGGATTAAAGGGAGTCTTTCACAATGTATTTAATAGTGGATTTTTAACTAAAGGAGCAGTATATACTACCGAACAGATATTAACATACTTTATAGGTAATATTACTGCTTACTTTATTTTATCTGATACTGTTTCCATTTGTGATTTTATAAAAAAAATAATTACAGAAGAAAATTATTATATACTATCTGAGAAGAGTGTTGAAGTAAAAAAATTATTTAAGATATTATTTTTATCTGTAGGAGTAAATACAATTATAACTATAGCAGGATTCTCAGCATTGTCAGTAGAAAATTCTATAGTTCTTGGAATAGTATGTGGATTATTAGATATAATTCCTTATGTAGGGATATTTATAATTTTTATACCATTGTTTGTATATTATATAACGATAAAGCAATATATTATTGCATTTGGTATAATATTATTATATATTTTGCTTATGGTTAATACTCAAATGATACAAACTAAATTTATGAGTAATAAGCTTCAAATTCATCCTCTTCCTATGGTTCTAGCTCTTTACATAGGAATGAAAAATTTTGGAGTGGTAGGAATGATTATGGGACCATTATATGTTATAACAGTAAATGAATTTATATTGAGGCATCTTCAACAAAATAATAAGCCAGTATGTTAGCCTATTTTCTATCATACTGCGTTGCCAGAACCTGGCCATAGCCCAACTATGATCAGAACCTGACGCCTTGTCTGATATGAGGCATATTCAAAAAAATAACTAGTCAGTATGCTCATCTATTTTGTATCATACTGCGTCGTCAGAACTCCATGATAGCTTAGACTATCATGAAAACCTGTCTCCTTGTCTGATGCAAAATATATGCCCCATCTTTAACTAGCTATTTTATTTCATATGCCTAAAATATGCTAACATCTTTGGGTTATTATTTTATATCAGATGCCTTAAACCTAAATTTGATAAAATTTATGGTGTTAAATAGATTTATGAAGGAGAGATTATTTTGAAGAACATAAGTATATTAGGGGTTACAGGTTCTATAGGAACACAAACCCTAGAAGTAATTAGAAACAGTAATAATGAGTTTAAAGTAGTAGGCATATCTGCTAATACCAGCTGTGATAAAGTAATAGATATAATTAAAGAATTTAATCCTAAATATGTTGCTATGATGGATCATGATAGCTATATAAAAATAAAAGATTATTGTAAAGAAAATAACTTAAAAGTTGAAGTTTGCGAGGGGTTAGAGGGATTAAATAAAATTTCTACTTTAGATGATGTGGAAATGGTAGTTACTTCTGTAGTAGGAATGATAGGTCTCATACCTACAATAAATGCTATAAGAGCTAAGAAGAATATTGCACTTGCTAATAAAGAAACTCTTGTAGTAGCTGGAGAGATTGTAATGAGAGAAGCAAGAGAGAACGGGGTAAAGATATTACCTGTAGATTCTGAACATTGTGCTGTATTTCAATGTATTCAAGGAAATGACCATAAATCATTAAATAAAGTGATATTAACTGGTTCTGGTGGACCTTTTAGAGGAAAAAAAAGAGAGGAACTTAACAACATAAGTCCAGAACAAGCACTAAAACATCCTAAATGGAATATGGGTAGAAAGATATCTATAGATTCTTCTACATTAGTTAATAAAGGATTAGAAGTAATAGAGGCACATTATCTATTTGATATGCCTTATAAAAATATAGAAGTGGTTATACATCCTGAGACCATAATTCATTCAATGGTAGAATATGTAGATGGTAGTGTTATAGCTCAATTAGGTAATACAGATATGAAATTACCTATACAATATGCATTAAATTATCCTGAGAGAAAAACTTCCTTAACAGAAAAGCTAGACTTTTATACTTTAGGAACATTAACTTTTGAAGAACCTGATATGGATACTTTTGGATGCTTGAAACTGGCATATGAAGCAGGAGAAAAAAGTGGTAATATGCCTGCAATCATGAATGCTTCTAATGAAATAGCTGTAGAGCTATTTTTAAAAGGGGATATAGAGTATCTTCAAATAGAAAAAATTATAAGAGAATGTATGAAAACTTTTGAATACATAGAAAAGCCTACTTTGGAAGAAATAATAGACATAGATAGTAAAGTAAGGCATTATGTAATAGAAAAATATAAGTTATAAGGGGTGACTTTTATGGGAGCAATGCTTCAAAATATTTCTTATGTAGTTATGGGGCTTTTAGCCTTTGGACTACTTATAGTAGGCCATGAATTTGGTCATTTTATACTTGCAAAATTAAATGATGTTAGAGTTGATGAATTTTCTATTGGTATGGGACCAAAGCTTTTTGGAATAAAAGGAAAAGAAACTGAGTATATGATAAAAGCTCTTCCGATAGGTGGATATGTAAAAATGTATGGAGAAGATGATGATGTTACCACTTCAGATTCTAGAGCTTATACAAATAAAAGTTCCTGGCAGAAGCTTTCAATAGTATCTGCAGGGCCAATAATGAATATTATTATTGCCATAATATTATTTTCTTTAGTAGGAAAAGTTCAAGGATTTCAAATTCCTACAGTAGATAGAATAGAACAAAATACTCCAGCATATACTGCAGGAATAAGGTCAGGAGATATTATCAAGGAAGTTAATGGTAATAAAATTGTCACATGGGATGATTTTGTAACTAATATTATTACAGGAAAAGGTGAAGAAGTAACTATAACCATTGAGAGAGATGGTATAGTTGAAAATTATCAGGTTAAGCCAGAGTTTAATAAAGAAAAAAATCAGTATTTGGTGGGTATTGGAGGAGCTTTTAAAAAGCCAACTTTTACTGAATCAGTAAAATATGGTGTGGATCAAACTTTAAGTATGGCAAAACAGACTTTTAAATTCTTTGGTCAACTATTTCAAGGGAAAATATCTAAAGATGATGTAGGTGGTCCTATAACCATAATAAAAGTTACAGGAAAGGTTGCAAAAGCAGGTTTAACTACATTAATGTTCTTTATTGCATATTTAAGTGTGCAATTGGCTATATTTAATATAATTCCTTTCCCAGCATTAGATGGTGGATGGATTATGTTATTATTACTTCAAATAATCACTCGAAAGGAATTTAATAAAGAAAAGGTTGCAACAATAAACTATTATGGTTTTATGATATTAATGGCCCTTATGGTGATAGTGCTTATAAAAGATATAGTTAGCCCTATACAGTTTTAGGAGTGAAAGTTATGGATAGAAAAGTTACAAGAAAGATAAAAATAGGAAATACCTATATTGGTGGAGATGCAAAAATATCTGTACAGTCTATGACTAATACAGACACTAGAGATGTTAATTCCACTGTAGAGCAAATTTTAAGATTAGAAAAGGCTGGTTGTGATATTGTTAGATGTGCAGTACCAGATATGGAGGCAGCAGAAGCTATAAAGGAAATAGTAAAGAAAATTAACATACCATTAGTGGCAGATATACATTTCGATTATAGATTAGCTTTAAAATCCATTGAAAATGGAGTTTCTAAGCTTAGAATTAATCCGGGCAACATTGGTAGTGAAAAAAGAGTTAGAGAAGTAGTAAAGGCTTCTAAGGAAAGAGGTATTCCTATAAGGATTGGAGTGAATTCTGGCTCCCTTGAGAAATCTTTGCTTCAAAAATACGGTAAACCATGTCCAGAAGCATTAGTAGAAAGTGCTTTAGGGCATGTAAGAATCCTTGAAGATATGGACTTTCATGATATAGTAATTTCAATTAAGTCTTCTGATGTATTACAAATGATTGAAAGCTACAAAATGATTTCAAGTAAAGTTAACTACCCTCTTCACTTAGGAGTAACAGAGTCAGGAACTCCTTGGAGAGGAACTATAAAATCTAGTGTAGGTATAGGATCATTATTAACTGAAGGAATTGGAGATACTATAAGAGTATCTATAACTGGAGATGTTGAGGAAGAGGTTAAAGTAGGGAGAGAAATTTTAAAATCTTTAGGTTATATAAATGAAGGTGTAAAATTTGTATCTTGTCCTACTTGTGGGAGAACTGAGATTGATTTAATAGGTATTGCAAATGAGGTAGAAAAAAGATTAGCAAATTTAAATAAAAATATTAAGGTAGCAGTAATGGGCTGTGTAGTAAATGGCCCAGGAGAAGCTAGAGAGGCTGATATAGGCATTGCAGGTGGAAAAGGTCAAGGCCTTATATTTAAAAAAGGTGAAGTTATAAAAAAAGTTAAAGAGAGTGAGTTAGTTGAAGAACTCATGAAGGAAATAGAAAAACTTTAAGACTAGGAGGCGAATGAATATGAATTTAAGCCTAGTTGATATTTTAAAAAATCATTTAGATGAAGATGAAGAGATATGCCAATATGATATTAAGGTACTGAGAGTTCAGTACCTTAAAAAAAGCGGAAAATTGAGAATACACATTAAAGGCAATAGCAGCGTAAAAGAAGAAAATAAACCAAGAGTAGAAAAGCTTCTAAAAAACATTTTACCGTCTTTTAATGACTTAGAATTTATATGGTATATAGATATAAAGTCTGCTAATCTTGAAGAGATTTGTTCTATGTATTGGACTGATGTTGTTGCTACTGTAACCTCAAAAAGCCCCGCTCTAAAAACAGTACTTTTGAATTGTAAAAAAACAGTGGAAAATGATACTTTAAATATATTCATTTCAAATAAATTTATTTGTGATTTACTATGTAATAAAAATATGGAACATAATCTTAGGACTACTCTTAAAGAAGTATACGGAATAAATGCTAGTATTAAAGTTCAATATGATACTGATAAAAAATTTGACTATTTTAAAGAAAAAGAAAAAGAAAATATTAACATAATTCAAGAAGTTATGAAAGACAAACCGATGACAGTATCTAAGGAAATTTCAAAGCCTAAACCCTCATCTAACTCAAATCAAGGAGGATACAAAAAAACTAAATTTGAGAGTAGTAAAACAGATATTAAAGACGAAAATGTCATTGTCGGTAGACATGTAAGTGGAGAGATAACTCCTATCGAAGAACTAGATCAAACTTCAGGATTTGTTTCTGTCTGTGGAGATGTATTTAAGGTAGAAATTATTGAAACCAAAACCGGAAGGATAATTCCTACTTTTTATGTAACAGATTATACAAGTTCTATAACTATAAAATGCTTTTTGAAGAATCAAGAACTTGAAAGATTACAGGAAAATTTAAAGGTAGGACTTTATTGTAAGGTCAGTGGTGAAGTTATATATGATACCTATGCTAGAGAGATAGTGATAATGGGTAAGCATATAGTTAAGATGCATAAAATTGAAAGGAATGACACTAGCGAAGAAAAAAGAATAGAATTGCATGCTCATACTACTATGAGTGCCATGGATGGAATAACTTCTGCTTCAAAATTAATCGAAACTGCAGCTAAATGGGGCCATAGTGCTATCGCTATAACAGATCATGGAGTAGCACAAGCTTTTCCAGAAGCTATGGATGCTGCAAAAAAGAATAATATAAAAGTTATATATGGAATGGAAGGCTATTTAGTAGATGATGGAGTTCCAATTGTTTTGAATGGAGAAGGGAAAACGCTAGATGATAGTTTTGTGGTATTCGATATAGAAACTACAGGATTTTCTAGTGAAAATGATAGTATTATAGAAATTGGGGCCGTAAAGATAGAAAATGGGAAAATTATAGATAGATTTAATGAATTCGTAAATCCTAATAGAGCTATCCCCTATGAAATAACAGAACTCACAGGTATTAATAATGATATGGTCAAAGATGCTGAGGATATAGCCTCTATACTTCCTAAGTTTATGAATTTTATAGGTAATAGTATAGTAGCTGCACATAATGCTTCTTTTGATACATCATTTATAATGAAAAATTGTAAAAGATTGGGATTAGAATTTAAAAATCCAATAATGGACACAATACCATTAGCAAAGTTTTTGTTTCCGGATCTGAAAAGATATAAGCTAAACGTGATATGTAAGCATATAGGTATATCTTTAGAAAATCATCACAGGGCAGTAGACGATGCTAAGGCAACTGCGGAGATAGTTTTACATTGCTTTAATATGCTTAGAGAAAGAAATATATTAGATATTAATTCTTTAAATAGCGAATTTTTAGGAAGTTTTGATATAAAAAAAGCAATGACATACCATATAATTATATTGGCTAAAACTCAAGAAGGGCTTAAAAACTTATATAAGCTTATATCCTATTCTAATTTAGAACATTTTTATAGAAGACCAAGGGTACCTAAAAGCCTTATTGAAAAATATAGAGAAGGGCTTATTATAGGTTCTGCCTGTGAAGCTGGTCAAATATATAGAGAAGTACTTCAAGGAAAATCTATAGAGGAAATGGAGAATATAGTAAAGCTTTATGATTATTTAGAAATACAACCCATAGACAATAATAGATTTTTAATACAAAATGGAAATGTTAAAAATGAAGAAGAACTTAGAGATATAAATAAGAAAATTTGTGATTTAGGAGAAAAATATAATAAACCTGTAGTAGCCACAGGAGATGTTCATTTTTTAAATCCTACAGATGAGGTATTTAGAAGAATATTAATGGCAGGTCAAGGATTTTCCGATGCGGATAATCAAGCTCCACTGTATTTAAAAACTACTAATGAGATGATTAAGGAATTTTCCTATTTAGGAGAAGAAAAAGCACGAGAGGTTGTAATAGTAAATCCTAATAAAATATCCGATGAAGTTCAAGCTGTAAAACCTATACCAGATGAAACCTATCCTCCTAAAATAGAAGGTGCGGAAGATGATATAAGAAATATGACTATGAAAAAGGTTCATTCTATATATGGAGAAAATTTACCAGAAGTTATTCAAAAAAGGTTAGATAAAGAACTTAACTCTATAATAAATAATGGGTATGCAGTGCTTTATTTAATTGCCCATAAACTTGTTGCTAAGTCTATAGCTGATGGATATTTGGTTGGTTCTAGAGGATCTGTTGGTTCTTCATTTGTTGCAACTATGACAGATATAACAGAAGTAAATGGTCTTCCACCACATTATGTGTGTCCTAATTGTAAACATAGTGAATTTTTTATGGATGGATCTGTAGCTTCAGGAGTAGACCTTCCAGATAAAAACTGTGAAAAGTGTGGTACTGTCTATAATAAAGATGGCCATGATATACCATTTGAGACCTTCTTAGGATTTGAAGGTGATAAAGAACCAGATATAGACCTTAACTTTTCAGGGGATAACCAAGGTGATATTCATAGATATACAGAAGTTCTTTTTGGTGAAGGATATACCTTTAAAGCAGGTACTATAGGTACTATTGCAGAAAAAACTGCCTATGGATTTGTTAAGAAGTATTTAGACTCAAAAGGAAAGTATGCAACATCAGCTGAAATTGAAAGGTTGACATTAGGATGTACAGGAGTTAAGAGAACTACAGGACAACATCCAGGTGGTATAATGGTTGTACCTAATGATAATGAAATATTTAATTTCTGTCCAATTCAACGTCCAGCAGATGATTCTACATCAGATATAATAACTACTCACTTTGATTATCATTCTATAAGTGGTAGATTATTAAAATTAGATATACTTGGTCACGACGATCCTACAGTGCTTAGAATGCTACAGGATATAACTGGACTTGATCCTAAGACGATACCACTTTCAGATCCTAAAGTTATAAGTATATTTACTTCTACAGAAGCTTTAGGGTTAACCAAAGAAGAACTAGGGTGTGAGGTAGGTAGCTATGGGATACCGGAATTTGGTACAAAATTTGTTAGACAAATGCTTATAGATACGCAGCCTAAGACATTTTCTGATCTAGTGAGAATTTCAGGACTTTCTCACGGAACAGATGTATGGCTTAATAATGCTCAATACTATATCAAAGAAGGATATACAACACTTAAAGATTGTATATCTACAAGAGATGATATTATGGTGTATCTAATATACAAAGGTCTTCCTCCTAAAACTGCATTTACTATAATGGAAAAGGTTAGAAAGGGTAAGGGTCTTTCAGAGGAAAATGAGCAAATAATGAGAGAACATGATGTACCAGATTGGTATATAGGATCTTGTAAAAAAATTAAGTATATGTTTCCTAAAGGCCATGCTGCTGCTTATGTTATGATGGCAGTTAGAATAGCTTATTATAAAGTTTATTATCCTAGAGCTTACTATGCAACTTATTTCACTGTAAGAGCAGATGACTTTGATGGAGATATAGTAATTAAAGGAGAAGAAGCTATAAAAGCTAAAATGGATGAGATAAATGCTTTAGGAAACAATGTAGGACCTAAGGAAAAAGGGCTACTTACTATATTAGAATTATCTTACGAAATGTATAAAAGAGGTATAAAATTCTTACCAGTGGATATATATAAATCTGATGCTACTAAATTTACTATAGAAGGAGAGTCAATTAGAATTCCTATTAGTGGACTTCAAGGTGCTGGGCAGAATGCAGCTAAAAGTATTATGGAAGCTAGAGTTGATGGAGAGTTTATCTCCAAAGAAGATTTACGAATTAGAAGTAAAGTTTCTAAAACAGTAATTGAAGCTTTAGATAATCATGGTGCTTTGGAAGGCTTACCAGAAACTAATCAATTATGCTTATTTTAAGATGGCAATTTGCTTGAAATTAAGCTAGAACTGTGATATAATTTTGGTTAGTTTAGTGAGTTATGACAAATTTAGTTGGAGAGAGTAGGTTTTGCCTACTCTCTATTTATTAAAAACGCAACATCTATTCGTTGCGTTTTATTATATATTTTTAGATTTAAACTAAACAAAAATTAAATAAGGAGGTAGTAGTTATGCAAAATGACCCATTAGTTGAAAGACTTATAGCTCTTGCAAAGCCCATAGTAGAAAAGAATAATTGTGAGCTTTATTATTTAGAGTATATAAGAGAAGCAGGGGAATATATTTTTAGAGTTTATATAGATAACGAAAAAGGAATTTCTCTTTCTGATTGCGAAAAAGTAAGCAGAGAAATTAGTGACATATTAGATATTGAAGATCCAATCTCCGATGAATACAATTTAGAAGTTTCTTCTCCGGGAGTATTTAGAACATTATTTACAGAAGCTCATCTTAAGAAATATTTAAATCAAGATGTAAAAGTTATTTTGAACAGTTTATTAAATGGAAAGAAAAAATATGAAGGAAATTTAAAAGACTTTGATACTTTAAATTTAGTGATTGAAATTGATAATGCTCCAGTAACGATTCCAAGAGACAAAGTATCAGTAGTGAATTTAAATCCGACGTTATAGGAGGATAATGAGATGAATGAAGAATTTATAGACGCACTTAAAGAAATAGTAAGAGAAAAAGGAATAAGTGAAGATGTATTATTTAGCACAATTGAAGATGCATTAGTTGCTGCATATAAAAAAAATTATGCTAATTCTCCGAATAGCGGTCAAAATGTAAAGGTTACAATGAATAGAGAAACTGGTGAAATCCATGTTTACGCACAAAAGGAAGTTGTAGATGAGGTTTATGATGAAAGTTGTGAAATTTTACCAGAAGAGGCTAAAGAAATAAACCCAAGATATACTATAGGAGATATAGCAGAAATAGAAGTTACTCCAAGACAATTTGGTAGAGTGGCAGCACAATCTGCAAAGCAAGTTGTTATACAGAGAATCAAGGAAGCTGAAAGAAATATCATATACAATGAATTTATAGCAAAGGAATATGATATAATTACAGGAACAGTAATAAGAAAAGATAGAGGCAATGTGTTTATCAATTTAGGCAAAATAGAAGCAGTGCTTGGACCTAATGAACAAATGCGTGGAGAAGAGTATGTTTTTAATGAAAAGCTTAGCCTATATATAGTTGAAGTTAGGAATACTACAAAGGGCGCTCAGGTAGTAGTTTCAAGAACTCATCCAGGCTTAGTTAAGAGATTATTTGAAAGAGAAGTGCCAGAGATATATAGTGGTATTGTGGAGATTAAAAGTATATCAAGAGAAGCGGGTTCAAGGACAAAGATAGCTGTACATTCAAAAGACGAAAATGTTGATGCAATGGGTGCTTGTGTTGGTCCTAAGGGAATAAGAGTACAAAGTATTGTAAACGAACTTAAAAATGAAAAAATTGATATTATAAAATACAGCAAGATTCCAGAAGAGTATATTGCTAATTCATTAAGCCCAGCTAAAATTTTAGAAGTTAAAGTAGATGAAGAAAATAAAAGCGCTAAAGTTGTAGTTGATGATAACCAGTTATCACTTGCTATAGGTAAAGAAGGTCAAAACGTAAGGTTAGCTGCAAGATTAACTGGATGGAAAATTGATATAAAAAGCAAATCTCAAGCTTACACAGCTTTAGATGTTACTGACGTTAATAAAGAAACTGAGATAAATGAAATTCTAGAGTAGGTGATATCTATGAAGGTGAAAAAAATACCACAAAGAATGTGCACTGGCTGTATGGAGATGAAGCCTAAAAAAGAGCTTATAAGAGTAGTTAGAAATAAAGAAGGAGAAGTCTTTATTGATACTACTGGGAAAAAGCCAGGACGAGGAGCATATATTTGTAAAAGTATAGAATGCTTAGAAAAGTCTATAAAAGCAAAAAGATTAGAGAGAAATCTTGAGGGTAAAATCAGTGATGATATATTTGAAAGATTAAAGGAAGAGATGAGATATGACCAATAAGTTTTATCAATTTTTAGGACTTACTAAAAAGTCAGGAAATTTGATAGAGGGATATAATAAGTGTGAAGAAACAATAAAGAAAGAAAAGGTTTATCTTGCAATATTATCACTGGAGTGTTCGGAAAATACTAAAGATAAATTTAAAAGATACTGTAGTGATAGAGAAATTCCTTTATTAGAGGATGTACCAAAATTTCAATTAGGTATTTCCTTAGGGCGAGAAGAAATAAATGTATTATGTGTAAAAGATAAAAATATGAGTGAAAAGCTCATTGATTTATGGCAAGAGCATAATAACATATAAATTCGGAGGTGAAAGCTTTGGCGAAAGTAAGAATATACGAATTAGCTAAAGAGTTAGAAGTTTTAAGTAAAGATTTAATCACAGTGCTTTTCGAAGAGTTTGGTATAGAAGCTAAAAATCATATGAGTATGATAGATGAGGAAGATGCTGAGCTTATTAAAGAATTATTTGCAGATCAAAAAGCAAATACAAATGAAACAATAGAGCATTATGAGAATGTTGAAAATGAGAATGTAAATAAGTTAAATAAGAAAAAAAATAGAAACAAGATAAGAAATAGAGATTCTGATGAAGAAGATTTAGAACTGACACAAGATGAAGTTATAGAGATGGAAAAAACTATAATTGTTAAAGATTTAGCAGAAAAGCTTAAAAAACCACCTGTAGAAGTTATTAAACAATTAATTTTCTTAGGCGTTATGGCTAATATGAATCAAGAAATAGATTTTAATATCGCTGAACAAGTTGTTGAAAAGTTCGGCTCAATGGCGGTATTAAAAGAAGAAGAAGCTGGAAAACTTGGTGAAGAAGAGGATATAGAAGACAACTTTGAAGAAGAAAACGATACTGAAAAAAGACCACCTGTAGTTACTGTTATGGGACACGTTGACCATGGTAAGACGTCACTATTAGATGCTATTAAGAAATCTAAAGTTACGGCTACAGAAGCAGGTGGAATTACACAACATATAGGAGCTTATACTGTTGATGTAAATGATGAAAAGATTACTTTTCTTGATACACCAGGACACGAAGCTTTTACTGCAATGAGAGCTAGAGGAGCTCAAATTACGGATGTTGTTATATTAGTTGTTGCAGCTGATGATGGAATAATGCCACAAACTGCTGAAGCTATTAACCACTGTAAAGCAGCTAATGTTCCAATGATAGTTGCTATAAATAAAATGGATAAACCATCAGCAAACCCAGATAAAGTTAAACAAGAGTTAACTGAACATGGATTAATTGTTGAAGATTGGGGTGGAGACACAATATGTGTTCCAGTATCAGCCCATACAAGAGAAGGTATTGATACATTACTAGAAATGGTAGTAATAACTTCAGAAATGTTAGAGCTAACTGCCAATAAAGAAAGAAGAGCTAAAGGAACGGTTATAGAAGCTAAACTTGATAAAGGTAGAGGACCAGTAGCTTCACTACTTGTTCAAAATGGAACGTTAAATGTTGGAGATTCAATAATCGTAGGAACTACTTATGGAAGAATAAGAGCTATGATAGATGATAAAGGTAATAAAATAAAATCTGCTGGACCATCAATACCAGTAGAAGTTTTAGGATTATCTGAAGTTCCAGCAGCTGGAGATAGATTTAATGTTGTTAAAGATGAGAAAACAGCTAGAAACATGGCAGATAAGAGAAAAGAAAAAATAAGACAAGAAAACTTTACTGCATCTAATAAAGTTTCTATGGAAAACTTATATAGTCAAATTCAAGAAGGAAAAGTTAAAGAACTTAGTGTTATAGTAAAAGCAGACGTACAAGGTTCTGTGGAAGCTATAAGACAATCATTAGAAAAACTTTCAACAGATAATGTTAAAGTTAGAGTAATTCATGGTGGTGTTGGAGCTATAACTGAAACAGATGTTACACTAGCATCAGCTTCCAATGCAATTATAATAGGATTTAATGTAAGACCAGATGGAAATGCTATAGCTGCTGGAGAAAAAGAAAGCGTTGAAATTAAAACTTATAGAATAATATATGATGCTATTGAAGATATTAAATCTGCTATGGTGGGAATGCTTGATCCAGAGTATAAAGAAGTTATACAAGGAAGAGTAGAAGTAAGAGCGGTTTATAAAATTTCAAATGTAGGTACAATTGCAGGATGCTATGTTCTAAATGGAAAGATTACTAGACATTCAAGTGTAAGAATTTTAAGAGAAGGTATAGTTATATTTGAATCAACATTAGCATCATTAAAGAGATTTAAAGATGATGTTAAAGAGGCTGCAGCTGGTTTTGAATGTGGTTTAAGTATAGAGAAATTCAATGACATAAAAGAAGGAGATATCCTTGAAGCTTATACTATGGAGGAAATTAAACCTAAACAAATTTAATCATAAGGAGTGAGTTACGTGGCAAAGTATAGAAGCGGTAGAATTAACGAGGAAATAAAAAGAGATGTAAGTAACACAATACAAAATAAAATAAAAGACCCTAGATTAACTGCAATGATAAGCGTAACTGATGTAGATGTAAGCAAAGATTTAAGCTATGCAAAGATATATGTAAGTATTTTTGGTAGTGAAAAGGAAAAAGAAGATAGTTATTTAGCTCTTAAAAGTTCTGTAGGATTTATAAGAAAAGAAATAGCTAAGAATGTTAAAGTAAGACATATACCTGAAGTTATTATAGAGTTAGATAATACCCTTGATAGAGCACAGCACCTAGATTCATTACTTAAACAAATAAAGGAGCAAAATAGCAATGACAATAAATAATGTTATTGAGAAAATTAAAGAAAGTAAAAAAATTGCTATTACCTTTCACACTTCTCCAGATGGTGATTCACTAGGAAGCAGCACAGCACTTACTTTAGCACTTAGGAGTCTAGGAAAAGACTGTACTATTCTTTGTAAAGAAGCTATTCCTCAAACATTTACTTATTTACCTTGTGCAGAAGAAATAACTGGTGAAAATTATAATGTAGAGAAAAATACAGACTTAGTGATTGTATTAGATTGTGGAGATTTTAAAAGAATTAATGCAGAAATTCTTTTAAAAGATAGGGATTATACTTTAATTAATGTGGATCATCATATGTCAAATGAATTATATGGAGATTTAAACTATGTAGATACTAATGCTGCAGCGGTAGGAGAAATTGTATACCAAATATTAAAGCTATTAGATATAAACTTAACTAAGGAAATAGGAACAGCATTATATACTTCACTATTAACTGACACTGGTTCGTTTAGGCATTCTAATACTACTAGTATTACTCATAACATTGCAGGGGATATAATAAATACAGGCATTGATTTTAGTGAGATTCATAGAATTATTTTTGATAATAAAAGCTTTAATAAAGTTAAGCTTTATGGAAAAGTTATAGAAACTATGACTTTGGAATGTAATAAAAAAGTTGTATTTATGGAACTTACTAATAAAATATTAGAAGAACTGAACCTAGATGGCTCTGATACATCTGACTTGATAGCCTTTGGAAGTAAAGTTGAGGGTGCAGAAGTAACAGTGCTGATTAAGGAATCGGAAGATGGTGTTAAAGTTAGCTTACGTTCAAAAAATAAGATTGATGTAAGAAGAGTTGCAGAGGGCTTTAATGGTGGTGGACATATTAGAGCAGCAGGTTTTGTGGCAGAAAGTAATATACAAACTATAAAAGATAAGTTAATAACTATATTAGAAAAAGAGTTGATATAATGAACTTAAATAGAGAAATTAAAGATATTTCTAATAAAAAAAATATTTTTGGTATATTAAATGTTTATAAGCCAACAAAAATCACTTCTTTTGATGTAGTTAGAATTATAAGGAAGCTTACCAATGAAAAAAAAGTTGGTCATTGTGGAACTTTAGATCCTGAAGCTTGCGGGGTTTTACCTATTTGTATAGGTAAAGCCACTAAAGCTATTGATTACATTATGGAAAATAATAAGGTTTATGTTGCAGAGTTAAAGCTAGGAGAAGTAACAGATACTTATGATATTGAGGGAAAAGTAATAAGACAGTGTGATGTGAATGTTACAGCAGAAGAAGTAATGGAAGCTGTCTATTCTTTTAAAGGAAACATAAAACAGGTTCCACCAATGTATTCAGCACTTAAAGTAAATGGTAAAAAGCTTTATGAACTTGCAAGAGAAGGTATAGAAATTGAAAGAGAAGCTAGAAGTATAACTATACATGATATAAAAGTTTTAGAAATTAATCTTCCTTATGTAAAGATGGAAGTAAACTGCTCTAAAGGTACTTATATTAGGAGCCTATGCTATGACATAGGAGAGAAATTAGGCTGTGGTGCTATGATGAGCGCGTTAGAGCGAACAGCTACAGGCAAATTTACTAAAGAAAATAGTATAAATATTGAGTCTTTAAATGAGGAAAATATATATGATTATATTATCCCTATAGAAAATGCTTTTTTAAACTATCCTAAGATAGTAGCTGATATTAAATTTAAAACCCTTCTTCTTAATGGAGTCATATTAAAGGATAAAAGCTTTACATCAAACATATTAAAAGATGAAATTTACAGAGTTTACGATGAAGAAAACAACTTAGTTGGAATAGGCAGAAAAAACGATGTAGGTTTTAAATTGATAAAGATTTTAATCTAGAGGATATAGATATGAAGATAATAAAGGATAATTTTAATGAGAAGTTAAATTTTCCTACCTTTATAGTTTTAGGTAGTTTTGATGGAATTCATCTTGGTCATAAGTCTCTTATAAAAAAATCAATAGAGATGGCTAAGAAGTATAATAAAAATAAAGAAGAAAATTTAAATTTTATTAATGCTAGAACTATGGTATGTACCTTTGAAAATCATCCTTTAACAGTTATAAATGAGGATGTTGCACCAAAACTTATAATGGATAATGCTCATAAAATTGAGATATTAGAAAAATTAGGAGTCGATGTAGTAAATTTTATTACCTTTGATGATAATTTTATGAGAATAACTCCAGAAGATTTTATCAAAAATTTAGTAAATTCCTACAATGCGGTAGGTGTAATTGTAGGTTTTAACTATAGATTTGGATATAAGAATTTAGGGGACGTTGAACTTTTAAGGAAGTATAGTGAAATTTTAGGGTTTAAGCTTTATGTAGCTAAGCCTATTAAATTAAAAGATGAAATAATAAGCAGTTCTAAAATAAGAAACTACATACAAGAGGGAGAAATTGAAAAGGCAAATGTAATGCTAGGAAGACCTTTTATGTTAAGTGGGCAGATTATTAAGGGTAAGCAGATAGGACGAACTATAGGATTTCCCACTATAAACTTAGATTATGATAAAAAATTTGTACTTCCTCAAGGTGGAGTTTATTATAGTTTGGTAAAATATAAAGATAAGCTTTACAAAGCTATGACTAATGTAGGATATAATCCTACAGTAAAAGGAAAAAAACTTTGTGTTGAAACAAATATATTAGATTTTCATGAAGATATATATGGAGAATGTGTAGAAATATTCTTTTTACATAAAATTAGAGAAGAAAAAAGTTTTGATTCTCTAGAAGAATTAATAGCTCAATTGAATAAAGATAAAAAATTTGTTAAAAATCAAAATATGATAGATGTATAAACTATTTCATTTCAAAAAAGAAAGTTATAATAAATAATTTACAAAAAGAAAATTATTTGCTATAATTGGTCTGAACCTTATGCTAAGTTTACTGAATTGCCAACGGTATACTTGGGACAAGGGGATATTACAATCGGAGGTGTTTTTAACATGGATAAGGCTAAAAAACAAGAAATAATGGTAAAATTCGCTAGAACTGAAGGAGATACAGGATCACCAGAGGTTCAAGTTGCTTTATTAACAGAGAGAATAAAAGAGTTAACTGAGCACTTAAAAGTTCACAAAAAAGATCACCATTCAAGAAGAGGTCTTTTAATGATGGTTGGACAAAGAAAAGGACTTTTAAATTACTTAAAGAAGCAAGATATCGAAAGATACCGTGCTTTAATAGCTGAGTTAGGAATAAGAAAATAGTTAGAGCGGCTAAGCCGCTCTATTATTTTAACTTATATTTTTTAGGTAAATATAACTAATTATATTTGACAATACTATTAATAATTATTGAAAGGAGGCAAAACTATGATTAATACATTAGAAACTACTGTAGCAGGAAGAACCATGAAAGTTGAATATGGTAAAGTTGGAATGCTTTCAAACTGTGCAATATTTATGAATTATGGAGACACAGTAGTACTTGTTAATGTAAACGCTTCAGAAACACCAAGAGATGGAATAGATTTTTTCCCTCTAAGTGTTGAATATGAAGAAAGATTATATGCAGTAGGAAAAATTCCAGGAGGATTTATCAAAAGAGAAGGTAAGCCATCTGAGAAAGCAGTATTAAATGGAAGAGCTATAGATAGACCTATAAGACCTCTATTTCCAAAGGGATATAGAAATGATGTTCAAGTAGTTTGTACAGTAGTGTCTGTTGAGCAAGATAATCTTCCAGAAATATTAGCTATGAATGCTGCATCAATGGCATTATGTTTATCTAGCATACCATTTACAGATGCTGTAGGAACAGTATCTGTTGGTCTTGCAGATGGACAATTTATTATAAACCCAACAGTAGCTCAAAGAGAAAAAAGTACATTATCATTAACTATCTGTGCAACTAAAGAAAGAATTATGATGATAGAAGCTGGTGGAGATGAAATTCCAGAAGAAACAATGATAGAAGCTATAAACTTTGGATTTGAAGAGTGTAAAAAAATAGTTGCATTCCAAGAAGAGGCTGTGGCGAAGTTTGGAAAGGAAAAAATAACTCCAGAGATACACAAAGTTGATGAAAATGTAGAAGAAGACATAAGAAATTTTGCATATGATATGTTAAAAGATGCAATGTATACTACTGACAAAGATGAAAGAAATAACAAAGTTTCAGAAATTAAAGAGAAAATCAGTGAAGCCTTTGGCGAAAAATATGAGGATAGGATGTCTGATGTATCAGAAACAATTTATAGTCTTCAAAAAGAAATAGTTAGACATATGCTTCTTCATGACAGGAGAAGACCAGATGGCAGAGGTTTTGATGAAATAAGAAAAATTAGCTGTGAAACAGGATTACTTCCAAGAACACATGGTACAGGATTATTTACAAGAGGATTAACTCAGGTAATGACTGTTGCTACTCTAGGCGCACTTGGGGATGTTCAAATAATTGATGGTCTTGGAGAAGAAGAATTTAAAAGATATATGCATCATTATAATTTCCCAGCTTATAGTGTAGGGGAGGTTAAACCACTTCGTGGACCAGGAAGAAGAGAAATAGGACATGGTGCTTTAGCAGAAAGAGCATTAGAACCTTTAATTCCTTCAATCGAAGATTTCCCATATACTATAAGATTAGTATCTGAAGTATTAAGTTCAAATGGATCTACATCTCAAGCAAGTGTGTGCGGTAGTACATTAGCGTTATTAGATGCAGGAGTTCCTATAAAAAGACCAGCAGCAGGTATAGCTATGGGATTAATAACTAGTGAAGATTTATCAGAAGAAGAGGTATTAACTGATATTCAAGGTATTGAAGACTTCTTTGGAGATATGGACTTTAAAGTTGCAGGAACTGAAAAAGGTATAACTTCTATACAAGTAGATACAAAAATAAAAGGATTATCTGACTATTGTATAAGAACTTCTATAGAAAATGCTAGAAAAGCTAGATTATACATTTTAGATAAAATAAAAGAATGTATACCAGAAGTAAGACAAGAATTATCACCATATGCACCAAGACTATATACAGTAAATGTTAATCCAGATAAAATTAGAGACATCATAGGACCAGGTGGAAAAACTATAAAGAAAATTATAGCTGAAACTGGTGTTAAGATAGATACTAATGATGATGGTAAAGTTGTTATTATGTCTAATGACAGTGTTGGAGCAAATATGGCTTTAAAAATGATAAAAGAACTTACTAAAGAAGTTGAAGTAGGAGAAATTTATCTTGGTAAAGTAACTAAGATTGCTACTTTTGGAGCCTTTGTAGAATTATTACCTGGAAAAGAAGGTTTAGTTCATATATCTAAACTAGATACTGCAAGGGTAAATAAGGTAGAAGATATTGTTTCAGTAGGAGATGAAATATTAGTTAAGGTAACAGAGATAGATAATCAAGGAAGAGTTAATCTTTCAAGAAAAGATGCTATTAAAGAAACAGAAGAAGATAAAATTGATAATTAATAACAAATAGAAGGGCATAATGCCTTTTTATTTTTTTAATTTGGGTATTTATAAAGTTAAAAATAAATAATTAAGGATTATGATAGAAGCTCTTTTTTACAATCACATTCAAGAACCTATAGTTTAAGTTTTTATATACTTTTAAAGTGCTTTTTACATTTGGATATTTTTTACTGTACTTTTTAATAAATAATTGATATTATACTAATATTTATATGAAAAATTGAAAAAGATATATAAATAAGTATTATTATTTTAGAAACTTAATCTAAAAACTAAAATAAATGTTACTTTTTAGATTTAAATTTAAAACATATTCAATTTGTAATGAATAGTTCATAATATATAATTAAAGAAATAATTAATTCTATAATAGATTTTAAAAAAATTATAGCTATCTTAAAAAGAATAATTAGCCATTATAGTAGATTATTTTGTGTTATACTGCGTCTACCAGCCAATGAACCATACGTAGAATCAGTTTTATTGTTTAGCATAAAATATCCACCCCATATTTGACTAGTTATTTTATTTTAGAGGTTTTATGTTATTTTTAGTTACTTTTATAATAAGTGATATAATTACTCAAAAATAAAATTTAAATGTTAAATCTATAGTTAGGAATATTTTTAATTGTGAATTTTACATTGTGAATTGAAATATTAAAAGAAATATCTTCAATAAGGAGAGCGAAAATGTATAATTTGTTTACTTTAAATAATGGATTAAAAGTGGTAGTAGAAAATATAGAGCATTTTAACTCTGTATCAGTGGGATTATGGGTGGAAAATGGTTCTAGAAATGAAAACAGTATTAATAATGGAGTATCTCATTTTATAGAACATATGCTTTTTAAAGGTACGGCTAATAGAAACTCCAAGCAAATAGCAGAGGAAATTGAAAATGTAGGTGGTCAAATCAATGCATTTACAGGTAAAGAAGCTACTTGTTATTATATTAAAACTTTAGATTCTCACTTAGAATTAGGACTTGAATTATTATCTGATATGCTTTTTAATAGTCTATTTAATGAAGAAGATATTGAAAAGGAAAAAGGTGTTATAATTGAAGAAATAAATATGAGTGAGGATAGTGCAGAAGATGTATTGATGGACTTACATGCTGAAGCTGTTTGGGGAAAGGATGGGCTTTCACTTCCTATACTGGGAACTGAGAATACGGTAAAATCCTTTAATAAGGAGATGATAGTTTCATATTTAAAATCTTATTACATACCAGAAAACTGTGTCATATCTATATGTGGAAAAATAGATATGAAGAATATAGAAAAAATTGTAGAGAAGTATTTTGGAAATTGGCAATATGATAATAAAAATATAACTATGTATTCCACGCCAGAGATATTAAATAATAATTATTTCAGACGTAAAGACATAGAGCAACTTCACATAAATTTAGGAATGCCGGGACTAAAAATAGGTGATAATGATTTATATACATTAATATTATTATCTAATATGTTAGGTGGAGGAGCTGCCTCTATTCTCTTTCAGAAGATAAGAGAAGAATTAGGAATTTGTTATTCTATATATTTATATATGTCTTCTCATATAAACAATGGACTTGTAAATGTATATGCAGGATTAAATCCTAAGTATATTAAAGAGGCAATTGATGTTATACTTAATGAAGTTAATAAATTTTCAAAAGAGAATATCACCAATGAAAAACTTCAAAAAAGTAAAGAGCAGTTAAAAGGAAATTATATTTTAGGACTTGAAAGTACTAGCAGCAGAATGTTTAGTAATGGAAAATCCGTATTATTTTTAAATAAGATAAATACTCCAAGTGATGTAATTAAGAAAATAGATAAAATTGACATGGAGAGTGTGGAAAGAGTTAAGGAGCTTACTTTTAGAAAAGGCATACAAAGCAGTGCTTTTGTAGGTAAGGATACAAGACTTTTAAAAGAAATTTACAAAGATAATCTAACTGAGATAAAAAAATAATAACTTTAGTTTTATGTAAATGCTTTTTTCTTGCATAACTTCAGCTTAATTCTCATAATTATTTCTATGGGAATTATAATAAGAGGTGATATTATGGAAGATAATATTAAGTATTTAAGCGAAATGGAAAGATACGAGATTATAAATATTAATGACGGCGATAAATACAATTTTTTAGGCAATAATGATATTGTAATAGATGAACGTGGTGTATTAAAATTATTAATATTAAACGATAGTAAAGCTACTTTTAGTTTTTTTAAAAATAGTGAGCTCATCGAAGTACCTTGGGAGTATGTGAAGAAAATTGGCTCTCGAACTATTATAATAGATGTAGACAATGAGGTACTAAAAAAATCTCGTATTTAAGTGGGGGAGAAGTAATGAAGATACTCATACAAAAATTTGGAGGAACTTCTGTTTCAAGTGAAAGAAATAGAAAGTTAGTAGCAAAGAAAATAATTAGTGCCATAGAACAAGGATATAAGACGGTTGTTGTAGTATCTGCCATGGGAAGAAAAGGAGAACCTTATGCTACAGACACATTATTAGGTTTATTGAGTGAGAATTTTAAAAGAAATAACCTATTAGCTACAGATTTAATGGTAGGGTGTGGGGAAATTATAAGCACTGCTGTAATATCTAATGAGTTATACAATAATAATCTTAATGCCATACCACTAACAGGAGGACTTGCAGGAATTAAAACAGATAATAATTATGGAAATGCTACAATAATGGATGTAGATACTGAGAGATTACTAAAACTTCTAAATGAAGATAAGATACCAGTAGTAGCAGGATTTCAAGGGACTTGTGAAGAAGGGTATTTAACTACTCTTGGAAGAGGGGGAAGTGATGTTACTGCTGCTATATTAGGAGCTGCGCTAAAGGCGGAAGAAATCCATATTTATACAGATGTAGATGGTATAATGACTGCTGATCCTAGAATAGTATCTCATGCCACTTTGATTAAAGCTATAAGCTATGATGAGGTATGTCAATTTGCATATCAGGGGGCTAAAGTTATTCATCCTAGGGCTGTTGAGATATCTAAAAAGTATAATATACCATTAGTTATTAAAAACACTCTTAGTGACTGTGATGGAACCTTCATTACTAATCATATAGAAGATGATTCACAAAGTATTATTACTGGAATTACTCATGTAAAAGATAGAGTGCAAATTACTGTTGCGGATAATAATAGTGATAGTTATGTTGAATTGTTTGACATAATAGCAGAAAAAGGTATAAGTATTGATCTTATTAATGTCTTTCCTAAACAAAAAATATTTACTATAGCATTAAATGATTTAGATAAGTTTAAGGAGATTACAAATGAGATAAATTTACAATGCTCATATATTGAAAATTGTAGTAAGATTGCTATAATAGGTTCTAAGATGAGGGGAATGCCGGGAGTTATGGCTAGAATTTTAAAAACATTAACGAAAGAAAAAATAGAAGTACTACAAACAGCAGACTCTCATATGACCATATGGTGCTTAGTAGAAGCTCCATATACAGAATTGGCTATTAATGTACTTCATAAAGAATTTAATTTATGATAATTAAGTATATGATTTCCTCTAAATGTACAAAATAGAAATGTATATTTAGGAGGAATGATTATGGCAGATAAAAATACTGAAAAGAAAATAAAAAGTGAAGAGATAACTAAAAATGAAGAAGAATCAAAGCCCAATGAAGGAGTTCAAAATATTAAGGAGTTAGGAGTACTTAATGTGGCTAGTGGCGATGACAGTATACAAATACTACCTATAATAGGACAAATAGAAGGTCATAGTATGGGGTCACCTCAAACAAAAGTAACTAAATATGAACATGTTATACCTCAATTAGTAGCAATGGAAAGAGATGAAAAAGTTAAGGGTATACTTGTAATATTAAACACTGTTGGGGGAGATGTAGAGGCAGGGCTGGCAATTGCGGAAATGATAAATAGTCTGTCAAAACCAACAGTGTCTTTGGTAATTGGGGGAGGTCATTCCATAGGAGTTCCGCTAGCAACTTCATCGAGCTATTCATTTATTTCGCCTAGTGCTACTATGATTGTTCATCCCATAAGAATGAATGGTTTAGTAATAGGTGTACCTCAAACTTTTGACTATTTTAGAAAAATGCAAGAACGAATTATTGAATTTATAACAAGAACTTCTAAAATAAGTGCAGAGGAATTAAGAGGCATGATGGCTGAAACTGACGAATTATTAAACGATATGGGAACTATATTAATAGGGAAACAAGCAGTTGAATGCGGAATTATTGATGAAGTTGGAGGAATATCTCAAGCGTTGCACAAATTAAATGAACTTATTGATGAGAAATAGGTCGATTTTGACCTATTTTTTATTGAATTTATTTAAAAGGAAATATTATCATATTTGTAGAAATAATTAATTTGGAGGTGATACGGTGGCTAAAAATAACATTGATAAAGAAAAGAGCAAAAAATCTCAAAAAAGAAGTAGGTCTAAAGATAATGGAAAATCTGATAAGAGATATACTAATGAAAAAGGCCACTCGGAGGTTTCGGGAATTATACTTATAACTATAGGCATATTAATGTTACTTAGTTTAGGCTCTACTATATTTTCCAATCAATCATCATTATCTGGTATGATAGGATTATTTATTTATAAATTATTTGTAGGACTAATAGGCTTAGGTGCATATGTAATGCCTGCCTTTTGTATATTTATAGGAGCTAGTTATATAATTAAAAGTGGTAATATTGCTTTTACTAAGAGGTTTTATGGAATAGTTTTATTCATTATTAATAGCTTATTGTTTATACAAATGACTGTTTTATCTAATTATTATGTAAAAGATAATATTATGGTAGGAGTAGAAAAGATTTATAATTCTAGTAGTATACTTCATGGTGGAATTATAGGGTACTTTTTATCAGTTCCACTATATAAGCTTTTTGGAAAACTAGGAAGTTACATAATTTTTATTGCAGTATATATAATTTCTATAACTTTAATCAAGGACATAACTATCAAAGATATGATTTCAGAGATTGTGAATAAAAAAGATAGCTCAAGAGAAAATAAATTAAAAACTGATGGAAAGATACTTGTGAATGAGGAGTTAAAAGAAAACATCATCGAAGAAAATTCTATATCAAAAGTTGATACAAACCATAAAATAAAAATTATAGATTTCTTAAAATCTACAGAGATAGATGATAATAGTAAAAGTGAAAAGGATTCTATACAAAATAACATTAGAGAAGAAAAAAAAGAAAAGTCCTCTATTACTGATAAAGCTTTTACTAATGAATTAGAGGAAGAAATTCATATTAGCACTTTAAATAGTAATAAAAACTTTGAATATAAATCTCCTGATGTGGATTTACTTTATAAAAATGAACATAATCAACTTAAAAAAGGAGATAAAAAGGATTTATTAAATAGCGCAAGTAAGTTACAAGAAACTCTTTTAAGTTTTGGAGTAGAGGCAAAGGTTATACAAGTTACAAAAGGTCCATCTGTAACTAGATTTGAGCTTCAACCTAGTGCTGGAGTAAAAGTAAGTAAAATTGTTAATTTATCTGATGATATAGCTTTAAACTTAGCATCCTCAGGAGTTAGAATAGAAGCACCAATTCCAGGTAAGGCAGCAGTAGGAATAGAGGTACCTAATAGAGAATTAACACCAGTATATTTAAGAGAAGTTATTGAGTCTGAAGAATTTATAAGTTCTAATAAGAACTTAGCCTTTTGTCTAGGTAAGGATATAGGTGGACATTCTATTGTTTCTGACTTAACAAAAATGCCTCATATGCTAGTAGCAGGGGCAACAGGATCAGGTAAAAGTGTGTGTATAAATACCTTACTTATGAGTTTACTATATAAGTATTCTCCAGATGAGGTTAAATTATTACTTATAGATCCTAAAGTTGTTGAACTTAATATTTATAACGGAATACCACATTTATTAATTCCTGTAGTTACAGATCCTAAAAAAGCAGCTAGTGCATTAAGTTGGGCAGTAAATGAAATGACAAGAAGATATAAGATATTTGCAGATAATAACGTAAGAAACATTGAAGGTTACAATGAAATGGCAAATAAGGGTATTATTGAAGAAAAGCTACCTTGGATAGTAATTATAATTGATGAGCTTGCAGATCTTATGATGGTTTGTCCTAATGATGTTGAGGACTATATAGGCAGATTAGCACAGATGGCTAGAGCAGCGGGTATGCATTTAGTTATAGCTACTCAAAGACCGTCTGTAGACGTAATTACTGGAGTTATTAAAGCAAATATACCTTCAAGAATTTCTTTTGCCGTATCAAGCCAAATAGACTCAAGAACTATACTTGATTCATCGGGAGCAGAAAAATTACTTGGTAAAGGAGACATGCTATTTTATCCTGTAGGAGAAGCAAAGCCTGTTAGGATACAGGGAGCATTTGTGTCTGAAGAGGAAGTAGAGAGAGTAGTAACATTTATTAAAAATCAAGTAGAAGAACATCAATATGAAGATCACATTATTGAAGAGATAGAAGAAGGGGCTAGGCCTAAAAGTGATGATTGTGATGAGCTTTTAAATGAGGCTATAAAAATAGTTATAGATACGGAACAGGCATCTACCTCTCTATTGCAGAGAAGATTAAAAATAGGATATAATAGAGCAGCGAGAATAATAGAGCAGATGGAGGAAAGAGGTATTATTTCTGGAAAGAATGGAAGTAAGCCAAGACAGGTTCTTTTAAGTAAAGAGGAATATGAAGAGTGATAACCTTATACTATAAAGAAAAATATAGGAGGAAAACTAGTGGATAAATTGAAAGTTGGAGTAGTAAACTTAGGTTGTGATAAAAATAGAATTGACTCGGAAATTATTATAGGAAATATAAAAGAAAAATTTGAAGTTATAAATGAACCTAATAATGCAGATATTATAATAATAAACACTTGTGGATTCATTGAGAGCTCTAAGCAGGAATCTATAGATACTATACTTGAAATGGCAAAATATAAAGAAGATCATAATTGCAAAGTACTTATAGCTACAGGATGTTTAACTCAGAGATATGGGAGTGAACTTTTAAAGCTTATACCTGAGCTTGATATAATATTAGGGGTAAATGATTATGATAAATTAAATGACAGTATAGAAGATGTATTAAAAAATAATAAAAAAGTAGCCTATACAAGCTATAGTGATTCTAATATTAACATTGGAAAAAGAGTAGTTACAACGGGAGGAACTACAGCTTATATAAGGATATCCGAAGGCTGCAATAACCAATGTGCTTATTGTGCTATACCTAATATAAGAGGTAAGTATAGGAGTAGGACTATAGAAGATATTTTAAAGGAAGCATCAGTACTTGCTATAAATGGTTATAAAGAATTAATTTTAGTTGCACAAGATACTACAAGTTATGGCATAGATATATATGGTGAAAAGAAACTACACATATTATTAAATCAGTTATCTCAGATAAAAAGCATCAAATGGATTCGTATATTATATTGTTATGCTGAAGAGTTAACAGATGAAATAATAGATGAAATAGCAAGCAATGATAAAGTTTGTAAATATATTGATATACCTATACAACATATAAGTGATAAGATACTAAAAAGTATGAGAAGAAAAGGAAGAAATAAAACTATAACTGATAATATAAACAAATTAAGGGCTAAGGTTCCTAACGTAGTTTTAAGAACATCGCTTATAGTAGGATTTCCAGGAGAAAGGGAAGAAGACTTTGAAGAGCTTAAAGATTTTATTAAAAAAATCAAATTTGATAAGCTAGGCGTATTTACTTATTCACAGGAAGAGGGAACTGCTGCGGCTGATATGGATGAACAAATTGATAATGAAATAAAGGAAATGAGATATCATGAGCTTATGGCTCTTCAACAACAGATTTCTAAGGAGTTAAATAAAAATAGGGTAGGTAAAATATACACTGTATTGATAGAAAATAAAGAAGATAAAATGTATATTGGAAGAAGTTATGAAATGGCTCCTGAAATAGATGGTGAAATTTTTATTGAAAATGATAATAATATAAAGATAGGTCAATTTATTGACGTGGAGATTATAAGGGCATTAGAATATGATTTAATAGGAGTTGTTCTACAGTAAAGATATTCATATTTATTCTATAAAATTTTGTTTAAATAGGAGTTGTGTCATATGAATCTTGCAAATAAACTTACAGTGATAAGAATATTATTGGTTCCTATATTCTTAGTGTTTATAGCATTAAATACTTCTTTAGGAACAATTTTGGCTACCATAGTCTTTGTAGTAGCATCATTAACAGATAAGCTTGATGGATACATAGCTAGAAGCAGAAATCAAGTAACTACCTTTGGAAAGTTTATGGATCCTTTAGCAGACAAGTTACTAGTAACTTCTGCACTGGTTTCTTTAGTTGAGTTACAAGTAATACCAGGATGGGTAGCTATGATAATAATTGCAAGAGAATTTGCTGTATCCGGCCTTAGAACATTAGCTGCATCAGAAGGTATAGTAATTGCAGCTAGCAACTGGGGAAAGGCTAAAACTGTAATACAAATAATAGCAATAATAGCAGGATTAATAACATTAAGCTATAATAGTTGGATTATTAAAATAATAACAGTGATATCAATGACGTTAGCGGTTATAATAACTATAGTATCTGGTATAGATTATTTCTACAAAAATGTAGATGTGATTAAAATGGATAAGTGATTAAAAATATTTAAAATGGCAATTATAAAAAAGGAGTTCCTGCCTGTAGAGTAGGAACTTCTTACTATATTCTTTTAGTTGACCTATCAAATAATATATTGTATAATATAAATAGAACAAATGTTCGGTAAGTGAAAGGATGGTGGACCCTTAAGGGGAGATATATGAATAGTGAAAAGTTAAAAGCCTTAGAAGCAGCTATGGGACAGATAGAAAAACAATTTGGTAAAGGTTCAGTAATGAAGCTTGGAGAAAACAGTGTACTTAATTTAGATTCAATATCTACAGGATGTCTAGGATTAGATATAGGATTAGGAATAGGCGGAGTACCTAGAGGAAGAATTGTAGAGATATTCGGACCAGAGTCTTCAGGTAAAACAACAGTAGCGCTACATATTGTTGCAGAGGCTCAAAAAGCTGGAGGTGTGGCAGCTTTTATAGATGCAGAGCACGCATTAGATCCAGTATATGCCAAAGCTTTAGGCGTTGATATAGATAATTTAATAGTTTCTCAACCTGACACTGGAGAACAAGGACTTGAAATAACTGAGGCATTGGTTCGTTCAGGTGCAGTAGATGTTGTAGTTGTAGACTCCGTTGCAGCTCTTGTACCAAAAGCAGAAATTGAAGGAGAAATGGGAGATTCTCATGTTGGACTTCAAGCTAGACTTATGTCACAAGCACTTAGAAAATTAGCAGGATCTATAAATAAATCAAAATGTGTCACTATATTTATAAATCAACTTAGAGAAAAAGTTGGAGTAATGTTTGGAAATCCTGAAACTACTCCAGGTGGAAGAGCACTTAAATTCTATGCATCAGTTAGAATGGATGTAAGAAAAATTGATACTATTAAACAAGGTGATGAATTTTTAGGAAATAGAACTAGGGTTAAAATAACTAAAAATAAAGTTGCGCCTCCATTTAAACAAGCAGAATTCGATATCATGTATGGTGAGGGAATCTCAAGAGAAGGAGACGTTCTAGATATAGCAGTTAAAGAGGAAATAGTTCAGAAAAGTGGTGCATGGTTCTCTTATGGTGATACAAGATTAGGTCAAGGTAGAGAAAATGCTAAGAACTATTTTAAAGAAAATCCTGAATTAAGATTAGAGATAGAAAATAGAATAAGAGAAAAGTATACCTTACCTTTATATAAAGAAGAAATTTTAGTAGAAAAAAAAGATGGTGAAAAGTAGCAAGTGTTTCTTGCTACTTTTGTTTTTTAAAAAATTTTATAATGATATCAGCTTAAAAATTAATGTATGTCAAAATAATTATAATTATTTAATAGAATATATAATTTTTTAAAAGATAATATTTTCTATGCATTAAAATGTTGTATAATTAGGTTAAAAGATAGCAAAAATAGCTGGTCAATAACAAAGAAGAAATACCCATAAATGTACAATAAAAAATATGTAATTATTTGGTTATTTTTCTTTTATCTTTCAATAGTTTTGAATATATATATGAATAATTGGATATAATTTTAATATTATAAAAAAGTATATATTTTACCTGTTTGTAGCATACCAAGCAACTTGACATTATATAGAAAGTAATATAAAATAAATACAAATACTGGTTTAGCATAAATGTAATTGCTACCAATTGAATAAAATATGACACCTTTTCTAGCTTTCATTTTCAATCCAAATAGATATTAAAATGAGCAAAGGAGGTGTTAACATACAATGGATACAAACATAAACATGTTATTAGGGATAGGTATTGTATTAATTGTTATTTTCATTGGAATTTTTGTTGTTGTTTATACTAGAAAAAATATATCACAAGCTAATATTGCAAAGTCAGAAGAAGAAGCTAGAAAAATTATAGAAGAAGCTAAAAAAGATGCCGAATCTAAAAAGAAAGAAGCTATACTTGAGGCTAAAGAGGAAGTTCACAGATTGAGAACTGATCTTGAAAAAGAATCTAGAGAGAGAAGAAATGAAGTTCAGAGACTTGAAAGAAGAACTATTCAAAGAGAAGAATCTTTAGATAAAAAGAATGCAGTATTAGAGAAAAAAGAGGAAAATCTAAATAAAAAACAACAAGAAGTTGAAATATTAGAGTCAAGTATACAAGATTTGTATACTAAGCAGAGAGAGGAATTAGAGAGATTATCAGGTCTTACATCTGATGAGGCAAAGCAGATTTTACTAGACGAAGTAAGAAAAGAAGTTAAGCATGAAGCAGCAGTTATGATTAAAGAAGTTGAACAAAAAGCTAAAGAAGAGGCTGATAAAAAAGCTAGAGAAATCATAACATATGCTATTCAAAGATGTGCTGCAGATCATGTTGCAGAGTCTACTGTGCACGTGGTTTCTCTTCCAAATGATGAGATGAAAGGAAGAATAATAGGTAGAGAGGGTAGAAATATTAGAGCTCTTGAAACCCTTACAGGAGTAGATTTAATTATTGATGATACTCCAGAAGCGGTAATTCTTTCAGGATTTGATCCAATAAGAAGAGAAGTTGCAAGAATAGCTTTAGAGAAGCTTATAGTAGATGGAAGGATACATCCAGCAAGAATTGAAGAAATGGTAGAAAAAGCTAAGAAAGATGTTGATAATGATATTAAGGAAGAAGGAGAACAAGCTACCTTTGAAACAGGTGTACACGGTCTACATATTGAAATATTAAAATTATTAGGAAGACTGAAGTACAGAACAAGTTATGGTCAAAATGTATTAAAGCATTCCGTTGAGGTTGCTTATTTAGCAGGACTTATGGCATCAGAACTTGGCATGGATCCGACATTGGCAAAAAGATGCGGATTGTTACATGACATTGGTAAAGCTGTAGACCATGAAGTTGAAGGACCACATGCATTAATAGGTGCAGAACTTGCTAAGAAATATCATGAATCGCCAATAGTTGTAAATGCTATAGCAGCTCATCATGGTGATGTAGAATCTCAATCTTTAGAAGCCGTATTAGTTCAAGCAGCTGATGCTATTTCTGCTGCAAGGCCAGGTGCGAGAAGAGAAACATTGGAAGCTTATATTAAGAGATTAGAAAAACTTGAAGAAATTGCAAATTCTTATGAAGGCGTTGAAAAGTCATATGCCATTCAGGCTGGAAGAGAAATTAGAATTATGATTAAACCAGAAGAAATTGATGATGCAGGAGCTATTGAAGTGGCTAGGGATATTGTTAAGAAAATAGAGAGTGAACTTGAATATCCAGGTCAAATTAAAGTTAATGTAATCAGAGAAACCCGTGCTATTGAGTATGCAAAATAGTAAAAAGTAGAAATTTAAAATAAAAATGAAAAAAATAATCTTCTTAAATTTTGGAAATTTTAATTTTATTCAAAATTTAAGAGGATTTTTTTGATTATTGTAGAATTATATATTATCACAATAGAATGTTTACTTATAGGAGGTTAATCATGGAGGTATTAAAAGTTTCAGCAAAATCAAGTCCAAATTCAGTAGCAGGAGCATTAGCAGGTGTTTTAAGAGAAAAAGGTGTGGCTGAAATCCAAGCTATCGGTGCAGGAGCTCTTAACCAAGCTATAAAATCAGTAGCAATAGCTAGAGGGTTTGTAGCACCAAGTGGAGTAGATTTAGTTTGTATTCCAGCATTTACAGATATAGAGATTGAAGGAGAAGAAAGAACAGCAATAAGATTAATTGTTCAGCCTAGATAAAATTAATTAATTTACATAAAAGAAAGACATGAATTATAAAGCCATGTCTTTTTTGTTTGAACCATATTATATATACTATTTCTAAGATTAACATATATGTGAAAATAATTGGTGATTTTTAGTATTATAATTAAAACTATTAAATTCACAATTATCGATATTTCTCAGCAGAAGCCGAGAAATTTAGAATTGATTTGTTTTTGAAGTGATGTGGTCACTTCTTATAAAGAACATCAAGTGTATTACTAGTAAAAAATCCATTAAAGAAATTAGTTTGATTAAAACTAATTTCAACGTTAATTGTGAATTGTTTTAAGTTATGAATTGAAATATTTAAGGGCGTAACTAAATTTGAATATACATTAGCTTTTCAAGTAGTACATCCCTATATAATAACTTTAGATTAAAAAGTAATTTACATAATATTTTAAATTTCATGTTAAAATTCTTTTATTATTTTTGTGAAATATATTTATATATAAATTTAATTTTAAAATATAATCTTTATTTTGATAAATAGTCAAAATATGCCTTATAAAATTATTTACACTGAGTATAATAAATGATATATTATAGATGATATGACGTATATCCTTCATTTTATTGAAATATGAAGGGGAGTATGCAAATAACTTATAAAATTATGAAAATTTTGGGGGTAGTAACTATGAAATTATCAAATAAAGCTATGCAAATTTCTCCATCATTAACTTTAGCAATAACAGCTAAAGCTAAAAAAATGAAAGCAGATGGCATAGATGTAATAGGCTTTGGTGCAGGAGAGCCAGATTTTAATACTCCAAAAAACATTCAAGAGGCTGGCATAAAAGCTATGCAAGAGGGATTAACAAGATATACAGCTGCTTCAGGAATAACAGAGCTTAAAGATGCTATAGTAAACAAATTTAAAGTAGATAATAATTTAATTTACAAACCTTCTCAAATAGTAATTTCAACTGGAGCTAAACAATGTTTAGCAAACGCATTACAAGCAATACTAAATCCTGGAGATGAAGTATTAGTAGGAGCACCATACTGGGTAAGTTATCCTGAACTTATTCAATTAGCTGACGGTAAAGCTGTATTCGTAGACACTAAAGAAGAAAACGCTTTCAAATTAACAGTTGAAGCATTAGAAAAAGCTACAACAAATAAAACAAAAGCGTTTATATTAAATAGTCCTAATAATCCAACAGGAACTGTTTATACTAAAGAAGAATTAGTAAAACTTGCTGAGTTTGCCAAAGAAAAAGATATATTAATAATATCAGATGAAATATACGAAAAATTATTATATGGAGTAGAAGGACATATTTCAATTGCAAGTATCTCAGAAGACGCGTATAATAGAACAATAGTTATTAACGGAGTTTCTAAAGCATATGCTATGACTGGTTGGAGAATAGGATACGTTGCAACTAGCGAAGAGATAACTAAGCTTATGTCTAATATTCAAAGTCATACAACTTCAAATCCTTGTTCAATATCTCAATATGCTTCAGTAGAAGCTTTAAATGGAGATCAAAGTGAAGTTGAAAACATGAAAAAACAATTTAAAGCAAGAAGAGATTTTATGGTTGATAGAATTAACTCAATAAACAACTTATCTTGTGTTAAACCAGAAGGAGCTTTCTATGTTATGGTTAACATAAGCAAAATTTTAGGTAAGGAATTTGATGGAAAAATAATTAAAGATTCCTTAACTTTCTCCGATTTATTATTAGAGAAAGAAAAAGTTGCAGTTGTACCAGGAATAGCTTTTGGAGTTGATAACTTTATAAGATTATCTTATGCAACATCTATGGATAACATTAAAAATGGATTAGATAGAATTGAAAAATTTGTAAATAGCATAGGGTAGTTTTAAATAAACTATAGAGGTGATGCTAGTGATATCAAAGGATGTTATTGTAAAAAACCCACAAGGGTTACATGCAAGACCAGCTACACTGTTAGTTAGAGTAGCTTCATCTTTCAAATCAAATATAAATATTGAGTACAATGGAAAAAGCGCTAACGCCAAAAGCTTGATAGGAATACTATCTTTAGGTATAAATAAAGATTATAAGATTACTGTTTCAGCTAAAGGTAGTGATAAAGAAAAGGCGCTAGGAAGCATTTGTGACTTAATAGAGAGCTTCGAATAATTAACACAATAAAAGCTGCTGACGTTTGTTAGCAGTTTTTATTAAGTTATAGACATTAGGTGATAGATATGAATAACGATATTATTATTAAAAATGAGCAGAGAATAACTAATTTATTTAATGATAAAAATTTTATAAGATATTTTTTAGATTTAAAAGCCAATAAAAGCAAATATACTGCTAAAAGTTACGAGAGAGATATTAAAGATTTTTTTAAAGTAGAATATGTTGAAGATATAACAATTAATCACATTAGAGCAGTAACTATATTTGATGCTCAAAATTATATTTTAGAATTAAGTTCTAAGAAATTTTCTTCTGCTACTATAAATAGAAAAATTTCATCATTAAGTGCACTTTATAAATGGTTATTAAAATTTCAAGATAATAGTACAAGAAGTGAACTTATAAAATATAATCCTTTTGGCAATTTAAAAGAAGAAAAGCCAGTCATAAACAATAAGGACACAGAATTTTTAACAAAAGAAGAATGTAAAATTTTGCTTCAAAGTATAGATACTACTAATATAATAGGAATTAGGAATAAAGCTATAATGTCATTAGCATTGACTACAGCCTTAAGAAAATCAGAAATTATAAACATAAAACTAAAAGATGTAACTACCTATGGAGGTTATGATGTTATTAACATAACTAGAAAAGGTAATATTAAAGATATAATAAAAATTCAAAAAGGGGTATTAAATCTAATAAAACGATATGTTGAAGAGAGTAATAGAGATTTTAAAAAAAATTGGGATGAATATCTGTTCTTAGGTCATTCTAAAAATAGTTTAAAAAAGGAAAAATTAAATCCTAGCAGCTTAAATTATATAATTAAGCAAATTTGCAAAAATGCAAATATAAATAAAGATTTAAAAGTTCACTCTACGAGACATACTGCTATAACACTAGCTATAACAGAAGGTGCAACTATAGAAAAAGTAAGGGAATTTGCAGGACATAAAAATTTAGCAACTACAAATAGATATATTCACTCCATAGATAAATTAAAAAATAATGCAGGGGATATTATAGATATTCTTTAAAGCTAATATACAATTAAAGTATATTAGCTTTAATTGTATATAAAAATAATATAATAACTTCTTTCTCTTCACTAACAAAAAACTTCAAAATTACAACATAATCCTAATAGAAGTAAATTTCATGTATTTTAAAGGAACAAATTAAATATAATGTATTAAAGCGTCTAAAATAGAGTGATTAGTCATATGCAAAATTAAATAATATTAATTAATGATTAATTGTTTATTTGTTGATGCATAAAGTAATAATTTAGGAGAGTGTATAATGGAGGAGAAATTAAGTCCTAAAACTTTTAATTTTAAAAGTATTAAAGGAATAAGCCTAAATCAATTAGAACAACATTATAAATTATACGAAGGATATGTAACGAATGTTAACAAAATATGGAGTGGTATAAGGGAGCAAAGGGATTTTGAAGGAACAAATGCTACTTTCAGCCCCTATAGAAGTCTTTTAGTAGCTCAGAGTTTTGCATTAGATGGAGTTAAGCTTCACGAGCTTTATTTTGAAAACATGAATGGAGAAGTAAAGGGTATATCATCATGTGTTTATGAGGCAATAATCGAAAGTTTTGGTAGTTATGATTTTTTTGAAAAATTGTTTAAAAATGCAGGTTTAGCAGTTAGGGGATGGGTAGTACTTGCATATGAGCCTATAGATAAAAAACTTCATGTATATGGACTGGATAGTCATGATTGTGGACCTATATGGAATGCTTATCCATTACTTGTTTTAGATGTTTACGAGCATGCATATATGATTGATTTTGGAATTGATAGAAAGAAATATATTGAAGTTTTTATGAATAACATTGATTGGAGAGTTGTGAATAATAGGATGGTTGCATTAAGAAAAATGTTGAATTAATTTATAGGATTGCACATAGATTTTAATGTAAGGAGTCTGAAATGGAATAACTAGTGAAGGAACATAAAATGAATGTTTTATATCAAATATGTGGGGAAGCGTCCTTAATAGTCTTGATATCAGGAAATTTTGTTGAGGTACCATTCACAAAATAGAGTGGTCTATTTACTAGTTATTTATTTTTTGATCTCTAATATAAATATGGGGGTATCATAATGTATTCAAATAATGAAAGAAATCTTGATGGGGATGGAGTTCAGGAATATGAGTTTGTTCCTATAGAGCCTATGAATAATACGAGCATGTCTAAAGAGATGGAAGAATTTGCTGCTATGTATTGTATGATGGGAATTATGCCAATGCAAAGAAGTAATCCTATAGGATTTATAACACCTATGCCATGGATTATGGATGAAGAAGATAACGAATTTAAAGTTTTTGATGAAGAAGAAGATTTAAGAGGAAATGTAAATGAAAATTTAGATTTTTTAGATAATAATCTAAAAACAGCACAAGGATATCCTGGATATAATTATTTGAAAATTGATAGAATAGTTAATAGAATAGAAAGAAATAATCCAGGTATATTTAGATTCTTAGAGTCTAAAGGAGTTCCATATATGAGAGCAAGAAATTTTGTGAGAAGAATAGTAAGATTAACTCTCATGTATAGTTAAAATAATGAGTAGCATTATGCTACTCATTATTTTTTTACATATTTAAAAGTGTAACTGCACCCTTGAGTATTTCAATTTACAACTTTAATCAATTGAGAATTGAAAATAGACAATTATGATGGAAATTAATTTTATAAATTAGTTTCTTCAAATAGATTTTTTAATAAAAGTGGCTCTGTCACTTTAAAAATAAATAAACTTAAAACTTCTCTTATAAAAGAGAAGTATCAATAATTCTCCATTGTCAATAGCCAATTCGTGTTATATAAGGTGGAAATTCAAATAATCAATAACATAATTATATAGATATATAGATTGAATTTGAAAGGAGTAAATCTATAAATATATGCTTTTATAGATTAAAATATAACAACATTATTTTGAAATATATACTTATTTAGGAATATTTGTCTTAATAAAAAAGTTGACTAGATATAGTTTAATAATTTATAATGTCTTTAAGTTAAAATTTACTAAATATAATATATATTATACAGTAATTAACCTTAGAACATTATATGATAACGTTATATATTGATTTAGAGGCATTTATTTTAAGGTTATTAATGTATATAGCTATTAGTCTTTAGGGGGAAAGTTTATGCTAAATATGAAGAAAACCTGTGGGTTGTTATTGAATTTAATGTTGTTTATATTTGCAATTACTTTAATAAATTGCAAAAGTGTACAAGCTACTGAAACACCTAAAAAGAAAAATGAAATAATATTACGTTCAGCTAATTTATCAACAGATAAAACAATAAAAGTTCCAAATAGAACATTAGAAAGCAAGAGGCTATCCAGAGGCGGGAGTGAATCTACACCAGAGGTTGCTTATGATATAGTAGATTTAGCTTCTACTAAGCTTGGAAGTCCATATGTTTGGGCAGCAACTGGACCAGAAGTTTTTGATTGTTCAGGATTTACAAAGTATGTTTTTAGTAATTATGGTATAGACTTACCACATTATACTGGTTCACAGATAAGATATGGTAAGGGCGTTTCAAGGTCAGTTTTAGAACCAGGAGATTTAGTATTTTTTAATACTGATGGATACTCTGTATCTCATGTAGGAATATATATGGGTAATGGCCAATTTATACATGCAGCTTCAGGAACTGGAAGAGTAATAATAAGCGATTTAGGAGAAGAGTATTATTCCACTAGATATGTAGGTGCAAGAAGAATCTTTTAGAATTTAAACCGACAGTGATGTCGGTTTTTTATCATAATCCCCATAAACTATGAATATAAATTAAGGACAAGTATTTATAGGTTATAGGAGGGTAATAAAATGAAATACACAAGATATAATATAAAACCTAAGAAAAAAAATAATAATTTACTTTATCTTTTAATTATAATGTTAATCGCATTGTTATTAACTATTATGCTCTTTAATAAGTTTACTTCTAGGGATGATTTAAAAAAAGGTAATAAAGAGATTACAGAAACAAAAAAAGAAAAGAAAAATGAAGAAACTAAAGGTGCAGAGAAAAATATTAAAAGTAGTGACTTTATACTAGTTCAATGTGGTGTATTTAAAGTAAAAGAAAATGCTGATAAATTAAAAAGTCAGTTAAACTCTTTTGGTAGCCCTTTCGTTGTAGAACAAGATAATACTTATAAAGTGTATCAAGGTATATATACTGGAAATGATTGTGATAAAGTTATAGAAAAATTAAATGGAAATAAGATTCCAAATGCTAAAATAGTAATAACTTTGCCTTATGAGGATTTATCTATAGTTGAACTAAGTAAAATTGTAGAGGCTGAATTAAAGGTAATAAATAAAACATCAGATGCACAAGTTAAATCTATAAAAACTACTGAATTAAAAAAGTGGGTGTCTTCTTTAGAAAATTTGAAGGAGGATACTCGTTCATATAATGATGTTAAAGAAATAAAAAGTTATATAGCTTCTCTTCCAGAGGAAGTGGACAAGAAAAAATCAGAAGAGATGAATATATATATATATAATAAACTAATAAAATTTAAAAATAACTAGTTAAATGGTAGAACAGGTATAGCCTGTTCTATTTTTATATTTGTAAATGTAAAAATAGAAAAACTAATATATAGTTTAATATAGCTATTTCTTTGAGTATTTCAATTTACAACTTAAATAATAGAGAATTGCAATTATGGTTAAAATTAATTTTTTACTAATTAATTTTTTAATATATTTTTTACTAGGAACTTCATTGTCAGTCTTTTATAAGAAATGACCCTATGGATTCAAAAAACAAATTAATTTTAAACTTCTCTTATATAGGGAGAAGTTTCCATAATTGCGAACTGCCCATTGTGAATTATGAATTGACAAAACATGACTTTTAGTCATTTTTAATCTGTCCTATTTGATACCTTAAAAACCAAATTAAGGAACAGAAAATTTTTCTAAAAACTATATTATAGACTTGTTAATCATTTTATTAAATGATACACTATATAAGATAAAGAAATAAATGGGGGATATAAATTGAAAAATTCAGAAAGGAAAACCAGAGAATACATTTTTGTTATACTACTGGCAGCCATTTCTGGTAGTTTTATTGGGGAAGTGTTATCTAAAAGCGTTAGGTTTTTAGATATATTAGGAAGATCTTATTCCATTGGACTAAGTGATCCTTTTTTGTTAGACTTAAAGGTAATAGGGATAACTTTTGGTATCTATTTTAATATTAATTTAATGTCTATTATTTGTGTAATATTGGCAATAATATTATTTAGAAAATATTAGGAGTGAACAATTATGAAGATTATACTGGCATCAGCTTCAGAAAGAAGAAAAGAACTTTTAACTAGAATTATAGAGAATTTTGAAGTGATTGTTAGTGACTTTGATGAAAGCACTATAAGCTTTGATAATAATTGCGAAGAGTATGTTATTAACTTAGCAAAAGGAAAGGCTTTTAATATACTTAAAAAGCTAAATGAACATTCTCTTGTAATTGCTTGTGACACTATAGTGTATAGTGATGGCAAGGTATTGGGAAAACCAAAAAATGAAGAGGATGCTATTATCATGCTTAAAATGCTTAGTAACAAAACTCATAAAGTATACTCCGGTATAATAGTTTTAGATACAAAAACTAATAATATGAAATTTGATGCTGTTTGTACAGAAGTTAAATTTTCAAAACTAAGTAATGAAGCTATAGAGAAATATGTAAAAACTGGAGACCCTCTAGACAAAGCAGGGGCTTATGGTATACAAGGTAGAGCAGCAACATTTGTAGAAGGCATTAATGGCTGTTATTATAATGTGGTAGGCTTACCTTTAAATAGGTTGAATACTTTACTTATGGAGATGGGGGTAAATCTTTAAAAGGAAGTGTTATATTTGAACAACTTTAAACTTACAGATTTACCTAAAAATGAAAGACCTCGTGAGAGACTTTTTAGATATGGTGCATATGCACTATCTAATGCAGAACTTTTAGCAATTATTTTGCGCACAGGAAGTCAGAAAGAAGATGTTTTAAGTTTATGCAATAGAATAATATCAGACTGTAATGGATTAAATGGACTCCTTAGTTGCGATACTCAAGACTTTTTAAGTTTGTGTGGTATAGGGGAAGCTAAGGCAGCACAACTTATAGCGCTATCAGAAATTTCAAAGCGTTTTAAAACCTTTAAGTCTGGTGATGAATATAGAATAACCAGTGCTAAATCAGCAGCAGAATATGTCATGGAAGATATGAGATATTTAAAAAAAGAATATCTCAAGTTAATAATGCTTAATAGCAAAAATGTAGTTATATCTGTAAAGCATATATCTGTTGGTAGCTTAAATAGTTCTATTGTTCATCCTAGGGAAGTATTTTTAGAAGCTATAAAAAATAGTAGCGCTTCAATAATTATTTGTCACAACCATCCATCAGGAGATCCTACTCCAAGTAAAGAAGATATCAGTATTACAAATAGACTTAAAGAATGTGGAAAGATACTAGGCATAGAGGTTTTAGACCATATTATAATTGGGAATGGTATTTATGTTAGCTTAAAAGAAAGAGCATTTTTATAGAAACGAAAGGAGAAAAAAGTATATGGGATTTTTTGCTAAATCAAGAGATATGGGAATAGATTTAGGGACTGCTAATACGTTAGTTTATGTAAAAGGAAAAGGAATAGTGTTAAGAGAGCCATCAGTTGTGGCTATAAATAAAAAGACGAACAGGGTTTTAGCTGTAGGAAATGAAGCTAAACAAATGATCGGAAGAACTCCAGGTAACATTGTGGCTATAAGACCAATGCGAGATGGAGTTATTGCTGACTTTGACGTTACTGAAAAAATGTTAAGAAGCTTTATTGAAAAAGCGGGGGCAAAAAATGGATTTAAAAGCCCAAGAATAGTAGTTTCTTTTCCTTCAGGAGTAACTGAAGTAGAAAAAAGAGCTATAGAAGAAGCAACAAAAAGTGCAGGTGCTAGATTTGCTTGTCTTTTAGAAGAACCAATGGCGGCAGCTATAGGTGCTGGACTTCCAGTTGATGAACCAACAGGTAGTATGATTGTAGATATTGGTGGAGGAACTACAGAAGTAGCTATTATTTCTCTTGGCGGAATAGTAACTAGTAAATCTCTAAGAGTTGCTGGTGATGAGTTAGATAAGGCAATAATAGCTTACATAAAAAAACAGTATAGTTTAATGATAGGTGAACGTACAGCTGAAGCAATAAAAATAGAATTAGGTTCTGCCTTCGATTTAGGTGAAGAAGAAAGAACTATGGAGATTAAAGGAAGAGATTTAATTTCTGGATTGCCAAAAGTGACAGAAATCAATGAAAGTGAAGTTAGAGAAGCATTAAAAGAACCCGTATACTCTATAATTGACTCAATAAAAACTACACTTGAAAAAACACCACCGGAGCTTGCAGCAGATATTATGGACAAAGGCATAATGTTAACTGGTGGAGGCGCATTGTTAAGAGGAATAGACGCATTAATTTACCACGAAACTCATATGCCAGTAAATGTAGCTGACATTCCACTAGATTGTGTGGCTATAGGAGCTGGAAAAGCGCTAGATAATATAGACATAATGGAAAAAAGAGGATAATTTTGAAAAAGTTCAAGAATAAACTGGCAGTAATAGTTATACTACTGTCAGTATGCTTTTTGTTTCTTATTGGATATAGTGTTCAAAGAGAAAAAATGTCTTTCGTGGAAAATGGTGTTGGATATACCTTAAATAGTATCCAAAGTGTAGTTTATAATATAGGAAATAAAATAAAAAACTCCTTTAGTTTTATTACTAATATAAATAATATAAAAGAAGAAAATGAGAAGTTAAAAGAGGAAAATATTAAACTATCTCAAATGTCAACGGAAAATGAAATTCTCACTAGTGAAAATGAAAGATTAAGAAATATGTTGAATTTCACTAATTCTAAAAATGAGTATAAATATATAGGTGCTGATATTAAAGGATTAAGTGGAGAAAACTTTTTAGATGGATTTACTATAAATAGAGGTAGCAAAGATGGAATTAAAAAAGGCATGGTAGCAATTACAGCAGAAGGGTTAGTAGGACAAGTCACTTCTGTAGGAAGCAATTGGTCGATAGTACAGTCTTTATGTAATGAAAATATAGCTGTTGCAGCACATGTATTATCAACTAAAGAAAGTGATGGCATTGTAAAAGGATACAGAGGAAATGACGAAAAATTCCTTGCAGAAATTACAGGGCTTTCAATTAGCTCTAAGATAAAAGAAGGAGATACTATTTTAACTTCAGGATTAGGATTAGTTTATCCTAAAGGAATAAAAATAGGCACTGTGTTAGAGGTAAAGGAAGATAAAGCTGCTGTAATGAAAAGTGCAATAATAAAGCCAACTGTAGATTTTAATACTTTGGAGCAAGTATTAATAGTAGTACCAGATGACATTATAGAAGTTAAATATAACTATTAGGTGATTAAAATGAAGAAAGTAATAACACTATTTTTTATATGTATTGGACTTACTATGTTGGATAATACATTAAGTACATTTATTGCTATTAAATCTATTTATCCCAGCATTTTATTTGTTTTTATAATTTCCTACTCAATAATAAATGGTCCAGTAGAGGCAATTATTTTAGGTATATTTGCCGGTGCACTACAAGATATTTATTTATTTAATGGATTAGGAATTAATATGCTTAGTAATATGCTTACTTGCTATATTGCAGCACAAATTGGTAAAAGCATATTTAAAGAAAAATCCTTTGTTCCAATAATTTCAACTTTTTTTCTTAGTATTTTAAAAGGAGTTATGATGTTTAGCTTGTTTTATTTATTAAAGATAAAAGTTAATATACAAACAGCACTATATGTAAGCATATATAATATGATTTTATCTATAATTTTATATAGATATGTTTACAAACTTTCTGAAACAAAATTTATGAAGAAAGATTGGAGATTTTAGGATAGTGATATTATGGTAAAAAACAATAAAAAAGAAAAAAATTTTTCAAGATATACGGTGTTTTTTATTACTATGGCTGTGATATTTACAATTTTGATAGTAAGACTCCTATTTCTTCAAGTAGTTATGGTAGAAGAATATAGGGAAGAAGCAAGTAAAAAGCACTATAAAAATGTTTCTAAGGTAGCACCAAGAGGTGATATCATTGATAGAAAGGGAGAAGTATTAGCAACAAGCAAACAAAGTTACGCATTGATGTTTACAGAAACTCCTGAGAGTAAAGAAGTTTTTTTTGATACTATGGAAAAGGTGCTTAAAATTTTAGATGAAAATAAGATTTCTATAGTAGATGAATTTCCCATAACTGTTGAGCCGAAATTTGAATTTAAATTTAATGCTGTTGATGAAGCAAGTAAACAATGGATGGAGCTTAGATTTAAAAAAGATAGAGGATTTCAAGAGGATATAATCAATAAACTTTATAAGGGAAAAAGCGAAAGTGATCTTTCTAAGGCGGAATTACAGAAAGTAGATGAAGAATTATTAAAGATTACTGCAGAAGAAGCTTTCAATAAGCTCTTTAATGAATATAAAGAACAATTTAAGAAAAATTATGAGATTGATATTGACAAGAAAAATTATAGCTTAACTGATAAGAGAAGATACATTATTGTGTTAGATAGCATTAAGATACAAAGTTATTCAGGATATAAACCTGTGGTTATATCTAACAGTTTAGATAAAGAAGCTGCGTTTATCTTTGAACAACTTCAGCCAGACTTGCCAGGTATAATGGTAGAAACTCAACCTATTAGAAATTATCCTAATGGTGAACTAGGTTCAGCTTTTTTAGGATATACTGCAAAAATAGACTCTTGGGAAAAAGAAAAATTTGAAGAAAAGGGATATGATGTAAGTGCTGATAAAGTAGGAAAAGTAGGTTTAGAGTTTAGCTTTGAAAGTATTCTAAAAGGAACTAAAGGTCAAGAGAGTATAGAAGTAAATAAGCAGGGAAGAAAAGTTAAAACTCTTGGAGAAGTTGAAGCTTATCCAGGAAAGACTTTACAGCTTAATATTGATAAAAATATACAATCAGTTGCGGAAAGAGCATTGGATGATACTATGGCTGACCTTCAAAAACAAGGTAGGAGAAATGATGTTGATACTACCAATGCTACAAGAGGAGCAGCAATAGTTATGGAAGTTAAGACTGGTAAAATACTTGCATTAGCAAGTAGGCCAGGATATGACCCTAATATATTTACACTTACGCCAGAACTTTCATCAAAATATTTTAATTCTGATTTAGAAAAAATGGGAAAAGAATATATTGAAAAAAGAGGACTTACCTCTATATCAGGGATATTAGATGAGAATGAATTGTCTAGTCTTTCTTACGAACAAAAGGTAGATAAATTACTTAATAGAATGTTTCCGTTAGATACTACAACAGAAAATAATACAAAGTCTAGACAAGACAGCTATGATATATTTCCTAAACCATTATATAACTATGCTACATTATCTTTAATTCCACCAGGGTCTGTATTTAAACCATTAACAGGATTAGCTGGACTTGAAGAAGGGGTTATAGATTTATCTACTACAATTAATGATGCTGGAGAATACAACAAAAGATACTCAGATTATAAGGGAGCATGTTGGATATATAACCAAAGTGGAGGTTCTCATGGTAGTATAGATATTAGAGAGGCTCTTAAAGTATCTTGTAACTATTTCTTCTATGATGTAGCAGATAGATTGTTTGCAAAAGGCGGAGAGAAATCAAGTGGACTTGATTATATAGCGAAATATGCATGGAAATTTGGACTAGGGGTAGAGCCTAATTCTAATAAAGAGCCTAAAACTGGTATAGAAATACCAGAAAATTTTGGTCAAGTTTATAACTATGAATCAAGTAAAAATAAGTTTGCTAACGAATATGTAGAGCAAATAGCTGATTATTTAAATAAAGGTATAGATTCTATAAACACTACACCACATTATAAACCTATTGATATAAGAAGAAAAAATGAAGTTGGTAGTGATAAAGAAAAAAGTGAAATAGCTAAAATCAATGAGAAGAAAACTATATTGATTGATGCTATTAAAGAAGAGATGAAAAAAGATGCCAAAGGAAAAGAAGAAGAAATAGTTCCTAAAATGGAAAAACTTCTTAAAGATTTAATTGAGTCTGTTCCAGAATTTAAAGAAAAGAAATATACCGATAAAGATATTAAGAATATGGCAATAGCAATTAATTATGCCATAGCAGATGCTATATCTAATAAAAAATCTGCTGCTAATGCTTATGATGCTTCCATAGGACAGGGAATGAACCAATTTACTCCTCTACAATTAACAAACTATATGGCTACTTTAGTTAATGGTGGATATAGATATGAAATGCAGCTTGTGGATAAAATTATTGATCCAGTAACAGGAGAAGAGACTGTAATTAAACCTCAACTGTTAGATAAATTTGACATTAATCCAGAGTATTTAGAAGTTATAAAGCAAGGTATGGGGGATGTTGTTAGCGCAACAGAAGGTACAGGTGCTACTGCATTTGAAGATTATCCATTAAAACACGGTGGTAAAACAGGTTCTTCTACTTTTAATCAAAATCAAGAGGAGGCATTAGGAAGAACTTCTTATGCCGTATTTTTAGGTTTTGCACCTTTCGATGATCCAGAAATAGTAACCTGTGTTATTATATTTGATGGAGGGCATGGAGGATATGCAGGACCAGTAGTAAGAGCCATATATGAAGAGTACTTTAAAGAAGAATTATTGAAAGTAGATCCAGGTTATGGATTTATGTATCCTGAAACACAAAGTAATTCAAATCAAGATAATACCACAAATAATGAAGCTATAAATAATAACAATAATGAAAGTGCAGAAAATAATCATCAAGAAGATGCTTTAGACTAAAATAATGATAATCAATAATAAAAAAATAGCCTTTATGCTAAATTAGCATAAAGGCTATTTTAAAAAGTTAAAGTCTTTTATGAAAATGTATTTAAGAAATTGATTTTAATTATAATTGTCAATTCTCCATTATTTTAAGCTTTGTTTTTATAAATCAATTAAATTCTATACATTATTTCAAAATTCTAGATTATATGAGGAAAATAGAGTAAAATAAACTTATAACCATTAGGGGTTACTTATGATATTCAATATAAAAACTTAAAATATACCTGAAAATAAGTTTTCTACAAAATAGTTTAAACTCTTGAAAATTAAGGATTAACTGTTAAGAATGAAGAGTTTATGAAGAAATTCACTTTTAGTGAATTTCTCAAAATAAAATCTATTCTAAAAAAACTCTAAAGACGTTGACGTGGAGTTTTAACCATAATTCTTCATTTTTCATTCTTAATTTTTAGTTTCTAAAGAAAAATTTTGTTATGGAAATTAAAATAATGTATAAATTAAATTTTTATTAAGAAACCCTATAAAAATATCCTTATTATAGGAGGATTTTAGTTAGAAGTGTTGAAATATATCAAATAGCTCAATTTTGGAGGGTATTTATGTATGCAGACAATATAATAATAAAAGGTAATAAAGAGGGATTAAATGTAGTTATCGACATGAAAAAATTTAAAAACTCTCTAGATATGACCAATGCATTAATTGAAAAACTATCAAAGGGAAAAAGATTTTATAGAGGATGTACTTTGAAAATTACGACTCAATTAAAGGAATTTACAGATAGAGAATTAAGGAAATTAAGGGATCTGTTATTTGAGGAGTTTTTAATAAGAGATTGTATTTTTCAAGATATAGATGAAAAGCAAAATAAGGTCTTTAATGGTATTTATGAAGGGCGCACTAAATATTTAAAGAAAACCATAAGAAGTGGACAAGTATATGAATATTCAGGTAACCTAGTTATAATAGGAGATATAAACCCAGGAGCAGAGGTGTATGCCGCGGGAAATATTGTAGTTGTAGGAGCTATTAGAGGAAGTGTACATGCGGGGTGCACAGGAAATGATAAATCATTTATAGCAGCATTTTCACTAGAACCTCAAATTATAAGAATTGCGGATATAATGACAAGAGCACCTGAGGATGGCATAAAACCAGCTTATCCAGAGGTTGCAAGAGTTAAGAATGGAAATATAATCGTAGAGCCGTACTTAGTTAATAAATATATTTAATGGAGGTATTATAAATGGGAGAAGCAATTGTTATCACGTCAGGAAAAGGTGGCGTAGGAAAAACTACTACAACAGCCAATATAGGAACAGCTTTAGCTGCTATGGATAAAAAGGTAGTAGTTATAGATGGTGATACAGGACTAAGAAATCTAGATGTGCTTATGGGGCTTGAAAATAGAGTAGTATTTACATTGTTAGATGTAATTGAAGAAAGATGTAGATTAAAGCAAGCTCTAATAAAAGATAAAAGATTTAATAACTTATTTTTACTTCCAACAGCGCAGACAAGAGATAAAAATGATGTAGATATAAAAGAGATGTTAAGAGTAGTGAATGAACTTAAAGAAAATTTTGATTATGTTATAATAGATTGTCCAGCAGGAATTGAACAAGGCTTCGAAAATGCAGTAGTAGGAGCTGATAGATCAATAGTTGTTGTCAATCCGGAAATAACTTCAGTTAGGGATGCTGATAGAGTTATAGGAAAGCTTTGTGCAAAGGGACTTGAAGAAAGTGAGCTTATAGTTAATAGAATTAATTTTGAAATGACAAAAAATGGAGACATGTTAGATATTGAGGATATAAAAGAGTGTCTAGCTATTAAATTAATAGGCGTAGTACCTGATGATAGAAAGGTAACTATATCAACAAATAAAGGTGAGCCGATAGTACTAGATAATACTGCAGATGCAGGACAAGCCTTTAAAAATATTGCAAGAAGAATTACAGGTGAAGAGGTTCCTTTTGTAGAATTAAATCAAACTTCTTCTCAAGGTGGCTTCTGGGCTACAGTAAAAAAATTCTTCGGCAACAAATAGGAGGAAGATATGGATTTGTTTAAAATATTTTCAAGTAAATTGTCTTCTAAGGATATTGCTACAGATAGATTGAAATTAATATTAATTCATGATAGGGCTGATTTTTCGCCGGATTTTTTAGAAATGATAAAGGGAGATCTATTAAAGGTTATATCTAATTACGCAGAAATTGATGATAGCGATGTTGATGTTAAATTTACAAAGGCTGAAGAAATTGAAGGTGCTTCTCCAGCATTAATTGCCAGTATACCTATTAAAAAAATCAAAAATAGATAGCTCTAAAGCTGTGCATTATTTAAATGCATAGCTTTTTTCAATCAATAGTAGCTCGCAAAAAAAATATAGGACGAAGCTTTAAAATATAAATTTAATTTATGAAGCAAAATTACATTCTTTTGTAATTTCATACGCATAAATATAAATATATATATTTATACAATAATTTTATTTTAATTAATAATTATGAAATTAGCCATTACTTTTGTTCTTTTATTAAATATGTTATAATCATATTTATGTTGGAGGGATAAATATGCTAAAGAATCTAAAGCTAAATAATAAATTATTAAAAAGAATAGACTACGGCATAATTGTAGCGGTAGTAATTCTAGTTCTTTTTTCTGTTGCAAATATATATAGTGCAACAGGGGGATATTATGCAAAACTACAATTTGCATGGCTCATAGTAGGGCTTGTTACTATGTATTTTGTAATATTAATCGATTATACTCTAATTTTAAATTATGCACCTCTTATTTATTGGGCAGGTGTTGTATTATTGATTTTAACAGAATTTGTACTAGGTAGCGAAGTAAATGGAGCAACAGGATGGATAAGCATTGGAAGTAGAGCCCTTCAGCCTTCTGAATTTGCCAAGCTTGGTATGATAATAATGCTTGCTAAACAAATTCAAGATATGGATGGAGATGTAAATAATGTGAAAAGCGTTATTAAACTTGGCATATATGCAGCTATACCAATGTTTCTTATAGTTATAGCACCGGATATGGGAATGACTATGGTATGCTTTTTTATGGTTTTAGGAATAGTTGTCGTAACAAATTTGAATTGGAAAGCTATTGTAGGAGGACTGGGTGGTATATTCTTAACCGTAGTTGCCTTATGGAATTCACCTCTTATGAAACCTTATTGGAAATCAAGATTTATAGCTTTTTTAAATCCAGAGCAATTTGAACTAAGTCATGGCTTACAGCTATTACAATCAAAAATTGCCATAGGATCTGGAGGAGTTTTCGGCCTTGGATTTTTAAATGGTAAGCAGTATAAATTTGTTCCTGAAAACCATACAGACTTTATTTTTGCAGTAATCGGAGAAGAATGGGGTCTTATGGGAGCATTAATACTATTAACTTTATATGGTATTATTCTATATAAATCAATAAAAATAGCAAAAACTTCAAAGGATGTAGCTGGAAGTATAATTTGTACAGGAATAATAGGAGCACTAATGTTTTCTATAATTCAAAATATGGGTATGACCATAGGTGTAATGCCTATAACTGGAATTACTCTTCCTTTTGTTAGCTATGGTGGTAGTTCAATGCTTACTAACTTTATATCTTTAGGTTTAATATTAAATGTTGGTATGAGAAGAAAGAAAATAAATTTCTAGGGGGAATTTTTTATGAGAATAGCTCTAATTGCCCACGATAAGAAAAAAGATGATATGATAGAATTTGCAAGAAGATACAAGCATATATTAAATGAACATGAACTTTATGCTACAGGTACTACAGGAAAACTATTAACCGATTTAGTAGATCTTGAAGTCTATAGATTTTTGTCAGGACCTTTAGGTGGAGACCAGCAAATAGGTGCAAGACTTGCACAGGGAGAAATGGATTTTATAATTTTTTTAAGAGATCCTCTTACAGCCCAACCACATGAACCAGATGTAACAGCTCTTATTAGATTATGTGATGTTCATTGTATACCTCTTGCTACAAACCTAGGCACAGCTGAAGTAATTATGAAAGCTTTAAAAAGTAGATAAAAAAGTATTTAAAATTAAAAATATATAGGAAATTTAAAACGAGAAACTAATAGCATATAACTTAAATTACTAAGTAATTTAAGTTATATGCTATTTTTATTATTTACTTTTGTTGTGAAAATATGATGATGCCAGTATTGACGTAAACTTCTTACTTGTTAATACAAAATAATGTATCAGCCTTTAATTAATCATTTTATTTTAGATATCTAAGTTAAGATTTTTTCAAACTTTATTCATAAAATTCAAGTATTTTAATATATATATAAAATAGAAAAGTAAGAAGTTATAAAGGAGGAAAAATGGGAGGTTATAGTGAACAATATGAAAAATATTATTCAGCATTAACTAGAAATAAATCTGCATATTACCAAAAAAATAGAACTAATAAAGAAACTAATAGAAGTAAATCTTTATGGACATGGTCCCGTAAAAATTATGGTGACAGACTTATAATACAGCTCTCCATAGTAATTTTTTTAATCATAGTATTTTTAGGATGTAAGATATATATAAATGAATATACAGTCGGATTTTATAATTTAAGTAAAACTATGATAAATAAAAGTTATGATTATAAATCTATTTTTGAAAAAGCAAAAAGTGTAGATATTCAAGATATAGAAAACATGAGTATAAAAGTAATAGAAAAAATTAAAATAGGTTTTATAGGTGGAAGAACTATTGATGAAGAAATCCAAAGTGATTATTCTTTACCTGTATCATCAAAAAAAGTTTATGGTAATAATAAATGGGATAAAAGTATAAATGAAACTTTAAAACTTCAAGTTTATGAGAATATGGATATTAAAAGTTGTAATGATGGAAGAGTTAAAAAGATAGATAATGATAAGCTTGGAAATTATATATTGATAGACCATGGAAAAGGAATAGAGAGTAAGTATTATAATTTATCTGATATTTATGTGAATGTAGGTCAATCAGTAGAAAAAGATGAAACCATAGGTGAGATAAGGGGAGATACTGTAGAACCCAAGACCTTTTATTTTGAAATTTTATATATGGGAAAAACGCAAGATGTATATAGTTATATGGTAACCTAAAAATTTGGAGGAGGAGTGGATTGATACGGTTTAGTAAATATTTTATACCCTATTTATTATTTTTAATTATTATAGGAATAAACTATAAGCTTTTATTAGGATTCATTATAGTGATAATTCATGAAATGATTCATTACATTACTGCTAGAATTCTAGGTTATAGTGGATTTTGTATAGAAATACTACCCATTGGGGCAGCCCTAAAACTGAAAGACTTAGATGAGGCTTCTCCTATGGAAGATATAATAATTTCATTAAGTGGTCCTATTGGAAATTTTATAATTGCTCTTATAAGCTACATTGTCTATAGGTATATAAACAACAGTTATATACTTTTGTTCTTACAATATAATATGGTGATTGGATTATTTAATCTGTTCCCCGCCTTTCCATTAGATGGAGGTAGAGTTTTAAGAGATATACTTACAACAAAATTTTTATATAAAAAAGCTAATGAAATAGCCTTAAGGATAAGTATAATTTTAGGATACATATTGCTCATAATTCACTTTATTACTTTGCTTTATGGTATATCCAATATTAACTTAGCCTTAATAGCTATTTTTATTTTGGTTATTTCTAAAAAGGAAAAAGAAAGGATAGTATATGTAATTATGGGTTATATAATAAAGAAAAGGGAAAAATTAATTAAAAGAGGTTATATAGAAAATAAAAGTATATCTGTACACTATAAATTAACATTACTTCAGCTATTAGATTTAGTGGATAAAAATAAATATAATATTTTTACTGTATTAGACGATAATATGGATGTTTTAGAGGTTATATATGAAGAAGAAGTAATAAATGGATTAAAGAATCAAGGGAACATGACTTTAGAACAATTTATAATTAATAGAGATTTTGATATTTATAGAGATCTAAAGCCTTAATTTAACATTTAAAGGGAGCTTAATATTTTGAGGATAAATACTTATGCCTTAAATTTATAATAGTAATTAAACATATAGACTTTAAAAGCAAATGTTTGACCATACTTTAAATGTTAAAGTAGTTTTTATATAATCAACATTTATTTTGAAATATTCTTAGCTTATGATAAAATAAAGTATTGTAATTAACTTAAGGAGGAATTTGAATGAATAAAATTTCTGATGATATACTGTACAAAGTTGAAAAACCAGCTAGATATGTAGGTGGAGAATTTAATTGTTATAATAAAGATAAAAGTGTAGTTGATATACGTTATGCTTTTTGCTTTCCTGATGTTTATGAAGTAGGAATGTCTCATTTAGGAAGCAAAATATTATATTATGTAATTAATGAAAGAGAAGATACTTTTTGTGAAAGATGCTTTGCACCATGGCCTGATATGGAAAAGCAATTAAGAGAAAATGACATTTCATTATATGCATTAGAAAGTAAGGATTCCTTATCAGAGTTTGATTTTTTAGGATTTACATTACAATATGAAATGAGCTATACAAATATATTAAATATGCTTGATATGTCAGGAATACCTCTTAGAGCCTCTCAAAGAGATGAAAAAAGTCCAATAGTTATGATGGGAGGACCATGTGCTTACAATCCTGAACCATTATACGATATTGCTGATATTTTTGTTTTAGGAGAAAGTGAAATTGTAATTCATGAAATATTAGATTTATATAAAGAATATAAAAATAAATCTAAAAAAGATTATTTAAGAGCAGTATGCAAAATTGAAGGAGTATATGTTCCAAGTCTTTATGAGGTAACTTATAAAGATGATAATACAATTCAAGAGTTTAAACCTATTTATGACGATGTACCTAAAACTGTTAAGAAAAGAATTATAAATAACTTTGATGAAAATGTATATCCAGATAAACTTATAGTTCCATATACAGAAATAGTCCATGACAGAATTACCTTAGAAACCTTTAGAGGTTGTACAAGAGGCTGCAGATTTTGTCAGGCAGGTATGATTTATAGACCAGTTAGAGAGAAGAAGACAGACACACTTATAAATCAAGTAGATGAAATTCTTAAGAAGACCGGATATGAAGAGGTTTCATTAACTTCATTAAGTATTTGTGATTATTCAGATATTCAAAACTTAATATTTTCTTTAGTTAAGAAATATGAAGGAGAAAAAATAGGGGTTTCCCTGCCATCTATAAGAATAGATTCTTTCTCTGTGGATTTAATTAATGAAATTCAAAAGGTTAGAAAAACAGGTCTTACCTTTGCTCCAGAGGCAGGAAGTCAAAGAATGAGAGATATTATAAATAAAGGTGTTAATGAAGAAAACTTATTAGAATCTAGTAGAAGTGCTTTTGAAGCAGGATGGTCAACATTAAAGTTATATTTCATGATAGGATTACCATATGAAACTATGGAAGATGTTATAGGTATAACAGAACTGGGTGAAAAAGTAGTAGAACAATACTTTAATGTTCCAAAGCATATAAGAAAAAGAGGCTTAAGAGTTACAATTAGCACATCTATATTTGTGCCTAAACCTTTTACTCCTTTCCAATGGGCACCAATGGATACTATGCCTAGTGTTAAAGAAAAAATTTCTAATTTAAGAAACTCAATTAAAAGCAAAGCTATAGTATACAATTGGCATGAGTCTCCTGTAAGTTATATGGAAGCAGTATTTGCAAGAGGAGATAGAAGACTTTGTGATGTATTAATAAAGGCCTTTGAAAAAGGTGCTCGTTTTGATGGTTGGGGAGAGTATTTTAGTTTTGATACATGGAATGAATCAATGAGTGACTGTAATGTAGATGGAGATTTCTATGCTTACAGGGAAAGAGATTATGAGGAGATACTTCCATGGGATTTTATAGATATAGGTGTTACTAAAGAATTCTTAATAAAGGAAAACAATAAAGCTAAGGAAGCTATTGTTACACCAGATTGTAGAGGAATATGTGAAAGATGTGGTGTAAACGTGAGCTTTAAGGAGGGAAAGTGCTTTGAAGGTGCGATACTTAATAAAATACACTAAGGAAAGTGAAATAAAATTTATATCTCATTTAGATTTAATGAGAACAATTCAAAGAGTTATAAGAAGAGCTAGATTGCCTATAGAATATTCTAAAGGGTTTAATCCACATATGACTATATCTATAGCTCAACCTTTATCTGTAGGTTCATATTCTAAAGGAGAGTATATGGATGTTGTATTTACAGAGGATATAGATGAAAATCAAATATTAAAGAATTTGAACGAAAATACACCTAGAGGTGTTATATTTCTAGACGTAAAAAAGGTTGAGAATAAGGAAAATTCTAAGGCACCTCAAGCAATGGCTATAATTGACGCTGCTAAATATATAATAAAATTAAAAGCTAAAGATGTGAATAAAGCATTAGAAGATATAAAGAACTTAAATAAAGAAAGTCAATGGAATATAGTGAAAAAGAGCAAAAAAGGCGAAAAAGAAGTTGATATAAAACCATTAATAAAAGAAATTACTTATAGTACTGAAAAGGATAGAGTAATATTAAACACATTATTAGCCTGCGGTAGTAGAGAAAATCTTTCAGCTAGTTTACTTAGCGATTATATAAAAGAAAAAGTAGAATCTATAGAAGAAGATTCTTTTGTAGATATAGAGAGAATTGATATGTATGCATATAAAAATGAAAAAATCTTCTCTCTAAATCAGTATTTTTAATAAATTTAGGAGAGTTTTTTTTGAAAGAAATATTTATTGAAAGACAAGAAGATTTTCTCAAAGTTGCTGTAAAAGAAGATAATGTGTTAAAGGGATGCTACATTGAAGAACAAAATCAGCTTCCTAAAATCTCTGATATCTACAAGGGTATAGTTAAAAATATTGTACCTGCTATTAAATGTGCTTTTATAGATATAGGTTATAAAAAAAATGCTTACATGTATTTAAATGATAATATGAAAAGCATAAAAAAAGGTGATGAAGTATTAGTTGAAGTTATAAAAGAGGAAATTGGCAAAAAAGGTCCTAAAGTTATAAATTCAATTAGTTTACCGGGTAGCTATATTGTCATAACTAATAGTCACAATAAAATACAGTTTTCACCTAAAATAAAGGATAAGAATTTTATAAAGTATATAGAAGACAATTTAGATAAACCTATAGATTTAGGAATAGTTATAAGAACTAAAGGACAAAATGTAGACTTATCTATATTAAAAGAAGAAATGTATAATCTATATAATATATATGAAAATATAGTTAACAAATTTACTTATTATCAAAATATAGGCTTATTGTATGGAAGTGAAGGAATATTAGGGAATATATTGAGGGAAACATCAGGTGATGACTATAATATTATTGTAAATAATCATACAGATTTTAATTATTGTAAAGAAGTTTTAAATTCTAAACATCATGAAGGTGAAATAAAAGTTTATGATGGGTCAATAGGGCTTTTTGATTATTATGGTATTGAAAAAGAAATATTAAGTCTTAGAAATAATAAAGTAGTTCTTCCTAGTGGAGGAAATATTGTTATTGAAAAAACGGAAGCAATGTATGTAATAGATGTTAACTCAGCTAAAAATGTAAAAAGTTCATCTCTTAGAAAAACGGCATTAGTCACAAATATTGAAGCAGCAAAGATTATAGCTGAACAAATAAAATTAAGAAATTTAAGTGGAATAATATTAATTGATTTCATAGATTTAATAGAAGATAATGAAAAACAAGATGTTATTAGTACCCTGAAAAGATATTTTAAAGATGATAAGAATAAAACTAATATATATAATTTTACTGAGTTAAACTTAGTGCAAATCGCAAGAAGAAGGACTGGAAAATCTATATATGAGTATATTTTTGAAGAATGTGTATCATGTAAGGGGAAAGGGGTAAAAATAAAATTATCTTATATTGAAAATATGATTAGAAATAATATTAAAAGACTAAATAGTGAGCAGAATGTCAAAGATATATATATTGAGATAGATGAATTTTATAAGAATGAAATTCAAAGAGATTTAATAACTTTTATAAAAAATATAAATGCATTGGATAAACGTATATATATAAATTATATTCACGACTTGGATACTTTTAAAATAGAACCATTAATATTTTCAAATCAAATAAGAAATCTAGAAAATTGCAAGATATATGGATAGTCATTAATATTTTATCACTTATTTTATGATTTATATCTTTGCTATAAAAAGTATAAAATTCCTTTACAAATAAATTTAGATATGCTACAATGGCTTTTGTAGACCGCACAGAAGAGGTTTTATTAAATCATTTAATTTTATTAAATGTACCTTAAATGGCGAGACTGGATTGAGGAGGTGTATTTTAATGTACGCAGTTTTACTTACTGGAGGAAAGCAATACAGAGTTCAAGAGGGAGACGTATTATTCGTTGAAAAACTTGAAGCTGACGTTGATTCAACTGTAGAATTTGATAATGTTTTAGCAGTTGGAAAAGAAGAAGGATTAGTAATTGGAAAACCTGTAGTTGAAGGAGCTAAAGTTGTTGCTAAAGTAGTAGCACAAGGAAAAGCTAAAAAAGTTATAGTATTCAAATATAAGAGAAAAAAAGACTACAGAAAGAAACAAGGACACAGACAACCTTTTACAAAGATAGTAATTGAAAAGATAGAAGCTTAATTATGACTAAGGTTAAATTTTACAAAGACTGTGATACATATGTTGGCTTTACTGTTAGTGGTCATGCTGCTCCACAATCTGAAAATCTAGATATAGATTTAGTATGTTGTGGGATATCAGTAATATCACAAACCACCATACTTGGTATGGAAGAGGTTTTAAAGTTAAAACCACAATATGAATTGAATGATGGGATTATAAATTTAACGTTAGAAAATCTGGCAAGTGAAGACATTGAGAAATGTCAAGTTTTAATTGAAACTATGCATGTTGGATTACAAAGTATGGCATTTACGTACGGTGATTATATAAAGATAGAGATAGAGGAGGTGTAGTATTATGCTAATTATGAACCTTCAGTTATTTGCTCACAAAAAAGGAGTAGGTAGCTCAAAGAACGGAAGAGACAGTGAATCTAAAAGACTTGGTGTTAAGCGTGCAGATGGACAATTTGTGCTTGCAGGAAACATCCTAGTTAGACAAAGAGGAACAAAAATCCATCCAGGAAACAACGTTGGAATAGGTGGAGATGATACTCTTTTCGCTAAAATAGATGGAGTTGTAAAATTCGAAAGAATGGGCAAAAATAGAAAAAAAGCTAGCGTTTACCCAATCGATGTAGAAGTTGCAATGGCTGAATAGTTGATAAAGCACCCTGCTAGGGTGCTTTTTTAATCTATAGAATCAAAGTTTATAAATTAAACTGATAAATTGAGAATTAAGAATTGAGAATTGAATTATAGACCAAGTGTCTATGGATATAAGGAAATAACTTAAAAGTATTTTAAAATGTAAAATGCATAGATGTGGTGTCTCAAAATTTAATATATAGACAAATATGTTTTAATTAACAACTTAAAATAATGGAGAATTGACAATCATAGTTGAAATTAATTCCTAAGGAGTTAATTTCTTTAATTGATTTTTCCTAGCATTTACATTGCTAGTTTTTAAAAATAAATCAATTTAAAACTTCTCCTGTAAAGGGAAGTATCCATAATTGTAAACTGTGCATTGTGAGTTGTATAAGAGAAGAAGTATCTAGAATTCTTAAATCTTAATTCTTAATTAACAAGATACTTTATAATAAATTACTGTTACTATATTATAAGATTTACAGAGAAAATCTCTCAATACTATAAACTATCCATAAAAAATTAAATTTAGTAAATAATATAGTTATGTATGTTAAAATAATTTTTATTTAAGGTAAGGTGAAAAAGTATGTTTATAGATACAGCCAAAATTTTTGTTAGATCTGGTAATGGTGGAAATGGATCTGTTTCCTTTAGAAGAGAAAAATACGTGCCACTTGGCGGTCCTGATGGAGGAGATGGCGGTAATGGTGGAAGTGTTATATTAAGAGTAGAACCTAATATGACTACACTACTAGATTTTTCTTATAATAGAAAATTCATAGCTGACGATGGAGGCAAAGGTGAAGGATCAAAGTGCTATGGTAAAGATGGTGAAGATCTTATAATAGATGTACCAATGGGTACAGTAATAAGAGATGTAGAAACAGATAAGATAATGTGCGATTTATCTCATGCTGGTGATACATATGTAGTTTGTAAAGGTGGAAAAGGTGGAAATGGAAATGCTAAATTCTGTACTCCAACAAGGCAGGCACCAAGTTTTGCAGAGCCAGGTATGCCTGGTGAGGAAAGATGGATAAAGCTTGAACTTAAATTGCTTGCAGATGTAGGACTTCTAGGATTCCCTAATGTAGGAAAATCCACGTTACTTTCAGTAGTCTCTAAAGCAAGACCTAAAATTGCAAACTATCATTTTACTACATTAAAGCCTAATTTAGGTGTAGTGAGTTTAAAAGGAATACAAAACTTTGTAATTGCAGATATTCCTGGAATAATAGAGGGCGCTGCAGAAGGAGTAGGCTTAGGCTTAGATTTTTTAAGACATATCGAAAGAACAAGATTACTTATACATGTTGTAGATATATCAGGATTAGAGGGCAGAGACCCAATTGAAGATTTTAAGAAAATAAACGAAGAACTTAAAAAATATAGTATTAAATTATGGGATAGACCACAGATAATAGCTGCTAATAAGACAGATATGTTATTTGATGAAGAAGTATTTGAAAACTTTAAGAAACAACTAAATGAAATGGGATATAATAAAGTATTTAAAATTTCAGCAGCTACAAATCAAGGAGTAGATGAGCTTATGAAAGAGGCAGCAGAGATGCTGAGCCATATTCCAGTTCAAGAGCTTGAAATTAATAATGATGAAAGATTCGTACCTGAGGAAAAGAGATTTACTTATACAATACGTGAAGAAGAAGAAGGCATATTCGTTGTAGAGGGAAGCTTTGTTGATAGATTACTTAATAGTGTTAACGTAAATGATCCGGATTCTTTAAGATATTTCCACAAGGTTTTAAGAAACAAAGGTGTGCTAGATGAGCTTAAAACTATGGGGGTACAAGACGGTGATATTATAAGACTTAATGATTTTGAATTTGAGTTTTTATTATAGGAGGAGTTTTATGATAAGTACAAAACAAAGAAGCTATTTAAGAAGCTTAGCAAATAATATAGATCCTATATTTCAAGTGGGAAAAGGTGGAATAGAGGAAAATTTTTTAAAACAAGTAGATCAAGCTTTAGAAGCAAGGGAGCTTATTAAAATTAAAACATTAAATAACAGTGGAATGACACCTAGAGAAGCATCTGATATTTTATGTGAAAAATTAGGATGTGAAGGCATTCAAGCTATAGGAAGTAAATTAGTTATATATAGAAAATCAGCTAAAAAGCCTAAAATAGAACTTCCAAAGTAAATGATAAAAAACCATGAATTTTCATGGTTTTTTAAATAATATTTTTAATATATCTATATATATACTACTTGAAAATTAATATGTAGTTAATAACTACACTATTAAATATTTCAATTTATAACTTTAATCAATGGAGAATTGAAAATTGACAATTGATAATTATGATGGAAATTAGTCTTAATAAAACTAATTTCTTTAATTGATTTTTTACTAGCAATACAATTGCTGTTCCTTTTTAAGAAGTGACTAAGTTGCTTAAAAAATAAATCAATTGAAAACTTCTCTTATAAAAGAGAAGTATCAATAATTTTCCATTGTCAATCGTCAATTCTCCATTATTTTGAGCTGTGCATTAGAATACCTAAGTAAACAGCTTTATTAGAGTATACATTATATTTTAATGTGGTACATTTATATATAGTATGATTTAATATAAGGGATTAAATTTGTATTTGGTAAAAAGTAAAAATTATGTTATTATATAATATAGAAAAAGAAGGTTTTTATTATGAGAAAAGCAATATTTGGAGGAACCTTTGATCCAATTCATAACGGGCATATGCATATTGCTTATGAAGCATTATATAACTTAAATTTAGATCTAATTATTTTCATACCTAGTGGAAACCCGCCACATAAGATTCAGAGAAAAGTTACAGAAGGTAAAATAAGATACGAAATTGTAAAATCTACAATTGAAGATGAAGTAAGATTTGATATAAGTGATTATGAAATAAATAGTAATGAATTAAGTTATACATATAAAACTTTAAAACATTTTAATACTCTAGAGCCTAATACTAAATGGTTTTTTATAACTGGTGCAGACAGTTTAATTGATTTAGAAAGCTGGAGAAATGTGAAAGGTATATTAGAGAATTGTACCCTTGTAGTTTTTACAAGACCAGGGTATAGTCTTGAAGAAATAAAAAAGCAAAAGAAAAATATTGAAGAAAAATATAATACAGATATTATATTCTTAAATATGCCTGTAATCGATATTTCTTCTACCATAATTAAAAAGAAAATAAGTGAAAATAAAAATGTAAAATATCTTCTTCCTTGTGAAGCCTACAAAATTATTAAAAAGCTTAACTTGTATAAATAAAGGAAGTGAAAAAATGTTAATAGAAGATGACATAAAAAAATATCTTGAAAAATGTTTGAAGCCGTCAAGATATGTTCATACTTTAGGTGTTGTAGATGTTGCTGAAAAATTGGCAATACAGTATAATGTCGATGCTAAAAAGGCAAGAATAGCAGCACTATTACATGACGCAGCAAAAAATATGAACAATGATGAGCTTATAAGAATTTCAAAGGAAAATAATCATGAAATAGATGAGGATTATTATAGTTCACCTCAGTTATTACATGGTGTTGTCGGAGCATATATAGCTAAAAATACCTTTGATATTGAGGATAGCGATATATTAAATGCTATTACATATCATACTACAGGAAGAGCTAATATGTGTTTACTAGAAAAGATAATATATGTAGCAGACTACATCGAACCTTCAAGAAATTTTCAAGGAGTTGAATCTTTAAGAGAACTTGCATATAAGGATTTAGATGAAGCTGTTATTGGATGTTGTGAAAACACTATAAAATACATATTATCTAAAAAACTTTTATTACATAAGAATACAATAGAAGCTAGAAATTATTTACTAATTCAGAAGCAGTAGGTGTTTAAATATGGGAGAAAATAATAAACGAAATAATGAATCTGTAAGAAAAAATAAAAGAAAAAAGAAAAAGTCATCTATTTTATTAAGAGTTCTATTTACAATTTTACTAATAGGAGTCTTATTATCTGGTGGAGTATATGCTTATTTATCTAGTTTTGATAATAATGCTATAGATCTTAAAAAATCTGGTGCTAATAAAGGAAATAAAAATGATACTTTATCTAGTGATGGTTCTGCTAATTTTCTTGTAATGGGATTGGACCTAGGATCTGGTGATGAAAATGATAAATATGATCCGAAGAGAACAGATACCATAATGTTAGTGCATTATAATCGAAAAGAGAAGAAATATGATATTATTTCAATTCCTAGAGATACAAAAGTAACTATTGATGGGCAGGAACAAAAGATAAACGCCGCTCATGCAATAGGTGGTGTACAATATTTAGTTGACTCTGTAGAAGAGTTATTTAATACTACCATAGACTATTATGTAAAAGTAAATACTATAGGTTTTAGGAAGTTCATTGATGCAATAGGTGGAGTAGATGTAGTCATAGAAAGAAATATGTATTATGACGATCCTACACAGGATTTGCACATATACTTTGAAGCTAGCAAAGAACCACAGCATTTAGATGGGAAAGAGGCAGAGGGCTTTGTAAGATGGAGACAAAACAATGATGGAACTGGACTTGCAGAAGGAGATTTGGGAAGGATAAAAGAACAACAAAAATTCTTTAAAACCTTATTAGCGAAAATACAAAGTCCAAGCATAATACCGAAGCTTCCTAATGTGCTATCAGTCTTCCCAGAATATATAGAGACTAATTTAAGTGCATTAAATATAATGGATTATGGCTTAAGCTTAGCTAGTACTTCAAAAGAAAAAGTAAACTTTCACGTAATTTCTGGTGAAGATGCATGGATAGGTGGAATATCTTATTTTATTTATACACCAGAATCAAATAGTGATATTTTATCTATATTAAACAATGAAAAGCAAATAGAGTCCAATGATGAAAAGCAAGTAGAAGGATTTAAAAAAAATAATATTAGAATTAACATACTAAATTCTACAACCAAAGAGGGATTAGCAGGAAACTTTGGAGAAAATATAGCTAAAAAAGGCTATAGTCAATATACTACAGGGAATGCTAATGAGAATAGACAAACTTCTAAGATTAAGATATATGGATTAAAAAAGGATATTGTAGAAGTTATTAAAAAAGATTTTAATATAGATGACGTAGAATATATGTCCGAATATAATGAGAACTTTGAAGTAGAAGTTATATTAGGTGAGGATAGGGATTTTGTTTATTAAACATATAATTTATATGTAAATATATAAGCAAATTTAAGGAGGATTTCAACATGGAAAAGAAAATAATAAACACAGCTAAAGCTCCAGCAGCTTTAGGACCATATTCACAAGCTGTTAAAGTAGGAAATATGGTATATACATCAGGACAATTAGCGATAAATTCAGCAACTGGGGAATTTATAAATGATGATATAAAAAAAGCGACAGCACAATCACTAGACAATGTTAAAGCTATTTTAGAAGAGGCTGGAACGTCTATGGATAAAGTTGTTAAGACTTTAGTATTATTAAAAGATATAAATGATTTTGCTGCAATGAACGAAGTTTATGCTACATATTTTGGCGATAATCCACCAGCAAGATCTTGCTTCCAAGCTGGAAGTTTACCAAAAGATGCTTTAGTTGAAATTGAAGTTATAGCTATAGTTGAATAATTATTAAACCTCGAGTATTTACTCGAGGTTTTTAACCGACGAAAATAGTTTGATTAATAAGTAAAAACAATATTAAATGTAATTTTAGTCAGATTGATTATTTATAACAAATTCTATTAAAAAATTGATTGAAAGCTTTTTCAAATAAGGAGAAGTTATACATAATTATCTATAGCTAATTGTCAATTGTATAAAGTGGAGGTGAGATATGAATAACAATTTAATATATAAGGTGTTAGAATGCGGAGAAGGAATGAAACTTAGAGAATATATGACAGATGTATTAGAGCTTTCTGGAAGATTCACTAAAAATGCTGGTCTTAATAAAAGAATATATGTTAATAAAAGTATTGTTAAATTGAATCATAAGCTAAATAAAGGAGATATTATTGAAGTTCAAGTTAATAAAGATGAAAGTCAAAATATTATTCCAGAAAATATAGATATAGATGTAGTATATGAAGATTTCGATTTGTTAGTAGTGAATAAACAGCCTAATATGGTAGTTCACCCTACAAAAAGCTATCCTACAGGAACTCTTTCAAATGGTATACTTTATTACTTTAAAGAGAAAGGTGAAAATTGTATAGTAAGATTAGTTAGTAGACTGGATATGGATACTTCTGGTCTTATAATGATAGGAAAAAATCAATTTGCCCATATGAGCTTAGCTAAAAGTATGGAAAATAACTTAATCACTAAAAGTTATTTAGCTGTCGTTCATGGGATAATAGAAGAAGAAAGTGGGACTATTAATGCTCCTATAGGTAGACCTACAGAAGAGAGCATTAAAAGAGAAGTGATGAGTAATGGACAAAAGAGTATAACTCATTTTAAAGTAATAGAACGATATAAAAATGCTACATTAGTGGAACTAACCTTAGAAACAGGAAGAACTCATCAAATAAGGGTTCATTTAAGTTACATAAAACACCCTATTTATGGTGATAGTTTATATGGCATAGAAGAGAATCAGTACATAAAAAGACAAGCGCTTCACGCTTATAAGCTTATAATACCTCATCCACGAACAGGTGAAATGCTAAACTTAGAGAGTAAATTACCAGAAGATATGGAGAGGCTTTTAAGTAAATTGAAGGAAGGAAATTAGAGAAGTTTTAATTAAATTTTTTTGAATAATATCCTAATTTAGAGCGAAACTTTTATAAATTGAGAATTAAAAATGAAGGATGAAGAATTATGAGAATGTATCTTAAAAGTAATTTAGTCACTTTTAAATCCATTAATAGAATTAATTCCTAGGAGTTAATTTCAACTAAATTCTTCATTCTTCATTTTTAATCTTTAAACTCTAGTGCTTTCTTGTTAATCTATTTAATCTTCTACGTCTTTTTTTTTCTTAAATTTATTCCTCTTATTATTAGTACTATTAATACTAGTAATAGTATAAATCCAATAATTAAAGCAATTTTTATAGTTCTCTCATTATCTTTTATAATTTTAGCAACTACAGGAAACTTTTTGGGTGTGTAATCTGTCCCACTAATAAGTTTAATTTCTCTTGTACTATTATTATATTTCATTATAGCAGTAGCTATTGATTGACCTTTTAAAAATGACTTTTTATCAAGGTTATCTGTATTAAAAGAAATCTGAGGTTCTTCTTTTACAGATAAATCTTTAGTATAAAACTCATCACTTGATGCTAGTAGAGGAATTATGGTGCCATCCTCAGCTTCATAATTAGTTATTAAATCATTTTTACTATAAAGTTTTATTGTATCGAAATTATTAAAAGCCCACTCAAATATACTTCTACTATCTTTAAAATAAGTCTTATAAGGATCATATAGCAGAGAAACTATATATTTTTCATTTCCTTTTTCAGCAGAAGCTACAAAGGAGTGTAATGATTCGTCTGTATAACCTGTTTTAGCTGCTATACATGGTTCATAATAATTATCTTCATAATCATGTAAAAGCCTATTATCATTCCATAGTGGTCGTTTTTCCTTATATTTATTTGTAGGTTCTAAAAATAAAGTCTTTGTCTTTGAAATCTTAATATACTCAGGATTCTTTAAAAGTTCTTTTTCTACTAACGCTAAATCATAAGCAGTAGTTCTATGATCTGGTTCATATAATCCATGTGGATTTGTAAAATTAGTATTTTTACAACCTAATTTCTTTGCTCTTTCATTCATCATTTTTGCAAAATTTTCCTGAGTTCCACCTATATGTTCTGCTAAAGCTTGTGCAGAATCATTAGCGGAAACCATAATTAAAGAATATAATAATTGTCTAACTGTAAGTACTTCTCCTTGATCTATGTATATTCTAGAGCCTTCTATAGTTGGAGGTGTAGCTCCTACTGTAACTTTTTCATCTAGATTGCAATTTTCTAAAGTTAATAGTGCAGTCATCAGCTTTGTTGGTGATGCAGGAGGATATTTAACGTCCTTGTTCTTTTCAAATAGAACCTCACCGGTAGTTGCATCAATTACTACCATTCCTGCAGCGCTAGGATCAGGAGCTGATGGTGCTGCAAATATGTATTTGAAATTACAAAATGAAAGAGTACTTACTAATAATAAACTTGCAATTGCTTTTTTCATATTTTCCTCCTAGTAATTTTAATATGATAGCTACCATTATATCAAAAAAATTAAAAAATATCGATAGATATTTATAGAAAATGGAAATACTCAAAATAGAAAGGAGAGTATTTCATGAAAGATAAAGAAAAAATTATTGGTTCTATTTGCATATTAGTATTAGCTATAGTATTTCTTATTAGCGGATATTTAATAACTAGAAATAATAGCAAGGAGGCTTATGAGGATATATTTGTAGAAACTAAGGATATAAATAGTGAAGAAAAGAGGAACTCAACATTTGATGAGGAAGTTATAGTAGTAGATATTAAAGGTAAAATAAAATATCCAAAGGAATATACCTTAAAAAAAGGAAGTAGAATAAGAGATTTAATAACTATGGCAGGAGGATTAACAGAAGAAGCAGATACTAATAGGGTACATTTCTCAAAAACATTAAATGACGAGGATTGTATAGTTATATATGGAAAAGAGGATAAAGAGGAAGAATCTAATATAGTTAATTCAAATAATATAGGTAATTCTTCTAACAGTTCTTCAAAAATTAATATAAATAAGGCTACTGCTGAAGAATTAACCCAATTATCAGGTATAGGACCTTCAAAAGCTAAAGCAATTATTGAATATAGAAATGCTAATAATGGATTCAAATCTATAGAAGAATTGGGAAATGTAGATGGAATAGGTGAGAAGACTATTGATAAATTTAGAGATAAGGTGGACATTAGATAGGGATTATTATAAAATGATTACGTTGAAATCTTATTAAAATTTTAAAAAATAATCTTAGTAGATTATTAGAGTTTTATAGACAGGAGGGTTTAGCATGGAAAAGAGATTGACAGAACTTTCAAAAACATCAGGATGAGCAGCTAAAATAGGGCCGGAGACCCTTTCAAAAATATTAAACAAGTTGCCTAAAATGCATAGTGATAATTTAATTGTTGGCATAGAAACATCAGATGATGCCGCAGTTTATAAATTAAGTGATGATTTGGCAACTATTCAAACCTTAGACTTTTTCACTCCAGTAGTGGATGATCCTTATACTTTTGGACAAATAGCTGCGGCTAATTCACTAAGTGATGTTTATGCTATGGGGGGAAAGCCTACTGTTGCGCTGAATATAGTTTGTTTTCCAAATTGCCTTAATATAGAGATTCTAGGTGAGATATTAAAAGGTGGAGCAGATAAGGTTATAGAGGCCGGAGCTGTGGTGATAGGAGGTCATACTGTTTCTGATGATGAACCTAAGTATGGACTTTCGGTAATGGGAATAGTGCATCCAGATAAGGTTCTTAAAAATTATGGATCTAAGGAAGGTGAGGTATTAATACTAACTAAGCCTTTAGGAACAGGAATATTAACTACTGCAATAAAAGCAGATATGGCTTCAAAGGAAGCTTATAATGAAGGTGTTAATGTTATGAGTACCTTAAATAGATATGCAGGTGAAATCATAACAGAGCATTATGTTAGTGCTTGCACAGATGTAACTGGATTTAGCATAATGGGACATGGTTATGAAATGGCAAGTGCATCTAATGTGACTTTTAGATTATATAAAGATAAATTACCTATAATTGAAGGTATTAAAGAATATGCAATGATGGGATTAGTTCCAGCAGGTAGCTATAATAATAAAAATTATTTAGATGGTAAATATGAATTGAAAAATGTTGAATTATGGATGGAAGATTTATTATTTGACCCACAGACTTCAGGGGGACTATTAATTTCTACTACTAAAGAAGAAAGTATAAGAATTATGGAGAAATTAGACAAGTTGGAATTAAAATCTGCCATAATAGGAGAAGTAATTAGTCTACAGGAGAAGCATATTATTGTAGAATAAATTTGTTATGGTATAGGAGAAATAATATGGATAAAGAGTTATTGAGGCAATTGCCTAAAATAGACGAACTTTTAAAAGAAGATTTAGTATTAAAAGAACTGAATGTTACAGGAAGAACAATTGTTGTTGATTCTCTAAGAGAATCAATAGATTTATATAGAAGATATGTATTAGAAGAGAAAATTCATAGTTTTGAAAGAGAAGAGATTTTAAATTATGCTTTTAAACTGTTAAATGACAAGAAAAAGCCTAATTTAAAAAAGGTTATAAATGCTACAGGTACAGTTATACATACTAATTTAGGCCGTTCACTTTTAAGTGATGGTGCAATAAAAAATGCTATCGAGGTAGCAGGTAGTTACAATAATTTAGAGTATGACATAAATAGTGGAAAAAGAGGTTCAAGATATAGTCATATAGAAGAACTTATAACTAAAATTACAGGGGCAGAAGCTGCTATGGTGGTAAACAATAATGCTGCAGCAATAATGCTTGTTTTGGATACATTATGTAAAGATAAAGAAGCTATAGTATCAAGAGGACAACTTGTAGAAATAGGAGGCTCTTTTAGAGTGCCTGAGGTTATGAAATTTAGTGGAGCTAAACTTGTAGAAGTGGGTACTACAAATAGAACCCATTTATATGACTATGAAGATAATATAAATGAAAATACAGGATTATTGTTAAAAGTCCATACTTCTAATTTTAAAATTTATGGATTTACAGAGGAAGTTGACCTTGAAAGCTTAGTAAAGTTAGGCAATGATATGAATATTCCAGTAGTGGAAGATATAGGAAGTGGAGTTTTAATAGATTTTTCTAAATATGGATTTACTCATGAACCTACAGTACAAGAAAGTATAAAAAAAGGTGTAGATATAATAACTTTTAGTGGAGACAAGATGTTAGGTGGTCCTCAAGCTGGAATTATAGTAGGAAAGAAAAAATATGTGAATCTTATGAAAAAAAATCAATTAACCCGTGCATTAAGAATTGATAAAATGACCTTAGCGGCATTAGAAGGTACTCTTAAGTACTACTTAGATGAAAAATCAGCTATAGAAAATATTCCAAGTCTAAATATGATTTTGGCTTCAAAAGAAGATATGAAGAAAAAGGCTATAAAACTTAAGAAAAAGCTTTCTAGTAATACTGAGGATTTTGATTTTACTGTAACTTTAGATGCTTCTATGGTAGGTGGAGGTTCTATGCCTACAGAAAAGATAGAAACTTATGTTATAAGGGTTAAAAGCAAAGTCTTTTCAGCTAATGAGATGGAACAAAAACTTAGATATAATGAAACACCAATAATAACAAGAATATTCAATGATGAACTTATTTTGGATGTAAGAACTATATTTGAAAAAGATTTTGATATAATTATAAAAGCATTTTTTAATATGGGTTTTAAATAAGAAAATATCTTTAAAGAATTAGGCTTAAATTTTTATCAAGCTATGCATTGTAAACTGTATATTAATTGAGTTTTGCATTAACTTTTTAGATAATACATATGTATATGAAATTATCTAATTGAAAGGATGAATGTTTTATGAAGCATATTATTATAGGCACAGCTGGTCATATTGATCATGGTAAAACTACCTTAATTAAAGCTTTAACAGGAAGAGAAACAGATACTCTAAAAGAAGAAAAAGATAGAGGAATTTCAATAAATTTAGGTTTTACATATTTTGATTTACCTTCAGGAAAAAGAGCTGGAATAATTGATGTGCCTGGTCATGAAAAGTTTGTAAAAAACATGCTAGCAGGTATAAGTAGTATAGATGTAGTTTTACTAGTTATTGCTGCTGATGAAGGGATAATGCCTCAAACTAGAGAACATTTTGAAATACTTCAATTATTAAATGTAAAAAGAGGAATAATAGTACTTACTAAAGCAGATCTAGTAGACGAAGAATGGATTGATATGATTAAGTTAGACATCAAAGAGGAGTTTAGTGGAACTTTTCTTGAAGATGCTCCAATACATGCAGTATCTTCAAAAACTAAGATGGGTTTTGAGGAACTTACAAAAGATATAGAAATTATGACAGATGAGGTGGAAGCTAAAGATACAGAAGGACACTTTAGGTTACCGATCGATAGAGCCTTTACTATTAAAGGATTTGGAACTGTTGTTACTGGTACTATAATTAGTGGTAGAGTAAATGTAGGAGATACAATAGAAGTATACCCATCAAAAATAACTACTAAAGTTAGAGGTATTAAAATTCATGGTGAAAACTGTGAGTTTGGAGAAGCAGGACAAAGATGTGCCCTTAACTTAGCTAATATCAAATTAAATGAAGTTCAAAGAGGAGATGTAATTGCAAGAGAAAATATAATGGAGCCTTCTAATACCATAGATTGTAATCTTTATTATTTAAAAAGTACTGATAGAACTTTAGTAAATAGACAAAGGGTACGATTATATCACGGTACTGAAGAAGTATTATGTAGGGTTGTAATATTAGATAAAGAAGAAATTGAACCAGGTGAAAATGCTTATGTACAGCTAAGATTGGAAAAACCCATAACAGCACAACGAAATGATAGATATGTTATAAGAAATTATTCTCCTATGTATACTATTGCAGGTGGTAGCATTATTGAGCCAGTGGCTAAAAAAGCTAAGAGATTTGATAAAAAATATCTTGAGCAATTAAAACTGAAGGAAAGTGGGAGAACAGAAAGCATATTAGAAAATGCTGTCTATAATTTAAGTGAGCAGTATCCTGATATGATAGCTATTATTAAAGGTTTAGGTAAAAATTTAGAAAATATAGATGAAAAACTAGAAGCTCTTATAAAAGAAGGATTAGTAATAAAATTAATTTCTTCAGAAAGTAATATATATATTCATAAAGAGTTCTTAAAAGACAAAATAATTGAAATTGAAAGGTTATTGATAGAATATCATAAGGAAAATCCATTAAAATTTGGAATGTCTAAAGAAGAGATAAAAAATAAGGTATTTGGAAGATCATTAAAACAAAAGAACTACGATGAAATATTACAACTTTTAGAAGAAAGAAAAATAATAAAAGTAAGTTCAAAGTTTATTTCCTTATATGATTTTCATATTAAGTATAATAAAGAACATGAGAGAATGAGAGAACATATTATTTCAGAATATGAAAAGTCTAAATATAATTGTCCTAAATATAATGATTTAGCTAATGAAGAAAAAGATAAAAGTGCGTTTAAAATGGTATATGAATCATTATTAGATCAAGAGATTTTAGTAAAGCTTAATGAAGAATGTATATTGACAAAGGATAATTATGAGAATGCTAAGATTATGATTAAGGAATATATAGAAAAGAATGGATCAATAAATGCTTCCACTTCAAGAGAACTTTTAGAAACAAACAGAAAATATGCTGTAGCTATACTTGAGCATTTAGATAGTATAAAGTTTACAAAACGAGTAGAGAACGATAGGTTACTATATTAATTTTAAATATAGTCTATTTAAAATTATAATAGAAAATACTATATTAAAATCAGAAAATTGTTGAAATGTGAAAATATATGTGTTACAATTTCATATGTGTCCAAATTTAAAAGATAATACAAGGGAGTAGATAGGTGCTGGTGTGCCTGCCGGTCTTCAAAACCGTGTTGCCGTGCTAAGACCACGACGGGTGGGTTCGATTCCCACATATTCCCGCCAGTTGATAATACTAGCTTTGTGAGATTTTAGATAAAAGTCTTGCAAGGCTTTTTTATTTTACTTTTAAAATATAGCTAATATGACATACTGATGTCTTATAACAAACTATATAATAATCTATATATGTTATAAGAGAGGTGCTAAAATGAACTTCGAAATAAAATTAAATTCTCTATATATTTGTGTTAAAAACATGGAAAGAGCTATTAATTTTTATGAAAAATTCTTTGAAAAGCAAGTAGATATAAAAGATGAAGTTTTTAGTATTTTTGACATAAAGGGATTTAAGTTTTGTCTATTTAATAATAGAAAAGTAAGTGAAGAAGTTACTTGGGGAGATAATTGTTTACCAAGCTTCGAGGTGAATAATATAAATAAATTAACTGAAAAATTATTAGAACTCAATGCTGAAATAAATTTTCCTTTGACCAAAATCAATAATAACTGGGTTTTAGAATTTAAAGATAGTGAGGGAAATGAGATTGAGGTCTATTGTAAAGTTTAAGGACCAAATAAAGAGCAAATAGTTTTTGTTTTGCAGTACACATTAGGTGTTTTAAACTATGGAGAAAGAATAAGCTTACCCTATGGGGTGACTTGTTTTATAAAAGGAAAAATTAAATAGCCGTAGAATAAATAAAATAAAGATTAAATTTCCCAACCGCCTTAAATATAAAATACCTCATAATTAATTGAAAATCAAAGGTTTGTGAAGTGTTTTTTCTTAAGTTTTATGAAAATAAAAAATAGTTGGTAAAAATTTTAATAAAGCCTTTATTTTCAATGTGTTACCGAATATAATCAAAATGAATAATGGCTTGATTACAGTGGTTTAACCTTAACATAGGATGTATTTAAATGCAAGTCCACCTTCGAAATTCCCATGATACTTTGTAGTTTAACCTTAACATAGGATGTATTTAAATACAAACTCAAGTGTATAGTTCTTCTTGCTGATTCATCGTTTAACCTTAACATAGGATGTATTTAAATTCTAATAAGTCACTTGCTAAAGGTACTGGAAGTCGTTTAACCTTAACATAGGATGTATTTAAATGTTAAATTCATCATTTTAACCCTTCTTAACCTTTTCGTTTAACCTTAACATAGGACGTATTTAGATCACATAATGGGGCTAATATAAATGTCGACATTAAAATCATAATTTTTTGAGCATTTAAGAATGTAGTTTTTTATTTATCCTTTTCTTTAAAAGTTGAAGTCATGGAAGTTAATTATTGGGCAACAAAAAATTTATATTGATTTATGTATGGGAGGTAAAATTAATATGGTTCTTATGGGTAACAAAATTTTTATTCGCTTTTTTGAAAATGGAGATGCAGAATCTTTACTGGATTTGCATTTAAGAAATGGTGAGTTATTTCAGAAATATTCGCCGACTTTTGACGATGGCTTTTACACACTTGATGCAAAACGTAAATATATTACCAATTCTATGAAGCAAAGAAAAGAAGATAAAGCATATTCTTTTGGTATATATTTAAAAGATAACGGAAAATTGATTGGTGATGTATCCCTGTATCATATATTTCGAAGTTCACTTCAGAGATGTTTAATTGGTTATTCATTGGACAAACAATATAATGGTAGAGGACATACTACAGAAGCAGTCTCTTTAGCAGTAAAATTTGCGTTTAATGAATTAAAACTACATCGTGTTTATGCAGGTGTAATGTTAAGCAATATAGGTTCAATGCGAGTATTAGAAAAGGCAGGTTTTCATAGAGAAGGTATAGAACAAAAAGGTGTAAAGATTAATAGAGAATGGGAAGACCATCAGATATTTGCTATAATATCAAATAATAACTAAGCTTTATAGCGATGAGGTGAAAAAGGCATATGGTACATTTCTTATTATTCTTATAATGGATAAAAAATCAATAAGAAAAAGAAAGAGAGAAAAAGTAGAATATAAGATATAGAAATAATAAGCTACAGCTTAGAAGGATTACAAAAGGTAATATAGTATATATTATCGATAGCAATAATTTTAATAGAACAATAATTGTCTAAAGGCTTTGAAGACATTTTATTAGTCCTACGCTAAAGGATTAATTATAGGGTTAATAATAAGGCTAATTAAAACCTAAGATTAATTCCTATGTTATTTTCTTTGTGATCTAATTATTTCTATACAATTTTTTAAAGTTATTTCAATTTGTTTCTTTTCTAATAGTATCGAAAAGGGAACTTTTAAATCAGATTAAAACATAATTCATTTAAATATATATGGATTAGTATTAAAATTATAGAAGATGGATATAATTTAGCAAATGAAATAATACTGATTGGATAGAAAAAATAAAAATAGTGTATCATTTTTATATTATTAAATTAGATAGTTTGAAGCAATAAATTGTCAATCAGTTTAATATACAATTAACGGAGGAAGGCGTTAACTACAGAGGGATTACAAATGTGGTTACAGCTATTAAACAAAGAGTAAATTTTAGAAAAGCATCTAGATAACTAGGTGCTTTTTTATTTAGATTATTTTGAATTAAATATAAACTAAAAAGATATTTAAATATATTGTATAATATAGAATAGGGAAAATTTGTATAATAAAAAGTGAATTCAAATTTTAAAATCTCAAATATGTGATTTTATTTGGTAAATTAGAGGGGATATGAATAAGAATAAAAATGTAGTTTTAATTATTTTAATTACAATTATTTTTTCAGTTACCGCATGTTCTAAACAAGATACATCACAAATAGAAAATCCGCAGAGTGTAGTAGAGAACTATTTCAATTCTATGAATGAAAAAAATGTTGATGAACATTTGAAAACTTTATCAGAAAATGAAAAAAGAAATCAAGGTAAAATCAATTTTGATAAGATTGAGTATATCAATATTATAAGTATTGATGAAGAAATGGATACTAAATTTAAAGAAGGCTATTTGAAAAACGGACAAGGACAAGGAAAAAGAATTTCTAAAGAAAATTTAAAGGTTTATAAGGTAAAATATGATGTAAAGTATAAAGAAGGCACAATTACAGCACGAGATAGTGGAACATATGAGGAGTGGTATTGGATTATTAGAGAAAACAGTAATTCACCATGGGTGATTGATGATGCTGGAGTTTAATACATGTTTTACTACAATAAGCATGATAAAATAAAATTTGCAATAATTGCTAGGATTTAAGTGAATTTTAAGATTTAAAACCATGCAAAAATATGAGTGATAATAGCTATGAATCAGAATTATAAATAGATTTTGTAAATTTATGTGGATTTACATTACAAAATTTCATAATTAATATACAAATGAAAGGATTTTACATAATGTAGCGAATGTATATTATTAAAGAAATAATCTATTGTATGGAGGGGCTTATATGAAAAAAAGAATTTTACTAAGTACTATTGGGTTGGTAACTATACTTAACGTAAGTTCAGCTTTACCAGTAAAAGCTGATACTTTAGAAAATAATAATATGCCTAAAGATATCAATTTAAATATGGTAGTAATAAAAAGGTATGATGGTATGATAAATGGAACAGGAGTAAGGCTTAGAACAGCTCCAGGTACTTCATCTAGAGTGATAGCAACTCTTAAGAACAGGCAAAGAGTAACTATTTTGGAATTTGGAAAGAAAAAAATTAATGGACATAAATGGGATAGAATAAGAACTAAAAGTGGTCAAGAAGGATATGTAGCTGATACATATGTATTAGGAATAGCTTAGATTAAAGTAAATCTGATTTTATAAAAGAAAGAGTTAAGTAATTTTTTTCTGATTACTTAGCTTTTTTTTATTTTTTAAAATTGACGACAGATTGACGGCAGAAATTTTACAGTACTATACCTTAAATTCTGCTACTTATTTTAGAATCAATTTTATAATTTTTTTATAAAATCTGATTAATTATAATAGGAAAGACATCATATACTTTAGATGCCTTTTCCTAGAGTAGTTAGTTGTTACAACCAGGAGCTACCCAATCATCCCAACAACCACAATTGCTACAATATGATATTAGTGTGCAATCATCAGTTTTTACAGTATGGATACGTGGATTGAATCACATGTTGACTTAGCACTAGCTATGATAGTAAGCCCTATACTAAAAAATAAAGTTAAAGTTAGTAATGAAATAGATAGCCTGTTTGAAAATTTTTTCATAAATATATCTTCTTTTTCTTTATACACCATATCATATGAGATTAAAATAAATTAATAGTTAATATTGGCTCTTTTTTTATGCATAGAATTACTATGAATTAACTAACGAATTTATTCCGTTAGCTAATTCATTAGTTTAAAATTTACAATAACATCGAATGTATTTTTATAGTGGAACTTAAATGATAATTTCATCATATAATATAAGTGTAATTCGATTTAGATATATAATTTTTCTAAAATATGTAAAAATAGGGGGAAGAAAAAATTATGGAATTAAGTTTAAGTATTCTTTTTTTAGATGGAACAAGTATATGGTTAAATAATACAACTATTACAAATTACAATGACATGTATACGTGGTTAACAACTGGTACTACTGATAATTTTGTTTGTGAAAGATCAAATGGAACACAAATTATACTCTATAAAAATGCAATAAAATATGTTGATGTATTTAGCATTGCTTAATTTGAAGAAGTAAATTGAATTAAATATATAATATTAAAATTCCATTATTTCAAGCCACACACTTAAACTAGTGTGTGGTCTTTAATTATTATTGAATTTTTTATCATAAAATAAAGCTATTGTCAGATAGTAGGAATAATAAGTACTGTAGACATATTTAAAAAATTAAATAAAACTTTATAAAATATCTCTATTCATAAAATTTCAGCATATAATTTATTAAGTTATAAATTAAAATGATATTCTAATTTATAGTATAAAGTGATTAATATAAATTTTATATTATTTTTAAATTTATATATTGATTATGAATGGAGGTAATTATGGATATAATGAGCTTTATTACAGAGAAAGCACTTATATTAATACCAGTACTTTATATAATAGGAATGATGCTTAAAAATACCTCTAAAATTCAAGATTGGAGCATTCCTTGGATACTTTTAATCGTAGGTATAGGAAGTTCCATAGGTCTTTTAGGATTTAACATGGAATCAATTATACAAGGAGTTTTAGTTACTGGTACTACAGTGTATACAAATCAATTGTTTAAACAAAGCACTATAAAAAAGAAAGAACAGGATGATAAAAGCTAAAGGTAATGTATTTATACATTACCTTTTTACATATAAAAATATAATAAAATTTATTAAAATGATTATAAATATAGTTAATAATATAGATTCAATATTTTGGAAAAAATTTTTGAAATATATAAATGAAATAAATTAATTTTAATCTTAATTAGAAAAAAATAGCTTTAATATTATTTTAATATATCTTTTCTTAAAAACTTTCTATAAAGCTGCAAAGGTTACCAAAAAGGTATAAAGTATAACAGTTTATAGACGAACATAATTTATATCGGTAGTTTGCTATTTAAAGCTATGGGAGGATATGTTAATGAAGAAAAAAATAAGAATTAAACTAAAATTTAAGAGTATAGGTACAAAGCTTGCTTTTTATTTTGGAATATTAATTTTTTTGGTTAGTGGTGTATTAGGAACACTATCAGTAAAATTATCGCAAGAATCTGCACTTAATATTCTAAATTTAACTTTACCAGAAGTTGCAACGAATGCTGCTAATTCTATAGATAACTACATAAAAGGAACTATAGACTCTTTAGAATCAATATCAATTTGGGAAGAGTTAAGAGATACCAATGTACCTATAAAAGAAAAAGTGAACCTTATTAAACCTGAAACAGAAAGAAAAGGCCACCTTAGAATGGCATTTGTTGAACCAAATGGGAAAGCTCATTTTACTGATGGGGCCAGTCTAGATATTTCTAATGATGAATATTTTAAAAAATCTTTATCTGGTGCAGTTGCAGTAAGTGAACCTTTTGAAGATAAAATAGGTGGAGACATAATAATAGTTTATTCTGTACCTATTAAAGAAACGAATGGACGTGTTAAAGGAGTTTTAATTGCAGCGAGAGATTTAAAGAAAATTAATGAGATGATATCTAAAGTCACCTTCGGTGAGACAGGAAAATCTTTCATGCTTGATAAAAGTGGAACGATTACTGCACATTATAATCCGGAAGTAGTAAAAAGAAGAGATAATTTAATAGAGATGTCAAAAGAGAATGAAGAGCTAAAAGGAATGGCTGAAATTTGTGGAAGAATGATTGGTGGACAAAAAAATGCTGAGTCATGTACTAATGGTGGAAAAGAACAGTATATAGCTTATGCTCCTATTACAACTACAGGTTGGTCAGTAGGCATATTTATTGATGCTGAGGAAGTATTGGCAGGTACATATAAAGCTGAAAACATGATAGCAATAATTTCAATAGTAGCAATACTAATAAGTTTAATGTTTGTGCTATTATTAACAAAATCAATTAAAAAGTCTATATCAACTACTGTAAGACATCTAGAAGTATTAGCATCAGGAGATTTTACAGAAGAAGTATCAAAAAAATTATTAAATAGTGGTGATGAATTCACTCATATAGGAGAAGCTATTGAGAGAATGCAGATATCTATGAGTGAGGCTATAAGTACTGTACAAAATAATGCTTTTACAATTGATGAAAATACAGAAAGTTTATCAAGTTTATCAGTAGAGATGTCCAGTTCTATTGATAATGTTGCAACTTCAGTACAGGATGTAGCTAAAGGAATGGAAACTCAATCAGGGGATTTAGTATATATAGTTTCAATATTAAATGATTTTAATATTCAACTTGACAATGTATTAGAATCTGTAAAGGTTATTGAAAATGGAACTTCAGAAATTCACATAAAAGCTAATGATAGTAATAAAGATATGAGTAGTGTTATAAATTCAGTAGATACTGTAACAGATTCATTTAGCGAATTAGTAGAAAAAATACAAAATGTAGAAGGAAATATAAATAAAATAAACGAAATAACTACCTTAATAAAGGGAATATCAGATCAAACAAACTTATTAGCACTTAATGCAGCCATAGAAGCAGCTAGAGCAGGAGAAGCAGGTAGAGGCTTCTCAGTAGTAGCAGATGAAATAAGAAAACTAGCGGAGCAAAGCAAACACTCAACAGAAAATATAGTTAAGCTAATAAGTACTATATCTCAAGATACAGAAAAAATGGTTGAAACCACTGATATGGTAAATAATCAATTATTGACTCAAAAAAATAGCATAACAACAGCAATAGAATCCTTTGGAGAAATAACAAAGGCTGTAAATGATATAAATCCTAAAATTGAGGAAGCAACTAAGATAGCAACTGATATAAATAATAAGAAAAATGACATAATAGAGAAGGTAGAAGCAACTTCATCAGTAGCGGAAGAAGTATCAGCTTCATCTGAGGAAATTGCCGCAACTTCAGAAGAGGTAAGTGCATCTACTCAAGAAGTATCAGCTTTAGCTGGAGAACTTTCTAATATGACCAATAGTATGAAAAAATTAGTAGAATTATTTAAAGTTAAAAATTTCTAAATATATTAAGGAATACTAATATAATTTATTAGTATTCCTTTTAATTTTAATATGAATATTAAAATATAAAACTTTTTTCAAATGGTTCAATTTATAATTATGAACATTTAAAAAAATAATTAGTTAATATGTAAATCTATTTTGCATAATATTATGTTTTTAAAACTCTTTATAACTTTAGTGTAACTTGCATAATATTAAATATCAGTGACTTTTTAAGTAGTTATTTAATTATGAAATATTCATTATGAACTTAAAAGTGTATAAGCTATTATATATTGGTCAAAGCTTGAAATAAATAATTTATCGAAGAGGGAGATTATGGATAGACCATTAGTTTATTATAGCGTTGCTTTATTTTTAGGTGCTTTCATATGTTATTTATTATTAAATTCAATATATTTATCTTTTATATTAATTGGATTATTTTTAATAATTATCTATAAAACTGTAAATAGAAGATATTTTATTTTAATATGCAGTTTCTTAATAACTGGTATAGTTAGTTATTTTATATATTTTAATTTTACTTTAGGACAGAATGAAACTTTAAGAGTTACTGTAGTAAACAATTATGAAACTATAGCTAGTATACATAATAGAAAAATATTTGTAAAAGGGAATTTAAAAGGTGTTAATAAGGGGGATATATTAGTATGTAAAGGAACTTATATGAAAAAGCCTATATATGATAAAGGTATAATAGGAACTTATAGTGTTCAATCTTTTAAAATTAAGAAAGATATTATATCTAAAATAGAGGAATATAAAAGGAGAATATTTAAAAAACTGTTGATTTATCAAGGAGAAGAGAATTCTTCTTTAATAATGGCACTTTGTTTAGGAGATAAGGATTATCTTTCTTATAGTAAAAAAAATAATATGAGTATATTAGGTATATCTCATATTATTAGCGTTTCTGGATTTCATATTGCAGCTATATATGGAGTACTTCAGAAAATTTTTGGTTATAAAATAGCACTTATAATAACGTTTATTTATGTAATAATAACGGGAATGAATGCTTCAACAGTGAGAGCTTTTATCATGATTTCTATTTTGGTAATGTCTAGAATAATAAAAAGAAATTATGATACTTTATCTAGTATATCTTTTGCAGCAATAATACTTTTATTAATAAGGCCATATTATATTTTAGATATGGGGTTTATGTTGTCTTTTTTATCAGTGATAGGAATAACAACTACCTATGTATACATAAGAGATAAATTAAGAATTTTACCAAATGTCATCAGAAACTCAATATCTATGACCTTATCAGCACTTGCATTTACGTTACCTTATTTAGCTTTAAATACGAATACTATAGGTTTTAATGGTATTATTAGCAACTTAATATTAATACCTTTCTATAGTATACTTATTATATTGGGAAACGTATCTTTATTGCTATTAAACATTAATTTCGTATTTAAATTCATTAATTATGTATTAACTTCATTGTTATTTATAATAAATACAGCTGAAGGACTATTTCTAAAGAATATGTTGGATGTTGCAAAAATTACTTATATACAAGCTCTAGTTGTAATTACACTATATTATTCCTATATGTTATATAAGAAAGGGTATAAAAACTCATTATACGTTCCTATAATATTCTTTTTAATAACTCTTGTTAGTAATTATTCTTTTTATCCTGAAATTAGTTATATAAAAGAAAAAAATAACAATATAATAAATGTTAAATATAAAAATAAAAGCGTTTTACTTAGCAATAAAATAGTGAAGTTATCAAAAATTAAATCTTCCATTAGTGTAGATGATATATATGATGAAATTAATAATGAAACTATTATTAATTTGAAAAATGATTATAAAATAATTGCAACTCCTAATAGAGGAGATTTAGATTTAATAATTTACTCTAAAAACAATAAAATATTATTTACAACTAATAAAAACAAACAAATTCAAGGCAGTTATGGTAAAATAAAATTTATTGAAGAGGATGAATATGGTTTTAATGGTATGGTATATAAAAGGTATAAGATTATCAAAGATAACATATTTGAATACCATTATTAAAAACTTATACAGTTAATAATTTACTATAAATAGTTTAAGTATTTTTATAAAAATTAGTTAGTATATTAGCTTATTTTATGTCATACTAACCTTATAAATTTTACTGATAATGACAATTAATTGTAATCTTAAAATTGTATAAGTTATTGTTAAAAAGGAGAGAGTAAACTTTGCTTAGTTTAGTAGAATTTGAAGAAAAGATTAAAAAAGGTAAAATTGACAACTGCTATATTTTTTGTGGAAGTGATGAAAATTTAATAAAGACATCTATAAGCACTATAGTATCTAAAAGTATAGATGAAAATTTTAGAGATTTAAATTTTATGAGATTAGATGGTCAAAAAGTAGATAATGATACTATAATTAATTGTTGTGAAACTATGCCTTTTATGAGTGAAAAAAAAGTTATAGAAATTTATAGATCTATATTTTTAGAGGACAGTTATAAAAACTCATCTGATGGGAAAAAAGTAGATTTCAATAATTTATCAAAATACCTAGAAAATCTTCCTAATTATTCAACTTTAATCATGTATTATGTTTTTGAAAGTGATAGAGAAAAGGTAAGTAATAAAGTTAAAAAGTTAGAAAAAAAGGCTACAGTAGTAAAAATTGATAAATTAAAAGGGGATAATTTATACTATAAAATTAAAACTATTTTTGAAGATAGGGGTAAGAAGATAGATAGATCTGAATTAAGTTTTTTTTGTAGTCTTGTGGAAAATAATATGAATATAATAACCAATGAAGTAGAAAAATTATGTTGTTATACTGAAGATAGAAAAATAACTAAAGAGGACATATTAGCTTTAATGCCACCTAAAAATGAAAATGATATCTTTAATCTTGTAGATTGTTTATCTCAAAAAAATATTAAAAAATCTATGGACATAGTCAATGAATTAATATATAAAGGGGAAAAAATTCCTGTTATTTTACATATGATACAAAGACAGTTTAAATTACTGTTAGCATTAAGGTTAGGCAGTGATAGTGGCATAAAAGTAGATGAACTTTCAAAACAACATAGGCTACATCCCTACATTGCAGAAAAGATGGTTAAACAAAGTAAAAAGTTTTCTGTGCAGGCCTTAAAAAGAAATTTGAAACTTTGTGTTGAAACAGAAAAGTTAATTAAGAGTTCAACTAGTGATAATAAAATACATTTAGAACTTTTTATGTTAAATTCAATGATATAGGATATGTATTATAGGGTTTCTTAATTAAAATATAATTTATACATGATTTTAATTTTCATAACAAAAATTCTTATTTATGAATTAAAAATTAAGAATGAAAGATACAAATTATGGTTAAAACTCCGACATAAAAGCCTTCGGAGTTTTTTTAGAAGAAATTTTATTTTAGAAATTCACTAAGTGTGAATTTCATCCCCGATTCTTTATTCTTAATACTGATTTTAAGAGGTTAAGTTATTTTTATAGAAAATTTATTTTACAGAGTATATTTTAAGCTCTCACATTGTATCTCTATAACAATAAGTTATAAATGAATATCTTTAGTTTTATTAAAATAAAAAAACCGTGATTTTATCACGGTTTATTTATTAAGCTGATAAGCTAGTTAACTTTGTAGCTAGTCTAGATTTCTTTCTAGCTGCTTTATTTTTATGTATTATTCCTTTTGAAGCAGCCATATCTAAAGCTTTAACAACTACGTTGTAGTTAGCCTTAGCTTCTTCTACATTTTTGTTAGCAACTGCAACTTCAAACTTCTTTATTTTAGTTTTAAGTGCAGATTTTATCATTGTATTTTTAAGAGTTTTAGTTTTTGTAACTTTAATTCTTTTTTGTGCTGACTTAATGTTTGCCATGTGTGTTTCACCCCCTTGTATTTTTATCACGTCTCAGCAGCTTTGGGGAAGTCTGCGTATGAGTCCTATATTTAACAAATGCTATTATATCATTATTTCAAAATCACTTCAAGTAGAATTTACCTTTTAAGATTAAAATCTAATAACTTTAATAATTTTTGTAATAACTTCCCTTTATGTATTATAACAGTAATGAAAGTAAAAATACATAGTTAGTTAAAATTTTTCCAAAAGAATAGTAATAGTTTATTTGGAAAAAATATATTTTAGAAGCAAACTAATTTTTTTCTAAAGCACTTTATTGTTTTAATATTTAGATTAAAAGTTATCTTTGATTTTTAATTAAAAGTAAAAAGGAGAGAGAATATGAATAACATAAGAACGGATTTAGCATTAGAGGCTAGAGAATATTATAAGGAAAAGAATAAAAGCGATATAGATGGAGTAGAAGTAATTGATTATATTGATAAACAGGTAATGATTTCTCATGTAAAAGTATTAACTGATGAAGGTGAGAGAATAATAGGTAAGCCTAAAGGAAATTATATCACTTTAGAGTTTGCAGATTTTGTCCATTATGATGGTGAGGCAAAAGATGATGTAAGTAAAACCTTAGCAAAAGAATTAAGCAAAATAATTAAATTGGATGAGAGTATGACTGCACTAGTAGTAGGACTTGGTAATTGGAATATTACTCCCGATGCACTAGGACCTAAAGTTGTATCTAAGCTTATGGTAACAAGACATTTAAAAGAGTATGTACCTAACAGTATCGATGAAGGTGTTAGACCAGTTTGTGCAGTTGCTCCAGGAGTACTAGGTATTACTGGTATAGAAACAAGTGAGATTGTAAGAGGCATAGTGGATAAGATTAAACCTAATATAGTCATATGTATTGATGCATTAGCCTCTAGAAAAACTCAAAGAGTAAATAGAACTATTCAAATTGGTGATACAGGAATATCACCAGGTGCTGGAATAGGGAATAAAAGAATGGAGTTAAGCGAAAGTACACTGGGTGTACCAGTTATTGCTATAGGAGTACCTACAGTTGTAGATGCAGCTACACTGGCAAATGATACTATAGATTTAGTTATAGATGATTTAACAGATGAAGCAGCTTCTGGTGGAGAATTCTATAAGCTTTTACAATCTTTAGATAGAAATGAAAAACAAAATTTAATAAGAGAAACTTTAGGAGTAAAAATGGCAACATTAGTAGTTACTCCTAAAGATATAGATATGATAATTGATTCTATATCTAAAATAATTGCTAATGGGATAAATATAGCACTTCAGCCAGCATTAACCTTAGATGATATTAATAAATACTTGAATTAGTTATAAATAATAAAATCCCCTCATATATATCAAATATATTTATTAATAAATAATGTGATTTAAACAATTGATTATTGAAAGAGGACAATTAAAATAATTTCTAAAACCTAATAAAGATTTTTAAATATTTTTTAATTAAGTACATATTTTTTTATTTAAGATCTAGTTGATTTAATACTTATTTTTATAAATGAAAATATTTATAATTGTCCATTATCAATTTTCAATTGTTATAAATCTTATTCTTAGGTATACAGGAGGGGTAAAATGAATTACAAAAGGCAAAGTTATGGTAGATATAATAATAAGTATAAAATAAATAATAAAAATAATTCCCTAACTAAATATTCAAAGATTGGAATAACATTTTTAATTATAATATTATTGGTGATTTTATTTGAAAAGAATTTTTTAATACACAATTATAATCATCAAAGTAGTTTTAGGACTAGCCTTTATTTTAAGGTAATAAATAGTAGTATATCCTCCTTTGGTGCTTCTTCAAACAATTTAGTAAGAGAAGAGGACAAGGGTATATCTGCTTTTAATATTCTACAAATAATTAAAGATGAATTTGGTTTTTTAAATAAAAATAAGAATAAAAATTTCAGCGAGAATACAGTAGATGAGAGCAAGGATGCTTTCATTGAAGATTTTAATATAGATTCTTTTAACTTAAAGGAAAATGATATCAATAAAAAAGATATCAAAAATGTTAGTGAAGAAGATAAAATGAAAAATGCCAATAAGAGGATATTGATTTATCATACTCATACTTGTGAAGCTTATTCACCAGGAGAAGCTTCTAAGAAAGACCCTAGTAACAACATAGTAGCAGTAGGAGATGCATTGACAGCGGAATTAGAAAAACGTGGGTTTGCAGTTATACATGACAAGACTTTTCATGATACTGTTTATGATGATTCGTATTATAAATCTCGTGAAACTTTAAAAAGATATTTAAATCAATATAAAGATTTCGATTTGATTATAGACATGCATAGGGATTCTGGTCCTAGAAAAGAGTCCGTCACCGGAAATGTAAATGGGGAACCAGTAGCAAAAATAATGTTTGTACCCGCTACTGCTAATCCTAGATATAAAAATCAATTAGTAAAAATGAATAGCATAGTTAACATTGCAAGCAAGTCATTTCCAGACTTATTAAGAGGAAGACCTATATTTGATACTTATACTACAGGAATAACTTATTATAGTCAGGATTTAAGTGACAATGCGGTTTTAGTTGAGGTAGGTGCTAGCACAAACACATTAAGTGAAGCAAAAACTAGCATGAAATATTTGGGACAGATTATTGGAGAGGCTTTAAAATAATCGTAATCATATTTAAAAATACCTAATAGTTTCTAGATTATATTCTTAGTTATACTTTATCACCATAACTCATAGATAATATACTATCTTTGAGTTTTCTTTTTGTTTAAGGCATATTCAAAAAATAAACAAGTCAGTATGCTAGACTATTTTGTGCCATACTGCGTCAGCAGAACCCATTGATAGCTCTACTATCAAATGAACCTGCTTCCTTGTCTGACGCAAAATAGTCGTCACATCTTTGACTTGTTATTTATTTTCATATGCCTAAAATAATTTCAAATAAAATATACTCATAATCTTTAATTAATTATTTTTTAGATGTCTTATTTGTATAAAAAAAGTAAAAAAAGTACATCCTTATGACATGGGGAGGTGCTTTTTATGGATAAAAAATATAGAAAGATAGTATGCTTAGCTATAGCAATTTTAATATTAGGAGTTTTAGCTGTTAATATAAATTCATCAAATATTGTTAAAGAAAAAAGTTCTTTTAAAGTTTATGTAAAAGATAATCCGCCCAAAATAGTTTTAGATTTAGGGAAAAAACATATAGTATTAAATACTGAGATATTCTATAATTTTAAAAATGGAGCAGAGCTTATTATAAGCAATACTGTTGAAAAAATAATATCTTTGTCTAGATCATAGAGGTTTTAGAATAATAACGTAATCAAGTAGAAACAAAGGGTTTTTATTGACAAAGTTCCTAAATTATATGATATAATTTAATCTGACTAATTATGTACAAAGATATAAAATATATAATTAAATTAAGGTGTTTGAAGTAAAATAAATAGTTAAAGATGAAAGGTTTATTTTGTGTCAGATATGTTGGCAGGTTATGCTTATAATGGTGCTAGCAGCGATTATGTGGACGAAATATGACACAAGATAAATATAGATTGATTAGTTATTTATTTGTTGATACCTAAGGTACAATTTGAAGTTTTGATTAAATAACTATGAATGTATTTTACTTAAAGGTAATGACAAATTGTAAAGAACTAAAAATCTTTTATAGTAGAAAGTGGATCTACGATTATTTACATTAGTCTTATTGTGGTAATTGTATTCATGTTATAAAAAAGTTAATCAAAACTTATTAAATATAACTTTAATATAGCCATTATCGTAAACGGGGGTAAAAATTAATGCAAAGTAATAGACAAAAAAATATAAGAAACTTTTCTATAGTTGCACATATAGATCACGGTAAATCTACCTTAGCAGATAGACTTTTAGAGAAAACTGGTACTTTAACAGAGAGAGAAATGGAATCGCAAATACTAGACAATATGGAACTTGAAAAAGAAAGAGGAATTACAATTAAAGCTCAAGCTGCAAGACTTGTATATAAAAGAGAAGTAGATGGACAAGAGTACATATTAAATCTAATTGATACTCCGGGGCATGTAGACTTTAATTATGAAGTTTCCAGAAGTTTAGCTGCCTGTGAGGGAGCAGTGTTAGTAGTAGATGCTACCCAAGGTATTCAAGCTCAAACATTGGCAAACTGTTATTTAGCATTAGATCATAATCTTGAAATTGCACCAGTAATAAACAAGATTGATCTTCCAAGTGCAAGACCAGATGAAATTAAACAAGAAATAGAGGATGTAATAGGAATAGAAGCTCATGATGCACCGCTTATTTCTGCTAAGACAGGACTTAATATAGAAGATGTTTTAGAGACAGTAGTAAAAAAGGTACCAGCGCCAAATGGAGACGAGGAAGCTCCATTAAAAGCCTTAATATTTGATTCATATTATGATAGTTATAAAGGCGTTGTTACATATATAAGAGTTATGGATGGTATTGTTAAACCAGGAACGAAAATAAAACTTATGAATACTAATAAAGTTTATGATGTTACTGAAGTTGGTGTGTTTACACCGGCACCAATGCCGATTACAGAACTAAGAGCAGGTGAAGTTGGATATTTAAGTGCTTCAATAAAAAATGTTGGAGATGCTAGAGCAGGAGATACAATTACAGAAGCTAATAGACCTGCAGAAGAAGCACTTGAAGGTTATAGACCTGCAATACCAATGGTTTTTAGTGGAATTTATCCTGTAGATGGATCAAAATATGAAGCTTTAAAAGAGGCGCTAGAAAAATTGCAACTAAATGATGCTGCATTATCATTTGAACCAGAGACTTCTATAGCACTGGGATTTGGATTTAGATGTGGTTTCTTAGGGCTTCTACATATGGAGATTATTCAAGAGCGAATAGAGAGAGAATTTAACTTGGATATTATAACTACAGCACCTTCTGTTATTTATAAAGTAGTAAAAACTGATGGAACTCTTATAGAAATAACAAATCCAACTAATCTTCCAGAACCATCAGAAATAAGTTATATGGAAGAGCCTATGGTTAAAACTTCTATAATTGCACCCTCAGATTATGTTGGAGCAATAATGGAACTCTGCCAAGATAAGAGAGGTATATTCATTGATATGCAATATATTGAAGAAACAAGGGTAGTTATAAATTATGATATGCCTTTAAATGAGATAGTTTATGATTTCTTTGATGCATTAAAATCTAGGACTAGAGGATATGCTTCTTTTGACTATGAATTAAAAGGATATAAGGAAACTAAACTTGTTAAGTTAGATATAATGTTAAATGGAGATGTGGTAGACGCCTTATCAATGATAGTACCACAGGAAAGAGCTTATTATAGAGGAAGAGCTATGGCTGAAAAGCTTAAAGAGATTATTCCTAGACAATTATTTGAAATTCCTATACAGGCTACTGTAGGTTCAAAAATCATAGCAAGGGAAACTGTAAAAGCTATGAGAAAAGATGTACTTGCAAAATGCTATGGTGGAGACATTTCAAGAAAGAAAAAACTTTTAGAAAAACAAAAGCAAGGAAAGAAAAGAATGAGACAAATTGGTAGCGTAGAAGTACCACAAGAAGCATTTATGGCCGTGTTAAAAATAGATTAGTAAAAAGTGAGGATCAGATTATGAATAAGGTAGCATTATATATTCATATTCCATTTTGTAAAAACAAATGTTTTTATTGTGACTTTGCTTCTTTTAGTGGCAATGAAGGATATATGCTTGATTATGCTAAAGCCTTATCTAAAGAAATTGACAACATAAGCAGTGACAATATTATAAAAACAATATTTATAGGTGGGGGAACTCCCACCTATTTATCTTTAGAAGGCTTTAAGATACTAAAAGAAAGTATAGATAAACTAAATATTCATAAGGATGTAGAATTTACTGTAGAAGGAAATCCAGGAACTTTTACAAAAGAAAAACTAGAGTTTCTAAAAACCATGGGGGTTAATAGATTAAGTATAGGACTTCAAGCTTGGCAGAATAATTTATTAAAAACTTTAGGAAGAATTCATACTGTAGAAGAATTTAAAGAAAGTTATTTAATGGCAAGACAATTAGGTTTTGATAATATTAATATAGATTTAATGTTTGGACTTCCAAATCAAAATCTTAAAATGTGGGAGGAAACTCTTGAAGAAGTAGCATCATTAGATCCAGATCACTTATCTTGCTATAGTTTAATTATTGAAGAAGGAACTCCGTTTTTTAATCTTTATAAAAATAAAAAATTAAATTTACCTAATGAAGATATTGAACGGCAAATGTACTCTACTACTTTAAAAACTTTGAGGAAATATGGTTATAACCAATATGAAATTTCTAATTTTTCTAAGGAAAATAAAGAATGTAAACATAATTTAGTATATTGGAATTTAAATCCTTATATTGGTTGTGGTGTTGCTGCTCATTCTTACATAGATAATGTAAGATATTCAAATACTGAAAATATAAAAGATTATATAGAGAGAATGAATAAATATAATAGCCCACTAGTATATAAAAATGAAAATACATTAGAAGAAAATATAGAAGAATTCATGTTTTTGGGTCTTAGAAAAATTTGTGGGATTAAAAAAGAAGAGTTTAAGAAAAGATTTTCACAAAACATACATAGTATTTATGGAGAAGTTATTGACAAGTATAAATCTTTAAATATGTTATGTGAAACTGAGGAAAGAATATTTTTAAATGAAAGGGGAATAGAGGTATCTAATATAATTATGTCTGAATTTTTACTAGAAAAATCATAAAGGGTATTGACAATTAAAAATTTAAATGATATTTTAAAAATGTAGTGATTAGCACTCAATAATAGAGAGTGCTAATAAAGAGGTGATAACATGAAGATTGATGATAGAAAAATTTATATACTTCAGGCTATTATCAATGACTACATTATCTATGGAGAGCCTGTAGGATCAAGAACTATTGCTAAAAAGTATGATTTAGGAATTAGTTCAGCTACTATAAGAAATGAAATGGCAGATTTAGAGGAAATGGGATATTTAGAACAATTACATACCTCTTCAGGGAGAAAACCTTCAGATAAGGGGTATAGGCTGTATGTAGATAGACTTATGAAATTATCCTCTTTAACTCAAGAAGAAGAAAGTGCCATAAAAAATTATTTAGTAGATTTAGCTTTTAGTGAAATTGACAAAATTGTAAAAGGTGCAACTCAAATTCTTTCAGAACTTACAAATTTAACATCTATTGTGAAGGCACCATCGGTTAAAAAAAGTTTTGTTAAATATATACAGTTAATTAGCCTAGATAAGAATAGTATTTTATCTACAATTATCACGGATAGTGGTTTGATAAAGCATAATGTTATTAGAGTTAGTAATCCAATTGACAATAATTCATTATTCAAAATAAATAATATTTTAAATATAAGATTAAGAGATATTTCTGTAGAAAAAATTAATTTAGAATTATTAATTAATCTAAAAAAAGATCTACATGGAAATGAAGAAATATTCGATGCTATACTTCCTGTACTTTATGAAAGTTTAGTGAATACTGAAAATAATGAGGTTTATATAGAAGGAAGCACAAATATTTTTAATTATCCCGAGTACAATAATATTGATAAAGCAAAGGAATTTTTAGTGTTAGTTAATAATTCTGAAAGTATCAGTAATATTCTTGAAAATGATGAAGGTGAATTATCTATAAAAATTGGGCGAGAGAATTTTATGGAATGTGCTAAAGATTGCAGTATAATAACTGCAACATATAGTTATAATGGCAATTCACTAGGAACTATAGGGGTTATAGGGCCTACTAGAATTCCCTATGGCAAGGTAATTGCAGTCCTTAATAGCATAGTTAATGAACTAAATATTAATATATCAAAAAAATACAACGGTTTTAAGTAAAATCGTTGTATTATAATAGCTTTGGAATGGAGGAATGGGAAGTGCAAAATATAGATGAAGACCTGAAGAATAAAAAAATGGAAGAGGCTTTAGAAAATAATGAAGAAGTTGATAATGTGGAAGAGACTTTAGAAGAATCTGAAATAAATGAGGATAAAGAGTTTGAAGACATATCATCACCAGAACTTTATGATGTAAAAGCTTTAAAAGAAGAAAATGAAAGTCTAAAACAAGAATTATCATCATTAAAAGATAGAATTTTAAGATTAACTGCTGAATATGATAACTATAGGAAAAGAACAATAAAAGAAAAAGAGAACATTTACGTAGATGCTTGCGAAGATGTTCTAAAGGAAATGTTCCCTGTTCTAGATAATCTTGAACGTGCACTAGGTGTTAGTGGAAGTGAAGAAGATCTAAAAAAGGGAATAGAGATGACTGTTAAGCAATTTAGTACTTCATTTGAAAAATTAGGGATAGAGGAAGTTGCTACAGACGTTGAATTCGATCCTAATCTTCATAATGCTGTTATGCATATAGAAGATGAGAATTTCGGAAAAAATCAAATTGCAGAAGTTTTCTTAAAAGGATATAAAAAAGGAAATAAAGTATTAAGATATAGTATGGTAAAAGTTGCAAATTAACATTTAGGAGGTAAATACAATGGGAAAAATAATAGGTATTGATTTAGGTACAACAAATTCATGTGTGGCTGTTATGGAAGGTGGAGAACCAGTTATAATTCCAAATGCGGAAGGTGCAAGAACTACTCCTTCAGTAGTATCCTTTTTAGCAGATGGAGAAAGATTAGTAGGTCAAGTAGCAAAAAGACAAGCGATCACAAATCCAGATAAAACAATAATGTCAATAAAAAGATATATGGGAACTAACCATAAAGTTAAAATAGATGGAAAAGAATATACTCCTCAAGAAATATCAGCAATGGTTCTTCAAAAGATTAAAGCTGATGCAGAGGCATATTTAGGAGAAACAGTAACAGAAGCGGTTATAACTGTTCCAGCGTATTTTAATGACAGTGAAAGACAAGCAACTAAAGATGCAGGTAGAATTGCAGGTTTAGATGTTAAAAGAATAATCAATGAGCCAACAGCGGCATCACTTGCTTATGGTCTTGATAAAATGGATAAAAGTCAAAAAATATTCGTTTATGACTTAGGCGGTGGTACTTTTGACGTATCTATACTAGAACTTGGAGATGGAGTATTTGAGGTTAAGTCTACAAATGGAGATACAAAACTTGGTGGAGATGACTTTGACCAAAAAGTTATAGATTATATAGCAAATACTTTTAAAGCAGAGAATGGTATAGACTTAAGAACTGATAAAATGGCACTTCAAAGATTAAAAGAAGCTGCTGAAAAAGCTAAGATTGAATTATCTTCATCAACTCAAACAAATATCAATTTACCATTTATAACTGCAGATGCTACAGGTCCAAAACATATAGATTTAAACTTAACAAGAGCTAAGTTTAATGAATTAACTCATGACCTAGTACAAAGAACAATAGAGCCAATGAGAAAAGCACTACAAGATGCAGGATTAAGTATAAATGAAATAGATAAAATTGTATTAGTAGGTGGATCAACAAGAATTCCTGCTATACAAGAAGCAGTTAAAAACTTTACAGGAAAAGAACCTTCAAAAGGAGTTAACCCAGATGAATGTGTTGCAGCAGGTGCAGCAATACAAGCAGGTGTATTAACAGGAGATGTTAAGGATGTACTACTATTAGACGTTAGTCCATTAACTTTAGGAATTGAAACTTTAGGAGGAGTTGCTACTGCTTTAATTGAGAGAAATACTACAATTCCAACTAAGAAAAGTCAAGTATTCTCTACAGCTCAAGATGGTCAAACATCTGTTGAAATTCACGTTGTTCAAGGTGAAAGACAAATGGCAGCTGATAATAAAACTCTAGGAAGATTTACATTATCAGGAATAGCACCAGCTCCAAGAGGAATTCCTCAAATAGAAGTTACTTTTGATATAGATGCTAATGGTATAGTTAATGTTACAGCTAAGGATAAAGGAACAGGAAAAGAAGCAAACATTACAATTACTGCTTCTACTAATTTAAGTGAAGATGAAATTCAAAATGCAGTAAATGAAGCAGAAAGATTTGCTGAAGAAGATAAGAAGAGAAAAGAAAATATAGAAGTTAAGAATAATGCTGATCAAGTGTCATATCAAACTGAAAAAACTTTAAATGAATTAGGTGATAAAGTATCAGCTGAAGATAAAGCTTCAATAAATGAAAAATTAGAAGCTTTAAATAAAGTTAAAGATGGAGAAGATCTAGAAGCTATTAAAAAAGCTACAGAAGAATTAACTCAAGCATTCTATGCTGTATCTTCTAAGATTTATCAAGCAGAAGCTGCACAAGGTCAAGGACCACAAGACCCACAAGACCCAAATAACATGGGACAAAATGGACCAGAAGATGATAATGTAGTTGATGCTGATTACAAAGTAGATTAATTATTTTAATTAAGGGATGGGTATAAACGCCCCTCCCTTAATTTAGCTAAACTTATGCAATAATCTATTAAATTGATAATTTTAAATAATACACAATGAAATATGAAACTAATTTTACTTAAATAGTTTTATTAAGACATTGTGTTAAGATGGTATGCCTTTTACTTATTCTATATTAAAGGCAACTTATTTACTTTTAAAAAAAAGTCAAATTGAAGTTTCTCTAAAAATGAGAAATGTTCATAATAGTGAATTGTACATTAATTAAATATTAGTAGCATATTTTAGGAATTATACATAATAAACTAATAGAAGTTGAATTTATGCTAAAGATGTTTTATAGTATAAAACAGAGTATAATAGGTGGTGAAAGAATTAATGGCAAATAAGGATTATTATGAGGTTTTAGGTGTAGATAAGAATGCTAGCGAAGATGATATAAAAAGAGCTTTTAAAAAATCAGCATTAAAATATCACCCTGATAGAAACCCAGGAGATAAAGAATCAGAAGAAAAATTTAAGGAAGTAAATGAAGCGTACCAAGTACTATCTGATGCAGAAAAGAGACAAAGATATGACCAATTTGGAACTGCTGATTTTAATGGTCAAGGTTTTGGAGGCTTTGACTTTAATGGAGGCGGCTTTGATTTTGGTGATATTTTCAGTGATATATTTGGAGGCGGTTTTGGCGGCTTTGGTGGAGGAAATAGAAAAAATGCTCCAAGAAAAGGTGCTGACCTTGAATATAATTTAAATTTAACCTTTGAAGAGGCCGTATTTGGAGTAGAAAAAGAAATTTCTGTAACAAGAAGAGAAAGTTGTGAGACATGTAATGGTACAGGTGCAAGCCCAGGAACATCTGCTAAGACTTGTACTAAATGTAATGGTTCAGGTCAAATAAGAGTACAAAGACAAACTCCAATAGGGGTTATTGCTTCAACTACTACTTGTGATGCATGTAGAGGTAAGGGGCAAATAATTGATGAGCCATGTACATCATGCCATGGTAGTGGCAAAGAAAGAAAAACTAGAAAAATAACTGTTAATATACCAGCTGGTGTAGATAGCGGTAATGTTATGCCTTTAAGAGCACAAGGAGAGGCAGGAGAAAATGGAGGACCATCAGGAGATTTATATATAAATTTAAGAGTTGCACCACATAAAACCTTTAAGAGACAAGGTTTTGATATTCATATAGAAACCCGTATTAGTTTTGCTAATGCAGCATTAGGTGTTGAAATTACAGTTCCAACTGTTGATGGTGATGTTAAATATAAAATACCAGCAGGAACTCAGCCAGGAACTATATTTAGGCTAAAGGGAAAAGGTGTACCTAGAGTTAATTCCGCAGGACGTGGTGATCAATATGTTAAGGTTATAGTAGATGTTCCAAAGCAATTGAACGACAAACAAGTAGAGGCACTTAAAATGTTTATGGAAGCCAGTGGAGAATATACAGAGGAAACTGGAGAAACTAAGAAAAAATTTAATTTATTTGGAAATAAAAAATAAATTATTAGAAACTTCACTTTAAAAGTGGGGTTTCTTTATTTTTATACTTTTGTTAAAAAAATAATTGATTATAAAATTTAAAAAGGTTAAAAATTATGATAGTATATAATAATGATACTAAATTTCGTTGAGAAAAAATAGAATTTATATAAAGTGTCTAAAGTGAAATAACTAGTCAAAGATGTAGTAAATATTTTGTGTCAGATAAGGAGATATAACTTAATCATAGTGGTGATATGTTATTGTAGTATTATGCAAAATAGATTAGTATATTGAGTAGTTATTTTTGAATATGAATAATTTTAATTGGAGGAATAATAATGGATAAGGATTGGATAGAGGTAACAGTAGTTACAAGTAGTGAAGCAACAGAAGCGGTATCAGGCTTTTTCTACAATACTGGAGTAAAAGGTGTATCTATAATTGATTCAGAAGATGTAGAATTTAAAAAAAGAAACCCTGGAGACTGGGACTATTTTGATGAAACCATACTAGATATAAAAACAGGGGCAATAGTTAAAGGATATTTTAAGAAAGATGAGAATTTTGATGAATATCTAGAGTACATAAAAGAAAGTGTTGAAAAACTTCCTGAGTTTGGATTTGATAAGGGTGAAGGTGTAGTTACCGCTGCTAAAGTTAATGAAGAAGAATGGGAAAACAATTGGAAAAAATACTATAAGCCTACAAAGATAGGAGATAAAATAATTGTCAAACCTATTTGGGAAAATTATGAGCCTAAAGATAATGATGTAATAGTAGAATTAGATCCGGGAATGGCTTTTGGGACTGGTACTCATGAAACTACAAGAATGTGTATTAAATCATTAGAAAAATATGTTGATAAAAATAGTGTAGTTTTTGATATAGGAACAGGTTCGGGAATATTATCTATTTCTGCTTCAAAATTAGGAGCAGAAAAAGTCATAGCTGTAGACTTAGATCCTGTAGCGGTAGATTCTGCTAGAAAAAATGTGTCGTACAATCACATAGATAATGTGGAGGTTCTTCATGGCGATTTAATGGAAGTTGTTGAAGGAAAAGCAGATATAGTAGCAGCAAATATTATAGCTGACGTTATAATATTTTTAGCAGAAGATGTTAAAGAGTTTATAAAGAGAGAAGGATATTTTATTTCTTCAGGAATAATTCTATCAAGACAGGAAGACGTTATTAATAAGTTAAAATCTTGCGGATTTGAGATTTTAGAAGTAATTAATGATGGTGAATGGGCTTGTATAGTATCAAAAGCGTAATTCAAAGGGAGAAGATATAAATGCATAAGTTTTTTGTATCTAAGGATAACATAGTGGGAAATAAATGCACCATTGAAGGTGATGATGTTAAACATATATATAAAGTTTTAAGACTTAAAGAGGGCGAAAAAATTAGTATTAATAACTGTGAAGGTAAAGAGTATGTAGGAAAGCTTATTGATATTAATAAAAAAGAAGTTATTATTGATATACTTGAAGAGATAGAGCTAAACAATGAAAGTGATATTAAAGTTCATCTTTTTCAAGGGATGCCCAAATCTACAAAAATGGATTTAATTGTTCAAAAGAACACTGAACTTGGAATTAGAAGCATAACTCCAATAATTACAGAAAGAGTTGTAGTTAAAAATGATTCAGAGTTTAAAAAGGTAGATAGATGGAATAGAATAGCTCTTGAAGCTTGCAAGCAGAGTAAAAGAAGTTTAATTCCTAATATAAACACACCTATAGAGTTTGAAGAGCTTCTAATAAAAATAAAAGATATGGATTTAGTAGTAGTCCCTTATGAAAATAAGGAAGAGAATGGAATTAAAAAATTAATCAACGATGTAACAAATACTCAAATTAAAAATATTGCTATTATTATAGGTCCAGAAGGAGGCTTCGAGGAAGAAGAAATTTTAAAACTTGAAGAAGTAGGAGCGTATATTGTAACTTTAGGACCAAGAATTTTAAGAACTGAAACAGCAGGTTTTGTAGCCTTGAGCCTTCTTATGTATGAGCTAGGAGATTTAGGAGGAAATATATAATGAAAGTTGCTTTTTCTACATTAGGATGTAGAGTTAATGTATATGAATCAGAGGCTATGGCAGAAAAGTTTATAAAAGATGGATATGAGATAACTAACTTTGAAGAATTTTCAGATGTATATGTTATAAATACTTGTACTGTGACTAATATGGGAGATAAGAAGTCAAGGCAAATGATTTCTAGAGCAAGAAGAAAAAATCCTGAGGCTATAATTGCTGTTGTAGGATGTTATTCTCAAATAGCTTCTGACGAAATTTCTAAAATTGAAGGTGTTGATGTAGTTTTAGGTACTAGAAACAAGGGAGATATTGTTTACTATGTAAATAGAGCTAGAGAAGAAAAGAAACAATTTGTAGAGGTAAGTGATGTACTTAGAAATAAAAATTTTGAAGAATTGGATATAGAGGAGTATCAAGATAAAACTCGTGCTTTCTTAAAAATACAAGATGGATGTAACAAATTCTGCTCCTATTGTTTAATTCCCTTTGCCAGAGGTGCTGTTTGTAGTAAAGACCCTAAAAAACTATTAAAGGAAGTTCGTGAACTTTCTCAAAATGGATTTAAAGAAATAATATTATCTGGAGTACATACAGCTTCTTATGGAGTAGATTTAGAAGGTGATTGGTCTTTAGTAAAAGTATTAGAAGAAATAAATAAAGTAGAAGGAATTGAAAGAATAAGAATAGGTTCTATTGATCCTACCTTTTTTTCAGAAGGGGTCATAGAAAAAATAATTACTTTAGAAAAAATGTGTCCTCATTTCCATTTATCACTTCAAAGTGGATGTGATGCTACTTTAAAAAGAATGAACAGACACTACACTATAGAGGATTATAAAACTGTAGTTGAAAATCTTAGAAAATATATAAGTGATGTATCTATAACTACAGATATTATTGCAGGTTTTCCAGGGGAAAGTGAAAAAGATTTTAATGAAACATATAAATTTTTAAGTGAGATGAAGCTTTCAAAAATGCACATTTTTAAATACAGTCCAAGAAAAGGTACAAAGGCAGCAGAAATGATGCTTCAAGTAGATGGCAATATAAAAGAACAAAGAAGTGAATCACTGATTACTTTAGCAGAAAAATTAGAAAATGAATTTATGAATAAATTTATAGGACGTACAATGAAAGTGTTATATGAGGAAGAAAGTAAAGAATTAACTAATCACTATGTAGGATATACTCCAAACTATATTAAGGTTATTACAAAAAGTGATGAAAATTTACAAGGAAAAATAGTAGAAACTAGACTTAAAGAAGTTAATAAAGGATATATTTTAGGTGAAATATAATAAATTTAATTATAATAAAGGTTTATTTATCTTATTATAATTACTTAATTTATTTCTAATGAATTTTCTTGAAGGAAAAATATTGTTTTTGTAGAATAATATTTTAGTAAAACAAAAATAATAACTTTATTGTTGTTCATTGGCAATTAAATCAAATTGGAGGTGAGAAAATGAGTGATTGTATATTTTGCAAGATAATTAACGGGGAAATACCTTGCAATAAGGTTTATGAAGATGATAAAGTGCTTGCTTTTAAGGATATAAATCCAGAAGCACCAATTCATGTACTTTTAATTCCTAAAATCCATATAGCTAGTATTAATGATTTAAATCACCAAAATTCCCATCTTATTTCACATATATTTTTAACAATACAAAATATTGCAAAAGAGCTAGGAATAGATGAGAGTGGTTATAGAGTTGTAACTAATACAGGAAAAGATGGTGGGCAAACAGTAAATCATATACATTTCCACATCTTAGCTGGAAGAAATTTAAAGTGGCCACCAGGCTAAAGAAAAAATAATGAAAATCTTGACAGTAAGCGAAATTATATTGTATAATTAAAAATGTGCTATTTATGCCCCGCATTGGCTACTTTTAATTTAAAAGTTGAATTGAGCTAGCGGAGGGAGGGATAATAATGTCAGAAATCAAAGTTGGAGAAAACGAATCACTAGAGAATGCTTTAAGAAGATTTAAGAAAAAGTGTGCAAGAGCTGGTGTTCTTTCAGAGGTAAGAAAAAGAGAGCACTATGAAAAACCAAGCGTTAAGAAAAAGAAAAAATCAGAAGCTGCAAGAAAGAGAAAATTCAAATAGAATTTTTGAAAGAAGGTAACAGGCTATGTCCCTTAAGGATAGATTACAAGAAGACTGGAAAAACGCCTTAAAAGGAAAAGAAAAATTTAAGGCTTCAGTGATAAGCATGGCAAAAGCTGCTATATTACAAGTAGAAAAAGATAATAAATCAAGTCTTAATGATGATCAAGTCATTGAGGTTTTAGCTAAGGAAGTTAAGCAGAGACGTGATGCTTTGCAAGAATTTGAAAAAGGAAATAGACAAGATTTAGTAGACAGCACTAATGCTGAAATAGATATCTTGCTACAATACCTTCCTCAGCAGTTAACTGAAGATAAAATTCGAGAAATTGTTCGAGAGTCAGCGGAAAAATTGGGCGCAAATAGCATGAAAGATATGGGAAAAGTAATGGCTGCTGTCAGACCAAGTACAAATGGCAGAGCAGATGGAAAAATTGTAAGTCAAATAGTTAAAGAATATTTGAATAAATAAGAACTCAGAATTATCTGGGTTCTTTTTGTATGTATAAAAATTTGAAGTTTAAATATTAATTAAAAAATCGTGACAAAGTTACGATTTTTTTCTTTAAAGTAATTTATTCTAATAAGTAATCATAAAATTTAACATATATATTAGCCTTAATTTATATAAGGCATCTTCAAAAAATAAAAAGCCAGTATGTTAGATTATTTTATTTCAGATACCTAAACAAAAATAAGAGGTGATTATTTTGAATAATAAATTACAAAATGCCACAGAGCGCTTAGCTAATAAGTTAGATATTCCTAGAGAAGTAATAATGGACATCCCTAAAATAACAGTAGTATCAAATAATGAAATTACTATAGAAAATCATAAAGGTATTATTTTATTTGAAAAAGAAATGGTTAAGGTAAAATCTTCAATAGCTGTAATTACAATTTTAGGCGGAAACTTTGAAATTATATTTGTAGGAGGAAGTACAATAGTTTTAACTGGAAAGTTTAAATCTATTGAATATGGAGAAAATGAATAATATAAAAAAATATGGTAATGGAATATTAGTTATAGAAGTTCAAAGTTTAAAGCCAGAGAAGTTCATAAATTTTTTGTGGAGAAATGATGTTGTAATTAAAAATGTTAAAAGAAGAAGTTTAACAAACTACACTATGGAAATAAGTTTAAAAGATTATAATGCTGTTTTAGAAGGAGCAGCAAAGACTAATAGTAGAATTAAAGTTTTAAATAGAAAGGGAGTTACTTTTAAACTTTTAAAACTTAAAAGAAGAAAAACTTTAGTAATAACGTTAATATTATTTATAGGTATTTTATATTATCTAAGTAGTTTTATATGGAAGGTAGAGATAATTACAGATAAGTATTTATCACCTTTTGAAATAAGAATGTTACTTAAATCTTATGGAATAGATAAGGGAACATTTAAAAAAGATTTTGATGTATATAAATTAGAAGAAAAAATTATAGAAGACAATGATGAAGTAATGTGGGTTAAAGCCAGGATAGAGGGCTCTAAATTAATGGTACAAGTGGCAGAACGACAAGCCCCACCTAAAATTAGAGAACATAAAACCACAGGAAATATTATAGCTTCTAAAGACGGTGAAGTGGATAGAATATTCTCAACAGCAGGCACGACTATGGTTGAACCAGGTAAAATTGTAAAACAAGGAGATTTATTAATAAAATCGGAGCAAGGCAAAGAAGGAAAAGAATACAATGTTAAAGCGGAAGGTACCGTATATGCTAAGACTTTTTATGAAGAAAGTAAAGAAGTACCTGAATATACATTAAAAAGAGAAAGAACTGGAAAGGTATCGAAAAGTTATTATATAAAATTTAAGGATAAAAAATTTTATATAAGAAATGGCTTAAAGGACTTTGAAAATTATGATAAAATAGACAATAACAAGGGAATTATAAAAACTGAAACTTATTATGAAATAGTGGAAGAGAAAGTACCAACTGATGTAGATGAAGTGGTAAAAGAACTAAATAGAAATATAATTTTAAATCTTGATAAATCCGTAAGTATATTAGAAGTAATACCTGAGATTAAAAAAATGGAAGATAATTATGTAGTGAACTTATTGGTAATAGCAGAAGAAAATATTGCTATTGAAGAAATTGCTGATAAAGAAGAAGTTTTAGAGTAGAATTTTAGAAACTAGAGAAAAGAAAGTTGGGATGTAATGAAATATTCTAAGAAGAATAAAAGAGTTAAGCTACCTAAATTGTCTCAGAGAGGTATCTTTGTTGTTACTACTTTAATAATTTATTTTATACTTAGCACTTCAATGATTACAGAAACTTATGACTTAGAAGTGGGAGATATAGCTAAGAGTGATATAAAAGCACCTAAAGATATTCAAGATCAGATCTCCACGGAAAGGCTTATTGAAGACTCTGTAAAACATATTCAAGATGTATATACCTATGATGTAAACATAAGCAAAGTAGCAGTGAAAAATATTGAAGATTTATTTGAAACTGTAGTTAAAATTAACAAGCAATATTCTCTGAGTACAGTATCGGAAGCTAATAAGGCCAATATGGAAGAAAAAAGGCTTCAAGAGCTAAAAAAATCATCAAAAATTTCTAATTTATCTGACGAAAATTACGCCGCTTTACTTTCTTTAGATGAAAAACAACTGGATGAATTAAAAACTTTTTTAATAAGTACAACTAATAAAATTTTTGATGAAGTAACTATACATGAAAATAGGCCCGAGGATATAGTTTTGGCACAAGGAGTAATAACTACAAAATTTAACAATTCAAGATTTCCTAAGAATGTTAAGGAATTAGGAATGGCCATAGGATATTCGCAAGTCAAGCCAAATTTTTTTATTGACTATGATAAAACAGAAGATTTAAAAGAGGAAGCTAAAAAGGCAGTAAAGCCTGTTATAATAAAAAAAGACCAAATCATTGTAAAAGAGGGTGAACCGGTAACAGGGGCTCAAATTGAAGTGCTAAAAGAATTAGGGTTATTAAATAAAGACAAGTCTTTAAGATTAAATTTTCATATAAGTTTACTTATATTATTGCTTTCTGTAACATTAATACAGTGGTATTATCTAAAATGGAATTGTAAAGAAATTTATAAAAAGTCTAATAAAGTAATGCTTATAAATATTCTTACTTGTATTTCTTTAATACTTGCAAGGACTTTATATATTATATCACCTTATTTAATTCCATTTGCATGTGTACCTATATTATTGTCTATATTAATTGATGATAAGGTATCTATGACAATTAATGTTTTAAATGCAATATTAATAAGTATCATTGTACGATTCAATGTAGAAATAACTATTATTGCGGTTATAAACTCTGTAGCCGCTCCTATTATATTAAAAAAAGTGCAGCAGAGAAATGATATTTTATATTCATGTATTTATATAGCGGCATTAAATTTTATATTTACATTAACTATAGGATATGCGCTAAGCAATCATATATCAGAGATAATAGTAAAAGCAACAATAACTGCAATGTCTAGTATTATTTCAGGAATATTAGCTATAGGAATGTTACCATTTTTAGAAAATATTTTTGACATAGTAACTAACATTAAATTATTAGAACTTGCAAATCCAAATCATCCGCTTCTAAAGAGATTACTTATGGAGGCACCAGGAACATATCACCACAGTGTACTTGTGGCAAATTTAGCTGAAATGGCAGCAGAAGCAGTTGGAGCGAATGCAGTACTAGCTAGGGTATCTGCTTACTATCATGATGTAGGTAAAATTGAAAGACCATACTATTTTAAGGAAAATCAATTTAGTGGAGATAATCCTCATGACAAAATTTCTCCAAGACTCAGTGCTTTAATTATAACTTCTCATGTTAATGATGGAATAAAGTTAGCTAAGAGTTATAAACTACCTACTGCTATACAAGATGTTATAGCGCAACATCATGGGAATTCACTAGTTAAATATTTTTATATAACTATGAAAAATCAAAGTTCAAATACTGATGAGGTACATGAGGAAGATTATAAATATAAAGGACCAGTACCAATAAGTAAGGAAGCTGCTATTGTGATGTTAGCAGATGGAGTTGAAGCTTCTGTAAGATCAATACCAAATCCTACAAAAGAAAAAATAGAACAAATGGTGGATAATATATTTAAAGGAAGGTTAGCAGAAAATCAATTAAATGATTGTGATCTAACCTTTAAGGAACTTCAAAAAATTAAAGAATCATTTTTAAAGGTATTAAAAGGGATTTATCATGAAAGAATTGAATATCCACTAGAGAAATTAAAGTTAGAAGAAAAGAAGGAGTAATAAATGATATTTTTAGATAATAGACAAGATAAAATTGAAATGACAGAAGAACTAGAGAATAAAATAGAAGACATAATTGAATATACATTAAAGGAAGAGGAAGTTAGCATTCCTTTTGAAATAAGTATTATTTTTATAGATAATGAAGAAATTAGAAAAATTAATAAGGAGCAAAGAGACATAGATAAAGCTACGGATGTATTATCTTTTCCAATGCTTGATTACGAAGATGGAAAAATCTTTAAGGAAATGTATTTAAACTACGAATTTGATTTTTGTGATTTAAATGAAGGCAACTTAGTATTAGGAGATATGGCACTATCTCTTGAAAAGGCTGCAGAACAGGCAGATGAATATGGCCATTCCTTTATAAGAGAAGTTATGTATCTAGTAGTACATTCTATATTGCATTTATTAGGATATGACCATATGGAGGAAAAAGATAAAGTTTTAATGCGTAAAAGAGAAGAGGAAATACTGAATAAGTTTAATATTAATCGTCTGAAATAAAATAATGACAAATAGGTTAATATACTGAATAGTCACTTTAGAAAATTTAACTTATACATTATTTTAATTTTCATACAAAAATTTTTCTTCAAAAATGTAAATAATTATTGTCAATTGAATAAAGCAATTTATTGACATGTGGGTTTATCTACATGTCATAATTTTTAAGGTGGTATTGAAAATGAGAGTCAAGAAATTAGTAGATAGCTTTAATTATGCAATTGAGGGAATAATACATACTATAAGGACTCAAAGAAATATGAGAATACATATGATAGTAGCTATTTTAGTACTATGCTTATGTTTCTTTTATGACCTAACTAAAATTGAACTTTTAATAACTACGATAACAATAACCATGGTTATTGTTGCAGAAATGATTAATACTGCAGTAGAATGTGCTATAGACGCTACTACTAACTATTATCATCCATTAGCTAAAATAGCTAAAAATGTTGCGGCTGGTGCAGTTTTAATTACTGCATTTAACTCTGTATTAGTGGGGTATATAATATTTTGGGATAGATTAATGCCTTTTACTATAAATATTCTTTTTAAAATAAGAAATTCTGATCCGCATATGATATTTTTAATGTTAGTAATTGTAAGTATTGCAACTTTGGTTGTTAAAGCTATTTATGATGAAGGTACACCGTTAAAAGGAGGGATGCCTAGTGGACATAGTGCTATAGCCTTTTCTATAGCAACAACCATAACTCTACTAACAAATGAACCATTAATTATGATATTGTCGTACTTATTAGCAATTATTGTAGCACAAAGTAGAGTAGATTCTCAGATACACTCCATATTGGAAGTATTATTTGGAGCTGCCTTTGGATGTTTTTTGACATTGCTTTTATATCAATTTTTAGGATAAGTTTATTAAAAAGTTGAAATTATATCATATAGTGGTATAATTTATGTACATTTATTTGGAGATTAATATTTTTATTTATTTTGGAGGTAGTCCATGGAATATAAAGAATTAGTAAAAACAGCGATTAAAGCAAGAGAAAAAGCGTATGTGCCATATTCAAAATTTAAGGTAGGAGCAGCAGTTATAACAGAAGATGGTTCAGTTTATGAAGGATGTAATATAGAAAATGCATCTTATGGTGCAACTAATTGTGCAGAAAGAACAGCTATATTTAAGGCTGTATCTGAAGGTCACAGAGAAATAAAGGTCATAGCAGTTGTAGGTGATATGTCCACCTTTACAACTCCTTGTGGCATATGTAGACAGGTAATAGCTGAATTTGCTTCTAAAGATTTAAAAATAATTATAATTAAAAATGAAGATGAATATGTGGTGAAAAACTTAGAGGATATATTACCAGGAGCATTTACTAAAGAGGATTTGCTTAAATAGAGGAGGAAATAATGTTTAGATCAGGATTTGTAACAATTATAGGAAGACCCAATGTAGGAAAATCAACATTACTAAATTATATAATGGGAGAGAAACTTTCCATAGTTTCAAGTAGACCACAAACTACAAGAAACAATATACAAACCATATTGACAAAAGAAGATTCACAAATTGTATTCGTAGATACACCAGGAATGCATAAGCCAAGACACAAATTGGGAGAATATATGGTTAATGTAGCTAAAGATGCCTTAGGTGAAGTAGATGTTGTTTTATTTATAACCACACCAGGTGAAGAAATGAATAAAGGAGATATCCACATATTAGAGCAGCTTAAAGAATGTGATGTACCTGTATTCTTATTAGTAAATAAAATAGACGAAAATCCAAATGAAAGAGTAGCAAAAACTATAGCAGGATATGCTGAGTATTTTAAATTTGAAGAAGTAGTACCTATCTCTGCAATTAATGGCAAGAATGTCGATAAGGTTAATGAGCTTGTAGTTAATTATCTTCCAGAGGGGCCTAAATATTATCCAGAAGATATGATAACAGATCAACAAGAAAGATTCATTGTAACAGAAATTATAAGAGAAAAAGCATTAAGGCTATTATCTCAAGAAGTACCACATGGTATAGCTGTAGAAATTATTTCTATGAAGAAGGATGAGAAAGATAGATACCATATTGACGCTAATATGTTATGTGAAAAAGATTCTCATAAGGGAATTATCATAGGTAAAAATGGCAGTATGTTAAAAAAGATTTCTACTTATTCAAGACAGGATATAGAAAAGTTCTTTGATAATCAGGTAGTACTAAAGCTATGGGTTAAGGTTAAAAAAGATTGGAGAGATAGCCCAATGATGCTTAAGGAGCTAGGATATAAAAAGTAGAGCTTGGAGTTGATTAATTGAGCATAATTAAGACTAGAGCAGTAGTAATAAAAACGCAAGATTATAAAGAAAATGATAAACTAGTTTGGCTTTTTAGTGAAGAACTAGGGAAAATATCTGTTATAGCAAAAGGGGCAAAAAAAAGTAAAAGTAAACTTATGTCTTCTACTTTACCTTTTTGTTATGGAGAATATGTAGTATTTAAAGGAAGAAATCTATATACCTTAAATGAAGCAAAGATAATAGACTCATTTCAACAGATGCTAACAGATTTTGAAATATTAATTTATGGATCTTATTTTAATGAACTTATTGATATTGCCTGTGAAGAAGAAAATTACGGTACGCTATTTAAAGACTTCGTAACTTCTTTTTATCTTATTAAAAATAGTGTAGCAGATTTGGAAATACTAACTAGAACTTTTGAACTAAAATTACTAAGAGCCACAGGATACGGATTAAATTTGGAACAATGTAGTATTTGTGATAGAAAACTTAAAAGTTCCAATTATTTATCCTTTCAATATTATGGTATGGTTTGTAATGAATGCGAAAAAGCTTATGGTATTCACATTACTGCATTGGCTTATAATATATTAAAATTTTTAAATTCTATAGAACTTGAAAAAGTTCCGAGAGTTACTATAAATGAAGAGGCGAAAAAGGAGCTAAATAAAATTTTAAGCTCTATTATAAACGCTAATTATACAAGAAAGCCAAAAAGCCTTTTAATGTTAAAGCATTTTGATTACATTGAAGAAAAAATCCAAAAATAATAAAGAAGGCAGGTATAAAAAATGAGTGAAATAACTTTAGAAAAAATAGATATGCTAAGAGAACGTGTTAACATTACTTATAGCGAAGCAAAAAGAGTACTAGAATTATGTAATGGAGATGTTTTAGAGGCTTTAGTTTATATTGAAGAAGAAAAAAAGAAAAAGAAAAGTGAAAGCTATACTTTTTTAGATAAAGATGAAATTATTGAGTATATTAAATCTTTAATAGAAAAAGGAAATGCTACAAGAATTACTATTAAGAAAAATAATAAAACAGTTTTTGATATTCCTTTAAATGGGGCATTAGCTGTAGGTGCAGTTTCAGTGATCTATCCTAAATTATTAGCAGTTTTGGCTGCAACAGCATTAATTAGTAGAGTAACTATTGAAGTAACAAAAACTGACGGAACAGTAGAGGTTATAAATAAAATGATGAAAAATGTGGTGGATGATGCAAGGGATATAGCGACAGATGTTACTTCGGATTTAAAAGAAAAAATAAATAAATCCTTTGGCAAAGACAATAATATTCATGAAACAAACTTTTCTTATAGAGTAAAATTTGATGATTAATGAAGATAGACTTCCTATCTTCTTTTTTTTGTGCTATACTTAATATGAAAAGTGTAGCACAAAAGAATTTCGTTCAATTAAAATGCTGAAACAAATAATAAAACAAATGATAAAATGAAATAGGGACTATTTCAGAAAATTTGCACATTTCCGAAAAATATGGTAAAATATATTAACTAACAATTGACAAATTATTAGTTAATTAGAGCAATTTATTGAAATGCAAAAATATTTTATTAAGTATATTACTATGATAAAATATTTATAAAATCTTAATTCATCTTACCTTATGTTTAATTTAAAGATAGCATTAAGTTTTTAGAATTTTAAAGCGAAAGAGGGCGAAAACAATAGAATTTTCACCAAGACAAGAAGAAATAATAAAATTAGTAAAAGAAAATGAACCAATTACCAGTGAAGCACTAGCAGGAAAATTAGGATTAACTCGTTCAGCGTTAAGACCAGACTTATCTATTCTTACTATGATTGGTATATTAGAAGCAAGACCTAAAGTTGGATATATATACTCAAAAAAGACCTCACAAGGCTTTAGTAGTGACTATATAAGAAGTATCAAGGTAAAAGACGTCATGTCAAAACCAGTAGTTGTAACAGAGGACACTACAACTTATAATGCTATTTTAGATTTATTCTTAAATGATGTAGGCACATTGTTTGTAGTGAATGATGGAAATTTAGTTGGTGCAGCATCTAGAAAGGATTTCATAAAAACAGCAATGGGGACAGCGGATATACATAAGGTACCTGTTGGTATTATTATGACTAGAATGCCAAATATAATTATAGTTGAAGAAGAAGATACAGCATATCAAGCTGCTAAAAAAATTATAGAACATGAAGTTGATTGCTTACCGGTGGTAAGAAAGGAATTTATGAATGGAAAAGAAATTCATAAAATTGTTGGGAAAATTTCAAAAACAAATATAACTATGCTTTTTGTAAAAATGGGTGAAGGTAGGTAGAGGAAATTAAAAAATATTTGAAATATAATTAATTTTCCGCCTATTTAGCTATATATTTTGTTTTAAGGGGTTGTTAAGATGGAAACTAAAAAGTATGTATACCTTTTTAAAGAAGGGAATGCAGCAATGAAAAATCTTCTTGGAGGAAAGGGTGCTAACCTTGCAGACATGACTAGTATAGGCATTCCAGTACCTCAAGGATTCACTGTTACAACAGAAGCTTGTAATAAGTATTATGAAGATAATGAAGTAATCTCAGAAGAAGTTGTTGAACAAATACATAGCAGGATGGGAGAGCTGGAAAAACTTACAGGAAAACAATTTGGTAGCTTAGAAAATCCACTATTAGTATCAGTTAGATCCGGTGCAAGAGCTTCAATGCCAGGCATGATGGATACAATATTAAACTTAGGTTTAAATGATGAAACAGTGGAAATTATGGCTAAAAAAACTGAAAATCCTAGATTTGCATATGATTCATATAGAAGATTCATTCAAATGTTTTCAGATGTTGTTATGGAAATTGAAAAGAAACATTTTGAAGATATTATGGATGAAATCAAAGAAGCAAAAGGTGTTAAACTTGACACTGAGTTAGATGCAGAGGACCTAAAAGAATTAGTTAAGAGATTTAAAGAATTCTATAAAAAGGAAAAAGGAGAAGATTTTCCTTCCAATCCGAAAGTTCAACTAATAGAATCTATTACTGCAGTATTTAGATCTTGGAATAACCCAAGAGCTATAGTTTATAGAAGACTTAATGATATTCCATCAAATTGGGGAACAGCTGTTAACGTACAAGAAATGGTATTTGGAAATAAAGGTGAAACATCAGGAACAGGAGTTGGATTTACTAGAAATCCTGCAACAGGAGAAAAGAAAATATTTGCTGAGTATTTAATGAATGCTCAAGGAGAAGATGTTGTTGCTGGTATTAGAACTCCTCATCCTATATCAAAATTGCATGAAGACATGCCAGAAATATATAATCAATTTTTAGAGATTGCAAACAAATTAGAAAACCATTATAGAGACATGCAAGATTTAGAATTTACTATAGAAGAAGGAAAACTTTATTTCTTACAAACAAGAAATGGTAAGAGAACAGCTCAAGCTGCTTTAAAAATAGCTGTTGATTTAGAAGAAGAAGGAATGCTTACTAAAGAAGAAGCTGTTTTAAAAGTTGAGCCAAAACAACTAGACACACTATTACACCCAAATTTTGATAGTGTAGAACTTAAAAAAGCTAATGTTATAGCTAAAGGATTACCAGCATCTCCAGGAGCAGCTTGTGGTAAAGTTTATTTTACTGCTGAAGATGCAAAAGAAGCTCATGAAGATAGAGGAGAAAAAGTTGTCCTTGTAAGACTTGAAACTTCACCAGAGGATATAGAAGGTATGATTGCTGCTGAAGGTATATTAACAGTAAGAGGAGGAATGACTTCTCATGCTGCAGTTGTTGCTAGGGGCATGGGAACTTGCTGTGTTGCTGGATGTGGAGATTTAAAGGTTAATGAAGAAGCAAAAACTTTTGAAGCTTCAGGAGTTGTTTATCATGAAGGTGATTACATTTCAATAGATGGTAGCACTGGTAATGTTTATGCTGGAGCAATAAAAACTGTTGAGCCAGAAATTAGTGGATATTTTGGAATATTAATGGGATGGGCTGATGAAATTAGAGCGTTAAAAGTTAGAACTAATGCAGATACACCAAGAGATACAGCTCAAGCTATTAAGTTTGGAGCGCAAGGTGTAGGATTGTGTAGAACAGAGCATATGTTCTTCGATGCTGATAGAATAATGGCAGTTAGAGAGATGATAGTTGCAAAAACTGAAGAGCAAAGAAGAAAAGCTCTAACTAAATTATTGCCAATGCAAAGACAAGATTTTATTGGAATTTATGAAGAATTAGAAGATAGACCAGCTACTATAAGATTCTTAGATCCACCTCTACATGAGTTTTTACCATCAGACCGTGAGGATATAGAAGAACTAGCAAAAGACTTAGGAATAACTTATGAAGAATTAAAGAGTACAATTGATTCATTACATGAGTTTAATCCAATGATGGGACATAGGGGATGTAGACTTGCTGTATCTTATCCAGAAATTGCAGAAATGCAAACTAGAGCTGTAATAGAAGCGGCTATAGATGTTAAGAAGAGAAAAGGTCATAATATAATACCAGAAATAATGATTCCACTTGTTGGAGAAGTTAAAGAATTAAAATATATTAAAGACATAGTTGTTAAAACAGCAGATGAAATAATAGAAGAAAGTGGAATAGAGCTTAAGTACTTAGTAGGTACAATGATAGAAATTCCAAGAGCTACACTTACAGCAGATGAAATTGCAAAAGAAGCTGAATTCTTCTCATTTGGAACAAATGATTTAACTCAAATGACATTTGGATTCTCAAGAGATGACGCTGGAAATTTCTTAAAACATTACTACGATAAGAAAATATATGAATTTGATCCATTCCAAAAACTAGATCAAACTGGTGTAGGTAAGCTTGTTAAAATGGCTACTGAACTTGGAAGAAAAACAAGAAATGATTTAAAAGTTGGTATATGTGGAGAACACGGTGGAGATCCATCTTCAGTAGAATTCTGCCATGATATAGGATTAAATTATGTATCTTGTTCACCATTTAGAGTACCAGTAGCAAGACTTGCAGCAGCTCAAGCACAAATTAAAAATCCAAGAAAATAATATTAAAAAGCGTGGTAAAAACCACGCTTTTTAAATTGAATAAAACTAAGTCTCAATTAATGTTTTCACAAATAAGGTATAATATATATGTATATCATACTAAAAGTAGAAGTATATTAATTTATTGTATTAAAAAGCTGAAGGTGTTTTAATAAATTGACTATTGACAGTTGACAAAAGAGAATTATTGATATTTCTCTTTTGTAAGAAAAGCTTTCAATTGATTTCTTTTTTTGAAGTGACGTAGCAATTTCTTATAAAGGATTAGCAATTATGTTCCTAACAAAAAAATCTATTAAAGAAATTAGTTTTAATCAAACTAATTTCCACCATAATTGTCAATTGTCCGTTTTCAATTCTTTATTGATTAAAGTTTTGTATTGAATTTTTTTTCAATATAACATTTAAAACCAAAGGAAAAATTTAATTGGTCTTCCATATATATATTAGATTTTTTTAGCATGGATACAAAAGCTTTTCTATTACATTTTGAAATGTTAGCATAGTAATCTCTAGATATTTTCCAATATTTTTGTGGAAAGCTTAAATAAGCTAAAATATATTTATAGTCCTCAAGATTTAAAGGATTATGTTTTTCATAAGTATTTAAAAAACTTATGGTTAAATCTAAACCCCATCTATTTTTTTCTTTTCTTAAAAGTCTTCTTAGGCAATAGGAGATATCTAGAGCACAGTAATCAATTTTGCATTTGTCAAAATCTATAAGCCATAAATTATCATCTTCATCAACTATAAGATTTTTACTAACATAATCGTTATGGCAAAGTGAAGTTGTTAAATCCTCTTCTTTAATTGTAATTGCTATGCTATGAGATATTTTAGCAAGTTTTATGTTAGTATCGAAGTTCTTAAGATAAATCTTAGAGTAGTTATCATGATATTTATATGCTAGGTTAGAATACATAAGCAAATTATTAAAGTGTTTATTTATAGAATTATAAAGACTGCTACATCCAATCTTATTCTTACTACCTAATATAGGTTCAAAATTTTTACTAATGTCATGAACTTTACCAAGATTTGAAGAAGCTAATAATATTTCATAAACTGAGTCAAAGTCGCATTTATCACCATTTACCCAAGGAGTTAATATAAATAACATATTTTCGTAAACAACATATCTGCCGTGATTTATAGTTGATAATATTCTAGGAACATTTATGTTATGACGATATAACCATTCTATAGCTGAATACACAAAAAGGAGTTCTTCAACAGGATAGTAAACTTTTTTTAGACAATATCTATCTTCACCATTCTCTATCATATAAACAGCTCTTTGCTTGTCAGTATTCTTTAATTTTACCTGTTCCACTATAGCATTATTCAAATTATAATGAGGCAAAACATGTTTCTTTACATTATTTTCAGACAATAATTCTATATTATTTTTATAAATTGTTGCAGTAGTCATCATAACACTCTCCTTTAAACATTACATTATAAGGATATTAAGGAAAAAACATTAATATACATCAATATTAAAAATACTTATAAAAAAGTTTAAATACATAAATAAAGGGTTTTACATTTAAAGAGGCGAATATTCTATAGACACTTACAGTTTAAAAATTCGTTAAATTTAAACTGTTATAATATAAAAGTTATGTTATGAAGTCTAAAATTATATAAAGTTTTCATGGTAGTTTATAATTAGGTTTCTAAATATGAGTGTGTAAAATAGTCAAGTTTAGAAACCTAAAAAGATTATAATTTAAAATGAGTAAACAGATTTTCACCTTTTGAATATCATTGGTATTTAAAGGAGAATATATATATATAATACATTAAAATTTAATGTATAGCTCAATATAACTGCTTAATTTGATAGTTTGATTTATAACTTTAATCAATAAACAATCTGAAATAGAAAGCTCACAATTATTCATTAACAATCATTAATTATAAATTTTATAAGGATAAATACTTTACGGATTGCGAATGTTGAACTGTGAATTGAATAGGTGCAATTAGAAAACTAAATAGCTATATATTAAATTATTAGGAGGAGTGATGGATGAACATAAGAGAAAGAATAGAAAAAAATGAAGAGCTTATTCTAAATCCTTATGCAGCATTATCAATTAACTCTAAAGGAAGAGTAATTAAGGAAAATAAAGATGAAATGAGAACCGATTATATGGTGGATAGAGACAGAATAATACATTGCAAATCTTTTAGAAGATTAAAATTAAAGACTCAGGTGTATATTAAAACTTGGAATGATCACTATAGAACTAGGCTTACTCATACTTTAGAAGTTAGTCAAATCGCTAGAACTATAGGAAAAGGTATAGGACTTAATGAAGATTTAATAGAAGCTATTGCACTAGGACATGATATAGGCCATGTTGCTTTTGCGCATAATGGCGAGGAGGTTTTAAATGAATTATTACCTCAAGGGTTTAAACATAATGAAAATAGTGTTAGAGTTTTAACAAAAATTGAAAAGTTAGGGAAAGGGCTAAATTTAACTTATGAGGTTATAGATGGAATATTGAATCATAGTGGATTTTCTTCCCAATCAAAAGGGGCTTGTACTTTGGAAGGACAAGTAGTAAAATATAGTGACAAAATTGCCTATGTGAATCATGATATAGATGATTCTATAAGAGCAGGAATTCTCCGTGAAAGTGACTTGCCAAGAGAAGTTATAGAAGTTTTAGGAAAAAATCATAGCAATAGAATTGAAAGCTTGGTCAATGACTGTATTTATAATACTTTGGAAAACATTAAAAATAATAATATTCAAGTTGCATTGTCAAATAAAGTACAAGAATCTTTAAGTGAACTTAGGAATTTTATGTTTAAAAATATATATAAAGGAAATATTTTAAAAGTAGAGAGAGAAAAAGCAAAATTTGTTTTAAAGCATGTATATTCATATTTTTACAAACATCCAGAAAAACTGCCATATTTTTATAAGACCATTGCGGATAATGAAGGACTTGAACAGGGTGTTGCAGATTATATTTCAGGCATGAGCGATGAGTATTGTTTACAGCTTTTTAATGATTTATATGTGCCCAAACAAAGCATTTATATATAATTTATAATTTTACTAAGACATTATAAAACTACAAAAATTTGCATTTTTGAAGGAAAAATCTAATTTACAAAGAATATATAAAAAGTAAAAAAGTTTATTTTATAAAAACTTATAAGAAAAAAGAAGGATTTTATACTTTTTTGTCGAAAATGACAAAAGTGTAAAATTAAAAGGTGGGATATAATTTAGTGATTTCAGAAGAAGTCATACAAAAAGTAAAAGAACAAACAGATATTATTGATGTAATATCAGAAAAAGTAAGACTCAAAAAATCAGGACGAAATTTCATAGGAAATTGTCCTTTTCATAGTGAAAAAACTCCATCATTCACTGTTTCTCAGGATAAACAAATATATAAATGTTTTGGTTGCGGAGAAGCAGGAAATGTATTTAGTTTTATTATGAAAGTTGAAAATAAGAGTTTTCCTGAAGCAGTTAAAGCTCTGGCTGAAAAGGTTGGTATTGAGGTAGAGGAAAAAAGCAATTTAAATAAAGCTAAAAAAGATAAGTTTGAAAAAATGAAAAAGTTAAATGTAGATGCAGCTAAATACTTCTATGCAAATTTAAGAAAAAATAAAAAAGCTTTCCAGTACCTAAAGAATAGGTCTATGGATGAAAGAACTATGACAAAATTTGGACTTGGATTTGCATTAGATGAATGGCACGCACTCGGAGACTATTTAAGGGGAAAAGGTTATAGTGATAAGGAGATGTCAGATCTAGGACTAATTATTAAAAGTAAAAAGAGCAACTACTATGACCGTTTTAGGAATAGAGTTATTTTTCCAGTTTTTGATTATAAGGGTGCAGTTATTGGTTTTGGAGGCAGAGTTTTAGATGACTCAAAGCCTAAATATTTAAATTCACCAGAAACACCTTTATTTTTAAAAGGAACCAACTTGTATGGTTTAAATTTTGCTATAAAACAAAATATGAATAGAACAGTTGTTATTGTTGAAGGATATATGGACTGTATTGCACTTCATCAACAAGGTATAACTAACGTTGTGGCAACTTTGGGGACTGCTTTAACGGAGCAACAAGCAAAGTTATTAAAAAGATATGCAGACAAGGCAATAATTTCCTATGATGCGGATTTAGCAGGTCAAAAGGCTACTTTAAGAGGACTAGACATACTAAAAAAATCTGGATTTGATGTTAGGGTTTTATCAGTTCCAAGTGGAAAGGATCCAGATGAGTTCATAAAGACTTACGGCAAAGAAGCCTTTCAGGCATTAATAAATGAAGCTATGCCACTTGTTGATTACAAAATCAAAAAAGTAGAAGAAGGCATAAATTTTACAGATAATGAAATGATAATAAGGTATAAAAATAAAGTATTAGAAATAATAAAAGACTTAAGTGATTTTGAAAAAAATATATATATAAAACAAGTTGCAGAGAAACTTAAAGTAAAAGAAGAGTTATTAAGTGACGAATTTAACCAAAAAATCAAACAAAATGAAAAAAATGATAATATACAGCATAATTATGGGCAAAATCTATATATAGAGCCAGCTCATATTAAGGCTGAAAGAATATTACTTAAGTTTATGTTAACGGATACTGATAAATTTAATTTTATATCTTATGAATTAAAGGATTGCGGTTTTGTATCTTACAGTCATAAAACACTTTATGATTTAATTTTAAAATTTAATGATTTATCCTATGAAGATAAATTAAAACATATCGAGAATAACTGTAATGATAGTGAAACTACAAAACAATTTATTAACTTGATGGAATATGAAATAAGTGGAGATAAGTATGACCTTGATAAAATGATTCATGATTGTATCAAGATGATTAAAAAATATAGGTTAGAGGAGTCGGAAAAAGAAGTTATGAATAAAATTAAACAGTATGAATCTAAAGGCCTTGTAGAGAAGTCTTTAAAGTGTACACAAGAGTTAATTGATATACAAAAGGCATTAAAAAACATATAAGTTGATGAAGGGAGGTAATGTAATGAAAGATAAAAATACAAAAATAACTGTAGTTAAAAAACTGATTGAAAAAGGTAAAAAGAAGGGTTCATTAACGTATAAAGAAATAATAGATGAACTTGATGAAATAGATTTAAGCCCAGAGCAAATTGAAAAAATATATGAAGTATTAGAATCAATGGAAATAGATGTTGTGGGAGATCTTCAAGAAGAGGAAGAAGAAATAGATATATCTATACCAGAAGGTATTACTATAGATGACCCAGTAAGAATGTATTTAAAAGAAATAGGTAAAGTACCGCTATTATCATCAGAAGAAGAAATAGAACTTGCAAAGAGAATTGAAGAAGGCGATGCTTATGCGAAAAAGAAATTAGCAGAAGCTAACTTAAGACTGGTTGTAAGTATTGCTAAAAGATATGTGGGAAGAGGAATGTTATTTCTTGATTTGATTCAAGAGGGTAATTTAGGTCTTATTAAAGCTGTTGAAAAGTTTGATTATAGAAAAGGTTATAAGTTCAGTACTTATGCTACATGGTGGATTAGACAGGCAATAACTAGAGCTATTGCTGATCAGGCTAGAACTATAAGAATACCAGTACACATGGTTGAAACTATTAATAAACTTATAAGAGTTTCTAGACAATTACTACAGGAATTAGGTAGAGAACCATTACCGGAAGAAATTGCAAAGCAAATGGATATGTCAGTAGATAAAGTTCGTGAGATTATGAAAATTGCTCAAGAACCAGTATCACTTGAAACTCCGATAGGGGAAGAGGAAGATAGTCATTTAGGAGATTTTATTCCAGATGATGATGCTCCAGCGCCAGCAGAAGCAGCTGCCTTTACTATGCTCAAAGAACAACTAATAAGTCAATTACGTACATTAACTCCAAGGGAAGAAAAGGTTTTAAGATTAAGGTTTGGATTGGATGATGGAAGAGCTAGAACCTTAGAAGAGGTTGGTAAAGAATTTAATGTAACAAGAGAAAGAATAAGACAAATAGAAGCTAAAGCTTTAAGAAAGTTAAGGCATCCAAGTAGAAGTAAGAAATTAAAAGATTATCTAGATTAGAGCACCATCTTGGTGTTCTTTTTTTAACACTATTATACATAAAGTTAAAATATAATTAAATTTACCATCTATGGATTTTATGGTATAATTTGAGCAAAGAAGGTGATAAAATGACGGTATTTACTTCTAAAAAAGATAAAGAAGTAATCTCAATATTGCTACTAGCATTGTTGTACAATGTTTTGCTTGTAATTTTGATAAATAATATGCACTCTTATGTAGTTATAAATTTACTAAGATTAATGATTGTAGCTTGTAATTTATATTACTTTTATTATATATTTTTATGGCTATCATTAAAATATGAACTATATGAAGACAAATTAATAATTAATGGTCTAAATGGATTAAAGAAGATAGAAATCCCATTAAAAGATATAGAAGGATATACAAAATTAAGTGGTAAAATTAAAGGTGTAAAATTATCAGGGATTGCAACAAATACTTTTGCATTAGGTAGAACTGTAGTTAAAAAAGTTGGTACTACAAGAATGTTTGTGACTAATAATAAAAATGTTATATATTTAAAAACGCAGGATTGTAACATTGCAATTTCTCCAGAAGATGTGTCTGCAGTAGAAGGTTTATTAAATAAGAATGGTATTTACTTAATGGATTGGGAAACAAAGTTTAATAAGGTAAATAAGTTATATAAAAATATAAAGTATAAATTACCATTATTTTTAACCAGCATTGTTATTATAATACTTACTATAAATCCATTATTTTTATATGTAACTCAAAGATTGCCGGATGTAATGCCAATAACTTTTGATGCCAAGCTGAGACCAGTAGTCATGGGCACACCTAAGCAATTTACTTTTACACAAATGACTTATGGAGGATTAAATATGGGATTGCTGTTTTGTATGTATTATGCCTCTTATTTTTGTGCTAAATATGATAAAAAAACAGCCTATAGATATTTATATATAGCCTTAGCGGTAGCATCAGTATTTTTATATATGCAAATAAGAATGTTATTAATAGCAGTGTAAAGGGTGACGGAAATGAACTTAAGTGATAGATTAAAAACCGTAGGTGAAATGATAAAAGATGTTAACACCATTGTAGATGTGGGAACAGACCATGCCTATATACCAATTTATCTTATTAAGAATAATATTATAGAAAAAGCTATAGCTTCTGACATTAATAGTGGTCCTGTAGAAAAGGCAAAAAAAAATGTCAGTGATTATAATTTGCAGGATAAGATAAGTTGTAGATTAGGTGGAGGGCTCACTACTGTAAAAACTAAGGAAGTGGATGCAGCCATAATAGCAGGTATGGGAGGAAACTTAATTAGAGATATAATTGAAGAAAGCAAAGAAGTTTTTAAAAATCTTGATTATGCTATACTTCAGCCTGTTCAAAATCCAGAGGTGTTAAGGGAATATATTTATAAAAGTGGATACAAAATAATAGATGAAGAACTAGTAAAAGAAGAAGATAAATTTTATGAAATTTTTAAGGTTAAATATGATAATAAAATTAAAGAAGCACAACCTATACACTATGAAGTTAGTGAAACTCTTATAAAGAAGAAACATCCTGTGATGAAGGAATATTTAGTATTTAAGTTAGATAAATATACTAAGATTTACAGTGGCTTAAATCAAGAAACTGAAAGTGCTATAAAAAGAAAAGAACAATTAGAGAAAATAATTATAAAGCTAAAGGAGTTTTTACAATGTCTTTAAAAGTAAAAGATGTTATAAGAATAATGGAAGGCTATGCTCCAAGCAAATTGAAGGAAGACTATGATAATGTAGGACTAATGCTAGGAGATAGTAATGCAGAAGTAACTTCTATATTAGTTGCACTAGATGCTACATTAGAGGTAATCGAAGAAGCAATACAGAAAAATTGTAATTTTATATTAACTCATCATCCAATATTATTTTTAAAGCCTAAAACAATAACTACAGATAATCTTTTAGGTAAGAAAATAATTAAATTAATTAAAAATGATATAAATGTATATTCAAGCCACACAAATTTAGACTCTGTTGAAGATGGAATTAGTGATATAGCTACAAGGATGCTGGGATATGATAAGTTTGCTATTATAGAAAATACGTTAGTGCCAGAGTATAACAATGGGAAAAATGGAATAGGAAGATTAATAAAATTAGAAACACCAGTTAAGTTAAAAGATTTATGTGAAAAAGTTAAAATTAGCTTCAATACGCCTTTTATAAGATATGTAGGTGAAGAGGATAAAGAAGTCAGTACTATTGCAGTAGTAAATGGTAGTGGAGAAGATTTCTTTGCTATAAGTAAAGCTAAAGGTGCAGATTGTATTATAACAGGGGATACTACATATCATTATGTAAGTGATATAAAAGAGGAAGATGTAGCTATCATAGATGCTGGGCATTTTGCTACAGAATGGCCACCAATGATAGATTTTGGAAAAATTTTCGAAAAATTACTTAGAGAAAATAACTTTAATAACAAAGTATACATATCAGAAAAAATGCAAGATCCCTATAAATTTATATAAGTTTTAATTATAGGAAAAAAAATATTTGCATTTATGAGTAAACTATGATAACATATATTTTGCGAGTAAGCCAGACAATCGCTGCTGATTTATTCAGGAGAGGAAAGTCCGAGCTCCATAGGGCAGGGTGCTGGGTAACCCCCAGTGGAGGCAACTCTAAGGAAAGTGCAACAGAGAGATACCGCCTAAGTTTACTTAGGTAAGGGTGGAAAGGCGAGGTAAGAGCTCACCAGCGTACTGGCGACTGTACGGCTATGTAAACCCCACCTGGAGCAAGACCGAATAGGAAGGTAAATGGGATTGCCCGTCCCGCCTTCGGGTGTGTCGCTTGAGTCCATTGGTAACAATGGGCCTAGATAGATGATTGTCAAATACAGAACTCGGCTTATAGGTTTACTCGTACCATTGAAAACACTAGGTTTATGACTTAGTGTTTTTTATTTTGCCACCGTTTTGCCACCCAAAATATTTTTTATTTTTTCAGTTGCCTTTTTTTGCATTTCCTTATTAACATGACTATATACATTTAAAGTAGTATTTATATCTTTGTGACCAAGTCTATTTTGAACTGTTTTAAAATCTACACCTTCTGAAATTAAAATGGTAGCGTTTGTATGTCTTAAATCATGGAATCTAATTTTTTTATTTATATTAGCTTTTTTTAAAGTTTTAGTTATCTTATTAGTGTAGTACATCGGATGTGAATACTTAATCTTAATTTGCCTTCACTTTGATTTATATGCATACATGTAAATGCTGGTGGAGGACAAGGTACAGAAATATATACCTATAATAAAGATGTTTTCTCAGAAGCGCAGAAAACTTTAAATAACATAGCAGCCTTGGGATTTAATAATAGAGGAATTAAGGATGGCAGTAATTTATATGTAATAAGAAATACAAAGGCTAAAGCAATGTTAATAGAGCTATTCTTTATAGATAGTGTAGATGTAGAGCTATATAAAAAAGTAGGTGCAGACATAATAGGTAAAGCTATAGCTGAGGGAATTATGGGACAGGTTATATCTAGCCCACAACCTAAACCACCTACAAGTGATTGGATTGATTTAGATGGTAAAATTGGCATAGTAACTGCCAAAGACGGTTTAAATGTAAGACAGAGTAAATCCACTAATAGTAAAATACTAGGTGTTTTAAATCATGGAGAAAAAGTAAGATTATATAGAAAAGAGAATGATTGGATACACATTTATTATGGATCACATGGTGGTTATGTGTGCGCAGATTATATAGAAGTGTTGTAGTGGAAGGTAGTTTCTAGGGTAAAACTTAGGAGCTACCTTATTTTTTATTTTATAAATAAAATTAATATCATTATTGGTGCTATTCCTATGTAAACATTAATTCTTATATAAGACTTTTTTAAGTTTATAACTCATTATGACCTTGCCCATAAATTTAAGATAATAATCCTAAACTTTACAAATTGTAACATAAGTTGCTATAATTAGGTTGTACTATATTATAAAGGAGTGTTTTATATGAAAAGAAAGTATTTAATTATGATTCCCATCTTAATATTAGCAATTAATTTAATAGGTTGCAGTAAAGGTGAAGTTAAAAATGCTGATCCTTCTAAAGCTACTGGGGCTGAAATTAAGAAAGAAGAGAAAGAAGAAATTCAGAAGAAGTCTAATACTCAAACGATAGATGGATTGACGTTAACTGCTAATGCAAAAATTGAACCCGTAATTGGAGATAGAACTGCTGATAATTATGCAGAGGAAAAAGGAGAATATTTCGCTATAGGAAGTGACATAGTTAAAGCAAGTGACTATAAAAATATAGCTGTCAATTTAAATGTGGAAAATAACACAGATAAATCTGTAAAGATAGACCCTTATTTTATAGCTGCAAGTTTACAAGATGGTTATGAATTAAATAAAAATATTAAATTTAGTGAAGATGATGACCAATTTCAATCAAAAAGTAGTGGTGAGTATAAATTTGGTATTATTATAAAGAAAGATATAAAAGCTGATAAAATAAACATCGCTTATACTTGGATAAAAGATGAGGAAGAATTTAAAAAACTTATGCAGGATCCTAAGGTTAGTAAAATGAGTGAGGAGCAAGTTGCCAAAAAATACAAAGATATATTCTCGCAATTTAATTTGGAAGTAGATATGCAGTAATATAATTTAAAGCAATTTATATATCTGGTTGATTCCAGGACTTTTTAAAGGAATTTTAAACACTTTAAAGAATATTTACATATACTGTAATTATGGGGCGTGATAGAATGGGGTGAAGAATAGACTGTTAGAAATACGACTTTCTAAAGGATACAAAAAGCAGAAGGACTTTGCGGAGTTCTTAAATATAAATAAGTCTAAATACAATAGGTATGAAAATAATATGGAACAACCTAGTTTAAATACATTGTTTCAAATAGCGAATAAATTAAATATAGATATTAGTGAGATAGTTTATTATGAAAAAGGCGAGCCTACAGAAATGTAGGCTTATTTTTTATGTGCTTTATATACTAAACAGTAAATTTTATATATAAAATATAAAACTTTATTTACTAATTAGGAAACTTTTTATAAAACCTTGCATAAGATGTAATAAAGAATTGATTAAAGAGGGTGTAAGGATTGCCAACAATCGGTATAAGCTTTAAGCAAACAACACGCGATATGCGATTATTTACAACCGTAAAGAGTTTTGAAGAAAGGTCGGACTTCGTGAAAGATGCAATTGAATTTTATTTAAAGCATTTAGAAAAGGAGAAGGAGAATGTTTTGGTTAGATAATATAGTTCTTAATTATTTTAAAGCCGTATTTGATGCTACAACAATAGAAGGAATACCAGTAGGCGGGTTTGTATTTCTATCTGTCTTAGGTGCTAAAATAGCAGAGTTCTATACCGTAAAAAACCGCAAAAGAGGTGGTAAATAGTGTTTGTTGAGCTAGGAGCATTAAGTCTAATAAGTTATGCAGGATACAGAATCAAAAACAAAGATTTCTATAAATATAAAAACTTACTAAATGCTATGTACGCAAAAGAAAGTGGGTTTACAAATAAATTAAATCATACATCTATATTAAAACAGTATTTAAGGTTATCCTACGGAGATAGACTTATTTTAGATGTAAGTGGCGTTATGAGCTTTGAGGAACTAGAAAAGAAAAAGGATTATATAACCACATATTTTAAAGCTAAAGATGTAGTCTTAAAGCGACTAAACAATGGATTAATACAATTAGACCTAATACGTAACGAATACCCTAATAAACATTATGAAGTGGTTAAAACAAAGGAATACGAGATATTTTGCGGATATAATCGACAAGGACAGGAGATTAAGGTTAACTTAAATAGATTCCCGCACACTTTAGTTGGCGGAGATACTGGAACGGGCAAGTCAAGGCTAATGCTTTTAATTCTAACTAACCTAATAACCCAGCATAGTAATATAGACATATATCTTATGCAGATTAGAAAGGGAGATTTAACAGTATTTAAAGATTGTAAACAGGTAAGAAGAGTATCCAAAACTTTAGAAGAAGTAAGAGAAACACTATTATACTTAGATAAAATTTGTAAAGAAAGAGATACGAAAATAGAAGATTATATCGGAAAAGGTATATACAATATAGAAGATTGGAATAAAACATTTAAATACAGACAATTAAAATATGTGTATGCAGTATTAGAGGAATTTGCCTTTTATAACCCTAGTGGTGCTGACAGTAAAGAAGAAAAAGCTATAAAAAAAGAAATATTAGGCTTAATTAGAAATATAGTCTTAGTTGGACGGAGTGTAGGAGTGTTTATATTAACAAGTTTGCAGAAACCTACATCATCCTCAATACCTCCTGAGATAAAAGGACAATTATGTACTAGGATAAGTTTTAAACTACAAGATAAGGAAACAAGTATTATTATCTTAGGTAATGCGGCTGCTACTAAGCTGAAAGAAAGGGAAGTTATAATAAGAACACTAGGAGAAGAAATTGTTAAGATACCTTATATAGATCACAAGTTGATTATGGGAGCTATACAAAATTCTATTATCTATAAATCAGAGAAAAAGCCTAAACCTACTAAAGTTATTCCTAAGAAAGAAATTAAGAATGATGGAGTAATTGACTTGAGTGTACTCCTAAAATGAAGCCTAGACATGATAGTGACATATTAGAGTTTATTGACGAGTTTGGAGGAATAACTATAGAACAGGCAAATAAAATATTCTTTAGAACTAAGTACGGCTATGATACAGCCAAAAGAAGATTAAAAAAACTAAAAGAAGAAGGTCTTTTAAAGGTAGATAAAGACTTCCTGACCCAAAAGAATGTCTATTATACCCATAAAAAACCTTCCTCACACACTGTATTGCTACTAAATATATATGCAGAATTTCGCTCTTTAGAAGTAGAAATCGTACATTTCGAAAAAGAATTTAAAATACTAAATAAAAGAGCTGACGCGATGATGGTAGTTAAACATAAGAGTGTAGCTAAGATATTATTAGTTGAGATAGATATAAACAATAAGACTAAAGATAACAAATACCAAAAGCTGTTTGAAACTGGAGAAGTGCAAAAGGCATATGGCACATTTCCTATTGTACTTGTAGTAGAGAAGGAAAGAATAAGAAAAGCAAAGAGAGAAAAAGTAGGATATAAGATAGAAAGAATAGATTATAGTTTAGAAGGTTTAAAGAAAGTAATATAGTATATATTATCGTCAGCAATAAATTTACTCGGACAATAGTTGTTTAAAGGCTTTGGAGGTATTTTATTAGTCCTATGCCAAAGGACTAATTATAGGATTAATAAAAGGACTAATTAAAGGACAAATAAAAAGGACTATTAGGAATTGTACCTAATAGTTCCCTTTTGACATTATTAGCTTACTAGTATAAATTAAATATGTATTTTAAACCGTTGATAGTACTTATTTTTGCTTTTAAAGTTTATTTATAATAATGAACTAAAATGTTTAATTATACTTACGGTGGCAGAGATATAGTTTGCCACCATTTTGCCACCGTATGCAATAAAATACGTTTTTATAAATATAGATACAGTGTTATATGAATTTGATTCAAAAAAGCTATAAAATATTGATATAGATATGTTTATAATATATTTATTTTCATTTATTTATACAATAAAATATAGGTATGGTCAAATACAGAACTCGGCTTATAGACTTACTCGTACCATTGAAAACACTAGGTTTTATGCTTAGTGTTTTTTATTTTGCCAGTCTTTTGCCATTCTAAAAGTTAAATACGAAGAAAAGGTAAAATTATATAGAAAAAATGACAATTGAGTACATATTTATTATAAGTCACATGGTTGTTATGTATTGCAGAATATATAGATATATTATAGTAAAAAGATAGCCTCTAGTATAAAAACTGGAGGTCACTTTTTTAGGATATGTTTTAAAATAACTTTGATAACATATCAATTTTTTGGGAGCCAATTCTTACTTTCCCGAATTAATATTTTAAGAATATAATTCAATAAGCGTTCAAATAGATTATTCTTTTAACCTCGATATAAAATTCCCTTCATAAATTCTGAATTATTATGAAATCTATATATTATTTCTTTTTCGTTATTATTACAACCAATTAATATTTTAATTCCAGAATCTTTCTTTACCAAATCTACAATACATATAATTGAATCAATCTCCTATTTTTGATCTCTTCCTTGCCATATGTCAATTCAACCACCATCCATAGACTTTGTATTTTTTAAATATCCATAATCAACTTCATATAACATATCAGGATATTTAGGATGTCTTGAACCTGTTGGTCTGTCTATCACTATTTTAGAACTATTTACTAATCCATCTAACATTATCCAAAATTCTTTGTTATTGTAATCCATAGTATATTCTCCTCTCATTCTTGAAATGATTTTTAATTTTAGCTGTGTTTTAGGATAGCGTTGATTTAAGGAAAGCTATTTTATACCCCCATTTATTCATACGTTGTAAATTATGTTAAATTGGCGAGATACAGAGAGTGTATATTGTGCAAATATTCTTTACATTTAAATAATTCATAATTTGCACCAGATAAAAGGTTGTTTTAATTGTAAGATGTAATTAATATCATAAATGTTATCATATCTAAATAAACTCCACTAAAGATAAGATGGCATTTTAAGCTTTAATTTTCTTTTTAGCAATAATAAGAACTGAAAAGGAATTATCACTAGTAAAATTACTGCTTAAAACAGTCCATTGATTTCGTTTAAAAAACGTAATCAATTTCTCATACTTCCATGGATGAAAACCTAATATTTTCAAAATTGGCGTAATAATCAGTTTCAAAAAACGACCTCTGCGTGCAAAAGTAGGAGCAATTTAAATTCCATCATCTTTTAATACACGATATATATTTTCTAATGCTTTTTCTGGATTTGGAATAACATGAAGGGCATGAGTTATTAGTACAACATCAGAAGATTTATCTGAGTAAGTTAAATTAGTTGCATCCTGAACTGAGAAAGATACATTATTAGGTATTTCCTTTTCATTTGCGATTTTTATCATATCTTCAGAAAAATCAGTTGCTTCAATATGTTTAGAAAAGGGTGCTAATTTTAGTGCGTATATTCCAGTTCCAGCAGCAAGCTCTAACATAATAGTATCTGGGTGTAGAAAATCTTTAATACGTTCTATAATAATATTGTTTTTTTCTTCGTTTTTACCAGAATTATATTCATAATTCTTAGCAAGACGATTCCAAAACTTTTTATGATTTTTCAAAATCACCATTATGCCTCCATTTCTAATTTACTTATCCAATCTATTGTACCTTAATAGTCTTTAGTAAGTGACTAAATCTAAGTATATATTATAAGAATATATGGAGAAAGCATTTTTCGCTTACTACGCTTAGGAGTTTTTTGACACTCTGAGAGGGCTGTGAGTAATTGTTTTCTTAAAAGTAAAAGAAAATTATTTTATGTTTGATGATATAGATATATACGGTGGCAAAAAATATAATTGCCATCCAAAATATTATTCAACTTAGTAGACTCCTAAATACTATATTGTTATAATATAGTAAATAAGGGGGGAATTATAATGAAAGTAAAAATGAGAAAAATATTGGTTTTTTTAGTCATCACTATTCTTATTATTACACCAGTTTCTGCATTTGCAAGTACAAATAAAAAAGATATAAAGGTAACATTTAATAAAACCAATATTAAAGTCAATGGGGTTAGTTTTAATGGCAACAGAATGTTATATAACAATAAAATATATCTGCCAATAAACAGTATCGCTAAACTATTTAATATGAATGTTTACTATTATGGAAAAACTAAGACAACATATATAGGACAGGTACCTGCTGGAGAAGTTCCTAAAAATGTTATTGATTCTTGGAAAAATATCAAGCAGACAGATAAAACTACAAAGGAATCACTTATTTCGAAAGATTTAGCCAATATTAATGCTACTTTCAATAGTGGTAGCGTTAAAATTCATGGGAAGAAAATGAATACTAATAATATTCTTTACAATAATAATACTTTTATATCATTACAAGAGGTATGTGAAATACTGGGAACTAATTGCAACTATTATGAACCAACTTCAACAACATATGTAGGAATGATTCCTCAAAATGAAGTTCCATATGATGTATATAAAAAATGGTTTCCATATAAAAAGGAAAAATTACAATCAAAACCTGCAACGGGAGAAATGGCAGGGTGGAAAAAACTTATAGGACATGAATATGAAAGTATCGCTGATATTTACTATAAGTTGGACGGAAGTATTTTAAACGTAGATTTAAAAGATATAAGAAAAGCTGATTTAACTAAAATTGTAGAATGGACAAATGATGATGGTATAAAAATACGTAATAGAGTAGGAGATATATACTCACTATTTAAATATTCTAATCAATATACAACAAAGTGGTTTAGAAATAAGTTTGGTAAGCTTTATGAGGATTGGATACTTGTGAGCACTATAAAAGCTGAAAACATAGTATCAGATTACTTACAAGAGACAGGACAAATTCCAAAACAAGATAATATAACATTAACTCCAGATGCTGAATATGAAACTATAGAGCCTGAGGAAGAGAAAATCAGTGCTGAAGAAATAATAAGGAATATAGAAAATCATACGAAAACTCAATCAGAATATAAAGTAAAAAATTAAGTTAGAAATGTATTTTAATAATAAAAGCACTTACATTAGTAAGTGTTTTTATTATATGTAAAAGTAAGGTAACAGTGAGGCGAGTTATGCTAACTAAGTTCCCATAGATTTTAAATTCTACCTAACGTTCTTAGAGATATACTTAGAAATGAAACAGCTTTTATATATGCTTCAATAGATTTGCATGAAGAAAAAGAGAAAACTATTTGAAATAAAGCAAAAAGATAAAGGAAATGCTTGTCTAATAAGTTATGCTTTGCTATTATAGAAATGAAATATTGGCAATAAAGGAGAGACATATGAAAAAAATAGCAAGTATATTACTTATCATTACATTACTTTTTACAGTTAGTGCTTGTAAGCAAAAAACAGATTTAGAACCTCAAAAAAATAATGAGGTAGTAGAAGATAATAATGATGGCAAAAAAGAAGAAGATACTAAAAAAGAAGATGTTAAAAAAGAAAAGAGTTCAGAAATAAAAGAAATCAAAAAAGATGAAGTAGTTAGTGTAGATGATTATTGTGAATTAACAATTGAGGATACTAAGTTTGATAAAATAATAAGTCCACCGAATGCAGAAGGTGTTTATTCTTACTATGAGTCTAAAGATGAAGGGAAAACACTTTTTGAATCTGTTATAAATATAAAGAATCTCCTACCAGATGGGAAAATGGCAGATGAATTTTTATCAGTTAAAATTCTTTATAATAAATATGAATATGGTACATTTTCAACAATAGAATATGATGATGGATCAGATTTTACTTATACTAATATAACATCAATAGAACCATTAGCAAATGGAATACTTCACTTTCTAGCAACAGTGCCTGAAAGTATGGAGAGCGATAATAAACCTTTAGCAATTATCATAAAAGCTAATAATCAAGAGTTTAAATATAATATTAGATAAAAGTAATACATAATAAAAACACTTACATTGGTAAGTGTTTTTATTATATGTAAAGGTAAGGTGGTAGGGAGGCGATATATGCTCACCATACCACCTATAGACTTAAAAACTTTCCTAGTACACTTGCTAAAATGTCTAAAGAAGAAAGAGCTTTCATATATGCTAGCATTGATTTACATATGGAGAGTGAAAAAAGCTGCTAAAAAAGGGAGAAAGAGAAGATAATATTGAATAATATGTCACCTTCTGCTAAAATTAAAATGATAAAGAAAAAATTGGTATATATGGGGGATTTATATTAATGACTAAATATTGTTCAAACTGTGGAGAGAAAATAAAGGACAACGCTAAATTTTGTGAGAAATGTGGTAATGATTTTAGTAAAGATAACATTGCACAAAAAAGTAGAAAGCCTAGAAAAAAACGAGGATGCTTAATGTCTATCTTAATTTTTATTATACTAGGGATAGGAACAGTATTCTTTGCTGCTATGCAGAATGATTCAATACAAAAATCCGTTTCTGGTGTTTCTGATAATAGTGAATATATAACATTAGAGGAATATAATAAGATAGAAACAGGAATGACATATGAAGAAGTAGCAGAAATTGTAGGAAGCAAAGGTACTGTTTCATCACAAGTTGAAATGAATGGTATAAATAACACAATAATTACATGGTATGGAAATGGAGTAGCTGGATCAAATGCTAATGTAACATTCATTAATAACGAAGTACAAGGGAAAGCACAAGTTGGATTAAAATAATTTTAAAGCACTTACATTTGTAAGTGCTTTTATTATGTCTTGAAAGTGAGATGATTATATGGTAACTGCATCTGCAAATCTAAGAATATTTGATTAAATGACTAGATTATTATAGTAAGTTACACAAGCCTTAAATTCAACTATAAGCGCTATGGATGACACAAATAATAGTCAAATAGAGTATACGAACGACTAATACTTTAAATACAGGTATAGATAGTATTAGTCGCATCTTTTACATATTAAGAATGGAAGAAAAAATAGGTTTGAAGCAAGAGAAGCTAGAAAAGGATTATCAAGATATAATTTGTAAATTAAATATAATTGAAAATGCAAAAAAGATGTAGAAGAAATCAAAAATTACGTATTTAAGAAATAAGCTTAATTTAACACTTAACTTTTTTAGATATTTATTAAGGCAAGATAACGGACTAAAGGTCTTATAAAAATAAATATTAATTTTAAATTTAATTATTAATAAAATAAATTGTTAAATTGTATTGACAGCATATGAAAAATAATATAACATTTAAGTAGGTGGTACGTACCAGTAATAAAAATAATTGTAGGTGGAAACTATGAAGAACATAAATAAAGAAAGCAGAATACCATTATATTACCAGTTGATAGATATCCTTATAGAAATGATGGACCATGGATATCTGAATGAAAACGATCAACTACCTTCAGAAAGAGAATTGTGTGAAACTTACAATGTTAGTAGATCTACTGTAAGACAAGCGATGCAAGAATTAGAAAGAGAAGGGTATGTATATAGAGAACATGGAAAAGGAACCTTTGTTTCACCAAAAAAATTGAAACAGGATCTTTTAGAGTTTTATAGCTTTACTGATGAAATGAAAAAAATAGGAAAGAAACCATCATCACAAGTATTGGATTTTAAAATAATAGAATGTAATGATGAATTAGCAAAAAAGATGAACTTATTGTCAGGAGAAAAAGTTTATGTATTTACAAGATTAAGACTAGCTGATAATGAGCCAATGATGTTAGAAACAAGTTATGTGCCTTGTAGTAGATTTCCAGGGCTTACAAAAGACCAGCTAGAAAAAGACGCAATGTATAATATATTTACGGAGAAATACAAAACGACCTTTACATGTGCTGAGGAAACATTCCAGCCAGTGCTAGCTAGTGAAGAAGAAGCAGCAATACTAAAATATAATTCTGGATTGCCTGCAATGATGATAAAGAGAATAACATATGAAAATGATATGATTATTGAATATACAAAAGGTATTGCAAGAGGAGATAAATTTAAATACCATGTTTTATTAAAAAAATAAATTTTTTTTAAACTAACTGGTAATTACAACATGATGACATAACGACATCATGTTATTATGACGTGATAAGGGTGATGAAATGTTTGGATTTAATGAAGATAAATGGAAAGAACTGAATGGACTTAACACAGCTAAAGAAATATACCAACAACCGGAGCTTTGGCTTAAAACATTAGAAATAATTGAAACTAATAAAGATAGTATTAACAAGTTTATAGATGAAAGACTTAAAAAGGAAAAGATTAGGGTGGTATTTACAGGAGCTGGTACCTCTGCCTATGTAGGAGAAGTAGTGATTCCCTATTTAAACAAAAGAAAGGAATGTATTTTTGAAGCTATACCTACAACAGACATAGTTTCTAATCCTGAGTCATATTTTAAAAACCATATTCCTACAATATTAGTATCCTTTGCTCGTTCAGGGGATAGTCCTGAAAGTGTTGCAGCTTATGATTTAGCTAATAAGTTAGTCGATGATATAAGTCATATATTTATTACATGCAATTCAAAAGGAAAACTAGCAAAAATATCTGAGGAAAATGAAAATGCTTTTTTACTGCTTATGCCAGATAAATCTAATGATTTAGGATTTGCGATGACTAGTAGTTTTACCTGTATGACCCTTGCGGCATCATTAATTTTTGATATGGAAAACTTTGAAGAGAATAAAAGACAGGTATTTGAAATGTCAGCCCTTGGCGAACACCTATTAGATGTTGGATATAAGGAGCAGAAAAAATTATTAGATTATGATTATAATAGGGTTGTATATTTAGGATCTAGCAGTTTCTTTGGAATTTCAAAAGAAAGCTCGTTAAAACTATTAGAACTAACTAGGGGGAACATTATATCTTATAATGAGACGGTACTAGGGTTTAGACATGGTCCTAAGTCGATTGTTGATGATGAAACTTTAATATTTTTATATGTTTCCATAGATGATTATGCAAAAAAATATGATAAAGATATGTTAAATGAAATTTATAACAATATTGGAGAACATAAGATAGTTTCAATCACAAAGGAATATGATGAAGAGGTTGAAAAGAATTCAAATCATCAATTTTATTTAAGTAAATATCCAATTAAAATAGATAATGAAATTTATATATCATTACTTTATCTACTTTACGCTCAAGTATTCGCAATATTATGCTCAGTAAAAGCACATGTGGAGCCTGATAATCCTAATCCAAGTGGACTTGTTAATAGGGTAGTTAAGGGAGTATCAATTTATAGTTATGAGTAGTATCTATAAAAATATATTTAAATAGTGTAAGTCGATATATAGTAGTAAATTATAAGATGAAATTAGAAAGTCATTATTTTTTATTTAAAAAACTGTGTAACCTTTCATATATATTAAAAATTTAAAAAGTAGTGTGAAAAACTTTACACTATCATATATTTTAAGGGGGAAAATATTATGAAATTTAAAAGGATGGTTGGCACTATTCTCTCCGTAATTATAGTGACTACAATGCTTGCTGGATGCAGCGGAGAAACTAATGACAAAACTACTAGTAATGACGACAATGTAACTTTGACCTTTGGATTGTGGGACAAGTATCAAGAACCAATACTGCGAGAGATAGCTAACAAATTTGAAGAACAGAACTCAAATATTAAAATTGACATTCAATTAACGCCTTTTGGTCAATATTGGACAAAACTAGAAGCTGCTGCTACTGGTGAAGTTCTTCCAGATATATTCTGGATTAATGGTCCAAATATAGTTAAATATGCATCGAATGGAATACTGTTACCTATTGATGATAAGGTGAAGGAAGATAATATGGACTTAAGTTTATATCCAGAAAGCTTAGTGAAGTTATATACCGTTGATGATAAATTATATGGTATTCCAAAAGATTGGGATTTAACAGCGTTATGGTATAACAAAAAATTGTTTGATGAGAAAGGTGTAGAATATCCAAATGAAAATTGGACGTGGAATGATATGGTTGAAGCGGCTAGAAAATTAACAGATAAAGAAAAAGGCGTTTACGGAATAGCTGCAAGACCTGATACACAAGAAGGTCTTTATAACTCAATACCTCAAAGTGGTGGATTTATAATTTCAGAGGATAGAAAAAAATCAGGATATAGCTCTCCAGAAGCTATAGAAGGAACACAAATATGGATAGATCTTATAAAAGAGGGAATATCACCTACTATAGAAGAAATGTCAGATACGTCTGAAATAGACATGTTTAAGGCTGAGAGATTAGCTATGGTTAACGCAGCTTCATGGGATGTGCCTGTATTTATGGAAAATGAATTAATAAAAGATCATATTGATTTGACTGTAATGCCATTGATTAAAGAGCGCGCAGCAGTAATACATGGATTGAGCAATGTTATTTCTGCTAATACAAAGCATCCTAAAGAAGCTTGGGAGTTTGTGAAATTCCTTGGAGGTAAAGAAGCAAATGAAATTTGGGCAAAATCAGGAGTAGTTATCCCTGCACGTATGGATGTATTAGATATATGGAAAAAGACTTATCCTAATCTAAACCTTCAAGCATATATTGACGAATTAGACTATTCAATAATGTATCCAACATCAAAAAACACGCCAAAATGGAATGATATTGAAATTAATTACATTAAGCAAATGTGGGCTGGAAAAATATCCGTTGAAGAAGGATTGAAAAAAATCGGTGAGGAAATGGACAAAGTACTTCAACAAGAAAAGTAAGGTGAAAACTAATATTGGTGTAGCTATAGGGTTCATTAATGAAAATTTAACTTATACATGATTTTAATTTTCATAACAAAAAAATCTTTTTTATGAATGAAAAATTAAGAATGAAAGATGAAGAATTATGGTTAAAACTCCATGGCCAAAGCCTTTCGAGTTTTTGGAAAATAGATTTTATTTTAAGAAATTCACCTTTAGTGAATTTTTTCCTAAATTCTTCATTCTTCATTATTAATCCTTAATTTTTAAGGATTTAAGCTATTTTTATAGAAAACTTATTTTCCAGAGTATATATTAAGTTTTCATATTGTAACCCTATAGTTGGACTTTTTTAAAATAGCTCATCTAGTTTGTACTATTCATTAGATTTAAAGAAGGGGGATCAAAATGGATACATTAATTGTTGAAGAAAGAGAAATTAAAAAGAAAAAACCTCCTAAGAGAAAAAGTAGACTTAAAAGTAAAAAATTGAATGATTGTCTTTGGGGGTATTTATTAATACTACCATTATTATTAGGACTGGGTATATTTTATATAATACCTTTTTTTCAGAATCTGTATTATAGCTTTACTGACCTAGGTTCTTTTGGAAAATACTCATGGATTGGACTTGAAAATTATAAGAAACTTATTTCAGATCCTACTATTCCACGAGCATTACTTAATACCTTCAAATTTACCATAGTATCTGTTCCTATTAGTATTTGTTTAGCAATTGTCATATCTACGTTATTAAATTTAAAAATAAAAGGAATCTCATTTTATAGATTATTGTTTTTCTTGCCAGCTGTCACTATGCCAGCTGCTATTGCTACCATGTGGAAATGGCTTTACAATGGACAATATGGTTTGATAAACCATGTTTTAGCTAAACTTGGTTTAGAGGGACATGCTTGGATAGCAGAGCCTAAATACGCAATGACAGCTTTAATAATTGTAGGCATATGGAGTTCGCTTGGAATGAAAATAATTTACTTTCTTGCAGGGCTTCAGGGAATTCCAAAATCTTATTATGAAGCAGCAACTATAGATGGTGCTGGTCCAATAAGACAATTTTTCTCAATAACCTTACCACTATTAGCACCAACAATATTCTTTGTCTCAATTACATCATTAATTGGTGCTCTTCAAATGTTTGACATCATATTTATGATGATTAGTAAGACTAGTATGGCAATAGATAGTACTATGTCCATTGTATATCTATTCTACAAAAATGCATTCGAATATCTTGATAAAGGATATGCATCAGCAATTTCTATAGTATTATTTGTAATAATACTTATCATTACAGCATTTCAACTTAAACTACAAAAGAGATTTGTTGATTAGTAAGAATAGGTTAGGAGAGTTGAAAATGAATGGATTAAATTTAAGTAAGAATAAAAAAATTCTTATACATTTTATTTTAATAATAGGAGTAATTACTACAGCAATACCATTTATATGGATGATACTAACATCACTTAAAACATTAGGAGAAACAACACAAATACCTCCTAAAATCTTTCCATCTTCACCACAGTGGAGCAATTATAAAAAAGCTATAGATACGTTGCCTTATGGAACATTTTATTACAATACTATTGTGTACACTGTAGTAACAACTATAGGACAATTGGTTTTTTGCTCTATGGCAGGATATGCCTTTGCGAGAATTGATTTTCCAGGGAAAAATTTTATATTTATTCTTATACTATCTGTACTTATGGTACCAGGACAAATATTTATAATCCCTCAGTTTATGATTATTAAAAAGCTAGGATTATTAAATTCAATACCTGCCCTTATTCTTCCTGGTTTGTTTAGCGCTTTTGGCACTTATTTAATGAAACAGTTTTTTATGAATATTCCAAAGGAATTGGAAGAAGCTGCAGTATTGGATGGTTATAATCGTTTTCAAATATTGACAAAGATAATGCTTCCACTAGTTAAACCTGCATTAACTGCACTTGCAATAAGTACAATGTTATATTGCTGGAACTCATTAATGTGGCCTTTAATTGCAAATACATCTATAGATAAGATGACATTGTCAGCAGGTCTTGCTTCCATGCAAGGACAGCATTCAACTAACTATCCAGTAATGATGGCTGGAACGGTACTTGCTATATGGCCTATGATAATTGTATTCTTAATATTCCAAAAACAATTCGTTGAAGGAATGGCTTTTACTGGAACAAAAGGTTAATATGATTGAAATTTATTTTATAATATTTTAGAAATCTTAATTAGTTGAGGGGGATTAAAAATGTCAAAAATTAGAGTTGGATTAATAGGAGCAGGACAACGAGGTAAGGATATTTACGGGAATTACGCACTTATAAATCCTGAGCATATAGAATTTGTAGCAGTAGCAGAACCAAATGAAATAAAAAGAAAAGAGTTTTCAGAAAAACATAATGTAAAGCCAGAATATCAATTTGAATCATGGGAACAACTTTTAGAAAAAGATAAATTCTGCGATGCAGTGGTTATTGCTACTCCAGATAGAACACATTTTGAACCTGCAAAACTTGCATTAAAAAAAGGTTATCATATACTTTTAGAAAAACCTATGTCAAGTATCCCAGAGGAAGTAATGAAATTAGGAATACTTGCAAAGAAAAATAACAAAGTATTTATGATATGCCATGTGCTTAGATATACACCTTTTTTTAATACTATCAAAAAAATAATAGACAGCGGTGAAATAGGGGATATAATGTCCATTCAACATAATGAAAATATTGGATATTTCCATTTTGGCCATAGTTTTGTAAGAGGAAACTGGAGAAATTCAAATTTATCAAGTTCTCTAATGTTACAAAAGTCTTGTCATGACATGGACATCTTATTATGGTTAGTGGGAAGTCCTTGCAGAAAAATAGCTTCCTTTGGTGAGTTAAGCTATTTTAAAAAGGAAAGAAAACCTGAAGGTGCAGGAGATAGGTGTGTTGAGTGTAAAATAGAAAGTAAGTGTCCTTATTCAGCAGTTAAATTATATTACAATAACGTTGGAAGATGGCCAACTACTGCAATAGTTGAAATTCAAACAATAGATGAGGTTAAAAAGGCAGTTGAGCAAGGACCTTATGGAAGATGTGTATACAATTGTGACAATAATGTAGTTGATCATCAAAGTACTATATTAGAATTTGAAAATAATGTTACAGCGACTTTTAACTTATCAGCATTTACCAATCAAGTGAATAGGACTCTTAAAATAATGGGAACTAAAGGAGAAATTCGTGCAATAGACAGTAAAAATGAGATAGAAGTTCAATTATTTGATACAAATGAAAGAAAAGTACTAAATCCTAAGCAAATCACCGGAGGGCATGGCGGTGGAGATACAGGGATAATGGAAGATTTTATATCTTTAATCTTATCTAACAAAGGTAAAGCTTTGACATCTGCTAATGTTTCCGTACAAAGTCATATGATGGCATTTGCAGCAGAAGAGTCAAGATTAACAGACAGAGTAGTGACTATGAAGGACTATTACAATAATTTTTAATTTTCATACATTTTAGTGATAGGGGGAGTTTGTTTGAACTTTTTAGGGGTAGATGGAGGTGGAACTAAAACAGAATTCATCATAATAAATGAAAATGGACAGGTGCTTGGTCATCACATTAAGCCTACCTGCCATTACAAACAAACATCTTTAAAAACATTCGAAAAAGTTATGTTGGAAGGTATAGAAGAGGTTTGTAAACAAGCAAATATATGTATATCGGAGATAGATTTTTCTGTAATTGGAATTGCAGGATATGGAGAAATATCAGCAGATATTGATATTATTGAAAAAGTGGTTGAAAGTATCCTAATGGAGGATACATATAAATGCGTAAATGATGCTGTAGTAGCGTGGGCGGGTTCTCTAGGATGTAACCCTGGAATAAACATTGTGGCTGGAACAGGTGCAATAGGATACGGTGTGGACTATAGAGGTAAGGTTGCTCGATCTAGTGGTTGGGGTTCGTTCTGTGGAGATGAAGGCTCAGCATTTTGGCTTGGCAAAAAGGTCATAGAGATATTTACTAAAGAAGTTGATGGGAGAGTAGAGAAAACACCTTTATATCATATTGTTCGAAGTGAATTTGGTATTGAAAATGACTTTGATCTACTTGATATTGTTGTGAATAAGATGGAAATGAAAAGAGAGGAAGTTGCAAAACTAGCGAAATTATTATACAAAGCGGCTAAAGAAAATGACAAAATTTCAATAGAAACTTATTCACAAGCGGCATTTGAACTTTACTTAACTATTAAATCTATAATAGATAAATTAGATTTTTTACCTGAGGAAAAGTTATTGGTTTCTTACTCAGGAGGAGTATTTAATGCAGGTGAGTATATTTTATCTCCTCTAAGAAAACACTTTCAAGATGAAAATAAATGTATTGAGCTAATTACTCCTATATTAAAGCCAGTATATGGTGCTGCACTATACGCTTTAACTATAAAAATGAGGAAAAGCAATATTAATATTGTTGAAAATATAAAAGCAGAGCAATTAAAATGGGAAATCCACGATCATTGAATGAGTTAAATACTACTCAAGTATGAAGGGAGAGCTTTTATGGCTGGTTTATTATTTAAAAATTTATATAAGATATATGACGGTGATGTAACTGCTGTAAGTAATTTCAATTTAGAAATAGAAGACAAAGAATTTATAGTACTAGTAGGGCCTTCAGGATGTGGAAAATCTACTACACTTAGAATGGTTGCAGGACTAGAAGATATATCTAAAGGTGAACTATATATTGATGATGAACTTGTCAATGATGTTCATCCTAAGGATAGAGATATAGCAATGGTTTTTCAGAATTATGCTTTATATCCTCATATGACTGTATATGATAATATGGCTTTTGGTCTTAAATCTAAAAAATATCCAAAACAAGAAATAGATGAGAAAATTAAAGAGGCTGCAAAAATACTAGGAATAGAAACCCTGCTTCATAGAAAACCTAAAGCTCTTTCAGGTGGTCAAAAGCAAAGAGTTGCCCTTGGAAGAGCTATTGTTAGAAATCCAAAGGTTTTCTTAATGGATGAACCACTATCCAATTTAGATGCAAAATTAAGGATTCAGACTAGAGCAGAAATAACAAAGTTACACAATAAATTGAAAACTACATTTATTTATGTTACTCATGACCAAACTGAAGCGATGACAATGGGAGATAGGATTGTAATAATGAAGGATGGTTTAATTCAACAAGTAGATACACCAGAAAATGTATATTCCAATCCTGTAAATGTTTTTGTAGCTGGATTTATAGGAAGTCCTAAGATGAACTTCATAGATGCTACAGTTATTAAAGAGGGCGGAGATGTTTTCATAAAACTCCTTAATTCGATGATTAAGCTAGATAGTGATAGAGTTAAGAGAATAATAGATAAGGGATATGTAGGTAGAGATATTGTAATGGGAATTAGACCAGAACATATGTATTATAACGACAAGAAAACTGATGTTTTCTTAGAGGGCGTATTAGACTTTATAGAAATGCTAGGTTCAGAAAAATATCTCTATCTTACAATGGAAGGTAGTTCATTTACAGCTCGAGTAGATTCGGATAATATTGTGAAAAAAGGAGATAAGGTAAGGCTACATCTAGATGATAAAAAAATTCACATATTTGATAAAGATAGTGGCATATTAGTATAGTATTCTTATTAGAATTTTATAAATCAAATGAAGTAATCATTATACTATAGAGGAATTTTAATCATATAAATAAATTGATATTAGAGAGGTGAATAAGATGGACATTGTTTCAACAAAAGAAATGTTATTAGATTGTAAAAAAAATAGATATGCTGTTCCAGCTTTTAATATTCATAATTTAGAAACAATGCAGGGTGTATTAGAAGTTGCTAATGAGCTAAACTCACCAGTAATCATTGCTACTACACCAGGAACTATTGATTATGCAGGAATGGATTATTTAGTTTCAATGGTCAAAGTTGGAGCTAGAAGATATAATATTCCTATTTCATTACATTTAGACCATTGTTCAGATATTGAAATCATAAAAAAATGCATAAAAGAAGGATATAAATCTGTAATGATAGATGCCTCATTAAAGGGATATGAGGAAAATATTAAAATAACAAAAGAAGTGGTAGCCTTTGCACATAAGTATAATGTAACTGTAGAAGCTGAACTAGGTTTAGTTGGTGGACAAGAAGATGAAAGAGAAATTGAAGAAAAAGATAGTATGCTTACAGACCCCCATATGGCTTTGGATTTTGTTGAAAAAACAAAAGTTGATTTACTGGCAGTTGCAATAGGTACTGCCCATGGAGCTTATAAGTGTGAACCAAAGTTGGATTTCGAAAGACTACATGAAATTAACAACTTAGTCAGCATTCCTTTAGTATTACATGGAGCTTCAGGAGTGCCAGCCGAAAGTCTTATAAGGGCAATAGAATATGGTATTTGTAAAGTTAATATTGCAACGGAGTTAAAAATGCCTTTTGCTGATGCAATAAAGAAATTCTTTAATGAAAATCCTAGTGCAAATGACCCTAGGCATTATCTAGTACCTGCTAAAGAGGCATTGAAAAAGGTGGTAGTAGAGAAAATACAAATTTGTGGTAGTGCAAATAGGGGGTAAATTATGATTACTATTACCTTAAATCCTTCAATTGATAGAAGATATAACATTGAAAGATTTGAGAAGGGAAAAGTTTTTAGAACTAATGATCTTCAGTATACTCCTGGAGGAAAAGGATTAAATGTGGCAAAAATAATAAAAACTCTTAACGAACCGGTTATAGCTACAGGATTTTTAGGAGGAAGATCTGGAAGATATATAGAGGAAAAGCTAGATGAGATGAATATTAGGCATAATTTTGTTTCCATTGATGGTGAGACCAGAAGTTGTTTGGCAATAATTTCAGATGATGGTAGCCAAACGGAGATATTAGAGTCTGGACCTTCGATATCACAAACAGATATGAAGAGGTTTTATAAGCTATATGAAGAGTTAATTAGACAGGATGAAATCATATGTATTTCAGGAAGTATGCCAAAAGATGTGGGCATAGAGACTTATAAGAATTTAATAGAGACGGCTAATAAAGAAGGAAAGAAAATTTTGTTAGATACCAGTGGAGAAGCGTTAAAAAAGGGTATGGAAGCTAGACCATATTTAATAAAGCCAAATAAGGAAGAATTAGAAAATCTCATTGGAAATGTTATTTCTACAGAAGAGGATATAATTAAAGCAGTAAGTCCTATTCTTAAAGAAGGTATTAATATAGTTGCTGTATCTCTTGGAAGAGAGGGATGTTTAGTGTTTAATGATAATTATATGTATAGAGTAAGAACACCTAAAGTAAAGGCTGTAAATCCAGTAGGTTCAGGAGATGCGATGATAGCAGGATTTGCTGTATCTTTAAAAAGAAATTATGAATTTGAAAATATGTTAAAATTAGCAGCAGCTTGTGGAACATCTAACGCTTTAGAAGAGGAAACAGGAAGGGTAGACATTAATAATATTAATAGGCTTATAGATGATATAGTTATTGAAAAGATTAAATTATAAAAAGGAGATTTAATGAGTACTTTAATTAAAAATATTAGATTAATTACACCTAATAGTGTGGTAAAAGGATATGGGGTTGTATTTAATGAAGGTAAAATAATAGATATAGATTTAGAAGAAAATATAAATCTAGAATTAATAAGTGAAGTAATCAATGGAAATGGAAGATTCTTATCACCTGGTTTTATCGATATTCATAATCATGGCAATACAGGTCATGATATTATGGATAGTACAGAAGAAACTCTTGATAAAATTGGAGAATTTCATATAAAAAATGGAGTTACTTCCTATTTAGGAACTATAATAACCTCCTCATATGATAATATTATTACTTCTATAAAAAATATAGTAAATTATAAAAACGAGAAAACACTTTCTAAGATTCTAGGTATTCATCTTGAAGGGCCTTTTTTCTCCATTCTTAGAAAAGGAGCGCAACCAGAAAAATATATTAAAGAGCCAGACTTTGAGATTGTTAAGGAGTTTGTAGAACTAGCTAAAGATAAATTAAAGATGGTTTCTATAGCACCGGAAATTCATGGAGCTATAGAGATTATCTCTTATTTGAAAGAAAAGGATATTACTGTTTCTATGGCTCATAGCAATGCTACATTTAATGAAGCTAAAAGGGGAATAAATCATGGTGTAACAGTAGCTACTCATTTATTTAATGGTATGAGAGAATTTAACCATAGAGAGCCCGGTATAATAGGAGCAGCTCTTACAGATGACAGAGTATATTGTGAACTTATCTATGACAGAATACATTTGCATGATGAAACAGTAAAAATTGCTCTAAAAACAAAAGGAATAGATAAAATAGTGTTGGTTTCCGATGCTATGAGGGCAGCAGGTCTTGAAGATGGAGAATATGAATTAGGTGGACAAAAGGTCATAGTTAATAATGGGGCAGCACGTTTAGAGAATGGAGGTTTAGCTGGGTCAACATTAAATTTAAAAGATGCGGTATACAATATGGTAACTATGTTAAACATACCAATTCAAGATGCTGTAAGGATGGCTAGCTTATCTCCCGCTGAAGCAATTGGTGTAAGTAATTTTAAAGGAAGTATTGAAATTAGTAAAGACGCGGACATGTTATTATTTGATGACGATATAAATATATCCTCTGTATTTATTTCTGGAAATTGTGTTAACTTCTAATTTTTTAACGTTGAATTGTCAAGTTAAACTCAAAACTTTATTAACAGCTTTGCAATCGAATAGTTTTTAAATCTATTATTTATTAGATGTATTTAACACCCCTGCGGGAAGATTCCCCTGGGGTGCAGTAATTTTATTAACATAATTTCTGAATCAGATACTTTTTAAAAATATTAATATTAAAACTACATAAAATTTTACCAACATCATTTAAAAGAAAACATATCTTATTCCATTGAAATATCAAGGTTTATGAGAGATTTTTTATTGACTTTTTTGAAAATACAAAACGGTTGGTAAAATTTTAAGAAAACTCTTTAATTTCAATAACTTTAATGATAACATGAAAATAAAGAATGGCTTAAATTCAGTGGTTAAACCTTATACAATTGAAAATTGAGAATAGATAATTTACAATTAAGGTTAAAATTAGTTTTAATCGAACTAATTTTTTAAAAAATAAATGAATCTTGAATTTCTCTTATAAGAGAGAAATATCAATAATTGTCCATTGTCAATAGTCAATTCTCAATTGATGAAGTTGAACCTTAATATGATAAATATATTTTAGAAATTTTTTATAGGGGGGATGAAAGTGAAGAAACTCATAAAACAATTATCGACAGATAATTTAGAAGATTTTTTCACATTGTTTAGCAATGATAAATGTGAAAGTTGTCAGTGCACTTTCTATTTTTCTGCTAATAATATAGATAATTGGATTAAAATGACTATTGAAGAGGTTAAAAGATTAAGAATAAATATTACTAGTAAATGTCATGATGGATATATTTATTATATGGATGATGAACCAGTAGCATGGTGCCAATGTGTTCATCCAAAAGATGTACCCTATCTGCAAAATTTACTAAGTCTTAGAAGTAACGAAAATGTAAGAATTATATCATGCTTTTTTATAAAAAAGGAGTATAGGGGAAAAGGCATACAAAAAGAGTTATTACAGAAGGTATTGTTTCAATGTAAAGATGAAGGAGTTGAAGTAATTTATTCAATCCCAGTTCATGATAATTTCCTTAAGAGTATCCCTGAAAAACAAAAAAATGAAAAATTGCATACAGGATACAAGGCACTATTTGAGCAGTTAGATTTTATTTGTATAGGAGATAATGGAAGATACTACTTTATGGAAAAGAATTTAAAAGAAAATAGGTAAGGGATAGATTTGATTTATTGAAGCTTATAAAGGATTATTAGGAATTTTAACTAGTAACCTTTTTTTATTTATTAAGCTATTAATGAAAGAATTTAAATCTATAAGATATCAGCATAGAATAAGATAAGAATTACAATAGTAAATTTTATTTTATAATTCTAGAATTCATATTAATTAGATATGGAAAAAAATTTTATTTTAAACTTTATAAAGATTAAAGTAATACTTTATATATTTATTAATACATTAGTGAGAGCTTACATAAAAATGATACTTGTAGTAATATGAAGAGCCCTACTGCTATGTATAAAGCAGATGCAATATCTAAAAAATATAAGCCTTGCAGCAAATGTAATCCTTAGAATAACAAGAGAATTGGTTAATATTATCTAAGTAAATCGTTGTCTTTTATATTTTCTCATGAATTTTTAATGAATATAATTTGAATATAGTTTGAAAAAATTAATAAACTTTGGTAATATATAATATGTAATACGTATTAATTAAAATTTTAGGAGGAATATTCATGAAAGGCAAAAGAATAAAAACATTACTTTTAACAGGAGTGGTACTTATAACAGCTACTGGATTTATGGCTTGTGGAAAGAAGACAGAAGAAACTCCAGGTACTAAAGTAGAAGATAAAAAAGTTGATGAAAATAAAGATTCTTCAAAAGAAGAAAATAAAGACGATAAAAAAGAAGAGAATAAAGAAGAAAGTAAAGAAGAGAAAAAAGAAGATAATAAACAAGATAACAAAGAAGAAAACAAAGATCAAAGCGCAGATCAAAGCAAAGAAGAGAAAAAATAGTATATTTAAAACTATAAATCAAAAAAGAGGATTATTAGGAATTATACCTAGTAATTCTCTTTTTTATTATTTAATTTATTATTCAAAAATTAACATGAGAAGTTACTTATTAAAAAATAAAAGTTTTTTCTTTTAGTTATAATTGTATTTCTTAATTAATCTTTATATTGGGTAGTTGCAAAAGACCTTGTTTTAACTTAAATTTAGAAGTTAACTTTTTGTTTATAAAAGGTAAATATATTTGATTGTAGAATAATATATTGATAGATAAGATAAGGTCAGTAGAGAGAGCAAAGAAAATTAATAGTAGGTAGATAGTGATATGAATTAGATTAATATTTAAGTTATAGACATTTTTACAATATCAAAGGAACTGAAAATTTGATTAAATACATCATGAAAGATTAAATATAAAAGTGAGGATTTTAATATGAATAATATAAATGTTGTATTTTTTGATTTGTTCTTTACACTGGTGACACCAAAATATAATGATTTAAGAAATGAAAATGATGTATTAAGAATAACAAAAGCAGAATGGGAAAAATATGCAGAAGACAATGAACTATATATAAAAAGAGCAACTGGACATGAAAAAAGTCCTCAGAAGATAATTGAAGGTATTGTTGAAAAAATGCAAATAGATGTTAAAGAATGTGATAAGATAGAAATTTTAAAACTAAGGGAAGAGAGATTTAAAAAATCGTTAATTGATGTAGATACTGTAATACTTGAAGTTCTTTCAGATATAAAGAAAAATGGAAAGAAGATATGTTTGCTCAGTAATGCAGATATAATTGATGTGATGCATTGGGAGAAGTCTCCTCTAAATAATTTATTTGATGATACAATATTCTCATATGAAGTAGGATATTTAAAGCCTCAAACTGAAATATACGATATTGCATTAAAAAAAATGAATGTTAATCCAAAAGAATGTATTTTTATTGGAGATGGTGGTTCTGATGAATTAAAAGGTGCAAAAGAATTAGGAATAAAGACTATATTAACAGAACACTTACTAAAAAGAGACGAAAAACAACATAATGTAATAAAGAAATTTGCAGATTATTATGTCAAAGATTTTAAAGAAATTAAAAATATATTATTTTGATGAAATAATGAAAACTAAATTTTATTATTAACTTTAACATAGAATTCTAAAAAGGATTATTGGGATTATATCTAATAATCCTCTTAATATTTAAAGTGTAGCAGATTTTATTTTTCATATTACAAAAGATCATACCGTTACTACAGTAAATTAAAAAGATTTTAATTTTATAAATAATAGATGAATCTATATAAATACATAAACAGAAGAATTTATAAATAAATTTTAAATTATATATAAAAAACAATTAATTTTTTAGCAGGTATTTTTACATTCATATAGAAAATCTTATACTGATAAGGAGGGATAAAATGAATAGCTGGAAAGATGAGTATATTACTGGAATGGAACTTATAGATGAACAACATAAAAAATTAATTGAAATAGCCGATGATTTATACAAACTTTTAAAAAATCAATTTATTACAGATAAATACGATAGAATCGTTCAAATATTAAATGATTTAAAAGATTATGCTGTATTTCATTTTAAATCAGAAGAAGAGTACATGCTTAGTATAGGTTATAAAAAATATTTATCACATAAAGTTGAACATGATGATTTTATTGCAAAGATTAATAGCTTTGATTTAAAAGAAATCGATGAAAGTCAGCAACGATATCTAATAGAGATATTAGAGTTCGTAATAAAATGGATAGATGGACATATTTTAAAGAGAGATAAATTAATAGCATTAGAAGAAAATCGAGAATAACATTTAAATTTATTGAAATAAAAAAGAGCTAAAAGCTCTTTTTTATTTTATCAAAAATTTTAAATTTTAAATTGTATATTGTATATTGTATATTGTGAACTAAATAGATGTAATTAAAATACTAAAAAAATAACGTTCATTTCAATATATACATATTAACTTTTACTACTTATTTAATAATATCTCTAAATTTGAGTAAACTAAATTAAGAAATTGATTTGAAAATTTATAAAAAATAAAAAAATATGTGAGATTAAATTTTAAATGATGATGGTGATATAAAGTGGAAAGTATAAATTATAGATCATGGTTTCTTAAAGCTTTATTAATAATAGTTTCTATATTATATTTTTCTTTTTTGTATATAGAACTTTTCAATATAGAAATATTTATTTCATCATATATGATTAAGTATATATGTATAATGCTTTGCTTTCTAATATGTTTATTTGCGGAAAAAAATCCTCTTAATAAATTAGATATTTCTTTACTTAAAGTAGGACTTTTTATAACCATGTTTGCAGATTTATTTCTTACTGTTTTCAATTATTATACTTTAGGTGTAGCTTTATTTTGTGTGGTTCAAATACTTTATTCTATTAGATATGAAGCTCTTAAAATTAGTGAAACATCTTCAAAATTTATAATTATATTTCTTTCTCTAATGTTTGTCTACTTGATAATTAATTTGTTTATTATAAAAATTGATGTATTATTTGCAGTAGTATTATTTTATGGAATTTGTCTAATAATTAGTTTAGGAAAAGCTATAAAAGTTTATAAAAATAATTTATATCCTTACCCTAATAAATATATGATAACTTATGGTATGATACTTTTTATTTTATGTGATATAAATGTAGCACTATATAATGTAACGGAAGTTACAGGAATTTCATGGAATCTTATTGACATAGTACATAATATCTCCGGATTATCAATATGGCTTTTTTATGTGCCTTCTCAGTTATTATTATCTTTAAGTGGATACAATTTTTTATTAAAGAAGAAATATTAGATAAAGATTTTAAAATGAATACTAGTAAATAATTTACTAGCAGTAGATAGAAAAATTAATAAGAGGATTCTAAATAACTATGCAAAGTTTTATAATAAATTAAAGCAATTATAGATATTAGTACTTTAATGATGCAAAATTCTAATTATGGTATAATATTCTACAAAATATAATACTTTAAGGGGGCAAAAATATGGGAGATATAAGATTAAACAAGTTAGCAAAACTTTTAGTTAACTATTCCACTAAAGTTAAAAAAGGAGACTTTGTTTTTATTAGTTGTAATGATGTAGCTAAACCATGGGTTGTAGAGGTAGCAAAGGAAGCTATAAAGGCTGGTGCTCATGTAGAGTATTCTTTAGATAGTGAAGATGTAAATGAGACTATTTTGAAAAATAGCAATGAAGAACAGCTCTTAGAAGGGAGTCACTTAAATAAGCATATGCTTTCAAAAGCCGACGTGTGGCTAACTGCCTGGGGAACTAGAAATACTAAGACGAATTCTAACGTAGATCCAAAGAAATTACAATTAAAATCAAGAGGTGCAACAAGTTGGAGAAAGATTTACTCTGAAAGAATGGGAGATGGCTCATTAAGATGGTGTGGAACACAGTTTCCTACATATGCTGATGCACAAGAAGCATCTATGAGTTTAAGTGAGTATGAAGACTTCGTTTATGGAGCAGGTCTTTTAGATATGGAAGACCCTGTATCAGAATGGAAGAAAATAAGTGTTTACCAAGATCGATGGGTTAAATACCTCAATACTAAAAAAGAATTACATTTCCTTTCAGAAGGTACTGATATAAAAGTAAAAGTAGAGGGAAGAAAATGGATAAATTGTGATGGGAAAGCTAATTTCCCAGATGGACAGATATTTACATCTCCAATAGAGAATGGTATAGATGGATATATTACCTTTAGTTTCCCTGGCATATACATGGGAAAAGAAATAGAAGGAATAAGGCTTGAAGTTGCAGAGGGTAAAGTAGTTAAAGCAACAGCACAAAAGGGTGAAGAGCTTTTAAAAATGCTAATTGAAACTGATGAAGGAGCTTCTTATTTTGGAGAAGTTGCTATTGGTACAAACTATGGTATAAAGAAATTTACTAAAAATATGTTATTTGATGAAAAGATAGGTGGAACAATTCACATGGCAATAGGAGATTCTGATCCTGAAGCAGGAGGATTAAATCGTTCTTCAATTCACTGGGATATGCTTTGCGATATGAGAAATGGTGGGAAAATATATGCTGATGGTGAATTATTCTATGAAAATGGGCAATTTAAAGAAGAAATATTAAAAAAGTATAATTTATAATATTTAATGAGGATAGTACATATCCTCATTATTTTTTTTAAAATATTTTTCTATTAAATAATCAAGATGACTATTGGAAATAATAAAAATTATAGATAAACTATCCTGAGAATACAGTTCATAACTTTAGAATAAAGCCTATTTTTTAGTATTTATTTTAATATATGCATTAAATGTACGATTATAGAGTTTCGTAATGAAGATTTAACTTATGCATAATTTTAACTTCCATAATTAAAATTCTTATTCATGAATGCAAATTAAGAATGAAGGATACGAATTATGGTTAGAACTCCACCGCCAAAGCCTTTGAAGTTTTTTAAAATAAATTTTATTTCAAAAAATTCACATTTAGTGAATTTCATCCTTAATTCTTCATTCTTAACTATTAATCCTTAATTTCTAAGGATTTAAGCTATTTTTATAGAAATTTTATTTTCCATAGTATATTTCAAATTTTAACATTATATGGATATGTATCTATAAAAATGTAATCTTAATTTAAAGACTAATACATATTATATTAGCCTAAGGGAGAGGATATGAATATATAAATTCTTAAAGGTGGTATTAAAATGAAAAAAATATGTTCTTTTATTATAGTATTTACCTTATTAATAAGTAAATTCTATAATATAAATACTTATGCTCAAAATATAGATTATGATACTACTATGAAGCAGGACTTATTATCTTTATTTATGGCATATCCAGAGGATATTATTGATATAGAAAAGCAGGATAGTGGGCTTGTTTATTTAGTTATGAAATCAGGAAATAAAATAGTTTATGATGATAAAAAAGAAAAAACTCAGCAAGAAAAGTTGGTTAATGGGGATTTACAAGATATGATGGAGCAAGTGTATCCACTGGAAAAAATTGATGATTTAATGGAGGAGAACTTTGATCCTGGTCGTATAAGAGTATATTCGTTATTAAATGAAGTATATGGAGCATCTAGAGAACAAATAGAAAAAAATCTTACAAATGTAAATTTTGCATATCAAAATTATAGATTTAATAAAAATAATAAGGCAGCTGAAAATTTAGATAATGTTTCAAAAAAGCTTTTAACACTTGCAAAAACTAATACTAAGATTGGACCATTCGTAAACCCATCTAATGGAACTTTTAACTATAGAATAATATCTGGAACAGGAAGATTAAGCCCACATGCTTACGGCATTGCTATAGATATTGCTAGTGATAAAAGAGATTATTGGAAATGGGCATCAAGAGAACAAGGAAAAGCTAGATTACTTCAATACCCCGATGAATTGGTGAAAACCTTTGAAGAGAACAATTTTGTGTGGGGAGGAAAATGGGGACATTTTGATATATTACACTTTGAATATCGTCCAGAAATTATATTAAAAGCAAGATACTTTGGAGATAATAAGGGAGAAAAAGTTAATTGGTATGAAGGTGTACCATGTGATGAAACAATAAAAACCTATATTGAAAAAATTGATAAAGCTTTAAGTTAGAAAAGAGGTGTACATATGAGATTCTCTTCCTATAAAAAAGTTATTATCTTGCTATTACTCATTCTCTTTAGTCCTTTCAATAGATTTTATACGGTGAAGGCAGAGGAAGAGGATATTGATATCAATCAGGTTGTAGAAAGAATTTTTAAGGATAGAAGTTTAGCAATATTAAATCAGGACTTAGAACTGATAGAGCAGTTTTATGATACAGATAGTAAATATGGAAGATGGGCATATGAGTATCAAGAAAAGAAAACTAAATACATAATAAATTGGGCTGAGAAACAAGGAGTTAAATTTACAGAAATAAATCCTCATATAGTAATTAGAAAAGTAAAGGGTAAGGATGATGTTTATTCATTTAATATACTTTGTTCAATGGAATATAAGTATTCTTATGAAGATGAGCCAAAAGTTGCAAATAAATCAAGGATAGGAAGTTATCATACTATGACTTTAGCTAAGAAGGATGGTAATTGGCTTATCACAAAAGAATGGTATAATGACCCTTTTGCAGATTCCTTAGACTTAGAAAATATAAAATCTAGTGATATAAAACAGCATATAATTTCACAGCCTCCAAGAGATATGTCCGACTTAAACGAAAGAAGGGTAGGAGCTGTAGAGTATGCTAAAATGTATTGCGGCTCAGCTACAGAACCAGAATTTGAATTTAAATACAATAAAAAATATAGAAACTTTAACCCTGAGGGAGGAGATTGTGCAAATTTTGCATCTCAAATACTCCATGAAGGAGGAAAGTTTAAAAAAAATTATACATGGAATTATGATAAAGGAAGTGCTACAGGACCTTGGGTAAACGCAGATAAATTTACTCACTACATGTTAAATAGTGGCAGAGCATCAGTTATAGCAAAAGGTTCTTATGAAAATGTATATAAAGCATCATATAAATTGTTGCCTGGAGATTTCATAGCCTATGAGAAAAAAGGTGATATTACTCATATCTCCGTAGTAACAGGAGCAGACTCCAGAGGCTATTCATTAGTAAGCTGCCATAATGTAGATAGAAATGATGTACCATGGGATTTAGGCTGGAGTGATAAAAAAATAAGATTTTGGTTAGTTAGAGTACATTATTAATGAAAATTATCCTAATTATAGATAAAATTTTCTTTAAAACACCACAGTGAAACGTATTTTAACTGTGGTGCAGTAATTTTCAATTAACATAAGTTATAATTTTTTTATTTTAATTTAATGTAATAGTAAATATTCAATTATCCTATTAGTAAATCTATATAAATTTTCCCAACCTCCCTAAAAATAAAGCTCCTCACAACCTATTGAAAATTCAAGGGTTATGAGGAGTTTTTTATCAGTTTTTTTAAAAACACAAAACGGTTGGTAAAATTTTTAATAAATCCTTTATTTTCAATAGGTTAAAGGATATAATAAAAATAGTGAATGGCTTGATTGCAGTGGTTGAACCTTAACATAGGATGTATTTAAATTTGCTAGTAAGTAAACCGCACTTTCCGGAATTAAATGTTGAACCTTAACATAGGATGTATTTAAATCGACTTAATCCACCATTCATGATGATATGATGATGTAGTTGAACCTTAACATAGGATGTATTTAAATCAACAAAATAAATATTTTAAAGGCAAGATAATTGACCGTTGAACCTTAACATAGGATGTATTTAAATATTAATGCTGCATTAAACTCTTCGTCATCTAATTCGTTGAACCTTAACATAGGATGTATTTAAATTTAGAAATATACATAGATGAAGAACAGATGATCCTAAGTTGAACCTTAACATAGGATGTATTTAAATTATGGTACAAATTCTACTACCTGTATATTCTTAGGTTGAACCTTAACATAGGATGTATTTAAATTCGATAAAGTTCACCTTAACTACGTTAACTAATGTTGTTGAACCTTAACATAGGATGTATTTAAATCTAGGTTCATTTTTAAAACCATAGGGAAAAATCGAGTTGAACCTTAACATAGGATGTATTTAAATTCCTGTATCCTTATTTGTTTTCGCTCTTTTTGCTCGCGTTGAACCTTAACATAGGATGTATTTAAATCTAAATAACTGTACATCATGTACGCTTGGTTGCTTGTTGAACCTTAACATAGGATGTATTTAAATTATAAATTACCTTCTTTCTAATATTCTTTATGTTCTGTTGAACCTTAACATAGGATGTATTTAAATATGTTTAAACATTAAGGTAGAGATCCGCTACTCTACCGTTGAACCTTAACATAGGATGTATTTAAATAAAATGAAGTTCTGTTGATTGATAATAGCAGCAGGTTGAACCTTAACATAGGATGTATTTAAATTAGAAAAATTGAGGGCTAAAATCTTGATTATCTAGTTGAACCTTAACATAGGATGTATTTAAATATAGTTCTTCTCTTGTGTTTAGCTTGTCCTAGTTTTCCACCTCTGGGGAACAGTAGTGAAGCCCTTTAGGGTTCCCCTGAGGTGCAGTATAGTTTGGAACAATACTAATAAGTTTAACTAATACTATGGAAAGACTAGAGATAATACTCTTTTTACTAAGAAGCTACTGTATAACTTCAAGAAGAAATGAATTCAAAATTTCTCTTATAAAAGAGAAATATCCATAATTGTCCATTGTCAATAGTCAATTCTCAATTGGTAAGGTTGAACCTTAACATAGGATGTATTTAAATCCACTCTTAGGTGTGGTTGTAAATGCAACTTTCTGTTGAAACATAACATAAGATGTATTTAACACATCTGCTGGAAGCATTTCCTCTAGTAGTAGTAATTTGATTAATGTAATTTTAAATTTTCAGTTTTTTGTTTATGGTATAGTTTTAAGAAAATTAAAATTTACATATAATATTAAAGAAAATAAAGGGATTTTTCATACATTTGTAGAATATATTTAAAAAAATTATAGAAATTATTTTATTTAAGTATAAAATATAATAGAAAAAGCCTATATTAATATTAAAAAACTTTGGAGGATAATTTATGATAGTTACAACAACAAATGCAATTGAAGGAAAAAGAATATTAGAATACAAAGGAATAGTTTTTGGCGAGGTAATCTCAGGAGTTAACTTTATTAAAGATTTCAAAGCAGGATTAACTAACTTCTTTGGAGGACGTTCAGGATCTTATGAAAATGAATTAATTGAAGCAAGAGAAGCTGCATTAAGAGAACTAGAAGAAAGAGCTATGGCAATAGGTGGTAATGCAGTTGTTGGAGTAGATGTAGATTATGAAGTGCTAGGTCAAGGTGGTAGTATGCTTATGGTAACAGTTTCAGGCACTGCAGTTTTAGTTGATTAAAAATAATTTTTACATAATAAATAATAAAAGGACTTTGCATTGCAAAGTCCTTTTATATTAGGGGGGGATATATTATGACATGGCCAACACATATAGTAGCTGTTGGAGCTATGGTACAAGATGGAAAGGGAAATGTTTTACTGGTTAAATCAAACCATAGAAAATCATGGGAGTTTCCAGGTGGTCAAGTGGAATTAGGGGAAAATCTTGAACAAGCCTTAATAAGAGAAATTAAAGAAGAAAGTGGAGTAAATGTTACAGTGAGATCTTTAGCAGCATTATATTCAAGCCTTCAGCAAACCATTTGGTATGATGGAGTTACTAAAGTGCCGCCTAAATTAAATCTTGACTTTATTTGCGACTATATAGGTGGAGAACTAACAACATCAGATGAGACAAGTGAAGTAATTTGGTGTCCTCGTGAAAAGGCCTTAGATATGATATCTCATCCTATATTTAAAATGAGGCTGGAAAATTTACTTAATTTTTCAGGTGAAATATGCTATAGTGCATATTCATCAAAACCATATCAACAACACTATAATAGATACTTATAAAATATAAATATATCCATTTAGAAACGGAAAGTCTCAATTGCTAATAGTCAACTCTCAATTGATGAAATTGAGCCTTAAGATGAGATGCATTTAAATATTTTTGAACAAAAAGATGGAATCCACGAAAAATATTTTAGAAAAGGATTATAATTATCTATATAAAAAAGAAAACAGGATGAAGTTAGATTTACAAAACACAATATGGATGTGTCAAAAGAAGTACTTAATAATGAAAATAAATCTTTAGCAGAATCTAGAGAAGCTTTATTATCAATTCAAAATATATCATCTATATCACAAGAGTCAGCAGCAACAGAAGGACTATCAACATCTATGGAGATAATTTCTAATAATACAGATAAACTGGCAGAAGTAATAGAAGTTTTAAATGAACTAGTTAATAGATTTAATGTATAGATTATATAAAAAATGTCTACAGAATTCATATGTAGACATTTTTTACTTTGCTTTAATATTGAGTAGATAAGAATAAAGAAGCTTGATATAATATATTTTTTAGAATATTTATGAAGGAGTTATTAAATGAAATATTATTTAGCACCGATGGAAGGAATTACAGGGTACATATATAGAAATTCTTATGAGAAATTTTTTCATAATATTGATAAGTATTTTACACCTTTTATTATTCCAAATAAAAGTACAAATCTTAAAACTAAAGAACTAAGGGATATTTTGCTGGAAAATAATAAAGGAATGAACATAGTTCCACAAATACTTACTAACGATTCAGAAGGTTTTATTATCACTGCTAGAAAGTTACAGCAATTAGGCTATAATGAGATTAATTTGAATTTAGGCTGCCCTTCTGGAACTGTTGTTTCAAAAAATAGGGGGTCAGGGTTTTTAGCTAAAAGAGAAGAACTTGATATGTTTTTAGATGAAATATTTAAAATAAATGATATGAAAATTTCCATAAAAACTAGAATAGGAAAGGACAGCCCAGAAGAATTTTATGAGTTAATAAAAATTTATAATAAATATCCTATAGAAGAGTTGATTATACATCCTAGAACACAAAAAGATTTTTATGGAAATAAACCTAATTTAGAGGTATTTAAGGATGCTCTATCTTTAAGTATTAATCCTATATGTTATAATGGTGATATTTTTACTAATAGTGATTATAATAGATTAATAAAAGCTTTTCCAGAAATAAAAACCGTAATGATAGGAAGAGGAATACTAGCCAATCCAGGATTAATTGATGAGATAAAAAATAATATTAATATAGATAAAGAAGTATTAAAAGAATTTCATGATGAAATTTTAAATAAATATATAGAATTATATAATGAAGAGAGAAATACACTATTTAGAATGAAAGAACTCTGGGGGTACATGATCTACATATTTTCAGATAATAAAAAATATGCTAAGAAAATAAAGAAGGCACAAAGAGTAGACCATTATAATGAAGCTGTTTTAAGTTTGTTTAGAGAGCAGGAAATTATAAAAGGGACTGGACTATTTAGTAACTAATATTAAAATTTAACAGGGCACAACTTAAGGTTTTGATACCGAAGTTATGACCTAGCATATTATAATATCTCATTGGCATTTTGCTATATATTATGCAATATTAGCACAACATATCTTAGGAGGTTTATATGTAAATGAAAAATATATTAACACAAGAAAATATGGATAAATTAAAAGAAGAATTAGAATATAGAATGACTAAAAAAAGAGCTGAAATAGCAAAAGAAAAATTAGAAGCAGCTGCTCATGGTGATAGATCGGAAAATGCAGAATACAAAGAAGCCTGCGCAAACTATAGAGAAAATGATAATAGAATTCAATATTTGTTAACTATGATTTCAACTGCAAGTGTAATAGATGACCAAAATCAAGACAAGTCAGTATTAGGAGTTAATAGTAAAGCTAAAATTAAGTTTATGGAAGACGAATTTGAAACAAATATATCACTAGTAACTACTATGGATGCGGACCCAGAAAAGATGCTTATAAGCGTAGAATCAGATTTAGGAAAAGCATTAATGGGCAAAAAAGTTGGAGATGTAGCTGAAATTGATGCTCCAGGCGAAAAATATACAGTAGAAGTATTAGAAATTATATAATTATTTTTTAACTTATCAGTTTTATATTCTTTCTGATTTAGATAATAGACAATAATAACTAATAATGTAAAACAGAGGGATTGTTCTTAGATTTAAATAAAATTAAGAACAGTCCCTCTATTTTAGAATAATATATAAAGTAGAAGTATTTTTTAGAGGAGACAGTTATGTTTTATTGTCCTTATTATTTTTTTAGAAAAAATGTGGATAACAATAAAGTGTATATAATAGATAGAAAAAAAGGTGATGTAAATGGAGATAAAGTAGAAGATACTATACTTTTGATAGGAAATAAACCTTCAGGTACAGACAGTCCTTTTGTAAGTAACATAAGGCTTGTAATAAAGGATGGAAAAACAGGTAAAGAAATTACGGTGCCTATTAAAGAAAATTCAGGTTATAATCCAACTATATTTTTGGGAGACTTTACAGGAGATAAAATTAAGGATATATTGGTAAGCATAGACTCTGGAGGAAGTGGGGGATTTGCATTCTACTATATTTACTCTTTTGCAAATAATCAATTAAAATTAATTTTTGATTTTGAGAAATTTGGAGAGCAGTATACTTATGAGGTTAATTACAAAGATAATTATAGGGTTGAAGTTATAAGTAAAAATTTGAAAATAAAATATATAATTGATATTACTTATAAAGGTGAGGAATACTTAAATGAAATATATGATTTAAATGGAAAACTTAAAGAACCTATTTCAGGATTTGTTATTCCCTTGAGTAATTTGTATCCTATTGATTTTGAAAGAGATGGAACTTATGAACTATATGTATTTCAGAGAATAGCAGGCAGGTATAATGCAGATGGGTTAGGATATGTTCAAACTGCCCTTAATTGGGAAAAAGATAAATTCACTACATTATTCCAGAATGTTGGCATTCAAGGAAAATATATAGGAGGATAATCCAGTGACGTAAACAAATTGCAATTTTAATTTGTTTTTTATTTATGGTAGTAAGAAAAATTTAGTAATATAAAAAAAGAACCTATATAAATTGATGATAATTAGGGAATTCAAGCTTTGTGAAAAATTGTAGAAAACATAAAAAAATAAGGTTATAAAATAATTGCGCTGGCATAAACTAATGCAATTATTTTTTACGTATAAATTAAGAAAAAATTATTAAAATAAAAAACGAGATTATATTATAACAATATAACTAAAATTGGAGGCAACATAATGAGTTGAACCTTAACATAAGACGTATTTAGCACCCCAGCAGGAAAAATTCCCCTGGGATGCAGTAAATTTATTAACGTAATTTCTAAACTCTTTACTTTCTAAATATCTTAATGTTAAAACTATATAAAGTTTTACCAACCTCAAAGTAAACAAAACTCCTCATAATCTATTGAAATATCAAGGTTTATGTAGAGCTTTTTATTGATTTTTTAAAAATATAAAACGGTTGGTAAAATTTTAAGAAAACTCTTTAAATTCAATGGTTTTAATGATATTATAAGAATAAATAATGGCTTAAACTCAGTGGTTGAACCATAACATAGGATGTATTTAAATTTTGTATAGTCTTTGAGATTTAGACTTTCGGCACCGTTGAACCATAACATAGGATGTATTTAAATATTATTTTCTTCATTTCTTTTCTTAATATACTACTTGTTGAACCATAACATAGGATGTATTTAAATTATGGAGTTACAGCAAGCAATGGTACTAAGCAACCTGTTGAACCATAACATAGGATGTATTTAAATATTAATAGAAAACAATTATAAAAAGGAAGGAGAAAAGTTGAACCATAACATAGGATGTATTTAAATAATGATATAGCCTTAAAAATAGATATACATAATCAGTTGAACCATAACATAGGATGTATTTAAATTCTGATTTTTTTTCTATATATTGTTTAAGAGTTAGAGTTGAACCATAACATAGGATGTATTTAAATATTACCAGTAAAAAGTGATACATTAATTAAATTTAGGTTGAACCATAACATAGGATGTATTTAAATACATAATATTAATATACTTTTAAGGAGATATGTGGTAAGTTGAACCATAACATAGGATGTATTTAAATAAGCTAGATGTAGCAACAGTTTACAAAGATAGAATGTTGAACCATAACATAGGATGTATTTAAATACATTAAGCCAACTTTGACCTAGCAAGTCAATGTCGTTGAACCATAACATAGGATGTATTTAAATCATTTAATAGTTTTAATATCAAATGTTTTTTCTTTTGTTGAACCATAACATAGGATGTATTTAAATAATGCCCAGGGCAACAAAGATTTTCAAGAGGTAAAAGTTGAACCATAACATAGGATGTATTTAAATCTAACTCTAACAGATAACTTTCCTCGCAATATATCTGTTGAGCCTTAACATAGGATGTATTTAAATGAGATTTTATTAGGGAAGCAATATCTTCCTGTAGAATTGAACCTTAACATGGGATGTATTTAAATGTATATTGCCCCAGAGTTTCTCTATCTTGGCTTTTAAGTTGAACCTTAACATAGGATGTATTTAAATATTACTCTGTCATTTCTGACTTCTTTTTTCTTAGGTTTAACCTTAACATGAGATGTATTTAAATGTATCTCCTAATGGATAAGCTTCCTTTTCTAAATAAGTTGAACCATAACATAGAATATATTTTTATATCAATATTCATATCAGTAAAAAATCACATCTAAACCTAACGCTAAAGTTCCACTTTCAAGATTAATTTTTATCTTTCCATTGAAATCTAATAATCCACAATATGGGGCTCGTCTTTGTTAAGTGTTTTTTGAAAACTAACTATAACAAAGACCAGTCTATTTTTTTATGAATAGTTTAGTTTTAGAATATTAAAAAGATATATTGTAATAATTGTTACTTTTTTACTATTAAAAAAAGTTATAGTTGTAGAGAGTATTATTTGAAAAACAAAACTTCAAATTGTGTATAAAATATTAACAAAACTATATAAAATGCTATAATAAAACATGGAACGACACCAAAATAATGCAAAAAATTACATATAATCCTAGGAGGACTTTTTATGAAAAAAACTTTATGTAAGATTTTAGCTATACTAATCACAGGATCTGTAATGATCACCGGTTGTAGTAGCAAAAATCAAGACAGTGTAAGGAAGATCAAAAACAGGAGGTTAAAAAGGGAGGGGGAGTTGTTAAACAAGCTCTTTCAATAGCACCAGAAGGTGTATTTATGCCAGCGTTTTTTACCTTTAATTATGATGGGACTATTAATACTATGATTTACGAGGGATTACTTTCTTTAAATGAGAACTTAGATATTGAACCATCACTTGCTGAATCTTATAAACTATCAGAGGATAAAAAGACTATAACTTTTAAAATAAGAGAAGGAGTAAAATGGCATGATGGAACGAATTTTACAGCTGATGATGTAAAATTTACTTTTGATTTAGCTTGTAATCCTAAGTATAATGGTCTTATACAATGTATGTTGAGAATATAAAAGGCTATGATGACTTTAAATCAGGCAAAACTCAAGAGCTTGAAGGTGTTAAAAAAATAGATGATAAAACTGTAGAAATAACAACTGATGAAGTCTATGCTTCAGCTTTAATTAATTTTGGTTATATGATAAAAATAGTACCAAAACATATTTGGGATAAGGGAGACGTAGAATCTATACAAAAAGATACTAATTTAATAAGAAATCCAATAGGAACAGGAGCCTTTAAGCTAGAAAACTTTACACCAGACCAAAGTGTTGAGCTTGCTGCTAATGATGATTATTGGAATGGAAGACCGAATATAGATAAATATATATTTAAATTAGTTAGTGAAGAAACTGCTGATGCCCAATTAGCAAATAATGAAATCGATATCACCAGTGTAGGAAGTATTGATGAGGAAGAAGCAGAAAATTATAAAAAACAAGGGTTTACTTTAGAAGAGATAACAAATAATGCATATCAATATATTGGACTAAACTTAAGAAAGCCTGAGTTTAGTGATAAGAAAGTAAGACAAGCATTTACTTATGCTATAAATCGTGAATCTATTGTAAAAGACGTTTTAAATGGTCATGGAGAAGTTGCAAACAATCCGTTTCCATCAAACAACTGGGCTCATCCAAGTGGATTAAAAGAATATAAGTATGATTCTAAGAAGGCTATAGAGCTTTTAAAAGAGTGTGGGTGGGAGTATAAAGAAGAAGAAAAGAAAATGTATTATGATGGTAAACCATTTAAATTTACTTTAAAGTATACTTCTGGAGATGAATCAAAAAATAAGTATGCATTAATATTACAGCAAAACTTTAAAGACATTGGTATAGAATTAGAACTTAAGCCTATGGAGTTTGCAACAATGACTTCTGATGTTAAAAAAGGAGAGTTCGATGGATTCTTAATGGGAACAGCTAACTTCTATGATGGAGATTTATCAGCAAATTATCTTTCAACATCAACTCCACCAAATGGTTATAACTATGCAGGATTTAAAAGTGAAAAAGTTGATGAACTTATAAAGGAATCTTCAAAACATATGACTAAAGATGACAGAAAACCTATACTTAATGAAATAGCTTTAGAGTTAAATGAGGAGTTACCAGTTATATATGTTTATCATTGGAACAGTTTAATGGTTATAAATCCTAAGATTAAAAACTTTAAAAATGCACAACCAACATATTATCAATTTGTGAAGGATTGGTATATAGAGGATGAAGATACAAAATAGTATTTTAAAATAAAAACTAAGTTGCCTTGCTAAGAGAAACTTTTCTATTAGGAAGGCAATTGTGTTTTATGATGAGAGTAAATTAAGAATTCAGAGGTTGTTTAAAGATGAAAAAATACTTTTTAAAAAGGATTCTAACAATGGTTCCAGTATTTATTGGATTGTCTATAATTATATTTATTTTAATAAATACTGCACCTGGGGATCCTTATATGAATATAGTGGAGGGCAAATTAGTATTTCAGCTTCAGATACAGAAACTGCCCTAAATGCTATAGGATACTATGATCCTATACATTTAAAGTATGTAAAGTGGATGGGAAAAATATTACAAAGGGGACATGGGTACTTCTATAAGATATAATGAACCAGTTGTAGATATAATAAAAAGAAAGAATATCAAACACATTTTTATTGTCTATTGTCACATTAATCTTAACTACATTAATAGCTTTACCTTTGGGGATAGCATCTGCAATAAAACCATATTCATTTAAAGACAAAGTCCTTACTATACTTGCTCTTATAGGTATATCAATACCAGGATTTTTTATAGCTCTTCTAATAATAAAGATTTTTGCTATTAATTTAGGATGGTTTCCAATATCAGGGCTATCAACTGTTGGGAAAAGTTAACGGGATTTAACAAATTTATTGATGTGGTAAGGCATATGATTTTACCGGTTATATCAATGACTGTATTAGAGGTTGCATCCCTTATGAGATATACTAGATCATCTATGCTGGATGTTTTTAATCAAAATTATATTAGAACAGCCAGGGCAAAAGGACTTAATGAAAAAATTATTATATATAAACATGCATTTAGAAATGCGCTAATACCAATAGTTACTTTATTAAGTATGTCTCTTGGTTATATAGTAGCTGGAACAATATTAATTGAAACTATATTTGTTTGGTAAGGGATGGGAACTTTATTTTATCAAGCCATAGCTAATAGAGATTATCCCTTAGTAATGGGATGTGCGATGATACTATCATCTTGTATATTGTTAGCAAATTTAATTTCAGATATTGTTTATTGCATTGTAGATCCAAGAATAAGATTTAAATAAATATTAAATAAGGTTAATTTAAAAATGGTGAATTTTATGAACATAAATAATAAAAAAGCTAAATTAATATTAAAGAATAAGAGTGTAGTATTTGGAGTAATTTTCTTAGGGTTTATTACGGTAATTTCTATATTTGGTCCATTGGTAATGACAAAGGATAGAGATCAAATAAATACATCTATAGCAAATAAGCCTCCAAGTTTAGAGCATGTTCTTGGAACAGATGATTTAGGAAGAGATATTTTAGTAAGATTAGTTTATGGTGGAAGGGTTTCCTTAGCAGTTGGAATAGGAGCCACTTTTATATCTTTAACAATAGGAGTTTTTTTAGGAGCCATTGCTGGGTATTTTGGTGGTAAGATAGATCTTTTAATAATGATCCTTGTAGATGTTTTTATGTGCCTTCCTTTTTTTATAATAGCTATAATATTAGCATCTTTAATAGGTCCTAGTATGTGGAATTCAGTTATAATAATAGGTTTTTAGGATGGACAACTATTGCTAAAATAGTTAGAGGACAAGTCCTTGCAATAAAAGAGCAGCAGTTTATAGAAGCTGCAAGATGTCTTGGTATGGATTCTATGGAAATAATATTTAAACATATAATTCCTAATATTATCTCTTCTATAATTGTATATGCTACTTTAGGAATTGCTGGAGCAATATTGGCAGAAGCAGGGTTAAGTTATTTGGGAATGGGAGTAAAACAACCTGTTCCTAGCTGGGGAAACATGCTTTCTACTGCTAGAAATATGAAGTCTCTTATGAGATATTGGTGGCAATGGGCACCACCAGGAATAATGGTGTTTTTAACTATACTTTCAATTAATTTTATAGGAGATGGATTAAGAAATATTATGAACCCAAGGACAAAGGAGTAAAAAATTGTTATGGAAGATAATATATTAGAGGTAATAGATTTAACCACTAGTTTTAAATGTGATGAAGGAAAAATTAAAGCAGTAGACGGAGTTAGTTTTAATTTGAAAAGAGGAAAAAGTATTAGGTATCGTTGGAGAGTCAGGCTGTGGGAAAAGTATAACAGCTATGTCTATTATGAGACTTGTTGAAAAGCAAAATGGATTAATAGAAAAGGGAGTATTCTATTTGAAGGAAAAGACTTATTAGAATTGAAAGACTCAGACATGAATAGTATTAAGGGAAATGAAATCTCAATGATATTTCAAGAACCTATGATATCTTTAAATCCAGTACTTAGAATAGGAGATCAAATTGGTGAGATATTAAAAGTACATAGAAATGTAAAGGGAATGAGAATAAAAAAGAGTTATAGAGATGTTGAAACTTGTTGGAATTAAAAGAGCAGATGAGGTTATAAATGAATACCCTCATAAGCTTAGTGGTGGGATGTGCCAAAGGGTTATGATAGCTATGGCATTATGTTGTACTCCTAAGCTTTTAATAGCAGATGAGCCTACAACAGCATTGGATGTAACAGTACAAGCTCAAGTGTTAGACTTAATTAATGATCTTAAGGATAAGTTAAATATGTCAGTAATTTTTATAACTCATGATTTAAGTCATATGTGAAGTTGCAGATGATGTAATGGTAATGTATGCAGGAAATATAGTGGAAAAGGCATCTGTAGAGGAAATATTTGATAATCCTGTTCATCCATATACAATAGGCTTAATCAATTCAAGACCAGAGAATTTTAAAAAGGGAGAACCACTTAAATGTATTAGGGGCAAAGTACCAAAACTTTCAGATGTATTAGAAGGATGTCCATTCGCTGACAGGTGTGATTACGTTATGGATAAATGCATGAAATATAAACCCCACTTAAAAACCATAAAAGATGGTCATGAAGTTAGATGCTTCAGATATGATTTGAAAGAGAAAGGTAAACTTTAATGAATAAGATAGAATCTAATAAAGAAAAACTATTAGAAGTTAAAAATTTAAAATGTTATTTTAACTATGGTAGAAATCTATTTAATAGAGAGAATAAAATAATTAAAGCAGTAGATGGAATCTCATTTCATATTAATAAAGGTGAAGTATACGGACTTGTAGGAGAGTCAGGATGTGGTAAATCCACGACTAGTAGAGCAATACTAAACTTAATACCTAAAACAGGAGGAGTTTTAAAGTTTAATAGTGAGCTTATTTATGATGTAGAAAATAAATATAGCATAAGTAAGAAGGATATGCAGAACTTAAGAAAAGATATGCAAATGATATTTCAAGATCCATGTTCATCACTAGACCCAACCATGACTATAGAAAATATAATTAAACAAGGTATAGTAAAACATGGAATTGTAGATAAAAGAAAATCAAGAGATGAAATTAAAAGGATATTGGATTTATGTGGACTGAGAGAAGAAAGCATTAATAAGTATCCACATGAGTTTAGTGGAGGAGAAAGACAAAGAATTGTTATAGCAAGAGCATTATCTCTTAAGCCAAAATTTTTAATTTGTGATGAACCTACAGCTGCATTAGATGTTTCAATACAAGCACAAATTCTTATGCTTATGGATGAGTTAAAAAAAGAAATGGATTTAACTTATTTATTCATATCTCACAACTTAAGTTTAGTTAGATATTTTTGTGACAGAATAGGGGTTATGTATCTTGGAAATATTGTAGAAGAGGCACAAGGAGAAGAATTATTTTTAAATGCTAAACATCCTTATACTAAATGTTTAGTTTCATCAATACCGAAAAGTCATCCAAAGGAAAAAAAGACTAGGATAATAATGAAGGATGAAATACCAAATGGATATAATGAAATAAGAGGATGTAAATTTAACACAAGATGTCCGTATGCAACTGAAATTTGTGAGAATCAGGTACCAATATTTAAGGAAGTTTCAAAGAATCACTTTGTTGCATGTCACAATATTAATTAGAAGTTGCAGTGATTTTAAATTTTAATCTAATATAATTTCAAAATTTCTTACTTTTTAGTTATTCCAACAATAAATATATAATTATTAATAAATTTATATAAACTTTTCCAAACCTCATATAAAATAAAACTCCTCACAATCCATTGAGAATTCAAGGTTTGTGAGAAGCTTTTTATTAATTTTTAAAAACTCAAAATAGTTGGTAAAAATTTTAATAAATCCTTTATTTTCAATAGGTTAAAAGGTATAATAAAAATAGAGAATGGCTTGACTACAGTGATTGAACCTTAACATAGGATGTATTTAAATGTTATATATTCTTTTAGTGCTTGCATCCATTCAACTGTTGAACCTTAACATGGGATGTATTTAAATAATAGTAGCACATCATAAATCAGCAATAGGTGCAGCGTTGAACCTTAACATAAGATGTATTTAAATGCAGATATGGTCCATAACATAGTAGAACTTAAAGAATTGAACCTTAACATAAGATGTATCTAATTACATAAAAAACATTAATATATAACTTTAAAATAAGAACTTACTATATAAATAGTAGGTTCATTTATTATATAATCTACACTATTTAAGTATATAAGATAATAAAAATTCAATAGATAGGATTTGGGGTTAGTAGCTATGAAAATTTTTGTAACTAGTGATATACATGGAAGGTTAAGTGTTGTACATAAAATAACTGAATTTCTTAAGGATAAAGAAGATATAGATTACATAATTTTATGTGGCGATATAACAGGAGATTATTCTTGGGAATGTTTTAGTGATCTTGAAGAAAAACAGTATGAAAATTATAGAATCATTAGAGAAAGTTTTAAAGATATAAAGGTAAAGCTTTTATTTATACAAGGTAATCATGATATTTTCAATAGATAAAGATGATAACAATTATTTACCAAACAATAACTCAGAAGAATTAAAAAAATTTATTTCCATAGAATATTTAAACTTTTTTATGTATGGGACTAAAAGAGAAGGTAATGAGGAGGATATGAAATATAGATTATCTAAGCTTGATATTGAAAATGAATCTATCATTATATCCCATATTCCGCCTTTTAAGTGTTTAGATAAAGATAATAACGGAGTTCATTATGGCAGTAAGTCTATTAGAGAAATGATAAAGAATAAAAAACCAGCCTATTTTTTCTGTGGACATGTTCATGATGGATTTGGATTCAAAATTATATAATACAAAAGTTTTTAATGTGGCATGCAATGAGAGTAATACTAGAGGGTGGATTGTAGATTTAGAAACTGAAAAATATAACAAAGTTATTTTATAAGAAATTTTACTTTGAAAAGGAAGAGAAATATGTATTCAAATGATAGAGAAGAATTAAATAATATACTAATTGGTAATGACGGAGGGGATATTTTAAATTATGGTGATAGAATTTTGCAGTTAATTCCTGAACTTATTATATGTAATCACTGTGACCATGAACATAGAGCTCATAAGCATAATGTATATTATCATATATTACATGTTGTTAGAGGCGTAAATAAAGATTTGGTAGTTAAACTTGCAGCTTTATTTCATGATATAGGTAAGCCTTATGTAAAAAGAAAGTTAAAGATAAAGTTACTTTTGTAGGACACCAAAAGTAAGTGAAGAACTAGGGAGCCTTGTATTACAAAGGTTAGGATATGATGAAGAAACCATAAGGAATGTATCTTTATTAATAAGATTACATGATACTAAAGTAAAAGGAACCATTGAAGCAATTAATGAATGTATAAATATTATGGGACAGGAAAACTTTGAAAGGCTTTTAATATTACAAACAAGTGATATAGAGGCACATTCAGAGAAATATGCCGAGCTGACTATGTCAAGGTTAAATAGAACTAAGGAGGTATATAATCTGTATAGAAACTTCCAATATAAAAGGCTAATGATACAAGATAAAATTATATAGATAAATTTACAAGATAATAGTTATATTAGTTAACAGAGTTTACTGTGTTTTTATATAAAATATAGTCATGAGGTGATATAAATGTCAAGGTTTATAGATTTGAGTCATTACTTTGAAGATGGAATGCCAGGTTTTAAAATGAAAGATGAATTTGGACAGTTAATACAATACACAGCTAAAATAAAGCCCTTTTTAACTCATGAACAATCAGCCCCTACTTTTGATGGAAAGGCATGTTTTGAAATAACGGAGATAACCTTTCAAACTTCAATAGGTACTTATTTAGATTCTCCATATCATCGTTATCATGAGGGCAGAGACATTAGTGAAATTGAAATTGATGAAGTTGTACTTGAAGGTATAGTTATAGATGCGAGAGGTAAGGGGGATTTTGAGCCTATAGGAGTTGACATTATTCCAAATGGGCTTGACTTAAGTGGCAAAGCAGTTCTATTTAATTTTGGATGGGACAAATATTGGAGAGAAGAAAAATACTATTCTTATCCTTATATATCTGAAGAACTTATAAATTTTCTTATAAGTTCACAAGTAAAGCTGGTAGGCGTAGACACTATAAATATAGATAACTCCCGAAATTCAGAAAGACCTGCTCACACACTATTTTAAAAAATGACATTCTTATAGCTGAAAACTTAACATCTCTAGAAAAATTATATGACCATAATTTTAGATTTTTTGCAGTTCCTTTAAAAGCTAAGAAAACAGCAGCTATGTCAATAAGAGCATTTGCAGAGATTAAATAAAAATATATATAAATTAGTTTATATATATATAAATTTACCAACCTCAAAGGAAATAAAACTCTTTCTAATCCATTGAAATATCAAAGATTATGAGGAGTTTTTATTAATTCTTTTAAAAGCGCAAAATGATTGGTAAAATTTTAAGAAGAGTCTTTAAATTCAATGGCTTTAATGATATGATAAAAATACAGAATGGCTTAAACACAGTAGCTGAACCATAACATGAGATGTATTTAAACATTTTATTTCTTGCCACTATAAGTTTTAGTGAATAGGCTGAACCATAACATGAGATGTATTTAAACGCAAATAAAAAAGCAGCATCTTGTATTAACCCTTCGCTGAACCATAACATGAGATGTATTTAAACAAGATAAATAAAGATGAAGATATGGACTTTGTTATGCTGAACCATAACATGAGATGTATTTAAACGATAAGAGCGATAAGAGAGTATGTTTAGCTGCTAATGCTGAACCATAACATGAGATGTATTTAAACTGTTCATGAGCAAGAGCATGAACAAAATCAAGAGAAGCTGAACCATAACATGAGATGTATTTAAACAATACATTCTTATAGTTAGTTATTGTTTTTGTATCGCTGAACCATAACATGAGATGTATTTAAACCACTAGGTAATGACTCTTTTAAATTCTCCAATAAGCTGAACCATAACATGAGAGGTGCAGGCATAGGAACCATATCAATTGTTGCTGAACCATAACATGAGATGTATTTAAACGAAAATAAAATACGTGGACTTGATGCAAGGAAGGTGCTGAACCATAACATGAGATGTATTTAAACGCTATAATTGTGGTACAGCTTCTATTTCTATCGTGCTGAACCATAACATGAGATGTATTTAAACAAGTACATTCAAGCCAATGAAGAGATTAAGAATAGCTGAACCATAACATGAGATGTATTTAAACGGAGCATATGTCGCAAAAGCTCTTGACTTCATATCGTTGAACCATAACATAGGATGTATTTAAATGGGTAAAGCAAGTAATTCGTGCCATAGTTCTAAAACATTGAACCTTAACATAAGATGTATTTAAATGATATGCTTCTGGAGCTTGTATGGGGTATTAACATTAATTGAACCTTAACATAAGATGTATTTAAATTGTGGATGTGAAGGAAAAGTAAATATAATAGGACCTATTAAACCTTGACATAAGATGTATTTAACACTCCTGCGGGAAGTATTTCCTCTGGGGTGCAGTAAATTTATCAACGTAACGCCTAAATTTTCTACTTTCAGTTTATCTTAATAGCAAATTTTATATAAAGTTTTACCAACCTGAAAGAAACTAAAATACCTCATGGTCTATTGAAAATTCAAGGTTTATGAGGAGTTTTTTATCAGTTTTTTAAAAATATAAAATGGTTGGGAAAGTTTTAATAAACCCTTTATTTTCAATGGATTAAGGGATATAATGAAAATAAAGAATGGCTTAATTACAGTGATTGAACCTTAACATAGGATGTATTTAAATGCAGTTCCATCTGCATCCCTTCCATATGCTTTTACACATTGAACCTTAACATAGGATGTATTTAAATAATCTTTTTGCATCAATTAAATTTTTTAATAAGTTATTGAACCTTAACATAGGATGTATTTAAATGTTTTAAACCAGCAAGTTTTATTTTTAATATAATATTGAACCTTAACATAGGATGTATTTAAATATAATAAATGTTCTTTTTCTTCAAATTCATTACCATATTGAACCTTAACATAGGATGTATTTAAATTTATCATTGCTTTCAAGTAACATTTCTAATTCATTAATTGAACCTTAACATAGGATGTATTTAAATATTATTTTTAGAACATCTCTTGCATACCGTGTGCTATTGAACCTTAACATAGGATGTATTTAAATATGTTGAATTAGATCCAGCCTTTGAACTTACTTCAAATTGAACCTTAACATAGGATGTATTTAAATAAGTGTGTATCTGTAAAATTTAATATGGCTAAATTTAGAAATAGAATAGTGCATATGTATTTCAATGTAGATGATGAGATGATATATGATATAGCTCAAAATAATCTTGAAGATTTAGAAAGATTTATTAAAAATATAATAAAAATAATTGAATAAAATTAAAACTAATATATGATTTGCAGATGTATTTAAATAAAAATTCTTAAGAGTTTACTTTAAATTTTTAAGAGTTTTTATTTTTATTTAAAGGAAAATATGATTTGTAAAATATTTACTTAATACGAAAGTTGTATAAAACACATAAATTTTGTAGAAAAATATATAGTTTTAGGGAAAGTATTGATTATTTACAACAATATGTATTATTATATAAAATATAACATAATGATGTATTTAAAGATAATTAATATTAAAATTTATGTATGTGAACCATAACATTTGATGTTGATAAATAAATACATCATATAATTTTATCAATAATTAATATTAAAATATATAAAATGGAGGTGAAATAATGAAAGTTTATGAAGTAACACTAAAAATATTTCTTCTTAAAGATCTACCCATGGATAATACCTATGAAGAATTGTCAGAATTAATTGATAAATCATTGTGTAAAGATGAAGAATTATTAGCTTTGCATAATGAAAACAAGTATAAATATTATACTTTTTCATTACCTTATAAATTAGAGCAAGATAAAATATATAAAGCTTGCAATTTGTATTCAGTAAAAATAAGAACTATTGATGAAAAGATCTTAAAAAATTTTAAAACCCAATTAGTAAATATGTATACACCAGTTATTAAAGCGTTAACTATAGAGGTTAAAGTAATCCCTAAAAAACATATTTCAACTATTTATTCTATAACACCAGTAGTTATAAAAACAGATAATGGATACTGGAAAGGCAATTTATCATTAGATCAATATGAAAAAAGAGTAAAAACTAACATTATAAAGAAGTGGAATCAATTTTTTAATGAAAAAGTTAGTGAAAACTTTCCATTATATGACTTTATAAAATTTGATAACAAAAAGCCAATCGGTATAAAATATAAAAATATCACCTTATTAGGGGACAAGCTGACATTAAATATATCTGATGATGAATTATCGCAGAACATACTCTATTTAGCATTAGGTGCAGGCATTGGAGAAATTTGCTCAAGAGGTATGGGGTTTGTTAACTATAAATGGATATAAGGAGGTGAGTAAATGCTTCAAGATGCAATTAATACCTTTAAAGATATATATGATAAAAAAGGAGAAGATTTTATAACGGATTCTTATGTTCCAGCTGATGGAGATTATATAATAATAGTCCCAGAAGATGATACATTTACAGAATTAGCTTCAATAACAATAAAACAAGATAAAAAAACAAAAGAAGTAGACAGAAGCAGTGAGTATTTTAAGTTTATCTGCAATGCTGACTATTTAAGCAAGCTTATAGATATGAATAAGCCTATAGATAGTAATAAGATAATACACAGTAATAATTATTTAAGTTTTTTTGTAAAAAAGGATAATGTGAATAATGGTAAGCTTAACGAAAAAATAATAGATTCTTATTATGAAATCTTAAAAAATCCTGAAATAAAATATTCTAAAGATAAAGAAAAACTTAGGCTATATAAAGAAGTAGAAAATAAATATGGAAAATCTAATGAAACACTTATAGAAAATATAAAAATATGGATTAAAGAAAATATTAAAAATTATGTTGATGAAAATAGTAATGATAAATCCTATATAAAATTCTTTTTTAAATATGATTTAGAAAAGTACAAAGAGGAAAATGAAAAATACGTAATACCTAATATATTTAACAGTGTAGATTTTAATGTAAAAATAGAGGAAAAAACTTATGGGCTACCTAATGATAATATGGGATTAAATTCTAAAAAACCATATTTAGAAAATAAATCAAGAAAGACTAAAGTTCCTCACTTAATATCATTAGAAGAAGCATTAATGCAAAAAAAATTCTTTGATTATCTTTTAAATCAAGCTTCTATTGGAAAGACAAATATTTATATAGATAATGAAAAGATATATCCTAAAAATGATAAAGAATCAATGGATAGTGATTTTAGTGGAATATATTTGAGAATAAAAAAGGGTAAAGAATTAGAAATACATGATTTTGACACAGTAAATGATTATAAAGTAAATATAAAACCTATAAAGCTAAAAAATGTAATAGATGTAGAGTTAAATAAGAGTAATCTTATTTACAATACAAATATAACAAATTTTAATACTATCAAAGATCTAATAAATCAAGTATTCTTTAGTAAATTTTTAACTTCTAATTATTTTACAGATTCCAAAGATATGAGTATAAATGATAATAATTTAAAAAGAAATATATTATTGTCTAGAAGATCACTATTTAATTGGTTTTATAAAGGAAATGATTGCACTGTATGGAAGGTACTTAAAGAAAGCAGTTTAAGTTTAATAAAAGGATCTATAGAAAATGGATATATATTTAAAGCAGGAGAACAGTTTAATTTAAGATGTGCTTTAAAAGGATATTTTGAGAGAGGGGAAAAATGTATGGCTGATATATTATTAGATGTTAAAGCATCATTAAGAAATAAAATATCTCAGAAAGACACACCATCAATAGATAATGACAGAGAATATTATTTTGCAGTAGGACAGCTTACAAATTATTTAATATCATTAAGTAAAGCTGCTAAAAAAACTCATTCTTTAGCTAATCCAATCATTAATGCTAAAAGCGACGACAGAATTAAAACAGAATTGAAAAAATTATTTAAAAAATATAATTATACAATGGATAAAAAAATGAGTAAGAGATTTGATAATCTTATGACTATGGTTTCTTCATATATGCCAGACGGTAATGTTAATGACGATTTAATAATAGCAGGATATCTTCATAGTAGTTTAATATATGAAAAATCAGGCAAGGAGGAAAGTGAAAATGAATAGTAGAGTTTATGGTGTTTTAGGTATAGTTTCAAGGATGAGCAATTGGAATGCAGATTTTACTGGATATCCAAAAACAACTTCTTCAGGTGAAATTTTTGGCAGTGATAAAGCTTTTAAATATCCAATAAAAAAAATGTGGGATGAACAGGGTGAGAAAGTTATATATATAAAATCTATGAAACTACAGGAAGGAAAAAAAGGAGAAGTGGAGTTAATTCCAAGATCTTTAAAGGAAAGATATGAATATTTATTTCAAGGAGAAGATTTAAAAGCTACTAAAGATAGTAAAAAGGTTTTAGAAAATTTATTTTCAGCAATGGATGTAAAAAATTTTGGAGCTACCTTTGCAGAAGAAGGAAATAATATATCAATAACAGGGGCAGTTCAAATTGGACAAGGATTCAACAAGTATTTAGATTCAAATGCAGAGGAACAACAAATATTATCTCCTTTTAGAGATGGAAAAAAGAAAAAAGAAGAAGATGATGATGCTAAATCTTCAACTTTAGGAACAAAAATAGTTAGTAATGAAGCGCATTATTTTTATCCATTTACAATAAATCCTCAAGCATATGATGGGTTTAAAGAGCTAGATGTTACTGAAGGATATACTAAGGAAGATTATAAAAAATTTAAAGAAGCTTCTATGATTGCGGCTACATCTTTTTCAACAAATGCAAAGATAGGTTGTGAAAATGAATTTGCTATGTTTGTAGAAACAGATAGAAATTTATATTTACCAGACTTATCTCAATATGTTCTGTTTGAAAAATGTGAGGATAAAGGAAAAATAAAAGTAGAATGCAATAAGCTATTTAAAGATTTAGAAAATAGAATAAAGTCAATAGAAATCTATTATAATCCATACACAACAATTATAGAAAAGGGTATAGAAAATGCAAAATACTTCAACATATTTACAAAAGAAGAGGTATAGAAAATGGATGTTTTAAAATTCACGTTAAAAGGAAAGACTGCATTTTTTAAAAAGCCTGATGTTAACACATATTTTTATTTTACTTATGGAAATATTCATAAAGTAGCACTATTAGGAGCTTTAGGAGCTATATTGGGATTAAAGGGATATAATAATCAAGAGAAAAATAACGAATATCCAGAATTTTATGAAAAACTTAAAGATATAAATATTGGAATAGTGCCATTAAATGATAAGGGCTATATTTCTAAGAAAATTCAAATATTTAATAATTCAGTTGGCTATGCTTCAAAAGAACAAGGTGGAAATTTAATTGTTAAAGAACAGTGGCTTGAAGATCCTAAATGGGAGATTTACATTCTTTTAAAAGGAGAAATAGAAAATCAAATAAAAGATAATATATTAAATTACAATTTTACATTCGTTCCTTACTTAGGAAAGAATGATCATATGTCCACCATAGAAAATATAGAGGTTGTAAAAGGTATAAATAATATAAATAATCCTAAAAGAATTGATAGCTTATATATTAAAGACTATTTTACTTTTAGAAATACTGAGTATAATTTTGATGAAGAAGATGAATTTGAGGATACTTGGAAATATGAAGAAATGCTTCCAGTGCTATTAGAAGAAAATACTAATAGGTATGTTCTAAAATCTTTTGTTCATACTAATTCATTGATTGAGAATTCATCTTATGAATTAATATATGAATGTAATAATAAAAATATATTTTTCTTTTAGAGGGGAAATCCCTCTATTTTTATCCAGTAATTAATAATTAGAAAATTATTTTATAGAATCAATTAAAAATGCAGGAGGTTCAGCACATGTATTTTGATAATATAGAAAAATTCCCAATAGATAAATTTATAAAAGATGATTTAAATATATATGCCCATAAAAGTAAAGACAACAGTAGATTTGAGACTTTAAAAGAGCATTTGGAACTCTCAGAAAAATATTTATATAAAATAACTAAAGCTAAAAATTTAGATAATGTACTATTGAATTTTCAAAATTATTTATTCAATGAAGAATGTGAAGAAGGAATTAATATTTTTAAAGAAATGATGTTTGATGTAATCTATATGCATGATATAGGTAAGATCAATTGTTGTTTTCAATACAAAAAGATGGGCAATGAGTTTTTTAAAAATTATGATGGAATAAATTTTAATTACTCAAACCATTCAATGTTATCTTCGCTTATTTATATTAATTATTATTTTAAAAGAATAAAAGAATTAAAGAATGTGACATCTGATATAAAGAATAAATTAAGATTTTTTATGATTACAAATTCATATACAATATCAAAACACCATGGTTCTTTAGATTCATTTGGTGATTATAAAAATAAATTTTTAGAAGAGGATGGGGAAGGAGCAAGACTATATTTAGAACAATTAAGCATATTCACATCTTCCTATAATGAAGATATAATATTTGAAAAAAATCCTAAGCTTATGAAAAAACTTTTTGAGTTAACAGATAATTATCTAAATCATGAATCAATTAGTAGTAAGGAAAAGATTTATCTGTACATATATGAAAGATTTTTAGCATCACTATTACTTAGTTGTGATTATTATTCAACATCACAATTTATGAATAATGTAGAAATTAACGATTTTGGGCAGATATCAGATATAAATAAATTTTATGATGTTCTAAAAGATACGGAAATATATAAAGGAATAAGAGAATATGAAAAAGAGAGTTATCTTAAGAAGAAAGACTTTAAAGGAATAAAAGATATTGATATTCTTAGAAATGAAATGTTTTTAGATGCGGAAAAAGAACTAGTGAAAAATATAAATAACAATATATATTATTTAGAAGCGCCAACTGGAAGTGGAAAGAGTAATGTGTCATTAAATTTGAGTTTTAAATTAATAGAAAGAGATAAGTTTTTAAATAAAATATTTAACGTTTATCCTTTTAACACATTAGTTGAGCAAAATATAGCTAGTTTAGATAAGATATTTGGCTATGATAAGGAACTATTTAATGAGATAGCTGTAATAAATTCATTAGTTCCAATAAAAGAAGTAATTAAAAATCAAGCTAAAGATGAGAAAAATGAAGAAGTAAATTATGATGAATCATTACTTAATAGGCAATTTCTAAATTATCCTATAGTTTTAACAACACATGTAAGTATATTTAACTATTTATTTGGAACAGCTAAGGAAGACTTGTTTCCACTTATACAAATTGCCAACAGTGTAGTTATTTTAGATGAAATACAAAGTTATAAAAATAATATATGGAAAGAGATAATTATGTTTTTAAATTGTTATGCAGAACTTTTAAATATAAAGATTATAATTATGTCTGCAACATTACCGGAATTAAACAAACTTATAGATTACAGTAATACTAATACAACAAATTTAATTATAAATAGAGATAAATATTTCAAAAATCCTACATTTAAAGATAGAGTATTAATAGATTTTTCTCTTTTAGAAAAAAATGATAATTCTTATGAAGCATTAAAAAATCACGTTTTAAATACTGCAAAAAATACTAAAGATAATATACTTATTGAATTTATAAACAAAAAACGTGCTTTAGAATTTTTTAATGATTTAATTTATAGTTTAGATGCTGAAAAGAAGATTATGCTTATTACTGGAGATGACAATAGCATAGAGAGAAATGAAATGATAGATAAGGTTAAAAAAGAAAAAAATATTGTATTAGTAGCTACTCAAGTAATTGAAGCTGGTGTAGATATAGATATGGATATAGGGTACAAGGATATATCTATGGTAGATAGCGATGAACAGTTTTTAGGAAGAGTAAATAGGTCATGCAAAAAGCCTAAGTGTACTGTATACTTTTTGATTTAGATTCAGCTTCTAGTATTTATAAAGGAGACTATAGAAAAGAAAAAAGTTTAACTCTTAAATCAAGCAGTATAAGAGAGCTAATTTTAGAGAAGGATTTTCAAAAATATTATGATTTGGTTCTTAAAAGAATTAATGAGGAAAGCTCAAAATTCAATGAAAACAATATAGAAGATTTTATAAATGATAAAATAGGTAAATTAAGTTTTTCAGAAGTAGAGAAAAAGATGCGACTTATAGATGATGATAAAAATGAAGTAACAGTATTTTTATGTAGAGATATAATGCTGGGAAATGGAGAAGTATTAAAAGGTAAAAAGGTATGGAATAATTATAAAAAGCTACTTAAAAATAGTGAGCTAGATTATTCTGAGAAAAAGGTAAAGCTTTCAAAAATAACAAGTGATCTAAATTATTTTATATATAAAGTTAAAAGTAGAGATTTTCCTTACAATGATAGATTAGGTGAAATTTACTGTATAGATGAGGGGGAAAATTATTTTACTAATGGTAAATTTGATCGAGAAAATTTTAATATAGGTATCATTTAATTTTATATACAGCATATTAAAAAAAGCTCATAAATAGAATTTTTAATACTTACTATGAGTTTTGTTAAGATAATTGATAAATTATATAATTTCATGCATTTACATAAGAAAAAAGTATTTATAAGTAAGTTCTTTATATTTTAAAACTCATAAAAAGGAGTATGTCATGAAAGTTAACGGTACATTAATAAATTACTATTTTCATTGTAAAAGACAGTGCTGGCTTCATGGAAATAGAATAAATTTAGAAGATAATAGTGAAGATGTGAAGATTGGAAAAGCAATACATGAAGTTAAAAGTGAAAGTTCTACTAATTCAGAGATAACAATAGAAAATATAAAAATAGATAAACTAACTAAAGATTATTTAATAGAAGTAAAAAAATCTGATGCTGATGTTGAAGCAGCTAAATGGCAATTACTTTTGTACTTAAAGATACTAAAAGAAAAGGGAATAGAGAGAACTGGGAAATTAGAATTTGTAGAGAAAAACAAAAGCAAAAATAAAACATTAATTGTAAGTTTAACAGAAGAAAATTCTAGAGAACTTGATATTATAATATCAAAAATAGAACTTCTTTTAACAGAAGAAGCAGCACCAGAGGTAATAAATGAGCCTAAATGCAAAAGATGTGCATATTATGAATATTGTTATATTTAGGAGGAGAGTATGGGGAGCACAAGATATATAACTTCTATGGGAGAATTAACTAGAAAGGATAATTCCTTATGTTTTAGAAAAGATGGAAAGAATGTATATATTCCAATTGAAAATACTAAGGAAATTTATTGCTTATCAGAAGTAAGTATAAATACTAAACTGTTAGATTTTCTATCTCAAAATAATATAATTGTACATTTCTTTAATTACCATGGTGGATATAGCGGAACGTTTTATCCAAGAGAAAGATATAATAGTGGAAGACTTTTAGTTTCACAAGTAGATGCTTATAGAAATAATAGATTAGAAATAGCTAAAGGTATAGTAAATGGAATAGGACAGAATATATCAGAAGTATTATATCATTACTATAAACATGATAAAAAAGAAGTTAAAGAAACTATAGATTGGATAAATGATGAATTTATAACTAATTTAGATAAGGCTAAAGACATAAAACAACTTATGCAGGTTGAGGGTGAAGTTTGGCAAAGATTTTATGGGGAATTCAAATATATATTACCAGAAGATTTTATACTGAATAAAAGAGTTAAAAGACCTCCAGACAATCCTATAAATGCACTAATATCTTTTGGTAATACATTATTATATGGAAAGACAATTGCAGCAATATATAATACACACTTAGATCAAAGAATCAGTTTTCTACATGAGCCATCTGAAGGAAGATTCTCACTTAGTTTAGATATAAGTGAAGTGTTTAAACCTGTTATAGTATATAAAACAATTTTTGAACTGGTAAATAGGAAAAAGCTACAGGTGTCTAAGCATTTTGATAAAAAGGTAAATTATTGTTTATTAAATGAAGAAGGAAGAAAAATATTTATTACAGCATTTGAGGAAAGAATGGAAACTGTATTTATGCATCCAAAATTAAAAAGGAAAATTTCATATAGAACAGCTATAAAATTAGATTGTTATAAGCTTATAAAATTTATATTAGAAGGAAAAGAGTTCAAGCCTTTTAATCTAAAGGAGAACATGTAATATGGGAGAAAAAATAAAATATAACTATGCATTTTTATTTTACGATGTTAATGAAAAAAGGGTGGGAAGAGTATTTAGAGTATGTAAAAAATATTTATCCCATTTCCAAAAATCAGTTTTCAGAGGAGAAATAACTCCATCAAATCTAATACTTTTAAAGAAAGACTTAAATAAAGTAATAGATAAAGAAGAAGATTTTATATGTATTATTAAGCTATTAAACGAAAAAGTATATGGTGAAGAAATACTAGGAGTTCAACAAAATAACACAGGGGAAGATCTCATAATATAATTTTACCAACCTCAAAGTAAACAGAATTCCTCATAATCCATTGAAATATCAAGGCTTATGAGGAGCTTTGTTGTTGTTTTAAAAAAAACACAAAACGGTTGGTAAAATTTTAAATAAACCCTTTATTTTCAATAGTTTAAAGGGTATAATGAAAATAGAGAATGGCTTAAGTGCAGTGTTTGAACCATAACATAGGATGTATTTAAATCCTTATATTTTTTCTCGTATGCCCCTTCTACTTCTTTTTGAACCATAACATAGGATGTATTTAAATAATGTTTAAGGTAAACAAGTTGCAAACATACGGAGGTTTGAACCATAACATAGGATGTATTTAAATACACACACACACACACACACACTTTGAACCATAACATAGGATGTATTTAAATACCAATTGCAATAGAAGAAGCATTAGAAAAACAATTTGAACCATAACATAGGATGTATTTAAATAGGAAGTTAGATATCTTCTCTAGTGGCGTTGTAATATTTTGAACCATAACATAGGATGTATTTAAATATGAAAAGAATGCAGATATTGTAAAGTGGCTTTATTTGAACCATAACATAGGATGTATTTAAATGCACTTTGAAGACCCAAAAACACCACAGGAAATTTTTGAACCATAACATAGGATGTATTTAAATAGTATTGCGGCTTCTATATTTTTGACCGCATCATGTTGAACCATAACATAGGATGTATTTAAATATTAAAAAATAATATGAATAAACATAAGTATGGCCGTTGAACCATAACATAGGATGTATTTAAATCTAAAAGAAGATTTGCTAGAATAATATATGTAAGATTTGAAGAAAGTTTGTAAATATGAAAAAACTATGATAGTATATAGGCATATAAGGGATTCCTTATATATTTTTTTGCAATTTTTAAGTTGTATTACTATTCTTATAAAATTGTAAAAAGGAAACTAAAAATAATTCTTATTTAATGATTAAGCTGTAAAAGACTAATACATATAATAAATATAAAATTTCTCTTCTATGATTTAAATAAATAAAGCTTTACATCATATCAATTTAGTTAAGTAAGTGAGTATATCAAATTAGAAAATTGGTATGACTACGTAAATAAATTAGATTTAAAAACTCTAATAATTTTCCAAGTTAAGATTCTCTAAGGCTTAAATTTGATGTTATTACAAGTTTATGAGGGTCCTATCTATCCAAAAGAAAAAATTCCAAAATATTATAGAGAAATTTCGTAATTTTAGTAGATAAGTAGTTTTTGTGAGCTAATCATAAAATAGAATTTATAATAACAAATGGGAGAAATGAAATTATGCTAGATTTACCAAATTGTCCAAAATGTAATTCAGAGTACACTTATGAGGATAGAGGTCTTTTTGTTTGCCCAGAATGTGCACATGAGTGGACTTTAGAGCCAGAAAAGGAAAATACTGAAGATAAAAAAGTTATTAAAGATACCAATGGAAATGTATTAAATGATGGTGATTCTGTAACAGTAATCAAAGATCTTAAAGTAAAAGGAAGCTCATCAGTTATAAAAATAGGTACAAAGGTAAAAAACATACGTTTAGTTGATGGAGATCACGATATTGACTGTAAAATTGATGGCTTTGGAGCTATGAAATTAAAATCTGAATTTGTTAAAAAGATATAAATTGAATTTTACATAAGTTCTGGTATAGACACTGTAAAAAATGAAAAAAGAGCAGATAGATTTATTTTTATATAAATCTATCTGCTCTTTTTTATTGGGTTCTGTTTTAAGGTTATATTAATAAATTTACATTATGGAGGATATCATGGCATGGTCAACATTAACAACAATTTAGAATATGTCCTAAACTATATAAAATTTTCCCAACCACATCCAAAATAAAACTCCTCACAATCCATTGAAATATCAGGGATTGTGAGGAGTTTTGTTGTTGTTTTTCAAAAAACACAAAACGGTTGGTAAAATTTTCAATAAACCCTTTATTTTCAATGGATTAATGGGTATAATGAAAATAGAGAATGGCTTAATTGCAGTGAATGAACCTTAACATGAGATGTATTTAAATCCTTTCTTTTTAAGTGTTACTATCTTCTGCATAAAATGAACCTTAACATGAGATGTATTTAAATTCTTTTGCTATCTTTGATATTAGTTTTTGATATTTAATGAACCTTAACATGAGATGTATTTAAATAATTGTTCTTCATTTTCAATTAAGTACTTTTTTTTAAATGAACCTTAACATGAGATGTATTTAAATACGTTAGTGTTACTATTTGTAATAGTTGCTGCCAAATGAACCTTAACATGAGATGTATTTAAATACCATGAGTAAACTTTGTGGAGTTGATAGCTCTAAATGAACCTTAACATGAGATGTATTTAAATAGAAATAGAGATAGCTAAAAGGCAGTGGAAGAACGAATGAACCTTAACATGAGATGTATTTAAATAATTCTGGAGCCATGCTCATTAATAACTCATTTGAAAATGAACCTTAACATGAGATGTATTTAAATAAAATATAATGCAATTTTACAAAGTGAAATCACAATAATGAACCTTAACATGAGATGTATTTAAATTTTGAATATGCATGGTTCCTTCTAAAAGCGTTATAAATGAACCTTAACATGAGATGTATTTAAATATTAGATCTGTAGCTAAGAATTCCCTTGCTCTTTGTAATGAACCTTAACATGAGATGTATTTAAATAATATATTGTGCAGTAATAAAGGAGGGAAAAAAATAAATGAACCTTAACATGAGATGTATTTAAATATCTAGAATAAAAACATTCTCTATGTTGCAATGTTCCAATGAACCTTAACATGAGATGTATTTAAATGATAAAAGAAATAATGCAGACATAATAGGAAAAGAAATGAACCTTAACATGAGATGTATTTAAATAGCTAGTTACTAATCTTATGTATTTTGCAAGCCTAATGAACCTTAACATGAGATGTATTTAAATACAGTTTGTGTATCGTCCTTTAATATAACTGCATACAATGAACCTTAACATGAGATGTATTTAAATAATTTTAAAATAAAGCTGAAGCTTGAAGAAGGAGAAATGAACCTTAACATGAGATGTATTTAAATCTAAAGAGTGCAACTACAGAATGAGAAAATTTATTAATGAACCTTAACATGAGATGTATTTAAATATTTATTACATGGAGTTTTTAAAAATGAAACTCAATAATGAACCTTAACATGAGATGTATTTAAATGAACTAGATGATCTAATAATAAAGAAAAGACACCCTAATGAACCTTAACATGAGATGTATTTAAATAAGCAGGTCAAAGCTGCAATGAAAAAGAGTGGTTTTAATGAACCTTAACATGAGATGTATTTAAATACAAGATATGTCGTCTAGTGATACGACTATAAGTTAAATGAACCTTAACATGAGATGTATTTAAATCCATTTTGGAAAGATGTAAGTAGTTCTAGGATAGATAAATGAACCTTAACATGAGATGTATTTAAATAATCTTTAATTAAGTGGACATCGGGATTATATTCTACAATGAACCTTAACATGAGATGTATTTAAATTAGTTTGAAACTCTATATTCATTACAAGAGTAACATTAATGAACCTTAACATGAGATGTATTTAAATCAGTCTCTTTACTTCACATCATTTTTAATGCTTAAATAATGAACCTTAACATGAGATGTATTTAAATGAAACAGTTTTAAGAGGGACTAATACAAATCTAGTAAATGAACCTTAACATGAGATGTATTTAAATCTTTATTTGTATTCTGTATTAAGCTAATTCTTTAATAATGAACCTTAACATGAGATGTATTTAAATAGGTAATTACCTAGCAATCCTTTTGCCTTATATTGTAATGAACCTTAACATGAGATGTATTTAAATGAATATGGATATTACTCAGCTGTTGGCATGAGGTTGATTGAACCTTAACATAGGATGTATTTAAATGTAAAATGAACTATCTTTTTAACTTGCTTTGTTGATTGAACCTTAACATAGGATGTATTTAAATCCCCCTATTCTACAAATACAGGCTTAAATTCATCTTTATTGAACCATAACATAAGATGTATTTAAATTCATCAAGGGAAATTACACCTTCTTCAACTGCTTTGTTGAACCTTAACATAAGATGTATTTAAATTGTATTAAGGCGTGGCTCATATTGTCGCTCACTCTCATTGAATCTTAACATAGGATATGTTTAATATTTTTAGGAAAATTTTTACTTGAGCTTGATGGTTTTATCAATTTAAATATGAATTAGTTGTCTTTAAAACAAATCGATTTAAAATTTCTCTTATAAGAGAGAAATATCAATAATTGTCCATTGTCAATAGTCAATTCTCAATTGGTGAAGTTGAACCTTAACATGAGATGTATTTAAATATGCTTATAGCTCTTAAAATGGAACATTGGAAAAGTTGAACCATAACATAAGATGTATTTAAATTAATATCTAAATCGTTGCATTAACGATTGAATGGTAGTTGAACCTTAACATGAGATGTATTTAAATCAAGATAATTTATTTTGATCTATTTGGTCTATATAATTGAACCTTAACATAGGATGTATTTAAATATTGTTGCAGAGTTTAAACTTTGCCTTTTACCACTCGTTGAACCTTAACACAAGAAATATTTAAAATTACTATAAAAATAATTTCAACCTATCTAAGCAAAAAGTTACTTAGATAGGTTATTTTTTATGAAGAATATTTTTATGAAATTTAATGAGCTATGGAGAAAAATGGAGTAATAGAGGGATAAGATTAGATAAGGTATGATTTGTTTATCCATTCTTGGGGAAAGACCTTTTATCATTGAAGAATCTATAAAGAAGAAGATGTAAGGATTTGTAAAGAATATATAGGTAGGCTAGAATTAAAGTAGTTATATACATTATTTTAATAACTAGTATAGAAAAAGGAGTTGATTTTATGAATAGGGCTATTTTAAGTGTTGATTGGGACTATTTTGTAAAAATTATACCTCAGTGGTGTGGCTCCTATATTGAAAACCAAAGAGGACTTCTTTCCGCTTGGTATAGAAGATATATAGAAGAAGGTATAAAAGGAGTTAATTTAGAGGAAGAAATAAAGGTAAGTAAAGATGCTTTGAGTTTTTGGGATGAGATAAGAAATAAGTTTAATTTTTCAGAGGATATAAAGGTTTTTGTTTCTGACTCTCATAAGTATTCTTATGACATATCAAAATATTATGATTGTGATGAAGTTTTTTTATTTGATGCTCATAGTGATTTGGGGTATGGTGGTTTAGCTTCTTTACGTTTTGAACTTAACTGTGCTAATTGGCTAGGAAAATTATTTAAAAATAATATTATTAAAAAAGCCAGTATATTTTATAGTCCCTACACTTTAGAAAAACCAGAAGATTTTGAGGAATTAAATAATAATTATGAGATAGATTACTTAGATTTTTCTAAGTTTAATGAGAAAAATAATATCGATGTAATTCACGTATGTCGTTCAGGGGGATGGACACCACCATGGCTAGATAATGACTTTTATAGATTTATTAAAGCATTAAATTTACCTTATAAAGAACTAGAAAGTTTAAAGAGAATTTGGAGACCTAAAGAGTTAACATTTTCAGAAGAAATCAATTATTTAATAAGTTAACATAAGAATCCACCGTTAAAAATGGTGGATTTTTTTATAAAATAAAATTAGACTTCCATGAAAAGGGAGAATATTGTAATTTTTAAGTGTCCATTATATAAATATATAGACTAAGCTATTCAATAAGAGATACATACTTTATATAAAAATTAATATAGATTGCTTGTTGACTAAAATTTTTATAAAATGTTAAAATTAGTCCATAGATTATAACTCAAATATAAAATATTGTATTAATACAAAAGATTAAGTCAACAACCCATCACTGAAGTGACGGGCTTGTAAAGTCATTGTTGACTAGACTAAGTATTAATTTGCTACGTTATTATAATTATTATACCTTAGAATATTTATCCTAGTTCTAAGCTCTATATAGGCTCTGTAAACATCTCTGATGGGTAGGAGAAGTCAACCTAGTTTGGAGATTTAATCTCAAAGTTATAATAACCTTGTCTAAGGATAACAACTCTGAAAGGAGGTATACTTCATGTTAGTATACGTATTAAATAATCAAGAAAAGCCATTAATGCCATGCAACCCTAGTAAGGCTAGAAGATTATTAAAGCAAGGTAAAGCAAAAGTAATTAAAAGAGAACCATTTACTATACAATTATTATATGGTTCAAGTGGATATAAACAAGAAATTAATTTAGGTGTTGATTGTGGAAGTAAAATGATAGGGTTATCAGCAACTACTAAAACACAGGAATTATTTTCAGCACAATTAGAATTAAGAAATGATATAGTAAATTTATTATCAACTAGAAGACAAAATAGAAGAACTAGAAGAAATAGACTAAGATACAGAAAAGCTAGATTTCAAAATAGACTAAGAAGTAAAAATAAAGGATGGTTAGCTCCATCTATAGAAAATAAAGTAAATACTCATTTTAATATAATAAATAAGTTATATAAAATGTTTCCAATATCAAAGATAATTGTTGAAACTGCCCAGTTTGATATTCAAAAGATTAAAAATCCAGATATACAATGGAAAGAATATCAGCAGGGTGAACAATTAGGTTTCTGGAATGTTAGAGAGTATGTATTATTTAGAGATGGACATCAATGCCAATATTGTAAAGGAAAATCAAAAGATAATATATTAAATGTACATCATATAGAGTCTAGGAAGACAGGAGGAGATAGCCCAGATAATCTCATATGTTTATGTGAAACTTGTCATAAAAAATACCATCAAGGTAAATTAGAACTTAATTTAAAAAGAGGGAAAAGTTATAAAGATGCTACATTTATGGGCATTATGAGATGGACTTTTTATAATAGATTAAAAGAAATATATCCTAATGTAAAAATAACTTATGGATATATAACTAAAAATACAAGGATAAAGAATAACCTACCTAAAGAACATAGAGTTGATGCCAGATGTATAAGTGAGAATCCTTTAGCTAAGCCTTTAGATTATTGCTATTATATAAAACAGGTAAGAAAACATAATAGACAAATTCATAAAGCCAACATACTTAAAGGTGGTAAAAAGAAATTAAATCAAGCTCCATATGAAGTAAAAGGATTTAGATTATTTGATAAAGTTAAATATGAGGAAAAAGAATGTTTTATTTTTGGAAGAAGAAGCAGTGGATATTTTGATTTAAGAAAGTTGGATGGAGAAATAATTCATAGAAATGCAAGTTATAAGAAGATAGAATTACTGGATATAAGAAAGAGTTTATTATGGGAAAGGAAGGTGAACTTGGAGTAAATTTCTCTCATGACTAAAGTCACGAGTATCCTTTACCCCAAACCCCATGAATAAGTAGTTACATTCTTACATAAGTTAAATTTATAGATTTTAAGAAGCATAAACTAATTTTAGAAGGGATGCTTAGTTTTAATGAAAGAACCTATAACAATTGAACTATTAAAGGAAAAGTTAGATTTTTTTAAAACTATATATGACAGTATAAGAATTATTGATCCTGTAAAGAAAAATGTAATGGATTATAAAGAAAGTAGTATTAAAGAAACTAACGAAGTTTGCTATAAATATTGGAGTAGTCAGAAGATTTGTGATAATTGTATTGCAATGAGAGCTTATATAGAAAATGATACCTTTATGAAACTAGAAAATACAGCTGAAAAGCTTTTTATGGTTACAGCTATACCCACAGAAATTCAGCAGCATAAAATTGTTTTGGAGTTATTTAAAGATGTTACAAACACTATGATGGTAGGCAGTGGAGAATATGAAAGTGGACGTAGCTTAAAAAACTCTTTAGTTGATATGAATAATATGGTTGTTAAAGATGACTTAACTAATATCTTTAACAGAAGATATATCAGTGAAAGATTACCAGCGGATATTATAAAAAGTGTTATTGAGGGAAAACCTTTGTCAGTATTGATAGCAGATATTGATAAGTTTAAGGAAATTAACGATACTTTTGGACATATTGTTGGTGATTTTGTAATAAAAGAAATTGCTAATATTTTATTAGGTTGTATTAGAGGCGATATAGACTGGATTGCAAGATACGGTGGAGATGAATTTTTAATATGCCTTAATAATACAAGTAATAATTCTGCCTATAGTATTGCAGAAAGAATGAGAGTGAAAATTGAGGAAAAGATAATTCAAATTGAAGATAAGAAAATAGAAATCTTTGCATCCTTTGGTATATTCACTATGTTTAAAGAGCAATTGACTAGTGAAGAAATAATTACTTTAGCAGATCGTAATTTGTATGAAGCTAAAAAAAGAGGCAGAAATAATGTGGCTAAATAAAATTTAATCATATTTTAAAGTACATATTTAAAGTATAGGCATTCAATATGAAAACTTAAAATATACTATGGAAAATAAATTTTCTATAAAAATAGTATAAACCCTTAAAATTAAGAATAGTGGATTTTTATTATGTAAATTAAAGATATTTCTTAGACAGATAAGGAGTATCTTTAATTTTATATATAAGATAATATATCATGTTTACAATTAAAAATGATAAAATAAACATATGTTTAAAAAGACAATTAAAATTATTAAGATTTTAATTTAATGTGGAGGAAATATGAATTTATTTGTTATAGGAGATGTTCATGGATGTTATTTAGAGCTTAAAAAACTTATTGAAGAATATTGGAATAGTAAGGATGAGTTACTTATTCAAGTTGGAGATTTAATTGATAGGGGAAGTTTTTCACCTAGAACTGTGGAATATTGTAGAGAATTAAAAAAACAGTTTCCTAGTAATGTGGTATTTTTAAAAGGGAATCATGAATTTGAAATTATATATCATTTCTTAAATGAACCTAATGAAAATTGGCTAAGGCAGTGCGGATATGAAACTTTAGAGCAATATAAAAGTGAGAATAAAAATCCAATTGAAGATGTAAATTGGTTTTTAACTTTACCTTTATATTGGGAAAATGAGAATATATTTATAAGTCATGCAGGATTATCTGAAATTGCTTTAAATTGTTTTGAGGAAACAGACTCACATGGGGTTCTATGGAACAGAGGGAAAGTAAAAAATATAAACAAGCTACAAATAATTGGACATACTCCCTGCGAAAATAGCGAACCTATTTATAATGAGGAAGAGAATTCTTTGAATATTGATACAGGAGCGGGGTATAAAGATGGAGTTTTAACCGGCGTTAAATTAAACGAAAAGGGAGAAATATTAAAAATTATAAAGATTAATACTTAATATTATTTAAAGAATTTTATTTTTTATTTTAGTGTATTTAAATAGCTTCAGTGAATGAATAAAAGGATTTTAGAAGAAACTATGGAACTTATTTATAACAGGAATTTAAAATATTTAATAATAGAAGGAGAATGATTATGTATTTTGAAAAAGCAGGAAGAGAGAATACTATAAAAACAATTGAGCTTGCAGTTAAAACTGCAAAGGAAAGAGGAATTAAAAATATAGTTGTAGCTTCCAATGCAGGAGACACTGCTTTACTTTTAAAAGATAGTGGATTAAATGTAGTAGTTGTTACTCATGTTAATGGTTTTAGAGAAGCTGGTATTCAAGAAATAAGTGAGGAAAGAATGGAAGAATTAAAGAGCTGTGGATTTAAGGTATATACAAGTACTCACGTATTATCTGGTGCTGAAAGAGCTCTTTCAACAAAATTTGGAGGAATTTCTCCTGTAGAGGTTATGGCTTATAGTTTACGTATGTTTGGACAAGGTGTCAAAGTGGCAGTAGAAGTAGCTATAATGGCACTAGATGGAGGTACTATACTATATGGAGAGGATATAATTTCTATAGGTGGCTCAGGAAAAGGTGCAGATACGGCAATAATATTAACTCCAGCACATGGTTCAGCTATACTAGATACAAAAATTAAAGAAATAATTTGTAAGCCATATAATTTTTAATAAATTCCTTTATTTAATAACATTTACAAAGTGTAATAAATGTTACAGAAATATTTGCCTAAAAGTAATAGAATTATGTTAAAATAAGAATTTTACTTTGGGGGTACTTTTATGGCTAATATTAATAATTTAACTAGACAACATATTGAAATCTTAGAGATGATTTATAATATAAAGGAGCTTATAAATAAAGATTTAGAAGTGGAATGCAGTGAAATTGCAAAAAATATAAATTTATTATCAGGAAAGCTAAGAATTCACTTAGAGAGTGAAGATAAATTTCTATATCCAAACTTATTAAAAAATGAAAATGAAAAAATTAAAAATATAGCTAAGTGTTATATTGATGAGATGGGAGATATACTTAACGTATTTAATAATTATAAAAATCAGTTCAATACTAGGAGTAAGATAATTAATAATAAAGATAAATTTATTATTAATACAAAAGAGGTTTTTGATAAAATAGAAAAAAGAATGGAAAGTGAAGATAGAGAGTTATATAAATTACTCTAAGATGTATAATACAGATTTAATTTATAAAAGCTAGATTTTATAAACTAAATAAATAAGTTGAATATACAGAAACAAGATGTTAATATTAAACTATAAAGAAAATATTTACACAGGGGAGCTAGTAAAACTGGCTGAGAGTAAAAGTGTGTACTTTTAGACCCTTAACCTGAACTGGATAATACCAGCGTAGGAAGTGTGTTTGGGATACTTAAATTTATCCTATATTTATGCTGTAAACATAAGCACAAATCCAAAACTGGATTTGTGCTTTTTTATTTTAAAATATTCAGTAAATTTGAGAATTATCTTAAATTACATCATTAGCTATGCACAATAAATTTAAAAGGGGGAATCTTTATGAAAACTAAAAAAATAGTATTATCTGCTATGTTTATTGCTATAGGCGTATTAGGGTCATCTATTTATATTCCTATGGGCGTTGCAAAGTGTTTTCCTGTACAACATGCTATAAATGTTGTATCTGCAATAGCGCTAGGACCTGTAAATGGAGTAGCTATAGCCTTTTGTATATCATTACTTAGGAATATTTTGGGCACAGGGACCTTACTTGCTTTTTCAGGCAGTATGGTAGGGGCAGCTTTAGCAGGTTATTTTTATAAGAAAACAAAGAAAAATTTCATGGCAGTAATAGGAGAAGTAATAGGAACAGGGATACTAGGATCATTGATGTCCTTTCCTATAGCTAAATTAATTATGGGGAAATCAGTAGGCGCCTTTGCCTTTATAATACCTTTTGGTGTAAGTACAGTAGTAGGAAGTGTAATTGCTTATCTTTTAGTTATGGTATTTGAAAAAACTAAAGTTATGAAAACTATTTAATTTTATATAAGGTTAAGTATCTATAATTGTAGGGTAAGTTTAGAGTTTAAGGATATCAATTAATAATTAAAGATTTATAATTGTTAATTTCAAATAATTGTTTAGAATAAGGGGGAATAAAGCTTGAGCGAGTATAAACATATAGAAGATGTACTTGAAAAGGGAGGTACTATTTTAGGGCTTATAAAAGATAAAAAGCCATTAATACATCAGATAACTAACTATGTAAGTTGCAATGATTGCGCAAATATAACTTTAGCCTTAGGAGCTTCTCCAATAATGAGTGAAGATGCAGAAGAAGTAGAAGAAATAGTATCTCAATCTTCAGCACTTCTTATAAATATAGGTATGTTAACAAAAGATACACTAAAATCTATGATATTGGCAGGGAAAAAGGCTAATAGTTTAAATATACCTGTAGTATTAGATCCTGTAGGGGTAGCTGCATCTAATTTTAGAAAGAGTTCTATTGAAAAACTATTAAAGGAAATCAACTTTTCTGTAATTAAAGGAAATCTTTCAGAAATCAAAACCTTATGTGGACTTAAAACCAATTCTAAAGGGGTAGATAGTGAGGAAAATGAAGAGGGCATTGATTATATAAAAGAAGGAAAAGCTTTGGCTGAAGCTTTAAGCTATAAATTAAATTCAGTAATATGCATAACTGGAAAGATAGATATTATATGCTATAAAGATATATGTTATATAGTAGAAAATGGACATAGCATTATGAGTAAAGTTACTGCCATGGGATGTATGATGGGAGCTGTAATTGCAACATTAGTTTCTGTAACTAAAGAGCATTTAATATCAACCCTAATAGCAGTAACATTACTAGGAGTTTGTGGTGAATTAGCTGAAAGAGAGGTAAAAGAAGGAATTGAAGGTAGTGGAACTTTTAAAGTAAAATTTTTAGACCAAGTATATAATTTTTCAGAGGAGAAATTATATACAAATCAAAGAGTTTATAAAGTGTAATTAACATATTTTATTAAAAAAGATACTTTAATTTATAGACTTTTGATTTTGAACATCTAATTATAATAATTAGATAAATATTATAAAAAAGAAATTAGAATTAAATTTAACATATAATTCTGTCTTATAAGTTGTATTTGCATTCAATAATATATATTATAAAGATAGATATAATTTAGTTTATACAGTAGTGTAAACTAGTAAAATTAGAAATTATTTTTATAATGGAGGATTTACTATGAACTTAAAAGAGACAGCATTAAAGTTTCATAAAGATTTTCAAGGCAAAATTGCACTTCACTGTAAGGTACCGGTAAATAATAAAGAAGATATGACACTAGCGTATACACCAGGAGTAGCAGAGCCTTGTATGGAAATAAACAAAGATTATGATAAGGTTTATGATTATACATCAAAAGGAAATTGGGTAGCTGTAGTAACTAATGGTACTGCGGTATTAGGTCTTGGAGATATAGGGGCAGCAGCAGGACTACCAGTTATGGAAGGAAAATCAGTATTATTCAAAGCTTTTGCAGGAGTAGATGCTTTTCCTATATGTCTTGACACAAAGGATAGCAAAAAGATAATAGAAACTGTTAAATTAATGGAAAGCTCATTTGGAGGAGTTAACCTAGAAGACATAAAAGCTCCAGAATGCTTTGAAATAGAAGAAGAGCTTAAAAAAATATGCAATATTCCAATATTCCATGATGATCAACATGGTACGGCAGTAGTTTCATTAGCTTGTTTATTTAATGCAGTAAAATTAGCTAATAAGAAAATGGAAGATATAAAAGTAGTTATTAATGGTGCAGGTGCAGCAGGAATAGCCATAGCAAAATTACTTATAAGATTAAATGTAAAAGATGTAATACTTTGCGATACTCAAGGAGCTATATACGAAGGCCGCACGGTAAAAATGAATAAATATAAAGAAGAGATGGCTAAAATATCTAATAAGGATAAAGAGCAAGGAACTTTAGAAGAAGTTTTAAAAGGTAAAGATGTATTTCTAGGGGTATCTGTAGCTAATTGTGTTACTAGTGAAATGGTTAAATCTATGAATAAAGATGCTATAGTTATGGCAATGGCAAATCCTAATCCAGAGATATTACCTAACATTGCAAAAGAAGCAGGAGCTAAGGTTGTTTGTACTGGTAGATCAGACTTTCCAAACCAAGTTAACAATGTACTAGCTTTCCCAGGAATATTTAGAGGAGCTTTAGATGTTAGAGCTTCAGAAATAAATGACGAAATGAAAATAGCTGCAGCTAGAGCTATAGCTGAAATTATTACTGATGAAGAGTTAAATGAAGATTATGTTATTCCAGAACCATTTGATCTAAGAATAGCACCTAAGGTGGCTGAATATGTGGCAAGAGCAGCTATAGAAACTAAAGTAAATAGAATAGATGTAAAACCAGAAGAAATTTATGAAAAAACTAAAAGAATAATAGAAAAATAAGAAAAGGGCTTCTATGAAGCCTTTTTCAAACTTTCTAGATATATAGCATATAAGCAACTTAAGTAAAATTATTTTATATTAATATGAAACAAAACAGTAAACTCTAAAACATAAATTTTATAGAATTATGAAGAATTAGTATTCAATCAAAACTTCCTTTAATAAATCTGGACAGTTTGTAATAATTCCATCTATTTTCATATCTATGAGTTTTCTCATATAGTTGACATCATTTACTGTATAAATATTAATTGCTAAGTTATTTTTATGAGCTTTTTCAATTAACTCTTTCCTTAAGCCTTTATATGGCAGATGGAGAGCATTAGGCTTAATTGGATATAAATATTCATCTACATCTTTAATTTTTTTCTCAAATAATAATCCAGTGTGAATATTGCTATTAAGTTTTTTACATTTATTCATTGAATCATGATTAAAACTAGATAGAATTACCTTATCCTCTATATTCTCTTTCATTATATGGAAAATGAGCTTTTCTTCTATATTCTTATAGAATATTATGGAGTTTTTAATTTCAAAGTTAATTTTAATGTTTTTATTTTTTGTACATTCTATAAGCTCTTCTATAGAAGGAATTTTACATTTAGAAAATGCTCTATCCTTAAAACTTCCAGCATCAAGTTTTCTAAGTTCATTATAGGTATAATTTTTTACAAGCCCTATACCATTAGTAGTTCTATCTAAATATTCATCATGTATAAGTACAAGTACACCATCTTTTGTCATCTGAACATCTGTTTCTATTCCAGTACAGCCCATTTCTATAGCTTTTTCAAAGGCAACCATTGTATTTTCAGGATAATACATACTGGCTCCTCTATGAGCAAAATTAACAATCATAATATCGACCTCTTAATAAATTATATTTTTTATAAAAAATATTTGTTTTGGATAATTTAAATATATCTTAAAGTAAAATATATTAACATAATTAGTTATAAAAATACTTATTTTAATATTTCTTTAAAATAGAGACAATATATTAAATATATTATACTTTTATGGGATATAATATAGTATATGGATATTGACATTTTTAGAACAAAGTAATAAAATCAGAATTGTTAAAAGTAAATAAATTTTGCACAATGGCGTGTAAATATAAAAAAGAGTAATGGTGCTCCTTAAGATTTTCTTAAGGAGCCTTTTTTGGTTATATATGTGCTAGGAGTATTAAAAATAACTGCTCATGGATGAATTTAGTTATTTTATTTCAAAGTCCTATATCATATATGAATAATCTAGTTAACAACTAATTGACAATTGACAAAAGATAGTTTACAGATAAGGAAAAATTTAAAGTTTCCTTAACGATTAAAACAAATTTTAAAGTTTATTTGAAGATATAGAAAACGATATATTTTTTAATAAATAAAAATCCTAGTGTCAATTATCAATTCAAAAATAAAAAGTAGGAAGTGATAAAATGAGCAATTTTAATATGGGTCCTAAGGTTCATTTTGGAGTTGGTGAATTAAAAGAACTAAGGAATATCAATTGTAAGAGAGCTTTTATAGTAACAGATCCTTTTATGGTTACTTCAGGATTTATTAACAGAGTTACTGAACATTTAGAAGCAGCTTCAATTGCATATGAAATTTTTTCTGAAATAGTCCCAGATCCACCACTTGAGGTAGTATCAAAGGGAATAAAAGCTATGGATAAATTTAATCCAGATGCTCTAATTGCTATGGGGGGAGGTTCTGCTATTGATGCTTCTAAAGCGATAAGTTACTTTAGAGCATTAGTTAAGAAAGGAATAAGCCCTGAATTAGAAGTTAAAAAACCATTATTTATAGCTATACCTACTACAAGTGGAACAGGATCAGAAGTTACTGCATTTTCAGTAATTACAGACAAAAAGTTTAATGTAAAATATCCTTTAGTAGATGAGGATATGGTACCAGATATGGCGATATTAGATGCTGAACTAGTAAAATCTGTTCCGCAAGCAATAACAGCAGATACAGGTATAGATGTTTTAACTCATGCTATTGAGGCTTATGTATCAACAAAAAATTCAGATTTTACTGATGCACTAGCAGAAAAAGCAATAAAATTAGTATTTAAATATTTACCAAAAGCTTATAAAGATGGATCAGATTTAGAAGCAAGAGAAAAGATGCATAATGCTTCTTGTATAGCAGGAATAGCCTTTACTAACTCTTCATTAGGAGTTAATCATAGTATGGCACATATACTTGGTGGTAGATTCCATATACCACATGGTAAGGCTAATGCATTAGTATTACCTTATGTAATAGAGTATAATGCAGATATTAAATCTATAGGTAGAAATGAATATACAAAAGCAGCAGAAAGATATGCTGAAATAGCAAGATTCTTAGGTCTTACAAGCTCTAATAGTGTACGTGAAGGGGTTAAGGCATTAATCAATGCAGTAAAAAATCTAATTAAGTCTTTAGGAATACCTAACAAAATTAAAGATTTAAACATTTCAAGTAGCGAATTTGATAAAAACTTAACTGATATGGCCGAGATAGCTTTAAAGGATGGATGTACACCTACTAACCCGAGAGAACCTAAGGTTGAAGAACTTAAAGAACTATTTAAAAAAGTATATAATGGAATGTAAGATATATCAATATTAATAAGTTTATTATATTTTTTACAAATTAATTGACAATTAAATTCACAACATATATAATTAAAACATAAAGATTTTGAGTTAAAGTTGTTCAATGGCGTGCAACAAATTAATTAAAGCAATGAAGCTTCTTAAAAGTACAAATAGTGTATTTTTAGGGGGCTTTTTATGCTTTTGAGATTGGAGTGAGATCTTTGGAAGAAAAACAAAGAGTCATACAAGAATATGTACCAGGAAAACAGATTACACTAGCTCACCTAATCGCTCATCCTAATAAAACGGTTTATAAAAAATTAGGACTTAGTGATGAATATAACGAAGCAATTGGAATTTTAACAATAACTCCAAGTGAAGCAGCTATAATTGCAGCAGATGTGGCTACTAAATCCGCAGGAGTTGAAATCGGTTTTGTTGATAGATTTAGTGGCTCATTAGTAATAACAGGAGATGTTTCTAGCGTAGAAGCTTCATTGAATGAAGTTTGTAATATGCTAAGTAGTGTACTTTCATTCTCCATAGCAAAAATCACAAAATCTTAGGAGGTAAGTTTTGTGAAAAAAATAATGTTTATAGGTACAACAGGATCTGGAAAGACTACTTTAACACAAGCGTTAAACAACGAAAAAATAGAATATAAAAAAACTCAGGCGGTAGATTTTAATAATTATATTATTGATACACCTGGAGAATATATAGATAGTAGAGTTTATTATAATGCACTGATTGTAACCTCATCGGATGCAGATGTAATAGCATTGATACAAGATTGTAGCAGAGAACTTAGTATCTTCCCCCCGGCTTTTGGAAATATCTTTTCTAAACCTGTTATAGGAATTTGTACGAAAACTGATTTATGCAAAAATAAAGAAGATTTAAACCGTGCAGAAGAGTTCTTAAAACAAGCAGGAGCAGAAGGAATATTCATGGTAAGCTCAATAAATAATGATGGATTAGAAAAATTAAAAAAATATTTGGAATGGAAATAGGATTTTTGTGTTAAAATAAGATTTATACAAAACTTATTAAAAATTCCAAAAGAGGTGTAGAATATGACTAAAAGAATTGTAATAGCCGATGATGAACCTATTACAAGAATGGATATTAGGGAAATGTTAGAAGAAGCAGGTTACAGTGTTGTAGCTGAAGCTTCAGATGGTTTTGATGCCATCGAAATGTGTAGAAAACATTTACCGGATCTAATAATTATGGACATAAAAATGCCTTTATTAGATGGATTAAATGCATCTAAGATAATCAATCAAGAAGGCTTAGCCAGTGGAATAGTGCTTTTAAGTGCTTATAGTGACAAAACATTTATTGAAAAGGCAAAAGAGGTAGGGGTAATAGGTTACTTAGTTAAACCTTTAGATAACAAATCTTTAATTCCTAATATAGAGGTTTGTTTATCAAAATCAAGAGAATTTAAAAAAATTAAAGATGACATAAAAAGCGTTGAGAAAAAACTACAAGCTAGAAAAATTATAGAAAAAGCCAAAGGCATATTAATGAGGCAAAATGGCATAACAGAAGATGAAGCTTATAGTAATATAAGAAATTTAAGTATGAAAAAGAGAGTAACTATGGAAGAAATTTCACAGATAATTGTAATGAGTGAAGAATAATTAGTAAGTAGGAATGAATATGAGTGAAATAAGAAGATTATGTTTAAAATATACTTGCTTAAGTGAAAGTGACATATTAATTATAGAAAATATAGCTACCACTCTTCAGCTAATTGCTGATTCAGCAAATGCAGACGTCTTCATAGATTGTCCAACAAAACATAGTGGAGAAGCAATAGTTGTAGCGGAGGCAAAACCAAGTACTAAAAGCTCATTATATAAAGAAAAGGTAGTTGGGAAATTTGCAGTAAGAGAAAATGAGCCGGCATCACTTAGAACATTAGAAATAGGAATGCCATCAAGAGATTTAAAGGCAATAACTCAAGAATACATAAAAGTTAAGCAAAGTGTAGAACCTATTAGAAATAAAGAAAATAAAACTATTGGTGTTTTAATTGTGGAAAAGGATGTAACGGAGACTTTAAATAGCAATAGAAAGCTAGAAATATTAGCAAGAACCAATGAAGAACTTACATCTCAAATAACTAATAGGACTTACAAAGAGAGTGATATAACATATCACATAAATGATGCTATACTTATTTTTGATGAAAATGGAGTACTAAGATTTAAGAACCCTGTAGCAGAACAGCTTTATAAAAAACTAGGATATAAAGAAGAATTAATAGGTATGGATTTTTCCAACTTATCTTTGTATAATTGTTCTTTTGAAGAAATTATGAATAATGACTGTATAGATGTTAAAGACATAGATATAGGGGATGTTTCACTTCAAGTCAAATATATTGTGCAAAGTAGTAAGGTATTGAATCTAGTAATGCTTATTAGTGATGTTACAGATATGAGGCAAAAGGAAAAAGAACTCATATTGAAATCTGTAGTAATAAAAGAAATTCATCATAGAGTTAAAAACAATCTTCAAACCATTGCTAGCCTTTTAAGACTTCAATCAAGAAGAATTAAAGGAGAAGAGTTTACGAATGCTATAAATGAAAGTATAAACAGAATACTAAGTATAGCAGCAACTCATGAAATATTAGCAAAACAAGGTATTGATGAAGTAAATATAAAAGAAGTTATAAATAAAATAAAAGCAAGCATAATAAGTTTTGAAAAGAGAGATAATGTAGATTTACAAGTAAGCTTAGAAGGCGATGATTTTTCAATTAACTCTGATAAGTCTACATCTATAGCTTTAGTTGTAAACGAGTTACTTCAAAATTCATTAAAACATGCTTTTAAGGATAGAGCTACTGGAAAGATAACAATAAAAATTCAGCAAGGTAATATCTATTCAACTATTTCTGTCATAGATGATGGGGTAGGGTTTGATGTTAACTCTGTAAAAGAAAGTAGCCTAGGACTTATGATAGTAAGAAGTTTAGTTAATGATAAACTAAATGGTAATTTAAATATATATTCAAATTCTCAAGGAACTAAAGCTGTTTTTGACTTTAAAAACTAAATATTAAGCACAATGTAGTGCTTATGTAGCGGCAATGAAGCCCAGAGTATTTATTATTTAATAGTTATATTATAACTATTAAATAATAAAAATTCTGGGCTTTAATATTTAGTAAATAATTTACAGTTAACATATATAAAATTCTATATTTTTAATTGTAAGCTAAAAAAGTGAGGTGAGAAAAAGTGAGAGAAGTAATTTTAAGCGTTGGTATAGATATTGGAACATCTACTACTCAGCTTGTATTTAGTAATATAACTATTGAAAACACAGCAAGTAACTTTTCTGTACCAAGAATTAAAATTGTTGATAAAAACATTATATATAGAAGTGAAATTTATTTTACTCCACTTATTACTCAAACAAAAATAGATAAAGATAAAGTAAGAGAAATAATAGAAGGCGAATATAAAAATGCCGGAGTTAAGCCAAGTGATGTAGAAACTGGTGCTGTAATAATTACTGGAGAAACTGCTAGAAAAGAAAACGCAAACGAAGTTCTTCAGAGTTTAAGTGGATTTGCCGGTGATTTTGTAGTAGCTACAGCTGGACCAGATTTAGAGTCAATTATCGCCGGAAGAGGAGCAGGTGCAGATAAGATATCCGATGAAGAAAATGCTTATGTTGTAAATATCGATATAGGTGGAGGAACATCTAATCTAGCTTTATTTAAAAATGGTGAATTAGTTGATACTGGTTGTTTAGATATAGGTGGAAGACTTATAAAAATAGATAAGGATACTAAAAAAATCTATTATATATATCCCAAAATTAAGAAGTTAGCACAATCTATTGGTGTAAATATAGAAGTTGGAGATATTGCAGAAATCGATAAAATTAGAAAAATTGCAAGAGCAATGGCTGAAATTTTAGAAGAAGCAGTTTGCATTAAGCAAAGATCATCAATGTATGATGAGATTCAAACTAACAAAGGATTAAAAGATGGCTACAACATTGAGTATATAACCTTCTCAGGAGGGGTAGCTGATTATATATATAATGAAGATTATTCAGATCCTTTTAGATTTGGTGATATGGGAGTTGTGCTAGGTGAAGAAATTAAAAAATCTAATCTAGCTAGGAAGCTTAAGGTAAGGACGGCTATTGAGACCATAAGAGCTACTGTTGTAGGTGCTGGTTCTCATACTACTGATATCAGTGGAAGTACTATAACCTATACTTCTGATGTCTTTCCAATCAAAAACCTACCAATTTTAAAATTATCTAAAGAAGATGAAGATGGTGGTTTTGAATCTATTGAAAGGGCAATAAATGAAAAACTTAAATGGTTTAATTTAGAGAATGAAAGTCAAAGGGTAGCGGTAGCGCTAAAAGGAATTAAGAATCCTTCTTTTGATGAAGTTCAAAAATTATCAAAATCGCTTATCAATGGAATGACTGAGCTTTTAGAAAAGGAATATCCAATATTTGTAATTGTCGAAAATGATATAGCTAAGGTGTTAGGTCAAACTATGTACATTCAACTAGGAAAGAAGAAAAATGTTGTTTGTATAGATAGCATTAAAGTTGAAAATGGAGACTATATAGATATTGGAAAACCATTAATAAATGGTAAGGTTGTTCCAGTAGTAATAAAAACATTAGTATTCAATTCATAATTTTTATAGAGGGGTGAAGAAAGTGATACTAAAAACAAAATTATTTGGTAAAGTGTATCAATTCAAAGACGTTAAAGAAGTTTTAGCAAAAGCTAATGAAGAAAAGTCAGGTGATAAATTAGCTGGAGTAGCTGCTGAAACTGCTCAAGAAAGAGTAGCGGCAAAGGTTGTACTTAGCAATTTAACAGTATCAGATGTAAGAAATAATCCAGTAGTTCCATATGAAATGGATGAGATTACAAGAATCATTCAAGATTCTATTAATGAAAAAATATATGGTGAAATTAAAAATTGGACTATTGCAGAATTAAGAGAATGGATCTTAAATGAGAAAACAACAGGATCTGATATTAGAAGAATAAGCAGAGGATTAACAAGTGAAGTTATCGCTGCTGTTGCAAAATTAATGTCTAACTTAGACTTAGTTTATGGTGCAAATAAGATTAAAGTTACTGCTCATTGTAATACAACAATTGGTGAAGCAGGAACTTTATCAGCAAGATTACAACCTAACCATCCAACAGATGATCCAGATGGTATATTAGCTTCAGTATTAGAAGGTTTAACTTATGGTATAGGTGATGCCTTAATAGGATTAAACCCAGTTGATGATACTGTAGGAAGTGTAACTAAAATATTAAAAAGATTTGAAGAAACAAAACAAAAATATCAAATACCAACTCAAAACTGCGTACTTGCACACGTAACTACTCAAATGGATGCAATAAAGCAAGGGGCACCAACAGACTTAATATTTCAAAGTATAGCGGGTTCTCAAAAAGGGAATGAAGCTTTCGGAATAAATGCAGCTTTAATAGGAGAAGCAAGAGATTTAGCATTAAGAGAAGGAACAGCAGCTGGTCCAAACGTAATGTATTTTGAAACTGGTCAAGGTTCAGAGTTATCAGCAGATGCTAACTTTGGCGCAGACCAAGTAACAATGGAAGCTAGATGTTATGGATTTGCTAGAAAGTATGAACCATTCCTAGTTAATACAGTTGTTGGATTTATAGGACCAGAGTATTTATATGATAATAAACAAGTTATAAGAGCAGGTCTTGAAGACCATTTCATGGGTAAATTATCAGGTATTCCAATGGGATGTGACGCTTGTTATACAAACCACATGAAAGCAGACCAAAATGATATAGAGAACTTATCAATATTACTATCTACTGCAGGATGCACATACTTTATGGGAATTCCACATGGTGATGACGTAATGCTTAACTATCAAACTACAGGATACCATGAAACAGCAGCTTTAAGAGAATTACTAGGTAAGAGACCAATAGCTGAGTTTGAAGCATGGCTTGAAAAGTGGAACTTTATAGAAAATGGAAAATTAACAGGAAAAGCAGGAGACGCTTCTGTATTTCTTAAGAAGTAGAAGGGGGTAACCAAATGTTTTCAGAAAATGATTTAAAAAAATTAGTAGAGCAAGTTTTAGTTGAAATGACAACAAAGCAAGGAGGAAACATTGTTAGTGCACCTAACAAAACTGAAGAAAATAGTACTGTTGATGCAAACGGAATGATTCCAGATATAACAGAAGTTGATTTAAAAACTAGACTTTTAGTTGATAACCCAGTGGATGCTGAAGGTTATTTAAAAATGAAACAACATACTCCTGCAAGACTAGGTATAGGAAGAACAGGAGCAAGATATAAAACTGAGACAATGTTAAGATTTAGAGCGGACCACGCATCAGCTCAAGACTCAGTTTTTACAGATGTTAATGAAGACTTATTAAAAGAGATGAATTTACCAATAATAAATACAATGTGTTCATCAAAAGATGAATATATAACAAGACCAGATTTAGGAAGAGCTATTTCAAAAGAAGAGTTATCAAAATTAAGTTCCTTTAAAAGAAACCCACAAGTTCAAATATATGTATCAGATGGGTTAAGTTCAAAAGCTGTAGAAGCCAACGTAAAAGATATATTACCAGCATTAACACAAGGATTAGAAAGCTATGGTATATCAGTAGGAACTCCATTCTTTGTTAAATTAGGAAGAGTAGGAGCAATGGATGCTATTTCTGAAGAAATCGGAGCAGATGTAACTTGTTTACTTATTGGTGAGAGACCAGGTCTTGTAACTGCTGAAAGTATGAGTGCATATATAGCATACAAAGGAACAGTTGGAATGCCAGAATCAAGAAGAACAGTTGTATCTAATATACACAAAGGTGGTACTCCATCAGTTGAAGCTGGTGCATATATAGCAGATATCATCAAGTTAATGTTAGAGAAAAAAGCAAGTGGATTAGATCTAAAATTATAATTCAGGAGGAATGTTATTATGAAAAATGATCAACTTCGTGCATCAGTATTAAGTGTTAAGCTAATAGCTAACGTTAATCCTGATATGGCAAAAGAGTTTGAGTTAAAGCCTGAACATAAAAGTATAGGAATAATTACTGCAGATAGTGATGATGTTACATACACTGCTTTAGATGAAGCAACAAAAGCTGCTGACGTTGAAGTTGTTTATGCAAGATCATTCTATGGTGGAGCTGCAAATGCAAATACTAAGCTTGCAGGTGAAGTAATAGGAATATTAGCAGGACCAAGTCCAGCAGAAGTAAGAAGTGGATTAAATGCTGCAGTAGACTTCATTGAAAGTGGAGTTGCAACATTCTACAGTGCTAATGAAGATGATAGCATTGTATACTATGCACAACCTATATCAAGAACAGGTTCATATCTTTCTAAAACAGCAGGAGTTAAAGAGGGTGAAGCAATAGCTTATTTAATAGCTCCACCAGTAGAAGCAATGTACGCATTAGATGCAGCTATGAAAGCAGCAGCAGTTGAATTAAAAGCATTCTTTGGACCACCATCTGAAACGAACTTTGGTGGAGGGCTGTTAACTGGAAGCCAATCTGCTGTAAAAGCAGCTTGTGATGCATTTGCCGAAGCAGTTAAGTTTGTAGCAGATAATCCTACAGATTATTAGAATTAGGTTATTGTTATGAAAGAATCAACATTAGGCCTTTTAGAGACATATGGATTTGTAGGGGCTGTTGAAGGATTAGATGTAGCTTTAAAATCTGCAAATGTTAAACTTGTAAGCTGTGAATTTGTTACAGGTGGTATTGTTACTATACTTATTACTGGAGATGTAGCTTCTGTAAAAGCTTCAATAGAAGCTGCTTGCTCAGCTGTAGATAGATTAGGTAGCTTAAGAAATGCTCATGTTATAGCTAGAGCAGAAGAGAATGTATGGAACATACTAGATGGTAAAAAGAAAGATAGTTCTAGAAAGACAGATGAAATATCAGTAAGCGATAAAATCTTACCTACTAAAGTGGAGAATGAAAATACTGATAATGATGTAAAAGATACAGTAGATAATATAGAAGAAGATACATTAGATACTGTAGATGAAATTCAAGAATCAGAAAATGATTCAATTGCAATAGAGGATAAGAAAGATATAAAACTTAGCTTTGAGAATCGTGAAGAGTTAGAAGCATTAAAAGTTCCTGAACTTAGAACTATTGCAAGAGAATTAAAGGAAAGACAAAAGCTTTCACTTACAAAAAAACAAATCAAATTTAGTAAGAAAGATCAGCTTATTGAAGCCATACTGAAGGAACAGTAGGAGGAAATAAAAATGGAAATGGTAGATAAAGACTTAATATCAATACAAGAAACTAGAAATCTTATCATTAACGCTAAAAAAGCTCAAGAAATATATAAAACTTTTTCTCAAGAAAAGGTTGATTCAATAGTGAAGGCTATAGCAGAAGCTGGAGAGCGTGAAGCTGTTAAATTAGCTAAAATGGCTTGGGAAGAAACTGGATTTGGAAAATGGCAAGATAAGGTTGTTAAGAATGTATTTGCTAGCAAATTAGTTTATGAAAACATGAAAGACTTAAAAACTATTGGAATTATAAATGAAGATAAGGTAAATAAAGTTTTTGATGTAGCTGTGCCAGTAGGAGTTATTGCTGGATTAATTCCATCAACAAACCCAACATCTTCAACAATATATAAAGTATTAATTGCATTAAAATCAGGAAATGCTATAGTAGTTTCACCACATCCAAATGCAAAGAACTGTATTATTGAAACTGCAAAAATATTGAATGAAGCGGCAATAAAGGCAGGAGCTCCAGAAGGATTAATTGGATGTATAACAGTTCCATCACTTGATGGTACGAATGCATTAATGACTCATAAGGATACATCATTAATACTTGCTACTGGTGGAGAGGCTATGGTTAAAGCAGCTTATAGCTCAGGAACACCAGCTATAGGAGTTGGACCAGGAAACGGACCAGCCTTTATAGATAAATCAGCAAATGTTTCCTTAGCAGTTAAGAGAATTATTGATAGTAAAACTTTCGATAATGGAGTAATTTGTGCTTCAGAGCAATCAATAGTAGTAGAGGAATCTATGAAAGAGATTGTTAAGGCAGAACTTATAAAACAAGGAATGTATTTCTTAAATGAAGAAGAATCTGCTAAACTTGGAAACTTCATATTAAGAGCTAATGGAACAATGAATCCACAAATTGTTGGTAAAAGTGTAGAAACATTAGCTGAAATGGCTAAATTAAATGTTCCTCATGGAACAAAGGTATTAATATCAGAACAAACTACAGTGGGCAAAAATAATCCTTATTCAAGAGAAAAGCTTACTACAATATTAGCATTTTACACAGTAAAAAATGTTGAAGAAGGAATAAAACTTTGCACAGAGATATTAATGAATGAAGGTAAAGGTCATACTTTAGTATTACATTGTGAAAATGATGAAATCATAAAAGAATTTGGATTAAGAATTCCAGTTTCTCGTTTATTAGTTAATACACCAGGTGCTTTAGGTGGAATCGGAGGATCAACAAATCTTACTCCAGCACTTACATTAGGCTGTGGTGCTGTAGGAGGAAGTTCAACTTCTGATAACATAGGACCAATGAACCTATTAAATATAAAGAGAGTAGCTTGTGGTGTTAGAGAACTAGAAGAACTTAGAGGAAATGGAGCTCAATGTGAAAACGCACCAACTACAATTTCTACAGAACAATTAGATTTAATTGTGAATAAAATCATGGAAAGATTAGCACAAATAAAGTAAGCAATAAAATATTAACATAAATTTAGTTAAAATTTTAAAAAATAATTTTTATGCAATTTAAGGAGGAATTTTAAAATGGCAAATATGAACGCATTAGGAATGATTGAAACTAAAGGATTAGTGGGAGCAATAGAAGCAGCAGACGCAATGGTTAAAGCTGCAAACGTAACTTTAATAGGAAAAGAGCAAATTGGTGCTGGATTAGTTACTGTTATGGTAAGAGGAGATGTTGGAGCTGTTAAAGCTGCTACAGATGCAGGAGCTGCTGCTGCTGAAAGAGTTGGAGAATTAATATCAGTTCATGTAATTCCAAGACCACATAGTGAAGTTGAAGTTATACTTCCAAAATACGAACAACAATAGTCTAAATTTAAATAATCCTAAAAATTATTAATATAACTAGGTATCTTTAAAGAAATAACTAACTAGCATTCTGGTGTATTTTATGTCATACACATGACAATAACCTATAGATAATAACACTATCTATGAAAATTTGCTCTTTGCTTGACACAAAATATCTTAGAGTCTTTGATAAATTATTTTATTTCAGATACCAAACCAAAGTCTAAAGATTGCTACAACTCATCACAAAAGCTCGTGTCAAATGGCATGAGCGTGATGAATGTAGAATGATGTAGATTATATAACTTGTAGTATTTCATGCTACAAGTATTGTGGTTTAACAAATTAATGTCCATCTTATATAAGGATGTGAGATGATGAGTGTTTTAACAGAAAGTGTTTTAAGAAGTAAACTGAGAAATGAAAATTTAACAGAATATGTTGTGGAAAAAGGAGCAATAGTAACTCCTTCAGCAAGACAATATTTACAAGACAAAAATATAAAATTAGTTTATAAAGAACAACAAACTGAAAAAAGTAATCAGAATATTCAAAGGGAAGAAAAAGTATTTAACCCTAAATATGTTCATATAAATGGTGGAGTTTTTGAAAATAAACCAGAACATATGACTCAACTAAATGGTAATAAATTAGTAGAAAAAGATCACAGAAGAATTATATTAAGAGGGAAATTAGATAGCCTTCAAGCTAAAATATTACAAACTCAAATTCAATGTAAAAACTTAAATGAAAAAAAGGTGCTAAATGATTTGGAAGAGGTTTTAGCTTATGTAAGAAAAATATTAGAAGTAGAAGTAACAGAAAAAGAATTACCAGAAGTTGCTTTGATTGGGTTAAATTCAGAAGAATTAAGAGCTACTTCTCATAACCCTAAAAAATATTTTAACATAGACCATATAATTTTCCCAAGCTATGAAATGGGAGATATAGTTGTAGCTTTAAATGCATTAAGAGCAGAAAGTAGAGAAGTTGAAATTGATGCATTAAAAGCATTTAAAAACCAAGATGGAGAACTATCTAGAAATGATATAGCACTAGCTTTGAATAGATTAAGTAGTTGTTTTTATATAATGATGTGTAAGTATGTTTCTGGAAAGTACAAATAAGAGGTGACAATTTTGAGTACAGTAGATTTAAATGTTAATTATATTATAGATGAAGTAGTTAAAAGACTACAAGGTGGAGAGGAAGATAATACAGTGCTTGTAGAAGCTTCTGGCCGTCACGTTCATCTTTCACAAAAAGATGTTGATATTCTTTTTGGAAAAGGTTATCAACTAACCAATAAAAGAGAACTATCTCAACCAGGTCAGTATTTATGTGAAGAAAAGGTTACTCTTATAGGACCTAAAGGAACATTACAAAATGTTTCTGTTTTAGGACCAGTAAGAGGGAACACTCAAGTAGAATTATCAAAAAGTGATGCTGTTTCTATAGGAATAAATGCCCCAGTTAGAATGTCAGGAGATATTAAAGGTACTCCTTCTATAATTCTTGCTACACCAAAATCAGTATTAAGAATAGAAGAAGGTGTTATTGCAGCTAAAAGACACATACACATAACACCAGAAGATGCTGCAAAGTTTGGGGTAAAAGATCAAGAGGAAATTAAAATTAAAGTTGGTGGAGAAAGAGGATTAATCTTTGAAAATGTTGCTGTTAGAGTAAGTAGTAAATTCCAAACAGCTATACATCTTGACTACGACGAAGCAAACGCTTGTGGTTTCACAAAAGGACTTCGTGCAACAATAGTTAAGTAGAAAGGATTAATTTATGGAAGGCTTAAACAAAGTAGATAATCTAATTAAAGCTGTTGAAAAGACCATTAAAAAACCAGTAAAAGTAAAAAAAGATGATGAACTTTATGTTGGTGTAGACTTAGGTACAGCTTACATTGTAATTGTTGTATTGGATAAAGAAAGAAATCCTGTTGCCTGTGAAATGGAATTTGCGCAGGTAGTTAGAGATGGTCTTGTGGTTGACTTTATTGGAGCTACTAATATAGTTAGAAAATTAAAGAAAAAAATAGAAGATAAGTTAGGAATTGAACTTACAAAAGCTGCTATAGCTGTTCCACCAGGGACTAGTGAAAGAGATATTAAAACTCATAGTTATGTAGTTGAAGGTGCTGGCATGGACGTTGTATCTGTGGAAGATGAGCCTACAGCAGCAAATGCAGTATTACAAATAGAAAATGGAGTTGTAGTTGATGTTGGTGGTGGAACAACTGGACTTTCCATATTTGAAAATGGAAAAGTTATATACACTGCTGATGAGCCTACAGGTGGAACTCAATTATCTTTAGTTATATCAGGAGCTTACAGAATCCCATTTGAGGAAGCTGAAAATAGAAAAAAGGACCCTGAAAATTATAGAGATATATTTCCAATGGTAACACCAGTAATTCAAAAGGTAGCTTCTATTGTTAGCTCTCATATAAGAGGATTTAATGTGGAGAAAATTTATTTAGTTGGTGGAACTTGCTGCTTAAAAGGATTTGAAAACATTATTCAAAAGGAAACAGGTATAGAAACAGTGAAACCAATTAATCCTTTCTTAGTTACTCCTTTGGGTATTGCAATTAACTGCGTTAAATAAGGGAGGTATGTTGATGTATAGTGAAGATTTAGTTGAACTTATAACAAAAGAAGTTATGAATAGACTAAAGATATTAATAGAAGAAAATAATAGATCAAAGAAGAAATTATTAATTCTTGAACATTCAAAAGACTTATGTCCTATATTATCTGGAGCTTTAAAGGATAATAACTTCATCATAGATTGTTTAGACAATATGGGTGATATTGAAAGTTATGAAGGAATAATATTACAAAATATCTCTAATAGTGAATTAGCTAATCTTTCTTTAACCATTCAAGGGTCAATGAAAGAAAAAGTAGCAATTGAAGCAGCTTTAAAAGGCTTAAACTTATATGCTATGGAAAAAGGGGTAGAATATAAAAAATATACTACCACTGCTAATAGAGTTTTATTCAATACATTTAAAAATCATGAAGAAAAACTTAAAAGCTATGGAGTTAATTTTGTAGGACTAAAAGAGCTTTTATCTACTTTGAAAAGTGAGAATGTCAATGTTGCTCCAAAAACTGAAAGAAATAATAAAACAGATAAAGTAGAAGTTTCAGTTCAAATTAAAGATGAAGCAAATAGATCAGTTAAGAAAAAGCTAATATCTGAAACAGATTTAAGAAATTTATATAAAGATGGAGTAAAGGAAGTAGTAATTCCTAAAAAATCTATAGTGACACCACTAGCCAAAGATTTTGCTAGAATAAATAAATTACTAATAAAATTTGAGAGTTAAGAAATTTATTAGGAGAGGAAAGGTATTTAATTATGATTATTGGAGAAGTAGTAGGAAATCTATGGGCTACGAGAAAAGATGAAAATCTTAGTGGATTTAAATTTTTAGTTGTAAGAAAATTAGACTGCAAAGGTGAAAAAACAGACAACACAATTGTGGCTGTAGATAGCGTTGGCGCAGGAATAGGTGATCAAGTGCTTATTGTTTCTGGTAGCTCTGCAAGATATGTAATTGGAGATAAGAGAGCACCAATAGATGCAACAATAGTAGGAATAGTAGATTCACTAGAATTAGTATAAACTAATTATATTAACATAAATACACATTACATGGAGTTGATTTTATGAGTAAATCTTTAGGACTAATGGAATTTAATAGTATTGCAAGAGGAATAGAAGTAGCAGATATTATGTTTAAGGCCTCTAATGTGGAGGTAGTAACATTAAGACATATATGTCCAGGAAAATTTATGATTATACTTTGTGGTGATGTAGAAGAAGTAAAAGAAGCTATTGAAACCTCAAAGGAAATAGTAAATAAAAATATCGTAGCAAGCTTTGTAATTGCTAACGCTCACGAAGAGTTAATAAATGGACTGAAGAAAAGACCCTCTATTGATAATTTTGATGCTGTAGGCGTTATGGAAACTGCTAATGTTACGTCTTCATTAATTTCCTTAGACCTTGCATTAAAATCAGCTTCCATTAAACTAGTAAAATTAGTTATTGGTAATGGTATTGGTGGAAAATCTTATTTTGTAGTTACAGGTTCGGTGAGCAGTGTGGAAGAAGCTATTAAGATAGCCGAATCTATGGTTGAACCTAAAAAAATAATTCATAAGACAATTATTCCGTCTCCTAGTAAAATTCTTTTAGAAAATCTATAAAAATTATATAAGGAAAGAGGATGGCTATATGGATATAAATGAAATCATTATGTATATTATGGTAATATTCATGGTTGTAGGAGCTGTGGACAAAATCCTAGGAAATAAATTTGGATTTGGAGAGCAGTTCGAAGAAGGACTTATGGCTATGGGAGCTTTAACTTTAGCAATGGTAGGAATTATATCATTAGCTCCAGTTTTAGCAAACGTATTAAAGCCGGTAGTTGTTCCAGTTTATAAAGCTCTTGGAGCAGATCCATCAATGTTTGCTACAACATTACTTGCTTGTGATATGGGTGGATATCAATTAGCACAGCAATTAGCAGAAGCAAAAGAAGTTGCACCTTTTGCAGGATTAATATTAGGTTCTATGATGGGACCAACAATAGTATTTACTATACCTGTTGCATTAGGAATTATAAAAAAAGAAGATCATAAATTTTTAGCTAGAGGTGTGCTTGCAGGTATAATAACAATTCCAATAGGATCTTTTGTTGGAGGATTATTAGCTGGATTATCTCCATTAGTAGTTCTTATGAACTTAACACCTATAATAATAGTTGCAATTCTTATCGCTGTAGGATTAAAATTAATGCCAGAAAAAATGATAAAAGGTTTTACATACTTCGGAAAGTTTGTAACAGCTGTTATTACTGTGGGATTAGCTGCTATAATAATTGAAACAATCACTGGTATAGTTGTAATTCCAGGAATGGCTCCACTTTCAGAAGGAATAAAAGTAGTTGGAGACATTGCAATAGTTCTTGCAGGAGCATATCCATTAGTACACTTTATAACTAAAGTGTTTAAAAAACCATTAATGAAATTAGGTTCATTATTAGGTATAGGAGAAGTAGCAGCTGCAGGTATGATAGCTTCATTAGCTAATAGTATTCCTATGTTTGGTATGATGAAAGATATGGATAATAGAGGAAAAATAATAAACGTTGCTTTTGCTGTAAGTGCTGCCTTTGTATTTGGGGATCATTTAGGCTTTGCAGCAGGTGTTAATAAAGATATGATTGCACCTATGATAGTTGCTAAATTAATAGGTGGTGCTTCAGCAGTAGCTTTAGCTTGTTTTATGACACCAAAAAATGAAGTAAGTAAATAAGATGTTTTAAAGGAGATGTTATTATGGAGAACATAAATGAACAAGCAATTGAGGAAATAGTAAGAAGAATAATAACAGAGAAACTAGGTCAAGTGGCACCTGAATTTGAGAAGCATGTAGATCCAAGTGGCATAATGTCAATAAAGACTAGTACTGTAAAGCCAGAAAAATTTGATACTGGTAAAGAAGGTGACAAGGTTTACTTAAAAGATGTAGTAACACTTGAAGAAAGTCCAAGATTAGGCTGTGGTGTTATGGAAATGGATCAAACTAGTTTTGCTTGGACATTAAAATATGATGAAGTAGATTATATAATTGATGGAACTTTAGAAATCGATATAGATGGAAGAAAAGTTGTAGGTAATAAAGGTGATTTAATCTTCATTCCTAGAAATTCTTCAATTCATTTCACAGTTCCAAATCATGCTAGGTTTGTATATGTAACTTATCCAGCAAACTGGGCAGAGCTTGAGTAAAATAAAACTTATTTTAAATAATATAAAAGTGCCTATGGACATAGTCTATAGGCATTTTTATATCTATAGGAAATTTTGAAAACTAGAATTAAAAGTAGTTAACATAAATAGAAAAAACCTGAAAATAATTTAAAACTTTTATCTTAATACTTATTCTTAACGATTATAATTTTGTTATAGTTTTTTATTAGTTGTTCTCTTATGGTTATTTTAATTAATATATTAAGATTATTTTAAGTTATCGTCGTTATCTTCTAATATTTCACTATGTTTACGAATAGGCTCACTTTGAGCTTCTGCTATATTATTTTCTAATTCTTTATTTTTAGAGATATTTTCTTCAAGTTCCTCATTATATTTTCTGCTTAAAATTTCTTCATTACAGCAACATGTAGAGTCATTGTTTGTTTTTATAGGATATTTTAAAATATTATTTTCATTATTAGGAAATTCATATTTTCTGATGTCAGGTATCATTATATGTTCTTTGGCCTTTTTAAAAACATTATTCTCAACATTAACTTTTGAATTATTACCAGAACTGCTAACATCCATCTGTTCTTGAATTTTATTATCACAGCATTGAAGAGTTTCTTCTTCGTCAAAAGATTTAATTATTATATTTTTACCATTATTAAATTTTTTATCAATGCAATCACAAAGCTTTTTATTATGCATTTCAGAAAGTTTATCTGAAACTACTTTTGCGACTGCTGCCACACCAATAACTGTAAGTGCGGCTTTTATAACCTTTCCAAATCTGTTATCCATTATTTTCGCTCCTTTAAAAGTTACTACACTATGCTATTAGTAGTTTGTATACTTTTCTATTTTTTATGTAATAAAATATTTTTATACAGCTACTTTATTTATAATTATCCTATAGACTATTATTGTTAATCTTATTTTCTTATACCTATCAATAGTATTACCAAAATATATAATCTTAATATTAAACAATTAATTTTCTATTATAGAAATAAAATATATTAAATTTTTTCTTTCTATATTATCTAAATACTCTAATGTGAGTTTTTTCCCTTTAAGAGTTCCAGCTACCATAAGATGACAAAGAGCTATACCACTATCGATTTTGTTAATATGATCAAGAGTTTTTGCCATTTTGCCTCGTTTAACTCTATACATATGAATGATATTATCCTTTTTAGAAAACCTCCAAGGTTGACTGTTAATAGCAGATGGTGCATGTCTTACTGCATTCATTATTTCTAGCCAATCTTCAGTTAAGTTGCAATCTATAATTTCATTTAGAGCTTTCCGTTTTGTACTAGAAACTAATTTTGAAGGTATGTCAGTTTCTCTATTAGGATTAAAGCCTATAGTATCAATTAAGTTATCTTCTAACTTTTTTGGTGTAACATCTTCGTAATGAAGAGGATAACCAAAGGAAATAACTATAACTGCCACATGATTATTGGGCATTTCAATTACATTAGTAAGAAGTTCTTTTTTTATAAATCCTCCAATCCAACAAGTACCTAAATTTAAAGTAGTTAATTTGAGCACTAGATGCTCCAAACTATAGCCTACGTTTTCCATATACCCTGGTTTTTCTTCAGAGGTAACAACTAAATAATGAGGAGCTTTAATCTTACCATAGCTTCCGATTATACCTTTTGATATGTTTTGAATTTTTTTGCCATCTTCTACAATATGAATTTTCATATCTATGTCTGATAGTTTGGGGACAATATGAGTATATTCTTCAACTTTTTTTAGTATAGAGGGTGGCAAAGGTTCCAGCTTATATTTTCTAATAGAGCATCTTTTATAAATTACATCAAACAAATTATTATCAATCACAGTACTACTCTCCTTTGATAAGCTTTAATTTTTTCATAATATCTTCTAAATGAAGAATATAGCTTTGAATACTGCTTATGTTATTGCTGTATTTAAAATTATTTTGAAGTATATCATTAAAGTATATAAGCTCTAGTTCATTTAGAGATTTTTTAAATTTAATCTTATTTTCTCCATCTAAAGAATTATATCTAATTAAAATTTCATCATTAAATTCACTGATATTATTATTTAATCTTTCAGCCTTTTTTATATAGTTTTTCCTTCCGAAGCAAAAGAATACTATACAAATCAAAATATAGAATATTGTTATATACATAAAAAGTTCCTTTCATTAGGTATTTATAAGAAGAAAATAAGAATTAATTATTACATAGCTCTTAATATCTTCCATTTAAATATATTTTTTATCATAATTGATTATGGTGCATATTAATAAATATACAATACTTAGAATAAATTTTATCATAATCTTTAAAAAGTATAAAGCTGTATTACTTACAAATATTACAAAGCAAATAAACATTTGTAAGTATTTTATAATGAATTTATAAAAATTAACATTAGAAAAGAAAAAGTATATTAAAATCTATTATCATAATCAAATCATTGGCTATTATATATGTAGGTATAATTGGATAAAGAAGAATAATAATTCTATAATAAAGCTTTTTAAGTAAAAGACTTTATAAATCTAGTAAAATAAGAAACCAATAATTAATAATTTATTAACAATATATTTAAAAAAAGGATATTATACTCATATATAGAAATATTTATATTAAGAGAGTACTTGGAGGTGTTTATATGAGTAAACTATATTATTGTGTTGATTGTAAGAGATTGGTTAAAAATCCAGAAAAATGTGATTATTGTAATGGCAGTTTTTTAAAAGCAATAACAAATGGAACACCAGTAAATGTAATAGGAACTAAACAAAAAGGAAAAGTATTAAAAATAGAAGATAGTACTGTAAAATTGATTGTTATAGATGAAGCTAAAAATAAACTTATAAAAGAGTATAAAGCAGAACAATTAAGAAAGGTACTATAATAAGATATTTTGCATATAATATAAAAAAGAAGTATTTGTAGCTTATATTTAACTTATGCATAGACTGTAACAGCTATGACAATTTGTTAAATTAAGAGCTATGAATACTTTTTTTATTGTGTCCTCAAGCATGGACTAATGTTTATAATTTTAAAATAAGAATTATTATAAAATTTGATAAATTGCTATTAAAGTATTAGAATGATTTAGGGGTTAGTGCAAAGGAGGGGCGATATGAAAAAAATTGATGGAATAATTTATGCCATGCTTTCTTCAGTAGGTTTTGGCCTTATGCCTATATTTACAAAGATTGCCTATAATAATGGGCTAAATCCTATAACAGTAGTTACACTTAGGTTCTTAGTAGCTAGCATTCTATTATTAGGGTATTTTATTATTTGTAAAGTGGACTTCAAGATTAATAAAAAGCAACTTATAATACTTATGATTATTGGTGTAACGGGGTATTCTACCACGGCCTTAACTTTATTTTTATCATATAATTATATCACAGTAGGTTTAGCTACTACTATGCATTTTATATATCCAGCTTTAGTCACCCTATTGTCCTTTATAATTTATAAGGAAAAGTTAAATAAACATAAAATAATATCCTTATTATTATCTTTAATAGGAATATATATTTTAGTGGGAATGGATATAGGTGGGATAAGCCTTAAAGGAAGTTTCTTAGCATTATTTTCAGGATTAAGCTATGCAGCTTGTGTTGTTAGTATGGCAAGCAAAGCTTTAGAAGACTTAGATAATAAAGTTATAACCTTCTATCTTGCGTTATTTTCAGCTATTGCAATGCTTTTATATGGAGGATTAAAGGGAGAACTTATAACAACTTTAAACATATATTCTACCTTAGCGGTATTAGGAGTAGCCGTAATCTCTACAATATTAGCTATTATATTGTTTCTTCATGGTGTTAAGATAATAGGGACTTCAAATGCAGCAATATTGAGTACTTTTGAACCTATTGTTGGAGTAATTATGGGAATTATAATATTTAAAGAAACTTTAACTATAGAACTTTTTGTTGGTGGAATATTTATAATAGCATCAGTTATAATACTTTCACGTTCAGTAAAGGATAATTCGATGAAAATAAAGGAAGAAAGCTTAGAAGAAGTGAGCATAGCAAAATCACATATTGAGAATTAGCTAAATAACTACTAATTTTTAAGTTAAAAAGAAATTAGGCATCTGAAAGAAAATAATAGACCAAAAATGTTAGTATATTTTTTATCAGACAAGGCATTAGGTTCTGCTCATAGTGGCGCTATGGCGGGTTCTTACAACGCAGTATGATGGAAAATAGGCTAATATACTAATCTATTATTTTTTTCAAGATGTCTTAAATAGATGTTTATAATAACCCAATATGAACATCTATTTTATTTTGTCATGAAATTGTCATAGTTTTTGTTTACAGTAAACTAAAGAGCATTTTTATTGCAACAGCTAAAGACATGGTTACAAATATAGGCTTTATTATTTTAGAACCTTTATTAATGGCAAGTTTTGTACCTACTTGTGCACCCAATATCATAAATATTGCTACTACTGCTCCAATCTTATAATCAATAGAATTACTTAGAGCGAAAGTAATTAGTGCAGAGATATTGCTTGCAAAGTTCAAACATTTGCTATTAGCAGAAGCATGTAAAAAATCAAATTTATAAATTTTTATTAATCCAAATACTAAAAAAGAACCTGTACCTGGACCGAAAAATCCATCATAAAAGCCAAGTAAAAATGCAAAGCATATACCAATTATTATATTTTTCTTTGTAAGGCCAGAAAAATTATCTTCACTACCTATATTTTTTGAAAACAATGTGTATATTCCTATGCCAAAAACTAAAGCTAATACTAAGGGATAAAGGAATTCTTGATCAATTAATAATACGGTTTTAACGCCTAATACAGAACCTATTAAAGTAAATGGTACAAGGAACTTTAATAGCTTAAAGTTAATAAAACCAGATTTTCCGAACTTATAAGCACTAGTAAAAGAACCGGTAGTAGAAGCAAATTTATTAGTTCCAAGGCTAAGATGTGGAGATACTCCTGCCATTAAGTAGGCTGGTAGACTTATAAGTCCTCCACCACCTGCTATAGCATCAATAAATGCAGCAGCAAAACAAGCAATAGATAAAAAAATTAATTTAGCTAACATATTAACACCCCTAACAATACATAGTCCATGTAATATTATAAAGGGTATCTATGATATTTAGAAGGGGATTTCTAAAATACTATCATATTAGCTAGTTATTTTCTTGCATATGCCTAAAATAAATATTTTTTTCATTAGTATTATACATAAAGAAGTTAAAATTATAATTAAATAAGGAGAGATAAAATGAGCAATAATAATGAACATATAATAAGCTTTAAGGAAATATTCAAAACTACAATAATAGATTTATTAGTTATGCTAGGAATTTCAGCTTTCAGTACCGTTATATTAGACTTTGTATTAAGATTATTTGGGTATTTTGTTGCAGAAAAAATTCAAACTATATTGGTATTATACTTAATTACATATATAATATATAATGTTGTAATGACATTAAAAAAGAATGGAATGACTTTTGGACAAAAAGCTTCAAAGTTAAAATTAGTAAAAAGTGAAGAAGAGAACAATAATTTACAACCAATCATTGATAATGAAGAGTAATCATTAATAAATTATAAGAGAATTTAAGAAGGTATCAACTTTAGCCAAACTAATTTTTAAATTGTCCATTGATAATTCCTAATTTCTTAAGTTGTGTATTAAAGAATAGGAGAAGATACTAGTGAGAAAAAGAAAAGAATATGAATTTTTAATAGAAACTACAGAATTTCCAGGTAAGGGTGTTGCCTTTTATGAAGGAGAAAAAGTAGCTATAAAAAATACATTACCAGGACAAAAGGTAAGAGCAAAAGTTACTAAGAGAAATTCTAATGGAGTAGAAGCTAAATTAATAGAAGTTTTAGAGGATGTAGATTATAAAATAACTCCTCATTGTGAAATATCTAATCAATGTGGTGGATGTAGCCATGCATTTTTATCTTATGAAAAACAACTAGAACTTAAAAGTGAACAGATATTAAAGCTTTTAGATAATGCAGACATAACTGGATATGAATTTTTAGGAATTGAAGGAAGTCCAAAGGAGTTAGAGTATAGAAATAAGATGGAGTTTACCTTTGGAGATATGGAAAAAGGTGGAGAACTTACTTTAGGAATGCACGTTAAAAATCGAAATTTTAGTATAATAACAGTAGATAAATGCAAAATTGTTGATGAAGATTTTAGAGCTATATTATATGCAACTCTAGAGCATTTTAGAAAAACAGATCTTCCATATTATAAAGTGTTAAAACATGAGGGATATCTAAGAAACCTAGTGATAAGAAAGGCAATAAATACAGGAGAAATTCTTGTAAATATAGTAACTACAACTCAGAGGGAATATGATTTTATATCTTACATAGAAGAGTTGAAATCTTTAAAACTCACAGGAAAAATTACAGGAATAATACATACATTAAATGATTCTCTATCTGATGTAGTTCAAGCAGATAAAGTAGAAGTACTTTATGGAAGAGAATATATAATAGAGAACTTATTAGGATTAAACTTTAAAATAAATCCTTTTGCTTTTTTCCAAACTAATACAAAAGGAGCAGAAAAACTCTATAGTATAGTAAGAGATTTCTTAGGAGATTCAGATTCAAAAGTAGTATTTGATTTATACTGTGGAACGGGCACCATAGGACAGATTGTAGCTCCAAATGCTAAAAAGGTAATAGGAATAGAGCTAATAGAAGAAGCAGTAGAAGCAGCAAAAGAAAATGCTAAATTAAATAATTTAAACAACTGTGAATTTATAGCTGGGGATGTAGCAAAGGTAATACAAAATATAACTGCAAAACCAGACATAATAATCTTAGATCCGCCAAGAGCAGGAGTACATCCAGTAGCACTAGACTATGTAATAAAGTTTAATGCAAAGGAAATAATATATGTATCCTGTAATCCAAAAACTTTAGCAACAGATTTACAAGTGTTAACAGCAAATGGCTATGTGGTAGAAAAAGTTAAGCTTAAAGATATGTTCCCACATACGCCGCATTGTGAGGCAGTTGTGAAGCTAAGCAAGTAATTATAACTAAATAATAAACCTCTGTTTTTATAAAAAAGATTTGATTTTAGAGCTCACAGGCTATGCCTGTGAGTTTTTTGCTTATTCAAAAAAGAATAGAAAAAGATTGAGAAAAGGAAGAAGAAAAGAGTTTGAATTCATTGATTATGAATGATTAAGCTTGAAAAAAGAAATAATTCTATTCAGAGGAGTTCATTGAAATGTTAAAACAAGAAATAAGTAAGGTATAAAGTCCTAATTGCTATATAAATAGTGATTAGGACTTTTTGACATACTAAATAATTTAGGCTTAACTGTTCAGCCATATTCTACGATATATTATATTGAATGGATTTTTTTATTAATATTAATTTACAATTTAATTTAATGAGCTGAAAATTTAAAATATAAAAAATACTTTGATTTTATTGGGAGTTGTGTTAAAATTTACAATAAAAAGAATTAATATAGGTTATATTGTATTTTTTACCTATCAATTAATTAATATAATTTACATGTTTTTTTATTAACTCAAGTATGAAATAGAAACAAATTAACTTTGATTATTAATTTTTTAATTAATATAAAATTTTTTATTAGCCGAATTAAGGGGGACATAGTTATGAAATCTAAGAAATTAAAATTATCGTTGTTATTGGGTGCTTATGCATTGTGTTCAATGTTATTAACAAGGCCTGTCAAGGCAGATGTTGGAGTTGTTAAGGGTGCTACACCTATTAATCAAGGTATGGCTATTCACGCAGACGATTTTACAATATACAATGATAAAATTGCTGCATCTTTTGCAGTAGGAACAAATAACTACTGGAACATGACAAATGGAAGTATCCTTGATGTTGCTATTATGAAAGATGGCAAATTTGGTGTTGATTTAGTAAATGATATTGAATTTCTAAACAATTACTGGACATCTACAGGAGCATTTAATGGTGAAAATCTACAGAAAAATCCAAAGGAAAATATTACATACAAAATAGAAGAGAATAAGGTTGTTGTTACTGCTAAAACAAGATATTGGACGGCAGGACATAAATTACCTTTAAATGTCACAATTGAGTATACATTAGAAGATGGTAAAAATTATATTGGTTTAAAAACAACTGTTGAAAATCCAAAAGGAAATGATGTTTATGAAAACATGTATGGAGGATATTCAATTAGTACTTTAGCTGCTAGCACTTTTGGGCCTTTTGGATATTATCCGGACAAAAAAATAACTGGTATCGGAATTGGTGCTGATAAAGATGTTAATGAAAGATTTGGAAATTACGTTGTAACTTATGATAAAAATTATGCTGTTTCCGTTCAATTAGATGGGGCAAATACATATAAAGGGTCAAGTGGATATAAGGATGTCTATGTAAATAATACAATTGAACCAGGAAAGAGCTGTATTTATACAGGTGAAATTTTAGTCTCAGATAAAGGTGAAACAACACCTATTATTGAACGTTTCATAGAAAAAGATCCAACAATTCAATCAGCGAATGTAAACGGTGTAGTTAAGGATTCGAAAGGAAATTCTGTAAAAGATGCATTTGTAGTAATTAGTAAAAAAGGTTCTTATAAGGAAACTGTAAAATCTCATGGTAAAGAACAACTTAAAAAAGATATTATGCAGCCATTTGCTTGGAAAATAACAGATGAAAATGGTCACTTTGAATTTGATTTACCAAAAGATGAATATGAGGTTCATGTTGAAGCTAAGGGATATACACCGTCAGATATTCAGAAGTTAAGCCTAACAGAAAATTCAACCTTAAATTTTATGGTTAAAGATGGAGCTCAAGCTTCTCTTAAAGCTGTTGATGAAAATGGAAATCCAGTTGATTTCAAGGTAACTGTATCAGGAATTACATCAACATTTAAAACACTTGGGGGAAATGTATTCTTTACAGATCCAAAAACACATGAAGCTAAATTTGAGGTATCAGCTCCTGAGAATCCTGTGACGTTTATAATTACACGTGCCAGTGATTATGAATCACTTCCAGCTACAATAACAAAAACAATAAAGCCGGGTGAAACGCTTAATGAAGAAGTTGTACTTCCTACATTAATAAAAACAAATTCAAGAAATTGGTATAGTATGGACAACCATCAACATGCAGACTTTGGTGATGGTGCAACACCAGTTAAAGAACTATATAAAGCTCAAGTTGCAGCAGGTTTAAATTATAACCTTGTTTCTGATCATGATGCAGTAGTAAATGATCCTCTTATGGCTGAATTAGCCAAAGAAGGTAACAGACCATTTATTCCAAGTATTGAAGTTTCTCCAGGTTGGGGTCATTGGGGTATTTTAGGTGCTGATTATACAAAGAATCCGATTTCTCCAGACTTAACTCCAGCAGAAATAATTAAAGCTGGACATGATATGGGTGCTCTTGTAGTTGTTAATCATCCATATACAGAATATGGTTTCTTCTATAATAGAGATAGCGTTAAAGGTGGATATGATGAAGGTACTGAAGATTTCGATTTACTTGAATTACAATCTACAATTGATTTAACTGATAGTACTAACATGGATAAAAGAGCATTAGATTCTGCAATGGGATATTGGAATAAAGGTATTAAAAAATACTTAAGTGCAGGTTCAGACCAACACGATGTAACTTCAGGATTATACCCAGGAATTATCAGATTATATGCTCATATTGAGGGGGAAAATACAACTGAAAAGTATCTTCAAACAATAAAAGATGGTCATAGTTATGTAACAATGGGACCTATATTTACACCAAAAGCAAACACAATGTTTGGTACAACACAAAAAGTCAAAGCAGGTAAAAAATACACACTAAATACAGAAATCCAAGCTGTTAATGGATTAAATCATATTGATGTTTACAGCGAAGGTAAGATTATTGCATCAAAAGACTTCGATAATACACAAGATGCTGTTAACTATAAACTAGATGTAAAACCAACAAAAAATACATGGTATAGTTTTGTTGCAACTGATGGAAAAGGTCACTATGCAGTTACAAATCCTATTTGGGTAGAGATTGCAGATGATACTAAAAAACCAGGGTCAAATGAAAGCCAGGATCAACAGGGAAATCAGAATCAACAGGGAAACCAGGGTCAGCAGAAAAACAGGGTCAAATAAAGGGACAAAAGTGACTACAGTTGGAAAAGGGGACTTCCCAATACTGCTACAAATACATACGGAATATTACTAGCAGGTTCTATATTATCATTACTAGGTGCAGGTGTATTTGTATTTAAAAAGCGTCATGAGTAAATTTAAGTTATCATTAGTAAAAGTCTTAAGTCTAGGAATTATAGTCCTAGGCTTAGGGTGTATTTTTTGGTCATTAATTAATATATGGTCACAGCCAAAAAATTCTTATGATGAAGGCACTGATAATATAGAGTATTCATTGCAAAAAACGACAAAAAAATTCTTTGAAGAGATGTATAATAAATTTTATAGGATAGTGTGAATAAATATGTAACATTTTAGTAGTTACTATAAATGCAAATGTATAATAAGAGATTTCATGAAAATTTATCTTGTATTTAAGGGACGGTTCATTTTAATTCTTATCCTTTTAGAAGAATTAAAATGGACCCTCTTTTAGGTATAATAAAAACGTAGATTTAAGAGTTAGTATAAGCGTTATATAATATAAAATAAAAATTATCTCTAGCAAAGATGCAGTAGGTATATATAATTTTTTATATATGACAATCAATATTTAACGTTTGTAAAAAGACTTATCGATGGTAGGTCTTATTTTTATACGTAAAATTAATCATAATGAAAATTATTTCATGAAATTAAAAAAGAAAAGGCTATTAATCAAGCTTTTTATCTTAGTTAGCGGCATTTTATTTAGTATTTATTTTTAACAATTATGTATTTCCTATTAATAAAGTGAATGTTAGATTTAGCAATCTTAAATTTATATAAAACCATAATAGTAAAAGAAAAAAATGCTTATTGTTATTTATGCCTAGAGGGGTTTGTAGATATGCCTATATCTATTATACAGAGAATAATGGCTTTGCTAGTTAATATATCTAAAAATTTGATATAAATATCAGTCGATAAAATGTAATTTGATTCTGCTTAATAACTAATATAAATAAAAACTCGATGAAAATTTTTATAAAAAAGTGTTGACAGATTTAGTTATTAGGAATATTATAAAAGTACACCCACACCCAGTGGGGGTATGGAGGTGAAAAGCGAACAAAGAAAAAAAGAAGCAGTAAAGGCTCTAAAAATATCTAGGGGTCAAATTGAAGCTATTATTAAAATGATAGAAGAAGAGCGATATTGTGTAGATGTGTCAAATCAAATAATCGCTTCGCAATCACTTTTAAAAAAAAGCTAATTTGATGATTTTAAGACAGCATATGGACCACTGTGTTATGGAAGCTTTTCAGCATTATAAGGCAGGTGAGAAAATAGCTGAAGTTATAGAGCTTTTATCAAAAGTACTTGGTAAATAAAATACTTTATTATTAAATTAAGGAGGGAAAATATATGGCAAATAAAGTATTAAAAATAGAAGGAATGACCTGTGCATCTTGTGCAAAGGCTGTAGAAAGGGCCACTAAAAAGCTAAAAGGTGTAACAGAATCAAATGTTAACTTTGCTACAGAAAAACTAAATATAAGCTTTGATGAAACAAAGATTTCTGTAGCAGATATTCAAGAAACTGTTAAGAAAGCGGGATATAAGGCCATTACTGATTCCACAAATAAAATTTTGAAAATAGAAGGAATGACCTGTGCATCCTGTGCAAAAGCAGTAGAACGGGCAACTAGAAAACTTAATGGAGTTACAGAAGCAAATGTTAATTATCCAACTGAGAAGTTAAGCATAAGCTATGAGCCTTCAAAGATAAAGGTTTCAGATATAAAGAAAGCAATAGAAAAAGCAGGTTATAAAGCAAGAGAAGAAGAAACAACAGTAGATACAGATAAAGAGAGAAAAGAAAAAGAAATGAAACTTTTATGGAGAAAGTTCATTATATCTACAATATTTGCAGTGCCATTACTATATGTATCTATGGGACATATGGTAGGACTTCCTCTTCCAGACTTCATTAATCCCAATATTAACCCAATAGCATTTGCTTTAACTCAATTATTACTTACATTGCCTGTAATAATTGCTGGAAATAGATTCTATACAGTTGGATTTAAGGCATTGTTTAAAAGAAGTCCTAATATGGATTCACTTATTGCAATAGGTACATCTGCAGCAGTTCTTTATGGTGTATTTGCTACAGTTAAAATTTTTGGTGGACACCATGAGTATGCTCATGACTTATACTTTGAGTCAGCAGCTGTAATTATTACTTTAATAACTCTTGGTAAATATTTAGAGGCAGTTTCCAAAGGAAAGACTTCAGAAGCTATAAAGAAGCTAATGGGACTTGCCCCTAAAACAGCTATAGTCATAAGAAGCGGAAAAGAAGTAGAAATTACTATTGAAGAAGTAGAAGTAGGCGATGTAATAGTAGTTAAACCAGGAGAAAAGATGCCAGTAGATGGAGAAGTTGTAGAGGGGACTACTTCTGTAGATGAGTCAATGCTGACAGGGGAAAGTATTCCAGTAGAAAAGAATGTTGGCGATAAGATTATTGGTGCAAGTATAAATAAAAATGGTACTATAAAATATAAGGCTACTAAAGTTGGTAAAGATACAGCTTTAGCGCAAATTATAAAGCTTGTAGAAGATGCTCAGGGTTCTAAAGCTCCAATTGCAAAACTTGCAGATGTTATTTCAGGATACTTTGTTCCAATAGTTATTACCTTAGCAGTTATTTCAGGTTTAGCATGGTATTTCATTGGTGGAGAATCAGAAATATTCTCACTTACAATATTTATCTCTGTACTAGTTATTGCGTGTCCTTGTGCTTTAGGTTTAGCAACACCAACAGCTATTATGGTTGGTACAGGTAAAGGTGCTGAACATGGTGTTTTAATAAAGAGTGGTGCTGCACTAGAAACTGCTCACAAAATAAAGACAATAGTATTTGATAAAACAGGTACTATTACAGAAGGTAAGCCAAAGGTTACAGATGTAGTTGTTACAAATGGTATAACAGAAAATGATTTATTACAATTAGCTGCATCAGCAGAAAAAGGATCAGAACATCCACTTGGTGAAGCAATTGTAAAAGGCGCTGAAGAAAAAGGATTAGAGTTTAAGAAGCTTGATTTCTTTAAAGCTATCCCAGGTCATGGAATTGAAGTTAAAATAGATGGCAAAGATATCTTACTTGGAAACAGAAAACTTATGGTGGAAAGCAAGATATCATTAGAAAATCTAGAAGCAACTTCTAATAAATTAGCAGGAGAAGGAAAAACCCCAATGTATATAGCTATAAACAATAAGATGGCTGGAATCATTGCTGTTGCTGATACTGTTAAGGAAAATAGTAAAAAAGCAATAGAAAAGCTTCATCAAATGGGAATTGAAGTAGCAATGATAACTGGTGATAATAAAAGAACTGCTGAAGCTATAGCTAAACAAGTTGGAATAGATAGAATTCTAGCAGAAGTTTTACCACAAGATAAGGCAAATGAAGTTAAAAAACTTCAAGCTGAAGGTAAAAAAGTTGCAATGGTTGGTGATGGTATAAACGATGCTCCAGCATTAGCACAAGCAGACATAGGTATAGCTATAGGTTCAGGAACAGACGTTGCTATGGAATCTGCAGATATAGTTCTTATGAGAAGTGATTTAATGGATGTTCCTACAGCTATACAGTTAAGCAAAAATACTATTAAAAATATTAAAGAAAATCTATTCTGGGCATTTGGATATAATACATTAGGAATACCAATAGCTATGGGAGTTCTTCATATCTTTGGAGGACCACTATTAAATCCTATGATAGCGGGAGCAGCAATGAGTCTTAGCTCTGTATCAGTATTAATGAATGCTTTAAGACTAAAAAGATTTAAGCCAGTTAAATAATAAGCTAAAAACGATTAACAAATAATTTATAAATATTATAATAGATTAAATAAAAAATCAAATTTGAAAGGGGAAAATAAGATGAAAAAGAAAATATTAGTTGAAGGTATGAAGTGTGAAAATTGTGCTAAACATGTAAAAGAAGCATTAACTAATGTAGAGGGCGTAACTAATGTAGATATAAATCTATCAGATAAATATGTTCTACTTGATACAGCAGCGGATGTAAGTGATGAAGCTATAAAAAATGCCATTAATACTGAAAAGTATAATGTAATTGGAATAGAAACATTATAAGCAAATAGAAGAGCTTTGATAATTAAATTTTAAAATATACCTTATAAAACGCTTAAAAAAGGTTATGTTGAATTAAGAAGATGATTTCTGTATTGTGCAGGGATCATCTTTTTTTATTATTCTATTGATATCTATAATTATTATAGCAATTCATATAAGCACTATTTCTTTAGAACATCAAAAGTTTCAGAGTGATTTATATAGATTTTATTTTTAATGGCATAGAAATAATTCCAAGAAGTTTATTGTAAGATACAATTTATTTTTTGTAAATAGATTAATAGTAATTTTATCTATTTCTGATGTCATTTTTTATTATACATAAAACGTCTTATGAATATAAACTATGTAAAAAAACAATATATTACAAAATATTACATAACATCTGTGTATAATAGTAATTATAAATAATAAAGACGTAGGTGAGAGAGTTTTATGAAAATTTATGTTGTAAAAATTTTAGATATTAGTGAGTCAGAATTAAATAACTTAACTAGATACATTGATGCAGAGAAAAAATATAAGATAAATAAGTTTATAAATAAAAAAGATAAAATCAGATCTTTAATTTCAGAGATTTTAATTAGGAATATAATTTTCGAAAACTTAAATATAAATAATAGAGATATAATATTTGAAAAAAATGAACAGGGGAAACCATATTTAAAAGGCTATTCTAACTTTAATTTCAACCTTTCTCATTCAGGTGACTTTGTAGTATGTGCAATTGATAATAAACCTATAGGGATTGATATTGAAAAAATAGAATCTATTGATCATAAGGGGATAGCTCAAAGTTTCTTTTCCAAAGACGAATGTGATTTTATATTAAAAGGAGATTTACAAGCTCAAATAGATAAATTTTATGAAATATGGACGTTGAAAGAAAGTTATATTAAAGCATATGGAAGAGGCTTAATAATACCCTTAAAATCATTTTCTATTAATATAGATGAATACGAAAATATTGAGTTGATTACAAAAAATGAACTAAAGAAATGTAATTTTAAAAAATTTAATATTGAATCAGAATATAAAATGGCAGTATGTTCATTAAACAAAGAAATTCCAAATAACATAATAACAATAAATCAAAATTATTTAATTGATAAGTATTTTAAAGATATTTAATAATTGTAAGGGACGGTTCATAATTTATTTTATAAATTATATTTTAATATCTTATAAAATTGAGATGAATCCTTCTCTAAAAAACATAAGTTAGCAGTAAATTTATTAAGGCTTTATCTAGCATTAGCAATTAACGAATAAGACATAATTATAATATTAAGTAATTTAGAATAGGCGTCTAGGATAAATCAATTATATTGATGATATGGTAATTGAAGAACTTAAAGATAATGAATATATTAGGAGTATAAATTTAAGAAAGATAATTTACACATTTAGACAAATATAAATTATTAAAGAATGTAAAGGGGATTATATTATGCTTAGTAACTCAATTTATAGCATGCTACCAAAATATAAATTTATTTATGAGGAAAGAAATGTTGAATTACCTAACTATTTGAATAGAGAAATTAAAAAAAATTGGAATGAATTGATTAATTCCGGAAAAAAATATACAAATGGAGAATTATATACTATATCAAGTATAAAATTTGAAAATGACAATTGTCTAATTTTTAGAATTTTAAAAACTGATTATGCACACTATTTATATACTGTAAAGCAAGATTTTCAAGGAGAATATATATGTAGATCCATTGCAACTAGTGCTCTTTTTATTACAAATGATAATTATTATGTTTTAGGAAAAATGTCAAGTGATACTTCTTTACCAGGTAACATTAAGTTTATTGGGGGAGCTATTAGTAAAGAGGATTTTATAGAAAATGAACTTCATCCTATAGAAGGTATAAAAAGAGAAGTTAAAGAAGAAATAGGATTAGATTTAGATGATAAATCTAAAGTTGAAAGCGTAAACTCAAGTTATTTCATAACAATAAAAAATTTATCTTTTATAAATATATGTTTCAAAATAAAACTAAATTTGTCTTCAAAAGAAATTATTAAATTATTTGATGAACATAATGAAAATTTGTACAATCAAAATATGGAGCAAGAATTGGATTCTATTGTTTTAGTAAAAAATGATAGAGAGAATCTAAATAATTTTTTTACTGATAACAAAGGCATAACTATGGATTATCTAGAAGAATTATTTTTAGTTGAGATGGGAATTAACGAAGCACGAAATTTTTCTGATGAAGATAATCTTCGATAATGTGATATGAAAGGGACGGTTCATGATTTATTTTATATTTTGAAATAATCTTTTATGTTAAAAATCACAGTATTTAAAAATACACACTAGAAATTTCTAAGAAACTAGTGTGTATTTTGATTTTTTATAATTTAGGCAATTTGCTCCCGATAATTTGTTTTACCTGAGTAGGTAGATTATCCAGTTCTTCTTTTGTTAGTTCTGCGGTTTCTATCATTGGATGAATAATTATTTTAACATCTGCCGGTTTAATTCTATTACCGTTTTGTTCCATTAGTTTATACGATCCTTGGATTGTAACTGGTACAATTGGTACCTTTGCTTTAGTAGCCAATTTAAAGCTCCCAGCTTTAAATTCTCCCATTATATCACTTTTACTTCTTGTGCCTTCTGGGAAAATAACAAGGGAATATCCTTCTTTTAATGTTTGTACACCTTCTATGATTGCTTGTGCTGACTTCCTCAAATTGCTTCTATCCATAAATACACAGTTCATGTATTTCATCCATGTACGAATCAGTGGAACTTTTTCCATCTCAACTTTGGCAATATATCCTTTAGGTTTATTAATATAACTCATAAATAGTGCAATATCAAAGTTACTTTGGTGATTACTCATAAAAACTACAGGTATATGCTTAGGTATGTTTTCTTGTCCAATTACTGTGACCTTTGCACCACTCATTTTCACATGAGACATTGCCCACTTAGATGTAACTTTGTGAACATAATCTATTTTATCATCTATTTTACCTTGCTTTTCTAAAGATTTCACCTTATACATTTGAGGAGTTTTCCCAAGTAAACTTGCTGCAAAATGCGTGTACCAAGCGATTGTTCTTAGCATAATAACCCTCCATATTTAATTTAATATATTTTTATTATAGTACAAAGTTATATATAGTGAAAGGGATCGGAATTTAGATAACAGCTTTTATATTAGGGACGGTTCATTTAAAATATCAATATTTTTAAGTTATCATATGAAAATAGTGTTTATGGTTTTTGACAATGGCAATAATTATAAAAAACTATGATAATTGGAGGGATTTTTATGGCCAGAGTAGCTAGAGTATTAAGTGAAAGTGGAATATATCATGTTATGACTAGAAGTTTTCCTGATAAACCTTTATTTTATGATGATAAAGATAAAGAAAAAATGCTTCAAATCTTAAGAAAATTGCAGATTGAAGAAAATTTTAAGGTTTATGCCTATTGCTTAATGGATACCCATACTCATTTTTTGATAGACATTAATGGCGGAGATTTAAGTAAAATGATGAAAAAATTTAACTTAAGATATGGAGGATATCTTAGAAAGTGTAAGAAGCATAACGGACCAGTATTTAGAGACAGATATAAAAGCAAGCCCATAAATAGCGATACATACTTAATAGAAGTTTCTAAATATATACATAGAAATCCAGTAGATATAAAAGAATACAAAGAAAAACCAGAAGATTATATGTATTCAAGTTTATCACTGTATTTAGGATTAGAAAAAAACAGATTTAATATTTGTAATGAAGAATATATAATGAGTTTCTTTGGGAGAAGAAAAAGAAGAGCAAGAGAGAACTACTATAAAGCTATGTTTGATATAGAGAAAGAAAAGCTTAAAGAAATGGAATTTGAAAATGATAAATCAGAATATAGAAGTGAAAAGGTTATTTTGCTTAGAAATTGTTCAGAAAAAGAAATAAGCAATTTTGTATGTGAAAAAACAGGAGTTGATGAGATAGAGTTAAAATTAAAACATAGAAGAAAAAGTAGACAGGCAAAGGCCATATATACAGTTTTTTTAACTCAGTTCAGTGGCAAAAGCCAAAAAGAAATATGCAAAACACTAAAGAACATAACACAATCTAATGTATCTATACTTTGCAAATATGGAGTAGAACTGATAATTAAAGATAAATTTTATAAAAATATGTTAGATGAATTAGTAGAAATTAATCTTAAAAGAACAGCATGCTAATATAAAAAATATCTTTATATATTAATATTATGCTTATAAAGAAAAAAGGGACAAGTTTAGAAATATTTATGATAAAAATTAAAATAACAATAGATCTACATATACTTGATTATAATAAACAATAATATTTAATCTTTATTCATTTATATTCATTTACATTTAATTTAAGGGACGGTTCATAATTATATTTAAAATGAATTATAGTATTGTATAAAAATATGAGAATAAAAATGAACCGTCCCTCAAATATAAATATGGAAAAAGCCTACTTACATTAAAAGTAAGTAGACTTTTGTATATAGATTTTGATATAAATTTTATTTTACTTTAAGATGATGAGCTAAATAAGTAGTTATTTCTTTATTGTTTGCAGAGCTAGCCGGTGTGAAAGCATAACCGATTACAGCCATTTTGTTATTCTGTGGCATGTGTATTTGAATTTGTTTATAATATACTTCATCTTTTAAAGCATCTATAGAACCAGTTTTATTAAGTATGTCTAACCATTCTTTATCAAGTTTATTGCTATCTACTAAAGCTTTAATTGTTTCAGATGAAAGCTTTATGTCTAATTCAAATAAAGCACCTTGTCCACTTGGAAGATTTATAACTTCAGAATTAGTTACATTAAAAATAAGTCCTTCTTGAGTATTTTCAAGCTCCTTCTTTAAAAGTTCAACGTATTTACTCATGTCTCCTAAGTCTTCTTTAGGCAAGTCTAATATGTTAACATTAGCATTAGAAGTAAAATTTTCAGTACTTTCGGAAACGTTTAAAAATGCTACCATAGGAGCCATTGTTGTTTCATCAACTTCCCAATTTGCAGGGATTGATGCAGTGAAATTCTTTCCATCGTAATCTTTAGTTTCAAAGCTAGCTTTCATAGGCTCTACAGGTTCTGTTTTTTCTTTAGAAGAACAACCTCCAAAAGCAAATACAGCTAAAACAGCCGTTAATAAAAGTAAATTTTTTAATTTTTTCATAAAAACAATCCTTCCTTTTTAATGTAAAATTATGTTGTAAAGCATAACAATATGTAATATTAGCATGAAATTGTAAAAATGTAAATGAGATTTTATGAAAATTATAGAAAAAAATGTATAATTAATTCAAATTAATGTATCGTATAAAATATTTATAATTATGAAATTCATTTTAAGTTGAATGTGCTAAACACTTAATTTAAGGATAAAAATTTTATATATTTATATATAGTAAAAATGATTAAATTTTTTTATATTTAAAGATATTAGCTATGAGAATATGCTTTGAAAAACTTTTAGTAATGTGAAAATGTAACAGATTCTTTTAAGAAAAGAGATAGTTTCATTAGCAAAATTATATCTAAGGGACGGTTCACAATTATATTTCAAATTACATTATATGTTTAATAAGAATGTAAGAATAAAAATGAACCGTCCCTTAAAGGAAAATGATATAATGGATATATGAGATTATAATGGAAGCAATTGATGAAAGTGATTTAATAGTAGTTATTAAAAGAAATGGAAGAATTTTTGTTATGGATGTGTTGATAATGATGATTGCAATTAGTATAATACATATTAGGTAATGTTATTTTAATAAAATAGTTTTTTTATTTATAATATAAAGCAGCTTTTAATAGCTGCATATTTTAAAAATATATAATGAAAATGATTATTATTATCATTATATTGTGTTTAATATCATATATAGTATAACAGAGATTTAAAAATATGATATATTTTTGCCGACTTTTACACTCATTAATATAAAGCAAAAGACTATGATAATAATAAAAGCATAATAACAAAAGGGAGTGAATTACTATGCTTAATAAAGGGATGAGGGAATATGACATAACAAATATAGTAGAGGGAAAATGTTCTGTTTGTAAAGATCTTACTAATATATATAATTTAGAAGCGAATGGCTATGAATTCGAGATTCCTAAAGAAATAGGGCATGGGTACTTGAAGCAAATTGTTTCTTATGAAAATATTCAAATTATAGATTTTAATATGACTTTTCATAAAAAGATGGAGGTGCAAGGTATTTCAAAGACCCCACATATAGATATGTTTTTTTGTGTAGGAGATGGAATAGAATGGGAATTTAAACGGAATAAAGATCAATTTGAACTTTCTAGCGGAGAGAGTTTTTTCGCTAAAGCTAAAAATAGAGAGAATATAAAAAGATGCACTTATTTACCTGACCGAAACTTTAACTTTATGGAGATTAAAATTCATCCTAAGAGATTTTATCAAATAACAGAGAATATTGAAAAAGAATGGAATACATTTTGTAATGGTAAAAAGGATGAAATATTCTATAGGGATAAGATTACACCATCTATACAGGTTGTTTTACAACAAATACTGAATTGTCCATATGAAAAAGGATTAAAAAATATTTATATGGAAGGTAAAATACTTGAGATTCTTGCAATATATCTCAATGAAAGAATTTATCAGCAAGAAAAGCGTAATTCAATAAAGCTTTCTAATGAGGATGTAGCAAGCCTTTATAAAGCTAAAGAGATTTTAGACAATAGTTTAGTAGATCCACCTACATTAACGCGTTTATCTAAAATGATATGTCTTAACGAATTTAAGCTGAAAAATGGATTTAAAGAGATATTTGGTGATACTGTATATGCATATGTTATCGATAAGAGATTAGAAACAGCTCGTTTATTGTTAGAAAAAAAGAATATGCAGGTTAGTGAAGTTGTAAGCCTAGTGGGATATGCAAATGCAAGCCATTTTGCTTCAGCTTTTCGTAAGAAGTTTGGAGTTAACCCAAAGGAATATTTACAAAATGTAGTTAAACAATGATATATAGAATATTAAAAAATTGCTGTGTAAAAAATGATAACAGCAATTTTTTATTTAATAATCCTTTTTTCGTCTTTTTAAATCCTTATATGAGTAGAGAGGAAGAATTAGTTCTTTTATAATAAATGATAGGGATAATCATTATCAATAATATTTTTGAAGAAAATTAAAATATCAATTTATAGAGGAGGTGTATTAAGCAAGTAAAGTATATTTACCTTCAATAATATTAAAGCAACTTCAAGAAAACAGCTAGTATATTAGCATCTTAAGCATCTTTAAATAGTTATTTTCTTTCAGATGCCTAAGATGATATGTATAAAGGAAAAGGAGAAGAATTAAATGTCAAAACTATCACTGGAAGAAGTAAAATATACAAAAAACAAATTGATGGAGAGAGGCTACAGATTAACTGTTCAAAGGAAAGCAATAGTCAATGTTATTATAGAAAATAAATTTGATCATTTATCTGTAAAAGATATCTATGATCTTGTAAAAATCACCATAGCTGATATAGGTATTGCAACGGTATATAGAACTGTACTTTTACTAAAAAAAATAGGTTTTTTGCATGAGATTGATTTAGGTGATGGTTTTACTAAATATGAGATTATTCCTATAGGTTCAAAAGGATATCATCCACATTTAATATGTTTAAATTGCAAAAAGATTATAGAGATTGAAGCTGAACTTTTAAACAAAGTAGAACGCACAATAGAAAATAATAATAAGTTTAAAATAAATAACTATAATATTATATTTTATGGTCTATGCAGTGTATGTAATGAAAATAGTAAGCTTCATACATAATAAAAAATTAAAAAAATTAAATGTACAATATTTTCAATATAAAGGAGGTAAAAATTTTGGAAAAGAAAAAAACAGGAATCCCTCGTTTATTAGAAATTGCTGGAGAAAAACGAGGGTTACTAATTATTTCAGGAATTTATCATCTATTAGTGCTATTTGTATGCTTGTACCTTATATATCTATTTATTTTATACTTGCAGAATTGTTAAAGAATGCTTTTAATCCGTCTTTAGCTGATGGAGCATTGATGATGCATTGGGGTACTATAGCATTAATAGGATTAATTGGTGGAATTATAACTATGTATTTTTCAGGGTTATGTTCCCATATGGCGGCTTATCGTATATTATATGGCTTACGTGTAAAACTTTCAACTCACATAGGAAAGCTTCCACTTGGATATTTTACTAAAAACTCTACAGGAGCAATTAAAAAAACTATGGAACAAAACGTAGAAAAAATTGAGAACTTTGTTGCTCATCAATTACCAGATTTAGTTAATGTATTAGCTACAACAGTAGTAATGATAATAGCAATGTTTTATCTGAGTTCACTGCTTGCAATTGCTTGCATTGTACCGCTATTTTTAGGTTTCTTTGTTCAATCTAGAATGAGAACTGGTGAAAAAGCTAAAGAAAACTTAAAGTTTTATCATGATTCATTAGAGAGAATTAATGGATCAACTGTACAATATGTAAGAGGTATGCCAGTTATAAAGATATTTGGACAAACTGTCCATTCTTTTAGAAAATTTTATGATGATATGATAAGTTACAGAGATTATTGTGTAAGATATACAGATCAGTTTCAAAATAGCTATGTTTTTTTCAAAGTAATGCTAGGATCCTCTTTAACCTTTATTTTACCTGTAGGTGTATATATTTTAAGTGGAAAACCTGAAAACATGGCATTTGCGTTAACGTTACTTTTCTTTCTAATTATGGCACCAGGAGTATCAGCTCCTATGTATAAGTTTGCTAATTTTGCTTCTACAATAGGAGATATTTCTGAAGGCGTTGAACGTATAGATAAAATTCTTAACGAAGAAGCTATGCCAGAAGTAAAGAATCCTAAAACACCAAAAAAATTTGATATTAAATTTCAAAATGTATCCTTTAGTTATGATTCAACTGGAAACTCAATACGTAAGGAAGCACTTTCAAATATAAATTTTAAAGCAGAGCAAGGAAAAGTAACTGCTCTTGTAGGGCCTTCTGGTTCAGGAAAATCTACAATTGCAAATTTAATTCCTAGATTTTGGGATGTAAAAAAGGGTTCCATCACTATAGGTGGAGTGGATATACGAGATATGAGTATAGAGAATTTAATGGATACAGTGTCCTTTGTTTTTCAAGATTCATTTTTATTTTATGATACTATTTATGAAAATATTTTAGTAGGAAGGCCTGATGCAACTAAAGAGGAAGTGTATGCGGCTGCAAAGGCTGCACAATGTCATGATTTTATTGAAAGATTTCCAAATGGATATGATACTCTTATAGGAGAAGGTGGAACTTATCTTTCTGGTGGCGAAGAACAGAGAGTATCTGTAGCAAGAGCTATACTTAAAAACTCCCCTATTTTAGTACTTGATGAAGCAACAGCTTTTGCCGACCCAGAAAATGAGTATCAAATGCAATTAGCACTTAAAGAACTGATGAGAAATAAAACTGTAATAGTTATTGCTCATAGACTTTCATCTATACAAGATTCAGAACAAATTATTGTTCTAAATGAAGGATGTATTGTAGAAAAAGGTACACATCAAAAATTAAAAGCCAATAATGGACTTTATAAAAAAATGTGGGATGCATATACTGATGCAGGAAAATGGAAGCTTGAAAAGGGAGGTAGTATAGCATGAAGATCCTTTATAATATAACTGCTGGAAATCCAGAAAAGTTAAAAAAACCAATTTTCTTTTCAGTTCTATCTAATGTTCTAAATATCTTACCTTTTACTTTAGCGATAACAGCAGCAAAGATAATATTTGAATCCTATTCAACTGGAACAGCTCTTGATATAGGTAAGCTGTGGTTAACCTGTGGTGCATTATTTGTATCCATGATAATAATGTTTTTAGGAGAAATACCGGCTTATAAGTCAGCGTATAGAGGAGCATTTATAGTTGCTGCCGAGGGAAGGGCAAAATTAGCTGAACATTTAAGACAATTACCACTTGGATATTTGACAAGTAGAGATCCTGGTGATCTTGGAAATATGATGATGGGTGACTTTGCTCTAATAGAACATTGTATATCTCACCTTATGCCTCAATTAGTGGGAGCATTAGTTATGCCGGTGATTGCTTTTATTGGATTGTTATTTCTGGATTGGCGTATGGCTATTGCCATGTTTGTGGCGCTACCTGTAGGAACTTTGATTATAAAAGCTACTTCTAAATTACAAAAAAGAGTAGGTAAGAGACATATGGAATCTAAAATATATGCTGCTAATAGATTACAGGAGTATTTAAACGGTATAGGAACTATTAAAGCGTATAATTTAACAGGAGAAAGATTTACTCGTCTTGAAAAGGCATTTAGACAGTTTATGATTGAAAGTATAAAAATAGAAGGATTTTTGCAACCAATAGTGTTGACGGCGTTAGCATGTATTAGAGCAGGACTTACAGTAATGGTATTTGTGGGTACACATTTACTTTTAGGTGGGAAATTGGATATTATAACCTTCGTTACATTTTTAATTGTAGGTACAAGGGTATTTGATCCTTTAACTACAGCACTTGGAGATTTCTCAGAAATTAATTATGATCAGCAGGCAGGAGAAAGAATTGTAAATTTATTAAATGAGCCTGTTTTATCAGGAGATAAAATGCCATCTGAAGGTCATGATATTGAATTTAAAAATGTTACATTCGGGTATGGAAGTAATAGTGTTCTTAAAGATATTTCTGTGAAAATGTCAGAGGGCTCATTAACTGCATTGGTGGGACCTTCCGGCAGTGGAAAGAGTACTATTTTAAAATTAATAGCTCGTTTTTATGATCCGCAGAAAGGTGAAGTTCTTATAGGGAATGAAAATATGAAAAAATTAGAGCCAGAAGCACTTCTTAAAAAAGTTTCTATGGTATTTCAAGATGTATATCTTTTTCAAGATACCATTGGAAATAACATAAGATTTGGTAAAGAGAACGCAACGCAAAGTGAAGTAGAAGAAGCGGCGAAAAGAGCATGCTGTCATGATTTTATTATGAAGCTTCCTCAAGGATACGATACGCCTGTAGGAGAAGGAGGTTCTACTCTTTCTGGTGGTGAAAAGCAACGTATTTCTATTGCTAGGGCAATACTAAAGGATGCACCAGTAGTACTATTAGATGAAGCAACTGCATCATTGGATCCAGAAAATGAAGTGGATATACAAAAAGCAATAAATGAACTTATTCAAGGAAGAACAGTTATTGTAGTTGCACATAGACTAAAAACTATTTGTGAAGCAGATAATATTATTGTTTTAGATAATGGAGAAGTTGTAGAGCAGGGCATCCACGATGAGTTAATTTCTCAAAAAGGATTATATTCTCGTCTTTGGAATTTACAACATCAATCTAGCAGATGGAGTATATCTTCATAATAATTATAAAGCAATCCTTGTAGAATAAATAAGTTCTACGGGGATTGCTTTATGGTTATGAATTTTTGATATTCAAATGCTCTAGGATAAAGATATTTGAGATAGTGTTATTTCTATGCTTTTATTATTTTATCATTACTATCCATTAATTTTAGATACTCTTCTTTAGTCATTTTAGGAGTAAAGTTATCCAATATTTCATTTGCATTCTTTGCATTATCACATAATAAATCTACTACAGTTAATGCCATTGCTTTCGCAGAAGTTATATATGCTAAATCTTCGTCTATTATTTCATATTCTCTAGAATGAAGGCTTCCCTTTATTCCACCTATCATTGGGTGAAGAGTAGGCATTAATTGTGATACATCTCCAAAATCAAAGGAGCCTGTAAAATCTCCTCCATCTATTATTTTATCTTCAGCTATTCCAATAGCAACTAAATTGTTTTTAAATAAATTATCTAATTCTCTATATCTTAATATTGGTAAATAGCCTGGAATTTCTGTAATCTCTATTTGAGCTCCTACAGCAAAAGCACCAGCCATTAGAGCACGATTAATTTTAGCATTTGCGTCTAATATTCCTTCTATAGTTCTAGCTCTAACATAAGATTCCATTCTAACATCTGCAGGAACTGAATTTACTATGTCTCCACCTTTAGTTATTATTGGATGAAATCGAACTCTTTCGCTTTCTTTAAAAGTTTCCCTTTGAGCATGTACATTATTTATAGCAAGCATAGCAGCATTTAAAGCATTGATGCCTTCATGAGGTGCTGAACCAGCATGTGCTTCTTTTCCTATAAAATTAATTTTTTTTGCTATAAATCCATTACTTTCAGTACCTACTAAGGCTTTATTTTCGTCCATATCTAAAGAGTGAAACATTATAGAAATATCTACATCATCAAAGTAACCACGATAAATAAGTTCCTGTTTTCCACCAAAGAATTTTATTTTTTTATCTTTTCTTAAATTATCTCTATATTCTAATTCAATTAATTCTTCAGCAGGAGTTGCCATAAGTTCTATTTTGCCATCTAACTTATCAGCAACACCAGATTTAACAAGCCCCACAGCGGCTCCTAGCATTCCAGCTATTTGTATATTATGACCGCATGCATGAATAGCACCTATTTCATTAGCATCTTTATGGTCTTTGCATGATATGGAATCTAACTCACCTAATAGGGCTATCTTAGGGCCAGTTTTATTAGAGTTTATTTGAGCTCTACATCCTGTAACTGCAATATTTTCTTCAACATCTAAATTTAACTCATTTTTCATAAAATCTACTACTGTATTTGTAGTTTTGAATTCTTTATATCCAAATTCGGGAGTAGAGTATATTTTTTTACCTATTTCAATAATTTTATTTCTATTTTCATCAATAGTTTTAATTATTTGTTTTTTTAATTCATCTTTATTCATTTTTATTCCCCCTATATTTTATCTTAAAATTTTAGAACAAAATGGGATATACCTCGTAAGAAAAGAAGATATTTATAAATACTATTATATATTATTACAATTTTACAAGACATTTCTTTTATTGCCTACATAAATTCCTGTAAAAGCTAAGATAGTCGTAATAATACTTAGAAAATATATATTATTAGTTTAATCCATAAAAAATTAAGATATAGAATACTAGAAGGTAGAGTTAAAAGTAGACCTATAATATGGGAAAATATCTTTAACTATCATAGTAATCATAGTAGGTAATACTAAAATCATCATACCTAGGCTTTAATAACAGAAATGTCTAAGTTTATTCATTGACTAATTAAAGACATTGCTAAGAATTAAGTAACATTTCTTTTAATATCAATTTTACTAAAGTAAATATCTTCTGTTTTTTATTTTTTTAAAATTAGGTTCTAATATTTTATGATATTAATTAGCAAATTGTAGGAAAACAAAGACTAAAGAGGTTATCATTGTGATTACTGAAAGCATATTATTTGTAGCAACATAGGCTAGAATAATTTCTGTCATTTTAGGAGGAGCTGCAGCAGTTAATGAAGAGGTAGCAGTCATGAAAAGTGTTTTATATAAATATTTTTATGTTAAATCTTTATTATGTGTAATTTTTCATTTGTAATTTAAATTACCATGAATTACATATTTAAAAGGTACTGAATTTTTTAATTTCATAAGTTATAATATTAAATGCAAAATAATTAATTTTTATAAGAATGATTACGTGATAATATTTACATTATATTGAATATTTGTAATACAATATAAATATTTAAATATTATATTTATAGAATAGTAGAATGGAGGTTAAAATGCTTGAAACTCAAACTAAAGTAAAGAATAAAACAAATTTATTTCATAAAAAAATTTATATTAAAGTACCTTATAAGTTTTTATTAAGTCATATAATTGCATTTAGTTGGATGATATTTTCTATATATGTATCTTTACCATGGATCAATGATCTAGGAATGATAGTTACAAAGCCAGTAGCAATATTAATTATTGCTGGTATAGGGTATATACCAGGTTATATTAATGCATTTATTGTTACTAGTCTTCTAATGGATAGGCAGCCAGTTTTTTTAGATACAAGCCCTAATGACGAAGTTACAATTATCATTGCATGTAAAAATGAAGAAAAAAATATTGCTAATACTTTAAGATATATAGCAAATCAAGATTACGATGGAAATATTAATGTAATTGTTGTTGATAATGGTTCTACAGATAGCACATTTCATTCTGCACAGGTAGCAGGAGAAGAATTGAGCTTAAATTTGCAAGTTCTTTATGAAGAAAAGCCAGGAAAATATAATGCTTTAAATAGTGCTTTAAATTACATAACAACAGAGTATACAGTTACTTTAGATGCAGACACTTTATTGCATAAATCTGCAATAAGGTACATTGTATCAAGAATTAAATCTGCACCAAAAGAGGTTTGCGCTGTGGCAGGAACTGTTTTGGTAAGAAATAGTAGAGAAAATTTTATTGCAAAGCTTCAGGAATGGGATTATTTTTTAGGAATTGCTAGTATTAAGAGAATGCAAGGCTTATATCAAGGAACATTGGTAGCTCAAGGAGCATATTCTTTATATAAGACAGAGGCTTTAAGATTAATGGAAGGATGGCCTGATGCCATTGGTGAAGATATTGTTTTAACTTGGAATTTTTTAAAGCATGATCTTAAAGTATATTTTGAACCATTAGCTGTAGCTTTTACAGATGTACCTAAAACATTAAAGCATTTGTCAAGGCAGAGAAGCCGATGGGCAAGAGGAATGCTTGAGGCTTTAAAAATAGTTAAACCTTGGCAGCATCCAATATTCTATGTTCGTTATCTTACAGGTATAAATCTTGTTATGCCATATCTTGATTTTGTATATACTTTTTGTTGGATGCCAGGATTAATACTAGCACTATTTGGAAAGTTTTGGGTAGTAGGGCCTTTTACATTATTTGTTATGCCTTTAGCACTATTTCAGAATTTTATACTTTATAGATATCAAAGGCATGTATTTAAAAGATTAGGATTAAGAGTAAGAAGAAATATATTAGGTTTTGTTGTATATGTACTTATGTACCAAATGATTATGAGTCCTATGTCCATAATAGGATATTCTCAAGAGATATTAAATCTTAGACGTAAGTGGAAATAATAAATAAAAGATATCTCAGAAAAATGGATGATAATTATAATAATAAAATTTAAATTGATTTATTAGATTTATATTACAGTGAACTAGTTTAAATAATAAGAAGTACTTTTTCATAGAAGAGTGCTTCTTATTGTTTAAATCTTATTTATATTAGAAGTCGGATTAAAATTTTTACCATGCCAAGTAGTAAATATAAAGTTAATGATTTTAACCACTAATGGAATATAAGAGAAATGTTGAAAGTTTAATTTATAATTTATCTAAATGAAGTTATAAAAGAGTTAAATAATGTTCTAATATCATATTGATTTGGATTAATAGAAGTAACATCCTTATTTAATTTTAAAAGAGAATAAACAGTAGTTTGTGCTGAACGAACTAAGTATTCTACTGTGAAAACAACATCATTAGGTATGTCGCAATATTGTCCAAGGAATGCAAGATTTGTTGAGCCTTTTGGTACAACTTTAGGTCTGTCGCTTTTTGTCCTTGGCATAAATTGGCTTGTAATAAATGGCATCATACATGAAATACATTTGGATGCTTCAAGAATTAATGGCAAATGCTTATTAAATTTAAGATAAGAACATAACTCAGTTAATATGTCTTCATCATTACATTCTGATTGATTGATAAAATGTGGCTGATGAGCTAAAACAATAGACATAAGACAATTTGAATCTTTAAAAGTAACCAAAGCACCTGTACCTGCCTTATTGCCAGAAAATTTCTCCATTTAATTAATATTAATTAAGAAGGCTGTTCTTTTTAGAACAGCCATAATTTTTCTATTTATATGAGTAACTTATAAGAAAAATTTTAGTTAATATTATGAGAAAAGCCACTATGGAGTGCAACTTCCTGGAATTGGTGGATTGCAATTTCCTGGAATTGATGGATTGCAATTTGGAAGAGTAAAGAAACCAGAAACAGTTATACCTTTAATCACTCCAGGGAAATTAGGGCAAGCTAATGGTGTAAGAGGATTAATAGTTGCATCAACACAAGTACAGTTAGCTAGTTTTCCACGAATAATATCACATGCAGCATTAGCTTCAGCTTCACTACATCTAGTACATATAATATTATTTACACATACAGAATCATGACAACATAAAGAAGCATCTCTAGGGAAGCCATTTCTCACTCTTGTACATGCTGTACTAGTAATAAAGGCATTTATTAAGAATGGGATACATCCTACAATTTTCACATTAAACACAGTAAGAGTTATAGGGCAGCCACAAACTGTAGCAGTAGTAGTGCAAGGTTCTACAACACACTGTAAACAATCAAGGTTATAGGTAATTCTTGCAGCATCAAATGCAGTGATTCTTAGATTACTAGGAATATCTATGATACAACAAAAATTTACTGTACGATTAGGAACTGGAGGGCAAGGAGACCCACATGGTAATACGGCTTTAACTTCTGTAGTTTCAGTTGGTAAATCAGTTAATTCTTTTGTTTCTTCTTCTAATGTTGTATTTACCAATGCTTCTTTTGTCATTGATGTTTCTAATGTTAATTCAGGAATCATTTTTTCTTCTGTTGATGTAGTTGCTGTTTGATCATTCGAATTATCTATATTAATAACTTCTTTTATATTCTTCATAATTAAATCTCCTTTTACAAACTAATTGAAAGGATTACTTTCTAATAATTATAGTATGTAGTTTGAAAAATCAGGCTACAGCTTTTTGGGATTTTAGAGTATAACTTTTAAAATTTCTAGTATATACTATGAAAAATCTAACAAATAATTTTTATAATTACAATTATGTTTTAAAAATATGGTTTTTATGTAAATTTATTAATAATAGCTTTAAAGATTTCTTCCAAATAATGTGAATATTATTTAAAAGTGTTATAATTATATAAATAACGCATCCTTTAAAAAATAACTAGATAATATTGTGGGATTTATATTATATACATTGAATTTCGTAGAAAATGTCCTCAGAAGTTTTTACCAGTTATTTTTAAAAGATGTATAAATTTATTTTTGTAAAATTTTCCTACTAAATGTTTGGAGGGAATGTTTTGAAGAGTAAGGATAAAATATTACAGACTGTTTCAGTATTGCAAAAGAAAATACCAAAAGGAGTATCTGCTTTTGATGTAAGTAAAATATTAAATTTAGATAGGGCAAATGTTAGCAGACATCTTAATAAACTTTATTTAGAGAAAAAACTTCAGAAGATTCAAGGCCGTCCTGTTCTTTATAAAACTTTAGAAGAAAATATTGTTATTTCAGAGGAAAATAAGAATAGTTTGGATAGCATTATAGGGGCTAAAAATAGTTTACAAATAGCTATCCAGCAGGCTAAGGCAGCTATACTTTATCCACCAAAGGGGCTACATACTCTTATCCTTGGAGAAACAGGAGTTGGAAAGTCACTTTTTGCAGAGCTTATGTATAAATTCTCTGTGGAGGCAGGAATGCTTTCTTTTGATGCACCTTTTATACATTTTAATTGTGCAGACTACGCAGATAATCCTCAACTTTTAATAGCTTATATCTTTGGAGTAAAAAAGGGTGCTTATACTGGAGCAGATAAGGATAGAGAAGGATTACTAAAAAAAGCTGATGGTGGGGTTATATTTCTTGATGAAGTGCATAGACTGCCACCCCATGGACAGGAAATACTTTTTACATTTATAGATAAAGGACACTTTAGACCGTTAGGAGAAACGGAAAGAATAGAAAAGGCATCAGTACAGATAATAGCTGCTACTACGGAAAATCCTCAATCTCATCTTTTAAAGACATTTACTAGAAGAATTCCAATGATAATTACTTTACCATCATTAATGAGTAGAGGAATGAAGGAAAGGTATAGGCTTATTGAGTTATTCATAAAGGATGAATCAAAAAGATTGGGAAAGAGTATATATATTAATCGTAATTCTTTGGAGTCTTTCTTATTATATGATTGCCCCAATAATATAGGACAGTTAAAAAGTGACATACAATTAGCCTGTGCAAAGGCATTTTTAAATTATAAATCACAAAGAAAAAATTATATAATAATTACTCAAGAAGATCTACCTAGTTATGTAAAAAAAGGAATTTTAAAAATAAAAGATAATAGAGAAGAAATAGATAATATTTTAAAAAATACTGGAGATATACTTAAATTTTATTATAAAGAAGAGGAATTAAAAGAAATGGAGGAGAGTCATGAAGAAAAAGGAGATTTTTATGATGATATAGAAAGAAAATTAGAAAATTTAAAAGCAACTGGTATTCAAGATAGTGAGATTAATCAAATTCTTAATATTGATATAGAAAGTCATTTTAAAAAGCATATTGGATATATAACATCTAAGGTTAAGAGAGAGGAAATAATAAATATAGTTGGAGAAGAGATAGTTAATACAGTAGATTATATATTAACTTTTGCTCAAAATAAGCTTTATAAAGAATATGATGACAATTTATATTTTGCTCTTGCATTACATTTAAATGGTAGTATAAGAAGAATTAAAAATGGAAGGAAAATATATAATCCAAAATTGAATTTTATAAGAGCCAAATATGATGAAGAATTCTTAATTGCTATGGAAATAGCAAAGGTCATTGATAATACTTTTTATATCGAAACACCTCTTGACGAAATAGGCTATATTGCTATGTTTTTAGCATCAAATTCTTTCGAACTAGAAAATGAAGAAAAAGATAAAGTGGGGATACTTGTAATATTTCATGGAGACAGTACTGCTAGCAGTATGGTACAGGTTGCTAATGATCTAGTGGGAGTAAATCATGCAGCTGCTTTAGACATGCCTCTAGCTATGAATGCAGAAGAGGCATATCAGCTAGCGAAGAAGAAGGCACAAGATATAAATAAAAGTAAGGGAGTTCTGCTTTTAGTAGATATGGGGTCACTAGTAAACTTTGGAGACATGATATATGAAGAAACTGGAATAATTGTTAAAACTATTGATAGAGCTAGTACTCCTATGGTTATTGAAGCTTTAAGAAAAGCAGTTTTAGGCAGAGACTTAATAGAAGTATACCAAAGTTGTAAAGAAAATAATTCTTTTACAAGAGGACCAATTAGAAAAACTACTATAGAAAAGAAAAATATTATTATAACTGCTTGTTTTACTGGAGATGGGGCAGCTGAGAGATTAAAGAGAATTATTTGTGAAAAGCTACTAAATTTTGAGAAGATAGAGATAATTCCAATGAACATCATAAATAGAAGAGAATTTTTAAGTTCAGTAGATTATTATAGGGAAAATTACAAAATTTTAGCTATAGTTGGAACAGTAAAAATTCATATAGATGATATACCTTTTATATCTGCAAAAGATTTATTGATTGAAGGTGGGATAAATACCCTTAAAGAAATAGTTGAAGTAAATGATACTTATAATAAAATTAGCTCATCACTTAAAGAACACTTAAATTTTGATGGCTGTGAAAGAACTGTTGAAGATGTAAAACAAACGGTTGAAGAAATAAAAATACAGTTAGAAAAAACTCTTAGTGATGAAGTAGAAGTAGGAATAATAATTCACATATGTTTTTTAATAGATAAGCTAAAAAATGGTGGTAATGAATCAATATTTAAAGATTTGGAAGGCTTTATTGATGAATATAGTAGAGAAATTGCACAAATAAAACAGTGTTTGAAAAAACTTGAAGAACAATATAATGTAAAAATTACAAATAATGAAGTAGCTTATATTTGTCGTATGTTTATGTTCAATGAATTAGATTAAATATTTAAATATCTTTGAAGAATATTTAGGTATTATACTAAGTTGTTTTATACCATATTATGTAAATAAATTTTGTTATTAGATTTATTATTAACATAACTTATTTACTTATATAAGTTTACTACCCTTAAGTAGTCATGTTATTTTATATCTATTGCATTTTAATTATAGTGTAATCTGTGTAGTCTATAAAAATAGTGTGTATATCAGTGTACACACTATTTTTGCGTATAAATATATTTATTAAAATACAAGCATTTTTATTATTAGAATGATATTAATAATCATCAAACTATTGAGATAACAGAAGTTAAGGGCTTATAGTAAAATATAAATTTTGAAAAAATTTCTTGATCTATATAAATTTTTTAAAGTTAGTTCCTTTTTAATATTAACCGTAGATAGCACTGTGAAAAATTTTTGCTTATGGTATAAAGCCTTTAGTAGAGCCATTTATTATTAAAAAAGCAAAAAATATAGAATAATTATATATAAATGAGAATTTTGGCATAGCATTTGCTTTAATTATTAGTGTAAAGGAGGTAAGTTATGAAGAAATTAAATGTAACAGTAAAAAGTAAATCAGGACTTCATGCACGGCCAGCAGCTACATTGGTTAATCTAACACAACAATTTGAATCTAATATTACCATTGAAAAGGACGGAAGATCAGCAAATGCAAAAAGCATAATAGGAATTTTGAGTATTGGGGCAGCTATGGGAGATATAGTATCTGTTTTAATAGATGGGGAAGATGAAACAGAAGCATTTAATGAACTAGAAGAATTATTCAATAAAACTTTACCTAATGAATAACAATTAATGTCCCATTACAAGAAGGAGGATTATATGGGTTATTATATTGGAATTGATGGAGGCGGCACAAAAACTATTTGCCTTTTAGGAAACCGCAATAATGAAGTTATAGACAGTTTTAAAGCTGGTCCTACAAATTATCACAGTGTAGGCGCAAAACAAACAGAAGAAGTATTCAGTTCTATGTTTACTTATTTTTGTGATAAACACAATATTGCTAAAGAAAATATTAGTGCAATATGTTTAGGTGGAGCTGGAATTGATTGTGAGGATGATGAAAACCTTTTAAAGAATATTTTTAGGACATTAGGCTATAAAAATAAGTTATTAATATTTAATGATTCCATAACTACTTTGGTTGGGGCAAATGGTCACATGAGAGATGCCATTTTAATTAGTGGTACTGGATCCATATCCTATGGCGTTGATATTCATGGCAATGCCGTTAGAGTAGGAGGATGGGGGCATATAATTGATGATGAGGGAAGTGGATTTGCTATTGGAAGAGATGCACTTAAGAAGATAATGGAAAGCTATGATGGAAGAAGTGAAAAGACTATACTATGGGAAAAGGTAAGTAAAAATCTTGGAATTTCCAACTATGAAGAACTTATACCATTTATTTATAATTCAAAAAAACAACATATTGCTGACCTTGCACCTCTTGTATTAGAAAGCTATCATTCCGACAAAATTTCTAAAGACATTGTAGATAAAGCTGTAGAAGATTTATTTAAGATGGTCAAAACTCTTTCCCTTAAGATGAAAATTCAGAATTTTCAACTAAGTTTTGGAGGTAGCATACTTTTAAAATCATCTCTTATAAATAGTTTATTAAAGAAAAAAATAAATGATGAATTCCCCAAAGTAATAATTCATGCTCCTTATAAAGACTCAGCCCATGGTGCATTAAATCTAGCCTTAAAAAGTAATGGATATTAAAAAGGAGAGAAAGTTATGAAAAAAATAATGTTGGTTTGTTGTGCAGGAATGTCTACTAGTTTACTAGTAAAAAAGATGCAGGATGCTGCAGCTAAGGAAAATTTAGAAGCAGAAATATTTGCAATAGGAGAAGCAGATGTAAAAAATCACGAAGATGTAGATGTGGTTTTACTTGGTCCTCAAGTTAGATATCTACTTGGAAAGATGGAAAAATTAATGGCACCAAAGGGAATACCAGTAAGTGTAATTGACAGTATTTTATATGGAACAATGAATGGAGAGGCAGTATTAAAACAAGCTATTAACATGATTAAGTAAAGAGAATCTCTTTTATAAATATTAGGGGGGGAAAAAATGAAAAGATTTATTAATTTTATGGAAAAACATTTTGTACCTGTAGCAGGACGAATAGGTGCTCAAAGACATCTTGTAGCAATAAGAGATGGATTTGTAACTTTAATGCCATTGATTATAGCAGGTTCATTAGGTACATTAATCAATGCATTACCAATAGAAGCATATCAAAATTTTATGACTAATGTGTTTGGCGAGTCATGGAAAAACTTTGGAGGAAACATTTGGTCAGGATCTTTTGCTATAATGTCATTTCTTGTAGTGTTTACTATAGCTTATAATCTTGCAAAGTCCTATGAAGCTGATGGACTTACAGCAGGTGTTGTAGCTTTTGCAGCACTATTATCTATAACAAAACCTACAGCAGATGGTTCAGGAATACCTTATAGTGCATCTGGAGGATTAGGATTATTCTTAGCAATAATTGTAGCACTTATATCTACAGAGATATTTGTAAGGCTAAGAAGAAATAAGTCACTTATAATTAAAATGCCAGATAATGTACCGCCAGCGGTTTCTAAATCCTTTGCAGCATTATTGCCAGTTATGATAACAATAGCTATATTTTCAGTAATTAGGATCTTATTTGCTGTAATTGGAGTAGATGATATTCATAAACTAATTTATGATGCACTACAAGCACCTTTAGGATCAGTGGCAAATACGCTTTGGTCAGCAATATTAATTGTACTTTTAAATCATTTATTCTGGTTCTTTGGATTACATGGTTCCAATATATTGGAACCGGTTATGCAAGCAGTTTATCTTCCAGCACTTGAGAAAAATGCGGCAGCTGCTGCAGCTAGTGCATCTATACCAAATATAGTTACAAAACCATTCTTCGATGCTTTTGTATATATGGGAGGTTCAGGTGCAACAATTTGTTTAATAATTGCTATTTATATAGCTTCAAAACGTAAACACCATAGAAATATGGCTAACCTTTCATTAGGACCAGGATTATTTAATATAAATGAATCTATGATATATGGTATGCCTATCGTATTAAATCCAGCATTTATAATACCATTTATTTTAACACCAGTAGTATTAACGATAATAAGCTATGTTGCTACTGCTACAGGGTTAGTTCCTCGTACTATTGCTATGATACCATGGACAACACCACCTATAATTAGTGGATGGATTGCAACTGGAGGATCAATTGCGGGATCCATAGTACAAATAGTAAATCTTGCTATCGGTGTGTTTATGTATATTCCTTTTATTGTTTTAGCAGAAAGAATTGAGGATAAAAAATCTAAAAACATTGTGAAAGAAATAGATAATAGCATAAAAAGTTAAGGTTTAAAATTATGCATGGAATCTGCAATATTTATTGTGAATTCCATGCATAATTCAACAAAAGAGATTTTCCTATTTAAATGAAAAATATTACATAATTTTACGATTGGAGGGAAAAGCATGGAAGGCATTAAAGTTGCTGTAATTGGTGGAGGAAGTAGTTATACTCCGGAACTTATTCATGGAATAATACAAAGAATTGAGGAATTTCCTGTAAGAGAAATAGCATTAGTAGATGTAGAAGAGGGACAATGGAAACTTGACATAATTAGCAAACTTTCTTTAAGGATGTTAAATAAACATAATATCAAAACAAAAATAACTTCAACTTTGAATAGAAAAGAAGCTATAAAAGATGCAGATTTTGTTGTTACTCAATTTAGAGTAGGAGGGCTAAAAGCAAGGCTAAAAGATGAGACAATACCATTAAAGTATAATCTCATTGGTCAAGAAACTACTGGAGTAGGAGGATTTATTAAAGCACTTAGAACAATACCAGTAATACTTGATATATGTAAGGATATTAGTGAATTAGCTCCAGAAGCATTTTTAATTAATTTCACAAATCCAGCAGGAATTATTACTGAAACTGTTTTAAATTATACAAAAGTTAAAGCTATTGGAGTATGCAATGTTCCAATAACAATGAGAAATAATATTGGAAAATTACTTGAGGTAGAGTCAAATAGAATAAGAGTAGATTTTATAGGGCTTAACCATATGGTATATGGGCAATCTGTTTATCTTGATGGTGAAGATATAATAAGTGAGATAATTGAGAGACTTTCTAAGGGTGCTTCTATAAATATGAATAATATTCCTGATCTAAAATGGGATAAAGAGTTTCTAAAATCTTTAAATATGATTCCTTGTCCTTATCATAGGTATTTTTATATGAAAGATGAAATTTTAAAAGAAGAATTAGAAAATATAAAAAGAGGAGAAGGAACTAGAGCAAAACAAGTAATGGAGATAGAAAATAAATTATTTAAAATATACGATGATGAAAACCTTGATGAAAAACCATCAGAGCTAGATAAAAGAGGAGGGGCATATTATTCAGAAGCTGCAGTTTCTCTTATGAGTGCTGTATATAATGATAAAAATGAAATTCATACTGTAAATATAAAAAATAATGGAGCTATATTAGAGTTATCTAATAATTCTGTTATAGAAACAAATGCAATTGTAAATAAAAGTGGAGCAACACCTATATCAGTAGGAAATTTACCAAATTCTATAAGAGGGCTTATACAACAGGTTAAAGCTTATGAAACTCTTACAATAGAAGCAGCAATAAATGGAGATTATAATCAAGCTTTTTTAGCGTTAATCAATAATCCATTAGGTGGTTCAATAAACATTACTAAAAAATTATTGAAAGATATACTTGATGAAAACAAAAAATATTTACCTCAATTTAAGTAGGGAGGAATTTATAATGGAAAATATAATATTTAAATTAATATCTTATAGCGGAGAAGCTAAAAGTTTTTCTATGGAGTCTATAGCTCACGCAAAAACAGGAAATTTTGAAGAGGCTGAAAAATGTCTTCAATTAGCAGATAAAAGTCTTGAAGAGGCCCACAAAGAACAAACAAAACTTATTCAATCAGAAGCAAGAAATGAAAAAATTGAAATTACATTGCTTATGGTTCATGCTCAAGATCATTTAATGAACGCCATAACCGTAAGGGATTTAGCTATAGAATTTGTAGATATGTATAAAAAAGTGTCAAGTAATAATTAAATTTTAAAGTGAAAATGGAGGTAGTTAAATGTGGAAATTAGGAATATCAATATATCCTCCACAAGGGGACATAGAAAAATATAAAGATTATTTAAAAATGGCTGCAAAATATGGATTTACAAGGATATTTACTTGTCTTATATCTTTGGGAAAAAATATAGAAAATAATTTAAATCAGTTTAAAGAAATAACAAATACTGCAAAAGAGTTAGGGATGGAAGTTATTGCAGATGTAGATCCCTCTATTTTTAAAAAATTAAACTTAAGTTATAAAGATCTTCAATTCTTTTCTCAAATAAATTTAAGCGGAATAAGATTAGACTTAGGATTTTCAGGAATGGAAGAAAGCATAATGAGTTTTAATCCATATGGGCTTAAAATTGAAATAAATATGAGCAATGGAACTAAATATCTTGATAACATTTTAAGTTATTGTCCTAATAAAGATAATATAATAGGGTGTCATAACTTTTATCCTCATAGATACACGGGTATATCAAGAAAACACTTCTTAAACACATCGAGAGAGTTTAAAGAAAAAGGTATAAGGACGGCTGCTTTTATTAGTTCACCTAATGGAACTTTTGGTCCATGGCCAACTTCTCATGGACTTTGTACTTTAGAAGAACATAGATTTTTACCAATTGATGTTCAAGCAAAAGATTTATTTAATACAGAATTAATTGATGATGTTATAATAGCAAATTGTTTTGCATCAGAAGAAGAATTTTATAAACTAAGCAAATTAAATAAGAATATTCTTGAACTTAAGGTCAAACTTTTAGAGGAGTTACCAGAGACAGAGAAAAAGATAGTTTTAGAAGAAAGCCATTTTAATAGAGGAGATATATCTGAATATATGATTAGATCAACGGAAAGTCGTGTAAAATATAAAAATCATAAATTTGAATTATTTAATGCAAAGCCTATAAAAAGAGGGGATGTATTAATTGAAAGTTCTCTTTATGAAAGATATAGTGGAGAGCTTCAAATTGCACTAAAGGATATGGAGAACAGTGGAAAAACTAATGTAGTAGGAAAAATTGATGAAGATGAAATTTATTTATTAGATTATATTAAGCCATGGCAAAAATTTAAGTTTGAATTATAAATTTTAAAATAAACTTAAAAAATAATATTTTTATGAAAATGTACAAGTTATTTCTAATCATTAATCTATTATTGATAATAGATAGCAGAGAATTTTAAGTTTGAATTTTTCATGTATGATCTCTAAAAATGAGATTTTATGAAAAATATAAAGGTAGGTAAATATATGGCTGTAAAATGCATTAAAAATGGTAAAGTAATCCTAAAAGATAGAATTTTACAGGGTAAATCAATTATATATGATGAAAAAATAATTCAAATTGTAGAAAATAATGTTCTTAGTAAAGATATAGAAACTATTGACGTAGAAGGCAGCTATATATCACCTGGATTTATAGACATCCATGTTCATGGATCAAAAGGTTTTGATGTTATGGATGGCAGGATTGAAGGTATAGAAGCTATTAGTAAGAGTCTTTGTAATCATGGGGTTACAGGTTTCTTACCAACAACTATGACAATGTCAATAGAGGATATTCATAAAGCTTTAGATGTGATAAAGATTTCTATGGATATGAAGTTTAATGGTTCAAAAATTCTTGGTGTTCATTTGGAAGGTCCTTTTATTAGTCCAAAGTATAAAGGAGCACAAAATGAAAAGTATATTTTAACACCAACAATAGAAATTATAAAACCTTATCTTGATATAATTAAGATAATTACAATTGCTCCTGAAATGGATGAAAATCACATTTTTATTAAATCTATGAATGTGAATAAAAATATGATATTATCAATAGGACATACAAATTCTACTTATGAAGAAGCTATGAGTGCTATAGAAGATGGTATAAAAAGTGCAACTCATTGTTTTAATGCTATGACTCCACTTCATCATAGAAATCCTGGGGTAATTGGAGCAATTTTAAATAGTGATATTTATTGTGAGCTTATTGCGGATACAATTCATGTACATCCTGCATTATTTAATATTTTAGAAAAAGCTAAAGGTGAAGATAAGATAATTTTAATAAGTGATGCTATGAGAGCAGCTTGTATGAAATTAGGAAATTACGATTTAGGTGGACAAAAAGTACTTGTATCCAATGGAAGAGCAACACTTGAAGATGGTACATTAGCTGGAAGTCTCCTCACTTTAGATAAAGCAGTAAAAAACATGAGAGACCATACTAAATTAAAACTTGAAAAAATAATTAAGATGGTTACAATAAATCCTGCCAGTGCTATTGGGATAGATAGTATGAAAGGAAGCATAGAAGTAGGAAAATATGCTGATTTTACAGTATTTAATGAAAATATGGATATTTTATATACCATAGTAGAAGGAAACTTGTATTTTAGGAAGGAATTTTAGGTTATGCAAATTATTAAGGTAAAAGATTATAAGGAACTAAGCAGAAAGGCAGCAAGTATATTGGCGAGTCAACTTATATTAAAGCCTAAAAGTATTATAGGTCTTGCAACAGGATCTACACCTATAGGTACTTATGAAGAGTTGATTCGTTTATACAATGAAGGATTTATAAGCTTTTCAGACGTAATTACTTTTAATTTAGATGAATATTGTGGATTAGAATCTAATGATATAAATAGTTATTATAACTTCATGAAAACTAAATTATTTAATCATATAGATATAAAAAAAGAAAACATTAATATTCCTGATGGATTAGCAGGAGACATTCAAAGAGAGTGTGAGTGTTATGAGAAAAAAATTGAAAAATCTGGCGGTATAGATGTACAACTACTTGGTATAGGGAGAAATGGTCATATTGGTTTTAATGAACCAAGTTTTAAATTTGAATCAAAAACATTTCTAGTGAATTTAGATGAAGATACAATTAAGGCCAATTCAAGATTTTTTAACAATATAGAAGATGTACCTAGACAAGCAGTAAGTATGGGAATAAAAACTATTATGAGTTCAAAAAAAATTCTTTTGCTTGCTAATGGTGAGGAAAAAGCAGAAATATTATATAAAGCGATTTATGGTGATATAATTCCAGAAGTACCTGCATCAATACTTCAATTACATCCAGATGTTACTATAATTGTAGATGAAAAAGCAGGTAGCTATTTAAAATAAGTATAAAATAACTAGTCAGAGATTGGAAAATATGGAGGTATACTGACTAGTTATTCTCTAAATGCTAGTAACTAAAAACTATGAAGAGGTACTTAGGAGGTCGTTATATGAAAGGTATAGGTGCATCTACAGGTATTGCTATTGGGAATATATTAGTTAAGCATAATAAAATTGAAGTGAAAAAATATAGTATTGAAGATTATGATGAAGAGGTAAAAAGGCTTAAAAAAGCCTTAGATACATCTATTGATCAAATAAAAGAACTTATTATATTTACAGAAGATACATTGGGGAAAGAAGAAGCGAAGGTCTTTGAAGCTCATATTCATATGCTAAAAGACGAGGAATTTATTACTCTTATTGAAAATAAAATTAAAGAGTTTAAGTTTAATGTTGAATGGGCGGTTAAGGAAGCCACTGATTTCTATGTAGATATGTTTAATTCTTTAGATAATAGTTATATGCGTGAAAGAAGTAGTGATCTTATAGATGTTTCAAATAGGATAATAAATAACTTACTAAATTTAAATACTATAGATTATAACAGTTTAACTGAATCCTTTATATTAGTAGCTCATGATTTAACGCCATCTGAGACGGCTAAGCTTCCTAAAAATAAAATACTTGGTTTTATAACAGAAATAGGAGGCCCTACATCTCATGTTGCTATTATGGCTAAAAATCTTGGCATTCCAGCAATTGTAGGTGCTGGAAAAATATTAGATTTATTTAATGAAAAATCTTCATTAGCTATGGATGGAGGTACAGGTGAGTTTTTTATTGAGCCAGATTGCTTGATAATAAATCAGTTCAATGAGAAGAGAGTCTATTTAGAAAGTGAAAAAGAGCTTAATAAATCTTTATTAGGTATGAAATCTCTTTCAAAGGATGGTAAAGATTTCGAAATAGTATGCAACATCGGTTCACCGGAAGAATTACATCAGGTATTAGATAATGATGGTGAAGGGATTGGACTTTTTAGAAGTGAATTTATATATATGGGAAGAAATGAGGCACCTAATGAAGATGAACAATTAAGCTGTTATAAAGAAGTGATTCAAGGAATGGACGGAAAACCCGTAACAATCAGAACTTTAGATGTAGGAGGAGATAAGGAGCTTACTTATTTAAATATTAAGAAGGAGCAAAATCCTTTTCTTGGTTTTAGAGCAACAAGATATTGTTTGGAAGAAAGAGAATTATTTAAGGTTCAGCTAAGAGCTATTTTAAGGGCAAGTGTCTTTGGTAATGTGAAAATAATGTTTCCTATGATATCTAGTGTTCAAGAAGTTAGAGAGGCAAAGGAAGTTCTTGAAGAATGTAAAAGGGAATTAAAATCTAGTGAAATACCTTATGATGAGCATATAAAAATCGGTATAATGATTGAAATACCTTCAGCAGCAATTATTTCTGATATTCTTGCAAAAGAAGTAGATTTTTTTAGCATAGGCACTAACGACCTTATCCAGTATACTATTGCTGTAGATAGATTAAATGAAAAAGTATCAAATTTATATACTCCATATCATCCATCAATACTTAGGCTTATTGATACTATAATTAAAAATGGGCATAAGGAAGGTATACCAGTAGGAATCTGCGGAGAAGCAGCTAGTGATATAAAGCTTCTTCCTATATTTATGGGGATGGAACTTGATGAGTTTAGTGTAAGTTCAGCTTTAGTTTTAAAATTAAGAAGATATATGAAGGAATTTACAATTAAAGAGGCAAAAGAACTTAGTGATAAAGTCCTCAAGCTAGAAGATTCAGAAAGCATTGAAAAGTTTTTAGAAGATATCGATAGTCATTATCAGAAAATTAAGAATTAAAGAGAAAAATTTAAAAAGGAGGTGCATCAGAATAATTTTTTTAATAATTCTAATGCACCTCCTTTTTAATTACTACTATTATAAGAAATTAGTTAGTGATAAAATAAATTATAGCTATTTGTTTACAAACTAATAGCTTAGAAAAATATAGGTATTATAATATAACAATTATAAAAATTAGGTTATAATAAATTATAAATATAAGTTATACAATTAGGAGTGTCTGGATAACTTAGGAGAAAAGAGTTTAAATTATTTATTGAGATTATATTATAAATTTATAGTTAGGAGAGATTTTATTGAAAAAAACTTTAATTATAATTTTAATGGCAATATTAATCTTTACTGGTTGTAACATTAAAACTTCAGAAGAGAAAGTTTCAGATAGTGGAATTAAAGAAAATACTACAAAAGAAGCAGTTAAATTAGAGGAATCTGTAGATGAGAAGATAGAGAAAAAAATTTCTTCAATGAGTATTGAAGAAAAGGTAGGACAATTACTTATGCCTTCTATAGATACTGTAAATACTAATGGAGAAAAGATTGACTTTACAATGGTTACTCCAGAAGTAGAAGAAGTATTTAATAAATATAAATTAGGAGGAATTATCTTATTTAAAAATAATATGATAGATAAAGAGCAAACTAAAAAGCTTACAGAAGATATACAAAAGACTTCAAGAGATATTGGAGTATTTATAGGGACAGATGAGGAGGGAGGAACTGTAACAAGAATACCTAGAGATGTTGAAGCGCCTAGTGCTAGAACAATAGGAGATAGTAAAGATCCTAATTTATCTTTTGAAACTGCAAAAAGTATAGGGAAAGATATGAAAAATTTAGGACTAAATTTAGATTTTGCTCCTGTAATGGATGTAGATACTAATCCTGAAAATCCCGTTATAGGTATTAGAGCATTTAGTAATAAACCAGAGATAGTTGCAGAATTTGGAGTCAAATTTATGGAAGGATTAAAAAGCGAAGGTATAATTAGTTCTGTTAAACACTTTCCAGGACATGGAGATACTATAGGAGATTCTCATAAAGATTTAGTAAGTATAAACCATTCTAAAGATAGAATAAATGCTATAGAATTATATCCTTTTAAAAAAGCTATAGAAAATAATGTGGATATGGTGATGGTAGGTCATATTCAAGCAAAAGCTTTAGATGATAGCAAAATTTATTCTTCTAAGAAAGATACTGAAGTTTTAGTACCAGCCACTTTTTCTAGTAAGATAATAGGAAAAGTTTTAAGAGAAGAACTAGGATTTAAAGGTGTGGTTATCACTGATGCTCTAAATATGGGAGCTATAGAAAATTATTTTACACTAAAGGAAGCTTCAGTTAATGCATTAAAAGCAGGAGCTAATATACTACTAATGCCAGCACCTCTAGAACCAGGCGGAAATAATGAGCAGTTCGATGAAGTTTTTTATGGAATAATTGAAGAGGTTAAAACGGGAAATCTAAGTGAGAATATAATAAATGAGAGCTTAAAAAGAATATTAAAATTAAAATATAATTATGGGCTTTTAAAATTGGAATAACATTATATTGAGCTTTTTTAATATAGGTTATAAAGAGTAATAATTAAGATTTGCTTTATGAATAATTAAGAATATTATATGGTAACACTACCATATAGAAAATATAAGGGAGGAGTTAATATGAATATTACATTTCAAGGTAATCCTATAACTTTAATTGATAAGGAACTTAAAGTAGGTGATAAAGCACCAAATTTTACATTGGCTAATAGTGATTTGCAGCCTGTAACATTGGATAACACAAGTGGTGTAAGAATTTTTGTAGTGGTGCCTTCTATTGACACAGGAGTATGCGATTTAGAAGTTCAAACATTTAACCAAAAAGCAGGAGAAGTTCCAGGTGTTCATATTTATACAATTTCAATGGATTTACCTTTTGCACAATTAAGATGGTGTGGAGCAAAAGCGGTAAAAGCTTTAACTATGTTGTCTGATTATAAGGATCATAGTTTTGGACATAATTATGGTAGCTATATAAAAGAATTAGGGTTATTAACTCGTGCAGTATTTGTGATAGATAGTAGTAATACAATAACTTATGTAGAGTATGTACCTGAAGTTACAGAACAGCCTAATTTTGAAGAAGTTATAAAAGCTGCAAAAGAAGCAAAATAGATATTTACACTAAAAAAGCCTTATAAAGCGAGACTATCCGAAATGGAAAGTCTCGCTATTATTTTGTAAATTTATTCTATATACTTACAAAGATGTAAGTTTTAAATAAAAGTTGTAAGCCTAATCTATGGTGTGAGAATTTATAGAATGATAAAATTTTACATAAATAATGATTTGATATTTGTAAGGAGAGAGTAGTGTGAAATTTAATTTACTAAATATTAGCTTAAACAATGTAAAGCATAATAAGAAGAATTATTTTACATACATTGTTTCTATAATAATTAATATAAGTATATTTAATGTGTATTTAAATATAGCAAATTCAGAAAAATTAAGAGCACTTATGGGAAAAGATGCTTTAGGAGTTGCTAATCTTTTATTTAATTTATGTTCTTATGTAATCATTCTTTTTTCAGTAATATTCATGTGGAACTCCACTTCGTTTTTTATAAAAAAAAGAAAAAAAGAAATAGGCATATATGCTTTATTAGGAATGAAAAATAAAGATATAGCAAAGATGATGTTTATGGAAACTTTAATAATAGGGATATTTTCATTAAGTATTTCTATAGTAATAGGAACATTATTGTCACAAATATTTGCTAGGGTATTTATGAGTTTTATAAAGGCTACAGGAGATATAGGAATAGTATTCAGTTTTAAGGCACTAAAAAATACGTTAGTTAATTTTAGTATAGTATTTATTATCATTTCTATAAGAGCTTATAGAATAATATATAAGTTTAAACTTATTGAGTTATTTAAAGGGGAAGAAATTAATGAAAAAGAGCCTAAAAATAAAACTTTAAAAGGCATATTATCAATAGTATTGCTTATCTTAGGATACTTCTTCGGAAGTTTAACAGGAATAAAAATTTTAGGTGCAGCATCACTTTTTTTAGCTTTAATATCAGTAATAGCAGGAACATATTTATTTTTTAATAGCTTCTTTACTCTCTATGTAAGTTTGATGAGACAAAGGAAGGGTAGCTATAAAAATGTAGAAAAACTACTTGCACTATCTAGTATTAGGAGCAGAATAGGCAGCAATGCTAAATCTTTAGCAGTCATATCCATATTAAATGCATCTATAATAGTTGCTGCTAGTACTACAATGATTGTAACTGGATTATTAGAAAAAGATATTTCTAATCATAGGTTTTCTTATGTTTATCATTCTAATAAAGAAGCAGATGAAATTGTAGATAAGATTTTAGAACAACATAAAGATAATAAGATAAAAAATGATATTTTCATTCATTCTTTAAAATTTAATGAAAATGAAATTTTAAAGGATGGTAAAGAAGGTAAAAATATTTATGTTATTAAGGAAGAAGATTATAACAAGCTTTGTGCCGTAGCAAATATAGAAGAAAAATTAAAACTTAAAAATAAAAATAATATAGCAATACTAGATGAAAATGAGATTTCTAGTGAAAGAGTATGGAAAATAGGTGCAAGTAAAATAAAAAGTGTAAAAGTAAATGAAAACATAAATATGCTCTTTGGAGACAATGAAGAATCTATGAATTTACTTGAGTATAGAGAAGAAATTATAAATCCAGAGATAGGGGGAAAAACTGTAGTTGTAACATCAGAATCTTTTGAAAGATTTAAAACTTTTGGGAAGCCTCTTAGCCTTAGATTTATCAATGTAGAAGATCAAAATAAAAGTAAAGAACTAACAGAAGACATAAATAATAGTTTACATGAGAAAACAAAAATATCCAGCTATTATCAGTCTTATGAATCAGTAAGTAATATCAGTGGTACTTTTAAATTTATAGCACTTTTTACATCACTTATATTCATAATATCTAGCTTAAGTGTAATTTACTTTAAAATTGTGATGGAATGTGATGAAGAAATTAAGAGATATTCTATAATGAAAAAGATTGGTTTCTCATATAAAGATATTAAAAAAAGTATGGGAAAGGAACTCGCTATAATATTTATGCTTCCATTAATTTTATCAATACTTCATGCTCTAGCTGCATTAAGTACAATAATTTTTCTTCAAATTGAGGGAGCTATAATATCAATACTTATATTTATAATAATATATTTAATCTTTTATAGAGTAAGTAATAAATCACATTTTAAGTTTATAATAGAGATGATATAGAAAAAAAGGCACTTTGGTTATTGAAGTGCCTTTTGTAATAAATCAATAAAAATATGAAGTGAAATACTCAATATAAGTTAAAATATATTTAACTTTAGACAAGTTTATTTTCATGATTATAATCAAACTCTTTAGGATCTTGATTATAAACTCCTTCTTTGAAATTATCGAGTCCTAATCTTTCTATGAAATCACTGATTTTTTCACCAAAATTTGCTGTCTTTTGATAGAAGGTTAAAATCTTCTCTACTAATTCATATGCTTCATTCTCAGTAATATCAATAGCTATTATGTCTGCAATTCTAGGATTAAACCCAGAGGATCCTCCAGCAGTTACTCTAAAGCCTGTAATGTCTGCAATTACACCTACATCTTTTGAATAAACTCCTCCACAGGCATTTCTACATCCAGCAACTCCCATTTTAGTTCTATTTGGCATAGAGGCGCCATGAAATTTATTTAAAATTTTCATGCCAATATTCATAGTATTAGCTTTAGATCTTTTACAAAAACCAGCAGGGCAAATCTCTACATTTTTTACTGAATAAATATTTTTAACAGCAGGTTCCATTTCAAGTTCAGCCCATATATTTTCAAGATCCTCTTCCTTTAAATTTGTTATCATAATTCTTTGGCCAGAGGTCATCTTCAAAACTCCATTGTATTTTTTAGATACTTCACCTATCTTTATAAGTTTATCAGCACTTATAAATCCACCAGGAATATGAGGTGTTATAGCAAAAGTTCTCTTGCCATCTCTAACCTTTTGTAAATTACCGTAATGTGCCATAAATAAACACTCCCTATCTATGTAAATTTTATATTTTCTTATTAATAAATATATTTTAATATTTAATAGAGCTTTTGTCAGTAACAAAGGTTACAGATAAATTAGTTAGAGAATAAGTTATTAACCATTAAAATTGGATATTTTTATATAAATAGTTAAAAATACTTGTCCAATTTATATTTTAGTATCTTAAAAAATAATAAGCCGGTAAATTAATCTACCGGTTTATTATTTTTCAAGATGCCTTAAATTAAATTTTCCGCTGTAAAATTCTTAGCTATTTTCTGTAATAATATATAATCTATTATAAGTATAATGGTTCCAATTATGATTAGTACCATATTAGTTAAAAGCAATATACCAGTTATTTGGCCAATTACTAAGAGGATTATAGGTAGAACAATAAGGCCAGCTAACTGTTGAGCTTCTTGAAAAGTTTTAGACTTTGCCGATATTAGAATAGTAAAAGTTAATCCAAGAATTGCTACAGCAGGAGTAAGATATAATATAAGAAGTATCCATTTTATATTAGGAAAAATAAGCTTATGAAAATATAATAGTCCGCCTATATTTATAATTATCCCAAATATTATGCTGCACATTAAAGTTATTACATAAGTAGGAATGAAAACTCCCAAAAGCTTAGCTTTAAATAGTTCTTCTATTGAAATTGGCGTATATAACAATGTTTCCATAGTTTTATGCTCTTTTTCTCCTATAAAGCTACTAGCGCCAAGTAAAGTTGAACACATTATAGGTATTAACAGAAAAAAAGAAGGAAATAAATAATTAGTAAGTATAGTTAATACCATTTGCTCAGTGGTAAGAGCTTTATAAGTTTGTGGCAATCTGCTTATTAAAGAATCAAAATCCTTTAGAGTTTTTACTGAGTCAGGGGAAAAATGAAGAAGCAACAATACTATTGTTGGAAGTATAATCACAAAAATCAATGGAACTATAATCATAGGTATTAATACTTGTTTTGAAGACGTTATATCTTTTACATCTTTATAAATTAATGCTTTGGTTATTTTATTCAAATTTATCACCTCTTACATAACTGAAATATAAATCTTCTAAAGAAGGTTTTTCTCTTCTAACTTCATATATTTTTCCATTGTTAGTAAAGATATTGTGCAAAACTTTAGCTACTTCCTCATCGCTAGATATATGCTTTCTATAGATATTTCTATCAATTTTATTTAGTCCAACATTATTAGGAATATTTTCTCCTCTGATTATAATAGAGTCATTAAAATTTCTATCGTTGCATAATTCTTCAAAGCTACCAAAGCCAAGCAAAGTCCCTTTGTTTATAAGAGCATAAAGTGAACATATATCTTGCGCATACTTCAATTGATGGGTACACATAAATACGGTACTTTTATTTTCAAATGCCATATTTTTGATGAGTTTAGTAACATTTTCAGCACTTTCAGGATCAAGACCAGAAGTAGGCTCATCAAGAAATAATATTTTAGGATTATGAATAAGAGCTATAGCAAGAGACATTCTTTTTTTCATTCCAGTACTATAAGCTTTTACCTTTCTATGCCTTACGCCTTCTAATTCTAATCTATTTAATAGTTCGCTACTTCTATTTTTAATTTCATTATTGTTAAGACCATGCATTTTACCAAAGAAAATAAGATTTTCTTCACCACTTAGATTTTCATAGCTACATGCTGTTTCTGTCATCACTCCTGATAAACTATGAATTTTTATTTGATCTTTAGTGATATCACGTTCAAATATTTTTACTTCGCCTTCTGAAGGGGTTAGTATTCCATTTAATATCCTTACTGTAGTTGTCTTACCTGAACCATTAGGACCAAGAAATCCTACAATAGAGCCTTCAGGTACTATAAAATTTATATTATCTAATGCTTTATTAATACCATCATAAGATTTAGTTAAGTTTCTTACTTCAATAGCATTCATTATTATCACCTCTTATATATTAAACTTTAAAAGGAGAGAAAAAGTTCACATAAATTAAGAAAAATTTATAAAATAATATCTAAATAAAAATAGTGAGTGACAAATAATTTGTATGTTTATTATAATCAATATGTAAATTCATAATACTTTGTCATAAGTATAGATTTCTAACTTTAAATAGGGGAAAAGAAGACTACTTTATAATGAAATTATAGAATATGGTTATAAATTTAAAATACTATTTTAAGATTAAAAGTATATTAAATTTTTAAGAAGTGATATATTAATTACCATAAGAAGATAAAAATACTGTAAAAGCTAATTATTTTTAATTAACTTCTACAGTATTTATTACTATAGCTTAGAAATTTAATCTATTTCATATATATTTTTTATAAAGAACATTAATGCAGCACTAATAGCTATTTCGTTATCTTTAAATATTCCACCCTTTATTATTTCTACTTTTGTTGAAATATCTTTATTTCTTTTAGACAATGCTTCTTTTACCATATCAAAAAAAACATTAATATTTCTTATAATAGGTCCATTTAAAATAATTATATCTGGATGAAGTAAATTTATATAATTATATATGCCAATAGCAAGAGCTGAGGAAGCTTCTTTTATTACAGAGAGACAAAGAGAATCCTCTCTATTAGCTTTGGTGCATATATCACTAAAGGGTATATTGCCAGAAGTGTTTATTTTAAAATCTAAATTATTTAGTTTACATAAATTCATGTATTTTTTAGTGATTGCAGGAATAGAGGCATATGTAGCTATACAGCCATAATTACCACATTCACATTTATCACCTTGGAAGTTAACTATTTGATGGGAAAAGGAATCAGCCCTATCAATTTTACCTCTTAGAATTATTCCATTACTTATGAAACCAGAAGCTAATTTAGTTCCACAATTAAAATAGGCAATATTTTTATCGCCCTTACCATTACCTAGAAGGTATTCACCTAAAACAGCGGTATTAACACCATTATCAATTAGTACTGGCAAATGAAACATATCTTCTAAAGTCTTTTTTAATGGAAAGCCACACCAGCTTTTATTATTGAAGTATTCTATGTTGCCATAGGTTCCATCTTCCATATTAATAGGGCCAATACTTCCAACACCTATGCCTATAAGATTTTCTTTTTTTATATTTAAATTAAATATGTGTTTATCTACTATCAATTTTATTCTATTTATTGCATCTTCAGGTAAACTATTAGGTTTTAATGGGAACTTTTCTTGAGCTAACATTTTCATTTTTAAGTTAGTAATTACTATATTAGTTCTAGTGCCAGATATATCAATACCTATAAGATAAAAGTTTTCATCATCTAGGCTATATATTCTTGGCTTTCGTCCACCTGTAGATTCAGCTTCACCTACAACTTTAACTATCTTTCGCTCCAATAAGGAATCCATCATTCTATTTAGAGTGGTTAATTTCACATCATATTTTTTAATGATATCATTTTTTGTCATAGTTTCATTTTCTACTAATAGCTTTAAAATTGTTTTTTCTCCATCACTAAATTTGCCTAAAAAACTGTTCATAACTAATGCTGTTCTCCTCTCAGCTTTGATATAAAATTTTAGATTTTCTATTAGTTTTTAAATAAAATAACTATTTAAAGATATAATAAATAGTTTGCTTTAGACAAGGTAACACAAACTGCTGAAATTAGAATATGTTGACACAGTATTATGCAAAACACATTATCATATCGGCTAGCTATTTTTTAAAGATGTCTTATAAAACATAAAATAGAAAAATTCCTAAAAAACCAGATACTAATATTATTGTAATAGGATTTAGATTTTTTTTAAAGATTAAATACATAGCTAAAATGGAGATTATTGCCGTAAAACAGTTTTCTATTGAAATTATTTGTCCATTTCCATAAGTTTCTTTTCCTATACAGTAGGCCGCTGAAATTATCATTGCAATTACAATAGGTTTAATGAAATATAATATGTGATCTATAAATTTATTAAATCTTTTATTTTTCATAAGTCTTGATAAAAGTATGGCAAATAAAAATGACGGAAGTATTACTCCTAATGTAGATACTAAACTTCCTAAAAGTCCAAGGACATTATAACCAACAAAAGTGGCTGAGTTTATTGAAAGTGATCCAGGAGTCATTTCAGCTATTCCTATCATACTAAAAAAATCTTTAGTAGTTATCCAATGATATTTCTCTATTACATTTTGTATTAGAGGAATCATAGAGTATCCTCCCCCAAAGCTGAGCAAGCCGATTTTAAGAAAATTAAATAAAAGTGTTAATAATCTTGCCAAGAAAATTCCCCCCTTTTTTCTATAGCATTTCTTTTAAGAAAGAAAATTTTAATGTTTTATAGCAAAGCTAAAAGAACCAATGATTATGCCTATAAAAATTATTATAATTGGATTGATGTGAAACAGTATCATCGAGATAAGAGAAATAATCAATATAATCCAATTTAATTTATCTTCAATGGACTCTTTTTTTAAAGATATTGCGGAAAAAAGAATTAATGAAATGATGGCACTTTGCACTCCATGAAGAAAGGCTTGTATACTTCCTAATTGGGCAATATTAGTGAAAAATAAGCTAATGATTAATATAATTATGAATGATGGTAAGACTACACCTAAAGTTGCTATAATAGATCCTTCCAATTGTAAAATTTTATATCCAATCAAGGTTGCTGAATTAATGGTAACTGAGCCTGGAAGCGTTTGACCTAAAGATAATAAATCACTAATTTCTTTTTTTGTTAGCCATTTATTTTTATTAACTACTTCTTTCTCAATTAAAGGAATCATTGAATAGCCACCACCAAAAGTGAAAATTCCTATTTTGAAAAAAGTAAAAAATATTTGTAATTTTTCTCTTAAACACAATTCTTTTTCTTTCATAAAATCACCACTTTCAACCGAAAATATATAAAGTTCTAGCTTTTAATTATATTATATTAAATATAGTATATGCTTGTGACTAATATTATATAATCTTTTAACCAAAATGGCAACAAGTTATAAGAATTTTTATACAATTAAGAAATATTATTAAAAAATAGTTATAATATACTATTAGTTAAAGACCTAAATTCTATATTGTAAAATTTAAGTTTAATTTTAATAAAATATGTAACATAATAGTTTAGAGTTAAAATTTAGAAAACCACCTGCTATGCGGGTGAATTCTGAAAGACTTTAGCGATGAGTATCACAAAAAAGACCTCCTTTTGTTAAAATAGAAATGGTTTCGTCAGCTAAGTCTAAAGACAAAAGAAGGTCATCCAAAATTCAGAAGGGAAGAAACATATGGGAAGAAGAAAGTAGAGATAGGGAAGATATTAAGAAAACTGTGTGAATAGAAAAGTGTTGAAATAATAGAAGTAAATGCATGTGTAAATCATAGACATATGTTGGTTTCAATTCCAATAAAAATGAATGTATCAAATTTTGTAGGATTTCTTAAAGGGAAAAGTAGTTTAATGGTATTTGAGAAATTTGCAAATTTAAAATATAAATATAGAAGTAGGCACTTCTGGTGTAGAGGATTTTATGTAGATACAGTAGGGAGTAATAAAACTGCAATAGAAGAATATATAAAAATCAGCCCAAAGAAGATATGATGTCATATCAAATAAGTATAAGAGAATATATGGACCCTTTTAATAGTAGCAAGTAACAAAAGACGTAGCTGGCGGAAAAAAAAGCGCCTTAAAGCACAATGCTAGTAAAATGTCCTTATAGGACGATAAAAATACCACCAGCTAAGCTGGTGGATTCTTATTAAAATATCTTTATAATACTTTTGATAGAAAATCTTTAGTTCGTAGATGCTTTGGGTTTTCAAAAACTTCCTTTGGAGTTCCTTTTTCAACAATATTCCCACCATCAATAAAGAAAATTCTGTCTCCAACTTCTTTTGCGAATCTCATTTCATGAGTAACTATTACCATAGTCATTCCTTCTTTTGCTAAGTCTTTCATAACATTTAGAACTTCTCCTACCATTTCTGGATCAAGAGCAGAGGTAGGTTCATCAAAGAGCATGACCTCAGGTTCCATGGCTAAAGCTCTAGCTATGGCAATTCTTTGCTTTTGTCCTCCAGATAATGAAGATGGGTAGGCTTTAGCCTTATCCTTTAAACCCACTTTTTCTAGTAAAGCCATTGCTTTCTTTTCGGCTTCTTCCTTGCTTAAGCCCTGTACATTAATTGGTGATAGAGTTATGTTATCCAATACGGTTTTGTGAGGAAAGAGATTAAATTGTTGAAACACCATACCCATTTTTTCTCTTATTTTATCTATATTAATTTTTTTATCCGTTATTTCTGTGGATTTAAATGTTATTGTTCCAGCAGTAGGCGCTTCAAGTAGATTTAAGCATCTTAAAAATGTGCTTTTTCCTGAGCCGCTAGGTCCTATAACCACAACTACTTCACCTTTTTCTATAGTCTCATCTATACCTTTAAGAACTTCATGTTGTCCAAAGTGTTTTTCTAATCCTTTAATGGTTATCACTTATCTTCATCCTCCTCTCAATTACTCCTAGTAATTTTGATAAAGTAAATGTTAATACAAAATAAATAATTGCAACAACAATTAATGGTTCGAAAGGTTGAGCGGTGTTTCCTCTTACTGTATCTGCTTTATACATAAGCTCACCGATTCCTATAACAGATACTATTGAAGATTCCTTTATTATTGTTATAAATTCGTTACCTAGTGCAGGTAATATATTCTTTAAAGCTTGAGGCATTATTATTAGTCTCATGGTTAAAGAATTTGACATACCTAAACTCCTTGCAGCTTCTTTTTGACCCTTATCTACAGCATCTATACCAGCTCGTACAATTTCTGCAACATAGGCAGCGCTATTTAAAGATAAGGTTATTATCGCTGCTACCATATCAGGAAAATGAATACCTAATGAAGGTAATCCATAATAGACTATGTATAACTGAACTAATATTGGAGTTCCCCTTACTATTTCTATATAAGAAGATGAGATAAATTTTAAAAAATTATTTTTACTAAGTTTCATAAGACTTAATATAGAGCCTAAAATTGTACCAAACACAACAGTAAAAAATGCCAATATTATCGTAAACTTTGTTCCTTCTATAAAGAAAGGATAATATTTGCTTAAAAATCCAAAATCCAAAATGTCTTCCTCCTTTCAAAAGTTCTATAGTAGCAATTATTCGACCATTTTATTTGCTTCAACAATAAACTCAGATATTTTTCCTTCTTTTATAAGTCTATTTAAAGTTTTATTTATTTCTTCTATAAAATCTGCTTCACCTTTTTTTACTGCAATAGCTGCGCCTAAGTCTTCCTCTGTTTTAAATTCACAAGTTGTCATTGCTAAATCAGGATTTCTTTCAGCATAAAATTCACCAACTGGTAATTCTATGGCAACTGCATCTACTTTATTGTTTTTAAGTTCCATTATTAAATCAGTGATTTTACTTAAACCTTTAAGATCTGCATCTTTTATTTGAGATGTAGCAAATTGTTGTTGTATGGAACCTTTTTGTACACCTATCTTTTTACCAGCTAAACTATCTAAATCTGGGTATTTATCTTTATCTTCTTTTCTAACTATTATTCCATGCTGTGCTTTATAATAGATATCTGAAAAATCAACGCTCTCTTTTCTTTCCTCTGAAGGATTCATACTAGCAAGAGCCATATCTATTTTACCAGTTTTAAGAGCAGGCAATAATCCATCAAAGCTCATATCACTAATTTTTAATTCAACGCCTAAATCTTTTGCAAGTTCTTTTGCTATTGTTATGTCAAAGCCTACAATTTCATCCTTACCGTTTATTTCTTTATGAAATTCATAAGGTGGGTAATCGGCACTCGTACCAATAACCAGTTTTTTAGATTCCTTAACTTTCTCTAAAATGGATACTGTTTCTGTATCAGAGTCTTTTTTAGTGCATCCTATTAGAGTAAATGTCATTGCACCTACCATAGTTGCTACTATAAATTTTTTAAATAAATTTTTATTCATTTTTAATCCCCCTAAATCAATTTTTACGTTGAGTATAATTATACATATATTTATTATAAATATGCAATACTTTTTTAAAAAAACTTTTTAAAATTGATTTTTGGCACAAAAAAGGGCTATTTTATACGGTTTTTAAGAATAAGTTCAGAAAATAATTTATATTTTAATAATATTTATACATATTATTCATAATTCTATACATTTATTATATTAGATAATTTAATTATAATTTTTATTTTAATCATATTTATATTGAAAATTTATATCTTATTTTTAGTATCTTTTAGGAATTTCTCAAATAATTAAATTTATAGGTAGCTTAAATGGAATTTCATTTATGATGTAATATTTGACAATGATTATATTTACTTATAATATGAGGTTGTAAAATTCAATAATTGTTTATTTATAAAATAGTAAAAAATATTATTTGGGAGATAAGATATGAATAACGAAAGTCTAGAAGAATTATTACATTCAATTAAAGATAATAAATTATCTTTAATTTTAGCATCAACAAAAGATTGTGGAGTTTGTAATTCTATAGAGCCAAGAGTAGAATATTTAGCCAATAAATATCCTAATATAAATTTTAGACATATATTTATTGACTCAATGATAAAAGCAAGCGGAGAGTTTACCATATTTACAGTGCCAACTATAATTATGTTTGCACAAGGTAAGGAAGTTCATAGAGAAAGTAGATTTATTGACTTTGAGAACTTAGAGTTTGAAATTTCAAGATGGTATGATCATTTATTTAATTAATATTTTTATAATCCTGATTAAGTTTAATTAAGATAGCAATGGTATATATACTATCTTAAAAATTAAGGTATAACTGTACCTTTAAATATTTCAATTCGCAACTTTAATCAATGGAGAATTGAAAATGAAAAATTCACAATTGTGGTGGGAAGTGATTTTAATCAAACTAATCTTTTTAACTGATTTTTTGCTAGCAATACAATTACTAATTTTTTTACTTCTGGGGAACAGTAGTGAAGCCCTGGAAGGGTTCTCTTGAGGTGCAGTATATTTTGGAGCAAGAATCAGTAAATTTAACTAATACTATGGAGAGACTATAGAAATTAAGTATTAAGTATGAAGAATTTAAGTGGAATTTAATTCTTTAATTGTGAATTTCCCATTGTAAATTGAAAAAGTTGTGTTTTAAAATAGTTTATAGTAGAATATCATATAAATATAAGCAATTAAGTAAAAAATTACTAGCATTAATATGTAAATACTGGCTTAAGGAGGAGGATATTTTGATAAAACCTAGAAAATTAAAAGAGGGGTCTCGTATAGCAATTATATCACCATCCAATGGTTTACCATTTTTGTTTCCAGATATTTATGAGCTTGGCTTGAAGAATTTAAGAGATATATTAGGGTTTGAAGTAGTTGAAATGAAAACTGCTAGAATGTCACCGGAAGATCTTTATAACAATCCAAGGCTAAGAGCAGAAGATATAAACAATGCTTTTAAAGATGACTGTATTGATGGAATCATAACATCTATAGGTGGATATGAATCTGTCAGAATTTTAAAATATTTAGATAAAGATTTAATAATAAATAATCCTAAATTTATTATGGGATTTTCAGATGCCACTACCTTTTTAACTTATTTAAATCAGTTAGGTATAATTACTTTTTATGGACCTTCAGTTATGGCAGGATTTGCCCAATTAGAAAACCTTCCAAAATCTTATATAAATCATATTAAAGCAATATTGTTTGAGGGAATAATACCTTATTCATATAGACCTTATGAAAAATGGGTGGATGGTTATAAAGATTGGAGAAACAAAGGTACAATAGGGCAATGTACAGAATTTAATGATAATAAAGAGGGATGGAGATTTTTACAAGGAAAAGAAGTTACGGAAGGTAGATTATGGGGAGGGTGTATTGAGGTTTTAGAGTTTTTAAAATCAACAGACTATTGGCCAAGTAAAGAGTTTTGGCATGATAAAATCTTATTTTTTGAAACTTCAGAGGAGAAGCCTTCTCCAAGCCAAGTTGGATTCATGTTAAGAAATTATGGTATTCAAGGAATATTTGATAAAGCAAAAGCTATAATTTTTGGTAGAGCTAAAGATTATTCACAAGAAGAAAAAGAAGAACTTAATAATATTATATTAAGAGTTATTAGAGATGAGTTTAACAATAGTTACATGCCAATAGTTGTAGATGTAGATTTTGGACATACTGATCCTAAAATAATTTTACCTATAGGGACTAGTATTAGATTAAATCCTAATACTAGTGAAATTAATTTAATAGAAAGTCCATTTCAATCATAAAGATAGATTAAGGTATTTAAAAGTTTTAAACTTTTTAAGAAGTTAATTAAGGTATATAGAAAAATAAACATTCAATATGTTCGTATATTTAACTAGTTATTTTCTGTATATGCTTAAATAAAAATGTTGATTTCAAAGTATATAAATATATTTAAATAGGAGGGAATTATGAATAAAGAATTTTTTATCAGAAATAGAAAGAACCTTAGTGAAAAATTAGAAGATAATTCAGTTTTAGTACTTTTTGCAGGAGATGCTCCATATAAATCTGCAGATGACAAATATCCATTTGTACAAAATAGGAACTTTTACTATATAGTTGGTTTTCCAAGAGAAAAAGCCATATTTATTTTAGTGAAACAAGATGGACAAGTATCAGAAAGCCTTTTTATAGAAAGGCAGGATCCTGTTATGGCTAGGTGGATTGGAGAAAAGCTATCTGTAGAAGAATCTAAAGAGTTAACTGGTATAGAGAATATTAAGTATTTAGATCAATTCCATGAATCTTTCGGCAGAATTGGTGGAGATATGCTTATTGAAAACTTATATTTAGATTTTGAAAGACAAGAATATAATATGAGCAGAAGTGAAGGGGGAAATTTTGCAAATGAAGTTGTAGAAAGATATCCATTCTTTAAAGTTAAAAATGTGTTCAATCATATTGCTAGCTTAAGAGTTATAAAATCCGAAGAAGAAATTGAACTCATTAAAAAAGCTATAGATTTAACTAAAGAAGGTATATATAATATGATGTCTAATTCTAGAGTAGGAATGATGGAGTATGAACTTGAAGCATGTTTTGATTATACTTTAAGAAAAAATGGAGTTAGGGTTACAGCTTTTAATACTATAATTGGTTCAGGAAAAAATGGCACAGTGCTTCATTACGAAGAAAATAATTGTGAAGTTAAAGATGAAAGTTTAGTTTTACTTGATTTAGGTGCACAATATGAACTTTATAATGGGGATATTTCTCGCACTTTTCCTATAAATGGTAAATTTACTGAAAGGCAAAAAGCTGTTTATGATGTAGTGCTAAGAGCTCAAAAAGCTATTGAAGCAGCTGTAAAACCAGGAGTTATGTGGAAGGATATAAATGAGTTATCTAAAAAAGAACTTGCAAAAGGATGCAAAGAACTTGGATTGATAAAAGAAGATAACGAATTATCGAATTATTATTTCCACTCCTTTGGACATTTTTTAGGATTAGACACTCATGACGTTGGACATTATAATATTCCACTACAACCAGGTATGATTTTAACCAATGAGCCCGGTCTTTATATTTCAGAAGAAGGCATTGGAATTAGAATAGAAGATGACTTACTTGTGACAGAAGATGGCTGCATAAATCTATCTAAAGACATTATAAAAGAAATAGATGAAATAGAAGAATTTATGACAAGAAATAAAAGATAACAAGGGATAAATATAAAGTATATAGATAAACTATCTTTAAAATTAATGTATAGCCCAATATCGCTACACCTTTGGGTATTTCAATTCACAATGCAAAATTCACAATTATGGTGAAAATTAATTCTTTATAAATTAATTTCTTAAACTAATTTTTACTAGCAATGTATTGCTAGTTCTTTATAAGAAGTGATTGTATCACTTAAAAAATATCAATTATTTTCACATATATATTAATTTAGAGCTAGTATAAGTATAAAATCGGCTTACTTACGGTAGGCCGATTTTATATTTACATATTAAGCTATATTTTTATTTTTAACATAATAATATACAGGTAATCCTAATAAGGTTATTATACTTCCATAAATTGCAAAAGAAGTGTTAGTTATCAATGTACTTATTATTATATAACTACTTCCAACTATTCCTACAAGAGGGATTATAGGATAAAGAGGTACGCGATAAGGTCTCTCTATATCCTTAAATTTACTTCTTAAAATAAATATTCCTGCAACGCCCATAGTAAAGAATATCCATAGTACAAACATTACTAAATCAGTAAGCATATTAAAAGAACCTGATAAAACATAAAGACAAGATAAAAATCCTTGGAATATAAAGGCATTTGTTGGAGTTCCAAACTTAGTATTTATTTTACCGAAAAATGAACTGAAAGGTGTTAAATTATCTTGAGCCATAGCAAAAGGAATTCTTACACCAGTCATCATGTATCCATTTAAAGCACCAAAGATAGAAACAAATATACCGATAGAAATAAATTTAGCTCCATTATTTCCGAATAAAACCATTGCAGCATCAGAAGCTGGTTTTTCTGAAGTTATAACCGCTTCTATTGGTATTATTTTAATTAATGCTAGGTTTATAAGTGCATAAACTATAATTGTTATAGATAACCCTAATATAATAGATTTTGGAAGATCTTTTTTAGGGTTTTTTAGTTCACCTGCCATATTTCCTACACTAATCCATCCATCATAAGCCCAAAGGGTACCTAATATAGCTGCACCAAAACCAGATACACTACTTGAATCTCCTAGATTAAAGCTAAAACTTTGAGCTGTTCCTTTCATAAAGCCAAGTACTATTATAATTATAATCGGCAAAAGCTTTGCTACAGTTACTATTCCTTGAATTTTACTTCCTAACTTTGTAGAAATTATATTAACTATTGTAAGAAATATTATAAATCCCATGGCTAATAGCTTTTGAGAAGTACTGCTTAAATTAATAAAATCTGTAGCTTGAGTTGATAATACAATAGCTAAGGCTGCAACTGCTCCAGGCAGGTAAACAACAGTTTGTACCCAGCCAAATAAAAATGCCCATTTTTCTCCATAAAGCTCTTTAAGATACACGAATAACCCGCCGGTTTTAGGGATAGCTGCTGCAATTTCTGCAATGGTTAGGCCTGACGCCATAGCTATTATTCCTCCTGATACCCAAGCTAATATACCTAATAATGGTGAACCAGCATTTTTAAAAACTATAGCAGGTTTGAAAAAAATACCTGAACCTATAACCATACCTAATACAATAGTTATGGCATCAAATAATCCAAGTTCTTTTTTTAAGACTTTTTCATTTGAACTCTCCATCAATTTTCATCCTTTCTAAGTATATAAATTATAATATTTTACGAAAATATTATTATATTGATTCTTTTGTACATATTTAAAAAGTTTACCCATATATATAAGAGTTTACTATTATATATCTTAAAAAATAATTAGTGAGGACTGACATATATTTTAGGTTACTTTAATATATCTATAGAAAATTTATTATGACTAGAACATTATACCATTAAATTTATTTAAATAAAGGAAATATTGTGTAAATTGGATTGATTATTTTTATTTTATTTATATAGAGCAAAATTTATATGATTTTTTAGTAAAGATTTAATTTGAAAATATAATGCTATGCTATTATTCTAAGGCTATAGCAGTATTAAGTAATAATAAAATATATTTAGACTTTGATTATTTATAGTTAATCATGTTGAAATTTTTATTTTTGATATAAAATTATGAATATAATGAATAATCTTACAATACTAATTTATATTGTCTATTACCTTTGATTATGGTAGGTTTGTTTTAGGATTAAGCATGTTTAAACCAAATTTTTCATTAAATAACAAAATTTAATTAGATGTTTTTAACAACAGAAAAGAGTTATTTGAGAAACATTAAATAATTTTAAGGCATTTAAAAAAATATCTAGCCAACATTTAAGTATATTTTTATAAAATACTGCATAATAAGAGATGATAAAAGAATGACTATATTAATACTATTTGTGAAAAAGGATGAAACTATATCTGTCTATATATTAAGCCTTAAGGCGGTTATGAAAGCGGATTTTAATATACTTAGATTAATTAATCTTTTTAGATGTCTAATAAAAAAGTATTCTTGTGGGAAATATATTTTTACATGAATAAAATTAAGTAAAAATATTATTATATGAAATGTTTTTACATAAGAGGAGAATGATATTATGGGTAACAACGAAGCTAAAAGGCTTACATGGCAAAATCTTGCGCTAATGGCCTTTGTTACAGTATGGGGTTTTGGTAATGTTGTTAACAATTTTGCTAACCAAGGATTAAAGGTAATAGTATCTTGGATATTAATTATAGGATTATATTTTGTGCCTTATGTTTTAATGGTAGGAGAGTTAGGAGCTACTTTTAAAGAAAGTAATTCAGGTGTAAGTGGATGGATTGACGCTACTATGGGTAAAAAATTAGCTTATCTAGCTGGATGGACTTATTGGGTTGTGCATATACCTTATTTAGCACAAAAGCCTCAATCAGTATTAATAGCATTAGGTTGGGGAGTATCACAAAGCGGAGATTTCATTAAAGGAATTAATCCACTAACATTGCAATTAATATCACTAGTAGTGTTCTTAGTATTTTTATGGATTGCTTCAAGAGGAATTACATCTTTAAAAAGAATAGGAACTTTAGCAGGTACTTCAATATTTGTAATGTCATTATTATATATATTATTAGTAATTGCAGCACCTGGAATGAGAGGAATTAAGCCTGCAACAACAAATATAACCTTTAGTTCAGTTATGCCAGAATTTAATTTTGCATATTTTACTACATTATCAATGTTAGTTTTTGCAGTTGGTGGTGCGGAAAAATTATCACCATATGTAAATAATACTAAAAATCCATCAAAAGATTTTCCAAGAGGAATGATAGTTCTTGCAATAATGGTAGCAGTATCAGCATTGTTAGGTTCATTTGCAATGTCAATAATGTTTGATGCAAACAACATTCCTGCAGATTTAAAGATGAATGGCCAATATTATGCCTTTAAAATGTTGGGAGAATATTATGGAGTAGGAAACTTCTTCTTAATTCTATATGCTCTTGCTAATATGACTGGTCAAATTTCTGCATTAGTATTTTCAATAGATGCACCATTAAAAGTATTATTAGGAGATGCAAATTCAGAGTATATACCAAAGTCATTAACTAAAACTAACAAATATGGTGCACCAATAAATGGATATAAAGTCACAGCAATTTTAGTTAGTATTCTAATAATAATACCTGCACTTGGTATTGGTGATATGAATACTTTATTCAACTGGTTATTAGACCTAAACTCAATAGTTATGCCACTAAGATATTTATGGGTATTCTTAGCGTATATGTTTTTAAGGAAAAAATATACAGAAAAGTATCCTTCAGAATATAGATTTATAAAAAATTCTAAGGTAGCCTATGGTGTTGGATTATGGTGTTTTGTCTTTACTGCTTTTGCATGCATTATGGGTATGTTCCCAAAGGGATTAGAAGCTTTTACATCAGAATGGTATTTTCAAATATCACTTAATATATTAACACCTTTTGTTCTTATAGGATTAGGGTTAATACTACCTTTTATTGCTAAGAGGAAAAATAATATATCAGAACTTTAAAAAATATTTTTAATTATTGAATATTATTACAGAGAGTATAATTTATGAGTCCATCTATTTTATATGAATTTAAGTTTCATAATAAATATTTTATTAGAAACTTAAAATCTTTAAATAGGTGGACTTTAATTTTATATATTTTATAAAAAATTAACAATTTATTAAAAAGTTGATTTGAAGAAAATTTACAAATTTACAAATATAGGAACTAATAAATATAAATTTAATATTAATATAATAAAGATTTAATAGTTTCTAGGGAGGATTTGTAATGACTACATTTTTGCTTTATGGAGCTGTAATTGTACTTTATTTGATTTCTTTTTTAAAAGATAAGAAGAAAACAAAAAGTGCATTATTGATAGGAATAAAGTCCTTTGAAAATATAATGCCACAGTTTTTAGGAATTATATTTATAGTAGGGATTATACTTACTATATTATCACCGGAGAACATATCATCTATTATTGGTGAAGAATCTGGAATCATTGGTGTGATAACTGCAGCTATAATAGGTTCATTAACTTTAGTACCTACATTTGTAGCTTTTTCTACAGTAGCATTACTTTTAGAAAATGGAGCAGGTTATACTCAAGTTACAGCATTAATTTCTGCTTTCATGTTTGTTGGAATATTTACTTTTACTATGGAAGCAAAGTTTATAGGTAAAAAGGCAACAGCAGTTAGAAATATAATTTATTTTGTTTATTCTATAGTAAGTGCATTTATTGTAGGGGTTATGATGAGGTGATTTTATGAAATGGCTAAAACGATATTCTTTTTTTATAATAATATTAATTATAACTTTAATAATAACTTTACTTGACTTTAATAAGGGTCAAAATATAGGGTTAATAGCACTGGATTCCTTTAAACAAATGCTAGCAGTATTGCCACCTATAATGCTATTATTAGGACTTTTAGATATTTGGGTTCCTAGAGAAACCATGATAAAATATATGGGAAACAACTCAGGAATTTTAGGAGTAGTCCTTGCTATATTATTAGGCTCATTAGCAGCAGGACCTGTATATGCAGCCTTTCCTATAACTGCTGTATTTATTAAAAAAGGAGCTAAATTTAGTAACATAATGGTCTTTATGGGAGCTTGGTGTACTACAAAAATACCAACATTTTTATTTGAATTATCAGCACTTGGATATAAATATACTTTTACTAGACTTTTAGTAAATTTACCTAGTATTATATTTTTAGCATACTTAATAGAAAGGCTATTAAGTAAAAATGATTTAGAAGAAATTTATAACAAATTTAAAGAATGAAGCATTATATAGATATGCTTCATTCTTTTTGTATGAAATGAATTATTTTTCATTGCTTTAAAATTAATATGAAAAATTATTTAATAAAATAAATTGAAACGTATTGCGTTATAGTAGAAAATATTAAAGTTGTTTTCTATAAAGGACATGGTGCATATTTTTAAAGTTATATAATTGTTCCTTAGTTATCTCTTCTATAGTATTAATTTTAATAACATTGTGTATAGTTCCTATCCTAAGTTTAGCATCCCCTAAATCTCTTGCTAGCATTATTCCACAATAAACTGCTACATCACTATTTATATTAAATAAAAACATTTTTAATTGATCTATTGGAACGACATCTTTCTTTAAAAATTCATCATCAAACTCAACTTCGCTATCTAATGAAATTAACCCATCTCTTACAATATGCTTATCCCATCCCTTATACTCACACAGTCTGCCCCATAAGCCTAGATTAATAAGATTTTTAACAGTTAATTTTATCATCATAATTCTCACTCCTTACTTATAATTAAACTATTAAATATATTTTAATAGTTATTTGAAAATTTTTCAAATTTTATACATATATATATTTTAAACATTATGTTAAAATACTTTATAATATTTATAAAAAATTAATGTTAATTAAAATTTATAAATATATAATAAACATATAACTTTAGATATAGCTATAAGATTTATACTATTATAATTAATATATTTCCCAATTATAATAAGTTCATTATAAATTATAGAAAACTTTAATATTAAATAAACTATAATTACTTTTCATATTTAAATATAAATTATATCATATTTTATGTTTTTATTATAAAAATATTTTATGAAAAGAAAAATATAATATACACAAATATAAAATAATTATTACTTTGTAATATTTTTAATATTTAAAGAGTATATAAATTAAAAGCCGTGATCTTAATCACGACTTTCAATTTCTAAAGTTATAGGACAGTGGTCTGAACCTAGAACTTCATTTAAAATCTCTGCCTTTAAAACTCGATTAACCATGTTTCTTGAAACAAAGAAATAATCTATTCTCCATCCGGCATTTCTTTCACGAGCCTTAAATCTGTAGCTCCACCAACTATATTTTATTTTATCTGGATTTATATATCTAAAGGTATCGATGTATCCATTTGATATAAATTTGTCTATCCAAGCTCTTTCCATTGGTAGAAAACCAGAGGTCTTTTCATTAGCTTTAGCATTTTTTATATCCATAGGAGTATGAGCAGTATTATAATCACCACAAATTATTAAATTAGTACCTTTTGATACTTCAATATTACAAAAATCTAATATAGCATCATAAAATTCCATTTTATATTCAAGTCTTTCTTCAGAAGATTGACCATTAGGAAAATAGATATTCATAAGAGTAAAGTCTTCATATTCAGCAATTAATATACGTCCTTCTATATCAAATCTTTTAATACCAATACCATTTTTAATAGATTTTGGTTTTGTTTTAGTGTAAATTGCAACTCCGCTATATCCTTTTTTTATTCCATGAGAAAAATATGAATAGTAGCCTTCAATATTAGTTATATTCTCATCTAAATTATTTTCTTGAAGCTTAGTTTCTTGAATACATAATATATCAGGTGATGACTCCATTATCCAAGGAATAAAATCTTTTTTTAACATGGCTCTAAGGCCATTTATATTCCATGAGTAAATTTTCATTGTAAAACTCCCCTCATAAGTATTTGAGATAAATTTATAAAATATATCTCAATTTTAAAATATTTTATAAGATAAAATATAAATAATAATTAACAAAAATTTTGTCATAATAATATATATGAATATTTTAATATTATTTATAATGATTAATTTTTATCTTTTCTATCATTATATAGTTTAATAGTCTATTAATAAAGACAAATTGATAATTCTTATCAATATAAAAAATTAATCTTTTTAAATAATTGTATTTATAGGCTTTATTAATGAAAATTTAACTTATACATTACTTTGATTTCTATAACAAAAATTATTGTTCGTAAATAAAAAAATAGAATGAAAGATACGAATTGTTGTTAAAACTTCATCATCAAAGTTCTTGGAGCTTTTTAGAATAAATTTTGTTTTAAAAAATTCACTAAAGGTGAATTTCATCTTCAATTCATATTCTTAAGTATTAACCCTTAATCTCTAAAAAGTTAAGTTATTTTTATAAAAAATTATTTCTTTCAGTATATTTTAAATTTTCACATTGCATACCTATATTCACTAGATTTATTGAAAGTTAAATTCTCATATGATAGAATTAAAATAAATTAATATTTGCTGTTCTGTAAGGAATATGGTTTTAAGCCATAGCAGCCCCCGCTACTGTAATCGTGGACAAAGAGCAATAGTCACTGGAATTTATCTGGGAAGACGCTTTGAGGTTGAAACGAGAGCCAGGATACTTATTAAACAGTATATTCAAGCTTTTCTTCGGAGGGAAGAGTTGGTTTAGTTTTACAGAAAGCCACTCTCTTTCTTTTACATTTAAAGAAAGAGAGTTTTTTATTTTGTAATACATAGAATTTAAATTTAAATATAGAAAGGAGCAATACACAAGTTGTTTCTATTTTAAAATAGAAACTATTATGGAATCAGCTAGGATATCTGAAAGAAAATATATCAAAATATTGACTAGTTATTTTTGAATATAGCTAAATAGAAATTGATTAGTCAGGGGCTTATATCGACTTAATTTATATGGAAAATATAGGAGGATATAGTTATGAAGAATAACAATAAAAGGATTATAACAACTATTTTAATTTTACTTATTGCTGTTGTAGGTTATTTCGCTTATGGAAAATTTGCAAAAGTTGAAACCGTTAAAGGAAATAAAAATATAACAGTAATTGTTAAATCTGAAAAAGATAAATATGAAAAAGAACATAAACATTCAACAGATGCTGAATTTTTAGGAAAGGCATTGGATGAGATGAAGATAATAGATGCAGAAAAGTCACAATTTGGAAGATATGTAAATAAAGTAGATGGAATTTTAGCAGATAAGAATAAACAAGAGTGGTGGAAACTTACAATAAACGGAGTGGATGCAACAGCAGGAATAGACGAAACTCCGATAGCTGATGGAGATAGATTTGAGTTTATATTTACAACAGGCTGGTAAATATTATGAATAAAACCAGAGAGTTAATTATAATAGTGTTATTATCTTCAATAATCACAGTATCAAAAATGTTTTTAAGCTTTTTACCGAATGTAGAACTTGTATCAATGCTTTTAATTGTTTATACACTTGTATTTAGGAAAAAAGCTATAATTATAGCACTATTATTTATTCTTATAGAAGGGCTAATCTACGGAATTGGATTATGGTGGTTTAGCTATGTTTTTGTTTGGCCATTATTAGTTATACTGACATTATTATTTACAAGGATAAATAAAGAAAACTTTTTACTTTGGTCTATATTTTCAGGAGTTTTCGGCTTAATCTTTGGTATGCTTTTTGCCCTTCCTTATATAATATTAAATGATCTTAGTTTTGCTGTTGCTTATTGGATAAGAGGAATACCTTATGATATAATCCATATGGTAGGAAATTATCTGGCAATGATGCTATTAGGAGAACATATTTATAAATTATTAGTAAGGCTAAATAAAGAAGAGTGCAAAAGTTATTAATTTTAAAATTTTATTGCTTAAATTTAGGTATCATATTAAAAGATCAAAAAAACCTTCTTGTAAATGGAGTTACTATACACCATTTACAAGAAGGTTTTTTTGATTCAATTATAAAGGTAATTCATTAATCAAAATGCTTTATTAATTATATATATCGGAAAATTCCATATATATCTTTTCTATAGGGTTAAAATTTATTTGTTTATTTTCACTATAATTACAATTTTTATTTTGTAATATAGGAATTTCCACTATAAATTCACTTCCTACATTTTCTTCACTTATAACAGAGATTTCACCATTATGCATTTCTACCAGAGATTTCACAATGGAAAGGCCTATACCACTACCTTCATGATTTCTGTTCATAAGAGGCTGTACTTGTCTAAACCTATTAAAGATTATCCTTTGTTTTTCTTTAGGGATTCCTATACCATTATCCTTTACCGAAATGATTAGGTTACCATTATTTTCAGAGATGTTCAGCTGAATTTTACTATGAGGCTTTGAGAACTTTGCAGCATTAGATAATAAATTTAAAATTATTTGCTCTATTTTTTCAGCATCACAGCTCATTATTTTACTAGTAATTGTACTATGATAGGTAAAGATTAAATCTTTACTTTCTATATAATTTTTAATAGAATTACAGATGTTTATTATTATGCAAATTATGTCTTGATCATGCATATTTAAAGATAAAAACCCAGCATCAATTTTTGTGGAATCGATGAGATTGTTGATCAATCTTAACAGTCTATAGCAGTTTTGTTTCATTATATTAACATAATTATATAGTTTTTCTTTACTTTTTAAATTATCTTCATTATCAAGATATACCTTAAAGAGTTGAATAGAACTAAATATACTATTTAAGGGTGTTCTAAGTTCGTGAGACATATTTGATAAAAATTCTGTTTTAAGATTACTATACTCTAAGGCTTCTTTTAAAAGAATATTATTTTTACCGTATGTATCTTTACTATATATGTATATATCATCTTCAATTATTTCTGATAATTTGTATTTTGAGTTATAACTTTTATTTTTTTTAAGTTTTTTACTTTTGTAATATAAATAAATTAAGTCACTAGGATGAATATATTCATATAAAATTTCTAGTGCAGTTAACATGAGCTTTTTTTGATTACAACCAACTACCTTACTAAGTTCTTCTGAGAATTTTACAGCATTTTTTTTAAAGATATATTCATAATCACCTACTTCATTTAAATTTTCTAAGGCATTTAGCATCTCTGATAAGTCTTCATTGTTTAACATTAAATTTACATCATTCACATTACATCACCTTTTAGTATCAAATATGTTTTATTATATCACCATTATTGTAAATATTATGTAAAATATTGCGCAGATTGAGAATAAAAGATGAACAATAAATAAATGCTGTATTTATAAGCATTTATTCTATTAAAGATAATATGCTATGGAATATTATTACATATATTCCCAAAAATTAATAGGTTTACTTTGTTGTATTAAAATTGTGTAAAGCTTAAATTGTTTTTACTTATTATAAATAAGATATTTGAAATATTGTATCAAAATTTAGTAGAAAATTTTTTTACATTTACTCTATTTTTAAATTTTGATTTAAATCACAGTTTATTAGAGAGATCTTTCTTATACTTGAATTAATAAATTAAGATATATTCTTAAAAAGAAGGTGAAGTATGAAGAATATATTAGATATGAATAAAACTATTTATGAGCTATGCAAGGAAAATTCTAGGCTTAAAGAAAGGTTAAAAAGTATAGGATTTGAAAATATAGCTAATGATAAAATGCTAAATACAGTTGGACGAGTTATGACCATTCCTAAAGGTGCGAAAATAAAAGGTTATGACATAAGTGAAGTTAAAGAAAAACTAATAAAAGAAGGTTATTATATAGTTTAATAGAAAAGGAGGTAGAGCATATGAGTGAGCTTATAAATAATAGAGAAAATAAAAAAAATAAATAAAAATAAGAGAGAGGAAAGGTTAAAGAAAATAATAAAAGATTTGCATAATGGAAAAAGTGTAGAAGAAGTCAAAGAGGAATTTGAAACTCTTATAAAAAATGTCTCTGTAAATGAAATATCTGAAATGGAAGCAGCCTTAATAAAGGAAGGAATGGAAGTAGAAGAGATTCAGAGATTATGTGATGTTCATGCTGAAGTATTTAAAGGTTCAATTGAGGAAATTCATAGAGATGAAAGAACTGAAAATAGTAAAGGACATCCTATCTATACTTTAAAAATGGAGAACCTAGCAATAGAAAACCTCTTAAATAAAAATATATTACAAGCTTTAGTATTATATAAAAAGGAAAATACCAATGAAAATTTACTAAAGCTATTAGAAGAATTTAATTTACTATGGGATATAGACAAACACTATAGTAGAAAAGAAAATATATTATTTCCTTATATGGAAAAATATAAAATTAAAGCTCCACCTAAAGTTATGTGGGCTGTAGATGATGAAATAAGAAGAGATATAAAAGATATAAAAGATATTTTAATTAATTTTAATGGTGATATAGAAGTGCTGGAAGAAAAAATTAATATCATTACAACAAAAATTTTAGATATGATCTTTAAGGAAGAAAATATATTATTTCCGTTATTATTAGAAACTTTAACAGAAGATGAATGGGTTGAAATAATGGAAGATAGTGATGAAATAGGATATTGCTTAATAGATGTAGTAGAAAAGTGGAAACCTCAGCGAATGGCTATGAAATATGCAAAAGAAGATAATAGATTTGAAAAAGAGTATATTAAATTAGATACAGGAATTTTGAATATAGAGGAATTATCAGCTATATTTAATCATTTACCAGTGGATATTACTTTTATTGATAAAGATGATGTAGTAAAATATTTTTCTCAGAGCCAAGAGAGGATATTTGCAAGAACTAAATCTGTAATTGGAAGAACTGTTCAAAATTGTCATCCACCTGCAAGTGTTCATATTGTAGAACAAATGCTTAAAGATTTTAAATCTGGAAAGAAGCATAGTGAAGAATTTTGGATTAAAATGGGAGAATTATATGTATATATAAGATATTTTGCAATCAAAAATGAAAAGGATGAATATATAGGGACATTAGAAGTAACTCAAAATATAAAGTCCATTCAAGAAATAACTGGTGAGAAGAGGTTATTATCACAATAATTTATATATAACTTTTAATAGTTATTGACATAGAAGAAAAAATTTTATATAATTCTATAGGAATTTAAAAAAATATATGAAATTCAATAATCTGCTTTATATATCTTTTACAAAAAAAGATATACAAGTGCTGAAGTTAAACACTTTGAAAATCTTCAAAGTGTTTTTTTTATCTAAAAACATAGAGAAAGGAGAAATAAAATTGAGTTTAAAGATAAACTTTAAAGAACTTTTTAACGACAAAAAATTCTATAAGAGCTTATTTCTATTGTCCATGCCTATTGTATTACAACAGTTAATAGCATCTTCATTAAATATGTTAGATACAGTTATGATTGGTATGGTTGGAGAAACTGAATTAGCATCAGTAGGTATAGCAAATCAGTATTATTTTTTATTTAGTATATTTATTATGGGTATAAGTTCTGGGTGTTCCGTATTTATATCTCAACTTTGGGGTAAAAAAGACAAGGAAAACATAAGAAAAGTATTAGGTATTGGACTTATAAGTGGTATGGTAATAACTGCATTATTTACCATTATAGCATTATTAATACCAAAATCAATTATAGGAATATTTAATAAAGATATAGAAGTTATAAGACTAGGAAGTGAATACTTAATTATAGTATGTTTAAGTTATGTATTTACGGCTATTAGCTTTAACTTTGCAGCAGCTTCTAGAAGCATTGAAAATACAGTACTTCCTATGGTGGCTAGTTTAGCAGGATTAATTTGTAATGGAATATTAAACTATGTATTTATATTTGGTAAATTTGGATTTGGGGCTATGGGAGTAAAGGGCGCTGCACTTGCTACCCTAATTGCAAGAATAGTAGAATCAATTATATTAGTAGCTCCTATATATTTTACTAAGGGAATATTAGCAGTTAAATTTAAAGAAATCTTTAGTATAACTAAAGATTTAGTTAAGAGTGTTTATGCAACTATAATACCTGTTATGCTTAATGAAGCTTGTTGGGGATTTGGAAATGTAACTTATGCAATAATCTACGGAAGAATAGGTACTCAAGCTTCCGCAGCAATACAAATTTGTACAACTGTTCAAAATTTATTTATGATAATTACTTTTGGATTAGCTAATGCTTCAGTAGTTATTGTAGGAAAAGAGATTGGTTCAGGACGTGAAGAAAGAGGTAAACTTTATGCAAGAAGACTATGTACAGTATCTGCATTGGTTGGACTAGCGTTATCCTTTATTCTTGCTTTAAGTGCTCCAATGGTATTATCACTATTTAATGTTTCACAGGCTGTATTAAATGATGCATTACTAATTTTGTATATCTATGCCGTAGTTATGACTGCAAAAGTATATAATGTTATGCTTATTGTAGGTGTACTTAGAGGAGGAGGAGATGCAAAGTTTGGTGCTATGGTGCAGGGTATCACACTATGGTTTATAGGAATACCATTAGCTTTTGTCGCTGCCTTTATATTTAAACTTCCTGTTTATATAGTTGCACTAATGACTGCTATTGAGGAAACTTTAAAAGTAGTGGTATTAGTTAAAAGATTTATTTCAAACAAATGGATTAACAATGTTATAAAAGATATAGAAAATGAAAGTGAAATTGCTATTTAAAATAAGCCTATTATGGGCTTATTTTATTTTTAATGAAATATTTACCTGTTATAAAAAAGAAAAATAAAGATAAATAAATGTAGCCTGTGATTAACAAAGAAAAATACATAAAAATTTTAATAGATTCATATATAATATACTAATTGACTATTTTTCAGATTTGATTTTATAGAAAAATTTAATCTAAATTATAGAAGTTTTTATGCGAACTATGTTATAATAACAACATGAGCTCCTATATACATTACTCCATAAAGAAATTTAAGACTTATTTAAAGTGTAAAGATTTAAATAAGGAAATTAACGGCTTTATACAATAAAATCTTAAAACTTTTGGGGGTGAAAAATATGCTAACAGTAGAAAATATTTTACTTATAAGCTCTATACTACTTTTTGTTAGTATTTTTGCTAGTAAGATATTATATAAAATTGGAATACCAACTTTAATATTATTTTTGGTTGTTGGTATGTTAGCAGGTTCTGATGGTATAGGGAAAATTTATTTTTATGATCCCAAAATAGCACAATTTATAGGAACTGTTGCATTAAGCTTCATTTTATTCTCTGGTGGATTAGATACAAAATACGATGTTATAAAACCAGTATTTAAGCAGGGAGTATTTTTATCCACATGTGGAGTTTTAATTACTGCTATAACAGTAGGATGCTTTGTTTACATTATAACAGATTTAAGTTTTTTAGAAGGAATGTTATTAGGTTCAATTGTTTCCTCTACTGATGCCGCAGCGGTATTTTCCATACTTCGTTCACAAAGTTTAAAACTTAAAGGGAATTTGGCACCATTATTGGAACTAGAAAGTGGTAGCAATGACCCTATGGCCTATATGTTGACTGTATCAATTCTTGGCCTTTTAACAGAAGGTGATATGGGTATAGCTAACTTTATTGCATTATTTTTTATGCAAATGGTTATTGGTTCATTACTAGGAGTTTTTTTTGGCAAGCTTATGGTATTTATAATCAATAAGATTAAGTTAGACATTGATGGGTTATATCCAGTGTTAACTATAGCTATGGCTATATTTACTTTTTCAATTACAGATTTAATTGGTGGAAATGGATTTTTAGCTATATACATTTCAGGATTAATACTAGGAAACAGTAGTTTTATACACAAAAAAACTGTAATGAAATTTTTTGATGGTCAATCTTGGCTTATGCAGATAATTTTATTTATAACCCTAGGACTATTAGTATTTCCTAAACAACTTACATCTATTAGTGGTACAGGACTTATGATATCAATATTTATGGTTTTAGTTGCAAGACCACTATGTGTGTTTATAATACTATCATTTTTTGATTTTACATTTAAAGAAAAACTTTTAATATCATGGGTTGGGTTAAGAGGAGCTGCACCTATAGTTTTTTCAATTTACCCATTGTTAGCAGGTATAGATATTGCACCTATGATATTTAATATAGTATTCTTTATATCTGTTACTTCTGTTTTAATTCAAGGCACTTTTTTGCCTAAAGTAGCAAAGCTTTTGGATCTAGCTGAAGAAGATATGGGAAAACTAGATAATGATAAGTTTGTAGATAGGTATGATAGTTTTAAGAATCAGCTATTTGAACTTAAAATTAATAAAGATTCTAAAGTTATAAATAAACCTATTGTTGATATTCAATTTCCTAAAACTTCTTTAATTATTACAATTAATCGTAATGGAAAATATGTTACACCTAATGGTTCTACTGTGTTGGAAGCAGGGGATAAATTAATTATAACTTCAGAAAAAAAAGAGGACATATTTGACATAAGGAAATGTATAAAATAAAAATTTAGAAAATTCATAATCTAAAAGTAAAAGACTATAGAGATAATTTTCCAATAAATCATTTAAAATAACATCATCATTTAACAGAAAATTATGGAGAGATTAGGAGTAAATATTGAGAGATTAGCTAACTTAAGTATATTTGCTAATGGAAAAATAAAGTGAAAACTTATACTAAATTAGGTAATTTTGCTAGAAAAAATTGATTTCTAAAGAGGTATGGCCGTGGATTGTTTAGAAATCTTATAAAATATAAAATTTTAATTAGGATAAATAAAATGTTGGAAAATAAGGATGTTTAATTAAAATATGAAAGACAGTAGTGAGAATAATCATTACTGTCTTTAGTTTTAATCTTTTGAATAAAATTAGGTGTTATACAAATAATATAAAAAAATTGAGGAGGTTTTTATATGTTTGAAATAATGCCATGGAAAAGACATAATTCTATAAGTAAAAGAGGGGATATTTTTAATCAGTTAATGAATCAATTTTTTGATGAAGATTTCTTAGAAAGAATAAATTATAATAGTTTTTCAGTAGATTTAAAAGAAGATGAAAAATCTTATATAATTGAAGCTGATTTGCCAGGAATAAAAAAAGAAGATATATATCTAGATTATAATAATGGTTATTTAACTATTAGTGCTAAAAGAGAAAATCTAGTTGAGGATAAAAAAGATAATTATGTAAGAAAAGAGAGAAGTTATGGTACATTTAAAAGAAGCTTTTATGTAGATAATATTGACGAAGATAATATTGATGCAAAGTTTGATAATGGAGTATTAAACATAATTATTCCTAAACTAAATGATAGTAAAGTAGAAAAAAGAAGGATAGAAATAAAATAAATATTAAAAATTGTTGAAATATATATGTAAATAAATTAGAATATAAATAGTGTAATCTTTTAATTACAAAATATATAAATAATTAAGAAAAGGAGGGTAGAAAATGGAATTTAATATTAGCAATATGACAGACAAAAATCAAAAATATAGTAGTTCCGTTGCAAAAAATGGAAATATCGATTTTTACGGGAGTAGTCTGTCCTTTTTTAAGTATATTGCTAATATAAGTGTAAATCCATGAGTATATCTGTAGCTTTTTTATAAGGAAAAGTATTTTTTGAGCTCTATGGGTTTTCCATAGAGCTTTTAATATTTAAAAAAGAATAGCTATTCTTGTAAGCCAATATGTCCATAAGTATGAGCGAAAGTTTTATGGATATTATTAGGCTTATTTTATTTTATAAAAAATTAATATTAGAGAAATATATGGAGGGATTAATATGATAGAGTTAGCTTTAAATAAAGTTTCAAAATACTATGGAGCTACAATGGTTTTAGAGGATATAAGTTTTGAGGTTCATAGCGGAGAAAGAATAGGATTAATAGGAAGAAATGGTTGTGGTAAAAGTACACTTTTAAAAATAATTGGTGGAATAGAAAGTAATGATGGAGGTATGGTAACTGTAAGAAAAGATGCAACCATAGGATATTTAGATCAACTTCCTCAGTATAATGATGATTTTAGGGTAATAGATGTACTTGATTTAGCTTTTAATGAAGCTAATGAGATTGCAAGAGAGATGAAGATACTAGAAAATAAAATGTCCATACTTCAAGGAAAAGATTTGGAAAAAGTTTTATATAAATATGAGGATCTACAGAAATCTTTTGAAATTTTAGGAGGATATGATATAGAAGAAAAACTAAGTAAGATTTGTAATGGCTTAAAAATTACTGAGAGTTTTAAAAATAGAATATTCAATAGTTTAAGTGGTGGAGAAAAAACTACTGTAATATTGGGTAAGATATTACTAGAGTCACCAGAGATTTTGCTCTTAGATGAACCTTCTAATCATTTAGATTTAAAATCTATAGAGTGGCTTGAGGATTATTTAAAAGATTATAAAGGAGTATCAATTATTGTTTCTCATGATAGATATTTCTTAGACAGGGTTGTTAATAAAATTGTAGAAATTGAAGATATGGTATCTACAGTTTATATGGGAAACTATTCTTCATATGTTAAAGAAAAAGAAGATAATATTCTTAGAATGTTACAAGCTTATGAAAATCAACAAAAGAAGATAAAATCTATGGAAAAAACCATAAAGGATTTAAGGGAATGGGGAAAAAGAGCTGATAATGTTAAATTTTTCAAAAGAGCAGCAAGTATGGAAAAACGGTTAGAAAAAATGGAAAAATTTCAAAAACCCAAAATAGAGAAAGAAAATATAAAATTATCACTAGAGGTAAAAAATCGTTCTGGTAAAGAAGTAATAAAAATTAAAGAGCTGAGTAAAAGATTCAATGATAAGATTTTACTAGATAAAGCTAATTTTCTTTTAACTTATGGAGAAAAAATAGCTCTTATTGGAGACAATGGTACAGGAAAATCAACACTTTTAAAAATACTTTTAAATAATTTTGATGAAAGCTTTAATGAAAAAGAATATTGTGGAGATAGTGGTATGGCAGAGTTAGGGGCTTCAGTGAAGTTAGGCTATTTACCTCAAAAGATTAAGTTTAACAATGAGGATAATACTGTTTTAGAGTGTTTTAGAGAAGACATTTCAATAACAGAAGGTAAGGCAAGGGAGTATGTTGCAAAATATATGTTTTTTGGTGAAGAAGTTTTTAAAAAAGTCAAAAACCTTTCTGGTGGAGAAAGAAGTAGATTATGTTTATGCAAGCTTATGTATAATGAGATTAATTTACTAATATTAGATGAGCCTACTAACCATTTAGATATTGACTCAAGAGAAGTATTAGAAGAGTGCTTAAAAGAATTTGAAGGTAGTATCTTCTTTGTATCTCATGACAGATATTTTATAAATCAACTATGTCATGGTATAGTTGAATTAAATAGTGGTAAATTAAATTTATATATAGGTAACTATGATTATTATAAAGAAAAGAAAAATGAGGAGAAAAATAAAGTAAAAACCATAAATGAAAAAACTATTAGTAAAAAAAGTTATAAAAGTGTTAATGAAGATAAAAGGTTAAAAAATAAAGAAAAAAAAGTGGAAGATTTAGAAGAGGAAATATCATGTCTAGAGATAAGATTAAAAAATATTGAGAAAGAGATGGTATCCAACTCTATAGATTATGAAAGTTTAAATACTTTATATGAGGAAAAATTATTTATAGAAAATAGTTTAGAAGAACTAATAAAAAAATGGGAACAATTGATTTAATATAGTTTATTTTCAAGAGCAAAATATTTATTGTATATGTATAGTTATAACTTAATTAAAGGAGTGAGTTTATGAAGGAGAGAATGGGGCTTGCTCTAGCTGGTGGTGGAGGAAAAGGCGCTTATGAAATAGGAGTATGGAGAGCACTTAAGGATTATGGGATAGAGGATTCTATAGGTGCTGTGGCAGGAGCATCTATAGGAGCATTAAATGGGGTATTATTTGCTTTAGGTGAATATGACTTAGCCTTAAATCTATGGACTTCTATATCACCAGAAAAGGCATTCGGAAAAGAAAATAAAAAAGAAAATATCATAGAAACTATTAAAGAAAACTATGATGATAAAAAAATGAAAAATACTAATGGTGAAAAAAGTTATTTAAAAGAAAAAAAATATATTTATTATTTAAGATGTTTAAAGGAGAGCTATATAAAGTTTAGAGAAAGAAAAAGAAGTGTAAGTTTAAAGAAACGAATTGAAAATATGGAGGTTAATGGTATATTCTCTAAAGAAGGGATAATAAATATTTTAGATAATTTAGTAGATTTAGAGAGATTGTCTCATACGGATATAGAATGTTTTGCTTCTTGTTGCAAAGCTCCTTTAAATAAACCTAAAATACTTTGTTATAGAAGCAATATGAACACAGAATATTTTAAATTAAATAACTGTGAAAAAGAAAAAGTTAAAACAATTTTATTAGCAACTTCAGCCCTTCCACTAGTTTTTGGTACAGAAATTATTGATGATATTGAGTATGTTGATGGGGGGATTGTAGAAAATATACCAATACTACCTTTGTATGAAGCAGGATATAAAAAAATAATAGCAGTTCATTTAAAAAAAGGTTATATAATAGATAAAGAACCTTTTCCAGGTCTAGAAATTATTGAAATTATACCTAGTGAACCTATTGGAGATTTTTTTAATGGAACTTTAGACTTCTCATTAGAGAATGCCCTAAAAAGAATGGAGCTTGGATATAAGGATACAGTTAAAATTATAAGAGAACTAAAACTTTAATAATGAATAATTAAGAAATAACAATTATAGAAACTTCTCCCTTCGTGGAGAAGTTTTAACTTGTTTTTTGAAAAAGCTACTTAGATATTTTTATTATAAAGTAATTAAGAGTGTATTAAAAAAATTAATTTGAATAGAATTAATTTAATTTTTAATTGTCAATAGTCAGTTGACTAACCTATTCTTCATTTATAAAGTTTAATGCCTTTCCTATACTTTCATTTATAACTAAGTGAGCATAATTGTCATAAGGAGTAGAGGATTTATTTATCAATACTAAATTTTTCCCATTAAAATATCTTATAAGACCAGCAGCTGGATAAACAACTAAAGATGTACCGCCTACAATTAAAGTATCCGCATTTGCAATAGCTTCTATAGAGTCAGTTAAAATTTGTTGGTCTAGAGATTCTTCATACAATACAACATTTGGTCTTACAATGCCACCGCAATTATCACAATAAGGTACTAATGTATCACTATCTAAAACATAATTTAAACTAAAATTTTTATTACATTTTATACAGAAATTTTTATGAACAGATCCATGAAGTTCGAAAACATTTCTACTTCCTGCAAGTTGATGCAATCCATCTATATTTTGAGTTATAACCGCTTTTAGTTTACCTATTTTTTCAAGTTTTGATAGAGCATAATGACAACTATTAGGAGAAGCATTAGGATATAACATTTTTTCTTTGTAAAATCTAAAGAAATCTTCTGGATATCTTATGAAAAAACTGTGGCTTAATATTTCTTCAGGATTATATTTCTTATTATTAGAAGAATTATATAATCCTTCAGCAGATCTAAAATCAGGGATAGAAGATTCAGTAGACACCCCTGCACCACCAAAAAATACTATGTTGTTGGAATTTTTAATACTATATTTTAAATTTTCAATGCACATGTAATCACCTCATAATTATTATACCAAAGATTAATGGAATAAAAAGTCTTTTAAAGACAAAAAATGTTATAAAAATATAATACCTAAATTTTTTATTTTTAAATTAGTATATTTATCATAATTGTCAACCCAATTGTGATTTTAGCAGGTAAACATAAGAAAGCAAGAGTGAACTATAATATTTATAACTAGTATACACATTCATTATAAGCTATAAACTTTTATTTTTTGTTATAATAATGTATAGCATATATTTACCAGATAAAAATAGAGTATATTTAAGAAAGAGAGTGTTCAATATAGATTTAGGACTTAAGATACATTAAAAAGATAAGCTTATAATAAAAATAGTATAAAACTTAAAATTATAATAATTAAAAAGGAGATAAATATGGTTGTTTTAAATAATGATTGGGATGAACTATTAAAAGATGAGTTTGAGAAAGACTATTATAAAAAACTTAGGCAATTTTTAATTGAAGAGTATAAGACTAAAACTATTTATCCAGATAAGCACAATATATTTAACGCTTTAAAGTTAACTTCATATAAGGATACAAAAATAGTTATATTAGGTCAGGATCCTTACCATGGACCTAACCAAGCTTATGGATTAGCATTTTCAGTAAAGCCAGAGGTACAAACACCACCTTCATTACTGAATATGTATAAAGAGCTTCATAATACCTTAGGGTGTTATATTCCTAATAACGGATATTTAGTTAATTGGGCGGAACAAGGAATATTATTACTTAATGCAGTACTTACTGTTAGAGCAGGAGAAGCAAACTCTCATAGAAATAAGGGATGGGAGATATTTACAGATAGAGTAATCTCAATCTTAAATGATAGAGAGGATCCAGTGATATTTATTCTTTGGGGAAATAATGCAAAAGAAAAAGTTAAGCTTATAACAAATAAGAATCATTTTATATTGAAGGCAGCCCATCCAAGTCCATTATCTGCTAGTAGAGGATTTTTTGGATGTAATCATTTTATGAAAGCTAATGATATATTAAAAAGCTTAAATAAAAATCCAATTGATTGGCAGATTAAAAATATATAAATAGGTTAGAATTGATTTCTTTTTTAAAAGAATTACAATAACATATTTTTAAAAACTAGCAATGAATTTGCTAGTTTTTAAAATTCATTAAAGAATTTATATGTTAATAGGTTATATATACACATATTACTTGAAAAGTTAATATATATTCCAGTATACATTACAAACATACTATATTTTAATTATTTAATAGCTTACTAAATCTTTTAACCCCTTTATTACACAATTTTTTATAAAGTATTATATTTAATATGATAAAAATTCCTAGAGTCACTATAGTCCATAATAATAAAGATGGATTAACAAGAAACACAAATATAGCATAGGCTACTAAAAATATAAGATTTATAAAATTTAACATAGTTAAACTTCTGTTCTTACTTACAACTTTGCTTTCATCATCCCAAAATAAATTAGGATTTTTTAAATTAATATAAACTCCTAGCATTGAACCATAAAACAATATTAATATAGCAATTATAATACTTAATACAATAATTACAGGAGGTGGAGTTAAGAGTATTATAAAAAAGATTAAAATAGCTAATATACTTAACCCATTTATGATTACAGAACTTATAACCTTAGATAAGATTTGTAGTTTGTAGCTTATAGGAATGTATTTTGCAACTATAATGTTTTCACCTTCTCTTGAAATTGATGATGTTGCAGCTATATTACTTCCACCTTGAAGCAAAAACAGTAGAGTTATACTGCCTAAAATAATTCCAATATCATTTGTGTTAGACATCATTACCTTAGCTTCACTTATAAGTTGAGATATATTATTATCTATCATTAAAGGAACTATAAAAAGCAAAGGAAATAGAAGAGTATAAACAACACAATTAGTAACATAGGCAGGAGTTCTAAAAATAATTTTAAGTTCTTTTATTACATAACTTTTTATAGGAGAGTTTTTCCTTAAAGCTTTATTATAGTTCTGTAAAGTAAGTTTTTTCTCTTTTGAGAAGCTTTCGGATCCACCAACTATCCCCTTTAAATAAAGTCTATTAGCAAGAAACATAAAAATCAAAAAGAAAGCAATACTAGAGCCTATAAATAACAATATGTTTAGAAATCCTTTTGCATTACCACTGTTAATAATAGAATTGGTTACTATTTCAATTTGGAACATTACTTTATAAAGAATATTTAAAATAGAATTATTATCGTTTTTAATTATATTTGATATATTTTCAGTACTATTACTTACTCTACTGTAAATTTGAGTACCTATATTAATTAAAAAGAAAAATAAAATAGCTATAATTCCACTTATAGTTTTAAATCTATCTTTATGCTTACTGAGGTTAGTGAAACTCATAATGACCATAATAATAATTGAAGAAATTACAAGAGGTATTATTGGTGTAAAAGTAAAAATTATTACTCCATATATATAATAAGCTAATCCCATGGAAGCTCTAATGCCATAAACAACATAAAAAGGCAAAAATAATATTAAACAAAAAGAATATTGGTAAATTAATACTGACACAAATTTAGAACATAATATCTCATTAGGTTTAAGAGGTAAGGGTAAAAGTTTATCTATATCATTAGAATAATAAAAGGTTGTAATTATTTGAGTAAAGCTAAATAATATTATAGAAATATTTACAAAGGATAAAGAAAAACTTATCAATAAATACTCTTTATTCATCGTTTCTAACATTTGATATAAAGAAGAGGCAAAGTATCCAATAGGAATGCAGAGGATTAATGAAAGTAATAAAAAAGCTATTAATTTGGAATCAAATTTATTCCTTTTTTTAGATGAGTCATAATTTTGATTACCATTTTTAATTAAAACTTTTGTTAAAGTGTAAATTTTATTCATTTTCAATCATCTCCAAGAACATATTTTCAAGAGAAGTATTTTCTTTAAAGTGTTCTTTCATTTCATCTAAGGTCCCGCAAAATAATAATTTTCCTCTGTTAATTATAGCAACCCTATCACAAAGTTTTTCTGCAACTTCCAATACGTGAGTAGAAAAGAATACAGTTTTGCCACTACTGGCATGATCTTTCATCATTTCTTTTAATAGATAGGAAGATTTAGGATCTAATCCAGTAAGAGGTTCATCTAATATCCAAATATCTGGATCATGAATTAGTGCACCTATTATAACTATTTTTTGTCTCATTCCATGTGAGTAACTTTGAATCTTATTATTTAATGCATTTTCAATTCCAAGCTTATCTGAGAGAGTTTTAATTCTCTCTACTCTTACTTCTTTAGGAACTTCATAAATATCTGCCATAAAATTAATGTATTCGATACCTTTAAGTCTTAAAAACATGTCAGGACTATCAGGAACAAAGGCAAATTGCTTTTTAGCTTCAATAGAATTTTTTAAGGTATTAATATTATTTAACAAAATTTCTCCACTATCTTGAGTTATGATTCCAGTAATCATTTTAATAGTAGTAGTTTTCCCAGCTCCGTTAGGGCCTAGAAAACCAAATATTTCTCCATCTTTAACAGTTATATTAAGATCATCTAATGCTTTAGTAGAGTCACTGTAGCTTTTATTTAAATTTTTTATTTCAATCATTATAACCTCCAAATTTTTATTTATAAAATACTAAGTTATTTTCTGAAGATGTCTGAATTTATAATAGCATAAGAGAATTATAAATTGTAAGCTTTTAAACATATTTTTATAATAAAATTCAAATTTTATAAAATATTTTTAAAGAATATTTAAATATTTTATGGGAGAAGCTAAAATTGAGAAAGGAGTGGTTAGAATGAGTAGTAAGATGAGAAACACCAAAAATAATAAAATGCAAGACGGAAAATTTAAAAAGAAAAATATAAAGCATGATCCTCAAGCAGAGAGTGCTAGAGCAGTGTTTGGTGAGCCTAAAGCTAAAGAATATGATCCAACAGATTTTAAAATATAGTATTAGAAATACATTAATGTACGCTTAAGATTTATTAAGTTTTATTGATTTTATTATATTTATGGCATAAACTTATATTAGTTTAAGTAACAGATGATATATTTGTCATCTGTTTATTCTATTTGATAAGGGGAGAAGCTTCCATGGATATATTAAACAATGCTTTAGAAAGTATAAAACCTTCATATAAAGAAGTGGAGGAGAAAGCTTGGGTAAGATTAGATTCATTGTCCAAGCCTATAGGTAGTTTAGGAATATTAGAAGATATAGTATCAAAAATCGCTGGAATAACAGGTGATATCTATAATGAGGTATCTAAGAGAAATATTATTATAATGTGTGCTGATAATGGTGTAGTAGAAGAGGGTGTAAGTACTTGTCCTCAAAAAGTAACAGAAACAGTGACTTACAATTTTACTAAAGGCATTACAGGAGTATGTGTACTTTCGGATTTTACTAACACTGATTTAACTATAGTAGATATTGGAATAAACTCTGATATAAAAAGTGATAAAATAATAAATAAAAAAATTTCTTATGGTACAAAAAATATGACTAAGGAACCTGCAATGACTAGAGAACAAGCAATAAAAGCTATAGAAACAGGAATTGAAGTTGTAGATGAACTAGTAAGTCAAGGTTATAATATTTTAGGTACTGGAGAAATGGGAATAGGAAATACTACAACAAGTGCAGCGGTATTAAGTGTGTTATCCGGGATTGATGTGGACAAAGTTACTGGAAAAGGTTCTGGACTTACAGATGAACAGCTAAATCATAAAATAGAAGTTATTAAAAAAGCTATTGAGGTAAACAAGCCTTCCAGTAATGATGTAGTAGATGTGTTAAGCAAAGTAGGAGGATATGATATTGCAGGACTTTGTGGATGTTTTATTGGGGCAGCTAAAAATAGAGTGCCTATAGTTATAGATGGATTTATTGCCTCTGCAGCAGCACTTTGTGCACAAAGATTAAATCCACATGCTAGAGAATTTATGTTTCCCTCTCATTTATCTGCTGAACCAGGAGCTTTATATATGATGAAGGAATTAAATTTAGAACCTATATTAAATTTAAAAATGCGATTAGGTGAAGGCTCAGGATGTCCATTAGCTTTTAATATAATTGATGCAGCACTATATACCATGAAACACATGGCAACCTTTGAAGAAGCTAGTATATGTAGAGATGACTATGTTGATATTAGAAAGGAAAATTAAGAGGAAGATTTTTTAAGCAATTTAAAACTTAGTAATGAATTTTAAATTAATAATAAAGAATTAACTTTTTAATGGATTTTTTTAACTAGCAATTTCTTTGCTAGTTAAAAAAATCAATTATAAATTTAAAACTAAAGAAAGAACATTTTAGCATAGGATTAAAATAGAGTTTAAAGATTCATATACAATTCAATATAAGACTTAATGAGGAGGAAATTATGAATGATATAAATTTACAACAACCGAAGATAAAAGAAAAAATTCCTCAAAGAATATCAGATGTATTTATTGATTATAAATATTATTTTTTTACTGTCTCAATTCTTTTGATAAAAACAATTCTTTTCATGGCAGTAATAGATTCAGTAGGAGCATCTTCTATTAATTTAAATAGAGTGATAACTAATCTACCAGTAATTCCAATCTATTTAAGTAGTATAATATTACTTTTATCAATAAGTTTGTTGTTTAATAAGAAAACACAATTTAAGATACTATTTATTTTGAATACATTAATATCAATTATCATGATAACAGATTTATGTTTTTATAGAAGTTTTTCAAGTTATTTTAATTTATTTGTACTTCAAATGGGATCTAATACAGAAAATTTAGGAAGTTCTATTTTAGCTATATTTAGACCAATAGACATTTTATTTTTAATAGATATATTTGTAGTTATTTTCTTATTTAAAAAGAGAAAAACAATAAATTCTAATAGAAGAAAAAGTAAAAAGTTATTTTTTACATTGACTATACTTTCTATTTTATATTTATCTGTAAACTTCTTAAATATAAATAAAAACTTCCAAAGTTTTAGTGGAGAAAAATCTTTTAGTAAAAGTATGATGCCAAATAATAAAATGTTTTATTTAGGACCTATAGGATATCATGTATATGATTTATACAATTTTTATCTAAATGTAAAACCTTATGAATTTTCAAAGGAAAAATTACAAGAAATAGATAATTGGTATAAAGATAATGATGAAAATATAATAGATAATAAATATAAAGATATGTTTAAAGGAAAAAATTTATTGTTTATTCAAGTTGAATCTCTTGAAAATTTTGTTATAAATAAAGAAATAAATGGTCAAGAAATAACGCCTAATATAAATAAAATGATAAGTAATTCTCTGTATTTTGATAACTTTCATGAACAGGTATGGAATGGAAATAGTTCAGATAGTGATTTAATTATGAATACATCAATTCATCCAGTAAGAGAAGGTTCAACATTTTTTAGATATCCTAATAATACTTATCCACATTCACTTCCAAATTTAATGGAGGGGTTGGGCTATTCTTCTATTGCCATTCATCCAGATAGTGGAGATTATTGGAATTATAAAAAGGCATTAGCCTCTATTGGATTTGATAAGTTTGTTTCAGCAGAAAATTTAGATACCAGTGAAAAAATAGGATTAGGTATTAGTGATAAATCTTATTTTAATCAAGCTATTAATTTTATAAAAGAACAAAAACAACCTTTTTATGGTTTTACAGTAACTTTAACTAGTCACACTCCTTTCAAGCTTCCTAAAGAATATAGAAATCTTAATCTTGATGAGGAGTTTGATAAAAATGAATTAGGAGATTATTTTCAATCAGTTAATTACACTGATAGTGCTATAGGAGAATTTATACAAAAATTAGATGAGGAAGGTATACTTGATAATACAGTGGTAGTACTTTATGGAGATCATACTGGCGTTCATAAGTATTTTCAAGATAAAATTAATCAAATTGAACCTAAGGAGCAATGGTGGTTAGATAATGAAAATAAAATACCTCTATTAATTTATAGCAAGGGATTAAAGAGCGAAACTATTTCTACTTATGGAGGACAAATAGATACGCTTCCTACAGTGGCTTATTTAATGGGAGTAAATAAAGAAAACTATAAATATGCCATGGGGAAAAATTTATTAAATACCAATAAAAATAGTGTAATACTTTCTGATTTTAAAGTTAAAGGAGAGGTAACAGAAAGTGATGTTGAACACCTTGAAAATAGTATTGAGCTTTCTGACAAGATTATAAGAGGAGATTATTTTAAGAAAATTTCTAAATAATAAATAGAAAAACTGCTAGATTTAAATTAATAGTATATAAGCAATAAGAGTAAGGTAAGTTATATTAGATATAATTTACCTTATTTTTATATATATAATTATATACAAATAATATATAGTAATTATAGAATAAATTAAGTCAGTATAGTAGGGATAGCGCCAACATTTCTGACAAAACCCCCGTTAAAGGCAAAAGTGGGTAGATTAATGATTTTTTACCCACGCTAAGCATTTTATGGATTGGTATTTAAAGGTCTTGATTGAACAAATTCATATTTTAGCATAATAGACTCCTACTTAATTTAATATATGTAATTAATATATAAATTTTATATATTAATATTTACAATGTAAATATATTACTTTATTATTTATATAATATGTTTCTTTAAATAAATTTAAATTGTGGTAATTTCACGAAAAAAATTTAAAATCAGTGAATCTTTTTTGAATGTTTTCTTTATCAGTTCTTAATTGTCAATATATTGTATATGTAAAATTTAATAATATGACAATCTTTAGAGAAAAAGATTATTTTGATAGTGTCTATAGTCAATATTTAGAGACTGTATATGGTTATTAAAATTTTCATTACTTAATATATTTATATTAAATAGAAAGAAGGTATTATATGAAAAATATTATTTATAAAATTAAAATGTTTATTATTAATCATTTTTCTATACTTATTTTATTACTTTTTTTAATTCTATCTATTTTTTTAAATATAAATATGCGAAATAAATTGAGTAAATATGAAAATACAATATATGGAACTTATATGAGACAAGTACTAAAGCATGGATGAATTAGAGTATTTTGTATTTGAAAAAGATAAATTTTATCATTATATTCCATTTAAATTATTAGATAAAGGAGATTATAATGAAGTATATGAAAACGTTTATTTTTTAAAAGGTAATAATGAGATAAATAATTTTATTATTAAAGGTGTTATGAAAGATAACGAAGTTATTTATTTTAAGGATAAAAATCTGAATAATATTAATATCTATTCAAAAATTTCCGATGTGCCTACATTTATAAATATAGAAATAAAAAAATAAGGAGTTATCTCAAAATTTTTATTTTGAGATAGCTCCTTATTTTTTTATACTCTTTTAGCAGAAGTAACAGTAGATATATGGAGCTTAGAATATCCAGAACTCCATTCTTTCCATTGATACCCAACAAAATCATCAACATATGTTCTTCTATATATTATATAAGGTTTTACTTCGTATTCGAGTTTTTGAGCTTGGTGATGGCTACTGTAAACACCCTTATAAAATGCCTTCTTGCTATCATATGGCTTGTAAAACCTGTGTTAAGAAAAAGATATATCCAAGGCATTTACAGACTGTTAAAGACACTATAGAAAGTGAAATTATACATAGAGATAATGCTCTAAAAATGAGACTGGATGAAAAAGCAGAAGAGTTTGATAAAATCGTTAGGTTTTACACTGTTACTTTAGAAATAATTAATAAGGGTGAAACTTTTGAAGACTCAAAACACTTTTATGTTAAGGGGTGGAATAATGGGTAATAAAAATCCTAATACATCAGAGATAATTAGATTAAAAAACAAACAGTTTTATCTGTTTTAAAAGAGTTAGAATTACTGGATGACCCTGTTAATAACTTCATCTCAAAGGCTGATATATGTTGCAGGGCAGGAGCAAGTAAAACATTCTTATACACTTATGCTGATGAACTTATAAGACCTATTAATGAGGCTATAAAGAGACAAAACAATAAAATGAGGGTAATATCTCAAAATCAGACATTCATAGAAACATTAAAAGATAGAGTTATAGAATCTCTTAAAAGAAGAATACAATCTTTGGAAGAAGAAAATAAGAAATTAAAAAATGACAATGCTATGTTGTTAGGAGAACTTGCTCAAAAGTAATTTTAGCCTATATCTTGTTTTAATTAGTAATTTAAGATATAGGCTTTATTTTATAAGTTTTTAAGTTGATTATATATTTTTAAAGTGTATCTAGTAGTTTTTCATTATTGGTAAAGAATAATTAATCAGAAACTCCTGCTCTTAAAGCAGTTATTAAATACATATGAGAAAATGAAAGTGATAGCTTATGTTGAGATATTCCTAAGAATAAGTTAATTATACCTAGCACTCCACCACAAACAATAGCAAGTATAATAGAGCCCAGTATTCCTTTAAAGGTTTTATCCTTAAAAATAGGAACATCAATACTACTATATTTGAACATACATCTTAATCCTATATATGCAATAGCAGTTATAAGTCCCATGAATGGAGATTTAACTCCAGCAATAATGCCAAAAAATATTCCTATAAAAATATCTTTTTTCTCAAGTTTCTTTGTTTTAAATATCATATAGATTGTGATTATTAATGTGGTTGTAAGACAAATCAAGAATAATCTTTGTGTATATGGATTTGTACTATTTTTATTAATTGGAATTATTAAATTTATAACAAATATAAACAAGAATATTAAGAATAGATAAATCAGCTTTAAACTTTTTCTCATAATCTTCCCTCATCCCATAACCTTTTAATTAAATTATAGCATTGATTTTAATGTAATCTATATGAGTAAATAAATATTGAGTTTCTTGATTGGATGTCCATTATTTTTTCAAGATGGGTTATGTAAGGATAATTTAATATTTTTAAGGAATACTATTGTTATTGAAAATATAACAGAAGGTGAGAAAAATGAAGAATGTAAAAGGATTTATAGCATTAATTTTAGCTTTTTTTCTATTGACAATATCTACTACTGCTTTTGGATCAATAGAAGGTGATGATAGTACATCAAATGAAAAGAAAGTTGCTTATTTAACTTTTGATGATGGTCCTTGTGAAGTTACACTAGAAATATTAAAAGTTTTAAAAGAAGAAAATATAAAAGGTACTTTTTTTGTTCTTGGTAAAATGGCTATGGAGAATCCTGAAATATTAAAACAAGTTCAAGATGAGGGACATGGAATCTGCATACACAGCCATTCTCATTTGGATAAAAATTATAGTTCCAAGGAAGCATATTTTCAAGACTATGAAAAATGCTATGTAGCTATAAATGACATTACTAAAGAAGAACCTATTATGTATATGAGAATGCCAGGTGGGTCAAGCACTAGAATACCTAATAAAGAGGTATTAAAGGATATAAGAGGTGAATTAGTTAGTAGAGGATTATATTATGTAGATTGGAATGTATCTTTAGAAGATGCTATAGGAGTTAATATTCCTGTAGAAAAACTGATAAAAAACTTTACAATGGAAATGAATAAGAAAAATTTAGATAAATCTACATTAATGATATTGATGCATGATGGAAATAGCAATAAAACTACTCCTGCTGCATTAAAATATGTAATTAAAGCATTAAAAGAACAAGGATATGAATTTAAAGCTTTAAATGATATTTCTCAAGAAGATCATGATAGGCTTTTAGAAAAGAAAATTATAAACAAACATAATGAGAGTCCTACTTGTGATTCTTTTTGAATTAATTTTTAGACTCTGGGAGTTATAACGAAAAATCATGGCATAAGCCATGGTTTTTTTAATATAAATATTATTAAAAATTAGATGATAAAAAAGAATAAAATTATATAATTATACTATTATTATGAAAAGCTTGGTAAATTTTATTTTAAAAAAATTGTTATATGTGGTATAGTATATAACAAAAAGATATGTGTGCATTATTTAAATTTAGCTTTTAATAAAAAATGTATGTATTCATCATAGGAAATAAATAATAAAACAATATTTACGAAAAATGTATAAAGGCTCAAATTTACCTTTGCTAGGGAGATGATTTTATGGTAAGTAATAATTCTATATTTTTTATGATTTTAACTTTTTTAGTAAGTACTATATTGCCTATTTTATTAGTTATATTTTTTTATAAGAAAGAAAAAATTTCTTTAAAAGTAGTATTTATTGGTGCTATAGGCTTTTTTATAGCTACTCAAATTTTAGAAGCACCAATTCATAAAATGGTTTTAATAAACAATAAAACTACTGCAGAACTTTTTAAAAACCCTTGGCTTTATATGTTATATGGTGGCCTTATGGCAGGGATATTTGAAGAGCTTAGCAGATATTTAATGTTTAAGTTTGTTTTAAAAGATAATAGAAAGTGGAAAGATGGTCTTGCCTATGGCATTGGTCATGGGGGCATAGAGGCAATGTTAATAGTAGGAATGACTTTTTTTAACAATATTATAATGGCATTTCAAATAAATAGTGGAAGCTTTGAAAAACTATTGCAAGTGGAAGGAGCACCAGTAGAAGCATTAAAGACAGTATATATACAAATGGTAAGCTCACCAAGTTATATATGGGCAATAGCTTCGATTGAGAGAATTTGCGCAATAATAATTCAAATTGCCTTATCATTAATAGTTCTTTATGCTTTAAAAGAAAGAAAAAAAATCTACTTATTCCTAGCTATATTGATACATGCAGTAATAGATTTTCCAGCAGCACTTCATCAAGCAGGAGTAATAAAAAGTATTGCTATAATTGAAGAATTTTCAATTATAGTAGCGGTTATAGCTTTAGTATTTATAGTAAAGAGTAAAAAGTTTTTTAGAAATAATAACATTACTACTGATTTAATTGATTGATATAGTATAGTTTATATGGAATAGATAGTAAAAATTTTATTCAAAAGCTGACATATATTAAATGCTTAGGACTTAAGTCCTAAGCATTTAATAATTTATATAAGCTTATATTTCAGTAGTTTTAAAAGTGAATAGATGGTTTGAAATTCTTAATTTAAGCCTTAAAGTCAATCCTTACTTCTAATATCTATAGAACCCATGCTACTATTTGCAATAATTCTATTATTGCTATTATTAATATTTCCATCTATTTCAGAACCTTTATGGATAGATGTATTTAAAGGGAAATCGCAACTAACAGATCCCATACTAGTTTTTGCTGAAAGTGAAAACTCAGATTTTTTAGGAAGAGTTAGTCTTATAGAACCCATAGATGCTTCTAAATCTACATTATTATTAAATTCATCATATTCTACATCTATTTCTCCCATGCTATTTTCAGCTTTTAAATTTCCCCTAAAGTTTTTTATATTAGCTGAACCCATAGAAAGTTCAATTTCACTTTCTTTAGTATATATCTTATCTCCATTTAAATCACCCATACTATTATCATATTCAAAGTAGTTGCAATTAATATTATTTATAAGGGATTTACCCATAGATAGAGAGCATTTTAAATTATCTAAATCTAAGTTATTTAAATTTATATCTCCTAATTTGGTATCTAAAGATAGGCTTCTATTATAACTTTTAGGAATATAAACTTCCAAGGATATTCTACTATTTCCCAAATTTAAATTTTTAAGACTTGATCTATACTTAATTTCTATTTTTGCTTCTGTGCCATAGGAATTAACATTTAGAGTTGGAACTGAATTTTTAAAAAAACTTTCATTGTAACTAAAAATTAATTTTACATCTTTTCTATCCTCTGAGGTAATCTTTATGCTTCCTAAAGCAGCATCAATATCAATATTATTTATGTTATCTATTGATAAGTTTTTTTCTGTTCTAAATTGAACTCCGGTACTATTATCACTATTATTTATTATAACATTTTTATTTGAACTAAATAAAAATATTATGCCACTTAGAAAAAAACAGAGAAACATCACTCCTAGTAAAACATAAATAATTTTTTTTGTCTTAGAATTATTGGCCATAATCCTCCTCCTAAATAAAGAATATTAAATTTTATATCCATATTATTCTTATATTGTATCATAATTTGCATTGTATATTATATACATAAAATAATCGATAATATAGAATATTTAATAAAAATGTCACATAATATAATTTATAATTTTATAATCTAGAATATAACTTTAGTATACCAAAGTTATTTAGAAGAAAAGAAATTTTGGTTTAAATATTTTAAATTTTTTTCATATAAATTTTAAATTAATTGCAATATTGTGGGGGGATATTTATGAGAGCATTGTTAGTCTTAGGCGTGCAAAAGCATGTATTAGATCAAAAAGAATTTGTGGAAGAAAAAGATAAAATAAAAAATCTAATTCATATATTTAGAGAAAAGGGAGAAAGAGTGATATTTACAAGACATATAGAGAATGTAAAAGAAAGTACTTTCAATAAAAACAACAGTTCTTCAGAAATTCATAAAGAGTTTAATAATTTATATGATTATTTAATTGAAAAAACAACTCCCAGCGCTTTTTATAAAACTAATTTAGAAAAAGTATTAAAGGCAGAGAACATAGATGAATTAATTGTTATAGGATTTAATACAGAATATTGTTGTATGTTTACCTCTATTGCTGCTTTTGATAGAGGATATAATGTAACCTTTATAGAGGATGCTACTGGTTTTAGTGTTGTATCTTTGAATAAGTATCCTAAATTACCTAAAGAAACCTTATTGATATTTTAATAAGAATATTATTAAAATTGTTTTAAAGGAGGTAATTTATCATGATCAGCAGAAAAATGGAAAAAGTTTTTATAAAATTAATTAAACCAATTTCTAGGAATAAAGTAAATTATTTAGCAAACACGTACAATAGTGATTTCAAAACAAAAACTTTTGATACTTTTTCTCACGTAAAATCAATGATATTTCTACAGGTTTCTAATTATAACTCACTTCATGCTTTAGTTGATGTTTATAAGGAAACACCAAGTATGCAAGAACTTTTTAACTTACCAAGTATATCTCAAATATCTCGTAAAAATGAACAAAGAAATTATCAGGTTTTCGAAAAAACTTTTCAAGATATTGTGAGCTATTTTGTAAAAAGAGTTGGGTTTAATAAAGCGTCAAAGAAATTAGGAAATATAAAAATTATGGATTCTACTACAATTCAAATAGCTGCTAAATTAGCTCCGAAGCTTTATTATGAATGTGAAAAATCTTCAATTAAATTTAATATACTATATAACTATACAAAAGATATTCCTGAAAAAGTTAATATATTTCCTTCAAAGATTAGGGATATGGATTGTATAGACAACATTATTATGGATGATGGAAGCATATATTTATTTGATAGAGGATATCGTAGTTATAAGTGGTATAGTACGCTTTATGATGATAAAATTCAATTTATTACTCCACTGTATACAGATGCTAAGGTGTTTTATTGTGGGGAAAGATATTGTTCAAAAGACAATGTATTAGATAGAGATATATTATTAGGTGCCAATGCAATTAAAAATAAAGATACAGATGAAAATAAAAGAGTATATAGGGAAATTACTTATACTGATATTAACAGTAAAAATGAAGAGGTAGAAATAAGATTATTAACAAATATGCGTAATATATGTGCAAGAAAGGTAATTTATCTTTATAAAATAAGATGGAAAATTGAGTGCTTTTTCAAGTGGATTAAGCAGCACCTAACAATTAAACATTGGATAGGTCACAATGAAAATGCACTCAAAATACAGATTTACTCTGCATTAATATCTTATATATTATTGCAAATTTTAAATATAGAATCTAAAAAGAACATGACCATGTTAAAAGTAATGCGAATAATACGAACTAACTTATTAATGAACGTTCAAGATGTCCCACTATTTGGAACATGATTTTAGCAAAAATTTAAAAATTTTTTTAAAAATACTCGCAATAATATTTGCATTATTACTGTAAATATATTGAAAAAAACATGTAAATTACTATTAAGTATAATAATTACCTATAAATTTATCAAATAAATATTAACATGTGTTTCTATATTTTATTTTTCTTGGAACGATGCAACACTAAAATGCTACTGGCACAGTAAATAGTGGAGGAATATATGGTATTAAAGGATTAGATATTAAGAACTTTATAGGTTCTGTAATGGATTTGTCTAATGTCATTAGAGTTTTATATTATGATGAATTTTTAAATAAAGAGAAATAATATATAGTTTTTCTAACAGTATTAATAGTATTATTAAGAATTTATTTAAATTATTAATAGATAATCTTATAAATGTATTCATAGATAACTAGTAATCTTACTAGTTATTTTTGAATATGGTTAGGTTGTTTTCTCATTATTTGATGATATAATATTAATAAACAGATAGTTAATAATATTTAAAATAGTATATTTATTTTAAATATTTAGAAATATTAATTTATACAAGGGGGCAAAAAAGAGGGAGCTATGGGGAAAGAAAAAGTGATTGTTGTGGCAGATATTCATGCTAATATCCATGCCTTAAATGTTTTTTTAGATTATTTACAAAATGAAAATGAAGATGTAAAGTATATTCTTAACTTAGGAGATTTTATTCAAGAAGGTCCTAACCCAACAGAAGTTTTTGATATTGTTATGAATGATAAAAGATTTGTAAATATCTTAGGAAATAATGAGCATATATTATTAAATAGAAATTTTGAAGATTTTCCAAAGGGAGAAATCGAGCATCAAAATTGGAACATTGAACTTTTAGGGGAAGAGAGAATTTGTAGATTAAAAACTTTACCAACGGAAAGAGTTATTAATATTTGCGATAAGAAGATACTTATGGTACATTCTAGAATAGATAGTATGACTGATTTACCTTTACTGTATAAGGAAGTTACTTTAGATAAGTACACAGAAGATTATGGAGATATTTGTGATTATGTGTTAATTGGACATACTCATTATCAAAGTTTAGTTAAACATTGGAGTGGTAGACCAATAATAAATCCTGGTTCAATAGGATGTTCTAGAGATGGTCTTGTAAACTTTGCAATTCTAGAATTTGATGGAAAAGCTGTGGATATTAGTTTTAAAACTCTAAATTATGATTTAGATGCTGTAGTTATGGATTTTTTTAAATATGATGTTCCAGATAAGGAACATATTCTAAAGTTTATGTATGGAATGAATTAAATAATAAGATGTGAAGCTTTGAAATTGTATATTAATTAATATACAATTTTTAATTATTAGTTCCCAATTATCTTTAGGAGGAGAAATTATGAAGCCGAGAGTATTTATAGCTCAAAATATATCAAAGGAAGTAGAGAATTATATAGAAAAATATTGTGATTATGAAATCTGGAATTCAGATGAAAAAATACCTAGGGATATATTACTAAAATCTATAGCTGATGTAGATGGTCTCATTCAATTTGGTGCTAGAATTGATAAAGAATTATTAGATGCAGCGCCTAAATTAAAAGTGGTAAGTAATGTGGCAGTAGGATATGATAATTTTGACTTAGCGGAAATGAAAAAAAGAAATATAATAGGAACAAATACACCGTATGTACTAGATAATACTGTAGCAGATTTAGTTTTTGCACTTATACTTGCTACTTCTAGAAGAGTAGTAGAACTTGATAAATTTATAAGGGATGGAAAGTGGAATAAAGATATAGATAAAGAAAATTTCGGAGTAGATGTTTATAATAAGACTTTAGGAATTATAGGAATGGGAAGAATAGGAGAAAAAATTGCGAAAAGAGGTAAGTTCGGCTTTGATATGGAGGTAATTTATTATAATAGACATAGAAACTTAGAAATGGAAGAAAAGCTAGATATAAAATATAGTACCTTTGATGAACTTTTAATAAAGTCAGACTTTATTGTTATTATGACTCCACTTAATGAAGAAACAAAAAATTTAATAGATTATAGAGAATTTAATCTTATGAAGCAATCTTCTATATTTATAAATGCTTCAAGAGGCCAAACTGTAAATGAAGATGCTTTGATAGACGCACTTGAAAAGAAAAAAATTCACGGTGCAGGATTAGACGTATTTTATAAAGAACCTATAGATAAAGATAATCCTTTATTAAAGATGAACAATGTTGTATTATTACCTCACATAGGCTCAGCTACTATAAAAACTCGTAATGAAATGGCAATGTCAGCAGCTAAAAATATAGTATCTGCTTTAATTGGAGAACCTGTTCCTAATATAGTGAAAGAATTAAAGTTACTTTAAAAATAAATTAATTTGATGTATTTATAACTTACTATATGTAAGTTATTTTTAACTTATAATGAGTAAAACAGAATAATTAAAAACTATATAACTATAAGTCCCTTGGAAACTTCACATATCTTAAAGGAAAATAATAAAATTAGTAGAATATAACTGTAGGTAAAATATGGAGGTAAACAATTATGAAAGTATTTACTAGTCCAAAGGATTATTTAATTCCTATAACCAAGGATTTAGGTGGAAAATTTCAAAATGATTTTTATTTAAGATTAATTGCTATAGAAAATGATTTTAAGGAGAATATTGTTTTAAATTCAATCTCTTTTATTTTAGTTAATAATAAAGGAGAAGTATTAAAGGAAATAGGTTATAAAGGAAACACCCTTGAAAAGAGAGCAAAGGATAGTATTGAAGAATTAAATATTTATAGAGAAAATATAATTTATGAATGTTTAGGGTTAGAAAAATTTTGGAGTAATGATAGCTTAAGTGCAAATTTAACAATACCACCAAATAAGCAGTTTGTAATTATGGCAGAATATTTTAATTTAATTACCTATGATGAAATTGAAAAAGTGGAAATAGTTATAAATTATAATATAAATAATGAAAATATAAATCATATCCATAGTCTTTCACTTAAGGCTTATGAGGTAAAAAATTCTTATGTTTTTCCTGTAAAGGGAACTTGGATAGCTACAGATATCTATTCTTCTATTGATAGCCATAGATGGTGTTATAATTCAGAGTTTGCTTTTGATTTAGGTCAACTTAATGAGGATTTTATGCTTATAAGTAAAGAGGGAATGGAAAATGAAGAATATGTTCATTATGGAAAAGAAATAGTGGCTATTGGAGATGGAACAGTAATGGAAGCTTATAATGATTTTCCAGAGTATTCACTAGGATATAAGAATAAATTAGAAAGAAGTCATTATGATAATCTTGAAAAGATTCATGGACCGGTTCCACGTTCTGCAGGAAATTATGTTGTTATAGAACATGCAAATAGTGAATGCTCTTTTTACTGTCATATGATACCGAATAGTGTTCAAGTAAAGAAAGGTCAAAAAGTTAAAGCTGGAGAAGTACTAGGTAAATTAGGTAATAGTGGAAATTCTAATTGTCCTCATCTTCATTTTCATTTAATGGATGGACCAAATAAACTTACAGCAAGAGGATTACCTTGTAATTTTACAAATATAAAAGATATAGCAAATGAAGAAATAAACTCTATTGATGAAGATTCTATGATAATAAAAACATTTTAATTTATTATACTATATAGGAGGACAGCATGATAAAAGATGAATTAAAGCAATGGAGTTTAGCTGCCATTGTAGGTATTATTTTAGCATTAGGTATAAATTATTTTTTATTTTTTATTTGTAAAATACCTTCTGCTTCTATGGAACCAACCATAATGGTAGGAGATCGACTTATTGCTACAAGGGTCTATAATAAAGATAAAATAAAAAATGGAGAAATTGTGGTGTTTTATTCTGAGGAAGAGAAGCAGTTACTAATAAAAAGAGTAATTGGTATAGGTGGAGATAAAATTAAAATTCAAGATAATGGTGAAGTTTTTGTTAACGATAAAAAATTAGAAGAAAATTATGTTTTAAACAATGAAGAAGTAGGAGGAGAATACTTAGTTCCAAAAGATCATTTCTTTTTTCTAGGAGATAACAGAATAAGATCTTTTGATAGCCGAAAATGGAATAATCCATATATTCATAAAAAAGATATTAAAGGAAAAGCAAGAATTATAATTTATCCTTTTAATAGAATTAAAGTTATGTAGTATAAATTACTTTTTATAATACAAAGTTTATAATTAAATTAGAAATTTTTACAGTGTGTATTGAATAAATATTAATTAGGTCTACAATCTTATTGTAGGCTCTTTTTCTTTTATATATTTTTCTATATAATCAATATAGATAGTTATTTAATAATCATTATTAGATAATTTTATTAGCTAAGGGGTGAGAAAAATGACAGAAGAACAAATTATTGCTATGCTTGAAAGAGATCCAATTTTAATAAGGAATATTTCAATTCCTACAGAAGAAATGAAGTTTACGGCACTTAGAAAAAATGGAGCGGTAATAAGATATTTTAAAGACCCTACAGAAGAGATGAAAAAGGTAGCATTAAGAAGCAATATATGGACAATAGAATTTATTGATAATCCTAGTGAAGAAATGTGCATATATGTAGTTAAAGAAGCTTGGAATACTTTAAAATTTATAAAAAATCCAAGTGAGGATTTAATTAAGTTAGGTATAGAGCAAAAAGGTTGGGCAATACAATATATAAAAAATCCAAGTGAAGAATTGCAACTTTTGGCTGTAGAAAAGGATTTTGATTCTATAAAATACATAAAAAATCCAACTGAAAAAGTGAAACTTACAGCAGTAACTTTGAATTATAATGCTTTAAGATTTATTGACAATCCTTATATGGAGGTTGAACTTACAGCAGTTAAACAAAATGAAGCAGCATTAAATTTTATAGAAAATATAGATGAAGAGAAAAAACTATTATTTTTAAAGGAAAATGTACTTGTAATGAAGTACTTTAAGGATAGTATTCCTATTAAAAAGGTGGAAGAAATATTTATAGATAAATTTAGTGATGAAAATATAGATGAAAAATATGTAATAGATTTTTTAAATTGTAGTAGTATAGAAAAAAATAATAATAATATATCTATGGATAAAGTTCTTTTTATATATAAATATGGAAGTAAAAAATCAAAAAGAATTGTAGTAGATCAGAGGCTAAGCTATTAAGGAGGAAACTATGAATTTTGTAGATACACTATTAAGTGCTGAGCTGGTTATTAAAACTAATTCAGTACCTCTAATTATTGGAGAAAGCGGCATAGGTAAGACTGCTCTTGCCAAAAGTCTTGCTGAGAGGAATAATTATTATTTAATTATTATAGATGGGAATCTTTTGAAAGAGGGAGAGATAGGTGGTCTTCCTACAGTAGAAGATTATATAGAATTTAATAAAGAAGGATTGGAAATCAAAAAGAGAAGAACAGTATATGCTATTCACACAAAACTTCAAGAAATTGATAATGCTACAATTAACGGTAGAGAAGTACTATTATTTATAGATGAAATCAATCGATGTGAACATACAGTACAACAGGAATTGATGAACTTAATACTAAATAGAGAGATAAATGGTTACAGCTTACCTGACAATGTTAGTATGTTAGCTGCTATGAATCCTTCAAATAAATATAATAATTTTGAAGATACTGATTATCAAGTAGTAGATATGGATCCTGCACAAGAAAATAGATTTGTATGGCTAGAGATGGAGAGTGACGTTAAAAGCTGGCTTCAATGGGCAATTGAAAATAATTTAAATAATAAAGTGATAGAATTTATTTCAACTTTTCCAGAGTATTTACATACTCCAACTTTAGAAGAAACTGTTAAGGCTACACCTAGAAGCTGGGAGAGAGTTTCAAAGAGTTATAATCACTATAAAAATAATGAAGAAAATATACCATCAAGAATATTTTTTAATGTTTTAAAGGGAAATGTAGGTACTAAAATTGCACAAGAATTTATTAGTTTTATTGAAAGTGGCAATGAACCTTTAATAAGCTATGAGGAAATATTTGAAGTGGAGAGTTTTTCACAGGAATTAAAAGATAAAGTGAAAAATGAAAGCCATTCTAGACTTTATTTAACATCAAAGAATGTATTATTTTATCTAGAAAATAAAGCTAATAAGGAAAGAGAAATAAGAATATTTTCGGATTTTCTTCAACTATATCCTGTAGATTTAAAAGTAGGAATAATGCAAGAAATAAAGGAAAATCATAAGAATTTATATTCTAAGTTTTTATATAATGATGATTTTGTTGAAGGGTATTTTAAGGCTTATAGTGAGGTGAAAAATTAGGAGGTGTTTTTATGGATAATAAATTTGAGAATTTAAGAAAACAACTCTATGAGGAAATAAGTGGATTAAAGATAAAAGATGATTTAAAAGAAAATTTTAATGATAGATTTTTTCAAATTATAGATATGGTAAACTTTTCACTGATGGAAGATAGAGATAATTTCTATGGACATTTTCTTCTTCATATGAAAAGAAATATCAATTTAGAAATAGCTACACCTACTGGAATAACAGCAAGCATTTCAGATTTTACTATACATTTTAATCCATTACTTTTTATTCAATGTAGCTTAGAACAGATGCAAGGTCAAATTAAGCATGAAATTCATCATATTTTATCGTTGCATTTAAATAGAGCAAAAGATTTAAAGAAAAAATATAGTACATTAGCTTTAAATATAGCCATGGATTTAGCAGTTAATCAATATATAGATAATCTACCGCCATATTCTATTACTATAGATTGGATTAATTTAAAATACGGAATTAATTTAGAACCTTTTAGTACTATGGAATATTATGCAGATAAAATGCAACAGGCATTGAATCTTTTAGATGAAGATAGCGATTCTGAGGAAGATGACACCAAGGTGAATGATGAAATTGCTAACGAATATAATCCAGAACTAACCCATGATATATGGGAATTCTCCGAAGAGATAGATGAAAAACTTTTAAAAGAACTTACTAAAAAATATGTTGATAAAGCATGGAAAGATGATTTGCCCGTATTTATAGATACTATGATTAAAAATCTAAATGGAAAAACTGCAGAAATTCCTTGGAATATATACTTAAAAAGACTTATGGGAAACATACCTAGTGGATATAAAAAAACTATAACTAGAAGGAATAGAAGGCAACCAGAAAGATATGATTTAAGAGGAGTTTTATCCAAACAAATTGCTAAGATTACCATAGCAATTGATATAAGTGGAAGTATTAGTGATGAAGAAATAGAACAGGCATTTATAGAGATTTTTTCTATTGTAAAAAATTATAATCATAAAATAACAATAGTTGAATGTGATAGTGAGATAAGAAGAGTTTATACTGTGAAATCTATTAGAGACTTAAAGAAAAAAGTTGATACAAAAGGTGGCACAAAATTTTCTCCAGTTTTTGATTTTGTTAATAAAAATAAAAGTAATATACTTATATATTTTACTGATGGTGAAGGTGAGGAGAGACTTAGAGTTACCCCTAAAGGATATAAAACTCTTTGGATTATCAGTGGAAGAGGAGACAAGCTGTCACTAACAAAACCTTTTGGCATTGTGAAAAAATTAAAAAGAATTGAAGTTGTAGATAATATAGATATGTATGATGTAAGAATTGATGGCTGGTCTATGAATAGTCAACAACCAGTTGAGGAATAGGTTATTCAATGCACAATTATGGATATTTCTCAGTATTAACTTCCACCCCTGGGGTTTATAATAAAATTGTATATTTTAAACAAAATTAAAGTAGTTACAAAATTTAAATCGGCGACTATTTTCTATTTAAACCCCTGGGGTGCAGTATGATATGGAACTGTATCTGCAACATTTAAAATATTTTAATTATATAGCTTATCTCTACAGTGTTAGTTTAAATTCACTAATTTTTGCTTCAAACTATACTGCACCTCAGGGGTTTTAGTGTTGCATCTTTGAATAAGTATCCTAAATTACCTAAAGAAACCTTATTGATATTTTAGTAAGAATATTATTAAAATTGTTTAAAAGGAGGTAATTTAGCATGATTAGCAGAAAAATGGAAAAAGTTTTTACGAAATTAATTAAGCCAATTTCTGAGAATAAAGTAAATTGTTTAACAAACACGTACAATAGTGATTTTAAAACAAAAACTTTTGATACTTTTTCTCATATAAAATCAATGATATTTTTACAGGTTTCCAACTGCAACTCACTTCATGCATTAGTTGATGTTTATAAGGAAACACCAAGTATGCAAGAGCTCTTTAACTTACCAAGTGTATCTCAAATATCTCGTAAAAATGAACAAAGAAATTATCAAGTTTTTGAAAAAACCTTTCAAGATATTGTAAACTATTTTATAAAAAAGGTCGGAATTAATAAAGCTTCAGAGAAATTAGGAAATATAAAAATTATGGATTCTACCACAATTCAGATAGCTGCTAAATTTGCTCCTGAGCTTTATTATGAATGTGGAAAATCATCAATTAAATTTAATATACTATATAACTATACAAAAGATATTCCTGAGAAAGTTAATACATTTCCCTCAAAGATTAGGGACACTGATTGTATAGGCGACCTTATTGTAGATGATGGAAGCATATATTTATTTGATAGAGGATATCGCAACTATAAGTGGTATGATACTCTTTATGATAATAAAATTCAGTTTATTACTCCACTATATGCAGATGCTAGGGTGTTTCATTGTGGGAAAAGAGATTGTTCAGAAGAAAATGCATTCGAAAATGTATTAGATAGAGATATTATATTAGGTGCTAATGCAATTAAAAATAAAGATACAGATGAAAATAAAAGAGTATATAGAGAAATTACTTATACTGATACTAATAGCAAAAATGAAAAGATAGAAATAAGATTATTAACAAATATGCGTAATATATGTGCAAGAGAGGTAATTTACCTTTATAAAATAAGATGGAAAATTGAGTGCTTTTTCAAGTGGATTAAGCAACACCTAACAATTAAACATTGGATAGGTCACAATGAAAATGCACTCAAGATACAGATTTACTCTGCACTAATATCCTATGTATTATTGCAAATTTTAAACATAGAATCTAAAAAGAACATGGCCATGTTAAAAGTAATGCGAATAATACGAACTAATTTACTAATAAATGTTCAAGATGTTCCACTATTTGGAACATGATTTTAGCAAAAATTTAAAATTTTTTTTAAAAATACTCGCAATAATATTTGCATTATTACTGTAAATATATTGATAAAAATATGTAAATTTCCATTAAATATAACAATTACCTATAAATTTATCAAATAGATATTAACATGTGTTTCTATATTTTATTTTTCTTGGAACGATGCAACACTAAAACCTCAGGGGAACCCTAAAGGGTTTCACTACTGTTCCCCAGAGGTGGAGTAACTAGCAATATAAAATTGCTAGTTTTAAAATTTATTCAAAGAAATTATTTTGCTAAAAAATAATTTCATCCGTAATTGTGAATTGTGAACTGTGCATTGTGAATTATTTAAATTTCAATCCCTGCCATTTTAAGCAGATATAATGCATTTTTAGTTTTACTTACACCTTCTCGTAGCTTATAGTCAAAATGAATACTATTATCAACATAGTATTCTCTAAAATTATAATTTTTAATTTTAGAGTTTTCTACAGCAAGATCACAAAGCTCTAAATCATGAGTGGATACCATTCCTAAAGTATTTTTTTTACTTAATTGATTTATTAAAACCTTAGCACCTATATGCCTATCTGTAGAGTTGGTACCTTTAAATATTTCATCCAATAAAAAGAAGATAGGAATATTATCCTTTGAAGCTTCAATTAAAGATTTCACTCTAAGGATTTCTGCATAAAAAGAAGAAATACTTTCTTCAAGATTATCAACGATTCTCATGCAGGTATAAATTTTCATTTTGCTACATTTAAAGCTAGAAGCAGCTACTTTAGTTCCACTATATGAAAGCACCATATTAAGTCCTATAGTTCTAAGTAAGGTACTTTTTCCAGACATATTGGAACCGGTAATTAATGCTATAGAATTAATATTGTTTAAAGAGAAACTATTTGATACCGCTTTTTCTCCTAATAGAGGATGATGAGCTTCTTTTGTTTCTAGTATAAGATTGTTTTTTTCAAAAGATGGCAAACTGTAATTGGGATTATCATGATTTATTAGCGCTAAGCTGCAAAGAGCTTCAATTTCACCAACAACTTCGACATACTTTTGAATATTCTTTCCATAAGATTTTTTCCAATTTTCAAGACCTAATATGGCCCTATAATCCATTAAAAATAATATGTTTAATGGGAAATATAAAAAGTTTTTTCTATCTTGAATAAGAGAAATTATTTTAGAAAGTTCTTTTATTTGATGATTTACTTTTTTATTTTCATTACCTTTTAAGTCTTTTTGAAGTTTTTTTAGATAACTGCTTCTAAAATGTTTATTTTCAAATTGCTCTATCATTGAGCCATAGGCATATATATCTTCCTTATATTTAAAAACTTCCCCTAAAAGAACCTCTCTATTTTTTACATCTATTATTAAAAGAATAATTTGAAATGCTATTAAGATTTTTCCTATATTAAAAGATAAAGTAGCTATAAACAAAGGCAATATTAAAAATATTATTGTTATTAAAGGAAAAATTTTAATAGCTACAGACAATATAGGTTTTAAATAAGTTTTATTGTAAGAACTTCCCCAAGCTATAAGTTTAGATGGGTCTTTAAATTCATCTTTAGCTTTCTCTCCTTCACTAACAAACCTTTGCATAAAACATAAATTAGAGGCAAGTTCTTCTATAGCAACTTGTCTTTCATATATTTCCTCAATGGAAAAATCCACTTCTCCACAAAGAATAGCTTTTAATCTGCGCCTTCCTAAAAAGCTATTACAACAGTTTATCATTTGAAAAAGAGATCCTTTACCTAAGATGTCTAAATCCATAGCATAATTATGATTTTTTATCGCTAAATCTTCTCCGGTATCTGAGAAATGCTTCCATTTTCCCGAAACTCTATCAATAGAGTTTTTATTTATATTTTTAATAGCTGTTGTAAGAGTTTTTTTCATTTCAAGATTTTTATGTACACTTCCTAAAACAAAAAATGCTATTAAAAAAGCTATAAAAGTTAAGGAAGATAAAGTATAAATTTCTTTTCTATATAGAAGAAAAAATACTAAAAGTGATATTATAACCAGCACAACTCTTAAAGTGCTAATAAAATTCATTAATTTATATTGACGTTTTTCAAGATGTTCAAAAGCTGCTACTCTTCTTTCATATTTTTTTATAAGATTTTTCATCACACACCTCCTGTATCTATATATTACCATTATTTTTTAAATATACAACTTTAATCAATGGAAAATTGAAAATGGACAATTGTGGTGGAAATTAATTTTGTAAATTAATTTCTTAAAATAGATTTTTTAATAAAAGTGACTGTGTCACTTTAAAAAGAAATCAATTGATAATTCTCCATTGTATAAGGGTGCAGTATAGTTCGGAACAAGACTTGTTTACTTAAGTAGAATAATGAAGATAGGTAATACAACTAAACTATACTGAGCAAAAAGTAACTACGTCACTTCAAAATAAATTAATTTTAAGTTTCTGAGCCTTTATTGAGAAATATCCAAAATTGTGAATTATGAATTGAATACTTTCTAGTAATTAATAAATCAATAATTAAGTGGGAAGATTAATTGTAGAGAAGCTAAGGAATCTTTAAAAAACATAAGTAGAAAAGTTTATAAAGTTGACACTTAGTACAAATAAATATTAAAATATAACACTGTAGAAGATTTTAATAATTCATAACTGAGAATTAGAAATTTAAAGTTAGATAAAAATTTAGTTATAGCAAACTAAATTTAAACTTTTTCTTAAGATGAGAAGTAACCATAATTGTATATTTTCAACAATTAATTATTAATTGTATAGGTTATGGATTAAAATAAAGGTGGATGAAAAAATGGTTAGGACAATTGATTATAAGGAACTTCGAGGAGATTATGTTTTAGTTGATGTGAGGAGTCCAGGGGAATATAAGGAAGCAACAATACCTGGTGCAGTAAATATTCCATTATTTAATGATGAAGAAAGAGCTCTAATAGGCACTATTTACACTAGGGAAAGTACAGAAAAAGCTAAAAAATTAGGAGTAGATTTAGTATCTAAAAAGTTGCCTAAAATTTATGAAGAAATAAGCGATTTAGAAAAGAAATATAATAAAGTTGTCATGTTTTGTGCAAGAGGAGGTATGAGGAGTGCCTCTATAGCAGAGTTACTTGGTGCTTTAGGCATAAAGGTTGAAAGAATTAAAGGTGGATATAAGGGATATAGAGCAGTAATAAATCAAGAACTTCCAAAATTAAATGAAGAGGTTACTTATGTAGTGCTTCATGGAAATACAGGGGTAGGTAAAACTGAAATTCTTAAAAAACTTATGGAAAATAATCGTGATGTATTAGATTTAGAAGGATTTGCTAATCATAGAGGATCTATATTAGGCTCAGTTGGATTAGGAGAAAACTATTCTCAAAAGCATTTTGAATCTTTAATTTATGAAGGACTTAAAAATAGAAAGAGTAAGTATGTTTTTATTGAAGCTGAAAGCAGAAGAATAGGAAGAGTTTTAATACCAGAATATATCCATAATAGAATGAAAGAAGGCATACATGTTTTTATTGATGCAGATTTAGATTTTAGAAGCAATTTAATTATTAATGAATATACTAAAGGAAAAAATTGTAATGAAGAACTTTGTGATGCTATAATGAAGATTAGAAAGCATATTAGTGTGGCTAATTTGGAACAATATTGTGAAAGAATAAGAAATAATGATTATATAGACGTGGTAAAGGAACTTATGGTAAGATATTATGATCCGCTTTATATGCATAGTTCTAATCAATATAAATATGATTTTAAAATAATCGTAGAAAGTATAGAAGCTTCTGCAAGGCAATTAGAAGATTTTATTGATAACTATAAAAATGATGTGAATTAGCAAAAGGCAGAACATTTGTTTCTGTTTTTTGCTTTTTTATCTTTACTATAAATAAGTAACGTTATAAAATAACATTTGTAACCAAAAACAAAGTTAGTATGGAGGTAAGAATGATTTTAGAAAATAAAGATATTAACAGTTATGAAGTTACAGATTTAACTTCTTTAGAAAAACTAGAACCTGTTAGAGTTAGACCAGGTATGTATATTGGGTCAACAGGAACAAAAGGACTTCATCATTGTATTTGGGAGATCTTTGATAACGCCATAGATGAAATTGCGAATGGCTATGGAGATAGTGCAGAATTGATTTTAAATAGTGATAAAAGTGTAACTATTATAGATAATGGTAGGGGAATTCCTACAGGAATACATCCTATAAAAAAGAAGTCTGGTGTAGAGATGGTATATACAGAACTTCATACAGGAGGAAAGTTTAATAATTCTAACTATAAAACTTCAGGAGGACTTCATGGTGTTGGGGCAGCGGTGGTAAATGCTCTTTCATCTTGGCTTGAGGTTGAAGTTAGACAAAAGGGACAAATTTTTCGTCAGCGTTTTGAATATGCTTATGATAAAGCACTTAAAAAGAAAATGCCTGGAACTCCAGTTACTAAGCTTGAAGTTGTAGGTAAGACTAAAGAAACAGGAACTAAAATAACTTTTATGGCTGATAGTGAAATTTTTGGAAGTGTAGATTATAAATTTGATCTCATTGATGAAAGACTTCAAGAGCTAGCTTTTCAAAATAAAGGAATAACTTTAATTTTAAAAGATAATAGAAAAAGTGAGCCCATAGAGAAAACTTATCACTCTGAAAGAGGATTATTAGACTTTATAGATTATTTAAATGAGAGTAAAGCTATACTTCATAAAGACCCTATTTTATTTAGTGGTGAAAGAGAAGTTAATGGACTTAACTTAGATGGTGAAGTTTGCATCCAATTTACTGATTCTACTACGGAGTATATAGCTAGTTATGTAAATAATATTCCTACCACAGAAGCAGGAACCCATGAAACTGGTTTTAAAACTGGAATGACTAGAGCCTTTAAAGAATGGAGTAAAAAGCTTAATTTAATTAAAGAGAAGGACAAGGAATTTGAAGGTGACGATTTAAGAGAAGGGATGACAGCAATCGTAAAAATAAAGGTCAGTAACCCTATTTTTGAAGGTCAAACTAAAACAAAATTAGGGAATGCAGAGGCTTATTCTATGATGAATGAGCTATGTTATCAAAAGATTGGTGAATGGATAGAAGACAATAAAGAAACAGCTACTATTATTATAAATAATGCTATTTCTGCTGCACAACGTAGAGAAAAGATTAAAAAGATAAATGAAGCTGAAAAAAAGAAAATAGGAAATGGTACATCACCATTAGCAGGAAAGATAGCAGTATGTACTCTTAAAAATTCTCAGTTCACAGAATTTATAGTAGTTGAGGGAGATTCAGCTGGTGGTAGTGCAAAGCAAGCCAGAGACAGAAGGTTTCAAACCATTATGCCTTCAAAAGGTAAAATAATGAATACAGAAAAGCAAAAGCTAGAAAATGTATTAGCCAGTGAAGAACTTAAAATTTTTAATACAGCTGTTGGAACAGGAGTTTTAGATAATTATAAAGAAGAAGATTTAAAATATGATAAAATAATTATCTTAAGTGATGCTGACGTGGATGGATATCATATACGTACACTATGGATGACTTATGTTTATAGGTATATGAGGCCATTAATTCAAAATGGACATTTATATATAGCACTTCCTCCATTATATAAGGTTTATAAAAATAGTAAAAATGGTGAGATTTCTAAATATGCTTATAGTGGTGAAGAGTTAGAGAAGGTAAAAAAAGAAATTGGAAAGGGTGCATTAATTCAACGATATAAAGGTCTTGGAGAAATGAATGCTGAACAATTATGGCAAACTACTTTAAATCCTGAAACTAGAACTCTTCAACGAGTGACTATTGAAGATGCATCGAAGGCTGAAAAAATGATTTCACTTTTAATGGGAGATATAGTAGAACCAAGGAAAAATTATATGTACAAATACGCAGAATTTTAGGAGGTGTTAAATCATGGCTAAGAAAAGTAATCAAATTCCAATAGATAGTAATATTATTAATACACCATTACATGAGGCAATGCCTGATAACTATCTCCCTTATGCGGTAGAAGTTTCAAAAGATAGAGCTCTGCCAGATGTAAGAGATGGTCTAAAGCCTGTTCATAGGAGAATACTCTATGGTGCATATATGCTTAAAGCTTTTCCGGATAAGCCCTATTATAAATCTGCAAGAATAGTAGGGGACATATTAGGTAAATATCATCCACATGGTGATACATCTGTATATGATGCAATGGTAATTTTAGCTCAAGATTTCTCTACAAGAATGCCACTTATTGACGGTCATGGAAACTGGGGAAGTATTGATGGAGATAGTGCTGCTGCCATGCGTTACACAGAAGCTAGACTTTCAAACATTTCTATAGAACTTTTAAAAGATATAGATAAAAATGTAGTAGATATGGTGGACAATTATTCTGATACAGAGAAGGAGCCATCTGTATTACCAGGGAGATACCCAAATCTTTTAGTAAATGGAGCCTTTGGTATAGCAGTAGGTCTTGCTACAAATATTCCACCTCACAATTTGGGGGAGGTAATTGATGCTTCATTAGCTTATGCAGATAATAATGAAATAACTACAAAAGAATTAATGTCATATATTCAAGGACCTGATTTACCAACAGGCGGAACATTAATAGGTAAGAATGCTATTTTAGCTGCTTATGAAACGGGAGAAGGAAAGGTAACTCTAAGGGCAAAGACTCATATTGAAACCTTAGAAAATGGTCGCTTAGGAATTGTAATAACAGAGTTTCCATATAGAAAAAACAAGGCAAAATTGCTTCAGTCTATCTCTGATATGACTGGAGATAAGAAACATTCTAAAGCATTAGAAGGAATTTCTGATATTAGAGATGAATCGGACAGAGAAGGAATACGAGCTGTTATAGAATTTAAGAAAAGTGCTACTGAGGAAAGTGTAAATAAAGTATTAAAATACTTATTTAAGAAAACAGAACTTCAGTGTAATGTTTCCTTTAATATGGTGGCATTGGCAAATGGAAAACCAGAAACCTTAGGATTGAAGGCGTTAATCCATCATTATGTTGAACATCAAAAGGATGTAGTGACTAGAAGAACAAAAAGAGAGCTTGAAATTGCAGAAAAAAGATTTCATATAGTTGAAGGCTTTATAAAAGCTATTGATATTATGGATGAAATAATAAAAACTATAAGAGCATCTAAGTCAAAAAAGGATGCTGCTATAAATTTAATAGCTAATTTTGGATTTACTGAACTTCAAGCAGAAGCTATATTAGAGATGATGCTATATAGATTGACTGGACTTGAAATAAAAACTTTTGAAAAGGAATATAAAGAACTTGAAGTTCTTATGAGAAAACTAAGAAAAATTTTAGATAATGAAAAAGAACTTATAAAAGTTATAAAAAAAGAGCTTTTAGAGATAAAAGATAAATATGATGATAAAAGAAGGACAGAAATTATTGAAAATGACAATGAAGCTAAAATAGAATTAGAAGAATTAATAATAGAAGAGGATATAGTTATAACTGTTTCTAATGAAGGTTTTATAAAGAGAACACCACTAAAATCCTTTAATAGAACCTCTCAAGATGTAGAAGATATAGATCATCGAGAAGGAGATTATAATAAATTCCTACTTCAAAGTAATACAAAAGATACTTTAATCTTCTTTACGTCAGGGGGAAATATGTATCAACTAAAGGGAATTTCTATTCCTGAATTTAAGTGGAAGGAAAGAGGAGAAAAAATAGAGAGTTTAATAAAAAGCTTCGACTCGTCTAAAGAATCTATTGTAGCAACTTTTTCTATAGAGAGTTTTGAAAAACCAAGAAACTTATTATTATTTACCTCTAGTGGTATGTTAAAGAAAACTGAGCTTTCTAAATTTAATACTAATTACACAAAGCTTTCTGCATTAAGATTAAGAGAAGGAGAAAAGCTTGTAGATGTAAAGATAGTTAATATGGATAGAGAAGAGTGTTTTATTAAAGTTACTACAAAAAATGATTTATGTTTTAATGTAGAAGAACCAATTATTGAAGAAAGTGATAGAAGTCTACTTGGAAAGCAACTTTTTAATTTACCTAATGGTGATGAAGTTATATCCATAGATTACACTGATGAATACGAATTTAGAGAGTTTTTCTTAAGTATAAATTCTAAGGGATTTATAAGAACAAGTAATAGGAAATCTAATGATAAGCACATAACTTTAACTAGTAGTAATGAAGAAATTCTTTTATTCACAGAAAAAGGAAAGGTGTATAAGCTAAAAGGTTATATTCTTCAAAATATAGATAAGAAGGGAATAAGTCTAGTTGAACTGCTTCAAGATTATGATAAAGAGGATAAGATTATTAGTATAATTTCTTTAAATAAATATGAAGATGGAAAAAGCTTTTACTTTATCACTAAAAAAGGGTTAATTAAAAGAACTTTATGCAGCGAATTTGAGGGAGATTATATTATAACTACCGGATATAAATTGAAAACTGAGGATGATAGGGTAATTTCTGTATCCTTAGAAAATAGTGATAATTTGGCACTAATTGTTACTGAAAAGGCTATGTGTATTAAATTTAATATCTCTACTATAAATACCATGGGTAAAAATGCTAGTGGAGTTACCGCTATTAGCTTAAAAGATGATGATAGTGTTATCTTTGGAGATATAATTTATGAAGAACTAGGTAGAGAACTTCATGAAAAAGAGAAATACTTATGCGTAGATAAATTAAAAACAAATTTAATTTTAAATACTTTAAAAGGAGAAGCAAAAACAATTCCTATAAGTGATATAAGCACACAAAATAGAGCAGGTCGTGGAAAGAATGTAATGCTCTTCTTAAGTGATGATAAAATAGAGAGTGTTGAAAGAGAGTAAGTTTTATGAAAAAGATATTTTTAAAAAATAAATTAAAATTTATCTATACTCATAGTGAAAACACTATAACTTCTTTTACAATAGGGCTGAATGCAGGTGCAATAGTAGAAGAGAGTAATGAACTAGGATTAGCCCATGTGGTTGAACATATGGTTTTTAAAGGAACCAAAAATAGAAGTGAAGCAGAAATTAATAATCAATGCGATAAAATTTTTGGATTTCATAATGCTATGACAAATTACCCTTATGTAGTTTATTATGGTACTTGCCTTTCAGAAGACTTTGAAAAGGGCTTAGAAGTCTATAGTGATATATTATTAAATCCTACTTTTGATGAAGAGCATTTTAAAGATGAAATATCGGTCATTTGTGAAGAATTAAAGGAATGGAGCGATGATACATCTCAATATTGTGAAGATAGGATATTATCTAATGGGTTTATTCATAGAAGAATAAAAGAACTTATTATAGGGAGTGAAGATATAATAAAGTCTTTTACGGTAAATGATGTAAGAAGCTTTTATGATAAATACTATATACCTAATAATTGTACTATTTCAGTAGTATCTTCACTGTGCTTTGAAGATGTTTATAAAATAATAGATAAATATTTTTCTCAGTGGGAAGAAAAATATTATGAAAATAATGAAATAGTTTATGAGGAAAATACATGTGGAACATTTATTGAAGAAAAAAGTGATATAAACTCTTGTAAAATACAATATATTTTTCCAATACACAATTTGAACCATAGAGAAATAACTTTACTTAGAATATTTAATTCTTTTTTTGGAGAAGGAACTAGTAGTATTTTATATGATGAAATAAGGACTAAAAGGGGATTAGTTTATGATATAAGCTCTAAGCTTAAAAATGAAAATGGCATTAAATTATATACTATAACCCTTGGTACCTCAAAAGAAAATATAAACACTTCAATTGAAATTATAAATGATGAAATTGAAAAGGTTAAAGTATTAAAGGGATATTTTACAGAAGGAAAAATTGAGGATATAATAAAATCATTAAAATTAAAAAGAATCTTAGGACTAGAGAAATCTATATCATTATCCTTTAATATATGTATTTTTGATATTATGTATGGAGATTACAATATTTTATTCAATGAGTACGATATAGAAGATATAACTGAGGATGAAATTCTTAAAGTTGCAAATAAAGTCCTTAACAACCCAACTATTCAAATAATAAAATCAAAATAGAGGCTGTTGCAAAACGGATATTTATAAATTTTGATGAATAAAACCATGCATATAAGGGAATTTGTTTTCCTGTTTATGCATGGTTTTTTATTTTATATAGGGAGCTTTGCATTTTGCAACGCCACTTATTTCAAAAATTTTTGAAAAACACAGGGTGTTTGTCTTAGATGGTAATATATGATAAATTTAACACATAAATAAAATTTATATTTGGGGGATTGAGATGAGAAAAATATTATATGTTATGCTGTCTATAATCTTAAGTTTTGGGCTATTTGGATGTTCTAAAGACTCTAGCATTGAAGAAAATAAAGTGGAAAGTAAAGTAGAAGTAAATCCATTAGTTAATGAATTACCTAAACTAAAAGTATTTATAGACGATAAAGAAATGGATGTTCAGTTAGGGGATTACATGTATTATGCTGGAGATAAGCAAATTACTACTCCAGCTCATAAAGAAGAATTAAATCAAGAGCCGACAGTGTTTAAAAAAGTTAAAAAAAGTAGTGAGATGGTTTTAGAATTTAGTGAAGAACCTAAGTCTTATAACGTAATAGTTATAAAAGATATAGATATTGTAGGTAGAGCTGAAGGCATAGATGTAGATTTAAAGGACAATAAGGCAATACTTCCAAAAGAAAAAGGCAAATACGTTATAATGATAGATGCCGAATATAGTAAAGGTAATGTAGGGTATGGTTTAGATATTCAGATTAAGTAAGTTATATAAACATATTGATTTAAAATTTAATAGATAGACAAGTATTTTCTAGAACGAGAAGTGGTAACATTTAGTTATCACTTCTTGTTTTTTTATAATTATATAATTGTTAATATAAAATTACCAAAATAAATGTAAAAATATATATAATTATATATATTTTGCTTGAATTTATTTCTAAATTATAATAAAATGCAATAGTATGTCAAGAAATATAAGAAAAAGGTCGAATTTTTATGTGGCAGTATAAAGTAAACTTCATATGGCTTTACTAGGATATTTATATGAAAAATTTTTTGAAAGATTTATGAAAGGAGCAAAAGAAATGTTTAATGAACACATGAAACCATTTAAAATACTTAATTTTGGAAAGCTTAAAAGAAAAGGGTGGAAGAAAGAAAAAAATTTTATATATGGAAAATATAATGATTATGATTTTACTGTTTTTCAAGGAGATAATTATAAAGGAATAATTATGCCCTTAGAAGGAATATCTAAACCGCAAATTGAAATAATTCAAAGTTTTTTTACTAACAATGCTAAAAAATATAATTTGAAAAATTATTTTTTTGAAGGAGAATTTTTACGTATAAATATTTCAGAAAAATTTCTAACCTTAAGCAGTGGTAAATTAGAAGATATGTTAGAAGAATTTACTATGTTTTTAAATCTATCTGATATAAATCTAAAAAACAGATGTATATTTTGCGGAGAAGACAATGCTTATGAAACAATACTTAAGGAAAAGGTATTATGCCAAAGTCATCAGGAATGCTATGCACAAGAAGATACAAAGCTAAAGGTTGAAAAAAATAATCTAGAATTAGAAAATAAAAATTATTTTAGAGGAACTATAGGAGCTTTATTAGGAGGAATTATAGTTGTAATATTAAATTTTATATTTAGCATTTTTACTGATAAAACTTTTATTTTCATAGGTTTTTTTATAGCTTTAGGAGCATTTAAAGGATATAGCTGTTTAGGTGGAAAAGTAGGAAAAGGCACTAAATATATTATTATTTTTTCAACTATTTTCTTATTAATACTTTCACCAATAATAAATATTATATATTATATGATATTTAGTGAGACACCTCTTACTATAGAGAATTTTAGTTTTCTAATAGCTTTAAAAGAAAATTTTTATTAATTGCAAAAGAATTAATTATGAATTCAATTATGGCAATCTTAGGCATTCTTGATGTAATACGAAGAATTAATATCGAAATTAAAGGGTCATCATCAAAACTTAAAAAAGTTTCATTATAAAAAAGATAAGAACAAACATAAGTAAAGTTAATAGGACATAATTTTAGTAGAATTTTTATATGAAGATTATCTCTTCAAAAAATTTATGACGGGAGAAAATAAATGCTTAATAGAAAAATATTTAATGAAATTTCTGATTTATTTATAATGTTTGGATTTAGACGATTTAAAGCTAAAGGTTGGAAAAGATATAAGAAGTTTATATGTGGGAAATATAATAATTATAATTTTACAGTTTTTCAAGGTGACAAATGCAAGCATATATTCGTGCCACTAAAGGGGATATCTCAGCAGGAGATTAAAATAATTCAAAGTTACTTAGATAATAATGCTAAAAAATATAATTTGAAAAATTATATTTTTGAAGAAGAAATTTTACAAATGATTATATCAGAGAAAATGTGGTATTTAAGTGGAAGAAAGTTAGAAAATATATTAAGTGATTTTACTATGTTTTTAAATCTATCAAATATAAATTTTCAAAACAGATGCATGTTTTGTGGAGAAAACGGTGCTAATAAAGTTATACTTAAAACTAATATATTATGTGAAGTTCATGAAGCATGCTATACAGAAGAGATTAATAGGCTTATAACTGAAAGAGATGCTTTGGAGCTAGAACATAAAAACTATATTAGAGGAACTATAGGCGCTATATTTGGAGGAATAGGAGCCTTTATAATAAATATAATGATAATTTTATTTTTTGAAGATTTAGTGATAGTTTCAGGAGTCATCTTTGCAGAAGGTACATTTCTAGGATATAAATTTTTAAGTGGGAAAATGGGTAAAAACACAAAATACATTGTTATTCTTTCCACTATTCTTTCTATATTTTTTGCAGAAATAATATTTATTATTTTATATATAATAGGCATAGATATGCCTTTAAATATGAGCAATTTTATGTTAGTACTGAAAAATTCAGATGTTCGTGAATTTGTAATTTTTAGCCTACCGTGGCTTTTAGGGACATCTGCTTTAAGTATATATAGAATAATAAAAGAAATTGACTATAAAATAAAAAATCAATTGCCGATGATTAAAAAGATTTCATTATAATAAAAAGCTAAGAATAAGATATTTCTCTTATTCTTAGCTTTTTCTATAATGATTCATAGATTTTCTTTATAAGTAGAGCATCATTTTCAAGAATAGGACTTTCGCAAATTACACATCCTTTTATATTAAAATCTCTAAAAGCTTTCATACAAGCATTATAGTTAAAATCACTTTCCTCAAAAGGAAGGTGGTTTTTTTCACCTTTAGGTCCATAGTTTATACCAGATATATGAATGTGCATATCATCTAATGCTTCCTGGCCCAAATTATCTCCTATATGTGATAATATTTTTGCAAAATCATCATATTCTTTTAATGCTCCATTATATCTTGCATGCAAATGAGAAAAGTCTACACATAGTTTACAAGTAGGTATTCTTTTACAAAGCTCAACTAGCTCTTCAAGAGATCCAAACTGAGTAGGTTTACCTGTAGTCTCTAACCTATAATCTACTCCAAAGTGTGGAATTTTTCTTAAATTCTCTTCAATGGTATCAAAAGTTTCCTCTGGGGAGTCTTTCAAATAAAAACCAGGGTGAAATATCAAGCTTCGTCCACCTACCTTTTGAAGGCCTTCTGCTCCTTTAACTATACGCTCAATAGATTTTTCTTGTTTTTCAATTTCATCAGAATTTAGATTTATATAATAAGAACCATGAGCAGAAAGATAAAAGTTATTTTCTTCCTTAGCTTTAAAAACGTCATTTTTATTTTTATCTGTTATATTAACTGAGCGAACAAAAGGTAGTTCCATTGCATCCAATCCTAAATTTTTCAAATGAGGGATGCCAGTTTTATAAGTAAATTTTGTATTTTCATCTCCAAGAGGAAGACCAGAAATTCCAAATAATAATTTGTCCATTAAATCACCTCAAAAATTAAAGTATGATGTGATTATATCATACTTCTGAATAAATTTATAATTAACCTTGAACAATTCAGAATTCACAATACACAATGCAGAATTAAGGTGGGAATCAATTCTTTATAAATTAATTTCTTCAAATAAATTTTTCGGATTTTGCTGAGAAATATTCATAATTGTAAATTGTGAATTGTGAATTAAAATACTAAAAAATAGCATTTACCGTAGTATATTTGTTAATTTTATAGCTGGCTATCTATAGATATAATGAGCAACAAAGTGATAATTAAATAAAGGTCAATTGTAAATTTATTTAAATCTTTGCTATAATGTTAAATAGTATGATTTAAGAGGTGAACCAATGGAAAGTAAATGGATGCTTAGAACTACTAAGACGGATGTTAAGTCGCTGGCGAAAAAGGTAGGCTTAAACCCAATTACAGTAAAAATAATGGCGAATAGAGAAATAGATACCGTTGAAAAAATAAATAAATTTATAAATCCAACTTTTTCCCAATTTCATGATCCACTTCTTATGAAGGACATGGGAAAGGGAGTATCAATAATTAAAAATGCTATAGAACAAGGCGAAAAAATAATGATTTATGGCGACTATGATGCAGATGGCGTTACTAGTACAGTTATATTATATAAAGCATTAAAAAACTGTAATGGTAAGGTAAGTTTTTATATACCAGACAGAGAAAATGAAGGCTATGGCATGAGTAGCGAAAGAATTGAGAAAATAAAGGAAGAGGGATATAATACTATAATTTCTTGTGATAATGGAATTTCTGCATTAGAACAGGTAGAGAGAGCAAAAGAATTAGGAATGACTGTAGTAATTACCGATCATCATGAGTTACCTTTTGAGGATGTAGATGGAGAAAGAGTATATAAAATGCCTGTAGCTGATGCAGTTATAAATCCTAAGAGAAATGACTGCGAATATCCTTTTAAAAACTTATGCGGCGCAGGAATTGCATTTAAATTTAGTTGTGCATTATATGAGGCTATGGGAATTTCTGTAGAAAATGCCTATGATTTAATTGAAATTGCAGGCATAGGCACTATATGTGATGTAGTTGATCTCATTGATGAAAATAGGGTTATAGCTAAAGAAGCTCTTAAACTAATGAATAATACAAAAAATATAGGCTTAAAGACACTGAAAGAAATTTTAGATATAAGAAATGAAATGAGTTCTTATCATGTTGGATTTTTAATAGGACCTTGCATAAATGCTACAGGAAGATTAGAAACAGCTTTTTTATCTGTAGATTTATTACTTTGTGAAGATATAGAAAAGGCTAAGGAATTAGCTTCTACTTTAGTGGAATTAAATAAGAAAAGACAGGAAATGACTAATGATAGTGTAGAAGCAATAGTGAATATGGTAAATAGTTCATCACTTATAAATGATAAGGTTTTAGTAGCTTATAAAGAAGATGTACATGAAAGTATAGCAGGTATTGTAGCAGGAAGAGTTAGAGAAAAATTTAATGTACCAACTATAATATTAACAAAAGGTAAAGAAATGCCTAAAGGTTCTGGAAGATCTATTGAAGAATATAATATGTTTGAAGAGCTTATAAAGTGCAAGGATTTACTTCATAAATTTGGTGGACATCCTATGGCAGCAGGACTTTCGATAAAAGAAGAAAACATAACATTGTTTAGAGAAAAGCTAAATGAGCTTTGTGAACTATCAGAAGAAGATTTAATTCCTAAAATAAGAATAGATGAGAGGCTACCACTTAAATATATAGATTTTAATTTAATAGAAGAACTTCGTAGTTTAGAGCCTTTTGGTAAAGGTAATAATTCTCCAATTTTAGCAGAAAAAAATATACCTATTGAAAGAATAAGTATACTTGGAGAAAAGAAAAACACTTTAAAATTTAGGTGTAGAATATCGGGAACTAATAGATATATAGATGCAATATGCTTTAATAAAGTAGAAGAGTTTATTGAAATGTTAAAAAATGAATATGGAGAAAGCTATGAATATATGCTTGAAAATCCTCAAGGGCTGAAGATGGACATGGTATTTTCACCATCTGTAAATGATTATAACGGTAATGTGTCTGTACAATTAAAAATCAATAATTTTAAAATATCTAACTAACTTATGTAATTGAACTGTTATTTAAAGCTATTAAGCGACTCTTTAAATAATAAAAAAAGGAAAGGTTACAAATAACTTTTCCTTTTTTATTATTAATTGTATAAATCTATAATAAAATTTTTACTTTTTTAATTCTATTTTTTTCAATTTCTTCAACAATAAATTTTTTATCTTTAAAAACAATTTGTTGTTTCAACTGTGGAAAATTTCCTAATTCACCTATAATAAAACCACCAATAGAATCAAACTCATGGGAGTGGATATCAGTTCCTATAAGATCATTGATATCTTCAATTTTAACACTTCCATCAACTAGATATTCACTATCATTGATTATAGTGATTTCTGAATGTTGTTCGTCATATTCGTCATCAATTTCTCCAACAATTTCCTCCAACATATCTTCTATAGTTATAATACCAACAGTACCACCATACTCGTCTAAAACTATGTTCATATGTTGTCTGGTTTTATTTATTTCTCTAAATAAATCAATAACCTTCTTATATTCATAAGTATAATAAGGTTTTCTCATATGGTTTTTTATACGAAACTCATCTTCTTTGAAATCAGCCATCAATATATCTTTCACATAGATAATACCTACTATATTATCTATAGTTTCTTGATAAACCGGTATTCTTGAAAATTGCTCTTCCTTAATAACCTGCATAATTTCTTCAAAAGTAGAGTTTAGTTCTATGGCAATTACATCCACTCTTTGAACCATAGCATCTTTTACATATAGGTCGCCAAACTCAAATACTTTATGAATTATTTCTTTTTCTTCCACTTCTAAAATGCCTTCTTCTTCACTTACATCTACAATAGTTTTTAATTCTGCCTCTGTTATTAGAGGAACAGTATTAGAAGCTTTACCGCCTAGTATTGATATAAGAATATTAGCTATAAATGTAGTCAATGAAACCAAAGGCTTTAAAATTATTGAGGCTACAGATATGATAGGTGCAACTAATAAAGAAATTTTTTCAGCATTTTGTGAGGCCAAAGTTTTAGGGGTAATTTCTCCAAAAATAAGAATTACTATAGTCATCACTAAAGTTGCTATAGCGACCCCTTCAGAACCTAACATTTTTATAGCAACAGCAGTTGCTAAAGATGAACTGGCAATGTTCACTATATTATTACCTACTAGTAAAGTTCCTAAAAGCTTGCTTGGATCATCGTTTAGCTTTTGAACTTTTTTTGCACCTTTTACATCTTCATCTACCATATGTCTTAGTTTAATTTTGTTTAGAGACATAAGTGCAGTTTCAGAAGCAGAAAAAAAAGCAGAACCGCATATGAGAATGATTAAAATAATAAATTGCCACGTACTACCAGGCTCCAAAATTACAACACACTCCTTAAAGCACAATATTTAGTTAATAAATATATTATAGCATATCTAGGAAATTTACAAAAGTTCGAAAAAATTTAAAAATTATTAAAAAAGTTCTTTAAGGACAAGTTTTTCTATATTTAAGTAGAAATTAGTAACCAATGCACCATATATATTAAATAATTTTCATTATGCATATAGATAAACTACTTAAAAAGTTAATTTATAACTAATAACTATTCCATTAAATATTTTAATCAACAATTTAAAATAATGCACAATTCAAAATTCATAATGCACAATTACGGTTGAAATTAATTTTATAAATTAATTTCTTTAAATAGATTTTTTAATAAGAGTGACTTTGTCACTTGAAAAGATAATGTAACTAAACTATATTGCCAAAACTAACTATATCACTTTAAAATAATCAATTCTAAATTTCTCAGTTTCTGCTGAGAAATATCCACAATTGTGAATTCAATAGTTTTAATTATAATACTAAAAGCATCAATAGTCTCAAATATATGCTAATTTTAGAACTGGTATATGTGTATTATAGATTTGACATATTCATATTAAAGCTTCTAGATAAAAATAAAAAATAATTAAGCTTTATAAAAATTAAAGATTCAAATAAAAAGTTAGATTTTATGGATTATAGTTACATAATGCTCAATATTATTAAAGAATATTTAAAATTTAAATGCAAATAATAATATCGTAAGGCAAAGAAAAATTAAATATAATATAAGGAGGAAACTATCATGAAAAATATAGAAAATAAAAAAAATGAAAATCAAGATCTTAAAAATTCAGTAAATGAATTACAAAATGTACAAAATGACTTAAGAAACAACCAAAAAAATGAACAAAAAAATGAATTAGATGATAATCAAAATTGTGATTTGCAATAAGGAAATGAAAGCAATATTTTAGAAAAAATAAGAAACTCTAAATTTTAGAGTTTCTTATTTTTTTTATAAGTTAAACTGACAATTAAATAAGCGTGACCTAAGTCACGCTTATCCTTATATTCATATTCAATTGTAAGTCTGCTATTTTAAGACTATAATCCTCTTTCGTAAGATTCAACCATTTTCTTAACCATTTGTCCGCCAATTGAACCAGCTTCTCTAGAAGTTAAGTCTCCGTTGTAACCATTTTTAAGATTAACTCCTACTTCTTTAGCAGCTTCCATTTTAAAGTTGTTTAATCCTTCTCTAGCTTCTGGTACTAAAACTCTATTTCTGCTCATACAAATTGCCTCCTTATTTTTAAGTTAATGGTATACTAAATGTAACTATTAACTACATTATTAGTATTGATTTTGAATTTTTATTTATAGTATTTAATTTTTGGCAGTTATTATAAATTTCTTTCGTAAGCTTCCACCATTTTTTTAACCATTTGTCCGCCAACTGAACCGTTTTCTCTAGAAGTTAAATCTCCGTTGTAACCATTTTTAAGATTAACTCCTACTTCTTTAGCAGCTTCCATTTTAAATCTATCTAATCCTTCTCTTGCTTCTGGTACTAAAACTCTGTTTCTGCTCATTTGTGAGTACCTCCTTTTTATTTAGTACAGATTAACTATAATCCTCTTTCGTAGGATTCAACCATTTTTTTAACCATTTGTCCGCCAACTGAACCGTTTTCTCTAGAAGTTAAGTCTCCATTGTAACCATTTTTAAGATTAACTCCTACTTCTTTAGCAGCTTCCATTTTAAAGTTGTTTAATCCTTCTCTAGCTTGTGGAACTAATATTCTGTTATTGTTATTAGCCATTTCTTGAACACCTCCTTTTCTTTTGGTACTATTAGTTTAACCGCATATAAATCTTTTATTTTATTAATTTAAAGGAAAGAACTGAATATAATTCTTGCTTTGGTATATATTAGGTAATATAGATACCAATATTAACAATTTATACAAAAATGAGTATTATATTTAGTAGAAAATCTTAAAATAAACTGTGTTCAAAAATTATTATAAAGCCTTTAAAATCAATATTCTAAAGTAATATTTAGTCATGCATTAAAAAAAATAAAAAAATAAAAAATAATTTTTTGTTTTTTATTTATTATTAAATTTTTATTGACTTTTAATTTTCAATTGATATATATTTATTACTTAAATAACTTTAATAAATACATAAAAGAACTATTATATTTATTTTTACATTAAAATTTAAAGTAATACATCTGTAAAAAGGGTATATTAATCTAATTTTGAAAGCTTTTAAAAGTAATAGAGTCATCTAAAGAGTTAAACTTTATTTACACATATAAAAGGTGTCCGTAATTGCAATTTATGTATTAAATAAAAAACACTGAACTATTTCTAGGGGGTAATACTTTGAATGAAAAAAAAATAATCATGACTGGTGGAGGATCTGCTGGCCATGTTACACCAAATATAGCATTGATGCCAAAGCTAAAAGCTTTAGGTTATGATATACAATATGTAGGAACTAAAAATGGTATAGAGCGTCAATTAATTGAGGCAGAAAATATAAAATATCATGTTATTTCCAGTGGTAAACTAAGAAGATACTTTGATGTTAAAAACTTTACAGATCCTTTTAGAGTGATAAAAGGAGTCTTTGATGCTATATCTATACTTAAAAATGAAAAACCTAATATAGTATTTTCTAAAGGCGGATTTGTATCTGTGCCAGTAGTATTAGCAGCAAAATTTAATAAAATTCCTGTTATTATTCATGAAGCAGATATGACACCAGGACTTGCAAATAAAATTTCAATGCCATATTGCACTAAAATTTGTGTAACTTTTCCAGAGGCACTTAGCCATATTGAGAATAAAAAGGCGGTACTTACTGGACTACCAATAAGAAATGAACTATTACAGGGTAGTAAACTAAAAGGACAGCAAATATGCAATTTTAAAGAAGATAAGCCAATTGTATTAGTAGTTGGTGGAAGTTTAGGATCAAGATTTATAAATGAAGTTGTAAGAGAAAACTTACAAGAACTATTAAAAAAATTTAACATAATTCATGTTTGTGGTAAGGGAAATTTATCAGAAAAACATAGAAATATTGAAGGGTATGTACAGTTTGAATATGTAAAAGAAGAATTACCACATTTAATGAAAGCAGCTTCTATAGTTGTGTCAAGAGCAGGTGCAAACTTTATTTTTGAATTACTATCTCTTAAAAAGCCTAATTTACTTATACCACTTTCTGCAAAGGCAAGTAGAGGAGATCAAATACTAAATGCTAAATCCTTTGAAAAAAACGGATATAGCATGGTTATAGAGGAAGAAAATTTAGATCCTCAAGTTTTATTGGAAAAATTAGATGAATTATACTTAAATAGAGAAAAATATGTTGATGCTATGGACAAAAGTGATGTAAAAAATAGTATTGATAAAATTATAGAGTTAATAGAGACTTATAAAAAGCCGTGATTATCACGGCTTTTTATAATTACAATGAATCCATTTTAATTGAATAAAGTTTAAAAAACTTCTTTTTAAAAGATTAAGTCTCCATAGTTAGTAATATTATAGTGTAAAATTTAAATTATTTAAAATTAATTTTCAGGAAATAGATATTTTGATATTATTTAACACTCACATTAATTTCATTGGAAGAAGGCCCTTGTTATATAAAAAGAATTTCAAAGAAAAAATAATACGTACAGAAGGAAATTTAGATAGGTGTAATAATATGCCTATAAATTCTGTATATAGTCAAGATGTGGATTGGAACTTTAAAAATAAAAAAGAAAAATAAAGGGGGTAGAGTTTATAAAGTCTTTATATCATATAGAAGATATAAAAAAGTATTAAAACATTTTGAGTGATATGCTTATGAAGAGGAAATAGAACTTTATGAAGATGAGAAGGCTATTTAAAAAGATGATAGACACCTTTTAGGGATTGCTATTTATGAAATCTTTCTAAATGAAAATAATGAGGACGTAAAAGTTGTATATAGCGGACACTTAAGAAATGTAATAATTTCTATAATTAAGAATCTCACTATATTTACAAAAGATGACTATGTGATTTTAGAAACCACATATAGTGATATATTTCACAATGAAAGTTTGATAAAAATCATACAAAGCATTATAAAGAATCAGTGGCATAAAAGTATATATGTAAGGTCAAGATTATTACTGCAAGCAGCACTGGTGAAAATATGAGGAAAATTTATCATTTAAAAACAATATAGATAAAAAAGAAAACTCTATAATTTTCGTAAAATATCAGATAGAGAGAATTTTAGGATACAGTATACTACAAAAAATTAAAAGAGTAAAAATTTTGAGAGAAGAATATGATTTAAATTTAAAAATATAATACCCTTAAATATTATATTTTTATATTCATAGAGAATATAAAGTGCAAAAAAATAAAGAAAATTTAGAAAAAGACAAATTTAACATAGAAATATCATTGTTAAATCAAGAGTTTATATTAAAGAATAGGAATAATAAATAGTTAAAAATCTAACAATTAAAGTGGTAATTAATACTTGAAATTTGAAGACTATAGTATATAATGAAAGGTGTATAACATGCTATTTTTTAGTAAAAATATTATATATAAAATGTACTTTTAAAAGTGTTTCTCCCAATTTTTATCATCAGTTTTATTTTCAGATAATGTAAATTATGAGAGAAAACTCAAAAGTAAATTTTACAAAGAAAGAAGGTTTGGACGATGAGAAAAATGAAGACTATGGATGGAAATACCGCTGCTGCTCACGTAGCATATGCCTTTACAGATGTAGCTGCGATATATCCAATCACACCATCATCACCAATGGCAGAACACTGTGATGAATGGGCAGCACAAGGAAGAAAAAATATCTTTGGTCAAACTGTAAAAATGATGGAAATGCAATCTGAAGCTGGAGCTGCAGGAGCAGTACATGGTTCATTACAAGCTGGAGCATTAACTACTACATTTACCGCTTCACAAGGACTATTACTTATGATTCCTAACATGTACAAAATTGCTGGAGAACTATTACCAGGTGTATTTCATGTAAGTGCTAGAGCACTAGCTGCTCAAGCGTTATCAATATTTGGAGACCATCAAGACGTAATGGCTGCAAGACAAACAGGATATGCATTACTTGCAACTAATAGCGTTCAAGAAGTTATGGACTTAGCACCAGTTGCTCACTTAGCTGCATTAGAAGGAAGAGTTCCTTTCCTACACTTCTTTGACGGCTTTAGAACATCTCATGAAGTTCAAAAAATTGAAGCTTGGGATTACGAAACACTAGCTAAATTTGCAAATAAAGAAGCTGTTGAAGTATTCAGAAGTAAAGCTTTAAATCCAAACAATCCAGTAACAAGAGGAACAGCACAAAACCCAGATATATACTTCCAAGCTAGAGAAGCATCTAATAAATTCTATCATGCAATACCAGAAATCGTTGAAAAATACATGGAAATGATAAATAAAGAAATAGGTACAGACTATCACCTATTCAACTACTATGGTGCACAAGATGCAGATAGAATGATAGTTGCTATGGGTTCAGTTTGTGATGTTATAGAAGAAACTATCGATTATTTAACAGCTCGTGGAGAAAAAGTAGGACTATTAAAAGTTCACTTATATAGACCGTTCTCATTAGAACACTTCTTCAAATACATACCAAAAACTGTTAAGAAGGTAGCTGTTTTAGATAGAACAAAAGAACCAGGTTCTGCTGGAGAGCCATTATATCAAGATGTAAGAACTGCTTACTATGATATAGAAAATAGACCAGTTATAATAGGTGGAAGATACGGATTAGGATCAAAAGACACTACTCCATCTCAAATAGTTACTGTATTTGACCATTTAAATAATGAAAGTCTAAAAAATGGCTTTACAGTTGGTATAAATGATGATGTAACTCATACTTCATTAGAGACATCAAGAGAAATCAGAACTACAACTGATGGAACAATAGAATGTAAATTCTGGGGTCTTGGATCAGATGGTACTGTTGGAGCGAACAAAAGTGCTATTAAAATCATTGGAGATAACACTAACATGTATGCTCAAGCATACTTCTCATACGACTCTAAAAAATCAGGTGGTATAACAGTATCTCACTTAAGATTTGGTAAAAAACCAATTAAATCACCATATTTAATAAACCATGCTAACTATGTTGGATGTCACAATCAGTCATATGTTAATAAATATGATGTATTATCTGGAATAAAAGATAATGGAACATTCTTATTAAACTGTATTTGGAATAAGGAAGAATTAGAAGCACATTTACCAGCTAGCATGAAGAGATATATAGCAGAACACGATATTAAATTCTATACTATTAACGCTGTTAAAATAGCAGAAGAAATAGGATTAGGTGGAAGAATTAATATGATAATGCAAGCTGCATTCTTTAAATTAGCTGATATAATTCCAATAGAAGAAGCAGTTGATCACTTAAAGAAAGCTGTTGTTGCCTCTTATGGTAAGAAGGGTGAAAAGGTTGTCAAGATGAACCATGATGCCATAGATGCAGGTGTAAACTCAGTTGTTAAAATAGAAGTGCCAGAATCTTGGAAGAATGCACAAGATGAAATGAAACCAATCCAAGAAAGACCAGATTTCATTAAAAACATAGTTGATGTTATGAATAGACAAGAAGGAGACAAGCTTCCTGTAAGTGCATTTATAGATAGAGAAGATGGTACATTTGAACCAGGTACAGCTGCTTTCGAAAAGAGAGAAATTGCTATTAATGTACCAGAATGGCAACCAGATAAATGTATACAATGTAACCAATGTTCATATGTATGTCCACATGCAGTAATTAGACCATTCATAGGAACAGAGGACTCTTATAAAAATGCTCCAGAAACTTTAGACTTCGTAGATGCTAAAGGTGGAAAGGCATTTGAAGGATTGAAATTCAATATAGGAGTAAGTATCCAAGATTGTACAGGCTGTGGAAACTGTGCTCAAGTTTGTCCAGCGAAAGAAAAGGCTCTTATCATGAAGCCATTTGATACACAAGCTAAACAAATAGAAAATTGGGAATTTAATTTATCACTACCTAAGATGTCAAACCCAATGGGAGTAGCAAGTGTTAAAGGTAGCCAATTTGAAACTCCATTATTAGAGTTCAGCGGTGCTTGCGCAGGTTGTGGAGAAACTCCATATGCTAAACTTGTAACTCAATTATATGGTGATAGAATGATGGTAGCTAATGCTACAGGATGTTCTTCTATTTGGGGAGGAAGTGCTCCTTCAACTCCATATACAGTTAACCATAAAGGTAAAGGACCAGCTTGGGCAAACTCATTATTTGAAGACAATGCTGAGTTTGGATTAGGTATGTTCTTAGGAGTTAACCAATTAAGAGGAAAATTAGAGTTAGCTGTTAAAGAAGTAGTAAATGGTAACATTTCTGAAGAATTAAAAGTTCTATTCAATGAGTGGCTAGATAAGAAAGATGATGCAGAAGCTACTAAAGTTCTTGCGGATAAGATATTGCCATTATTAGAAGTAGGAAAAGACAATGCTATATTAACAGAAGTTTATAACAAAAAAGACTTCTTCGTTAAGAGATCACAATGGATCTTTGGAGGAGACGGTTGGGCTTATGATATTGGATACGGCGGAGTTGACCACGTTTTAGCTACTGGAGAAAATGTAAATGTACTAGTATTTGATACAGAAGTTTACTCAAATACAGGAGGACAATCTTCAAAATCTACTCCAACTGCTGCTATAGCTAAATTTGCAGCTGCTGGTAAGAGAACTAAGAAGAAAGACCTTGGAATGATGGCAATGAGCTATGGATATGTTTACGTTGCTCAAATAGCTATGGGAGCTGACCAAAATCAAACTCTTAAAGCTATAAGAGAAGCAGAAGCATATGATGGTCCATCATTAATCATTGCATATGCTCCATGTATAAACCACGGAATTAAAAATGGTATGGGTGCTACTCAATTAGAAACTAAACTTGCAGTTCAATCTGGATATTGGGCATTATACAGATACAACCCAATGCTAAAAGAGGAAGGAAAGAACCCATTTAGCTTAGATTCTAAAGAGCCAACATTATCATTTAGAGATTACCTAATGGGTGAAGTAAGATATGCATCATTAGCTAAGGCATTCCCAGAACAAGCTGAGAAATTATTTGCTAAAACTGAACAAGATGCAAAAGAAAGATTAGAAGGCTACAAAAGACTTGCAGCTCAAGATTTTTCTAAATAATAAATAGAAAAAAAGGATGAGAGATATCTCTCATCCTTTTACAATTGAGAATTGAAAATGGACAATTGACAATTAATGTGGAAATTATTTTTAGGCAAAATAATTTCTTTAATTTATTTTTACCTAGCAATAAAATTGCTAGGCTTTTTAAAAAAAAGTTACTCTGTAACTTTAAAAAAAGAATCAATTTGAAATTTCTCAGTGATAACTGAGAAATATCCATAATTGTCCATCGTCAATTTTCAATCTTCAATTCATAAAGTGTATTTATTTACAATAAAAGGGCATAATAATATAGAATTAATGTTATAAATTAATTTAATATTTAAATTTTTATATTTTTACCTGAAAATGCTTTTATTATTTGATAAATAAGGGTAAAATGATAACATAAACATAGAGGAGGTAATTACTATGGAAGAAAATAAAAATTGCGGATGTGGTTGTGGTCATGAAGAACATAATCATGAACATGAAGATTGCGGATGTGGTTGCGGAGAACATGAAGTATTAACAGTTGAATTAGAAGATGAAAATGGAAATACGGTTCTATGTGAAATAGTAGATGGATTTATGTACAATGAAAATGAATATGCCTTAGTTCAAAATCCAGAAGATGGAGCTATATATTTATTTAAAGTTGTAGGAGATGACGAAGTAGGAGAATTAGTTGTTCCAGAAGATGAAGAATATGAAGCAGCTAAAGCTTATTACGAAGAGTTAATTACACAAGAAGATTAATAAATTAAAAAGTCGCTATGTATAAGCGACTTTTTGCTTTTTTGGTGTATAATTATATTACTAGTAATATGTAGAAATATTTACTCAATTTACTACTTTGTTTAATTGTAGGTAAAAAACGAAGAATGTCAATTATAGATATTTCGTATTACATAAAAATAAAATAAATTCAATTGTATTATTTATTTTTATTATTAATCTTTAATTCAATTTATAATTTTTGGTTAAAAGTAATAATTATAAATTGAATTAAAAGTTATTATGCAAAATTTTTTGGTATAATTTATGAAATTGTCATATAATAGATAGGTAATAAAATATATTTTTCAAGGTAGGAGAGAAAGAATGGAAAGACTAGCTATATTTGATATTGACTATACTCTTACAAAAAGAGAAACGTTATTTGAATTATATATGTTTATGTTAAGGAAGAAACCAAAACTAATAATGTATGCACCACGCAATATATTATCTACCATATTGTATATATTAAAGTTAAGAGATGCATCAAAAGCTAAAGAGACCTTTATAAGATTTATTGATGGTATAAAGGAAGATGAAATGCAGCAGATAGTAAAGGATTTTTATGAAGAAAGACTATCTAAAATTCTTTATGATGACGCTATTAATATGATGAGAAAATTAAAAGAAGAGGGATGTAAAATATATTTAATTTCCGCTTCAGCAGAGTTTTATCTAAAAGAACTATACAACATAAAAGAAGTAGATAAGATTATTGGCACAAGATTTAAAGTGGAAAATAGTATGCATAGGCCGATAATTGAAGGGAAAAACTGCAAAGGCGAAGAAAAAGTAATTAGGCTTATGGAAGAAATTAAAAAAGATAATATAGAGATTGATTTTAAAAATTCTTATATGTTTTCCGATTCACTATCGGATTTGCCGCTTTTCAATTTAGTAGGAAATGCTTATTTAATCAATTATAAAAAATACCATGATACTATTGAAATATTAAAATGGAAGTAAAGGAGAAGATAGATGTGAGTGAAGTTATCAATAAATATTTTATATATAATGGAGAAATAAAAGAAGCAGATCAATATGAAAATATAAAACCAACTGGAAGCAAACTATTATATGAGGTAATAAGAATAATAGATGGAAAACCACTATTTTTAAAAGAACATATAGAAAGATTGGAAAATTCCATAGGATTAACTGAGCAAGAAATCACTATTAATAAGGAAGGGCTTTCTAGAGATATATTAGAATTAGTAAAAGTAAACAAAGTTTACGAAGGAAATATAAAACTTATATTAGATAAGGAGAATATATATATATTCTTTATTAAGCACAGTTATCCAAGTGAAGAAATGTATAAGGAAGGAGTAAAAACTATACTATACTTTGGGGAAAGAGAAAACCCTAATGCTAAGGTTATTAATAATCAATTTAGAGAAAAGGTAAATAGTGAAATAAAATCTAATAATGCCTATGAAGCAATTTTAGTTGATAGAAATGGTTATATAACAGAGGGAAGTAGATCAAATATTTTCATGATAAAAGATGAAGTAGTTTTAACAGCGCCTCTTAAAGGTGTATTGCCAGGAATCACTAGAATGAAAATAATTGAAGCATGTAATGCTTTAAATTTGAAAGTTGAAGAAAAACCTATAAGCTATAATGAAATAAATACTTTAAAGGGATTATTTATTTCTGGAACTTCACCAAAAGTATTACCTATAAATTCTGTGGGAGATATAATCATTAAATCACAAGAAGATAAAATAACTAAGAAAATTATGGATAAATTTAATGAAATAATTGCTCAGGATATAATTAAGTTTAAAATTCTTTAAAAAATATAAAGTAGGTAAGAAAAATGACGATAATTAAAATAAAATGTCATTAATTCATTTACCTAAGTGTGTTAAGGGGTAGGAGGATATTTATGGCAAATTTGAATAGCAGCTTAATTAATAAGCAAGGAATGGGACTTATAAAAATTGAAAATGGAAAAGTGGTTGTTATTAATCCTATAGATGGAAATAAACCGGCGAAAATCTTACCTTGTGATGAAGTACAAATAATTGTAGATAGTAGAGAAGTTATTTCTCCTATCGAAGTTTTTGAAGAGAACAATATTGAGATAAGAATTAGAGAAACAGAGGCTAAAAGAGAATTAAATTTATCAGTATCAGAAGATAAAATGGAAGCAAGAATTTCCTTAAGGTATGTTCCTAAAGAAGAGTACAAGCTAAAGGATACAGAATTATTAACAGAACTAATACCAGGTATACAATATGTTGGTGTCACTATGCCACCTAAGTATACTGAGCTTCAAATATTAAGTGAACTATCTAATTTAGGAATAATTTATGGAATAGATAATGAAGCAATAAAAAAATGTTGTGAAGAAGAGAACATTGGAAATTTAATTATTTCTAAAGGTAAGGAACCTACACAACCTGTAGATGATGAAATAGAAGTATTTTTTCAATCAGAATTTGATAAAAAATTAGAGGTTGATGAAAAAGGAACTGTAGATTTTAAATCTATTGGAGCTGTAGAAGTAGTTCACAGAGGAGATGTTATAGCAGCATTAAAAGAAGGACAAGAAGGTGCTATAGGATTTAATGTCTATGGTCAATTGCAAAGGCCTAGAAAGCGTAAGGAAAAGAAAGTTTTTGCTAATAATGGATGTAGACTTGAAAATAATTCAATTATAGCTACTATTGATGGAAAGCCGCATGTGAAAGGAAATATGTTTTCTGTAGAAAAAGTACACCAAATCAATAAGGATGTAGATATTTCTACAGGTAACATTAAATTCATAGGAGATGTAATAATTTATGGTGATGTTAAAGAAGGAATGACTGTAGAAGCAGGTCATGAATTAACAGTTAATTCAAACGTGCTTCGTGCTGAGTTAAAAGCAGGAGGAAATATTACAGTTAAGGGTAATATAATATCATCATCCATTATAGTAGGCAGTGAAAGTTTGGATTATTCACTATATATAAATGAACTTGAAAACTTTCAAAATTTACTAGGTAGACTTTATGATACTTTACTTAGAGTAAATCATAAAAAGATGATAACAAATAATATTTCTGATAGAGAGTTAGTAAAGTTTATTGTAGAAAGTAGATTTAAAAATTTCAGAAATGATGTTAAAAAAGTGCTAAATGTAATGGAAACACAAGGAGAGGTCTATGATAGTTTGTATGCTATAGTAAAAAATAAGCTGGATAACAATTATTTTTCTAATATAGTAACTATAAATGAAATAAAGCAAATTCAACAAATGGTTACACAAAAGCTAAATAGTGTTAAAGTAGGTGCTATGCACCAATCTAATTTAACTGCTAACTATATACAGGATTCTAAAGTTAGCTCCACAGGCTCCGTTTACATCAATGGAAAAGGAGTTTACAAATCAGAAATAAATGCACTGGATAGTGTGTATTTCGTTGCTGAGAGAAGCACTACAAGAGGTGGTATTATAAATGCAACCAATGAAATAAAATGCAAGATTGTAGGAACCATTGCAGGAGTTTCTACTATTTTAAAGGTAAAGAAAAGTGGACATATCCATGCTGATACTGCTTATTATAATACAAAGTTTATTATAGGTGAGAAGGAATTTTTATTAGAAGAACCTAGTAGGAACATCCATGTTTATTTAGATAATGATAAAGAGTTAGTGGTTGATAAATTTAAATTGTAGAAGGTGAAATTATGAGTAGGGAAATTAAAATGTTAATTTTTTCTATCGGTGACCAGTTTTATTCCGGAGATATTATGGAGGTAGAAAGAATTTTGACTTATGAAGACCCAACAAAGCTTCCGGATTCTCCAGAGTTTTTAAAAGGAGTTATAAATTACGAAGGAAATATACTTCCAGTTATATCTCTTTCTGATAGATTTCATAAAATATCTAGTGACTCAGAGGAACATTTAAAAATTATTGTCACAAGACAAGATGATAAAAAAATAGGTATTATTGTAGATTCAGTTTCAGAAGTAAAGCCAATAATGGAAGATCAAATTGAAGATGCCCCAGATATTGCTTCTCAAGTTTCTAAAAGGTATATTAAAGGATTAATAAAAGAAGATGAGAGAATAATTGTGTTCTTAACTCTTGGAAGTATACTATCTGAAGAAGAAAAGCAATTAGTATATTAATGCGGGGTAACTATGGAGTATAAAGAGATAAAAATTGGAATTGGCGATTGCAATATAGCAAAACCACCAGATAGACTAATTACTATAGGCCTTGGTTCATGCATTGGTATAGCCCTATTTGATAAATATTCAAAAGTTGGGGGACTAGCTCATATAATGCTACCAGATAGTAGTAAATTTAGTAAAATAACTAATGAACTTAAATTTGCAGATTTAGCAATACCTACATTGATAAGCCAAATGAAAAATGCAGGTGCTAAAGAAAAATTTTTAAGAGCAAAAATTGCTGGAGGGGCTTCTATGTTCAATTTCTCTGATAAGAGTATGAATATGGATATAGGAGATAGAAATGCTAAAGCAGTAAAAGAAATATTACAAAAGCTAAGTATACCGATAGATAGCGAAGATACTGGGGGCAATAAAGGAAGAACTGTAATTTTCGATACAGTTACAGGAATATTGTATGTGAAAACTATAGGGGAAGGCATAAAAGAGATTTAACTTCACATATTGAGGTGATTTAATGGATAGAAAAATAAGAGTTATGGTGGTAGATGATTCGGCACTTATGCGTAGAATTATTTCTGATATGATAAATGCAGAACCGGATATGGAAGTAATTGATATTGCAAGAAATGGAGAAAATCTATTAAGCAAAATAAATACAACCATTCCAGATGTAATTACATTAGATGTTGAAATGCCGGTAATGGACGGTATAACCACCTTAAAAAAATTAAAGGAATTAGGAGTATCATCGAAGGTTATAATGTTAAGCAGTTTAACTAAAGCTGGTGCAGAAACTACAATGGAGTGTCTACAAAACGGTGCCTTTGATTTTATTGCTAAGCCATCAGGTTCCATTTCCTTAGATATAAATAAGGTGAGAGAAGATTTAATAGAGAAAATTAGGTCTATTAAAATAAGTAAAGTTACAGTAGAAACTAACAATAAAAAATCTACTTCTTTTATCTCAAGAACAAGGCTTAGAAGTTCAGAAAAAATTAATAAAAAAATAAACTGTGTAGTTATTGGTGCTTCCACAGGAGGGCCCAAGGCACTTTATAGTGTAATAACAGCCTTACCTAGTGACTTAGGAGTGCCAGTATTGGTAGTGCAGCATATGCCTATAGGGTTTACTAAAGCATTTGCTGAAAGGCTGAATAGGTCAGGTAGTTTAAAAGTGGTAGAGGCAGAGGATAAAATGCCTATAGAAAAAAATGTAGTATATATAGCAAAGGCTGGCTATCATATGGAAGTTGAGAATAATAGGATTGTGCTAAATGAAACTCCAGCAATTTGGGGAGTAAGGCCAGCAGTAGATAAATTGTTTATTTCTGCATCAAAGGTTTACGGCAATGGTCTATTAAGTGTTGTATTAACAGGAATGGGCAAAGACGGTGCTAATGGCACTGTAGAAGTAAAGAAAAACGGAGGATATACTTTCTCGGAAGACGAATCTACCTGTGTAATTTATGGAATGCCAAAAGCTACCTTTGAAACAAATATGGTTGATGAGGTATTACCACTGCACCATGTATCAAGCAGAATTGTTAGAGCTATTAGAGGAGTTGAAAGAGATTAATGGATTTTAGACCATTAGAGCAATGGGTGCTCAGAGAATTAGGAATTGATTTAACAGCCTATAAGTCAAATCAACTTCAAAGAAGAATATCAAGTCTAATGTCTAGAGTAGGTGTAAATACAATAGAAGAATATATAAGAGTTTTAAAAACAGATTTAACTCAAAGACAAAAATTCATTGATTATTTAACAATAAATGTAACAGAATTTTTCAGAAATCCGGAAATTTTTGATGAATTTGAAAAAGTGATAAAAAAATATTTAGATTATAAAAACCCATTAAAAATATGGAGTGCAGCTTGTTCAATAGGGGCAGAACCTTATTCTTTAGCTATGATGTTAAATGAATCAACACCTAATGTAAATCATAAGATTATAGCAACGGATATAGATAACACTATACTTGATAAGGCAAAAAAAGGAGAATATTCTGAGCAGGAAGTTAAGACTATACCGAAGACATTAATGAATAAATATTTCCAGAAGGAAGGCAATAATTATTTAATAAATAATAATATTAAAAGAATGGTAAGTTTTAAAAGACATGATCTTATATTAGATAACTATGACAGTAATTTTGATGTTATAGTATGTAGAAATGTAGTAATCTACTTTAACCAAGATGTTAAAGATAAAATATATGATAAGTTTAGTAAATCCTTAAAAAAAGGAGGGATACTTTTTGTAGGTGCTACAGAAAGTATATATAACTACAAAGCTTTCGATTTTGAAAAAGTATCTACTTTTATTTATAGGAAGCTTTAAGGAGGAATAGTATGGATACGTCACAATATCTTTCAATGTTTCTAGAAGAATCTATGGACAACCTTCAAACCTTAAATGAAAGTCTTCTTATCCTGGAACAGGAGCCAAATGATAAGGAAAAACTAAATGAAATATTTAGAGTGGCTCATACTATAAAAGGTATGGCAGCAACTATGGGATATAATACCATAGCTGAACTTACTCATAAGATGGAGGATGTACTTTCAAACTTTAGAGAAGGTAAGTTAAATGTTACACCAAAGGTTGTAACAGTATTGTTTAAATGTTTAGATACCTTAGAAAACATGGTTGATAATATTGCAGAGGATAATGAAGAAGAGGTTGATATAGAAGAAATAGTGGAAGCTCTAGAAGGAATTTCTAAAGAGCATGAAACAGTGGAAGAACCACAAATTGCTTCAGTACCTGCTACGGTGGAAGTAGTAAGCACTTTAGAAGAAATCGAACTGAATGAATATGATATTGACGTAATTAAGCAAGCAAAGGATAAGGGATTTAATGCTTATAATATACATGTATCCCTTGATAAAGGAACAGTTTTAAAGTCTGCTAGGGCATTTATAATAATGCAAAATCTGGAGGCTCATGGAGAAATAATTAAATCTGTGCCAGTATTAGAAGATTTAGAAGCAGAAAACTTTGACTCTGATATACAGCTAGTTTATTTAACTAAAAAGTCAATGGAAGAAGTAAATGAAATACTAGGTGGTATTTCAGAAATAAGCAGCGTCAGTATTTATAATGCAGAAGTAGAACATATTAAAAATAATGAAGTGAAAAGTGAAGAAGATCATATTGAGTTCAATGAATATGATATTAGTGTGATTAAACAAGCGAAAGATAGTGGATTTAATGCTTATAATATACATTTAGTATTAGATGAAGGTACAATATTAAAATCTGCTAGAGCTTTTATAATAATTCAAAATTTAGAGGAGCATGGGGAAATAATTAAAGCTATCCCTGTACTAGAAGATTTAGAAACAGAAAACTTTGATCTAGATATACAATTAGCTTATTTAACTAAAAAATCAAAAGAGGAAATAAGGGATGTATTAAATAGCATCTCGGAAATAAGTGAGATTAGAATTTTTAGCATAGAATCAGAAAATATAAAAAACAGTGAGGTTAAATTAGGCTTTAACTCCATAGAAAATAAGGGTATAAAAACTGAAGCTAATTCTAAAAAAATTGCAACTGAACCAAAGGAAATTGTAAAGAATAACAAACCTAAGAAAAAAGAAGAGGGGAAAAAACAACCAGTTAAAAGTGGTGAAAAATCTTCTCATGAAAAATCTAATAAAAATAGAACCGTTGGACAATCTGTAAGAGTTGATCTTGAAAGATTAGATAAGTTTATGAACATGGTTTCAGAATTGGTTATTCATAGAACTAGGTTAGAGCAAATAAGTTTAAGCCATAAGATTCCAGATTTAAATGAAACACTGGAACAGGTAGCAAGAAGCACTTCAGATTTGCAAGACTTAGTTATGAAAATTAGAATGCTTCCACTAGATGTGGTATTTAATAGATTTCCAAGGATGATAAGAGATTTGGCACTGGAATTAAACAAAGAAATTGAATTAGAAATACTAGGCCAAGACACTGAACTTGATAGAACAGTTATAGAGGAAATTGGAGAACCACTGATACATCTACTTAGAAATGCAGCAGACCATGGAGTTGAAAGTCCTGAGGAAAGAATAAGTTCAGGTAAAAATCCTCAAGGTAAGATTAAGCTTATAGCTTATTCAGAAGGAACAAAGGCTGTAATTAAAGTTGAGGATGATGGAAAAGGTCTTGATGTAGATAAAATTAAGGCAAAGGCTGAAAGAGTAGGAATTAATACTGAAGGTATGAGTGATTTAGATATTAAAAATCTAATCTTTAGTCAGGGCTTTAGTACTAACGAACAGGTTACAGATATATCTGGAAGAGGTGTGGGAATGGATGTTGTTAAAACTAAAATTTCTACTCTAGGTGGAACTGTAGATGCTATCAGCGAACTGGGAAAAGGTACAAGCTTTGTTATAAGATTGCCACTGACACTTCAAATAATTCAAGCACTACTTGTTAAAGTAGGAAGTGAAACAATAGCTATATCCTTAGGATATATAGATAGAGTTATAGAATATAGAGAATCTCTAATTAAAAAGACTAATAATAAAGAGGTCATTATTTATAACGATAATGTAATAAATCTAATAAGGGTAAATGAAAAATTAGGTTTAGAAGAACAAAGTTATGGTAAAAAATATATAGTTATGGTTAAGGTAGGAGAAAAGCAAGTAGGATTACTTGTAGATTCACTACTAGGACAGCAAGAAATAGTAATAAAACCATTTGGGAAGACATTAAAAAGCATGAAAGAGTATATAGGTGCTACAATTTTAGGAGATGGATTAGTAACCTTAATATTAGATGTTGCATCATTAACATAAGGAGGTGCGGTTACTATTGGACTATACAGTATTTAATGAAATTCAATTAGATGCCTTAAGAGAGATTGGTAACATTGGAATAGGTAATGCTGCAACAGCAATGTCACAATTGCTAAACAAAAAAATAGATATTACCTTTCCTACGGTTAATTTAATTCAATATGAGGATATTTTTGAAAAATCTAATGCAGAACAATTTGTTTATGCTGTTATTATTAGAGTTCTCGGGGATGCACCAGGAAACATGCTTTTTATAATTGAAAAGCAGTCACTTTCAAATATCGTAAACACTTTATGCAGTAATTGCGGTGATGAAATAAATGAAATGGGCATTTCAATACTTGGAGAACTTGGAAATATAATTTTTACAACCTATATGAATGCTATTGCAAAAATGACAAATTTATTGCTGGTACCATCTGTACCAGCAGTAACTTCAGACATGATGGGTGCCATATTATCTACAAGCTTTATGGAGTCAGGTCAATATGGTGACTATATATTAGACATTGAAACACAATTTGTACAAGAAAACGAAAAACTTAACGGGCATTTTTATTATATTCCAATGCCTGGTTCACTAGAGAAAATTTTAAAATCGTTAGGTTTAATGGAGGGAAATTTAAATGGCTAGAGTATTAATTGTTGATGACGCCACTTTTATGAGAATGATGATTAAGGATATACTAGAGAAAAATGGATATGAAGTTGTAGGAGAAGCTGGGAATGGGATAAAAGCTGTTGAGCTATATAAAGCTGAAAAACCAGATGTAGTAACAATGGATATAACAATGCCGGACATGGATGGGATAGAAGCAGTAAAAGCTATAAAGGCATTTGATCCAGCAGCAAAAATAGTTATGTGCAGTGCTATGGGACAACAAACCATGGTTATGGATGCAATAAGAGCAGGAGCGAGAGATTTTATAGTTAAGCCTTTCCAAGCGGATAGAGTTTTAGAAGCTATCAATAAGGTAGTTGGATAGGGAGGATTTATAATGCAAGTTGTTATATTTAGGATTGGTGAGGAACAGTTTGCAGTTGAAACCAATAAAGTACAGAGCATTTCTGACATGATGGAGATTACTAAAGTACCAAAATCTCCACAGTATATAAAAGGGTTAATAAATTTAAGAGGAATTATAATAACAGTTTTAGATGTTAATCTTATTTTAGAAATGAAAGAAAGTAATTGTAAGGACCAAAATATTATAATTTTAGATTTGAAAGAAGAAGCAGTAGGAATTACTGTAGATGCTGTAGATGAAGTTTTAGACATTGAAGATAGTCATATAGAAAAAGTTTATAATGAAAAAGAAAAAGTTTATATTAAAGGAGTAATAAATCTAAAAGATAGAATTATTACATTAATCGATTTAGATAAATTAATATTATAAATTTTTTATAATATTTAAGGAATGAGGTAGGGTAATGTCAGAAGTATTATCTCAAAACGAAATAGATGCTCTTTTGAATGCTTTATCTTCTGGAGATTTAGAGCATGATTTTTTAGAGGAAAAAGAAGAAAAAGTTAAGGCTAAACCTTATGATTTTAAAAGACCTCAAAAATTTTCTAAGGATCATATTAGAACCTTAGAGCTTGTTCATGATAACTATAGCAGAATAATTTCAAACTATTTAACTGCACAGCTTAGAAGTAATATTAAGGTAAAAGTGGAAAGTGTTCAACAAATAACCTATGAGGAATTTATACATTCTATTCCAAACCCTACGGTGTTAACACTTTTTAGAATGCCACCTTTTAGCGGACAAATACTACTTGAAACTAATGCAGAATTTGTATTGAGAATTTATGATGTTTTAGCTGGAGGTTCAGGAAGCAAGAAACCTATGCTAAAAGAACTTACAGAAATTGAGAAAAATTTGATAAAGACGTTAAATTCAGGATTAATCTCTAACTTAAGATTAGCTTGGGAAGACGTTTTAGAGGTTGAGCCAGAAATTGAAAATATAGAAACAAATCCAGCTCTGAATCAAACACTAGCGCCAAATGAGCCAGTGGCTCTTATTACTTTCACAATTGAAATGTTTAATACCAATGTTTTTATGAATATTTGTATTCCATTTTTAAGTTTGGAAAAGGTGCTTGATAAACTAGTAATTCAATACTGGTTTAGAGAAGATGATGAAACATTAGTTAAAGAGTCAAGAGAAAAATTACAAAAAAGATTAAAGGTAGTTGATGTTGACCTAAAAGCAGTATTAGGTAAAGCGGAAATTACAGTTAAAGATTTCTTAGAATTAAATGTTGGAGATGTTATAACCTTAAATAGTAATATCCAAGAACCTATTGGGGTTTATGTAGAAGAACAGTTAACCTATAGTGGTAAGCCAGGATTATATGGTAAAAATAGGGCAGTTCAGATATTAGACTTTACAGATAAGGATGTGGAAGAAGATGAATAACGGATTTCTGTCCCAGGAAGAAATAGACTCACTATTAAATGGTGGAGAAACTCCAAAAACAACCAGTGATAAAAATGTTTTTAGCGATATTGAAAAAGACTTACTTGGAGAAGTGGGAAATATATCAATGGGATCTGCAGCTACAGCACTTTCCACCATTATTGGGAAAAAAGTAAATATTACCACTCCAACTATAAAGGTAAGTACTTTAAATGAAATAAAAAAGGGCTTTGAAACTCCTAATGTAATTTTAGATGTTAAGTTTACCAGTGGAATAGCTGGCGGAAACCTGTTAATAATGAAGGTAAACGATGCAGCAGTAATTGCAAACCTAATGATGGGTGGAGATGGAAAGGTAGAAAAAGCCTTAGAACTTTCAGAAATAGAAATAAGTGCTGTTTCAGAAGCGATGAATCAAATGATAGGTTCTGCTGCTACTTCAATGGCAACTATGTTTAGAAGAGAAGTTAATATTTCTCCTCCAGTTTCAAGTGTTTGCGATGAAAATACAACACCTATTGCTGAAGATATAGGCGATGAAGAAAATGTAGCATTTATATCTTTTAGAATGACAATAGAAGACTTAATAGATAGTAACATAATGCAAGTATTGCCACTTGTTACAGCACAAAAAATAGTTAGCATAATGATGGGAACCGATGAAGAACCAGCTAAAGCTGATTCAGAGCCGAAAATGAGCTCTGGAGCAGGTGCACCAGCTCAAAATTATGAATCATCAATGGGGGAAAGCAAAGACATGGGTTACAATGAAAACTATAATGTTCAATACGATCATAAGCCTATTGAAAGCTATAAAGAGCCAGTTCAAGTTAGAGAGGCAACTTTTACTCAGTTACCAGAAAATCAAAATCATATTATGCCTAAAAATATTGATTTAATTTTGGATGTACCTCTTGAGGTATCAGTAGTTCTTGGTAGAACGAAAAAGAATGTTAGAGACATATTAAATTTGGGAACAGGGTCTTTAATTGAATTAGATAAACTTGCAGAAGAACCAGTAGATATATTAGTAAATGGCAAAAAAATTGCCTATGGTGAAGTTGTAGTTGTAGATGAAAATTTTGGTGTTAAAATCACAGGAATAATAAGTGGAGAAGATAGAGTTAAAACTCTTGGAAAATAATTAATTAATCTACGATAATAGTTAAGGATTAATAATGAAGAATGAAGAATTGCAGTGAAAAAAGCTATGCTTTTTAATTGATTTTTAATAAAAACCTTTGGTTTTTATTAGATTTTAAAAGTACGAAGTTACTTTTAAATAGGTCAATTTTAAACTTCTCAGTTAATGCTGAGAAGTTTCCTAAAATTCTTCATTCTTCATTTTTAATTTTTAATAACTTATAATTAGCATTTATATATGCAAATTATGTAAGTTATTTTTTAAAAGATATATCAATAAAGCAAAATGGTGAAAAATGGCGATAAAACCAAGAGATTACTATAAAAAAGAATTTAATTAAATATAAACTTTTTATATATAATGACGATATAAAACATATAAGCAATTACTTTTATTATTAAGGTAGGAGTGTAGAAATGAAAATAAATAATACATCAAATATTATAGCTATTAGTTCATACAAAGCTAATAAAGCAAAGCAAGAGAAAATACAAGAGATGAAGCATCAAGATAGCTGTGAGATATCTGATTTAGGTAAAACTTTAAATAGTTTTTCTAATGGAGAATTTTCTGGAGTTTCTGCAGAAAAAATAGAAAAGATTAGAGAAAAAATATCACAGGGGACTTATAAGGTAGATAGTAAACTAGTAGCTGAAAAACTTATAGACCATATGAAAGGAAGAGAATATTAACTATGGTTGAAATGCTAAAGGAAACTTTACTAAAACAAATAGATAGTATTAAAAAGCTACTGCAATTATTAGAAGAACAACATGAATATATCATTGCTAATGATGTATTCCAATTAGAAGGAATAATTCCTAAGTTAAAAGAAGCCAACAGAAACATTGCTGTAATTGAAAGTGAAAGAAGACAATTAATAGGAAGTGAATCTATGAATGTGATCATTAATGAGTCAAATGATGGTGAACTTGAAAAATATTATGATAACTGCATCATGACTTTAGAATCTGCAAGAACTCAAAAGGAAAGTAATGAAATGTTGATAAAGCAATGTTTAAGCTTTACAAATTCAATGTTAAGTATGATAAAACCAAGGGACAATAGTAATGTATACAATTCCTATGGAAAAATTAGAAAATGATGAGGTGAAAAAATGTCAGGACTATTTGGAACTTTAAACACATCGAAGGGAGCTATGTTTGCACAACAAACTTCCATAAATGTAACAAGCCATAATATGGCCAATGCTGGTACTGTAGGATACTCAAGGCAACAGGCAAGACTGGTTACAGCAAGACCAATAACCTTAACTGGTCCAGGGCAGATTGGAACAGGAGTAACTGTTGCAGCTATAGAAAGAACTAGAGATAGTTTCTTAGATTTTCAAATAAGAAGAGCAACTAGTAATAAAAGCATGGAAGAAATGAGACAAAAATATTTATCAGAAATTGAAAGTATATACAATGAACCAGGAGATACAGGAATATCAAAGTTATTATCAGAGTTTTTCAATGCTTGGCAAACTCTATCTGATCATCCTGAAAAATCAGAAGCTAGAACGGTAGTAGCACAAAAGGCAAAGATGCTAGCTGAAGAGTTAAATCATGTTCATAAACAGCTTAATGATGTTAAGACTAATACTCAAAAAGAAATACAACATTCTGTATTTGAGGTAAACAGTTTAATTGAACAACTTAATGCAGTAAATAAACAAATTATAACTATTACTGTATCAGGAAATAATCCCAATGACCTTTTAGACACTAGAGACTTACTGTTAGATCAACTTAGTACCAAATTTGGAATATCTACTAGTAATAAAAAGTTAAATGGAATGACACTAAAGCCAGAAGGTTATGATGTAGATTTATTAAGAAATATAGATTCAGAAGAAATTCATAAGTTTGCATATGTAAGCGATATAAAAAAGGCTGCTGGAGCTGATGAATATACTGTAACTTATTACAAAAATGGAGATATAACAAATCCTGATAGTGCAGTGACAGTTACTATGGAACTATCAGAAGAGGAGTATAAATCTTTAAATGAAGGTAGAGTGTTAATAACTAATGAAGATGGAGATTTAGTTGATAATTCTGGAAAAGAAGTAGATATAACAAAAACGATAGAATACAAAGATGTTAGTAACTCAGTTTTTAAACCAAAAGCAGGTGGAATTAGTGGATCTCAAAGTATTCAAGAGGATACAGATAATTATATTGCTAAATTAGATACTTTAGCTAAAACCATAGCATTATCTGTTAATGCCATTCATGGAGATGTAGAAGGCAATAATATAAATTTCTTCTGTATAAAGAAGATTGATGGAGCTATTGATGATAAGTATGCTACAGACGATTCAGGAAAAGGAATAACTGCTGGAAATATTGCTATAAACGATGATATCTTAGAAGATGTAATGCGTATAAATGTAGGGGCAGACGGTAAAGCAGGAGCTACTGATGGTAAAAGAGCACTTGCTATAGCTCAACTTAGAGATATGGCCTTTCAAATTCAAAATGTAAAGTCTGATACAACTTTAAAGAAATTTAAAGAAGATAATAAATTTGGAGAGGCTAAACCTAACGGAATACCTACCTTTATAAATGATCCTTCTGGTATGAAAATAGAAGGATATTTTACTAACAGTATAAATAAACTTGGTGTTGATAATGAGAGTGCAAAGAGAAAAATTGCAAATGAAAATTCATTGTTATCAGGATTAGTTTCCTCTAGAAATTCTATATCAGGAGTAAATAGAGATGAAGAGATGATAAACTTAATTCAATTCCAACATTCCTTCCAAGCTAATGCTAAAATGATATCCACTGTGGACCAATTATTAGATGTGGTTATAAACGGATTAAAGAGATAATGAGGTGAAGTAATGAGAATAACTGATAGAATGTTATCTGATAGTTTTTTAAATGATATGTATATAAATCTTAATAATATGAAAAAAATTCAAGAACAAAGAACTTCAGGAAAGGCATTTAAAAGACCTTCTGATAATCCCTTTGCTGTATCACGTTCTATGCAAATGTATGGGCAAATTTCTGCCAACGAGCAATATAACTCTAATATTAAGGATACAATAAACTGGCTAAGTACTACTGATACAACATTAGATCAATCAGGCAAAGCTCTTGCTAGAATAAGAGAACTTATGCATTCATCAGCTAATGCTGCCTATGGAAGCGAAGAACACAGAGCAATAAAAGATGAAATAAATGAGAAAATTGCTGAACTTTCTCAAGTGCTAAATACTACCTTTGATGGTAAATATATACTTGGAGGTACTAGAGGAGATAAAAAGCCTACAGCAGTAGAAACCGATAGCAATGGAAATACTCAATTAAAGCTAGCTACAGCAATGGAAAAAGAAATTGATAAAATTAAAGAAAATCTTAAAGAAGAAATTTCTATCGGAGTAGTTAAGGTAGAAATTGATAAAAATGGTGTTACTGAGTTTAAATTAACAGATGCTACTAAAATTGATGACGTTAAAAATAAACTTGCTGACCAAATAAGTAGAGATATAATTAAAGTAGAGGATGATGGTAGCGGACCTCAACTTATATTAGCTGAAGATAATGAAATTAAACAAATTGGCGAACCTCTTAAAATAGAAATATCTCAGGGGGTAGTTATAGACTATAGTATAAGTGCTACAGAAGTTCTTAACTTTAAGTATAAATGTCAAGATGAGCATGGAAATGATAAAGTAGAACAACTTAATTTAAGCGAATTACTAAAAGAAATAACAAGTCATTTAGATAATCCGGATGATTTAACTAAGGTTGCTAATGAAGATTTAGCTAAAATGGATAGTGCTATAAGCAATTTTTTAACTGTTCGTTCTAAGGTTGGAGCTATGCAAAATCGTATGGAAAGTGCTGAAAGTTTAAATAAAGAACAAAATATGAATTTAACTGAAATATTATCTCACAACGAAGATGTTGACGTTGTAGAAAAATCTATCGAATATGCTACAATGCTTACTGTATATATGTCAGCACTGCAAACCAGCGCTCAAATATTACAACCATCACTTATAGATTATTTAAGATAGTTAATCACCCCAGGGGGTGATAATTAAGAATTAAGTATGAAGAATGAAGTATTGTAGATGAAATTAATTTTAACAAATTAATTTCTTAAACATATCTCTCTTGGAAGCAATTAAGTAACTCCAAGAGAGGTCAATTCTAAGTTTCTTAGCAAAAGCTAAGAAACATCCACAAATTTTTAATTCTTCATTATTAATTTTTAATTAATAAAATTGTCAATCGTCAATTCTCAATTGTAGAAGGGGTAGTTAATATGGAATTAAATAGTAAGCATCATGGAGTAATAAATTATAGTGAAGAAGATATTATATACTTTAAAAATGGATTACCAGGATTTGAAGATTTAAGAAAGTTTGTTGTATTTCCTCTAAAGGATAATGATAGCTTTAGTGTTATTCACTCCATAGAGGAGGATTTAGGTATAATATTAATTTCTCCTTTTATGGTTAAAGAAAATTATGAGTTTAAATTAGAGGAAAATATTGTAGAAGAACTAAAGATTAAAGAACCAAATGAAGTTATGGTATATACCACTGTAACCTTAAATTCTAATATAGAAAAAATTACAACTAATTTAAAGGCTCCAATTGTTATTAATAGGTTTAGTAAATTAGGAAAACAAATTATAATAGACAATGAGAGTTATAAAATAAAAGAACCGATATTTAAGGAGAAATAAGATGTTAGTTGTAAGTAGAAAAAAAGGTGAATCCATATTAATTGGAGATGATATAGAAATAACAATAGTAAAAGCAGATAATGGTTCAGTAAAATTGTCTATAAAGGCGCCTAAAGATGTTACTATCCTGAGAAAGGAATTGAAGGAAGAAGTAACTGAAGAAAACAAAAATGCTATCATAATGGATAGTTCAATTTTAAGTAAGCTAAAAAAATAATGTGAGGTGCAAATATGAAAATAGGAGCAATGAATAATACCATGATTAACAGGGAAGTGGATTATGGTATGAATCTTGAAAACAAAAGAGTAGACCAAGATGAGAACATTATAGCTTCAGATAAAAATACGCTGGCATTAGAAAGTGGCAACTATCAGAAGGTTAAAGAAAAAACATTAAAAATTGCGGTGGATAAACTAAATAAATTCTTTAGTGATAAGGAATCCTGTATAGAGTATGAAAAACACGATGTATTTAATGCTTATATAGTGAAAATTGTAGATAAGGAAACTAGAGAAGTTATAAGAGAAATTCCACCAAGAAAAATATTAGATATGGTTGCCGCTATGTGTGAAATAGCTGGTGTATTACTAGATAAAAAAGCATAAAAATTCCAAAAAAGGTGGGTTTAAATTGAACGCTTATAGTAATGCATATAATACCTATAAAAATAATAGTGTAAACTATGCCTCTAAAGAGCAGCTGTTATTGATGCTATTAGATGGAGCAGTAAAATACTCTAAAATAGGAAGACAAGCTATCATAGATAATGACATTCAAAAAAAACATGACAACATAGTAAGAACACAGGATATATTTTATGAGCTTATGATCTCTCTAGATAAAAATGCTGGAGGAGAATGGGTGGAAAATTTATATGCAGTTTACGAATTTATAAATCATAGACTAACAGAAGCAAACATGAAAAAAGACGTAAAAATTATGGATGAGGTAATTCCATTAATAGAAGAGGTAAGAGACCTATGGAATGAAGCATATAAGTTATCAGTAAAAAAGTAACAACTTATACGCATTATGATTAAAAATGAAGAGTTAAGAATGAAGAATTATAGTGAAAAAAACTACGTTTTTTAATTAATAAAAATAAAGGATTTACTTAAGGAACTTAACAATTGTTAAGTTTCATCCCAAATTCTTTATTTTCATTCTTAATTATTAATTAAACAAAGGGGATGTTTTAACATGAGAATAGGTGGACTGGCTACTGGTATGGATACAGATAAAATGATTCAAGAAATGCTTAAGCCATATAAGATGAGATTGGATAAAACAAATCAAGATAAACAAATCCTTCAGTGGCAACAAGAAATTTATAAAGATATAATAAAGGATACTCGGGATTTAAAGTCAAAATATTTTGATATATTAAATAAGGATAATTATTTATTAAGTAATAATTCATACTATGGTGTAAAGGTAGATACTGAAGATAAGCTAGCTAATATATTGGCTGATTCTTCAGCTAAGGCAGGAAAATATAAGTTAAGTATAGAAAAAATAGCAAAAAGTGCAAAAATAAGTTCTAATGATAAAGTAGAGAAGAGTGAAGAAGCTATTAAAGGTACTAAGCTAAGTCAGTTAGGAATAGTAAAAGATTCAGAGCTTAGTGTTAGATATATGGATAATGGAGATGAAAAGATTGCCACAATTATCATAGATAATAAAGATATGACTATAGAGCAGCTTCAAAGTAAAATTAATAGTGAAACAAACAATAAGGTAGAGTTAACAATTGACAATGGAAGTATGAAATTAAATAAGGCTATCAATTTTGAGGATAGTACTGGAATAATGTCTAAACTTAGTTCTAATATGAAGACAAGCTTATCTACTAGATTAAGTGATTTAGATATAAATACAGGGGAGAAATTTACTATAGATTATACAGGATTAAAAGAACCAATTGAAATTGAAATAACTAATAATATTCAGAGCGTTTCTCAATTAATTTCAGAAGTATCAAAAAAGACAAAAGGAGAAGTTACACTATCCTTTAATGAATTAAGTGGAAAGTTTTCTTTTGAAACTAAAAATACAGGAAGTGAAGTAAAATTAAATCTATCTGACAAATCAGGAAAAGTATTAGAAGGTCTTAATATTGAGAAGCTAGAAAGTACTGGTGAAAATGCAAAAATCATCATTACAGAACCAGATGGAACTAATGCAGAAGTTGTTAAAAATGTTAATAAATTTACTATTAATGGAATAACCTACGATTTAAAAGAAACTTCAGCTGAAAACTCAGGTAAGGATATGGAGTTTACTGTTACTAGAGATACTCAAAAGGGTGTAGATTTAATTAAAGGATTTATTGAAGACTATAATAAATTAGTAGAAAAAACTAATAAATTGACTACTCAAAAGAAAAACTATAAATTTCCACCACTTACAGATGACCAAAAGAAAGATATGAAAGAAGAGGACATTAAAAGGTGGGAAGAAAAGGCTAAAGAAGGTATTATAAAAGGTGACCCTTATATTGAAAAAATGATGAGAGAATTAAGAAATGTTTTCTTTCAAAAGGTAGACGGCAATGATACTTCACTACAGGCTATAGGAATAAATACTACAAAAAATTATCTTGATGGTGGTAAGCTTGCCATAGATGAAAAAAAGCTTGAGAAGGCTTTTACAGAAGATCCAGAAAAGGTTATAGAATTATTTACTAAAAAATCTACTACTTATTCAATGTATGACCCTGATTTAAAACCAGACCAAAGAAAAGTAAGAAATAGTGAGCAAGGCATATTTAGCAGAATAAGTGATATAATTGAAGATTATGCTAGAACTGGTCCTAATAGTAAAGGGTATAGAGGTATACTTCTTGAAAAAGCAGGGCTTGAAGGAAATGTTACAGAAAAAAATAATGTACTTTCTAAAAGCATAAATCAAAAAGATAAAATAATATTAGATCAAACTAGAAAATTAAAAGAGAGAGAAGACAGACTTTATATGCAATTTGCTCAGCTAGAAAAAGCTATGAATTCTCTAAACTCACAACAGGCATGGTTTGCTCAACAAATGGGTGGAGGGCAATAATGAGTGAATTAAAAAACTTATTATTGGAGTATAAAAATATTAATGATAAATTAATTGATATTTTATCTCAGCCTTTAGAGGACAGTAATTATGATGAGCTTCAACCATTATTAGGTGAAAAACAACAAATTATAAATTCTATAAATATTTTAAACCATACTACTGAGGAATTTTCTACTATTTCAAAAGAGCTAAATATACCATCTTCAGAGGAATTATTAAATAAACTATCTATAGAAAAAAAAGAGTTACTAAAAGAAAAGCTAATTGCTATAAAGCAAAGTAAAGCTGCCAATAATGAATATCATAGTAGCTTTTATAGAAATATATATTTTATAAATGATAAAGCTTAAAAAAGGGAGTGAAAACTCCCTTTTTCAATGCACAATTCATGATTCACAATTCACAATTAAGGTTGAAATTAGTTCTAACGAATTAATTTCTTTAATCCACATTTGTAGAGGTGAACATTGTTCGCCAGGTTTTATATCTACCCCTGAGGAACAGTAGTGAAGCCCTTTCGGGTTCCCCTAAGGTTTTAGTGTTGCATCGTTCCAAGAAAAATAAAATATAGAAACACATGTTAATATTTATTTGATAAATTTATAGGTAATTATTATACTTAATAGCAATTTACATGTTTTTTTCAATATATTTACAGTAATAATGCAAATATTATTGCGAGTATTTTTTAAAAAATTTTTAAATTTTTGCTAAAATCATGTTCCAAATAGTGGAATATCTTGAACATTCATTAATAAGTTAGTTCGTATTATTCGTATTACTTTTAACATGGTCATGTTCTTTTTAGATTCTATATTTAAAATTTGCAATAATATATAAGATATTAATGCAGAGTAAATCTGTATTTTGAGTGCATTTTCATTGTGACCTATCCAATGTTTAATTGTTAGGTGTTGCTTAATCCACTTGAAAAAGCACTCAATTTTCCATCTTATTTTATAAAGATAAATTACCTTTCTTGCACATATATTACGCATATTTGTTAATAATCTTATTTCTACCTCTTCATTTTTACTGTTAATATCAGTATAAGTAATTTCCCTATATACTCTTTTATTTTCATCTGTATCTTTATTTTTAATTGCATTGGCACCTAATAATATATCTCTATCTAATACATTGTCTTTTGAACAATATCTTTCCCCACAATAAAACACCTTAGCATCTGTATACAGTGGAGTAATAAATTGAATTTTATCATCATAAAGCGCACTATACCACTTATAGCTACGATATCCTCTATCAAATAAATATATGCTTCCATCATCCATAATAATGTTGTCTATACAATCCATATCCCTAATCTTTGAAGGAAATATATTAACTTTTTCAGGAATATCTTTTGTATAGTTATATAGTATATTAAATTTAATTGAAGATTTTTCACATTCATAATAAAGCTTCGGAGCTAATTTAGCAGCTATTTGAATTGTAGTAGAATCCATAATTTTTATATTTCCTAATTTCTTTGACGCTTTATTAAACCCAACTCTTTTTACAAAATAGCTCACAATATCTTGAAAAGTTTTTTCGAAAACCTGATAATTTCTTTGTTCATTTTTACGAGATATTTGAGATATACTTGGTAAGTTAAAAAGTTCTTGCATACTTGGTGTTTCCTTATAAACATCAACTAAAGCATGAAGTGAGTTATAATTAGAAACCTGTAGAAATATCATTGATTTTACGTGAGAAAAAGTATCAAAAGTTTTTGTTTTGAAATCACTATTGTACGTGTTTGCTAAATAATTTACTTTATTCCTAGAAATTGGTTTAATTAATTTTATAAAAACTTTTTCCATTTTTCTGCTGATCATGATAAATTACCTCCTTTAAAACAATTTTAATAATATTCTTATTAAAATATCAATAAGGTTTCTTTAGGTAATTTAGGATACTTATTCAAAGATACAACACTAAAACCCCTAAGGCGCAGCACTTAGTTCAATGCACAATTCACAGTTCACAATGCATAATTGTGGTTAAAATTAATTTTTGTAGCGGTGAACAGTATTCCCCATTTTTTTATTATATTAATTACAATTTTAATGATGAGATAATATTTTTTAATATTATTTATTATAATATAAATTACCTATTTAATTTTTTATAGTGGTAGCTTGTTGAAATTTCTAGGAGAATAGTGTTTATCCATATAGTTAATCAATGAATTAAGGCATATAATAATGCTAAATATATGCTTTTAAAACAAAAAAATAAAAAAATAAAAAAAATTTTAAAAAAACTATAAAGTATATATAAAATCAACGATAATTATATTGTAAAACAAATAAATAAAATTTTGCACATGGAAGTGCAATGTAAAATTCAAGGAGGTACTTATTATGATAATTAATCACAATATGAACGCATTAAACGCTCATAGAAACATGGGAATCAACATCGGAAATTCTGGGAAATCTATGGAGAAGCTTTCTTCAGGATTAAGAATTAACAGAGCAGGAGATGACGCTGCAGGATTAGCGATTTCTGAAAAAATGAGAGGACAAATCAGAGGTTTAGACCAAGCTTCAAGAAATGCTCAAGATGGTATATCTCTAATTCAAACAGCTGAAGGTGCATTAAATGAAACTCATGCAATTCTTCAAAGAATGAGAGAACTTGCTGTACAAGCTGCTAACGATACTAACTTAACAGACGATAGAGCTCAATTACAACAAGAAATCAACCAATTAACTTCAGAGGTTAATAGAATATCAAATACTACAGAATTTAACCAACAAAAAGTATTAGCAGGACAAGGAGACAAAAACTTTACTGCTAAACTACAAATTGGTGCTAATAAAGGTCAATCTTTAACAATTAATATTTCTAAAGTAGATACAAAAGCACTAGATATTTCTACAGATACTCAAAAAGAAGTAACTATGACTGGAGCTACTAATGCTGCTAATATAAATGTAGCAGATGGTGAGAAATTAACAGTAACTATTGATGGAACAGCAACTGATATAGTAACTGGAGCTGCTACTACTGGAACAGATGTAACTAAAGAAGAGATTGTTGAGAAAGTAAATGCGGCAATAAAAGCTGCAGGAAAAGAAGCTGAATTAAAAATAAATGCAGATGGAAAGTATGAAATTACTGGAAAAGATGCAGAAGAGATAACAGATCTTAAGAATGAGGGTACTGATTTAACTGGTACATTAACTAAGGCAGAAAAAGAACTTAATGGAATAACAAATGGAATGAATGATGATGTAATAGGTTCAGCTCTAGATATAAGCAGTCATGAAAGTGCAGCTGCTGCAGTAGAGAAATTTAATAGTGCAATTAATAATGTTTCTACTGAAAGATCTAAACTTGGTTCATTCCAAAATAGATTAGAGCATACTATAAATAACTTAAATACATCAAGTGAAAACTTAACAGCAGCAGAATCAAGAATAAGAGACGTTGACATGGCTAAAGAAATGATGACATTCTCTAAAAACAATATTCTTCAACAAGCTGCTCAAGCTATGCTTGCTCAAGCTAACCAACAACCACAAGGAGTTCTTCAATTATTAAGATAATTATATAATTGATAAATTCATATATAAAACTGCCCTAGAAATAGGGGAGTTTTTTTCTATTTATAAGATACCTCTGTGGAAAATGCTTCTACTAAGATACAGTATACATATAATAATTAATAAATATGTAAATTGAAATCATAAAATTAAAAATAGTAATTATATAAAAATCGGCATAGAACTAGCTGGTTTTTCTTTATGTCAATATTTATTTGTTTCCTTCATATAATACAATAGCCATAATTATTTTCTGGGAAATATTACTATATATTTTTGAAAAATATTAATTAATTTCAATAGATTATATAGGGTAATTTGAAAAATCAATTAAGGCTTCTCTTTTAAGAGAGAAGTATCCGTAATTGTCAATTGTCCATAGTCAATTATCAATTGATTAAGGGTGATGCTTATAAATATTATAAAGCAATTTTTAATAGATAGGATTGGACCAGATCTTGGTGCTACTCATCGGATGATTAGATTTAAGCTACTAAGAAAGTGGTTTATTAAAAATAAGTTTGGACATATAGGAAATAATAGTGATTTAAGACCCTTTGTTACTATTGTAGGAGGAAAGAATATTTATATAGGAAATAATGTGATTTTAAGAGGAGGAACTCAGCTTCATGGCAGCAGCGAGCTAGGAGGAGCCACTATAACTATTGAGAATGAGGTTCTAATAGCACCAAATGTTTTTATTACAGTTAACAATCATAATTTTTCTGATATCTCTATGCCTATTAGTATGCAGGGAGGAAATGAAAAGAGTGTTCATATTAAAACTGGAGCATGGATAGGCTATGGGGCAATTATACTTCAAGGAGCTACCATAGGAAGAAACTCAGTAGTAGCCGCAGGAGCAGTAGTAACAAAAGATGTACCAGATTACACAGTAGTAGGAGGAATACCGGCTAAAACCATTAAATGAATTAAGAATTAACGATGAAGAATGAAGGATTAAGGTTGAAATTAATTCTAGTGAATTAATTTCTTTAATAGATTTTCTGCTAGCAATTTCATTGCTAGTTTTGGGTGGGGGCGAACATTGTTCGCCAGTTTTCACTTGCATATCTGATATCACTGAATTATAGAATTATAACTATAATAAATATGATTTGTCATAATAATATATTTATCACTTTTAGTGTTAAGATAATATTTTGAAATATTATTTATTGAAATATAAATTGTCTGTTAAATCTATGATAATGAGAGCAGACTGGAATTTTCGGGCGAACACTGTTCGCCCCTACATTATTGTCCATAGTCAATTCTCAATTGTCAATTGATGAGGTTGGTGATATTTTGAAATCTATTGTTATACGGGCTGAAGGTGGAAGGTCAATTGGTATGGGGCATATTATGAGAACTGTAATACTTGCTAAGGAGCTTAGGAAATATTTTTATGTCTTTTATATTTATAAAGAAGATTCTAATAATAATTATTTAGCTAGTAGAGAAAAAATACTGGAGGAAGATTTCGCTGTTATAACAGTCAGTGAGGAGAACTTTTATAATGAATTAAAGAATATAAATGCATATTGTTTAATTACTGATAGTTATGATGTGGATGAGGAATATTTTAATATAACAAAAGAGTATTTTTCTAAAACTGGATATATAGATGATTTAAATTTGTATAATTTTAATGTGGATTTTATTATAAATCAAAATATAAATGGTACTGAGCATAAGTATAAAACTAATGAAAATACAAAATTATTTTTAGGGACAAAGTATCTGATGGTTAGAGAAGAATTTAGGAGAAGTTTTACAAGAAAAATTAAAGATATAGAAAATATTCTTATAACCACTGGGGGAAGTGATGAAAAACACTTATCTTTAAAATTGACAGAGAGGTTACTTTCTACAAACTATAATCTTTACGTGGTTTTAGGTTCAGCCTTTAATGAAAATTTAAAGTCTTCTCTTAGAAACTTAGAAAAGAATAATTCTAATATAAGCATTTATGAAAATCCATCAATGTCAAAGCTTATGATAAACTGCGATTTAGCTATTTCTGCCTGTGGTAGTACCTTGTATGAACTTTGTCTTTGCAAAACTCCTACCTTAGGATTAATTACAGCAGAAAATCAAAGAGCTGTTGGAGAGACAATGAATAAATTAGGACTTATTAAAATTGTAGAGAATTATAATAATATATTAGATTATATAGACTATATTAGTGATATAGATATAAGAAATAAAATAGTGAAAAATATGGAAAAGTATTTTCAAAGTGATGGAATATTAAGATTAGTAGAAGAAATTAAGAAGATATTAAAGGATTAGACAAGTAAGCGATTAATATCTTAATTTGCATAATAAAGATTTTATTTGGGAATTAAGAATAAAAAATGAAGAATGAAGAATTATGGATATTTCTCAGCAAAAGCTGAGAAATTTAAAATTGATTAATTGTAGCGACCAACAATGTTCGTCATATATTATTGAATAAATATTAAACTATAAAACGTATTAAAAAGAACTGGCGAACACTGTTCGACCCTACAATTAAGTACTAGCAAATGTAGCCTTTCCATAGTATTAGTTAAATTTATTAGTATTGCTCCGAGCTATACTCCACCTCTGGGGAACCCTAAAGGGCTTCACTACTGTTCCCCAGAGGTGGAAAACTAGCAATTGTATTGCTAGTTAAAAAATCCATTAAGAAATTATTTTGATAAAAAATAATTTCAACTTAATTATACATTGTGCATTTTGCATTGAGAATTAAAGTACCATAGCGATATACATTAAGCTTTAAGACAGCTTATCTATATGTCCTAAAGCTGAGGAATTTTATGAAAGAATTCTCACCTTACTACTATTTCTAGCAATGAATAATAATGATGGAAAGATGTAATAAATGAAGTGCGTGAAGTCATTAATATTAATAAAATTTAATTAAATAAAGAATTCTCAATTATAGAAACTTCTCCAATTTGGAGAAGTCTTTAAATTTTTCTCCCTAAATCTATAATGAAAACTTTAAGTTTCAAACAAAATAAGAATAGCTAAATAAAGTCAATATGTACTATTTCCTATATAAACCTTAGGATACGTCACAGTACTTATATTATTAAACAATACTTTAATTACATTGAATATCTACATTAATATTGATTAAAACTTTGGTGTTGTACCAAACTCTACTGCACCTCAGGGCAACCCTAAAGGGCTTCACTACTGTTCCCCAGGGGTGGAGGGCAATTCACAGCATCTTCTGAAATAATTTACCCATAATTACTTTTAGAACTATAATTTTACTTTGCAGCAAAGAATTTAAAGTCCTATGTACAAAATCTTTTATATATTCATAGGATATAAGGAAGTAGTTATATATGGGCATTGAATATTAAAGGTTAAAATGTACCTAAAAAATGTGCTTTTTAAAAGATAGCTTGACCTCTTGAAAATTAAGAATTAATAGTTAAGCATGAAGAATTTAGGATGAAATTCACTGAAGGTGAATTTCTTGAAATAAAATCCATTTAAAAAACTCCAACGGTTTTGATGGTGGAGTTTTAATTATAATTCTTCATTTTTCATTCTTAATTTTTAATTCCTAAAGAAGAACTTTTATTATAGAAATTAGAATAATTTGTAAAACTCTATATATAAATACTTAGAACCTTTACGTTTAAGGGAGGGAGAGGGGAAGTGGTGTTAGATGATAAGACTATTTTAATAACTGGTGGAACAGGATCCTTTGGGAAAAAATTTGTAGAGATAGTTCTTTAAAGATATAATCCTAAAAAGGTTATTATTTATTCAAGGGATGAATTTAAACAGGATTTAATTAAAAAGATGTTTATAAATAAATTAGGAAATAAAATAGATAAACTCAGATTTTTTATAGGTGATGTAAGAGATAAAGATAGATTATATAGAGCTTTTAAATGAGTGGATTATGTAATTCATGCTGCGGTAATGAAGCAAGTACCTTCCTGTGAATATACCCCTTTGAACAAGTGAAAACAAATGTCCATGGAGCTCAAAATGTTATAGATGCAGCTAAAGATAGAGGAGTAAAGAAAGTAATTGCTCTATCTACAGATAAAGCGGTAAACCCTATAAATTTGTATGGCGGTACAAAATTAGTTTCAGATAAATTATTTATTTCTGCTAATGCCTACACTGGAGGGAGAAGTATAACTTTTTCAGTAGTGAGATATGGAAATGTTGCTGGAAGTAGGGGCTCTGTTATTCCATTTTTCAAAGAGGTGTTAGATCGAGGAGATACAGTATTACCTATTACTGATATTAGAATGACTAGATTTTGGATTACCTTAGAAGAAGGCGTAGATTTGGTTATTAAAGCACTAGGAGAATCTAAGGGTGGAGAAACCTATATTTCAAAAATACCTTCTTTTAAAATTATAGATTTAGTTATGGCTATGAACTCTAAGGGAACTTTTAAAGAAATAGGCATTAGAGAAGGGGAGAAGCTTCATGAAGTTATGAAAACTAAGGATGACTCTAGAAGTACTTATGAGTATGAAAATCACTATATAATCTATCCTAATTTTGATTGGTGGAATGCTAATTGAAGAAGGCTTTGAATACAATTCTTCTAATAATGTTAATTGGTTAAAGGTAGAAGAACTTAAAGGGCTTTTAAATAAACTTACCTTTGAATAGTGAGGAAAGGTGGTATAAAGTTGAAAATCCTTTGTATAGTACAAGCACCTATGGGATCTAGTAGGTTATATGGGAAAGTGATGAAAAATATTTGTGGAAAAACAGTATTGGAGCATTGTATAAATAGGTTAAAAACTGTAAAAATCATAGATGAAATAATAATTGCAACTACGGATTTATCTTGTGATGACATAATTTGTGAAGAAGGAAAAAGATTAAAGATCAATGTCTTTAGAGGTGATGAAGAAGATGTATTATCAAGATACTATTATGGAGCCTTAGCTTATAGAGGAGAAGTTATAGCAAGGATAACTAGCGACTGTCCATTAATAGATAGTGAGGTAGCTAATAAGGTTATAGATTATTATTTAAAAAATGACTTTCAGTATGTAAATAATACCTTAGAGAGAACTTTTCCAAGAGGATTAGATGTAGAGGTATTTAGTTTTAAAACCTTAGAGGAAACTTTTAATAAGGCAGTGATAAGAAGAGATAGAGAACATGTAACCACATATATATATAATAATCCACAAAAATATAAATTAGGTTGTTATAAGAGTACTATAGACTATTCTATGCATAGATGGACATTAGATACTATAGAAGATTATCAATTTATTTCTAAAATATATGAGGGACTTTATAGAGATAATAATCATTTTGGGATGATGGAAATAATAAATTTTCTAGATAATAATCCAGAGCTTTTAAAAATAAATAGTGGAATTATTCAAAAAGAAATATAGGAAATCTAAAAAAATAGCTAGAGATAAAAGGATATTTCATACAAAATAGTATATTAGTTAGCTGTTTTTTAGATATCTAAATTGAGGGTGAGAATATGGGATTAAAGCTTAGAAAAATATTAAAGGAAGATTTAATGCTTATTGCAATTTGGAGAATGTCTGAAGAAGTTACTAAGTATATGTATACCGACCCAATACTTAATTATGAAACTCAGCTTAAATGGCTTAAAAATATAGAAGCAAATCCCTTTGCTAGATATTGGGTAATAAGCTATGATGATAAGCCTATAGGAGTTTTAAGCATTACTAGTATTGATATGATAAATAAAAGATGTAGTTGGGCTTATTATATAGGAGATACTTCACTAAGAGGAAAGGGCATTGGTAAAATTCTAGAGTGTAATATTTATGATTATGTTTTTGAGGTTTTAAATCTTAATAAGCTTTGCTGTGAAGTTTTAGAATTTAATGAAAAAGTTATAGAAATTCATAAAAAATATGGTTCGGAAGTTGAGGGAGTTTTAAAAGAGCATATTATAAAAAATGGAAAACCTCATAATGTAGTAGTAATGGGTATAACAAAAGATAAATGGAAGGCAATAAAAGATTTATACAGCTATGAAACTATAGAAATTCAATAGGAGAAATAATATGAAGATTATAGAAATAGGAGAGACAAAAATAGGAGATAATTATCCTGCATTTATTGTGGCAGAAATATCGGGTAATCATAACGGAAGCTTAGAAAAAGCTATGAAGTTAATAGAAGAAGCAAAAAAAGCAGGAGTAGATGGAATAAAGCTTCAAACTTATTTACCTAGTACTATTACTTTAAATTGTAATAACGAATTTTTTAATATAAATCAAGATAGCATATGGCATGGTCAAAACTTATATAATCTTTATGAAAAAGCCCATACTCCTTGGCAGTGGCAGCCTAAATTAAAAGAATATGCGGAAGAGTTAGGACTTGTTTGCTTTTCCTCACCCTTTGATAAAACTTCAGTAGACTTTCTAGAGAACTTAAAAGTGCCTGCCTATAAAATTGCTTCTTTTGAAATTGCGGACATACCGCTTATAGAATATATAGCAGAAAAAAATAAGCCTATAATTTTATCAACGGGAATTGCAACTTTAGGGGAAATTGAAGAAGCAATAAAGGTAATTAAAAGTAAGAATAATCATCAAATTATAATATTAAAATGTACCAGTGCCTATCCTTCGAAACCAGAAGAAATAAATTTAAAATCAATAAATTCACTACAAAAATCTTTTGGAGTTACTGTTGGACTATCTGATCACACCTTGGGAATAGAAGTCCCTATTGCAGCAGTAACCTTAGGAGCAAAGGTAGTGGAAAAGCATATAATTTTAAGTAGAAGTGATGGAGGAGTAGACAGTGAATTTTCACTAGAACCGGATGAATTTAAAGCTATGGTTTATGGAATAAGAAATGTAGAAAAAGCACTAGGACAGGAAGAGTATATATTAAGTAAAAGAGCAGAAGAGAGTAGAAAATTTGCTAGGTCTCTTTTCGTAAGTGAAGATATAAAAAAAGGTGAAGTATTTAATGAGAAAAATATAAAATCTGTAAGACCCTCTTATGGGCTTCACCCTAGATATTATAATTATATTTTGGGAAAAAACTCTAAGAAGGATTTAGAAAAAGGTACCCATTAAAACTTGAATATATAGATTAAATATTTAAATTTATAGCTTTAATCAATGGAGAATTGAAATTTATGGTGGAAATTAGTTTTAATTAAATTAATTTCTTTAATAGATTTTTTGCTAGCAATATAATTGTTAGTTTTCACCTCAGGGGAACAGTAGTGAAGCCCTTTAGGGTTCCATTGAGGTGCAGTATCAATAAGTTTAACTAATATTATGAAAAGGTTACATTTGATAGTACCTTTATAAGAAGTTATTGCATAACTTCAATAATTCTCCATTGTCAATTCTCAATTATATAAGGCAAGGGTATTGGAGGGGTAATTGTGAAAACAACTATTTTTATATTTACCTATAATAAATTGCAGCATTTAATTTATTGTATAAATAATGTCTGGGAGTTTTATAAAAATTTAGATTATGAAATTATTGTTGCATATAATAAAAGCAAAAATGAAGTTTCTAATTGGATTGAAAATCAAAGTTATATTAAACTAATACCTAATATAGAAAATGCATCTTTTCAAGAGAGTTTTAATAAGGCAATAAAAATGTTTGGTGGAGATAATATAGTAATTCTTAATGATAATATTTTATTATCTAAAAACTCTATAGAAAATTTACTTTCTGCATTATATAGCGACGATAAAATAGGAGCTGTAGGCCCTATTTTTAATTATTGTAATGATTATGGTTATTATTATCAACCTTATAATTCCTTTGATGAATATTTAAAATTTACTAATGATTATAATTTTAGTAATAGCTTAAAGTGGGAAGAGAGGCTAAAGTTAAGCAATCTATATATTGTGTTAAAAAGAGAAGTTATTGAAGCTGTTGGAGAAATGGATGAGAATTTTAATTCCGTTGATTTTTTTAGTAGTGATTATCTTCTTAGAGTTATAGAAAAAGGTTATAAATTAATCCTTTGTAAGGATACTTTGATACACAATCTCACTAATAAATTTTTTGATATAGAAAGGAGTGATAATTTTAGCTTATATATTAATGAAGGAAAATTTCTAAAAAAATAGAGTTTTAGTGATGCCATAAATTTAAATCCCAGTGAAGGTTTTTATAATCTTATAAATAATAATATGAAAGAGATGAATATTTTAGAGTTAAACTGTGGTTGTGGAGCTAATTTATTATATATAAAAAATTTTATTAAAGATTGCAATTTATATGGAGTGGAAAAAAATCAAGTAGCATCAAGCTTAGCAAAGTTATATGTAAATATATTAAAAGAAAATGAGTTTGAAGGTTTCAAAGAGCATTTTCACTATATATTATTTACAGTTTATAATGATAATATTTTAGACGTAATTTATAAATATATTAGTCTTCTAAAAGAGGATGGAGAGTTTTTAATAAAAATATGCAGCAAGAATTTATCTAATTATATTAGATATTTAAATGAAGACTATTTAAATAATTCACTATGTGATAATATAACAAATATTGTAGAAAATAAAACTATAGATATTGATATTTATAGCTATGATAGTTATAGTGTAGACAATAAATTAAAGGAAGTAGAGAGAAAAGACTTTTTAAAGTATTATGAGGAAAATTCAGATAAAGATTATTATATAAAGATAAAAAAATGCGAGCATATATATCCTAGAATTTCTATAATAATACCTTGTATTAAAGGTGATGATTATGATTTAAAAATAAAATTAGCTCTAAGTGAAGATTATTATAATAAAGAGATTATTTTATGGGATAAGGAAAATTTAATTGATGCTCTTAACCATTATATCTATAAATATAGTGAAATTAAATATTATAAAAATAATGAGAAAGAAAATGAAGAGGAAAACTTAGTTAATATATCATCATTGTGTAATGGTAATTATTTTTATTTAATGGAGACTTTTAAAGCCTATGATAAAAAATTTTTACTTTCAAAAATTAACTATATGTTAAAGGATGAAAATTTGCTTTTGCTAGTTGGAAACAGTGATGAGTACACTATATATAAAGATGAAAATTTCTTTAGCAGTAATTTTATAAAAGAGTATATAACCGCTTTATTTAGAGGAAATTCTATAAAGCTAAACAAAGAGTTTTTTCATAGAGCATTGTTAGAGCATATTAATTTTCATTTAAAAAGTTATAATTTCATTAAGGATATAGAGGTTTATAGCAAAATTCTTGCTAAGGAAAAGGCAGTAGCTTTAAGTAGTAACTATGATATGAAGAAGGATAAGTTCTCTACTAGAGAAGCTATAGAGGTGGCATTAGAAATCTACCAGCTCCTCGATAAATTGAATAGAGAAAGAGCATTTACAAGGGATATTTATAAAAATCTATTAAAAATATGTGTCTTTGAAAGTATATTGATTTTAGAGAAAATAGATGATTGTGTAGAAGCGGATTTATTAAATAAATTTTATAGATACTTTAATTATGGATGTAAATTGATATATAATACTTTATCAGAAACTGAAAAATCGTTATTAAATATGCATAGAAATAAAACCAAAATAAAAAAAGAAAAAAAGGTATGTTTTTTTGTAGTTACAGTGTATCATTTAGTAACTTCAATAATTTTATGTAAAACCATCTATAGAGATTATAATAAGATATTAGTTATCTCTGATTCACATAAGAGTCTAGCTATAACCTATGACAAGGTAAAAGATGCTAAAATTTTTAATGATATAATCTATTTAAAAGAAAATCAGGATTATGAAAGATATAGTTTTAATGATGTAGATAGGATCACTGGTGATATAGAAATATTCCATTTTTTCACTTGGTGCTCCTATATGAGCATGAGAATTTTTGATTTTATTGATAGGGATACAAAGATAATATTAACAGATGAAGGATTAGCTACCTATTCTATTAAAGAAGGACTAGAAGTTTGGATTGAAAACTATGGCCAAAATAGAGGTGCTCCCTTTGATTTATATAGAATAGATGAAATTTTACTATATAATAAAGATATTTATATAGGAGAATTTAAAAATCCTCCTATTAGTGAAATAGATACACATTGTTTAAAGGATAAGATTTTATTTGAAGAATTAATTAATGATATAAATTATATATTTAATTATAAAGAAGAAGAGGATAATAATGTTATTTTCTTTGACCAGTATTTAAGTTTAGTTAATGTTCTGTCAGTAAAAGAAGAAAGAGAAGTTTTAGAAGCAATAAGTGAGTTGTCAGAAATTTATCCTATTGTAGTGAAAAAGCACACCCTTGAACGATTGAATAAATATTCAGATTTCAAATTTAAATTGTATAAATATGGAGATATTCCCTGGGAAGTAATAGCACTAAATAGTCTAAATAAAGGGAAAAAGGTGAAGACATATATTTCCTATGTATCTACCTGTATGCTTACAGATTTTATGTTATTAAAAAATTTTGATATCAATAATAATTATATATTTTTATATAAAATTCTTGAAAAATATACGGATATTTTTAAAAACACTACCTTTGAAAAATTATTGACCACTATAGAAAAAAAATATAATGTACGGTTTTATGTACCAGAAGATTTTGAAGAACTAAAAGAAAATTTTAAAGTTTTAATTAATGAAAATATATAAAAATTAAAGTTATAAGTAAATTTTAGATGTAAAATAAAAATTAATAATTTTGTAGATTTGCAAATAAAAAAGGAATATATATTTAATTTATAATTAAATTTAAAGAGATTAAAAAGTTGTGATTAGTGATCACAACTTTTTTGCTATAAAGTTTTATAAAGTAGCTACGACATATAAGGTAGTATTTAGAGTAGTAAAATATAAGGATATGGAGTTGATAATATGAGATTAAGTCACAATATACCTTCCCTAAATATTTATAGACAATATTCAAAACATATAGCAAATCAAAGCTCTGCCCTAGAGAGAATATCTTCAGGGTATAAGATAGCAAGGGCAAAGGATGATCCTAATGTGATGGCACAAAGTGAACAACTTAAGCTTCAAGTGAGAGGACTTCAAAGTGCAGCGAAAAACACTCAAGATGCAGTAAGTATGCTTCAAGCTGCTGATGGTTCAGCACAAAACATAAGTGAAATTATAATAAGAATAAAAGAACTAGTGTTAAGTGCTGGAGGAAGTCACACTGATGATAGTTTACAGTCTATTCAAGGTGAAATAAATCAACTTGTTGAAGGAATAGATAATATAGCTAATTACAGTGAATTTAACGGAGTAAAATTGTTAGCAGAAGAGGGCAGTACTTTAGAAAATCCTAAAACAGTAGATTTATTAAGTGGTGGAAATGCAGGAGAAATAACTAAAATTCCAAAATATGATTTAACGTCTAAAGGTTTAGGATTAGTAGATGATCAGGGTAAAGTAACAATTGATGTTAAAAATATTGATGGTTCCATTGAAAAAATAAATAAGGCTTTAGATACAACTAGTGCTTCAAGAAGTAAACATGGAGCCTTAGTCAATAGGTTAGAGAGCACTTTTACAATTCTTAATGAAACTTCATCAAAAATTGAAGGTGCAGAAGCGGCACTTACTGGTGCAGATATAAGTTTAGAGATTATAGAGCACTCTAAATACAGCTTATTGATTGAAAGTTCATTAGCATTAATGATTCAAACTAATAAAATGCCTCAAGATATTTTAACAATATTACAAAATGTTAGAGGAAGATAATAATACAATTGAGAATTGACGATTGACAATGGAAAATTTATGAAACTTGTCAGAAATATCTGAGAAGTTGACAACCTGTATAAGGAAAAGTTGTAGTTAACTTTTCCTTAGGATTTGATGAGAAAACAAATTGTTAAATTTTCTATGTTAATAGTAAAGTGTTTTAATACATTTTAACTTTATTTTTAAATATAAAATAGAATTAAGAAAAAAGATGACTAGTGATTTTTAGCCATCTTTTATTTTAGGCTTAGTTTAGGTATTTTGAAAAAATAACTAGTTAGCATGCTAAGTATTCTATTTCAGTTACTTTGTCAAAAAAATTACAAAATGTCAAATTATACTATATAATAGCATATACTAAGATAAATTCGAGCTTTTATAAAAACATTAAAAAAATTTAGATAATTTTGAAGAAATATATAGAAAAAAATATATTAATTGTTAAATCATGTATAATTGTATGCGAATATTCACAGAGAATTTAAATAAAAGTATATAAATTTCATAAAAATATTAAAATTTTTAAAAATTAAGAAGGATTTATTGAATTTTTGTCAAAATAATATAGTCAGTGTGAGGTGGTAATTTTGAGAAATATTGATAATATGAGCTATAATTTAATTAAAAAGGGAATGGATGTAACTATTACCAGTAATAAGGTAATATCTAACAACATTTCAAATTTTAATACTAAAAATTATAAGCGACATTACATTGAGTTTGATGAGGCATTAAAAAATGAGGTAGCTCAAGATTTAATGAAAAAAACAAATGATAAGCATTTAAGTATTAAGGGTAATGAATTAGAAGTTAAAACAGATACCACAAGTAGTATGAGAGAAGATGGAAATAATGTGAACGTGGAAAGTGAAATGACTAGCCAAGCGGCTAACAATTTAATGTATGATGCGTTAGTAAAGCAGGCTAATACAAGATTTAATATGAGAAGTGTAGTGATTAAAGGAGGTAATTAGCTTTGGAGGCTTTTAGGGGAATGAGAATAAGTTCAAGTGGTCTTTCAGCAGAAAGATTAAGAATGGATACCATAACTGGAAATATTGCAAATGCTAGCACAACAAGGGGAAAGGATGGAAAACCCTATATTAGAAAGGTGGCAGTATTTGAAGAAAATTTAACAAATGAACTAAATAAACAAAGTGGAAAATTTGTAGAAAAACATATGGGAATCAAGGCAGTAGGCGTAGAGGAAGATAAATCTGAGCTTAGAAAGGTATATGATCCATATCATCCTGATGCAAATGAAGAAGGCTATGTTTTAATGCCAAATGTAAATATATTAAATGAAATGGTGGATTTAATTGCAGCTTCAAGGTCATATGAAGCAAATATCACTGCACTAAATTCACAAAAGGCAATGTTGTCAAAAACTTTAGAAATTGGAAGATAGGTGAATTAGGATGAAAATTAATAGTTTTGTGCCAGATACTAAAATTTTTACTGATGGATTAAAGCCAAAACAATTTGTGAACATAGAAGAAGAGCCATCTGTTGGCTTTGGGGACTTGCTAAAAAAAGAACTTAGTAAGGTTAATGATAAACAGTTAGAAGCAGAAGGTTCCGCTGTATCTTTTATAAAAGGCGATATGGATTTACATCAAACTTTAGTAGCTACTGAGGAAGCTAGATTATCTCTCGAATTAGCAGTACAAATTAGAAATAAGTTAGTAAATGCTTATGAAGAATTTAATAAAATGCAGGTATAGTAAGGAGTGCACAGAATGAGCAAGCTATCGGAGAGTATTAATAAACAAAAAGAAAAATTAAAAGAGATGAGCAAGGCTAAAAAGATAGCTTTAGGTATCATAACTTCCGTTGCAATAATAACACTTATAACTATAACAGTAATCATTCTGCAGCCTAAATATGTTGTGTTGTTTTCAAATATGACGTCAGAAGATTCAGGTGCGATAATTAACAATTTAAAAGAAAAGAAGACTAAATATAAAATAAAAGATAATTCTATATTAGTAGAGAAAAAATCTGTAGATCAGCTTAGAATGGAGCTTTTATCAGAGGTCTCATTTAAAGAAGGAAGTAATGGGTTTGAGCTTTTTGATAATAGTAAAATTGCTCCTACTGATAAGGAATCTAAAATCATGTATCAAAGAGCCTTATCTGGAGAATTAGAAAGAACAATCAAATCATTTACGGAAGTAGAAAATGCAAAGGTAAATTTAGTAATACCAGATAAATCAGCTTTTATAACTAAACCAGCTCCAGCTACTGCTTCAGTTACATTAATATTAGCAAAGGGTAAAGAATTATCAGAGGATCAAGTAAGAGCTATTGTGGCACTGGTTTCTGGTAGTGTGGAAAACTTACCAAAAGAAAATGTGGCTATTGTAGCTGATGGCTTTAAATTGTTAACAGAAGATCTTTTTAATGAAGAGAAAAATGCAATAACAAAATCTACAGATAAACAGTTGGCAGCAAAAAAACAAATAGAAGAAGAATATGAGAAAAAGATAATGAATGTTTTAGAGCCAATTTATAAAGAAAAAGTTAGAGTTTCAGTTAATGCAGATTTAAATTTTGACGCTGTTCAACAAAATAAACTAGAATACGATAAAGATGGAGCAGTTGTAAGTCAACATGAAATTACAGATTCTAGTAATACTGAAGGTAATAATTCTGGAAGCCCTGTAGACAATAATATGAATAATAATCAGGATACTAATGCCAATGGGGAAAACGTTACACATAAGGAAAATACCACCAATTATGAATTATCTAAGGTAGAAGAAACAGTTATTAAAGCACCAGGCCAAATAGAAAGAGTGTCTGCATCTATAGTTGTAGATGGAGCAATTGATAATCAAACTAGAACATCAATAAATAATTTAGTTTCTGAGGCTATAGGCTTTAATAGAAAAAGAGGAGACTCAATCACTGTAGAAGCTCTACAATTTAATACTGTTGAGAAGGATTTAGCAGAAAAAGAATTAGAAGCAATGAAAGAAGCTGAAAGGATTGCTAAGAGAAATAAACTTATCTATATGGGTATTTTTGGTCTAGCTGCAATAATTATTTTAGCTATAGTTATTTCTGCAATTAGGAAATCTAAACAAGAGGAGGAAGAGGTGGAAGTTCCAAATTTTGATATGATAATTGGAGATGACGTTAAATCTAAAGAGATATTTGAAACATTAAATTTAGAAGCAGAATCAGAAAAAGAACATATTGCTAATGAAGTTAGAAAGTATGCTTCTAATAAACCAGAACAAGTTGCAGATATTGTTAAATCATGGCTAGCTGAAGATGAGAGGGGATAATAAATGGCTAAGGTAGAAAAATTATCGGGAGTTCAAAAAGCAGCAATATTATTTATTACATTAGGCCCTGAAGCTTCTGCAGGCATTATTAAAAAGTTGCCAGAAAGAGAGATACAAAAGGTAACTTACGAAATTGCCAATATGAGTACTGTATCAGCGGAACAAAGACAAGCTATTTTAGATGAGTTCTTAGAAATGAATCAAGCAAAGGAATACATATTAGAAGGTGGACTTGATTATGCAAGAAATCTTTTAGCAAAAGCTTTAGGAACTCAAAGAGCAGCGGAAATATTAGAGAAGGTTACAGAAATAACTCAACAATACAGACCTTTCTCTATTGCAAGAAAGGCAGATGCTCATCAGCTTATGAATGTAATATCTAATGAGCATCCACAAACTATTGCTCTTATACTATGTTATTTACAGCCAGACAAAGCAGCACAGATTATGTCAGAGTTGCCAGTTGAGTTACAGGCAGAAGTAGCATATAGAATAGCGACGATGAACACTATTTATCCTGTGGTGGTTAAAGAAATTGAAGAGGTTCTAAATGATAAACTATCAAATGTAATTCATAATAGTGAAACTACAATAGTTGGAGGAGTTCCATCATTAGTTAATATTCTTAATCAAGTGGATAGATCTACAGAAAGAAATATTACAGAAGGACTTGAAAGAGAAGATGCTGAACTTGCCGAAAAAATTAAAGAATCTATGTTTGTATTTGAGGATATCATTACTCTTGACGATGTGGCTATTCAAAGAGTACTTCGTGAAGTGGATAACAAGGAATTATGTCTTGCCCTTAAAGGTGCTTCAGAACAAGTGGCAAATGTTATATTTAAAAATCAATCTAAGAGGGCAGCTGCTACATTAAGAGAGGATATGGAATTCTTAGGACCAGTAAGACTTATGGATGTTGAAAAGGCGCAGCAAAAGGTTGTATCACTGATAAGAAGACTAGAAGAAGCAGGGGAAATTCAAATAGCAAGAGGTGGAGAAGATGCAATCATCTTATAATGTTATTAAAAATCATTATGTTGTAACAGAAGGTAAGAAAGAGATTTGCACCAAGGCACCTTTGGTAATAGATGACTTTGAAGCAGAAGAGGAAGAGAAGATTGAAAATACTGGGGAAGCTTTAGTATCTTTCGAAAATATAGCACGAGATATAGTAGAAAATGCTCATATAGAAAGTAATAAAATCATTGTAGAAGCTACAGAAAGAGCAAAAGAAATAGAAATTGAAGCCTTTAATAATGCAAGTAGTAAAGGATATGATGATGGATATAACGTAGGTTATAAGGAAGGTATGGAAAAGGCAGTAGCTGAAGGGGAAGCAATTATAAAAAATGCTAATGAGGTTTTAGCTAATGCTAAGCTTCAATATAAAAATTATGTTGAAGAAAAAGAAATCCATATTAGAGAGCTTATATATCAAATGACTTCCTCTGTACTTAAAAGAGAAGTTGAAGATAGTGAAGCTATCAATGAAATCATATTTGATGCATTATTAGAGGAAAAGAATGAAGAGTATTTTATTATAAAATGCAATTCCAATCATTTAAGTAGCTTAAAAGGCGAAGTAGAAAATATGAAAAATAAACTTGCTTTTACTGGTGATATCTTTGTTGTTGAAGATAATAGCTTAGACAATGGAGCTGCTACTATTGAAAAAGACAGTGGTAAAATTTTAGTGGACATGGGATATGTCTGTGAAAAACTTAAGGAAATAATCTTTGAAAGATAAAGATGCGGGTAGGAATGGTGATGTATGATGTTATCCTTAGATTTTAACAAGTTAAATGAAAAAGCAAAAAATACAAACTACAACTATATTGAAGGAATTGTTAAAAATGTTATAGGTCTTACAATTGAAGTGCAGGGCATGAAGGCATTTGTAGGAGAAGTATGTACTATATACAATCAAAAAAATGTTGGAATACCAGCAGAGGTTACAGGATTTAAAGCAGATAACGTCATATTGATGCCATTAGGTGATTTGGTAGGTATTGCACCAGGATGTAGAGTTGTACCTAGCGGAAAAGCTTTAAGTGTTAAATGTAGCGAAGAGCTTTTCGGCAAGGTTCTTGATGGATTGGGGAATCCATTAAAAAAAGAAGAAATTTCTACTTATACATTATATCCTTTAGAAGCAATGCCACCAGATCCATTAAGGAGAAGAAGAATAAAGGATGTACTTCCAACAGGTGTTAGAGCTATTGATGCTTTTCTAACCTGTGGTGAAGGGCAAAGGGTTGGTATTTTTGCTGGTAGTGGAGTAGGAAAAAGTACAACCTTAGGAATGATTGCAAGAGAAGCAAAGGCAGATGTTAACGTAATTGCACTAATAGGGGAAAGAGGTAGAGAGGTTTTAGACTTCTTAGAGAAAGATTTAGGGGAAGAAGGTCTTAAAAAATCAGTAATAGTTTGTGCTACCTCTGACCAACCAGCTCTTGTTAGATTAAAAGGTGCCTTTACTGCTACTGCTATTGCAGAATACTTTAGAGATCAGGGCAAAAAGGTAATTTTAATGATGGATTCAGTTACTCGTTTTGCCATGGCTCAAAGGGAAGTAGGATTAGCTATTGGAGAGCCACCAGCTACAAAGGGATATACACCTTCTGTTTTTGCAATGCTACCTAAACTTCTAGAACGTAGTGGTATGTCTGATAAAGGTTCAATTACAGCCTTTTATACTGTACTTGTTGATGGTGATGATTTTAATGAGCCTATAGCGGATGCAGTTAGAGGTATATTAGATGGACATATAGTCTTATCCAGAAGTTTAGCAGCTAAAAATCATTATCCTTCTATTGATATTTTAAGTAGTATTAGTAGACTTATGCCAGAGATTGCAGAGGAAGGACATAAAGCATCTGCATCAGTGGCTAGAGACTTGTTATCTACTTATAGAGATTCAGAGGATTTGATTAATTTGGGAGCTTATGTAGAAGGTAGCAATGAAAAGGTGGATTTAGCTATAAGATACAATGAACCCCTTACAAGCTTTTTAAAACAGGGAATTAATGAGATATGTGACTTTGATGAAAGCATAGAGGGGCTTATGGGGATGTTTAGGTAATTCACAATGCACAATGCACAATTCACAATTAAGGATAATTTCCAATTTACATTGGAAATTTTAGAATAAATTATTTAAAGTGACAAATCACTTTAAAATAAATTATAGAAATCTTTATCTAAATGAAGAAACATAGATAATTGTGAATTGTGAGTTGTGAATTGATTAAGTTTTTGGGGTGATACCGTTGGGATATAAATTTAGATTACAAAAATTGCTTGAATTTAGACAGGATATAGAGGATAAAAGCAAGATATCTTTTATGGAAGCTATGTCAGAAAAAAATAGGGTGGAAATGGAGTTAAACTGCCTTCAAGATAGTTATAACAAATATAAGAATATACCATTAAATCTATCAACTATAGAGAAAAAAATAGTTCAAAATTATTTAAATGTGGTAAATAATTCTATCGAAGACACTACTTTACTACTAGATGAGAAGGAAGTAATAGTTGAAGAAAAAAGAGAAAAACTAGTTAAATCACAGGTAGAAAGAAAAACCGTAGAAATATTAAAAGAAAAAGATTATGGAAGATATATAAATGAAGAAAATAGAAAAGAGCAAAATCAAGTAGATGAATTTGCACTTTATGGATATGTAAGAAAATTTGCTGAAGGGAGGTGAGAATAATGAATAATATCAATACAAATATTTTAGAGGTTTTACAAAATCAAAGCAAACCATCCAGTAATAACAACACAATAAAAGCTAAAGAATCTAAAGTATCAGACTTTGAAAAAGTACTTAAAAAGGTATCAGAACCAGTAAAGAATAAAACCAATTCTTTAGAAGATAAAGGTTTTATTAAAGAAGAGCTATTAGAGGATATTGAAGAGGGAAAAGATAATGGTCATAAGGATATAATAGCTATACTTTTAAACATGTTTTCAGCTATGGAAAATGATAAAAACACAAGTATAAATGTAGAAGGTTTAATTGAGAATCTTGAAGGAATAGACAACTCTACTTTAGATTTATTAAAAACTTTATTGAAGAGTGTAGAAGACTTAACAGAAGGACTAGATAAGAAAGCTTTGATGAAGGATAATAATTCACTAAAAGATATGCTATTAAAGCTTATGTCAGTAGAAGGAGAAGATAAAAGCTCCAACTTAGACGTAAATAAGTTAATAAAAGAATTAACTGAGGCATTACCTAAATTAGAGGATATATCTAAAGCAGGAATAGCTAGTGATAATTCAAAGATAGAAACATTTAAAGATTTAAATAGCACATTAATAGCTGCAAGGGAAGTAAAAGACAATACTGGGAGTGATAAAGTTTCAGTAGAGATAAAACCAGAAGATAAGATTGTAGCTAAGGAAGAAAAAATAGCTATTGAAAATGAAAATAGTAAAAATACTTCTAATGGAGATTTAAAGAAAAGCCTATCTTCAGAAGAAAAGCTTCTTGAAAAGCTTATAGGTGAAAAGGAAGACGGAAAACTTACAAAGGTAAATCAATTTATGAATGCATTTAATAACTCTAAAATTTCTATGGAAGAAGTTAAAAATGTGGACAAGCTACTTATAAATAAGGTTACTTTTAGTGAAGACATTGTAAAATCTATAAGATTTATGGAGTTAAATAATATTAAAGATTTAACAGTAAAAATAAATCCAAAGCACCTAGGTGAAGTAATTATAAACCTTACAATGGAGCAAGAAGCTATGAGAGCTCAATTAAAAGCCGCTAATAAAGATACTGTTGCACTTTTAAATGCTAATTTAAGAGACATTACAGAAAAACTAAATGAAAATATTAAAATACAACAGGTAGAAGTAGCTATATACAACGATGATACAACTTATTTTAGTAGCAATGAAAGAGAAAATCGCCAAGGATTTAATGGCGAGCAAAGCAAAAGTAAGGTTTCAGCTGTAACGGAAGAAATTGAATTAGAAACAGAAACTTCCATTATAGATGATAGCTCATTAAATTTATTGATATAGGAGGTGAAAGTTTTGAAAATTGATAACAGCATGAAAGATATGTTTGATATGTGGCAAAGTAGGGTAAAAACTCAAAATACAAAATTAGAAGAGAGCAATGAAAGTTCAAAAGATGATAATAAAAATAAAGATGGAAAAGGAAAAATCAATGAAAATGATTTTCAGCATAAGGCTGTTACAGAGAGAGGTACTAAGATTGTTAAACCTGGACAGGAATTAAATAAAAATGCCTTTTTACAAATACTTGCAGCAGAGCTTGCTAACCAAGATCCAACTAGTCCTCAGGATAGTACGGCATATGTTGCACAAATGGCACAATTTGCTGGCCTTGAGCAGATGAATAACTTAAACACTACTATGAGATTATCTTCTGCTACTTCACTAACAGGGAAATTTGTAGCACTAGATGCTTATAATACCAAAGGTCAACAGGAATTTGGTATGGTTACTGAAGTTTATAAAATAGGATCTAATGTATTTGTAACAGTGGCAACTGCTGATGGAGAGCTTAAAAACTTTGATTACGATTCAGTAAGCAATGTTATAAATAATACTGATAACACTTTAGATTACATTAACTTTGTAAATGGTTCAAGCCTAATAGGGAAGACTGTTGAGATGTATGCTAAAGAAGAGGAAGAGCCAGATGTAGGTATTGTTAAAGAAATTTTTAGAGATGAAGATGGAATTAAAGTTAAAATTGACTGTGATGGTAAAATAAAGGACTATCCTTTTGACCATATCATGAAAATCAAATAATAAGTTGTGGTGAGTTTTGTGGGATACAGAGTAATTAATGGAGTTTTATATCCTGTAGGTAGTTTTATAGGTACAGAAGATAAGAAATCCATTAACAATGAAAAGTCATGTGGTATTAAAAAAGAAAAGATCTTTAATGATTTTTTTAAAGATGAAATCAATAAGACAGAAGGGTTTGTATTATCAAATCATGCTGCATTAAGACTTAAAGAAAGAAATATAGAACTTAATAAAGAACTGATGGGAAAAATCAATGAGGGAATAAATAAAGCAAATGAAAAAGGCAGTAGGGAGTCTCTAATTTTATATGAAAATATTGGATTGATTGCCAGTATAAAAAATAGAACTATAATAACTGCCATAGATAAAAATGAAAATCAATCAAATGTAATAACAAACATTGACAGTGTTGTATTACTATAGGCTGGACCATGTGTGGAGGCCATATTCTTATCGAAGGACGGAGATAAGAAAAGTTTAAATTATAGGGGGAAAATAATATGTTAAATGCAATGTATTCAGGAATTTCAGGATTAAATGCTAATCAAAGAAAGTTAGACGTAATAGGTAACAATATAGCTAACTCAGGAACTACATCTTTTAAAAGTTCAAGAGTTACCTTTCAAGATAGTATGAGACAAAGCATATCAAAGGCAACAGGCTCAAGTTTAAATGTCGGTGGTACAAATCCTAAACAAGTAGGTATGGGTGTTCAACTTCAAAGTATAGATGTAAATACAGGACAAGGTAACCTTCAGCCAACAGGAAGACCTCTAGATGTAGCTATAGACCAATCTGGATATTTTATAGTTTCTAAAGGAGCTGTAACAGGAAAAATTGGACTTGATGCTACTAATAATTCTATTAATGGTGGTGATATGGAAAACTATTTCACTAGAGATGGTGCCTTTAGATTAACTAGTGAAGGATATTTAGTAACTCCAAATGGATATAGAGTAATGGGATATGTAGTTAATGGCTCTATAACTCATAGTGCAGACGGAATAAAAGCTACATTTAAGAATGCAGATGAGGCTTTGACAGCAGGTACTGATTTAGTTCCTTTAGCAATACCAGAAACAGTAGAAAAAGATGGCAAAGAAATGAAGATACAAAGTTATTCAATAGAAAAAGATGGTCTTTTAAAAGCTACACTATCTGACGGCAGTGTTACTGTGTTAGGTCAGCTTGCTATGGCTACCTTTAATAATACAGGAGCACTAGAGGCAGTAGGACAAAATATGTACACTCCAACTAGTAACTCAGGAGCTGCAATAGTGAGAACTGGAAAGGGTGCTGCAGCTGATAATGGTAAAGCTTATGGTGATATGATTCAAGGATGTCTTGAAATGTCAAACGTTGACCTTGCTGAGCAATTTACAGATATGATAGTTGCTAGTCGTTCTTTCCAAGCTTGTAGTAAGGTTATAACTACAGGAGACGAAATACTTCAAGAGCTAGTTAACTTAAAAAGATAGTTAAAGCAGCTGACAAAGGATAATTAACAATTATAGATATTTCTCAGCATACTGAGAAATTGATAATCTACATTTTAGAAGTTATCCAGTAACTTTTAAGATAAGAATAATTCTTTACTTAAAAGATAATTAAAACAATTAAAAAATAATTTGCAATTATGGATATTACTCAGCAGCATGAGGGTTTGTAATCTATACTCTAAAATTTATGAGTAACCCTTAAAATAAAAAGTAATTTGCTGCTTAAAAATATAATTTTAAAATTCTCATATGCTGCTGATAAGTATCCTAAATTGTTCATTATCAATTCTCAATTCTTAAATTAAAGAACTAATTAAAATTAAATTGACAGAGAAAAAATTGTAGCTATGGATATTAATTAAATTTAAAATTCTCAGGTCACTGAGAATTATCCTAAATTGTCCATTCTCCATTTTCAATTGTCAATTACCTAAGTAGGTGAAGTTATGATAAAGGTTACTACACTTAATAAAAAAGATATAGTTCTTAATTGCGACCATATTGAAAAGATGGAAGCAGTACCAGAGACAATTATTACTTTGACCAACGGAAAGGTGTATTTATTAGCTGACACCATTGATGAAGTTGTGGAAAAGGTAATTGAATATAAAAATAAAATTTACAATTCAAAATTTTAGGAGGGTATGGATGTGAAAAAGCAAGATTTGCTAACAATAATTGGACTTGTTACCGCTATAGCACTTATGATTCTAGGTATGCTAGGTGGAAGCAGTCTCATGATATTCTTTGATCCATTCTCCATTGCTATAACAGTAGGGGGTTCTGTAGGAGCACTTTTAGTTTCTTACCCAATGAAGGAAATTAAAAGGCTTGGTAAGGTTATAGTTGAAACTTTTAAAGAAGAAACTACTTCAAAGGTAGATACAATAACACTTTTCACCAACTTATCGAGAAAAGCAAGAAGAGAAGGATTATTATCACTTGAGGATGATATAGCAAACATTGAAGATGAATTTACGAGAAAAGCACTAAACATGGTAGTTGACGGCATTGAGCCTGAGGCAATAAAAGAAATAATGCAGCTTGAAATTGTGGAGCTTGAAAAGCGTCATGAGGATGGATCTGCAATGCTAAAATCCCTAGGAGCTTATGGACCAGCTTTTGGTATGTTAGGTACACTTATTGGACTTATACAAATGCTTGCAGACATGAATGATGCTGCAAACTTAACAAAAGGTATGGGAAAAGCACTTATTACTACTTTTTATGGTTCTATTTTAGCGAATATAATAGCTATACCAATGGCACAAAAACTTGATTATAAAACTGCTCAAGAGGTTAATGGCATGGAGATGATTATTGAAGGTGTAATTGCTATACAATCAGGGGTGAATCCAAGAATTGTTGAGGATAAATTAAGTGCTTATTTATCACCATCAGAAAGAGCAGAAATTAAGGCTATGGGTGTAAATAACAATGAGGTGGCAGAAAATGTCTAAGAAAAAATCTGAAATTAAAACAGATGCCTGGATGAATACTTTTGCTGATACCATGACTCTGCTTTTAACTTTCTTTGTTTTGCTCTATTCATTTTCAACGGTAGATGCGGAAAAATTTCAACAAATATCAGCATCTTTTCAGAGCATGTTTTCAGGTAAAGCTAATACTAGCATGCTAGAGTTTAACATAGCATCTGGACAAGTACCTGTGGTAGGTAAACCTGAAAACACCACTGATTCTTTAAATGTAGATAATCAGGATATACAGGATAATTTATATGAGCAAGTATCTAAGTTAATTTCAGAAAGCAATCTTCAAGATGATGTGAAGGTTTTTGAAAATGAAAAAGGAATCAACATACAGCTAAAGGAAACAGTGCTTTTTGAATCTGCTAAGTCAGAATTGCTTCCAAATAGCAAGAAGATATTGAATGAAATTAACACATTAATAGCAAAGATAAATAACAATATAATAATTGAAGGTCATACTGATAATCTGCCTATTAGTACGGAACAGTTTCCAAGCAATTGGTATTTATCTTCTGCAAGGGCACTAAGTGTATTAGACTACTTTCTTATTGATAAAAAGCAGCCAAATCCTGAAAGATTTATTGCTAATGCTTATGGTGAACACAATCCACTAGTACCAAATGATAGTGATGAAAATAGAGCAATGAATAGAAGAGTTAATATTATTATTGTTACTGAGGAAAAGGAGTAATAACTTATGGGTGAAGATAATAAAAAAAGCAATGTTTTTAAGATTATTTTAATAGTACTTTTAGTCTTACTATTGATAGGAGGAGCAGCTTTTGCAGGATTTTTTATAGCCACTAAAAATTCTCCAAAGAATGATCCAAATGCAGTAGCTACTGGAACTAATGTTTTAAAAGATGAAGTTTTCTTTGAAGTAGACGAACTTTTAGTAAATTTAGCGGATGAAGGTAAGCCAAGATATTTAAAAATTAAAATAGCACTAAGCTATCAAAATAATGGAGGACTTACTAAAGAACTTGAAACTAAAAAGCCAAAAATAAGAGATGTAATTGCAAACATTCTAAGAACAAAGAAAACCACTGATTTATCACCAGAGGGAATAGATCCACTAAAAAAAGAACTGAATGAAAAGGTGAATGAAATCTTAAGCGAAGGAAAAATAGTTGATGTGTATTTTTCAGAAATTTTAGTTCAGTAGGTGAGACATAAATGGATGTGCAGTTTTGGAAAAGCCTAATACAGCTTTTGATTTTCCTACCTTTTATACTATTTTTAATATATCTACTTGGTAAATTGACTAATAAATTTTATATTTCTCCACCAGGTAGATATATGAAAATAGTAGAAAGGCTTCAATTATCCAAGGATAGTTTTATCATGGTTATTAAAATTGGAGATAAAGGATATTTAATGAGCTCAAGTAATAATAAAACAGAAATTCTAAAAGAATTAACTGAAGAGGAGCTTTTAAAAGCGGAACAAAACAGTAAGCAGTATTATGGTACTAACTTTAATAACAGCTCTAATTTTGTAACAAATTTAATAAGGAAAAATCATAAGAAGTAGCAATTAAACAAAAATGAAGAGGACGATTTTATGAAAAGTAAGTACAGTAAATATTTAAAAGTGATTTTATTTGCAGCTATAATAATATTCTTTAGCTATAAGGTTGCATATGCTACTGCTGGAAATAGAATTCCTATTCCAGATGTGAGCATTAATTTTAATAACGGAGATACTAATCCAAAGGAATTTGTAGATAATATAAAGCTAATATTACTGCTTACAGTTCTTACACTACTTCCTTCTATAATAATAATGACTACAGGATTTGTAAGAATTGTAACTGTATTATCACTGCTAAAAAATGCACTAGGAGTTCAACAATCTATTCCAAGACAAATTACAATTGGACTTTCACTGTTTTTAACTTTCTTTGTAATGGCACCAACTTTTGGAAAGATTAACAATGAAGCTATTACTCCTTATATAGATAATAAAATTTCTACAGAGGTGGCTTACGATAAAGCGGTACAGCCTCTAAAGGATTTTATGTTAAAACAAACAAGGGCAAAAGATTTAAAGTTATTTTTAGAGGTTGGTAAATTAGAGGATACTGTAAAAACTATAAAGGATGAAAATAATGTAGAAGTTCCATCTTATGATGAGGTACCTCTATATGCAGTAGTACCTGCTTTTATAATAAGTGAACTTAGAACTGCTTTTGAAATAGGATTTCTTTTATTTATACCATTTTTAATTGTGGATATAGTAGCCTCTAGTGTACTTATGGCAATGGGGATGTTTATGCTTCCACCAGCAATGATATCACTACCTTTTAAACTGTTGTTATTTGTATTAGTAGATGGATGGAATTTAATTTCTCAATCTTTAATTATGAGTTTTAAGTAGTGAGGTGAGGGTATGTCAGAAACTTTAGTAATATCTCTATTAAAAGATTTAATAAAAACATCTCTTGTTATTGCAGCACCAATGCTTATAGTGGCTACAGTGGTAGGTCTTATCATAAGTATTTTTCAAGCCACTACACAAATACAAGAGCAAACACTAACCTTTGTACCTAAGATTATTGCAGTGGCTTTAATTGGACTTTTAATGTCTAGCTTTATTATAAATACTATGACTACTTTTACAGAATATATTTTTTCAATTATAGCTAATATGTGATTTTAGGTGGGGGAAATTTTGATAGATTTAACAAACATAAGTGAATTAATAGTATTTATATTAGTATTTTGTAGGCTGACATCCTTTATTATGTATGTGCCAGCTTTCTTTCCAAGTGGTACTCCACAAAGATTTAAAATAGGCTTATCTTTAGTACTAACTTTTATATTTGTACCACTTATTAATATAACTAATTTAACAGTAAATAATTCTGCCGTTTTTATAGTATTAATTGGAAAAGAAATACTTATAGGACTTGCTTTAGGTTTTATAACCACATTATGCTTTAGTGTAGCACAAATGGCAGGACAATTATTAGATTTTCATGTTTCTTTTTCCATGTCATCATTATATGATCCTATATCTAATGAAACAGTAAGTATATTAGGAAGAGTTTTTTATTGGATGTGTTTAATAGTATTTTTATTAATAGATGGACATCATATAGTAATAAATTGCTTAGTAGAAAGCTTCCAATTAGTGAATATAGGTGGACTAGCTCTAAAACCTGAATTAGCTACTTATATGATTCAAGTAATAATAGAGTTTTTTACTATTGGTCTGAAGATGGCAATACCTATTGTACTGATAATTATTATAACGGATTTTACTTTAGGTCTTGTGGCTAGAGTAATGCCGCAGCTCAATATAATGATGCTTGGTATGCCTATAAAAATATTAGTAGGATTAGCTTGTTTTACATTATCTCTTCCAGTATTTATGAAGATGATTGTAAATAATTTTGATACAGTGCTTGAGGCAATAAAAGGATTATTCAATATAATGCCTTGTATATTTGTGTTTTTCGCTAGTGAAAGTGGTGAGAAAACAGAAGAGGCAACACCAAAGAAGAAAAGCGATGCTAAGAAAAAAGGACAAGTTGCCAAAAGTAAAGAATTAACTTCTGCACTAGGACTTTTAGTTATTACCCTATTAATATCAATTTTGGGTGGATATATAGTAAATAGTTTAAAAGAAACTTTAATTATGTTTTTAAGAGATTATCCTACGATTTCTATAGATAATAATAGCTTAAGGGGGATATTTATAACTTCTTTCATTAGGATAGCTATAGTATTTTTACCTGTGGCTGTACCAATAGCAATTATGGGGATTTTGGCCAATGTAGCGCAATCCGGTAAAATACTTACCACAGAGCCATTAAAACCTAAGCTAGAAAAAATTAATCCTATTAGCGGATTTAAGAGAATGTTTTCCTTAAAAGCAGTAGTAGATTTAATAAAAAATTTAATCATTATTATAATTATCGCTTATGTTGGATATAAGTTTATACTTTCAAATTATGAGCAGGTATTAAACTTTGGCGGTTTTAGGATAGAAGCAATTTTAACTTCTTTTGGAGAATTGATAGTTGATATATTATCCAAGGTAACCTTAGTTATGATTATTATAGGTGTTATTGACTTTGTATATCAAAAGTATCAATTTAATAAGGATTTAAAAATGACTAAACAAGAGGTTAAGGAAGAATTTAAACAGCAGGAAGGAGATCCTGTTGTTAAAGGTAAAATAAAACAAAAGCAAAGAGAAATGTCCATGAAGCGGATGATGCAAACTATTCCAGATGCTACAGTAGTTATAACTAACCCAACTCATATAGCGGTAGCATTAAAATATGAAGAAAATACAAAATCAGCTCCTAAATTAATTGCAAAGGGACAAGATAATATAGCTATTAAAATTAAAGAAATTGCTAAAGAAAATAACGTTCCAATAATTGAAAACAAGCCCTTAGCAAGACTTATATACAATGAAGTGGAGTTAGATACGGAAATACCATATGAAATGTACCAAACTGTTGCAGAAATTTTAGCCATAGTTTACAAACTAAATAAGAAAACTAAAAGCTAACATACTTTATCAATGCACAATGCACAGCTCACAATGCACAATTAAGAGAAATTTAATAAAAAGAAATCAATTTAAAACTTCTTCAAAAGGAGAAGTGTCTATAATTGCAAATTGTGTATTGTGAACTGTGAATTGATAAAGCTTATATAGTAAAAAGAACAAGAAGAAAAATAAACTTATAGTAGAGGATGAGAATTATGAGATTTTTTCAAAACTTTGATATAAAGAAAAATTCAGATATTATTATAGCCTTTGGAGTTATTGGAATTGTACTTATGATTATAATTCCTCTTCCTCCAGCACTTTTAGATATCTTCTTAGCAATAAATATTGCAATATCCGTTATTATAATGCTCATTACGATGTTTACCACTAGCATACTTCAATTGTCAGTGTTTCCAACACTGTTACTAGTAACAACACTATTTAGATTATCACTTAATATATCTTCTACTAGGCTAATATTAGGCGATGGATATGCCGGAGATATAATAGAAACCTTTGGACAGTTCGTTGTTAGAGGTGACTATGTAGTTGGTATTATCATTTTCTTAATTATTGTTATTATACAGTTTGTAGTTATTACTGCTGGGGCTGGTAGGGTATCAGAAGTATCTGCAAGATTTACTCTTGATGCTATGCCAGGTAAACAAATGAGTGTTGATGCGGATTTAAATGCAGGGATGATCAGTGAGGAAGAAGCGAGAGAGAGAAGAAAAAATCTCCAAAGAGAAGCAGACTTCTATGGAGCTATGGACGGAGCATCTAAGTTCGTTAAAGGAGATGCTATAGCAGGTATTATAATCACCATAATAAATATTGCTGCAGGTATTATTATTGGGGTAGCAATGAAGGGATGGAGCATAGGCGATGCAGCGGCTAAATATACTATACTTACCGTTGGAGATGGATTAGTATCCCAAATACCAGCATTATTAATTTCTACTTCTTCAGGTATATTAGTTACTCGTTCTGGTAGTGATGAAAACTTTGGTAAAGAATTAGGAGCACAGTTAACAGCTTTTCCTATGGTTATAGCAATGGCATCAGCAGTTTTACTTGTACTTGCTATCATACCAGGTATGCCAAGTGGAATATTTATTTTACTATCAGCAGCTAGTGGATACAGCGCTTATTTATTACATAAGGATGAAAAACAAAAAGTTATTGATGAGATGGAAACAGAAGAAAGAGAAATCATCGAAACGGAAAAACGTGAACCTGAAAATGTAATGAATTTAATTTCAGTAGAACCACTAGAAATAGAAATAGGTTATGGACTTATACCATTAGCCGATGATGCTGCAGGAGGAGATTTGGTGCAAAGAATTTCTTCTGTAAGAAGGCAATGTGCTATAGAAATGGGAATAGTTGTACAGCCAATAAGAATTAGAGATAATTTAAGGCTAAAAACCAATGAATACGTAATTAAAATTAGAGGAACGGTAATAGCAAAATCAGAGCTTATGCCTAATATGTTCTTATGTATGGACCCAAGCAATGAAGAGATTACAATGCCAGGAATTAGAGCTATAGAGCCAACCTTTGGAATACCGGCACTTTGGATTAATAAAGACCAAAGGGAAGAGGCAGAAATTAAAGGATTAACGGTAGTTGACCCAACTACTGTAATGATAACCCACTTGACAGAAACTATTAAGTGTCACTGTTATGAACTATTAGGTCGTCAAGAAACTAAGATGATTATAGATTCAGTTAGTGAAAAATATAGCACAGTAGTTGAAGAGTTAATTCCAGATTTAATGACTATAGGTGAAGTACAAAAGGTATTACAGAGTTTATTAAAAGAAAAGATATCAATAAAAGATATGGTAACTATATTAGAGTGTTTAGCAGATAATTCTAGAAATACTAGAGACATAGAATTACTAACTGAATATGTAAGATTTGCACTAGGAAGAAGTATATGTAATGAACTTGTAGATGAAAACAATAGTATTACAGTATTAACTTTATCACCGGATATAGAGAATATGGTATCTAATAGTATTCAAAAATCTGTTCAAGGTTCTTTCCCAGCAATGAACCCTGATATAACTACAAATATTTTTAATTCTTTAAGAGATCTTTTGGATGTCACATATTTTAATAATAATATTCCAGTGATATTGGTTTCACCTAAAATTAGACCAGCTTTTAGAAAACTTATAGAGATGGTTTTTCCAAGCCTTATGGTATTATCCTTAAATGAAATACCAAATGATATTGAGATAAGAGCTGAAGGAGTTGTATCTGTATAATGATAATAAAAAAATATGTTGCTACCAATATGAATGAAGCTCTTACTAGAATTAGACAGGAGCTAGGAAAAGATGCGGTTATTATAAGTCAAAGAAGAATTAAAAAATCTGGCATTAAAGGCTTCTTTGGGAAAAAAGTTTTAGAAGTTACAGCAGCAATAGAATCGAAGGAAAAAGAAAATTTTGAAGTAGATTTAGATATTAAGAATTCAAAAGAACCTCGGGAAGATGAGAAGAATCTAATCGATGCCATCTTAAAAAGTCAAATATCAAGAAATACTGATAAGTTTAGTGAAATTAAAAACGTTAAAAATGATGAAAAGCCTGTAGAAGAGAAAGAGAATAGAGAAATATACAAAGAAGTTATGGAAATGAAAAATATGATTACTTCTTTGTTAAATGGTGAAATAAATAGTTCTATAGGAAATACAGATAAAACAAACTTAGGATTAATTTTAGAAGATGCAGATGTTTGTAGGGAAGTAACAGAGGATATATTAAACTCCATAAATGCTGAGGGAAGTGAAGAGGAAAAACTAGAAGAAATAAAGAAAATAATAGAAGATATGGTTAGTATTGAAGAATTAGATGTAGAAGGTACAGTAGTATTTATAGGTCCCACAGGAGTAGGAAAGACTACGACCATTGCTAAATTAGCAGGGAGATTAGCTTTAGTTGAAAAAAAGAAGGTAGGGTTAATTACTATCGATACTTATAGAATAGGGGCAGTAGAGCAATTAAAGACCTATGCTGAAATTATGAACATTCCTTTCAAAGTAGTATTTACCATGAAAGATATGGAAGCTGCTATAGAAAGTATGAAAGATTGTGAGGTTATTTTAATTGATACTACAGGCCGCAGTAGTAAAAACACCATGCAACTGTCAGAGCTTAGAGCATTTGTCGAAAAGACAAATGCTAAAAGTATAAATCTTGTTGTTAGTGCTACTACAAAAAATAAAGATATCAAAATTATTGCTGATTCATATAAAGCTTTAAACTTTAATAGAGTAATAATAACCAAATTAGATGAAACTTCAACTTATGGATCAATATTAAATATTATTAAGGAAGTTGAAGTACCCTTAAGCTTCATAACTACAGGTCAAAATGTTCCAGAGGATATTAAATGTCCAGAAAGTAGTGAGATTGCTAGCTTAATAATAGGGGAGAAAAATATATGTTAGATCAGGCATCAACATTAAGACAATTAGCAGAGGAAAGTTATAAAATTAATTGCAAAAATGAAAATAGAACTACTAAAATATTGACTATTACTTCTGGTAAAGGAGGAGTAGGAAAAAGCAATATAGTGGTGAATTTAGGCATTACTCTTCAAAAAATGGGAAAAAAGGTATTAATATTTGATGCAGATATAGGTATGGGTAATGATGATGTATTAATTGGATGCTTTCCTAAATATAACATTTTTGATGTGATTTTTAATAACAAAAATATTGAAGATGTAATAATAGAAGGACCTTTAGGAATTAAACTCTTACCTGGAGGATCTGGTCTTTCAAGGGTGGATGATTTAACAGAGGTACAACGTAAAAGCTTTTTAAATAAACTAGAAAATATAGAGGGCTTTGATTATATTTTGATGGATACCGGTGCAGGAATAAACAGAAGTGTCTTAGGATTTATAGCTTGTAGTGATGAGTTCATAGTAGTAACCACACCGGAACCAACTTCATTAACAGATGCTTATAGTCTTATTAAGGCTGTAAGTCATTTTAAAATTAGAGAAAATGGAAGTGTAATAATTAATAGGGTTTTAGATGAAGAAGAAGGGTCAGACACTTTTGCAAAATTTAGCAACGCTTCATCAAGATTTTTAAATATCAAATTAAATTTTTTGGGTATGGTTTCTGAGGATGCTAAATTAGTGAAATCTGTTAGAACACAAAAACCACTTTGTATTAATTATCCAAACTCAGAAGCAGCAAGGGATATAGAGAATATTGCAAAAAAATTAGAGGGACTTGTACTTAGAGAACATAATCTAGGAGTACAAAGGTTATTTAAAAAGATATTTAGTATTTTTTCATAGGGGGATAGCCATGACATCAAATATAAATTTTTATCCTAACAATAGAATAAAAGTTATCACTGAAGAAGGATATGCAAAAAGCATAATTCAAGATGTGGATGAAAGGACGTTATCCATAGGATTACCAATAATAAACCACACTTATGTAGCCATGAGACAGGGAGAAGTCTATGAGGCTATATATAATGATGGAAATGGAAATGTTTTTAAGTTCAAAATAGATGTAATCGGACGTAAATTTGAGAAGATACCACTTATAGTTATAAGTAAGCCTTATGACATACAAAAAATACAGAGAAGAGAATATGTAAGGATTAATTATACAGGTATAGTAAATTATTATTTAACACCTAATTATCCAACACAGAACTTAAGAAATTATGATATTTTAGATTTTAATGTGGGATATGCATTAGACTTAAGTGGCGGTGGTATGAAGATAAAAATCGCAGAAGAAGTTAAGAATGGTGACTATATTATAGCTCAGTTAAAAATTGACGGTGAGGATATTATAGCATTGAGCAGGGTTGCTAGAGTAGAACGTGATAAAGATGAAAAATATATTTGTGGATTAAGTTTTTTAACCATTGAAGGAAATGAAAGAGAAAAATTAATTAAATATATATTTAATGAAATGAGAAAAACGCTTAAGACTAATAGGGGTGATGGACGTGAATAGTGCTGTAGAAGCAAAGGGGGAAGTTGTAAAAAAGTATATACCACTAGTAAAATATATTGCTTCTAGAATTATCATGGGGAAAACTAAGTATGTAGAATATGAGGATTTAGTCAGCTATGGTATGGTAGGCCTTATGGACGCCTTAAACAAATTTGATGAGAGCAAAGGTATGAAATTTTCAACTTATGCAGCAATAAGGATTAAAGGGACTATGATAGATGAACTTAGAAAAAATAGCCCTATTTCTAAAGGTTCCATGGACAAGCTTAATAAGTATAATGATGCTATTGAAAAATTGCAAAATAAATTGTTTAGAGAACCTAATAACTATGAGATAGCAGAAGAATTAGGAATATCTATTCAAGAAGTTACTCAAGTTGAAAACTACATTAATTATATCTCAGTAGTGTCCTTAGAAACTTTAATGTTCAGTGAAGAAGATGAGATTTCATTAATAGGAACTATTGAAGATAAAAAAAGCCCAAGTCCAGAAAAATCTTTAGAAGAAAAAGAGATATTAGAATATTTAGCTAAAGCCTTAGATTTATTGAGAGAGAAAGATAAATTAGTAATTACACTTTATTATTATGAAGGACTTACCTTAAAGGAAATAGGAAAAATTTTAAATGTTTCAGAATCAAGAGTATGTCAACTTCACAGTAAAGCACTAATAAATTTAAGAAAGATATTAAAAAAACTTAAGTACGATATTAATTCTTAAAATATTAAAATCCACAACTTAAAGCAATTGAGAATTGGCAAAGGACAATTGGCAATTAAGATAGAAATTATTTTTATTCAAACTAATTTCTTTAATAGATTTTTTTACTAGCAATACAATTGCTAGACTTTTATAAAAAGTTATTTTATAACTTAAAAGAAGAAATCAATTCAAAACTTCTCTTATAAAAGAGAAGTTTCAATAATTCTCAATTGTCAATTCTCCATTGTATAAGGGGGAGTAACATGCTAATACCATTATTGTTCATAGGTATTATATTAATAATTTTCAATATTAAGGCAATTAAGAAAGAAGAAAAATCTTTTGATAAAGCCTTTAAAGATGCAGAGTTTAGTACAGATGAAATAGATGTAAAATTAGGAGAACTAAGAAGAGAGTTTAGTGAAACTATATTAGAGCTTCAACAAGAAATATTAGAATTAAAAGAAAAATATGATGTTAAGTATAAAGAAAAAACTTACGATAATATATTAGAGGAAAAATTAGAATTAATTAATATGCCTATAATTAAAGAAAAACTAGAGGAAGAACAAAATAAAACAACTAATCTTGAAGAAACAAAGGAAGAAACTTTAGAAAATAATATAAAAATTCAACAAATAAAAGAGCTTTTTGAAAAAAATCTTAGCATAGAGGAAATAGTTGAAAAATCAGGCCTAGGAAAGGGTGAAATATTATTAATAAAGGAGTTATATCTAAAATAAAGGGATATATAAATTTTATTGCTGATAGAAAGGTATTACTAGGTATAGGCATAGGCATAATTATAGGAACAATATTTATGGGATTTTCTAAGTTAAACTATGAGCTTAGTGATGCACAAGTAGAGGTGAAAGCAAGAGCTTTAGGAATGAAATATCCCGATGAGGTAAAAATTATGATTAAGGATGAGGTGAAAAAATGATAAGAGGATTATATAATGCTGCTTCTGGTCTTATAACTAGTGAAGCAAAACAAAATGTAATAATGAACAATATTGCAAATTCAAACACTACAGGTTATAAATCAGAGAATTTATCTATTAAAAGCTTTGATGAAGTTATGATATCTAATAAAGATAGAAGTGTTAATGGTAAAAATTATAGGGTTAATATAGGAGCATTGAGCAATGGAGCAGAAATAAATGAAAAAAATATAGACTTTACTCAAGGACTAGTTAAAGATACAGATAGTAAATTTGATTTTGCACTAGAAGGAAATGGTTTTTTCACTGTTCAAAGAACAGGAGTTAATGATGCAGGCAACTACTATACTAGAGATGGACATTTTCAAGTTAATGCAGCAGGATACCTAGTTACTTCAAATGGAGAAATGGTATTAGGTAGAAATTTAATGACTAATGTATTAGAACCAATAAATGTAGGTAATGGAGAACTTACCTGTGATAAATTAGGTAATATTAAAATAAACGGCAATATGACTCATAGCTTTGGAATTGTAGATTTTGAAAATTACGATGGATTAAAAAAAGTTGGACATAATTTATATCAAGGAAACAATCCACAAGTAGCACAGGGAACTATGGTTAGACAAAATGCCTTAGAAGGATCTAATGTGGAAGTAATCGAAGAAATGGCTGATATGATGGCTGTTATGAGAAACTTTGAAAGTGATATAAAGGTTTTAAAAACACTAGATGAAACTTTAGGTAAAGCAGTTAACGAAATTGGTAAGGTAAGATAGTAGGAGGGGAAGAATTTGTACACTCTTTTAAATAGCAATAGGAGTGCAATGGTTGCACAACAAAGAAAATTAGACACTATATCTAATAACTTAGCAAATGTAAATACAACTGGATATAAAAAGTTAAAAGCTCAATTTTCTGATTTATATCAAGATACTTTAGAGCGTCAAGGATACCCTACTACTGATGGTGCGGAAAACTTGAACTATGGTACAGGGGTGAAAATAGGTAAAGCCGTAAGACAAGTAACTCAAGGAAGTCTAGTAGAAACCGGTAAGAATAGCGATTTAGCTATAGATGGACAAGGGTACTTTAAAATATATATGGCAAATAATACTGCAGCATATACAAGATCTGGAGACTTTAAAGTAGATTCTACTGGAGTTTTAGTTGATGGTAATGGAAATAGATTGAGTGTAATAGACAGAAATGGAAATGAAGTAAATTACCCTAATGGAAGAATGAGACTTACAAATGAAAATCTTACTGTTGATAAAAATGGAGTATTATATAGAAAAGAAAATGAAAATTTTATAGAAGTAGGAAGTATTAAGACATATGATTCAATAGGAGATACTTCTTTACTTTCAGTAGGAGAAAGTTTATTTGTACCTAGGGAAGGTACTACTATGTATGAAACAAGGAATAGAAATATTCAACAAGGTTATTTAGAGAACTCAAATGTCAATGTAGGTGAAGAAATGTCAGATATGATATTAACCCAGAGAGCATTCCAATTAAGCTCAACAGGTCTTAAAACCACTGATGAGATGTGGGGACTAGTAAATAGCCTAAGATAGTGAATTAGAAGAGTTAAGGTATATAAAATAAGTAAGAACATAGAATTTAAAATCACCTTAGGGGAAAGTATAGGCTTCCTTAATAGAAAATTAACTCATACATGATTTTAATTTTCATAACAAAAAATATTTTCTATGAATTAAAAATTAAGAATTAAAGATACGAATTATGTTTTAAACTCCAAGGGCAAAGCCTTTGGAGTTTTTTTAGAATAAATTTTATTTTAAGAAATTCACTAAGAGAGAATCTCATCCTAAAATTTTCATTAGTAACTATTAATTCTTAATTTCTAAGGGGTTAAGCTATTTTTATAGAAAATTTATTTTCCAATGGATATTTTAAGCTTCCACATTGCATCCCTATATAGGGTTCCACAATAAAAATTTAACTTATACATGATTTTAATTTCCATAATAAAAATTCTTTTCTATGGATTAAAAATTAAGAATGAAAAATGAAGAATTATGGTTAAAACTCCACTGCTAAAGCCTTTGGAGTTTTTTTAGAATAAATTTTATTTTAAGAAATTCACCTCTAGTGAATTTTTTCCTGAATTCTTCATTATTAATTATTAATCCTTAATTTCTAAGGATTTAAGCTATTTTTTAGAAAAATTATTTTCCATAGTATATTTTAAGTTTTCATATTGGATGCCTATAACTTATCTCTTAAGGTAGGTTTTTACTAAAAATTCAGAAAAAACATTGATTTTTTAAATTTCAAATAATATAATGATGTATGTAGGATATGTAATCAGTATATGTGATTTATTAAAATTGAATAGTTTAAATAGAGGAGCGAGTAGATGGTAATATATATTAAGAGGAATAACTTCTCATAATATATATGAAGGATTTTTACACGCCGAAAGTATATACTTTTAAGTATAATACTTGGGGATAGAAAGCAAATTTTCTATCACTGTCATAAAATATTATGATGCGCTATTTGTGTAATGAAAATATGAAATTTTTCGTGCATTTATAGCCTATTGTATATAATAAGAATTATTTAGGCACTGAAATTTCAGTGTCTTTTTAGTTTTTTGTTTTCTAATGCTAAAGGTATTACTCAATGAAAAAATTTATAGACAAGTTAATAGGATATATAGAAAATTTGAAAAGTATTATCTATAAATATAATAAATTAATAATCACTAGTTTATTATACTTTATTCTAAAAGAGGCATGTCCTACATATAATGTATAAACATATATACAATTGACAGTCAAGATGAAATTTAGTTTAAAATAAACTAGTTTCTTTAAATATAATTTTTACTAGAAGCTTTATTATAAGTGTATAGATAAAAGGGACAGTTTTGAAAAAATAGAATAATTAATATAATAAATGATTAATATAAAAGTTTTATTGAGGCATATTAAAAAATAAATAGTCATCAGTATACTTGTCTAATTTCCATCATACCGCGCTGTCAGAGCTACATGATGACTAAGTTATCATGAAACCTGTAGACAGTCTGATGTAAAGTTATGCGCTATATTTTTGACTGATTATTTTATTTTATATGCATTAGAGTGTAATTTAAAACGACTTTTAAAACTATCCATCATCTAATGTGTAATTTAAAAATAAAGGAATGGAGGAATTTTAATGGCGGTAGGATATATTTTTGGATGCTTAATTAGTATCATCTTATGGGGATTTGATAGAGAAAAGGTATTTTATAAATTTAATCAATTTATTCATAAAAAAATAAAATCTAGATTATGGATACAATGTTTTTATATAGCATTAATATTAATAGTAGCTTATTTCTTTTATTTGATGAAATATGAAGAACTTTATAATGCAATTACTGCATTTATTGTAATTGAGATTAGTAATACAGAAAGAAAGGCCCTTATTCCTGAAAATCCTGATAAGAGACATTTTTATGATAGCATGTCAATAATCTCATCTGCACTAGTATATGGGTTTATTGGTCCACTATTTTATATATTAATTTTTAATAACGGTATAGCTATTGCATTTACATTAATTCATTATATTTCTTATAGTAACGATTTTAAAATCTTTAATATTTTAGAAAAATATCTATCTATAATACCAACAGTTATTGCTTCCATAATTCTTTACATTATTTATATACCTAGAAATAAGACTATAAAGATTGATTTTAAAGGGGATTTTTTTATTAATATGGTGTCTAGACCTATGCTAAATGTATATATTTTGGCTGCTTATATTGAATCAGTTAATTTTTATTATCATGTAAATAATAATAATGTGGATTATTTAAAATCTTATGGTGTTTATTCTAAAAAGATAGATGATGACTCTATTAAAGATTATTTATCTATTACTTATAGTATTTGCATTGTATCATTTGTGATATTTTGGGTTCATCAAAGTCAAGTTTTACTTAAATTAATGGCTTAAAATGATGTGCAATTGATTATTTATAATAATTAAGAAGAATTGAGGTTGAAATTTATTAAAATTTCAATTGTCTGTACAATATTTGATAATGGGAACTAATTTGGAGTTTATGGCGAACACTGTTCGCCGCTACAGTTAGTAAATAAAAAATAGTAAAAAAAGGCGTAATATACGCCTTTTTTATTTCATTTGACCTATAGCATCTGTTAAAGGAGGAATAACCTGTTTCTTTCTAGATACTACTCCATCTAGATATACAGCATCATCCTTTAATGTTGAACTAAATGCTTTTATAAATAAATCCTTATTTCCAGCCACTAAGAATAATGAACCACCATTAAAAATATCAGTTATCATTAAAGTAATCATTTCAAGATCATTTGTAGAAACTACGTTATTCATAAGTTTCAATAAGTCTTCTTTTAAATCGTTAAAGCCCTCAATATAAGTTGTTGTAACTTGAGCTACACCAATTTTTATATCTCCTATAGTAAAGGTTTTAAAGTCTTGATAGAAAAGTTCTTTAGAAGATTTTCCTTCAAGAGATGTAGCAGCTTTAAACATTTGCTTAGCGAAATCTTCAATATCAATATCAGCTATTTGAGCTAATCTCTTAAGTATTATTTCATCAACTAATGTAGCTGTTGGAGATTTTAATAATAATGTATCAGAAATTATTGCGCCACATAATACCCCAGCAATTTTCTTGCTTGGTCTAATGCCATTTTCAAAGAATATTGATGCAACAATAGTTGAAGTACTTCCAACAGGTTCATTTCTAAAATATATTGGAAGTCCAGTTTGAATATCTGCAATTCTATGATGGTCTATTATTTCAAGAACTTCTGCATCCTCTATACCATCAACAGATTGAGCTTTTTCATTATGATCTAATAATATAACTTTTTTTCTTCTTTGATTGATTAAATGATAACGAGATACACTTCCAATTACTTTATTGTTTTCATCTAATACAGGATAGCTTCTATATCTTGTTTCAAGCATAATATCTTTTATTTCATCAACAAAATCAGCAGTATCAAAGCTTATTAAATTATTCTTAGTCATTACATGACTAATTGGAATGCTTTGAGTTATTAATCTTGAAGTTGTAAAGGTATCATATGGAGTAGAAATTATAGTACATCCAACTTTTCTAGCCTTATCAATAATTCCTTCTAAAGGCTCTTTATTTCCTGTTATTATCATTAAAGAGACTTTCCTATCAACAACACAATGTTGTAGTTCCTCTCTATCTCCACAGATCACAATATCGCCCTCTTCAATTATAGTCTTTGCTATATCTGGGGACATATTAGCTACTGCAATCTTACCATTTAGTACTACACCTTCTTCGTGTAAGTATTCAACTTTTGCAGATAGAGTATCTAATATATTTTCCAGCTTGGTGTTACTTTTAGCTAATATATAGTTATCCCAAATATCTAGATAACTAGAAGCTAGATTAGAAACAGAAGCAATACCAACTAGTCTATCGTTTTCATCTACTACTGGTAAAGTTTTAACATTGTTTTTTTTCATTATGCTCCAAGCCATCTTTAATGATATGTCTGGAGAAATTGGAGCTACAGTATCTATATCTAAATCTGATACTTGAGTTCTTACTGTTTTTATAAGCTTTGGGGCTTCAACACCAAAATAGTCCAATATAAATTTGGTTTCATTATTTAGTTCTCCTAGCCTAATCGCCATAGCAGGAGCTTTTTGAGTTTTACTTTTAAATTCTGCATAGGCTAGAGCAGAACAAATGGAATCTGAATCTGGATTTCTATGTCCTGTAATGTAAATTATATTTTTCAAATGCGCTACCTCCTTAAATAGAATTCCATAAATAAAAGAGTTACTATATGTATTTTATAGCTATAATCCATGTCTGTAAAGGAAAAAATTTAGTATTGCATATTTTTTCATATACTAGTAGGCTCGTACATATATTTTAGAGTAAGATAGTTGTTATTAAATATATAAACTTTAACTTGTACATTGCAGTTTAATTTAATAAGAATTCATAATTTAGTATTACCAATTAATGATGAAATTAATTTCTTTAGATATTTAATTGAGAAATATAATTTTTTAACTATTATCTAATAAAATAATAAATTTTATACTAATGTGAATTCAAATAATTCAATAATACAATTGTATGAATGCATAGATTAAATTTGAAAGTAGTCTATCTATATTGTATGTTGTTTTAGATTATTTATTATTTAAAAGAAAAGGGGGAATAAAAGTGCATGATAAAGAGGCTAGAGGACTTACTAATGATGAAGTAGAAAAAAAGTTAAAACAGTTTGGATTGAATGTTTTACAAAGTAAGGAACAAGTATCAGTAATTAAAATATTTTTATCTCAATTTAATGATTTTATAATTTGGGTTTTAATTGCTGCTACCATAATTTCAGGAATTATGGGAGATAGTGCAGATGCTATAACTATAATAATAATAATATTTATGAATGCTATATTGGGTTTTGTACAAGAATATAAAACGGAGAAATCATTGGAGGCATTGAAAGAGTTGGCTTCACCCACTGCAAAGGTAGTTAGAAATGGGAAAATACAAGTTATAAATTCTATGTATTTAGTTCCAGGTGATTTAGTAATACTAGAAACTGGAGATAGGATACCAGCAGATTGTTTGTTGGTTGAAGATAATAACTTTATGGTAGATGAATCACTGCTAACAGGGGAATCAGTAGGCGTTTATAAAAATGCTAATGATAGAAGTAATAATGATATTTACATGGGAACGATTGTGCTAACTGGAAAGGGCAAAGCAAAGGTATTATCAACAGGAATGAGTACAGAGATGGGGAAAATAGCTAATATGCTCGATAATATTGATAGTGAAAAGTCACCATTAAAGGAAAGGCTAGATTCCCTAGGGAAAATATTAGTTGTGTTATGTTTAGTAATTTGTACTTTAGTAACTATACTAGGAATTGTAAGAGGACAAGATCCCTACAATATGTTTTTATCAGGTGTTACATTAGCGGTTGCGGCAATTCCAGAGGGATTAGCAGCTATTGTAACAGTAGCATTAGCTTTAGGCGTGTCAAGAATGTTGAATAGAAAGGCGTTAATTAGAAAGCTACCTGCTGTTGAAACATTAGGATGTACCTCTGTAATTTGTAGTGATAAAACTGGTACTCTTACAGAAAATAAAATGACAGTAAAAAGTCTATATTTTAATAACAATATTTATAATATAGAGGATTTTGGAAAGAATCCAAATTTGATGTTGAAAAAAGCTTTTACTTATTGTAATGATTGTAATTATAATTTTGATGGTATCACATTAGAGAAGACTTTATTTGGAGATCCTACAGAGACGGCACTTATAACAGCATTTTTTAATAGCGGAAAGGAAATACAAAATTTTATATATAAAGGAAAAAGAGTATATGAAAACTCCTTCAATTCTACAAGAAAAATGATGTCTGTTATCATAGAGGAAAACGGCAAAAATAGTTGTTATGTTAAAGGAGCACCAGAAAGGGTAATTGAAAGATGTAGCCACATTTTAATAAATGGTAAAATAGAGCCTTTTACATACAGCCATAAACAAAATGTAGAAAAGGCAATTGATAAAATGTCTTATAAAGCATTAAGATGCATTGCTGCTGCTTATAAAGAAAATAATCTAGTAAAAAGTGAAGCAGTAGAACAAGACTTAATATTTATAGGTATAGCAGGAATTATTGATCCTCCTAGAAAAGAAGTTAAGGATGCAGTATTAAAATGCAAAGTTGCGGGAATTAAACCCATAATGATAACCGGTGATCATAAAAACACTGCTTTTGCAATAGGTAAAGAAATAGAGATATGTAAAAGTGTTGATGAAGTTATTACAGGGGCAGAGCTAGATAAAATCTCTGATAAAGAACTTCAAAAAAATATAAATAAGTATAAGATATTTGCTAGAGTAAGTCCAAAACATAAATTAAGGATAGTAAAGGCTTTTAAAAAAGAAGGAGTTATTGTTGCTATGACAGGAGATGGAGTTAATGATGCTCCAGCTGTTAAAGAGGCAGATATAGGAATTGCCATGGGTATATCAGGGACAGATGTTACTAAAGAAGCAGCTTCAATGATTCTACTAGATGATAATTTTGCCACAATTGTTTCAGCAGTAGAAGAAGGAAGAGTTATATATGATAATATAAGAAAATTTATAAGGTATTTATTATCTTGTAATTTAGGAGAAGTATTAACAATGTTTTTAGCTTCATTATTTTATCTTGATGTACCCTTACTTCCAATTCAAATATTATTTGTAAATTTAGTAACAGATGGGTTACCAGCTATTGCCCTTGGCGTTGATCCAGCAGACAAAGATATTATGCTACAACCTCCTAGAGCAAAAAATGAAAGTGTATTTTCAAGAGGATTAAAAGAAAAAATCCTTTTGAGAGGAACTTTGATTGGAATTTGCACAGTGGCAGCATTTTTAATAGGTAAATATTATAATATGAGCTTAGAGAGCTGCAGAACTATGGCATTAGGTACATTGATAACTTCGCAGCTAATACATGTGTTTGAATGCAGATCAGAAAGATATTCCCTATTTGAAATAAATCCTTTTACTAACTTATATTTATTAGGTGCAGTAGCTTTATCTATGATATCTTTAGTTTCAATTATTTATATACCGATGTTTCAAGCTATATTCCATACTTCTCCATTACAACTAGGACAATGGTTAATTATAATTTTCTTCTCAAGTATAATTTCTTTTATAAATAGTTTATATATATTCTTATCTCATAAAAAATAGAAAACTGTGGACATTGTGTCCACAGTTTTCTATTTATAACATATGCAATGAATTATAGAAGTTCCTATTTAAATCTTCTATCAGCCCTTACTCTTTGAGGTTTAGGCATTTTACCTTCAGTAGGAACCAATTCTGCTTTATTTGTCATGTTAATTAAATTTATTATAGAAATAGATTCCTTGGTATCTTTATTCTTTTTACTCTTTTTAGGCTTTAGTCCTTGAATTATAACAGAGTGACCTTGAGTTACAGGTATAAATTGTGGCTTTTTAAACCATTTTCTTTTCTTATAAACACAAGTAAAAACATTTTTTGCTGCATCAGGTTTTAATACTATAGTAACTGTTATCCAGTTTAATATTCCAAGAAAACTTTTGGTTTCAGGTTTGATAGAGAGAACTCTACCTTGTAATTGTGTAAGTCTATCACCATATTTATTTAAATATGCGTTAGTATAGCTTTGAGCTAGTTTGTCTTTAAATCCCATAAAAATAACTCCTTTTCAATGATATATATAATTCCAATTATAAGCACTATGACTTATTAATAACAATAATGAATAAAAACATTATATATTAACTTTCAATAATTAACAAGGCTTTATCAATGGAGAATTGAAAATTGACAATTGACAACGGATTGGCCCCCTCAAATGGGACACTATATACTAATTACTAGCTTATCCTTAAACTTACAATTTTTTAGATTATAGAACTCATCAGGAGTTCTATAATCTATTGATGAATGGACTCGTATCGTGTTATATCCATATACATATTTATCAATGATGGCTTCCGCCTCTTCTAAACTATTAAATATCTTGCCAGCTAGACACTCATCTTGAAGATACCTATGATATGACTCTATATGTGCATTATAGTTCGGGCTATGCACTGGAATCCTTTCATGGATCACCTTTTCTTTTATACATAGCTTTTCAAAGTCATGAGCTATAAACTGTGAACCATTGTCCGTACGGACAGTAAGTCCGTCAACAGCATCTTTGATGCTTCTGTTGTATAATGCTGTAAGCAATACTTCTTACGCTGCTTCAGCATTAGCAGAAGGTGATAGCTTGCATGCTATAATACTTCTATCAAAACATCAATAATTGAAGCTAAGTAAGCAACTTCACGTGTACCAGCAATATACACATACTTTGTGTCCATCTCCCAAAGTTGATTAGACTGTTTAACTAAGTGATTCTTACAAACACGTTTATATCTTGTAACTGGCTCCTTAGATTTCTGTATCATCCCTAATATACTCATTAGCCGATATACCTTTTTCTTGTTTATCTTTAAGCAATACCTTCGCTTAAGAACTGCTGTAACCTTCTTGTAACCATAGTGTCGTCCATGGTCACAGGACTTTATTTCCATAATGTACTTTTGTATTACTAAGTCACTTACTTTTACATTATCAATATTATAGCTAAATCATGGAATAACTCCCTCTTTTCTTACAATGGGTGTACTTCCATCTTTTTTAGCTTGTTTTCTTCGATAGTATGTAGCTTCGATAGTATGTAGATCTATTCAGTCCTAGTATCCTAAGAATGCTTGCTGCTGGTGCTCCACATGCTATCCATTCCTCTGCATACTCATAATAATCTATTTCATTTTCTTTTTTTTAATAAATCTCTCAATAATTGTCCATTGTCAATAGTCAATTCTCAATTGTATACATATTAGTATACTATGTTTTTTTATTTAATTCACAATTTGCAAAGATGTAATATCTATTCTTTCAAGGTTTACGGTAAAAAGTTAATGGAGAATTGAAAATTGACAATTGAGGATGAAATTATTTCTAGTAAAATAATTTCTTTAATTGATTTCTAACTAGCAATATAATTGCTAGTTATTCTGTGGCGAACACTGTTCGCCGATACAGTAAAAAGTTACCATGTAACTTCAAAAAACAATCCATTTAAAATTTCTCAGTTTCCACTGAGAAATATCCATAATTGTCCATTGTCAATAGTCAATTCTCAATTATATATATATTAGTATACTATAATTTTTTTATTTAATTCATAATTCACAAACTCTTATTATCTATTGATTCAAGGATTATGGTAAAAAGTTAATAAATTTGTTCCAAAAAACCATTTGCAGGAATATTAATATAATAAGTGATTTTTACCGGGAGGATAGTTATGAAGAGAAGGTTGACTCCAAAGGAAGTTATATATAATTTTGAATTTGGTGGTATTAACTCTAAGAGAGATAAATGTATGTTACCACAATATTCAGAAGCATATAAAAAGATAAAAACCGCCCTTGAAATAGATAAAGAAGGATATAATGTATATTTAGTTGATGATTATTCCATGGATAAGGTTAAAACAATTATAGAATATATTGAAAATGTGCTTAAAGATAGAGATAAGCCTGATGATATATGTTATGTAGTTAAAAATGATGAAAAAAAGCCAATACCTATATTTGTAAACAATGGTTTTGGAAAGAAATTCAAAGCTACCTTAGAGGAGATACAAAGTAGTTTAATAGAATATACTTTTGAATTTTATAATAATTCTATAAGTAAAGAAAAGGAAAAGCTTGTAGATACCATTCAAAAGAAACGAAATGAAATTATAAATAATTTAATTATTATATCTAAAAGTAGTGGATTTGAAATTAAATCAAATGATGGAGGATTTACTTTTATACCCTTAAATGATGGTAGAGAAATGACGGAAGAAGAATATGAAGATTTAGATTCAGATAAAAAAGAATTGATGATATCTAAGGTAAATGAACTTAAACTTAAAGCTAAGGAAATTTTGGAAGAGCTCAAGATTATGGAAGTAAATGAGCTGGAGAAAATAAAAGGTATTATGTATAATTATTTAAACGAAAAATTAGAAGATAAAAGGGAAGAATATAAAAAAGTTTTTCATAGAGATACAGAAGTAATAGAATATTTAGAATATGTATGCGACAGCATAGTAACATATTTGATTGACAACTATAGTATTAACTATGATGATGATGAAGATAAAATAAATGAAATAATTTATAAATATATGATAAATGTAATAGTAGATAATAGTGAACAAAACTCTCCGCCAGTGATTTTTGAAGAAGATCCTAATTTAAATAATCTTCTTGGAAGTATTGAATATGAAAATCACAATGGTATATATGTTTCTGATGTTTCACTGATAAAAGCAGGAAGTTTAATAAAGGCCAATGGAGGATGTTTAATTTTAAGAGTAAATAATCTACTAAGCAATTCACAGGCATACTATTATTTGAAAAAAGTACTTTTAAGTGAAAAGGTAGATTTAGATTATAACAAAGGATATTTAGAGCTCTTGGCTCTTAGTGGATTAAAACCCAAGCCAATTAATATAAGGCAGAAGGTTATATTAATTGGTGATTATGAAACTTATGATTTGCTTTATACTCATGATGAAGATTTTAAAAAGATATTTAAGATGAGAACAGAATATAATCCAATATTGGATATAAATAAAGATGTAAAAGGAGCATTAATCAGAGAAATAAATAGTTTTTCATCAGCAAATAATATAAGGACATTTACAGATGAAGCTATTAAACAAATAGCTAAATGCTTATCGAGAAAGGCAGAAAATAAAAATAAAATTTATTTTGAAAGTTATGAGTTAAACAATTTAATTTTACTTGCTAATAATAAAGTAAAAGAAGAAAATAGAAATGTAATTGATGGAAAAGATATTATTGATATTGCTTATGAAGAGGAGCTTATTGAAAAAGAAATTTTACAAAGTTATAAGGAAGGTAAGACTTTAATTGAAGTTGCTAATAGTAAGGTAGGTCAAGTAAATGGACTTTCTGTTATAGATACAGGATATGTAAGTTTTGGGAAACCTATAAAAATAACTTGCATATGTTATAAAGGAGAGGGAAATATAATTGATGCTCAAAGAGATAGCAATTTAAGTGGAAAGATCCATAATAAGGCATTAAGCATATTAAAAGGGTATGTTAGTACCTTAAATGGAGGTTATACAAAATTACCAGTAGACTTACATTTAAGCTTTGAGCAGATCTATGGAGTTGTTAATGGCGATAGTGCTTCTATAGCAGAGATAATATGCATGTTATCTTCTATAAGTAAGATTCCAATAAGGCAAAATATTGCTGTGACAGGATCTATAAATCAATTTGGAGAAGTTCAGCCTATAGGTGGGGTAAATCAAAAAATTGAGGGCTTTTTTAAGGTTTGTAAGGCTATAGATACTATAGAAAATAAGGGGGTATTAATACCTGCTTCTAATAAAGAGGACTTAGTATTGTGTGAAGAAGTTGAAATGGCAGTAAAAGAAGGGAAGTTTTCTATTTATACAATGAAGTCTGTAGAAGACGCTGTAAGAGTTTTATTAGATAAACCAGCAATAAACTTTGATAAAGTTACTAAAGCAATAAACAAGGAGATTGAAAAATATAATGATAAGAATAATATCCAAGGTAAAGATGGAGATAAAGCTAAAGGAATCAAAGATAAAATTATTAATGAAGAGGATGCCTAATTTAAAAGAGGTAATTCCAGAAACTATTAATGCGGGTTTAGAAAAGGTAGATAGAAAGGTAGATTTAAAAAAAATTAATAAAAAAATAAAAAAATCAATAAAAAAAATCATAGAATAATCTTTATTCATTGGAAAATTAATTTTTGACAATTATAATCAAAAAGATTTTCAGTAGACAGTGAAAATTTAATAGGTCAATTTCTTTTAAAACTATTAGCAAAGTATACTTTATTAAAGATAGTAAAAGCCATTAATTTACAAAATAAAATTTTAGTAAATTAATGGCTTTTATTTAAGAAATTAATTATTCATTATTAATCATCAATTAATTTAACTATACATTAAATCTAAAGTTTACAACATCTCCATCTTGCATTACATAGTCTTTACCTTCTAATCTGAAGTAGCCTTTTTCTTTTGCAGCTGCTTCAGATCCACATTCAACTAGCTTATCGTAAGAAACAATCTCAGCTCTTATAAAACCTCTTTCGATATCACTATGGATTTTACCAGCAGCTTGAGGTGCTTTTGTTCCTAATTTTATAGTCCAAGCTCTAACCTCTTGAACACCAGCAGTTAAAAAGCTCATAAGTCCTAATAATTTATAACTTGCTCTTATAAGTTTATCTAGTCCTGATTCTTCAAGTCCATATTCAGATAATAAATCTTTTCTCTCTTCATCATCAAGAGTAGATAATTCTTCTTCTAATCTAGCACAAACAACTATAACTTGAGAATTTTCACTAGCTGCATATTGTTGAACTTTTTTTACTAAATCATTCTCAACATTTCCTGACATTAAATCATCTTCACTGATATTACAAGCATATAATACAGGTTTAGAAGTTATTAAAAACAATCCTTTTATAAATTCATCCTCGTCATCAGTGACTTCTAAAGTTCTAACAGGTTTATTTTCTTCTAAGTGTTTTTTTATTCTTTCCATTAGAGCATATTCAATCTTAGCGGTTTTATCTCCAGAACGAACAAGTTTTAGAGATTTTTCCATTCTTCTATCTAAAACTTCAAGATCAGAAAAAATAAGTTCTAAATTTATAGTTTCAATATCTCTTATTGGATCAACAGATCCATCAACATGAACTATGTTATCATCTTCAAAACATCTAACTACATGTACTATTGAGGAAACCTCTCTTATGTGAGATAAGAACTTGTTTCCAAGGCCTTCTCCTTTGCTAGCACCTTTTACAAGACCAGCTATATCATAGAATTCAATAGCAGTATGAACTTTTCTTTTCGTATTATACATTTTTTCAAGCACATCTAATCTTTTATCTGGTACACTAACAACCCCTACGTTTGGCTCAATTGTGCAGAATGGATAGTTCGCAGATTCTGCCCCAGCTTTAGTGATAGCATTAAAAAGAGTGCTTTTTCCTACATTTGGTAATCCTACTATTCCTAATTTCATATATATTTTCTTTCCTTTCTCTTCTCTTCCTGTATATTATAAAAGCAAATTGAGTTTTAATTGTATTTCATATGCCTTATATAAAGTTTTTATAGTTTCTCCAAAACCTTAATATTTAAATTAGATATTCAATTTACAAGTTAATATAGATATATAACTACTTTGTAGATTATTATAATATACAATAATTTTACAAATTTATATCTACATTATGACAAATAACTTTTTAAAAACTCAAATAAATTCTTTTAAATTATACTCTACAACGGAATATATTTCAACAATTGTAGGGAAAACTAGGTTTTACAAAAAGTTTTATTATTATGGTGAGTTTAAAAGAAAATAATATTTTTCTAGAAAGAATTGTAATTTAATGTAACAGCATAAAGTGAGGGTTTTCAACATTTTCAAAGCGTTTTAAGAGAAAATTAAGAAAAAACAACAAATATTCTCTAAAAAAGGATTATAAAAAAATCCACCTTTTTGAAGGAATTTTTATATACTCATAGAATAATTTATGTTATAAATATTTAATAGAGTTTAAATTTTATACAAAGGAAGAAAATGATGATAAACGACCTTAATAAGTATAGTAATAATTTATTGAAGGAGACTTTAAAATGGACTTTAAACATATTTCAGTGTTATTAGAAGAGTGCATAGATGCGCTTAATATTAAACAAGATGGTATTTATGTAGATTGTACCCTAGGTGGTGCAGGTCATTCTAATGAAATACTTAAGAAGTTATCAAGTAAAGGAAGATTAATTGGTATAGATCAAGATTTAGATGCTTTAAATGCAGCTAAGGAAAGACTAAAGAATTATGAAAATGTGACTTTCGTGCATAATAATTTTTATAATATAAAAGAAGTATTAGAAGAGTTAAAAATTGAAAAAGTTGATGGCGTTCTTATGGATTTAGGTGTATCTTCCTATCAGTTAGATGAAGCTGAAAGGGGTTTTAGTTATATGAAAGATGCTCCTTTAGATATGAGAATGAATAGAGAAAATAGTTTTTCTGCATATAACGTAATTAATGATTATAGTGAAGAAGAACTTTCAGATGTTATAAAAAGTTTTGGTGAAGAAAAGTTTGCAAAGAGAATAGCTAATTTTATAATTAATAGAAGACCTATTAATACTACTTTAGAACTCTCTAATATAATAACAGCAGCTATTCCAACGAAATTTAGAAGAGAAGGAGGTCATCCTGCTAAAAGAACCTTTCAAGCTATAAGAATAGAAGTTAATAAAGAATTAACTATATTAAATAAAACTATTGAAGATGCAGTTGAATCCTTAAATAAAGAGGGTAGAATTGCTATAATTACTTTTCATTCCTTAGAAGATAGAATTGTTAAAAATAAATTTAAAGAATTACAAGATCCATGTACTTGTCCTAAAGAATTACCTATGTGTGTTTGTGGAAAGACACCAATAGTTAAGTTAATAAGTAAAAAACCTATTGAACCTTCTTTAGAAGAGAAAAATCTAAATTCAAGAAGCAAAAGTGCAAAGCTTAGAGTGGCTGAGAAAATTTAGTTCTAAAAATACTATGGGGGTAGTAAAATGTTAGTAGAAAAAGATAAAAATGTGATAAGTGGCAATACAGTTTTAAAACCTAAGACTACTTCTGTGCCTAAGAGGCAGGAAGATAAAAAACATTCACATAAAACTAAAATAGAAAAGAAACAAATTCTCAAAAGAAGATTAAAGCTTATAAGAAATATAGGACTTAGCTTTGTAGTGGCAATTGTAATTTTATTTAGATATTCTTCTATATATAGAACACAGGGTGATATTATTAAAAAGCAAGAAGAAATATATAATGTTCGTGAGCAAAATGAAAGCATGAAAGTTGAGCTTATCAAATTTAATAATTTAAAGTATATAGAAGATATAGCTACAACTAAGCTAAAAATGAAAAAACCTAATGCTGGAGTTGCTATATATTGCAATTTAGAGCAGGTTGAAGTACCCCATGGTGAAAAAGTCGTTGAAGAATCTAAGGAAGGTTTTTTTGAAAAAATCAAAAATATTTTATTTTAACAGTAAGGTTTTTTGGGGGAGTAATAGTGGCGAAAGGGGAATTGAGAGATAAGGTAATAATTAGAAAGAGATTAAAATATGCCTTATTATTGGCGCTTTTAATATTTATTTACCTCACTTATAGATTAATTACAATAATGTTTATTGAAGGGGATAAATATAAAAGTAAAGGCATTCAACAATGGACAAGTGATGTTAAAATTAATGCAAAGCGTGGAAGAATTTTAGATAGAGATGAAAATGAGTTAGCTATAAGTGCAAATGTATATAGAGTTGACTTGGATTTAAATACTTTAAGGGATTCTTTAAAAGATAAAAAACTAACTATGGAACAAATAGCTCCAGACTTAGCAAACATACTAAGCATGGATAATGATAAGGTGTTAGATATTTTAACAAGACCACTACCAAATGGTAAGCTTAGAGGAGCAGCTATTTTAAAAAGAAGAGTAGAAAAAGATGTAGCTGATGAAATTAAGTCTTATTCTAAGAGTAAAGAACTAAGAGGTGTAGTTGTTTCGCCAGATACTAAGAGGTATTATCCAAATGAGAATTTTGCATCTCATGTTATTGGACATACTAATTCTGATGGAGATGGATTAACAGGTATAGAGTTATATTACAATAAATACTTATCTGGTATGCCAGGAATAAAGATTTCTGAAACTGATAAAAAAAGCGAAGGCTTACCTTATACTATTTCAGATTACAGTAAACCAATAGATGGAAGAGATGTAGTTTTAACTATTGATGAAAAGATTCAATTTTTTGCTGAAAAAGCTGCAGAGCAAGCACTAAGTGATAATGATGCTAGTGCTGTATCAGTATTGGTTATGGATCCTAATACTGGAGAGGTACTAGCTATGGCAAATAAGCCAGATTATAATCTTAACAAACCTTGGCCTGAGAATCTTGATGAAAATGCTATTCAAAAATCTTGGAGAAATAGAGCTGTAAGTGACACCTTTGAACCTGGTTCTATTTTCAAAGTAGTAACAGCAACGGCAGCATTAGAAACTGGTGTTGCAAAAGAAAGTGATACATTTCAATGTGGTGGTTCTTCTAGAATTGGTGGTAGAACTATAAGATGTTGGAAAACAGCAGGACATGGGAGTCAAACTTTTCAAGAGATAATTAAAAACTCTTGTAACGTTGGATTTATGGCTCTAGGTGAAAGATTAGGAAGAGATAATTTAAACAAATATATAACAAAGTATGGTTTTGGACAAAAAACTGGTATTGATTTACCAGGTGAAGCAAAAGGCATAATTAAGCCTACAGAATCTATAACAAATGTGGATTTAGCAACTATTTCCTTCGGCCAAAGTAACACAGTGTCTGCAATTCAATTTATGACTGCTTTTAATGCTATTGCTAATGGTGGAAAGTTAATTACCCCTCATTTAATGAAAGAAGTTATTCATTATGATGAAAATAATAAAAGGATAGTGGATCAAGAGTTTAAACCAAAAGTGAATGAAGGAAATTTTAAGCCAGAGACTATGGCAGATATGAGACGTCATCTTGAAGTGGTTGTAGAAAGTGGAGGTTCTTCAAAGGCTCATATAGCAGGATATCATATAGGGGGCAAAACTGGTACAGCACAAAAAGTTGATCCACAAAGAGGTGGTTATGGAGCCGGAAAATACATTTCTTCATTTGCGGCAATGGCACCAGCTAATGAACCAAAAGTTACCGTATTTATATCAATAGATGAACCTAATCCATCATTATACTATGCTGGTCAAATTGCAGCACCAGCAGGAAAAGGTCTATTTTATGATATATTTAATTATTTAGGATTAAAACCAGATGCTACTTCAGAGGAAGTTAAGGACAGTTTATTAAAAAGTATAGCATTACCAGAAATAAGAGGTTCTAAGAAAAATGACGGTATTAAAATATTAAAAGATAATAATTTAAATGCTAGAATAGAAGGCGATGGCGAGTATATATCAGATATTAGTCCTAAGCCAGGATATATGGTTAAAGAAGGCTCTGAGATTATAGTATATACCAGTGATCAATTAGACTCAGATAACACAGTAGCAGTACCAGATTTGAATGGATATAGTGTAGAAAAAGCCACTGAGCTTTTAGATAGCTTAGGTCTTAAAATAGAGACTCAAGGTGAAGGTGTAGTATCTGAACAAAGTATTGCGCCGGGACAACATGTTAACAAAGGAACAGTAATTACAGTTCATTTACAAATAATTGCGGATTAATTTATCGTATTTCAATTCACAATTTTAATTAATGGAGAATTGACGATGGACAATTGACAATTAAGGTAGAAATTATTTTAAATAAAAATAATTTCTTTAATAGATTTTTAATAAAAGTGACTTGGTCACTTTTAAAGGAAATAAATTTAAAACTTCTCTTGAGAGAAGTATCCATAATTGTCCATTGTCAATAGTCAATTCTCAATTGTATAACGGTAGCATATAATTTATTATGCTACCGATTTGCCATATTTAAACAGAAAGAGGATGTGCACATAGAATTTTAGTGATTTAAAATAAAAAGTCTAAAGAAATTTTCTTAATAAAGCTGAAAGGTTTTAATATTAGAATTTTTGGAGGAATAATAGTGACAAAAGCAAAAACAAAAAATAAAACAATGAATAAGAAAAGAATAAAATATGCATTATTATTTACACTTTTAATATTTATCTACATTTCTTATAGATTATTTACAATAATGTTTATTAAAGGAGATGAATATAAAAGTAAGGGTGTGCAACAATGGACAAATGACTCTAGAATAGACGCAAAGCGTGGAAAAATTTTAGATAGAGATGAAAATGAATTAGCTGTAAGTGCTAATGTATATAGAGTTGACTTAGATTTAAAGGCATTAAGAGAATCTTTAGAAAAGAAAAAATTAACTATGAAACAAATAGCTCCAGATTTAGCACAAATATTGAATATGGATAGTGATACTGTGCTTGAAATTTTAACTGAACCATTACCAAATGGTAAGGAAAAAAATGCAGCTATTTTAAAAAGAAGAATTGAAAAAGAAGTAGCTGATAAGATTAAAGCTTATTCAAAAGAAAAAGATATAATAGGCTTAGTTATTTCAACAGATACTAAGAGATATTATCCCAATGATAATCTAGCATCTCATGCTATTGGACACACAAACTCCGATGGTGAGGGATTAACGGGAATAGAATTATACTATAATAAGTATTTATCTGGTATACCAGGGATAAAAGTTTCTGAAGCGGACAGAAGAAGTGAAGATTTGCCTTATAATGTCTCTGATTATAGCAAACCAGTAGATGGAAGAGATGTAGTTTTAACTATTGATCAAAATATTCAATTTTTTGCTGATAAAGCTGCAGAGAAAGCGTTAGCTGATAATAATGCTAAGGCAGTCTCTATAACGGTTATGAATCCTAATAATGGAGAGATATTAGCTACAGCAAATAAACCAGATTATAATTTGAATGATCCTTGGCCAGAAAATCTTAGTGATAGTGAAACTGAAGCATTATGGAGAAATAGGTCTGTAAGTGATGCTTTTGAACCAGGGTCAATTTTTAAAGTAGTAACAGCTACAGCAGCAATAGAAACTGGACACGTTAAAGAAAATGATAACTTCTATTGTAATGGTTCTTCTACAGTAGGTGGGCGTACTATACACTGCTGGAACACGGACGGACATGGAAATCAAAGTTTTCAAGACATTTTAAAAAATTCTTGTAATGTTGGCTTTATGACTTTAGCAGATAGAATGGGTAAAGAAACTTTAAACAAATATATTGAAAAATACGGTTTTGGCAAAAAAACTGGAATTGATTTACCAGGAGAAACAGAAGGAATAATTAAACCTACAGAGTTAATGGGTGATTCTGATTTAGCAACTATTTCTTTTGGACAAAGTGATACAGTATCAGTAGTTCAATATATGATGGCTTTTAATGCTGTTGCCAATGGTGGAAAATTAATTACTCCTCATTTAATGAAAGAAATTGTTCATTATGATGAGGAGAATAAAAGAGTAGTAGACCAAGAATTCATACCAAAGGTTACAGAAGGAAATTTTAAACCAGAGACTTTGGCGGAAATGAGAAATCATTTAGAAGCAGTTGTAGAAAGTGGTGCTTCATCAAATGCATACATACCTGGTTATCACATAGCAGGAAAGACAGGTACAGCTGAAAAGCCTGATCTTAAAAATGGTGGATATGAAAAAGGTAAGTATATTGGTTCATTTGTAGGTATGGCGCCAGCTAATGATCCTAAGATTACTATACTTATAACAATAGATGAGCCTGATTCATCCCAATATTATGGTGGTCAAATAGCAGCACCGGTAGGAAAAAGTTTATTCTACGACATATTTAATTATTTAGCACTAAAACCAGATGTTACTTCAGAGAAAGATAAGGATAGCTTATTAAAAAACATAGCTACACCTGAAGTGAGAGGAGCTAAAAAAAATGATGGGGTTAAAACTTTAAAGGATAATAATTTAAATGTTAAAATAGAAGGAAATGGTGACTATATAATTGATATTAATCCTAAACCTGGATATATGGTTAAAGAAGGAACAGAAATTACGGTGTATACAGGCAAAGAAATGGAAACTGATACTACAGTAGCAGTACCAGATTTAAGCGGATATAGTAAGGATAAAGCTAGTGAACTTTTAGATAGTTTAGGGCTCCGTATAGAATTTGACGGCGAAGGTACAGTATCAAAACAAAGTATTGCTCCAAGACAACATGTGAAAAAGGGAACAGTAGTTAATGTGACCTTAAAGGTATCTGGAGGTTAATTCAATTCACAATTCACATTTCACAATTGTGGATATTTCTCAGCAGAAGCTGAGAAATTTAGAATTGATTGGTTGTAGCGGCGAACAGTGTTCGCCACACACTAACTAGCAATTGCTAGTTAGAAATCTATTGAAGAAATTATTTTGCTAAAAATAATTTCACCCTTAATTGTGCATTGTTTAAGGTGTTTTTAATTAGCTTATAAGAATTTTTGCTATGAAAACTGAAATATTATATAAATTAAATTTTGACTATATGCAATTTATTGATAAGTCTTTGAATATAGTGTATAAATATATATGTTGATTAATTAAAAGTATTTATACTTTTAATTAATCTGTTATTAACTTTCCATGTTTAGAGAAAAGCTTAAAGGAGTGATATTATGAATTTAAATAAGCTTTTAAAGAATTTTAAGTTTGAATTATTAAATGGAAGCTTAGATATAGAAATAAATAATATACAATACGATTCTAGGAAAATTAATAAAGGAGATGTATTTTTTTGTATAGAAGGACTTACTTTAGATGGTCATAAATATATAAAAAGTGCTATAGATAAAGGTGCAGCTGCAATAATAGTGCAAAAAGAAGTACTAAATTATGAAAATATCACATTAATTAAAGTTGAAGACAGTAGGAAGGCTTTAGCACTAGCTTCATCAAATTTTTATGATAACCCAAGTAAGAAACTTAAGCTTATTGGGATAACGGGAACCAATGGAAAAACAACTTCTACATTTATGATTAAGTCTATATTAGAACAATGTGGTCACAAGGTTGGTCTTATAGGTACTATTGCAAATTATATAGGAGATAAAAAGCTTTATACTGAAAGAACTACTCCTGAATCTTTAGAATTACATCAATTATTCAATGAAATGGTTAAAGAAAATGTTGAATATTGTGTAATGGAAGTTTCCTCTCATTCATTAGAACTGGATAGAGTTTATGGAGTGGAATTTTCAGATAGCATATTTACAAATTTAACTCAAGATCACTTGGATTTTCATAAAACTTTTGAAAACTATTTTAATGCTAAATTGAAATTATTTTTGAATAGTAATATGTCTATAATTAATATGGATGATAGCTATGGGGAAAAAATTATAGATTCAATTGATGGTGATGTAATAACCTATGGATTAAAAAAGAAGGCTATGTTATGGGCTAAGAATTTAAAACTTCATTCAAGGGGAATAGAGTTCACTTTAGTTTATAACGGAGATGAAGAAAATATTAAACTTAGTATTCCAGGTAAATATAATGTTTATAATGCGCTAGGATGTATTGCAGCTACAATACATGAAGGTGTATCTATCCAAGATATAAAGCAGGCTCTTGAAAAGGTAACTGTTCCAGGACGATGTGAGATAGTTACTATAAATCATAATTTAGGATATGATGTAATTGTTGATTATGCCCACACTCCAGATGGCCTTGAAAACATATTAAACTCCGCTAGAGAGTTTACTTTTGGCAGATTGATATCTGTTTTTGGTTGTGGTGGAGATAGAGATAAAAGTAAAAGAGCTATAATGGGCAGCATAGGAAGTAATTTAAGTGATATAGCAGTAATTACTTCTGATAACCCAAGAACAGAAAATCCTATGGAAATAATTGAGGATATAAAAGTTGGATTAAAAAAAGAAAACTATATAATTATAGAAAATAGAAGAGAAGCAATAAAGTATGCTATGAAAATTGCTAGAGATAAAGATGTTATAGTCATAGCCGGCAAAGGGCATGAAGACTATCAAGTACTTAAAGATAAAAGAATTCACTTTGATGAGAGAGAAATTATAAGTGAAATCATAAAGGAGTTGTATGCTTAGATGGAATATTTAGATATAAAGGAGATTACAGACGCCTTAAAAGGTAAGCTTATTGTAAAAGGTACCATAGATAGATTTAATAATGTTGTCATAGATAGTAGAAAGGTAAAGAAAAATGACATTTTTTTTGCCCTTAAAGGAGAAAATTTTGATGGGCATGAATATGTGGTAAATTCTTCATATAAAGGAGCTTCATTATGCATAGTTCATAATGAAGATTTTAGTAAAGAAGACCTTTGTGAGTATACTTCAGTAATATTGGTTGAAGATACTAGAATGGCACTATTAGATTTAGCAAAATATTATAGAGATAAATTAGATATTAAAATAATAGGAATCACAGGTTCCACAGGAAAAACATCTACTAAAGATTTAGTAGCAGCAGTTTTAAGTGAAAAATATAAGGTTTTTAAAACTAAAGGTAATTTTAACAACGAAGTGGGACTACCGCTTATGATATTTAATTTAGATAACTCTTATGATATAGCAGTACTAGAGCTTGGTATGAGTAACTTAAGGGAAATACATAGACTATCTAGAGTTTCAAATCCAGATATGGCAATTATAACTAATATTGGATTGTCTCATATAGAAAATTTAAAGACACAAGAAAATATATTAAAAGCGAAAATGGAAATTACAGACTTTTTTCAGAAGGAAAATGTTTTAATACTTAATGGAGATAATGCTCTACTAAGTGAAATATCTTCAGATAAATATAAAATTATAAAAATTGGTATAGAAAATGATTATAATTTTATGGCAAGTGGAATAATTATAGGTGATAGCAATATAAAATTTAATATAAGAGAAAATAATGTGTTAATTGATGAGACTTTTGTTGTACCTGTTTTAGGAAAACATAATGTACTTAATTCATTATTAGCAATAGCTACAGCTAGAGAATTAAATATGGATTATAAGGATATAAATAAAGGTTTTAATAACTTAGAAGTTACTTCTATGAGACTTGATATATTAAATTGCAATAAGTTTACAGTTATAAATGATGCTTATAATGCAAGTCCTGATTCAATGAAAGCAGCTTTAGAGGTATTAAAGGATTTTAAAGGTGGTAGAAAAATAGCAGTATTGGGCACTATGAAGGAACTAGGAGATGAATCCTATAATGCTCATAAGGAAGTAGCACAGTATGCCAAACTTAAGGGTATTGATTTACTAATAGCAATAGGCGATTTTAAGAAAGCTTTTAAAGATGGTTTTCAAGATAAAAACTGTATATTATTTGAAAATAAAGAAGAAGTAGTAAAATACTTGAATTCTGAAATAAAACTTAATGATGTAATTTTAATAAAAGCCTCTAGATCAATGGAGTTTGAAAGTATTGTAAGTGAAATAGAAAACTTAGATGTTAAGGAGGGGATATAAAATGAGTAAAGTTGTTTATTCTGTATTAGTGGCATTTCTTATATCTTTACTTTTATCACCATTATTGATTCCACTCTTAACTAAATTTAAATTTGGACAGAATATAAGAGATGAAGGACCTAAAAGCCATCTAAAGAAAGCAGGTACTCCTACCATGGGTGGATTAATATTCATTATTGCTTCAGCTATTACTTTATTTGTAGTTCTAAGAACTGTAGCTGATGAGGCAATAATTGCCTTAGTTTCATTAGTTGGATTTGGAATTATAGGAATGCTAGATGATTCTTTAAAAATAATTCATAAGCATAATGAAGGTTTAAAATCATGGCAAAAGATGATACTATTAGTTATTCTTTCAATTTTTCTTGGATACTATGCTTCTACAAGAATTGGAACTGATGTGATAATACCGTTTTTCAATATAACCTTTAACTTAGGACCAATGTTTATACCTTTCATTGTTTTTTACTTTGCAGCGACCACTAACGCGGTTAATTTAACTGATGGATTAGATGGATTAGCTAGTTCAATAACATTATTAGTAATGACTTTTTTTGCACTTGTAAGTTTTGGAATGGGATATTATAATTTATCTATATTTTGTGGAGTGGTAGCAGGAGCATTATTAGGATTTTTACGATATAATTCTTATCCTGCACAGATATTTATGGGGGATACAGGATCTTTAGCTCTAGGTGGAGCTATTGGGGCTGTAGCAATGATACTAAAGCTTGAGCTCTTAGTGTTAATTGTTGGAGGAATATATGTAATTGAAACCCTATCTGTTATTATTCAGGTTATATCTTTTAAACTCACTGGTAAAAGAGTGTTTAAAATGAGTCCACTTCATCACCATTTTGAACTTAGTGGATGGCATGAAAGTAAAATTGTAGCAGTATTTTCTATAATTACTGTAGTATTATGTTTGATAGGATTCTTATCAATTACACCTTAAGGTATCTTAAAAAGCAGCTAATAAATATTCAGGTGTACTTTGTGTCATAGTGAATCAGTATAATTTATAGATACTAATATATTATCTATAGAATATGATTTTGGTCTGGCACAAGATATGTTCAAAATCTTTTACTGATAATTTTGTTTCAGATGCCTAAAATAATATAGGGGGATGAGATATGAAAAAATCCAAGACAAAGCTAGGAGAAATTGATTTTGTGTTATTTGCTACTATTTTAATGTTAGTATCAATTGGGGTGGTTATGGTTTATAGTGCGAGTTCATATTTTGCATCTTTTAAACATAATAATGCGGAGTTTTTTTTATGGAGACAGCTTGCATGGGCAGGCTTGGGGACTTTTGGCATGATAATAACCCTGAACATAGATTATCACAAATATAAAAAACATACAGGAAAACTTATGATTTTAACGGTAATTGTATTGTTACTAGTGTTTCTATTTCCCCCAGTTAATGGTGCTCAGAGATGGATAAAACTTGGGCCAGCATCTTTTCAACCATCAGAAATTGCTAAGTATACAGTGGTGTTATTTACGGCAATGAGCGTTGAACGAAAAGGGGAAAAAATTAAAAGTTTTACTAAAGGAGTTTTGCCATATTTGCTAGTATCTGGATTTTATGCTGGCCTCGTAATTGCAGAACAAAACTTAAGTATAGCTACAGTTATAATGATAGTGACAGTAGGAATGTTATTTGTTGCTGGTACTAAACTAAGATTTATTGGAGGACTAGTAGGAGGACTAGCAGGATTGGTAGGATTAGCAACTTGGCTAAAGCCTTATAGAATGATGAGAATAACAGGTTTTTTAGATCCTTGGGCAGATGCACAAGGAGCAGGATATCAGTTGATTCAATCACTTTTAGCACTGGGGTCTGGAGGGCTTACAGGGGTGGGTATAGGTCAATCAAGACAAAAATGCTTTTACATTCCTGAGCCTCACAATGACTTTATATTTGCAGTTATTGGCGAAGAACTAGGATTTATTGGATGCATGTTCATAATTACTCTATTCATAATATTTTTATGGAGAGGGCTTAGGGCGGCAGTACAAGCGAAAGATGTATATGGTAGCTTATTAGCTACAGGTATAACTGCAGTAGTAATAGTTCAAGCACTTATAAATGTAGCAGTTGTTACTGTTTCTATGCCTACAACAGGGGTGCCTCTTCCTTTTATAAGCTCTGGAGGTTCTTCATTGGTTATAAATATGATGGCAATGGGGATACTTTTAAACATAACTAGACAGAATGCTTATAGCGGTAATTAAAACATTCTAAAAAAAATAACAAGCTAGTATTTTATAGCTTGTTTTCTATCATATTGTGTTATTATAACCCGCCATAGAACCACTATGAGCGGGTTTTGACGTCTTATTTGATATAAAAATAGATTAACATCTTTAGTTTGTTATTTACTTTTATATATGTTATAAGAATAAAATTGACATGGTTATCATGTCAATTTTATTTTTCAGTTCCTAAAATTTCTAGAGTAAATTAATGGTTTTGTAATGAATTTTAATGAAATTAATGTTATTATGTAAGTAATGTAATTTTTCATATAAATATAATGGGTATAGTATAGGTGAAAATAATATGTCTAAATTAAAAAAACAACAAGGTAGTTATATATTAAAAAACAAAGAAAAATTATTAAATAAAAAAAGAAAAATTAAATTTATTAAAAGAGGTATTTTTTTATTTATAGTGTTAACAAGCGTTTTGGTTACTTTATGTTTAAATTTAAGCTATTTTAACATAGCTTCAATAACTGTTAAAGGGAATGAAAATTTGACTAAAGAGGAAATAATAGAAAGGTCTAATATAAAAGTTGGAGAAAACATATTTACACTAAAAACTAATAAAGCCATTAGTAGTGTGAGGGAAAATCCCTATGTAATTACTTCTCATGTTAAAAGAAAATTTCCTAATGAAATTATTGTAACAGTTAAAGAGAGAAAAGCAGCTTTTTATAGCAAATTAAATGAAGAGTTTTATATAATTGACAATGAAGGGATAATATTGGATAAAAAGAAAACCATAGAAAATCCTAATTTGGTAAGATTGGAAGGTATAAATCTTTCAAATCCAACTTTAGGTAGTGAAATTCCTATGGAAAATAAGAAGAAATTAAAGGATATTAATACCTTATCTGATATTATATATGATTATAATTCAACAGATGAGAACGTAAAAATTACCATGATTGAATTAAATAATTTTCTTGATATTAAAATTCATTGTAATAACAACGTTTATATTAAAATTGGTACTGATGACGATATACCAGAAAAATTAGCCAAAGCCTTTAGTATATTAAAGGATAAACAACTTAAAAATATGAAAGGGTATATTGATGTTAGCTTTGATGGAAACCCAGTAATATATAAGCAGGATTAGGAGGGGTTTAATTGAAAAAATTCTCATATCAAATTGCGATAGCACTTATATTTCTTCTTTTAGGATATATGTTAACTACTCAAATCTCAACTATAAATAAACAAACAATTTCTACAGATGAAGAAAAGGCTAATCCAGAAATTATAATTGAAAATGAACATTTGAGAAAGCAAAAGGAACAGCTTGAAAAGCAAATTGATGATCTCAATGCTAAAGCTAAAGAATTTGAAGAAGCAGCAGCAGGAAGAACTGAAGAAAGTACACTTCTTTTACAAGAATTACAACAAACTAGATTACAAACTGGAGCAGTAGATGTAAAGGGACAAGGTATAATTATATATATAACTCCTAAAAAAAATCTATTTGCAAATGATATAAATTTTAGGCCTATATATGATGAACAGTTATTAGGTATAGTTAATGAATTAAATGCAGCAGATGCAGAGGCAATTTCAATAAATGATATAAGATTGACATCACGAAGTGGTATTAGAGATGGTGGAGATAATATCATTATAAACAATGAGAGGATATCCCCTAAGCAGAGAGTTGTAATCAAAGCCATAGGTAATAAAAAATTGTTAGAGGCAGCTTTAAACTTTCCAGGGGTAGTATCAGACAAACTTTTAAAATTGTGTGATGTAACATTTGAAGCTTCAGACGAAGTTATGATAAAGAAAACCAGTGTAAATCAAAAATTTGATTATGCAAAACAAGTTGAAAATAAATAGAGGTGATTAGATGGTAGCATTTATAGGTCTATTAATTGGAATAATATTAGGAATTGTGTGGAATATAAATATCCCTATTAAATTTTCACCATATATATCTGTGGCAATATTTGCCTGTATAGATTCAGTATTTGGTGCAGTAAGAGCTTCTTTAAACAAAGATTTTAGACCAGATATATTTATATCAGGATTTTTCGGTAATGCCCTGTTAGCAGCACTTATGGTGTATCTAGGAGATAAATTAGGTATTCCTATATATTTGGCAGCAGTTATAGTATTTGGAGAAAGAATATTTAACAACTTTGCTGTTATTAGAAGATTACTTATGGATAGAGCAAAATTCCATAATTGAGGTGATTAAATGCAAACTAACGAAGCTACTATATTTTTGTTTATTGCTTCAATTATTGTAGGGTTATTAATTTCTATGAATATTGACCTTGGAAAGTCTAATGCTTTTTTAGATGTTAAGCAATACGAAATTGCTTATAATGAAAGAGGAGATTTACAAAGGGATATAAGCGATTTACAAGGAGAATTAAATGAATTAAATAAAAAAATTAAAAAGTATGAGTACAACTCACAAAATACTTATGGAGTTTTAAATGAGATAAATAAAGAATTAAATGAAAATAAAATGATTTTAGGAACTTTGCCATTACAAGGTGAAGGCATAAGGATTACACTAAATGACTCTCCACAAGTTGGCTTTGGAGGGAAATATGATAGGAATATGCTGATACATGATGCAGATCTTGTTAAAGTGATAAATGAACTTAGAAATGCAGGAGCTGAGGCTATAGCAGTTAATGATTATAGGGTGACTTACAATGCATTCGGAATTTGTTTTGGCTCTAATGTTAATATCAATGGAATAAAGGTAGTAGCACCTTTTTATATAACTGCTATTGGAAATAAAGATGTGATGGAAAATTATTTAGAGACTCAAGAAAATCATGTTAAAAAATTAAAAAGAAGAACATGTTATGTTGAAATTGAAACTTTAAGCAATGTAGAAATACAGTCCTACAATAGCACAATTAAAAGTAATTACTTAAATGAAGTTACAGAGAAATAATATACCAATTTTATGTATTTTTTTGCAGGAATTTTTCAATTTGATGAAGAATATATAAAAGAATATTAATTTTTGTTTTAAGAATCACCATAAGGAGGTCAGAATATTGTCAATTGGACATAATTATGAAGCTATAATGAATAAAATTTCAAAAGAGATTACCTTAATTTCTGTATCTAAGACTAAACCTGTTGAAGATCTAGTTGAAGCTTATGCGGCTGGAGCTAGAGATTTTGGTGAAAATAAGGTGCAAGAGTTAGACATGAAGTATGAACAATTGCCTAAGGATATAAGATGGCATCTCATTGGACATCTACAAAGAAACAAAGTTAAATATTTGGTAGGTAAAGTCCATCTCATACATTCATTAGATAGTGTAAGGTTAGCAGAGGAGATAGAAAAACAATTTTCAGCAAAAAATGAAATTGCTAATGTACTTATTCAAATTAATATAGGAAGAGAAGCTTCAAAAACTGGAATTAAAATAGAAGAGTTAGAAGAGCTAATAAATATTTGTGAAAGTTACAGTTCAATTAAGGTTAGAGGCTTAATGGCTACTATACCTATTGGTAATGAAGAGAGCTGTAGATATTATTTTAGTGAAATGAAAAAAATCTTTGATGACTTAAGTACCAGAAGCTTTAAAAATATCTCTATGGAAATTTTGTCCATGGGAATGACTCATGACTATGAAATTGCTATTGAGGAAGGTAGCAATATGATAAGAGTTGGAGAAGGAATTTTTGGCAAAAGACAGTATAACTAATAATTTAGGAGGTAATCATAAATGGAAAAGAATATGTTTAACAAAGTTTTAACAATTTTAGGAATGGATGACAATATTGATGAAGAAGAAATGGATGAATTTGAAGAGCAAGAAGAAAATGAAGATGCCATTGATATAGAAACTTTTGCTTCAACTACTAAAAAACAAAATAAAATTGTAAATATCCACACAGCAACTTCTGCTAAAGTAGTAATAATAAAACCACAAGAATATGATGAAGCAACAGCTATAGTGGACAACTTAAAAAATAGAAAAATAGTTCTTGTAAATATAAATGGTATAGAACAAAAGGTTGGACAGAGAATATTGGATTTTTTAATTGGAGCTGTATATTCATTAGAAGGAGATCTTCAGCAGGTAGAAAAAGGTGTATTTATACTATGTCCTTCAAATGTTGAAGTCACTAATGATTTAAAAAGTGAACTATCAAGTAAAGGACTTTTTAGCTGGCCTAAATAATGGTGGGACAAATGATAATTAGAATAGTAAATATCTTTTTTGAAGTAATTAAAGCTACAATTTTAATAGAAGTATTATTAACTTGGATACCTAATGGGAGATATAGTAAGGTAGGTCAATTTATAAGAACATTTACAGCTCCAATTATGGAGCCAGCAGAAAAAATAAATGATTTATTTCTAAAGGGTTTTGTTATTGATTTTTCTCCTATAATTGCTTATTTCTTAATATATGTTATACAGGGAATTATATTATCGGTATTGGTAAGAATATAATATGAATATTATAACAAAAGAAGCTTTTATAAATAATTTTTTAGAATATGAGAATAATTCAATATCAAAGCTTTATGATCAAATTATTTTAGCAAAAAAAATTAATGGGACAATATACAGCAAAGTTTTTACATACCCTGATATTTATAAAAAACTTAAGAATATGGAGAATAATCTACAAGTTAAGGTTTATTGTAATGGGGTTTTTGAAGAATTTGATAGAGCAATGTTAGCCTTTGACTGTTATGAAGAACCTCATTATTATCCTATAGATTTATTAAAGATATGTAATAAATCCAAATTTAAAAATCTACAACATAAGGATTATTTAGGTGCAATAATGTCTCTAGGAATAAAAAGAGAACTATTAGGTGATTTAATTCTAGAGGAAGAATGTTGTTATGTACCTGTATATAATGAAATTACAGATTTTATTATACTTAACTTGACTAATATTAACACTTGTCCTTGTGAAGTTATAATAGTAGATGAGTCATTAAAAAATGCACCTAAAATTAAATTTGAAGAAAGAACTATAGTAGTTACATCTTTAAGGTTAGATAATATAATTAGTTCCTTATGTAATGTATCTCGAAGTAAGGCTTTAGAACTTATAGAAGGTAACAAAATATTGCTAAACCATATTGGAATTTCAAAAAAGGATAAATTACTTTGTAGTGGAGATATATTGACTATTAGAGGTTATGGAAAATTTAAGATTTGTGATTTTATAAATAAAACACAAAGCCAAAGACTTAGAATTTCTATAAAAAAGTACAATTAATTAGGGGTGATTTACGTGAGATTAACTTCAATAGATATTAATAATAAAGAATTTAAAAGATCTATGAGAGGATATAATTTAGATGAAGTTGATGAATTTCTAGAAAAAGTTTCAGAGGATTATGAAGGAATTTATAAAGAAAATGCAACTTTAAAAGAAAGAATTTCAGTTTTTGAAGATAAATTAGATCATTATTCAAAAATAGAAGCAACAATTCAAAGTACGCTATTATTGGCACAAAATGCTGCTGAACAAGCTAAGATAACAGCACAAAATGAAGCTGAACTTATACTTAGAAATGCTAATGAATCTGCAAAGAAGATTTTAGATAAAGCACATAGTGATGTACTTCAAATTAATGATGAGTTTGACAAAACTAAGCAAGAGTTTTTAAAATTTAGAACTAAGTTTAGAAATTTTATGGTAAGCCAATTAGAAATGTTTGAATCTTTGGAAAAGGATTTTGATAAGAACTATAATATATCAAATATTATAGAAGAAAATGTAGAAGAAAAGGGCTTAGACAATTTAAAAGAACCAGATTTAGATAAAGAAAATTTAAATTATGATGCTACAGAACTAGAAGAAATAAAGAGCTTTTTTGCTAATAATGATTAAAATCTCACTTTTACAGTGAGATTTTTTTAACTAAAGTTTGGTATAATATGAATATATAGATACAATCTTTAAAGAATTGACTATTGACGATTTTTCTTAATTCACAATTCATGATGCACAATTCACAATTGAGGATATTTCACAGTGAAAACTGAGAAAATTAAAATTGATTCTGTAGCGGCGAACAGTGTTCGCCACATATTATTACATTAATATTAAATTATAAGACAGATAAAAAACTGGCGAACACTGTTCGCACCTACAAAAATGCATTAAAGAAATTATTTTTACTAAAAAAATTTCAGCCGCAATTGTGCATTGCGAATTGTACATTAAAATAATTGGTCGTATTTTAAAAGGAGAAAGTATATGAAAGAAATCTGTATAAATAGTAGAAACAAAAATTATAAGGTTTATATAGATAATGATATTAGTAAAATATTTTTAGCTTTTAATGAGCATAAATTAAAGAGTACAGATAAATTTTATATAATAACCGATGATAAAGTTTATTCATTGTATGAAAAAAAGCTAAAATTGCTAATGAGAAATTATAATTATAAAATTTTTGTTTTTAATCAGGGAGAAGAAAATAAAACTTATAAAACCGTAGAAGAAATTTATAATTTTTTGATAGAAAATAATGCAGATAGAAATAGCATATTAATTGCTTTTGGTGGAGGTATTGTTGGAGATATAGTTGGATTTGTAGCTGCAACATTTATGAGAGGTATAAAATATATAAATGTACCTACTACATTAATATCACAGGTAGACAGTGCTATAGGTGGCAAAGTAGCTTATAATATAAAGGGAATAAAAAATGCTATAGGTTGTTTTTATGATCCTATATTTGTGTTTGTTTCCGTTAACTTTTTAAAGACTTTAAATAAAATGCAATTTATAAGTGGTCTTGGTGAAGTTATAAAATATGGTCTCATAGAAAGTCCAGAGCTATTAAAGTATATAAAAGAAAATATTAAAGCTATAATGGAATTAGAAAATGATAAGTTATTATATATAGTTAAAGAATGTTTAAAAATTAAGGCTTCGGTAGTTGAGAAGGATTATGAAGATTTAGGATATAGAAATATATTAAATTTTGGGCATACTATAGGTCATGCTATAGAGTCAGATTCAAATTATTTAATTCCACATGGTATAGCAGTGGCTTTAGGTAGTTTAACTTCCATAAAAATATCTGAAATGAAATTAAAATTGAATACAAACATCTATAAAGAAATAGAAAATCTCTATAAAAAAATAAATATAGAAACCTTTTACAAAGTTGACAATTTGGACTTGTTTTTGTATTCTATAAAGCATGATAAGAAAATGGAAGGTAATAATATAAAATTTACATTGCTAGAAGATGTTGGTGCTTGTAAAATAAAGATAGATGTTAGTGAAGAGGAAATAATAGAAGCACTAAAGGAAAGCATAGGAAGGAGTTATTAATATGACAATTGGAATAATAGGTGCCATGGAAGAAGAGGTACAAATTTTAATAGATGAAATGCAGGTTGAAAGTAAAATTGAAAAGGCAAATATGTGCTTTAATAAAGGTAGAATTTTTGGTAAAGAAGTAGTAATTGTAAAGAGTGGAATAGGCAAGGTAAATGCAGCTGTTTGTACTCAAATATTAGTAGATGATTATAAGGCAAATGCTGTTATAAACGTTGGAATAGCTGGAGGTATAGGGGAAGAAATATATCCAGGAGATATAGTTATTGCTAGCGATTTAGTTCAACATGATATGGATACTTCAGCTTTTGGAGATAAGATAGGACAAATTCCACGAATGGATGTTTTTGATTTTAAATGTGATAGTAAGCTTATAAAATATGCAAAAAATGCTTGTGAAGATCTTAAGGACCATAAAAGTTTTGTTGGAAGAATAGTATCAGGAGATCAGTTTATTGCAAATGTAGAGAAAATTAGATGGTTAAAGAATGAGTTCGAAGCTTTAGCTTGTGAAATGGAAGGCGCTAGTATAGCTCATGTTGCATATTTAAATAATATTCCCTTTATAATAATACGATCTATATCAGATAATGCAAATAATGGTGCTCATATGGATTATGAGAAGTTTAAAGATATAGCAGTAGAAAACTCCAACAATATATTAAAGAACATGCTAAGAGCTATGTAGGTGAGCATTTTATGGAAAATTTATTAGTAGGAAATAATAGTGGTCCTAAAATAATAGTTAAAGTAAAAGATATAACTATTGGTGAAAAAGAGAAAGTAATAATATCTGGTCCTTGTTCTGTAGAAAATTATAATACTATGAAAGAAATTGGAAAAGAATTAAAAGATATGGGAGTACATATTTTAAGAGGAGGAGCTTTTAAGCCTCGAACTTCTCCTTATGATTTTCAAGGACTTAAATATGAAGGAGTAAAAATTCTTCATGAGGTTGGAAAAGAGTTTAATATGCCTATAGTAACAGAAATAATGGATGCAAGAGATATTGAAAAATGTATAGATTATATAGATATGATACAAGTAGGCTCAAGAAATATGTACAATTATACATTGCTTAAAGAATTAGGCAAGTGTAATTTACCTATATTATTAAAAAGAGGCATGAGTGCTACAATAACTGAGTGGCTCAATGCTGCAGAATATATTATGTCTAGTGGGAATGAAAGTGTAGTGCTTTGTGAAAGAGGTATTAGAACCTTTGAAACCTATACTAGAAACACTTTAGATTTAAATAGTGTAGCGGTAATAAAAGAAAAATGCAGAATACCGATAGTTGTAGATCCTAGTCATGGAACAGGTAGAAGAGAGCTAGTAGAAAGAATGGCTATAGCAAGCATTGCCAGTGGAGCTGATGGAGTTATGATAGAAAGTCATATAGAGCCAGATAGAGCAATTTCTGATTCAAAGCAAACTGTATCTATGGATATAATGAAATCTATAGTTTCAAAAGTTAATGAATTAAAAAATATTTTTTAGGAGATATAACTCTATGGATTTAGTAGTTGAAGGATATAAGAAGTTTAAAGATTTAGTTATTAATGTACCTGGAGATAAATCTATTGCACATAGATCCTTAATAATTGGTTCCATGCCAAAGGGAAATTATAATATTTATAATTTCCCTTTTAGTGAAGATTGTTTATCAACAGTCCAATGTATGAAAGAATTGGGTGTTGACGTTGTTTTACATGAAAATAAACTGTCTGTAACTTCTCCTGGCTATAAAAATTTCAATGATAAAGTAGAAGTTTTAAATGTTAACAATTCTGGAACTGCTGCAAGATTGTTAAGTGGACTTTTGAGTGGATGTAATATAGAAACTACACTAATTGGAGATAATTCATTGAGTAATAGGCCAATGAAAAGAATTGTAGAGCCCTTAAGATTAATGGGGGCGAAAATTTGTTGTAAAGATGAAAAACTTCCTTTGAAATTTAAGAAAAATAATGGATTAGAAGGTATTAAATATGAGCTTCCTGTTGCATCGGCGCAAGTAAAATCTTGTATTTTAATTGGAGGGTATTTATCAAAAGGAAGAACAGAAGTTATAGAAAATATACCTACTAGAGATCATACAGAAAATATGTTTAAATATCTAGGAGGCCATATTGAGAGAAAGGAAAACACTATTGCTATAGAGAACTCCTCTATGGATTCAAAGGACATATTTGTTCCTGGCGATCCTTCTTCAGCAGCTTTTTTGATTGGAGCAACCCTATTAGGAGAAAACTCTTCCATAAAAATTGAAAATGTTCTACTAAATAAAGGAAGGATAAAGTATATTGAAATTCTAAAAAAAATGGGTGGCAAAATTACAGTAAATAATAAAGGATATATAAATGAAGAACCTGTAGGAGATATTATAGTTTATAGTAGTGAGCTAAATGAAGTAATTGTAGAAAGTGAAGATATACCCAGTATTATAGATGAAATACCAATGTTAAGTGTAGTTGCAGCTTTTAGCAGTGGGAAAACTGTATTTAAAGAAATAGAGGAACTAAAATATAAAGAGTGTAATAGAGTAGAAGCTATAATAAACAATTTAAAGAGTTTAGGAATAGAGGCATATTATAATGATAATAATATTGAAATATTAGGATTAAATGATTATATTAGAAAAGATGCCTATATAAATTCTTATAAGGATCACAGAATTGCATTAGCCTTTTTAATAGCCTCTATGAGAAATAAAGGAGTAACTACTATTGGTGATTACCAATGTAGTAATGTTTCTTTTCCTAATTCATTAGTGTATTTTAAAAATATTATAAATATAATTAATGAATTGTAATAAAATTTAGCTATATTGAGAAAATAATTAAGAGTAGTAAATTTATTAGCTTTTATTTGAGGAGTGGATAAAAATGGACAAAACTAGGCTTAATTATTTTAGAGATAAGTTATTAAAGGAAAAAAACAAGGTAAATCAGATAATAAATCAAATTGAGAGCAATGGAACGGTAAATTCAAATGTGGAGATGTCTTCTGAGCTTTCACATTATGATAATCATGGAGCAGATGCAGCAGGAAATCTATTTGATATACAGAGAGATACGGCACTTAAGGACAATGAAGTAACTATTTTAAATAAAATAGATAATGCACTTAAAAACATAGAAAGTGGAGAATATGGCAACTGTAAAATATGTAAGAAGCCTATACCACAAGGAAGGCTAGAATTTATTCCTTATGCTGAACACTGTGTACATTGTCAAAATAGTATAAATGATGCTGTTCCTGATGACATTAACAATAGACCTTCGGAAGAACGGGTATTAGGACTTCCTTTTAGATATGGATTTAATGATAATACATCTTTAGTAGAGTTCGACGGAGAAGATAGCTATCAAGCAGTTGCTAGATTTAATGCTATGGATAACGTATATGATGAAGATTATGATGATGACAATTATTATGTAGATCACATGGATCTAATTAGTAATGAACAGTATAAAAATCAATTACCAGACTAAAAATTAATTTATATAATATTTCTGATAGCCTAGCTATCAGAAATATTATTTTACTCTAGGGGGAACAACTATGGCGTTAGAATTTATAATTATATTTTTAGGCATGATTTTAGATAGATTATCTAAAATATGGGCACTAAAAGTCTTAAAAAATAATGAAGGAATAGAGATAATAAAAAATCTACTTTCCTTTGAGTATTTAGAAAATAGAGGAGCAGCTTTTGGAATGCTTCAAAATAAGTTATGGTTTTTAGTAATTACTACTTTTTTAGTTGTAGGAGTTATATTATTTTATCTAATTAAATATAAGCCTAAATCTCTTTTAACAAGAATAAGCTTTGCTATGATAATATCAGGAGCTATAGGTAATTTTTATGATAGAGTAATTTATAAATATGTTGTGGATTTTATTTTGGTACATTATAAAGATGTTTACCATTTTCCAACATTTAATGTAGCAGATATATTTGTAACTTTAGGTACAATAGGTCTAGTAATTTGTATAATAAGGAACGAAGTTTAATGAAAATAGAAGAATTAGAAGTAAAAGAAGATGATATAAATAAAAGATTAGATGTATTTATCTCAGAGAAACTAGAAGATAAATCTCGTTCTTACGTTCAAGGGTTAATTGAAGAAGCAAAGGTTAAGGTTAATGAAAAACTAAAAAAAAGTAATTATAAGCTTAAGTTAAATGATTTAGTTATTGTGGAGGTTCCAGAAGTTACGACTTTAGAGATAGAAAAGGAGGATATACCTCTTGATATTCTTTATGAAGATAATGATATTATAGTAATAAATAAACCTCAAGATATGGTAGTACATCCAGCGCCAGGAAATTATAGTGGCACTTTGGTAAACGCATTATTATATCATTGTAATGATTTGTCAGGAATTAATGGAGTTGTAAGGCCAGGTATAGTACATCGTATTGATAAAGATACTTCAGGAATTCTAGTTATAGCTAAAAATGATAATGCTCATAGTAAACTAGCAGAACAACTTAAGGAACATAGTATGACAAGAACATATTATGCCTTAGTGGAAGGTAGGTTAAAAGAAGATAGTGGTACTATAAATGCTCCAATAGGAAGACATCCTATGGAAAGAATTAAAATGGCAGTGGTAAAAAATAATGGCAAGGAAGCCATAACTCATTATAAGGTTTTAGAAAGATTTAATCATTATACTTTGGTGAAGTGTAATTTAGAAACAGGTAGAACACATCAGATTAGAGTACATATGGCTTATATAGGTCACCCATTAGTAGGGGATATAGTATATGGATTTAAGAAACAAAAGTTTAAATCACAAGGACAAGTATTACATGCTAAAGAATTAGGATTTATACATCCTACTACAAATGAATATATGAAATTTACTTCAAATATACCAAAATATTTTGAGGATTTACTTGAAAATTTAAGAAAAAGTGATATATAAGGAGTGGTTATTGTGGAATTTAAATCTGTATTATTAGATAAGACAGCAATAAAAAGAACTTTGACAAGAATAGCTCATGAAATAATTGAGAAAAATAAAGGAATTGATAATCTAGTATTGGTGGGTATAAAAAGTAGAGGAGTACCTATAGCTGAAAGACTTGCAGATTTAATTGAAGTTTTTGAAGGAAAGAGGTTAGAAGTTGGTAGCGTAGATGTAACCTTATATAGAGATGATCTAACAACAATTTCGCCAGAACCTAGATTAAATGATAAAAATATAAATGTACCTATTGAAGGTAAAAAAATAATATTGGTTGATGATGTTTTATATACAGGAAGAACTGCAAGAGCTGCTATTGATGCTATAATTGATTTAGGACGTCCTGAAATGATTCAATTGGCAGTTTTAGTAGATAGAGGTCATAGAGAACTACCAATAAGAGCAGATTATGTTGGTAAGAATATACCTACCTCAAGGAAAGAAATCATCTCTGTTATGATTGAGGAAATTGATGGAGAGGATTCAGTAAAAATTTTAGAAAGCTAGGAGAAAAACGTATGATGTATACAATTGTTGCTACTACTACCTTTGGATTAGAAGCCATAACTGCTAAAGAGCTTAAAGAATTAGGATATGAAGATTTAAAGGTGGAAAATGGGAAAGTAACTTTTGAAGGAGATGAAATGGATATTGCTATTTGTAATATTCATCTTAGAACTGCTGAAAGAGTATTTATTAAAATGGCAGAATTTAAGGCAACAACCTTTGAAGAACTTTTTCAAGGGACTTTAAAGGTAAACTGGGGAGATTTAATACCTCAAGATGGAAAAATGCATGTAATAGGAAAATCAGTTAAGTCTACTCTTTTTAGCGTGCCAGACTGTCAAAGCATTGTTAAAAAGGCAATAGTAGAAAAAATGAAAGAAAAGTACAATACTAATTGGTTTAGTGAAGATGGACCAATTTATAAAATAGAAATAGCTCTGTTAAAAGATTTAGCTACACTTTCAATAGACACTTCAGGAGCAGGGTTACATAAAAGAGGATATAGAGAAAACGCAGGATCAGCACCACTTAAGGAAACTTTAGCTGCTGCAATGGTTTTATTAAGTAAATATGATGGATCAAGAATTTTAGCAGATCCTTTCTGTGGATCAGGAACTATTGCAATAGAAGCAGCTATGATTGCTAGAAATATTGCACCAGGCGTAAATAGAAAATTTGAAAGTGAGAACTGGCCTAATTTTGATAAAGAAATTTGGGATCAAGTTAGGCAAGGTGCAAAAAAAGCGGAAAATAATAGCGAACTTGAAATTTTAGCTTCAGATATAGATGGTAGAGTATTGAGAACAGCTATGAATAATGCGATTAAAGCTGGGGTAGATGATAATATAAAGTTCCAAAAAATTCCTATGCAAAGCTTTAGCTCAAAGAAAAAACGTGGAATAATAATTACTAATCCGCCTTATGGTGAAAGACTTTTAAAAGAAGATGAAGTTAAAGATTTATATATGGACTTTTCCAAGGTATATAATAACTTAGATGACTGGTCCTGTTACATACTTACTTCCTATGAAGACTTCCAAAAATGTTTTGGAAAAAAAGCGGATAAAAACAGAAAACTATATAATGGAAGATTATTATGCTATTATTATCAATACAACATATAAAAAAGTGGTGATTAAATATCACCACTTTTTTATATGTTACTTTAAAAGTTAACTTATATATGAATATAATTACCATTTTGGTATTTCAATTATTATGCTGAAAGATACCAATCATTTCTATCTATATATTAAATTTAGAGTTGGTATATTTATTCTATGCTTTTTAAATTTAATTGTTTTGGTGTTACATATAAAGTTTTGTTAGTATAGTAAATAACCATACCTGGTTTAGCACCAGAGATTTTCTTTACATTTTTTACTTCTGTATAATCTACAGGTACATTAGAAGAATTTTTAGCTTTGCTGTATAGAGCAGCTAAAGTTGCAGCTTCTAAAAGAGTATTTTCAGTTATATTACCATTATTTTTAATAATCACATGGGAACCAGGAATATTTTTAGTATGAAGCCATATATCATTTTTATTTGCAAACTTTAGTGTTAAATAATCATTTTGCATGTTATTTTTTCCTATATAAATATCTACATTATCACTAGATATAAAGTGCATAGGTTTTGAAATTTTACTTTTTTTACCCTTATGTGCTTTTTTAAAAGCAATATATCCGGTTTCCACTAATTCATTTTTAATATCTTCAATTTCAGTGTAATTATCTGCATTATGTATATGTGATAATACAGATTGAAGATACTCCTGTTCTTCTAATGCAAGTTTTATTTGAATTTTTGCATTTTCTTCAGATTTTTTTAATTTATTATATTTTTTAAAATAATTTTGAATATTTTCAGAAGGAGTTTTATGCTCATCTAACTCTATATTAATGTATTCATTATCTTCACTATAATAATTTAATACATTAATAAATCTATCTCCTTTTTTAATTGCATAAATATTTGCAGTTAAAAGCTCTCCATATAAATTAAGCTGTTGTTTTTCTTTACAATTTTCTAAAGTTTCATTTAATATATTTATTTTTTTGCTAACTCTATCTAAGTTGTTGTTAACAATTTTTTGTAGATTATAACTTCTAGCATTTAATCTATCAACTTTATCTTTCTCAAAATAAAAATCTTCTATAAGTCTTGAAGGTGACTCATATTCATTTAAGTTAAAACCATTATCTAAAAGCTCTTTGAAGGTTATACAATGAAAATCTTTAAGTACTCCACCCATATCATAGGAACCTAAAGCATAGATATTAGTTTCGATATAATTGAAAAATACTAATATATATTTATATATTTCTTCTAAATTATTTATAGTAAATTCAATATTATTTTCTTTCAAGCGATAAATCATCTCAGAGGAAAGGGCAGGACTTACACCAGTAAAAATATTAGTAAAAAATTTCTTATCAAAATCTTTATCCATATAGCTTTCTTTAACTTTATCTATAAACTTCTCTTTTGTAAAATCAAAGGCATTTAGTTTTGTAGAAGCTGGAGGATATTTATATTCTACTCCTGAATACAGTACTCTATATGTGTTGATATCTGGAGTAATGTGTTTAATACTATCCATTACAATATTGTCTCTTTGTCTTACTAAGCTTATATTACTGTGTCTTCCCATTATCTCTACAATAAGACTATATATACTATTAAAGCCTAGCTCATCTGTACTTTCAAAATCTAAAATAACAATTCTATCACTTTCAATTTGTCTTATATCAACTAATACTGCAGTATTTAAATATTTCCTAAGTACCATACAGAACATAGGTGCTTTTAAGGGATTTTCTTTTGAATTATTAGTTATTTGTATTCTTGGATAATTAGAACTAGCACTTATAAGCAGCTTTTGAGCTTTTCTACCTTTCTTAAAAGTTAAGGTTATTTCATCTTTTTCTGGTTGATTTATTTTTTCTACTCTTGCATTTACAAATTCCACTTTAAGTTCGTGAAGTATGCTGTGTAGATAAATTCCATCTAATGCCATATACATCTTCCTTTCTATATGGAATTTTTTCAATTATGTATAGTATAACATTAATGTTAAACATTGAAAATATAATATATTTTTCTATAATTTATGATAAAATAATATTATAGATTAAAAAAGAAATTTATAGATTTTAAATGATTTGATTTTAATACTTTAGTAAAAACTTATAAAAGGTGGTAGTGAGTTTGAGTTTAAATTTTACAAAGATGCAGGGAGCAGGAAATGATTTTATAGTTTTTGAGGATTTTGAAAATAAGTATGCGGATTTAGAAGCTTTGGCTAAAAGGTTTTGTGATAGACATTTTGGAATTGGTGGAGATGGAATATTAGTAGCTAGAAAAAATGACATTTGTGATATAGAGATGATAATAATAAATGCTGATGGTTCTTACGCTTCAATGTGTGGTAATGGAATAAGGTGTTTTGCTAAATTTGTTTATGAAAGTGGATATGTAAATAGTACGAGGATAAAAATTCAAACAGGAGATGGTATTAAAGAAGCATTACTTACTGTAGTAAATGATAAAGTTAGTGAAGTTACAATAAATATGGGATTGCCATCTTTTAATCCTTCAGATTATTATGGAAACAGTAAAGTGGAAATCATAAATAAGGTAATTAATATAAACAATAAAGACTATAATATTACTTCCATGTTAATGGGAGTCCCTCACACCATAATTATAGATGAGCTTAATAAATATGATGTGGAAGAAGGAAAGGATATAGAAAAATTTAATTTATTCTCCAAAGGAACCAATGTTAATTTCTGTGAAGTTAAAAGTAGAAATCATATAATAGTTAAAACCTGGGAAAGAGGTGCAGGTGCTACTCTAGCTTGTGGAACAGGAAGCTGTGCGTCAGTGGTTGCTTGTAATAAGTTAGACTTAGTAGATAATATAGTTAAGGTAACTATACCTGGTGGAGAACTTACCATTGAAATAACTAGTAGTGGAATTATGATGACAGGACTAGCAGAGGTTATATTTACAGGTAGAATATAAAATATTTATAGAAAAGCCAAATTTGGCTTTTCTTTTTTTGCATAAAATTTGTTACAAGGTAGTTATTTACAAAAAATTCATAATTTCATAGAGTAAAATTTAGATTTAGGGACAACATTAAAAGTAAGAAATGACAAAAAGTAGGTGATTTTACATGGAAGAATGCTTTTTAGATTTAAAAAATACAAACATTAATATTGATTTGATTAATATCCTTCCTAAAGAATTTGCACTAAAGTATAAATTGATTCCCTATAAGTTAGAGAAAGATACACTTTATATAGCTTCTAGTAAAGAATTACATCCATCAATAATAGAAGAATTGAGATTCATTACTTTTAAAAACATAAAACAAAGTATAGCAGATATAGAAAGTATATTAAATTTAATCAACTATTATTATGATAAAGAAAAAGCACAAAAAACACTAAAAATGCTTAAAAAAAATAATATTATTAAACTTACGGATAAAGAGGAAGATGCTCCAGCAGTAGTTATATTAGATTCTATAATAAAAGAAGCGATAAATAAAAAAGCTAGTGATATACATCTAGAACCTTTTAAAAACAGGGTAATAGTAAGAATAAGAATCAATGGAGACTTAATAAAAATAGAAGAATTTCCTATGGCGATATATGAAAATATTACTTATAGAATAAAAATTATTTCTAATATGGATATAAGTCAAAAATTATTACCACAGGATGGAAAAATAAGCTTTATTACAAATCATATTAATTATGATTTAAGAGTAGCTTCATTACCTACAATAAATGGAGAAAAGTTTGTAATTAGAATACTGTATAAAAATGATGAAATATATAATCTTAATAGTTTGGGATTTAATGAAGAAGATAATAAAATGCTAAAAAAAATATTAAAGTCCAATAATGGAATGATATTGTTAACAGGCCCTACTGGTAGTGGTAAAACAACTACTTTGTATTCTATGTTATTAGAAATAAATAGGGATAATAAAAACGTAGTAACTGTTGAAAATCCTGTAGAGTACGAAGTTGAGAAAGTAAATCAAGTAAATATTAATAATAGTTCAGGATTAACTTTTAGTAAATCACTAAGGACTATACTTCGTCAAGATCCAGATATTATTATGGTAGGAGAAATAATTGATGAAGAAACAGCACAAATTGCAATAACATCTTCTCTTACAGGTCATTTAATTTTATCTACGCTACATTGTAATGACACTGCTAGTTCTATTATTAGATTAGTAGATATGAAGATACCTAAGTATCTAGTTGTAGATTCTTTAGTAGCAGTAATTTCTCAAAGGTTAGTTAGAAAAATATGTAGTAATTGTAAGAGTACCTATAATCCAACTATGGAGGAAAAGGAAGATTTAAATTTAGAGAAGCAAGACAAACTTTTCAAAGGTGTAGGTTGTGAAAAATGCAATTATACAGGATACAGGGAAAGACAGATGGTGTATGAAATGATAGTTATTACAGAGGAACATAAAAGATTAATAATTAATTTTAATGATGTTAGTGAACTTAGAAAGTATAGTTTTAACAGAGGTAATAAATGTTTACAAGAAAAGCTTAAGGCTTTAGTAATAGATGGAATAACTACTTATGAAGAATATGTAGCTAATTTACAAGTAATTATTTAAGTATTAATGAGGTTGTATATGAAATATAGATTTGTTGCTAAAGATATAAATAATAATACTGTTAGAGGATATGAATTTGGAGAAAATAATATAGATTTTTTAAGAAAGCTTAAAAATAAGAGATTATTTTGTATTAAATATTTTGAAGTGAAAGATTTACCAATAAATCTTATTACACTGGTTTCCTACAAAGATATTGCGATGTTTTGCAAACATATGGCAATATCATTAAAATCTGGAATGAATTTTATAGATGTTTTAAATTTACTAATTTATAAAACTTCAAATAAAAGTTTAAAAAAGAGTTTAAAAGAAATAAAGCAGGATATAGAAAGAGGAAATAGTTTATACAATGCAATGAAAAATTACCCTAAAATTTATCCTAAGTTACTTATAAATATGGTCAGATTAGGGCAGGAAAGTGGAAATTTAGATGAAGTTTTTAATAATATGCATGATTATTATTTAAGCAGATATAAAATTAAAAAGAAAATATTATCTTCCCTAACTTATCCATCTATAGTTCTTATTTTAGGAATAATTGTACAATTATTTTTTATGACAAGATTATTACCTCAATTTGTAAGCCAATTTGAAGTTAGTAATGCTAACTTACCTAATATTACAATGTTTTATTTAAAATTAAGCAATTTTTTAATAGGACATAAGCTCATATTATTACTTTTATTTTTTATTGTTGGAATTACCCTAATATTAAAAAGGAACTATATATTTAAAAATAAAGTTATATCAAAACTAATTATAAATATACCTTTTGTAAGAACTATTACGATAAGAAGATTTCAAGAAAGTTTTAGTAGTAGTATGTATCTTCTTATACAAAGTGGAATAAACCTAGTAAAAGTTTATGAAATAGCAATTAGTTGTATTGATAATAACTATTTAAAAGAAAGATTAAATAATTCATTAAAAATTTTAAAATTAGGTAATAGCTTGAGCAATAGTATAAGTAGTGCTGGAGTCTTTCCTGATTTTTATATTAATATCATTTCAATAGGAGAGGAAAGCGGAAATTTAAATCAAAGCTTTAGAACCTTGAAAGATATATTAGATGATGAAATAAATGATTTTTTAGATAGATTAGTTTCTATAACTCAGCCAATAGCTATAATTTTAGTAGGACTATTAATAGGATCTGCTATAGTAGCTATGTTATTACCGATGTTTACTCTATTAGAAAGTGCAGTATAAATGAGGAGTTTCTATGAAAAAAGGCTTTTTATTAATTGAATTTATATTGGTTATAGGAATTATTTCTATAATATTGTCCATAGGTATGATATCTTTTAAATTTTTTAAGAACTATGAAAACCAAATAGCAGTTGAACACTATAGTAATGAAGTAGTAAGCTTTATTAATTACAGTAGGAGCTATAGTAGAAAAGAATATAATGACGTAATTATATATATTGATAGAGAAAGAAATGAAATCTCCTCTTATTGTAAAACTAAATTAATAACTAAGCTAAAGCTACCACAAAATATTAGAATATCTTATTTTAATCAAGATTCTATTAAAATAAATAAGTTTGGATATAGTGGAAGTGCATTTACACTAGAACTTACAGATAATAGTGGTGACATAAATACAATTACAATGTTGGTGGGAACAAATTATGTTAGTATCAAAAAATAAAAATGGATTTATCTTATTAGAATTAGTTGTTTCAATGACTTTACTACTTTTAATATGTACTGCAGTTTTTCAAACTATTATAGTGAATAATAAAGTCTCTAATGTTAATAGAGAAAAAAGTGAAACAGTTAAAATGATATATGAAATAGAAAAAATAATTCTATATAATTCTAACTATGAAGAACTTATAAGTATTTTAGATAAAGAAGTATATATTACTAAAGATAAGTTACAGAATCATTATGAAGGCAATCTCATAGATATTCTTCAATATAATAATCCTAAAGATGAGCAATACATATGCTTAAAAATTGGGATTAATGAAGAACTAGTAAAAATAACATTAATGGGATATTTTAAGGAAGGTGAAATACCTATTGAATACACTTTTTACAAAGGGAATTATTAAAAAGAGTAGAGGGCATGGTTTATTAGAATTAATTGTTGCAGTAACTATAATAACTATTGTACTTTCAGGGCTCACATCATCATTTGTTAGTATGAATAAATTTTTTCATAAAGATATAAAGGAAATGAGAGAAAAAATTGATTTGGAAGAAGCATTATACTTTATAGAAAATCAAATTCATAATCAAAGTAGAGATGTGAAAGTTATGGAAGATGTGGTGATTTTATATATGAAAAATGATCCTATAATTAAGGCGATAAAACTTATAGATAATAATTTATATATGCTTAATGGATATGATAGCAATTTTCCTAAGGATAGTGGGTATAAAAATTATATAGTTAAAAATGTAAAAAAATTTCATATAAAAGTTGTAGATAGACTTTTATATTTAGAGTTAGAAGGCATAAATGGAGTGAGAGTTAGAGGATGTTATTTAATAAGAAATTAAAGAAAAAAGGGGTTATGTTAATTCCTGTTATAATTATAGGAAGTATAATCATTGCTTTGAGCAGCTATATTTTTCAGAGAAAAATGCTAAATTTACAGTATGAAAATAATAATAATAATTACCTATTAAGAGAAAAGATAGATGAAAAATATAGAGAGATTTTATTAACTAAATTATCACTTTATTTAAAGTCTAATGATATAGAAGATTTCTCATCAGTTGATATAACTTTTCAAAATTCATATGTAAAATATGATAAACAATATAATTGTTTTATTTTAACTATTCCTTATAAAGGAAGACAGTTTAAAGAAGAATATTATGCTTTAGATGAGAAAACTGGAAAAGATTCTTTTAAATATATAAAAACTATTATTATAGAGAGGTGATAACTATATTTAATAATAAGTTAATCATTTATGGTAATAATGAAGAAGCAAAGGCAATAGAAGTTAAAAAAACTATACTTAATAATATAAAATTTAATAAAGAATATAGTAATGAACAAATTAAAAGTATAAGTTTAAAAAATAAAACTATTATGTTAGTAATTGAGGGAGAAGAGCTTTTCATTAAAACTATGAGTATACCTAAGGTAAGTAAAAGATATGTATACTATGTATTGAGAAATGAAATAACAGAACAATATGGAGAAAATGTGATGTTTTCTTATGAAATAATCAAAGAGGAGAAAACTTGTTATAATATCATCCTATATTGTTTTCATGAAAATAAATACTCTCTTTTAAAAAACTCTTCTATTTACAACTGTAATGGGTTAAGAATTAATTTTATACAAAACTATGTTAAAGACTTATATTTTAAAGAAATAGAAGATAAAAATTTTATTTTATTATTTAATTATAGAAATTACATATATTTATTAAAGGTGAAAAATAATATATTAACCTATAATAAAGTAATAAATTCATTAAATTTTACCTATGATGAAGTAAATGAAGCTATAAAAAGATTTATAGAGAAAAATAAAAAAGATTATAATATGTATTCTATAAACCTTAGTGAATATATACAGGATATCTATAATAGTATAGAACTATCGCCGCTTACTATGGAAAGAATATTGCAATATGTAATAATTAGGTGAATATATGAAAAAAAATAGGTTTATATCTAGTGGATACATAAGTGTAAGAGAGAAGAAAACAGACAATATAATAAAATTAGTTAGTATTATCCTATATGTTATTTTAATATTAAATTTATTTTTTCTTAAAATTAATATGGATAAAATACATAGTTATGAAATGTATAAAAAAGAAAATAAAAGCCTTATAGAGAAAGAAATTAAAAGAGAAATAGTAGCTATTGAAAAATTTAATGATTTGACTAAAAATTTAAATTTAGATAGCTTCCATATTAAATTTATTAATATCAATGAAGATTCTATTGAACTAGAAATATTTATTGAGGATAAAAAACATTATATAAACGCAGTAAAAATAATTGAAAGTAAATATAGTATTAAATATTTATCTCCTATAATTTATGAAAAGGAGAAGAAATATTTCAAGGTAGTATTATGAAGAGATTTAAATTGTTAAAACTTAATATATTAATAACAGTAACAGCTGTAATAGTAATTACTAATTTGTATTTATATAATTTTTATAGTAATATAACCAAAGAGGTAATTGGAGATTATAAATCAAAAGATGATAAAAAGAATTATGGATTTGTAGATGCTTTAGAAACAATATTATCTTATGAGAGTTTAAATATTGTTGAAATGAGCATGGATGGTGAACTATGTAGTTATAAAGTGAGCTTTAATGGTAGCTACAAAGAGTTTGTACCCATTGTTAATTATTTAAAAGGATTTCAATCTGTAGAATCCCTTAATAATATACTTATTATTCCTAATGAAAAAATTACTTTTGATATTACCTTTATTAAGAATAAATAATTATTATTTTAGGAGCATATAATGATAAAGGAATTAAATAAAAATATAATTTTTATTGGTATGAGTCTTAGTGGAAAAACTACTTTAGGATATGAAGTCAGTAAGAAGCTTTGCTACAATTTTATTGATACAGATAAGTTGATAGAAGAACGAGAAAATAATACCATAAATAATATTTTTCTTTTAAAGGGAGAGCAGTATTTTAGACAGTGTGAAAAAAATCTATTAAATGATTTAAAAAAAACTAAGAGAACTTTAATAAGCACAGGTGGTGGTTTTCCAATTTTCAATGACAACATGAAAACTTTAAAAGATATAGGGATAGTTATATTTTTAAAGGTAGACCTAGAACTTCTTATAAAGAGAGGAAAAAATACTGTGGATAGGCCCCTTTTAAAATGCGATTATGATAAGAAGTTTAAAAATATGTATAACGAAAGAATAGAAATATATAGTAAAGCACATATGACTATAGAGCTATCGGAGAATGAAGAAGAAAATATGGATTTAATAATAAATAATATAAGAAAATTTTAGAGATTTAAGCATGTTTAAAAATAGTTTAGTTATATTTTTCATTTTTAATTTCCACAGAAGAAACTTTATTATAAAAGTTGGAATACTATATAAATTAAACTTTTAACTAGGAAAACTATAATGTATTTTATTTCACATGTATTAATAAATTATATTAACAATTTTCTCAATTACAATTGCAAATAGTATTGAGTTTTGGTAAAATATTATTATTAGCGACTATGATAAGGTGGTTCAAAATATGAATATTTTAGTTGTAAATGGTCCCAATCTTAATTTGTTAGGCAATAGAGAAAAGAGCATTTATGGAGACTTAACATTACAACAAATTAATGAAGGAATTGAAAATAGATTTAAAGATGCCAACATAAATATTGATTTTTATCAAAGCAATTATGAGGGTGATATTATTTCTAAATTACATAGTGCTATAGATGTATATGATGGAGTAGTTATAAATCCTGGAGCATATTCTCATTATAGTATTGCTATTCTAGATGCCATAAGAGCCTATAATATTATTACTATTGAGGTTCATCTTAGCAATATTTACAAAAGGGAAGAGTATAGAAGAAATAGTGTTATAAGCGAAGGGTGTTATGGTGTCATAAGTGGATTTGGACATTATGGATATATTATGGCTATAGAAGCGATAATTAACACCTTGCAAAAATAAACTTAAAATTAAGTTTATTTTTTTGCCCTAAGGATTATAGATTTATTAAAATTAATGATTTAGAGGTCTATTTAGAAAAAACTATTTCATATGCATGTAATTTAAAAAATACCGTATTTTTTATATATACAGGTTATAAATTTAACGTATTTAAATAGATTTAGAGAGTTTGTTTTAATTTTTAGGACAATAAATTATCTGAGAAACACAGCTCTCACTAGCTTTGTATATAGCTATAAATTGGTATTAATTTATTTTAAATAGGTTATAATAAATATAATTAACAAATGTTTAACTATTTATATTAGGAGGTAACATTAATGATTTCAGCTGGAGATTTAAGAAAAGGAACGACTTTTGAAGAGGGTGGACAAGTTTTTACAGTTATAGAATTTTTACATGTAAAACCAGGTAAAGGTGCGGCTTTCGTTAGAGCAAAATTAAGAAACGTTTTAACTGGAGGAGTTACTGAAACAACTTTTAACCCAACTGCTAAATTACAAGAAGCAGTAATAGAAAGAAAAGAAATGCAATATTTATATTCTGATGGAGAATTATATTACTTCATGGATCAAGAAACTTTTGAACAAATTCCACTAAATTATGAAAAAGTTGAAGATGCTATAAAGTTCTTAAAAGAAAACATGTTTGCAATAATTAAGTTTTATAAAGGAGAAGCTTTCTCAGTAGAAGCTCCAAACTTTGTAGAATTAGTAATTACTCATACAGAACCAGCAGTTAAAGGAAATACTGCTACAAATGTTTTAAAACCTGCTACTGTAGAAACAGGAGCAATTGTTCAAGTACCATTATTTGTTAATGAAGGTGAAACTATAAGAGTAGATACAAGATCAGGCGAATATATGGAGAGAGTTTAATATTAAAATTATAAAGAGTCAATTTAGAAATATTCTAAATTGACTCTTTTATATTTGCATTCTAAAAATAACTAATCATTATTTTAATATACTATATCTTATATTAAAACACCAGATAGTACCACTATCTGGTTCTATTATTTTTTGATAGAAAATATTCCTAGAATTCTTGAACGATTATTTTATTTTAGATTCATTAAAAAATATAAATACTAGTAATAATTTGTCCACCATCTAAATAATAATGAAGTATGAAAGGGTGATAAAAATGGCAAAAGAAATACTAGATATATTACCTAAAAGTATTAGAGATCTTTTAGAGAGTACTGTAGATATAAATAAGCTACAGGAAATTAGATTAAAAGTGAATAGACCATTATATGTTTATTCTAATAATAATGAAAAATCTTTTCATTATAAAACATCTTTAGAAGAGATGAAATATGTTCTTCAAAAAATAAGCAATTATTCTATATATGCTTTTGAGGATGAAATTAAACAAGGGTATATAACTATAAAAGGTGGACATAGAGTTGGATTATGTGGAACGGTAGTGACAGAAAATAACATAATAAAAACTATAAAGAATATCGTTTCTGTAAATATAAGGGTTGCAAGAGAAGTAATAGATTGTTCTAAAGAAATATTACCTTATATGATAGAGGAAAATAATGTTTTAAACACTATAATTATATCTCCACCTAAATGTGGTAAAACAACTATCCTTAGAGATATATGTAGAGTGTTATCTACAGGAAGCAGTAGTTTAGAGCTTACAGGGAAAAATATAACTATTGTAGATGAAAGAAGTGAATTAGGAGCTTGTTATAATGGAATACCTCAAATGAATATTGGAGATAGAACAGATATTTTAGATAATTGTCCTAAAAGCCAAGGAATAATAATGGCAATTAGAAGTATGTCTCCACAGATAATAATTTGTGATGAAATAGGAACCTCAAGTGATATGGAAAGTATAATTGCAGCTTTAAATTCTGGAGTTAATTTAATCACTACAATTCATGGATTTGATGTGGAAGATTTATATAAGCGTCCAGTGTTTAGAGAAGTTATGGAAAATGGTGTATTTAAACGAGCAATAGTATTAAGTAATAGAAAAGGGGTAGGTACTATTGAATACGTATATGACTTTACAAAGAGAGGAGAAATAAGAGGTGATTACAAATGTTAAAATTAGTAGGTTCTTTTATGATTTTAATATCCGCTTCTCTTATCGGATATTTGCATGGTGAAAATCTTAAAAAAAGGGTCATACATTTAAGGGAATTAGAAGGAGCTATATATCATTTAAAAAATGAAATAAGTTATAGTCATGCATTGCTACAAGATGGACTTATAACTGTAGCGGAAAAGACAAAAAGTCCAGTAAATAAAGTTTTTTACAGTGTATCTAATATGTTAAGAAAACATGAGTGTGATAGTGTATATGAAGCTTTTATAAAATCCTTTGAGGATAATAAAGAAAGTTTAGAGTTAACTAAAGAAGATATAGGGATATTTCTAAGTTTGGCTAAGACTTTAGGGGAAATAAGTTTAGAAGGTCAGGAAGAAATGTTTAAGCTGACAATTATAAATTTAGAAAAAGCCATAAAAAATGCAGAGCAGTCCTTAGAGAAGAATTTAAAAATGTATAGATATTTAGGTTTTACTATAGGTGCTATGGTAGTAATAGTTCTTATTTAGGGGGATGAGATAATGTTAGATTTCAATTTAATATTTAAAATTGGAGCAGTAGGAGTTGTTCTTATAATAATAGATAAGGTTTTAAAAAGTGGTGGTAAGGAAGAATATGCTGTAATAGCAAATTTTGCAGGAATAATAATAATTTTGATGATGATAATAAGCCTAATAAGCAAACTTTTCACATCAATACAAACCCTATTTTATTTCTAAAAGGAGGACACTATGGAAATATTACAAATAGTAGGTTTTGCATTTTGTGCTCTCTTTATTACTCAAACCATTAAAGGAAAAAGAGATGATATTGCATTATTTGTGAGTTTAGTAGCAGGAATAATAATATTTTTATTTATGATAAGTAAGCTGACAGTTGTAATAAATTTTCTTCAAACCTTAGCAAATAAAGCAAATATTGATGTAATTTATATAGATACAGTATTTAAAATTTTAGGAATAGCTTATTTATCTTCATTTTGTAGTGAGGTATGTAAGGATGCCGGGGAAAATAGCATAGCATCTAAGGTTGAATTTGCAGGAAAAATATTAATACTTACTTTAGCAATGCCAATACTTATGGGAGTTATGCAAACTATATTAAAGATAATGTAGAGGTAGAATATGAAGAGGTTTTTGTTAGTATTAGCTATTATATTGTGGTTACCTTTTAATGTACAAGCTATAGAGGATACCACTAGATTAACAGAAGAACAAAATGTACAAATAGAAAAACTATATGATTATATAACTAATATACAAAGTGAATATGAAATATTAAATAATATGAATCCAAAAGAATTTGTAAAAAACTATATAAAAAATGGAGATAGTGGACTATCTATGAAAGAGCTATTTAAATACTTTTCCACATATGCATTTAAAGAGGTTTTAGTTGCTTTTAAATTAGTAGGTTCATTAATAATTGTAGCTATCGTATGTGCACTTTTAAATAATCTCCAAAATGCATTTAGTAATGAAAGTTTGACTAATATTGCTTATTTTGCTTGTTATTCTGTGATGATAATTCTAATAGTAAAGGGATTTTATATAGGTGTAACCTTAGCTAAGGATGCAATTATGGAAATGAGTAATTTTGTAGCTGCATTATTCCCTATATTAATGATGCTTTTAGCTAGCGTTGGAGGTTTTGTAGAAGCAACTTTAATGGATCCAATAATAATGGGAATAAGTAGTGTAGGAGCAAGATTTTATGCTACTGTACTAATACCGATAATTTGCATGAGTTTTGTATTGGAATTTGTTAATAATATTTCTGATGATTATAAAGTAAATAATTTATCAAACCTTCTTAGAAAATCAGCATTATGGACACAAGGAATATTTATGACTGTTTTTATAGCAATAATAACCATAAGAAGTATTGCGGCCAAAAGTCTTGATTTAGTAACTATGAAAACTGCAAAATTTGCAGTTGATAGCTTTATACCTGTAGTAGGTAAAACATTATCTGATGCTATTTCTACAGTAGCAGGTTACACAGTGCTTTTAAAAAATGCTATAAGCTCTATAGGTTTAATTGTAATAATAGTAATAATGCTACTTCCAATAATAAAAATACTAATTATGGCACTTATATATAAGCTTACTGCAGCTTTAATAGAGCCTATAAGTGATAAAAAAGTTGTTTCAGTGATTGATTCAGCTGGGAATTCTCTTATCATGATAAATTCTTGCATAATAAGTGTAAGCATAATGTTCTTCATAATGATTACCATTGTAGCTTCTACAGGAAAAAGTATTATAATGCTGTGAGGATAGGGTGATGAAAGGATGATAGATTCTCTAAAACAATGGATAATAAATATCTGTACTGCAGTGTTTTTTATTACAGCAGTACAGATGATATTACCAGATAATAAACTGAAAAAATATTGTAAATTTGCATTAGGTTTAATATTAGTAGTTATAATTTTAAATCCAATTGTTAAGCTTTTAAATTCTGAGGAAGACATTCATAGGCAGATTGAAAATTCTGCTGCATATATATTTGAAGAAAAGTATGAAGCAGATTATGAAAAATATAGACAAGCTAATGTAGAAAACACTATTAAAAATTTTGAGCAGAATATGGAAATACAGTGTTCAAAGGATTTACAAGATAAATATGGTAATAAAAAGTTTAATACAAAAGTAGAGGCTTCTTTTATTAAAGAATCTAATAGTTTTCAAATCGATAGTATAGAAGTTGGATTAAATGATAGCACTGTTGAAAAGATAAAGAAAGTAGAAATAGGAAGTGATAGTGTAACAGTGGATAAAGTTCAAGATTCGCAGGATGAAAATGCATTAGAAATAAAGAGGTATATCAGCTCTAAGTATAGTGTATCTGAAGAGATCATATATGTTTATAAAGAAAATTCATTATATAATAGCAATTAATTATATTAAACCTATGAATAAAAAAGGAGGAATAACTGTGAATTTTGATAGGCTCAAAAATATACTAATGGATTTTAACAAAAGTAAAAATAATAAGAATACTAGAATAAATAATCCTAATGAGGGAAAAAATAACTTAACAAGTAAAAAACTAAATTCAAACAACAAAACTTTCAATTTAATCTTACTTTTATTGGCTGGAATAGCTTTAACAATTGTAGGAAGTTTTTTTAAAGATACAAAAGCTTCTAATATGGTCAATAATGATAACAATAATAAACAACAAGAAGCTAGTATTATAGAAGCAAAAATGTCTTACAAAGAAAAAGTTCAAAATGAGCTAATAAGCATTTTAGGAAAAATTGAAGGCGTCGGGAAGATAGAGGCAATGATTTATTTTGATGGTGGGGAAGAACAAGTTCCAGCATTTAATGTGAATGATTCAAAAAGTACCACAAAAGAAAAAGATACCGGTGGAGGGGAAAGGGATATAACACAGGAGAATGGTGGAAGTACTGTTGTGATGTCTAATGATGGAGGAAAAACAGAACCATTAATAGTTAAAACTTATAATCCTAAAATAACTGGTATATGTATAGTAGCTGAAGGTGCAGGAGATAAAGTAACAGAGCTTAGAGTACGTCAAGCAGTTACTAATCTTTTCGGTTTAGAGGAAGAAAAAGTGCAGGTATATCCTATGAAAAATTAGCATATAATGAGTTAGAAATAAAATTTTGGGGGGAATATAAATGAATAAAAAACAAACTGTAATTATTTCTGCATTGCTATTAGTTATAGTATTATGTGGATATGCGGCAACTAAGGTAAATGGACCTTTATATGTAACTGATGATCAATTCATAGGAGAGACAGTTAAAGATGAAAAAACTAAGACTACAAGTAGTACTAATTACTTTACAGAATCAAGACTAAGCCGTGAACAAGGTAGAAATAAGGCTATTCAAACCTTGAAAACTTTATTAGATGATGAAAATACTCCTGCTGAGCAAAAAGCTGAAGCTGCTGAAGAGTATAAGAATTTAGCACTTAGAACAGATAAAGAAACTAATATCGAGCTTGCTTTAAAAGCACAAGGCTTTGAGGAAGCAGTATGCGAATTAGAAGATAGTAAAGCTAACATAGTTGTAAAAATTGATAAAGAATTAACTGATCAACAAATAAGACAAGTAAAAGATGTGGTAATGAATAAAGCTAACATTAAAGACATAAAAATAAAGGCTATGGAATAATATTTGTAATATAATTCTTTATCTGATATAATATTTTTAACAACTTTTACCTATGTAAATGTAAGGGGGTACTGATATGGAAGAAAATAAAATACATGAGGAAATCAACGATATGGAAATGGGTATTGTAAAAATATCTGACGAGGTAGTTAGTGTAATTGCTGGAATAGCGGCGTCTGAAATAAAAGGTATTACTGGAATGAGTGCTAGCTTAGTAGGAGAAATTAGCCAAATCTTTGGAGGAAAGAAAAATGTTTCTAAAGGAGTTAAGGTTAGTTTAGAAGAGGATAGTGCTGTTATTGATCTATATATTACAGTTGAGTATGGAGTTAAGATATCTGAAGTTGCGGAAAAAGTTCAAAATAATGTAAGAAGAACTGTAGAAACAATGACAGGCTTAACGGTATCAGCAGTTAATGTTTTTGTACAAAATGTTATACTCCCTAAATCAGATAAGGAAGATGCAAAAGAGAACTAGCAATAAACACCCTCTGATAAAGAGGGTGTTTTTATGTTTAGTTTTCTTTTATTGTGTCAACTATTTATGATATAATTATTTTTAGGTTGAAAATAATTATATCATAGGTTATTGTATATATCGGTAATAAAAATAATGAGATAAAATTTAAAGATATTTGATGTAATACATATTATTTCAGGACTTAATGCATAGACGAATATAGCTGACCCTTTAGATATTTCAATTCACAACTTTAATCAATGGAGAATTGAGAATGGACAATTGACAACTCATAGGCCCCTTTAGAATAGTAGACTCATAATTCGAATGGAATTATACTAGAGTTAATAGATGGGGGGGTGCATTATGAGTGAAAATTTTATTAGAAAATATACTGAAGAGGAACGAGTAAAAATTGTAGAAGAAGTTTTAGCATGTGGAAGTAACTCTTTAGTGGCAGCAAAGTACAATATACACAGTGGATTGATATCTAACTGGAAATGTAATTATAGAAGATATAAGCAAACTTTAAAGCCTAAAAATGCTAAGCAACCTAAAGATGACCAAATAATTATAGATTATAGAAAAGAGTATAAGAAAACGCAGGAAAAATGCAAAGAGCTTGAATTAGAAGTTGCTGTTCTTCGAGATTTATTAAAAAAAAAGAGATAAATGAAGAATTTGAGTTGCATTCTTATGCATCCGAATGGATTTCTACAGGTGCACCTACTAAAACTATATTACGAATATTAGGTTTAAAGAAATCTACTTATTATAAACACCAATTATTAATTAAAAGTGGAAATAAACCTTTAAACAAATCCGAAGGAAACATTCCAGGATATAGTTTAAATGTACATGGTGAAAAAATTTCTGATTTAGAAATTCAAAAATATATAATGGAAATAAAAAAGGATGAAGTAGGACAGTTTTATGGATATAGAAAGGTAAGAGTAGTTTTAAAAAGTAAATATAAACTAAAAATTAATAAGAAGAAAGTTTATAGACTAATGAAGAGTATGAGTCTATTAAACAAGAAAAAAACAGGCATTAAGAGATACTCTAAAGTGTGCAAAAATCACGTAATTACAGACTCAAATCAGTTTTGGGAAATGGATATGAAATATGTTTATATAGCTGAAACAAGGCAAATAGCCTATTTAACATCTATTATAGATGTATTTGATAGAAGTATATTAGCATATGATTTGTCACTTTCTCCAAATGCAGAACAGGCTAAAATTGTAGTAATAAAAGCACTTTATAATAGAGGTATCAAAGGAAAAACTTCGGAATTAATAGTTCGTACGGACAATGGATCACAATTTATAGCTAGTAAATTTGAAAAGCTATGTGTTCAAGAGAATATTACACATGAAAGAATACCTGTTCATAGTCCTAATTATAATGCTCACATAGAGTCATATCATAGATATTTACAACAAGAATGCCTTGCCGGCAGGCTGTTTAAAGACTTAGAGGATGCAAGTGATACTATCGAAAAATATGTGAATAATTATAATTTTAAAAGAATACATTCTTCAATTGGTTATAGGACTCCAAATGAATTCTATAATCTAACAAATAGTAATTTTAAGGATAATCTAGTAATTAGCATTTAGAGTCCACTTTTGGGGGGGCAATCCGACAATTATGGTGGAAATTAGTTTTAATCAAATCAATTTATTTAATAGATTTTTTAATAAAAGTGACTGCGTCACGTGAAAAAAATCAATTGAAAACTTCTCTTATAAAAGAGAAGTATCAATAATTGTCCATTGCTAATAGTCAATTCATATTACATAAGGTGGAATTTTTAATAATTTAGTAACACAATTATATAAATTTATAGATTAAATTGGGAAGTAGTACATCTACATATAAGATATAATAATTATAATTTAAATTTCAACATATAATTAAAAATGACATAAATTAATAATTACATATTAGGAGGCAATTTATGAATAGAAAAAAATCAAGAGAAATAGCTATGCAGCTATTATTTGAAATGTCAATAAATAAAGAAAGTTATACTGATATAATTGAAAGCTTTAAAGAAAATACTGACATAAAATTGGATGATGTGGATTTTGGGTACATAATAAGAATTTTAAAGGCTGTTAATGAAAACATAACTTTAATTGATGAAACTATAGAAAAAAATTTAGTTAAATGGAGCTTAAATAGATTATCAAAAATGAATTTAGCTATACTTAGAATAGCAGTTTGTGAAATTTTGTTTGAAGATGATATTCCTGAAAAGGTATCAGTTAATGAAGCTATAGAACTTGCAAAAAAATATGGAGAAGATAATGCTTCCTCCTTTATTAATGGAGTATTAAATAGTATAATTAAAGGTAAATAAAGAGCTGGAATAAAATAACTAGTTAAGACGAGAAAATATTTTACTCTAGACCAGTGCTGTAAGTTAAACTAATAGTAATACTATAGACACACTGGTGGCAAAGTGTGAAAATTAACTAATTATTTTTTTCATGCTTATTTAGATATAAAAAAGGGGGAATACTACAATGGGTATGAAAATTGATGGAAAACAAATTGCTGTGACTCATAGAGAAAACATAAAAGCTAGAATTGAAGAAAAAACATTAATAGGTGTAAGAAAGCCGTCAATGGTAGCTATTTTAGTAGGAAATGATGGTGGATCTATTTCTTATATGAAAAATCAACAAAAGCTTAGTGAATCCCTAGGTGTAAGTTATAATTCTCTAATATTAGATGAAGCTATTACACAGGAAGAACTTATAGATAAAATTAAAGAGTTAAATAATGATAATGCAGTAGATGGAATAATTCTTCAATTACCCCTACCAAAGAATTTTGATGAAAAAGAAGTGACTTCAGCAATCTGTCATAATAAAGACATAGATGGATTAACAGATATTAATACAGGAAGACTATACAAAGGAGAAAAATGCTTTATACCTTGCACTGCTAAAAGCATACTTGAGCTTATTAAGTATGTTGACAATGATATTAAAGGAAAAAATGCAGTAGTTATAGGAAGAAGTAATATAGTAGGGAAGCCAGTAGCACAGCTTTTATTAAATGAAAATGCTACTGTTACTATATGTCATTCTAAGACAAAAAACTTAAAAGAAGTTTGTAAAGAAGCTGATATATTAGTTGCTGCAATTGGTAGACCAGGATTTGTGACAAAAGATTTTATAAAAGATGGAGCAATTGTTATAGATGTTGGAACTACAATGGTAGATGGAAAGATTAAAGGAGATGTATGCTATGACGAAGTATTAGGGGTAGCATCTCATGTAAGTCCAGTACCAGGAGGAGTGGGCGCTATGACAACAACTATGTTATTAAAAAATACCTGTGAGGCGTGGAATAAAAATGTATAAAAAAATAATTAGTGTTACCGCATTAAATAGTTATATTAAAAAGACTATTGATAATGACTTTATACTTAGTAATTCTAATGTTAAAGGAGAATTATCTAATGTAAAAATTCATAGCAGTGGACACATTTATTTTTCTTTAAAAGACCATTCTTCTAAAATAAACTGCGTTATGTTTAAAAGTAATGCAAACTCATTAACATTCATACCAGAAAATGGTATGAATGTTGTTGTTAGTGGAAGAATATCTGTATATGAAAAAGAAGGTGTGTATCAACTATATTGTAATAGTATGGATGTAGATGGACAAGGTGAACTATATGTAGCCTTTGAAAAGTTAAAGAAAAAATTAGAAGCAGAAGGAATTTTCGACTCTTCTAGAAAAAAAGAATTACCTATTTTCCCTAGGACTATAGGAGTTATAACCTCACCTACAGGAGCAGCTATTAGGGATATTATAAATGTATCAACTAGAAGAAATCCTAAAGTTAATTTACTTATATATCCTTCCTTAGTTCAAGGAGCTAATGCTAGTCAAGATATAGTAAGAGCTATAGAGTGTTTAAATAAAATGGAAGATGTAGATGTAATAATTTTGGCTAGAGGAGGAGGATCTATTGAAGAACTATGGCCTTTTAATGAAGAAATAGTAGCAAGAGCTATTTCAGCTTCTATAAAGCCTATAGTTACAGGTGTAGGTCATGAAACGGATTATACTATAAGTGATTTTGTTAGTGATAAGAGAGCTGCAACCCCGTCACAAGCAGCAGAATTTACAGTTCCAGTTTTAAAGGATTTAGAAGAAAGATTAATGGGGTATAAAGGATTAATTAATATAAATATAGATAAAAAAATTAAAGAAGAAAAAAATAAATTAAATTTATATATAAAGACTCTTCAATTAAACAGTCCAGAAAATTATGTTATTAATCAGTATCAAACTATAGATAAATTTAAAAATTTATTAGATAATAAAATTGAGAGTATATTGGAAAAGCAACTATTAAAAATTTCTAAAAGCTATGAATTGCTAAGTGCTCATAATCCATTAAATGTACTAAATAAGGGGTATGCATTAGTTGAAGATGAAAATAATAATTTAATAACTTCAATTAAATCCTTAAAAGCAAAAGAGCAAATTAAAATTTTATTGAAAGACGGTAGTGGTGATTTTAAAGTTCAGTATAAGGAGAATGTTTAATGGCAAGAAAAAAAGAAAGTTATGAAGATAAATTAATGAAATTGACAGAAATAATCTCTGACATGGAGAGTAGTGAGCTAACTTTAGAAGATTCTATGAAACAATATGAAGCAGGAATTAAACTTTGTAATGAACTTTACAAAATGTTAAATGAATATGAAGGCAAGATTAAGTTATTATCCAATGGTGAAGAAAAGGATTTTAATTTTGAAGAAGTTGATTAATTCTAATTATTATTAAGTATATTACCTTTTATTTATATCAAATTTAAAAAAGAAATATGTACAATTAATAAATGGTAAATTTTCTATTATTAATTGTATATAATGGAAAGGAAATGGAAATGTTTATAAAAGATTATAAAAATTTAATAGAAACATGGATAAATGAATATTTCGAAAACAAGTCATCAGAAAATAAAGGGTATTTTGAGCCAATGATTTATAGTTTAAATATAGGTGGAAAAAGAGTCAGACCTATACTTTTACTTTTAGTTTATGGATTATATAAAGAGAATTATATAGAAGCATTACCTTTTGCAGCAGCCATGGAAATGATTCATACATATTCTTTAATACATGATGACTTGCCTTCTATGGATAATGATGAATTAAGAAGAGGAATGGCAACAAACCATATTAAATTTGGAGAAGCTAGAGCTATTTTAGCTGGCGACGGTCTACTAAATGAAGCTATGATAATAATGTTTAAGGAATGCTTAAAGTGTGAAGAAAGAAAAATAAAGGCTTCTAATGTTATAGCTAATGCTTCAGGAGCAGAAGGAATGATATTAGGACAAATTATAGATATAGAAAGTGAAAATGAAAAAATATCAGAAGGAACAATGCTTAAAATGCATAAAAATAAAACGGGACAACTTATAAAAGCTTCAATTATAAGTGGTGCAATTTTAGGTGGTGCAACAGAAGAAGAAATTTGCATTTTAGGAGAGTATGGGGATAAATTAGGATTAGCTTTCCAAATAAAAGATGATATATTAGATACTATTGGAGATGAAATCTTAATAGGAAAAAGCCTAAGTGATAGTAGCAATGATAAGACAACTTTTGTTACAATGTATGGTTTAGAAAAATGTATAAATTTATGTGAAGAAATTACTAAAGAATGCTTTGAATTATTAAATAAACTTAATAAAAACACATCTTTATTGAGTGAATTAACCATGTTTTTATTAGAGCGTCAATATTAATTTAAAAGAGATTTTTAAGTGGAATTTACGGTTTTGACATTTTTATTTCATGTGGTATAATGTGTTTCAAAAGGTGGTGCAGTATTCTAGTCAGGTAAGTATTTTTGAGGACGGGGCTAAAAATCCGTTAAAGAGCATATCGATGAAGTTCCTTGTGCTGGCTTATAACGCCCAGTTGTGGGTTGGTGCTGGGAGTAAGGTTGTGGGGCAATCGCAAAGGCATGCGACATTGACCCTACATCCGTGGAGACCATTGTATGTGCTTTGGAAGAAATATCCAAAGTACGGCAATGGATTAAACCTGTATTGTGGTAAACTTAGCTATGTGCAGAGTAGCTTGCCTTGAGTGGGGTGGGTAGAGGTGAGAACAAACCAATATGCTTAGGCCAAAGCATTGCGGTTATTGCTTACTAAAACCTATGCTGCAAAAGAGGATAAAAAAATACCTAACTGTTGAGGAAATCTCCTAGACTGTTTATTTTATAAAACATATTAGGGATTGTAGTGTGGACTAAGTGGTAATCTAGCCCTGTAGATTTGGTAACACTATAGATAGAGCATTAAAAGGAAACTACTGAAATGGCGACATTTTAGTTGCTCTATGGGAAATCCTGCTGGACCTAAGCCGCAAAATTTACTTAATATGTTACCACTTTTTGATTTTTTTGGAGGATTATATTGAGTAAAGATAGATGTAAAAAAAGAAATAAAAATTCAAAAAAAGAGGGTAAAAAAAAAGAAAATCGTTGGATTTTTGTAATTATTATATGCACGATGATTATAAGTGGTTCAGTTTCACTCTTATCTGAAGCTACACTATCACAGGTAAATGTACCAATAGCTATAGGAATATTACTTTTCATTGTTTTATTAGGAGTTATCTTTGATATAGTGGGTACTGCTGTGACTGCTGGTAATGAAGTGCCATTTCATTCAATGGCATCTCAAAAAATAGGGGGAGCCAATATAGCTGTAAAATTAATGAGAAATGCTAGCAAGGTTTCTAATTTTTGCAACGATGTTGTAGGCGATATATGTGGTATAATAAGTGGATCTGTAGGCGTAGTTATAGTAGAAAAAATTAAGCATTTATACCCAACCTTAAATTATGTATTTATAGCAGCTATAGTTAGTGCTATAATTGCTTCCATGACCGTAGGGGGAAAAGCTATGGGGAAGAAATTTGCTATTGCAAAAAGCAATGATATAATTTTTACGGTTGCAAAAATATTACATTTTGTAAAAAGAGGATAAAAAAATGACAAAATACTTACATAGTTATAGTGATTTTAGCAGTATAAGAGAGATGAATATACAGGAACTAAATGAGTTTGCTCAAGAAATACGCCAATTTTTAATAGAAAAAGTTTCAAAAACAGGAGGCCACTTAGCTTCTAATTTAGGTGTAGTTGAGCTAACTATTAGTTTATTTAATGTTTTTAATTTTGATAAAGATAAAGTTATATGGGATGTAGGACACCAGTCTTATGTTCATAAAATTTTGACAGGAAGAAAAGATAAATTTGATGGTTTAAGGAATTATGGAGGAATAAGTGGTTTTCCTAAAAGAGAAGAAAGTAAATATGATTTTTTTGAAACAGGTCATAGTAGTACTTCACTATCTGCAGCTATAGGAATGGCACGTGCAAGAGATTTAAAAGGGGAAAATAATGATATTATTGCAGTCATTGGTGATGGTGCTTTAACTGGAGGTATGGCCTTAGAAGCATTAAATGACGTAGGTGATAAAAAAACTAAACTTATTATAATATTAAATGATAACCAAATGTCTATATCTAAAAATGTAGGGGGAGTATCTACTTATTTAAGTCAAATAAGAATGGATTCTTTTTATAATAAAATGAAAAGCGATGTTACATCAACATTAGAAAAAATACCTACTGTTGGAAAAGGAATGGTAAATTCTATACATAAAATTAAAGATGGTTTAAAACAAATTTTAGTACCGGGAATGTTTTTTGAAGATATGGGTATTAAATATATTGGACCTATTGATGGACATAATATAAAAGAGGTAAGCAAGGTATTAAAAATGGCTAAAAATATAGATGGACCAGTTGTAATACATGCAATAACCACCAAAGGAAAAGGGTATTCTCTTGCTGAAAAATCTCCACATAAGTTCCATAGTGTAGGACCTTCTGATTGCAATAATGGTAAAATAAGTTCTAGCAAATGTAAAAGCTACTCATCTGTTTTTGGAGAGGAACTTATAAATATAGCTAAGGTGAAAAAAGAAGTAGTGGCAATTACTGCTGCTATGCCTGAAGGAACTGGGTTAGGGGATTTTGCTAAAGAATTTCCTAAAAGATTTTTTGATGTTGGAATTGCAGAACAACATGCAGTAACTATGGCTGCTGGTATGGCATCAGCAGGGTTAAGACCAGTATTTGCAGTTTATTCAACTTTTCTTCAAAGAGCTTATGATCAGGTTCTTCATGATGTAGCATTGCAAAATTTACCAGTAGTTTTTGCTATTGATAGAGCTGGGATAGTGGGACAAGATGGAGAAACTCACCAAGGAATATTTGATTTATCTTATTTATCACATATACCTAATATGACAATAATGAGTCCTAAGTGTGTAGATGAACTTAAAACTATGCTTAACTTTGCACTAAGTGAAAATTATCCCATAGCTATAAGATATCCTCGCGGCGGAGATAATGAAAATATACATTTATCTCCTATAAGGAAACTTATAAAGGGTAAATGGGAAGTGCTTCAAGAAATGAAAGGTAAAATAGCATTAGTAGCTACTGGGAAAATGGTTCAAAATGCTATTTTAGTTAGAGAGAAACTTCTAAAAAATAATATTGAAAGTACAGTGGTGAATGCTTGCTTTATTAAACCTTTAGACAAAAATTTAATAAAGGAACTTATAGAAAGTGGATATAGTATTGTAACTATTGAAGACAATGTGATATCCGGTGGATTAGGTAGTAATGTTCTTCAATATGTAAATAGCATTTCAAAAAATACTAAGGTTATAAATTTGGGATTTAATGATAAATTTATAACTCACGGTTCAGTAGATACCTTATATAAAATGTATAATTTAGATGTTGAAGGTATTTATAATAATATTATAAATCTTCTATAAAGGAGTTTATATGTGTAACAACAAGATAAGATTAGATGTTTTAGTCTATAATAAAAAAATTGCTAATTCTAGAGAAAAAGCTAGAGAGTACATAATTGATGGCAAAATTTATGTTAATAATATAAAGGAAACAAAATGTGGCAAGAAATTTGATGAAAATGTACTAATAGAGTTTAAAGGAGAAGTTATGCCCTATGTTAGTAGAGGAGGGCTAAAGCTTGAAAAAGCTTTAAAAATTTTTTCAATTGATTTAGAGGAAAAAGTTTGTTTAGATATTGGAGCATCTACTGGCGGTTTTACTGACTGTATGCTTAAGCATAGAGCTAAAAAAATTTACGCTATTGATGTTGGGACTAATCAATTGGTGGAAGACCTTAGGAGAAATTCTAGGGTAGTTTCTATGGAAAATACTAATGTCAGATATTTAAGTTTTGAAGACATTGGAGAGTATTGCGATTTTGCATCAATAGATGTTTCCTTCATATCTTTAAAAAAGGTAATTCCATCTGTGGTAGATCTATTAAAAGATGATGGAATATGTGTTGCTCTTATTAAGCCTCAATTTGAAGTTGGAATAGGAAAAGTAAATAAAAAAGGTGTTGTTAAAAAACTAGACATTCATAAAGAAGTTATAATTAAAATCGTAGAGTTTCTTAAAGAAATAGGTCTTAAAATAATAAATTTAGATTATTCTCCTATTAAGGGACCCAATGGTAATATTGAATATTTAATAGAATTTACTAAGAATCATAATAATAAGGAAGAATTTAGTTATGACCTTATTTCGAAGGTTGTAAATTCATCTCATTTTACATTATCTATGGAGGAGATATGAAAAAAATAGGTATAAATATTAATTCAACAAAAGATAAAGAAGGTAAAACAATAAAGTATGTTGAATTAATAGTAAGAAAATACTTTATAAATTGTGAAATATACAAATTCTATGATGCTCTTCATTTAGAAGAAGAAAAGAATAGGGATCTAGACTTATTGATAGCCTTAGGTGGAGATGGAACTATTTTAAGAGCCGCAAGAGCAGTAGAGAAATTTGAGACTCCTATACTGGCAGTAAATATAGGTCATTTGGGTTTTTTATCTAGTATAGAATTGTCCGACTTTGAAGAGGCAGTTAAAAGGATACTTAATAAAGAATTTCACATTGATGATAGGATGATGATAAAATGTTCACTTCCTAAAAGCAATAGTGAATATTATTATACAGCCTTAAATGATATTGTTGTATCAAAAGGAACTTTATCCAGAGCCATTAGTTATTATATATATATAGATAATACTTTTTATATAAATTATAAGGCTGATGGATTAATTATTAGTACCCCAACAGGGTCTACAGCATATTCATTATCAGCAGGAGGTCCTATAATTTATCCAACTTTGGATATTATATCAATAACACCAATTTGTCCAATTTCAGTAGGGATTAAAACTATAGTATTGCATTCGGAAAATAAGATCAATATTAAAATAAAATCTTATTCTGAAGATGCTTATTTAAATATTGATGGACAAAATGTAGTTGAACTTAATCATGATGAAGAAGTATTTGTAGAAGTGTTATCAAGAAAATGTAAATTAATAAAATTTAATGACTATAATTATTTTAAGGTATTAAGAAAAAAAATAATTTCTAGGTCAATAGAGTGTGAAGGTGATAATTCGTGAAAAGTTTACGTCATGAAAAGATTTATGAGATCATTAAATCTAAAGATGTTGAAACTCAGGAAGAATTAGCGGAAGAACTAAGGAATGAAGGGATTAATGTAACCCAAGCAACAGTTTCTAGAGATATTAAGGAGTTAAATCTTATAAAAATTTTATCTCATAATGGAAAATACAAATATTCAGCACCAACTAAAGCAAAAAATTATAATCCAAATGCTATGGCAAATATGTTATCAAAGACTGCTTTAACTGTAGAAAAGATTGATAAGTTTTTAGTAGTTAAGACTATATCAGCTTCAGCTTCTTTAGCTGCGGAAGCACTGGACACTTTTGAACTAGATGGAGTAGCAGGTACTATAGCTGGAGATAATACTGTTTTAGTTATTACTAGAAGCCATGAAAAAGCAGAAGAAATAGTATCACTAATTAAAAATTTGATTCATAGATAGGATGATTTAAAGATGCTTTTACAATTAAATATTAAGAACTTTGCATTAATTGAAGAATTATCTATAGATTTTGAAGAAGGTTTTAATGTTTTATCTGGAGAAACTGGAGCAGGAAAATCTATATTAATAGATGCAATTAATTATGTTTTGGGTGGAAAGTTTAATAAAAACTTAATTAGAGCTGGTGAAGAAAAGACTATAGTAGAAGCAATTTTTGCTATTGATAATGAAAAAACTAAAAATATTCTAGATATGCTAGATATAGATTATGATGATGTAATAGTTTTAACTAGAGAAAGTTTTAATACAGGAAAATCTATTGCAAAGGTAAATAATAAGACTTTAATACTATCAAAGATAAAATTAATTAGCGAAGTGTTGCTAGATATTCATGGTCAACATGAAAATCAAAATTTATTAGATAATAGCAATCATATAAATTATGTAGATGCCTTTGGTAGTGATAAAATAGAAGATTTATTAAAGTCTTACAAGGAAAACTATGATAAGTTATCCTCAATTGAGAAAAAGATTTCTGATTTAAGAGGTAATAATAATCAGAGGGAAAAAAATATGGATTTTATTAAATTTCAAATTGATGAAATAAATAATATAAATCCTAAATTAGGAGAAGATGAAGAATTAGAAGAAAGATTTTCACTTTTATCCAATGCTGAAAAAATAGAAAAAAGTTTATTATCCTCTTATAATTTATTAAAAAATAATCTAGAAGAAGGATTTTCTGTAATCGATGGTTTATCACATGTTATTAGGGAACTAAGAACTATAGAAAATCATAAGACTGAGATTAAAAATATATCTAATGCTTTAGAGGAATGTTATTATTTGATAGAGCAAAATACAGATGAAATTAGAACTTTAAAAGATAGTATTTATTATGATGAGAAAGAATTAGAATTTGTAAATTCTAGAATGTATCAACTAGGAGTCTGCAAGAAAAAATATGGAGAAACTATTGCTGATATATTAAACTATAAATCTGATTTAGAGCAAAGATTTGATGAATTATTTAATAGTGGTGAAATTATTGAAAAGCTAGAAAAAGAAAAAGTGCAATTAGTAGATATAATGCAAAAGCAAGCTCTAAACATTCATCATATGAGAATTGAAATTAGTGAGCAATTAGAAAAAAATATAAAAAAAGAGCTTGATTACATAGGACTTGATAAAAGCACCTTTAAAATAGAGATAATACACACTACAGAATTATCAAGTAATGGAAGTGATAAGGTGCAGTTTAATATTTCTACGAACCCAGGCCAACCGCTTCAACCTTTAGAAGAGATTGTATCTGGTGGAGAGCTGTCTAGAATTATGTTAGCACTTAAAACAGTATTTGTAGATAAGGATGAAATTCCTACTGTAATATTCGATGAAATAGATACAGGAATAAGTGGAAGAATAGCTCAAAGAGTTGGAGAAAAAATGTACTTAATTTCTAAGAATCATCAGGTTTTTTGTGTAACTCATTTACCTCAAATTGCTAGTATGGCAGATTATAATTATTTAATTACAAAAGAATCATTGGAAAATACTACTTATACCAATGTTGTAAAAATGAGTAAAGAAGATAAAAAATATGAAATTGCAAGAATGATAGGTGGTAGTGAAGTTACTAAATTAACTTTGGATAATTCAGAAGAAATGATTGAGATGGCAAATATTTTAAAGAGAAATATAATATAATATACATAATATAAAAAAGAAATGGCAAAATAAAACTATGAATTAATTTTGAATTAATTCATAGTTTTTTATTACAATTAACAGAATAAATAAATTAATAAAATTTAAAAAAATAATAAATAATGGTAGTTGTGGTAAAAAATAATTTTTAATTATTAACTTAAAACATTAGCACTTATTAAAACTTTTTAACATATATAGAATTAAAAATTAATAATATACAATTAATAAGATATTAAATTAAGTCTAAAATTTTCTAATATATAAGCTCCTACCTTTTCATAGTAATCGAAAGATAAGTATTCATTAAAGATCTTTTTCTTAACCTTTCTAAATAATAGTAATATCATATTAATTTTAACTTTTAAAGAAATATCCTCTCAACATAATAAGTATTAAAACAGGGCAATTTAAGAGTACAGACTTGAAAAGGAGGTATAGCATTATGAAGAGACGTAATGGTTTATGGTGCTTTTTTACATCAATTTTCTTATCTCTAACTATAAGCAATTATAGTTCTTTTAATGAATATATTTTTCATAATACATTAAAAGAAGAAAATAGGCATATAGAAGCATCCTATATTAAGGATCATGACCTAAATAATATACGAAGTGGCAACATTAATGATTTTAGTAATAACGATATATTATTAACTCAAAGCACATATGCTAAAACTTCCGAAATAAAACTATATCCGGGAGGTAAGCCTATAGGAATAAAACTTAATACTAAAGGTGCTTTAATAATTGCTCTGTCTGACATTGAAACAAAAGACGGAATTGTTAGCCCTGCAACAAAAGCAGGAATACAAATTGGAGATAGTATAATAAAAATAAATGGAGTAGATATAAAGAGTTCCGAAGATGTATCTACCTATGTAAACAGATGTAATGGTGATGAGATTACTATTACAGTTTATAGAAAAGATAAAACTTTAGATATAGCAGTGAAACCTGTTTTAAGTGCAAATGATAATAAATATAAAATTGGACTTTGGGTAAGAGATTCAACTGCTGGTGTTGGTACATTAACTTTTTATGATAATAACACAGGAAAATTTGGAGCATTAGGACACCCAATAACGGATGTTGATACAGGCAACATAATGAATATATCAAATGGAGAAGTAGTTTCTTCTAATATCGTATCAGTAAGAAAAGGAACAAAAGGAAATCCAGGAGAACTTAGAGGAATATTCGTTGATGAAGAAAAGTGTCTTGGGAATATCTACAACAATACTGAATGTGGAGTGTTTGGAGAAGGAAATATTGGTCTAGTAAACAACAGTTATTCTGCTCCATTACCTGTAGCATCTAGAGATGAGATAAGAATAGGTAAAGCGCAAATATTAACTACAGTGGAGGGAAGCGAACCAAGATTTTATGATATAGAAATTGAAAAACTTTTACCTCAAAAGGAACCAGGATCGAAAAGTATGATTATAAGAATAACAGATAAAGAATTTTTAGAGAAAACAGGTGGCATAGTACAGGGTATGAGCGGAAGTCCTATAATACAAAATGGAAAAATAATCGGTGCTGTTACTCATGTTTTAATTAATAAACCAGACACTGGATATGGAATTTATATAGATTGGATGCTAAATGATGCGGGGATTTTAACAAAATAGGTAGATTTTATGTATAAAAAATAATAAAATGTATAAGAGTAGTATTATTTTATACATTTTATTATTTTTAGCAATTTTTCACATTTTTATTTTTTTATGATTTTTTAAGAAGGAATTGTTTTAGTTTTGTCGAAATTATAAATTGTTAGTATATGGCAATTTATAGAAAAAGGGGAGTATAATAATATGGAACAAACTAGTATCAGTGTACTTATAGCAGATGATAATAAGGAATTTTGTAATATTCTTAATGATTATTTATTAAGCCAAAGAGATATAAATGTTGTTGCGATTGCAAAGGATGGTATAGAAGCTTTAAAACTAATACAGGAAAAGAAACCTGAATTAGTTGTTTTAGATATAATTATGCCACATCTAGATGGACTTGGAGTACTTGAAAAATTAAATAGTATGAATTTAGATCCTATGCCAAGAATAATTGTTCTATCTGCAGTAGGACAAGATAAAATTACGCAAAGAGCGATAACACTGGGAGCAGACTATTATGTAGTGAAACCATTTGATATGGATGTATTTACAAAAAGAATTAGACAAATGTTTAATAATACAATAACTAGTGATGATACTAAAAAACCAGTAATAGTAGATACACCAGAAGTAAAAGCTACGCAAAGTGAACCTATGAATTTAGAGGCGGAAATTACTAATATAATTCATGAAATAGGTGTTCCCGCGCACATTAAAGGATATATGTATTTAAGAGAGGCTATTACATTAGTTGTAAATGATATTGAATTTTTATCTGCAGTTACTAAGGAGTTATATCCAACTATAGCTAAGAAATATAATACTACTGCTAGCAGAGTTGAACGGGCAATAAGACATGCAATAGAAGTAGCTTGGAGTAGAGGCCAAGTAGATACCATAAATAAATTATTCGGATATACCATTCATAATGATAAAGGTAAACCTACAAATTCAGAATTTATTGCAATGGTTGCAGATAAGTTAAGACTAAAAAATAGGGTGGGATAATAGCGCAATATCAAGGGTTTACGGCTGATTCGCTTTTTATGAAAAAAATTAAATTTGTGAAATAGGTGTATTAATTTCTAAAAATAATTCAATAGACTTTCTTCGTTTATAGGATAAATGGAGGAGGTCTATTTTGATGAAAAATATTAACTTTTTAATTGATGAATTTATGATTTACTGTGAATCAAAAAACCTATCTAAAAAAACTATGATGAGTTATGAACAAACTTTAAGATTATTTTCTAAGTATTTAGAAGAGGAATTACAAATAATAGATGTAACAAAAATAACTGAAAAGTTATTGCGAGAATATATTAACTATATTAAAGACAGAGGAAAATATACAATTGCAATAAATGAAAGTACTCTAAAAATTAATGCTCCACATAGAAGAAAAAATTATAATAAAAAAATTTCTATAACAACTGTAAATAACTATATTAGGAATATAAAAGTATTTTTTAATTTTTTAAAAGAACAAAATTATATAAAAAAAGATATAGTAAAGAATATCAAACCTTTTAAAAACGAAAGAAAAATAAAAGATTTTATAACTGATGAGCAATTTGCTAATTTACTAAGATATATAAATACAACAAAATTTCATGAGTATCGTGACTATATTTGTATCCAAATTCTTTTAGATACTGGAATGCGGGTTGGAGAATGTTTAGAAATAAAAGTAGAAGATGTAGATTTAAATTATAGAAGTATTTTGCTTCCAGCAGAAAATACAAAAGGAAAAAGGGATACATATCTTTATTTTAGTCAAATAATGTATAGAGAATTAAGAAGATGGTTGCAATATAAAGATAGATATATAGAAAGTGAGTATTTATTTTGTACTAGTAAAGGAAGTCCTGTACTTATTAGAACTTTTGAAAAGAAATTAAAGGAATATGGAAAAAGAATTGGGATAGATATACATCCTCATCAATTACGTAATAATTTTGCAAAAAGATTTTTGATGGCAGGAGGCTCAATTCATACATTGGCTCAAATTTTAGGTCATTCTAGTGTACAGCCTACTTAGATTTAACGGATGCAGATATAAGAAAATCATATCAACAATTCAGTCCTCTTACTAATATGGGAGGAGGTAATAAATAATGATTAACTATACAATAATCCAAAATAACACAATTACCTCCAATTTAAGTAATGGTGCGTTTAGATTGTACTGCTTACTTCAAAGCATGTGCTACGGAGATAAGGATGCTTGCTTTCCTAGCCAGTCTTATTTAGGAGAGAAGCTAAATAAATCTGTAAGAACAATTCAACGTTATTTACAAGAGTTATATAATGCCAAACTTATCCAAAAACGTCGTAGAGGGTCTATAAGCAATGTCTATACAATCTTAGGTAGAAAGATATTAAAACAAGTAGATAAGGCTGTAAACAAGGCTAAAAACGCTTATAAAAGCTATAAGAACAAATATAAGAAAGAAAAAGTTTCTTCTTTTAATGATTACGAGCAAACACAATATAATTTTAATAACCTAGAAGCTATGTTATTAGGTGAAATGAAATATGATCCTGATGCTTTATTAGCTAAAGACTAGGATTAATAAGAAAGCAAAAGCACCTGCAGAGTTAGTGGCTCTACAGGTGCAACAATTAAATAAACCCATTTATTTAACAGCTATTTATATTATATCAAACTTTTTTAAAAATAATAGTAGAATAGGTGTATTTGTCATATAAAAAATTAATATAAATTTATAGTAAATAGTATTAAAAAATATATCATATAGTTTATGGTATGTTGTTTAATTCAGACACTTTCATCTGGAATAGAATCTTCTGAAGCTATGTATGTGCTAAACGATGCTACACTATTAGCTAAAACTGGATTCACTGATACATCAACAGCGATAGATATTCTTACAACTATGATTAACTCGTATGGTTTAAGCACCAAAGAAAGCACAAAGTTGACAGATCAGCTGATTATGACACAGAAATTAGGAAAATTAACAATAGATGAATTAGGTTCAAGCTTTGGAGCAATAGCAGGTTTAGCAGCTACTGCACAATTGCCATTAGAACAGGTTCAAGCAGCAATTGCCACCTTGACACAAGCTGGTGTCGGTGCTAATGAAGCTATAACTGGAGTAAGAGGGGTTTTAGCGGCTGTTATTAAACCAACCTCACAAGCACAAGAAGAGGCTAAAAGATTAGGATTGCAATTTAATTTAACTGCATTACAGAGTAAAGGTTTAAGCGGATTCTTAGAAGATGTACAGAAGAAGACTAGAGGGAACTCGGACTCAATGGCTAAGTTATTCGGTAGAGTTGAAGGACTTAACTCTATGTTTATCCTTACAGGAAAAGGTGCTGAAAACTATGCAAAGAACGTCCAAGAAATTACTAATGCAAATGGAACAGCTAAAGAAGCATTTGATAAGCTGCAAGTGCCTAGTGAAAAATTTTCATCGTCCATAAATGCTATGAAGAATACTTTGATAGAGGTTGGAGGAGCATTTGCACCAGTAATCGACGCAATATCTTTATTGCTAAAGGGTATATCTAAGATACCAGCACCTTTATTAGTAGTTATATCCATAGCAGGAGCATTAGCTTTTACAGTAGGTAGCGTAATGAAGGCGATTGTTAGTGCTTCACAGGTTACAAGTACATTTAACACGGTTTTTGCAGGGACTAACTTAACAATGGCTAAGATAACCGTAACTATACTGGGTGTTGCATCGGCACTAGCTTTAGTATTAGGGTTATTAACAGTCTTAACTGGCAAAGGTGGCGAGGCAAGCAGCTTGATAGATTCTATACTAGGCAAAACCAATAAACAGGTAGAAGACATTAAGAGAAATGCACAACAAGCACCTAGAAATGTTCAAGGTTCACATGCAACTGGTCTTAAAAGAGTACCTAGAGATAGATATGTGGCAGAACTACACAAAGATGAAGCAATCATCCCTGCAAGTCAAAATCCATATATAAATAATAATGGTGGCTTTGGTGGAGGAGATATCATCAACATAACAATAGATGCCAAGAATGTTGATGATTTTAATTCTGTTGTTCGCATGGCTAAGGAATATAAACAAACTGCGAGAGCGTACGGAAGGGGGTGAAATAAATGGCAACTAAAACATACCAAATTACAGAAGATACCTATATAAATGGACGTTTTGATGGGTATAGTACAAACCAAGACGGGAGTAATTACTCTACATCAAGTACACTTCAAGTTAATTTTAGAAGAGGAAGCAGCACTGGAAATGACGCTTATCAGTGCGCACTGTTAAAATTTGATATATCAGAATTGAAATATAAGAAAATAAATAGTGCAACACTATATTTGTATAAGATATCCTCTAATGATGATCCGTACTTTGGAAAGTGCAGATTTAGGGAACAATGGTCGGCTAGTAACATAACTGGCAATAATGTAACAAATAATGCATCTCCTACAGGAGTTAGTTATTATGAAAGTCCTAGCGTAAGTGGTAATTGGCATGGCTACAATCTAAGGCAACTATTGACAAATGCTCAAGATGAAGATAGAAAAAATGGCACTAATAGATTAAGTTATGGAGTTGGGATTCAACAAGATAGGCTATTAAGTGATACGATTACAAGTTATTATTCTAGCAAAGGTAGCAATAAACCTTATGTAACTGTTCAATACGAAGATGTTCCACCACTGCAACCAAGTGCAACAAGCCCTAGTGGAAGTTTTTGAAAAATACAGAAGTTATACGATTTACGTGGCAATATAATACAAGTGTATCAGATACACAATCCGGATTTGAATTACAGTGGCAAGATAAGTCCGGAAGTTGGAAAGCTGTATCGCAAACTACGGCAAATAACTATTATGATATGCCTAAAAATACATTCCCAAGCGGGAATATTAGCTGGAGAGTAAGAACAAAAAACCAATATGGAGAATATAGCTCTTTTTCATCAACTTTAAGTTTCACTGCAATAGGCACACCTTCAACACCTGTAATAAAATCTGTTGAACAGGATAAATTATCTCCAATTGTAAAATGGGAAGCTACTTCACAGCAAGTCTATCAGCTACAAATTTTAAGACATACTGAAATTATTTATGATACTGGATATATTGCTTCAACAAGCGAAAGAAGTCATAAGGTAAACATGCCTTTAAATGAAGGGCAGTATACGGCAAAAGTACGGATTAAGAATGAGTATGATCTAGTTTCTGAATGGGGAGAATTAAGTTTTATAATTAAATCAATAAAACCTCCTAAACCTGCTTTGAATATATCCCAAATTCCATATGGACTACTAATAAAAATTGATGCAATGGAGATTGACTATGGATTAGTTTATAGGCGCAAAATGGGTGGAAATAAGTTCACATGTATTGGTAAGTTAGAAACCTTTCAATACATAGATTACTCTGTTGCTAGTAAAAAGCATGAGTATTTTATTAGAGTATTTAAGGAAGAAGCTTTCGAAGATAGCGACATTCAAATTGCGAAATGTAATCTAAAATATTCTACTTTAGCACCAGTAACTAATTTAGAAGATTTACTTGTACTTAAAAGCAATTTAAACAATATCCCACAAAAAGATATAAGCTTAAATATACAAAGCACTAAACAACATTATACAGGAAGGGAATTACCAGTAGTAGATTACACCGTATTTGAAGATAATACATACACATTTGCTTTCTATCTAAAAGAGAAAGAAGTAGAAAAGTTTATAGATATATACCATTTAAAACAAATTGTATTATATAGAGATAAGTGCCTTAAAGTATATGGAAAAATAGACGGGGTAAATATAGTGAACACGGATTTAGACGGTTACACTGTAAAGTTTTCTATAATTGAAACAGATTATATTGAAGAAGTGGAGGTTTAAATGTTAGATTTAGCTGTTGATAGATACACAAAAGAAGAAGTAATGAAGCAACTACATTACGCTACAGGTTCAAGAGAGATAAAATATACTGTAGAGCTTTTAAATAAACACGATATTAAAATCGGTGAATTAGAAGCAGAGACGACAGGTAATATAGTTTTTAATTCTCTAGCGGAGATAAAAAGAACTGCTAATTTGGTTATAAAGGAAAACTTATTTAAAGATATAAACTGGTTGAGTGATAGAATTCGACCAGTTTTAAATTTGCGAATGAAAGATGGCGGATGGGCTAAATGGAATTTAGGTGTATTTTAAATTTCAACACCAACACGCAAAGAAGCAGGGAACATAATATTAAGAGACTTAGAGTTATATGATAAATCTTTAATTTTGAAAGAAGATAAATTTGAGAGTAGATATTTAGTGCCTAAAGGTACGAACTATGTTGAGGCAATAATAAATATTATAAATAACGCAGGAATAAGTAAAGTGGATATTAAGCCTTCAAATGCAACTGCAACCATAGACAAAGAATATGAAATAGGTACAAATAAATTAGAAGTTATTAATTCTTTGTTAAAAGAAATAAATTACACCAGTTTGTGGGTAGATGAAGCTGGTGTTTTTCGAGCGGATAAATATTTAATTCCAAGTGAAAGAGAAGCGGATTACACTTATAGAGATAATCAATTAAGTATAATCGAAAATGGAAGTATAGAGGAACTAGACTTATTTTCTGTACCTAATAAATGGGTTGTAGTTGCAAGTAACCCCGAAAAAGAAGCAATAATTTCTAAATATGAAAATGTATCCGTTACCTCACCAATCTCTATACCAAACAGAGGAAGAGTTATAACAGATTATAGAACCGTTAATGATATTGCAGACCCAATTACCCTAGATGCGTATACAAAAAGAATTGCATATGAAGCTAGTCAAGTGTATGGGGAGTTTAGATTTAACACTGCTATAATGCCACATCATAGCTATTTAGACTTGTTATTCATAGATCATAAAAACATGGGTATAAATAGCAAATTTACAGAAATAAATTGGAGAATAAATATTGGAAGCGGCAATATGGAGCATACATGTAGGAGGGTTATCTATATATGAGTGAAGTAATTAGAATAGAAGATTTAATGGACAGACCCCAAAATAAAATGAACGATTATAAACTAGGCAAAATAGATAAAGGCTATACAGGCGGTAGACCCAAGATACAATTTGACGGCGAGGACACTCCAAGTCTTAAAAGTTATCAATATATCTCCAGTTATACACCAAAAGTAGGAGATAGAGTATTATTACAAAAGGTTGCAGGAACTTATATTATATTAGGAAAGATTATGTAAGAATTGGGGTAGAGAGAAGGACTATAACAGGCTTTTTTTATTTAATTTTCTTTTGTTTTAAATTTTATACAAAAGCTGTATAATAATTGCGATGCGAAAGTTCATCATAATGGATGGTACAATAGCTAAAGAGATTGTTGGTAGTATGTATAAAAATTACATTTTTGATTTTAGATTGACAAATTTTCATATATCGTCTATACTGTATAAATGATGCAAATATTAGTAAAGAAGGGTTTAAGAGGTTAGAACAGATATTAATTTTGAAGAATATGAAAATTTAATTGGGAAACTAAGTAATCTAAAAGTAAGAGAATGGTATATTTACCATGATAAAAACATTGTTAATAAAATAGATAAATCATTAGCAATAAAAGAGCAAGCTATAGAGGCTCATTTATTAAGAAACAAATATAGAATGCAAGCTAGAAAATTAATGGAAGATAGAAAGTTAGCAGCATATTTAGATATTAATAATTCTAATTTACCATTTGAGTATTATGAAAATAAATATTTAAAGCAAGGATACACTGGTAATTTACTTTATAGAAAAATATTAGAAGCTTCAAACAGAACAAATAAAGAAGTAAATAAACAATTAGGAATAATATAATACGACATAAAACTAAATAAATGTTTTAAAGGCAAGATAATGGACCATAAGGTCTTTTTATTTTGCCTATTTTTACGATAAGAACTTAAATTAGATTACATAATCATAATTATGATTATTCAATTTAAAGTAAACTAAAACAAGAGGTGAGAATATGGAACAAGAAATAGTAAAAGTAGCAATTAGTCAAGGGTTAGGATACGCATTATTTGTATTCTTATTAATTTATGTTCTTAAAACTACACAAGAAAGAGAAAATAGATTAAATGCTACTATAGATAAAAACCAATCAATTATACAAGATTTAGCAACAAAATTAAATGTTATTGAGGATGTAAAAAAAGACGTACAAGATATAAAAAATAAAATCAATTAAGGATGTGATAAACTTGAAAATTGCTATAGATTGCGGACATACTCTTAGTGGTGCTGATTATGGAGCAGCAGGAATAAAAGCAGAATCTGTATTAACTAGAGAAGTAGGAAATAAAGTTATAAGTAAATTAAAAGCATTAGGTCATAATGTTATAAATTGTACTATAGATAATTCTAATAGTTTAGAAGAAAGTTTAAGTTATAGAGTAAATCAAGCCAATAACAACAATGTGGATTTATTCGTTAGCATACATTTTAATTGTTTTAACGGACAGGCACATGGAACAGAAGTATTTACATGGAGCGGAGAACAATTGACAGAAGCTGCTAGAGTATTGAATAATTTAGTAGGGCTTGGTTATGTAAATAGAGGAATCAAAGATGGTAGTAATTTATATGTAATAAGAAATACAAAAGCTAAAGCAATGTTAATAGAATGTTGTTTTTGTGATAGTAAAGAAGATATGAATAAATATGATGCAGAAAAAATGGCTAATGCAATTGTAGAGGGAATTATAGGTAAAGTTATATCTAATGATGATAATAGTAATTGGTATTCTTTAGATGGAAAAACTGGCATAGTAACTGCAAAGGATGGTTTAAATGTAAGGGAAGGTAAATCCACTAATAGTAAAATATTAGGTGTTTTAAAGCATGGAGAAAAAGTCAAATTATACATAAAAGAAGAAGATTGGATACATATTTATTACGGTGTACATGGTGGATATGTACATGGTGATTATATAGATATATTGTAGAGAAAGGTAGCTCTTGACTTGTTTAGGTTAGGAGCTATCTTTTTTTAGTTTATGAAAGCAAAGTTACGATATTATAAATATATAATAAAGGAATAAATATTATTGAAGCAAGGATATGGAAAAATTCAATAAAACTAAAATAATATTTAATATAGCTAGTAATAATAAATAATTATTGCTACTAATTCTATTAAGATAAAACCCTTTATACAAAAATTAAGAAATCACCCTTGTTGTTAGTAGGGTGATTTAGAAAAATAAATGTTGTTATATCCTTATTTCTCTTTTAATTTTACAAATATAGGGCTTAATAATGCTATAAATATAATATATAATATATAAGCTAAAAATAAAAAGAAATATGTGGACTGTGAACCTAAAAAAGGCACAAAAAATATTGGTAATGATATTAAGAAAGCAATTAATATTCTATATTGAGTCTTAATTTTGTATGTAGCACCACAATTTTGGCATGTTAATTTCTCACTAGAGATTACTGCATTTAAAAGTTTTTGTACTTAAAAACTTTATTACATTTTTCACAACTGAGTTTCATAAACTCACCTCCAACTAGTATAATTACATTATAACATAAACTTACATTTATATTCTATATATTTACTTTTTTATAAATAAAAGTTATAATGATTAAGTGAATAGTTTAGTTATTAAAAAGGGGGAGAATTATGAAAAAGTATTTAAGAAAAATATCTGCTATTCTAAGTATTATTTTAACTATGTCTGTAACTTCTTCAATCGCTTACGCAGACACTAAAGATTCACCTATTTTATTTGATGATTTACCGGATGAAACTGTTATTATGTATGTAGGTGGTGAAGAAGTTACTATTGGTGATTTGGATTCTGATAATAGTATAATTATCGAAGGTACCAAATATTTTTTTACGCCCAATGAAGAAATAGACGAATTAATTTTAAACGATAATTCAAATGATAATTTAAACGATGGAATGCCTAATTATGTAATCGATCCTGGTTATGACGGTTCAGGACCTCAAGCATTGGAAATACTTCCTTCTGGAAAAACTAATGCATTTGTGCAAAGAAGATTAAACACAACTGGATATAGTCAACAAACTGATACTTATTATTTAGACTCTAATACTGGAGCAAAGTTTGCTTATAATCTAGTATCTGGAAGTACTATGTCAATAATTGCTAACGGATGTCTTAGTATTGCACTTGGTGCAGCTAAATTTTACGTTGGGGCAATCTATTCGGCAGCAACTATGTTTTCTGCTCTCGCAAATAAATCAGTAGGGGATCAAATTATTAGTTACACATCCAGAGGACAAAAGGTTCGTATAACTAGTTGTAAGAGTCCTTATGGAACTTTGAAAGGTGTTTCTCAATGGAGTTCAAATGCAATAGAAATAACTTGTATAAATAATAAAACTACATCAGAATATATATACAATAAAGTTTTTTATTAATTTAATTATATAAATAATATGGAGCAAAACTAAAATGTTTTGCTTCTATTATTTAATAGAATAATTCTTATAAAACTAAAGAATCACCCTAATAGTAACAAGGGTGACTTCACGAATTAAACTATATATTTTAAAACTATAACCTTGTGTAAATAGATTACAGTTTCTTTTTTATTTGCTAAAAAGTTTAAATTGTATTGACTTAAAGAATTGAAATTATTTGTTTAATAATGTAAAATAATAAATGGTATAATTAAACTTTAATAGGGGGAATCCAATATGTATTTCTATTATATAAATTCATATTTACTTGCAGAGGACGATAATAATGATGAAGAATATGATACTTATGATTACACTACTGTAGCCAGTAATATAGAATATAATGAAGAAGAGCTATGGAAGCTAGTTGAAACAGCTTTAAATAATGGATGTAGATATGATGTTGAAGTTGCGGATTATTTAGTTAAAAATTATGGTTTTATAAAAGTAAAAATAACATCTGCTGCTAGTTTTAAAGAAAGAGACTAGATAGGGATAAAATGAAGATTAACTTTTTAGTGTTTATATATAGATAGAAAATAATATATTAAAGCTATAAAAGGGTTATTAGAAATTGTATCTAGTAATCCTTTTTTTATTTTAAATATATTAATACGTACTGTTTTCGTTAGAAGAGTATTGTTCCTGCAATCGCAGGAAGTAGATTTATATTTTATTAGTATATATGAATATGATTTTAGTGCTAAAATACAAATATTCTTTATCCATCAATGTGGATACTATAAAATAAAGTGTCGAATAAAGCTATATATAATATGTAGGGATTTTTTAAATAATGTTTGATTCTTTTAAATAATAGACGTATAATATGCGTATAAAGTAATTTAAAATAGTCCTATAAATGAATGAAAAATTTATTGGTATGTGTTTTTAGAAATTTACAAATAATATAAAGGTTTAAAGTTACCAAACCGTTGGTATTACTCAAGTAGATACCATAAATAAATTATTCGGATATACCATTCATAATGATAAAGGTAAACCTACAAATTCAGAATTTATTGCAATGGTTGCAGATAAGTTAAGACTAAAAAATAGGGTGGGATAATATAATATAAAAGGTCGACATTACTAAAATTAGAAAAATTGTATATATAAAAATGTTATGGCTATACATCAACTTATATTTTTTATTAAGTTGATTAAAAGGATATATTTTGGGAAAACCTCTTATTGATTGATTAGAGACTTCAATTAATAAGAGGTTTTCTTTTTTTGCCTAGATTAAAGGATATAATTTACACTTAAAAATGTTCTAGAAAAGATCTTTTAAAAATTCTGTAACAATTATTCATAATTATATAAAATTTTTAAATTATACAAAAAGAATTGACTATTAAAATAAAAATACCTTAGATATAAGAATATAGAGTTAATTTAATAAGCATAGGTATTTTATAGGAGTTTAAAACTGTGGAAATAAAACATTGTCTTATATTATAAAAATTAAGAGGATCAAATCTATTTTTATAGAATATTGCAATTATACAATAATTAACTAACAGTAATTAGCAGAAGGGATTTTATATATAAAAACAGTTTTTAATGAAAGAAATTGGAAGGAAAAATATGGCTATTATTGGTAACTGTATTATTTTTTTATGTATAACATTAGTTGGTTGCAATTCAAAAGAATTTAAAGAACAATATGAAAATCTTAGTATAGAAAATAATAAACTAGAACTAAATATCATTGATTATTTTGAAAAAATCTCTAGTTTAACTTCTTCTATAATAAAAAAAAATTGCTGATGAGTTAGATAATTTAATAAGAGAAGAAGAAAATATAAAGAAATATGAAAATTTAAAGTCATCAAAAGAATTGCAAGAAGAATATGATAATTTTCTTAAACTTTTAAATGAGAAAGATGAATTATATAAAGAGTTTGAAATATCCATTAGAGAGGCTAATAAGTTTACAATGAAATCTATACTTAAGGACATGATTAAAAATACAAAAGAAATGACTAAAATAAGTAATGAAATTAGCAATAAACTATCTAATCAAGATAAATAATTATTTTGTTTCTTGCTTGAAGTCCTGTTTTAAAAAATATTTAATTTAATTTAGATATTTTTTATTTGTCATTGATTTTTTTGGAGAAAGTATTATATAATAAAGTCAATAAACTGGAATTTTTAGGCTAATTAATAAAGAGACTTTAAAGATATATTCAGTAATTTAAATATAGTAAGTTTGAACTAGAAATAAATTTATTTATTAGCCTATGTATATCATTAAATATTACATAGGTTTGAACTTTTTAGGAGGTATTTTATGAAGCTTTATGAGAAAACCATTAATAAAGAATATATATATAAAGGAAAAATCTTAAATTTGAAAATAGAAGATGTAGAACTTCCCAATGGTAAGACTAGTAAAAGAGAAATTATAGAACATCCTGGAGCAGTGGCTATACTAGCTTTTAAAGATAAAGATACTTTAATATTAGTAGAACAATTTAGAAAACCATTAAATATGTCAATATTAGAAATACCAGCGGGTAAATTAGAAATTGGAGAAAATCCAGAATTATGTGCTATTAGAGAATTAGAAGAAGAAACAGGATATAAGTCAAAAAAATTGGAATATTTAGGGAAAATAGCAACTACACCAGGCTTTAGTGATGAGTATATTCACATATTTAAAGCCATAAATCTATATGAAGGAAATATAGGTGGAGATGAAGATGAGTTTATAAATCTCCATGAATATAAAATAGAAAAAATAAAAGAGATGATTAAGAATGGAGAAATAATTGACGGTAAGACTATCGCTGCATTAAGCTTCTTATAATTATTTTAATGGCATATAACTTTATCTTAATACATAAATATTAATTAACTTTATGTAGTTAAGGAGGAGTTAGAATGTCTTTAAGAACTTTATCAGAAGGAATTAATAGACAATTAGATGAAGATTTAATCTTATATTTTATTGCAATACTTTGTCTTTGTATAGGTATTGTTCTAGGTATATATGGAGTTAAAAAGCTAACAACTGTAGAAAAAGATTCAATTGTAAATTATATAACAGTAATATCTGATAGTTATTCAATAAAAAGTACAAGCTATAAATCAATATTCTTTCAAGGTGTGAAAAATAATATATTTATCATCTTTGCGTATTGGGGTTTAGGATTAACAGCTATAGGTATTCCAATAATATTGATACTAAATATTTTTAAAGGATTTACAATAGGTTTTACTTTTAGCTTTTTTATATCAAAATTAAGTAATAAAGGAGCTTTATTATCCTTTTTCGGAGTTCTTCCACAAAATTTTATTTATGTTCCATGTATTATCTTCGCATCAGTTTTAGGAATTAAATATTCTTTTTCTAAAATTAAGAACAAAGTTTACTATAAGAATATAGATTTAAAATCAAATACTTTAGAGTATTCAATCACTCTTCTATTTTGTGGATTAATTACTTTCATAGGCATACTTTTTGAAACTTTTATAAGTCCTTTTCTAATTAAGTTAATGTTATAAATATAGAGGTATCATTTTATGAATAAAGAATTAAGGGATTTTCTGATATTGTACCTTAGAACTTTAATCATCATAATTTTTATGGGGATAATATTACCAAATATATTAGATTATACACTTCATTTGATAACTAAAGGAACAACAATATACGAAAATAGTATTTTAGTTTGTAAATCTATTGATAAACAACGTGAGCTGTTATATAATTACATTCATATCTTTAAACTTTTTATAAATTTTTAGATTTTATGGAGTTTTATATGAATGAATTATTAAAAAAATATATTGAGCATTTACAGTTTAAAAATTTATCTTATAATACAATTGATGCATATAAAAGAGATTTAACCAATTTCATTGATTTTTTAAAGAGTAGAGATGAAGAGCTAAATACTATAGCTACTGATGTAATCATTCTTTATGCACAAAAGTTACAAAAGGAAGGTAAAGCTAATACTTCAGTTATTCGTAATATTATTTCAATAAGAAATTTTTATAAATACTTACTTATAAATAAAATAGTAGATGAAGACCCAACTTTAGCCTATGAACTTCCTAAAAATAAAAAAGAAATACCTAAAATTCTAACAGTAGAAGAAGTAGATAAGTTTTTATTACAACCAGATTTATCTACAGCTAAAGGTATAAGAGATAAAGCTATGTTAGAGGTTATGTATGCTACTGGGATAAAAGTAAGTGAATTATTAAGTTTAACAATCTATGATATAAATTTAAAACTTCTTTATATTAAGATTAGGAGCAAAGATGGAGATGAACGAATAATTCCTTTAGGCAGAACAGCATGTAAATATCTTAGCGAATATTTAGAAGTACGTGATCAATTTAATAAATATAACTTTGATTTACTATTTTTAAATATTAAAGGTAATAAGATGAGTAGACAAGGTTTTTGGAAGATAATTAAATATTACTCTAAAGAAGCAAATATAAATAAATATATGAATTCTTATACTTTGAGACATTCCTTTGCAGTTCATTTATTACAAAATGGCGCAGATATTAAATCTGTTCAGGAGTTATTAGGTCATAATAATATGAGTGCTACCCAAATTTACTCATTTATTTCTAGAAAAAATAAGATTGAAGAGATTTATAGAAAATCTCATCCTAGAGCATAGTAATATTGATAAACTGAAAGGAGTTAGGATTAGATGACAAAAAAAGTTGTACTTATAGTACTAGATAGTGTTGGTATAGGAGAACTTCCTGATGCAAAGGAATATGGTGATGAAGGAAGCAATACCTTAGGTAATATAGCCAAATCTATAAATAAATTTTCATTACCTAACATGGAGAAATTAGGATTAGGACATATAGATGAAATAAAGAATATAAAAACTTGTAATAATGTGGAAGGTGTTTACGGTAGATGCATAGAACTTTCTAAAGGTAAAGATACAATTACAGGGCATTGGGAATTAAGCGGTGTTGTATTAGAAAAACCATTGAAAACTTACCCTAAAGGCTTTCCTAAAGATATTATAGAAGAATTTGAAAGTAGAATTGGAAGAAAAGTGTTAGGAAATAAAGTTGCTTCAGGTACAGCAATTATTGAGGAACTTGGAGAAGAGCATATTCAAACAGGATACCCTATAGTTTATACTTCAGCAGATAGTGTGTTTCAAATTGCAGCACATGAAGAAATAATTCCATTACAAGAGCTTTATAATATGTGTAAAATTGCAAGAGAAATGCTTGTAGATGATAAAATGGTGGGAAGAGTTATAGCAAGACCATTTTTAGGAAATAAAAAAGGCGAATTTAAAAGAACTTCTAATAGACACGATTATGCATTAGACCCATTTGATAAAACCATTCTAGACTATATTAAAGAAAATAACAAAAGTGTAATGGCTGTAGGTAAAATAGAGGATATATTTAATAAAAGAGGTGTTACACATTCAGTTCATATAAAAGATAATATGGACGGTGTAGATAAAACTATAGATTATATGAAAACTGAGGATTGTGGGTTAATATTCACAAATCTAGTTGATTTTGATATGAAATACGGTCATAGAAATGATGTAGAAGGTTATGCTGAGGCATTAATGGAGTTTGATAATAGATTACCAGAAATACTAGCAAGCTTAGGCGAAGATGATGTGCTTATAATAACAGCTGACCATGGATGTGATCCTACTACTGAGGGTACAGACCATTCAAGAGAATATATACCAGTATTAGTTTATGGCAGACAAATAAAGCAAAATGTAAATTTAGGTACAAGAAAAAGTTTTTGTGATATAGGAAAAACTGTACTTGATTTATTAAATATAGAAAATCAGCTTAAAGGTGAAAGCTTTAAAGATTTATTAGTGAATTAGGAGGAATTAATATGGATATTAAAATAGTTATGGAAAGTGTGGACTACATTAAAAGTAAATTAAATTTTCAGCCTGAAATTGGAGTAATATTAGGTTCAGGACTTGGAGATATGGCGGATACGGTAGAGGAAAGAACTGTAATAAAATACTCTGAAGTACCTAATTTACCAGTATCTACAGTACAAGGCCATGCAGGACAATTTGTGGTTGGAAAACTTAATGGTAAAAATGTTATAATGATGCAAGGTAGATTTCATTATTATGAAGGATATGATATAAGCACTTTAGCATTACCTATATACATAATGAAAAATTTAGGAGTTGAATCATTAATAGTTACAAATGCTGCTGGTGGAGTAAATACTTCATTTGTACCAGGAGATTTAATGCTTATTAATGATCATATTAATTTCTGTGGAAATAGTCCGTTAATTGGAAAAAATGATGATAAGATTGGACCAAGATTTCCAGATATGTCCGAAGCATACTCAAAAGATTATATTAAGCTAGCACATGAAGTTAGTAGTGACCTAAACTTAAAGTTACAAGAAGGCGTATACATGATGTTCTCAGGCCCAACTTATGAAACTCCATCAGAAGTGAGAATGGCTAGAATTTTAGGTGCAGATGCAGTAGGAATGTCAACAGTTCCAGAAGTTATTGCAGCTAGACATTGTGGAATAAAAACTTTAGGAATCTCATGCATAACAAACATGGCAGCAGGAATATTAGATCAGCCATTAAATCATAATGAAGTAATAGAAACTTCCACTAAAGTAAAGTCACAATTTATTAAATTAGTAAAAGAAATAGTAGCAAGAATGTAATTTATATTAGTTAAGCACTTCCTTTTAAACATTAAAGGAAATGCTTAACTAAAAAACTTTGGAGGGAAATATGGAATTATTAGAAAAAATTAATGGGGCTAGAGAATATATTTTAAATAAAGAAAATAGGAAAATTGACTTAGCTATAGTACTTGGAAGTGGTCTAGGTGGAATAGTAAAGGACATAACTAATACTACTATAATTAAATATAAAGATATTCCAGGATTTCCTGAGTCTACTGTAAAAGGACATGCAGGGGAAATGATAATTGGGGATTTAATGGGAAAACGTATTCTTGCAATGAATGGTAGATTTCATTATTATGAAGGATATTCTATGGAGACTGTAACTTTCCCAGTAAGAGTAATAAAGTCTTTAGGAATTGATAAGATAATTATTACTAATGCTGCCGGAGGTATGAATCCAGAATTTGAGGCTGGGGACTTAATGCTTATTAATGATCATATTAATATGATGGGGGATAATCCACTAATAGGTAAAAACTATAAAGAACTAGGACCAAGATTCCCAGACATGTCTAATGCTTATGATAAAGAATTAAGAAGTATTGCTAAGAATGCAGCAAATACATTAAATATAAAGTTGCAGGAAGGAATATATTGCCCTGTAACAGGTCCTACTTATGAAACACCATACGAGCTCAGGATGCTAAGAAAAGTGGGCGGAGATGCAGTAGGAATGTCAACAGTACCAGAAGTTATTGTGGCTAATCATATGGCTATGAAAGTTTTAGGAATATCTTGCATTACTGACATGGCAATAGCAGAGGATTTGGAACCATTAGATCATTCAAAGGTAGTTGAAACAGCAAATAGAGCAATGAGCAAATTTATATCCTTAGTAAAGGAAATAATAAAGAATATGTAACTTAAGGAGGTGGAATATTTTTATTGGCATAAACTTTTATTGTGCACGATAGAAATAATATACTATGAGAATGTACGATTTAATATTAAAAAAGAGAAATAATGAAGAGTTAAGTACTGAAGAAATAAATTTTATAGTAGAAAACTATACTAAGGGAATAATACCAGATTATCAAATGTCAGCTATGCTTATGGCAATATATTTTCAAAAAATGAATGCAAGAGAAACTGCTGATTTAACTATGGCTATGGTTAATTCAGGAGATATTATAGATTTGAGTCCTATAAGAGGAATTAAGGTTGATAAACATAGTACTGGTGGAGTAGGAGATACAACTACATTAATACTTGCACCTATGGTTGCAGCACTTGATATTCCAGTAGCTAAAATGTCAGGAAGAGGTCTAGGTCATACTGGTGGTACAATAGATAAACTTGAGACTTTCAAAAACTTTTCAGTGGCTATGAGTGAAGAACAATTTATAAATAATGTTAATAACATTAAAATTGCTGTAGGTGGTCAAACTGCTGATTTAGCACCAGCAGATAAGAAATTATATGCACTAAGAGACGTTACTGCTACAGTAGACAATGTTTCGTTAATTGCATCTAGTATAATGAGCAAAAAAATAGCTTCTGGAGCAGAGTGTATTGTTTTAGATGTAAAGGTTGGAGAAGGTGCCTTTATGAAAACAGTAGAAAATGCCCGTGAATTAGGAACTGAGATGGTTAAAATAGGAAGGTCTGTTAATAGAAATACTATAGCAGTATTATCAGATATGGATCAACCACTAGGTTTAGCAATAGGAAATGCATTAGAGGTTGAAGAAGCCATAAATACACTTAAAGGCAATGGTCCTAAAGATTTAGAAGAATTATGCTTAACATTAGGGAGCCATATGGTAGTTTTAGCAGAAAAAGCTAAAGATGAAAATGAAGCAAGAGAAATGCTTAAGGAAGTAATAAAAAATGGTAAAGCTTTAGAAAAATTTAAGGAATTTGTTAAAGCTCAAGGTGGAGATGAATCTGTAATTGATCATGTTTCAAAACTTCCTAAAGCAAAATATGTAATACCAGTTTTAAGTCCTAAAGCTGGAGTTATTGAAAAAATACATGCTGAAAAATTAGGAATAGTTGCTATGGAACTTGGTGCAGGCAGAGCAACTAAAGAGTCAATAATAGATTTAGCTGTAGGAATTGTTTTAAATAAAAAAAGAGGAGATAAAGTTGAAGAAAATGAAGTTTTAGCATATATTCATTCCAATGATGAAAGTAATATAGAAAGAGCTAAAGCTGGAGTGATTAGTAATTATGTTATATCTCCAAATTATGAAGATAATATACCATTAATATATGATGTAATAAAATAGATAAAAAGCTTTCTGTGTTGTGCAGAAAGCTTTATTTTTATAAAAATAAGCTTAGATAAAATAAAAGGTGAAAATTTATTATGTAATTTAAGGCTATATTAGAGATTTAACAAAGAGAAGTATATTTATTAAATACACATAGTAATTAAATTGATAATTTTTACAGTACATAGATAACAATTTTAATCAATGTAAATTTTCACAAAATATATTAACTCTGTATAGTATTTTTTTACATTATATAAATTTTAATAGATTCTGTGATAATATTCTTATTTTAGGTAAAAATAAGCTTAGATAATTTTTACTTAAGGAGGATAACAATGAAAAAAAATAAAAAAACTCTATTGAGCTTATTATTAAGTTTTATATTATTAAGCCAGTTCTTAGTTATTCCAGTAAAAGCTGAGGATAAAATAAATAAAGAAGCAACTACAAATGCTGTAGAGGTTGATGCTAAATCAGCATTATTAATCGAGCCTTCTAGTGGTAAGGTGATTTTTGAAAAAAATCCTAATGAGAAATTTGCACCAGCATCTGTTACCAAAATCATGACTATGTTATTAGCAATGGAGGCTATAGATTCTGGTAAACTCAAATTAGATGATAAGATTGTTTGTAGTGCTAAAGTAAAATCTATGGGTGGAAGCAGCATGATACTCGATGAAGGTGAAGTTAGGACTGTTGAAGAAATATTAAAAGGTATAGCTATTGCTTCTGGAAATGATGCTGCAGTAGCAATGGCAGAACAAGTAGGTGGTACAGAGGAAGCTTTCGTTGAAATGATGAATAAAAGAGCACAAGAATTAGGAATGAAAAATACAACTTTTAGAAACTGCACAGGACTAAGTGCTGATGGACATTTAACTACAGCAAATGATATTGCTATTATGTCTATGGAATTATTAAAGCATCCTACCATATTAAAGTATTCCTCAATCTATATGGAAACTATAAGTGAAGGTCGTAAAAGTCCAATAGAATTAGTAAACCATAATAAATTAGTAAGATTCTATGAAGGCTGTGATGGACTGAAAACAGGATTTACAGAGGAAGCAAAGTATTGTATTTCCGCAACATCTGTAAGAAATAATGTAAGAATGCTTGCTATTATTATGGGTTCTCCAACTTATAAAATAAGAAATGCAGATGCAAGTAAACTTATGACCTATGGATTTGCCAAATTTGAAAGCAAAGATGCAGTTAGAAAAGATGAAGAAATCGAAAGAGTAGCTCTAAATAAAAAAGGAGATAACTTCTTTATAGCCAAAGCTAAAGACAATTTAAAAGTAACAATGGAGAAAAATAGTGAAGAAGAAATAGTGAAAAAAACTACTATAGATACCACAAGAAAGCACTATAAAGAAGGTGACATTGTAGGTTATTGTGAGATCTATGTAGGGGATAAGTTATTAGGAAAAGTAGAGTTATATAGTGATAGAGAAGCAAAACAATCTGAATTCTTTAAAAATATTAAAAATAGTATTTCTGATTTGTTTGATAAAGCAATTTAAGACATGTAAAATAATTAATAAAAGATACTGTACAATAATCAGTTGTTTTATAAAAAATATTAAAGTGAAATCCTAGGCATTATGCCTAGGATTTTTACTTTAATAATGAATTTTAACTATAAAGATGCTATAATACTAGAGAGAAATTATTTTAGAAATTAATGTGTTTTTATATAATTGAGGATTAATAATACTACTCAATATACTCTTGCAGTGAATTCTCAGCGAAGCCTGAGAATTTTTCAATTGCCTTATTAAAAATAATAAATTTTTTTAATTAATATAGTACATAGAACACAGTAGTTTAAACTGAATAATAAAGTATAACTTAAGGCACTGTAATAAAATAATTAGTTAAAATGAAAGAAATATTTTTTATCATATGAGAAAGCAGGTTCTACTAATAGAGATAATATCATTGGCTTTTGATGATATATGATATGCAAAACTTAACATGATGACTAGTTACCTTTAAAAGATGCCTAATATAAAAAAGGAGTATTCTTATGGCATTAAGTATTAAAATAACTAACTTTGAAGGTCCTTTTGATCTATTGTTACATTTAATTAAAAAGAATGAAATGGATATTTATGATGTAAAAATAATGGAAATAACGAACCAGTATTTACAATATTTAAATGATATGAAGGAAATGGATTTAGAAATAACTTCAGAGTTTATTGTTATTGCTGCTACACTTATTGAAATTAAGTCAAAGCTTTTATTACCTAAGCCTAAAGTTGAAGAAAGTGAAAATGAAGAAGATGCAGCTAAGGAACTTATTGAAAAGTTAGTTCAATATAAAAAATATAAATTAGCTTCTGAGTTTTTAGCATCTAAACAAAGGGAAACAGGGGCGGTATTTAGCAAAAAACCAGAGATAATTGAAGAAAAAAACAGTAAAAAAGAAAATCCATTAGATTTACTTAAAAATGTAACAATGTTGGATTTATATAATTTATATAATGAACTAATAAATAATTATGTGAACAAGATGAATATAGGCTCAAATTTCCAAGATAAGATTCAAATAGAAACTTTTAAAATTGAAGATAAGATGGAAGAGTTAAAAAGTTTAACATCCTCTTCTTCAAAACTTTATTTTACAAAACTTATTCGTAAATATGAAAGCAAAACTGAAGTTATTGTTACTTTTTTAGCACTGTTGGAATTGATAAAGTTAAAAACGGTGAAGGTTATACAGGAAAAAAATTTTTATGATATATACATAGAAAGGATAGAGGATAGTGAGTAAATATGATAATAATCAATTAGAAATAGAAGAAGTGTCTCATAAAAAAGTGTATTATTCCATTATAGAATCATTGCTTTATGTTAGTGGAGATCCATTAAGTGTAAATACTATAGCATCTATAATAGAGTGTTCTGTAGATTATACAGAAAAGCTAATGAAAGAATTAATGAAATTATATAGAGAAGAAGAAGTAAGAGGAATTAAAATAATAAAAAACAATAAGGAATATCAATTTGTAACTAAGCCTCAAAACTCTGATTATATTCAAAAATTACTGAAGACTAATGTAAGACAATCTTTATCTCAAGCAGCTTTAGAAACTTTAGCCATAATTGCTTATAAACAGCCAATTACGAGAGTAGAAATTGAAGAGATTAGGGGAGTCAAAAGCGATAGAGCAATTTATACTCTTATAGAAAAAAATCTAATTAAAGAAACAGGAAAAAAAGAGGTTGTAGGAAGACCTAATTTATATGCTACTACTGATGAGTTTCTAAAACATTTTGATTTTGGAAACATAGAGGAAATTCCAAGTCTAGATAGTTTTGAAGATGAAGAGTAAAAAGAACCATGGAAACATGGTTCTTATATTTTATCATTGTTAGAGTTAGGATTAAGGCTGTTGAGGTGGTTGAGGAGGTTGATGTTGTTGTGAAGTATTTTCATTACCTTCGCTATCATTTTTAAATAGGTCTTTAACCATATCAAATAATTGAGGAACAGTATCAATTATTTTATCATAAGTATTGTGGTGATCAACAGATAGCAATCTAATAGAGTCACCTTTAACTACTAAAAATCCAACAGGTTTAATTGTTACTCCTGCACCAGATCCTCCTCCAAAAGGATGTTGAGGTGAAGTGCTATTTCTTACACTTTCAAATTCTGTGCCTCCACAACCAAATCCAAAGCATACCCTTGATATAGGAATTATAACTGTACCATCATAAGCCGTTACTGGCTCACCTACTACAGTATTGACATCAATCATGTCTTTTATGTTTTCCATTGTACTTTTCATTAAATTTTCTATTGGATGATTTTCCATCTATGTTTCCTCCTTAATTTGTAGTTTTTTACATTGATGTAATGTATTTTCATCTTTAATACTTTTATTGATTATATAGTAGATATATATAAGTTTTGCAAAATTAAACAAAACTATACCTTTTATTTCTAAGTTTATATAAGACTTATTATATTCAGCCTTTATTTCAGTATTAAAATCTTTAACATAAAAAAAGTGATTTAAGATTCCATAAGTAAGAGAAGAAGCTTGATGAAGAAAACCATAGATTATAGCAGTTGCTGCAGCATCTTCAAAAGAATAATTTATTTTAGTATATAGTTTAATAGTAATTTTATATTTATTTCTTCTTAAATTACTTAGCATTCTTCTATAATGATTAATATTAAGCTTTTTACTGTGAATTTTATCCTTATATTTAAGCTTTTTATTTACTTTCTTAATTTTAGCCCTGTCCTCTTTTTTATCTAAATTAAATTGCTTATTATAAATCCATAATTGAAAATTTTTGTTTAAATAAATAAGTTTTATTTTTAGAGGAATAGGTAATAATAATATCATTGCAAAAATCAATAATAGTATAAAAAAAATTTTCATAAATTATCCTCCAGTCTATTGTTAATATTCTAGCCACAATGGGGAAAGTTATTCATAATTAGACTTAATATGGTAATTAATTATTTAATCGAGGTGATACAATGAGAAAGTTCTATTTAAGATTTATTTCAATGATTTTAACAGCATTAATCATAAGTTCATCAATGTTTTATACCTGTTATGGTAAAGAATTAAATGTAAATGCAGGAAGTGCAATAGCTATAGATGGTAATAGCGGTAGGGTAGTTTATGAAAAAAATGCATATTCTTCAATAGCTATAGCTAGTACTACTAAAATAATCACAGCTTTAGTAGCTCTAAACTATGGAATTTTAGATGAAGAGTTTGTTATATCAAAAAATGCTGCCAGCATAAGAGGATCAACTGTTGGTTATAAGGAAAATGAAAAAATAACACTTCATGAATTATTATATGGACTTATGTTTAAATCTGGTAATGATGCGGCCATTGCTATAGCAGAAGGAATTTCAGGATCTGTAGAAGAATTTTGTAAGCTAATGAATGAACATTGCTTAGAGATTGGATTAATAAATTCCCATTTTGAATCTCCTCATGGATTAGACAGCATGTATCATTATTCTACAGCCTACGATTTAGCAATAGCTACTAAAAAGGCAAAAGAAATTCCTAAATTTGAAGAAATAGTTTCTTCTAAATCCATTTCTAAAGAGCAATATAATTTTACAAGAGATTATCAAAACATAAATAAATTACTATATCAGATGCCAAATGCTAATGGAGTAAAAACAGGGTATACAGGAAAAGCTGGAAAATGTTTAGTATCTTCAATAAATATGAATGGAGGAGACATTATAATAGTGACTTTAAATTGTACTCCAAGATGGGAAGAAACTAAAAAAATATTTAATTATGTTAAAGAAAATTATGAATATAAAAAACTATTTTCAAAGGGTGAGTTAGTTAAGGAAATAGATACTCAAGATGGAAAAGAACCTTTAGAATTGTCTGTAGATAAGGATATAAACATGCTTACAAAAAAAGATGAAGAATTAAAAGTAGAAATAAAAGCTCCTAATACCTTAAAAGCACCAGTTAATAAAGATGAAATGGTAGGGTCAATAGTCATAAGTGATGAAAAAGAACAATTATTATGTGAGCCTTTAATAACTAATAATCATGTAAATAAGAAACCTTTCTATCGAATACTTAAAGAAAAAATATTTGATTAGATGCAGGAGTTTATAACAATTATTCTTTTATTTTTTATAATTTAATATAAAAATAGAGCTTAGATGAAAAGAAAGATTTCTTTTCATCTAAGCTTTTGTTTTAAAACATACAACAACATAAAAGTTGATAATAAGTCTATAAATATTGATGTTAAATAGATAAGTATTATAGAGCATGAAGAGATGTGAATAGTCTACATGACATATCAAATAATTCTATATTAAAAATAAATAATTTATGTTGAATTAAATTGTTGAAATTTTTCGAAAAATGGCAAATGACTTATTGTAATTTATTAAATAAATAATAAAATAAGGTAATAATGTAAAATTATATTTTTTTATTTATAAAAAAGAATTTTTTAAGTATTCTAAAATGAAGTTATTGAAAAAATAGAAAATCCTTATCTAAATACTTCTATAAATTAAAGAGTAAAATTGCTGGACAGGTTATGATAATCTGATTTTTATACAAGATGAGTAGCTGTAGATTTTGTGAGGATATTATTCTGATATACATATAACTTAATTATAAAATAAAATTTATTAAGTGAAAGGAATAGATCTAATTATGGAAAAATTAGATTTAGAATATAAGATAACTGGAAAAGGAGAGCAGATACTTGTTATAGAATCAGGGATAGGCGGCTCATTTTACGATTGGCATGCTTTGATTAACGATATTAAGGAGGATTTTACTATAATTTTGTATAATAGAGCTGGCTATGGGAAAAGCAAAGCTTCAAATAAATGTAGAACTACTAAAAATATTTCTGAAGAACTCAATAGTCTCTTAGATAATATAGGAGTTAAAGAAAAGTTTATTTTAATGGGACACTCATTTGGAGGACTATGTGTACAACAATATGCAAAAATGTACCCTAATAAAATAAATGGGATAGTTCTTGTAGATTCAACTTCTTATAATTTTAAGCAATTATACAATCTTAATATACCAGTAATGGATTCACTTATAAGTATTAATAAAATGATTGAATGTAATATTAATAATTCAAAAAAATCAAAGGAAGAACTTAAAAATCAATGTAAAAATATTATATCAGGATATAAAAATACACTATCTGAAAATGAAATTGTAGATTGTGAAGAATTTTTAAGTAACCCTCTACTTTATAAAATGATGGCAGATGAATTTAAAAATTGGGAAAGAAGCAGCAATAGCATAAAAGAAATGGGGGAATTTCCTAATATTCCACTAAAAGTAATTGCAAGGGATAATAAAGTAGCAGAAAAATATTGGATTAATTTAAGCATTCCAATTGAAGAGCCATTTTATATGAAAACAAATGGCGTGAATTACAAGTTGAACTATCAAAATTGTCTAGTAAAGGTGAATTAATAATCGCAGAAAATAGTGATCATGAAGTATATTTAGATAGACCTGACATTTTAATTAATTGCTTAAAATCATTAATTTAATCTGTTATGAATGATTAAATTTGTATTAAGTGAATTATATAGGCGAGGATATTCTAAATGTTTCCTTTGGTGCTTAGTAGGCAATCCTGCTGAGTATCTATATAAAATAGAAGGTTTTGTAATAGAAGATTTATGAGATTATGAATATGTTACTAAGTAATTGTAATTAGTATATATATGATAGAAGTTATAAAATAATAATAATTCAATATTTTAAGTAAAAGACGTAAATATATGAACAATAATTTTAATCCATAATTCAAGAAGATAAAAAAGCTCTATTTAATAAGAAATTTAAGAAAGGAGAGTATACAAATATATAATAGTATACAATCAGTTATGATTAAATATAATCTTGAAATGGAATTAATTAAAATATTAAAATTGAATATTCAAAATGACGAAAAAAAAGCTTTGAATGAATTCCTTGAATTTTTAAAGGAAAAAGGAAATCCAATTATTGAACCAATAAATGATGAACCAGACAATTCATTAGTTACAATATTTTATTTTGCTGAACAACCGATTAATAATGTGCTTATAATGTCACAAATATTACCAGCCTTAACTGATGAGAATATTGAAGAACATCTCCTTGATCGTATTGGTGATACAAATTTATGGTATGGAACTTATAAAATTAGAAATGACATAAAATTTTCGTACAATGTGTTTCCTAATGACTCTCTACTTATAGGATGTAAAGAATGATACAAAAATATGAGAGCAGATAAATTCAACAAAAACAAACTGATTTTCAATAGACCTGGTAGTTTTAAGGTGGAAATACCATATGTTAATATGCCTAACTCAGACGAAAATTTTTGGCTTGAAGAAAGAATCAACATCCCAAAAGGAACTATTACAAAGTATGAATTTGAAAGTTCATATTTCATAGAACCTAGAGTTATAAACGTTTATAAACCCTCTGGTTATAGCAAGGATTCATCACCTTATGGTTTTATTACATTGACAGATGGATATGATTATATAAATGTTCTTAAAGCAGAACAAGTCTTGAATAATTTGATTGCTGATAAAAAAATCCCGCCTATTGTAGCAATTTTTATTGATTCAACAGATAAAAGGTCTAAGGATTTATCGTGTAATGATTTATTTTGTAGTTCCGTAGCAAATGAAATGATTCCTTGGATTAGAGGAAAATATAACTTATCAGACGATCCACAAAAGGCAATAATCGGTGGGGTGAGCCTCGGAGGATTAACAGCTACATATATGGGGCTAAAACATTCTGATGTATTTGGAAACGTACTTTGTAAATCAGGTTCATTTTGGTATAAGCCTATAAAATCAGATAAAAAAAGCAATATCAAGTGGAGCTTGAAAAGAGAGGTAGTGAACTTGATTGTTGGATGAGTGTACAAATAAAATTAAGTCCAAAACTGCCACTTAAGTTTTACATGAATGTAGGCGTTCTTGAAAATAAACAAACAATGATTAATAATTCAGTGAATGTTAAGAAGACATTAGAATCATTAGACTATCATGTTGATTTTGAATTTTTTAAAAGTGGACATGACTACCTGAGTTGGGGGCAGACACTTGCTACTAGATTAATTTCACTTATTGGATACCAGGATGATAAAGAATAATATCAATTTCACATAGGGTTTCAACAGTTGCTGGATCAGAGAACATGATAGTATTGCAATTTGTAAGAAAGTACAAAAAACAAAGACTTAAAAAGTTAATTATAGGGGGAAATTATGGAGTTTAATAGATCTAAAATATTAGAAATAGTAAGAAAACAATTGGCAAATGATTATGGAACGAGGGATTGTACCTTATTATGGAACTGCTTCATCAAATATAGCATCGCAATCTGTTGCATATATAAGTGGATTTATTCCAGCGTGGATATGTTCATATAAAAATACCTTTGACGGAACAGCACCATATGATACATACTATATAAATTATAAAAGATAGATTGAAAATTAAAAAAGAGTATGGAGTGACTAAGAAATATTAAAAATATTGAAAATCATGATTGTATAAATTTATATAAGAATCAAGCAAAAAATATTAAAGGTGAAAGAGAAAAATTTAATGTCAGTAAGAGTTGTAGAAGTTCATAAAGAACGGTATAAGATTATAACAAATTTTAAAGGAATTTTTACAAACTAAACGGAATAGAATAGAGAACTATTATGAAATAATCACAAAATATCTAAATACCTTTACTCATTGGAATTCAGTTGTAAATAAGAGAATAATTTAGCCAATAAAATAATAAATTGAAGGAAGGTAAGGGCAAATATGACTAAAGTTATTATTTCAGATCTTGATGGGACATTGTTAAGAAGTGACAAAACAATTTCAGATTATTCTATTAATGTTTTAAAAAAGTGCAAAAATGAAGAAAATCAGCTTATATTTGCTACAGCAAGACCTCCAAGAGATATATATAAGTATATTCCACATGAGTTAAAGAATGATATTATTATTTGCTATGATGGTGCTCTTGTAATTAAAGGTGAGGATACTTTATATAAAATGGAGATGTCTAAAAAAGCTATCTTAGATATTATGGATGCAGCAAAAAAGTATAATCTTAATAATATTTGTATTGAAATAAATGATAAACTTTATTCAAATTTTGATGTTTCAGATTATTTTGGTAAAGCACCCTGTGAAATTTTGGATTTAAGAGAACTAGATTTTACAGTAGCCTTTAAAGTCATTATTTGTACTAAGGAATCAATAGACCCAGAGTTACTTAAAAACTTACCTAAAGAGTGTAAAGGTGTAATTACAGATAAGGGTACATTGTGCCAGATAATGCATTCAGAGGTTTCAAAATGGAATAGTATTAAATATGTTATTAGTCATCTAAACTGTGAAATATCGGATACAATTGCATTTGGAGATGATTATAATGACATGGAAATGATAAAAAATTGTGGAACAGGTGCTGCAATGAAAAATGCGATTGATGAACTAAAGTCTGTTGCAAAATTTGTAGCAAAAAGTAATGATGAAGATGGGGTTGTTGTATTTTTAGAAAATAATAAATTTATTTATACGAACTAACTAATGATAAATAATATTATAGATATGGCAAAGAAAGCAAATGCAAAATTAAAAGCAGAGTTTCTTGAAACAGATATTAAATGATATGGGATTAAAGCTTAGATATGCAAAAACAATTTATAAGACAAAATGACCTTTTGCAGGAATAGGAAAAGAAAGAGCAAATGAGTCAATGAAATTATTTAAGGATCAAAATATTAAAGCTATTTTTGATGTTTCAGGTGGAGCTTCTGCCAATCAAATATTAGGGTACCTTGATTATGAAATTATTAAAAAGAATAATAAGCCTTATTTTAAAGTTATATTATGATTTTCGCTTGTAAAATGTAACAAATATGTAATAATTAAATATCTTAATATTAGAGTAATCTAGGAGGTTGTAAGATGAGTTATGAGCCATATACTTGTATAGATTGCGGAAGTGAATTTTGTCCTTGTCACTTGGCGGAATCTGGCAACTGCATTCTATGTTCACACCTAGATGGCAAAGATTTTTGTGATTGTTGCAATTGGAATGGTGTTTGTATATATCAGGAATTCGTTACTAATAACTTTAAAAGCAAACCAGGAAGAAAATATCAAAGTTGTAAAGTCATAGATAAATACAAAATTGAAGATAAAATACTAATTTTAAAAGTAAAAGCTAGTGACAAGCTTGTTAGTGAACTTGTGAATCCAGGAAGTTTTGTTTTTGTTAGAAAAACAGATTGTGAAAAAAAATTTGACACTCCAATTTGTGTAATGGATAGTAATACTTCAGAAAATGTATTAACTTTAACTATTGAACTTAAAGGGGTCAAAACCAAATCACTAGATAAATTGGATATAGGTGATGATATCTTAGTTAAAGGGCCATTTTGGAATGGAATATTAGGACTGAAAGCAATAATGGAAGCTAAAAATCAGATTTGTTTATTAGTAGTTAGAGGAATTGGTCAAGCACCTTTATTGCCAGTTTTAGAAAAGTTAAAGCATAACAACAATAAATTAATTGTCTTAATTGATAAAAATCCTTTTAAAGATATTTTTATTAAGGAGGAACTTTCTAAATATGCTGATGAAATTATAGAATGTATAACTATAATTCCTGGCGGACTATTAAGTGGAGCATGTAAAAATAAGTTAGAATATATACTAGAAAGTAACAAAATCTCATTGGTACATTGCGATGGTGCAGATATATTAAATTATCAAGTTATGAAAATAATAGAAGGTCATGATAAAAATATTAAGTTTTCTTGTTGTAATAATGAAAAAATGTGCTGTGGTGAAGGAGTATGTGGAGCGTGCACCATTATGAATAATGACGAGAAGTTAAGAAGACTTTGTAAGATACAGACTGAACCAAAGCATGTTTTAGAAGGGAGGAGAATGTTTTGAAGGTTGTAGTAATTGGGGGTGGATGGTCCGGTTGTGCCGCAGCCATATCCGCTAAAAAAGCTGGTGCAGAGGTTACCTTACTTGAAAAAACAGATTTATTATTGGGACTAGGAAATGTAGGCGGAATAATGAGAAATAATGGTAGATATACTGCTGCTGAAGAACTTATAGCACTTGGTGCAGGTGATTTAATTCACATTACTGATAATAATTCAAGACATAAGAATATAGACTTCCCTGGTCATAAGCATGCATGGCTTTATGATGTTAATAAAATAGAGCCAGAGGTTAGAAAGCACTTGTTAGACTTAGGAATTGAAATTAAATTGGTAACTAGAGCAGTAGATGTAGAAAGAGAAGGGAGTAAATTAAAAGGCATATATATTTCGGATGGAAGTTTTATTGAAGGAGATGTTTTTATAGAAACCACAGGATCTACTGGACCTATGGGAAATTGTTTAAGATATGGTAATGGATGCTCTATGTGCATATTAAGATGTCCTGCTTTTGGACCAAGAATAAGCATTAGTCATAGGGCGGGAATAGAAGATATAAAGGGAGAAAGAGACGAGGATGTTTATGGAGCTTTTAGTGGATCTTGTAAACTAGCTAAGGAAACTCTTTCCAAAGAGATAATAGAAGAACTTGATGAAAAGGGTGTAGTAGTGTTAACTGTTCCTGTTGAGGATATCAATTTAGATAAATTAACGCAAAAGGTATGTCAACAATATGCACTTAAAGAGTTTGCTGAAAATATAGTTTTACTGGATACTGGCCATGCAAAACTGATGACATCTTATTATCCATTAGAAAAGCTTAGAAAAATTAAAGGATTAGAATCAGCAAAATTTTTAGATCCTTATGCTGGAGGAAAGGGAAATTCTATTAGATATCTTTCTGTAGCACCTAGGACAGATGACTTAAAAGTCATGGGATTAGATAATTTATTCTGTGGAGGAGAAAAAAGTGGACTGTTTGTAGGTCATACAGAAGCTATATCCACTGGTTCTATTGCAGGGCATAATGCAGTTAGGAATTATCTTGGAATACCATTATTAATTTTACCAAGGAATCTAGCTATTGGAGATATTATTGCTTATGCTAATGAAAAGGTACAGACTAAAGAAGGTAGAAGAAATAGATACACTTTCGCGGGAGCTGGATATTTTAAACGAATGCAAGAAACGGGATTATACTCAACGGATAATGAGGAGATTCATAATAGAGTTAAGAAAGTAAACTTAGATAATATATTTAATGAAAAATTAATATAAGATATTAAAGGTTGGAGCAGATGTTCCAATCTTTTTTATTAAATATAAGCAGTTAAATTTTAAAATAGATATATGTAGAGATCATGAAAATAAAGTTTTTTATGATGTAGTTAAAGGATCAAAAATTCATTGCAAGAAGTGAGTATATAAACTATTAAAAGATAGATTTTTAAAATTTAAGAAGGGTCATATTAAAAATATATATAATTATACTTATAATAAGGTGGATAATATTATCCACCTTTATCTATTAAAATAATATCTTATTTTAAGCTATCTTTGTATATTTTAATAATATCATCTTCACAAACTATATTTGGATGATTTTTAAGTTTAGCATCATTGCTAGCCATTGCCTTACCATAACTTAATATTTCCTCATCAGTAAGGTCTACTGGTTTTCCTAGAACTTCTATTAAAAATTCACCTAGTTCATCTAAACTATTAAATTTAAGTAATGATATTATTTTACTAACTTTTGCTTTATCACTACAAAAGTTTAAGTACGATTTTAGCAACATTCCATTTGCCTTTCCATGGGGAACATTTTTAAAATAAGTCAATGCATATCCCATACCATGAGGAAGCGAAGTGCCAGCTTGTGAAATTACCATTCCAGCAATAGTGGAAGCAATTAATAATTTTTCGCGAATTTCAAAGTTAATTTCATTTTTTCTTAAAGATTGAATGCATTGACCAAATAATTCTAACCCTTTTTCTGCTAATACATCACTAAAGATATTAGCATTGGTAGCTAGATAGCCTTCGATTAAATGTGAAAGTGCATCCACCCCTGTATTCATTGTAACTTCTTTAGGGGTACTCATAAGATAAGTTGCATCTAAAAAAGCGACTGTTGGAAATATTCTTTGAGATATACCTTTTTTTGTTTGAAGTTCATGATCTGTAACAATAGCATAAGGTGTAGTCTCTGTACCTGTACCAGCAGTAGTAGGTACTGCTATAATTGGAATGGAATTTAATAATGGTGAGATAGATAAATCATTTGAATTTGAGTCAATATTTTTAATAAGTACTCCAGCTGCTTTTGCTGCGTCTATTGGAGAGCCACCACCTACACCAATTATAAAATCCACTTCTTCATCTTTTCCTAAAGTTGCAATTTTTTCTACAGTTTCTAGAGAAGGATTTTCTTCAACTTCATTAAATATAACATAAGGTATATTTAAATCCTTTAAAGATGTTTCCACATCTTTTAAAGAGCCATTTTTTCTTGATGAATTCCTACCAGTAACAATTAATGCTTTTGTACCAATACTTATTAATAAATTTTTATGATTATTTATAGCATTTTTTCCTACAACAATTTTTGTTGGCATGTGAAATATTGGATTATTCATAATAATACCTCCTAAATAAAAGACTTTACATAAATATATCATTATTAGAAATTTTCTACAATAACAGTCAAATTATAAAAAAAATGTTTATAGTGTATATTAGTCATTTTAAGGAAATGAATACTTAGTATGTCAGCAAAGCTTGCTTGGAATTTCATGAAAAAATAATTGATAGCAACACTATTAGTAAAAACTATAGGTGTGCTTGATAAAAAATATTTGCTTTATTTTCCACTAGTTATTTTTAGACCTTTCACATAAATTTTTGCAAGATGATAATGCTAATTTTAGGAGGTGAAAATATGTCTAAGAAAAATAAAAAAGAAGATATTAAATTAAAATCTCAAATGACTTCTATGGTTCAAGAAAGTGAAGATAGTAGAACTTCTAAAACAGGATTTATGGAAATGATGCCTAACTCAAAACAAATACTGAAAAAATAATATTTAAAGAGCTAGACATCTAGCTCTTTAAATATTATTAACAGAAGAAATTACAAAAATAATTGTGATTTTTAATCCTTTACTATTAATTATAGAACTATTAATTGATTTTTATAGTTTTAAATATTATAATTCAAATGATGATTATTGAGTTTGACTAACTAGAATATAATTAGGAAGTGGTAATTTGCAAGAAAGACTACAAAAATATATGGCATCCTGTGGAGTTGCATCAAGAAGAAAATGTGAAGAAATAATATTAGATGGAAAAGTAAAAGTTAATGGCACAGTAATTACAGAGTTAGGATTTAAAATTAATCCTGAACTAGATATAGTACTATTTAATGATAAAATAATTAAGCCAGAAGGAAGAAAAGTCTACATAGCACTTCATAAACCAGAAGGATATGTATCTACTGTCAGTGATGAAAGAGGTAGGAAGACAATAATTGATTTAATAGATGTTAAAGAAAGAATATATCCTATTGGGAGGCTAGATTATGATACCTCAGGATTGATATTATTAACTAATGATGGAGATGTCTATAATAATGTAATACATCCCAGGGAAGTTATTAATAAGGTTTATATAGCAACTGTAAAAGGTATACCTACAAAGGATGAAGTAGAAAAGCTATGTAAAGGTGTAGATATTGGAGGATATATAACTGCTTCATCAAAATGTACTATAATTAAAAAAAATACTGAAGATAAAAATAATATAACATCTGATTTAAAAATAATTATTCATGAAGGTAAAAATAGGCAAGTAAGAAAAATGTGTGATGCAATAAATCACAAAGTTATAAAGCTTAAGAGATTATCAGTAGGTAAAATTCAATTAGGAAATTTACCAAAAGGTAAATATAGATTTTTAAATGAAGATGAAATAAAATACTTAAAAGGTGGGAAATAAGTTATTGTTTAAATATGTAAGCGACGTAAGCAGTTTATCTCAATATATTATAAAAAACTATTCAATTGATAATAATGTAGCAATTGATGGTACATTAGGAAATGGGTATGATACTGATTTTTTAAGTAGTTTTTTCAACAAGGTTTATAGTTTTGATGTACAAGATATAGCTATAGAAAAATATTCTGAAAAGAAAAAGGAAAATGTAATTTTAATTAAAGATTGTCATAGCAAACTAAAAGAATATGTAAAAGAAAATGTAGATGTAGTAATGTATAATTTAGGATTTCTACCTGGAGGAGATAAAAAAATAACTACTGAAACAATCACAACTTTAATTAGCATAAAATCTTCTGTAGAAATATTAAAACCAGGAGGAATAATAACCATAGCAGTTTACATTGGACATGAAGAAGGAGAAAAAGAAAAGAATGAAATATTAAAATATGTTTCTGATTTACCGAAGGATAAATATGGAGTAATGCTTCATAAGGTTATAAATAGAAGTGAAAAAGCTCCTCAATTAATTGTAATAGAAAAGAAATAATTAAATTTATAAAAAGATTTTATTATAAATAATAATTAGTAACTTTACATAGTATAATGATAGATAGTAAATTTAAATAATTGTAAGATATAAAAATTTAATTAGAATATGAAAAAATAATTATTTTAATGTATATAACGATTTAGACATAATATTATTATATACATGTAAAAAAAGTTGATATTTCAGAATAATAGCTTGAAAATAATACATTAATTTGAAATTTCATAAAAAAGAAAAGTAGCATATTGCATGAACTTAAAAAAGAAATGAAGCCAATATTTCAAAATACAAAAAAATGAAATATTTATTGATAAATGGTTCACAAAATGTTAAAATGAAACAGTAAAAAAGTTAAAAGTGAAGTAAATAAAAAAGCATATAGTTAATAATTTCTTCATTTTATGAAGGGGTGGTTTAATAATGGATAACAATAATCAAGATCTTATGAGAATGATACAAACAAAATTTCCAAGACTAAGTAAAGGACAAAAGCTTATTGCGGAGTATATATTAAAACATTATGATAAAGCAGCCTTTATGACTGCTGCTAAACTTGGAACTAGTGTAGGCGTAAGTGAATCTACAGTAGTTAGATTTGCTAATCAATTAGGGTATAGTGGTTACCCAGAACTTCAAAAGGCTTTACAAGAGCTTATTAAAAATAAACTTACAACAGTTCAAAGAATAGAACTTTCAAATGATTTTATAAGTCATAATAATGCATTGAAAGGTGTTTTAAAATCTGATATTGAAAATATACGAGTCACATTAGAAAAAATTAATCATTCAGCTTTTGATGAAGCTGTTAATAATATTTTCAAAGCTAAGAATATATACATTATTGGATTAAGAAGCTCTACTGCCCTTGCAGACTTTTTAGGATTCTATTTAAATTTAATATTAGATAACGTTAAAATTGTGTCTTATGGTATGAGTGACATTTTCGAGCAAATGTTAAATTTGTCTGAAGAAGACTGTGTAATTGGGATAGGATTTCCTAGATATGCTATGCGAACTATAGAAGCATTAACTTTTGCAAAATCTAGAAAGGCAGCAGTAATTGCTATAACTGACAGTGTATTATCTCCTTTAGCAACTAGAGCTGATTATACTTTAGTAGCAGAAAGTAATATGGCTTCTTTTGTTGATTCCTTGGTAGCACCATTAAGTGTTATTAATGCACTTATAATAGCAGTTGGGTTAAGAGAAAAAGAAAAAATCTCTAAAACTTTTAATGATCTTGAGAACGTTTGGCAAGAATATCAAGTTTATTCTTATAAAAAGGAAGAAAAATAAAAAAAAATTATTGATTTCTGGAACAACATGTCTTATGATGATAATTGTAGGACATGTAATCGTTTTAGAAATTAATAATTTTTTATCATTTAATTTCTAAAATATAATTTCCTTCATAAATGTTAAAAAATTTTTAATAATTAAGAAGGAAAAATTGCATTTATAACGAATTATATAATATAAATGAAGGATTTAATATTAATTTTTTTAATATTAAAATATATTAAATTTAATTAAGATAATTATTTCATTATTAGGGGGTAATAGCATGGATACTAAAGCTTATATTGAGCAAGTATTAGAAAATGTTAAAAAAAGAAATAGTAGTGAGCCAGAATTTATTCAAGCAGTTGAAGAGGTTTTACACTCTTTAGGACCAGTTTTAGAAAATCATCCAGAATATATAAAGGCTAATATTTTAGAAAGATTCTGTGAACCAGAAAGACAAATCATGTTTAAAGTACCTTGGACAGATGATAATGGAGATGTACATGTTAATAGGGGATTCAGAGTACAGTTTAACGGAGTTATAGGACCATATAAAGGTGGTTTAAGATTCCATCCTTCAGTTTATTTAGGAATAATAAAATTCTTAGGATTTGAGCAAATATTAAAGAATTCATTAACTGGACTTCCAATAGGTGGAGGTAAAGGTGGTTCTGACTTTGACCCAAGAGGAAGATCAGATGCTGAAATCAGAAGATTCTGTGAAAGTTATATGACTGAACTTTATAGACATATAGGACCAGATGTTGACGTTCCAGCAGGTGATATTGGGGTTGGTGCAAGAGAAGTTGGATATATGTATGGACATTATAGAAGAATAAGAGGAGCTTTTGAAAATGGAGTTTTCACTGGAAAAGGATTATCCTATGGAGGAAGCTTATTTAGACCAGAAGCTACAGGTTTTGGTGTAGCATATTTCTGTGAAGAAATTCTTAAACATGAAGGAACAGATTTTAAAGGTAAAACAGTAGCTTTATCAGGATTTGGTCAAGTTTCATGGGGAGCATGTAAAAAAATTGCTCAATTAGGTGGAAAAGTAGTTACAATTTCAGGACCAGATGGATATATTTACGATCCTAATGGAATTATAACTGAAGAGAAAATTAGCTATCTATTAGAAATGAGAAATTCAGGTAGAGACAAAGTTAAAGATTATGCAGATAAATTTGGCGTAGAATTTTTCCCAGGACAAAAACCATGGGGTGTTAAAGTTGATATTATAATGCCATGTGCTACTCAAAATGATATACATTTAGAACATGCTAAACAAATAGTTGCTAATGGAATAAAATTTGTTTGCGAAGGCGCTAATATGCCATGTACAAACGAAGCAGTGCAATATTTCTTAGATAATGGATTAATTGTAGGACCAGCTAAGGCTGCCAATGCAGGTGGAGTTGCTACTTCAGCTCTTGAAATGTCACAAAACAGCATGAGATTATCATGGACAGGAGAAGAAGTTGATGCTAAACTTCGTCAAATAATGACTAATATCCATAATAATGCAATGAAAGCTGCGGAAACTTATGGATTTGGTTATAACTTAGTTGCAGGAGCTAATATTGCTGGATTTGTAAAAGTCGCTGAAGCAATGCATGCACAAGGAGTTTATTAATTTTAAAATATATATGAAGAGAATTCTCTAGGGAATTCTCTTTCTTTACGATTAGAACTGTTATTATAATTTAATAATCAAGCAATTTATTGTTAATATTATATATGTAACAATTAAAATTAATTGCTGATCTATTTTAATATAAGAGGTATGAAAGAAAATAACTAGTAAAAACTAAATTCTAGGCTTCTCTAAGATATGTCTATAGATATTCATAATAGATAAGATATAATTGAGTTCTAAAGATTCATTATGTTAAAGAATAAACTAATATATTGATTGATTATTTTTGAATATACCTAAAGAAAAAGACTGCAATTGTGCATTATATACTGTGAATTGTAAATTAATAAATCGTGACTAGCTGTCACGATTTTCTTCTAGTTAATTGATATATACTAGATATTGAAGTATAATTTATAAGTCTAAGTAGGAATTTTGTAGAAAATTTAGGTGGTGAAGTAATGTCAAAAGTTGTAGTAATTGGCGGAGGTCCAGCTGGTATGATGGCTGCAATATCTGCAGTTGAAAATCATAGTGTAATATTATTAGAAAAGAATGAAAAACTCGGTAAAAAGTTATTCATAACTGGTAAAGGGCGATGTAATGTGACCAATGCTAAGGAAATAGGGGAGTTTTTAAGTTATATCCCTACTAATCCTTATTTTTTATATAGTTCTCTATATACTTTTACTAATGAAGATACAATGAATTTTTTTCAATGTAGAGGAACAAAGTTAAAAGTTGAAAGAGGAGATAGAGTATTTCCGAGTTCTGATAAATCTTCAGATATAATAAAAACTTTAGAATGTGAGTTAAAAGAGAAAAATGTAAATATTATGAAGAATAGTGATGTAAAAGAATTTATTCTTCAAGATGACAAGATAAAAGAAGTAGTATTGCAAAATGGTAAAAGCATTACTGGTGATTATTTTATAATGTGTACAGGAGGTGTTTCTTATCCTCAAACTGGTTCAGATGGAGAGGGATTAAAACTTTGCAAAGGTATTGGACATAACATTATTGAATTAAAACCATCCTTAGTACCTGTAGAAATAGAAGAAGAGTTTGTTAAAGAACTTCAAGGATTAGCATTAAAAAATGTGGAATTAACCCTTAGAGATAGCAAAAATAAAATTTTTTTTAAAGAATTAGGAGAAATGCTATTTACCCACTTTGGAATATCTGGTCCGTTGGTTTTAAGTGCTAGTAGTAGCATAAAGAATAATGAAAAATATAAAATAATAATAAATTTAAAACCAGCTTTAAGCGAAGATGAGTTAGATAAGAGAGTACAAAAGGATTTTAACCAATATTTAAATAAGGATTTTAAAAATGCCTTAGATGATTTATTTCCTAAAAAGCTTATACCAATAATAGTTAGACATAGTGGCATAGATGAAAATAAAAAGGTTAATGCTATAACTAAAGAAGAACGTAAAAAACTTGTTCAGTTAATACAAAATTTAGTATTAACAGTTAAAGCTTTAAGGCCAGTGTCAGAAGCTATAGTAACTTCAGGAGGAATAGATACTAAAGAAATAGATCCCTCAACTATGAAATCAAAAATAATTTCGAATTTAAGTTTTGCTGGTGAAATTATTGATGTTGATGCCTATACTGGAGGATATAATGTACAAATTGCATTATCTACTGGATATTTAGCAGGGCAAAAGATAGGTGATTAATTATGTTATCAATAAGAGGTGCAACTACAATAGAAAAGAATGATGCCTTAGAAATAAAAGAAAAGGCTATTGAATTAATAAATAAAATTTTAGAGATAAATTCATTAAATACGAATAATATAAAGGTATTACTTTTTTCTTGCACTAGGGATATAACAAAAGCTTATCCAGGTGCATATGTAAGAGAATATTTCAATTTAAATAAAGTTAGTATTATGCATTTTAATGAAATGGAAGTGGAAAATTCATTAAAGCTTTGTATAAGAGTAACTATTTTATGTGACGAAGAAGAAAGAGATGTTAATTTTGTTTATCTTCATAAGGCAGCATCACTTCGAAGTGACATTAGCCTTAGATAATTAGCGTTTTTATATTAGAAAGGAAGATTGTGAATGAGAATGTCTGTTGCTATAGATGGACCTGCAGGAGCAGGAAAAAGTACCATAGCAAAAATAGTAGGTAAAAAGTTTAACTTAATGTACATAAATACTGGAGCAATGTATAGAGCTGTTACCTACGTAGCGATGAAAGAAAGAATCTCTTATGAAGATACAGATAAATTAATAAGTCTTTTAGATAACTTAGAAATGCATTTTGAGGGAGACAATTTGATATTAAATGGAATAGATATTACATCAGAGCTAACAATGCCTATAATTAGTAATAATGTATCAAATTATGCAGCCTTATCTTTAGTAAGGCAAAAGCTAGTAAAAATGCAACAAGCAATAGCTAAAAAATATGATGTTATTATGGATGGTAGAGATATTGGTACAGTAGTACTTAAAGATTCAAAATTCAAATTTTATTTAACTGCTAGTGCTGAAACAAGAGCTATGCGTAGATATAGTGAGTTAATAGAAAAAAATATAGAAGTAAATTATGATAGTATACTTGAAGATATAATAAAAAGAGACTATATTGATTCTAATAGAGAAGTTGATCCCTTAACTAAAGCTAAAGATGCAATTGAAGTAGATTCTTCAAATTTAACAATAGAAGAAGTGGTTGAAGTAATATGTAATCATATAAAAAATAAAATTTCTAATTGTGTTAGTTAAACTTTCTCTAATATGATAAAATAATACTAAAGTCAATAAATAGGTGGTGAAACAAATGAAGGAAATATTATTAGCGGATAAAGCTGGATTTTGTTTTGGTGTGAAAAGAGCAGTAGACACAGCTTTAAATAAGAAAAAAGAATATACTGATAACATATATACACTAGGGCCATTAATTCACAATAATGATGTAGTAGAGCTATTGAAAGAAAATAACATATACTCTATAGGTAATGATGATATAAATAAATTAGATGAAGATAATGTGGTAATAATAAGATCACATGGGGTTTCAGAAGATATCCTAAATACTTTAAAAAATAAAAAATTAAATATTGTAGATGCTACTTGTCCTTATGTTAATAATATTCAAATGAAGGTAAATAACTATTACAAACTAGGATATAGTATTTTAATTGTTGGAGATGAAAACCATCCTGAAGTAATAGGAATAAATGGATGGTGTGATAATAGTGCTATAATATCTAAAGATGGTGAAAATTTAGAAAATCTCCCAAGAAAAATTTGTGTGGTTTCTCAAACTACTGAAAAACAAAGTAATTGGCATAAGGTTCTTAATAAAGTAATAGATCAGTGTAAAGAAATAGTGGCTTTTAATACTATTTGTAGTGCTACTGAGGTAAGACAAAAATCCGCAGAGGATATTTCTAAAAAAGTAGATGCTATGGTAGTTATAGGTGGATATAATAGCTCCAATACTACTAAACTTTATGAAATATGTAAGAAAAATTGTAATAAAACTATTCATGTGGAAAATGCTGATCAAATACCCATGGATTTTATTGAAGATGTAGAAATAAAAAAAATAGGGGTGACAGCTGGAGCATCAACGCCAGATTGGATAATTAAGGAGGCTATATTAAAAATGAAAGGTGAGAACACAATGATTAATAGTGAAATGCAAGAATATGAAAAGTATATGGATGATGGTATTGAACTAAGAGTGGGAAAAGTCATTAAAGGAGAAATATTTAAAATTTCCGATAAAGAAGCATATTTAACTATAGGGGCAAAGAATGAAGCATATTTACCAATCAATGAAGTTACTAAAGATGAAAATGCCAAACTAACTGGCATTTTTAAAGTTGGTGATATGGTTGAAGGTAAAATAATAAGTGTTAGAAATCAAGATGGATATATAGTTATTTCTAGGGTTGAAATTGAGAGAGAAGAATTATATAAAGAATTAAAAAGAATTTTTGAAAGTAAAGAAATTATTGAAGTTAAGGTTATAGAAGAAGTAAAAGGTGGCATTATTTCTACATATAAAGGAATAAAAATATTTATACCTGCATCACATATATCTTTAGATAAAATTAAAGATCTAAAAACTTTAATTGGAGAAACTTTAGAGGTTAAAATCATTGAATTTGAAAAACAAAAAATTGGAATGAAGATTGTAGCTTCAAGAAGAGAAATTCTTCAAGTAGAAAAAGATAAGAAGGAAAAAGAAACTTGGGAAAGACTTGAAAAAGATCAAATAGTAGAAGGTATTGTAAGAAGAATATCAAGTTTTGGTGCTTTTGTTGAAATTGATGGAGTAGATGGATTACTTCATATATCAGAGATGTGTTGGAATAAGTTAGTGAGTCCTAAAGAAATGGTAAAAATAGGACAAACAATTAAAGTGTATATTATGGATATAGATAAAGAGAATAAAAAACTTTCTCTAAGTCTAAAGAGATTAACAGAGGATCCATGGATAAATGTTAAAAACAAATATCCTGTAGGAAATATTGTCCTTGGAAAAGTAGTCAGATTTGCTAAATTTGGTGCTTTTATAGAATTAGAACCTGGAGTTGACGGTTTAGTTCATATTTCACAAATTAGTACTAATAAAATAGATACTCCGAAAGAAGTATTAAAAATTGGAGAAGATATAAAAGCAGAAATAATGGAAGTAAATGAAGAAAATAAAAGAATATCATTAAGCATAAAAGCAGTAGAACAAATTTAAGGATTGCTGTTTATAATTAATGAATTGATTGATAGAAAGCCATCACTATGATGGCTTTTTTGATGTATAATAGATTTATAAATAGTTTATTGAGTTAGGCAAATTAGTTCTAATAATCAATTATTAGATAGTAGTTTTAAAATATAATTAAGAGTTGAAAATATCACTAAATAAGAGACTAGGAATTTAAATCTTTTTATCAATCAAAAGATTAGGATTGCTGCTTTATAAAATATGAGAAATTTAATATTAAATTGTAGACAATATTATTAATGAAAAATATTTGATTACATTGGAAAAATTACTACTCTAATTTCTATAGATGAATTTTCATATTTGATTAATAAATAATCAGCTTTTGCAGTAGTAAACCTTCAATATTTTATAAATATATTAAATAGAATTAACTAACCCAACAAGATATATTAATATAATGAATATGTATTACTAACTTAGATTAGTTTACTTATTAAATTTTAATTGTTTAAAATTTGGAATAATAGAAAAGATTATAAAGTAAAATATAGTAATCTAATAGTTAGTGTTAAGAGAGGGCATATGTATAAATGTAAAAAGCTAAGTTGGTTTAATATTAATAAATTTAAAAAATTGAGTAGAGAAAACGTATGTTTTGAATTTACAAGAGAAGACTTCTTTAAAGGTTATAATAGTTTAAATCCTATTAGTAAACTTCTATATAATAAAAATGTTAAGTTATTAAAGTATAATAGGAAATATATAGGATATATTTGGTTTACGAGAATATGTAAAAGCTTTTATAAAATTAATAGTATGACAATAAACTGTAGTAATAATGAGATAATCCTATATAGAAAGTTTTTTCAATCTTTTAAGAAAGGGAGCTTATTTGAAGCAGATGGAGGCTTTAATAAATTATTAATTGATATAGGATTTAAAGAAGTAAATAAATTATTTGAAATGAAAACTATATTAGAAGAAAAATATAATTTAAAATTACCTCCGGAAATAAGCTTTAAAACCTTTGAAATAGGAGAAGATGAAAAGATTAGATGTAGTCTTCAGAATAAAATTTTTAAAACTAGCAGCAGAGCGGAAATAGACATAGAAGATATAACATTTGAAGAAGAACAAAAATATTATTTGAATGAAGGGTCTATATTTATAAAATATGGTGAAAAATTTATAGGATATGGTCAATTAATTAAAGAGAATAATAAAGTTTCAATAGTGAATTTTGGAATATTAGATGAATTTAGGAATAGGGGTTATAGCAAGATTTTGCTAAAATATTTATTAAATATAGCTATAGATAATAATTTTAAAGAAATATATTTAAAATGTAATAGTGACAATATTAAAGCTTTAAAGTTATATAAGGAGCATAATTTTAAAATTGAAAAAGAATTTTGTACTTGGGGTTACACAGTATAAAAAGATAGATTGATAAATCAATCTATCTTTTTATTTTATCTTCCTAAAGCTCTATATTTTTCTAATCCTAAAGCAAAAATATCCATAGCATCTTTCAAAGCCTCTGTATTTAAACAATAAGAAATTCTTATTTCATCCTTGCCTAAACCTTCTGTAGCATAGAAGCCTTCAGCAGGTGCAAACATAACAGTTTTATTATTATGATTAAACTCTGTTAGCATCCATTTAGCGAAATCTTCTGAATCTTTTATAGGAAGCTTGACCATAACATAGAACGCTCCTGTTGGCTTTTCACAAGTTACTCCTGGAATTTGTGAAAGTTTCTCAAATAATATGTTTCGTCTTGTTTCATATTCAGCTTTAACTTTAACAAAATAATCTTTTGGAGTATTAACTAAATTTGCAGTAGCTAACTGTTCTATAGTTGGAACACATAATCTTGCTTGACAAATCTTTAAAATTTGTGCGATCAGTTCTTTATTTTTAGATGCTACTAAACCTATTCTAGCACCACAAGCGCTATAACGCTTAGAAATACTATCAACAAGTATAATTCTATCTTGTGCATCTTCCATATAGAGTGCTGAAGTATATTTTAAATCATCATATACAAACTCTCTATATACTTCATCGGAAATTAAGAATATATCATGTTCTTTAGCTATATCAGCAAGCATTCTTATTTCCTCTTCAGTATAAACTACTCCTGTTGGATTTCCAGGATTAGATATCATTATAGCTCTTGTCTTATGGTTTATATGTTTTATTATTTCCTCTTTTGGAGGAAGATGAAAGCCATTTTCAGCTTTTGTAAGGAAAGGAACTACATTAACTCCAACAACTTGAGCAAAACCAGAATAATTAGTATAGAACGGCTCAGGTGTTATTATTTCATCTCCATCATCAGCTATAGCTGTAAGTGCTAAAGAAATAGCTTCAGAACCTCCATTTGTTATTAATAGCTCATTGTAATCAAAGTCTATATTCCATTCTTTATAGTACTTTCTAAAACTATTAATTGTTTCATCAATACCTTGAGATTGAGCATATTTTAAAACATTGTCATGATAATTATTTATTCCTTCCATGAAAGTAGAAGGCGTTTCGATATCAGGCTGTCCAATATTTAAATGATAAACCTGAATACCTTTTTTCTTAGCAGTTTCAGCAAAAGGCGCTAATTTACGAATTGATGAATAATGCATTTTTTGAATACGATTTGAAAACTTCATTTTTAATCCTCCATTTGACTCTAAGATAGATTATTTTTATTAGAATTATTTATTTCAGCTATATCAGTGAAAGAAGTATAAGAAGATTTAATATCAAAAATAGTGCAATTTTTAAACTTTCCGCTAAAATAACTTCTTTCCTCAAATCCATTGTAACTTATAGAAATTTTCTTTTGCTTATCAATATCTTTAGCATTATACATATTATGATCCTCCTTTTAGGTATAGTTTTTCCTAAAAGGAGAATTTTTATTATATTTACTTATATTTTGCTGCTACTGCTTTGAAGCTTACTGATTGCCATAATGTTTATGAAGAACTTTTCCTAACCTTTTAATACCTTCAATGATTTTTTCATTAGTCATATTAGAGTAATTTAGTCTAAAGAAGTTATTCTTTCCACCATTTGGAAAGAAAGAAGCTCCTGGAACATAAGCAACTTTTTCTTTAAGTGCATCTTCCATAATCTTAGAAGAGTCTAGGTCCTCTCTTAATTCTACCCAAGTAAATAATCCTCCCTCAGGAAGTGTAAACTTCACATCTTTTGGGAAATATTTTTTGATGTTGTCTATCATTAAGTCTCTGCGAACTCTATAAACTTCAATTATTTTCGCAATATGATCATCTAATTTATATTGTTCCATAAATTTTGCAGATGAAATTTGACATAATGTATTACATTGTAAGTCAGCACCTTGTTTAATTAGGACGTATTTTTTTAATATTTCTGGACTTGCTACAATCCATCCAAGTCTTAAACCAGGGCAGAATGTCTTTGAAAAGGTACCCAGTGTAATTACATATCCAGCTTCATCGAAAGCTTTAATAGATGGTAATCTTTCACCATCAAATCTTAATTCACCATATGGACTATCCTCTATAACTGGAATTTCATATTTTGCTGCTAATTCAGCTATACGCTTTCTTCTTTCTAAAGACATAGTTATTCCACTTGGATTTTGAAAATCTGGAATAGTATAAATCATTTTAACATTAGAATGTTCTTTTAAAGCTTTCTCTAGATCTTCTATAACCATACCGTCTTTATCCATAGGAATTTCTATAAATTTAGGATTGTATGCTTTAAAAGCATTAATAGCTCCAAGATAACTTGGACTTTCACATATAATTATATCTCCCTCATTTATAAAAAGTTTTGCAGAAAATTCTAATCCCTGTTGAGAACCATTAGTTAGCATAATATTTGATATATCACATTTAACTCCTGCTGGTGCCATTCTTTCTTCAACAATTATTTTTCTTAGAGGAGCATATCCTTCTGTAGTTGTATATTGTAATGCTATTTCTCCTTGCTCAGTTAAAACTTTACTAGTAACTTCAGCTAATTTCTCCTTTGGAAATAGCTCGGGAGCAGGGAACCCACCTGCAAATGAGATAATTTCAGGCTGCTCACTTAATTTTAATAACTCTCTAATTTCTGATGCTTTAATATTTGATATTCTATCTGCATATTGTAAACTCATATTGCACCCCCCCATAATAAAAATAAAAATTTAACGAAAATTTAATAAACTCCGTATATTTCAATTATAACTTAAGTATCATAGGGTTTTCAAGGCTATAGGAAAATTTTGCTTAATTATAAAAATTGTGATTTTTAAATAATTTTAAGACATATGTAAAGAAAATAGTTAGAGAATATTTTACATCATAGAAAGAGCAAATTCTACATAACAATGGTTTTATTTTTGACCTCTGATAATCTAATATAGCTAGCAATATTATTATAGTACTGTAGTCATTTTTAAAGATTCTTTGATTTGCAATTTCAGTTTTTTAATATTTTAAAGTATAATATAATAAAAAGTTTATTGCAATGAATAAATACTGTAGAAAAAACTTTTATTATTTAAAGAAATTATATATAATTAAATAATGGTTATAATCTTACAAAGGAGAATGAATAATGATAAAAGAATTGAAATATTTTATTGAAACTTGGGGATGTCAAATGAATGAGGAAGACTCCGAAAAGTTATCAGGCGGATTAAAGCCACTAGGTTATAAAAGAACAGCGTCTAAGGAAGATGCTGATATAATAATATTTAATACTTGCTGTGTTAGAGAAAATGCAGAGCAAAAAGTTGAAGGAAATTTAGGTGCACTTAAGAAACTTAAAAAAGAAAAGCCAGAGCTTGTAATTGCAATAACTGGATGTATGATGCAACAGGAAGGAATGGCAGAAAATATAATAAAGAAGTTTCCTTATGTAGATATAATAATAGGTACTCATAATGCTTATAAGTTTAATGAATATTTAAGCAGAGCATTAGGTGGTGAAAGACCTATAGTAGAAGTGTGGAATAAGGAAGAGGATATAGTAGAGGGAACACCTATTGATAGAGCAAGTAGTATCAAAGGATTTGTCACCATTATGTATGGATGTAATAATTTCTGTACATACTGTATAGTTCCACATGTAAGAGGAAGAGAAAGAAGCAGAAAGCCCGAAGAAATTGAAAAAGAAATTATAGAAATGGTTAAAGCAGGCTATAAAGAGATAACATTATTAGGCCAAAATGTTAACTCTTATGGTAAAGGTTTAGAACCAGAGATTAATTTTGCAGCATTACTTAGAAGAATAAATCAAATTGAAGGACTAGAAAGAGTAAGATTTATGACTTCACATCCAAAGGATTTAAGTGAAGAAGTTATTGAGGCTATTGCAGATTGTGATAAATTATGTGAATCTATACATCTTCCAGTACAATCTGGCTCTTCAAGAATACTTAAGAAAATGAATAGACATTATACTAAAGAACAATATTTAGACTTAATTAAAAAAATAAAGCATAGAATTCCAAATGTAGCGTTAACTACTGACATAATTGTAGGATTCCCAGGAGAAAGTGAAGAAGACTTTCTTGAAACTTTGGAGTTAGTTAAAGAAGTGGAATATGACTCAGCATTTACTTTTTTATATTCAAAACGTAAGGGTACTCCAGCGGATATGATGTTAGATCAGGTTGATGAAGGAGCTAAAAAAGACAGATTTAATAGGTTGGTTGAAGCAGTAAATGAAATTTCTGCTAAGAAAAATAAAGAATATGCTGATAAAGTTGTTGAAGTTCTTGTTGAAGGTTATAGCAAAAACGATGAAAGCAAATTAACAGGCAGAACTAGAACAGGAAAGCTAGTTAATTTTACCGGAAATGCTGATAGCATAGGAAAACTTGCTAATGTTAAAATAACAAAAGCACAATCCTTCTCTTTGATAGGAGAGCAAATTTAGTTAAGAGCATTGTTTTAAATTAAGGCATATTCAAAGCAACAACAAGACAGTATGTTAGCTTATTTTGCATCATACTTTATTGTCAGAAGTCTATCATAGTACCATTATGAGTAAATCTGACAGCTTGTGTGATATAAGTAAACTAACACCTTTGACTTGTTATTTTCTTTTAGATGCTTAATGATGAAAAAAAAGAAATTCCTTTTATTTATATTAGGAAATAATTGATGAAGTTTTTATTAGTGAAATTAACATTTTTAAAATTATGCTAACTTTAAAAGCGACAATGTCGCTTTTTTTATAAGAAGAATAAAGGAGAGATAAAGAATATGTCATTCACTCCAATGATGAGACAATATCTAGAAATAAAGGATAAATGTAAAGATAGTATATTATTCTTTAGATTAGGCGACTTTTATGAGATGTTCTTTGAAGATGCTGAATTAGTATCTAAAGAGCTAGAATTAACTTTAACAGGTAGGGATTGCGGATTAGAAAATAGAGCACCTATGTGTGGTGTACCTTTTCATGCAGCAGAAACTTATATATCTAGATTAGTTTCAAAAGGATATAAAGTTGCAATTTGTGAACAGGTAGAAGATCCTGCTGTAGCAAAGGGGATAGTAAAAAGAGATATAATAAAAATAGTAACGCCTGGTACTTATACTGAATCCTCTTTTTTAGAAGAAAATAAAAATAATTTCTTAATGGGTCTTTATATTAGTGAAAATCTGTCTTCGGTGTGTTTTTGTGATATATCTACTGGAGAATTTTATTGCAGCGATTTTAATTATGATATAAATATTATTATAGATGAAATCTCTAAGTTTAATCCTAAAGAATTAGTAATATCAAATATGGTTAGTGAAGAAATACTAAAGGAAATTAGAGAAAGATTTGAAGTTTCTATATCAAGATTTGATGAGGATTTTTTCTCCACAGAAGAAGAAAAGTTACAAAATCAATTTAAAAATTATGAAGAACTTCAATTTAGTGAAAGTTTAGTAAGAGGATGTAATGGCTTATTAAATTATATAGTTGAAACACAAAAAGTTACGCTATCCAATATTGATACTATTGAAATTTATAATATCTTTGATTACCTTGTAATTGACGGCAACTCAAGAAGAAATTTAGAGATAACAGAAAGTTTAAGGGATAAAACTAAGAGAGGGTCATTGCTTTCAGTATTAGATAAAACTAGTACTGCTATGGGAGCAAGAAGACTTAGAAAATGGATAGAGCAGCCATTGGTAGATAAGAAAGAGATTGAGCTAAGACAAAATGCTATTGAAGAACTAATAAAAAATATTTCACTACAAGAAGATCTTGATGAGGCACTAAATGATATTTATGATATAGAGAGATTAGTTGGTAAAATTAGCTCTAAAAGTATAAATGCTAAAGAACTTTTAGCACTAAAAAACTCTATTGAAAAAATTCCAAGGATTAAAGATTTACTATCAAGTTTTAGTGAAGATTTGCTTATAGATATTGAAAAAAACTTAGATGATTTAAAAGATATTTATGAATTTTTACATTGTTCTATTAGTGAAAGCCCAGCGATTTCTGTAAAAGAAGGTAATATAATAAAAGAGGGCTATAATGAAGAAATTGATGAACTTAGAAACTCAAAGAAATGTGGTAAACAATGGATTGCCAATCTTGAGAGTAATGAAAAGAAATCAACTGGAATTAAATCTTTAAAAATAGGTTATAATAAAGTATTCGGCTACTTTATTGAAGTAACTAAAAGTAATTTATCCTTAATTCCAGAGGGAAGATATATAAGAAAGCAAACCTTATCTAATGCTGAAAGATTTATAACTCCCGAACTTAAAGAAATGGAAGATAAAATTTTAGGTGCAGAGGATAAATTAATTTCTTTAGAGTACGAAGTTTTTGTAACTATTAGAGAAGAAATAGAAAAACATGTTGATAGGATGAAGACTTCTGCAAAGCTTATATCAGAATTGGATTCTTTATGTAGTTTGTCCAAGGTTGCAAGGGATAACAATTATATAAAACCATCTATTAATACAAAAGGTATATTAAAAATAGAAGATGGAAGACATCCTGTAGTAGAAAAAATGCTACCAATAAATAGTTTTGTAGGAAATGATACTTTATTAGACGGAAAAGATAATCAAATGTTATTAATAACTGGACCTAATATGGCAGGAAAATCTACTTATATGAGACAAGTTGCGCTTATAACTTTGATGGCACAGATAGGAAGCTTTATACCTGCAAAATCAGCAGATATTTCCGTATGTGATAAAATCTTTACTAGAATCGGTGCTTCTGACGACTTAGCTGGAGGAAAGAGCACCTTCATGGTTGAAATGTGGGAAGTATCAAATATATTAAAGAATGCTACTAATAAAAGTTTAATATTATTAGATGAGGTAGGACGAGGAACAAGCACCTATGATGGGTTAAGTATTGCTTGGGCAGTTATTGAATATATATGCGAAAGCTCAAATATTAAATGTAAAACTTTATTTGCAACTCATTATCACGAGCTTACAAAGTTAGAAAACAAGATAAAGGGTGTTAAAAACTATTCAATTGCAGTTAAAAAAGTTGATAATAATATAATCTTCTTAAGAAAGATAATTCCAGCAGGCGCTGATGAATCCTATGGAATTGAAGTTGCAAAATTAGCAGGGATACCAAATAAAGTTATTGATAGAGCAAGAGAAATACTATCTCATCTTGAAGATAATAACAACAATAAAGATATAACTACTATTTATACTGAAAATAAGGCTGTAATTGTAGAGGAAAAAGATTTACAAGAGGAAATTACTAATAATGAAGTAGCTGTAGATAAAGTAAGTGTAGAAAAAGCAGCTAAAAAAGAAAATAAAGTTGAGGTATTAGAAGAAATACAGCTTGGATTTGAGGATATTCAAAGTATGAATTTAATGAAAGAAATTAAAAATATTGATATTTTAAATATGACTCCAATGGAAGGCTTTAATAAGCTATATGAACTAATCAAGAAAGCAAAATCATTATAAAAATACCTTTTCTTAATAGGAGGTGATTTTTTGAAAAGAATTAATATTTTAGATTTTGAAACTTCAAATAAAATTGCGGCAGGTGAGGTTGTAGAAAGGGCAAGTTCTGTTGTAAAAGAACTTATTGAAAATAGTGTTGATGCTAATTCAAAAAATATTATTATTGAAATAGAAGATAGTGGCAACAAATTGATTAAAATCAGTGATGATGGAGATGGTATTCATCCTGAAGATATAGAAAAAGCCTTTATGCCACATGCCACAAGTAAAATTAGAGGTATAGAAGATATATATAATATTAATAGTTTTGGCTTTAGGGGGGAGGCCCTTTCTAGCATAGCATCTATATCAAAAGTTACATTAAAGAGTAAAACTAAGGATGAACCCTTTGGAAAGGAGATATATGTTGAGGGAGGCAAGGTAGTTCATATTATGGATACAGCTTGTAATGATGGAACTACTATAGAGGTAAGAGATTTATTCTTCAATGTGCCTGCTCGTCAAAAGTTTTTAAAATCAGCTCAAAGGGAAGCTTCATTAATTTCTGATTTAGTGCTGAGATTAGCCTTAGGAAATCATGACATATCCTTTAAACTAATTAATAAAGGGAAAGTAACTATAAATACTTATGGCACAGAAGATATAGTAGAGACTATTAGAGTGTTATATGGCAAGGAAGTAAAGGAAAATATAATTCCTTTTGAAAAATATAATGATATAGTTTCTGTTCATGGTTTTATTGGAAATGCTGAGATAAGCAGAGGTAGTAGAAACAGGCAATCTATATTTGTAAATAAGAGACTTATAAAAAATAGTACAATAACTGCAGCAATAGAGAATGCCTTTAAATCTTTCTTAACAATAAATAAATTTCCTTTCTTCGTATTATTTTTAGATATTTTTCCTGAATTCATTGATCCTAATGTCCATCCTACTAAAGCGGAGATTAAGTTCTTTGATGATAGATCTATATTCAAGTTAGTATTTGATGGAGTTCATAGTGCATTAAGGGAATATATGCAGCATTCTTTTAGTATTGAAGAGGATGTTTTAGTTGTAAAGGAAAAGGAAGTTGTAGATAATAATTATATACAACCTAAATATGAACAAGAAGCCTTTAATGATAGTATTTTTGAAAGAAAAATATCCAATAAGGATATTGAATTTCAATCTATACCTATAGATCTAAAACCATTAAAAAATGTTGATTTAATAAATAACTTTGAAACAAAAGAAGAATTAGTAAAAAAACCTGAAGAAAAATTTGAAAATGAAACTATAAGTACTAAAACTTTAAAAATAAATAATATAGAAGAAAGCCCTATAGAAAACTTAAGTTTACAACCTAAGTTTGGTCATATAAATATTATTGGACAGTTTAATAATACTTATATAATAGGTGAGAGCAATAATGAATTGATATTAATTGATCAGCATGCTGCTCATGAAAAGTATCTTTTCGAAAAATATAGAACATCAATAAAAAAATTGGAAGTAGTGTCTCAAATTTTATTAACTCCAATAGTTATTGAACTAACTTATGAAGATTTTCCTTATTATAGCGAAAATGTAGAAGCTTTTGAGAATGCTGGGTTCAAAATTGAAGATTTTGGCGATAATACTATAAGTATAAGAGAAGTACCTATGTTTTTAGGTAAGCCTGATGTAAAATCTCTATTTTACGAAATATTAGATAATTTAAAAAAACTAGGTAGTGGAGAAACTACAGAAGTTAAGTATAATAAAATAGCTTCTCTTGCATGTAGAGCAGCAGTAAAAGCTAATGATAAGTTATCAATAATGGAGATGGAGAAGTTAATGGAAGATTTGCGTTATATTGAGGAACCATTTACTTGTCCTCATGGGAGACCTACTATGATCAAAATAACATTAAATGAACTAGAAAAAAGATTTAAAAGAATACAATAGAATAGAGTTTAGGTGAGATTTTATGAAGGATTTGTTTATTCTTGCAGGACCAACTGCAGTGGGAAAAACTGAAATATCCATTAAGCTGGCAAAAAAACTAAATGGTGAGATAATTTCCTGTGATTCAATGCAAATATATAAAGAAATGGATATTGGATCTGCTAAGATAACTAGAGAGGAAATGAAGGGAATAGAACATTATTTAGTGGATATTATTAATCCAAGTGAAGAATTTAGTGTGGCTCAATTTAAAGAATACGCTGAAGATGCTATCCACAAAATTTATGATAAAAATAAGCTACCTATGGTGGTAGGAGGTACAGGGCTTTATATTAACTCCCTTATCTACAATTATAGTTTTGGTGATACCAGTAAGGATGAAAAGTATAGAGAGTATTTAAGCAGTCTAGCAGAGCAAAATGGCAAGGATTATGTTCATAATATGCTTAAAGAAATAGATGAAGACAGTTTTCAGAAGCTTTATCCCAATGATTTAAAGCGAGTGATTAGAGCATTAGAAGTATATAAGACTACAGGTAAGACTATGAGTGAGTACTTAGCTGAACAAAATATTTATGATATACCTTATAATGTATATTACTATGTACTAACCATGAATAGAGAAAAGCTTTATGAACGAATTAATAAAAGAGTAGATATTATGATGGAAAAAGGACTCTTAGAAGAAGTAATTGCATTAAAAAATAAAGGGTATACTGAAGATATGCAATCTATGAAAGGAATAGGGTATAAAGAACTACTATATCACTTAAAAGGCGAGATATCTTTAGAAAAATCTATTGATATGATTAAGCAATTTAGTAGAAATTATGCTAAGAGGCAGCTTACATGGTTTAGAAAAGATCCTAGAGTAGTTTGGGTAGACAAAGATAGGTTCAATAATGATGATGAAGTTGCTAAGTTTATCGAAGAAGATTTTAAAAGAAAAATATTAATGAATAATTAAAACTAAATAATTTCCCAAATAAAAGGATTTTATAATTATTCATAGAATAAGTTAATTATATTTACGGAGGTGTTTTTAATGAGTAAATCTACAAATAATTTACAAGATATATTTTTGAATGGTGCTAGAAAAAACAAAGTGCCAGTTACAATACATTTAACAAATGGATTTCAAATAAAGGGTAATGTTACTGGTTTTGATAGCTTTACAGTTATTTTATATTCTGATGGAAAACAAATGCTAATTTATAAACATGCTATATCAACAATTACTCCTCTAAGACCAATTTTATTCAATAGTTCAAATGAAAATTCTAATGAAGATTAAATACATAAAATATACTTAGATTAAAAAATCTAGGTATATTTTATTTTAGGCATACTAAAGAAAATAACTAGTCAAAAGTTATGTATATTTTACGCTATACTGACTATTTTTTTAATATGACTTAGCTCATAAAACTCTTATTCAAGTAAATTATTGAGATTTGATTATTATTATTTACTATGTTAGTATTATGAAGGTAGTTTTTGTATAAGGAGATATGAATTATGATAGATATAACTAAAGAGTTTCTAATGAAAAAATATAATATAAATTCTACGCTTTTAGAGCTTTATGAAAATGCATTAGAAGATGTAAAACCACAATTTGAAAAATTAGATGAAATAAGAGAATATAATCAGCTTAAGGTTTTAAATGCACTTCAAGAGGAAAGAATAAGTGATATGCATTTTACTAATTCTTCTGGGTATGGATATGGAGATATAGGAAGAGATGCCTTAGATAAAGTTTATGCTAAAGTATTTAATACTGAAGCTGCTTTAGTTAGACCTCACTTTGTTAATGGCACTCATGCTATTGGTGCAGCCTTATTTGGAAATTTGAGGCCTGGTGATACAATGGTTAGTGTTTGTGGAGCACCTTATGATACTCTTCATAGCATAATTGGAATTAGTGAAGAGAAAAATATAGGTTCATTAAAAGAGTATGGTGTAAATTATAAACAGATAGATTTGGAAGAAAATAAAAAAGTTAATATAGAAGCTATGAAATCTATATTAAGAGAAGATAATACTGTAAAATTAGTACATATTCAAAGATCAACAGGTTATGGCTGGAGAAAATCCTTATTAGTAGAAGATATAAGACCGATAATTAAAGCAGTTAAGGAAATAAATGAAGATATAATATGTTTCGTAGATAATTGTTATGGTGAATTTATACAGATTATCGAGCCTACAGATGTAGGAGCAGACTTGGTAGCAGGTTCGCTTATTAAAAATATTGGTGGAGGTATAGCTCCAACTGGAGGATATATAGCTGGAAAAGAAGAGTACGTAAATCAAGCAGCATATAGGTTAACTATACCAGGAATAGGTGGAGAATGCGGTTCTACCTTTGGAGTAATGAGAACACTGTTCCAAGGATTATTCTTAGCACCTCATATTGCTATTGAAGCAGTTAAAGGAGCAATATTTTGTGCTAGAATTATGGAATTAGCAGGTTTTGAGGTTCTTCCAAAGTATAATGATGAAAGAAGCGATATAATTCAAGCAATTAAGTTTAATGATAAAGAGAAATTAATAAAATTCTGCAAAGGAATTCAAGCAGGATCACCAATAGATTCTTTTGTAGAATGTGAGCCGTGGGATATGCCAGGATATAGTGATCAAGTTATAATGGCGGCAGGTGCCTTTATTCAAGGTTCTTCAATAGAGTTATCTGCTGATGCTCCAATTAGAGATCCATTTATAGCATATCTTCAAGGTGGATTGACTTTTGACCACGCTAAAACAGGAATATTAATTGCATTAGGGAAAATATTTGCATAATAAAAGCGTGACATTTTGTCACGCTTTTATTAATACTTTCTATATAACCCTGCAAGCTTTCCAAGAATAGTACAATCTTTTACTAAAATTGGATTCATCGAAGCATTTTCGGGTTGAAGTCTTATATAGCCATCTTCCTTATAAAAAGTTTTAATTGTAGCCTCATTTTCGATAAGAGCTACTACAATATCACCATTATTGGCTACAGAAGTTTTTTCTATAATCGCCAAATCACCATCAAATATTCCAGCCTCAATCATACTTTCTCCAGAAACTTTTAATATAAAAAGATCATTTTTATTTTTTATAAAATTTATTGGCATAGAAAATGTATCTTCAATACTTTCATGAGCAAGTATAGGCTCACCAGCAGTTATTTTACCTACTATAGGAATATCTATTAACTCTTTTTTTATTGGAGAGCCTAATAAAAGCTCTATTGCTCTAGGTTTAGTGGGATCACGTCTTATAAGTCCTTTTTTTTCAAGACGAGATAGATGACCATGAACCGTAGAGGTTGATTTTAAATTTACTGCTTCGCATATTTCTCTAACAGAAGGCGGATAACCTTTTGTGGATATTTGTTCTTTTAAAAATTCATATATTTCAATTTGTTTATTATTCTTAACATCAGCCATAGAACCACCTCATTTCTTAGAGAAATTATATCATAAGAAATTTTAAATATCAAACTTATGTTCTATAAGACATATGAAATTTCAATATGTTTATAATAAGTGAATTTAAATAATACTAATAATAAAGTTAAAATTATTTCAATTTAACATTTTTTCCTGTATACTTATGTAGTTTACAAAGTTAGGCATCTTCAAAAAAATAATAGACCAGTATATTAGCCTATTTTCCATCATACTACGTCGTCAGAACCCGCCCATAGCGCCACTATGAGCAGAACCTAACGCCTTGTCTGATATGGAGGCATATTCAAAAAAATAACTAGTCAGTATACTCATCTATTTTGTATCATACTGCGTCGTCAGAACTCCATGATAGTTAAACTATCATGAAAACCTGTCTTCTTGTCTGATATGAAATATATTTCGCATCTTTAACTAGCTATTTTATTTCATATGCTTAAAATATACTAACATCTTTGATCTATTATTTTCTTTCAGATGCCTTATAGGAAAGCTTAAGGAGAGAGAAAGATGACAAATAGTTTCAGTGATTTAAATATAAGTGAAAATATAATTAAGGGTTTAGGTGTACAAGAAATAAGGATACCAACAAAAATACAACAGAAATCTATACCATATATATCTGACAATAAAGATGTAGTTGCACAATCAGAAACTGGTAGTGGAAAAACTTTAGCTTATCTGTTACCTCTTTTTCAAAAAATTGATGCTTCAAAAAGAGAAAATCAAGCTATAATATTAACTCCTACCCACGAGTTAGCAGTACAAGTACAAAAGGTAGTAGATACTTTGTCTAAAAATAGTAATTACAATATAACCTCTTCAGTTATAATTGGAAATGTAAATATTAAGCGTCAAGTAGAAAAGTTAAAAGAAAAACCCCATATAATTGTTGGTTCTACTGGAAGAATATTAGAATTAATAAAAATGAAGAAGATTTCTGGTCACACAATAAAAACTATAATTATAGATGAATGCGATAAGCTATTAGATATAAATAACATAGAAAATACAAAAGCTGTAATAAAGACTACTTTAAGAGAAAGGCAAGTCTTATGTTTTTCAGCAACTTTAACAGAAGAAGTTATTAATTTTTCAAAGGAAATGATGAAGGAACCTATTATTATAAAAAGTGAAGTAGAAAATGTAACAAATAAAAATATTGATCATATATATTTTATTTGCGATAGAAGAGATAAAATTCTTATGGTAAGAAAATTAGTAGCAGCTTTAAATCCTAGAAAAGCAATAGTATTTATTAATAAAAGTGATGAGATTGAAATAATGGCAGAGAAGCTTAGATATCATAAACTAAAAGCTGAATCAATTCATGGTACATCTTTTAAAAGTGATAGAAAAAAAGCTATGGATGCTTTTATTAATGGTAAATCTAATATATTAGTTTCTTCTGATTTGGCCTCTCGAGGTCTTGATATTAAAGGTGTCACCCATGTTATAAATCTAGATATACCAGAAAACTCAATGGATTATATACATAGGGTAGGAAGATGTGGAAGGGGTAATGAAAGAGGCGTAGCCATATCAATAGTAACAGAAAGAGAAGAAACTATTATTTCTCAATATAAAAATAAATTTAAGATTAATATTGATTTAAAGGATATATATTATGGTAAAATTATTAATCCTAAAGAAAAACAGTTTATAAAGAAAGATAAAGGCATAACGTCTAAACCAAAAACTAAATTTAAGAATAATAATAAAAATAGTAAAGAAAAAACATATAAAGAAGCAAAAAATAAGAAAACTTCTGAGAAAAAATTTAAATAACAATATATGCTGAAATTTATTAGTTTAACATAATTTCAACAAGAATTCTCCCATCTTCTTAGGTGGGAGATGAATTGGTGCTAACTAAATAAAATGAGAAATAAGGTGATATTGTGCTAAAAGCTTATAAATATAGGATATATCCTAATCAAGAACAGAGAGTATATTTAGCTAAAACATTTGGTTGTGCTAGGTTCGTCTATAACAAAATGTTGAGTGATAGGATTAAAGCCTATGAAGAAAATAAAGATTTAGATATTTAAAAATTAAATATCCTACACCAGCGCAATATAAATATGAATTTCCTTGGCTGAAAGAAGTTGATAGTTTAGCACTTTCTAATGAACAATTAAATTTAGACAAAGCGTATAAAAACTTTTTCAGAGATAAATCAGTAGGGTTTCCAAAATTCAAAAGCAAAAATATAAATTATCATAGTTATACTACTAATAATCAAAAAGGTACTGTATATATTGAAAATAATAAAATAAAAATACCAAAATTAAAAACAATGATTAAGATAAAACAACATAGGCAATTCAACGGATTAATTAAGAGTTGCACTATAAATCAAGTCCCTAGTGGTAAATATTATATATCAATTTTAGTGGATACTGAAAATATACAATTACCTAAGATAGAAAAGAAAATAGGCATAGATATGGGGCTTAAGGAATTTCTAGTATGCTCAGATGGATACAAAGAGCCTAATCCAAAGCATCTTAGACGATCAGAAAGAAGATTAATTAAGTTACAAAAAGACTTATCAAGAAAGCAAAAGGAAGTAATAATAGAAATAAAGCAAGATTAAAAGTAGCTAAATTACATAAAAGGATAGAAAATCAAAGGGCAGATTTCTTACATGAATTATCAATAAAACTAATTAGAGAAAACCAATCTATAGTTATTGAAGACTTAAAAGTTAAGAACATGCAGCAGAATCATAAATTAGCAAAAGCTATAAGTGAAGCTAGTTGGTCAGAATTTAGAAAGATGCTAGAATACAAATCTAAATGGTATGGAAGAGAATTTATAATAGCACCTAGTAATTATGCTAGTAGTCAATTATGTTCAGAGTGCGGGTATAAAAATTCAGAAGTGAAAAAATTAGCACTTAGAGAGTGGACTTGTCCGAATTGTGGTGTACATCACGATAGAGATATAAATGCTAGTAAAAATCTACTGAAATTAGCAATATAATTTTAGTAATTAGTGAGGTTGGAATGACCTTTTGAGCATGGGTAAACTTGTTCCAATAGGAATATTGACCATGAAGCTATAACTTCAACTAAGTAAGTACTAAGTAAGTGGTAGTAGTTCACAGTCCTTTTATATGATATAATAGGACTTGCGTTTTATAAATATTATTTATACATAAATAAGTGAAAGTAAAAAAATTAATTATTTTAAATAAATTTATAATTATCAATGTAATAAAAAGAATAATAAATTGGAGGTAATAACATATGATACAAGCAACTAATGTTAGCTTAAGATACGGTGCACGTAAGCTGTTTGAAGATGTTAATATAAAATTTACTGAAGGAAATTGTTATGGAGTTATAGGTGCTAATGGAGCAGGTAAATCTACATTTTTGAAAATATTATCTGGAGAGCTAGAAGCTAATACAGGAGAAGTTTCAATAACTCCAGGACAAAGACTAGCAGTATTAAAGCAGGACCACTTTGCTTATGATGAAGTAGAAGTTTTAAAAACTGTTATTATGGGTCATCAAAGATTAATTAAAATTATGGAAGAAAAAGATGCATTATATGCTAAAGAAGATTTTTCTGATGAAGATGGCATAAGAGCTTCAGAACTTGAATGCGAATTTGCAGAACTTAATGGTTGGGAAGCAGAAAGTGAAGCAGCTACACTATTAAATGGATTAGGAATAAATGAAGAATTACATTATAAATTAATGAAAGACTTAAATGGATCAGAAAAAGTTAAAGTGCTATTAGCACAAACTCTTTTTGGAAAGCCAGATATACTATTAATGGACGAACCTACTAACCATTTAGATGTAAAATCTATTAAATGGCTTGAAAATTTTCTTCTTGATTTTGAAGGAACAGTTATAGTTGTTTCTCACGATAGACACTTTTTAAATAAAGTTTGTACTCATATGGCTGATATAGATTTTGCAAAGATTCAGCTTTATGTAGGAAACTATGACTTTTGGTATGAATCAAGCCAATTAGCTCTTCAAATGTCCAAAGATCAAAATAAAAAGAAAGAAGAAAAAATTAAGGAGCTTCAAGCTTTTATTGCTAGATTTAGTTCTAACGCTTCAAAGGCAAAACAAGCTACAAGTAGAAAGAAGCAACTAGATAAACTTACTCTAGAAGATATTAGCCCATCTTCAAGGAGATATCCTTTTGTTGGATTTAAGCCAGAAAGAGAAGCCGGAAATGATTTATTAGAAGTTAAAAATTTAAGTAAAACTATAGATGGAGTTAAAATTTTAGATAATGTTAGTTTTATGGTTAATAAAGGTGATAAGATAACATTTCTAGGAGATGGTATAGCAAAAACTACACTATTTAAAATACTTATGGGGGAAATGGAAGCAGATAATGGAGAATTTAAGTGGGGCGTTACTACATCTCAAGCTTATTTTCCACAGGACAACTCTGAATATTTTAATGAGTGTAATTTGAATTTAGTAGATTGGCTAAGACAATTTTCAGAAGAAAAATCTGAAAGTTTTATAAGAGGTTTTTTAGGAAGAATGTTATTTTCAGGAGAAGAAGCACTAAAAGAAGCTTCTGTTCTATCTGGAGGGGAAAAAGTTCGTTGTATGTTATCTAAAATGATGTTAAGCTCTGCTAATGTATTAATTTTAGATGAACCTACTAACCATTTAGACCTTGAATCTATTACAGCAGTTAATAATGGTCTAATAAATTTTAGTGGAACTATATTATTTACATCTCATGACCATCAATTTATACAAACAGTTGCAAATAGAGTAATTGAAATAACTCCTAAAGGAATCATGGATAGAGCAATGACTTATGATGAGTATTTAGAAAATGAGGAAGTTCAAGGAAAAGTTGCAGAAATGTATAAATAAACTAGTTATTTTGTTGACAAAATTTTAAAATTGGATATAATATATAACATAATTTAATATTAAAATTCTGTGAAGAGGACAGTACTTTCTTATAAACTTTAAAGCGAGTAGAGGCATGGTGGAAGCTCTGTAAGAAGATAAGAAGCTAAAATGGTAACATAGAGGCATCTAATAATTAGATAGGAAGAGAACCTTGGAGAAGCTACCTGAAAGGATAAATAAGTTTTAGTTATAAAATTTATTAATTATTTGCATAGGGTTTGTCGCTAGAAGCGTTAAAATATTGAGTGGACTTTTGTCAACTAGAGTGGTACCGCGGATATTACACCCGTCTCTTATTTTAGAGACGGGTTTTTTATGTAAAAAATAAATGAAATATTAATTTATTAAGTTATAATTTTATTTTTAATAGAAAATAATAACTTAATATGTTATAGGAGGTCTAATAATGGATTATAAAAATTATATAGCTAAATTATTGTGTAAGCATATAGAAATTGATGAGGAAAATATAGAAAAATTAATAGAAATACCACCAAAGCCAGAAATGGGGGATTTTGCCTTTCCTTGTTTTAGTTTAGCAAAGACTATGAGAAAAGCTCCTAATATGATATCAACTGAACTAAAAGAAAAAATAGTAGATGAAAACTTTGAAAAGGTAGAAGCTTTTGGACCATATTTAAACTTCTTCGTTAATAAAGAAAGCTTTGTTAAAAATATTATTGAAAAAATATTAAATGAAAAACAAGATTATGGTTCAAATGATAATGGAGAAGGTAAAAATGTAATAGTTGAATATTGCTCTGCTAATATTGCAAAGCCATTCCACGTTGGACATTTATTTACAACAATGCTGGGAAATTCTCTATACAAATTATTTAACTTTCATGGATATAATGCAATAGGAATTAATCACCTTGGAGACTGGGGAACACAGTTTGGAAAATTAATATATGCCTATAATAACTGGGGTGATGAAAAAGCTCTTGAAAGTGACCCAATAAAAGAAATGTTAAGAGTTTATGTTAAATTCCATGATGAGGCGGAAAAGAATCCAGCACTTGAAGATGAGGGCAGAAAACACTTCAGACTATTAGAAGAAGGAAATGAAGAAGAAGTTAAACTTTGGACTAGATTTAAAGAATTAAGCTTAAAAGAGTTTGATAAATTATTTAAAATCCTAAATGTTAATTTTGATTCTTTTGATGGAGAAAGTTTTTATACAGATAAAATGGATGCTGTTATAGAGGAAATAAATGAAAAAGGATTACTTACTGATAGTAATGGTGCTAAAGTAGTAATGCTTGATGAATATAATATGCCACCATGCATAGTTAAAAAGGCCGATGGAGCAACAATTTATGCAACTCGTGATTTAGCAGCAGCTTTTTATAGAAAGAAGACTTATGATTTTTATAAAAATATATATGTAGTTGCTAAGGATCAAGCACTTCACTTTAAACAAGTATTTACTACAATTAAGCTTATGGGTCATGATTGGGCAGATGATTGTATTCATGTTGAATTTGGATTAGTACGTTTTGCTGATAAAAAGCTTTCAACAAGAAAGGGAGATGTAGTATTCCTTGAAGATTTATTAAATGAAGCGGTGGCTAAAACCTTAGAAATAATAAATGAAAAAAATCCAGAACTTGAAAATAAAGAAGAAGTAGCTAAAAAGGTTGGTATTGGTGCAATAGTATTTACTTACCTAAAAAATTCAAGGGAAAGAGATATAGTATTCAACTGGGATGAAATGCTAAGTTTTGAAGGTGAAACAGGACCATATGTTCAATATACTTATGCAAGAGGTAAAAGTATATTAAGAAAAGTAGGAGAAGAAGTAACTGGAGAAGTGGACTATGGCAAGTTAAATTCTAAAGAAGAGTTTGAATTAGCTAAAGAGCTTGGAAACTTTGAAAATGCAATAAATAATGCCCTAGAAAAACTGCAGCCTTCTGTAGTTACAAGATATTGTATAGAAGTAGCTAAGGCATTTAATAAGTTTTATAATGCTCATAATATTGCAAATTCAGAAGATAAAGCTACAAAGAATGCTAGAATCAATTTAGTTAAATCTACACTTCAAGTTCTAGAAAATGGATTAGGTTTAATAGGATTAGAAGTAGTAGATAAAATGTAATCAATGGATAATTGACAATTATGGTGGAAATTAGTTTAATTAAAACTAATTTCTTTAATGAATTTTTTACTAGTAATACAATTGCTAGTGTTTTATAAAAAAGTTATATAAAAAAATATATTTTTTATTGAAAACTATTTTCAATTGGTATTTATTATTGTATAATATATTTGGCATTTAAATTATACCGCGGCAAACCAAAAAATTGGAGGTAAATTTATATGGCAAAAATGATGGGACCACGCTTTAAATTATGTAGGAGATTAGGACTAAATGTTGCAGGTCATCCTAAAGCAATGGAAAGAGCAGTGAGAGGAACTTCTAGAGCTGATAAAAAATTATCAGATTATGGTATTCAGCTTTTAGAGAAGCAGAGATTAAGAGCTTATTATGGAGTACTTGAAAAGCAATTTAGTAGATATGCTAAAAAAGCTATTAAAGATGCTAAGAGAAATAAAGAAATTCCAGGGGAAGCACTTATAAAAATGCTAGAATGTAGACTAGATAATATAGTCTATAGATTAGGATTTGCAAACTCTATTCGCCAAGCTAGACAAATGGTTAACCATGGTCACTTTTTGGTAAATGGAGAAAAGGTAGATATACCTTCTTATAGAATCGAAGTAGGAGATATAATTACTTTAAAAGAAGCATCAAGAAAAAATGAAATGTTTAAAGAAAATTTTGAATCTACTTTAATAGGACATTTACCATACTTAGAGAAAGACATGGAAGTTTTTTCTGGCAGACTTTTAAGAATACCTGATAGAAGTGAGGTTCCAATACAAATAACTGAGCAATTGGTTATAGAGTATTATTCTAAGTAATATATCGAAGTAATGTAGATTTAGAGTAATAAATTTATAAAGGTTTTAAGGTTGTTATGCTTTTAGTATAACAACCTTAATTTTTTATATAAATCATTTTAATATGTAAAATTTTGATAAGAACTAAAGGTTTAAAATTTACAAAAAAGCGCAAAAGGAAGCAGAGTCGGATGCTTCCTTTCATGTGTATATTTAGAAGATTTGGATGTAATTAATGGACAATGCAAATTTTAAAAAATCTTATAATATAAACTTTGAACACCCATTTTATATATGATTTTATATTATTTGCTCTTCTTTTTAATAATAACATATGAAGAAACTAAATGCAAGTGAAAATCATTATCAAATAAAGTATTATTGTATTTTATTGTGTTAGTAATATAAATTTTTTATAATAGTTATATTAGATATGTAAAATAAAGTATTATTAGGTAAATTTAACATGTCTTAAATAAAATATATAAAAGGGGCTTGAATTTTAATATGGATATTTATTTGCTTATAAGTGAGTTTATATTAATAGTATATTATATTTTAGAAATTATAAATAATTTTAACTTTGGCATATTATCTGTAGGTTTTATATTAGTCTATATTATTATTACAATGGGACAAAGTATATTTCATAAGAAAAGCATTTATCTTATATTAACTTTAATTAAGTTTATGTTAATTTATTTTGGGTATTTTTATGTAGATAATAAGACAGTTATTTTTTTACCATTAAATTTATATACAAATATTAAAATAAATAGTTATCCACATATAAAAGTATTTATTGCTTTAATTATTTTACTAGTATTACCTAATGATTTAATCCAGATATATACCTTTATAACTTTAATTACGTACCTTATATATTACGTATTAAATCATTTTACTAATTCTATAGAACAGTTAGTAAAGGACACAGTTATTTTAAAGAATAAAAATGAAACTTTGAAAAATAAAATATATAGACAAGAGGAGTTTGAATCCCAGTTAAAATATACTTTTACATTAGAAGAGAGAAATAATATATCTCAGAAAATTCATGATGAATTAGGACATACTCTCTCTGGTACTGTATTTCAATTAGAAGCAGCAAATTTACTTTTAGATAAGGATATAAAAAAGGCTAAAGCTCTTATTGGTAATACCATTGATAAGTTAAGAGATGGAATGGATAATATAAGAAGTACATTGAAAGAAATTAAACCAGAAAAAGAGCAAATAGGTATTAGCAAAATAATGTTATTGATAGAAGAAATAAGAAGAAGTAGCGATGTTGAAGTTATTTTGTTTTATGATAACTATATAGATAAGGCTTCTTTTATTCATTGGAAAATTATATATGATAATATTACAGAATCCATAACCAACAGTTTGAAACATTCGGGAGCTAATAAAATAACAATAAACATATCTGTAATTAATAATAAACTTATAAAATTAGAAATAAAGGATAATGGAATAGGAGTAAAGAAGATAAATAAGGGTATGGGAATAAGGGGAATGGAGGAAAGATGTGAAAGTATAGGTGGAAAGCTTATAGTTGATGGAAGTGATGGTTTTTCTGTAATATCACTACTTCCTATTGATATTTAGGGGGATATTATGAGTGTTAAAATTTTAATAGCAGATGATGATGAACTCATTAGAGAAAGTTTAAAGATTATTTTAAATATGGATGAGAAATTTACAGTTGTAGCCACTGCTAGTAACGGTTTAGAGGCTGTTAAAGCTTGTTTAAAGGAAGATATAGACGTTGCGCTGTTAGATGTTAGAATGCCTGTTATGAATGGTGTAGAGGCTTTAAAAGAGATTGTATCAAAATGTAGCACAAAGACTTTGATATTAACTACTTTTGATGAAGATGAATATATAAAAGATGCACTAAAATATGGGGCTATGGGATATTTGCTTAAAAACAATTCTCCAGAGAAAATTAAAAATGCTATATATACAGTTATTAATGGAAATATAGTACTTCAAGATACTATTATAAATAAAATAATAAGCCATGATAAAGAAAATCAAGCTAATTTTACTGAAAATAATAAATTTACTGGAAGGGAACGAGAAATTATAAAATTGATCTCCGAAGGCTTATCCAATAAAGAAATAGCATTAAATTTGTATATATCTGAGGGAACGGTTAAAAATTATATTTCCTCCATATTAGATAAAACTTGCCTCAATCATAGAACTCAAATTGCTATATATTATTTAAAAGGATTACTTTAAGCAATGCACAATTTATACAATGGAGAATTGACTATGGAGAATTGAAAATTAAGGTAGAAATTATTTTTAGGTAAAATAATTTCTTTAAACGAATTTTTGACTAGCAATATACAATTGCCAGTTATGTGGCGAACACTGTCCGCTGCTACAATTAATAAACTTTAAATTTCTCAGTGGTAGCTGAGAAATATCCATAATTGTCCATTGTCAATAGTCAATTCTCAATTACATAAGTGTAAACTAAAATAATTTAACATCACAACTCTATAATCCTATAGATTAAATTTAGATTTTTATGTCTATATAGATAATGTATGACTTTAGTAATATTGAAATTATGACCTTCTCCACTTAAGAGAAGGTCTATTTTTTTATATTATATTTATAAGGAAAGAATTTATGGAGGATTTTGATATGAAAGTTTTAGAAGTAAATAATTTAATTAAAAGATTTAAGGATGTGACTGCTGTTGACAATATAAATTTTTCAATAGAAGATGGGGAAATTTACGGACTATTAGGACCAAATGGTGCAGGAAAAAGTACCACAATAAATATGATTTGTGGACTTATAAGTAGTGATATGGGGGAAATAAAGATATTAGAAAAAGATATAAAAAAAAATGTAAATTTTATCAAGGAAAATATAGGACTTGTACCTCAAAGTATAGCGGTATATTGGGAACTTACAGCATTAGAAAATGTAAAGTTTTTTGGTAGTTTATATGGATTAAAAGGTAAAGAACTAGAAAAAAAATCATTAGAAGCATTAGAATTTGTAGGACTTATAGATAGAATTAAAGAACCCTGTAGAAACTTTTCAGGAGGAATGAGTAGACGACTAAATATAGCTTGTTCTATAGTGCATAAACCTAGAATTATAATAATGGATGAACCGACAGTAGGAATTGATCCTCAGTCAAGAAAGCACATATTAAACTCTGTAAAAAAACTTAATAAAATGGGCAGTACCATAATATATACTTCGCATTATATGGAAGAGGTAGATGAAATATGCAGTAAGGTTGGCATAATGGATCATGGAAAATTAATAGCTGAAGGAACTAAGGAAGAGTTAAAGGCACTGATTACTGATTACAATTATATAAAAGTTCAGGTTGCTAATGTAGATAGTATAGATATTAACAAGCTTAAAAATATTAATGGTATTAATGATATTGATATTAAAGAGAACATTGTTGTTTTTGAGATTAATAAAGATATGATAAACATGGATAAGATAGTGAGAGTTTTTGTAGATAATAATATTTCTATAAGGGGAATAAATACAGTATTACCTAATTTAGAAGATGTGTTTTTAAACTTAACTGGTAGGAAGCTTAGAGATTAAGAGGAGTGGTATTAGTGAGAACTATTAGTATTATAGTTAAAGAAATGAAACAGCATTTAAGAGATAAAACATATATGATATCAATGATTTTATTTCCCATATTTTTAACGGCAATTTTAGGGAGTGCTACTGGTAGTGATTTAGAAAATGAAATAGTTTTTAACTTGAAACCTGTAATATATTATATAGAAGGACAAGGAAAAACATCTAAAGCCTTTGAAACTATGATAAAAGAATTAAATAATATAGAAAAAAAGGAAATTTATAGTTTTGAAGAAGGCATAGAACAAATTAAAAATAATAAGTTCTCTGCTTATATTCACCTTAAAGTTAATGAAGATAAAATAATTATATATAAGAATGAAAATTATAATATTGAAGGATCATTAATGGAATTGGTTCTAAATTCTTTTGTAGAAAGATTTAATATTCTTATAGAGATAAATAAAGTTACTAATGAAAATTTGGTAAAAGTAAGTGCAATAAGTAAGGCTGAAAGCCATAACTATGTAGAAGTAAAATCTTTAGATAAATTAAAAGGTCCTCCTGCGAAAGATTACTATGGAATAATGATGCTATTGATGATGGTAATGTATTGTGCCATGGGTGGAATGTCTATAGTTAATACTGAACGATATCGTAAAACTTTAGACAGACTTATAATTGCTCCAATAAATAGACTTAATTTGTTTATTGCAATGGCAATAGGAGCATTTATAGTGAATTGTATTCAGTTTGCTATAGTAATATCTGTGCTTAAATATTTATTTAATATAAATTTTGGAGAAGATTTTATAAGCGTAATATTAATTATAGCATCACTAGGGATATTAGCTATATCTATTGGATGCGCAATGTCTCTAATGATTCCAGGAGAAAAGTGTCAAGGAATTTTAAATATATTATTGGTATTATTATGTTTTTTAGGTGGAAGCTATATGTCTATAGAAAGCCTTAATAGTGAATTCTTAATGAAACTAGCTAATGTTTCACCAGTTAGATGGACAAATAATAGTATCTTTAGCGTAATTTATGCAAATGATTACTCAAAATTTTATAGTACTCTAGCATTAAATTTTGGTATTGCAGCAATATTATTTTTAATATCAATGATGCTATTTAAAAGAATGGAGGATTAACATGAGAAATTCTTTCCTTATAGTAAAAAATAATTTTAAAATCATATTTAAAAAGAAGTCTTCTATATTCACATATGTACTACTTCCTATATTTAGTTTATTGTTTTTATTATTTATTCAGCTTTCAAGTAAAATACCAATATATAATATAGGAGTTATAAATAAAGATAATGAGACTTTATCTAAAGATATGATAAGTTATTTAGAAAATACTAAAAGATTCAGTCTATTAAGTATAGAGGAGAGTGAAGTAAAAGATAAAGTTACTAAAGGTGAAATTTCTTATGCTATAATAATTCCAAAAGACTTTGAAAATAGTATTATAGAAAATGAACCTAAAAACATAGAAATTTTAACTATAAAAGGTCAAGATACAACAGTATGGATTAAAAATTATATAAATATGTATATAGAAAATTTAAAGATAATAAGTGAGATAAGTAAAAATAGCAAAGAATTTTATGATATATATAAAGGGTATAAATTTAATGGAAAATTGTCATTAGAGGGAAAAACTACAGAAGATATTACTGCTAAAAAAGTTTTTACGACAAATTCTATGGGAATATTTATAATGTTTTTAATGTATACATCTATAAATATTTCTAAGCTTATAATAAAGGAGAAGAGAGAAAAAACCTATTACAGAATATGTGTAGCGCCTTTTTCTTCAAGACAGTATATACTTGGGAATATGTTTACCAATCTATTAATTATAGGTTTTCAGCTATTTATAGTAATATTAATTTTAATAAAAATAATAAAACTTAACACAAATTATTTAAATTTCTTTATATTAATGATGGCTTTTGGTACTGTTGTAGTATCTCTTGGAGTTCTAATTATATCTTTTGCAAATTCTTCAATGTCAATAGGAGGAATTACAAACTTTATAGTAGTCCCTAGTTGTATGTTAGGAGGATGTTTTTGGCCTATAAGCAGTAGGGGAGAAATATTTAAAAAAATCTCTTTTTTAATGCCTCAAAGCTATGTTATAAATGGAATAGAAAAAATACAGAGTAATTTACATTTTAAAGCCTTAATTCCCAATATAGCTATATTAATATTATTCACTCTAGCATTTTTAAGTATAGCAGCTTATAAAATGAAGATAAATAAATCTATGGGGGAATTTGTATAATATATCAATAAAAAAGGAGTTCATCGAACTCCTTTTTCTAATTCACAATTCACATTCAACAATTGAGAATTGACGATTGACAATGGACAATTGTAGATATTTCTCAGCAATCGCTGAAAAATTTAAAATTTATTAATTGTAGCGGCGAACAGTGTTCGCCACATAACTAGCCCTTGTATTACTAGTTAGAAATATATTAAAGAAATTATTTTGATAAAAATAATTTCATTCTGAATTATGAATTGTGCATTGATAAAGTTTGCCATTTTTTACATCACCATATATTTTCGTAAAGGAATAAAAAATCCATGCATCAACGGCTTTTAACTGCTAATGAGACGGACCCAGATATATGAAAGAAAGTTATTATTTTGATAAAGATTTTCAATACTTATTGAAAATCTTTATCAATAATGATATAATAGGATTGTATTAAAGTTAACAAAGTAGCAGAGTTAACTTATCTATTTTGCACAATGGTTAGATTAAACTAACATAAGAAAAATCTGATAGTATAATACTCTAGCTAATAACTTAATAGGTAAACTTTAAAAACAGGATATTTTATAAAATATTTAGAATAAAAATATTGATTTTGAATAACTACCCTAAGAGGAGGTGAGTGTTATGACATTAGCTATGGCAAGAGAAGGTGAAATAAATAAAATAAAGAAAATAACAGGTAGAGACAATGTGCGGCAATTTCTTGCAAAGTTAGGTTTTGTAGAAGGAGAAAGCGTTACTGTCATATCAGAGATATCAGGAAATATGATAATAAACGTAAAAGATTCAAGAATAGCTATTGGTAAAAGTATGGCTAATAGAATTATTATTTAGAGAGGGGAATTATCTATGATGACGTTAAAAGATGTTGAATGTGGACAAAAAGTAACTGTAGTAAAACTTCATGGAAAAGGAGTTATAAAAAGAAGAATTATGGATATGGGAATAACTAAAGGGGTTGAAATTTTTGTTCGTAAATTGGCACCTTTAGGAGATCCAATAGAAGTAAATATAAGAAATTATGAGTTAACACTTCGTAAAGCAGATGCGGAAATGATAGAAGTAAAGTAAAAAATAAATTATAAACCTTTTAGGGGGGGATTTAAATGGAAAATATAAGAATTGCTCTTGTAGGAAATCCTAACTGTGGTAAAACTACAATGTTTAATTATTTAACTGGAAGTTCACAGTATGTTGGAAACTGGCCTGGAGTAACTGTAGAAAAAAAAGAAGGTAAATTAAAACAACATAAAGATGTAAAAGTAATAGATTTGCCTGGAATATATTCACTTTCACCATATACTTTAGAAGAAGTTATAACAAGGAACTATCTTATTACAGAAAAACCAGAAGTTATTATAAATATAGTAGATGGTACAAACCTTGAAAGAAACTTATATCTATCAACTCAGGTAATGGAACTTGGAATTCCTGTTATAATAGCCTTAAATATGATGGATATTGTCAGAAAAAATGGAGATATCATCAATAAGGACAAGTTAGGTAAATCTATGGGTTGTACTGTGGTTGAAACATCTGCTTTAAAAGGTGACGGATGTAAAGAACTAATTAATAAAGCAATAGAATTAGCTAAATCACACAAAGTTAATGTAATAGAACATACTTTTTCAAATGATGTGGAAAAAGTGTTGTCTGATATTGAGAATGAAATTCAAAATCAAATTTCAAAAGAACATTTACGTTGGTTTGCTATAAAATTATTTGAAAATGATGAAAAGGCAATTGAACAAGGAAATATTTCAAAATCTTCAAAAGATAAAATAGGAGCAATTGTAGATGGTTTTGAAGATAAATTAGACGATGATGGCGAAAGTATTATAACTAATGAACGTTATAATTACATAAGTAAAATAATTACTAAATGTGTAGTTAAGAAAAACAAATCTAAGTTAACTACTTCTGATAAGATAGATAAAATAGTTACTAATAGAATTTTAGGATTACCTATATTTGCAGCTGTTATGTTCCTTGTTTATTACTTATCTATTTCAACAATAGGTACTGGCGCTACAGATTGGGTAAATGATGTGTTGTTTGGTGATATTATACCTCCTGCAGTAGAAGGCTTCCTTACATCTATAGGAACTGCACCTTGGCTAAATTCACTAATACTTGATGGTATTATTGCTGGTGTAGGAGCTGTACTTGGATTCTTACCACAAATGATGGTATTATTTTTATGTCTTGCGATTTTAGAAGATTGTGGTTATATGTCACGTATAGCGTTTATAATGGATAGAATATTCCGTAAGTTTGGTCTTTCGGGTAAGTCATTTATCCCTATGCTTATAGGAACAGGTTGTGGTGTTCCAGGAATTATGGCATCAAGAACTATTGAGAATGAATCAGATAGGAAGATGACTATAATTACGACTACATTTATGCCTTGTTCTGCGAAATTGCCAATAATAGCTTTAATTGCAGGGTCATTATTCCCAGGGTCAGCTTGGGTAGCACCTTCAGCATATTTTGTTGGAATTGCAGCTATTATATGTTCTGGAATAATTTTAAAGAAAACAAAAGCTTTTGCAGGTGAGCCTGCTCCATTTGTTATGGAACTACCAAAATATCATGTGCCTAGTGTAAAAGGTGTGTTTATTCATATGTGGGATAGATCAAAATCCTTCGTTAAAAAAGCAGGTACTATAATATTCCTTGCTTGTGGATTAATATGGTTCTTGAGTACATTCAATTGGTCATTAGAAATGGTAGAAACTCCAGATTCAATATTAGCTTCAATTGGTAAAGTAATAGCACCTATATTTAATCCGTTAGGATGGGGCGACTGGAAAGCAGCAGTGGCAACTATTTCAGGATTAATTGCAAAAGAAAATGTAGTTGGTACATTTGGTATTTTATACGGAGTTGGAGAAGTAGCAGAAGATGGTGTAGAAATTTGGAATACTCTACAAGGCTCATTTACACAACTATCTGCATATTCATTCTTACTATTTAATTTATTATGTGCTCCATGTTTTGCAGCAATTGGTGCAATTAAACGTGAAATGGGTAATGCTAAATGGACTTGGGTAGCTGTAGGATATCAAACTGGATTAGCTTATGTAGTGGCACTTACGGTTTATCAATTAGGATCACTGTTTACAGGAAAAGGATTCGGAGTTGGAACTTTAGTTGCTTTAGTACTATTAGCAGGATTCTTGTATATGCTATTTAGACCTTATAAGGATTTTTCTAATTCAACTAACATAAAAGACGATAAGGTAGAGAATATTAGAGCATAGCGCGTAAGGAGATAATAAATATGTCTACATTTATAATTGGTACATTAGTACTAGGATCATTTGTTCTTGTTGGATACAAAGTTTATAAAGATAAAAAAAATGGCAATTGCTGTGGCGGAGACTGTTGTGACTGCCATAGCTCATGTAAGCCTACTAAGTCAAAATAAAAAATAAAAAATCTATTTTTCAAGTAATTCCTTATTAGATACTTGAAAAATAGATTTTTTTATTTGATGAAATCATGGTGACTTCAGTCATGAGTTATAACATGCTTAAGGTAGTTACATATGATATATACAAATAATTATATTATATTTATATGTACTTATAATTATAAGGAGTGGTTATTATATCATGGACGTGAAGATGTATATTCAATAAAATAATTGATGATAATAATTTTAGAATATTAGAAGATTATAATGAAAGCATTAAAGAGTCTATTAATGTAGCTTTTCTTAACACTGAATATCAACGATATATAGTGCATTAAGTTTGTAATACTTTGAAGTATGTCATTGATAAAGGTAAAAAAGAATTTGCTGCAGATTTAAAAACTATATATCATGCACCAGCTGAAGAGCAAGGACATGCTCATATAGTTAAAGTTACTGAAAAATAGCAAAGACACTATCCCGATGAAATGAAAAGCTGGTCAGTTAATTAGGATTTTATAAACTTATATTTAAGTTTCAGTTGATGTACGTAAGGCTATATACGCAACGAATGCTATTGAAATCCTTAACAATACTTATCGTAGATTGAATCGTCAGCAAAGTGTATTTCCAAGTGACACTTCTTTGCTTAAAGCATTGTACTTAGCAACTTTTAGAGCCATAAAAAAGTGGAATTTACCACTTTTAGAAACTGGGGGGAAGTTTATAGAGATATTCATAATGTATGAAGGAAGACTTCCTTAAAGTTTACGGCTAATATAAAAAACACACCCGCATTAAGAGTGTTCTTGACATGTAATTTATTTACTATCTTTAGTTCATTATTCAGTTTACATAAAATTATTTACAGAACCATAAAAGAGCATGACTCATGTCATGCTCTTTTTATTGATTAGATTTTTTTATTGAAATTGTTTCTTTGTAGTTAGGACATTTTGCTGCACAGCTTCCACAGTTACATTCACCTTTACCTTTTTTCTTAATTTGTTTAAATAATATAACTGCTGAAGCTATGAGAATACCACCTGTTACTAAGATTTCTATCATATTATCACCTCAATTAAAATATAAGGCCTCCTATATTATATATAAGGAATGCAGCTATCCAAGCTACTGCTATTTGGTAAACAGCAGAGAAGAAGGCGAATTTACCACCAAATTCTTTTTTCATAGCTCCTATTACTGCAATACAAGGAGTATATAGTAATGAGAAAGCTAAGAATGATAATGCACTTAGAGTAGTAAAGTTAGCTGCAATAGCGGCCTCTAACTCTCCAGAATATAACACACCCATTGTACTTACAACAACTTCTTTAGCTGCAAGTCCAGTAAGTAATGATACAGAACTTTGCCATGTACCAAAACCTAAAGGTGCAAATATAGGAGAAATAAAGTTACCAATAGAAGCTAAGAAGCTTTCATCAATTTCTGCCATACCACTCATATTAAAGCTTTGTAAGAACCAAACAATAACTGATATTGCAAATATAATTGTTCCTGCTTTCTTTAAGAAACCTTTACCTTTTTCCCAAGTATGATGAAGTACTGTTTTAGCTTCAGGTACTTTATATTCAGGTAATTCAATTATAAAAGGTTCTTCAGCTTTTTTATATAAAGTATTTTTTAGTATAATAGCTACTAAAAATGCTACTAAAATTCCAAGTAAATAAAGTCCAAATACTACTTCTGTTTGGTGACTAGCAAATAATGCTCCGGTAAATAGTGCATAGATTGGTAGTCTAGCATTACAGGACATAAAAGGTAGTATTAGAGCAGTTATCTTTCTATCTTTTTCACTTTCAAGGGTTCTAGCTGACATGATCCCAGGAACAGAACAACCAAATCCCATCATAAGTGGAATAAAAGCTTTTCCAGAAAGACCAAATTTTCTCATAAGCTTATCCATAATAAAAGCAGCTCTTGCCATATATCCACTGTCTTCTAATATAGACATGCCCAAAAATAAAGTTAATATAATTGGCACGAAAGTTATGATTCCTCCAACACCGCCAATGATACCGTCAACTATTAAAGAACTAAACCAAGGACTACTATTTTCTAAAAGTCCTCCAACTAATCCTGCAAAATCTTCAGTAATTAATCCCTCTAACCAATCTTGAAGAGGTGCACCTACCCACTCAAAAGTAAATTTAAATATAATCCATAGTAGTGCTAGAAATATTGGGTAAGCTAAAAATTTATTTAATACAATCTTATCAATTTTTTCACTTATAGATTCTTTTTTAGTCTTTGGTAATTCTACACAAGAATTTAAAATATTCTCTATATAAGCATATGCTTCAGATTCATTCATTCCACTAAAATTATGCTTAACATTTATTGTTGTATCCAGTTTGTTAAAATCTTTACTGTTTAGGAGTTCTTTAACGGCTTCAATACCTTTTGATTTAGAAGCTGAAATAGGAAGTATGTTTACTCCTAATTTTTTAGAAAGTAAATCAAAATTTATATGGATATTTTTAGATTTAGCAACATCTATCATATTTACAACTAAAACCATTGGTTTCTTAAATTCTGTTAGTTGTGAAGTTAAATATAAATTTCTTTCTAAATTTGTAGCATCTACAATGTTTACAATTAGATCAACCTCATCACTTTGTAAAAATTCCTTAGAGATTTTTTCTTCATTTGAAAATGTATCCATAGCATAGATACCAGGCAAGTCTACAATTTTAACATTTTTTCCTACGTAACCTTCTTTTTTATCAACAGTAACCCCAGCCCAGTTTCCAACATACTGGTTAGAACCTGTAAGAGAATTAAAAAGAGTTGTTTTTCCTACGTTAGGGTTACCAAGTAATGCAACAGTAACCATTAATTTTTCCCCTCCATCTTTATAAAAATATTTCTTGCGTCTTTTTTTCTTATAGCAAAATCCGTTCCACGCAAATTAATTATAATGGGATCTCCTAGGGGAGCAACCTTTTTCATAATAACTTTAGTACCTTCAATAAATCCTAAAGCTAAAAGTCTTTTAGACAATTTCTCATCACAATTTAATCCTTGTATATAAGCGATATCGCCTAGCTTTAAATCATTAATGCTCATGTCTTTTACTTCCACATAAGCAGCTTTACTTAAATTTAAATTATTAATGCTCATAATTTTCACCTCTTGTTGATAACAATTATCAGTATCATTATATGATTATTTATTGAAAAAGTCAATATTTTTTTAGAAAATTAGGTTATTTAAAAGAGTATTTGGAAATAATAATAAGTTATAGCAAGTTTTTTTAAATACTAATAATTTAAGTTTTTGCATGTATATAATTTGTAGAAAATAAATAGGTGAATGTGATATAATAATCAATATGTTGTATTTACCATTATTTTAATAGGAATTATATATTAATTATTTTGGTAACTTTAATTTAGAAAAGAGTGATATGGTGATTATTAAAGAAAATGTGATTTATGTAGAGGATTTTAATGAAGAGAATTGTTTAATATTTAATGATAAAAAGGATTTATTTAAGGATGCTATTTTTTTTGATTTAGAGCATTACGTATATAAAAAGCCTATATGCATAGGGGTTTTTGGTAGTGCATATTATGATGAGAATGAAAATTCTTTAAGAATAACTCAATATATGCTCGAAAATAAATATGAACTTAAAAAACTTCTAAGATTATCAAAAGATTATTTTAAAACTATGATTGAAGAGCACAATAAGAAATATATAATAACTTTTTCAGGTAATAATGATTTTACAGTAATTAATTATTTGTATGAGAAACATAAGATAAATTTTAAAATAGAAGAGCATTTTAAAGATATAGACTTACAAAAATGTTACGAAAAATCTATGAAAACTTCTATAGGACTTAAAAATTTAGAAAGTAAATTTAATATTACAAGAGAAAGTGAAATAATTAGCGGATCAAATTTAGCTAAAACCTTTAGTAAAATTATGAAAGATGAAGAATATTTTAATAGAATGCCTGTGGATAAAAAAGAAAAAATTTTACTATACAATATGCAAGATGTAGTTAGTTTGTTTTATATATATGTAAATTGGAATAAGTATATATTTCCTTCTATTGAAGAAGAAAATATTGTTAAATGCGAAGAGAAAATTAATTATAAAGTTATTGAAAACAATAGCTGTAGCTAAATGGTGTTTTAATCCATTTAGTTACAGCTTTTATTATTTTTATGTTATATATTATAGGATACTGTAATAAATATAGTAATAATCTAAAAAATAATAAGTCTTCTACATATTATTTTATATGTTACTACATAAATATTTAGGGGGTATATAAAATGATTTCTAATACTAATATATCAACAAATAGAAAAAATAAATTAGATGCATTTAGAGAGGTAGAAGAATTATTAAATAAACGGAAATATAAAGGATTTTTTAGAATAAATAGCGAAAATAAAACATTGTCCCCAGACATTGACAGTATTGTTTATCTAAGGCATAAAAATAATAGAATAGAAAAATTCAATGTAGCTTTTACTATAGAGCATGAAAAGGCTATACGAATTTATGAAGTCGAGCTACTATTAGAAGGTAAACCTGTTGATTATTTATATAAGCAATCTGTAATAAATATTATTATGAATAAAATTAAAGAAAGCTTGTATATTAAAGAATTAAATCCACAGTATTCTGGCTCTATTATTAAAGCTTATATAGGCGCAATTGAAAATGTAAATCATAACAATTAGTTATAAGAAAGGGGTAGCGATGGAAAAAATAAAGGGAAAAATTGAGATGAGTCTTGGAGAAGTAAAGTGTAATCTAGTTTTAAAGAATGCATTTTATATCAATGTGTTTAATGGACAAATTGAACAGGGAGATATAGGCATATGTGATGATACAATCATAGGTATTGGTAGTTATGAGGGAGATATAGAAATCGATTGTTCAGAACAATATGTAGCTCCAGGTTTTATAGATTCCCATGTTCATATTGAATCCTCAATGATAACACCAGAAAAGTATTCCTCAATAGCAATTAAAAATGGGGTAACCACTGTAATAGCAGATCCTCATGAAATAGCAAATGTAGAGGGGATAAAGGGAATTGAATTTATGCTTAAAAATTCTGAAAATGCTATGATTGATATATACTTTATGTTGCCATCTTGTGTTCCTGCTACAAGTTTTGAAGACAATGGATATACTTTAAATTGCGAAGAACTTCTAAAATTATCTGACCATTCTAAAGTCCTGGGATTAGGAGAGGTAATGGACATTAAGTCAGTTATAAATAAGGATGAGGAGATGTTATGTAAACTTAAATCATTTAATGGCAGACCTATAGATGGCCATAGTCCAATAATATCTCCTATAGAATTAAATGCTTACATTACTAGTGGAGTTAAAACAGATCATGAATGTTCAAATTACAAAGATGCTTTAAATAAAATTTCAAAAGGTATGTATATATTGATGAGAGAAGGATCAGCAGCTAAGAATCTAACAGCATTATTAAAAGCTATTAAAGATGAAAATTACCATAGATTTTTATTCTGTACCGATGATAGACATATAGAAGATTTAATGGAAGAAGGATCAATTGATAATTGTTTGAGAATAGCCATAAGAGAGGGGATAGATCCTGTTAAAGCCTTTACAATGGCAACTTTTAATGCAGCACAGTGCTATGGATTAAAAAACATTGGAGCTATAGCTCCAGGATATAAAGCGGATTTAGTTATTTTTGAAAGTCTTAAACAAATAAACATTAAAAGAGTATTAAAAAATGGAAAAGACCCATTATTAAATGCTAAGACTAGTGCTATTTATAATATTAAGACTTCAATGAACCTAGATTTTGTATCAATTAATGATTTCAAAGTTCCTGCTATAGGAAATGAAATTAATGTGATAAAAGTTAAACCACAATCTCTAGAGACTATAAAGGAAATAAGAAAAATTTCGGCAGAAAACGGATATGTTTCAAAAATAAATAGTAGAGATGTTTTAAAATTGGCAATATTTGAACGACATAGAAGAAGTAAAAAATATTCTGTAGGATATGTTGAAGGGTTAGGGTTAAAAGATTGTGCTATAGCCCAAACTGTTGCACATGATTCTCATAACATTATTGTAATTGGCGATAATGATAAAGATATGGAGGTAGCTGTTAATTCTCTTATTACTATAGGCGGAGGAATAGTTATAGTTTCTGAAGGCAAATTGATATCACACTTATCACTTCCAATAGGAGGATTGATGACATTTCAAGAACCATATATCGTTTGTGAGAATGTAAAAAGACTTAATAGAATAGCAAGAAGTTATGGAATAAAGCAGGATTTTGATCCATTTATAACTCTTTCGTTTTTATCACTTCCAGTGATTCCTGAAATTAAACTAACTACTAAAGGTCTGTATGAATTTAGTACAGAAAGTTTTATAGATTTATTTGTATAAATAGAATTATAAGAATGATAGAATGTTTTTTATTGTTACGAAAAAACATTCTATTTTTATTGCTCATATTAGAAAGGCTCAATATAAAATTTTTATATTGATAAGAATTTCAAAGTTATAATTATATAAAATACAAAAATATGTTATTTATTCTTATAATTGTCAATAATAACAATTAAATGAGTACTATAAATAAAATGGAGGTAAAACAGTGAGTTATTCTAAGAAAAAAAGAGGGGGATTTACTCTCATAGAAATAATAGTGGTTATATCAATTATTGCTATATTAGCTTTTATAGCTGTACCTAAATTCGGAAATATACAGGAGAATGCTAAGCAAAAGGCAGATGTAGCAACTGCTAAAAATATAGCAATGGCAATAAATACAGAATTATCAAAAGGAAAATCAGTACTTAAAATAGATGAAACCGTGGTTAAACAGTATTTTAATAATGAAGAAATAAAACAACAAGCTTTAGTTAATAATAATTTACCAAATAAATTTTCTATCCATATAAAAAGTGATGGAGAAATATTTATATTTACGGGAACTAGGCAGGTTTATCCTAGTCTAAAAAATGATACACAAGTATCAGAAGGCAAAGATATTAAAACTTTTGAAATAGCATGTAATTAAAAGTGGAGGTAGCATGGTATTAATATATAGCTTTATATTTATAACTGGAATTTTTTTAGGGAAATTCTTAAACTTTTGCATCAATGAAACAATTAAAAATGACGAAGAAAATAAAATAAAAAATTGTGAATATAATTTTCAAAATTTATTCGTAGAACTGATAACGGGTACTATGCTTTTGCTTTTGTATATTAAATATGGATTATGCTTGCAATTGATAAAGCTTTACACCTTATCATGTTTCATAATTGTAATTGGAGTTATAGATTTTAATACAAGATATGTATACGATAATACTGCTTATGGGGCTATAATTTTAGGCAGTGCCTTTATGATAATAGAATATATTAATGGATATCCTATTAAAGATTATATTCTTGGTGCCCTATTAGGAGGAGGAATCTTTTTAGCATTGATTCTTGTTACTAAATCTATATATAAAAAAGAGGTAATAGGATATGGAGATTTAGAAGTTTCAATTATAATAGGAGTCTTTCTAGGAGCAACAAGCAGCATATTAATTTTTGCATTGGCTAACATATTAGCTACTATAATATGTATATACATGATAGCTAAGGGAGAAAGTAGAAAAAAAACTATTCCTTATACACCCTTTATAACCATAGCTACTTTTATTGTAATATTATATAAGGATATTATTATAAAGTTTATTTTTAATAATTAAATATTAAATTACTTAGGTGAAATTTATAGTAATAGATAAATTAAAATAATTGCAAAGTATTGAATTTCTTACTTTCTCATAGGATAATTTTTATTAAAATCAGTGGTTATTAAAAGGTAAATGTGGAGGCTTTGAAAAAGTAATAAATTTGTTGACTTATGACGAAAAAATGTTGATAATGTAAAATGGTAGATGGATATTTTAAAATAAAAAAAGCTATGTATAATAAAATTTTTCATATTTTAAGAAAAGTCTAATTAATAATAAAAAATAGTTTTTAAATTTATATATATTGGAAAGAATTTAAGATAGGTATAATTAGAATTATTAGATTCACTACATTTAAAAAAATAAGCAATATTGTATTTCATAAATTAATAAATATACAATAAAAATGAATATTTATTATATAAATTTCATATTATCAATTGAAGTTAGAAAATATTATGCTATAATATCTTTTGAGAAATAATGTGATTTAGTATGAGTTAGAAAAATAAACATAATAGACTGAAGCATTATAACATTTTTATTATCTTAAAGGAAAGATTTTTTAATCTTAATAATTAAATTTAAAGTAGTAGGTTTAAAAACAGATTATTAAAAGTATATTTACAAATTAATAGTTGTCAAAATAAATTTTTAAAATATAATGTTTCATAATATTTTAAACAGATGAAAAGCTAAGAGTTTCAAAAAAGCTTATAACAATAATAAGTAATCAAAGTATAATAAGAAAAAATGAAAACATTTACTTTATTAATTAAGTTAAGTGAAATAATGTAATATCAATATGGAATATAAAATTAAAGCATTATTATGGAAAAGATAAAAGTATTTATTTTATAAATTTAAAACTAAGAGCTTACAATAGTGGACAAGCCGTATTAAAAAACTTTGTAACAATAATAAGCAATCATATTATAACTTAAATTTTATTAGATTTTAGACACATTTAGAAGCAAAGTTTTTTAATATTAGAGAGTAATAATAGATTCAATTTTAAATCAGAACTAATTGAAAATATTACCCAATATCCACATATAGATTTTAGTGAATTGTTCTATATTTAATGTAACTGACATTAATTTATTTAATTATTCCACATGAAATTACATATTTTAATAATAAGAAAATAGCTATATGTGCTAAAAAACTTATAGCATAGTTAAGTAGTACTATTTAGCTGCAATTAACTAATGAAAATTAACAAGGAGGACAAAAGATGAAAAACTCAAACACGTCGCAAAAGAAGAAAATGGGTCTTTTTGCAGCAACTGCACTAGTTGTAGGAAATATGATTGGTTCAGGAATATTCATGTTACCAACTACTTTAGCAAATGTAGCAGGGCCAGGTTCGACATTAATAGCATGGCTTTTGACTGGAGTAGGGTCAGTATTTATAGCATTGAGCTTTGCAAGATTGGGAAGTGTTATTCCAAAGACTGGAGGGCCTTATGAATACTCAAAAGAAGCCTTTGGTGAATTCGTTGGATTTACAAATGCATGGCTGTATTGGACTGGTTCAGTTATAGGAAATGCAGCAGTAATTATAGCAATAGGAAGTTATTCTAGTGCAGTTTTCCCAATTATAGGTAGTAATCATTTAGTTGGATTTTTATTTTGTTCAGCTATACTTTGGGGATTAACTCTTATAAATATAAAAGGTGTAAAACTGACAGGTAATATAGCAAGTATAATAACTGTATTTAAGCTTTCTATATTATTAATATTTATAGTAGTAGCTGGAACTCATTTTGACGTAAACAATATAACACCAATGTTTCCAAGTGGTGAAGGGGTAAATACAATATCAACAGCAGCAACAGTAACATTATGGGCATTTATAGGACTTGAATCTTCAAGTATTGCAGCAGGGGATATTGAAAATCCAGGAAAAAATGTAGCGAAGAGTACAATTTTTGGAATATTATTAGCCTGTTTATTTTATTTAGCATTAAGCTTTTTTGCAATGGGTGCAATGCCACAAAGTGAAATAGCTAAAAGTACAGCTCCAATATCAGACATATTAACTCAATATTTTGAAAAAGGAATTATAAATTTTATTAATATATCAATAGTTATATCAATAACAGGAACAGCCATAGGATGGATATTCTCTTCAGCGAGAATTGCTTACGCTGCTGGCAGCGATGGAATATTCCCTAAAGTATTTTCATCTAGTCATGAGAAGTATGGAACTCCATATAAAGCATTAATATTGAGTTCAGTAATTACAAATTTAGTTTTACTTCTTAACTTTTCTAATGGATTTGTAGGAGCGTTAAATATAATAACTTTAATTGCAACATTAACATATTTGCCTATATACGCAATCACAATAATGTCAGACATGGTTATTATGAGAAAACAGGGAACTTTAACGAAAAAACAAATAGTAAAAAAGAGTATAATACCAATAATAGGATTAATATATGCAGTATGGGCAATTTATGGATCAGGATTGAAAGTAGCATTTTATGTAGTTTTATTAGCGGTAGCAGGAATGCCAATTTATGTTTATTTAAAGATAAAAAATCAAAAAGAAACAGCAAAACTTTAATCTATTAAAGGCTAAAGTTAAATAAATTTTTAATTTATAATAATATAAATTAGTAATATGAAAACCAAGAATAAACCGCTTTTGATTATTTTATGTTTAAATAATTAAAAGCGGTTATATGTTTTCAATTTAAATTTTAAAATAGCACATCTATTATATATTTAAACTTTTCAGTATTATCTTACAGTATAATATTTTGGAAGTCCATTTTCATATTCAATTTTTGACTCTCCTAGAATAAGTGGTAAGGTATAATTATAAGCTTCTATAGTAACGTTATTACCTTCTAAATTTATCCATTCCCTAGGGAAATATTTAATTTTATTTGCAACTTCTGATGTGTGAAGTGCAAAAGGTTCTGACTTATAAGGAGTGTTAGAAATTCTTTTTATAGCAACCATATTGCCAGTTTCGCCTTCTTTAGAATACTCTAGTGCAAAGGAACCAATATCATAAGCCTCTTGAATGTCAGTTTCTGATGCGAAATGCATAGCTGACCTTTGCATTGTAGAAAGCTCTATAGCTCTTACTTTTTTTACTCCATTTTCTTTTAATAAATTTTTAAGATAATTACATACTCCACCAAGTTGTGCATGACCAAATTTATCTAATCCAGTTGAAGACATTTCTCCTAAAAAAGATCCATCAGCAGTCCTAATACCTTCAGAGACAACTATTACAACAGTATTTTTTTCTTCAAGTTTTGCATTAACATCTTTCACAAACTTTTCAATATTAAAAGGAATTTCAGGAAGGTATATAAAGTCCACTACAGATTTTCCGTTTATAGTGGCAATACAAGAACTAGCAGCTAACCAACCAGTATCTCTTCCCATTGTTTCTATTATAAATACATTTTTAGCACTATAAACATTAGCGTCTATGCTGTTTTCTAAAGCTATAGTAGCAATGAACTTAGCAGCGCTACCAAATCCAGGGGTATGGTCCATAATAGGTAAATCATTATCAATAGTTTTTGGAACACCTATAAATTTAATATTGATATTATGCTCTTTAGCATAATTACTAAGTTTATGTACTGTATCCATTGAATCGTTTCCACCTATATAGAAAAAAGTGCTAATTTCATATTCTTCTAATATTTCAAATAATTTTACATATTCATCCTTGTGATTTTCATAATTTTTTAGCTTGTACCTACAAGAACCAAGTCCAGAAGAAGGAGTGTACTTAAGTCCACTTACTACTTCCTTTGGCATTTCTGATAAGTTGAGTAAATTTTTATTTAAAATACCTTCAATACCATTTAATCCAGCATAAACATTATCATAATATTTGCACTCTAAATTTTTTTCAAATATTCCGATAGCACTTGAATTGATAACCGAAGTAGGACCACCGGATTGGGCCACTAAACAATTTTTCATATTAATTATCTCCTCTCACTATTATATACACCATATTTTATTATAATATATAATAGTGATAGCTACAATTATATTATCATATTGTGTAGTAAAATAACGAATATTGTATTATGATAACAATAGTTTAATATGTATATAGATATACCAGCTCTAAAATTAATATATATATGAAAAAATTGGTATTTTTTAGTGTTATAATTGAAACTATTGAATTCACAATTCACAGTTCACAATTATGGACATTTCTCAGCAAAAGCTGAGAAATTTAAAATTATTTATTTTTGAAGTGATACAATCACTTCTTATAACGAACTAGTAATACATTGCTAGTAAAAATTAGTTTAAGAAATTAATTCATAAAGAATTAATTTCCACCATAATTGTGAATTTTGCATTGTGAATTGTGAATTGAAATACTCGAGAGCGTAGCTATATTTAGCTATATATTAATTTTTAGGTAGTTTGTTTATATATAATTATAGAAGGAGTGTAGGTTATGGAAAATGGATTGTATCCTAAAGAAAATAATGATATGCATGGATATGTAGATGAAAATGGTAAAACAATTATAGATTTTAAATTTGATTTTGCAGATGAGTTTGAAGATGATATAGCTCTAGTAGAATTGGAAGGCAAATGCGGTTTTATAAATAAAGATGGAAAAATAGTTATTGAACCTAAATATGATGATGTAAACTATTTTAATGAAAATATGGCAGTAGTTGAAATGAATCATAAATATGGATATATAAATAAAAATGGAGATTTGGTTATTAAGACAAAATTTGAAGAAGCAAAAGGTTTTACTGAAGGGTTAGCAGCTGTTAAACTTTTGGGGAAATTTGGATATATAAATAGCGAAGGAAAAATGATAATAAGCCCATCTTATGACGATGCAAATGAATTTGAAAATGGATTAGCACTAGTTAAAAAAGGTGAAAAATTTGGATATATTGATAAAAATGGTAATGTAGCTATAGATTTCAACTTTGATTATGGTAGTGATTTTAATGAAGATTTAGCAGCAGTAGCTATAGGTGATAAATTTTTTTACATAGATAAAAATGGAGAAAAGATCTTTAATAAAGACTTTGAATTTGCTAATAGTTTTAGTGAAGAATTGTCAGCTGTTTGTTTTAACGATCAATATGGATTTATAGATAAAAGTGGGAATTTTATCATAGAGCCTGAATATGATTGGAGTGATAATTTCACTGGAGAATACGCAGTAGTCTCAATTGGGGAAAAATATGGATTTATAAATAAAAGTGGAAATGTTATAATTCCAATAGAATATGACAATGTTTTTGACTATAGTGAAGGATTATTCTCTGTTCAAATTCATGAAAAATGGGGCTATATAGATATGAACAATCATATTGTTATAGAACCTATTTTTGATGAAGTTGAAAACTTCTACAATGGAATTGCTAGAGTTATAGTTAATGAAGTACCCCAGTATATTAAAAAAGATGGAAGCATACTTTAAGAATAGTAGATTTTTAAATATGTAATCATTATATTTGGATAATACTGTAAAAATAGTTTTTATGATACAATTAAATAAATGATTATAATGGGGGATGAATGATATGAAAATGATTGATCTACATTGCGATACTATAGGGAGGCTCATGTATACTGGAGATAAAGTTAATTTAAGGAAAAATAATTTTTCTGTAGATGTTGAAAAACTAGTTAAAAGTGACTCCATGGCTCAATTTTTTGCTTTATTTGTAGATTCACAAGAGGTAGATGACCCTTTAAAATATGCTCTAAATATGTTAGATAGATTTTATAATGAGATTCAAGTTAATAATGATAAGTTAAGATTAGCAACTAATTATCAAGAACTTATAGAAAATAATAATAATAATAAGATATCAGCTTTTTTAACAATTGAAGAAGGTGGCGTAATACAAGGTAAACTTAGCAATTTAAGAAATTTCTATAGATTAGGTGTTAGACTTATGACATTAACTTGGAACTATACTAATGAAATTGGCTTTCCAAATTGCAAAAGTGAATTACAAAATAAAGGATTAACTGAGTTTGGTATAGATTGCGTAAGAGAAATGAACAATTTAGGGATGATAATAGATGTTTCTCATCTATCTGATGGCGGATTTTATGATGTTGCTAAATACTCTAGTAAACCATTTGTAGCATCTCACTCTAATTCTAGGCAGATATGTCATCATCCTAGAAATTTAAATGATGATATGATTAGGCTGCTTGCAGAAAAAGGCGGAGTTACAGGAATAAATTTCGAAAAAAGTTTTTTAAATACTAAAGGCAGGAGCTTTGCTCAGGATATAGTAAAACACATAAAGCATATAATTAATATAGGTGGAAGTGAAGTTGTAGCCCTAGGTACAGATTTTGATGGAATAGATGCTAAAGGGCTAGAGATAGATAATATTGGTGATATGGATAAACTATTGGTTGCACTAAATAATGAAGGGTTTAGTGACGATATAATAGAAAAGATCTTTTATAAAAATGCTCTTAGGGTTATTAAAGAAGTAATGAAATAGCATATTTATATGAAAAATTAGTATAATATATAATAGATACGAATAGAGCAAGAAACTTTGCTCTATTTTTATTAAAATTCAAAGAAAATTCACAAAAGTCTTAATGCAATTCATTATTTATTTGGTAGAATTAAATATATATAATTATTTCTAATAGAGTTTCCAGTTTAAAAAAGGAGAGGTTTGAATGGAATATCCAAAATTTTCATATGACAGAGTTGAAAGCAATATAGTACTTAAAAAGGTAAACATTACTGGTAATGTATGTGGCGAGTTTGTAGAATTTACTATAGATCATATATATGAAAATAAAGGCAAGAGTGATGTAGAGGCAATATACACTTTTCCTATACCAGAAACATCAGTATTGTCAGGCTTTGAAGCAAATATTGGGGGAAGAAGCATAAAAGGTATTATAGAAGACAAAAAAGAAGTTGATAAAATCTATAATAATATAAAGGATGACAATTCTAATTTTTTATTAGAAGAGTTTAATGCTAATGATTTTAGAATTTCTATGGGAAAAATATTAGCTGGAGAAAGTATTAATATAAAGATATCATATATTGAAGAATTAGCTTATGATAATGAACAATTAAAGTTAACTATTCCTAGAATAATACCACCAACCAATATAGACTCAAATGAAAATTTAGTTAAAAAGAATAATTATAAATTATACTTGAATTTATTAGTTGAATCTTTTACTAATATGGAGTTTATAAGCAATACTCATAAAATAAAAGTAGAAGAAGGTAATGATTATTTATATAAAATTACTTTAGCTTCATCTAAGGAAAATTTAGATAAAGATATGATAATTTATTTAAAGGAAAAAACTTTTGAAGAAACTACTGGAATGATATATGAAAATTCTAAGGAAAATAATAGTATAATTTACTTAAGATTCATACCTGATATAGAGCCTTCCAAGGAAAAGAAAATTGATAATTATATATTTATGGTAGATATATCAAGCTCAATGGAAGGGAAAAAGCTTCTAGAAGCTAAAAATGCACTTCAGCTTTGTTTGAGAAATTTATCTAAAGAAGATACCTTTAATATAGTTGCAATGGGAGATAAGCTTAATTATTTCTCAGAAGATAGAAGAGTAGAATATAATGAAGAAAATTTAATAAAAGCCTCTATGTGGATAGATGAATTACAGTGTGAAGATGATGCAGTTATCTTTGAAGGAATTAAATACGCTTTAAAAAATGAAGCTTTAGGAGAAGAAAATACTATTTTATTATTTACTGATGACATTGTAGATAATGAGAAAGAAATATTAGATTATGTAGATGAACATTGTATTGAAAGTAGAATTTTCCCATTTGGCATAGATGCCTCTGTTAATACTTATTTTATTAATAAATTAGCTCAAATTACTTATGGTAAAGCTGAATTTATTAATAATAATGAAAGAATTGAAGATAGTATTTTAAAACAATTTAATAGAATTAGAGGATTACAAATTACGGATATTGAAATTGATTGGGGGTTGGTTGAAGTTGAAAGAACTTATCCAAGAACCATTGAATACATGTATGATGGGGAACTGTTTTCTATTTTTGCTAAAGTACAAGGACAGGTAGAAGGAATTGTAACTTTAAGAGGAAAGGTTGGAAATAGAAGAGTTCAGAGACGAATAAGTTTAAGTAATTTAGAACTTGAAGAAAATATGAATTTAATTGAAAAAGTATGGTATAAAAAGAGGATACAGTCTTTACAAAATAGGATAAGATTTGAACGTGGAGAAACTTATAATGCTATGAAAAATAAGCTTATAGAGATATCAAAACGTATAGGAGTGCTGAGCAGTGAAACATCATTTATATTGATGGAACAACTTTATGATCCTGTGTTAGGAATAGGATTTAAAAAATTTTTACCAGTAAAAATTAAGTATGATGAGGGAGAAGGTACACAATTAGCATCTAATTTTTATTATAGACACTATTTTGATGAACCGCAATTTGATGAAGCAGAATTATCAAAAGCATTAAGGGGAGAACTACTAAGAATTCTAGCATCACATCAATTTGCTAGTGGAGCCTTTGCAAACTCCTTACAAGAAGATCAAATTGATAAAGTAATGTCTACAATAAAAGGTATATTAGCTTTTACATTAGGTAAAGAGGATATTTCTATATATAAAAATCTATTAAATAAATCTCTAAATTTTATTGTAGGTGATTTTGAAGAATTAAAGAATAATTATGATGATAATACTATATGCTTTTTATATTTAGCATTAAAGTCCTCATTAAATAGGGGAATCATAAAATCTGAAAAGAAAGAGGATTTTGAAAGAAAAATTAAATCTTTAGAAGAAGTCATTAAGCTTAGAGATATTGATATAGAAGATATAGAAAGTCACTTTATAAGCTTTATAGAAAAAGCTGAAAATAAAGATCATTCTTTAAGTTCATTAATTGATAAAGCAATATTAAAAAGTTAGTAAATGAAACTGCTGAAAATTCAGCAGTTTTATTTTAGGTATCTGAAATAAAATAATTAGTCAAGGATGTAAGAATATTTTGTCTCAGACAAGGCGTCAGAACCCAATGATAGTTATGCTATCACTGGGTTCTGACAACGCAGTATGTCACAAAATATTCTAGCATGCTGACTTTTTATTTTTTGAAGATGCCTTATTAGACTAATAAGTGTATACTGTGATATACTATCAATTATAACTTATTTAAGAGAGAATATATTTGGGTAATTAAAATGAAGAAAGAAGAAATTAATGATATAAGATATAAAATATATATTACATTTAAAGAAGTTACAGGTTTAAATAGTAGTAATATTGCAAGTATAAAGCCGTTACATTTAAGAGTTTTATTTGAGCTTTATAATAGTAATTTCTTATCAGGTTATTTTAGTGAGGATTTTATTAAAAATATTAGTTTTTCATTATCAAATAAAATGACAAAAGCAGCAGGAAAAACCATATATAAAAGAAATTCAATAAGTGAAAGCTTTGAGATAAAACTAAGTTTAAACTTTCTAAAAAACTATAATAAAACCAATAGAGAAAAAATAGTTTCAGGAATTGTAACGAAAGATGTAATTGAAGCAATGATGATAATCTTTGAGCATGAAATATGCCACTTAATCGAGTTTTATAAATATAAAAAATCAAGTTGCAAAACTGCAAGATTTAAATCTCTAAGTGTAAATCTTTTTGGCCATAGCGATATTTATCATAGATTACCTACTGACAGTGAGATATTTATGGAAAATTCTAATATTACTTTAGGGAGTACTGTGACCTTTAAGTATAATGGAGTTTTATTAAAAGGAATACTTTATAAAATAAATAAGAATGCTGTAGTAATGGTTAGGGATGATAAAGGCATGTACAGTGATAAATATAATAATAGATATTCTAAGTATTATGTGCCATTAGATAAGATGAAAAATTGATTTAGAAGGAGGAGAAATTTTATGATTAAAGCTATATTGTTTGATTTAGATGGAACTTTAATTAATACAAATACATTAATATTAGAAAGTTTTAAATATGTTTTAAATAATAACTTAGGTTTAAAAGTAGGGGATGACGAGCTCATTAGATATTTTGGGGAGCCACTGTCTTACACTATGTCTAAATACTGTGAAGAAAAAACTGAAGAACTTGTAAATGCATACATAGAATACTGTGCAACTATACATGATGATTATACAGAGGGTTATGATGGTGTAGAAGAAGCGTTTATAGAATTAAAAAACAGAGGATATAAATTAGCGATAGTAACATCAAAAATACGTAACACTGCCTTAAGAGGATTAAGACTATTTAACTTGGAAAAGTATTTTGATGCAATAGTAACACCAGAAGATACTAAGAAGCATAAGCCTAATCCAGAACCAGTGCTAAAGGCGCTAGAGCTTTTAAATATAGAACCAGAGGAAGCGATAATGATAGGAGATAGTCATAATGATATTTTATCTGGAAAAGCTGCTAATACAAAAACTTGTTTAGTTAAATATACATTTATTCCTTTAGAAGAAGTTTTAAAACATGAACCTGACTATGCTATTGATGATATGAGGGAATTATTGAATATACTTTAACTAATAATGAAGAGATAATGGTTCTATTTAAGTTAAAATTATTATAAAAGTTTAAAAGACAGGCTATTAACAGGTGCCTGTCTTTACCCTAGGGATTTTTGAGAACCTAAAGCAGTCTACGCTACAACATATGTACATCATTACATATCCATATATAATCCTTCGACTACATACAAACATTACACAACCTACACACATCTTTACTCGACAAAATAGAATACCTGTAGAGCATTAATTAATCTTTCGACTAAGTAACACCCTTAGCTTTTAATTAGGCATCTGGAAGAAAATAATAAACCAAAGATATTACTATATTTTAAACATATAAAATAAAATATCTAGTTAAAGATGGGTCATATATTTTACATCAGACAGGTCGACAGGTTTTCGTGATAGTCTGCTATCATGGACTTCAGACGACGGAGTATGATACAAAATAGATGAGCATATTGACTAGTTATTTTTTGAATATGCCTCACATCAGACAAGATGTCAGGTTCTGCTCATAGTTAAGCTATGGGCGAGCTATGACAACGCAGTATGATGAAAAATAAGCTAAAATATTGATCTATTATTTTTTAGAAGATACCTTACTGCCTGCGGCAACCTAAGTTATCTTAGCTCGACCATTATACATAGTTTAAAACCCTGTATATACAGTTATGCACATACACAGCACTTCACCACCTATAATAGTCTTCTCTCCAGCCCATATAAGAATTTTCACTCCCATATACACCTTTGACCGAATGTTATAAAGCCATTTCCAGCCTACAAACACTCTTGGCTCAACCACTTTACATCCTCTGTATACTAATATAGTTACCAAAAGAATTTTTCGTATTCTTAATTTTCTGTTAACAATTTATGAAACTACTTGTTTTTATTAATAATATCTTTCAATACGTTACAAGTATAATAAATATCTTCTTTAGTAATCCAATGATGGGTAACAAATCTCATTAAGCCATCTTCTTCACCATTGCTTTTAATTCCTTTTTCGTATAATTTATCTACAATTATTTGTCCATCAATTCCAGTATTCTTTAAGCTAAAAAATACCATATTTATGTGTATATCTTTTTTATTAACTTCGATACCAGGAATTTTTTCAAGTTCATTAGCTAATAGCAATGCATTTTCATGATCAGTTTTTAAAGGATTTATCATTTCTTTCAAAGCTACTAAGCCAGCAGCAGCTAAAAATCCACTTTGTCTTAATCCCCCACCTAATAGCTTTCTTTTTTTTCTAGCTTTATCAATAAATTCTTTAGAACCTGCTAATATAGAACCTACGGGAGCACATAATGCTTTAGATAAACAAAACATTACCGAGTCTGTGTATTTTGTAATTTCTGAAGGATGAACATTTAAATAAGTAGAAGCATTAAATAATCTTGCTCCATCTAAATGTACTTTAAGATTATATTTTTTTGCTAGAGTATAAATATCTCTCATATTGTCTAAAGGTACAACTACACCGCTAGAATGAGCATTTTCAATACAAATAAGACTAGTATCAGGAAAATGAATATCCTCTTCTTTTCTAATTCTTTTCTCAATTTCAGATGTACTTAATATACCTTTAGGATTATCTATAGTTCTTAGCTGAACTCCTGCAATTACAGAAGCGCCTCCTACTTCATGAGCTACAATATGACAATTATCTCCTAAAATTACTTCTTCACCCCTATTACAATGAGTAAAAAGTGCAAGTTGATTTCCAAAGGTTCCACTAGGAACAAATAATGCAGCATCTTTGTTTACTAGGCTAGCAGCATATTGTTCTAGTTCTTTAACAGTAGGATCATCTTCATAGACATCATCTCCTACTATAGCTTCAAACATAGCTTTTCTCATCTTGTCAGTAGGTTCTGTTACAGTATCACTTCTTAAATCTATAAATTTCATACGTTTTCCCCCTAAATATTATGGTTATAACATCTATTATAGTTTATTTCATTATATTAGAAAATATTAAATCCCAAATATGGTATAATAAAAAAATAATATAAATTTACGAGTGGTGATTTAAATGAAAAGTCTTATATTAGCAGAAAAGCCTTCTGTAGCTAGAAATATAGCAGAGGCATTAAAGTGTAAAATTAGAAAAGATGGATATATAGAGGGAGAAGAATATATAATAACATGGGCTTTTGGTCATCTTTTACAATTGTTTGATGCAAAGGATTATGACGAGAATATGATAGGATGGAGAATGGAAAAGTTCCCATTTATACCTAGTGATTTTAGATATAAGATCAAGTGTGATAGTTACAATAGAAATATTGTAGATAAAGGTGCAGAAAAGCAAATTAATATAATAAAAAGTTTAATAGATAGAGAAGATGTTGATGGAATAATATCTGCAACAGATTTTGATAGGGAAGGACAGGTTATTTCGGATGAATTGTTCATACATTTCAATGTAAACAAACCTATATATAGAATACTCCTTAACGAGTGGACGGAAGAAGAAGTAAAAAAAGGAATAAAAAATTTAAAACTTAATTCAGAAATGAAACCATTACAGGATGCAGGTATTGGAAGACAGTTAGCAGATTGGGTAATTGGAATTAATTTAACTTCAGTCGCAACATTACGTTACGGAGGAACTGGAAAAGATAGAAAAGTAATTAATATTGGAAGAGTGCTTTTACCAACATTAAAAATTATTTATGATAGAGATAAAGAAATAGAAAATTTCCAAGCTAGTTCTTACTATAAGTTATCAACTACTTATAAATCGAAAGATAATACTGAGTTTGAGACTCTTTATTATGAAAATTCTAATGAAAAGTTTGAGAAAAAAGAATATTTAGATGAGATTAGTAGGATATTAGTTGATAAAAGTGGGGTAGTTATTGACAAAGAAATTGAAAAGAAAAGAGAATATCCACAACCATTATTTAATTTGTCTAACTTGCAAGGATACATAACAAGTAAATATAAGGGGTGGACTTCGGATAAAGTATTAAAGGTTGCTCAAAGTCTTTATGAAAAGAAATTTATTACATATCCGAGAACAGCTAGCGTTGTATTGGAAGAAAGTTTAGAAGATAAAGTGAAGAAAGTCTTAGAAGATCTAAAAAAGGGATTGCCTTATGAAGAGCAAGTTAAGTTTGTAAAATCAAAAAGAGTTTTTGATAATTCTAAGGTAGAAAGTCATAGTGCTATAACTCCTACCTATGTAATTCCAAAGGGGTTAAGCACAGATGAACAAGATGTATATAATGCTATAAAGAATAGATTTATTATGCAATTTATGCCTGTAGCTGAATTTGAAGAAACTAAAATAACTATTAAGGTAAATGATGAGAAAGTTCCTGGAGAGTTTATTGCAAAAGGTAAAGTTGAAATTATTAAAGGATGGAGAGTTGTTGAAAAAATAGATACTAAGGATACAATTTTGCCATTAGTGCAGAAAGATGAAAATCTTGATATTACTGATAATAAGGTTAATAAGGTTACTAAAAAACCACCTAAGTATCATACGGAAAAAACACTTTTAAGGGTTATGGAGACCTGTGGTAAAAATTTTAAAAATGATAAAGAGGATAAAGATGAAAGTTTAGATGATGAAACTAATACAGATGAAATGATGAATGCAATATTAAGTGGATTTAGTATAGGAACTCCTGCAACTAGGGCTGAAACTATTAATAAGCTTAAAGATATTGGATATATTAAAGCAAAAGGTAAGAGTTTAATTACAACTGAACTTGGCAGAACTATAGTTGAAATCTTTCCTGCAAAAGAACTTTTGGATTTGGAATATACAGGAAAGCTAGAAAAGACACTATTAGATATAGAAAAAGGTAAATATAAAAAAGAGGATTTCTTGGATTTTATATATGATTTCACGACACAATCAGTAGATAAAATAAAAAATGACAATTCACTTCTACATAAATTTAAAGTTCAATTACCAGAAGGAAAAGAGATTATTGGTAAATGTCCTATATGTGGGAATGCGATAATAGAAGCTGAAAAAAGCTTTGGATGTACTAATTGGAAAAATGGGTGTAGATATACAATCTGGAAAGATGATAAATATATAGCTTCGTTTGGAAAAGTAGTATCTAAAGAGATGGTAAAGATATTACTTCAAAATGGTAAAGTAGGGTTTAGAAATCTTAAGAGTAAAAAAGGAAATACTTTCAGTGCATACTTTAAGTATGAAAGAAATGAGGAAACGGGATATTTTAACTGGAGTATAGAATTTATTGATTAAGAAAAAGCTTTAGTAACAAAAAATGTTACTAAAGCTTTTTATATTAAACATAAATAATATCATTTAAATAAATCATTAATTGAAACTTTAAGAGCTTTTGCTAAAGCCTTAACTTCATAATCTAGTACTTCTCTTGAGTTATTTTCAATTTTAGAAATCATAGGTCTATCAATATCTATTTCTAAAATATTAAGTCTAGCAGCGAGGTCTTCTTGTGTAATACCTAATTTTTTTCTTAATAATCTAACGTTGCTTCCAATAACATTTCTATTACTCATAAAATCACCTTATTCTAGTACAAACTATGCATAAATTTTATATGAAAGCGGAGACTAAAATGTATGGTAATTACACAAATGTAATATTTTATGCAAAAGTAGGTGCTATTATTGAATAAAGATAAGGAACTTAAAAATTGTCCGAATTGTGGAAGGGACATGATTTTGAAAAAAGGAAGATATGGAGCATTTTGGGGATGTTCTAATTATTCTAAATGCAAAGGAAGTATTGATACTGGTAAAAAGAAAATTAGGCTAGAAGAATTAGAATTAATAAGTGTAGATTACGATCGTTTAATAGAGAGTGGAAGAATAGATAAAATAGTAACTGAAGTGATAGAAAATAATAAGAAAGTAAAAGAAATTATACAAGGTTTAAGTAGTATAGAAGAAAAATTATGCTGTAATAATCTATGTTATAAAGTATTAGAGTATTTACATAAAAAATCTCGATATATTGATATATCAAAGTTTGTACATTCTATTTATAGAGTACGAGGAGAATTACCTAGTCAGTTTAAATATTGGATAAATAGTAATAATTATTCCATAAATTATTTAGAGAAAGATATTAAAAAATAATATTAAAAACATGGGAAGAAAATATTTCTTCAAAAATGAATTTGAAATTGATTGGTGAGGAAGTATTTATCGGAAATTTTGAAGAGGAGGGAAGGAAAGTTGATATAATGGCAAAAAATAAAGAAAATGATTTTAGTGTAATAATTGAGGTTAAAGTACCTAAAAGTAAGGAGAGAGTAGCATGGGGACAAATAAAGTTGTATATGGATACATATAAAAACTTTGATGAAATAAGGTTGAGGGAATGATAGTTTCGAGAGGATATCCATTTGGGGTATATGCAAAGGATATTATTTTTGTTGGATATGTTATCGAAGGGAATCAAATATCGTTTATTCCTTGGAATTTAAAATCTTAATATTATAAGTAGTATGCGGTTAGTAACAACAAATAATAATACATACAAAGTAAGATTAAATTGAGAAATATATAAGTAATTTGTACTATATGTATTATAAGTATGGTTTTTACATATAACACAAAATTAGAGTATCTAATAAAGAATATTGATGAAAAGGTTAAATTTATAAAATATCCTTATAAATACCAGATTTAATATGTTAAGATATTATTGTATTAATTTGAGAATTAAGGAGAATTTTGTGATGAATGATATAAAAGAACGAATTGTGAAACATTGTGAGGAAAAATACAGTGGTAATGTCGAGGAAAAAGAAAATATTATAGATATAATAACTACATATTTATTAAATAAAGATTCAAATGATACTTTTTCAGGTGTTACTGCTACAAGAGGATTTTTTTATCAATATTTACTTTTCGTTTATTATTGTTTAGAATGTGTTGAAAATACTGATTATGAGCAAGTATGGTATGAAATTGGTGATGACATTACCTTGGTTGGAAGAAAATGTTTAGAGTTTATTCAAGTTAAAACTGAAAAAGAAACAATTATAGATGGAAGAATAAATTGTGGAGATATGACAAAAAGAAAAAAAGGATTTGACAGTTGGATTGATAAGTTATTTTTGCAATATGAAGATTTTAAGACAAAAATGAATATAGATAGTAACAGTATAAAAGTAAAATTTAAATTATGTTCTAATAAAAGATTGTCTCCAAAATTGTATTCTGGTATAGAGCATACAAAATATAACTGCATTTTAGATATAAAAGGAATAAAGGATACTATAAATTCGCCTATTAAAAATATTATAGAAAATGAAAATGAAGAGAAGGTTGAAGTTTTAGAATATATAAATGTGAATCTGTCAGAAGATATAGAATGGTATTTTAAAAATTCTTTTTTTGAAACGTATGGTGATAGGGCAACACTAGAGGATTATATTTGTCAGAAGATTGACAAGATATTTGGCATTTATTCTAGAGATTTAAGTGAGTATTGTACAAAAAGATTTTTAGTTGATGCTCTTTATAAAACATCAGATGATTCAAAGACATCTGAAAGAGAAAGAATAGATTTCTGTTTTAATAAAGAACAAATTAAGCAAACCTTTATAAAATTAATAGATAGGTGGCGCAAAGAAACTTATGATAATTTTAGAGAACAGTCCATTACCAACACGTTCCAAGAGGTCTTTGTAGAAATACAGGAAGAAATAACAAAAAGTTTTAAGGATAAAATGGCAACAGTTATGTTGGAAAAATTAATATGGATTTCATGTGAATTGAAAGATGCGGCTACAAATGCAGATCAATATATTTATGAGCGATTTTTAAATAGAATATTTATTGTTGAGGATGGGATAGAGGGGTTAATAGATCATAAGAAGGACAAGCATTATATAAGAAGAACGTTTTTAATAATTATTTACTTATTATCTGCTTATGATAATCATAAAATAGAATTAGAAGAAGAAATAAAAATGTTAATAAATTCTTTGTGGGATAAAGATGAAAATGATGTTGTAATAATAATTAATGGACGTGGGATTAAAGACGAAGTAGAAATAAAAAATGATGTAAATTCTAAAAGTAAAAAATGCAAGTATTTAAGCAAAATCAATGCTGATATAGATTGCATATTAATTGATGTAGTTGAGGATAATAATCCTTTCAATGATATTTTTGATATAAATCAAAGTATCAAGGATTATGAAAGATCAAATGATGAGATTAAGTCTTCAAAGCTTGAGATTAATTATATTTCTAGCAAAAATATAGAGAATGCAATAAATGCAATAAAAAGAACTCCGCAAGATGAAAAAACGTATTTAAAGTATGTAGAGCAAAAAAGGAGAATTATATATGAAAAAGCATAACTTAATAGATGTAATAAGTAATAATAGATTTGTAGAATATAATGATGTATATGCAATTTTAGAAGAAAAGAAGGTTAATATAGTAGACAAAGATATATACATTTTTACTGATAATAAAAGAATAATAGTTTTAAAACCATATGAAACTTTTAAATCAGCATATCTTACTTATGAAGATACTCAAAATAAAATTAAAGCAATTTTAGAGGTAGTAAATAAAAAATATAGAAAAAATCTATATTATTTTTTATGCATAAATGAACAACTAAAAGATAAATACATAAAAATAATAAATTTGATAGAAAAAGATCAATATATATGTAAAAAATATGTAATATCTAATCATGATGATTTTAAAAGAATATCATTTTTAAAAAGTGAGACTATTGATAGTGAGGGTTTGAATTATAATGATATAAAGGTAAATGATCTTTTCATAAATTTAGTTGATAAATATTGTAAAAACAAATATTCTGTAATTTATGCTAAACAGTATATAGAGGATAATAAGATTAAGTTAGAAGATGGGGAGTAAAATAAATGAACATAGATAAATTATGTCTATATAATTTTAGAATTTATAATGGTAAGAAAGAATTTAATTTTAAAGAAAAAAAATTAGTTGTATTTTTAGGACCAAATGGATCAGGAAAAAGTGCTATATATGATGCTATAGAATGGGCTATGACAGGAGATATATCAAGATATTCTGATTCAAAAGAAAGTAATTTTAATTTTGTAGTTAATAATAAAAGTTTTAATTTAGGGTGTTATGAAACCTATGTAGAAATAGTTTTTGATAATGGAATGATAATTAGGAGGAGTATTGAAAAAAGAGAAGGAGTAAATGCAAGAGAAGTACGACGTGTAATAATAAATGGTAAATCCTTAAGTTGGGGAAAAGGTACAAGTGAAATTTATAGTCAAATAACAGGAGATTGTAAATTAGAAGGATTAGATAGGTTTACTAAAACTTTTAAAGCATCAACTATACTTTCGCAGGATGAATTATCAAATTTTGTATTAAGTGATAAGCCAGAAGAAAGGTTAAAATTATTTATGGATATTTTATCACTTGAAGGATTTGGAGTTAATTTTAAAAGGGATATTACTTCAAATAAGAAAGATAATAAAGATGAAATAGAAAAAAATATAACTGAAATAAATAAGTTACAAGTAGAAAAGGAGATATTAATAGGTAAATTAAAACAAAAAGAAACAGAATTAAGATATGAACAAGGTATGGAAGAGTCAAATAATATTTATAATAAAGATGAATTAATTAATATGGTAAATACTTTATTATTAGAAAATAAAGTATTTATTGGGAAGGAGTTGACAATAAACGATATTAGCATTAAATCAATCAACATTTTAAGCGAATTAATTAAAGAATTAATGCAAAGTAAAGAAGTTTTAAAGAGTGATATAGAAATTATTAATTCATGTTCAAATAAAAATTTAATTTCTATTGAAGATTTGAAATTAGAAGAGAATAATTTATCTGAAAATATAATTAATGAAAATAGTAATAAAAGTAAAGTTGAAAATAGTATTAGGGATTACATTAAACAAAAGTTTAAGATAGAAACATTAGCTAATAGATTGAAAAAATATAAATTTGAGCAAGAGTCCTTAAAAAACATTAAGGAAAAAGTATTAGATTTAGAAAATGAATACATTGGTCTACAAAATAAACTAGAAGAAGAAGGAGTTAAATCAATAGAAGAATTTGAAATACAAAAATCCGAATTATTAGAAAGTGAAAAGTTATTTAATAACATATTGGAATGTAAAAAAATTATAAATGGTATTAGTGAACTAAAAATTGATTTAAAGGAAAATGAAAAGTTAATAGAGGTTAATAGAAAAAGGATTGAAGAGACTTTTTTAAAGTTGCAAAATATAAAAAGTGAGTTAGAAATATTATATAAAGATTCTAAGAATAATAAGCAAACTGAAATTGATAAAATAATTTATACTATTCAAGAGGAAATAATAGAAGAAAAACAAAATATTTGTCTTGTTTGTGGTAATGATTTTAGCACAGGCGATCAGATGGCAAATGCGATAGAGGTTTTAAGAAAAGCAAAAGAATTAGAAAAGAATGTATATAATAAGAAAATTTTAGAGTTGGAAAATTTAAAGAATCATTATACTTTAATTTTAGCTGATGAAAATAGAAAAGGAAATGATTTAGCTAATTCTTTAAATAAAATAACAGATAATATTCTTAATAATGAACAGAAATATAATATTATTGCATATAACATAAAAGATTTAGATATAAATAGGGATAACCAAAAAGTCGAAGATGAACTAAGATTAATTAACTCTAAAGTTGTCAAATTTTTAAAGTTAGATTTGGTGGTAAAAAAGTTAGAGGATGTGAAAGTTAAATTAGATATTTTAAAAATTCAAAAAAAACACTCCGAAACGAAAATAGAAGATTTATTTGAATTAATTAGTAATGGATATAAGGAATTAACAAATGAATGGAAATTTGATTCAACTAATTTTCATATCGACTTAGATAAAAAGAATATTATTAATCTTGACAACATTTTGGTGAAGGTGGAAAGTAAATTTGAAGATATCATAAAAGAGAATAAAGAAAAATTAGGTTGTTTAAAGTCAAAAATAATTACTGATGAAAAAGAATTACAAGAGATTAGAAATAAAATTTTAATTTATGATAATAGGCGAAGAAAAAGTGAGGATATACTAAAAAAATATAATGCTGAAAGTTTTGAGCAATTTATTATAAAGTCGGATAATTATATTTTAACCAATGGTCAAGTAATTAATAAATTAAAGGAAAAAATTAATTTGATGAATAACAGTATTTCCAATACTAAAATATTAGTATTAAATAAAGATATAGGTGAAATTAATAAAAATATTGTGAGTTTAGATAATAAATTGTTAGGATTAGGAACCATTAATAAAGGATTAGAAGATAAAATAAATATGTTAAATGAATTAAGTGACAATTTACCAAATATAATGAGCGATTTACTTGCAGAATTTTTAAAGATATCGAACAAAGAAATAAATAAAAATTTCGTTCAAGTATCCCCGTATATTAATAATAAGTACATTAATATAGTTTCAAGAGATGGAGGATTATATGTCTTGCTTACAGATTCAGAAGAGTATGATGAGTTAGTCAAAATGGATAAAAAAAGTTTTGAAAAACAAGTAAATGCCTCAATGACTTTAAGTTCGGCTCAATCTAATATTTTAGCATTAAGTGTATTTTTAACATCTAATAAAATAAATATAATTAACAATTTTGAAATAATTGGATTAGATGATCCTTTTCAAAATATGGATGATATTAATATATATTCTTTAATAGACATTCTATGTGATTTAATGGAATCAAAGCAAGTCTTAGTTAGTACACATGATAATAGTTTTGTAAATTTATTAGTGTCAAAATCAGGACTAAGATTAGATCAGACAGAAATAGTTGAATATATAACTTATGATGAAAATGGAGTATATATTTTGGGTGATGATTTAGGTATCTAGTAAAAGAAAAGCAAGGTGTTTATATCTTGCTTTTATTGAGTGTGCAAATATAATTGTGCAACTAAAAAATGTAGTGAGTAATTATTAATTTTTAAAAAAGACTTATAAATATTGAAAATATAAGTAGTTTAACATTTTACACATGAATATAAGTAAGTATAAGTGAAGGAGAAGTAATAGCATTATTAATATTTAATTATATTAATGTAAAAAAACCTATTTATAGATTATTATTAAATGAGTGGACTGAAGAAGAAGTAAAAAAAGGACTTACTAACTTAAAATCTAATGAGGAGATGAGATTTCTTCAAGATGCAGGTGTTAGTAGACAGCTTACTGATTGGGTCATAGGGATAAATTTTACTTCCGTAGCTACAATGAAATATTGCAGTGGAAAGGGAAATCTACTAAATATAGGTAGAGTACTAATGCCTACTCTTAAAATGGTATATGATAGAGATATAAAGATAGAAAGCTTTAAAGGAGAAAAGTATTATGAACTTTATGGTGAATTTGAGAATGAGGCAGGAAGCTATAAGGAAAATTTTCTCTTTTTTTTTTTTTTTTTTTTTTTTTTTTTTTTTTTTTTAAAATTTTTTCATAATAAATTAGATAAATTTACTAATAAAGAAAGCGTAGAAAAACTGAAAAAAGAGATTGAAAATAAAGAAGGTACTGTAATAGAAAAAAAAGTTGAAGTTAAAAAGGATTATATAAGTACTTTTTAATTTAACTAATCTACAAGGATATATTACAAGTAAATACAAGGGATATACTGCGGATAAAGTACTTAAAGTTGCGCAAAGTTTATATGAAAAAAAACATATAACCTATCCAAGAACCTCTAGTATTGAGCTGGAAGAGAGTTTAAAAGATAAAGCTAAAAAGGTATTAGAAATAGTAAAAAAGGGGTTACCCTTTGAGGAAGAAATTAAATTTAATACTTCAAAAAAGGTATTTAATAATGATAAAGTAGAAAGTCACAGTGCTATAATACCTACATATGTAGTACCTAAAGATTTGTCATTAGATGAAAAGCAAGTTTATGAAGCTATAAAAAATAGGTTTATAGCTCAATTTATGGACCCTGCTGAATTTGAACATACTGAAATTATAACCTGTATTAAAGGTGAAAAGTATGACAGATTGTTTAGTACAAAAGGTAAAATTTTAATAAAAGAAGGTTACTTAAAAGTAGAAAACTATACAGGAAAAGATGAATTGTTGCCTAAGGTTAATAAAAATGATATAGTACATACAGTAGAGATAAAAATAGAATGTAAGAAAACAAAACCACCCGCTCATCACACAGAAAAAACTTTACTTACCATGGAAACTTGCGGTAAAAGTGTAAATAGTAATAATGAAGATGAGGAAGATAACTCATCAGTGCTAAGTGGATACTCTATTGGTACTGCTGCAACTAGAGCTGAGATTATAAATAAACTTAAATTTGCAGGATATATAAAGCCAAAAGGAAAATCATTGTTAATTACTGAAAAAGGCAAAAAACTTATAGAAACCTTCCCAATAAAAGAATTGTTAGATGTTGACTATACTGGAAGAATGGAAAAAGCGTTGGCTGATATGGAAAAAGGGGAAGCTAGTAGAGATAAGTTTTTAAATTACATATATAAATTTACTAAAGAAGGCGTAAATAAAATTAAAAATCATAAAGCAAATTTAATCTGCGATACTCGCCAATAATTAAAAAGCACAGAATATATATAAATTTATAAATTCTGTGCTTTTTAATTAATTTGCATAAAATTTCTACTTAAAATTTACCCAATTTTATTATATAATAATAAATAAGCAAATTTATTAAGATTTGATTACAAAAACACTATATTATAATTAATGAGAATAATTATAGAAATTTAATCCAAAATATATTTAAAAAATTCATAAGACCTGAAAAAAATATTGAGTATCTTATGAACAAAAGGAGAATAATTGAGTATGAACAAAGTAAAAAAGATTATTTTATCGTCGAGTTTATTAATTAGCACTGTGATTTTAACTAGCCTTGTAAAAATGGAAAGTAATATGGATTTTAATATATATGATAGATTTATGAATAGTGCAATCAGTTCAACGATAGAAGAACAATCTACTTTGGAAAATTCCATTCCAGTAAAAGATAATAGTGTAGAAGATCAAATTCCTAAAGGAACAAAAAAAATTGAGCCTAGTGGCAATACATATAATGAGGAGGAAAGGATAGCATTTTCAAGAGGTGGTAATATGGATGATATTGATGAAAATCCAATATTACCTAAAGGTGCTACTATATCAACAGAAAAGATGATTCAGAAACCTTCTAAACCCAACATAGAAAATTTGGATTGGTGGAGTGAAGCACAATATCTATATCCTATTGGTTCAGTAGCTGAAGTTGAAGATATTCATACTGGTAAGACCTTTAAGATGAAAAGAACCTTTGGTACAAATCATGCAGATGTTGAAGCACTGACTACTAATGATACAGAAGTAATTAAAAGCATCTGGGGAGGGTTTTCTTGGGAGAGAAGACCGGTAGTTATAAAAATTAATGGAAGAAGAATAGCAGCGTCTATGGCAGGAATGCCTCATGCTGGAAATGATGATTACCCTGCACTTTCACAGGCTCCTGATTTATCAGATGGATATGGTACAGGACAGAATTTAGACGTAGTTAAAGGTAATAATATGGATGGTGTTTGTGATATTCATTTTTTAAATAGTACTAGACATGAAGATGGTAGTGTGGAAGCAGTTTCTGATCCAGAGCATCAAAAAAATGTTGAAATCGCTTCAAAATCTAAATAAATTGAATAAAAATTGAGTTTGTACATATGAGGCATCTTTTATTTTAAGATGTCTTTTTCTTTATAAAATCTTTATAATTTCATTTTAATATAAGTATATAATAATTAATAAATTAACTTAGTAGAAATTAATATTATATTAGTTTAGTCAATAATTTTATATTATAATTACTATAAATATTAAGAATCTAATGGAGAGATAGATATGTATAAAATATTAGTTATAGATGATGAGAAGGAAATAGTCTCTTTTATTAAAGAAGCTTTAGAAATGGAAGGATATTATATCATAACCGCTTATGACGGAAATGAGGCACTAACTAAAATAACAAGTAACCCAGATTTAATATTATTAGATATAATGATGCCGAATACAGATGGATATGAATTTTGTAGAAAAATTAGAGAAGAAATTCAATGCCCTATCTTGTTTTTAAGCGCAAAGCAAGATGAATTAGACAAAATAAAAGCTTTTTCAATTGGTGGAGATGATTATATAACTAAGCCTTTTAGTTTAAAAGAATTAAGAGCAAGAGTTGCAGCTCATTTAAGAAGAGAAGAAAGACATAGTAAAAATAGTATTAAAGAAAGTAAAATAAGTTTTGGAGAGCTATGTTTAGACATAGCTAATCATAAAATAATTATAAAAGATGCATTAATTAACCTTACCAAAAAAGAATTTGAAATTGTTGAATTATTAGCGATGAATAGTGGGCAGATTTTTTCTAAAGAAAGAATATATGAATCTTTATGGGGATATGATGCTGAAGGGGATAGTAGCACTATTGCAGAGCATGTTAAGAATATTAGAGCTAAATTTAAAGAGATAGATAATAAAACTGAATATATATCTACAGTTTGGGGTGTAGGATATAGATGGGAGAAATTAAGATAATGAAAAGAAGTTCTTTAAAAAAGCAGTTTGTTTTTAATTTTTTCATCATATTATTTTTTAGCATAGCTGCTACTATTATAACAGTATTAATACTTTTTACAGCAATTAATTTAAAAGTTATAAAGCCAGAAAATCATTATGAACAATTGGTGCCTCAATTTGAAGAGTATATAAAAAATAATGGATATAATGTGTTGGAGTTAGAAAGAAAAGAGGATATATTAAAGCTTATAGATAAAGATGGAATGGATTATGAGATTTTAGATTTGAAAGGAAATTATATTCATGGCACGTCGCACTTTTTAAAAATGGAATCTAATGACATATTATATAAGATTAATACCATTGATTATAGAAAAGATTGGAATATAGAGCGAGGATATACAAATAATATACCTATTAATTATGCAAGTATAAAATATATACCTGTGGAATATAATGGAGAATTAAAAGCTGTTGCTGTTATAAAATATAATTATAGAATTTCATCATTATTTATAAATAATAATTTAATGAAAATCATAAATGTTTATTTGCTTATTTGTCCATTTTTCTATTTAATAATATTTACTATAATATTCATAGGTAAATTAAATAAACGGATTAATAAGCCTATCAATGAGTTAATAAAAGCTTCTAATAATATTAAAAATAAAAATTTAGATTTTACTATTAATTATAAAGGTGATGATGAGTTAGGAGATTTAATTTCCTCTTTTAATAATATGAAAGATGAATTAAAGAACACTTTAATTAAAAACTGGAATATGGAGGAGGAGAGAAATAATATAACATCAGCTATTGCTCACGATATAAAAACTCCTCTTACTATAATTAGGGGCCATGTGGAAATTTTAGAAGAAATGGATTTAAGAAATCAAGAAAAAGCAAAAAAGCATTTAAAAGTTGTAAAACAAAATACTGATAGAGCAACTAAATTGATTGAAAATATGAATTATATTTCTAAAATAAGTAGAGCTGATTTTAACTTGATTTTGGAAAAAGTAGATGTGAAGGACTTTATTATTGAAAAAGAAATTGAGTTTAAATTGCTTTGCAAAGAAAAAAATATAAATTTTATTTGTGAAATTTACAATGAGAAAAATAATAATATAGCAATTTTTGATAAAGATAAGATTTCACAAGTGCTAGATAATTTGATTATAAATTCACTACGCTTTACTGAAAGTGGTGGAAATATTAATCTAATTCTATCTATGTATGATGACAAAATAAAATTTACTATTAAAGATGATGGAATAGGCTTTTCTACAAAAGATATGAATAATTTATTTAAAAGCTTTTATCAAGGTGATAGTTCTAGATCTTTAGAAAAAGGGCATTCAGGATTAGGTCTGTATATGTGTAAAATTATAATTGAAAAACATAATGGTAAGATTTTTGCACATAATGATGAAAATGGAGGGGCTGTTATAGAATTTTACATAAATCAATAATTTATATAATGCTCAATAAACCTTAGTAGTTGATGAGGAAATTAAAAAATAAAATATGTTAATAAATAGATATAACTTTAAGCTATTTACAAAATATTATAAGCCTATAGGTTAAAACCTATAGGCTTATGTACTAGTAATAACGTGTATATCTTCTTTTATTATGTTTTCTTTTATTAATTAAGTAAATTGTAAGAACTATCAACGAGATTATTACAATTAACATAATTGAGTATATTAAAATATTTTCTTTAATTATATCAAGTTTTGAAATTGTAGGATATAAATCATACTTAGATTCAGAATTTTTAATTTTTACAGATACTTGTCCAATTGATTTGTCTTTGTTTAACTTCCAAGCACTTAAGTTATTAACGTTATAGTTAATTTCTGGCTTTATTTCTGTATCATAATATGTAATATCCTCATGAATAGTTACAGGAACCCTAATTGCCCTTTCTGGGCCTATTAATGGAATAGCATTATATTTTAATGTAATAGTGTTAAGATCACTGTCTTTCTGAAGAAGAAGTTCTTTTTCTGCACTATAACTATAATCTGCTAATTTCTCCATATCCTCAAAGACTTTTGTATCTTTAGGAAAATCATATTCAGAATTTAAAACTACTGTAGCTATTTTACGATTTTCTCTTTCATAAACGGAAACTAAACAACGACCAGATTTTTCTGTGTATCCGGTTTTTCCACCTATATTTCCGTTAGTTCCAAGCAATTTATTTCTATTTTCAATTTTAGCTATTGGACCTTTAGTAGATTGAACTGATGCTTCTTTCTTATTTATAACGGATTTAGTCCAATCATTTGACATTGTTGCTTTAAGAAGTATGCTTAAGTCGTAAGCAGTAGTTAAATGGTCTGGAGTATTGTCGTCTAATCCATTAGGTGTTACAAAATGAGTATTAGTCATTTTTAGCTCTTTTGCTTTTTCATTCATCATTTTAACAAAATTATTTACACTTCCACCTACATTTTCAGCAATCATATAAGCTATATCGTTACCAGAATATAATAAAAGAATATCCATTGCATTTGAAGCAGTAAAAGTATCACCAGTATTAACTGGATGAATATTTAAGCCATAGGAATAAGGAGCCTCATTTTTAGCAGCTTCAGGATAGGTTAACAAATCTCCAGGACTTTTATTTTCTGCTAAAAGTAATGCAGTCATAAGTTTCGTAATACTTGCAGGATACATTTTTTTATCAATATTCTTTGCATATATTATTTCATTAGTTTCCAAATCCACAGCTAATGCAGAGGTACCTATAAGCTCTGGCTCTGGTGCTTTTGCAAATGCAATGGTGGAAAATACTGAAGTAAATATTAGTGTAGATGCTATAAATTTAGTTATTTTTTTCACTTTACACTTCTCCTTTACATAATTTATGTTAAAACATAAAATTAGTATAGCATTTTAAGATTAAATGGACAAGGTAAATGGAGATTATTATTATTTTGTATAATTTTTATGATATAATAAACTTAGAGAGGTGTGAATTTTGATAGATAATATAAAAGATATTTTTAAAGATAGAGAAATAAAACCAATTGGTAAATATAAAAACAGTGCAGTTATGATTTTACTTTGTGAAGATGAGGAAAGTAATGATCTAAATATAATATTTGAAGTTAGATCTAATAAGTTGAAAACTCAGCCTGGCGATATATGTCTACCTGGTGGTATGATTGAAGAAGGGGAGAATCCTAAAGAAGCAGCTATTCGAGAAACTATGGAAGAACTTAACTTAAATAAAGAGGATATAGAATATATAGGTGATATGGATTATTTCATAAGTCCATATGGAATGTTTATGTATCCATTTATATCAAAGACTAATTTAGAAAAAATTATACCAAGTAAAGAAGAGGTAGATCATATTTTTACAGTGCCATTAAAATTTTTTATAGAAAGTACCCCATTATTATATGAACTAGAAATTGGAGCAATAAATAAAGAAGGATTTCCTTTTCATCTTATAAATAGTGGTGAAGAATATAAATTCAGACATGGTAAATTGAATGAATATTTTTATGAATATGATAATTATGTAATATGGGGATTTACAGCGCAAATCATAAAGACTTTTATAGATATTATTAAGAATAATGGTAATAATATGCTATAATAGGGAATATATAATAATTAATCAAAATTAACATAATATTTTATTTAAAATTTTATTTATATTATGGTATAAATAATGATGATTTTAGGGGTGTGATTATATGGAACATGTATATAAATGGCATAATCAAGCTATAGGTGAAAGAGTAGTGAAAGCCTTAGAAAAAAACCAATTTCATGCTATTTATTTTGAAACAAAAGAGCAGGCAGAAAATTTTATAATGTATCATATAAAATCCGGGGATGTAGTTGCTTTTGGGGGCTCAGTGACAATAAAATCTATGGACCTTAAAAAGAAGATCACGAAAATTGGAGGAACTATTATAGACCATGGAGAGCCAGGGCTTACTCAAGATGAAAAAATGGATATAATGAGAAAAGAGCTAGTGAGTGATTTATTTCTTTGCAGTAGCAATGCAGTTACATTAAATGGGGAAATAGTAAATGTTGATGGTGTTGGAAATAGAGTTGCAGCTATAACTTTTGGTCCTAAGAAAGTTATAATGGTGGTAGGGATAAATAAAATAGTAAAAGATGAAAAAGCTGCTTTTGAGAGAATTAAAAATATAGCATCACCTCAAAATAATAAGAGATTAGCTTGTAGTAATCCCTGCACTATTACAGGGAGCTGTATGGATTGCGATAGTAAAAATAGAATTTGTAGAGCTTATTCCATATTAAAGAAAAAGCCTATGCTAAGTGATATAAGCGTTATAATTATTGGAGAAGAAATGGGATTTTAAATTAAAATTTTAAATATGAGTGTAAAAAATCGTGATAGTTTAGTCACGATTTTTTATATTAAATTAAGTTTAATATTCTAAAATAATATAATTTTCTAAAAATACTTTATCTTATTGCTATTATGCCTTATAATATAAACAGGACTTTAATAATTCAGGATGGGGTGATATAATGTCAAAATGTCCTTTATTGACTACTTTTGAAGAAGAAGTTCAATGTTTTAAAGAATGTGCACTATATAGATGGGCGGAAAATGAAAATAAATGTCCCTTTGCAGAATTGAAAAATTTTAAGCCTTTGGTAATTAAAAATATATATGAGTATGATTTGTTTAAAGATGATAAAACTTCTCCTATAAGCATACTTTATAATGAAAGTTACTTATAGGTACATGATTAACTTACTTCGCCTGAATATAAATTGTAAAATATAAAAGCATTATAAATTTATAAATTGAAAATATTATATTTTTAAAATAGGTTAAGAAAACCAGATATATTTAATTGGATTTTCTATATAAATTTATAAAGATATAAAGGGTATAAAAAAATAGCACTATTAGGTGCTATTTTTTTAATGTTAAGTTACATCCTTTACTGCAACCACTGCAATTTCCTTGGATTTTTTTATTACAATTATTTTTAACTCCATCTTTAAGAATAGTTTTAACCATAAAAGAGTTGTTTTTATAGGTTAAAATGATTTCTTTAATATAGTTTGTAACCTCATTATCATAAACTATATTAAGATCTTCTATACTATCTCTAATATCATTAAGATTTTCACTATCTAATAAAATTTCCACTTTTGCTGACCTACAACAGCCGTTAACATACTTAAATCTAACAAAGTCATATTCAGTATGATTTTGTAATAAGGAAATTAAACCTTCATAGGCTTTATTGGATATTTTTATTTTAGGTTTATCATACATATCAATCACCTAAATCTTTATATTATTCATGATATTTAGAAGAATATTCATATAATAATGACTCTTTAAGTTCCCAAAGTTTTTTAGATAAATCTACATAATAATTATGTGGATTTTGAAGTCTTAAAACTTCAGGCCAAAGTTTTTGAGTTTCAACTTTAGAATATTCTTTTATGTCCATTACAGAAGGACTATTATATATAGGTTTCCCTTTATCAAAAATTTTAACCATTAGTTCTTTTACATAATAGTTTTTTAGTCTCTTTCTTTTCCATGTAAAAGTTGGATTAAAAATTTCTAGGGGTTCATCAATATTTATTTCTTCATCATTAAGACAAATTAAATCAGCTATAGCCATATCTGTTTTTTTATCAAAGATTCTATATAATTTTTTAAAAGCAGGATTAGTAATTTTTTCGATATTTTCACTGATTTTAATTCTAGGAATAATTACATTATCTTTTTCTATTGCAACAAGCTTATAAACACCACCAAATACAGGTTCACTTCTAGCAGTTATCAATCTTTCTCCCACTCCAAAGCTGTCAATGGCAGCACCGTTTTCTAGCACAGCTCTAATTATAAATTCATCTAGAGAGTTAGAAACTGTAATTCCTACATCTTCATAACCAGCATCATCTAGCATTTTTCTTACTTCTTTTGTAAGATAGGTTATATCTCCACTATCAATTCTTACAGCTTTAGGTCTTTTACCCATTGGTTTTAGTACCTCATCGAAAACTCTTATTGCATTAGGTACTCCAGACTTTAAAACATTATAGGTATCTATAAGTAAAACAGTGTTGTTTGGGTAAGTAAGAGCCCAAGCTTTAAAGGCCTCATATTCACTGTCAAATAATTGTATCCAAGAATGAGCCATTGTACCTACAGCAGGAATACCAAACATTTCCTCTGCTATAGTACAGGCTGTAGAACTACAACCTCCAATAACAGCTGCTCTAGCTCCGTATATAGCACCATCATATCCCTGTGCACGTCTAGAACCAAATTCCATGACAGCACGGCCCTTTGCTGCTTCGCAGATTCTTGCTGCTTTGGTAGCAATTAATGTTTGATGGTTTATAGTAAGAAGTATCATTGTTTCAATAAACTGTGCTTGCATTACTGGACCTCTTACTGTTAGTAAAGGTTCACCAGGAAATACAGGTGTACCTTCAGGGATAGCCCAAATATCACAAGCAAACTCAAAATCCTCTAAATATTTTAAAAAGCTTTCACTAAAAATATTTTTACTTCTAAGATATTCTATATCATCATTTGTAAATTCTAAACTTGAAAGAAATTCTATTACTTGTTGTACACCGGCCATGATGCAATATCCACCGCCATCAGGAATTCTTCTAAAGAACATATCAAAATAAGCAATGGTATCTTGAACATCATTATTTAAATATCCATTAATCATGGTAAATTCATAAAAATCTACTAACATGGTTAAATTTCTATGATTTTTTACATTAAAACTTTGTGAAGTACTCATTTTTTATCCCCTTACTGTTTTATAAATTGTGTGTTATATTATAACATAATCATAGTATATAATCTATAAAGTTATTGGATTATAAAGTATATTATATGCAATTTTGCTAAAAAATAAAATCTGTTTAAATATGAGGTAATAATATGTGTTGTAAGGAATATGAAAAACTTAGTGATGAACAATTAAAAGCAGTAATTTGTGAGGAAGAGAACATATTAGTTAGTGCTGGACCAGGCAGTGGTAAAACTGTTGTAATAGTTAATAAAGTTCATCATTTGATAAAATATAAGAATGTTAATCCTAGAAATATTATAGTTATAACATTTACTAAAGCTGCTGCAAATAATATGAGAAATAGATATAAGTATTTAAGTAAAGAAAAAGTCAGCCCTTTTTTTGGTACATTTCATGGGTTGTTTTATAAAATATTAAATTCTTATTATGGGAAAATAGATATCATAGAATCACAAGAAACCTATAAAATAATTAGAAGCTTTTTATCAACCTATATGGATGAGGTAGGGGATGAAAAAGTAAAAGAATATATAAGTAATATATCCTTATTGAAAAGTAGCAACTTACAAATTAATGAATTTGAAACAACGTTGGATAAGGAACTATTTAAAAACTGTTATGAAATATATGAGAGCTATAAAAATGAAAAAAACATATATGATTTTGATGATTTACAAATAATGTGTAAGAATTTATTTATTAAGAATCCTAGGCTACTTCAGAATTATAAGGATTTGTTTAAATATATATTAATTGATGAATTTCAAGATTGTGATGAAATTCAAATAGATATCTTAAAATTACTTAAAGGAAATAATCAAATTTTTGCAGTAGGCGATGAAGATCAATGTATATATAGTTTTAGAGGGTCTAGACCAGATTATATGGTAGATTTTAATAAGTATTTTCCAAATGCAAAAGAAATATTTCTCTCCACCAATTATAGATGTACTAATAATATTGTAGAAACTTCTATGAAAGTTATAAAAAAGAATTTTTTAAGAAGTAAAAAAAATATAATAGCCTATAAAAAATATAATGGTGAAATAAAAATTGTAAGCAGTGACAATGAAAATTTAGAGGCAGATTACATTGCTTCACATATAGAAAAAAAAATAATAACTAATAAAGAGGAACTTAGTGACTTTGCTGTAATCTATAGAACTAATATTGAAAGTAGAAATATAATTGATACTTTCATTAGAAAAAGAATACCCTTTAGGCTTTTAGATAAAGAATATAATTTTTTTGAACATTTTATTTGTCAAGATATAATATCCTATTTGAGATTAAGTATTAATAATAAAGATAAAGAAAGCTTTTTAAGAATTATAAATAAACCTTATAGATATGTTAGCAAAGTTTTATTGGAGAAAATTAAATACAGTAGTTCAGATGAAGACTGTTTTGAAATATTGAAATCAAGTAGTGATATTAAAGCTTTTCAAATTAAAAATATAGATAAGTTAAAAAATGACATACATAGTTTAAATAAAATGTCATTAAATACTGCAATTGCTTTTATCATTCAGGATTTAGGCTATTATGATTATTTAAAAGATTATTCTTCAAGATTTAAAGGTAGTCTTAAGGATTTAGAAAATATTTTAGAAGAATTTAAGTCTTCAGCCTATGAACAGAGAACTATTATTTCTTTTTTGGCCTATATAGAAGAATATAAAAATCATATAATAAACAAAAATAAAAAAGAAGATGCAGTAATATTAAGTACTATACATGGGGTAAAGGGAATGGAATTTAAAAATGTTTTCATAATTAATATGGTACAGGGATATATTCCTCATGAAAACAATATAGAGAATAATATAGAGGAAGAAAGAAGATTATTTTATGTAGCTATGACCCGTAGTATAGAAAATCTCTTTCTATTTATACCTAAGAAAATACAAAGTCAAAGCTATAGGCCTTCTCAATTTATAAAAGAATGTGAATATAAAAATTCTCTTCCATTTAAATTTAATGATTTTGTAGTTCATAAAAGTCACGGTAGAGGTAAAATTACATATATAGATGAAAATACAATAGAAATCGAGTTTACTAATATAACTAAGAGATTTGATTTAAATGTATTGTGTGATTATAACTTAATAGAATTAGTGGCTAAATAGTTTAATTACAGGGTGCAACAGTTTAATTTATTCCATACATTCAACGGTTAAAAATATAGTTGGAGGTATGGAACAAAAAATGGCTAGAATATTATTAAAAAATATCAAAAAGAATGAAAATAAAACAGTAGAGGAATGCTATAAGGAATACATAGATTATTGTATTGCTATTGGACAAAGACCTAAAACAATAGAGAGCAAAGAACGATTTGGAAAATATGTTTTAACTAAAGTAGTAAGTTTAGAAGACGACATTTCTAAGCTTACAAAAGATAGAATACAAGCATATATAATTTTTATGCGTAAAAACAACTATAAAGGAAATACTTATAAAACTTTTGTAATTAAATTAAGAGCATTTCTTACTTTTTGCTTTATGAGAAATTACTTAGAAAAATTTGATATTAAAATTCCCAGTATAGATTTGGAGAAAAAAGAAGTATATACAGAAGAAGAATTAAACAGACTACTAAAAAAGCCAAATTTAAATAAATGTTTGGTTGGAGAGTTTAAAACTTGGTCGACTTGTAACTTTTTACTTGGAACAGGGTGTAGAGCAGAAACATTGTTAAATGTTAAAGTAGAAGATATAGATTTTGTAAAAGAATCTATATTATTTACACACATGAAAACTAAAAAACAAGTAACTGTACCTTTAAGTAATACTTTAAAAACTGTATTGAGGGAATATATACAGGTATTAGGATTAAGAAATCAAGATTTGTTATTTCCAAAATTAAATGGAGAAAAAATGAAATATGATACATTGCATCAAAATACAAAAAACTTTTTTGATAACAGAAAAGTGGTATTTAGAGGCATTAATGTGTTTAGAAATACTTTTGCCACTATGTTTATTAAAAATGGGGGAGATATTTACAGATTAAAAGCAGTTTTGGCACATAGTAATATTAAAACCACAGAAAGATATATAAATTTATTACCTTTAGATTTGAAAGATGATATTCAACAATTTAACCCATTAGATGTTTTATCTAAAAAAAATACTAGAATATCAATAAATAGAAATGGAGGTAATAAATAATGACTAACTATACAATAATTCAAAACGATACAATTACCTCTAATCTAAGTAATGGTGCATTTAGATTGTACTGCTTATTACAAAGCATGTGCTATGGAGATAAGAATGCTTGCTTTCCTAGCCAGTCTTATTTAGGAGAGAAGCTAAATAAATCTGTAAGAACAATTCAACGTTATTTACAAGAGTTATATAATGCCAAACTTATCCAAAAACGTCGCAGAGGGTCTATAAGCAATGTCTATACAATCTTAGGTAAGAAGATATTACAACAGGTAGATAAAGCTGTAAACAAGGCTAAAAACGCCTATAAAAGCTATAAGAATAAAAATAAGAAAGAAAAAGTTTCTTCTTTTAATGATTACGAGCAAACGCAATATAATTTTAATAACCTAGAAGCTGTATTATTGGGAGAAATGAAATATGATCCTGATGCTTTGTTAGCTAAAGACTAGGATTAATAATTATAAAAGTAAAAGCACCTGCAGAGTTAGCGGCTCTACAAGTGCAATAATTAAATAAACCCATTTATTTAACATCTATTTATATTATACCAAACTTTTTTAAAAATAGTAGTAGAATAGGTGCATTTGTCATGTAAAAATTTAATATAAATTTATGATAGATAGTATTAAAGAATATATTATATAGCGTGGAGTATGTTATTTAATGCTATTTTTTATTGTGATAATAGAAAATATAAAGTTATTCACAGGTTAATTTTCGATTTATATAAGCGTTTTTAAACAAAAATAAAATAATGTCACATAAGAATGGACAAGTTAGTAACAAGAGATAAGACAGAGCTACAGTCCAAAGAAATACAAGAGAAGAGTTAATTATATTTAATATAGTTACTAAGTTTTTAAAACTCGGTCACAGAGAGTGATTGAGTTCATTATGTTAGTTTAGGTCACCCTCTGTTGCCACAATTGGCAACGCAGATATAAAACCTCTTAACGTTCATATCGTAAGACTATAAACGCATTGCACTAATGTGCAACATTCTAAAAACATTTCACTTTTTTATTTGGGGTACAGCCTTGCACCCCAATTTCCCGCGGACGTAAGAATATTTTTTGTAAGAACTTTTAGGGTCGAACCTTCGACACCGATATATTGATTTAAACGATAGGATGTTATGTCCTATCATTGATTCAATTGGTAAGGATATAATTGATAAAGAAGACAAGAGGGTGAACAAAATGGACATCCCTGGAGGGAAACAAGAGATGCAATAAAGAAACATGTTGATAAAGACGATAAAGCTGAAATCACAATTTGGGACTACAGCAGAAGAATCCAATAACAAAACATGTAGATGAAGATGATAAAAAGGATGCCCCAATTCAGGGCGACCTTGGCTGCAGTCGTGATTTGCGATACCATATTCCTAAAATGGGAACAAGATAGTGTCCTGCTCTGGGCCACAATATACAAACGAAGTATTTGTAGGTTATCTTAGCAATTGGTGAGTCAGATAATCTTACTCACCAAAAAACTCAATCTGATTTGTATATTGGTGATAGAAATAACTCTAATGACCAAATAAAACAATTAGTTTAGACCAAAATAATTTGGGTCTAAAACTTAGAGACTGTAAAATATGGCTAAATAGATTAAAATTTGAAAAAATGTGCAAAATGATACTATAGACCTATGTAATAATATTATTAGGAGCACAAAATGTTAAAAGAGATAGGAAATGCAAAAAGAATAGGAAATGAATATGAATTAATTGATTATATGTATAAGAGAAAGAGTAAATATTTCAATTTCGATATAATAGCTACAGAAGTTTCTTTTAAAAATTGTCTAAAAGCCGTAGATATGCTTGGCGAAGATGGTACGTATTATTATGCTATAGAATTTAAAAGAGAGCATATTTCTCGGGAAGATTTTTGTAATGTTAAATATATAATTGAAAATAGTTATTATGATAAGCCTATTAGGGGATTGCTGGTAGGAACAAAAATAAGCGATAACTTATTAGAATTAATTAAGTATGAGAATAATATAGATTATTTAATAATTAATGATGTAAAATACGATAGAAGTATTCATAATGTGAATAATAAGAAATACAATGTAAATGTTTGGAAAATGGGAAATGCAATAAAATTTTTGTTCAAAATTTCTTGTGGGCGATACATGAGATATATAAACTTTTCAGATAGTGGTGAGATAATGATTTTTAATTTTTATTTAAGTAATGGATTAAAGATTTACATAAGATACCATAACAATGAAAAACATATAATATCTGTTTTTAAAGAAGATAGAATCTATGATGAGTGGCAATTGGTTCATAAATGGTGCATAGATTGCTCTCGATTAGATTCTGTAATTTTTAGGTTGAAAAATGAATATAGTATAAACACAATAGTACAAAATAATACTTTTTTAAAAGATATAAAAATTACGAACACACGGAACATAGAGAATGTTATAAATATACAGATGAAAACTTAGATATTTTAGAAATATTAACAAACTATATTGAATTATATGTATTAGAAAAATACATAAAAAATGATGAATTAATAATTGATACTTATACAGGAATAAGTTTTCTACCAGATAAGAAAGGTGATTGCTGTATTATTCCATTAATATATAGTTTTATTGTTAAAGATGAAATAAAAGATATGTGTATCAAAAATGTAAAGGAATATAATATTATAAATATACTAGAGAGTACTAGAATAATGATAGATAACAAACTTTATAAACCATTAACTAGAGCAGAAATTGGCTTAGAATACACAATAATAGAAATGATTATGGAATTAAATGATGGTAGAAAAGTGTCTAAAATTTATACAAAGAAAAGTTTACCACGGGTAACAAAATATGAATTTTATCTAATATGCGAGATAGATATAATATTAGATTTTGAAATGCATGTGAAAAAATATCTTAATAATAAAACGCATATACAAGAGAAGTATTTAGATATAGTTAATCAATATGTTTATAGTAAATCTAAAAAGAGAGAAGGAAATAAACATATAAGAGATTTTGTAAATAATGTACCTGAAGATTTGAAAGCTAGAATTAAAAGAAGTAAAAGAACATGATGGATATCATTGGTAAAAGACTAGGGGATTTAATCCTAGTCTTCTTCTATGTAATCAATTATATCAGTAAACTTTATGGTATCATCTAATTTTTTAAAAGCCTTAACTATGGCATTCAATTGTTCAATTTCTATTCTTTTAGAAGTCTCATAATATAAATTACTTATTGTAGCAGCTCTAATTCCAGTTTGTTCAGATAGCCATGATTGATTCTTTTTATACTTTCCTAATAATTCACTTACATATATTCTTATCATTTTATGTACCTCTCTTTAAATAATCATGATAACTACTTTATATAATAAATCATACTAATTTGATAAGTAAAAAGCAATAGCTATAGAAAAAAATACTCCTACGGTAAAAAAATTACTTGACTTATTACTCCTAGAGTAATATAATTAATGTAAAAGTAATAAGAGGTGATAACAATGAGTATTAAAACACTAAAACAATTTATTATATTCGCTAGAGAATTTGATATAGAACTTACAGCAGATAATCTTAGAAAATTTAAGAAAGTAATAGAATAAATTAAAGTATTAGGAGGAATTTAGGATGTCAAAAGAAAATTTAAAAGCAAAAAAATTATATAATTTTGGGTTAATGAATAGTTATTACGGAATTGCAACTATGAAGGAAATAATGAAGATGTGCAGAGAATGTGAAACAGAGATTTATAAATTAGAGTTAGCAAGTTTAGCAGACATTGTAGATTGGGTTTGCATGGGGCAAGATCCATTTGGAGAGTATGTACAAGTTAAAGAAGGAATATATAAATGGATAGATTTAACGTTTATTGACCCATACGATTTTTACGGATATGCAAAAGTATCATAGTCAATAACCGTTGATATTATGGAGAATTATATTAATTAATTGGGGGTATTAATAATGATGGAGCTAACAAATTGTAGTTATGTAAATTTTATTATTTTCTTGGAAGAAAACGAGCCTTATGGGCTGATAAAAAGAACAGAAATTGGAGAGGAGATATTTGATATTTCTGAAGCGCTCAACGATAAAAAATACGAATATGAGAATATTAAACGATTAGAATTTCTCGAGCCTTATGGTGTTAAAGTTGAAATGATTCAAGGGGAAAAATTTATATTAAGTGAATTATAGTAAAATGTATTTAACATACATAAAATTTGCTAATTAAAATAAAATATGGAAAACAAACATAGACAAAAAAGCATAGTTGTGATATAATATTGGATATGTCTACCACTATGTTTTTTTGCCTATTATCCCACGGTAATTTAATTATTATATATAGAATACACTATGTACAGTATAATGTCAACAGTAAATGTTAGTTATACACACCTAACTTGAAAAAATATGTCGAAAAATGATATTGAAAAGCGTACAAGTTAGAAGACCTAATATGCACTAACATTATGCAGCGTGGGGTGGGCAATGTGAATCCTATGAAGATGGCTAGATGTATTATTGAACTAGAAAGAATTTATGGGATAAAAAAGGTGGAGATAGGGGAAATCAGTACAAAGTGGCAGATGGAAATAAGTTCGCTCTGGCAAAATCACAAGAAGATTTGGCAAAACAAATAAATATCACAGATGAACAACTTAGAAATTACAAAAACTCAACAACCTAATACCGGAATTGCAATCTCTAGTAGAAAATGACACGTTAAAAGCTACAACAGCATATAAAATATGGGCTAAAATGCCGTCTGAAGAAGAAAAATTAAAAAAGCTATTAGCAACAAATTTTGGTAGACTTAAAAATAATCCAGTAAAGCAAGGAAAAGTATATGCTGAATATGAAAAATTGTGTGGAGTGTATCATGGTAATCATCAAAAAGTGAAAGGACAAAATGTCCGTTCACAAGAAGATATTGCAAAAGAATTAGGGATAGATGTTAGAACTATTAGACGTTTAAAAAAACTCCAAACATTATCACCAGATCTTCAGCAACTCATAGAAGATGGTTCAGTTAAATATACTACTGCTTTAAATGTATTTGGCAAATTGTCAAATGACGAACAGGAAAAACTTTAGCTTTAGTGAAAAAATGCAATGGGCTGAACAGTTAAAAAAGAATATGAGAAGATTGCTAAAGAAAATCAAGCTACATCCACTGGAGGAAAAAGTCCTCAGCTTAGTACAACATTGGACGAAGCTGAGAAAATAAGAACAGACGAATCAGTTGCAAAAGATTTAGATATGGGTAAAACTACATACCGAAAAGCAGAATACATATATAAAAATGCAGACGAAGAATTGATAAAACAGCTAGATGAAGGGCAATTAAGTGTAAATAAAGCTTATAATACTGTCCCATAGAAGGACACTAAATAAAACTAATAAGGGAGAGAAAATTTATGAGAAAGTTAGAAATGTATACAATTTACTCCATAGCGAATGGAGATTTAGAGAAAACAGATTGGACTGATGAAGAGTTATTAGACAGAGAAATTAATTTACAAGCTAATAACTTAATTAGAAAGTATTTAAGATTTAAAGGCTTAGTAGAGAAAGACCAATTCCTAGAAAATATTATAAAAGTAGCGTTACCCCATAGTAAGAAAGATAAAGAAAATGAAATACCTTTAGAAATATTAAAGAATGGTATAACGTTTAGAAAGAAGAAATTTATACCTCTTGTGAGTAGCCCAAGTATGATGAAAAAAGAGGGGCAAGATGATTATTATAAAGAAGATTTTAAATGCGAATATTTTTTTATTGCAGAAGAAGATAAAGAATTTATAGAAATATTTGAAGCAATAACAAGTGCCTATAAACTAATAGAAAAACAAAAAGCTAAAGAAAAAATAAGCTTAAATAAAGATGTTATTGCAAGATTAGCACTTAATACGTCCTCTAGCTATGCAATTAATTATAAACCCAACATAGTAATACTACCAACAGATACATATAAATATACTTCTAATTATTGTTATTTTGAAGGTGAAGATTATAGCAAATTAAAATACGATGAAATCGAAAAAGAGCATGAATTCCAAGATGGTTGCGGCTTAATGAGTCCTAAAATGGCACATATAATACAAAAGCAAATGAAAGTAAACTATCCTGTAGATTTTGCAATAATAAGGCAAGATCCTTTAGCTATAAAAGGATTAATTGTAAAAGTGGATTTTAATAAGTATTTTGAAGAAATGTACAAGCAGGATATTAAAGGAATTTTTGAGAAAAGAGAAGATGGTTTTTATACACTAGATTTTTTTGGCGAAATGGTTAACATATCAAAGGCAGATTTAATTATTAACACAAATATGGCAAAATGGGCGAAATGGTGGAAACAAGATAATCCTATAAACATTATGGAAGAAATAGATAAAGAACTATGTAAAGAAAAATATGATAAATATAGAGATTTATTATTAAAGCTATATGTAACAAAAATCAATAAGAAACAGCCTAAAGAATACAGTTTAACTAATTATCAACTCATTTCTAATTTAGCATTAACTCCAAAGGAATTAGAGCAATTAAGTAAAGAAACATATGAAATGTATAAGAAAGTATTAAGCATGGATGTTAACTATATTAGGCTATTAATGCAAGACATAGCATCAGAAGAAGAGGAAGAATTAAGTTCTATGGATAAGATACACTATTTATTGCAATCTACAGAGGAAGCTTTAACCATACCAAGTGTTAGACAGCAAGTTGTAAGTATGGTTAGAAAGAAAATAAACTTATTAGCAGAAGGTAAATTCTATGTAAAAGGACACTACAAAATAGCGTCTACTTGTCCTATAACTTTTATGGATTGGATAATGTGCAGGGATTTAAATAAATGCAATAGAGGATTGGGAATAAGAGAATATTATGTTCCGAGGGAAACAGGGAAAAGAGTTATAAGTAGAAATCCACTTAATTCATTTTCTGAAATTCAAAAAGGTTGAAATATCTAAAAATGAATTATTAGAAAAATATTGTGGAAATCTAACCACGGAAATTGCTTTCTTTAACCAAAAGGATGATACGTTTATGCTTTCAAGTGGGGAAGATGCGGACGGAGACTCTAATTTATGGATAGATAACGATATTATTTACAATGCTGTAGTAGATGCAGAAGATGGCTATAGTTTTTGTAATATGCAAGATAATAAAGAAACAGTTAAAAAACATCAATATACTAAGGAAAATGAGTATTATTGTGTAATTAAGGCAGCAGGAAATAAAATAGGGAGTATAGCAAATATAGGTACTAAAATAAGCACTTTATGTACAGAGATTGGTTATTATAGTCCAAGTTTTGATACATCTTATGGATATAAAGAATTAGAAGAACTATTCTATAAAAATAAAAAAGAAGAGTTTGAAAAAATATATATGAAATAAAACAAGTGGAGAGTTTACAACAAGAAATAAGTGGACTTAAAAATGGACTTAGGGAATTTGGATATATGATGGACGATGAGGAAAAATTGAAAAAGAATATGAAATTGGAATGCTTCGAAAACATTTATATTACGCTGAAAAAGATGTGGATAAAAGAAAAAAGAACGTTTTAAAAAAGCATTAGAAGAAAAGGTTAATAAAAATGAATTAGTACCTATGGAAACTTTAGAAGAAGAAAAATAAGAGAACTAATAATAAAACAATTTTATTATTATAAAACAGAATCTTATATAGCATTACAATTACAAATGTTAGCGATTGACATCCCAAAAACATTAAAAAAAATTGATAATGAAAAAATAGCAGATTTAAAAGAATCTATATTAGAAAAAGATAATCCAGTTTTTAGAAAGTATAACACACCTTATAGAAAAAGATTCGACAAATATGGTAGAGAAAAATATTTTAGTAATACACATTCTGTACTAAATTTACACGCTAAAAATGTTGCTAGAACACTCATGGTAGAAGAACAAGAGTTAAAAATGAAACAGATAATTATGCCAAAAGTGATAGAGTTGGGTGCATGAATTTAATACTTAGTAATGCTAATATTACAGATAAAACAGATGAGGCTGTATCGTTAGTAAAAGCAGTATTTAATAGTTGGAGTGGTGAAGCAGAAAGAATAAGAGGAATTTATAAAGATAATAAAACTAAGAAAAATGAAGAATTAAGAAAAAATAATCTTATAATATCTAATTCTATAATGGAGCTAAGCGGAAGATATGATTTAGATACAATGGCAAGTGCATTACTCAAAATGAGTAAATCTACTAATAGTGCTATAAGGACAAAATTTATGATAGATTGCTGCTTTAATATAATACAGCAATTATTAGATATTTATTACAATGATATTACAATATTTAAAGAAGATGATAATGGTAATCATGATTGGATGTTTAAAAAATATAAGAAGATACATACAGTTAGAAAAGAAATGGATTTACAATCGATGGCTATTAAAAAAGAACAGTTAAAACAGGGTGAAATAATAGAAATAAAATTTAGACCAATAGAATTGAATAAACAAATTATAACTAAAAAAGATGATAAGTTTTATATAAATAATGAACTTATCTTTAATAACAAAGTAAAAGGTAAAAAAAGGTGTAATGACCTTTGATTTGTTAAACAAATTATTCAAGGATAGAAATAAATTAGAAGTAGAATTAAAAGATATAGAAAATAAAGAAACGTACATAGTAGCTTATATTTAACTAGGACAAGCATTAACGCATAGGGTCTAACGGCTACGCCTATCCTATGCTATTTTGTGAAAGATGGTTAGAATAATTATCTTTTATAAATTAATTGGAAGGTGGAATTAACTTGGATAAGAGAATACAGGTTATTAGAAATTTTAACGACGCAAATATACTGCTAGAATATGGTCATCAAATTAAAAAGATAGATAGAGATAGAAATAATAGAAATTATTTAATATTTTTATTTGAGAATAATGAAGAATTACAAAAAGATTTAAAGAAAATAACAGAATAAAATATAAAAAGGTGAAGAAAAGGGTTGATGGTTTTTGAGAGAAATAAGGCTAATTGATGAATTGGAATATAATAAGAAATATAAAGAAATTGGCAAAAATAATGGTAAAAAAATATATGATGGTGATAGTTACATATATGATATAGTAAAATTATCTAAAGAAGTATATAAAGCCGATGAATTAGTAAGTACAAATGAAGAAATTAATGTAATGGTAAATGATGTTAAGAGTAGTTTTATTGAAACTTTTAATAATAGAGGTGGAGCAACTAAACAACAAATTGATTTTGCAGAAGAAACAGCTAAAATAGTATTTGGAAAATTAAAAGAGGATATAGTAACGGTAATTCCTGCTCCTTGTGGGTTTGGGAAAAGTTCAATATCATTAGAAATCTTAAAAAAATTGATTGAATTAATTAAAAACAATAAAACTACAGATGGCTTAATACTTGTAACAGATAGGTTAGATTCTTTAAGAGATACTCAAAATGATTTAAAAGAAATGGATTTAGATGGATATACATATATATTAGAGGGCTGGAATGAAAATATATGCATGAATGAAAAAGTAAAGCAGGCGAAAAGTAAAGTTTGCACTCCTAAAAATTGTCCTTATTTTTATAAATGTAAAATATACGAGCAACAAGAAAAGCAGAATAAATATCCTGTTTTGATGATTACTAATGCAAGGCTTAAAGAATGTGGAGATTCTATAAAAAAATATTCTCAATATGAGAATGGTGAAAGAAAAGTATTATTAATAGATGAAAGACCAGATATACTAGATACTGTTAAGGTAGATAAAAAATTATTAAATGAAATAAGTACAGAAATAAGTAAATGTGAGTATGAGAATACAGATGAAAAAACTAAATTTGAAAATATGTTTAAGGAAATTCAAGATGTTTTAGCAATAAAGATGCAAAAGTTAAGAAAAAAATATAAAAGATTTATAGTATCCAATATTAATAATGAGCTTATTTGCAAGACAGATAATGAATTTATGGATTTATGGAACAAATATATGAAAAATGACTACAAAAGAGAATTAGAACATATTCATGCAGTATTAACAAAAGGTGGTTTATATGTTTACGAAAAGAACACTGAATTTATAACAACCATAGGAAGTAAAGATCTAAAAGAATTATATAGTAATACATTTAAAACGATAGTGTTTGATGGTACTGCTTTATATGATCCTTTATATTCTGGCATGTATAAAACCAAAAGTATTAAATATTTAGATGTTGAAAATACAAGATTATATAATAATTTATATATAAATGTCTACATAAGGCATAAATTAACTAAAACAACTTTTAAAGATAAAAAACATCTTGTAAAAGCTTGTGGTGAATTTGTGAATGAAAGAATGAAAATAGGTTTTGGAAATAAAGCATATGTAGTGACATATCAAGAGAAAGCAGTTGAACTAGCTAATTGTATTGATGAAAAGTATACTATTTCGATGCTTGATGAGAAACAAACATATTACTTTGGCAATACAAAGGTAAAAATGATATGCAATATTGTAATACTATGTTCCAGTTTGGATGGGACGTAATGCCAGATTATGAATATGTAATACAATGGTTAAGTACATCGGTAAATTGGGATGGAGTTATTAAATATTGCTCTGATATAAAAAAGCTGAAGAAATTAGTGATGACTTTGTAATACAAGATAGAAGTAATAATAAATATGGATATTATACATATTCTTCTGAATACAAATGTTTTGAGTTTGGAGCACAATTATTAAATCAATTTAAAATGTTTAGTATTGTAACTAATTTTTATCAAGAAGTACATAGAACAAAGCTAAGGAAATATACTTGCAACGACAAAATAAAAGTAAATATTTTTGCTATACAAACTATTATTTTGGATATGATAAAACAATTATTTATGGGATGTAATCTTAAAATAATTGAAGAGGAACTGAAATGTTTTACTAAAGCTAAAGATAAAAATTTTACTAAAAAAGATGGTACTAAAACTAATGCACAAAAATTTATAGAATGGGAAGAAAAATTTAACGATAAAAAGATTAAAATTAATTATATTAAAAAAGAATGTAATTTTTCCAATGAAGATTGGAGAAATGTAAAAAAGAATAAAACTGTAAAAGATATATTATTAAAATATAAGACAGTAAGAGAAGGAAAAGAATACTTTCTAGTGAGAATTTAATAATTAGGTGGGTATAAAACTCTATATAATTATATAGGATTCTTTACCCACCCATAAATTATAATTATACCATAATCATATAATATTAATCAAACTCTAAAAGTGATAATTAATATTATGTATGTAAGTCAAAAATAATAATAAATTGAATAAGCCGTTTTAAAAGTTCTAGTGGCTTACCTTTTGTCGGCTAGGTCGGAATATTTTAGGGATAGTAGGAACAAAGTGACGTACTAGCCCTTATATACCGAGATTGGTGATACAAAAGGTAAAAGAACGTAATAGATATTAGATAAAAGATGTATGAATTATCATACATCTTTTTTATTGCCTTTTTATAAACAATTAAACCGATCAACAAACAAGCATTAACGCCTATAGCTGCCTACGTCGCTATAGGCTATTTTGTGGAAAGGTATGTAAATTATCTCATCCAAAAATAAATTAACTATGAAAGGTGGAATTATATTATGAAATTAATAAGTGGAATTTATGGAATTGAGGATGTTGAAACAGGGAAATTATACGTAGGAAGAGCAGATTCAGATAATGGAATTAAAAAGAGATGGAGCTGTCATAAAGCTCATTTGAGAAATGGGAGACATGACTATAATGAATTACAAGATGCCTTTAATGCAGACCAAAACAGAATTAAGTGGATAATATTAGAGGAATGTCCTGATGAGGAGCTTGAAGAAAGAGAAAATTATTGGATTAAATATGTAGATAAAATTGACGGTTGGACTGTTATAAACAAAGAAAAGAAGTCTAAAAAGAGAAGTAAAGTGAAAGACACCAGTAGAATGTCTGTAGCCCAAACAGGAGAGAATAATGGACATTGTATAAAATTAAATAAAGAAAAAGTAAGAGAAATTAAAATATATCAGAAAAACAATACATATAATGATGAGAAACTATCAGAAATGTATAATGTTTCTCTAACACATATAAAGAATATTAGAGATGGTAGAAGATGGGCAAGCGTATCTCTAGAAGATACAAAATAAAATACATATATAAATTTAAAATCAATTATATACATATACGCAAATTAACATAAGGGGGTATTATTACTCCCTTATAAATTAAAATGTGATTGGAGGTAGAAGAAATGTATAGAAACTATAAAAAGAATGAAGATGAAATAGTGATTATAAATAGAGGAAAAATAGCCTATTTACACATGAATAACATGTTTGAAGAAAGAATTGAAACTGTTGATGTTAATGGTAATAAGTCTTGGGCATGGGTGTTTAAGAGAAGTGAAGACTTAAAGGAATTGATTAAAGAATACAATAAGAATCAGTTTTTAAAAGATTATAACTCTTGCTTTAAAAATATAGCGTATGATCTTGCTAGAATTAAAAGTAGACAAGGAATATGTTAATAATGGAGAGTCAGTGAGGATGATTGGTGTTATGAATCTTATGAAATATACATAGATGAAATGCAAGAATTGTTGATATTTTGATTGTGGATTAATTGTTGATAAAGTTGTGGATAGTTTATTGATTAATTAAAGCTATATGTTATAATTTTCTTATAAGTATAATATATGGGAGGATAAATAATGTCTAAATCAAAAAAGATAAATATAATTATAGACCAAGAGGAAAGACAGTTAGTTTATCATAGTGAATTTATAAATAAATATCCAAAGCTTAAGGAATTATTAAATAATAAAATGAAAGTTTCAAAAAAAGATTTAATTAATATAAAAAATTTGGATAAAGACCTATATAATTTAATAAAATATAATTTCAAAAATATAGTGAAAGAAAGTTCAAAAGAATGGTCAGCTTTTAAATATGATGGCGAATCTAAAAAGAAATGTTCTTTATGCAATACTCCCAATAAATATATTTTCTTAATAAAAAATAAAGTTAATAATATAGTTCTAAATGTTGGCTCTGAATGTAGAAAAAAATTTCCTGGAATTGATAGTATTATTGATGGAAAAAGCATAGATCAAATAAAAAAAGATAGAAGCAAAGAAGTTAGAAGAATGCTTAGAATAAGTGAATTTAATGACAAGTATCCTGATACTATAAAAAAATTTGAAATTTGGCAGGAATATTATAATGAGTTACCTATTATAATGCCTAAAAAAATACACACTGGATTTATAAAACTGCTACGTGATAGCAAGGAATTCTATAATAATTATATAGAGGGTAAAAAATTAAAGAAAGAATTGAATGATTTCTCTAAATATATTTATGATTATAACACTTTGGCAACAAAAATAGATATTATTATTAATTCAAATAAAAGTAAAGAATTTATTTGTACAAAATCAATAAAAGATTGGCTCTTAAGTAATAATTTGAATGGAGTTATCGAATTAATAATTAATGATGATGGATATATAACGATAAAATCTGTTCGTTATATTTATTATTTTCCTTTTTTAGAAAGATATATATATAAATTTCAAAATGTATTTGAAAATCTAAATTTTATTATAGAAGAGTTTAATGAAGATGAAGTTGTTATTAGTTATAAATTTATTAACAATAATAAAGTACATTTTAGAATTAGTTTAAAAAATTTCATGAATAAATATGGACAAATTATATTTGAAGAGTTCTCTAACTATGTTACTGTTTCAAATATACTTGAGAACTTTAATATAATAAAATCAGAGGGAAATTATTATAATATATCTAATATAATAAATTCAGAAATAGATAAGAAAAAATATACTGTAACTATAGATTTAGATAGAAATGAACTTGAAGTTGAAGATAAAATTAATAAAAAGTATTGTTCATTAAAAGCAGAAGTTTTTATTCAATCAAGCATAACATGTTTATTAGAAAGAGAGAATAATGAGAGTCTTATTCAACTTATTGAAAAAGTTCAGAACTGGAAAGACATTTCTGAGAAGAAGAAATATAATATTGATGAATTAGAAAAGTTAATGAAAAATATGTAATATAAGAAACACTTACTTTTTAGTAGGTGTTTTAATTTTTGTATAAAAGTAGGTGATTATTATTCCAATAAATATTTTAAAACTTGATAGAGCATCTAGGTGACTTCTCTAATTTGACAAATATATTTAAACAGAATATATATTTTAAAATATGTTTTACAATAATTATAAAGTTTTAAAAAATATGACCTAAATTGTAGTAAATTTATCCTTGAATATGTAAATTTATACAGTATATAATGCATATGTACAAATTACACAAGGGGGATAAAATAATGAAAAGAAAATTAAAATCAATTTTAATACTAATGTTTGCATTTGTATTCATGTCATTAAGTTTTAGTAATGCAAAAATAGTAAAAGCGGCTTCATTTAATGATGTGGTTATAGGTACAGAAAATTTAAATAATACACCTGAAAATAGTGCTAAGCTAGGTGATGTACTTCATATGCCTGAAATAGGATGGAAAAGATATGATAGCACAAATTCAAGTTTTGCTTATGAAAATAGAAAGTATGTAATGTCTAATTTGCCTACATTATATAATGGTAGTATGTCATGTGGCAATGATATGAGAATTAAATTTAAGTTCTTAGGAAGTCAGATTAGATATGTAGGCTCAAATCCGCTTGTTGACATGAGGGGAACTCACAAAATAATAATTGATGGAAAATCTTATACATTCGATGCTAAAGGAAAGAAACAGTATGAAGTTCTATATTTTGAGTTGAGAAACTTAGAGTTCAAAGAACATACTGTAGAAATTATAGGCGATACTAATGGATTTGAAGGTTTTAATGAAGGATATACTCTCTCTTTTAATGCACTAGATATAGATGAAAATGGTGAGTTAATAGCAGAAGAAAAAGAATCTATATCACTAGATAAGACATCTATAAATCTATTAGAAGGTAGTTCAGAAAAATTAACTGCAACAGTTTTACCTGAAGATACTACAAATAAAAAAATTATATGGTCATCAAGTGATGAAAGTATAGCAAAAGTAGACGAAAATGGGAATGTAACAGCTATAAAAGAAGGAAAAGCAACAATAACGGCTAAATTAGAAAATACTGATTTAACAGCTACTTGTGAAGTAAATGTAAGCAAATTAGTAGAAGAAAATAAGAACAATGCAATTTTAAGTATTTCTTTAGTAAATGGAGCTACAAAAGAATATGATGTAAGTATGGAAGAAGTAAATAAATTTATAAACTGGTATGAAGAAAGAGCTAACGGCAAAGGTTCAGCACTATATTCATTTGATAAAAAGCTTAACCCATATACATCAGTTACTGAATATATAGTACATGATAAAATAGCTTCTTTTGAAGTTAGAGAATATGAAATAAGTAAATAAATTAGATAAGTATAGCATCTAGGCAACTAGGTGCTTTTTTAGTCCCCTTTTTATAGTATCTAGGTGATTAGGTGCTTTTTTATATAAGATATTATGTAATATAATAACTGTAAAAAAAGTTAAAAGTTGACATTAAATTTTAATAAGATATAATAGTCATTAAAGGGAGGTGAAGAAAGGTTATGAAAAGATTTAAATTTTCAAAAGGAATTTTTCTAATGCTTACTTTAGTTTTAACATTATCATTAATACCAAGTAAAATCACATATGCTGTACCTACTTGTTGTGATAGATTTTCACCTGGATGGGAAAGAAGAGGTACAGATAGGGAGAGATCAAGTCATAAAATTAACTGTAGGACTCATAATGTAGTACATTATTGTGAAATTACTGAGACGTATCGTAATTATCGGAAGATATGCTTAGCTGTGATACCTATTTGGGAGAAAAGGACAGAGTTTTGGAATCAACAACACATTCTGTTAAAACATGCCATTAATTATAAGCAAAAAAATTAAGAGCTCTTAACAGGGCTCTTTTTTAATACATAAAAGGATAGGATTATGAAGCTAACGCCAAAATAGAAATTAATTATACAAATATTATACTTAACACAATAATGGAATGATTATATATTTGTGTTAATATAGTCAAAAAGCGTATGAGGAGAGAGATTTATGGGATTATTTTCTGGGGAGACTTTAGAAGAAAAAAAGAAAGGCATTTTGACGAAAATATAGATAGAATAGGATTGAAGAACTTAAGTCCAGTAAGAACTTGAGCAAATAAAGGATATTATTTATTCAATGAATAGTGTTTTAAGAGAAGCCAGGTGGATTTTACATCTTATTAAAAGCATTAATGGAACAAAAATTGGTTATTAATGAAGAAACTAGATAGCATAGATAAAAAACTTGAAAGAATTGAATAAATTAACAGGACACTATTTATATGGGTGTCTTTTTTAATACATAAAAGAAGGTGTTAGAATGTACATTATGTAAAGCGAAAAGATTATTATTAGTCTTAAAAAATTATGTAGATGTGGAGAGATAATAGACTATACAGAAAATAATAAAAGGAATGCATTAAGAAAGTTGAACAGGAAAATAAAGAAAGTTATAAAGAGTATAAAAGGAATATAAAAGATAAGAAAGAGCAAGCATTTTATGTTAGTAATGAATGGATAAAAGTACGGATAAAGTTAAGAACAAGTATAAAGGAATATGTTTATACAGTTATTATATCTTAGGAGAAATTAAGTATGTAGATTATATACATCATCGTAGAATTAAAAGAGGATCAAGGGCAGAAATTAAATATAGACAACCTTATACCATGTTGTGATAGTGTACACAAGATTATGTATAATGCTTATACAAGAGTAATAAGCATAAGAAGTATATGCAAGAATTATTAAGAGAATTAAAAAGAAAATATGAAAAAGAGCGAGTACTAATTTAAAAGTTAGTGCTTTTTTATTTTAAAGCGTAGCTATGTGAAAATTTTAAGTGAATTTTTAAAAGTCTGTGGTGCAGTTTATTTCACAAAATTCTAAAAACTAATGCTCAGGGGAAAATTATTGTTGATTAGAAAGGTGATTACAATAGCACGTCCAAAGAAAATGTTAGTAACACAAGAAGGACACTTGACAAGAGAGCAACAAGAAGAAAAGAAAATACAAGAACAAATTATACGAACTGGAACAGAGCAGTTAAGCAAATCCTCCTACATGGTTAAGAAATTCTATGGCTAGAAAAGAGGGAAAAGATTAGTTGAGCAATTTAAAACTTTGGGTGTAATACAAGGCAACTTAGATTTAAATAACTTGGGTGCTTATTGTAATGCTTATTCTAGTTATATAGAGATTACAAATGAAATTAAAAGGACAGCTACTAAATTCATAGAATACACAAATAAGGTAGGAGCAACTAATATTATAGAAAATCCGCTTATAAAAATTCAAATGAAGTATTCAGATGAAATGCGAAAATATTCTAGTTTACTAGGTTTAACAAATTGACAGTAGATTAAAATGGTGCAACTTTAAAATTGACAGAAATCAAAAAGGATATTGTAGATGATTTTGGTGATATATAGATGACTATACTTGAAGAACTAATACAATATGCTAATTATTGTTTAGAGGATAAATACATAAATGAATATGAGGATTATATTAGTTGCCAAAAACATATGACATGTCAAAGATTTTTGAATGATTTAGATAGAATAGGTAAAGAAGACTTTCCTTATGTTTGGAATGAAGTTGAAGCAGAAAAATAGTTAAATGGAATGGTTTATTTACAAGAAGTAAAAAAGGTGATATTGGCAGGTCAGCTGAATTCATTTGAACAATATGGCAAAAGTTCAATTTATGTCAAATCTATGCTTGGAGATATGGAAAACACAGGTTATAAGAGATTTTAATAAAAGCTTCATCGAGGTAGCAAGAAAACAAGCAAAATCGCAAATGGAAGCTGGAGTTATTTTATATGAAATGTCGACTAATCGATAAAAAACAGGGAAATTGTGAATGTTATTGTGCAGGAACTAAAAGAGAATAACGGAAGTTATATTTGATGAATGTAAAAACTTGCTTAGCGGAAGTCCATTAGCTTGTAAATTCAAAATAAATAGAGATAGAACTGAAACAGCACAAACGAAGTTTTTAAGACCTTTATGTAAAGAGGATGGGAAAAAGGGAGATGGGACAAATCCTGCTATACTTGTAGCCTTGATGAGTACTATCAGCATAAAACAACAGAATTTTATGATTTAGGATTAGGAGCAACACAAAAGAAAATTTGTTAATGATAAATTACAACAGCAGGAATGGATTTAACTTATCCATGTTTTACGCAAGAATATAAATATTGTTCTAATATATTAAATCCTAATGTTGACGTTATTAATGATAATTATTTTGTTGATATATGTGAAATTGATGAAAAAGACGATATAGAAGATAAAAGATGTTAAAAAAAGCCAATCCGTTAAGGATGACATATGCACAAGGTGTCAAAAGATTGAAGATGAATATAAAATTGCTAAAGAGATTCCAGAAAAAATTTATTTTTCCATTTTTTAACTAAACGTCTAAATAAATGGGTGCGCTAAAGAAAATGGTTATATGGACATGGCTAATGGAAAGCTTGTGAGGTAAAAGAAATTCCTTATAATCTTAAAAATAAAGTTGCATTTATTGGTGGGAGAGCATGCTGTAAATAAAAATAGATCTTACATCTTTAGCTTTTGTTATACCTATAATGGACAATGGAATAAAAAAATATGTTGTATTTAGCCATAGCTTTATTCCGAATAGAGAAAAATTAAGAGAGAGATGCTTAAAGGATAAATGCCTTACGATGCATGGGAAAGACAAGGATTTATCACTGTAACGGATACTTCCAATAGTAGACTAAAATGTAGTAATTCAATACGGAATAGATTTTTAAAAAAAATAATTGGAACATAGATACATGGTGTTTTGATCCAGCGAATGCAAGCAAAATTATGATGGATGTAAGTGATATGGGCTATAATGTTATTGAATTATTTCAATCACATAACAATTGAATGAGAGTACTGTTGCTTTAAGAGAAGAAGTGCATGAGTAATGTAATATATTTATTTAATCCAGTATTAAATTTTGCTATGTCTAATGCAGTTATAAAAACTAATAATGGATTAATAAAAATAGATAAAGATGCAACTATGCAAAGAGTAGATCCTGTAGATGCTCTAATTTGTGGTTTCAAAATGGCTTGGTTATATGAATTTGAAGCCAAGTTACATAAGATAACAGACGAATATTTAGATGCTTTAGGATGGTAGGATGTGATAAAAGTTGAATATATTAAATAATTGAAAGAGTTTCTTCTATTATATATAGAAGATTTTTTTATTTTAAGAGGGACTAATTTTAATTAATGTACCTTTCTATTTATGGAAATGAAGCAGGTATAGTATAAGTGGTTCGATTTTATTTGGTTTAGGAATGTATTTCTCTAAATATCCATCAAGAAAGGAGGTGATGACAATTGTTATTTAGAACAAAGAAAAAAGAAGTCAAGGTTTTGATAAAGTAGAATGATAAAGAATTATTACAATTTTTAGGTATTGAAATTAATGGATTAAGCCGCATGGGTTAGAAGAGGTTACTTATTTTACTTGCTTTTTATGTATACTATGCGATACTGTAAGTAAATTACCTTTAAAGTTGTATTTTGACACTAATAATGGTATTCAAAAAGCAAACGATCATTATCTATATTCAATTTTAACCAAGACCTAACCTGCACATGAGTGCTTCGGATTTTTGGAAATGGCCAATTCTGTAAAGAAATCATTTTGGAAATGCTGTTGTTTATATTGAATGCGATAGAAGAGGAAAAATATGCTAATTATACTTTGGAAGATGGATATTGGCAGATGTGTAGATGATGCCGGTATATTATCTAAGAATAATAACGTTATTTGGCATGTTATTAAAGTATAAGTTAGGCAAAGAATACAAAGTCCAAGCGAGTTTTACATTTTAAAGGGTTTACTGAAAATGGTTTAATAGGTGTCTGTAAGAGAATATTTACTTACAACAATAGAAAATGTACAAAGTGGACAGCAATATTTAACAATTATTTTAAAAATGGTTTATTTGCTAAAGGATTATTGCAATATATATGAGATATTGATGAAGAGGCACAGAAAATATGCAATAAAGATTCGAGAAAATGGCTAATGGTATTAAAAATGCAGGTAAAATTTACCAGTACCATTAGGATTTAGTTTTCAAACCGTTAACTCTACGATGCAGATGCACAAATCTTTGAGTTAAGTACATTAACTCGGCAAATAGCAGCAGCATTTGGAATTAAAAATGCATCAATTAAATGATTTTAGAAAGGTCAACTCACACAAATATTGCAGAATAACAAAAGGAATTTTATATTGATACTCTTATGTCCAATTTTTTAAATATGTATGAGCAAGAATCAACTTATAAATTGGTTATTAAAAAGTAACTAGATAAAAATCATTTTTCAGATTTTAATGTGTATAGTATTCTAAGAGCTAATATTAAAGAGATTTGAAGCTTATAGATAGGAATACAAAGTGGATTCATGAAGATTAATGAAGCTAGGAGCTTGAAAATTGGACAAGTGAAGAAGATGGCAATAATTTAATTTGCAATGGTAATATGTAAAAGGTAAAAGATGTAGGTGTATTTTACAAAAATAATCTTAATTCAACACAGAAGGGAGGTGGAAATTGATAAAAATGAATAAAAATGAAAAAGAGATAAGAAATTTTACTTCTGATATTGAGGTTGAAGTGAAGAAGGAGCAAAAGAAAATTGTTGAGTGCTCTAAAATTTAATACCTGGAGTGAAAATTTATGGATTTATTGAGATTCATTGATAGACAGGCTTTAGATAATTGTGATATGTCAGATGTTAGATGTCTTATAGACCATGATTCACAAAAGATTTTAGGAAGAACTACAATGAAATATTGCTGCCATAGATGATATAGGTTTAAGATATGGCGATGCCATCTGATACTACATACGCTAGAGATTTACTTATAAATATGGAAAAAATGGTAATATAACCACAGTGTTTTGGTTTTGTTTTAAATTAAGTGGCAATGTAGAATGTGACAATTGGGAATACGATAAGGAAAATGGCATCTACAAAAGGACTTTAAAAGATATTAAAAGATTATTTGATGTAAGTCCTGTTACATATCCTGCTTATTCGCAGACAGAATGTGTTGTTGCACAAAGAAAGTTGAAGATCAAAGAGAATGAATTAAAACAAAAGCAGTAAGAGATTTGAAATTAGGAATTGATAAAGAATAGAGTTATTTGAAAGAACTATATAATAGATAGTTCTATTTTTATGTCTAAATTTAAAATACAAAAGACACAACAATGGAGGGTAGGTAATAACATGACAAAGGAAATAAGAGAATTAATAAATAAATTAGAGGCTTTAGAAGTTACGAAGCCAGAGAGTTAATAAACAATACAGAAACAAGAACAGCAGAAGATATTACAACTAAGCAAGAAGAGATTAGGGATTGGTGCCAAAATTGAGATGCAAGAAGAACTGGAAAATGATTTTAAAGACGAAGAAAGGATGGATTAATATGAATAAAGAATCAAGAGATGATAAAAAAAGTTAAATATGATGGAGAATTATTTTTATAGAGCATTAACAGGTGTAGAATTAATCAAGAAGAAAGAAAAATTAATAAAAGAAGTACAAACAAGAGCTTTGAGTGAAACAGGCGATAAAAGACGGTGAAAATGCAGTTCCTGATGATTTATCCCAAGAAATTATGAAAGTATAAAGGCGAAGAAGAATCTGAAGAAATCTTGTTAGAACAGAAAATGCAAAATCTAAAACTGGTACTGGGAATAGTAAGAACTGCACACCTAATAAATTACATAATATCGCAGAGCGTGCGCTATACAATGATTAATAACCTCAACATGATGTAATTACATATAACTAACAAAAATTTGCAGGAATGATGGATGTAAGTAATGAACTACTTGATGATTCTTTGCTAATTTTAAAGATGAAATTAAAACATGGTTAGCTGATAGCTCAAGAGAAACTGAAAATGAAGAAGTGTTCTATGTTTAGGTGGGGATAATGCGTGTGAAGGATTAATTTCAAAGGTAAAAAATATAAAACAGTAAAAGCACTTGGCAATAATAGATATTAAGTTTCTAAGAAGAGTTAAAAATATGTTGAAGAAAGGCTATAGAACACCAAAATGGGTAATGAATACAGAAGCTTTTGAAGTTTTATCCAATATAGAAGATAAACGGTAGGGGAATATTAGCAGAAGACCCAAGAAAAGAGGATTCTTATACTTTGTTTGGCAGAACTGTTGAAATTTATGATACTATACAAGCTAATGACACCACTAAGAAGACAGAAATATTATTTGAGACTTTATAAGAGGCTATAGAATGTTTGAGAAAAACTTTGAAATAAAAATGACAGATATATGAAAAGAGGCATTTGAAACTGATACTGTAAAAGCAATAGGAATTGAAAGATTTGATGGCAAAAATAATGGATACAGTACAGTTATAATTGTTACAGATATTGTTACAGGTGAAGTTACACTAACACAAGGTTAATTAAATAATAGAAATTAAACCAAGGGTATAAGTAAAACAGGTATGTTTTTATGTCTTCACTAAAGGAAGGTGATTTAGAATGATACTTACATTAGAAGAAACTAAAGCTTTTTTAAAAGTAGATTATGATGATGAAGATGAAAAAAGAAAGAAGCTTAATTCAAGGTGTAGACTATATCTTAAAAATGCTACAGTAAAGAATATAATTCTAGTAATCCATTAAAGCAAATTATTTTGTAAGGTTTTAGTTAGTGATTGGTATGATAATCGTGGATTTATGGAAGATAGTAAAATGTCTAGTAAAGTGTGATATACAATAAATTTACATTTCTACCAATTAACTTATTGTGAGGATTAATTATGAATATAGGACAATTAGATAAAAGTATTAATTATACAAAAATTTTCTACATATACTACTGAAAATGGCTCGGCATGCAGGATTGGATATCATATAAAATCGTATGGGCTATGTAAATAATCTCTGGGGTAAAGAATTTTATGCAGCTAAAGCAGTACAAGCAGAAAATACAGTAGAATTTGTTTGTAGATATAGCAAAGATTTAGAAAATATAAATTCTAAAGAATACAGAATCAAAGTTATAAAAAACAAAAAATGCTGAAAAAGAAGAAGAGAAATATAGATACTTTAACATAACATTTATAGATAAATATTAATAAATATAAAAATAAATGGCTTAAAATTAAAGCCACTGAGGTGAATTAATTGGATAATGGAATAGAAATTGAAGGTATGAAGAGTTCACAGAAATGCCAGAGGTAGCTGGTGACTTTAACTGAAGAAGATGAAAAGAGAGCAGTAAAAAAAGGGATAGATATAATTGATAAAAAAGTCTAGATGGACAGATACCAACAGGAAAGACTAAACGATTATCTAAACGTAAGAAAAGTGTTAAGAAAGATGGATTAGCAACAGTTGAAACGGTTAAGTTAACAGCTTTCTATGATTTCATGAGTTTGGCACAAGCCAATCCAAAGCTAATGCAGGCTTCTTTGAAAGAGCAGTAAAAACAGTGAGAATGAAGCTGTAGAAGCTATAGCAAAAGAATTGCTAGATAAAATAAAGTAGCAAGCTTATATGAATAAAAGTACATTAAAGAAGGGTTAATACAACAAAGAGATTATAGACTTATTGCCGGATAAAAGGCATTTCTTCCTTACATGCTAATAATCCTGATAAAAATTTGTATTTAGAGTATGAAATTATTAATGAGCACGGTGTTGATTATATGAAGGAAAAGAAGACTTTACCACTTATATAGTATATGTAGATATATTTACAGAGATTATACATACTCAGAGGGTGTAGTAAAAAAAGCACGATACAAAATGGACGAGCGTGATATGGCAGCAGATCTATATGAAAAGGAAACAGGGAAGCACTATAAAGTAATGAGGATTTAATATGTTTACAGACTAGCAAAAGCTAGTCTTTTATGCAAACAATAAAGAAAAGAGAGGTTGATAAATATGGTACAAAGTAGTTCCTTTACAGTGGACTTGAAAAAATTATATGTAGCTGGAGGAAAAGAAGATGGAGCAGTAGCAACAACTTTTGATAGTCCAAAAGCATTTTGAAGGTATTAAAGAATTAGCGTTAAAACCAAAAGTCAATTCAGATGAATTCTAGCAGTAAAAAAGGTGGTTATCTGAAACCACATTAGCCAACATTGATGTAGAAATAGATATAAAATGGGATTTAGAAAAAGAAGAAGAAGCATTTCTTTTAGGACACAAATTAGCAGCAGAAGGTGGAATTATAAGAAGTGCAAATGATAAAGCACCAGAAGTTGCTTTACTTTATAAGACAATAAAAGGAAACGGTAAAGCAAGGTATGGAATACTTTATAAAGGTACTTTCAGTATTGGTGACGAGAACTATAAAGGGAAAGAAGGAAAGGCAAATTTTCAAACTAAAAAATTAAAAGCTACTTTTGCACCTTTACATTCAAATGAAATGTGGAGCTATAAAATTGACGAAGAGGATGGTATGACAGATGAAAAATTCTTTAAAGCAGTAATTATACCAACAGAAAAAACTATAACAGGAGAGTAAAAGTAGGATAGGATATTTCTTATCCTATTCTCATTTGAAAAATTAGAAAAAAGTTTTAAAAATAAAAAATTTAATACAGGAGGTATTTATTATGATTGATAAATTGAGAAAACAAAAAATAGGCGATAAAGAATATAGTTTTAAAATGATTAATAAAACAATAAGAAAAATTGATGAAAAGTATGGAAACTATGGCTCTGTACTATATGGAATGATGGAAGGTGTGCAATTTTATACTAATTGCTTAAAATTAATATCTGTGTGTTGCATGGAAAAAGAGTGGGACATAGAAGCGTTAGAAGATGAGATGACATCTGAGCAATATCAAGAAATTACTGGATTAGCGGTAAATCTATATTTAGACTATATGGGATTAAATGAAAAAACTGAAGAAGAAAAAGCAGAAATGGAAGAAGTTAAAAAAGAAAAAAACTAGATGACCAGTCTGAATCTAAATATGAAATAGATTTTGACTGGCTTTTCTATATAGCAAAAGTACATTTAAATTATACAAAAGAAGAATTTTGGGATAGCACACATAAGGAACTCTACAATATGTGGAAATCACATATTAAGTTTAATGGTTGGGAAGTAAAGTCTAATAATGAAGAAAATGATTCTACAAGTGATACAAGATACAAGAAAGTAAATATAGAAGATATACCATTTTTATAAGAGAGGAGGGTGAAAGTGTGGCAGGCAATACAGAGAAACGTATAACTGCTAAGATGGTTTTAGATAGTACAGGTTATAACAATTCAATAAAAGGTATAAATTCTGAAATGAAAAATTACCAATCACAAATGAAAGTTGCAAGTGAAGGAATAAAGCAGTTTGGCAAAGATACGGAAAAGTTAAAATCTGTACAAGAATCTTTAACAAGACAAGTAGAGTTACACAGTAAAAAAATAGATGTATACAAACAAGCAATGGAAAAAACTACTTCCAAAATGCAAGAGAACATAAAAGAAAGAGATAAGTTTAAAAATAGTTTAGATGCTGCTAACAGAAAGTATGATGAAGCAGTTAAGTTATATGGTAAAGAAAGTGAACAGGCTAAGAAAGCAAAAGAAGAAGTAGAAAAATTAGAGAAAGAATATAAAAACAAAGAAAAAGCAGTAGAATCCAATGCTAAACAAGTGCAAAACTATGAGCGTAATATGAATAATGCTAATACTACCATGATAAGAGCACAAGGTGAGTTAAAACGTATAAGTGAAGAATTAGATAGAAGTAACAATAAGTGGCTTAATATCAGTGAAAGCTTAGAAAAAGGATCTGAAAAATTTAAAAATATGGGAAGTGCAGTTTCTGGAGTAGGCGATAAAATTTTAAAACTTACAGCACCAATAAGTGCAGTAGGAATTGCAGGTGCTAAGTTGGGAACTGATCTTAATGAAGCTATGTCTAAAGTAGCTACACTGATACCAGGGCAACAAAAGAGATTACAGGGATTAAAGAGTGATGTTCAAAATGTTGCTATAGTTGCTGGTAAATCCACAGATGACATTGCAGATGGTACTTATCAAGTTATTTCAGCTTTTGGTGATGCAAGTGACACGATGAAAAAGGTTGAAATAGATGCCAAGGCAGCAACAGCAGGAATGGCAACTACAACAGACGCATTAAATTTAAGTTCAGCAGTTATGAAAGGTTACGGAGATACTACGGCAGAAGCAAATCAAAAAGTTATGGATATGTCGTTTATGACAGTAAAATTAGGTCAAACAAGTTTTCCAGAGTTAGCTAGTTCAATTGGTAAAGTTGTTCCACTTTCAAATGAATTAAAAGTAAGTCAAGAAGAATTATTTGCTATTTATGCTACAGGAACAGGTGTTACCGGTGGTGCGAGTGAAGTAAGTACACAATATAGAGGTATATTACAATCTTTACTAGCACCAACAAAGTCTATGACAGATTTAATAACTGAAATGGGATACGCAGATGGAAAGGCTATGTTAGAAAAGCAAGGGTTAATAGGGGCTATAGAAACTATAGTTAAAAAGTCTAAAGAAATAAATACACCACTCCAAAAATATATTGGATCTATTGAAGGACAAACTTTAGCACTAGCATTAGCAGGAGAACAAAGTGAAGTTTATAAAGATAAATTAGAGGAAATGAAAAATTCTAGTGGTGCATTAGATGAAGCATTTAACGAACAAACTAATGGAATAAATAAGACTGGATTTGCCTTTAAACAAGCTACTATAAAAATGCAAGTAGCTGGACAAAAGTTAGGTGATGCAATGGCTCCAATATTAGAAAAAGGTGCTGAATTATTTACTAAACTTGCAGATAAATTAGGAAGTCTAAGTAAGGAACAATTAGAGAGCTATACCAAATGGGGAATGATGGCTATTGCTAGTGGTGGAGCATTAAAAATACTTGGTGGAGGAATATCTACAATAGGGAATATAGCTGGAGGACTTTCTAAATTAACAGGGATTCTAGGTGCAGCAAAAACTGCTACTGCAGGAGTTGGCACTGCTGCAAGTGTTGCAGGTGGAGCAGGTGGAATTGGAGCATTAGCAACTGGATTAGGTGGAGCTGTAGTTGCAGCCGCACCATTTGTAGCAGGGGCAGCAGCAATTGGAGTAGCAGCATATGGGATACATAAAGTAATGTCCAAAGATGCAGTACCATCTGTAGATTTGTTTGAAAAGAAAGTTGAATATACTACTAAAACTGTAACAGATAGTAGTGGACGGCTACGGCAGGAAGCTGAAAAGACTACTATTACTATTTCAGAAACAACTAAAAAATCTGTAGAAGCTTATTTAAAGCTAGATGAAGGTGCTACAAAGAGTTTAACTAACCTATATGTTAATGGAACTAAGATAACAGAAGATAATAAGAATCAACTCATAAACACTTATTCCGAAATGAGTACGCAAATAAAAGGTGGAGTGGATAAACATTATAATGAAGAAGTGGAAAATATGAAACAGTTTTTTAGTAATAGTAGAAATATAACATCAGAAGAACAACAGAAGATTTTACAAGGATTACAAGAGCATAACAATAAGCAAAAACAAGAAATTGATGGTTATGAAAAAAGAATAAAAGAAATAATGGATAAAGCAAGTAAAGAAAATAGAGAGTTAAAGAAGGAAGAACAAGAAGAAATAAATAAAATCCAAGATAAGATGAAAACTAATGCAGTTAAATCTCTTAGTGATAGTGAAGTTGAAAGCAAAGTAATATTAGAAAGATTAAAAGGATATAGCACTAGGATAACCACAGAACAAGCATCAGAAGTTATTAAAAATGCAGAAAAACAAAGACTTGAAAGTGTCGGCAATGCGGAGAAACAATATGATGAAACTCTAAGAAATATAGTTAAATTACGTGATGAATCAAAAAAGATAACAGCAGATCAAGCTAATAAAATGATTAAAGAAGCAGAAAGACAAAGAGATGAAACGATAAAAAAGGCAGATGAGCAAAAGCAGGGAATCGTTAATAAAATTAAAGACCAAAACGAAGAAGTCTTAAAAAATATAGATGAAGGTGATGGAGAAATAATGTCTAAGTGGGATAAGTTAAAGAACTGGTTCGCTGACAACCCTATTACTAGGTTTATAAAAACAATAACCAGTGGTGGAGATGAAGAAGCAGGGAGAAACTGGACAGGAACTAACTACTGGAAAGGTGGACTTACTTATCTTCATGATGCCTCAGGAAGAAATAGCAATTACGAATTATATGATTTGCCAAGAGGAACACGTGTATTTAATCATGACGCAAGTGAGGACATGGTCAGGCAAACAGCAGAACAGGTAGCAACTAAAGTAGCTAATAGTGTACTGAGTAGTTTTAATGGTACTGGTGGAATTAATGTAACGCAAAACATATATAGTCCAACTCCAAGTCCAAGTGAAGTATCAAGACAAACCAAAAACAGTTTAAGAGAATTAGCATTAAACTTTTAAAAGTGAGGTGGTGATATGAATAAAAAGGAAAAGTTCATATATGAAAATGAACTAGGACAACATATAGAATTTTCTATTTGGAGTCCTTTTTTTATACAAAACATTGATGGAATAAGTGGATTAAAAAATATTATTTATACTAATAAGGGTATGGGACAGGATGGAACTACTTATACGGGTAGTACTCTTGATAATAGAAATATAGTTATACAGGGTTCAATTATTGAAAATAAAGAATTTAATAGAAAGAAACTACTAAGTACAGTTAATCCTAAATTGAAATCTAAATTGATTTGGGATAATGGAGAAAATAAATACTATGTAGAATGCAAAGTGGAAAATGCTCCAATAATAACTAAGGACAATAAACCTAAGTTTCAAATAAGTCTTTTGTGTCCTAACCCATATTGGAAGAATTATATAGATTCTAAAGTAAATATTGCTTCATGGCAAGGAAGTTTTGAATTCCCTTTAGAAATAAGTGAAAATGAAGAGATAGAATTCGGCTATAGAAATGAAGAATTACTTATGAATATACAGAATAATGGAGACGTAACATGTGGTATGACTGTAGAATTTAGAGCATTAGGAACAGTAGTTAACCCATCTATACTTAATGTAATAACTAGGGAGTTTATAAAGATAAATAAAACTATGTCTCCAGGAGAAATTATTAGAGTTAACACTAATTTTGGAAGCAAAAGAGTAGAACAAGAGATTAATACTGAACTTAAAAATATATCACAGTTTATAAATTTAGATAGTACTTATATGCAATTGGATGTTGGAGATAACTACATTAAATATAATGCGGATAGTAATGTAGGTAATTTAGAAGTAACTATTTCGTATTCTCAGCAGTATTTGGGGGTGTAATATGGATTTACTTATATTTAATAGAGATTTAGATTATTTGGGTATTATAGATACATATAGTAGTTTAAGATGGGTAAGACGTTATAATAAAAGTGGAGAATTTGAATTAAATTGTCCACTTACACAACATAGCTTAGAGCTACTTAAAAGAGAGAATATTATTTATAAAAAAGAAGATAATGAAGCTGGATATATAGAAACTAGGCAATTAAAAGTAGATATTAATGGACAAGAATTTTTAGAGATTAAAGGTAAGTTTCTAACAAATTACTTAGATAGAAGAATTAATTGGGGACAAGTTATATTTAACGGTAAAGTAGAGGATTTAATGCGAAATTTAGTTTTAGATAATGCTATTAATCCAAGTAACGTAAATAGAAAAATTCCTAATTTAGCATTAGGAGATTTAAAAGGATTTACAGAAAAATTAGATTACCAAAACAGCTATGGAAACATATTAGAGCAGTTAGAAAACATAAGTAATACAAATAATTTAGGCTATAGAATTCTATTTAATTATAAAACTAAAAATTAATGTTTGATATTTATAGAGGTGTTGATAGAGCTGTAAATAATAGGTCTATAGCACCCTGTATTTTTTCTAGGGACTTTGAAAACATTTTAGAGCAAAGCTATTTTGAGAGTATAAATAACTACAGAAATACTACATTGATTGCAGGAGTAGGAGAGGGCAAGGATAGAAAGTTAACTAGTATAGGAAACGGATTGGGGTTGGATAGATTTGAACTATATGTAGATGCAAGGGATTTACAGGATACTAGACAAATAGAAAAGAATGATAGTGAAGGAAATACAGTAACAGAAGATGTTCCAATTCCAATAGAAGAATACTATAACATTTTATTACAAAGAGGGAAAGAGAAATTAGAAGAGTGTAAAGAAGTACAAACATTTGACAGTAAGATAAATATCTTAGGAAACAACAAATATAAAATAGATTTTGATTTAGGTGATGTAGTTACCTTAATAGATAAGAAGTGGGGCTTGAGGTTAGATACTAGAATTACAGAAGTAGAAGAAGTTTACGAGCAACAAGGATTATCTATTAATGTAGTTTTCGGCAATACTATTCCTACAATTGTAGATAAAATTAAGCAAAGAATGAGGTGATTATATATGGAAGTTAGTATGTTCTTTAATAGTGTTAATGGAGATAGACGTTATAAAGCACAAGACTTTGCAAACTATTTTAGCAAGGTGCTTACTAATGGAGTATTTCCTAATCCTAGTACTAATCTACAAATTTATAGCGATAATAATATGACCGTTACTGTTAAGCAGGGAGGAGCTAACATTAACGGTTATTTTTATATGTTATATGCAGATAAAAAGTTAGTAATTGATGTTGCTAATCCTACAAGTGATAGAAAAGATTTAATAGTTTTAAGGTGGGATTTGTTACAGAGAAAAATATATTTAGCAATTAAAAAAGGAACTGTTGAAATAACTAAAAATGAGGAAGTATATGAATTAGCACTGGCGGAAATTTTAGTTAAAAAGGGTACCGCTACTATAACTCAAGGAGACATAAAAGACTTAAGGCAAGATAGTAGTAAGTGTGGATTAGTAGACTCTTTAATAAAAATTGATAGTGAAACTTTATTTAATCAATTTACAGAAGGTTTTAAAATAAAGCAAGAGAGCTTTGAAAAGCAATTTTTTGATTGGTTTACTAAATTAAAAGATACTTTAGGGGAAAGTGCAGCAGGAAATTTACAAAATCAAATTGACATGCTCAATCTAAAAAATGATATAACAGGTACTACACAACGAATAATTTTTGAAAATGATTATCCTAAAAAAATCTTACATGTGGATAAGGACAGCTCTGTTCTAAGAACTGATGAATTCCACTTTACTGAAGATTTAATAACAGAAACTAGGACTTTATCAACTGGAGAAACTTTAACCTATAAATATAACTTAAATACTTTAGAAATAGAGGTGATATAGAAAATGGATATAGTAAGTGTAATGGAGCTTAAAGAAAAATTAGACAGAAATCCTCCAGCTAGAATAAGCAATATCAAATATACAGCTATGGGGAATGAAATTACCATTAAATGGGATAATCCGAGTGATGAAGATTTTGCAGGAGTTAGGATTGTAAGAAATTATCTTAGAGTACCAAGTTCTATAACAGATGGGAATATAGTTTTTATGGGTGCTACCAATAGTTATACAGACATGAATTTTGATAGTACGAGAACGGTAGTCTATTATAGATTCTTTCCTTATGATAAAAATTATAATTATAATAAAGATTCAGGGCAACAAATTAAGATTGGTAAAGATGTTACATCGCCAGCAGGAACAAAAATTTATGGAGTACGTATAAACGAGGATTCAAGTAGTTCTAATGCAGTTTATAGGACAGATGATGCAAGTGCTTTATCTCAAGAGGATTACCCATTTAACGAAATCCGCCCATGTGTACTTGGTAGAGATGGGAAGGTCAAATACTATTTAGATAAAAATAATTTTACAAAAAAAATTGATGGAACTAGTGCAAGTATATATCTTTCTTCTAGTGAAGATAATGTAATGATTGAATTTCCTAAAATATATTGGAAAATATACAAAGAAGGAACGTACGTATATGTAAAATATAGCAAGCATAAAATTGACAATACTTGGACTACATTAAGCCATGTGAGAGGTACAGAAGAAAGAGATTATATTTATATAGGGGCGTGTTTAGCAGGGCAAGATTCATCTGGAAAACTTAGAAGTGCAAATACATCATATTCTATTAAGACTGAGATGACATTACAAGAAGCGAGGTCTTCAGCACAAGCAAATGGTGCTGGTTATGAAATAATGACATACGGTGCTTGGTTAATGCTACAGATATTGTATATTGTAAGATATGCTGATAGAGACTCTCAATCTCTAATTGGGAGAGGAAGAACAGATATGTTTGAATCTGGAGAATCTACTAGTATAACTGTTACTAAAGCAACATACGATTTAGGAATGAACTTCATGGGAAATGGGAAACAAAACATGAAGTGGCTTGGGATACAGGACTTCTATGGGAATGGCTTTCAGTTTATAGATGGAATAGTATTTCAAGGGGATGTAACAGATAGACAATTAAAAGGTGGAAGTTTTAAGGTAGGAACTAATAATTTTAATAATTCTGGATCGGGCTACACAACGGTGGGGGAAGTAGAATTGCCCTATTCTAGTAGATATGCAACTGTTAAAAATGTATTTGGAACTAATTTAGGGGGTTTTTGCCTATTTGGAAGGAAGGTTCAAGCAATAGCAGTTATTATTGCGATAAGGTAACTTATCCTAGCCAATATGCAGAGGATAAATACCCTTATACTTTCTCAATTAGAATATCTGGGAGTACAGCTTCACGGTCTGATACAGGTATTTTTGCATTGGATATGGAATATTTGGTAACACATAAAAATAACTATATAGCTGCACGTTTAATGTACTTATAAAATAATATTTATAAAAAATACATTTTATAAAGGATTTTATACTTTTTTGTCTAATAGTTTTTAAACGAACATATTTTAGCAATGTAGTAACGGAGGATTAATAAATGTTTAAAAGCAACAGATTAAAATTTAAAAAAACATTTTACAATATTGTATGTTTAGTTTTAGTGATAATTATAGCTATTGGAATAATTGCAGGTATAATTGGTAATACAATAGACGATAAAACTATTGGAATATGGACTATTATAGCATCAGGAATTACATCTATAGCATTAATAGATGCATTAGTTATGTCTATAAATTCCTCTTTAGACAATCAAAAAGATATCTGTATAAAATTAGTTAGGGAAAACAAAAATAAATATATAATTGAGAATGATGAGAGTTTTAGAAAAGACTTAGAGTTACAAATTAACAGCATCAAAAATAATAAAGGTATTATAGATAATGTTCAGATAATTTCAGTGGACAATAGTAGAGAAGGATATATCTTTTATTATAAAGATTAAAACAAATTTGAAACAATTTTATTTATAGTTTTATTTAATAATCATTTAGACTACTTTTAAAGTAGTCTTTTTGTATTTGAAGTAAATAAAGGCAATAAGTTCTTTTAAACTATTGTAGAGTATGATTTAAAAAAAATGAATTACATCTAATTATTTTTAATTAGATTACATAATCACAATTATGATTATTAAATTTAAAGTAAACTAAAACAGGGGTGAGAATATGGAACAAGAAATTATAAAAGTAGCAATTAGTCAAGGATTAGGATATGCATTATTTGTATTCTTATTAATTTATGTTCTCAAGACTACACAAGAAAGAGAAAATAGATTAAATGCTACTATAGATAAAAACCAATCAATAATACAAGATTTAGCAACAAAATTAAATGTGATTGAGGACGTAAAAAAAGATGTACAAGATATAAAAAATAAAATTAATTAAGGATGTGATAAACTTGAAAATTGCCATAGATTGTGGTCATACACTTAGTGGTGCTGACTATGGAGCAGTAGGAATAAAATCAGAATCTGTATTAACTAGAGAAGTAGGGTCTAGGGTTATAAATAAATTAAAAGCATTAGGTCATAATGTTATAAATTGTACTATAGATAATTCTAATAGTTTAGAAGAAAGTTTAAGTTATAGAGTAAACCAAGCCAATAATAACAATGTGGACTTATTTGTCAGTATACACTTTAATGCTTATAATGGACAGGCACATGGAACAGAAGTATTTACATGGGGTGGCGAACAATTGCCAGAAGCTACTAGAGTATTAAATGACTTAGTAGGGCTTGGATATACAAACCGAGGAATTAAAGATGGTAGCAATTTATATGTAATAAGAAATACAAAAGCTAAAGCAATGTTAATAGAATGTTGTTTCTGCGACAATAGAGAGGACATGAATAAATATGATGCGGAAAAAATGGCTAATGCAATTGTAGAAGGGATTGTAGGTAAAACTGTACCTAATAATATAGAAGTAAATAAGGGGGATTATGACATGGATAAATAGTTACTTACTTAGGAGATGCTGATGTATTTTCAGCTATTTTAGTATCTCAGAAAAATCAATGTGCTTTAATGAAAGCTAGTGACTATGAAGTTAAAAATATAAAAGCAAAAGAAGTAATAAGAATAGGTGGTAAGCCTAATACAAATAGATATGACAGTTTAAAAGAAGCTGCTAAATTAGTATAATTTATTGAGAATTGAATAATATCACTAGGTTATATAATCATAATTATGGTTATTTGAACTTAATGTAAACCAAAGTGTAAAAGAAAACTCATCTTAAAAAAATGAGCTTTCTTTTATCATTTCATGCAATAATTAAGGTTAAAAATAGCACAAACTATTAAAATAGAGTACGTGCATATATAAGCATTACATAAGTTGCAGGTATTTGATAAATTACCAATGCTATATTCAGCAATTTACAATAACGTATCTTTTTTAATTGCCCTGTGTCTAAATTGTCATTTTTTTGTACTTTAATTGTGACTACTAGTCCAATGATATTAACACAAAAAAATAGTGCAAATAGCAATAAGAATACTATGTCTCTTGTTGTACTAGGAAGTATTAAATTTGTTAGCAGTGTCATTATGCAATAAATTATTGCCGATATTATTGGGCAAATTATTGCTTTTCTCATAAATCCCCTCCTTGATAAAAGTATAATATATAAGTGTTTATAATAAGTATATAATTAATTTTATTCATTGTATAGATATAAAAACACCCTAATTTAGTAATAATATACATTATATTGTAGAAAATAAAAATTATGTATTTACAAATATTTCATAATGTATTATACTGGTAATAGTTTAAGGTGAGTTTAATGAGGAATTTTAGCGATTTCGATGTTCATAGATTTTGAATCAATACTATATTTATAGTTATCCAAGATTTATTGTACAAGCAGAGGCATATTTCAAGTTTTTAGTATAGCTATAAATATTCTATTTCGAACATATCTATTTTAAATGTTTTCACAATAAGAACTAGATGAACTCACGTTAAACTATAATTTATTTAGGGGGATATGTATATGGTTAAAAATTCAAAAATTTTTAAAGTTTCTATGGCAGGCTTAATTTGTTGCACTTCTCTAAAAGCACCTATGGTTTATGCTAATACTTTAGATTTTAGTCAACAAAAATCTAATGTACAGTTATTTCAAGAAACTATAAAGGAATCAGATGTAGATTTAAATCGAGAAGATTTAATTAAGCAAGTTTATTCTTTTATTGATGAAGCTAAATCTGCTGGTATGCAGTTTGACTATGTTAATTCAAAAGCAATAGATTCTGCTAACAATGAAGATTTACTTGATATGGCTTTTTATTTAAAATTTGCCACAGTGTGTCAAAAAAATCAAATGAGCAAGAAAATAATTTTAGTAATGAAGATATCAGCAATAATTTTGAAAAACTTCCTGAAGATATTGGAATTGATAATAATAATGTAGGAAATGAAATGCTTGGATCTGGCTATAGTGAATATATAACTAGAACTGCAGGCAAGGTTTATCTTGGAGATGAAACGTTAACTCTTAATGGTAAAACGAAAAAGTTTAGTTATGGAGTAAATGTATATGTAGATTATACCTATAGGGCGTATGAGGATAGGTATGGAGACGCTAGAACTGATTTTTCTAAACTTCACAAAGTAACATCGACTAAGGGTATGGGTGTGGATGCTAAAATATTAAGAAACTATACAGATCGTGGTGGATATTTGTTAAGTAATTCTGCCGACTCATTTAAGGTCAAAGGTCATGGTACATTTACAGTAGGTCTACCAGGTTTTGGTGGTAATCTTGATGTTCCATATCAACAATCATTTGATTGTGGTGACGGTAGCTATGTTGATAGTTCCAATACCCCACCAAGATAAACTTATACTATAGGAAGTTGTGTCACCTTTTATAAGGTGTAACGCCACTCACAAGCCTAGCAAACAACTTATATTAATTATGAGTTGTCTTGCTAGGCTTGTTTTAAGCATTAAATGATGAAATATTTGCATAGTATATATTGAAGAAAAATAATTAAAAATATTAAAGAATTAATTGCTGATTTGAAAAATAAAGATAATAATTTTGAAAAGGATTCCCCAATTAATATAAAGTAATAAAAAGAAAAAAGAGGATTTTACAATTATATCGCTAAAATGTTCTCCATGAATAGTTGGATAGGAGAGGAAGGTATGGAGTACATTGTAAAAGAGGAAACTATGATTGATAAGGTGAAACAGAAGCTAAAAGGGAACTGAAAATCACAAGTTCTATTTTTGTTTAATCTTAACATAGCATGTATTTAAATTTATATAACCATATGTCAAAATCACACTTTTTATGATAAGCCTTAACATGAGATGTATTTAAATATATTAGTTGATAATCCTTTGAGCAAAAATTGAATAGTTGAATCGTAACATATGATGTTATAAATAAAGAGGGTTATTAGGAATTATGTCTAGTAGTCCTTTTGTTATTTTAAGTTATATTAATATGTAGTGTTTTTGTAGCCTACTGTTCCTGCAATCGCAGGAAAGTAATTTATATTTTATTAGTATATATGAATGTGATTTTACTATTAAATATATAAATATTCTTTATCCACATTTGTGGATGCTATAAAATGTAGAAGAATAGTTATTATATGTATATAAACATTAGGGAATTAGATAATTAATCTTAAATTTTTATGTTGCATAATACTGTATAAATTTCAAGATATATAGTACAATACATATATAATGTAAATGTATGGAATGAATTAAACAATTTAATATGGATAGTATGTATTTTACCAGTTAAAGCCTTAATTCTTCTCGATGTCATGGGGTAAAGGGAATGGAATTTAAAAATGTTTTCATAATTAATATGGTACAGGGATATATTCCTCATGAAAACAATATAGAGAATAATATAGAGGAAGAAAGAAGATTATTTTATGTAGCTATGACCCGTAGTATAGAAAATCTCTTTCTATTTATACCTAAGAAAATACAAAGTCAAAGCTATATACTTTCTCAATTTATAAAAGAATGTGAATATAAAAATTCTCTTCCATTTAAATTTAATGATTTTGTAGTTCATAAAAGTCACGGTAGAGGTAAAATTACATATATAGATGAAAATACAATAGAAATCGAGTTTACTAATATAACTAAGAGATTTGATTTAAATGTATTGTGTGATTATAACTTAATAGAATTAGTGGCTAAATAGTTTAATTCATTTCATACATGTAACTATTAAAAAGATAATAAGCTTATATATTATAAAAATATCCATAAGTAGGATATGACATAAAAGAAGCTACTATGACATACCTCATAGTAGAGGTTATTAATTTAAAGACATATGAAAAGTATTTAGATAGTTTTACAACCTATAGTGTATATAAATTCGAGAGAATTAGATTATTATGAATAATAAATTCTTATATGAGTTACAAGAAGGTATTTTAGATAAAAAAGCAATTTATATATTATATGCATTTGTTTTTATATTATCTTTTATCATTAACATTGAAAACATCAAGTTGTATGTTAATATATTTAGATTTATTTTATCTGGAATAGCTCTAGTGTTTTTAGTCTTAATTTATTTAAAATGTAAAAATTCTAGAAATCAAAAGGAGAATAGAATAATTGTTCAAAATATAATCTTTTTTATTGTGTTAACGTTTATCTGCATGTATGTTTTTATAAAAGATTTAATATGAAAGGTTAAAATTATTCTCATATAAGTTAAGTGCGAAGTTATAAAATATATTTAAAAGTAAAGACCAACAGAATAAATCTGTTGGTCTTTACTTTTAAATCCTTATAGATATAGTAGATAATTTAAATAAAGTCTAAAAATAACCTTATTTCATAGCATAGCTATAATATAAGGCTAAACTAGTTAACATAATTATAATTATGATTTTATATATCTAAAGTAAACTTAATAATATATATTTAAATAAACATTTTATACAAATATATATTATGCAATTTAAACTTTATTTTAATATAATGTAATTAGAATTTAATGAAATTAATAAAGAACAATAATTAAGGATTTGTTGAAGTATTTTTAATAATAGTATATAATCTTAATAAGTTTAAAGTACGGTAAAAAAAGATTAAGCTTAAAAATAATAGGCAAAAAGGTCTATTATTTTTTTATGGAGGCATAGTTATGGATTTTCTTAATATGGCAAAGAATATAGAAGATGAATTAATTGAAATTAGAAGAGATTTACATAGAAATCCCGAGTTAGGTTTCGATTTGCCTCAAACTTCAGGAAAGATTAAAGCTTTTTTAAAGAGTGAAAATATTTCTTATACTGAAGTGGCTAAAACGGGAGTAGTGGCTACTATAAAGGGAAGTAAACACCCAGAAGAAAAGAATTTTAAGACTATAGCTATAAGAGCAGATATGGATGCTTTGCCACTAGAGGATAAGAAGACTACTGTATATACTTCTAACATAAAGGGAAAAATGCATGCATGTGGTCATGATGCGCATACAACTATAGCTCTAGGTGCTGCAAAAATATTGAATTCCATTAAAGATGAATTTAGTGGTAATATAAAATTTTTCTTTGAGCCTGCAGAAGAAACTGTAGGAGGAGCTCAATTAATGATTGAAGAAGGTGTACTTAAAAATCCTCCTGTGGATGGAGTTATAGGTCTTCATGTAGATGAAAATTTAGAATGGGGAAAAATTGGAATTAAAAGAGGAACCGCTTATGCAGCGTCAAATCCTTTTACTATAAAGATATATGGAAGAGGTACACATGGTGCGAGTCCTCATAAAGGAGTAGACCCAATAGTCATTGCAAGTCATGTGGTTTTAGCACTCCAAACCATTGTAAGTAGAGAAATTTCTCCTACCTCTCCAGCGGTAGTAACAGTAGGGACAATTAAGGGTGGCACAGCACAAAATATTATACCTGAAGAAGTTGAAATATCAGGAATTCTTAGAACTATGGAAATAAGTCATAGAAAATATGTAAAAGAACGATTGTCAGAAATAGTAAATGGCATAGTTACATCTATGAGAGGACGTTGTGAAATAAAAATTGATGAAAGCTATCCATGTCTTTTAAATGATGACAATATGTATAATATATTTGAAAATAGTGCTATAAACTTATTAGGACAGGATAAAATTAAAGTCTATAATGAACCCACTATGGGAGTTGAAAGTTTTGCTTATTTTTCCTTAGAAAAGCCTTCAATGTTTTATTGGCTTGGATGTGGCAATTTGGAAAAGGGAGTTGTACATCCTGCTCATAGTAGTTTATTTGATATAGATGAAAATTGTTTAGCTATAGGAGTAGCTATGCATTGTAAAATGGCTTTGGACTTTTTAAATAAATAATTACAAAAAAATAAGTTTTACATTAGGAGGAAAGTATGAGGATTGATATAGGATCAAATGAAGCAGGACAAAGATGTGATAAATTTGCAAGAAAATTATTAAAGGACGTTCCTTTAAGTGCAATATACAAAGCTTTTAGAAAGGGAGACATTAAAGTAAATGGTAAAAAGGTAAAAGAAAAATATTCCTTAGAAGAAGGGGATATAGTTGAAATTAGAGAAATTAAAACTGAAGCAAGTAATAATAAGAAAAAACAATTTGACAGAATTGATAATAAACTAAAAATAACTTATGAAGATGAAAATATGATATTAGTAGAAAAATGGCCAGGAGTCCTAGTACATAGTGATAAAAAAAATGGGGAAGCTACATTGACAGATTATGTACTTTCCTATCTATATGATAAAGGCGATTATCAACCAGAGAAGGAAGTAACATTTACTCCTGCACCTTGCAATAGATTAGATAGAAATACCTCTGGTATTGTGTTATTTGGTAAGAACTTTAATGCACTAAAGCAATTGAATGAAATGATTAGAGAGAGAAAAATCGAAAAATATTATATGGCATTAGTGAAAAATAGAATTAAGGATGGAATGTATGAAGCATATATTTCTAAAAATGAAGATACCAATATATCTAAGGTTTATGATAAACCAATGCCAAACACAAAAAAGATAGCTATGAAAGTTAAAACAATACAAAGTTGTGGAACTTTTTCATTAATAGAAATAGATCTATTAACAGGAAGAAGTCATCAACTTAGAGCTCACTTATCCTTTTTAGGAAATCCAATAGTAGGAGATATCAAATACGGTGATAAAAAGTTAAATAGTTTTTTTGTTAACAGATATGGATTAAACTATCAATTCTTATATGCTTATAAGGTTATATTTAAGAATACTCCTGATACATTATCATATTTAGAAAATAAAACAATTGCAGAATCGTTACCTCCAATACTTAAGAAGATAAAAAATGATGTTTTTAAAATCTAGTGGAGGTGTATTATGGGAAATAGTTCGAAGTTAAACACACAATCTGCGGCTAAAGGTGTTGCTATATTAAGTATGGCAATGCTTTTTGTAAAGCTAATGTCTCTTTTGTATGTTCCAGTATTAAGAGCTATTTTAAAGCCAGAAGGTATAGGTGTATATTACTCTTGTTATCAAATATTTCAATACTTTTATATAATAGGTAATTCAGGATTACCAGTAGCTATTTCTAAGATAGTTTCTGAATTTATAGCCCTCGGTAACTATAAAGATGCACTTAAAACTTTTAAAATGGCAAGGGCTATGGCCTTTATATTAGGGCTTGTACTAACATTGTTACTATTTTTATTTGCGGAACCTTTAGCGAAAAGTATGAATAGTGAACAGTCAACATATGCACTTATGGCATTATCACCAACGATATTAATTACAACTATATTATGTGCTTATAAGGGATATTTTCAAGGTAGAGGAAATATGACTCCTACAGCAATTTCTCAGGTGATTGAACAGGTATTTAATACAGGTTTTAGTTTAATTTTTGCTTATTTATTAATTGGATATGGAAATGAATATGGGGCAGCAGGTGGTACTGTTGGTACAACCTTAGGGGCTCTAGTAGCAGCAATATATTTCTTTAGATTTTATAATAAAAATAGAGCTAATAATATACCCCTAGGTTATAGCCATAAAGGTATAGAACGAGCTTCTAATGAAGAAATTGCAAAGAAAATTTTATTTTATGCTATCCCTATAACTATTGGTATAGCTATACAACAAGCAGGAACTTTGGTAGATTTAAAATTGGTGAAAGGCAGATTAGATATAGCTGGTTTTGATAAGTCAAACATAGAGATATTATGGGGAATATTAAGTCAATATACTGTATTAATAAATGTGCCTTTAGCCTTAGTAAGTTCACTATCAATTTCAATAGTTCCTATAATTTCAGCTCATAGTGCAACTAAAGATAAAAAATCTTTAAGAAATAGCGTTAATACTAGTGTAAAAGCAGCCTATTTAATTACAGTTCCTTCTGCTGTAGGACTTTCTGTATTTAGTTTACAGATACTTCAATTATTAAAACTTGATTTAGATATATCTAACTTATTATTTTATGGATCTTATGTAATAATATTAATGGCAATAGTATATTTACAAACATCTATATTACAGGGACTAGGAAAGGTTAAGGCAGTAACAATATTTTCAGTAATAGGACTTATAGGAAAAATTATTGCTAACTATGTATTTGTCGCTATCCCAGAAATCAATATATTGGGAGCAATAATAGGAAATGCTATTTCATTTTTAATAATGCTTATTTTAAACCAGTTATTAATAAATCAAAGTCTTAAAATTAGAGTCAGTATTGTAAGGCCAATAATTAAACCTTTTATTGCATCTGCAGCTATGGCTACTGTAGGCTTAATATGGTACAACTTAGTATATAAAGTATTTTTAATGTTATCAAAAGGATATATAGCAAATGCATTATCTATAGCTACTACTATATTTGTTGCTGTTATAGTGTATTTTGTATCATTAATATATATAGGTGGAATTAGAAAAAGAGATCTTCAAGTGATACCTAGAAAATTAATAAGATTTATTCCTAAGAAATTATTACTAAAGATAAGGTAGGAACAATATTTAATTATTGTATTTATTTATAATAAAATATATGAAAAATAAGGTGAAATTTATTTAAACTATTTTTCATTGTAAACTGTAAAGTATAATATAAAAAATCGTGACTGATAGTCACGATTTTTTATGATGATCTTCTTATCATAAAGGTAGAGGTTATGAATAGTGAAAATCCAATTATTATTAAAATAATATTCTTAATAATAAATATATTATTTGGAATTATTATGTTCAATATCTTTAAAGTTAAAGCTGTTAAGATGGTTAAGCATATAATTATTAAAAACTCACCTAAATTCATAGATATAGATACCACTTTATTAATTTCAACCATATTAATTATTAAACCAATAATAGAAGATGCAACTAATGCAATAGCATATCCTAATATATTAATTTTAGGAATTACTATTAATATATATATTAGTAGTAATTGGATTAAAGATGTAATTAATGAACTTATCAATATAGTCTTTTGCTTTCCTAAGCCATTCAAAATACCATAAGTACAAGATGAGGCATATAGAAAAGGTGCACAAATAGATACAGCTTTAATATATAAGGAAAGATCATTTCTTTTGTAGAATAACATTCCAAGATTATTTGGGATTGTAAGACAGATTATCATAGTAGAAACACCTAATAAAAAGCACATTTTAATCACTTCATTAATTCTTATTTCTAATCCAGTAAAATCTTTTCTAGTTAAATTTTTTGATATATCAGGTACTAATATTGTAGCCATAGATACTACAATTACAATTGGAAAATATATGATGGTTAAACACATACCACTGAACTTTCCTATAATTTCTAGTGCAGCAGTATATTCTAATCCAGCTAATACTAATCTTCTAGGCACTAATAATGTAGAAAAACCTGAAATAGCTGTAGTTAATAAGCCATTGATAGCTAAAGGTGCTGCCACTACTAGCACATTAAATAATAATTGAGCACTGTTTTCTACCCGTTCTTCATTCAAATGTATGTCCATAAATTTAAGGCTACTTCTTTTATAAAATAAATATAAAAGTACAAAGCTTACAAATTCACCTATGGCAAAGGAGGTGTAAGTAGCAGTGACTGTAGAGGTTATATCTTCTAACAAAAAATAATTTATTACAGATAATGTAATAAACATTCTTATTGCTTTTTCAGCGATATCAATAATTGCTGGTGTCTTAACTTCTAATACGCCATAAAAATAACCTTTATATACAGAGGAAATAGCAATAAAAATCAATGCAGGACATAATACCCACAATGAATATAATGTTCTACTATCTTTTATTATATGAGTACTAATAATTGGTGATAGTATAAATATTATTATTGTAACAAAAACAGACCAAATTAATGAGAACGTAAGTACTACATGGATGCTTTTATTTAAATTTTTATAATGACTTGTCCCATAATAAGAAGAAACTTCTTTAGATATGGCAGCAACTAGACCGCCACATACTAGGCAACAAAACAAATCATATATAGGCATTATAAGTCCATATAATCCAACTCCTTCTGGACCTAGTTTGTCCGAAAGGATAATAGAAAAAACAAATCTTATTATAGCCATAGCTAAATTAGATATAGTTAAGACAAAGGTATCTCTATAAAACGTATCATTACCCATAAAAACCCCCACTAAAGTAATATATTAATACTTATATGTAGACGAGCAGACTTATATTCTCATTTTATTATTTAAAATTTCTGTGATTTAGTCATTGAAATTTCTATAACTTCTTCCTCAATTGTAAATTGTAAATTGTGCATTATTCTAAGTTGTGAATTGAAATATTTAATAGCGTGCTTATTATCTATATAGTAACTTTTTGGATAGCTTATCTATAACTTACTTCTTAATCTAAGCTTTAACAAATATACTTATAGTTAAGATAGTGAATATAATAACAATTTTATATATACTAATTAACACTTTACAGATTTTTATGTGTTATTTTTAACAACCATTTTTCAATTTAGTAAATAAAGAAAATGATTAGTAATTTAATGTAATTTGCAAAAATATATATTAATAAATATATAAATAATGGAGTGAGGTTATGAAGAAGATTTGTGGGTGGGCTTTATTGATAATATTTTCAATTTCAATCTTTATTTTTGTTAGTACAAGCAAAAATGACTATGGAATATCTTGTAAAGAAAGAAATGTTAGTTTAGAGATTAAATATAAAGGGCTATCTAATTCAAGAGATTTTGACAAAGATGAAGAAGGAAATTATTATATAGCTTTTAAAGATAGAATTATAATAATAGAAGATAACGGCAAAAGTTACAATTTATTCTCGAAAAATTCACTAAATATCACTAGCATTGAGTATGATAAAGAAAAAATTTATTATGCTTCAGATTCTTCAATTTTTTGCTATGATTTAAAAACTAAAGAACATAGTGAATGTATTAAAGAAATACCTAATATAGGAGATTATAATAAGATATTGTTAAAGTTAAGTGGAGAGTATCTATTTGTTGCTATAGGATCAGCTACTAATTCAGGTGTAGTAGGTGAAGATAATCTTTGGAAGAAAAATTATCCTACAGAACACGATTATAGCCCTAATTCTATAACTTTAAAAGGATATAATTTCGGAGAGATAAATACTGGTGCATTCGTAGAATATGGAAAATCCAATTTAGATGGACAAATAATAGAAAAAAACGAAATAGGCAATTCCACAGTAGTTATTTATAATATAAACACAAAGGCTTATGAAACATTTGCTTGGGGGATTAGGAATATAATGGGGATGGATTTTTCAAGTGAGGGAAAATTGGTTGCTACAGTAGGGGGAATGGAGCAGAGAGGATTAAGGCCAATAAGTAATGATAGTGATTATATATACGAAATTCAAAAGGGAGTATGGCATGGATTCCCAGATTTTTCCGGAGGAGACCCTGTAACTTCTTTAAGATTTTTAGATAAAGAGAACAAACCCATAGAATTTATTTTAGAAAAACATCCAAGCCAAACCCCACCAGGTCCATTATATCAACATAACAAGATATCAGCATTAGGAACCATTGCAATTGATTCACAAGGAAAATTGGGGGACAGAGATAGTATATATTTTTATGATCAGCTAGATAAAAAAATATATAATTACAATAAATTTAAAACATCCAAAGAATATATAACTTTTGGAGATAAATCACAAGTTGAAAGTATAAAGATATTAGATAACAAACTTAATATTCTAGAAAATAATCAAGGAGTATTATATGAGTTAAAGACTTGCGAAAATAAAAATAATGTAATATCATTAAAGGAATTGTTTAGATATTTATTGTTTATTGCACTAACTCTCATTATTATGATCATTATATTATTTATATAGTAAGAAGTTAAAAAAATAAAACTTATTTGAATTTAAATTAGAAGTTCTTAAATTATCTTAAAGCTTTAAAATTTTTCAAAGAAAAAGACGGAATATTAAGCTTGAAATTTATTTTCTAGAAATAAATAAATTAAATTTAAAATCTAGCTATCTTTTTTGATAAGTTTGTTTATAATAATACTGTATTAATTTTTACAGTAGAAGGTGGTAATATAATTAAACGGAAGATTGAAAATACTTATGGTTACACATTAAAATTTCTATTATATGCTTTTAATCCCATAAAGAAAAAGGTTAAAAAGACAGAGTGCATTGTTCATCAATTTATAAACAAAGAGGCCTTAGAAATTTTAAGAAATGATGGATATGAAAAACAGTACAAATTTTTTAAAAAATATATTAAAATTTTAAACAAAGGTGTAATATGGGCAGATGCAGACTTTAAAAGTGCTAATCATTTTTATCATCATGAAGATGGAAGAGGTTTATATGGTTGTTCTAATGCATTAATTGAATGTGAAATCTATTATAATAAAGCTTTAAAGAATATCCATTGCAATAATATTCCTAAAGCTATATTTTATTTAGGAGCAGCATGCCATTTAATTCAAGATACAACGGTGCCTGCACATGCCAATGTAAATTTGAGGAATCATAAGAGTTTTGAAACATGGGCTATTAGACTTATCCAAAATGGATATACTCATCCTATTAAACAAGGAGCTATAAATTATAATACAGTTGAGGAGTATGTTAAAGAAAATACTAAATACTCTAATAGAATTGATAGTATGTATAGGAATATTAGAAATAAAAATCAAAGATATGCTAAAGTTCTAGATAAGGTATTATTAAAAGCAAACCAAAGTACAGCAGGGTTTTTATTAATGTTTTATAATGATGTAAATAATTAATTAAAAGTATATGGAAGGAAATGTAAAAGCTTCGTTGAATAGTATCTATAATAATCTTATATAGATATTAAATGAGGTGAAGAATTTATGAATAGTTCTGTATTTATTAATTTAGAAAACAATATTTTATATGGAAATTTGTTGGATATAGGCCATGACAATTATGGAGTAATATATAATCTGTTCAAGCATTATGATGAAGAATGTGATATTCAATATTTTGAAAAAAGAGCACGAAGGAATATTGAAAAACAGAGTTATGATAGTTGTATACTTTTTTTTAGTTTGAATTCAATATTTAAAAATATTGAAAAAAGGAGACTTATTGATGAAGTTGGAGACTATCTGAAAAATGATGGAATTTTATATATATGGGATATAGATAAAAAATTTTTAAAAACTTATGAAAATAATATAAAAGTATATATGCCAGATAAAAGTTTAAAGGAATTTCAGATTAAAGATTATAATATTTTAAAAGATAATTCTAAAGAAAAAATATTAGATCTAGTTGATAAACGATTTGAGGTTATGAACTTTAAAAGTAATAATGGAGTATACAATATAATTTGTAGAAAGAGGAGAAATAATGGATGAATGTTTTATTAGTTGGGGTAAATGCTAAATATATTCACAGTAATTTAGCAGTAAGGTATTTAAAGGCTTATACTAAAGATATGGATTATAATTGTGATATTATGGAGTTTTCTGTAAATGATAGGGTTGAGAGAATTGTAGAGGAAATAATGGAGAGAAAACCTAGATTACTAGGTTTTTCCTGTTATATATGGAATATTGAATATATAACAAGAATAACAACCTTAATAAAGTCAATAGATGATAGCATACAAATATTTTATGGTGGACCTGAAGTAAGTTATGATTCAGAGAATTTTCTAAAAGCTAACTGTGGTGAATATGTTATAGAGGGCGAAGGGGAAGAAACTTATAGAGAGTTTATTTATACTAAAATAAAAGAATATAAAAATGAAGAAATAGATTATAGTAATATTAGAGGGCTTTACTCTAAAAAGAGTGGACAAATTTACTATGGTGGAAATCGTTCCTTAATGGACATGAATAAAATAGTCTTTCCTTATGAAGAAAGTGAAGACTTAGCTCATAAAATAGTATATTATGAAGCCTCTAGGGGATGTCCATTCAACTGTAAATATTGTTTATCTTCAACTTTTCATGGAGTTAGATTTATAGATATTGAAAAGGTGAAGAAAGATTTAAAATATTTTGTTGATAATAAAGTTAGATTAGTAAAATTTGTTGATAGGACATTTAACTGTAACGAAAGTTTTGCAAATAAAATTTGGAATTATTTAATTGAATTAGATGGAGAGACTAGATTTCACTTTGAGATATCTGCTGACTTATTAAGCAGTAAATCTATAGAAACACTATCCAAAGCAAAAAAAGGATTGTTTCAATTTGAAGTAGGTGTACAAACTACTAATGATAAAATTCTTAAGAATATAAATAGAAATGTTAATTTTTCTACAATAAAAGAAAAAGTGGAAGAATTAAAATGTTTAAAAAATATCATGCAGCATTTAGATCTTATAGCAGGACTTCCAGGAGAGGATTTTAATTCTTTTAAAAACTCTTTTAATGATGTATATGCAATAGGACCAGATGAACTTCAATTAGGTTTTCTAAAACTTTTAAAAGGATCAAGTATGAGAGAAGAAGCAGAAAAGTGGGATATGCATTATAGTCCATACCCTCCCTATGAAATATTGAAAACCAAAAATATAAGTTATAATGAATTAATTAGACTAAAGCATATTGAACATATGGTCGATAAATATTTAAACAGCGGAAAATTTAATAATATATTAAAGTATTTTGTAGAAAGTGATCTTTTTGATACTCCATTTGATTTTTATGAACAGCTATCACTGTTTTACAAAGAAAAGGGATATTTTAAAAGAAATATTTCTTCAAGTGAATATTATAAGGTATTTTTTGACTTCAATAATGAAATATTAAGAAGGAATAGTGAATTATTATGTGACATAATTAAGTTTGACTATTTAACCTATAATAAAAAAAGAGGAATTCCAGATTTTATTTATAGAGAAAGTGGTAAAAACATAGAAAAACAAATTAAAGAGAATCTCATTGATAATAATTTAATAAGTTCTGTTAATGATGTACATATTGAAAAATTCAATTATGACTTAAATCAATATTTTGTAAATAAATTGATAACGAAGAAGGATTTCTATGTAGGTTTCTTTAATAATAGCAATAATGTTTTAATAGATCTAGGAATATACTTAAAAAAATAGAAAAAAAATCCTAAATAATGAACAAATAATGAACAAATGGTTAATAATTAGTTAACTTTACCACTTAGTACGTTTTCACATCTTGTACAATAAATTTTACCTATATATAATAAGTGGTAAACATAAACCTTTTATAAGTATTTTGTGATGTTTTATAAAGTATATGATATTGTGTCGGAGAGGAGATTATTCCTCTCTTTCCATATAATTATATTTTAAAAGGTGGTGATATTTTGGCATTAGAAGCTATAAACAAAGTTAAAACAGCAGAAGATCAAGCAGCACAAATATTAGAAAAAGCATTGAAAGAAAGTAAAGATATAATTAAAAATGCAGAAAGAGAGGCAGATAAGCAGTATGAAGTTAGACTTACTGAAGCTTATAAAGAAGCAGAGCAAATAAAATCTAAATTTATAAGTGAAAGTGAAGTTGAGTCTGAACCTATAATGAAAAAAGGTAAGGAAGAAGTAGGTCATATACTGAATGTAGATGCTAATAAATTTAATAGTGCTGTTAAATTAGTAATTGAGAGGATAGTGAATTTCAATGGCAATAGTTAAAATGAAGAAGTTTACGCTTTTAGCCTTTGAGTCACAAAAGCAAAAGCTATTGCAAGATCTACAAAGGTTAGAAAGTGTTCAATTTTCTGAGGTTTTAATACAAGAAGAACTTGAAGAATATTTACAAAAAGACTCTGCTCATATTGAAATATCAGAAATTGAAGAAGAGCAAGCAAAAATCAGGTTTGCTATTGATTTTTTAAGCCAGTATGAAGAAAAAAAAGGAATGATTCAGAGCTTAAAAGAGGGAAAAAACACTGTTACCTATTATGAACTTGAAAAAGCAGTTGAAGATTTACAATGGAAAAAACAATACAATTATTTAAAAGAAAAAGAAAGCACTATCAACAAGAAAAAACAGCATATCTCAAAACTATCTAGTGAAATTGAAGAAATAGGCAAATGGAGTAATTTAGATATATCTATGAATGAAGTAAATAATTTTAAAAATTGCATTGCCTATTTAGGGGTAGTTCCTAAGAATTTCATAGATAATTTAAGGGAAGATATAAGTTTTCAATATAATAATTGTTATATTGAGGTTGTAAATGAAGATAATAGAGACAGTAATATTCTAATAATTTTCCATAAAGAGTTACAAAGTGAAATAGAAACTTTACTAAAGAGATATAGCTTTAGTAGGGTAAATTATGATTATGAAGTACCACCAAAGGAAGTTATTAGAAATTTTAAAACTAAAATAAAAGAATTAAAAAGTGAGTTAGAAAATATAAAAAAAGAGATTGAAGAACATGTGAAATATATAAATGATTTTAAACTTATATATGAATATAATGAAAATCATTTACTTAGATTAGAGAGTTGTAATAATTTCTTGAGAAGCAAAAATATTCTAACAATAGAAGGATGGTTACCAGAAGAAACTATAGATAAATTTGAAGAAGCAATAAGTAAAAGTCTAAATAGTGAATATTATTTAGAATTAGAAGATGCAAAGGGTGAAGATGTTCCTATATTATTGAAAAATGGAGCAGTATCAGAGGCTTTTGAACCAATTACAGAAATGTATAGTATGCCTAGATACAATGAGATAGACCCAACACCATTATTTATGCCTTTCTATTTTATCTTCTTTGGTATGATGTTATCAGATGCTGGATATGGATTAGTTATGTTTATCGGTTCTTTGGTAGCGTTAAAATTCTTCAATCTAGATGAAGATAAAAGAAAATCCATCAAAATGTTCTTCTATTTAAGTATATCCACAATTTTTTGGGGAGTAATGTACGGTAGTTACTTCGGAGATGCAATTAAAATTAGTCCAATATGGATGAAGCCAGATAGTAATGTAATTTTATTGATGATAGTTTCAGTGGCTTTGGGATTAATTCAAATATATGTTGGTTTAGGAATTAAAGGCTATATGTTAGTTAGAGATGGAAAACCATTAGATGCACTATTAGATGTAGGTTTATGGTATTTGACTTTAACAGGAGGTATTCTATGGTTATTATCAGCTTCAGGTGCATTAAGTAGTTTATCTTCAAGTGGGAATATTCCTACAATTGCAAAATATGCTACATTTGGTGGCATGATATTAATTTTATTAACTCATGGAAGAAGTGAAAAGGGAATAGGCGCAAAACTTGGTGCAGGTTTATATTCATTATATGGAATAACAGGTTATGTAGGAGACTTAGTATCTTATACTAGACTTGCAGCACTTGGACTTGCAACAGGATTTATTGGATCAGCATTTAACTTAATGATTGGAATGCTAGGAAATCCAATAGCAAAAATTTTAGCTGGATCACTGATATTTGTAGTAGGTCACTTATTTAATTTATTCATAAATGCCTTAGGAGCTTATGTTCATACTTGTAGATTACAATATCTTGAGTATTTTAATAAGTTTTATGAAGGCGGAGGCAAAACATTTAGACCATTAAAATTTAGTTCAAAATATGTAAAAGTTGTTAAGGATTAAGGAGGAATTTTCATGACAAACTTAATGGGATTTTTAGTAGACAATGGAGGGATAGTTTTTGCAGCAATGGGTGTTGCATTAGCTGCAATTATGCCAGGAATAGGTTCAGCTAGAGGTGTTGGAATGGTTGGAGAAGCCGCTTCAGGATTAATTACAGAGGAACCAGAAAAGTTCGGTAAGGCACTTATATTAGAATTATTACCAGGTACGCAAGGACTTTATGGTTTCGTTATAGCTCTTATGGTGCTATTCCAAATAAAACCAGATATTACTTTAGCAAATGGTTTATATTTATTCGCAGCTTGTTTACCAATAGCTTTTGCAGGATGGAAATCAGCAATAGCACAAGCAAGAACAGCAGCAGCAGCAATTCAAATATTAGCTAAAAGACCAGAACATAACACAAAAGGTATTATCTTAACAGTTATGGTTGAGACATATGCGTTATTAGGCTTTGTTATGTCACTATTATTAATAATCAACGCTAACTTTTAATTAAGGAAGTGATGATAATGTCAAATTTAGAAAATCTAACTTCAAAGATTATAAGCGATGCTAATGAAAAAGCTGCTGGTATAATTAATGATGCTAAAGTAAAAGAAAAAGAGTTAATAGCTAAAAAGAAAGAAGAAGCTGAAAAACTTGCAAAAAGTATAATAGAAAAAGCAGATTTAGAAGGTAAGAATCTTTTTGATAGAGCTATATCAAAAAGTGAATTAAAAGTAAGAAATGAAAAATTAGTTGCAAAGCAACAAATAATTGATAAAGTTTTTGATGAAGCTATAAAAGAACTTAATAATATGAACTCTGAGGATTATTTAAATTATATAAGAAATAATCTTAAATCAATTAAACTTCAAGGGCATGAAGAAATAATAGTTTCTGAAAATGATAAAGATAAAATAGGTGAAGAATTTATAAAGGAATTAAATAGAACCATTGCTAAAGATGTTGAAAAGGCAAATATCATATTAAGTAAAAATACTAGACAAATGAATGGAGGATTTATTTTAGCTAAAAGTGGTATAGAATTTAACTATTCCTATGATGCTTTAGTGAATTCTTTAAGATATGAAATAGAAAATGAAGTAGCAATGATGTTATTTGATTAATCTTTAAGGAGGATAGCCATATGGATAGAATGAACTTTACTCATGCTGTGGCTAGGCTAAGAGTTATAGAAAAAAAGCTCCTTGATAAAATGAAAATAGAAAGAATGATAGAAAGTAGTTCTTTAGAAGAAGCTATTAAAATTCTTCAAGAAACTCAATATGGAGATAATATATCCATATTGAAAAGAAATGAGGACTATGAACTATTATTAAATGAGGAGTTAAAAAGGCTTTACTCTCTTATGTATGAAATTTCTCCTGAAAAATTAATTGTTGATATTATGAGTATTAAATATGACTATCATAATATTAAAGTTTTAAAGAAGTCTGACATTTTAGGAGGAGATTTATCTTCTTTATTAATTCCTATTGGTACTGTGGAAATTGATAAGTTAAAAAATTCTATGGTTACTAATGAGTTAAAAGAGTTGGAACCTATAATGAGAGAAGCTATTGTAGAAGTTCAAAAGAACTACGAAGAAAATAAGGATTCTCAAAGTGTAGATATAATTTTAGATAATTATATGTATAAAGCTATAATTGAAAAAGCTAAGGAATCCAACTTTGATTTCATTGTAGATTTTATAAAGAAATCAATAGATTTAACTAATATAAAAACAATGATAAGAGTTAAAATGCAAAACAAAGATATTAGATTTTTAGAAAGTGTATTGTTAGATAATGGAAATATATCTAAAGAGTTTTTTATACAGGGACTAAATGATAATTTAGAAAGTTTTAGCAATAGAATATCTAAATATGGATATGAGACTGTCTTAAAAGCTCTAATGGAAGAATATTCAAGTAGTGGCAAATATAATTCTCTTGAAGTTTATTCAGATAATTATTTAATGAGTTTTATAAAAAATGCTAAGAGAATTAATTTTGGTCCAGAACCTATAATTGCATATATAATAGCTAAAGAAACTGAAATAAAAATAATTAGAATAATATTAGCTGGTAAGCTTAATAAAGTTGACAGTAATATTATTAGAGAAAGGTTGCGTGATATATATGCATAAAATTGGAGTTGTAGGGGATAAGGATTCTGTATTAGCATTTAAAGCTATAGGAATAGATGTTTTTCCAGTGGTAGAAGCAGAAGAAGCTAGAAAAGCAATAGATAAAATGGCCTATAACGATTATGCGGTAATATTTGTAACTGAGCAATTAGCACAGCACTTAGATGAAACTATAGAAAGATATAATAAAAAGTTGCTTCCTTCCATTATATTAATTCCAAGTAATCAAGGTACTTTAAACATTGGTAAGAAAAGAATTAGTGATAATGTTGAGAAGGCTGTAGGTGTGAATATCTTATAGAAAGGTAGGTATGTAACTTGAAGAACGGTAAAATTGTTAAGGTTTCAGGTCCTTTAGTTCTTGCTAAGGATATGGATGAAGCCAATATATATGACGTTGTAAAAGTTGGGGAAAAAGGTCTTATCGGTGAAATAATTGAGATGAGAGGCGATAAAGCTTCTATACAAGTTTATGAAGAAACTTCAGGTTTAGGACCAGGAGATCCTGTTACAACTACAGGAGAGCCTTTAAGTGTTGAGCTTGGGCCTGGGCTTATAGAGTCAATGTTTGACGGAATACAAAGACCTTTAGATGCATTTATGGAGGCTGCAAAATCATCCTTTTTATCAAAGGGTGTATCTGTAAAATCTCTAAACAGAGATAGAAAATGGGAATTTAAACCTACTGTTAAAGTTGGAGATGCAATTGTAGCTGGAGATATAATAGGAACTGTTCAAGAAACACCAGTAGTACTTCATAAAATAATGGTACCTTATGGAGTAGAAGGAACAGTTAAGGATATAAAATCAGGAGAATTTACTATTGAAGAAACTGTTTGTATAGTTTCTTCAGAAAAAGGTGATAAAGAATTAAACTTAATTCAAAAATGGCCTGTAAGACGTGGTAGACCATACTCTAGAAAATTAAATCCGATAGAGCCAATGATTACAGGACAAAGGGTTATTGATACTTTCTTTCCAGTAGCAAAAGGTGGAGCAGCAGCAGTTCCAGGACCATTTGGAGCTGGTAAAACTGTTGTTCAACATCAAATAGCAAAATGGGGAGATGCAGAAATAGTTGTTTATGTTGGATGTGGAGAACGTGGAAATGAAATGACTGACGTTCTAAACGAATTCCCTGAACTTAAAGATCCAAAAACAGGGGAAAGTTTAATGAAAAGAACAGTACTTATAGCTAATACTTCCAATATGCCAGTTGCAGCGAGAGAAGCTTCAATTTACACTGGTATAACAATTGCAGAGTATTTTAGAGATATGGGATATTCTGTTTCAATAATGGCAGACTCTACTTCACGTTGGGCTGAAGCTTTAAGAGAGATGTCAGGAAGGCTTGAAGAAATGCCAGGTGATGAAGGATACCCAGCATACTTAGGTTCAAGACTTGCTGATTATTATGAAAGAGCTGGTAAAGTTATAGCATTGGGTTCAGATGGTAGAGAAGGAGCAGTAACTGCAATAGGAGCTGTTTCACCACCAGGAGGAGACTTATCAGAACCAGTTACACAGGCTACTTTAAGAATAGTTAAGGTATTCTGGGGATTAGATGCAAATCTTGCCTATAGAAGACATTTCCCAGCAATTAATTGGTTGGATTCATATTCCTTATATCTAGATAAGATGGGAAGTTGGATGAATGAAAACATATCTCCAGATTGGTCTGAGTTAAGAACAGAAGCAATGGCACTTCTTCAAGAGGAAGCAAACTTAGAAGAAATAGTAAGACTTGTTGGTATAGATGCACTATCTGAAAGAGATAGATTAAAACTAGAAGTTTCTAAATCTATAAGAGAAGACTATCTACAGCAAAACGCTTTCCATGAAGTTGATACTTATGCTTCATTAAATAAACAATATAAGATGTTAAAGCTTGTTTTGAAATTTATGAAAGAAGCGAATAAAGCTCTTGATGCTGGAGTTTATTTAGAAAAAATACTTAACGTGTCAGTAAGAGATAAGATTGCAAGAAGTAAGTATATATCAGAAACTGAAATAGATAAAATGAAAGAAATTGAAGAAGAATTAGAAAGTGAAATTCAAAAACTAATCATCGAAGGAGGTGTTCTAAATGCTTAAAGAATATAGGACAGTTGCGGAAGTAGTTGGACCTTTGATGGTTGTTGAAGGTGTTGAAGGTGTAAAGTTCGACGAATTAGTTGATATAGAATTACAAACTGGAGAAAAGAGAAGAGGTAAGGTTCTTGAGATTAATGGTAGCAATGCCATGGTTCAGCTTTTTGAGGGTTCAACTGGAATAAATTTAAAAGGAACTAAAGTTAAGTTCCTAGGAAGACCTCTAGAACTTGGAGTATCAGAAGATATGCTAGGAAGAGTCTTTGATGGTATGGGTAGACCAAAAGATAATGGTCCTAAAATTATTCCAGAGAAGAGATTAGATATAAATGGGGAACCTATAAACCCTGTAGCAAGAAATTATCCATCAGAATTTATTCAGACAGGTATTTCTGCTATAGATGGACTTAATACTTTAGTTAGAGGACAAAAACTTCCTGTGTTTTCAGGATCAGGTCTTCCACATGCTCAACTTGCTGCACAGATAGCAAGACAGGCAAAGGTTTTAAATTCTGATTCAAAATTTGCTGTGGTTTTTGCAGCTATAGGTATTACTTTTGAAGAAGCAGAATTCTTCGTTGAAGAATTTACAAAAACAGGAGCTATAGATAGATCAGTTCTATTTATGAACTTAGCTAATGATCCAGCTGTAGAGAGAATAGCTACTCCAAGAATGGCGCTAACAACAGCTGAATATCTTGCTTATGAAAAAGGAATGCACGTATTAGTTATAATGACAGATATAACTAACTATGCTGAAGCATTACGTGAAGTTTCTGCAGCTAGAAAAGAAGTTCCAGGTAGAAGAGGATATCCTGGTTATTTATATACTGACCTTTCAACACTATATGAAAGAGCTGGAAGATTGAGAGGAAAAGAGGGCTCTATTACTCAAATTCCTATTTTAACAATGCCAGAAGATGATAAAACGCATCCAATTCCAGACCTTACTGGATATATAACAGAGGGACAAATAATCCTTTCAAGAGAGCTATATAAGAAGGGAATAATGCCTCCAATAGATGTTTTACCATCATTATCAAGACTTAAAGATAAAGGTATAGGAAAAGGTAAAACGAGAGAAGATCATGCAGATACTATGAACCAATTATTTTCAGCTTATGCACAGGGTAAACAGGCAAAAGAGCTTGCAGCAATATTAGGAGAATCTGCCCTTTCTGAAGCAGATAAAAAGTATGCTAAATTTGCAGAGGCTTTTGAAAAAAAATATGTTTCTCAAGGTTTTGAAGCAAATAGAACTGTAGAAGAAACATTAAAATTAGGTTGGGATTTATTAACTATATTACCTAGAACGGAGCTTAAAAGAATTAGAGATGAATATTTAGAGAAGTATTTACCTCTAAGAGAGGATGATTAACTATGGCGAAACTAAATGTTAATCCCACCAGAATGGAGCTCACCAGGCTTAAAAAAAGATTGGCCACTGCTACTAGAGGGCATAAATTACTAAAAGATAAGCAAGATGAGCTTATGAGAAGATTCATTGATTTAATTAAATATAATAACAAATTAAGAAGTGAAGTTGAAGAAAAGCTCCAAGAAGTCTTTAAAAATTTCTTTATGGCAAGTGCTGCTATGCCACCTCAATTCTTAGAGGCTGCATTATCTTGCCCTAAAGAAAGTATATCTGTAGAGGTTGAAACTAAAAATGTAATGAGTGTTAATGTGCCAGTAATGAATTTCATTAGAAAACTTGAAAGTGATCCAGGAAGTATTTATCCTTATGGATTCGCGTCTACTACAATAGAGTTAGATGAAGCAATTGAAAAGTTATATTTAATATTACCTAAACTTTTAGAATTGGCAGAAGTAGAAAAAGCTTGTCAATTGATGGCTGATGAGATTGAAAAGACTAGAAGAAGAGTTAATGCCCTTGAATATATGACAATACCTCAGCTTCAAGAAACTATAAAATATATAAAGATGAAGCTTGACGAAAATGAAAGAGGAGCTTTAACTAGATTAATGAAAGTTAAAAGTATAATGGAAGAAACACAAAGAGCACAACAACAAAACTGAGACTTATTTGTCTCAGTTTTTTAATGTTTAAAGAATACAACATTTATCTTTATAAAATTTAACTGATTTAGTTGAAAAGATGAGATTCTGTTAGAAAGAAATTAATAAATGATTTTTATTAAAAAATATTTGAGTAATATGATTAACTATTATATAATTTAAAAGGAATAATACCTTGTGAAAGGAGGATTTAAGGCAAAGATATGTCTTAATATATATTTATGGCGATAAGAAAGATACTTCAGTATGGTGATAAAAAACTGAATAAAGTATGTGAACCTATTACTAAAATTGATGAAGAAGTACTAGCGTTAGTACAGGATTTAAAGGATACTTTGTACAATTGTAGTGGAGTTGGTCTAGCAGCACCACAAATAGGTATATTAAAAAGAGCTATATTAATAGATCTGAGAGATGGATCTGATTCAATAGTGCTATTGAATCCTAAAATAATTGAAAGCTCAGGAAGCGAAGAAGATTATGAAGGATGCTTAAGCTACGAAGATCATGAAGGCTTAGTAGTAAGACCTACTAGAGTAATTGTAGAAGGTATGAATGTAGATGGACAGAAAGTTCAATATGAAGCAGTAGATTTTTTAGCTAGAGCATTTTGTCATGAAATCGATCATTTAGATGGAATATTATATATGTCAAAGGCTACTGAGATGTACGAACTTGTTGACGAAGAGTAAAGACGTGATTATTTCACGTCTTTTTAATGCATACGAAATATTTTAAAGCTAAAATAATTAACTTTTATTTTCAGAAATCCCAACCCCATATACTCCAAAACTATTACTTCTAAAATAGCTTTTTTTATTTTTGTATATTTTTATATTAGAGGAAAGTTTTAGTGATTTTTCTATATAGATTTTAACATTTTTATATTCAAATGATGTATAATTAGTAATATCATCATAAAAATTTTTACACTCTACCCAAAGTGCTTTAGAGGGGGTATTTCCTCAACATAAATTTACATTGATGATTTTAATAACAAAAGAATAATTATTTTTTAATGCGTAATTGTATGCATTATCTTCAATATAAATCATATTATCAACTCCAATAATTAATGATAACATTATACCATATAAGATGCAGAAAAAATTTATAATATTTTTACTATTATAAGGTTTATAAGAAATTGAGGTGTTAATATGGCCATAGAAAAAAGTAAACTGAACTTAGAACTTAAAAAATTTGAAGAAGTTAGAGATTGGGTTATTATAGAAAAAAATAAGACCTCAAAGAAATATGAAGAGTATGAAGAAAAGATTTCTGCTTTGAAAAAGTCTAGTGGTGGAAGTTTTAGTAATGATTTAATATTAGCAGAGAGAATTTTTCAATTTACAGAAAAGAATTTAAATAAATATAAGGAAGCAAGTAAGCAACCTTACTTTGCGAGAATTGATTTTAGAGAAAAACGATATGATACAGAAACTTTTTATATTGGAAAATTCGGATTAAATGACGAATTAAAAAATGAAGAAATTGTAATCGATTGGAGAGCACCTATTGCTAACTTATATTATAGTGGAACCTACGGCGAATCACATTATATATCTCCAGAGGGGATAATCGAAGGAGAATTAAAGCTTAAAAGAAAATTTTTAGTTAGAGATGAGAAGCTTATAGATGCTTTTGATGAAGGAATAAATGAAATCATATTAAAGAGTAGTGTAGAAGGTAATGAATTAATAGATGAATTTTTAAAGATAAATCTTGAACAAAGTATAAGTAGCAAGCTTAAAGATGTAGTTGCCACTATACAAAAGGAACAAAATGAGATAATAAGAGCATATAAAAATAAAGCTATGATAATACAAGGATCTGCTGGTTCTGGAAAAACTACTGTTGCACTACATAGATTAGCTTATTTAGTGTATACATACAATGAAGTTTTAGAACATGAAGAAATACTTGTGGTAGCGCCTAATGAAATATTTTTAGATTATATTTCTGAAGTATTACCTAATTTAGGTGTGTATACAGTTACTCAAAGTACTTTTGAAAGTTTATGTGCATCACTAATAAATTACAAAGGTAGAATTTATACTAAAGATAAAAAATTATCTTATTTAATGGAAGATAGTGATGAGGAAGATAAAAAATATTTAACCGCTGTAAGTAAAATAAAAGGTTCTTTAAGTTTTAAAGTTATATTAGATAGATATATAAAATATCTAGAGAGAAAAGATGTTGAAGTTGATGATATAAAGATAGATGGGTATGTTTTATATAGTGCAAAGGAAATTAAAAAACTATATATAAGAGATTTAAAGCATCTACCAATTGTAAAACGTAAAGATGAAATTAACCGATATTTTAAACAAAAATTAAAAGATAAACTTGAAAACGTGCAAAATCAGATTGAAGATAACTATAGTTTTAAGATAAAAGACATTAAATCTAAAGAAAATTTAAACGATGAAGGAAAAAGAAAAATCATTATAGAACTTTATGATGAACGAGATAAGTTTATTAAAGAATTAAAACAAAAGGGAAATAAAGCTTTAAAAGACTTTTTTAATAGTTGGCAGAATGAAAAATTGATATCTACTTATTATAATTTATATTCAAATGAAGAGATTTTTAATGAGATTACTGATAATAAAATTCCTTCAAAGCTTGTAAAATACATAGTTAATAGTGCTGAAAAAAATATTAGAGACAAAATTATCGATAGTGAAGATTTACCACATGTAGTTTATTTAAAAATGGCCTTAGAGGGCATACATAGTAAATATATACATGTAATTGTAGATGAAGCTCAAGATTATAGTTACTTTGAAATGCTTATATTGAAGCTATTGTCAAAACAAAACTCTTTGACCATAGTAGGAGACTTAGGACAAGGAATTTATAGTCATAAAGGTATTGACTCATGGGAAAAGCTTATAACAACTGTATTTGAAAATGATGCAACTTATGTTTCTCTAACACAAAGTTATAGATCTACGGTGGAAATTATAGATTTTGCTAATATAGTGCTAGATAAACAAGAATTAAATTTAATTCCTGCAAAACCAGTTTTAAGACATGGGCATAAGCCTAAGATTATAAAAATTGAAAACACTTTAGATGGAATAAATAAAATAGATAAGATTGTTGAAGAAGTTGAAGATATAAATAAAAAAACTGTTGCAATTATATGTAAGACTTATAAACAATGTAGAGATGTTTTAAAGGAGTTAAAAAAGCAAAGTAACTATCAGTGGAGTATGGTTGATGAAAATGATAGTGGTATTAAAGGGAATAGAATAATAATTCCTAGTTATATGACAAAGGGATTAGAGTTTGACGCTACGATAGTTTATAATTGTGATAAAGAGAATTATGGTGAGAATAATCTTGATAAAAAATTACTCTATGTCAATTTAACAAGAGCATTGCATAGAGAGTATATAATGTATAAAAAAAGTCTATCAAAATTGTTATAAATTCATATATTGATAACTGTTATTACTTGAAAATGGCCATTTTATATGTTACCATATAAAGGGTATTATTTAAGGAAAAATATCTTATAGTGGAGGTCTTGTATATGAAACCAGTTGAATTAAAAGATAAATTATATTGGATAGGTGTTAATGACCCAGAATTAAGAGTATTTGATATTATAATGGAAACCAAAAAAGGGACAACCTATAATTCTTATTTAATTGATGATGAAAAGGTTGTGATTGTAGATACTGTTAAAGATAAGTTTTTCGATCAATATTTAAAGAATATAAGAAGTGTTATAGGAAATAGAGATATCGATTACATAATTGTACAACATACTGAACTCGATCATAGTGGTTCCTTAATAAAGCTGTTAGAACATTATCCTAATGCTAAAATAGTTGGATCTAGAGCTGCTATAAAATATTTAGGTGGAATATTGAATTCAAATTTCTATAATCAAGTTGCTGAAGGCGAGCTAAATATAGGTAATAGAGTTTTAGAATTTATTTCTGCACCAAACTTACATTGGCCAGATACAATATTCACATATGATAAAATTAATAAAGTTCTATTTACTTGTGACGTTATGGGATGCCATTATTGTCCTGCGAATTGTATAACAGACAGTTGTAGTGGAGATTATACTGAAGAAATGAAATATTATTTTGATGTGATAATGGGGCCATTTAAAAAGTTTGTTAATGCAGGATTAGATAAAATAGAAAATCTTGAAAAAAATATGATTGCACCAAGTCATGGCCCAGTTCATATTGATGACATAGAGAAATTTACAAAATTATATAGAGAATGGGCTAAAGAAACTACTGTAGATGAAAAGAATATTCAAATATTTTATGTTTCAGCTTATGGAAATACTGAGTCAATGGCAAAATTTTTAGCTAAGACTATTGAAGATAATCAAATTAAAGCAGAAGCCCATGAAATAACTACTACTGATTTTAGTAAAATGATTGAGCTTGTAGATAAGTCAAGTGGTATTATTATAGGTTCTCCAACCATTAATCAAGATGCAGTAGAACCAACATGGAACTTATTATCTCATGTAAGTGCTATAGTAAATAGGGGAAAAGTTGCTTCAGCCTTTGGATCCTATGGATGGAGTGGAGAAGCAGTTCCAATGCTAAATAGTAGGTTAAAGGAACTTAAATTTAAAACGTTACCAGAAGGATTAAAATTTAATTTTGTTCCAAGTAAAGAAGACTTCACAGCAGCAGAATCTTTCGTGGAGAATTTCTTACAATTAGTTAAATAATAAGATAAAACACAATGAATTAAAAAGAAATTTAGATTTATCACAATTAAATTATTTTAATATTTTTATCATAGTATTAGAAATTACTATTCTAATTTGAAAAATTAGTTTTAATTCCTTTATATTTAGTAAAAAAATATATATAATTGTTTGATTTACAATTGGGATGAAAAACTAAAGCGTGAAAAGCGTATTAAAAAACCGTGATTTAATCACGGTTTTACTTTTACAAATATTTAGATATATAATCAATGATTTCAACACAAAATTCAATGGTATCATTGCCTTTATCAAGTTCTGTATTCAGCTCTACAAAATCCATAGATTTTATTAATCTAGTTTCTAATAGATATTTTAATATAAATTTAGCCTCGTTAACAGTTAATCCATTCTCAACTGGAGTTCCAGTTCCAGGAAGAAACTTAGGATCTATAGAGTCAATATCAAAGCTTAAATGTACTGCATCAACATTATTTTTAATTAAAATTTCTTTAATATCATTTAAAATATCCTCTACCCCTCTTTTTTGAACTTCTTCAGTAGTATAAACATTTAATTTATGCTTTTCTATTAATTGAAGTTCTCCAGTATCTAAATCTCTAGCACCTATTATAAATACATTCTTAGGATTTACTTTTTTATCTTCAAAATAAAGCTTTGTTAAAGTATCGTGACCTATCCCCATGGCAGCGGCTAAAGGCATTCCATGCACATTGCCAGATGGTGATGTTTCATGAGTATTAATATCACCATGAGCATCTACCCAAATAACTGCAAGATTATTGTAATATTTACTAGCACCTGAAATACTACCTAATCCTAAGGAGTGGTCTCCTCCTATAGTTAATGGAAAACTTTCAGACTTTAATGAACTGTAAACAGTATGAGCTAAATTTGTGTTTACATCTATGATACTGTCAACATACTTCATGTTTTTATGAGCTGAGAACTTATCACACTCTTTTTTTTCAGGAACATATAAGTTTCCCAAATCATATACAGTATGATTATTATTTCTAATAATTTGAGCTATGTTTTTTTCTCTTAGTTTATTTGGTGCTAAATCAACACCTTTTTTGTCGCAGCCCAAAAATATTGGTACTCCAATTAAGTTAATATTCATAATTAATTCCTCCTTTGCATTGTATCCTTTGCGATTTTAAATTATATAACAAATTTCAACAAAATATAAGTCTTTTTTCAAAAAGTGTATTATTAAAATTATTAATAAAATATAGAATTTTAAGTCAATACTATATTAAAGGATTTATTATTTGTATGTAGAATAATAAATAGTTATAATACTTTAAGGAGGTAATATATTGAACAAGAAAGAAATACTTAATTTTTTAGAAGAAAACGAATTATCGGATGTAAGTGAAGTAGCTTATGAAAGTAAAGAATTGATTATAGCTTTTAAATATTATTTCGATGATATTGAGATTGAAGCCGCTAATGAATATGCCAATGAAGAATATGAGGGAAAAATAAAGGATGAAGATTGGTACTATGAATATTTTTTACCTTATTTAAGTGATTTTGCATTAGATAATGTGGAGGATATACTAGATGAGTGTGCTGAAGAATATGATATGAATTATGAGTTCATAGCCTATGAACTTACAGAGAAGAAATATGATTTTAATAATTTCGTAGTTGTTTTTTCTAAAGATGAAATAAATAATATTGATGATATAATTTTATATTTAGATGAAAAATAAAACATACAAGACTTCAGGAACTTATTAAGTTTCTGAAGCTTGTACAATTTAATAAGAAATTATGCTCCAAATTTTTTTAGTTTTTGATATTCAACTATATATTCGTCTAAATGTTGAGAACAACTTACAACAATTTTATCTGTAGGCTTTTTAAACATAAGAAGTAAATGTAATAAAGTCTTGAAAGAATTAATTTTTTGTTTTAAAATTTTTACTTTAACAAACATACTTTATCTCCCACATAATTAAATAATCTATAATTACTATCATTTAATTTATACTTTAATTTTAACAAATTAGACAAGAAATGTTAATCATTTTAATTTGCCATTTTTATGTATTTTTTTACAAATTATACATAAAATCATAAATAATTTCCAATAAATGATATATACATTTTTTGGAAAATAAAACAAAATGTTGATTTATAGATGTGTGGAAAAAAATGTAAAATACAAAAATGTCAAATTATAAAATATTTATTTAGAAAGAAGGAATAATAAAATGAATATTGACAAAATCATTGAAAGAATCAATTTTTTATATAAAAAAAGTCAAAATGAAGGTTTAACTGATGAAGAAAAAGTAGAACAACAGGAATTAAGACAAAGATATATAGATAATGTAAAGAGAAATTTTAGAGCCCAATTAGATGGAATAGAGAGAGTACCGCCAAAAAATGCAAATTAAAATTGTCATAAAGTGAGGGTGAAATATTATGATAGTAAACGTTGAAAAGTTAATAAATAATTTTAATCTAGAGATAATGTTAAAGGGGGAGGATAATAAGAATATAATATTAGGAGGTATTAATAGACCGGGACTTCAACTAACTGGTTTTTATGATTATTTTGATGAAAAAAGGGTTCAGATAATAGGAAAAACTGAATATAGCTATTTAGAATCTTTATCTCCTGAAATTAGAAAAGAAAGAATGAATAAATTTTTTTCTTATGATGCTCCTTGCACCATTATAACCCGCTCATTAGAAATTCATAAAGAAGTCTTGGAAGCTGCTGAAAAACATAATTCATGGGTATTGAGAACAGATATGAAGGCTACGCGATTTGTTAGTAAGTTAACTAATTTTCTTGATATTGAGTTAGCACCTGAAACAAGAATTCATGGAGTATTAGTAGATGTATATGGTATAGGAATACTTATTATTGGAGAAAGTGGTATAGGTAAAAGTGAAACAGCATTAGAACTTATAAAGAGGGGACATAGGTTAATTGCTGATGATGCAGTAGATATTAAAGAAATTGATGGATTTTTATATGGTAGTTGTCCTTATATAACTCAAGGTATGCTTGAGGTTAGAGGAATGGGAATTATTGATGTACCTGCAATATATGGTATGAGTTCAGTAAAATCTAAGAAACAAATCAATTTAGTAATTTCAATAGAAAATTGGAGTAGTAATGAAAATTATGAGAGATTAGGGATAGATAAAGACTATATAGAAATTTTAAACACTGAAGTAGAAAAATTAACTTTACCTGTAAGACCTGGAAGGAACATAGCAGTAATAATTGAAGCCGCAGCTGCCAACTATAGATATAGTTATACTTCAAATATTACTGCAGTAGATACTATAGAAAAAAGAATGAATGAATTAAATAATTCGGATTTTTAATATGAAAGTATATAGGGTATATTTTATACTACAATACATAATAAAAACTAAAAGATAGCATAATTATCTTTAGAATCCGATTATTTATTTGAAGCAAAATATACAAAGAAAAATTTGCTGATTATTTTGCTTTAAACCGCTAAAAATATATTTGTAATTTATAGAATTATTTAGTAGAATGTAGAATATAAGTATATAAAGTGTTGAAAGGGGATCGTGCAATGACAGATTTAGTTAAAAAGTATGAACTAGCTTGGGACAAGTATTCTAAAGAAGATTTAGAAAAAGTTTTCGCATTATCTGATAGATATATAAACTTTATGTCAAAATGCAAAACAGAAAGAGAGTGTGTTACAGAATTTATAGCTCTTGCTGAAAAAAAAGGATATAAAGATATTAACACATACATTGCTGAAGGAAAAACATTAAAAGCTGGAGATAAAGTATATGCAAATTGTATGGGAAAAACTTTAGCACTGTTTTTAATTGGTTCAGAACCAGTTGAAAAAGGCTTTAAAATATTAGGAGCACATGTTGATTCACCAAGATTAGACTTAAAACAAAATCCACTATATGAAGATTCTGATTTAGCATTATTAAAAACCCATTATTATGGTGGAGTTAAGAAGTATCAATGGACAACTATTCCACTAGCTATTCATGGAGTTGTTTGCAAAAAAGATGGTTCAACCGTTAATGTTGTAATAGGTGAAAATGATAATGAACCAGTAGTAGGAATATCCGATTTATTAATTCATTTAGCTGGAGATCAAATGCAAAAAACTTTAGCTAAAGCTGTTGAAGGTGAACAATTAAATGTATTTATCGGAAGTATACCAGTTGAAGATAAAGAAGCTAAAAATAGAGTTAAATTAAATGTGTTAAGATTATTAAATGATAAGTATGGAATTACAGAAGAAGATTTTGTATCGGCTGAACTTGAAGTAGTTCCAGCAGGAAGAGCTAGAAGTTATGGATTAGATAGCTCAATGGTTATGGCTTATGGTCATGATGACAGAGTGTGTGCTTATACTTCATTTGAAGCTATGATGAATTTAAATGAAACTGATAAGACTTGTATAACTCTTTTAGTTGATAAAGAAGAAGTAGGAAGCATGGGCGCTACAGGTATGCAATCAAGATTCTTTGAGAATACTGTTGCAGAACTAGTGAATTTAATGGGGGATTATAGTGATCTTAAAGTTAGAAGATCGTTAGCTAATTCAAAAATGCTATCTTCAGATGTAAGTGCTGCATTTGATCCAAATTATCCATCTGTAAGTGAAAAACAAAACAATGCATTCTTTGGAAAAGGAGTTGTTTTTAACAAATACACTGGAGCTAGAGGTAAAGGTGGATGTAATGATGCTAATCCAGAATTTATTGCTGAATTAAGAAAAGTAATGGATAAACATAACGTTTCATGGCAAACTTCAGAACTTGGAAAAGTAGATCAAGGTGGCGGTGGTACAATCGCTTATATTTTAGCTGAGTACGGAATGGAAGTTATAGATTCAGGAGTTGCTCTGCACAATATGCACGCTCCATATGAAATTGCGAGCAAAGCAGATATATATGAAGCTTGTAGAGCATATGAAGCATTCTTATTAGAAGTTTAAATTATATAAAGAAGGATGTATAAATTAATTGTCCACCCTTCAATTTAATAAAAACCCTCTGTTTTTTAGCAGAGGGTTTTTATGTTAATTCTTTTAAGTATAGCAATGATATCTCATATGTTATCTAGATAATGTGAAATTCATCAATGTAAAAAATTTAAAATTTCTATGCTGTAAGCTGTTCTGTTATCTAAGACTAATGTAGGTCTGTCTAAAAGTATTAAAGCTTTTTAGCGATGGAAATTTCTATTTTAGCATTCGGATAATCTTGAATACTTTTTGCCCTTTTAAAAACTTTAATTTACATTCTTTAAGGTTCTTTTCTTTCATCATAGCTTAAATATAAATTTTTTATTTTGCTATAATATTTAGACTTTATATAAAAGCTATCTGATTATTCATCTACATATTAATATAATATAAAATCTCCATAATTTTTTTAAAATTAGGTTTACATTTCGCAATGAAATTTCTTTTTTTATTATTGAAAGCTAAATCTTAACCTAAGTAAAGCAGAGGAAAATAATAGGGATAGTTATTTTTTCTTTGTATCCCCTTTACAACAGGGTTAGATGAAATTTTCGAAAAATTTTATCTATTAAATGAGAGGGGAAATATTATGTTAAAAAAGAAAACACTATCAATTATTATATTAAGTTCAATGTTATTAAATACTGCTTCTTCAGCAGTCCTAGCTAAACCTGTTGAGGGGCCAAATGACAAGGTTACTACAATTGAAAATCCTACTGAAGATAAGTTTACATTTATAAATAAGGAATTTAAAGAAGTAGTAGCTAACGAGATAGAAGCTCAAGCTTTTCTTATGAACAATAAAGAGCTTTTAGGAAAAACTACAGGAACCTTTGAAGTTGTAGATACTGAAAAAGATGAAATTGGATATACACATTTTAGAAGCGTAATGACTGGAGATGGAATACCTGTATATGGTTCTGACGTAGTTGTTCACGTAGATAAAAATAATAAGGTATATGCAGTTAATGGTACTATAAATGAAAATGTTATGAATATAGAATGGTCAGATCTTGTAAAAATATCTCAAGAAGATGCTCTTAAAATAGCTAAAGATCTTTTAAACATTAAAGATTTACCAAAGGATGCAAATATTAATCCTGAACTTTATATTTATGAACATGAAGGAAAATTCAATGTTGTGTATCTTGTTCAATTGCTTACTCTAGAAAATGAACCAACCAGTTGGCAAGTTTTCGTTAATGCAGAAAATGGACAAATTGTAAATAAGTTAAGCTTTGTTCAAAATGCAGCTCCAGCGCAAGGAACTGGTGTTGATTTAAAAGGTAAAAATGTATCAATAAACACTTACGAAGAAAATGGAAAATACTATCTAAAGGATACTACAAGACTTTCAAATGGTTCAATAATAACCTTTGACTTAAATAATATAAGTGAAAACTCTTATTTTAACTCTTCAAGATATGGTAATTTTAATGGAACTGTAGTTTCAAGTGCTAATAATGCATTTAATACTGAAAGAATGAAGGCTGCAGTAAGTGCTCATGATAATGTTGCGAAGGTTGTTGATTACTATAAAACTGAATTTAACCGTGATGGTATTGATGGTCGTGGTTCTGATGTAAAGATAGGTGTTCATCTAGACAATAAATATAACAATGCTTTTTGGGATCCAAGCGTAAAAGCTATGGTTTTTGGTGATGGAGATGGCAGAATTTTCAGTTCCCTTGCAGAAGCTCTTGACGTTACAGCTCATGAAACTACTCATGGCGTAATAGATTCCAGTTCAAAGCTTTTGTATCAAAATCAATCTGGTGCATTAAATGAAGCTCTTGCAGATATAATGGGAGTTGCATGTGAAAATGAACCTGGTGATTGGCAAATTGGAGAAGACGTGTATACACCTAATACTCCTGGAGATGCTTTAAGAGATATGGAGGATCCAACAAGATGTGGACAACCTGATCATTTTAGTGCATACCCAGGTGATGTGAGATATCCAAGTCAATACAATGATTATGGTGGAGTTCATAAATATTCAGGTATAATCCTAAAGGCCGCTTACAATATAGGCTCTCAAATAGGCATGAGAGAAATGGGTAGACTTTTCTATAGAGCTAACCACTATTTTACAAGTACAACTAACTTTGCGCAAGCTAGAATATCTACTCTTCAAGCAGCTTCAGATCTTTATGGAAAAGATAGTCGTGAGTATAAAATAGTTGGTCAAGCATTTGATGCTGTTGGAATAAAATAGCAGGTAAAAGTCTTAAGATAACTTGAATAAATATGAATCAAAGAATACTCTGCTATAACTTTATGTATCACTTAAAAGTATAAAAGCGTATTAATCTCCTATAAGTAAAGGAGAAGATAAGATCAACTTCGTTAGAGAAAAAAATTCACATTTATTTAACTAATGATTACCATGTACTGATGAAAAAAATTCTATATTATTTTTGGATAGGATTGAGTAAATAATAATTCACCTTACTTCTTAGAAATTGCATATTTTCAGTAAGCTATAAGAAAAGACCTGCAGTAATTATACTGCAGGTCTTTTTCAGATTTTTGACGTACATATTATATTAACATTTTTAATTTTTGAAAATATTTTGTTAATTCCTTTAAGTATAGGAATGATATCTTATACGTTATCCATAGGATTCCACTTACTAAAACATACTTATTGCACTTCTAAAAAACTTTCTCTTACATTCTTTAAAGTTTTCTTTTTTCATCATAATTTAAATATAATTTTTAAAATTAGGTTTACATTTCGTAATGAAATTTCTTTTTTTATTATTGAAAAATAAATCTTAATCTAAGTAACGCAGAGGAAAATAATGGGGATAGCTATTTTTTTTTGTATCCCCTTTACAACAGGGTTAGATGAAATTTTCGAAAAGTTTTATCTATTAAATGAGAGGGGAAATATTATGTTAAAAAAGAAAACACTATCAATCATTATATTAAGTTCAATGCTATTAAATACTGCTTCTTCAGCTGTTCTAGCTAAACCTATTGAAAATCAAAATGACAAGGTTACTACAATTGAAAATGCCACTGAAGATAAATTTATATTTATAAATAAAGAATTTAAAGAAGTAGTAGCTAATGAGATAGAAGCCCAAACTTTTCTTATGAACAATAAAGGGCTTTTAGGAAAAACTACAGGAACCTTTGAAGTTGTAAATACTGAAAAAGATGAAATTGGATATACACATTTTAGAAGCGTAATGACTGGAGATGGAATACCTGTATATGGTTCTGATATAATTGTTCACGTAGATAAAAATAATAAGGTATATGCAGTTAATGGTACTATAAATGAAAATGTTATGAATATAGAATGGTCAGATTTTGTAAAAATATCTCAAGAAGATGCTCTTAAAATAGCTAAAGATCTTTTAAACATTAAAGATCTACCAAAGGATGCAAATATTAATCCTGAACTTTATATTTATGAACATGAAGGAGAATTCCATGTTGTGTATCTTGTTGAATTGTTTACTCTAGAAAATGGACCAACCAGTTGGCAAGTTTTCGTTAATGCAGAAAATGGACAAATTGTAAATAAGTTAAGCTTTATTCAAAATGTAGCTCCAGCACAAGGAACTGGTGTTGACTTAAAAGGCAAAAATATATCAATAAACACTTACGAAGAAAATGGAGAATACTACCTAAAAGATACTACAAGACTTTCAAATGGTTCAATAATAACTTTTGACTTAAATAATATAAGTGAAAAATCTTATGATGACTTTTCCGAAAAGGGTATTTTTAAGGGAACTGTATTTTCAAGTTCTAATAATGTATTTAACACTGAAAGAATGAAAGCTGCAGTAAGTGCTCATAATAATGTTGCAAAGATTTGTGATTACTATAAAGCTGAATTTAACCGTGATGGTATTGACGGTCGTGGTTCTGATGTAAAAATAGGTGTTCATCTAGACAATAAATATGACAATGCTTTTTGGGATTCAAACTTAAAAGCGATGGTTTTTGGTGATGGAGGTGAAGAGTTCACTTCTCTTGCAGAAGCTCTTGATGTTACAGCTCATGAAGTTACCCATGGTGTAATAAATTCCACTTCAAATCTTTTATATATAACTCAATCTGGTGCATTAAATGAAGCTCTTGCAGATATAATGGCAGTTGCATGTGAAAATGAACCTGGTGATTGGAAAATCGGAGAAGACGTGTATATTACTGATAACACATGGAATAAAAATCCACTAAGAGATTCTTTAAGAGATATGCAGGATCCAAAAAGTTGTGGACAAGCTGAGCATCTTAGTGAATACCCAGGTGATAAGCGTGCTATTTCAAAGTATCCAGAGGATAATGGTGGAGTTCACATATATTCAGGAATAATTTTAAAGGCTGCTTATAATATAGGTTCTCAAATAGGTATGAGAGAAATGGGTAGGCTTTTCTATAGAGCTAACCACTATTTTACAAGGATAACTAACTTTAAACAAGCTAGAATAGGTACTCTTCAAGCAGCTTTAGACCTTTATGGAAAAGATAGCCGTGAGTATAAAATAGTTGGGCAAGCATTTGATGCAGTTGGTATAAAATAATAAGTAAAAGTTTTAAGGTAACTAAATAACTATGAATCAAAGAATACTTTGCTAGAATTTTATAAATTATTTAAAACTGTAAAAGCTTTTAACACACTATAAATAAGAAAGAAGATAAAAAGTGCTTTTATTCAACTTCATTAGAGAAAAAAAATCACATTTATTTAACTAATGATTACCATGTACTGATGAAAAAAATTCTATATTATTTTTGGATAGGATTGAGTAAATAATAATTCACCTTACTTCTTAGAAATTGCATATTTTCAGTAAGCTATAAGAAAAGACCTGCAGTAATTATACTGCAGGTCTTTTTCAGACTTTTGACGTATGTATTATATTAACATTTTTTGATTTTTAAAAACATTTTGTTAATTTTTATTAAATATATTGTGGCTATCTAAAAGCTCATTATAATAACTGTTTTTCTACATAACATAGATAATAGCATTACTTATTTAAAATGAATTTTAGTTTTAATTTAATATATATTAGAAAATTCTCTATGTAATTAATTTTTTTAAATTAAATAGAGGATTTTTAAATATAATATAGAATAATATATTCCAATAATATGTCGATTAAGTAAAAATAAGTAAAAAATATAATATAAAGAAGAATAGAATGATAGAGGAAGTAATAATAAGTAATAACTTAAAGCTATAATAATTTTAAGCTTAATTGTAATAACATTATCCTTAAAGTAAGGTGAAAATGGAATAATAAGTGAAGTTATATATTTTAACAAGTACAGAAGGGAAGAAAATAGGAAAAATTTTATAAAATAAAAGTAGACGTAGTTGGTGTAATTTACATAATCTTTAATACTAATAAATAGTGATTATTAAATTTATTATGAAAATATACTTAAAATTGAAGAGGTACTTAATCTAAATTAAAATATTAATTAGTAATATTCAATATATGGATAAAACAAAGTCTGTTTTAATTTCAAACCTGAAGAAAATTGGGTTAATGTTATAATTTTATCTGAGAGTAAATCGAACATATTTCTATTATTACAGTCGTCGATTTAAATAATAGTGAATATATTATATTAAAGTATTTTTGAAGCTATGATGGAGAAGATTATTCTTCTACCTTATAAAATTACTTTTTAATAAGAGATTTATGAAGTAAATGCTAAAAATAATTTAATAAATGTTAGATCATATACAATTATTAAATGCAATATTTCACTAAATTTTATTTACCATAGAGCTATTTTATATGAATACATTTTATGTTACCCTAAGCTATAATATGTAAATAGCATAAATATTAAATGAGTTTGATATTAGTTTATAAATAAAGTTGTTAAAGAATTTTTTTAGGTACATATAATAAAAGTAGATAAACGTAATTTTTATGTAAAAAATACTATTTTAAAATTAAAGATTCATTATTTTATCATAGAATTTTTATATATTAAATAAAGAACTTAATTTCTTGAATTATTATGATGAATAATGTATGTTCTTAAAAAATTTAAAAATGTAATAATAAATTCAAAAAGTGAACTATCTACATCAACTAATAGGGACTCTATAAAAATACTTGGAATATTGGCTACACTAATAAGGTTATCTCACATCCGATATGTCATATTATATGCTATATTAACAAGCTTTCATTAATATTTACATTGTGATATATTCTATATTTTGTGACATATTCATTTTCTGATTGTTGGATTTCCATTTCAAAGTAGCAATAACTACATTCTGAATAAAGTTTAATACTTGCATAACTTGATGATTATACTATTATATTTCTATACACTTCTATTCTGCTTTATATTCTAAAATCGTTCTAAATTTACCCCAATTTATCAAACTTATACCTTTTATTAACTTTCCTTTATCATATTTTTACTATTAAATTCCTAATAATTGTGATTTAGTTATTCTTAATTATCTCATTATTTATTTTATGAAGAAAATTTTAGCTTTTTTATGTAAATTTGCAAACATTAATTTAACTATATACCTATTATTAATATTTTTTGATAGATTAATAAGTACTTTTGAAGTTCAGTAGACTTTTAGAGACTTTCCAAATGATGAATCATATTGAAAAATCCTTCAAACACCATAGCTATGTCTATTTTACATAACTAAATATTTTCGCTATCCACTAAGATAGGCATATAATAGTCTAATTTAGGTTTATTTATTGTATAAGATTAATTAGTTCATTTTTTATATTAATTTTCTTATTTTAAATTTTGGAATCCAACTTATTTATCGCATTTATATAATAAACTTAGCTCCTATATAATCCCTTTGAAGTTAAAATATTATAACTTCTAGGGATTTTTTGTATTTTTTTAATTAAATTTTCATATAAAAAGCATTTTTTAAAATTATTATTTTCCATTTTTTATAAAGGTTTACATATTTAAGTATTACTTCGTCCTTCATTGATAAATTAAAAACTTCTTTGAGGGGGAAAAATTATGAATATGCCATTATTTCAATTAATTGAAAATTCTCAAAAAGGAGACAAAATATCACTTCTGCTGATAATTGAAAAGTTTAGTCCTTCTATAAAAAAATTCAGCAGAAAGTTAGGCTACGATGGTGCTGATACTGATCTTATAATAAGTTTTATAAAAACTATTAAAGAGTTAAAGCTTACTGACCTAAACTTAGAAAATGAAGGTACTCTAGTAAATTATTTATATAACTCCATAAAATTTAAATATGTAGACCTTATGAGAAAATATTTAAGAATGTTAAAAAGAGAAACTGAACTAAATTTAGAGATAATAGAGAACAAATATACTTATGAAATTGAAGACAACATTTATGTTGAGGATCTTTTAAGAACTTTATCTAAAATGCAAAGAATAGTTTTAGAAGAAAGATATATTAAGAACTATTCAGATATAGAAATTGCGAATAAACTTAATATTTCTAGACAAGCTGTAAATAAAACTAAAAACAAAGCATTAGAAAATTTAAGAACTTATATGAATACTATATCAATATAGGTTTTATAAACTATAAGTAATTCACTATTTCATAATATATAATTTTATATAAAGAATGATTGATATTTAAATTTGTTGTTTCTCGGAGTATATAGATAACTTTATTAATGGCAATTATAGTTTATATTTTAAAAATAAAAAATAAAAAGAAATAAACTAACCATTATTTCAAATTTTAATGAAAGAGTAAATCTAATTAAAGATGTTGAAAATCATATTGAAAACAAAGGAAGATTTAGAATAGATAAAAAAGTTATAAAATAGACTATTCATAATAGGGAAGATATTTTCCATATTATGAATAGTTCTTTTTATATTACAGAAAAATATAGTCTAAAGTATATTTTTAAAAAAATTTCACTTTGATTATTTTTTAATTTCTAAGGATTTTAAGAAAATTTCACATCTTTTATTATCAAAATAACAACTTCCTAAATCTCCGTGAGAGGAATCATTGTATATTCCATGAAAATCAGAGCCGCAGGTTAAAATTTTATTATATTTATGAGCTAAATTAATAAATTTAGCAGTATCATATTCAGTATTAAGAGAATAATAGGCTTCTATTCCATCAAAGTCATGAGAAATTAAGTCTTCAACCTTTGATTTTTTTATAAGAATAGGGTGGGCTAAAGACACAAAAGCATTATGCTCTTTCAGCAGCTGTATTCCTTCATCTAGTGAAACTTTTTTATTTTCCACGTAAGCAGGACTATCCTTAGATAAAAACTTTTTAAAAATTTCATCAAAGCTATAATTATATCCTGAATCTATGATTGCCTTTGCAATATGAGGACGGGCTATTATAGGATTACTTGATATTTGATCATAATCTATTATTATATTAAAATACTTTTTAAGATTTTCTACAATTTTTTTTCCTCTTTCTGCCCTAAAGTCTTTCATTTCTCTTAAAAAGTTTTGCAGGGATAGAGCTTTATAGCTATCATCTCTAAAATAGCCTAATATATGTATGCTTTCTTTATTATGAATTGTAGAGAGTTCAATACCCGGTAGAATAGTTATAGGAAGTTTCTTGCTATAAATTAAAGCCTCTTCTACACCATCAGTAGTATCATGATCTGTAATAGACAGTATATTTATTTTCTTTTTTATGGCATAATCAACTAATTCTTTTGGAGAATATCTACCATCAGATGCAGTAGTATGGCTATGTAAATCTATCTTCATATCATCACCTCATATATAATTCTATAATTTAAAAGATTCTTGTTGAATTTTCAAAGTTAATCTCTGATTTTTTTGATATAATATAGATATAACTGAGAAATATTAGACATATTAACATAATAATGTCTATTAAAGAAATTAGTTCGTAAAGAATTGATTTCTTTAATAATTATGAACTGTGCATTCTTTTAAGTTTATTATACCATTTATTTAAACAAATATTATTTTACTAAAGGAGTATATAATGTTTTTAATGATTGATAACTATGATTCCTTTGTTTATAATTTAGTGAGATATTTAGAAGAAATAAAGGAAGAAATTAAAGTATTTAGAAATGACAAAATAACTATTAAGGAAATTTATGATTTAAATCCAGAAGCAATAATTATTTCGCCTGGTCCTAAGTCACCAGATAAATCAGGAATAATTTTAGAAGTTATTGAAGAATTTAAAGGTAAAATTCCTATATTAGGAATTTGTCTTGGTCATCAAGCTATTGGACATGCTTTTGGAGGTAATATTGTAAAGGGAGCCTATCCTATACATGGAAAAGTAAGTTGTATAACTCATGATAATAAAGGTGTATTTAAAAGCTTAAAAAACCCTTTTAAAGTAACTAGATATCATTCTTTAGTCATTGATAGAAAAACGCTGCCTGAATGTCTTGAAATAACTTCTGAAACAGAAGATGGAGTTATAATGGGAATAAGACATTATAATTATCCTATTGAAGGAGTGCAATTTCATCCTGAGGCAGAACTTACAGAGTTTGGACATGAATTACTAATAAATTTTATTAATATTGCAAGAGAATTTAATAAAAATACATCAAGGAGTAGTTATGAGAGTAAAAATTAAAACTGTAGAGACTGATCTAAATTGCTTTGATATATTTTCATTATTTAAGGATGAAAAAGATATTATTTTCTTAGATAGTGCTAAAGATGAGAATAACTTGGGACAGTATTCAATAATAGGTTTAAATCCATATTTAAAGTTTAAAAGCAAGAATAATTTATGTACTGTAAATGATGAAAGTTTTGAAGGTGATAGTTTTACAGAATTAAATAAAATATTAAGGGAATATAAAATAGAAAACAATACAAATCTTCCATTTATATCAGGAGCTATAGGGTATTTTTCTTATGATTTAGGACGTCAAATAGAAGAACTTCCTGAAAGTGCTGTTGAAGATGTTTTTATTCCTGATGCTTATTTTAATTTTTATGATAATATTATTATCTGTGATAATTTAAATGAGAATTTATTTATTACAGCTTTAGGAATACTTAAAAGCCAAGAAGAAAGTATAAACTTTATAGAAGAGAAAATTAAATTAGGAGAAAAAAGAGAAAAATTAAATTTAAATTTAAATAATCTTAATTATGATATAGAGACTTTTAACTCTAACTTTAAAGAAGATGAGTATTTAAATACCGTATCTACTGTAAAAGAATATATAAAAAATGGAGATATTTATATAGCAAATTTAACTCAACGGTATAGTAAAGAAATAAAGGATAATCCTTTTAATATATATGAAAAATTAAGATCTATAAATCCTGCACCTTTTGCTGCCTATATGGCTTTAGAAGATTTTTATATTTTATCTTCATCGCCAGAAAGATTTTTAAAAATAGAAAACAGATTTATAGAAACGAGACCTATTAAAGGTACTAGGCCTAGAGGAAAAAATATAAGTGAAGATGAAAGATATAAAAATGAACTTTTACAAAGTGAAAAAGATAAATCTGAATTATTAATGATTGTTGATTTAGAAAGAAACGATTTAAGTAAGGTATGTAAACCAAATACAGTAAAGGTAACAGAATTATTTAAATTAGAAGAATATAGTACAGTATTTCATTTAGTTTCAACAGTTATTGGTGAAATTAAAGATGAGTATTCTACTATTGATTGTATTAAAGCTTGCTTTCCAGGGGGATCTATAACTGGGGCACCCAAAATTAGATCTATGGAAATAATTGATGAATTAGAAAAGGTTAGAAGAAATATTTATACTGGTGCTATTGGCTATATAGGATTAGAGGGAAATGTAGATCTGAATATTGTTATAAGAACTGTATTAATTAAAGATAACAAAGCATACTTTGGCGTAGGAGGAGGAATAACCTACGAATCAGTTGAACAAATGGAATATGATGAGACTTTAGATAAAGCTAGAGCTTTAATGAAGGTTCTAAAATAGGTGATGAGATTATGGAGAGTAAAGAAATAGAACAAAGTATAGTTTTAGATGATGGATATGCTTTTGGAAAAGGACTTTTTGAAACCATATTGATATTAAAAGAACCAGTTTTTTTAAAGGAGCATATAAAAAGACTTAATGATGGAATAAATCTTTTAGGAATAGATAACTTTATAAGTGAGAAAGATATCAGAGAAAAAGTAGAAGAGCTTAAGATTACAAACTGTGCTTTGAAAATTATGGTATCTGAAAAAAATATAATTTATTCAAATAGGCCTATAATTTATGGAGAAAAACATTATAAAAGAGGTTTTAATTTAAAAGTTAGTAATTATAAAAGAAATCAATTTTCTAAAACAACTTATATAAAGTCTTTAAATTATTTAGATAATATTTTAGAAAAAGAATTAGCTTTAAAAGAAGGCTTTGATGAAGCTATATTTTTAAATTTAGATAATTTTTTATGTGAGGGATCAGTTTCTAATCTATTCATTATAAAAAATAAAATGATTTATACCCCTAAAATAAGCTCAGGTCTTTTACCTGGTATAGTGAGAGAGTTTTTAATCAATACATTAAGAAGTAAAGGTTATAAAGTTGTTGAAGATTTTATCTTATTAGATGATTTAAAGAATAGTGATGGAGCTTTTTTAACTAATAGCTTAATGGGGATAATGAAAATAAATTCAGTTGATGGTAAGAATATTAAAGATAATAAAATTATAGATGAAATTAAGTTTTACTATGATAATTATATAAATAGTAAATATGGATATTAGCATAGGATAATAGAATGGAGTGTTAAAAATGGTTAATGAAGAAAAAATAAGAGAAGCAATCGCCATGATTATAGAAGCAATAGGAGAAGATCCTGAAAGAGAAGGATTAAAGGATACGCCAGATAGGATTGCTAGAATGTATAGTGAAATATTTTCTGGATTAACTGAAGATCCAAAAGAACATTTAGCAAAGACCTTCACTGTAGAAAATGATGACATTGTAATTGAAAAAGATATAGTATTTTATTCTATGTGTGAGCATCACTTTGTTCCTTTCTATGGTAAAGCTCATATTGCATATATACCTAATGGAAAAGTAGCAGGACTTAGTAAATTTGCTAGAACTGTTGAGGTCTTTGCAAAACGACCTCAACTTCAAGAAAGAATGACCTCTCAAATTGCAGATTCTATAATGAAGAATTTACAAACTAAAGGTGCTTTAGTTATTATTGAAGCTGAACACTTATGTATGACTATGAGAGGGGTTAAGAAGCCTGGCACTAAAACCGCAACTATAGTTTCAAGAGGAATTTTTAAAGATAATATATCTCTACAAAATCAAGTTATTTCTCTAATTAATAAATAATTAAGGTGGTTGAATGAAAAATTTAATTGATAATAATGTTAGAATTAATAAGATTTTAAACAATAAAGAATTTATTAAATATACTAATGAACTGAATGAATTAGAAGAAGAAAGAAGATTTTGTAGACATGGAATGGATCATTCTTTGGATGTAGCAAGAATCATGTATATTAAAGTTTTAGAAAATAATTTAGATATTAGTAAGGATATAATTTATGCAACTGCACTATTACATGATTTAGGAAGAGTACTTCAATATAAAGAAAATATAGAACATCATGAAGGTAGCGTTATTATTGCTAAAAATATATTAATTCATTGTGGATATAATGAAAGTGAAATAGATGAAATATTAATAGCAATTGAAAAGCATAGGGAAAAAAATTGTGAAACGAATTTATCTAAGCTTTTATATAGTTGTGATAAACTTTCAAGATTATGTTTTAATTGTAATGTTATTAATGAATGTTATTGGAATAATGAAAAGAAAAATGTGATTATAACCTATTAGTAGGAGAGGATATTATGAATAAAATAATGAAAATAGGAAGTCGTGAATTTGAATTAGGAAAGAAAACTTTTATTATGGGTATATTAAATGTAACGCCAGATTCTTTTTCAGATGGGGGAAAGTTTAATACTGTAGATAGTGCTGTTGAGCATGCATTAAAGATGATAGATGAAAATGTAGATATAATAGATATAGGCGGTGAGTCTACAAGACCTGGACATAAATCTGTTAATGAGGAAGAAGAATTAGATAGAATTATTCCTATTGTTGAAGCTATAAGAAAAAATGTAGATATTCCTATATCCATTGATACATATAAAGGAAAAGTTGCTGAAGAAGCAATTAAAGCAGGCGCATCCCTTATAAATGATGTATGGGGATTTAAAAAAGATCCATATATATCAAAGGTAGCTGCAAAGTATAATGTACCATGTTGTCTAATGCACAATAGGGAAGAGACAAGCTATAACAATTTAATTAAAGATATGTTAGAAGATTTAAAAGAGAGTATATCCATAGCAATAAAGAGTGGAGTAAAGGGCGAAAATATAATCTTAGACCCTGGTGTTGGCTTTGCTAAAACTTATGAAGATAATCTTGAGGTCATGAGAAATTTAAAGAAATTTAAAGAGTTAGGTTATCCATTGTTATTAGGAACCTCAAGAAAGTCATTAATAGGTAATACTTTAAATCTTCCACCACAAGAAAGAGTTGAGGGTACAATCGCTACCACTGTAATAGGTACAATGAGTGGCTGTGACTTTGTTAGAGTTCATGATGTAAAAGAGAATTACAGAGCAGCATTAATGGCTGATGCTATATATAGAAAAAAATAAACTTAAGAGGTATATAAATATGGATAAAATGTATATAAAAGATTTAGAAATATTTGCAAATCATGGATATTTTCAAGAGGAAAAAAAATTAGGACAAAAGTTTATATTATCTTTTGAATTAGATCTTGATTTAAGTAGAGCTGGGGAAGAAGATAACTTAGATAAAACTGTACATTATGGTATACTTTGTGATGAAATAGAAAAAGAGTTTACTAGAATGAGTCATGATTTAATAGAAAAGGCGGCAGAGGAAATAGTAAACTTTATATTGTTAAAATATGAAGCCATAAATAAAGTAAAGCTTAAATTAAAAAAACCATGGGCACCAGTAAGGAAACATTTAAATTATGTTGCTATTGAAATTGAAAGACAGTGGCATAAAGCATATATTGCAGTAGGTTCTAATCTAGGTGATAAAGAAAAGAATATAAAAGATGCACTTGAAATTATAAATAATTCTAAACATACTAAAATAAATAAAATTGCAAATTACTATAATACAGAGCCTGTAGGATATACAGATCAAGATGAATTTTTAAATACTGCTATAGAGGTAAAAACGTTGTTAACGCCACAAAAACTTATGAAATTTTTGCTTGATGTAGAAAAAAGTTTAAAGAGAGAGCGAATTATAAAATATGGACCTAGAACTTTAGATTTAGATGTAATATTTTATGATGATTTAATAAACAGTGATGAAGAAATTATAATTCCTCATCCTAGAATGGAAGAAAGATTATTTGTATTAAATCCGCTATGTGATATTGTACCATATAAACTTCACCCTATATTAAATAAAAGAATAATAGATATACGAGACAGTATTCTTAAAGATTCTAATAAAGAATAGGACAAGTATTTAATTTAAAATTATGGAGAATTAATGATTAAGGTTGAAATTAATTTCAACCTTAATCAATTTTTATAATCTCAAATTTTAAAATAAGTATATTAGGATAAAAAATACTTACATAATCCATATAAATTAAAAGCTAATGGAGTTTCAGCCATATCGATATAATCCATTGAATATTCTCCATCCCACGGATAAATAGATATGTATCTTTCATTATAGACATTAATAATATATCTCTCATTTTCGAAGGTTATAAATACCTTATATATAGGTATTGTATCAATATTATCGGGTTTATCAATGAAGTACTCATTTTTTATTGAGTTTATAAAACGAAGTACATCAAAAGCTTCATCTTCATTTAGATTTTTTTGTTTATATAAATTAATATCAAATACCCCGACTTCATTAGGAGTACTGTCCACATAACAATCTATTAAATTATAGGTATGATAGGAGTTAGTAGGTTTTTCATCTTTAAATATATCTTTAATATCATAACTACATGAGGTAGTAGTGATTAGTATCAATATTATTGTGATTAAAGTTAATATCTTTTTATACATAAAAATCATCCCCTTTTTTCTATATTAAATTATGAAAAAAAGGGATGATTTATTACTAAAAATTACTTTTTCACCAAATCCTTTAATTTAGGATGATTTTCTTCGTATACGTCCATAAATTTTTGCCAATATATTTTTATAACGCCAGCAATAGGTACTGCAATTAACATACCTATTGCTCCATAAATTGCTCCTCCTACAGCTAATGCAAATATGCAAAAGACAGGGTGTATTCCAACGGTTTTACCAGAAAGCTTAGGACCAAGCCAATTTCCATCTATTTGTTGCAGTATAAATAATAAAATTAATATAAAAAATGCTTTCTGTGGGTCATAAAATACATTTAATAAGGTACCAAAAACAATGCCTAAGAAAGGTCCAAAATAAGGAATCATATTGGTTACTCCAAAGAATAAACTAACTAACAGTACAAAATTAGAATCTAATAGAAGTAACCCAATAAACGCTGCTAATCCCACTATAGCAGATTCAACTGCTCTTATACCTATGTAAGAACCAATCATTTTATCAAAAGTATTTAACAATTCTATAAATTTATTTCCTCTATCTTCTTTAAGAATCATATACATAAGCTTTTTGAAATATAGAATGAAGTGTTCTTTATCATATAGATAATAAGCAGAAATTACAAAACCTAAAGTCCATTTAATCAAAGAACCTGCTAAAGAGCCAGTTATTGATAATAAGGATGTAAAAATAGTGGATAATATATTATACATATTTGCATTTATTTTATCTATTATGTTATTATTTTGAATCCAATATTTAACTGTATCATTAGTAATATAATTTTCGATGAACTCCATTGTTTTTGACATAAAGGATGGAGTAGCTTCAATTAAAGTTTTAAGATTTGATATTATTCCAGGTAATAAGAATTTTATATTTAGAATAGTAAGTAAAATTATTATTATAAAGGATAATAACAAACTAAGACCTCTAGAAAATTTAAGTCTTATCTCAAAAACTTTCATTAAAGGATTAATACAGTAAGCAATAACTGCACCAATTATGAAAGGGGATACTACATTTTTTAATGAGCTGAATAAATCAACAAAAATTTTATAATTATTTATTAATTTAATACCAATAAAGGTTAATAATACAGCTAATATTATTTCTCCGTATTTTTTAAAAGCTTTTAGTATATACTTCATACTACACTTCCTTTCTTATGGTATAATACCAAAACTTACATATATACTATATCATAAACTTACATTGCTTAAAATTATCTTTAAAGATTTATTGAGTTATTTATAAGAATTTAATAATATTACTTCCAAATTGTTGTAGTCAGATATAAAATAAAATTATAAAAGGTTAAAATGAGGTGAAAAATATTGAAATTTATTATTGATAGATTTGAAGAAGAGTTTGCAGTTTGCGAAAATGAAAAGAGAATAATGGTGAATATTTCTAGGGATAAAATACCTAAAGAAGCAAAGGAAGGTGATGTACTTATTATTGAAGAAGAAAATATTTATATAGATGTAGAGGAAACAGAAAAATTAAAGAAAGAAATAGAAGAGTTAGCCAAAGATCTTTGGGAAGAATAATATATTTTAAAAAAATATAGAAATATATTATTAAGGTATATAATAAAGTTTAAAAAAATAAAAAGGCACTTATTAAAAAATTAATCAAATTTCATATGAAAAAACAAATATAAATATAGAAAAGAACTAGTTTTAAAAATAAAAATTTTAGAGATTTAGTTCTTTTTTATTGAAAGTTAAGGTTTATAAATATGAAATCTAATTAAAGAATATATTTATAGTTTACATAATTACAATTATGAACTCTTGAATTTTAAAGTAAACTACATTCTCAAAAATTAGCTAACGACAATAAGTTATAATTAAAAACCGAAAATAAATATATAACAGTACTAGAGAGGATTTTTAAATCTTATGACGAATTTTATTTTTAGAGGTGATTCATTATGGAATTTAATTTAAAAATAAATGATGATCAAGCTTTGGAGATATTAAAAGTCGTACATGAAAAATATATGCATGCAAAAGTATATTTTAAAGAACATCCTAGGGAAGAGGATAGAATTGGTGTAACAACTCCTGAAGAGCTAAAAACAATTCATAACAATATATTAAAACAACTTCATGATAAGGACTTATTTAAAGTATTAGAAATTATTAATTAATAATGTAAATTTATTGAGAAAATAATCCATGAAAGTAACTGATAAGTATATCTTATATATTTACTTTCATAGATTATTTTTTTGTTTATTCTGTAGTAAATGTACTTATGTAATATTTTTAATTTAAATATTTAAATAACATATGTGAAGTTTTGTACATAAAACACAGCACTTGAAGCTATTATATAAATTCTCAAATAAATATATAATTATAATATACAAAATATATTTAAAACTGGGTATACAAATATACTCAATCACATGTGATTAATATGCTTGTTATATTTCTAGGGAGGTTTGAAACCATGATTGGTAAGAGCATTAGAAATGCTCAGAAAAAAGACATTAATGCAATAGCAGAACTTATTTATAGTACAGAAAATGATCAGGAATATGTTTGGGGAGGAAAGTCTAAAAAAGAGAATATAAAAATAATTAAAAAACTTATAGCTATTTCAAACACTAGATATTCATTAGATTACACAAAAGTGATAGAGCATAACGGTGAAGTTGCAGGTATAATAATAGTAATACCTCATGAAAAGCTCGATAAATTAAACATTAATACAGAAAAAATAATATTAAGATCAATAAATGGCTTTAAAAGCAAATTTACGTTTTTAATTGAAGGATTAAAATATATTTTCGTAAAAGAATGTAATAAAGGTGATCTTTATATTGCCAACATTGCTACTAGTGAAAATGTGAGGGGATTAGGCTTCGGTAAAACCCTTATGGAATACGCGGAAAGAGTAGCTAAAGCAAATCGTTATAAAAGATGCGTTCTGCTTGCAAAAGACGAAACTACATCAAAATTTTATAATAAGATTGATTATAAAAAATTAATTGATAAAAATATATTAGGTAATAGGATTATAAAAATGGCTAAGCCAATAATATAAAATAAGAAAGCTGTGAGTGGTTGTAACTCATAGCTTTTTTATTTTTATATTTATATTTATATTTATATAAATTTTATTATATTTAATTTATAATATGTTAAAATCGTACTTATATTTTTTGGTATATGGCCTGTTTTTAGCACAACTTTATATAAAATAAATGAACAGTTTAATACCTTTGTAAAAATAGCAAATATATATAGAAATACAAATATAATAATATGTCATCACTTTATAGTGAAATAGTACAATCGTTCTTGACAGCATCCTACCAACTATTTACAATTAAAGTATGATATTCGTATTATACAATGGTGAGTACAAAATGAATGATAGAGGAAACATAAAAATACATTGTTAATTAAAATTTCATCTTATATGGTAAAGGGGTAAACACTATGAATAGTATACAAGAAAAAACTGCATTAGCTAGTAAAACTGTATTACTTACAGGTGCAGGTGGAGGTATTGGATTTGAAGCTGCAAAAGCATTTGCAAAAATGGGTGCAAAAATCATCATTGTAGAAGTTAATAGAGAAAAAGGATTGGAAGCAACAGAATATATCAACAAACTTTATCCAAAGGCTGCAATATTTTATCATATCGATTTATCTAAGGAATTGCAAGTTAATCAATTATGTGAAAGTATCTTTTCAAAATATGGTTGTCCTAATATTATCTTTAATAATGCTACTATTGCTCCCTTAGGCAATATAGAAGAAATTGATATTGCAACTTGGGATAATAGCTACGCTGTTAATCTTAAAGCTCCAATAATGTTTACAACTTTTTTTACCTCACATAAAAAAAAGAAATGATGGATGTTTTGTGTTTGTATCATCATCTGGAGCTGCTCCATATATGAGTGCATACGAAACTTTTAAAACAGCGCAAGTAGAATTTTCTAATACTTTAGCTATAGAATTAGAGGGAACAAATATTTATGCTTATACTATCAGTCCAGGTCTAGTAAAAACCAGAACAGCGGAAAAAAGCATAGAAATCATTGCCTCTAAAATGGGTATAAGTACAGATGAATTTTACCGTATGAATAAAGATTACATTTTAAATGTGGAGGCTGCTGGATTGGGATTTGCTTTATCAGTATTAAATGCAGAAAAATATCATGGGCAGGAAATATCCTCAATACAAGTTTTGAATGATTTTAATTTTTATAAGAAACATCAAGATGAAAATAGTAATGCAACGTGTATAAATAAAGAATTGTTAAACAAAATTATAACTACATTTGAAGAACAATATAATGGTTGGAAAAAAATGAATATTTTTGAACGTCAATGGGTATTTAGAGATTTCAAAAAGTATATGGGTGTTTCAGCAGATATGGTTCAAGATGACTTATTAAAAATAAAGGAACAACTTAATAACTCGTTAAAAATAACAAATATATCTAGAGACCTTTTTGTAAAATTACAATCATACTGGGAACATCAGCTCCAACTGTTGCAAGGATATGAAAAAGACCCTAATAAGCTTATTGAGAAAGCAAAATAATTGCTGAATGGATTTATGACATTAAAACATTATTATCGTTATTAAATTTATAATAAGTATTAGCACCATAAAAACTACAGCTCTTTAGCTTTGCTAAAGAGCTGTAGTTTTTATGGTGCCGGTGGCCGGGTTCGAACCGGCACGGTATCGCTACCGGAGGATTTTGAGTCCTCTACGTCTGCCAATTCCATCACACCGGCATATTATTTATTTAATTGTTACTTTCTTTCATTCTAGAAAGAACTCCCAATTAACTTAGAAATAGGGCTTTTTACCAATCCCCATTTAGTACATTGTTATATTAACATATTATTTAAAGTTTTTCAAGGTTTAACTTATAATTATATAAAAATAAATATTTTTATAATAAAAGTCTTATAGTTACATGGATTAGTTCTTATTTTTATTGCAAATTGTATTTTACATATATATAATATGGTTGTAATAATTTAGATACTTATATTCATAAAGAGGTGTGATTATGAAAAGAATATTAGATACGATAATTGAAAATAACAGAGAATGGACTAGTAAAGGTACCTTAGCTTCCTATATACCAGAACTGGCAAAAGCAAATCCAAATGTTTTAGGTATTTGTGTAACAACTTTAGATGGAAAGGAATATTATTCTGGTGATTACGAAACTAAATTTACTATACAGAGTATATCAAAAGTAATTACATTAATGCTTGCAATTCTTAATAACGGGATTGAATACGTTTTCTCAAAGGTGGGAATGGAGCCTACAGAGCTTTCTTTTAATTCAATAACAAATTTAGAGACAAGCCCTCAAAGAAAACCTTTAAATCCAATGATTAATGCAGGAGCTATAGCAACAAGTTCTTTAATTTCTGGTAAAAACTCAGAAGAAAAATTTAATAACATACTTAGCTTTACTAGAAAAATCTGCGAAAACAATTCTATAGATATAAATAATGAAGTATACGAAAGTGAGAAAACTACTGGAGATAGAAATAGATCATTAGCTTATTATATGAAGAGCAATGGTATTATTGAAGGTGATGTAGACGAAATATTGGATGTTTATTTTAAAGCATGCTCTATGGAGGTTACCTGCAAGGATATAGCAAGGATAGGTGCAATGCTTGCTAATGAAGGAGTGCTAATGAATCAAGAAAGAGTAATTTCAAGAGAAGCTTGTAGAATAATAAAGACGATAATGGTTACTTGTGGCATGTATGATGAATCTGGTAATTTTGCTGTACATATAGGTATTCCTGCAAAAAGTGGTGTAGGCGGTGGAATAATGGCAGCAGTACCTAGAAGGATGGGAATTGGAGTTGTAGGTCCTTCATTAGATCCAAAAGGAAATAGTATAGGTGGAATTAGGGTATTAGAAAATTTATCAAGAGAATTAGATTTAAGTATATTTTAATACTTTTGATTAAGAGAAAATATTCTTGAAGTTTTTAACAGGTTATATAGAAACAAGAGATTGTATTTATCTCTTGTTTTTTTACAATTAATTTTAAATTTGAGATTACTATTTTTACTGCAGCCTTTATTTAAAATATATTGGACATAATAATTAATAAGATAGTTGCTTTGTTGTTAATAATAGTAAGTAATGCTATAATAAACTATCATATAAATATTGACTAAGAATGGAGAAATGAGATGTTAAGATTTTTAGATAGTGGAGAATCTCATGGTAAAGCTTTAGTTGCTATATTGGAAGGTATTCCATCAAATTTTCAGTTAGATATAGATTTTATAAATAATGAGTTAAGTAGAAGACAACAGGGGTATGGCAGAGGTGAAAGAATGAAAATTGAAAAAGACTCTGTTGAAATTTGGTGTGGATTAAGAGGAAATACAACAACAGGAAATCCTATAACCTTAGTTATATTTAATAAAGATTATGAAAACTGGAAAGAAATTATGAGCAAAGAACCAGAGGAGGAAAATAAAATAATCATTCCTAGACCTGGACATGGTGATTTAGTAGGTTTTTATAAATATAATACTGGAGATATTAGGAATTCTATTGAAAGAACTTCTGCTAGAGAAACTTCAATAAGAACTGCAGTAGGTGCTATTTGTAAAAACATATTAAAGTCTTTAGATATAGAAATAAGAAGTAAAGTACATAGTATAGGAACTTACTGTGACGATAGTATAGATTTATTTAATAATAGTGTGTATGAAGCCATTAATAATAGTGAGTTAAGAGTTTACAACAAAACTATAGAAGAGGAAATGAAAAAACAAATAGATTTATGTAAGATTGAAGGAGACACACTAGGAGGTAGCATTAAACTTGAAGTAAGCAATGTCCCTATGGGAATTGGAAGCTATGCTCATTATGATAGAAAGCTTGATGCTATTTTATCCTTTGGTATTATGTCCGTTCAAGGTATTAAGGCAGTAGAATTTGGTGATATACTAAATAAAGATAAAATTTTTGGAAGTAGCTTTAATGATGAAATTTACTTTGAAAAGAATACTATAAAAAGAACTTCTAACAATGCTGGAGGAATTGAAGCGGGAATATCAAATGGAGAGAATATTAAAATAACTGCTTTTATGAAACCAATACCTACAGTTAAAAAACCTTTAAAATCTATAAATTTAAAAGATAGAACTAATATAACAACAAGATATGAAAGATCTGATGTATGTGGAGTTATTCCTGCATCAGTGGTTCTTGAAAATGTAGTAGCTTTTGAACTTTTAAAGGAAATCTTAAACACTTATCCTAGCGATGATTTTAATAGTTTAAAGAGATACCTTAACAAATAAAAGTTATAGCTATAAAATTTACTTTTAAGATTGGCCAATAAATAAATAGAGGTGAAATTATGTCAAAAGAAAGATTATTAATTTTGGATGGTAATAGTTTATTATACAGAGCCTTTTATGCTATGCCTGCACTAACCAATTCAGAAGGAATATATACTAATGCAGTGTATGGATTCACAAATATGTTATTTAAAATGATTGAAGATATAAAGCCTGATTATATTGTTACAGCTTTTGATAGAGCTGCTCCTACCTTTAGACATGTAGAGTATGATGAATATAAAGCTGGAAGGAAAAAAATGCCTGACGAACTTGGAATGCAATTTCCAATAGTAAAAGATCTCCTTAAAAAGATGGCTATTAATATATTTGAAATTGATGGTTACGAAGCTGATGATTTAATAGGAACTTTATCTGTATTTGCAGAAGAAAATAACATTGAGGTATATATAGTAACAGGAGATAAAGATGCACTTCAGTTAGCCACAGACAACGTTAAAATAGTTATTAATAAAAAAGGGATGACAGAAAAAGAAGTTTACGATAGAACTAGAATGATTGAAGAGTTTGGGGTTACTCCAAAACAATTTATAGATGTGAAGGGCTTAATGGGAGATAAATCTGACAATATTCCTGGGGTACCTGGTGTAGGAGAAAAAACTGCCTTTAAGCTTATAAAAGAATATGGCAGTATAGAAAATCTTCTACAAAATTTAGAAAATGTTAGTGGAAAAAAATTAAAAGAAAATTTAATTGAAAACAGTGAACAAGCAATATTTAGTAAAAAGCTTGCTACTATAATTACTGATGTGCCTGTGGAAATGAACTTGGAATCTATAAAATCTAAGAAAGAATATGATAATAAAGGGTTAAAAGAATTGTTCCATAAGCTGCAATTTAAATCACTATTATCTAAAATAGATAATATAAATGAACAAGATAATATTGAAGAAAAAGCTGTAATTAATATGGAATATACAACAATTGAAGATTTAACAGAATTAAAAGAATTAATAAGTGATATAAAAGAAAAAGTGTTTTTAACTTTTAAACTTAAAGATGTAAATGTATATTCAAAATTAGAAATTGAATATATATTTATTATTCATAACAGTAAATATTATATTATTAATATAAATGAACTTATGATTAAAGATTCAAGTGAAACAATAAAAATTTTAAAAGCTTTATTTGAAAGTGAAGAAACAAAAAAAGTTTCTCATGGATTGAAAAATGTATACACAGCTTTAAATAAATTAAATATTGATTTAAAATCAGTAGAATTTGACAGTGAAATTGCTGCTTATTTAATAGACTCTTCTAAATCAGAATATAGCTTAAAGACTCTTATAGAAGACTTTATAAATGAAACAGTTGGTGGAGATAATTTAGAATTAGAAATTAATTCTTTAGCTATGCTTCCTAAAGTTTATGAGGAAGAAAAGAAAATAATAGAAGAGCTTAATATGAATAATCTTCTATATGAGATTGAACAACCGTTAACTAAAGCTATTTCTATTATGGAATGTGCAGGCTTTAAAATTCATAGAGAAAAATTAGATGAACTTGGTGAAAATTTTAAAGAAGAAATTGATATTACTTCTAAATCAATATATGAAATATCAGATGAAAATTTTAATATAAATTCACCAAAACAATTAGGAAAGATATTATTTGAAAAACTTGATTTACCTGTAATAAAGAAAACTAAAACAGGCTATTCTACTAATGCGGAAGTATTAGATGCTTTAAAAGATAAGCATCCTATTATAGAAAAAATAATTTATTATAGACAATTAACTAAACTCTATTCCACATATATTGAAGGACTTAAGGCAGTTATTGATACCGATGGAAAAATTCATTCTAGTTTTAATCAAACTGTTACAACTACAGGTAGATTATCAAGTACAGAGCCAAACCTTCAAAATATACCAATAAAATATGAGATGGGAAGAGCAATAAGAAAGGTATTTATTCCTGAGAACGAAAATTCTATTATCTTATCAGCAGACTACTCACAAATCGAACTTAGAGTATTAGCTCATATTTCTCAGGATGAAAATTTAATCAATGCTTTTAAAAAACATAGTGATATCCATACTATAACTGCTTCAGAGGTATTTGGTGTTCCTATAGATGAAGTTACTTCCACAATGAGAAGTAATGCTAAAGCAGTAAATTTTGGAATTGTTTATGGTATAGGAGACTTTAGTTTAGCTCAAGATTTAAATATTACAAAAGCGGAAGCTAAAAAATATATTGATAATTATTTAGAAAGATACCCTAAAGTTAAAGAATATATGGATAACGTAATAAATGAAGCAGAAAGTAAACAATATGTTACAACTATTTTAAATAGAAGAAGATTCATACCTGAAATAACTGCTTCTAATAAAATTTTAAAAGCTTTAGGTAAGAGATTAGCTATGAATGCACCTATTCAAGGTAGTGCAGCAGATATAATTAAACTTGCAATGGTTAACGTATATGAAGAATTGACTAAGAGAAATTTAAAAAGTAAGCTTATATTGCAAGTTCATGACGAATTAATACTAAATGTTTATAAAGATGAGTTAGATGAAGTTACAACTTTAGTAAAAAAAGAAATGGAAGAAGTTTTAGATTTAAGTGTTCCTCTTGAAGTGGATATAAATATTGGAGAAACTTGGTATGAAGCAAAATAGTACCATAGTAGTAGGTCTTACTGGAGGTATAGGCAGTGGGAAAAGTACCGTTTCAAACATGCTTATAGAAAGAAATATTCCAGTAATTGATGCGGACAAAATTTCAAGAGAGGTATTAATTATTTATCCGGAGGTTCTATGGTCAATAAAAAAAGAATTTGGTGAAGAAGTTTTTGATGAAAATGATAATTTAGATAGAAAAAAATTAGGATATATTATATTTTCTAATGAAATTTTTAAAAAAAAGTTAGAAAATATAATAATACCCTATATTAAAAAAGAAATTTTTGATAAAATAGAGAAGTACGTGAAAGCTGGAGAAAAACTTTGTATAGTTGATGCTCCTACACTAATTGAAAACAATCTTCATAAATATATGGATGAAGTAATAATTATAGTAGTAAATGAAGAAATTCAAATCAAAAGAGTAATGGCAAGGGATTCCCTAAGTAAAAAAGATGCATTAAATAGGATTAATAGTCAAATGCCGTTAAAAGAAAAGCTTAAATACGCTACCTATACTATTGATAATAGTGATACACTTTCACATACAGAAGAACAATTGGATAATATAATTTTTAATTTATTAGTAAGGGGGAACAATGAAAAAATTTAAAGCATTAATTAAACTATGTATATTTATCTTGATGATTTATATGGTTTTTAACTATAAAAGTGTCATCAAAACTATATATCCTTTAAATTACCAAGAGCACATACTCACTTATTCTAAGGAATATAATTTAGATCCAAATTTGGTGGCAGCAGTAATTAAAGCAGAAAGCGACTTTGATAAGGATGCACTATCTCATAGAGGTGCTTACGGACTCATGCAAATTATGCCGGATACTGCTGATTGGATAGCTGCTCAAAGTGGCATGAAGGAAATTACTTATGATGCTTTATATACACCTGAAATAAATATAAAAATGGGATGTTGGTATTTAGATAATTTAAGTAAAGAATTTAATGGTGACATTAACTTAATCTTAGCTGCTTATAATGGTGGAAGAGGTAATGTCCAAAAATGGCTTAACGATGAAGAATATTCTAAAGATGGTAAAAACCTTCATTTAATTCCATTTAAAGAAACTGATGGTTATGTAAAAAAAGTAAATAAAAATTATAAAATTTATAAGAAGTTATACGATTTAAAATAAAAGGCACTTTTTAGTGCCTTTTTAAAATTTATAAGTTATATTTGTTTATATATAAAAACGCAATATTAACTAAAAACCTATAAATATTATTGTTATAATAATGTAAATATGATATTATTATAATACAAGTTTATATTATATATATGCGGGGATGGCGGAATTGGCAGACGCACCATCTTGAGGGGGTGGCGAGTGTACACTCGTACGGGTTCAAGTCCCGTTCTCCGCACCAAAAATACAAACCTATTTTTAACTAAGTAGGTTTGTATTTTTTATACTAAATTAGATTATTGTTATTAATTCGATACTATCAAAAAGCAAAGTGCAAAAAATAGGTTATTTAGAATAGGAAATGAATGAGTATTGACTTTCAAAAACAGTAGATTCATTTTTTCTATAAAAGAATACTATTGATAAAGATGTTAATGATAAAAGTATGCTGAAATTAATAAGGAATAAAACACTCAAAAATTAATTCTTTTCAAAGTCAGGTCTAAAAACATAACTAGTCAGTATATTAAAATTCATTCAACTTAAAGAACCACCGTGTATCAGATTGGTAAACGGTGGTGTGAGAGTCCTGTAGATAAAATAATTATCTACAATTAGGTTAATCTTCTATAACCGTTCTTGGGGTTGCATTTTTAACTACAATAATTCCATTATAGGCTTTGCTTGGAATCATGTTTAAGGTGTAGAATTTTTTAAATTTTCCTTGCCAATCATTAAATTCAGCACCGATATTTGCCATTGGTTGCTTTTCCTCAATAATGCTTTTTAAAGCCGGATTAGCTTTCGCTTTTTCAAAATCCATAAAGTATTCATTTTCAGGTAAATCTATAAATTGCCCCACAAGTTCATTTTGATTTGTAAGAGTAAAGTTTTTAACTTCATCATTTGATGTAACTGCTGTAAAAGTGCTATTATAAAAATCTGTTCCAATTGCATAATAAGCATCGCCAAATTCATCAGCCAAATGATTGCCCATAGAAGTATAGATAGGTGAAGCTGAAGATTTTTCAATATGTCCGTTATGACCGTTAATAAATATCATGTCACTTCCTTCATGTTCTAGTATCCATTTCACTTTATTGCTCATATATTCATCTCTCATCTGTGAGTAATTAACCTTCCCATCACGTAAAGTGGCATTTTCTTTTATGGATTGAGCAAACTGAAGTGCTAAAGAATACTCTTTTTCATTTGTTGCTTTTATATATATATTCTTATTTAATTCCATTTCAGATATTAAATTTTCTATATTCTTTAATGCTTCTTTCACTTTTGATGGATCTTGCGTATATACAGTATCGTCATTTAAGTCTACTAGTAAATCTTTATACTTGCTTACCATATCTAGGTTTATTTTTTCAATATATGATAACAATCCTTCTTTATTATTATCATATCTTTGCATATCAAAGCCATAAAACTTGATTTTTTGTGATTCGTTCAAATTCTTGTTATAATCATGTATCCATTGAATCAAGTCAACCATTTCCTCTGTTATATAGATACCAAATCCAATTTGAGAAACTGCTTCTTTTGCAGTTCCTTCTCCATTTAGAACATAATTATTGACTTTTTGACATCCACCAAAATCTCCTTCAATAGCAAAAATCCTGCAACCATTATTCTTCACTAATGCTTCAAAGACTTCTTTTTTTAATATTTGAAACTCTGCATTGCCATGGGTAGCTTCTCCAAGTCCTACAATTTTGATGTTGTCTGGCATTGTAATAGAATCAATTCCTGTAATATATTGTTCCATATTTTCTGCTAATTTTGTTTCTTTTTTGCAGCCAGAAAACAGTGACATTATAATAAATATAAATGTAAATAATAATAGGAAGTTTTTCTTTTTCAATTTAATATACACCTCTCAATTAAATTTCCTTATTTGATAAAAAATCCTCATATGCTTTTTTTGCTTTTCTTGCCCAATATCCGTTTAAAACAGTACCAATTATACAAAGAGTAATTGGAAGAACTCTCATAAGCATAAATGGAAATTCAAACCAGAAAGCCTTCCAAAATTCTGCTCCTTGTCTTTCCCAAAGACCGGGTGTTAAAAAGAAAAGCTCAGATAAATTAAAATTAGTACTTACCAATGTTACAACTATTATGCAAATGAACCATTCTAAGCATCTATGTTGTAGACGGACATACCGATCTGCCCTTGATTTCTCGTCTGAAAATATATCAGATGTAGCTTCCTTTGATAATTTTAAAAAATATTGCTGACCGGACCCTTGTGTTCCGTAAATATGTTTCCAGCCACTATCTTCAAACATAGAAATATAATCTAGGAAATTTGATTTTTTATAAAAAATACGATAATCCACCTTGTAAGAACTAATCTTTGGATTAGCTTTTTTAAAATGATATATTCCAAAAGTAGAGTGCCTTACAAACTCAAATCCTTTTTGTGCCATATGATTTAGATATTGCTCTTCCTGTTGAAAATTGGTAAAGACTTTAAGTTGTCTCATCTTCATTTCCTCCTAGAAACCAAATTCTTCTGCTATTTTAATAATATGTCTTAATCTCATTATCTCAAGCTTTAAGACCTCATGTCCGGCATCAGTAAGTTTGTAAACCTTTCTTCGAGCATCTTCTGATTTTACTGATTCAATCAATTTTTGCTTTGTTAGGTTATCAAGAGCACCGTACATAGTTCCTGCGGCAATTCTAACCTTGCCATCACTCAATTTCTCCACCTTTTGCATTACACTGTATCCATGTGCTGGTTCTTTCAATGCAAGCATAATATAAAATGTAGTTTCTGTTAATGGTAAAAACTTTGTTAAATTCATTTTTATCCTCCATTTTTTATACAATATAACTATACAGTATAACTATACAGTTATACTGTATATCGTAAAACTGTATATGTCAATGAGAATAAAAAAGTGTAATTTAATTTATTACCAAATTACAACTTACACCAAAATATAAAATTCATCTTTAAGACTTAATTAAAGAAAGCTGTTTTGATCTATTATTACAATAATTTTAGACAGTTCTTATATTAGAATAAGAATTTCCTTATTGTTTATAAAAGGAAAAACTAGATAATTGTAGAATATTATCATGAAAGGAGGAGAGTTTATGAAGAATAATAGTACTATTAAGGGATTTATAGTATTTTTTATATTTTTATCTATTACTATGGCAATATCACCTAAAATTGCTTCTCTATTATTAACAATAGTACCACTAGCTTATTTAATATTTTTATTTAAGAAAAGTAACAAATTTAAATCTCGAAATATAATGCTTAAAGGAATAATTAGTACATTTTTATTATGTACAGTTCTTACTGGAATTGGAGGAATAGCTACTGAATTTGAAACTTCTAATGAACCTACTAAAAAAATACAACAAATAACCAGTAATAAGAACTCTATTTTAACAGATGAAAAATCATTAGAAGAAAACTCTAAAGATGAGAAAGAGGAAGCAAAAAGAATAGCTGAAGAGAAAACTAAAAGAGAAGAACAACAAAAAAAAGAAGCAGAATTAAAGGCGCAAAAAGCAAAAGAAGAACAAGCTAGAAAAGAAGCGGAAGAGAAAGTAAGAAGAGACGCAGAAGAAAAGAAACAATTAGAAGAATCTATTGCAAATAATAATGTTAGTGAAAATAGTAATGTTATAGAATCTGAAGTAGAATTAGAGTCTGAAATAGTAAATGATGATATAAGCACTGTTGTATACATAACTAAAACTGGAGAAAAATATCATTCAGATGGATGCGGATACTTATCAAGAAGTAAAATAGAAATTACTTTAGAAAATGCAATGAATAGAGGATACACTCCATGTTCTAGGTGTGGTCCACCACAATAAAAATATTTTATTATTTATAAAAAATCTATTTGAGACCATAGGGGTTTCAGTTTTGACACAAGAAATAATTGACTCTATAGAAGAACTGCATTGGAATATGAATGACAATAGAAAATCGGAAAATTAATTATAAATGCTGTGCACTATTATAAATATTAACGATTTTTTCTAAAAATTATCTAGAGACGAGTGGAGGTATTTGTTATGTCAAATATTATTATAAGAGAGTATAAAACTCAAGATTGGCCACGTATCGGGGAAATACATGACTGCGCTAGAAAAATAGAACTTAAATTTGCTGGGTTGGAGGATGCATTTATACCACTTGCTCAGGCTGCCATTGACGAAGGATTATTTGATTATACATTGGTAGTTGGTCAATTAAATGATAGTGTAGTAGGATTTGTAGCATATTCAGAAGATGAAATTGCGTGGATTTATGTCGATCCTAGTGCTATGAGACAGGGCATCGGAAAAAGTTTAGTTAAACATGTCATTAAAAATACGACCTGTAGGCCACTTATGTTAGAGGTTTTGGTAGGAAATAAGCCTGCCTTACGCTTATATGAGGCAATGGGGTTTGAAACCTTAGAGATTCTTTCGGGTTCAATGCCGGGAAATGAGTCTTTCAAAGTATCTGTACATTCCATGCAACTGAAAACAACTTAGTATAATCAAAGTGCAATTCAAAGACATAAGAACATGAAATGCTGTTGGGAATTTCTTAGGAATGGGCAGTATAAGTCAATTGTTACAAATATAAAAAACAAAGCTTTGAAATTCAATTACCATAAATAGTTGTGACAACGTAGTATGATGAAAAAATAAAGTAACATACTATGTTGTTGTTTTTTAGATACTTAAAATAAAGACATAAAAATTTTTTATTCATTACCTTTAAGTATAACCATTTCGATATATTAACTATTTCCTTATAATTAGAAAAAGTGTTATTGTGAAAAAGCTTATAAATTAGAATTATATTTATATTATAACAATACTGTGAGCCTTTATGTCAACTGTATAATATATCTTTAAAAGACTTATATTTATTCTTGATTGTTATTAGCATCAAAAAGTATTTTTAAGTATTTGGTAAATTCTAATTTATCTTCGTCACAAACTCCTTTCAAAGAATTATCTAAAAACTTACATCTTTCAATTAATACATTTTCTAAAACCTTATGACCTTTATCTAAAACTTTAATTCGTACAATTCGTCTATCACGAGGGTCCTTTATTCTTTCAACTAATAAATTTTTTTCCATTCTATCAATTAAATCTGTAGTAGTACTGGGCACTTGATAAAGTTTAGAGCTTAATTCGCTTATTGTTAATTCTCCATTACATATAAGATATTGCAGTGCATCAAACTGTGCTGGAGTTATATTATAATCATCTAAAATTCTTCTTCCTCTTTTCTTAATAATAAAGCAGACTCTTCTTAGTAATACCTCAATATTCTCTATTAAAGTATCATCATAAATACTCATATATTCAACTCCTGTACATAACATTTCGACTCGCGAATTACTATACACTTATTTGAATAATCAGTCAATTATAGTCTTAACTATACTAAGTTTTTCAAGCAAATGGCTGGCGAAAAGAAAATGCGTACGAGCGTTTGTATAAGTATTCCTAATAATGCTGAGTTTGAACAAAATGAATATGCAGCAGCATGGAATTACGTTAATATGTAGTCATTATACAGAATTTGCAGAGATGATGGTTTTATAATTAAAAATGACCTATCTATAATATTTTATAGTCTTTATATATTCATCTAGATGTATGGACTTAGACTAGGCATAATTATATATTGAAATTAAAGATGAAAAAGAGTATAACATTAGAAACTCACAAGAATTAAAACTTCAGCATAGTAGCAGGTTTTATGTTTTGCAGGTTTACGCGCTCAATAAACTAAAGTCCATAATAATAAATGTTCCCTAAAGGTAAGTTACTAACAGAAAAGTGCGTACTTGTTAATTAGATTATGAAGGCATATAATAACATCATTAAAGATATAAATTGTATGGGGGTAATATTATGAAAGTAGTTGCTTTTAATGGAAGTCCTAAAAAGAATGGAAATACTTATGAGGCAATAAAAGCTGTAGGAACAGAATTAGAAAAAGAAAACATAGAATTAGAGATTGTTCATGTGGGAAACAAATTAATACAAGGATGTTTGGCATGTAATGGATGCGGTAGGAACAGAAATGAAAAATGTGTTATTGAAAATGATGAAGTTAATGAGTGGATTCAAAAAATGAAAGAGGCTGATGGAATTATTTTGGCATCTCCTGTATACTACTCAGCTATAGCAGGAACTATGAAATCATTTTTAGACCGTGCATTTTATGTAGCCTCTGCAAATGGAGGAATGTTTAGACATAAAGTGGGCACTAGTGTAGCTGCTGTAAGAAGATCTGGAGGAGTTCCAGCATTTAATCAATTAAATAATTACATTAACTATTCAGAAATGGTAATGCCTACATCAAATTATTGGAATGTAGTTTATGGTACAGTTCCAGGTGAAGCAACTCAGGATGAAGAAGGAATGCAAATTATGAGAGTCTTAGGTAAAAATATGACATGGCTTATGAAAGTTATTGAGGCTGGTAAAGAAAATGTAGAAGAAAATAAGAAGGAACGTAAAGTATTTACGAACTTTATAAGATAGAATTAGTTTATGAAAGAATGAAAATATATCGAATGATAAATAAATAGATTTTCTGTGAGATAAAAATGAAATGTGTAACGAATTGCTACACATTTCATTTTTTATTTGGTTTTGTTTTAAGAAGTTGGTAATTTTATCACTATACTTTATTAGCGATAGTAATGATAGAAAGAAATTTAAAATAGTTGAACTTCGTTGCAGTAATATTATGTGGTAAAATATTACTATAAGTAAAACCTTGATCATTTCCTACTAGCCATCTATTTACTTATTTAACCTTTGTCCATAGGAGGAATAAAAAATGAATAAACCTAAAGCTATATTATTTGATGCAGGAGATACAATTATTGAGTATATAAAAAATAATCCTTTAGAGGGAACAAGGAAGTTATTAGAAAAAGCAAACAATCCTGATAAGGTGACAGCAGAAGAGATACAAGAGTATGCTATAGAAATGGGGAGAATTTTTAACGACGGAAGAGAAACTACTGGTATTGAATATAATATGAGAAGTTTTCAAAGGTTTCTTTATGAGATGCATAATATTTATTTTGATTTAACTCCACTAGAAATAGAGAACATATTTAATAAAGAAGCTTTTAGAGGAAAAGTAATGGAAGGAGTTTTAGAATTTCTTAACTACTTAGAACAAAATAATATTAAAAAAGCTATCTTAAGTAACTCTACTTTTTCAGAAGAAGCTATTAAGGAAGAATTAAGACGTTATGAAATAAACCCTAGTAGATTTGAATTTGTTATATCAACCAGTGAATATGGTTTTAGAAAGCCAGATAAAAGAATTTTTCAATTGGCATTAAAAAAATTAGGTTTGGATAATAATCAGGTATGGTATATAGGAAATAGTTTTAAGTATGATGTAATAGGAGCACAAAATGCTGGAATACAAGCTGTTTGGTTTAACAGACAAGAAAATAATGTAGATGTAGAAAAAGATAATGGAGATTTCCTAGAAGTAAATAGCTATAAGGAGATAGAAGATTATTTAGAAGATATTATAAGCTAGTTTCCAAGGATAATTGTAGACCTACACTACAAGGTGGAATTTTAATAGCTTGTAAAAGGAAGATTTTTGGCGTTTTATGTAAGCTAATTTAATATTATGTATTGATATAAATTATTTAAGGGTATATAATATTAATTGATAATCAATATCGTTTAAGTATATTTATTTGATTATATACTTAACAGTGGAAAATAGTAGTTTAATAGAATTACTAAGAGTTTTATAATTACTAAGAATATTAATTTGTTATAAATGATGATTATATTACATTTTGAATTTACTTGGAGGTGACATTTATGAATACATTTATGAATACATTAAGTCCGGTTGCACTTGCGGCCATAGGGACAGGATTTACTTTCTTAGCAACAGCCTTAGGTGCTGCAATGGTATTTCTTTTTAGAGGAGAAATAAAGCCAAATTTGCAACGTATATTTTTAGGCTTTGCAGCAGGGGTAATGATAGCAGCATCAGTATGGTCTCTTATTATTCCTTCTATAGAAATGGCAGAAGAACAAGGAATGATTGGTTGGATACCAGCTGCAGGCGGTTTTGTTATCGGTGGATTATTTTTACTTTTACTTGATAATTTATTACCACATCTTCACTTAGATAGCGATCATCCAGAGGGACTTCCGTCATCTTTAAAACGTACCACAATGCTTGTATTTGCAGTAACTCTACACAATATTCCAGAGGGATTAGCTGTTGGGCTTGCTTTTGGACTTGCAGGAAGTGGACATTCTACAGTTAGCATTGCATCAGCATCAGCTCTTGCAATTGGAATGGCACTTCAAAACTTCCCAGAAGGAGCGGCTATATCATTGCCACTTAAAAAAGAAGGATTATCAAATACAAAAGCTTTTATATATGGAGCATTGTCAGGCATAGTGGAACCTATAGCTGGAATTATTGGAGTATTGTTAGTTGGTTCAATTCAAGGAATTATGCCTTGGTTTCTATCCTTTGCAGCAGGTGCTATGATATATGTGGTAGTGGAAGAATTGATACCTGAAGCTCATCTAGGAGAGCATTCACATTCAGGAACTATAGGAGTAATGGTTGGCTTTCTTATTATGATGGTTCTTGATGTGGCGTTAGGATAGATAGTCTTTTTATAGATAAAAAATAACAGCCTTGATGACTTTTCTGTTCATCAAGGCTGTTATCAATTTAATACTATCTAATGATAATTTTTTAGTGTGACTAAATCTTTATTCTGTGTTCCTATTGTACAGATGATGATTTTAGTAGTGGTATATATCTCATTTATTTTTATCTCAACTTCCATAGAAGTACCTATAAAGATTAGACAAATTATCTTACTTCAATAATTTCTGTTCCTTCTCCACTATAAAATATTGTATTAAGATGTTCCCAAGGTCTCGTTTGCAGAGGTGAACATTTTATACTAACTTTTACAGTATATCTTCCAGGTCTTGCATAAGTGTGTCTTGGTGAATCACTTTCACTAGTGTTTCCATCACCAAAATTCCATAAATATTTTGTAGTATAGGATGAATTCGAAGTTAAGTAAGGTTCATTTCCATTAAAATCTTTAAAATTAGCTTTAAAATCGAAAGTACCATTTAGCAAACCTATAGGTCCAGCAGGTCCTTTAAGTGATTTAATGTCTACTTTTAAAGGTATAACTTCATATGCTGGATATCCTTGAAGAGATACATCTGTTAAATTTTTTGCTGAAACATTGATGAAAGAACATAGTAAAACAGTTAATACTAGTGTAGTTAATGAAATTATTTTTTTAAAAAAACCCTTTTTGACCATAATAAATTTCCTCCCTTAATACCATTAAATTAAATTCACTAGATAAAATTTATTACTATTAATTCCATAGCATCCCCCTTTAGATAATACATAAAGTACGTATTTCATATTTGTTAACACCTGTTTCTAATATTTTACAATATTATAAATAAATAGTAAAGTATAAGACTTTAATAGGTATTTTTAATCTATAAAAAATATCTATATGTCGACTTTCAAGTAAATAAATCATATAAATAGGTATAAATATTGAAGTATAAGAGGCTGCAAACTTTTAAAGAATATATTTCAAAAACACCTAGCCTAAAATTTATTTTAAATATCAAAAATATTTATTAATAAATGAACTTTTAAAATATTTAATATGCATAAACATGCTATATATAGAATGCAATACGAGGAAAAATATATTATTTTACTATAATATTACAATTTTTCTTTTAAATTGATGTTATAATTTATATATAAGTAATTATGATATATAACTTAAAGTTAAAAGGGAGTATATGAAATAGAGGTGGGTTAATGACATATTTAAGAAAACCAGAATGGTTAAAGGTAAAATTACAAAGTGGTAAAAATATCAATAAGGTTAGTTCTTTGCTAAGCCAATATAAATTAAATACAGTTTGTGAAGAAGCAGGATGCCCTAATCATGGAGAATGTTATAATAAATGTACAGCAGCATTTATGATTTTGGGTAAAAATTGCACTAGAAATTGTAAGTTTTGTAAGGTTACAAAAGATGCCCCAGAAAAAGTTGATCCGATGGAGCCATATAATTTAGCACAAACTGTAAAAGAAATGAACCTAAAACATGTAGTAATTACTTCAGTTACAAGGGATGATTTACTTGATGGCGGGGCTAATCATTTTACAAAAACTGTAAAAGAAATAAAAAAGCTAGATAGAAAAGTTACAACAGAGGTGTTAATACCTGATTTTAAAGGCGACATTGAGGCATTGAAAACAGTAGTGAATTCTAATCCTGAAATAATTAATCATAATATTGAAACTGTAAAAAATTTATATAATAAAGTTCGTCCTATGGCAATTTATAAAAGATCTCTAGAGCTTTTACAAAACGTAAAAATGCTAAATCCAAATATTTTAACCAAATCTGGATTTATGGTAGGATTAGGTGAAAGTGAAGAAGAGGTTATAGAGTTAATGAAGGATTTAAAGAAAGTAGATTGCGATATATTAACTATAGGACAGTATTTAATGCCATCAAAAGAACATATAGATGTTGTAGAATATATTCATCCTAATACTTTTAAAGAATATGAAACTATCGGTAAAGATTTAGGCTTCAAATTTGTGGCTAGTGGACCATTAGTAAGAAGTTCCTACTATGCAGCGGAAGTTTTTGAAAGCCTACTTAAAGCTTAAAACATAAAATTATATTGTATTTAAATTAAAAACCCAATGCTCCTTTATAGCACTGGGTTTTCAATTTGATTAATAATTACTAACTATTTTTTAGTTATAATATAATCCATATATTAATAAATAAGATATTTCTACAATAATAGGTATATAGTAAAATTTAAGAGGTGACATATATACATGCTTATTTTTATACTTATATTAATAAATATACCAATTTATAAAGCTATATTTAAGTTAATATTTAATGATACTGATGATTTAAATGAAAGTATTAGGTATTCCTTTACACCAGATTTCTTTTCACTTTTACGAGGAGAATATTTTGAAGATAGAATGTCAGAATTTAAGCTTAGTTGTTTTATAGTTTCTTGCATACTTGTAGTTACAGTAGAACGTTTTTTTCTTAATAAAATAATACATTGGTTTATGCGATAATTTACATTCTTTATTTATCATAACTATTGATTTATTAGTGAAAAATCTATAATAGAAGAGCTATTATAGAAACTTATGAATTTGATTAATACAAAATACAGTTGCCATCATATTTCTTAAAAATAAAATCATACTTCATATATTGATAATCCTTTTATATGCATATATATAATTGAGGTGATAATATTATGGCACTGATAAATAAAGGTGATACACTAACGATATCTGCAGGACATTGCACTAAAACAGATCTTGGGGCTGTAGGATATAAGATTGAAGCTGAATTAAATAAATCAATAACTAAGGAATTTGTTAAACTATGTAATAAATACAACTTAACAATATATGATGTAACACCATATGATGAAGATTTATCTGTAAATGATAGGCTAGTACTAGAAGTAAATAGAGCTAATAATTATAAACCGAAACTTCATATATGCATGCATCATAACTCCTCTGATGGAAATGGTTATGGCACAGAAGTATATGTATTTTCAAATTCTGGACTAGCTTCAAGTTGTGCTAAGGCAGTAGTAGATGCCATATCCAATTTAGGACTTAGAAATAGAGGAGTAAAAGAAAATAAAAGCTTATACGTTCCTAGAGAAACTAATATGGCTTGCATATTACCAGAAGTCGCATTCGTAGATAATAAAAATGATATGAATTTATGGCAGAAACTTGGACCATATACCGTAGCTAAAAGCATATTTAAAGCGTTAACTGGTATTGATGATAATAAAGAAACCATTCCAACTACTGATGACTATTCTATTAAAGATAAAATAGCACAAATCACTGCTGATATTTTAAATGTAAGAAGTGGACCTGGTATAAATTATTCAGTAATTGGACAATTAAAAAAGAATGATAAAGTTAAGTTATACAAAAAATCTAATGGTTGGTATTCTATATATTATGGTAACAGCGGAGGATATATAAATATTAGTTATATAAAGATTTTATAAGTCTAATATATAATCGAATTCATAATTTGATTATTTTTAGATATATGTTGCAAAAATATTAAATATTGTTATAATGAAATTAAAGAATTAAATAACCTTATTGCTAGGGGTGCCTTATGGCTGAGAGGGCAGATTTTGCCTAACCCTTGAACCTGATGTGGTTAATACCACCGTAGGGAAGCAGAATAAATGCACTTTTATATGTATTTTTAAGCTTGCCTTTGGCAAGCTTTTTTAATTTAGATAAAAGTACATTAAAAATAATAACCTTTCAACATTTTGTTTTAGGAGGTGGCAGTATTTTGTCTATATATAGAATTATTGATGCAAATATAAATAGGGCATCTGAAGGTATTAGGGTATTAGAGGACCTATGCAGATTCTACTATAATGATGAAATAAAAACTAAAGAGCTTAGAGAGTTAAGGCATAATGTAAGAAAAACTTTTGATAGTGATGAACTTATAACCTATAGAGATTCAATAAATGATATTGGTGCTGCTATATCTTTGAGAACCACTGTAGATAAAAAAGAAACTATTGAAGCATTAATAAAATCTAATTTTAAAAGAATACAAGAAGGGCTAAGAACTATTGAGGAACTATTAAAAATATTAGGATACTATGAATATGGTAAAAAATATGAGACTTTAAGGTTTAAATCCTATTATCTTGAAAAGACTTATCCAAATAGAAAGTTTTATTTTAAAGACAGTATTTATGCCATTTTAGGAGAGGATTTTTCTAATGGAAGAGATAATATTCAATTAACTAAAGAACTGATTGAAAATGGTATTAAAATAATTCAATATAGAGAGAAAAATAGAGACAAAGTTTACAAATTAAATCAATGTAAAATTATTAGAGAATTAACTAAAAAAAATAATGTAACCTTTATTGTAAATGATGATATTGATATTGCATTAGCAGTAAAAGCTGATGGTATACATCTAGGGCAAGAAGATATGGATTCACTAGAAGCAAGAAAAATAGCACCTAATATGATAATTGGACTTTCTACCCATAATAAGAATCAAGCTCTTTTAGCTTTAGAAAAGAAGGTTGATTACATAGGTGTAGGACCAATATTTAATACTACAACTAAAAAAGATGTAGAATATTCAGAAGGGTTAGAATATTTAAAATGGGTGTCAAAAAATATAAAATTACCCTCTGTAACAATAGGTGGCATAAAAGAAGAAAATTTAATGGATGTAATAAGCCATGGAGGCAAATGTTTTGCTATGATTTCTGAACTTATTAGTACAGAAAATATAAAAGCTAAAGTTAATAATATTAGAAAAATAATAAATGGGATAAATGAGGAGGATAACTATGAATTACACAACTCAAATGGATGCTGCTAAAAAGCACATTATAACAAAGGAAATGAAGATTGTTGCAGAAAAGGAAAACATAGATATAGAACAGTTAAGAATTTTAGTTGCAGAGGGTAAAATAGCAATACCTGCAAATAAGAATCATAAGAGCTTGTCACCAGAAGGTGTTGGACAAGGTCTTAGAACGAAAATTAATGTAAATCTAGGTATATCAAAGGATTGTGCTAATATTGAAGCAGAACTTGAAAAAGTCAAAATAGCATTAGAAATGAAAGCAGAAGCTATAATGGATTTAAGTAATTATGGCAAAACTTATGATTTTAGAAAAAAACTAATAGATATGTCACCTGCAATGATTGGTACTGTTCCAATGTACGATGTAGTGGGATTTTATGATAAAGAACTCAAAGATATAACTGTAGATGAGTTTTTCGATGTAGTTGAAAAACATGCTATGGATGGAGTAGATTTTGTTACTATCCATGCGGGATTAAATAGAGAGACTATAAATACTTTTAAACGAAATAAAAGACTTACTAATATAGTTTCAAGAGGTGGATCATTACTATTTGCCTGGATGGAATTAAATAACAAGGAAAATCCATTTTATGAGCATTTTGATAGATTACTAGACATTTGCGAAAAATATGATTTAACATTAAGTTTAGGCGACGCTTGCAGACCAGGCTCTATAAATGATGCTACTGATGCCTGTCAAATAAAAGAACTTATGATATTAGGAGAACTTACTTTAAGAGCATGGGAGAGAAATGTACAAGTTATAATTGAAGGGCCAGGTCATATGGCTATTAATGAAATAGAAGCTAATATGTTACTTGAGAAGAAACTTTGCCATGGAGCACCTTTCTATGTATTAGGACCATTAGTTACGGATATAGCACCAGGTTATGATCATATTACAAGTGCTATTGGTGGTGCTATTGCAGCTACTTATGGAGCCGACTTTTTATGTTATGTAACTCCATCAGAGCATTTAAGACTTCCAAACTTAGAAGATATGAAAGAGGGGATAATTGCTTCTAAAATAGCCGCTCATGCTGCTGATATAGCTAAAAATGTAAAAGGTGCAAAAGATATAGATTATAAAATGAGCAAAGCAAGACAGGCGTTGGATTGGGAAGAAATGTTCAATCTAGCTATTGATGAAGAAAAACCTAGAAGATATAGGCGTGAATCCATGCCTGAACATGAAGATAGTTGCACTATGTGCGGTAAAATGTGCTCAATAAGAAACATGAATAAAATTCTTCAAGGAAAAAATATAAATATTTTAAGAGAAGATGATTAAAAAGATCATTGTAAAAGTTAATCTTGTAAAATCTAATAAAATATAAAATTAGAAGGTATATAATTTAGAAAAATAAATTTGAATTATATACCTTTTTTAATTTCACGTAATCTTATAGATAATTTAAATCTTATTATAAAGAAAAGGTTAATTATCTTATTAAAGAGTGTGTTGTATCTATAATTATTTTTTTACATTTATCGCAGTAGTATGCACTAACTTTACATCTAGTAAAAAAGTCTGTCTCATCTAAAATAATACAATCTGTACCCTTAAGTTTAGAGAGAATACTTCTTTTATGAGTCGAATCTACCCATATTAAATTCCTTCTTCCATCAGCTTCAATATTTCCTGGATACATTTCATTTTTACAATAGGGACACTTCATAATTAAATTTACTCCTTAATATTTATTATATTTTAAGATACTATAGAATCACTAAATTTAACCAGTTTATGATATCTTCGAATACTTCATCTTTATTTATTTCATTTAACATTTCATGCCTTCCATCTTTATAGATTTTATAATGAAGATTTTTAATGCCTAAACGCTTATATAAATTAATTAAATTTTCTACTCCTTTTTGATATCTCCCAACAGGATCAGCATCGCCAGAAAAAATGAGTATAGGTAAGTTCTTAGGAATTTTATTTAAATTTTCTTCTTTATGAATTATCTTTAGCCCTTTCATTAAATCATAAAAAAAAGAAGTTGTAAAAACAGTTCCACAATAAGGGTCATTTATAAATTTCTCCACTTCTTCTTCATCTCTTGTAAGCCAATCTACTTTTGTTTTATTTTTATGTATTCTCTTATTATAAGTTCCAAATATCATTCCATCTAAAAGTTTACTTTTTGCTTTTCTTCCACGAATACGCATTTCAATACTAGATATAAAAATACCAAAATTTAATATTAAGCCAGGATTTCCATTAGTTCCTGAAATAATTGCGCCGTTAACAGTATCCCCATATTCTTCTATATATCTTTGAGCTAAAAAAGACCCCATACTATGTCCCATAATTATTATTGGTAAATTGAGATTTTCTTCTTTTATAAAATTATTTATTTCCTTTAAATCTTCAACCATGGTGTGAAAACCATCATTATCACATATATATCCTAAATCTTCAATATTACTACAAGTCAATCCATGACCTCTATGCTCACCAGCATAAACTATAAATCCATTATCTACTAACGTTTTTGCAAATCTTTCATATCTTATTCCAGATTCAGCCATTCCGTGGGCAATATTAATAATTCCTTTAACTGAATCCTTATCCTTTGGCTCCCATTTATACATGTTCATCTTTAATGAATCTTTAGTAATGAAGGTAAAATTTTTGCTTAACATTTAATTCCTCCTAGTGTATAAATCCTTAAAAATATTATACTATAATTTCCCATGTAAGTAATTGGTATTGTATATAATAAAACTTTTTCCCCATATATATTTAGAATTAAATTTGCCATAATTAATAAAAAGAAAGGTTAATAGTAAAATATGTTATAATATTTAAAACTATAATAAATTGATTTTATTACTTTATTTTAGAGAGAAGATCATTATTTATTCTCTTTATTTTTATAAAAATCATATAGTAAAATTTATTAACTAATTATAACGAGGTATAGAAATGAATAAACAAGCTAGAATTTCCGTTAGAAATTTAGTGGAATTCATATACAGATATGGAGATTTAACTAATGAGTATATAAGCCATGGAAGGGCATTAGAAGGTACAAAAATCCATCAGAAAATCCAACAACAATTAAATAAAAAATATGAAGATAATGACAATACAAAATTTGAAAAAGAGGTATCCATAAAAGAAACTTTTAAAATTAAAGATTTTGATTTAACTTTAGAAGGAAGGATAGATGGATTAATAATTTCCCAGGAAATTACAAATGTACTGGAAATAAAAAGTACTAAACGGCAGTTATCTGATATTACTAATGAAAACTTAATTCATAGTGCACAAGCTAAACTTTATGGATATATGTACGTATTTACTAATAACCTTGAGGCTATCAATATAACAGTTATGTATGTTAATACAGAAAGTTATGATATTAAAGAATTTATTACAAATTATAGTTTTGATGAACTTGAAGAATTTTTTTATGAGACTGTAAATAAATATTATCAATGGTTATTATTAAATCATAATTGGATTACGGAAAGAAATAGTTCTATTGATAGTTTACAATTCCCATTTAATGAATATAGACCTAATCAAAGAGAGCTTGCAGTAACAGTTTATAAAACTATTAAACAGAAAAAAAACTTATACTTAGAAGCACCTACTGGAATAGGAAAGACCATATCAACAATATTTCCTTCTATTAAAATATTAGGTGAAGATTTAGGAAATAAAATATTTTACTTAACTGCAAAAGGCAGCACAAAACTTATAGGCGAAAAAACTATTAATTTACTTAAGGAAAAGGGATTGAAATTAAAGACACTAACAATTACTGCGAAAGAAAAAGTATGCTTTAAAGATAATTGCATCTGTAATAGCGATTTTTGTGAATATGCTAAAGGGCACTTTGATAGAGTTAATGATTGTATCTTTGAAATAATAAATAATGAAACTTATATAAATAAAGAAATTATAACGAAATATAGTAAAGAATATAAAGTTTGTCCTTTTGAAACCTCTTTAGATTTAATATCCTATTGTGATTTTATTATATGCGATTATAATTACGTTTTCGATATGCAAGTTTCATTAAAAACTTATTTTAATGAAAGTAAAAATAATAATATATTCTTAGTAGATGAGGCGCACAATTTAGTTGATAGAGCAAGAGAAATGTACTCAGCTACTATAGATAAAGATGAAATATTGGAGTTTAAAAAAAATTTTAAAAACTTAGATAGTACAATATATAAATCTCTAGATAAAATTAATAAATTTATGATAGAAATAAGGAAATACAGTGAAGAAGACAATTATTATATATTAGAAGAAAAACCCAATGACTTTATTAATCATATTAGAGTTTTAATAAATAGTTGTGAATTTTACTTATCTAATAATAAGAATTCTTATAGAGATGAATTGTTAGATTTATATTTTAAATTATTAGCTTTTTACAGAATTAGTGAAGTCTTTGATGAGAATTATATTTGTTATGGTGAAAAGTTAGGAAATAATTTAATCATAAAGCTATTTTGCATAAATCCTTGTAATTTAATTAAAGATGTCATTGGGAAATCTATATCTACTATTTTCTTTTCTGCAACATTCTCACCTATGAATTATTATAAGGAAATGTTAGGTTCTAGTGAAGGAGATTATAATTTAACTCTACCATCACCTTTTGATCTAGAAAACAGAGAAATAATAGTTGCTGATAAAATCTCAACCAAATATCAGTATAGGAAATATAGCTATGATTCTATAGTAGAGTATATCTACAGCTTAATATCATCTAAATCTGGTAATTATATAATATTTTTCCCGTCCTATAGTTATATGGAAGAAATATATAGTAGATTTATTAAAAAATATAATTGTTTCAATATTAAACTTCAGAATTATGGCATGACAGAAATGGATAGGGAAAGCTTTTTAAGAAATTTTGATGAGAATAATGTTATTGGATTTTGTGTTTTAGGTGGAGTTTTTTCAGAAGGTATAGACCTAAAAGGAGATAAACTTATTGGAACGGCAATAATAGGTGTAGGATTACCTCAAATTTGTTTAGAAAGAGATTTAATAAATAAGCATTTTAATAATAAAAATAAGAATGGATTTCATTATGCCTATACTTTTCCAGGAATGAATAAAGTAATTCAAGCAGTAGGAAGGGTAATTAGAACAGATGATGATAGAGGAATAATATTATTAATAGATGATAGATTTAATACGCCATTATATAAAAATCTTTTTCCAAAGTACTGGCTTCCATATAAAAATGTAAAAAATCAAAATGAAATAAAGGAAATTTCTCACAACTTTTTTCAGAAATAGTCACATATCTAAAAATTAAATATAGAATTAGATTCTACCCATAATATTATACAAATGATTATGACAACGTAGTATGATGACATACTACGTTGTTGTTTTTTATACTTAAAGATAATGAATAAATATCTATAAGATTTTTATTCATTATCTTTAAGTATAAATATTCCTACATATTAACTATTTCTTCATAATCAGAAAAAGTGTTACTATGATTTCTATTGACCTTAGCATTGACCTAAGGTATATAATAAATTTACTACACAAGAAAGGATTATAATCATGGAAAATTATCTAAAAATTAGCGAATTAGCTAAGCTAATGAAAGTATCTGTTCACCAACTGCGATATTTTGAAAAAAAGGGGGTATTTTCACCTGCTTATATTGACAATAACGGTTACAGAATGTATGGAATCAATGAAATATATCAACTTTCACAAATACTACTCTTAAGAAGTCTGCAAATACCTGTTCAGAAGATTTATGAAGCGAATAATGATTATACTCCAAAACAATTTGAATTACTTTTAGAAGAATCATTACAAAAAATACAGAAACAAATAGAACAGCTAACTCTTGTAAAAGAGAAAACCCAACAAATATTAGCTAATCAGCAGAATTTAAAGGATAATATGAATAACTTTCAGATTCAATATTTTCCTAAACGCTATCTTCGCAAAAGAGATATATTAGGTGAATCAGAAGATATAGATTTGAATAAATTGAAAAGAAAATCTAAGGAATTTTCTTCATTCTTTAACAGTGATTTAATTTATTTATATGACGAGAAAGAATTAGCTGTATACATTGAAAGTGAAAATAAAGAAATTATAAATTTAGAAGAAGGAGAATATTTATGTAGGAATTTTCTTATATATGAAAAAAGAGATATAGAAAAAGCTTTAGATCACTTAGAGTGTTATATTAAGAATTCTGCTTTTACTCATCATAATCCTGTAATTCTAATTGAGAAATCCTACTCATCTATCTTTCATGCAAAGGCTCTTGTTTATGAAATACAAATAAAAGTTCAGTTAAAGGATGTGTAAACATGAATTATATGGAGGTAAAATACTGTAATATTTATCAAGATGAGAAGATTAAATCTTTAGTCATAAATGCTTTTCAATCAAAATTTACTTCGCTTGTTAATCTTGATGAAATTAACTATCTTTCTCTGATAAATCATTTTTGGGAGATTCCGTACGATTCACATAATGCAAAACAGGTAGTAATTAAAGATAACCATAACATTTGTGCTACCATGTTAATAAAGAAAAAATCAAATAAAAAAGAAAAAGGGTTAAAGTTTGATTATATATCTTTATCTAAACAGTATGGACATAGAAATGTGATTAAACTTATTGCTGGACTGTTAGTCTTAAATCATTCTGTAAAAAAAGGGGAATGGTATATTGATCATATTGCAGTAGATAAAAATTATCGTGGAAAGGGTATAGGAAAAGTGCTTATAAATTGGGCACAAGATTTTATTGAACAAGAAAGCAAATTAACTTTATTTGTTTCTACTAAAAATAAGAATGCCATTCATCTTTATACAAAAGAAGGATTCCAAATTAAAAATAAAAAAAATAGTTTCTGGAAATGGATACTTTTTCGCGAACCATGTTGGTATTTTATGGAGTGGAGAAAGTGTTAAATGAATAAAATAAAAATATTAATTTACAGTTTATTGGATATCTTATTGGCTTTAGGAATTATTTTCTTTTGGCAAAATAGCTACAATATGATGGGAAAGCAAATTATCATAAAACTTCAAAAGAGCATTTATTATCTACTTTGATTATGCCTAAAAAGCAAAATGAAAAAATGAAGAAATGGAGTTAATTATTTTTCTTCATGGAGATGGGGCTATAAATGAAAAAGAAGAGTGAGTTTCACCCTTCTTTTTATATTAGCAACAGCAACGGTCGCGACGTCTTCTACAGTCACAGTCCTCATCAAAGTCAAACAATAAAATTAGTATAATTAGCCACCACCATATGCCGAAGAATGGACAGCAACAAAATAGTAGTAATAGTATTATTATTATTAACGAACAGTCTCTCATTGTATACCCCCCTGTGTTACATATATTGTATAGGATAGTATATATTATGTATTATTCATGTAATTCGTTACTAATTTTTATTTATCCTGAAAATTAAAACAAGGATTACCTAAAAATAGGCAACCCTCATTTTATATTAAAACCCAATTAATGGGTTGAAATACTTTTTCTAATTGTAAAGATAATATTATTTTTCCTTACTTAATTCTTCAAGACATTCATTACATATATTTTTTCCTTTGTAATTTGTAATGTCTCTAGCATTTCCACAGAAAATACAAGCTGGTTCATATTTTTTTAAGATAATTTGATCCTTATCTACATATATTTCTAATGCATCTTTAATCTCAATATCTAAAGTTCTTCTCAATTCTATAGGTATTACTATTCTACCTAATTCATCTACTCTTCTAACTATACCTGTTGACTTCATTTTTCTCCTCCTATTAGCATATAAAAATTTTATAAATATTTAAAAATACTTTTTAAAAATACTTATAGTACATATTATCAATATTGGTAAACATATGTGTTATATTTACGCAAATTTTTGTAAAAATATTTGATAATATGTTTGTAAATATTATATTATTAAATTATCCAATTAAAATAAAAATATACATAATGTACAAGTAAAAAATATAAAAATACTGTTATTATTGTAATAAAAAGGAGAGTGGCTAAAATGTCATTTTATGGAGAGCTAAGTAAAGTATATGAATATGTATTTCCATTAAATAAAAATACCTTAAAATTTATTAGCAAAGACCTGAAAGAAGGCGATAAAATATTAGATTTAGCTTGTGGCTCAGGAGATTATTCCATTGCACTTTCTAAAATGGGATTTAACGTGGATGGAATAGATTTAGAGAAAAATATGATTGAAAAAGCTATTTGTAAAAATATCAATGAAGAAAATAAAGTTGATTTTGTAAGTGGGGATATGACTAAAATAAATGAAATATTTAAAGAGAATAAATATAATTCTATATTTTGTGTAGGAAATTCTATAGTACATTTAGAGGATAAAGACAAAATATTTAGATTAATAAAGGATATTTACTCAATGTTAGAAAACCATGGAGAGTTAATCATTCAAATTGTCAATTATGATAGAATAGTTAAATTTGGAATTACAGAATTACCTACAATACAAAATTCTGAAGTTCCTTTAGAATTTATTAGACATTATATACATAGACCAGAGAATAATAAAGTAGACTTTAATACTAAATTAATTTTAAAAAGTGGCAAAGAAATTTATGAAAATTCTGTCCCACTTTTAATACTTAAAAGTGATGAGTTACTGTCAATGCTTTCAGATGCAGGGTTTAAAGATATAGAATTATATGGTAGCTTTTTAAAAGAAGAATTTACTATTAACTCTTTTGCATTAGTAGTTAGAGCTAAAAAATAATGATTTATATACACAAACAGTTTTAAAAATCTATAATATAAGAAAAATAATTCTCCACCTTATTAATTAGTGGAGAATTATTTTTAAAAATATAATTTTCTTATCTATAATTAGTAAATTGAAGATCTATTCCAAAATCCTTTGATTTAACTAATTGAATAGCTGCTTGTAGATCATCCTTATCTTTTCCTGTAATTCTTAATTGGTTATCCATAATTTGAGTTTGTACCTTAATTTTACTTGCCTTTATTTCTGCTACTATTTTTTTAGCTTTTTCAGTAGAAATTCCTTTTACTATTTTAGCTATTACTCTTGCACTGCCTAGTGATGCAGTTTCTATTTTACCAAGTTCTAAGGCTTTAGGAGAAACTCCTCTTCTTATAAATTTTCCTTTTAGAACATCAATAACCGCATTTAATTTGTATTCGTCGTCTGATACTATTTTAATTTCATCTTTTCCAAGTTCAATTTGAGTTTTAGTTCCTTTAAAATCATATCTCTGACCAATCTCTTTCAATGTTTGGTTGATAGCATTATCTACCTCTTGCATATTTACTTCAGAAACAATATCAAATGAATAATTACTTGCCATAATAAATCCTCCTATGTATATATACTAAAAGCAAAAATAAAGCTTTTAAAAATATTATATTTCATACTAATAATAGTAAGTTATAATCCTATTATTGTCTAGATTAAAGTTAGATATAACCATAATTGTTATAATTTTTTTACTATAATTAAATTATCAGTCTATAAAATTAATAAATAGTTGAATTTAAATTATTAATTTGTTACAATAAAATTTGCTTTAAAACTAATTATAGTGAAAAGAAGGTAGTTATATGAATAAAATATGTATCTTTGACGGAAATAAGAATTGTAACAATTGTAATGAATGTGATTTATGCGAGCTTAATAATAATAAAACCTGTGATAATTGTGGAAAATGTTTGCAATTAGAAGGATATGATGTAAAAGCTATTAAGATTGATGAGGTTTTTGAAGATAAAAAACAAAATACTACATTTAAAAATTATAATGAGAAAATAAATATTGAAGATTTTAGTGATTTTGATTTAGAAGAGGATTCAGAAGATAACTATGATGATTCTTTGGAAGAAGTATCTAGCGAGTATATAGATGCTCTTGATGATGAAAATAACTGGAGCTATTTAGAGGATATTGATAAAATTAAAGAATTTCTAGAGAATGGGGAAGATATAAATTCTTTAGGCTCAGAGGTTTTTCCAGGGCTAATTTCTCTAAAGAATCCTAAGAATAACTAATTAAAGTTTTTATTTCATGTTAATAAAATATAGAGGACTAGTGAAAATTTTAAATATATAAGAGTTTAATGCCTCAAAAATATAGATATCTAATCAACTTAATATTAGATACTTATATTTTTGAGGCTATAATTTTTGTTTGTATTTATTATACTTTTTGTATAAGTACTCCACCTAAAACTATGTTAATTCGCTTTAGATATTTACTGAGTAAAATATATATTAAAACTTTATAAAATAATAAAATTAAATTATATATATTTTAAGAAAATGAGACCTATAAAAAAATAATTATATATAATCTTAAATTAAGTAATTATATGTCGTAAATAAATAGAGTAATTACTGAAAATACGACAATGAGGTACATTTTAAAGGAGTATAATATGAATTAATATGTATTATTTTAGAAAGTGAAGTGGTATTATGGAAAAAATAGCGATCACAGGTTCCAATGGATTTTTTGCGTTAAGATTTATAGATTTTTATAAAGATAAATATGATATTATTCCTTTAAGCCATAATGATTTAGATATAAAAAACTATGAAAGAGCAATTGAAGTAATAAAGAGTGTAAAACCAACTTATTTAATCCATACAGCAGCAATATCAGACACAGGTTTTTGTGAAAAAAATCCTAAGTTATCTTATGATGTCAATGTTAATGGATCAATAAATATTGCTAAGGCGTGTGATATGATGGGAGTAAAAATGATATATTTAAGTTCAGATCAGGTATATGGCGGAAATGAGGATATAGGTCCATATGATGAAATTACTGTACCAATTACAAATAATATATACGGTAAACATAAATTAGAGGCGGAAAAGGCACTAAAAGAAATTTTGGAGGATGGGGTTATTTTAAGAATAACTTGGCTTTATAGTTTACCAGAAAGAAACAAGCCATTAAAACCAAATATAATTTGGAATGTGGTGAAAGCAGCGTTAAATAATAAGCCTGTAGAATTTAGAGCTAATGAATATAGAGGGATAACATATGTATATGATTTAATAAATGCTTTTGATAAAATTCTTCAATTACCTGGAGGAGTTTATAATGCAGGTAGTGAAAATAATTTAAACACCTATGAGCTTGGAGAGATTATTCTTAAAGAAATGGGATTAGAACATAGAATTCATGAATTATTAATTAAGGATACTGAATCATTCAAAAATAAAAATAGAGATTTAAGGATATGTAACAAAAAACTTGAGAAGTATGATATTTATTTTGATGAAACTGAAAAATCACTTAGTAAATGTATAAATGATTTCAAATTCCATATTTTTTAAGAAGAAAAACATTGAGAAAATATGGAAACAAGTGCAAATCAATGTTTAAAGAGAAGAGGAGTAACATTGAAACAGTTTTTTATTAATAATGAAGATGTAAAGACAGAGGTTAGTGAATGGGGGAATAAAGAAAACCCTACAATTATTTGTATTCATGGACTTGGCAGCAGTAGTTTGAGTTTTTTAGAATTAGGAGAATTATTGAAGGATAAATATCATATTTTGTCTATTGATTTACCAGGTCATGGGAAAAGTCCTGTATTTAATAAAGATGACGACTATGAAATTCCCAATTTAATAAACTGGATTTCAAAAGTAATTAAAATAATTGAGAAGGATAATTTTTATTTAATAGCACATTCTTGGGGTGGTTGCATTGCTCTTCATTATGCAGCACTTTACCCAGAAAAGGTAAAGAAAATCCTGTTATTAGATGGTGGTTATCATATAAAACAATTTGAATATGATTATTTTACAAACATGGATAAAAAACAATTATGTTTCGAACCTAATTGTTCTTTAAATGAAGAAATACAGTCATATGAAGCTGATTTTGATGGATATGTATTCTCTAATTGGGATGACTTTTTATATGTAGAGAGGAATAATTATTTAAGATGGTCAGAATTATTAGAGACAGCGGTAAAAGATTTAATGAAAGAAGAAAATGGAAAAATTAGATTTTGTGCAAGTGGAGATACTGCTAGAGGAGCTATTAAATCTATGTATAATTCCCCTACAAATCTTTTATATGATAAATTAAAACTTCCTATATTATTACTACAAGCTACTCTTCCTAGTTCTTGGGATGAAGTTAGAACTTTAGAGGTAGAAGAATTTAAAAAAGGAACTAATGCTATAGTTAAAAAAATAGAAGGAACAACACATTTACTTCATTGGGATAGACCTAATATAATAGTAGAAGAAGTACTAAGTTGGATGAAATAATTATTTCCCAGTTAAAATTAATTATTTTTATAACTTAATATAAGAAATTAGATACTATATTAAAATTTTATACTTACTTATTAAAAGATCAAAAAGAATTAAAACGATACATAAAATAAAGTATGGAATATAAAAAATAGAGATATCCAAATATCTCTATTTTTAAAGTTGTTTAAAAGCGTATTAAACTATAAACGTACTTTCATTAATCCATTTCCAATTTGGTCTCATAATCTTTATATCTTTTGCAAGTTTGAACAATGCCAGATCTTTACTCTTAGCTTCTAGCATAATATCTATATCTCTATTTATATTTTTACAGCCTTCTATAAAATCAATGAATTCTATAACTTCTATATAATCTGCATGTTTTCTATCTAACTTGCCATCTCGAGGGCTTGAGTAATGTAGCTTAGGTGGTAACTCTTCATTTTTCCATGTATTAAAAACTTCTTCTAACATATCAGTAATAATTTCTCTATTATTATTACACTTATGATGGTGAACATCTAAAACCATTGGTATATTAAGAATATTGCATATTTCTAGTGTTTCTTTAGCAGTAAAAGTCTTATCATCATTTTCTAAGATTGCTTTTGAAGTAATGCTACTGGGATAATTCCTAAAATTTTTTATAAATCTTAAGGATGCCTCTTCTTTTCCACCTTCACCACTACCTATATGAAGAATCATTTTTCCTAAAGGATATTTCAAATCCTCAAATAAATTTGCATGAAATAATAAATTTCTTTTTGTGTTTTCTACCGTTTTTATTTTTGTACTATTAACTACATTAAATTCATTAGGATGAGTATCAACCCTCAATTTATTATTAATTATATATTCTCCTAAATGATTAAAATATTCCTTAAAGATCTCTCGATATCTCCAGTGAGTTACGTCTGGATGGGTTGCTAAAGGTACTAGCGATGAGGTAATCCTGTAAAAAAATATTTCATTTGATACATTATATTTTAATACAGTATATAAATCATCTAAATTAGATCTAGTTACTGATACAAGCTTTTTAATTTTTTCATCATCACTTTGGAGTTTATTATAATATGAAAAAGTTACCTTACTAGATGTAGTTATATTAGGTAAATTTAAAGCTATAGACACATATCCTAATCTTACTTTCATATTTCACCTCAAAATAATTGTTTTACTTTAGTATTAAGTACCTTGTTTTTATTTATTCATTCTATAACATTCAAATTAATGCTAATTGTATAAGGCATAGCATATAATTATAAGGATAGCGATAAATTTGGAGGATATATGGGCAGGCCTTTTACAAATCCAGTTTATTTAAACGAAAAAACAGAAAAAATAATAAGAGAAGCAGAATATTTAGGAAAAGGGAATAATGGAGTAGTTTACTTGCTCCCAGATAATAAAATTATAAAAATATTTAACAGTTCAAAAGTCTGTAAAGATGAATATAATACTCTAATTCGTTCAAAAAAAAGTAAGTATTTTCCTAGGGTATATGAACATGGAAAGCATTATATTATAAGAGACTTTGTAGGTGGTATACGTTTAGATAAATATTTAAGAAGAAATAATATGAATAGAACATTGGCTGAACATTTGGTTAAATTAATGAAAGATTTTAAAAAACTAGGTTATAAAAGACTGGATATAAGATGCAAAGACTTATACGTTCAGGAAGATTTCTCAGTAAAGGTTATAGATCCTAAAAATCAATTTACTAAAGTAGTACATTATCCACGGCATTTAATGAAAGGAATTTACAAAAGAAATAAACTAGATGAATTCTTATTTTTTGTAGCAGACATAGACCCAGAGCTCCATAAATATTGGAGTGAGAAAATATATTTGTACATTTGTGAGGAATTTGAATAATAAAGCTACCTATTAATTAGGTGGCTTTTACTATTTTATACAATTAAAATTTAATAATCTATATTAGCATATTTATAAGAATTTAGATAATATTAATTTATAAGGAGGGAGTAACAATAGAAAAATCTATAAAAGAATTATCAAAGAAAGGAGACGAGAATAGTGAAAATAACAATGAAAGCGATACTAGTGAATGAAACTAATAACCAAAAACAAATTATTGATAATATGATGTTAGTATTTTGTACTGCTATAATGTTTTCTTTTAAAAGACTATTAGAAAATAATATTAAGATTAATGAATTAGAAAAAATAGTGTCTAAGAAATATAATCTTAATATTAGACAGTCAAAAGATGCCATAGAGTCAGCTAGACAAACTATTCTCTCTCAAAAGAATTGATAAAAATGAATTATGAAGATTATTCTAATAAATGTAAAGCTATTGAAAAAGTTAGATAAAAGACAAAGAAAGGCTAATTATTTTAAGAATTTCATTGATACAAATACTATTCCATCTGTCACTTTTGGTACAAAAGAAATGTTTATTAGAAGATGTAAGGGCTTAATATCTAAAGAAGAATGGAATAATTGTAGAAATAATAGATTTTATAGTCGTGGAGATAAGAGTAAAAATGGGAACCCTAATTTAAGAATTATAATTAAAAACAATATGAGTTTTTTAGAAATATCTACTTTAGAAAAAACATTAACTAATAGAGCAATTAAAGTTCAAGTACCAATATATTTACCACAAAAATTATCTAAGAAAACAGGTAAAGCTAATGGAATAAATTATAGAGAAATGTTTTTAAGCTATTTAGCTAGTGGCGAAGCTTATCAAGTAGAAATACTAAAAAGAAATAATAAATACTATTGCCATATAACTTTTGATTTACAAAAACAAAAGCCTGTATACACAGGACATAATGGGATAATAGGAATAGACACAAATCCAGATGGTTTTGCATTAACTATGATAGATAACAAAGGTAACTATAAATGGCATACTTATTTAAAGCAACATGAATTATTATATGCTAGAAGTAATAGACGTGAGAATTTATGTGGTGAATTAGTAAAACGAGTAATATTAATAGCAAAAACATACAGCTGTGGAGTTGCTATAGAAGACTTAAAATTCAAAAATGATAAAGATGTTCATAGCAAATTTGCTAGAATAAAACATCAATTTATATATTCTAAATTATTAACTATGCTTGAAAGTACTTGTATAAGAGAAGGAATAGAAATAATAAAAGTGAAACCTCAATTTACGAGTAAAATAGGATTATATAAATATTGCCATCAATATGGAATGGTAGTCCATAATGGTGCAGGTATGGTTATAGCAAGAAGAAGTTATAATTTAAAAGAAAAAGTACCTAAGATTTTAAAAGATAAATTAGTAAAAGATACGAATAAATTTAATAAGAAGAATGAATGGTCAAAATGGAATGAAATTAATAAAAATATAAAAGGAAAGGTAGGTGAAAACCCTGATTTACGGTTAGTTAATAGGAGGAAAATACTTAGATTAGTTAGTTAATAATAACTTTAATATAGATATATACTGCCAAAGTACACCTAGTAGGAAAGGCTTTGATGGCTTATAAATATTAGGGGCTGAGTAACACTCGCAATTCTGTTGTACTTTATAAGTGGATAAAATTATAAAGGCTATATGGAATTTTAGTATTATAGTACTAACCTAAGTAGTTGAATCCTGTGACACTACCGTCTTATTTAGAGAATAAGATGAAAAACTGTAATATAGTTAATGATACTATTTGTTATGGTTTTAGAAATCAGGGAGTATTATGACTAATAAATTATATAAAAAACTTTCATTAGAAGAGCTAAATAAAAAACTTAGTAAAATTCAATTTCACGTTACTCAAGAAAACGGCACAGAGAAGCCTTTCACTAATGAATTTTGGAATCATGACGAAGAAGGATTATATGTAGATACAGTAAGCGGAGAGCCGCTTTTTTCATCAAAAGATAAATTTAACTCTGGATGTGGCTGGCCAAGTTTTTCTAAACCTATAGAGAAAAAAGCTATTGAAGAAAAAGAAGATTTAAGCCATGGGCTTATTAGAACTGAAGTGAGAAGTAACGGAGCAGATTCTCACTTAGGTCATGTATTTGATGATGGCCCTAAGGAACTTGGAGGACTTAGATATTGTATAAATTCAGCTGCACTTAAATTTATACCAAAGGATAAAATGGATGAGTTAGGCTACAGTATATATAAAAAATATCTTTGATAAATCTATTTAGATTACAACAGACAGCTTGTGCTTAATCTAATAAATTTAAACTTAGGCATAAAAATTAGTAGCACAAATAATAATTACTATGTTATAATAATTATTATCAATTATTATATGGAGTGTGTTATTATGGAAAAGAAAATAAGTTTAATATATGAGAATGATGAATATACAATTTTAGTAAATGATACTATAGTAAATAGTGAAAAGGATTTTGAAAAGTCAGTTGATAAATTTAATAAAGTTATAAATGATAATAAATCATTAAATACAAGAAGTTGGGAAAGTATATTAGATGGATTAAAAGACTTATATGATGAAAAAGTAGAAATTAATAACGAATATAGGACTTTAGCTTTTGAATCTATGAAATATTTTTATAACACAGGGAAAACATTCTATATCAAAAATGAACAAATCAATGAACTAAGTGGTTCTTATAATTTATTTTATTATGGTTTGAAAATGATTTTAAAAGAAAAAGTTAAATCTTGTGAAGAGTTATTAGAATTTCTAACTAAAGTTTTAGAAAATAAAGCTGTATACACAATTAATGATGTTGCAATTAGAGTATCTAGTCCTAAATTTAATTATGGTTTTTCAGAATATAATTACATAAATAATAAAATAGATAAAGGTACTTCAATAGAAAGCGGTGACTTTAAAAAATTTAAAGAATATGTTTTAGACAGACTTATGTAAAATGTAAATAAATATTTATTCAAAAACAAAGATATTACTATAAAAACTTGAAATTTATGGTGATATTTTTGTTTTTATTTAGTATATAAATAGAATTTAATATAAAAAATAAAATAAGTTAATATTTAAATAATAGGTAATGTGCTACGTGTTCCTACAAAGATGTAAATGAAATAGAAATATTATTAAGTGAAATCACAGAAAAAAGCTGTGCTAAGTTACCATGTGAAACATAAAGCATTTAATTTGAAAAAGAATTAATCCAACGCATAAAGATAATTATTATATCGTAATACCCATGTATTTAATGATGATTCTATAGAAAATGATAGTCTTAGATATTGCATAAACAGTGCTTCTTTAGGATTTATTCCTGTAGATAAATTAAAAGAAGAAGGATATAGCGATTTTTTATAAAAATTTTAAATACATAACAAACTTTATTAATTTTACTATTGACTATTTATAATATTAGATTTACTATTTAAGTATACCCTACAGGGGTATAGAGTATAATAAAAATGTAATTATGAATAAAAAGGAGGTAACTATGAGTAATAAAACTATAAGTATAAATCCTGAGAGAAAAAATGCAATTAAATATTTAAATATTGCAAAGGGCCAAATAGAAGGCATAATAAAAATGATTGAAGATGACAGATATTGTGTTGATATTTCAAATCAAATAATAGCTTCTCAATCTATATTAAAAAAGGCAAACTCAGTTATTATAAAGCAGCATTTAAAACATTGTGTAAAAAATGCATATGATAATGGAGATATAGATGAGAAAATTGAAGAAATAGATACTTTAATAGAAAAGATAATAAATAAGTAAAGAGGTGATAGAATTGACTAAAAAGATGCTAAAAATAGAAGGTATGACCTGTGCCGCTTGCTCTAAGGCAGTAGAAAGAGTTACAAAAAAGTTAAATGGTGTGCAGGAATCAAATGTTAATTTAGCTACTGAAAAATTGAACATCACCTTTGATGAAAATAAAGTATCCATTGAAGATATAAAACAAGCTATAGAGAAAGCAGGTTATAAAGCTAAAAATGATAGTGTTATAAAGACTTTAAAAATTCAAGGTATGACCTGTGCCTCTTGCTCAAAAGCGGTAGAGAGGGCATGCAAAAAGCTAAATGGTGTTATAGCTGCCAATGTCAATTTAGCTACTGAAAAGCTTACGGTGGAATTTGAAAGCGATAAGATTAGGCTTTCTGAAATTAAAAAAGCAATAGAAAAAGCTGGCTATACTCCACTAAATGATGATTTAAATATAGATGAAGATAAAGAAAGAAAAAATAAAGAAGAAAAATCGCTATATAAAAGATTTATTTTTTCAGCAATATTTACAGTACCATTGCTTATAATTTCCATGGGATCTATGGTAGGCTTAGAACTTCCTACAATTATTAATCCTACAGACAGTCCTTTTAACTTTGCGCTTATACAATTTATACTAACTACTTTTGTTATATTTATAGGCAAGAAATTTTTCAAAGTTGGATTTAAATCCTTAATAAAAGGAAGTCCAAATATGGATTCTCTTATTTCGATTGGTACTTTAGCATCCTATGGTTATAGTATTTATGCTATGTTTGAAATATATTTTAGTGGAAATCATAATATTGCTCATACTAAATTATATTTTGAATCTGCTACAGTAATATTAACTTTGATAACTTTAGGTAAGTATTTAGAAGCTAAAACTAAGGGAAAAACTTCAGAAGCAATTAAAACCTTAATGGGATTAACCCCCAAAACTGCAACTGTAGAAAAAGATGGACAGGAACAAAATATTCCTATTGATGATGTAGAAGTAGGGGATATAATTATCGTTAAACCTGGTGAAAAACTTCCAGTAGATGGTGTAATTATAAGTGGATCTACATCTATAGATGAAAGCATGCTTACAGGGGAAAGTATACCTGTAGAAAAAAATATAGATGACAATGTAATTGGTGCAAGTATTAATAAAAATGGCCTTATAAAATATAAAGCTACAAAAGTAGGCAAAGATACTGCATTGTCTCAAATAATTAAGTTAGTAGAAGATGCTCAAGGTTCTAAAGCACCTATTGCAAGACTTGCAGATATAGTATCTGGTTACTTTGTACCTATAGTAATTGCACTAGCTTTTCTTTCAGCAATAGTTTGGTATTTCTTTAAAGGTGATGTAGTATTTTCATTAACTATATTTATATCTGTATTAGTTATTGCTTGTCCTTGCGCTTTAGGTCTTGCCACTCCAACGGCAATAATGGTAGGTACAGGAAAGGGTGCAGAACTTGGAGTATTATTTAAGAATGGTTCTGCATTAGAAGAAACTCACAAAATTCAAACCATAGTTTTTGATAAAACTGGTACTATCACTGAAGGAAAACCTAAAGTTACAGATATTATAACTAATGATATAAATAAAGATGAGTTATTAATGCTTGCAGCTTCCTCAGAAAAAGGATCAGAACACCCTTTAGGAGAAGCTATAGTACTAGAAGCAGAAAACAGAGCTATTAATCTAAAGGAATTATCAACATTTAAAGCTATACCTGGTCAAGGTATAATATCTACAATTGATGATAAAACAGTATTACTAGGTAATGAAAAGCTTATGAATGAAAACAATATAGATATACAAAGCTTTAATAATTCTTTCGAAAAGTTAGCAAGTGAAGGTAAAACTCCTATGTTTATAGCTATAAATAATAACTTAGCTGGAATAATAGCTGTTGCAGATACTGTTAAAAAGAATAGTAAAAGTGCTATTGAAAAGCTTCATAAAATGGGAATTAAAGTTGCTATGCTAACAGGAGATAATAAAAAAACAGCAAATGCTATTGCAAAGCAAGTTGGAATTGATATTGTTATATCGGAAGTACTGCCAAATGAAAAATCAGAACAAGTTAAAAAACTTCAAAACGAAAATAAAAAAATTGCTATGGTTGGAGATGGTATCAATGATGCCCCAGCATTAGCACAAGCTGATATAGGTATAGCTATAGGTTCAGGTACAGATGTAGCTATAGAATCAGCAGACGTAGTTCTTATGAGAAGTGATTTAATGGATGTACCAACTGCTATAGAATTAAGTAAAAAAACCATACTAAATATAAAAGAAAATCTATTTTGGGCTTTCGCCTATAATACTTTAGGAATTCCTGTAGCTATGGGTGTTTGGTACGCTTTTGGCGGAAAACTATTAAATCCTATGATTGCCGCTTTAGCAATGAGTTTAAGTTCAGTATCAGTATTGTTAAATGCACTTAGACTTAAAAGCTTTAAAATAAAATAATATTTAGAAGGAGTAATAAATATGAAAACTAAAATAACTGTTAATGGTATGAGCTGTATGCATTGTGTTAATCATGTTAAGGAATGTTTATCAGAACTTGAAAATGTAAAATCTGTAGAAGTTGACCTAGACTCTAAAACTGCTATTGTAGAATCAGAGGATAAACTAGACCAAGATAAAGTTAAAACTGCTTTAGATGATTATGGATACGAAGCTGTAGCCTTTGAGGAAATATAAAAGTTTAAATTTTATAATAAAATGGTATGCTAATTGTTAATCTTAGCATACCATTTTTTCTTAATTCTATGATAATGATTTTAAATGATAATTTTATTACAAATTTCTTCTTTAATATGTTAAAATAAATTTTATAGTTAAGTGCAAAGGAGGATAAAAATGAGACTTAGAAAAAGCATAAGCTTATTATTAGTAATAGTTCTATCTTTATCATTATTCATAGGTTGTAGCAAAAAAGAAGAAACTAATGATAAAGATACTACTTCAGCTAATAATGTAGAAACAGAAAAAGGTAAGGATGATAAAAACCCAGTAGCTACTATGGAAATGGAGGACGGTTCAAAAATTAAAATTGAATTGTATCCAGATGTAGCACCTAATACAGTTAGAAATTTTATTTCATTAGCTAATTCTAATTTTTATGATGGATTAATTTTTCATAGAGTAATACCTGATTTTATGATTCAAGGTGGAGATCCTGAAGGAACTGGAGTAGGAGGTCCTGGATATTCTATTAAAGGAGAGTTTTCAAATAATGATTTTGAAAACAATTTAAAACATGATAGAGGAGTTATTTCTATGGCAAGAGCCCAAGATAAAAACTCTGCTGGTTCTCAATTCTTTATTATGCACAAAGATTCACCTCATTTAGATGGAGAATATGCTGCTTTTGGTAAAGTTATAGAAGGTATAGAGGTTGTTGATAAAATTGCAGCAGTAGAAACTGTTGCACAAGATAAACCAAAAGAAGATGTTAAAATGAAAAAGGTAACAGTTGATACTTTTGGTGTTGAATATAAAGAAGTAGAAAAAATGTAGATAAAAAGCTATTTCGTATTTGAATATGAAATAGCTTTTTTAATTATATAACAATAGATATTGTAACTAAAAATATCATAGCTAAATTTATTAGTATACCTGACCATATAAGAAGGTAGAAGTATTTTGTTTTTCTGTTTTTTATACAACAGGAGATAGTAGCTATTAATGTAATTATAGATTCTATTACTAAAATTTTAGTTAACATAAATAAAACCCTGCCTTATATAATTTCATACATAATATTTCCTAGCATTTAAAGCAAATTTATATAAATATTTATTGTTTATAATGATTTTAAAATAAACATATTCAGCACTATAGATATAAAAAATAAGTATTGTAAAAACGAATAATATGGATAATTTAATTTTTTTACCTCGTCATAAAGATTCGTCACATAAAGCAACATTACCTCTTTTTTATAATCTTTTAAATTTTAAACTTGAATACCTTAAAATTATAGCTTAGAATTTTAGTAGACTTAGTAGTTTTTAAGAAACTTACAATATACACTAAAATTTTAAAGAAGATGAAAATATGGAGGATATGTTAATGAAGGAGATTAAAAATGTAGCAATTTTAATATTTGAAGATGTAGAAATTCTTGACTTTTGCGGTCCTTTTGAGGTGTTTTCTATTACAGCTCGTAATACAAATTTAAATGTTTATACGGTGGCGGAAAAAACAACACCAATTTTAACTTATAATAAATTAAGTGTAAATCCACACTATAGTATTTTCGATTGTCCTGAGCCTGATATTGTTTTAATTCCAGGTGGAAAAGGATCAAGAAAAGAGATGAACAATCCTATTATTATCAATTGGATTAAATCAGTATCAAAAAATGCAGAACTAGTTCTTTCTGTTTGTACTGGTGCTTTTTTATTAGCAAAGGCTGATTTACTTGATAATTTAGAAATAACCACTCATCATTTATCATTAGAAGTTCTAAAAGAAATTGCTCCTTCAAGTGCAAAAGTTAGAGAAGGGGTTAGGTTTATAGATAATGGAAAAGTTGTATTATCAGCTGGAATATCCGCAGGAATAGATATGTCCTTATATATTGTAGAAAGAATTTTCGGAAAAGAAAAAGCCTTGAATACAGCAAGTATCATGGAATATGAGTGGAATCCTGAACATGGTGTTAAGTTAATATAATAAATATAAAAGTCAGAGAGCTTTCTCTGACTTTTATGTTTATGCATAATAATATCGATGCTTGAGAATAAGGTATTTTTTAATTATTTCTCTGGCTAATCTCTTATATGTTGTTATCAGTGAAATTAACTCTAAGATTTGTTTCTTTTAAAATCAAGTAAAATTTCTATAGGTCAGTATCTTATAATTTCAACTTTTATCCCTAAATCTAATGGTTGATTTAAAGGCCTATAATTTTCTATATATTTTAAAAATCTCATAACTCACTGTATTGATAAGTTCCTTATGTTCAATAGAAAGTAAAATGATTATGTATATTTTATATAAGAATTCTAAGAGTAATAAACATTTAAGAACCATTCTTCCTTTATGATATGGAAATTCATAGAGGAAGAGTGGTTTTTTACATTCATTTTTATTAATATGTATGCTTTGTAATGATGTCGTTTAGTAAATTGTAATCTTAAGAAATCTTAAGGTTTAATTATAATTTTCTTAAAATCCTTTTTTTATTATAAGAGAGTAAGGAATATGAATTTTATGTTGTTGAAAGATTTTTAATAAAAATAAGACAATATTGTAATTTACATTTAAGGAGGAATGTTAAAATGACAGCCTATAGAAAAAAATGCAAAAGAAAAAAGAGAAAGATAAAATGTATTCTTTTAACCCTATGCCTATGTGCTATATGTATCTCAGCTTTATTTTTCTTAAATCGTCTAATGGTTAATGATTTATATAGCTCAAATGCCATTCTTCTTCGTTTAGATGATAATGAGATATTATTAGATAAATCAAGTGATGAAAGAATATACCCAGCATCTCTTACAAAAATTATGACAGCAATACTGGCAATTGAAAATTTATCAGATTTAAATGAAAGGATTTATCTACCGGAAGAGATGTTTAAAAAGTTATATTCGGAAGGTGCTTCTATGGCTGGCTTTTCACCCAATGAAAATGTGACAGCAATTGATTTAATTTATGGGGTATTATTACCATCTGGAGCAGAAAGCTGTATTGGACTAGCAGAGACAATCGCGGGCTCAGAGGAAAATTATGTGAAGTTAATGAATGAAAAAGCTAAAAAATTAGAAATGAATGATACTCATTTTACTAATTCTACAGGACTACATGACAGAAATCATTACAGTACCGTAAATGATATTGCAAAACTACTAGAATATGCATTACAAAATCATACTTTTCGAGAAGTATATACTTCAAAACGTTATACGACAAAAGCAACCAATATTAATCCCGATGGAATCACTCTTCAAAGTACCATGTTCAAACATATGGATACAGCAGATGTAAATAGCGGTATTATCGAAGGTGGAAAAACTGGTTATACGGAAGAAGCTAAATTATGCCTTGCCAGTTTAGCAAAAATAGATGGTAAAGAATATATTTTAGTAACTGCTAACGCAGATGGTAATCCTCAAACAAAACAGTTCAATATTTTGGATGCATTCACTGTCTATAATCAAATTTTCGAAAATGATATTACTAAAAATACTAAGTATCTTATAAATGATTCTAAGTAGATATATACAAAATTTTTTCTCGATTTTTATAAACTATAATTATCATCAATACAGTTATTTACGAAAGGAGAAATGAAAAAATGAGTAGAAGAAAAATTGTAGTTTTATTTGGTGGCTATTCTACAGAATATGAAGTTTCTTTACAATCTGCATACACAATTATAAAACATATAAACCAAGATTTTTATGAGGTAATACCAATTGGAATAACAAAAGAAGGAACATGGTATCTATATAGTGGAATACTTAGCAAGATTATGGAAAATACATGGATGAATGATAAAACATGTGTACCTGCTATGATTTCACCAAATAAATGCGATCATGGAATTTTTATATTACACCCAGAACATATAGAAAAAATTAGGGTAGATGCTATCTTTCCAATTTTACATGGAAAAAATGGTGAAGATGGTACGGTGCAAGGACTTTGTGAACTTGCTGGAATACCAATTATCGGTTGCAATACATTGTGCTCTGCATTATGCATGGATAAAAACAAGGCACATTCAATTGTAAGATCAAACGGCATTAAAGTTCCAAAGTCAATTATTCTAAAAGAATATTTAAATGAAAATATATTATATGAAAAAATAAAATATTTAAAAATGCCTTTATTCGTAAAGCCTATAAAATCTGGATCATCATTTGGAATAACAAAAGTACAGAAGAAAGAAGAATTACTTCAAGCTGTAGAACTGGCTTTTACCCATGATAATGAAGTTATTATTGAAGAAAACATTGAAGGTTTTGAAGTTGGATGTGCCATATTGGGAAATCACGAGCTAGTTATAGGTGAGATCGATGAAATCGAATTATCACAAGGTTTCTTTGATTATACTGAGAAATATACTTTGAAATCATCAAAAATACATATGCCTGCACGTATACCAGAGGATATAGTAAAACGTATAAAAAAAGCAGCTTGTACTATATATCGAGTTTTAGGATGCTCAGGATTTGCAAGAGTAGATATATTTTTAAAAGCAGATGGAACAATTGTATTTAATGAGGTCAATACAACTCCAGGTTTCACTTCTCATAGCAGATATCCTAATATGCTAAAAGGTATTGGAATGAAATTTGAGGAGATTATAGAAGAAATAATAAGGATGGCGATAGATAATGAATAAAATCTCAAAGGACCATAGATATATTGAAGTATTTTATCAAAAAAATATCAAAAAATTACAAGAATTATATCTATCAGAAGATTTGTCTTATCAAATACTAGGAAACAGTGTAGCTGGTTCTGCTATAACTATATGGAAGAATGGAATATGAGAGATAAAAAAGAATACATAGGAATTAATTATTTTAAAATAATAGCAGCGTTTTTAGTAATAGCTATTCACACATCACCCTTTACTTCCTTTAATGGAAATTTAGATTTTGTTTTTACTAGAATATGGGCAAGGTTAGCAGTTCCATTCTTTTTCATGATAACAGGCTACTTCGTTTTACCTCAATGCTTAAAAGAAGAATGTAATAATATAAATCTAAAAAAATATATAGTTAAAATAAGCAAAATTTATGTACTTGCTATTATTGTATATATCCCAATTAACGTTTATACTAAATATTTTAATCAATCTAATCTATTGTTTAACATTATAAAAGATATTATTTTTGATGGTACATTCTATCATCTTTGGTATCTTCCTGCTTCAATGCTAGGAACAATGATTATTTATTTCTTATTAAAAAAGCTGCATTATAAAAAGACTTTTTATGTTGCAATAATCTTATATTTAATTGGATTATTTGGAGATAGTTATTATGGAATAGTGGAAAAAATAAATTTTTTTAAATTGTTTTATCAAGGTATATTTTTCTTTTCAGACTATACAAGGAATGGAATATTTTTTTCTCCTATTTTTATTTTATTAGGATATTGTACATACCTAACTAAGATACGATTAAGAAAGGAGGATATAAATTCTATAGTCTCCACAAAAGGTTTCCTATTATCATTTCTTTTCCTCAATATAGAAGGAATACTTTTGCACATTTATCATATACAACGACATGATAGTATGTACATTTTTTTAATTCCATGTATGTTATATCTGTTTCATATCTTGCTATCTATAGAAGGAAAAAGAATTGGAGATATAAAAAATGTAGCACTTTTTATTTACATTTTCCATCCTCTCTTTATCATACTGGTGAGAGGGTTCGCAAAGGTAATAGGACTCACTTGGCTAATTGTTGATAATAGTTTCATACACTACATGATGGTTTTAATTTCAACAACAACTTTTTCCTACTTCTCTACAAAAATCATAAATCGACGAAGGAGAATAAACAAATGAATAGAGCATGGATAGAAGTAAATTTAAAAGCTTTAGAGCATAACATAAAAAATATTCAAAACATGATATCAGACCAATGCAATATTATGGCAATTATAAAAGCAAATGCTTATGGCCATGGTGATATTCAAATCGCTCAATATTTAAGCCTGATGGGAATAGATACATTTGGGGTTGCTACACTAGATGAGGCCATTCACTTGAGAAACAATGGTATAGAAGGAGATATATTAATATTAGGATATACCCATATAGAGTGCTTTAAAGATATTGTAGATTACAATTTGATACAAACTGTGGTGGATGCTGATTACGCCAAACAATTGAATGATTTCGGTGAAAAAATTATGGTACATATCAAGATAGATACAGGAATGCACCGCCTTGGAGTAGACTTTCGAAATATGGATGTAATAAAAGGACTTTTTAAATTCAAAAATCTAGACATTAGAGGTATTTATTCTCATTTATGTGTTTCTGATAGTTTAAAAGATACAGATGCGGATTTTACCAACAAGCAAATAAAATATTTTTATAAAGTAAAAGAGCTTCTAAATAAACAGGGGCACCATAATATAAAGAGCCATCTACAATCTAGTTATGGAATTCTAAACTATCCAGAGATTAACTGTGACTATGTAAGACCAGGCATTATTCTTTATGGTATCCAAAATAGTGTTGATATTAAAACAAGAATCTCTCTAGACTTGAAACCTGTACTTGCTCTCAAAGCCAGAATTGCATCTATTCATGAAATAGATGTAGGAGAAACTGTTGGATATGGCAGAAATTTTCGAGCTATAAATAAAAGAATTATAGCTGCTGTCACTATTGGTTATGCTGATGGAATACCAAGAACTTTAACTGGACAAAAAGCCATTGTCAAAGAAAAATTTGCAAAAATTGTTGGTGATATTTGTATGGACCAGCTTATGATTGATGTAACCAATATAAAAGATATAAAGCAGGGGGATATAGTAACTTTTATAGGGCAAGAAAAAGAATGTATTATTTCAGCAGAAGAAATAGCATATCATAATAACACAATAACAAATGAATTATTAAGTAGATTGGGTACAAGGTTAGAGAAGGTATACTACAATAAATAAAGGTGTTTTTCTACATAATGATACCTTTACTAAAGAATACCATAAATAATATTCAATTAACCGCAAGATATACTACAGTATGAGATATTGCATATAAATCCAACTAAAAAATATTAGAAGAAGGTGAATATTCTGCAAGGGAATAGTCATCTTCTTTTGTTGTTAACTATAGAAATCCTAGAAATAATACTAGAAAATAATAGGAACTTTTTCTTGCAATACTTTTAAGAAAAAAACAAAAAATTAATTTTTCCCTTACGCTCTTTAATTTGCTTATTCTGTTTAATTTTGCTTCAACAATAGTTAAATACTTCTAATATTCTATCAAGTTATAGATTACTATCTTTTTTATTAATTGATTTTCAGTATATGGCACAAATTCCTCCGTTTTATCCTTAATAACATCAATTTCACCATTACTTCATATGACTTGCTCCCTCTTTTTGTATCGCTTCTATATCCATATTTTCAATTACTTTTTTTACATCATCTTTTATATCATTTTTCATATCACTTAAAATCTTATATTTTTAACTCAATATAATAAAAGTTATATTGAGTTAAGTTTTTTTATCTTATTTTAGCCTTTTTCATTCACTTTATTCTAAATTCATGGTATAATATACTTGTAAACATTAAGTTTACAAGTGTATTTAATGTGTTTACATGTAAATAATTAATAAAATAAGTAAACATTTTAGGAGGAAATTATGGATACAACTTTTAGCGTAAGGATAAATGACGATTTAAAGTCAAAATTCAATGAATTAGCCCAAAAGGAGGGCATAAATAACAAGGAGTTTATGGAACAAGTTATAAAGTTCTATGAATTAAACTCTATAAAAGATAGCAATTTAAATATTTCAGATGATATAACTGAACTTCAAGATATAACTTCTAGGATTGTAGACATTTATATAAATTCTATGGAAAAAGCTAAAATAAAAATTGGAGAACTAGGCAATACAAATAAAGATCAATTATCGAAGAAAGACTTAGAAATTCAAAAACTTAAGGAAGAATTGGCATCTATTAGAGAAGAAACCAAGAAAATTTTAAAACTAAATGAGGAAGTAAAGAAAAAAGAAGAAATTATTAAAGAAGTTAAAGAAAATCTAGCTCAAACAAAAGAATTAAATAATATGTTGCAAGAAAAGAATAATCACTTAAACAATGAATTAACTTCAACTAAGTCATCATTACAAACTATAACTGAAAAAGAGGAGGAGATAGAAACTTTAAAAAGTGATTTATTAAACTTAAATAATGATAATTCTGTATTAAAGTCTAAATTAGAGGAAATAGAGATTAGACTTTTAAACAAAGATAAAGAGTTAAAAGAAATAAAAGAAAGATTCCAAAGAGATATAGAAGAACTTAATAATAGGAATAAAGAAAAATTTAATTTTGAAATAGAAAAGCAACAACTTGAAACAAGTAAAAAGATATTATTAATTGAAGAAAAACACAAGGAGGAACTAAAGAATAGGGAAGATGAACTAAACAACAAAATAATGGAACTATTAAATAAAAGACAGGAGGATGCAGAAATTATAAGAAAATTAATGATTGGAAATAAAGAATAACATTTAATTATGTTATATATCTAAATGTTTAAACGAAGAAATAAAATTTAGGATATACTTTGCACTATATGGGGTAATCCTAGGGTAACTACGATAAATCGCAAACTCATTTACATTTTAAGAAATTGAGTTTACGATTTAATTATTTTTCTATATTTAGTATAATCTTGGTATGAATGATTATATATTAATTCGCAATTGTATTTTAATACGAACTAATTTAAATAGTTATGTAAATAAACTTTGTATGGAAGGTATATATTATTCAGTCATTACGGAGGAGATAAATTGTTTGAATTTAATTTCATTTTAATGTTATTAGTGCTCTCATTACCACCATTAATTATATAAATGGGTGGTACCGCGTAACTTAGTGGGAGTGAATCGAGCACTTGCTATCAGTCCTATTTCCACACAAAAGAAGACGTAATAGGTACAATCAATGACTATATTTATTGGTATAATGATGAAAGATTTCAACAAAAACTAAATAACCGCACACCAGTTGAATTTAAGTGTGCGGTATAGAAAATAACAGCTTTTTTTAATAATATTTACTTAATTAGACTCAGTTCACTTGGGGGATGCGCCCCGTAAGAGATACTGTTTGTTGCCAGTATCAGTAGTGCCGATCTCGACGAACCTGTCTTTTTCTGGCATTTGGTCATAAGCCTCCTGAGGCATCTCAAGGATCGTCCGTGACTGCATGAGCTGGCATTCACCATGATTCATATCTGCCTCCTGTATGAGCTCATAGATCACATCCTTGGCAGTTTTCACTGGTCCGGCAGATAGACTGTCGATGTCGCCCTCAAGCAAGGTAGACCTATACGCTTGACATCTATTACAGGATTCACAGCTCTGACATTTTTGACAAGCTTCGCATGTTTGGCAGGGCCCGCTCAACAGGTCAACGAGCTCACTCGATCTACCGAGATACTTAGTTCCGATCTCCACAACACTTGAAACTCTTACTTGCGCTGGCGCAAGAGATGAAAAATTGGGCCTCCCGATGGGTTGAAGTTTCTCTGGCATTGTTTTCCTCCTCTCACTTGATTTTCTTGGGGGATGCACCCCGCAAGAGATATTGTTTGGTGCCAGTATCAGTAGTGCCGATCTCAACGAGCCTGTCTTTTTCCGGCATCTGCTCATAAGCCTCCTGAGGCATCTCGAGGATCGTCCGTGACTGCGTGAACTGGCATTCACCATGCTCCATATCTGCCTCCTGGATGAGCTCATAGATCACATCCTTGGCAATTTTCACTGGTCCAGCGGATAGACTGTCGATGTCAATGTCGCCCTCAAATGACATGCGGTACGGATTCCTCTGACAGGACTGGCAGGTCTGACACCTCTGGCAGGTAACACAGCTCTCACATCTTTGACAGCTCGACCCGGCAAACAGGTCAACGAGCTCATCTGATCTGCCGAGATACTTGGTTCCGATTTCCACAGTACTTGAAATTCTTACTTGCGCTGGCGCAAGAGATGAAAAATTGGGCTTCTCGATGGGTTGAAGTTTCTCAGGCATTGTTTTCCTCCTTTCATTTGACTTTCTTAGGGGATGCACCCCGCAAGAGATAAAAAATTGGGCTTCCCGATGGGTTGAAATTTTTCTGACATTGTTTTCCTCGTATATGATATATTCTCGACTAGCTCTTCGCAGCCTTCAAGTGTTATAGTTTCCCTTTGTTGACTAGCAGCCCGTTGTGATACAAGGCGTTTAAGAACTGAAAGTGAGCCTCTCTATTTTCTTCGGTTGCACTCAGAAGCTCGCTGGGCACGAACTCTTGCGGCAAGCGTCGGATGAACTCAACTCCATCCAAATTCACCAGCAGATGGTCGGCGCCAAAGTACAGCAAAAACGCTTCATTCTCTTTCCTCCAACGGATGTCAGACGACAATCTATACGAACAATCAGGGTCAAATTCGCTATACAGCACTTTGCGTCGATAATTCTTCACGGAATGACGCGCCCAGGGATCCATTGCGGCATAATCATCGGAGTACAACTTTGAAGCCACCCGACAGGCCCCGCGACAGTCTACGACGAACGAGCAATCATTACACTCTGCAGGGGCTGCAAGATCCTCACGCCACTCGCTAATTCTCTTCCATATGGTGTCAAAGCCCTCTTCAAAGACGTTGCCCCACACATGGGAGTCATGCGGGCAAAATCGAACATCGCCATAGCAAGAAAGAACTGCCGATGATATTCCGCCGCTGCAGCTCAATTTTACATCTAGGTCTTTGACCCGGGGATCGGCGCAGAAGGGAATGGGCAGTAAGCTTACGACGGAGACGGTCAGGCTTTCTTTGCATTTTAAGAACTCATCAAGAAACCTGGCTGCATTAATCGTATCAACCTTGTAACCGACTTTCATGGGTGAGAGTGCCCGGGTAAAAGAAATTTGGTGAACTCCCATCCTTTCTAATTCTGCTGACGAAGCATACATCATATCGATGTTTCTATTATCGATGACCTGATTTACCGCTACACGTAATCCTTGATTGAGTGCATTCTGAATCCCATTCTTGGTCTCGCCTGCAGCATTCGGAGCGTTTACAATTTCGTTATGTAATTCATCCACCCACGAGTGGAGACTGATCAACACGCTCTGCAAACCAGCGTCTTTCAGCTCTTTGCATGTGGCTTGACTTAATAATCGTCCGTTGGTATTGAGAGAATATTGGACATTGTTATCATTGAAGAACTTGAATAGTTCACTCAAGCGATCAATCCCTAGAATAAGAGGCTCTCCTCCGGTAATAACCACGTCGAACACATCGCTATCTACAATGCGTCGTGCTAATTCAATTATGTTGGGTTTCGCTCTCTTGGCTGGCCTCTTGGCTGGCGACTGAATCCAGCTGGATGCATAGCAATGAGGGCAAGAGTTGTTACAGTGATCGGTGACCTCGAAATGGAGCGTCAGAGGGTAAGTTAACACGTAAATCTCCCCTTTTTTAATAGTATTTCTTCACAATATATTTTTTCACATTTAAACATAAAATTATACATCATGTTGAACAAAATTTATTACCGATGAAAAAATTGAACAAGAAAAAAACTTTACAAAGCAACTTATTGATTACATGGCTGCCTGACCCTGTTGAAGGGAATGGAAGAGGTTGAGGAAGACTATAAACAATTTACTTGAAATGTCAAAGCACGATATATATTAATCATGAGTAGTTTGATTTATTTTATGTTACTAAATCTAAACAACATTGTCAGGAATATATAAGACGCATTTTTCTTAATTTACGAAGCAACCTACTCTAAAAGCAAGTTCATCTTTAGGTAAACTTGCTTTTAGTTATATTTCTTGATTCTCTAATCTGTTAGTTGAAATTTCTGCATTCTTTCCATAGAATATAAAGCCATTAGCAGAATTCTAGTTTTTTACTACATTTGAACCCTCATGTATGATTATTCTTTAAAAATTCTTCTGAATTAAGGACTCCATCTATATCTAAAAATATAACCTTCATAAATTCTTCCCCTCCATTTAAACTAAAAAAGTAAAGAATGTCTCCTATAAAAACTATAGATTATTTCACTTTGTAACATTTTATGATTACATTATTACTATAGACTATGTTATCATTATTTACCATATTTTAGAATAGTCTTTTATAATTCCTCATAATAATAAATTTATTTTATCTACATTGCTATGCTATAATTGTAATTAATTTTAAACTTATTTTTATAGGATAGATATAACTAAAGAGGTGGAGTGAGATAAAATGAAAGAAATCATTTTTGTAACAACTAATAGAGGGAAAATTGCTTCTGCACAAAGGGAATTAAAAAACATAGTAGTTTTGGCTTATAATGCTGAGCTAATTGAACCAAGAAGTGAGGATATAAAAGAAATAGCAAAGCAAAAGGTTTTGCAGGCATATAAAATTGTAAAAAAGCCATGTATATCATTAGATTCAGGATTTTTTATAAATGAGTTAAATGGCTTTCCTAAAGCATATGTTAATCATATGTTAGAAACCATAGGGATAAAAGGGCTATTAAAACTTATGGATGGAGTAGAAGATAGATATTGCGAATTTAGATCTTACTTAGCATATTACGATGGTGTAGATATGAATTTTTTTGAAAGTAAATCTCCAGGAATAATTTCAAAAAGCATACAGGGTAAAGAAAATGAAAATAAATGGTCTGATTTATGGTACATATTTAAACCAGAAAACTTCAATAAAACATTGGCAGAATTTACTGAAGAGGATTTTATAGTATATGACAATTTAAAAGAGGATAGTTGTATAAAGAAGTTTGGAACTTGGTATGAATCTAAAACAACTAATAAATTATAAATCTGAAATATATTATTTATAAAAAATACATAATAAAAATCACATTATAAATAAAGGACTATATCCCTCCATAATGGAATAAGTATATTTAAAAAAGGAGGGATTATTTTGAAATTATTTATAAGTGCAGATATAGAAGGAGTTTCTGGTATAGTAGACTGGGCAGAAACAAATAAAAACCATAGTGATTATAGAACATTTCAGCTGCAAATGACAAATGAAGTAAAGGCTGCTGCTGAAGGAGCACTTAAATCTGGTGTTAAAGAAATCATAATTAAAGACGCACATGATTCAGCTAGAAATATAATTCATGAACTTTTACCTAAAGAAACTGAATTAATAAATGGATGGTATGATCATCCTTATGGCATGATGGAAGGCTTAGATGAAAGTTTTGATGGAGTTATATTCATTGGATATCATTGCGGTGCTGGATTTAATGGTAACCCATTAGCTCACACAATAAGCAGCAGTAAAATCAGATATATAAAGCTAAATGACGAACTAGCAAGTGAATTTAAATTAAATTATTATACAGCTCTTTCTTTAGGAGTTCCAGTAATCTTTGTATCTGGAGATAAGGACTTAATTAAAGATGTGAATAATACTAATCCAAATATAAAAGGTTTAGCAGTAAAAGAGGGGATAGGTGCTGGGGCAAAACATTTACACCCTATATTAGTAGAAGAAAAAATTAAAGAAACCGTTGAGAGTATCATTAAAGATTATAATAAGGAATCTTTTTTAGGAAAAATGCCAAATGAATTTAAAATAGAAATTTGCTATAATCGTCATACCGATGCTTATAAAGCAAGCTTTTATCCTAATGTAAAATTAAAAAATAATAATACAATAGAATTTACTTGTAGTGATTATTTTGAAGCATTAAGAATGAAGCTATTTTTAATTTAATAAATATGTATTTGTGCTACCTTTAATATATATTTATCATATTTTAAAGGTAGCATTTAAATTACAGTATCTGTATAAATACATTAAAATAAATACTTAATCTAAAAAGTACAAGTAATCATTATAAAATTACTATTTAGTTTCATTAACATAAACAGCTGTAGCCCTTCCTTTCATGGGACTTGATTCCATTACTCCATCCTCAATATAAATTTCTACATGGTTACCAACAGTAAATTTACGACTTACATCATGATAAGGTATAGATGTTCCTTCTTTTGTGTTTTCAAAGAAATTAGTTTTATCATCTATAGTAACCCAAATCTTTCCCTTTGCAGTATCTACAATAGAATCCACTAAAATCTTTTTTCCTTCTTCTTTTACCTCTAATACATCACCAACAACAGTCGGAGCCATCAATTTAGTACTTGCTGCTGGGGGATTTTCATTTACCACTTCAGTTTTCTTACTTTCACATCCAATAAACATCATGAAGGTTAGCATACTAATTATAATAAAAAGAATAGTTTTTTTCATAATATCGTCCTTTCTTATATATTATTTTTAATATTCTTTATACGATATGAAATTTAAAAAAGTTCAACATCATTTAAACAAAATTTCCAATTACATCATTAACTGTTGAGATAGTAATAAATGCATTTGAATCCACTTTTTTAATGAAGGCTCTTAAGTTTGGTAACTGTTTTTTCTGGATAACTATATATCATCTCTTTGTTTTCATTAGAATAACCACTAACTGCGTCAAGTACTGTAATACCCCTTAAAAGATTTCTTTTTATTTAATTTACAATTACTTCTGAGCGATCACATATAATGAAATACTGAATTGTAGAAAAAAAGTACTCATTGATATAGGTCATAGTTATTGACCTTACTAAACTAATAAGTATTCCATACATTACAGAATAAATACCAAATACTGCTGAAACTAAAATAAAAACCAAGATATCAAAAAACATTAGAATACTAGATGTTTTTATTGATTTAAACTTACGATTTATAATAATAGCAAGGATATCTAAACCACCACTAGAGCTATCAGACATATAAATCAATGACCTAATATAAATCCACCAAAGATAGAGGCTAGACACATATCACTAATAGGTGTAATTTTAAAATTTGCAGGGAAATATGGGAAGTAAAACTTACTCTTAGCTCAATGCCTACAGATTGGTTAGGGGGGGACGAGGACATACGTGTAAAAACCGGTAATTTTATGGAAATTAAATCCATTAGATGCTGGTTTTTATTATTATTTCATATTTTCATACTCTTTAACTCTTCGATAAAAAGTATTATTTTTAAAATTTAGAAGCTCCATAGCCTTTTTAGCTGTTATTTCTCCGTTTTTCCATTGAGCGTAAATAATTTCAAAGTTTTCACCAACATTTATTTTCTTCCACCCGAATTTTACTCCATTATCATAGTAGTTTTTATTATGCCATTATGGATATTTTTCAAACCATCCAAATCAAAATCGCTCAAATACCGCCTAATGGTATCAATCTGAGGTATTTTAGTTTTCTTATGCAATACTTTTTTTAATTTGTTCTTTTTAAGCCAATGGTTTAATCTATTAAAACTTCTTATTTAAAGCATAAATCCAAACAATACTATAAAAGTAATAGTTGAAACTTTTACTGGAGATTTTACTTTTTTATCTTTTAGGGTATTGATTTTTTCTCCAAGATGATATACCTTAGAGAAATAAGTGAGCATTTGTTTTAAATAACTTTTATTATGCAAATTTTTTCTATATATTTTCCAATAAAAATCGGAAAATACCACATTTCTATTTATTATTCATTCATTCTTATAAATCAACATGCTTACCGCCAAAAAAATTCAAGTGCTAAATCTCTGTCCATAATGTATTTGTCAGACTTCTCTCAGGTAAGAGGAACAATCTTTCTCTCATATATCTGCCACATTTATTTCTTAGAATTTCAGATAGTATTGGAATTTGTTTTGTTGGGCAAACTTGTCCATTTAAAGCAAGTCTTATATGTGATTCATGTTCCTTAAACCGAGGCTTTGCCTAGAACTCCCTTCAAATTCATCATCACGAATGCAACTCTTATCTTCGGCTAGTGGTTCTCATAAGGAAGCCCACAACAGACTTTCACTACAAAACTATAAGCTGGTACAATAGCTGCAAAGTGCTTTCTACTAAGTTCTATTACAATTTTTTGTAAAGTATTAGCCATAACACAACGTCATAGCGTAATATAAAAATAGAGCTTGGATATATTAACAAAAACTCATAGTCAGCGGAGTGTTATATAGTATTAATAGCTTTAAAATTAAATTTAGACATGTAGCAATGAGAACAGTGAAACAAGTTTCGATTTGACAGTAATAAGATTGTTAAAACTAAGTGAAATTAGATAGGAAGTTATAGACTTTATGACGATAAAGCCCTTAAAACCTTGTAGTACACTTAAGTAAAGATTCTTCTTCAAAAGAGCTTCAATAAATTGTTTGTGAGCTAGTAAATTTACACATGTAATATATTTAATTATAGCTTTAAGTTAAGATATTGGATCCTATATTATTTCTAAATATAGGATATTATACTTACAAAACAGTAAGATTAATTTAAATATAGTAATATTACCGTCATGGTTTTAAAGAAGTCAGTATAATAAAATAAATACATAGAAAACAATAAAATTAAGGGGGAAGATATTAATGAAAAAAATAAGCAAATGGATTTTAGGTGGGGTTATCGCTGTTGGAATTTTTACGGCAGCATCACAGGGATTACAGTATGTTTTAAAAGGGCCTAAAAAGCCTTTTAATGCAATTTTAGTTAGTGGGAAAAGTGAAGATGTTAAGGAAGCAAAGGAAATTTATAAGTATAATACTAACTATACAAAGGATTATAAATATAAGATAGTAACTGAGGATAAAACTGTTGTTGAGGATGGAAAGGAGCTTAAGAACACTAAAACTTATATAGTAATAACTAAAGATACAGTAAAAACTATGATAAAGGACCAAATATTTCGTGAGAAGATTGATGAAACGTCAAATTTAGATACGCAGTTACTTAAAGAGATGCCTAATATTGATGGAAATGAAACCTTGATTTTAGGAGGTGCTTACTATAAAGATATATCAAAATTAAACATTCGAGGAATAGAGTTGTCTATGAAATATGGTAATTATTCATGGATGGGATACCTTCCACCAGAAGGAACAATAATTATAGCTGATGATAAAACTTACGATGCTTTAAAAGGTTCTGAGCTTGACATGACTCTTATAAGATTTGAAAAAGGAACTCTTGATTTAAGAGAGGCATCTGACATGGCAAAAGTTAAAAATACATTATCAAGTGTAGCAGATAACATAGAAATAAACTATTCAATTATAGAGGAGTAGAAAGGAAATTATGGAAATTTTAAAAATAGAAAATTTAACAAAGACTTATGGAGAAGGAAATAATAAAGTTGAAGCATTAAATGATATAAATCTTTCTATAAATAAGGGTGAATTCGTTGCTATTATAGGACCATCAGGGTCAGGAAAGAGTACTCTTCTGCATCTCTTAGGAGGATTGGATAGACCGACTTCAGGTAAGGTTATAATTGATGAAAAGAGCATTTATGATTTTAAGGATGAAGAGTTATCTATATTTAGAAGAAGAAAAATAGGCTTTATATTTCAATTTTTTAACCTGATTCCAGTTCTTGATGTGGAGGAGAATATTGAGCTGCCAGTTATATTAGATAATGAAAATGTAGATAAAGACTATTTAGATGAAATTATAACAATACTTAATCTACAGGATAGAAGAACACATATTCCATCAGAATTGTCAGGAGGACAGCAACAGAGGGTATCAATAGGCCGTGCTCTTATTAATAAGCCAAGTATTATATTGGCAGATGAGCCTACAGGAAATCTAGATTCAAAAAATACCAGGGAGGTTATTGAGCTACTTAAGTTTACAGCTCGTGAGTTTAATCAGACTCTTATACTGATAACTCATGATTCCAACATTGCTTCTATGGCTGACCGTGTAATTACCATAGTGGATGGACAGATAATAGAAGATAGTTATTTTAATAATCAGGAAAAGTAAGGAGGGAGCCTTTTGATAGATAATTACAAGGCTTTGAGCAGAAGATATTTAAAGCAGAATAAAAAGCGTACTCTCTTGACACTTATAGGAATTATTTTATCACTTTCCCTAGTAGCAACTATTGGATTATTTGTTAAGAGTGCTGAAAAATCCCAAATTGAAAATGCTAAATATACGGAGGGATTTTCATTTCACTTGGGATATAAAACCTATACAGAGGATATATTATCAAAGGTAGCAAACAATCCTAATGTACAGCGTTACGGTATCATGGAGCGTGGCGATACAGTCACTTATAATGACATTTACATTGATAGATATTATATGGATAAAGGAGCTACTGAATTACTTAATTATAGTGTTAAAGAAGGTAGAATGCCTCAAAATGATAGTGAAATTTCTATAGATCAGTGGTCAAAGAACTACATTAAAGAAAATCTGAACCTTGGAGATAAAATTGTTATTAAAGGAAAAACATACACTGTAGTAGGATTTTTGAAAAATGATGGATATTTCCAGCGTACAAAAAGCTGTAGAGCAATTGTTTTTAGTAATGCTCCTAAAAATGGGCAATTAATGGTGGAAATAAGCCCTAAGGCTGATTTTAGTGAAACTTTAAAAAATATTTCAAATTTGACTACAAATGATAATTTAATACTAAATCAGTCACTTATTAGATTAAATGAAATGAACTCAAACAAAACGTTAATTATAATTGCTTGTATTGCCATTGTTATAGTAGTCAGTGCGACAATTATTGTTATACATAATTCATTTCAAATTAATGTAGCAGAAAGATTGAAACAGTTCGGCCTCCTTAGAAGTATTGGCGCTACTAAAAAACAGATTAAAAAGATAGTTTTTAGAGAGGCAACTATTCTTCTTATTATTGCTATACCTATAGGTATTTCTATAAGCATTGGTGCTATATATGGTTTAAATTTTATTTTTAAACTAATCTTAAAAGGGGATGCTTATTTTTCACTAGTAAGCATTGACGTTGGTATTTTAATTATTAGTATTATAATAACTATTTTAGCAGTGTATATTTCAAGCTTAATCCCTGCAAATTTTGTAGGAAGTATTTCTCCTTTAGCTGCAATAAGTAGTCGTGTTATAATAAAGAAAGAGGCTATTAAAAGAAGAAAGTATCCATTGCTTAAAAAAATCTTTAATTATAAGGTTGTAATGGCGGTGAAGAATATAAGACGTAATCCAAGCAGATGCAGGACTATGATTTTATCAATTATTGTAAGTTCAGCTTTATTTATTACCTTCACTTCTTCCATGAATGAGATATTCACCATAAAAAATCCTAATGGGGCTTATGAAACCATTGATTTAGAGGTTAATAGGTCATCCGATAATGATGATTCAGTAGGTAATAATAATCAGATAGTTGATGATTTAGCATCGCAGCTAAGCACTTTAAACAATGTAAATAAGGTCTATATACAGTATACTGATGTATTTGGTATGGCAGAGGTACCATTAAATAAAAGGATTAAGGAAGCAGGAGGTATTTTACAAAAACAAAAGTTTGAAGATGGTTACAAAGAAGTTATTGTGACCAAAATTAAGAATTATGATAAAGCAGCCTTAGAGGACTTTAGTAAGTACCTGTTAAGCGGAAATATAGATGTCAATAGGATGAACTCTGAAAATGGAGTGATTCTAGTAGATAACGGGAAAGTACGAGACTATAACACCGGTAAGCTTTATATTGGTAAGCTTACTGACTATAAGGTAAATGATGAAATTACTGTACTTAAGGATAGCAAAGAAACTAAAGTTAAAATAATGGCAATTATTAAGGAAGATATCTTTGAGAGAGAGGATTCAACTAATGTTTTGACACTTATTACTGGAAACCAGGTTCTTAAAAATATTACAGGAGAGGCACCGAAGATTAGAAACTTGAGTATTGCTTTAAAGGATAAGGCATTAAATTTAAAGACAGCTGAAGAGGTAAATAATATTCTAAAGGACTATCCTTCCTATACTGTTATTAACTATGCAGATATAAATAAAAGCCAAAAAAATTCAATGCTTATGATTAAGGTACTTATATATGGTTTTATAGCTGTAATTACATTAATCAGCAGCATAAATATTATAAATACAATTACCATGAATATAACCTTAAGGCGAAAAGAAAGTGCTATGTTAAAGTCAATTGGAATGTCACAGAAGGATTTGAAAACAATTATAAGGTATGAAGGTATTTTTTACGGAATAATTGGAAGTACCCTAGGTGCTATAGTTGGATGTTTTTTATCCTACAGTATATTTAATGTTTTATCAGATGTTGTTGTAGTACAGTGGAAACTTCCTTTAGGGTTAATTGTAATTACAATTTTAGTAGCGATAGGTATAAGCTATTTATCTACACTTATTCCTATGAAAAAAATTGAGAAAGATAATGTAATTGAAGCTATTAAGGAAGAATAAGAAAATGAGGGTGGATTTTTATGAGTAGAATACTATTTGTAGAAGATGATACAGATTTAGGATATGCCTTAGACTTTTCGTTAATTGATGAAGGTTTTGAAGTAGTGCGAGTTGCTACTATACAGGAGGCAAAGAGTAAATTCAATAAAGGTAACTTTGATTTAATAATTCTTGATGTGAATTTACCAGATGGGAGTGGGTATGATTTCTGCAAGTATGTAAGAGAGAAATCCAAGATACCTATCATATTTCTTACTGCACTAGATGATGAAGTAAATATTGTTATGGGCTTACAAATAGGAGGAAACGACTATTTGACTAAGCCTTTTGGCTTTAGAGAACTGATGGCAAGGATTAAGGTGCAGTTGCGTTCTAAATTAGAAGAATTTAAAAAGGAGAAGGTAATAACCGGAGATATAACTGTTAATATTGTCACAACTCAGGCATTTAAAAAGGATGAATTATTAAGTTTAACGGCATTAGAATATAAGCTGTTAATGTTATTTGTGCATAATCCACTAAAAGCAATGAAACGAGATGAGATTTTGATAAGTATTACTAAGGATGAAGAAGTCTTCTTTGATGAAAATACCTTGTCTGTGTATATAAAACGTCTTAGGGAGAAAATTGAAGATGATCCTAAAAACCCAAAATATATTGTGACTCAGCGTGGAATAGGCTATAGATGGAATGTTGAGGTAAGGAGTGAATAGAAATGAAGAAGATTTTTGTTAATTATGAAGTAAAAAAAAGTACTTTTATTTTAATATCACTTCTTACTGTTTTTATAATTGTTCAATGGATAATGTATGGAGTATATATTAATAATCAAAAACAGGATTATATTGATATAATGGGTAGTGTTATCTATAAAGCCAAAATCACCAATCCAGAATTAGAAAAAGAGCTAATTCCATTAATTACTAATGACATTAATGCTGAAGACAAAGAGGCTGGCAATGCACTTTTAAAAGAATATGGAATAACAACTACACTTGATAACAGCTTATTTCCAAATTTAAGAAATAACTATGGAATTTTGGCTGCCAGTGTAGTTTTTGCATTACTCATATTAATATTGAATTATATGCAGTTTAACTATTTCTTTAATAAGGTAAGAAAAATAACTTTAGCAGCCAACAAAATATTAGATAATGAGTATAGTATGCTAGTTAATGAAGATGAGGAAGGAGATTTTTCAAAATTAGCTATAGCATTTTCTAATATCCGCAGTATTATAAAAAATAACCTTAACTCTACTCAAAGAGAAAAGGAGTATCTTGTGGAGCTTTTACAGAATATATCCCATCAGTTAAAGACACGGCTTGCTACTATGACATTACATAATGATATATTATTATATAGAAAATTAACAGAAGAACAAAGGGTACATTTTTTAGAGAATAACCGAAGTCAGCTTGATAAAATGAATATTATGATAAAAAATATATTAAAGTTAGCAAAATTAGATGCAAGTGCAATAGAATTTTATAAAAAAGATAATGATTTAAATAAAACTATTGAAGAAGTTGTATATGATCTTAGGCGACTGGCTAAGGATGATGATATTGATTTGAATATAAACTGTAATGAACAGATTAATTTATTGCATGATAAATTTTGGATGCAGGAGGCTTTTACTAATATTATAAAAAATTGCATTGACCATACACCACCAAAGGGAACTATTAAAATTAGGTTAAATGATAATCCTGTATATTTTCGAGTTACAATTAAAGATACAGGAGAAGGAATTGCAAGAGAAGACATTCCTAATATTTTCAAAAGATTTTATAAGGCTAAAAATTCAAGCAAAAAAGATTCTGTTGGTATCGGATTAGCAATTTCAAAATCTATCATTGAAGCCCATGATGGATATATTGATGTTAAAAGTAAAAAAGGAGAAGGTACTAGTTTTTTTATAACCTTTATGAAGTATTAAATCCTTTATAGTATCTATATATATATACATAGTTTTATTTACTAACTTACATTTAGTCAAGAGATTTTTTAATAATTATTTAAAGCTATTCCTAGATTTAAATTTTTGTATAGATAAAAAATAAAGAACTCCCTAAAATTAATAGGAAATTCTTTATTTTATCATATTTAACTCCATTTTTCTGCCCATTTTTGAATTTCATCCATATCTAATATTAGATGTCTTTACAAAAAACAAAAAGGCAGTAAATTTCTATCTTAAAATGATTTTATAGTTATAAACGAACATATTCATGAGGATACAAAAGAAATAGTTTAATGTACAATAAAACGTACAATTAGAGAAATACCGTATTATTCAGAAGTGAATATACGGTATCTTTGTTTCGCAATTCAAGGAAATGGTACAATAAAATAATCAAAAAATAATTTATAAATAGAATATATTTTGTCATAATTATATCTTGGATTATCTTCGATTCAATTCATATAGTATTTAAGACAAATAATAATTAAAAGTTAGGTTTTTAATATGATTAAAGGTATTAGTCATATGACATTTATAGTTAAAGATTTAGAAAAATCAACTAAATTTTTCAAAGAAATATTTAATGCTAAAGAAATATATTCTAGTGGCGATGATACATTTTCATTATCAAAAGAAAAATTTTTTTAATTAGTGGAGAGTTATGGATTGCTATAATGGAAGGTGATGAATTACCTAAAAAGACATACAATCATATAGCTCTTAAAGTAGATGATAATGATTTTAAATTGTACAAAAAAAGAGTTTTAGATTTAGGATTAGATATTAAAGAAGGTAGACCTAGAGTTGAAGAAGAGGCTCAATCCTTATATTTCTATGATTACGATAATCATCTATTTGAAATACATACGGGAACATTACGAGAAATACTGAGTAGATATAACCTAAAATAACGAGTATTATTTGTACTCGCGTCATACTTGGAAACCAGATTGCAGGGCAGACATCCACATGCACGTTTTTTAAAAATTGATGAATTCATGCCTACATACACTGTGCTACTAAAGCAATTAAGTTACTTTAGTAGATATTTAAAAGGTATATTAAGTTTTTATCAAAATAAATCCATAGATAGTGGTTTTTGGGACTAAAAAGCCATATACTTTTTCAGTCCCAATTTTATAATTTTAAAGCATTCTAATCCTCATCTGAAAGGGGATTTTTATTTATAGCAGTTCTAAGCCTCTCATCATCAACATGAGTATAAATCTGAGTGGTTGCAATATTTTCATGACCTAATATTTGCTGAAGTGTTCTAACATCTACCTTGCCGTGCTTATGCATTAATGTAGCAGAAGTATGACGAAGCTTATGTGGAGTATACTTATCCTTATCAAGTCCTGCTAATCCTACATATTTTTTAACTATACGTTCAACAGTTCTTTTATTTATTCTTCTATATTTACCACTAATAAATAGGGCATCTTTATCTTCCTTATCAACTCTAAAATTGATTTCATTCCTATGTGGCATATAACGATTTATTGCCTTTAATGAAGCTTTATTTAAATATATAGTTCTTTCTTTATTTCCTTTACCAATTATGGTTAAAGTATCTCCTTTAATTTTAGATATATCTATACTACAAAGTTCAGAAAGTCTTAAACCACAATTTAAAAATAGTGTTATAATACAATAATCTCTTTCAGAATTTTTTTCTCTATTTTGTGCAGCTTGTAATAGATCTTTACTTTCATCTAAAGTTAAATATACAGGACTTCTTTTACCAAGCTTAGGTGACTCTAAGTCTACAGTTATATTAATAGGTAATAACTTTGCTTTTGTAGTTAAATAATTGAAAAATGACTTTAGCGAAGCAACTTTTCTAGCTTTAGCACTTGATTTATTATTTCTTTCTTTTTCTAGAAAGGAGAGATAGCTATAGAAATCCGTTAGTGTAAGATCTTTCAAAAGAGAAAGGTCAATGTCATTAACTGGTATATTATCAAAATCACCATCAAAATTAATAGGTAAGAGATTTTCATGTATTTTTAAAAACTTCAAAAAAAGAGTCAAATCGGAAGTATATGCAGCTATAGTACTTTTAGATACACCTTTAACAGTTAAAAGATAATTTAAATAATCCTTAACAAAAGGGGGAAGCTTATTAAAATTAGATGATTCATATTTAAGTTTATAATTATTATTATAATTCATGTTTTCCTCCAAAATATATGATAATGTCGTGAAACTTACATTTCACGACATAAATATTCTACAAAAGAGAGGTAAAATCCTTTATTTATATTTAAATAGTTATTGTAGTTTAACATAAAAGTATGTGCATTCCCCTCTGATTTGCCCTTTAATCTAATTTATTCAGATTTTTTATTTAATTTTGACATAAAAGTATGTGCAATTTTTTAAAATATGTTTATGCACACACTTTTATGTCATTGAACTACATATTTAATATTTCCTCTATTTCTCTCTCCAGGTCTTCTACTTGGATAATCTTTTTAATTTTCTTATCTCGTGTAGTTATCTCTAGTTGATTAGCTTTTATGTTTCTCTCGCTTACAATAATTCTTAAAGGTACACCAAGTAAATCTGCATCAGCAAATTGTACTCCTGCGGCAACGTTTCTATCATCCATACTTACTTCATATTGATTTTTTAATCTGTTGTAAATATCTTGGCCTACAGACTCCATATCCACTTTTTGGCTCTTAATTACGCAAATATGAATTTGCCATGGTGCAACAGATCTTGGCCAAATTGGACCATTAGCATCTCTATTTGCCTCAATAATACATGCAAGGAGTCTTCCAACACCTATTCCATAACAACCCATAATTGGATTTTTACTTTGGCCATCCCTATCTATATAGGTCATATTCATTGCCTTTGTATACTTAGTGCCAAGCTGGAATATGTTGCCTACTTCAACACCTCTTTTTAGCTTAAGGTTGCCGCCGCATTCTGGACAATTGTCGTTTTCATTAACCTTAGCTACATCATGAAATTCTACTTTACTTAAATCACGTGTAACGCTAAAGCCTTTAATGTGATGGTCAATTTCGTTTGCTCCACATATTAGGTTGTTTTCATCAATTAATGATTTATCAAAAATAATCTGAACCTCATCCTCCTGAAGGCCGTAAGGCCCTATATAACCAAAGACAAGCGTGCTGTCTTCATATTTTGAGTAAGGTAGTATATTTGCCTTTATTAATGATTTCACCTTAGATTCATTGACCTCTAAATCTCCTCTAATAAATACAATGAGAGGTCTATTACTATTCTCAACTTCAAATACAATTGATTTTAATATACGGTTTTCAGAAACATTAAAGAATTTTGCAAGCAAATTAATCTCTTTTATATTTGGTGTGTAAACCTTTAAAGGTTCTTCTTCCTTTGTCTCTTCATGAATAATTGTTGAAGTAGCAACCTCCATGTTTGCCTTATAGCTGCAGTTGTCACATACAACTATTGTATCTTCACCTATATCAGTAAGCAACATGAATTCATGTGCTATCTTACCGCCCATCATTCCTGTATCTGAGCCTACTGAAATAACCTGAGGCAGTCCTACTCTCTCAAATATAGTATGATATGCTTTTAAACATTCTTCATAATATTCCTCAAGGCTTTCCTGAGAAGTGTGAAAGGAGTAGGCATCCTTCATGGTAAATTCTCTAACCCTTATGAGTCCGCCCCTTGACCTTGGTTCATCCCTGAATTTAGTCTGAATCTGATAAATCATAAAAGGATACTTTGCATAAGTAAGTGCTTCAGTTCTTGCCAAGTGTACTGCAGCTTCTTCATGAGTCATTCCAAGAAGCATTGGATGACCTGCCCTGTCTTTCAGTCTTAACAGCTCACTACCTACGCTCTCATACCTTCCTGATTCTTGCCAAAGCTCAGCAGGAAGTACTACAGGAAATAATACTTCCTGCCCTTCAATTTTATCCATTTCCTCACGTATTATATTTTCTATTTTCTTAGCTACTCGTTTTGCAGGCATAAGCATTGAAAATATTCCATTTGAGACTTGCCTTATGTAGCCGCCTCTTAATAAAAATATATGGCTGTCACTGGTAGCATCTGCAGGTGCTTCCTTATACCTCTCTCCTAAAAGTTTACTCATTAACAACTTAATCACCTTTCCTTTCTAAAATAAAAAATCACTATACAAAACCTGTATAGTGATAGTGTATCTACAACACAGGTGCAAGCACAAACAGCACTTGCACCAAATTTTACTAAGGCACAAATGCTTTAACTTGCACTGGGGTTGCTATTTGGTTGTTTGATAGCACAAGATATAAAAAACATTTTTCGTCACCTCTCTAAGAATTAAAACTAGTATAATATTCCAATGCCAAATTTGTCAAGAGATTATATGCGAAAAATGTTATAATTGTCTGATTAGCTCTTCAAATAGTTTTAATTACTATATTCATTTCTTTTAATTCGTTATATCCTACCGTTCTTTATTTCCGTAAAGTTGCGATTAATGAATACTAGTTTACATGGCTGCGTATATCGTACTTTTATGATATATGCAGCCTATAATAAAAAGATGACATAGCCTATAAATTTTAGACTGTGAACAATGTTCTTTGAAAATATAATAATATATTATTTATATACACACCTTTATGTCATTTCACAAATAGTTATAGATAACATAAATAAAATAAATACTTTTTTGTTGGAAAATACCCCTCTCACTATTACATAAGCAAATATAATTTTAACTCCATTAATATTAATTCTTTAATTCCATTTTTTCTCCTATAATCTCATTCCAATTATTAATTATAGGTTTAATTATATTAGGCCCTATTTTTGATATAAATACCAATTGCGAACTTTCTTTAGGTTCACAGGTTTTATAATCTATGTTTTTGCCAACTACATCTACCTGATTCCATCCTTCTTCTAAGTTAAAAAAACCTTTAATTCGATAGCTGTCTACTTTTATAATATCTAAGAATTTTTCAAGCTCACCCTTTTTAACTATTCCATTAAAATTCATAGTTAAGCTTTTAGGCTTAGTCTCTACAGTATTAGTACTTTCTTCTCCTTCAACCCATTTATTTTTTAATAAATCTTTCTTTAAAAAGTCCATACTAAATTCTCCAAATGAACATATCACTATATCACATATTGGATTTATTTTTCTAATCTCTTCTATTACTTTCTGCAATTCACTTTCACTAATTAAATCTACTTTGTTTATTACAGCCATATGGCAATGCTTTAATTGACGATTAACAGTTTCTAAATCTTGAAGCTGTTCTATAAAGTTAACTCCATCAATTAAACATAGTACACCTTTAAAATTATAAACATTCCCTTCTAAATCCTTAACCTCTTCAAGTATTTCTTCTACATTAGAAGGATCTGCAAGTCCTGAACTCTCTACAAATAAATATTTTAAATTTAGTTTAGACATCTCAGCTAATGCCTGTGCAAAAGATGCCTTTAAACAAGAACAAAATATTGAGCCTCTATTTATTTCTACCATTTCAATGTTATCTCTTTTTAATATGGTTCCATCAATACCTAACTTTCCGAATTCGTTTTGAATAACTCCAACCTTCTCTTCTTTTAAAAGCTCCAATAATCTTAAAAGAACAGTAGTTTTACCAGAACCTAAAAATCCAGTTAAAACATATAAGTTAATTTTATCCCCAACCATTTCACTTATCCCCTCTCTATATTCTCATCATAGCTATAAATTAATGTGATTAATTTTTCTTATCATCTTTATCACTTATCTATTTTCTACTATTATTCTTGCTACTTTTTCCGCTACTTCTCCTGTAAAGGCTATGCATTGATTCATATGCTCTCTTGACCCTAACTCCATACCTTTTGTTAAAAATCTACAGCAGAGACTATTGTGTTTTCCTTTAAAATCATCATGTAGCTCTTTACTAAGTTCCATAGCTTTTCCAACCCTAGGGTCTTTTACTTCTTTTCTTCCGAACACCATCCCAAGTGCCATTATTCCACCTGTTATAGCCCCACAAGTACACCCTGATCCTCCCATTCCTACTGGAAACCCTGATGCCATGGCTATAGCATCATCGGAAATTTCTAGTTCAAATTCATCCCTAATAGTTTTAACTACTGCCTCTGAGCAATAAAAATCTCCATTTCTATAATAGTTTTCAGCAATTTCTCTTACCTTATCAAAATCAATATTATTCATTACTTTACCCCCTAAATCATTATTTATCACTGAGATTATATTCTATAAACACCCATATTATAAGATAATATAGGTTAACTCACATTAATATAAGTTACTCTTTATTTTTAATTGCATTATAAAATTTATGTCCTCCTGAAAGATTATAAACCTTTTTAAATCCATAATTAATCAATATATTTTGAGCTGCATTTCCAGTTACACCTTTGTTACAATATGTTATAGTTAGAATATCCTCATCTAAAGTATCAAGTTCATCTCTAAGATTACTATGTGGTATGTTTATTGCTGTATCTACATGCCCCTCATTATATTGTTTATATACTCTTGCATCAACAATTTGAACCTTTTCTCCCTTATTTATTAGATTTCCAACCTCTTTACTAGTAATAATCGGTCTCTCCTTATTAATTGCATTATCTAATATCATCCCTGTATAGTGAACTGGGTCTTTTGTTGTTGAAAAAGGTGGTGCATAAGCTAAATCTAAATGGAAAAGCTCATCAATCTTTGCTCCGTATGTTATTAATGTAGCAAATACATCTATTCTCTTATCAACACCCTCATAACCTATAATTTGTACTCCTAATATTCTCTCTGTTTTCTTATCTGCAATGGCTTTTATAAGCATTTCTCTACCATTAAAATATGTTGGTTTATCAGGCTTAATATTATGGCATATAGCTATATCATACCCTTCATATATTGCTTCTTTTTCAGATAACCCTGTACTTGCAACGGTGATATCAAAAAACTTAAATATTCCTGTACTTAAATTCCCTCTATATTTTAGATTACCATCTGTAACTACATCTCCTGCAATTCTTCCTGTTTTGTTAGCTGTTGAGCCTAGTGGTCTATAAATTGGCTTTCCTGTAACTATTGAAAATGTTTCAATACAGTCTCCACAGGCATATATATCCCTTATGTTTGTTTCCATTTTAGTAGTCACTTTTATAGCTCCAGTAACTCCAATTTCAATTCCAGAATTCTTTGCTAATTCAATATTAGGCCTTACACCTGTAGCCATAATTGTCATATCACACTTTAATTCTTTTCCATTATCTAAAATAGCTTTACCTTCATTTATTTCAACAGTGCTAGTATTTTTTATAATAGTAATATTTCTTTTCTTTAAAGTGTTTTCTAAAAAAGTAGCCATATCTTCATCAAGATTAGGTGTTATTTTATTTTCCTTTTCTACAATAGTTACATTTATCCCATAAGACATTAAATTTTCAAGCATTTCAAAGCCAATAAAACCTGTTCCAGCAATTATTACATGTTGTGGTTTTTTCTCTTCTATAAAGCTCTTAATATTTCTAGCACTTTGAACATTTCTTAAGAAAAATACATTTCCTCTATCTATCCCTTTTATATTAGGCATAAAAGGTTCTGCACCTGTAGCAACAACCAGCTTATCATAGTTATCTATAAAAACTTTATTTGTATGTAAGTTTTTAACTGTAATTTCCTTAGTTTGAGGATTAATATCTAATACTTCATGTCCAATAAAAATATCAATATTATATTTCTTCTTAAAGAATATAGGATCTCTTGGTGTAAGCTCTCCAATATTCTCTATTTCTCCACCTATGTAATAAGGAAGTCCACAACCTGAATAAGATATATCTTTATCTTTCTCATATATAATTATCTCAGCTTTATCGTTGTTTCTACGGGCTTTTGCTGCTGCTGAGGTTCCAGCTGCTACAGCTCCTATAACTAAAATCCTCATAAAAATTTCCACCTTTTATTTACATTCACATTTTGCTTTATCTTTACATATACAGTCATCCGTATCTGTTATAAGATTCATAAAGAATAACACTAATTTATTACAGTTAGACCTGTTTAATGAATAATAATTCCAGATGCCCTCTTTTCTAGAATCTACAATACCACAATCAATTAATACTTTCATATGGTGTGATAGTGTTGGTTGTGTAAAATTAAAGTACTCTAATATATCACAAGCACATCTCTCTCCGCAGGATAGAATATCAATTATTTTTAATCTATTTGGATCAGACACAGCCTTCATAATCTTTGAATTTTCTTCGTAATTTAAACTCATTTAATCACTCCTTATATAGATGTTTGTCTATTCACAATATATACTTTCATATATATTGTGTCAATAATCCCCGGATAAAAACCCACTGTATTAAACAGAGGGTTTTCAATTATAATTTATATCTTATTTGTTAAGACCTACTTATTTAGGAAACCATTCAGTTGTATTATTAGCAATCTTAACAAGCATTAACATTACAGGTACTTCTACAAGAACTCCAACAATTGTAGCAAGTGCTACTGGTGATGTTGTTCCAAATAATGCAATTGCTACCGCTACAGATAATTCAAAAAAGTTAGATGCTCCAATCATACCTGCAGGTGCTGCAACATTATGTGGTAGCTTTAGTATTCTACTTGCTATATATGCAATAAAGAAAATTAAAAATGTTTGTATAATAAGTGGTATTGCAATTAAAATAATATGGAGTGGATTTTCAATGATTACATCTCCTTGGAATGAGAATATAATTATTAATGTTAAAAGCAAGCCTATCACTGTTACATTATTAAACTTACGAATAAACTCCTTTTCAAAATACTCTTTTCCCTTATTTCTAGTAATAAATACTCTTGTTAAAATACCTCCTAATAATGGAATAACTACAAAAAGAACAACTGATAAAATAAGTGTATTCCATGGTACTGATACATCGCTTATTCCTAGTAGAAATTTAACAATAGGTATAAATGCAATAAGAATAATAAGATCATTAGTTGCTACTTGCACAACTGTATATGCAGGATCTCCTTTTGTAAGGTGGCTCCATACAAAAACCATAGCAGTACATGGTGCTGCTCCTAATAATACTGCTCCTGCAAGATAATCCTTTGCAAGATTTGCAGGAATTAATCCTTTAAATATAACATAAAAAAACAATGATGCTATACCAAACATAGTAAATGGCTTAATAAGCCAATTAGTAACCCATGTTATAAATAATCCCTTTGGATTTTTTCTCACATTTTTAATACTTTGAAAATCTACTTTCATCATCATAGGATAAATCATTAACCAAATAAGTATTGCTATTGGAATAGAAACATTAGCATACTCAAACTTGCCTAAAAAGTTTGGAATACCAGGAATAAACTTTCCAATAAGCACACCTAAAACCATACAAGCTATAACCCATACTGTTAAATATCTTTCAAAAAATCCTATTCCAGATGCTTTTTCTTTACTCATACTTATCACTCCTTTTACTGAAACATTTTATTTTTTTATATAATTATATTCCTATAAAATAATTCCTATCTGAGTTTATTATTTTTAAAATTCCACTACAAAGATTTTTTATTGTTTTGTAGTGGAATTTTAGTTCTAATCGATTAACTGATAAAGTTTATCTCCTTTTATTTCTTCTGGCATCCATTCTATAAGTGCAAAGTTTCCTTTTGATATTTCATTAACTTTATTTATCCATTGCACCTCATTACTTGCTTTTACTTTTAAAATATTATTAGTTGTATTAGCTGCATAGAAACTTGAATTAATTACCCACCATTTACTGTGTATGTCAGCTCTTTCTAAATCTTTTTGCAATCTCATAGCTTCATAAACCGGAGTTGTTTCAGCAAGTGTTACAATAATAACCTCTGTTTCCTTTTCATCTCTTAGTTTAGGTAAAAGTTTTTTAACAGACTCTGGAATATCCCCTTGAGAACGTTGTATTTCTTTATGATAGCTTTGAGTTGAATCTAATAGTAACAGTGTGTGACCTGTTGGTGCAGTATCAATAACTACAACTTCATTTTCTGATCTTTCTACTATTTCAGCAAATGCTCTAAACACTGCAATCTCTTGAGTACAAGGAGATCTTAAATCTTCTTCTATATAAGCAATATCATCTTCACTCATAGTTTCCCTAGCTTTACTTAGTACCTCTTCCTTATACTTTTCAAGCTCTTTCTTTTCATCAATATTACTTAATGTAATACCACAACCATCTTCTAACACAAACTTTAAATGTGCTGCTGGATCAGTAGTTGTCAAATGAACTTTCTTACCTTTTTTATTAAGTCCTAATGCAATTGCAGCAGCTATAGTAGTTTTACCTACTCCACCTTTACCCATCGTAAATATTACTTTTTTGTCATTGGTATATAAGTCCTCTATTACATCATTTAACTTAGAAATGTTAGTAACATTTAGCTTCTCGCTATTAAATCTAACATTGCTTTCTTTTAAAAATGACCTTACATTTTCAATACCTGTTACATTATAAGGTCTTAATGGAATCTCAAAGGTTTCAATATTTTTAATTCCTTTTGGTATGTCCTTTAGCGCATCCTGCTGCTTATTATAAATGGCAGTTGAAAGAGAATCATCATGTTCTTTAAGAAGTCCATTTATAACTAAAATTTGATTATTAACCCCTATATCCTGAAGTTCTCTAGATGCTCTTTCTGCTTCTTTTAATGGTGAAGCTTCTGGGCGTGATACAAGAATAAGGGTAGTTTTATCTTTATTGGCTAGAGTAGCAACAGCACTTTTATAAACTTCCTTTTTACTTTCTAACCCTGAAAGCTGCCCAAGACATGATGCACCGTGAGTGTTTTCACTAATAAAATTACTCCAAGCAGAAGGAAGTTGAAGCATTCTAAGAGTATGGCCTGTTGGGGCTGTATCAAATATAATATGATCATATTCCTCTTCTGCTTTTTCATCAGTTATAAAACTTGAAAACTCATTAAATGCAGCTATTTCAACAGTACATGAGCCTGAAAGTTGCTCTTCCATATTATTTATAACAGTTTGCGGTAATTTTCCTCTATATGGAGCTATTACACTTTCTCTATATTCAGCGGCTGCTTCCTCAGGATCAAAATTCGCAACAACTAGATTTTCCACTTCTTTTATAGCGACACCTTTATTAGTCAGTTCAGTATTAAAAACATCTTGAAGATTTGAAGCTGGGTCAGTGCTTATGAGCATAATCTTCTTACCTTCATCAGCTAAGGCTACTGCCGTTGCACATGCTGTTGAAGTTTTCCCAACTCCTCCTTTTCCAGTAAAAAATAAATACTTAGTTAGATTTATATCTGATACTTTAAAATTTCTAAACATTTGTATCCCTCTTTTCTATATTAACAACATCCACCATCACAACAACAATTATTAGATTTTATTTTGATTGTAGTTTTTAAATAATCTTCTGGTATATCTAGTAATTTAGAAAATTCCTCATTAGTTGGATAAGCTTTTGTTTTTACAACCTCACCATCCACCATTATTACTGGAAGCACTTCTACTCCATGTTTGTTTAAAATTTCATTTATTACTTTATTATCAACAAATATCTGCGGATTGCTAGTAAGGTTATACCTCTCAACTAATATTCCTTTGTTTTTCAAATTGTTTAATACAATTGAAACTCTTAATAATTCTGGATCTACACTTGGGCCACAAACCCCTGTCGAACAGCACATAGCTGGGTCAAATATAATCATTTTTTTCATATTAATTCACTCCTTCTATTAAATGAAATGTATTTTTATCTGTATAAGTAACAATGCTTATTTGTCTAAATCGTATAACATTTCAACTATTTTTAAATATTATTCATACCTTAAATTAACTTTAATCAACCATTACATAGATGACTGTCTATGTATATAATATAGACTATTATCTATATGTTGTCAATATACACTTTAAAAAATAAGGAATAATAACTCTACACATATATAATTATCTATTTATATACTCATATTATGTTAATAGCTAAATATTGTTAATAAAAAAATATTAGATGTAGTAAAATTAATATTAAAGATACTACATCTAATATTCTTTTATTATCTAAATTGAATTAAATTTTTAATATTAATTTTTAATATTAAAGACCATCAGATTCGCTTCTTGATTATTTTTATTATATTTAACAACAAAATCTACTAATGGAGGAGCAATAACTGATTTAAAGTCTATTACATCATTCGGCCTTGACTCTTTCATACGTATAGCATAGGAAACCCAATTTTTATAATGTTTTATATTTAATCTATACAATAACTTTTATATTAATTAAAACTTTATTATTCTTATTTTTTAGATATAATTTCAATTTCTTGTTCTTGTAGATTGACTTAAACTATATTGATTTCATTTTAATTCATCATCTATTTTTTAATCCCCATTTTTTACCACAGATTCCTTAACTACATCAATATCATCGGCTCTCAGCTTATTTACATTTAAGATTTTAAAATTTAAATCCTTTTTTATAGACTTTGTAGGACATGTTTTTATACACTCCCCACACCTAATACATTCAGAGCTATTAGGATTTTTATAAACTTCTATATTCATTTTACATTTATATGTGCAAGCATTACAGCTTGTACATTTATTTTTATCTACTTCATATTTATAGAAACTTACTCTATTAAATAATGAGTAAAATGCTCCTAATGGACATATATATCTACAAAACGGTCTATATATAAATATTGATGCTATAATAATGATAATTAGCAAAAATATCTTCCAGGCAAATAAGTATCCTATAGCTCCCCTTAAAGATTTATTTAATGAAATTAACGGTATTCCACCTTCTAATGTTCCTGCCGGACATATATATTCACAAAAATAAGGAGGACTTATTCCAAATTCATTTACTAAAAATATAGGTAATATTATAACAAATAATGCTAATATAATATATTTTAGATATTTAAGTACATTATTTACTTTTTGATTTACATTTATCTTTTTAGAAGGTATTTTATATAATAGATCCTGAATAAGACCAAAGGGACATAACCACCCACATATAAATCTACCAAATATAATACCAAATAAAGACATAAGTCCAACTATATATAATGAAAGATTATACTTTATGGTTCCAATAACAGCCTGTAAAGAACCTATAGGGCAAGATCCTAGAGCTCCAGGGCAAGAATAACAGTTTAGACCTGGAACACAGATTTTTTTTGTATTTCCTCTAAATATATTACCTTCTAAAAATCCATTTATGTTTGCATTTGTAGTTATAGCTGCAATAATTTGTGTTATCCTTCTTTTATCCAATTCCTATACACTCCAGACATATGTTTATTGCCTTTTTTAATACAATTCTTACTTCATTTCTATATATCCCAGTGAAAATGAATAAAATACTCGTAATTAAGATACTATATTTTATAAGTATTTCACTTTTATTGAATTTACTTATATTCATAGATTTCACATCCTTTATTGATATATAAATTCTACTTGTGATATCTACCTCACCTATTATAAGATGAGGTAGTAGTTTTAATCTATCTTCAATTTTTCTCTTAAACTCTTCTTTGCTATTAGAGCCTACTAAAAAGTCTCCAATAATATTTCCTTCACTATCAACAAAAAATGTAGTAGGAACTCCCGAAATATCTTTTAATATATTATTTTTAATACTTTCATCTGGAATAATATTAGTATACTTTACAGCTTTTTTTGATAAAATTTTCTTAGCTAATTCTTCATTGTCTTCATCTGGCGTATCTGAAATAAGACCAATCACATTAATCTTCTCACCTTTAACTTCCTCATAAAGCTTTTGAATATCCGGCATTTCTTCTATACATGGTCCACAATATGTAGCCCATATATTTACCATTGTAAGCTTGCTATCCTTAAGAATACTACTATCTATTTCTTTACCATCTATAGTTTTAGTTTTAAATTCGAATTTCTTATATTTGCTTAATTTTTCTTTTTCCGATACTGGTTTAAATACTTTAATTAAACTTTTAAATTCTTTAATTTCTCCATGTATTTCTTCATAGTCTTTCTTAGATTTTTCTGATAAACCATTAATATCAGGCTTATTATTATATAATAAATAAAATTCAAGATTGCCCTCTTTACCTATTAAATCTCTATTTTCATATTTTGAGAATAATTCTTTTTGAACTTTGCCTTCTGCTTTGCTCTTATCTATACTTACTACAGTACATAATTCTTTAAACTCTTTAGTTAAATCCATAATTTCTGCTGCAATTTCTTTGATTTTTGCTTTGTCTGTTTCCGGAATTTTCTCTGAATCCTTATTTAATTTTTGCGCCTTATCCATAGTCTCATCAAGTATAAAACTAATGATTAGCTGTCCTTCTACATTTTCTTCTGGTAAGGTTCCATACATATCTATATTTCTTTCTTTCGCTTCCCACTTATTAGGTAGCTTGAATTCAATTCCTAACTCTTCAAATTTTCTTTCTGCATTTTCTTTTGTAGTATCTGTTTTTTTAATTTTATTTTTAGATTGTTTTGAATCTCCTCCTGTAGACTTATTGCACCCTACCAGCGATATATAAAGTATTAATTCCCCTTTATTTTTTATATTGTATTTTCATACTGCTTAATAACTTATATTACAAATATTACAAAAATAACTTTAAGAAAATTATAATTAAACCTTAAGATTTCTTAAGATTACAGTTTAATAAAACTAAGTACGGAAGGTAAACTTTTCTTATCTTCTTTTGTTAATAGATAAAATAAAAAGCTGTTAACAAACATGCTTTGTTAACAGCTTTTAAATAATAATTTATTTAAAATTTTAAAATGATCCTTTTTTCATGTCTATAATCTACATTATCATAAGGATTCTTTGACGCCTATTCTATCTCCTATCCCCTATTTCAATCCCATCTTTAACAAGTGTTTTAATTTTTTTATATCAAAATTATTAAATACTTCCATCTATAATATTGTAATAGTTTTTGGATATGTTTTTTCTCTTTCATTTGTACTAGTAGAAATATCATTATAATCACCACGCGACTCCACAATCTCATAGCCTATTGAAGCTACACGATTTCTCAAACAAACATTACATTCTGCCGCTTCTTCCCCAGTACATATTTTATTATCATATAAATCATATTTTTTTCTAACACTTACAGGAGATAGATTTGGCATCAATACATTAGCTCCGGACAATATTCCCTTTTCTCTACCTTTACTATCAAGGGTCCCAAGTGCAGTTGTTGCTGGAATGAGAGCTTTTGGAAGCATTAGTCTTAAAAGTCCTATTAAAAATAAAGTTAAATCAACACTGCCTGATGGAAATTTTGCAAATTTTGTATCTTTATGTGAAACAAAAGGACCTATTCCTACCATATGAGGAGATAATTCTTTGATAAATAACAAATCATCAGCTATGTGCTCTGCTGTTTGGTAAGGTGAGCCAACCATAAATCCAGTACCTATTTGATATCCAATTTCTTTTAAATTATATAAGCAATTTTTCCTGTTCTCTAAAGAAAGTTTATTGGGATGGAGCATTTCATAATGCGCTTTATTAGCTGTTTCATGTCTAAGTAAATATCGGTCTGCTCCTGCTTTAAAATACTTTAAGTAACTTTCATAATTTTTTTCCCCCATTGAAAGTGTTATAGCACAATCAGGATAGCTCTTTCTAATATTACTAACAATATCAACTATTATATCGTCAGTAAAAGCACCATCTTCTCCACCTTGTAAAACAAATGTACGGAAACCTAACTTATATCCTGTTCCACAACATGACAATATTTCTTCCTTATTAAGTCTATATCTATTAGAATTTCTATTACTTCTTCTTATTCCACAATAATAACAATCATTTTTGCAGTAATTCGTAAACTCGATTAGTCCTCTAAGATAAATATCCTTTCCAAAGTGTTTCTCACTCAAATATCTAGATCTTTTAAAAAGGTATTCACTAACTTCAGCATTAATATTTTCTATCAAAAATATGAACTCTTCTTTTTCTAAGTTATTTGTCTTATATAATTTATCAATTAAATCCTTCATATATTTTTATTCTCACTCCTCTTAATCTACTAGTTTATTTTTTATATCCTCTTTTATATTTTATAATCTTAACTTCTATGTAATAAGATTATATACAAAAAAGTGGATTCTTGGGAATCCACTTTTGCAATGTTATATAAAATTTTATTTTTATATACTCTTTAATTTCTATGAGTATACATTATTATAAGCTCTATACGTTTATTTCAATACTTTCTCCTAATAATTCTCTATTGGATTCTAATATTGGATTAACAATTTCTTGAATGAAATCATCAACTTGACCACTAGCTCTACCAGTAAATTTGCTTGGATCTATAATTAAAAGAATTTCATCTTTTGTAAGGTTAAAGCTATCATCTTCTATAATCCTTTGAATTAAGTCATTGCTCTCCCCTTCTTCTTTAACTTTCCTTGCTGCATCCATAGAATGAATTCTTATTCTTTCATGTAATTCTTGTCTATCGCCACCACGTTTTACAGCCTCCATTAATATGTTTTCCGTTGCCATAAATGGCAGTTCGTTGTTAACGTGAGATGCTATTACTTTAGGATATACAACCATATTTTCTGTTATATTTAAGTATAAGTTTAAAACTCCATCTAAAGCTAAGAAACCTTCTGCTACCGATATCCTCTTATTAGCAGAGTCATCTAATGTTCTTTCAAACCATTGAGTTCCTGCAGTTATAGCTGGATTTAATGAATTTATTATAATATATCTTGAAAGTGCACTTATTCTTTCACTTCTCATAGGATTTCTCTTATAAGCCATAGCAGATGAGCCTATTTGATTTTTTTCAAAGGGTTCCTCCATTTCTTTCATATTCTGAAGTATTCTTAAATCATTACTAAACTTATATGCACTTTGAGCAATTTCTGATAAGGTATTTAAAATTATAGAATCTAATTTTCTTGAATAAGTTTGACCTGTTACTGGGTAAGAAGCCTTAAACTTCATTTTTTCACAAACTATCTTATCTAATTTTTTAACTTTATCTTCATCGTTATTAAATAAAGCCATAAAACTAGCTTGTGTTCCTGTAGTTCCTTTTACTCCTCTAAATTTCATATTTTCAATAACAAAATCTAGATTTTCTAAATCCATCAATAGTTCTTGAATCCATAATGTAGCTCTTTTTCCCACTGTAGTTAATTGAGCTGGCTGCAAATGTGTAAAGCCTAAGGTAGGCATATCCTTATACTTCATAGCAAAAATACTTAATTGATTAATTACATTAATAAGCTTTTTTCTAATTAAATATAAGGCTTCTCGCATAACTATAAGATCTGTATTATCTCCTACGTAACAGCTAGTAGCTCCTAAATGTATAATTCCCTTTGCCTTTGACGCTACTAAACCATAAGCATACACATGACTCATAACATCATGACGTATTTCCTTTTCTTTTGCTTCTGCCGCTGCAAAATCTATATTATCTATATTTTCTTTTAGCTCATTTATTTGCTCTTCCGTAATATTAAGACCTAATTCCTTCTCTCCTTCTGCTAGTGCAATCCAAAGTTTCCTCCAAGTCTTAAATTTCATTTCATCTGAGAATATGTATGACATTTCTTTTGAAGAATATCTTTTATTAAATGGTGAACTATATAAATTTCTCATAGTTTCCTCCGTACTTAATTTATTATTATTATAATATCATTCATATTATAACATACTTAATATAAAAAAGTAATATATTTGTTCGTGTTTAATTCGTTCTAAAACACTATTTAAAACATATATTTATATAGGGTATATTAAAGAAAATAATTAGTCAAATATGCGAAATATATTTTGCATCAGGTTTTCATGATAGTCCAGCTATCATGGAGTTCTAGTGACGCAGTATAACGAAAAATAGACGAGCGTACTGACTAGTTATTTTTGAATATTCCTGAACATATAAATATCAGTTTTAGGGGGAATATTATGTATAGAGTCAATTTATTAGACAAAATTTCCTTTGTATTAGTAATAATTGGTGCTTTTAATTGGGGATTAGTTGGATTATTTAATTTCAATTTAATAGCGAAATTCTTTTCATTAATTCCATCACCATCTATTACTGTATTTTTAAGTAGACTTGTATATATTTTAGTTGGACTAGCTGCAGTAAACATATTAAAATTCTTTATGACTTGTTACAAATCAAATAAATAATTAAAGAAAGTCTATGCATATTATATGTATAGACTTTCTTATTTTATACTATTTTAAAGTTTTTTAAATATCTTTTACTAAATTGCGTATCCATTTTTTAGAAAAAAGCCTTGGAAAGCAAAAAGATATTTTAACTATCTCTTCTAGGTACACTAACGAAACTATAAGTTCTATAGGCAATTTAAATACTAAGGCGCCCAAAAATGCAATAGGAACTCCCACTAGCCAAACCCCGCTCATCTCAAGAATTAATGAGTATTTTGTATCTCCTCCACTTCTCAATATTCCTACAATGAACAGTGAAGTTATCATTCTAAAAGGTATAACAAAGGAGAATACTCTAAGTATTATCTTAGCACTACGAATAACTTCTGGTGATACGTTATACATTGAAACTACTGATGATGAGAAAATAAACAATAATGCACCTATGAGTATTCCCAGTGAAAAGCTTACTTTAATAAACCTTTTAGCAAAAGTCATAGCATTTTCTTCTCTATTAGCACCAATTTCATTTCCTATCATTACAGCACAAGCATTAGCAAGTCCAAAAGCCGCTACAGTAAATATATTTTGAACTGTACCTGCAATTTGAAAAGTTGCTAGTGCATTAGTACTAATTTTTGCATAGGCTACAGAATACATAGTTATACCTAAAGACCAAAATATCTCATTTATTACTACAGGATATATAGTCTTAATTATGTTAAATATAAATTCCTTACTTAAATCGCAAAATTCCTTCAGCTTACCAGCTAAAGCAGTTTTTCTTGTATATGTAACAGATAGAATTAGTACCATCTCAATTACTCTTGCTATAACCGTAGCTATAGCTGCACCTTTAACTCCTAAAACGGGAAAGCCTAATTTACCAAATATAAGTACTGCATTAAAAACGGTATTACATATTAGTGCAACTGCACTAGTAACCATAGGTAATTTGGCTCTTCCTATACTTCTTGATGCAAAAGAAAATGCAAAGCTAATGGCAGTTATTATGTAACTCCACCCTACAATTTTCAAATAATCTGCTCCTAATGAAATAACCATACTATCCTTAGTAAAAAAGCTCATAACTTTTTCAGGAAATATCAATGCTACTATTGTAAAGAATACCGCTCCTAAGCTACCTAAGATTATACATAATCCTAATACTTTTCTTATACTTTTAACATCTCTCTTCCCCCAAAATTGAGCTATAAATATAGCACATCCACTATTTAATCCAAAAATAAATAAGGAGAATAAAAAATAAAATTGATTTGCAAGACCTACAGATGCAATTTGTGCTTCTCCTAATTTTCCAATCATCATAGTATCAACCATATTTAATGATGATGATATTAAATTTTGAATCATAATTGGAAGTGCTAAAGATAACATTGTCTTATAAAACCTTCTCTTGTTATCTAAGCTATTCTCCATATGTCACTTCCTCCCCAAATAAAATATATGTAACTTTTCCCAATATTCATAATAGCATAGTTTTATTTCTTTCTCTAGTACAAAATTCTCTACATTAATATAGGCATATAAAAGAAGCAAGTTCACAAATTATTATATTTGTGAACTTGCTTCTTTATAAATTATCTTCTATTTTAAATTGCTAAGCTCAGCAGCTAATTTTGCACCTAATTTTGCATTGTTGTAAACAAGTTGAATGTTTGCTTCTAAGCTTTGTCCTTCAGTAATTTCTTTAACTTTACCTAATAAGAAAGGTGTGCTTTCTTTACCTTTTATACCCTTTTCTTCTGCTTCTTTTACAGCATCATTTATAGCATTATTTATTTTATCAAAATCCATAGCGTATTCACTAGGTATTGGATTAGCTATAACTACTCCTCCTTGTAAACCTAGATCCCATTTAGCTTTTAGAGCTTTAGCTAATTCTAATTCACTATCAATTTTATAATCTACTTTGAATCCAGATTTAGTAGTAAAGAAAGCTGGTAATTCTTCTGTTTTAAATCCAAAAACAGGAACTCCTTTTGTTTCTAAGTATTCTAATGTTAAACCTATGTCTAATATAGATTTTGCTCCAGCACATACTACTGCTACATTAGTTTTTCCTAATTCATCTAAATCTGCAGATATATCAAAAGTTTCTTGTGCTCCTCTATGAACTCCACCTATTCCGCCTGTAGCAAAAACTTTAATTCCTGCTAATTGCGCAATTATCATAGTAGCTGCTACTGTTGTTGCACCGTCTAATTTATTTGCTATTATAAATGGCATATCTCTTCTGCTCATTTTAATAACATTTTTAGCTTTTCCTAAGTATTCTACTTCTTCAGCAGATAGTCCAACTTTTATCTTTCCATTTAATACAGCTGTAGTTGCAGGTACAGCACCGTTTTCTCTTATTATTTTTTCTACATTTAATGCAGTTTCAACATTTCTTGGATAAGGCATACCATGAGATATTATTGTAGACTCTAATGCTACTACTGGTCTTCCCTCACTTAATGCTTTTGATACTTCTTCACTTATTTCTAAATAGTTTTTTAACATAATTCCATCTCCTTTAATTTTTCATTAACACTGTCTAAATTTATATTAGGATTAATTGTATTTTCATGGGATAGTGCTAAATAAGAACATCCCATAGCAAATTTTATTGTATTATCAATATCAAAATTATTTAGATAACTGTAAACTAGCCCAGAAATAAAAGCATCACCTGCTCCGTTTGAGTTCACTACTTTTATCTTAGAATTAGGCACATATTTAGATGTAGACTTATCTTTATAGTAAACTCCTTCTGCTCCTAGAGAAATAACTACTCTTTCTACTCCTTTATTTAAGAAATAATCACATACCTTTGGTAAGTCTTCATTACTAGTAATCTTTATGCCAGACAATATTTCTGCTTCATATTTATTTGGCTTAATAGTATGAAATCTTCCAATAATATCTTTAACTTTTTTACTTTTTTCAGTAGAAACAGTATCTAAGAAAAATTTTGTATCTTTAAAATTATTTACTGTATATTCAATAATTTCTTTAGGAAGATTAGTATCTATAATACATATTTTTGAACTTTCGATTACATTTTTCTTCTGCTTTATAAAATCAATAGACATATTATCTAGAATATCCATTTGCGATATAGCTAAATGCATATCTCCACTTGAGTCTAAAATTGACATGTATACTGATGAATCATATCCTTCTAATTTTAAACTATGTTCTAAATCAATACCTATATCTCTACATTCATTTAATATCTTTGTACCATAGATATCATCACCAATTGCCGTTATCAATCTAGTATTAATTCCAAGTCTAACTAGGTTTTCCGCTATATTTCTTCCCACTCCACCTAATGAGACTTTTATATTTCCAATATTAGAATCTCTATATCTTAATTCATTAGACGAAAATCCCAAAATATCTACATTAGCGCCACCAATTACAGTGACAAAATTTTCATCATTAATTATATAACCTTTACCCGATATATATCCTTTTTTAATAAGATTTGCAATATGAACTGCGACTGAGGATCTGGTAATCCCTAGAACTTCACTGAGCTCATTTTGAGATATTAAAGGGTTAGATTTTATTAAATTTAATATTTCTTCTTCCCGCTTTGTCATTTAAACCTCCTAATCTTATGCTTATTTCATAAACACTTGTTTATGATTTAATTTTATTTTAGCATACCTTTGTTAAAAAAATCAACAAGATTTTTAAATTATTTTTTTATTTTTTCACATATTTTTAAATTTTATTTAATTATTTTAAAAATATATAAAAAAACCACTTATATATTTTACAATTTTCTCTATATTGCTTATAATTATTGCACCTTACATATTTAAGCGGTATAATAAATTATGAAAATTTGTATTATTTATAACAAAAGGAGGGTCATTATGGGACTTTTAACTTTCAAAGGTGGGATTCATCCCCCACACGGAAAGCACTTAACTGAAAATAGTGCAATTGAAAGATTACTTCCAAAGGGAGATTTAGTCTTTCCTATGTCTCAACATATTGGTGGTGAATGTAAACCAATAGTAAATAAAGGAGATAGAGTTCTCGTTGGTCAAAAAATTGGACAGGCTGCAGGATTTGTTTCTTCTCCAATACATTCAAGCGTTTCTGGAACTGTAAAAAATATTGCTCCAATGCTTCATACAAATGGTAGAAAAATTATGTCTGTTATTATTGAAAATGATGGATTGTATGAGGAAATTGAAGCGTCAGCTCATGATTACACAAAGCTAAATAATGAAGAAATAATCTCTATAATTAATGAAGCTGGTGTAGTTGGATTAGGTGGAGCATGCTTCCCTACTCATGTAAAATTATCTCCAGGTAGCGACAAAAAAATTGATAGCATTATAATTAATGCGGCAGAATGTGAGCCTTACTTAACTTGTGACTACAGATTAATGGTAGAAAACTATAAGGAAATTATTGAAGGGGTTAAGATACTATCTCACATGTTTCCAAATGCAAAATGCTACATAGGTATAGAAGATAATAAAAAAGATGCTATCTCAATTATGTCATCTGCCGTTGCAGAACTAAAAAATATAGAGGTTAAACCTTTAAAAACTAAATATCCTCAAGGAGCTGAAAAACAATTAATTTATGCAATTACTAAACGTGAAGTCCCTACAGGAAAGCTACCTGCTGATGTAGGATGTATAGTTCAAAACGTTGCAACTGCATATGAAATTAGAAATGTGTTATTTACAGGTAAACCTTTAACTGAAAGAGTAGTTACAGTTACTGGTGAAGCAGTAAAAAATCCTAAGAACCTAAGAGTTAAATTAGGAACTGAAATAAGTGAATTAGTTGAAGCTTGTAATGGTTTTAATGAAGAACCAATTAAGATAATTTCTGGTGGTCCAATGATGGGTACAACCCTTATTACATTAGATACGCCTGTTATAAAAGGAACTTCTGGGGTATTATCTCTAACTGCAAAACAAGCAGAACTTACAGAAGAATCTAACTGTATTAGATGCGGAAAATGCGTAGAAGCTTGCCCAATGTTCTTAATACCATCTAAACTTAATAGTTATGTAATTAGAGGAGATTTCGAAAGTTTTGAGAATAGCAATGGACTATCCTGTATTGAGTGTGGCGCTTGTACTTATGTTTGTCCTGCTAAACGTCATTTAACTCAAACTTGCCGTGAAGGAAAACGAGTAATACTAAATAATAGAAAGAAAAAATAAACAATTGAGGTGAATAATATGTCAGATAAATTAAACACGGTATCATCATCTCCTCATATAAAGTCAAAAGAAATTGAGGTGAGTAGTATGTCAGATAAATTATATACGGTATCATCATCTCCTCATATAAAATCAAAAGAAACCGTTAATACTATAATGAGAGATGTTATTATTGCACTATTACCTGCTTTAGTTGCTGGAATATATTTCTTTGGAGCTAATGCTTTAATAGTCACTGCTACTTGTATTGTTTCATGTGTAGCATTTGAATATTTATTTCAAAAGATTACTAAAAGGCCAATTAAAATATATGACTTAAGTGCAGTTGTTACTGGAATATTATTAGCATTCAATATGCCACCAACAACCCCTATATGGGTAGCTATTATTGGAAGTGCATTCGCAATCATAGTGGTTAAATGCTTCTTTGGGGGTATTGGACAAAATATAGTCAACCCCGCTTTAGCTGCAAGAGCATTTTTATTATCTGCATATCCAGTTCATATGACAACATGGACTTTAGATGGCATAGCTACAGTTACTCCACTAGCAATATTCAAAAATGGTGGTGGTGCAATGCCTGAACTTTGGGATGTATTTATAGGTAATGTTGGTGGATGTATAGGTGAAACTTCAGCACTAGCATTATTAATAGGATTTGCTTATTTACTTTATAGAAGAGTTATCAAGCTTCATATACCTGTAAGTTATATAGCAACTACTTTTATACTAACATTAGTACTCGGAAAATTTGGAAGAGACGGATTTGTCGCACAACAAGCTTTAGTAGAAATGTTCTCAGGTGGATTAATTTTAGGTGCTTGTTTCATGGCTACCGACTATACCACTTCTCCAATGACTAAAAAAGGCCATATAGTTTTCGGTATTGGTTGTGGTATTTTAACTGCAGTAATACGTATATTTGGAGGATATACAGAAGGTGTATCTTATTCAATATTAATCATGAACTTGTTTGTACCTATGATTGATAAATTTTTTAAGCCACGTGCGTTCGGGGAGGTAAAATAAGTGAAAGAGAATTTAAAACTAGGTGGAATACTTCTTACAATTACAGCTATTGCTGGAATAATTTTAGGAATTGCCTATTCCGTAACAATGGGGCCAATTATGGCTAAAGAAAAAGAAGAAAAAAATGCTGCAATGAGAGAAATACTCCCAGATGCAGAAGATTTTCAAGAATTTAAATTTGACAATGGTTCAACACCTGAAATTATTGCCGTTGAAAACGGTATTAAAGGTGGAGCAAATGTAGGATATTGTATAAATGTTTCTACTAGTGGATATGGTGGTCCTATTAACATGATGGTAGGAATATCCTCTGATGGAACAGTAAAAGGAATAAAAATATTATCACATACTGAAACGCCAGGACTTGGAGCAAAGGCAGCAGAGCCTGAATTTACTGATACCTTTAAAGAAAAAAAAGTAGATAGTGAATTAAGTGTTGTTAAAGGTGCTGCTTCAGGAGATGATCAAATTGCTGCTATCTCTGGTGCTACGATTACATCCAAAGCAGTTGCTAATGGTGTAAACATTGCAACAAAAGTATTTAATGAACAATTGAAAGGAGCACAGTAATCATGAAGAAACTTATAGAAAGATTGAAAACTGGATTATTTACAGAGAATCCTGTTTTTGTACAAGTTCTAGCTATGTGTCCTACTTTGGCTGTTACAAGTAGTGTTGAAAATGCTATAGGTATGGGACTTGCAGCTACTGCTGTTCTAATTGGTTCAAATGCAGTTATTTCTTTACTTAGAAAACTTATTCCTGATAAAATAAGAATCCCAGCTTTTATAGTTGTAATAGCTAGTTTTGTTACTTTGATACAATTTTTAGTTCAAGCTTACTTACCGGATCTTTATAAGTCTTTAGGTATATTTATACCACTTATAGTTGTTAACTGTATAATTTTAGGTAGAGCTGAAGCTTATGCATCTAAAAACTCTGTAGTGAGTTCTATATTTGATGCTATAGGTATGGGACTGGGCTTTACTTTAGCTTTAACTGTACTTGCATGCATAAGAGAACTATTAGGTGCTGGAACAATATATGGAATCCAAATACTTCCAAGTTCTTATGAACCAATGGGAATTATGCAATTAGCACCTGGTGCTTTCATAACTCTAGGAATTTTACTTTCAATAATGAATCAAGTTAAAATATCTAAAATGAATCAAGTTAAAATATCTAAAGAAAAAAAAGCTGAAGCTATAAAATAAGCAATAGAGAGGTGAATAAATTTGGAACTTTTCAGTATATTTATAAGTGCGTTACTTGTTAATAACGTATTACTAGCTAAATTCTTAGGAATATGTTCATTCTTAGGGGTATCAAAAAAGACAGAAACTGCTAAAGGTATGGGTTTTGCCGTTGTCTTTGTAATTGTTTTATCTTCAATTATTACTTACATTGTAAATATGTTTATATTAGTACCGCTTCACATAGAATATTTATCAACTTTAGCCTTTGTACTTGTTATCGCATCATTAGTACAATTTGTTGAAATAGTTGTAAAGAAAACTAACCCTGGATTATATAGAGCTCTTGGTATATTCTTACCACTTATAACAACAAACTGTGCTGTACTTGGTATTGCGGTTTTAAACATGGAAAAGGGATATAACTTACTTGAAGCTATAGTCAATGGCTTAGGAGCTTCTTTAGGATATATGCTTGCTATAGTTCTTTTAGCTGGTCTTAGAGAGCGTATGGAAGAAAATACTGACATGCCTGAAGCATTCAAAGGATTACCGATTGCACTAGTAACTGCTGGTCTTATGGCAATTGCTTTCTTTGGATTCAATGGTCTTATATAAGGAGGTCTTTTAATGGAATTAAAAGCAATTTTATATCCCGTATTAAGCCTTGGTGGTCTTGGACTTCTATTTGGGTTACTACTTGGATATGCTAACGATAAATTTAAAGTTGAAGTTGATGAAAGAATCCCTTTAGTAAGAGATTGCTTACCTGGAGCAAACTGTGGTGGATGTGGTTTCGCTGGTTGTGATGCATATGCAGAAGCTGTAGTATCTGAAGGAGTAGCTCCTAATTTATGTTCACCTGGTGGTTCAGCTTGTGCTGAAAAAATATCTAATATTTTAGGTGTATCTCTTGAAGAAAGCGATCCTAAGGTGGCTTATGTAAGATGTAACGGTACTTGTAGTGTTGCCAAAGAAAAAAGCTTGTACTTTGGAATAAGGGATTGTAATGAAGCTATGAATGTACCTGGTAATGGTTCAAAAGCCTGTATAGATGGTTGTTTAGGTCTAGGAAGCTGTGTTAAAGTATGTCAATTTGATGCCTTAGAAATTGTTGATGGTGTTGCTAGAATTATAGAAGATAAATGTGTTGCCTGTGGTGCTTGTGTAAACGCTTGCCCTAAAGGTATTATCGGAATTCTTCCAAAAAATTCTAAAGTTCGTGTACAATGTAATTCAAAAGCTAAAGGCAAAGAAGTTATAGACGTATGTTCTGTAGGTTGTATAACTTGCTCATTATGTGCAAAAAATTGTCCAAAAGAAGCAATTGTTATGGAAAATAACTTACCAGTAATTGATTACGATAAATGCGTAAATTGTGGTATTTGTTCAAACAAATGTCCTAAAAATTCAATTGAAAATTTACGTAAGCCTAAAGTTGCTGAAGTGGCAAATTAGTTATATAATATAAATAATAAGAGACTTACAATTGTAAGTCTTTTATTATTAAAATTAGAATGAATTCTTTTGAGGTGATAACATGGAACAAAAAGGACGTATAAAAAAAGTAAATGGTGGCATTGCTGAAGTTGCTTTTGTTAAAAAGTCAGGTTGTGGCGGCAATTGTTCTGGATGTAAATCTGGCTGCCCTTCTGATATGGTACTTATAAGCATAGAAAATACTTTAAATGCTTCCATCGGTGATGAAGTATTAGTTTCTATACAAGATAAAACATTTTCTAAAATGACCTTTTGGGCATATTTTTTCCCAACTGTAATGACCCTATTAGGTCTTATAGGTGGAATAGTCTTATTTAAATCCTTAGGAATGAAAAATTATGAATTATATGGTAGTGCTATAGGATTTATTTTCTTGTTATTATCCTACAGCCTATCAGGCAGATTAAATAAAAAATCTAATAAGGATTCTTTTGTATTTGAAATGATAAAAAAAATTTAATATAATAAAAAATAGAAGTCATAGAAGTCATATATGTGGCTTCTATTTTTTATTACATTAAAATTCTATAGACTAGAATCTTAGTTTCTCCCCTATGCCCTATAAAGATATTATATTATTCTTTTACTTAGATAAAACGCATATAAACTTTACCTTTCGTACTATTACAATCTATTAAAATGATTTTATAGATAACTAAATTAATTCTTAGTTGATTGCTGTTAAATTAATTTATATTTGCTGAAAAATAGTTAAATTATATGAAGCAATAAAATCCATTTTGTATTATAATAAAATTGCATATATATTAAATTTATATATAAACTTTACTTATTGGAGGAATAAGAATGAAGATAGGATTTTTTGATTCTGGTATTGGGGGTATTACTGTATTACATGAAGCATTAAAAATGTTACCTCATGAAGATTATATATATTACGCTGACACATTAAATGTCCCATATGGTCCAAAGCCTAAGGATGAAGTAAAAAAACATATTTTTAATGCTATAGAGTTTATTATGACTCAAAATGTTAAAGCAATAGTTATAGCCTGCAATACTGGTACAAGCGTAGCAATAGAAGATTTAAGATCTAAATATAATGTTCCAATCATAGGTATGGAACCTGCCATAAAACCTGCTGTTGAAAAAAATAACGCTTCAGGTAAACGAATTCTAGTAACTGCTACTGCTTTAACTCTAAAGGAAGAAAAATTACAGCACCTTATTACTAAATTAGATAATGAACATATTGTTGATTTACTACCTCTTCCAGGATTAGTTCAATTTTCGGAAAGATTTGAGTTTAATGAACAAATAGTATTACCTTATCTTCAAGACCAATTAACTAAATATGATTTAAATAATTATGAGACTATTGTATTAGGATGTACTCATTTTTCTTTCTATAAAAATGTGTTTAAAAAATTGCTTCCATCAAACACTAACATAATTGATGGAAACATTGGTACTGTAAAAAATCTTAAAAGAACACTGAAAGAAATGAACTCTTTAAATGAAGGTAATGGTAATGTCACTTTCTTTAATTCAGGATTTAAAATTGAAGATAAGACAAAATTAGATAAGTACAGTAAATTATTTAAAATATTAGATGATATTAATTTTTAAGCTCTAATATAGATAGTTAATATTATTTTCATCATAGGATAAACTATTATAAATTTATATAATTTAACCTATGGAAACTTACCCTTTGTGGATGAGTAAGCTAACTATTGACTATTGCTATAATTTAACTTATTATATTAATATACCCCATAGGGGTATATTAAATTTTTCAAAAGCACTAAAATTAGTGTTTTATTAGATAATGGAGGTTTTATAAATGAATATTGCTTCAATGATTGATCACACAATATTAAAAGCAGATACCACTATAGAACAAGTAAAAAAAATATGTGATGAAGCTAAAGAATATAAGTTTAAATCTGTTTGTGTTAATTCTTGTTATACAAAATTTGTATCAGATGAATTAAAAGATTCAGGTGTTTTAGTTTGTACAGTGGTAGGTTTTCCACTAGGAACTATGGATTCAAAAGCAAAAGCTTTTGAAACAGCTAGAGCTATTGAATTAGGTGCAAATGAAATTGATATGGTTATAAATATAGGTGCATTAAAAGATAAAAATTATGATCTAGTATTAAAAGATATAAAAGAAGTTGTAGAAACTGCTAAAGATAAAGCTATAGTTAAAGTTATAATAGAAGCATGCTTATTAACAGAAGAAGAAAAAATTAAAGCTTGTGAACTTTCTGTAGAAGCAGGTGCAGATTTTGTCAAAACTTCAACTGGCTTTAGTACTGGTGGTGCAACTGTAGAAGATATTAAGTTAATGAGAAAAGTAGTTGGTCCGCAAATAGGTGTTAAAGCTTCTGGTGGAGTTAGAACAACAGAAGATGCACTGAAGTTTATAGAAGCTGGTGCAAATAGAATAGGTGCTAGCGCATCTATAGCTATAGTAAATAAAGATAGTAAAATTACATCTGATTATTAGTAATTTTGTAAAAGTATTAAGACTAAAAGTTAGTTTTAATGCTTTTTTTTACTATTTTTTTATTAATTGTAGAAAAAATAACAATTATTGGTCTACTATTTTGCATTTTTTAACAACAAAATTAATATTCTAAAAACTCTTTGTCTTAATTTTCAAAAAATGTTGAATTTTCAACAAAAAGGTTTTATAATTTACCTATAGCTTAAAGAGGGAAATTTATCATTCAATAGATCAATTACTTTTTTAAGTTAGTATTTTAACAAAAGTTTATCAGGGGGGATTTTTTTATGTTAGCATTATTAAAACTTTCACCTGTCATAGTAATGGCAGGACTCATGATGCTAAAGGTGGATGCATTACTTGCAGCACCAATAGCAACTGTTTACGCAGCACTTATTGCAAAATTAACTGAAAAACTAAAATTCGACGAAATAGTTGATTGCGCTGTTGATAACGTTAAAAGTATGCAGTTAGTATTCTTTATATTAATGCTTGCTTACGCAATGGCATCAGCATTTATGTCTACTGGAGTTGGTGCTTCAATCGTTAACTTAGCTCTAAATCTAGGATTAAACGGACGTACAGTTGCTGTAACTGGTTTCTTAGTTACATCTGTATTATCCGTTGCTACCGGTACTTCTTGGGGGACCTTTGCAGCTTGTGCTCCGATATTTTTATGGCTATGTCATATAGTTGACGGAAGCATAGTATTAACTACAGCTGCAATTGCTGGTGGTGCATGTTTTGGAGATAATATCGGCCTTATATCTGATACTACGGTAGTTAGTTCAGGTATTCAAAAAGTTGAAGTTATTGATAGAATAAGACATCAAGGTGTTTGGTCAATAGGTTGTTTAGTTATTACCGCTGTATTATTTTATATTGCAAGTTTAGTTATGGATTTACCAACAACTGTTACAAATGCTTCTACAGCAATTGATGCAATACCTAGTGAAGTTTGGACTGTTCTAGAAAAAGAAAAACCAGTAGCTATTGACTTATTAAATCAAGTTAAAACTGGAGTTCCATATTATATGATTATTCCACTAATTTTAGTTATTGTAGCTGCTGTTAAAGGTATACAAACTCTTGCTTGCTTAGCAATAGGAATAATTTCTTCATTATTGCTTGGTTTATTAGCTGGAACTGTAGAATCAGTACCTGCATTTATGGAATTAGTTAAAGGCGGATTTGCTGAAGCTGGCGGCTGGGTTATAGTTATGATGATGTGGGTAGGGGCCTTTGGAGGTCTGATGTCAAAAATGAACGCTTTCCAACCTATATCAAAATTAGTTGTTAAACTATCTAGAAATGTAAGACAACTTATGTTCTGGAACGGATGTCTTTCTATTTTAGGAAATGCTGCTCTTGCAGATGAGATGGCTCAAATAGTTACAATTGGACCAATCATCAAGGAAATAGTTGATGAAAATGTTGAAGGTGATGAAGAGTCAATGTATAAACTTCGTTTAAGAAATGCTACCTTCTCTGATGCACTTGGAGTTTTTGGTTCTCAATTATTTCCATGGCATGTATATATGACCTTTTATGTAGGTATAGCTTCTGCTATATATCCATTACACGAATTTAAAGCTATAGAAATAATTCAATACAACTTTATGGCATTTATAGCTGTATTTTCTATATTAATACTTACTCTTACTGGCTTGGATAGATTTATACCAAAATTTGCTCTTCCAAAGGAGCCACAGGTTAAACTTAAAGCAAGGAAATTAAGATTAGTAGAAAAACAATCTAATCACGCTTAATTTATTGAAAATTCAAAGCCTTCATAAAAATGAAGGCTTTTTTTAATTAACTTTTTTTGAAGAATTATTATTTAAATATTCAAATAGCAATTAAGCTAATTTTATTATTTATGAATATGTATTATATTGTTATATTATAAAATTAAATTTAATTTTATATGATTTTTTTAAAAATTCTTTTTTTGAAATTGTTAATTAAATAATTATTGATTTTATCCATTTATTATTGTTCCGCCGTTAACATGGATTATCTCTCCAGATACATAAGATGATAAATCACTAGCTAAATATAAATAAGCCCCTGCTAACTCTACTGGTTGACCTGGTCTTTTACTTGGAGAATTGCTTCCAAATTGTCCTACTTCACTTTCATTAAAACTAGCCGGAATTAATGGAGTCCAAATTGGCCCTGGAGCTACCGCATTTACTCTAATTTGTTTATCTTGAAGAGATAATGCCATAGAACGAGTAAAAGTTACAATCGCTCCTTTTGTACAAGAATAGTCAATTAAAGTCTTATGCCCTTCATAAGCCGTTATAGATGTGGTATTAATTATATTTCCGCCAGATGGTATATATTTTAATGCTGCTTTAGTCATATAAAACATACTAAATAAATTAGTTTTAAATGTTCTTTCTAGTTGCTCCTTAGTTATATCCTCAATTTTTTGTTGTATATGTTGCTCTGCTGCATTATTTATGAGTATATCTATCTTACCTAAAGATTTTATAGTTTCTTCAACTACATTATTGCAAACATTTTCCTCTCCTATATCTCCTGGGAGCAAAACACATTGACCATTATATTTTTCAATTATGTTTTTCGTTTCCATAGCATCTTCTTCTTCATCTAAATAAGAAATTGCTATTTTAGCTCCTTCTTTAGCAAATAATACAGAAATTGCTCTCCCTATTCCACTATCTCCTCCTGTAATTAATACCACTTTATCTTTTAGTTTATTTGATGGTATGTAGCTTTCATCATCATATATAGGCAGTGGATTCATTAATGATTCGATGCCAGGTTGTTTATTTTGATGTTGAGGTTGAAGTTTTTTAGGAAAATTATTAATAAAATTTATATCCATATTCTCTCTCCTTTCTATCAATTTTATTATGTTTATTTTTCTATAATAATATTTAACCAAAAGTTGGTTTAATATTATTTGCATATATTATTACCTATTGCTAAAACTATAATAAGTATTTTATTTAAATAAAACACTATATTTTTTAAATAAATATTCGTATTAAATAGTAAGAATTAATTTTATTTAGGGAAAGGAGATTATTATATGAACAAAGTAAAAATTTTAACTTTGTGTTTAACTTTTGTAATAACGCTATTTGGTTGTTCAAATAATGGAAATATGCAAGATAAGACCTCTAAAATTGACGAAGAATCAATAGTAACAACAACAAAACCTATAGAGAAAAAAGAAAATAAAGATGACCTAAAAAAAGAAAATAAAAATTTAGTAGAAAAGGACAATGACGAGTCTGATTCAAAACTTGAAAAAAAAGAGGTGAATAATCCTACAGAAAATAATTCATCTTCTCCTAACGAAAAAAACGAGACTAGCACAAATAAAATTGATACAAATTTAGATAATACTAAAATCAGTTGGTGGTATAAGCCCAACAAAACTCATACAACTCCAGAAGTAAACAAGGATATAAAATTTGACTTAAGCAAGTATGATGCACTATATGTAGGGAATACCGATGAAAAAGTTATATATTTAACTTTTGATGAAGGATATGAAAATGGTTATACATCAAAAATATTAGATACATTAAAAGCTAATGATGTTAAAGCAATTTTCTTTGTTACTTCTCCATATATTAAAGATAATCCTGAATTAATAAAAAGAATGGTAGATGAAGGTCATATTGTAGGTAATCATTCCAATACACACCCATCTATGCCTACAGTGACTGGAGACGAAACCAAATTTAATAACGAGTTTAAGGATGTTGAAGATAAATTTAAGGCTATTACCGGTCAAGATATACCTAAATTTTTTAGACCACCTATGGGAGAATATTCAGAAAAAAGTTTAGCTATGACTAAGAATTTAGGATATAAGACTATATTTTGGAGCTTTGCTTATCATGATTGGGATAGAAATAATCAACCTAATCCTAGTACTGCAAAACAAACTATGTTAAATGGTGTTCATAATGGTTCTATTATGTTAGTGCATGCTGTATCTAAAACTAACACTGAGATATTAGATGAAGTGATAAAAGAAATAAAGGCACAAGGATATGAATTTAAATTATTGCCATAAAGCAAAAAACATCTAGGATTACTAGATGTTTTTCTTTTATTCATTCATTGTTTCATCAAATAATTTATCATACTCTTCTACTACAGCATTAAATTCTTCTTCATTCTCAACCATTTCATAAGTATCTTTACCATCAACATTAACTATTTTATATATATAGGCATCTTCATCATTATCTGTTGGTGCTAATAATACATATTTCACATCATTTAAAATAATTTCTTCAACCAATTCCAATTCTATCTTTTCATTAGTTTCAGCGTCTAATACTGTTATTATTTTTTTATCTTCCATAATTATCTCCTTTCAAAGTAAAAATACATTCCTATTATATACTATAATAGTATTATTTACAAATAGTTCTTTGTATAGATTCTAGCTTCTTGTATTAATGTTTCTTTAGTATTTAAATTAGGCTTCTCAAGAACTAACTCCAATAAATATTTAAGCAATATACCTATATTTTTACCTTCTGCTATTCCTAGTGAAACCAAATCCTTTCCATTTATATTTATGTCCTTAAGAGTTAAAGGTTCTTTACTATTAATTATTTCATCACAAGCTCTTTTAAGTTTTAATATATCATCATATATTCTATATTCAGGAGAAGAAGCTTTTCTATCAGCAATCATCAATTGAAATAAAACATCTAAATTTTCTTCACCTACTTCATTTATATATTTTTTAATTTTTATTGGCCTCTCTATTTGAGGAACTTTCATATGATTTCTCACTAGTTTTGAAACTTTATTAATTGTACTATTATCAAATTTTAATTTTTTAAGTATTTCTATTGTAAGTTTCTCCCCTACCAAATCATGACCATAAAAATGTCCTCTACCACTATTATCAATAGTAAATGTACTAGGTTTACCTATATCATGTAATAATGTAGCTAATCTTAAATTTAAGTCATTATTAGTATTATCTAGAGCTACCATTACATGATTAAAAATATCCTTATCATGATACTTGCTTCTTTGATTAAAATCTACTAACTCTATTAATTCGGGTATTATATACTCCATAAGATTCAATTCTATTAGTTTTCTTATCCCTTTTGATGGAATATCAGAAATCAGTATTTTCTTAAATTCTTCTCTAACTCTTTCTATACTAATATTTTTAAGTAATCTACTATTATTTACTATAGCTTCTTCTGTATGATCGTCTATAGAAAAATCTAACTGACTACTAAATCTTATAGCTCTTAACATCCTCAATGCATCTTCCTGAAATCTTGCATTTCCATCCCCTACTGCTTTAATTTTTTTACATTTCAAATCTTTTATACCATTAAAACAGTCCACTAAGCCTACTTTATAATTATAAGCAAATGTATTAATAGTAAAATCTCTTCTCTTTAAGTCTTCTTCTAATTTACTAGTATAATAAACTTTAGAAGGCCTTCTGTTGTCTATATAATCCCCTTCTACTCTATAAGTAGTAATTTCATAAGGCATTTTATTTATAATTACTGTTACAGTACCATGCTGTATTCCTGTTTCTATTACCTTATATCCTAAGGAATTAAATAGCTCTTTAGTTTGATGTGGAGTAGAGTTAGTAGTAATATCCCAATCTTTAGGTTCTAATCCTAATAAACTATCTCGTATACATCCACCTACTGCAAATCCTTCACATCCGTTTTTATATAACTTATCAATTATTAGTTCTACCTCTAAAGGTAATTTTATATTCATTTCCACCCATATCATCCCTTTATTTAAACTTTTGTAATTATAAAGAAACATCCCATTCAGTAGTATTTTTTCTATCTAAAATAATTATTCCCCTATCTAACAATTGTTTTTTTATTAAATCTGCATTTTCATAATCCTTATTTCTTTTATATTTACTTCTCTTTTCAATGAGCAAGTTAATTTCATCTTCTGTTACTTTATGCTTTCCTAAATACTTGTTTCGTATTTTATCAACTACTTCTTTAGAACTTTTCTGTAGTAATCCTAAAACTGCATATGTCTTAACTATCGTCTCTTTCATTAGCTTTAACGTAGAAATATCTTGCTTTTTATTAAGCATTCCATTCATACTATGGAAATATTTAAATAAGTTTGAAATAGCAACTGCTGTGTTAAAATCATTTCTCATCGATTCCTTAAATTCATATTCTATATTATAGAGAAGTTTAATTTCCTTTATAGTGTTCTCATATTTTAAATTATCAATTTCTTTAAATATTTTATAGAAATTATATATATGTTTTTCTACTTCTTCAAATATACCGTCAACTATATTTAAATCTGATTTGTAATTATTTTGTAGTAAAACAAACCTTATTACATCTGAATTATAATTATCTAATAATTCTTTTATTGAGATTACATTTCCTAATGACTTGCTCATCTTTTGACCATTAAGCTTAACAAGTCCATTATGTATCCAATAGTTAGAAAACTGCTTTCCTGTTAATGACTCTGACTGTGCAATTTCATTCTCATGATGCGGAAATATAAGATCTTTTCCTCCACCATGAATATCAATTGTCTCTCCTAGATATTTCATGCTCATAGCTGAACATTCAATATGCCATCCTGGACGTCCCTTGCCCCATGGAGCTTCCCAGCAAATTTCGCCAACTTTTGCACTTTTCCATAAAGCGAAGTCTTCCTCATCTCTCTTTCCTGGCTCAACTTCTTTTCTCACTCCGCTAATATTATCCTTAATCATTCTATTTGATAACTTTCCATATTGTGAATACTTCTTTACAGAGAAAAACACATCTCCAAATTTTGTTGTATATGCATAACCTTTCTCAATTAATTTCTCAATAAATTCTATCATTTCATTAATGTTTTCAGTTGCTCTTGCCTGAATTGTTGCTTTATCATTTCTAAGTTTATTTAATTCAAAATCTATTTTCAATATTTGATTGTTAGCATATTCTTGTGGATCAACCCCTAGCTTTTTACCTTTAGCTATAATCTTATCATCAACATCTGTGTAGTTTCTTACATAAGTAACCTCATATCCTTCATATTCAAAATACTTTTTTATAACATCAAATATAACTGATTGATATGCGTGGCCAATATGAGCCTCTCCAGATACAGTTATCCCACAAGCATACATCTTTACCTTACCTTCTTCTATTGGAACAAACAACTCTTTTTTTCTACTTAAAACATTATAAATATAGATTGACATGTATTATCCCCCTTTTTTACCATTTAATTATTTGTAGTATACTCCAATGAGGATTAATGAACAACCTTATTTGAGTATATTATCATCTCTAATCTTACAAATTTATTATACAGTAACAACTGGATATCACTCGTCAAAATTTATTAATGAAGTACAAGATTTAATGTTAAATTATAATCAATTACTAAAACTAGGTTAGTATTTAAATATAAAAGATATTGAATTAGGTTTTTACTTAGAATAGATCCTATCTAATGCTTTTATTTTATATTATAAAATAGTATGCAATTGTTAATAAACAGCTCTTAAGAATTGAATTGTGTACTGTGATGGATCTAAGGAGCTAAATTCATATCCTTGATTAACTAATCCATCAATTATATATGGTAATGCTTCTACCGTAGTAGTTTTCATTATGTTATCATGCATTAATATTATTGCAGAATTTATGTCCTTAGAATTTTCTAATACAGAGTTTATTATGCAATCTCTACTTGGAGCTATAGATGTAGAATCATTAGAATCAATATTCCAATCAAAATATGTATATCCACTAACAATTAAAAGTTTACTTAAATCTGGCATAATATTATAGTGATAATTTTCACTTATGGTATTATTACTTCCACCAGGAAATCGTGCAATCTTTATTTCATAATTATAATTGGATTTTATTAATTTTTGAAGCTTATCAAAATCTTCTATAAAATTGTTCATATTACTATAGATATAACTATAATTGTGACTATAACTATGATTGCCTAATGTATGTCCTTCTTTTATAATTCTCTCATAAACTTTAAGGGAAAATTCATCTTCTCTTCCATTTACAAAAAATGTAGCTTTAATATTATATTTTTTTAACACATCTAATATCTTTATAGTATTTTTGCTCGGGCCATCATCAAAAGTTAAATATGCTATCTTTTTATCAGGAATATTCGCTACATAATATTCAGTAATTTTATTACCCCTATAATTCTGTATACTACTTATTAACTCTTTTTGCTTTTCTTTTTTTTCAATTTGTTTCTTTTCTTCTATTTTTATCATTTCATCTAAAGAATTGATTTGTTCTTCTATTTTTTTAATTTCATTATCAATATTATTTTCTACTCCTCTATACTGTTCAATTTTTATATCAGCTGAGTATATCTTAGCCTCTAATGTATTTATATTATTATTTTTTTGAGAAATAATTTGATTTAATATATTTATTTTTTTATCATTTTTAATACTATAGGATACCATAAATATTTCTGTTATAACTAATACTATTACTATAAGAACTACATATGTTTTCTTTTTCATAATATATTTATACCTCATTAATTCTTTTGTAAAATTCTTAGTTGTTCTTCTTTTTCTATTAGTAAATTATTTAATTTCTCCTTTTTAGCTTTTTTATCATTTATTATCTTTGATAAATTTCTAATTTCTTCTTCTTTATAAAACAACTCAGATGTTTTTTCATTCATAACTCTTTTAATATTACTACTCTTATTTTCTAAAAAAATTGTATAAACATTTTTGTAACTTATAACTATTAGAGTAAAAGCTATGATAAACAAAACTAATAGTATATTCAAATCTAATTTCTTTTTCATATTCTATCTCCTTTAGCTCTAATATTCTTTTTTATTTTGTGTATTATAAAATAATTTATTCTATAAATAAAAAGTCCTCCCATTTAAGGAGACCTTTTATTTTATAGATTTTAACTTATCATCAATTACTGATAATAGATATTGTCTATCTTCTATATTATTTTCAAAATCCAAATTATCTACATCGACCTTTAAAATTGGAGATATATTATATTCATTAAAGTATTTTCTGTAATTATCATTTAGCCTTTCCCAGTATTCTCTTTCAACTATTTTTTCGTATTCTCTTCCTCTTTTATTAATTCTTCTTATTGCCTCATCTACTGTTACCTCTAAATAAATCAATAGTTTAGGCGGCATGCAGTGCTCTAACATATTCTCAAATAGCTCTATGTATAAGTCAAATTCTTCTATAGACATATCCTTAGAATCCTTTAGCATTTTAGCAAAAATTACATCTCCATATATGCTTCTATCCATTACTGATTTATCAAATTTTGATGCTTCTTTGATGTTTTTAAATCTTTTATTAAGAAAAAATATCTGTAATGGAAAACTATATCTTTGTCTATCATAATAAAATTTTTCTAAGAGAGGATTATCTATTATAGGTTCTTCAAAGGGTATATATCCCTGTTCAGCTAAGATATTCATAAGGCTACTCTTCCCTACTCCTACCACTCCATCAATGACAATCATATTCCAATATCCTCCTTTTTTATTTTTCTTAAAGAGATTTTATAGAAGCTCATGGCTTCAGCACTCCTTGCTATAATATAGATATACGAATTCTAAAATTAATATCTGTACATATATATGTAAAAATAATTGATGCTTTTTGATATTATAATTAGAACTATTGAATTCACAATGCACAATTTATATATTATAAGACTATAACTATAAAAAACCAAGCCTACATCTAGATACTTAGTAATGAGACTTGGTTTTTTAATTAGACTTTTAAAGATAAACATAGTAAATATCTAAATTTAAAATCTATGTATCACTGTATATTAATATGATACTTTATGTTTATCAAAGGCACTTTCATTTAATGCTGGCTCTTCAATAGTAGTTACAAATTGATTTTTACTAACTTGATTCTGCGTCTTTACCCCTTTTTTTATATAATCTTTATTATTTTCTTTTTTAAATTCACTTTTATCTTTCATATTATCCTCCATAGTTTATTATCCTTCATTATATTTTTTAAGAACTTTGTTAAATTCGTCACCTGTACCTATTGAAGTATATTGTATTTCTTCCCCTAACCTAGTTACTCTATAAGCGTATGCTTCATTGGAATTTTTAGGTCCTGCAATAATGTATTCTTTACTATCCATCTTAATTACATCAATTAACTCCATTTCTACATCATTACCATGAGTATCTTGAATTTTAAATATTTCATTATGAGCCATTTTTACTCCTCCTCAATATTTACTTATATAATTAAGATGTTCAATTATTCAAATTATATTACATAGACTTTATATTTTAATATATATAATTTTAAATTTCCATAATAATATCCTTTATAACTTAAGGTTCTAAACAATTTATTTAAAATAAAAAATAGTTTTTTGACTAAATATTGTTTTATAAGTAAACTAAAATTTTACCATATAGGATAGCTTCATTTTCATAACATCATCTCATGTCATGAAAATTTTACTATATATGTTTATATTTTATTATTGATTTTTTTAAAATAAGAGGTTATAATACAATGTAACAATAAAATAATATTGAAAAGGAGGAAATTAAATGAAAGATACAACTTTTATAATAACTGCAGATGTTATTGAAGAATGCTTAGAAGAAAGCATAGATTAATAAACATCAAATAATAATTTTAAATTGGAATTGAAAATGGAAAATACATATTATAATAATGTATTTTAAATTTACAAAATGACCCTAATGTAATATTTTACTTAAAATTTTAAGTCATCGTGACTCAAGTCACGACTTTTCAATTCACAATTTATAAATCTAAGCAATTCTCTATTAAAATTGAGGATTTTTTTTATGCCTAAATTTAAGATTTTAATTATCATATTTATAAGTTAATTAGATTAACTTCTTATTTTCCCTTCTAAATTAATAACTACTTATTAGTTTTTATTCATTATAATGAAATTGTAAATTAAATAATATAAAAAAAATACAGCACCTTACTTATGCTGTATACTTTCTGTTGATTTTAATCTTATGAGTCTTTCTTTTAACTTACTTTCATATCCCATTTGAGTCGGCCTATAATATTTTCTATCCTTTATTTTATCTGGTAGATATTGTTGCTTAACATAATGATTATTATAATCATGAGGATAAAGATATTTATCAGAATTATTATATAATCTCTCTGCTCCACTATAGCCTTTTTCTCTTAAAGCTAAGGGTACTTCTCCAATTTCTCCATATTCTACATCTTTAAGAGCTTCATTTATTGCCAAATAAGCTGCATTGCTTTTCGGTGCAGAGGCTATGTAGGTTACAGCTTGAGATAATATGATTCTAGCTTCTGGCATTCCTATAACTTTAACTGAATCCATTGCTGCCTTTGCCACTAATAGAGCATAAGGATCCGCATTTCCTACATCTTCTGAAGCAGCTATTAAAATCCTTCGAGCAATAAACTCTATATCTTCACCAGCATATAACATTCTAGCAAGGTAATGCACTGCTGCATCAGGATCAGATCCTCTCATACTTTTAATAAAAGCAGATATAATATCATAATGATTATCACTATTTTTATCATAGGTAATATGTTTTCTTTGAATACATTCTTCAATAACATCTAAATCAATATTTATTATTCCATCACTATTTTTATTTGTAGTCAAAACAGCTAATTCTAATGCATTTAAAGCTCTTCTACCATCACCATTAGATGTAATACATAAAAACTCCATTGCTTTTTTAGTTAAATTAATCTTTATATTCCCATAACCATTATCCTCATCTTCCAATGCTTTTAATATAAGTTTTTCTATATGCTTTTCATTTAATATTTTTAATTGGAAAACCATAGATCTAGATAAAAGGGCTTTATTTACTTCAAAAAAAGGATTCTCTGTAGTAGCACCAATTAAAATTACTACTCCTTTTTCCACATGAGGAAGAAGAGCATCTTGCTGACTTTTATTAAATCTATGTATTTCATCAATAAATAGTATTGTCTTCTTGTTATACATTTTTAGATCATCTAGTGCAAAATCTATTATTTCCCTTAGTTCTTTAAGATTACTTGTAACTGCATTTATAGATTTAAAATTAGCTTTTGTACTACTAGCAATTACTGTAGCTAAACTTGTCTTCCCTGTTCCTGGAGGACCATATAATATTAAAGAGGTAAGCCTGTCTGATTGAATAGCTCTATAAAGTAGTTTCCCAGGAGCTAAAATATGTTCTTGTCCAATGTATTCCTCTAGAGTTTTAGGCTTCATTCTCTCTGCTAAAGGTGCAGAAGAATTATTATTTCTATTATCCATATCAAATAAACTTATATTTTCAAAGGTCATAGTATCACCCTACCTTTTTTATGAATAGTTTTTTTTATAAATTCTTTTATTTCAATTATAAATTTTTTTTCATCTATGATATCATCTTTTATTTCGAAATAATCAATATGATTATTTTTTAAATAAGAGTTTATTATCATAGATTCATCTATAATTTCCTTTAAATTTACATTATCTAATACCCTATTTTGAGTATTAAATAAACTGAATATCATCTTTGCTATAAAACTTATGTCAATATCATTCACTAAATATTTTTCCCTATATAATATATCATTATTGTACATACAAAATATCTTTATATAATTTTCATCAATCTGTTCAATAACAACTAATCTTCTATCGCTATTTAGTAATTCTACATTATATAAATCTTGTTTTAAATATCTAACCCTACCTAAATTATCCCTTATTTTTGCTGCTAGCTCAAAGTTTAATTCAAGTGCTGAACTTTCCATTAAATCATTAAATCTTTCTATTAACCTATCGTCTTTAAGAGATAGGTAATCTATTATAATTTTCACTTCTTCCATATACTCATTTTTAATATCTTTATTTATGCAAACCCCTAAACAAAGATTTAAATTATAATTTAAGCAAGCAGATTTAGATATGCTATTACACTTTCGTATTTTAGCCATATCTATTATGCTCTTAACTGCTTGATAAGTTGCATTAAAGTTAGTAAAAGGTCCATAATATAAATCCCCATCATTATGTTTTTCATAACATAGAACTACTCTAGGGAATTCTTCTTTAACAGTTATTTTTATATAAGGATATCTTTCATTATTTTTTAGTAATTTATTATAAGTCGGCTTATAAGTTTTAATTAATTTACATTCTAATAGTAAAGCTTCTAATTCCGTATCTGTAGTTATATATTCAAAATCATGAATATTTTTCACAAGCTTTTGAACCTTGCTACTTTTATGATTCTTATTTCCAAAGTAACTAGATACTCTTCTTCTTAAATTTTTAGACTTTCCTACATATATAACTATATTTAAGCTATCCTTCATTAAATATACACCAGGACATTCCTTTAAATCTTTAACCTTTTGCTTCACTATTATTCCTCCAGAAACCAACACATATTTAAGATATTTATAAATTTTACATTACCTATAAATCATATCAAAAATATATGCATAATAAAAGACTATAAGAGATTATAATCTCTCATAGTCTTATCTAGCTGCCAATAGATCTATATCTACTGATTGTCCATAAACCTCTTTATATAGTTCATAAACTCTTATTCCAAATAATTCACTCGAATATTCATAGGATTTACTCAAAGCATTTGAAGAAAACTTTTTCCTTAAATCATCATCCTTTAAAAGCTTAAGAGTTGAAGATATAAAATCTTTCCCTTTATTATAAGTATATCCGTTATAACCATCTATAACAACGTCTTCTATACATTGATCATATCTACATACTACAGGGGTTCCACAACTTAATGCTTCTATATATGTCAATCCCTGAGTTTCACTAGTAGAGGCAGTAACAAACATATCAGAAATTTTATAATATTTATATACATCCTCTGGTTTTACCATGCCAGTGAAAATTATATTATCTAAAAGGTTTAAATTAGTAGCCTCTTCTTTTAATACATCTAGATAAGGTCCACCACCTACTATTAAAAGCTTGGCTCTCTTTTCCTCTTCAATTATATACTTAAAGTTTTCGATAACTTCCTCTATATTTTTTTCTTGAGCTATTCTTCCTATATAAGCTAATACCTTGTCTTCTTTATTTATACCAATACTTTCTCTTAGGTTCATTCTTTCATTCTCATTAAAATCTACCATAAAGCGAGATAAATCAATTCCTGTTGGTATAACTTTAATTGATGCATCTACTCCATAATTAACCAAAGCATTCTTTGTTTTATCTGTTGGAGCAATTACCATATTTACTTTGTCTAATAACATTTTTGTTATTTTAGCTGCTCTATCTCTATTTATTACCTTTCCTTTCAAAAAATACGAAAGATAGTCTTCATACATTGTATGGTATGTGTGAACTAGTGGTATACCTGTAGCTTTAGTTATTTTTCTAGCAATAATCATTGTAGAAAATTCAGACTGCGAATGTATAATATCTGGTTTCCAATCAATAACTTCTTTTATAAGATTATTGCTAGTTATAGAAAACGTAGCTCTTCTAGCCTCAGGATAAACCCATATTGGCTTTGATTTTAAATAATATACATCTCCATCTATATATGTTTCACCATTATTTGATAAGGTAATTATTTTTACATCATGTCCCTGTGATTTTAATTCTTTATATAAATTTATAGTTGATGTCACAACTCCGTTAACTACCGGTTTAAATGTATCTGTTGTTATTAATATCTTCATAAATTAATACCTCCGCCTCTAGAAGATATCTTAATTATAAGATCGCATTATTAGTTATCACTTATAGATATATTAAAAATATATTAGAAACAAATTACAAAAATATATGATTCCTAATTAGAAAATTTCAAAAATATTAATATCTAAATATACTTATTTTATTATAAAACTTACTATTAATGCTACTTATCATAACTTATTATACTACAAAATAGAGTAAATGATAGCCTTTTAATATTAAGAAAATAAGTAAAGTTTCTGTAATATTAATATTGCCACAAACTAAAAAGTTGTAAAAATACTAATTTAAGGTATATTGTTTACTTAAGTCATATGAGGAAAAACAACAGTTCAAAGATGTTAATAGAGAAGGCAAAGAGTGCTATAAACTAGTTCTAAAAACGAAATATAGTGTAAAATAGCTAGCATACGGATTGTTATTTTTTAAAGCTGCCTCATCTTTCATATAGATTAATGTACCATTATTTTTAATCTTTAATATTTCACATATAATGCTAAAAGCTATTTCTTCTGGACTTTCTCCACCTAAATTTATAGCTGATCTTAAAGATATTTCATCATGAATGTAACCTCTAGTAACAATTATAATATAGCACTCTTCCGTTACATTATAATTCTTTAGTCCTTCTTCAATATCTCCTAAAATTATTTCATCAACATCAGTAAATCTTTCATAATTACTATATTCTTCTCTATCTTCAAATATAGTAGTATGAAATTCTAATATGTTTCCTAATTTTTGCAGCACTAATGCAATATGTCCTCCTCCAATTATTAATAATTTGCTTTTAGGAATAAACACCTTAATATATACTTCTATATTTCCTCCACAAGCCATATTTAATGCATCTTTTTCTTCTGTTAGTGAAAAAGTATAGTTTCCACTGTTCCCTTTTTTTAATACACTCTATAGCTTTCTAAATTACTATTTTTCCCAATGCTTCACCACCTATAGTTTCGTATATATTTCCATCTTCAAGTATTGCCATCATAGTTCCCTCACCCCTTGGTGAAGAGCCACAAGCTTTAGTAATGATTGAAAGTGATATTTTATTACCTTTTTCAATTTCTTGATTTAAATTTAGATAATTACTGACTCCATAAAATTACCCCATTTTCTTCATTTAATACCTTATTATAACACAATATTAATTGACAAAAATAAGCTTACAACCAATAATCAAAAGTTACAGTGAAAATTTTTAATTTCTATACTCTGCTGCAAATTAAAAAGATGTGCTAAAATTTAGCACATCTTAATATATTTCTATTTTATTTCTTTTCTATTTATTATTGCATTTAATATTACTCCAGTGATTGCAGCTAAACTGACTCCGGAAATTTTAACAGTTTCCGTTACAGGTATGCCTAAAGTAAATCCAAATTTTTTCTCAATTATCCCTGTACCAATACCTATTATTAATATAACAGTCATGATTATTATATTTTTAATATTGAATTCAACTTTTTCACTTTTAATAGTTTTTACTCCAATTAATGCTATCATACTAAATAGCATTAAACTTATTCCACCCATTACTGGTGCAGGTATTGACTGTAGAAATCCTCCTATTTTAGCTACTACACCAAGGACTATTGCTAACATTGCAGTTAATCTAATTATTGATGGATCATAATTTTTAGTTATTGCTAATACACCTGTATTTTCTCCATAAGTTGTGTTAGCTGGCCCTCCTATAAATGCTGAAAACATTGTTGCAAGTCCATCACCTAATAAAGTTCTATTTAGTCCTGGATCTTCTATAAAATTTTTTCCAACCACTTGACCGTTTGTAGTAATATCTCCAACATGCTCCATTAATACCGCCAAAACTACTGGTGCTATAACGGCTATTGATGAAAGATCAAATTTAGGTAATGTAAAGTTTGGTATTGAAAACAATGGTGCTTCTGATATCAAAGAAGTGTTTACCATACCAATTTTTAGTGCTAGTAAATATCCTACAGTTACTGCTAACAAAATTGATAATTGCTTTATAAATCCTTTGCCAAATAGTGTTATAATAAGTGCTATTGATAAAGTAATTGCTGCTACTATTAAATTCTCTGACGCCATGTCATAAGCAGTTGGTATTAAATTTAATCCTATAGCTATTATCATTGGTCCAACAACTTGTGCTGGTAAAAATTTCTTTATATTATTTACTCCTACTTTACGAACACATAGTGAAAGAAGTACATATATAAGTCCTGCTACCACTATACCACCTTGGGCATATCTAAGGTCACCATTGTGTAGCTCTGTTACTGATATAATAACTGGAATAAATGCAAAAGATGAACCTAAAAATACTGGAACTTTTCCTTTGGTACATATATGAAATATAAGTGTTCCACACCCTGCTGCAATCAATGCAATGGATGGATCAAATCCCGTAAGTATAGGAACTAGCACTGTAGCACCGAACATGGCTATTAAATGTTGTAATGCTAACACAAATCTTTGTGCTGACTGAAGTAATGATTTGTTTTCTTGACTATTAACATTTGATTTAGTAATAACATTTTGTGACATAAAAAAACCTCCTTAATTTTGACAAGGAGAAATTAAATTTCTCCCTTTTCAGCCTCTCTGGACTGATTTAAAAGGTAATACATAATAAAAAAACTTCTTGCTACTGCAAGAAGTCATGATATACCTGTAAAATAACTATACTTTTAATCTTGCAGCCTCTCTGGACCGTATTAAAGATTTATTCACTTTGATAAAAAGTATATCACTTTTTATCCTGTCTTACAAGTATTAAATTATTAAATTTTACTGTTCTACTCATAATTTTTAATATATCTTTATAAACTTTTTCATTATTAACCTTTACAACTTCTCCCTTAGCAACTCGTTCCACTATTTTTTCTAGTTTTTCTGGAGGATTAACTTTTCTTAATGGGTCATTTCTCCATACGATGAGACGTTCACACTCCTCAATTGTTAATATTTTTCTTTCTTTGTCCTCATGTCTCTTTAAAGTTATAACTATGATGTACAGTGAAACTATAAGTACAATTAAAGAAATACTGTCAACTATAATATAATTCATAAAAACTCTCCTTATCCAAAACTAATCCTTATTATTCTTAACGCTATTAAAAAATTGTTTATATAATTCTTATTCCTATAAATTCTTTAAAAGCACTAAGTTCAACTATAAGATTTAGAATATTGATATATGGTGGAATTAAGACATAGTATATGCAGTATTCTGTGTTTTTATTACACTCTTCCTTATATTTACATTCTACATTTAAAATTTCTATATCTTTATCTGCTAAAACTTTATATAATGCTGACATTGCAGCTTCTCTATCTGTATATTTTACTTCTATTTTGATTTTTATAGTTTTATCAATGTACTTTTTTTCTATTTTTTCGAAACTTACTAATACTAAAAACACAACTATAGATGATACTATGCCTAAAAAATAATATCCCATACCTATAGCTAATCCAATGCAAGCTACAATCCAAATAGACGCAGCAGTTGTAAGTCCTTTTACTGATCCTTTCTCATGTATTATTGTCCCAGCGCCTAAAAATCCTACACCAGTAATGACCTGTGCACCTAATCTAGCCAAATCAACTTTTAGAACCTCTCTTAAGGCTATATTGTTATTTATAATATTTATGGCATCTTGGGAGATTAATATTTGTATCATTGAAATTATAGCAGCACCAATGCATACTAAAGAATGAGTTCTAAGCCCTGCAGGTCTATGTTTATACTCTCTTTCATATCCAATGACTCCACCTACAAACATTGCTACTAATAATCTTATTATTATTTCGTATTTTTCCATTAAAACACATCCCCATAATTAATAAAAAATAAATATAACAATTAAAAAAATAATGTGTACGTTAAGATAACTGCTATTCTTATGGTTCTCTAATTAGAGCTATTCAATGAGAATGTACACAATTAAAGAGACTTCTCTTTTATGGAAGAAGTTTTGAATTGATTTCTTTTTTGAAGTTACACAGTAACTTATATACAATCTAGTAATATAATTGCTAGTAAAAAAATAATTAAAGAAGTTATTTTGATTTAAACTAAATTCAACCATAATTGTGCATTCTGCATTGTGAATTAAAATATCTAAGAAAACAATTATATTAATCTGTTTATTAATCTGTTTATTAATCTGTTTATTAATCTGTTTATTAAATTGTGAGCAGTATATCCATAATATGTATACTTTATTATATTGGTGATTAAAATTTTGGAGTATAGAATAAAATAACTATTTAAAATAAAAATAATATTTTACATCATGCAAGTAGATAGTATTACACAAAATAGATTAGTCTATTGGCTAATTATTCTTTGAAGATATATTATATTATTTTAAATAAAAAACCGTTAATTAAGTAAAAATTTAAACTTAATTAACGATTAATATTTATTTTGACTTCTGCTTTAAATTAAAAGTGGCATTAAGCGCCTTCGTAGGACATGCTTTTATACATTCACCACAACAAATACATTCTGGACTATTTGGATTTTCATAAATATTAATATCAAATTTACACTTTCGAGAGCAAGCTTTACACTTAATACATTTGTCATTAACATTTAATCTATATAGACTAATAGGATTAAATAATGAATAAATTGCATCTAATAGATAAATAAATCTACAAAATGGTCTGAACACTATAATAGACAGTATTATGGCAATTATAAGTAACTTTATAATGTTTATATGTAAAATTACGTAAATGTAATACAAAAAAAGAAGGATATGCAATAAACATATCCTTCTCCATGTTAACTTTATTCAAAAGAAAAATTATAATTATTTAGCCCTAATTCTTTTTTTAGTGTCAAAATATCCTGTTGTAATGCTTTATTTACAGGCACACCTTTGTCTTTTCTATAAAGCCAAGCCTCATACTCTTTTTCTCCAGCAGTATAAATCCTTTCCATTCCAGGAGCTTTTTTAGAGTTTCTAAGAGCTCTTAATATTTCTCCTGTTGTAGATTTGAAACTATCTAACTCTGTAAAAGCTTCTACATTTATTGCCATAAAGAAATGTCCTAATCTATAAGGAACTTTCTTACCATCTTCAAAACCATTTAATGCTTTTAGAAAAGCTCCACCTTGAAGTGCTGCAGATAATATTTCAACTACTGTAGCATAACCATAACCTTTATATCCTCCAGTTTCTTCTCCGATACCTCCTAATGGAGTAAGAGCTGCCTTTCCAATTGTTAAATCTTTTAAAATTTGGTGAGTATCTACACGACTATTCCCCTCTTCATCTATTACCCATCCTTCAGGTAATTCTTTGTTTTTCCTATCATAAACTTCAATTTTTCCTCTTTGACTAGTAGATGTTGCACAGTCTAAGACAAAAGGAAACTGCTCATCTGTAGGAACTCCAAAGGTTAGAGGATTAGTACCTAACATATTTTCCACTCCAAAAGTTGGAGCAATAGATGGTCTAGCATTAGTTCCTGTAACACCTATCATACCTTGCTCTGTAGCCATTGTTGCATAATAACCAGCTATTCCATAATGAGAAGAGTTTCTAACAGCTACCATTCCCATACCATAGACCTTAGCTTTTTCTATTGCCATTTCCATTGCTTTTTTTCCTATAACATGCCCAAGTCCATTATTACCATCTATTACTGCGGTAGTTGGTGTTTCTTTAACAATATCAATTTTAGTATTTACTTCTAAAATTCCATCTTTTATTCGATCATAATAGATTGGTTTTAATCTACCTATACCATGAGAATCAATTCCTCTTTTGTCCGATGTAATAAGTACTTCAGCACAAATTTTTGCATGTTCTTCTGGCACACCTACTGCCTTAAAAACGTCTATCATAAAATTTTCTAAATAATTAAAATCTATCCAATACACTTGTTCATTTTCCATATTTTTTCACCTTCTTAAATAAATCATTTTGCAATAGATTTGTGGGAAATAGTATTTTTTTTAGGTTTAGATAAAGCTAAAATAGCCCCTAAAACCATAGAAAGAATTGCTGCTGTTAATACTCTATATTGTGGTGGCAATAAAAAAGTAATAGTATGAGCAGGAATCCAAAAAACTGGAATGGTCTTTAAAACAACAAAATTTAAATATCCATACCAATCTATATTATTAACTACCTCTTTTAATTTTACTTTTTTTATTTTATTTAGTCTACCCCCACCTAGTTCAATATAAGTATCAGTAATTCTATGGAATGCCATAAAAGTTGGTGCAAAAACTATATTCATAAACGCACTTGTAAAAAATGCAAACAAAAATTTATAAGTAGTTGATTCCTTTTCAGCAGAAGGGAGTAATCCAGAATTCATTACTCCTACTACTCCTTTAGCAAAAATATCGAAAACAACAGTGAATGTCATTCCTATAAATCCCCATACAATAAATTTATATACTATTCCTACAGGCTTTTCATAATTTCCTTTTACTATTCTAAGTGCCAAAATTTCACCTAAGGTAGCTAATATAGATACTTTTAAGAATCCTATAACATAAGGATGAGACTTTGCAAAAATAGTTAAACTATTTGTATCTTGACCATTTAGTAGCCGAAATAATAAAAATATTACTAGTCCAACTACAATCCCCCAAATAATATCCCCTTTTTTCATAATTATTCCCCCTATTATTTATTTCAACTCTAATTTTAACAAAAAATATTGCCATTTACTATATTATATTCCATTTGTACAACAGAATAATAATTAAAAGTTTACTTTATTAATTTTTTATTTGGAAATCTTATAATAAAACAAGCTAGGAATAGTCCTAGCTATATGTTTTTCTTAAAATTTTTCACAGAATGTTTTTTAGCATTTCTATTTTGATTATGGTTTTCTTCTGTTATAGGTGTTTGATAATTACATTTTTCCATTCTAGCTATTTTATTATCTGGTTGACTATCTTTTGGCATACCATTTCATCTCCTTTTTACCACTTTCCATCATAGTTTATTGGATTTGCTTTATTATGCTTACTTTTTGCTTTACCTTGAATTTCCGGTACTGGATGAAAATCATTTTTAGGAAATTTTTGTTTATGATTACTTTCTGTTCCATGTGGTTCTTCAACATTAGGTCTTCTCATTCCTTTTTTAGCCATAAATAAATTCCTCCTTATAACTTTCTAATAATAGTTTGTTTATTTACTTTTCTAATATACTAGAAATATAAGGCTTAATTATCTTTAAATATTAAGTATAAAAATAAAACACATAAAGAATACTATTATTTCTTCATGTGTTTATAAAAAACAAAATTAATATTTAATTTGTATTATGTTATAAATGTTTAATAAGAATTTAAGATTAACTTTACCTTTAATAAATTTCTTTTGAAAAAATAAGATTAAAACTCTACAAATTAATCAAATTTAAAATTCTTTAAAGCATCTTTAAAGACATCACCAAGAGTAACATCACTATCATCATTATACTTTTTATAGTCTTCTTTTGAGCCTTCTATAGTTTCTTTAATACTTAAAGAGATTCTATTTTTATCCACATTTAAAATTTTAACTTTAACAATCTCACCTAGAGATAATTTATCTTGTGGTTTGGTTATATTTTCCTCAGAAATTTCTGAAATGTGGACTAATCCTTCTACTCCATCAGCTATTTCAATAAAGGCACCAAAATTCATAAATTTCACTACCTTACCTTCAACAATATCACCAGTAGTAAATTTACTTTCAATACTATTCCATGGGTCATAATCCATATCTTTTAAAGCTAAAGATATTCTGTTTTTGTCTCTATCAAAATCTAATAGATATACTTCTACTTCGTCACCTATAGACACTACATCACTAGGATTCATAATTCTTTTCCAAGATAAATCATTTAAATGAATTAATCCATCTACTCCACCTAGATCAACAAAGGCACCAAAGTTAACAAGTCTTGATACTATGCCTTTTCTTTTCTCTGCTTTTTTCAATGAATTCCATAAATCATTAATTTTCTTTTCTTTTTCTTCTTCTAAAATAATTCTTCTTGATAATATAATTTTATTATCCTCTTTATTAAACTCTATAACCTTAACCTTAAACTTTTCATTAATGAATTTAGATAAATCTTTTACATACTCATTAGAAACCTGTGAAGCAGGAATAAATGCTCTTATACCATCAATATTAGCAATTATTCCACCTTTAACAACTTCTACTGTAGTTGCAGTGATTACATCATTATTTTTATATGCTTCTTCTATGTTATCTAGTGATTTTATTGCATCTGCTTTTTTCTTTGATAAAAGCACATGACCTTCACTTTCATTAATTCCTAAAACATATACTTCTATTTCTTCTCCTTCATTAATAAAGTCCTTTAAATTCTCATCTTCATTACATATTTCATTTTTATATATTATTCCATCGTACATAAAATTTATATTTACTAATACATCATTATCTTTTACAGATAAAACTTTACCTTTTAATATATCACCTTTATAAATTTTATTTAGAGATTTATCTATTTCATTAATAAACTCATTCATTGAATTTTCCATCACACTCTCCCCTTTCTTGCTTATATACAAAGTATATACACTAAATGTAGTATTTTCAATATGAACAAAGAAAACCATTAAAAGTAACTAGCTTTAAGTTTTTAAAAAATAATATATATATTTATTACTTAATTATGTTAACAAAAATTATTAATTCTTTTATACTGGATAAAGCCTATTTTTACAAATAAATAAAAGGAAGGATTTCTCCTTCCTTAAGTATTAGCCACAACTAGAGCAAGTTGAGCATCCGCCACCTTCTGGTTTCTTCTCAGGCTCGATAGAAAATCCACTCATGCCGTTTTCTTCTCCAGATAATATTGTTAATGATCCAAACTGAGTTGTAACATCTTTATCAACTAAAAATGTTATTTCATTTATTACTTCTGTATTATCTTCTGGTTTTTGCTCATCTAAAACAAGATTGAATGATGGCCCACAGCAGCTCATTCCTGCAAAATGTATTCTAATAACATTAGCTGTAACTTCATTGTCTAATAAAAACTGCTTAAATTCTTTAGCAGCATTTTCGCTCATTTTAACGATGCTCATAGTTTATACCTCTCTTTTAATTTATTATCACCAAATTAATAAAAGTCAAAATTTATTGAGAACAATTATTAATTAAGGTAATTACATAATAATATAAAAATAAATATAATGCAATAATAATTTATTTTTATGTTTTCCTTTATATATTATATTATTCGTAGATTATTTTCCATATCCTTCTACTATATCAAACAAAGCTCTTTTTGATATTTCATTTAATTCAAATTTATGAATATCATTCTTTAACATTGCAATAGTTCCATGTCCCTTACAATAGCTATTTAATTTACAAGCTAAAGTAGAGTTCATGAACTCATTAAAATTAGAATATTTAGTAGCTAATTCCTTCATCAAAATAGATGCTTTCTGGAGATAGTATTTTTGATGATAGTTTTCTGCTAAATAAAATTTCCTTAGTGATATTATCTCTGTATTAAAGGTTATATCTAAGGCTTCTTCAAAATCTCTTTTAGAATTTTCTGCTATAATTCTCTCTTCATCTGTTCTATAAAATATAATAGATCTATATTGAGCTATACCAGTTTTATTTTCTGGTGTATGACTATCCCAAAAGCCATTTATTATTTCTTCATATGTAATCTTATCTCCATCATAATCGAACTCAAAGGTTTCTGCATGGTCACCAATATTATTATAAGTAGGATTTTTTGTACTTCCTCCACAATATCCTACCCTTGTTCTAATAACTCCATCAACTATACCAAACTTGGCATCTGGAGTCCAAAATCATCCCACTGCTAGTGTTGTTGTTTTTAAATTAGCTGGCATTTCTAAATCAAGCATTATCATTATTAATCATACCTCACTCTCAAAATTGTTTTTAAAATAATATTAAAATATAAAAAACCTTTTGTAAATTAGAATATAAAAACCTCCAAATTTATGGAGGCTTTTCAAACTAATAATATTATTGTACACCAATACTTTTAAAAAATTCTCTATTATTTATAACATTACTATCTTGAGGTCTGAATTTTGCTGCTAATTCATTATGCTCAAAGGATTCCTGTATTCTATTTATCTTATAATAGCAGACACATAATTGAAGATGAGGACGCCATGTCCAATAATCTATACTTATAAATCCTAAAAAATTTTCAGGAATTTTTAACTTAGTAGCAGTTTCATACCAATATATCGCCTCATCATATCTTTCTTCTTTTTGAAAGAAATAGCCTAATCTATAGCAACTTTCTGCTCTAGGAATACTATATTCAAAAGCTCTTAAACAACTCTCTTTAGCCTTTTTACAGTTTCCTATTCCATCATAACAATCAGCAATCTTATATAAAGCATCTATTTTATCTTCAACCCATCCATCCATAACCATAAATTCTTCAAGTTTGTCAATTGCTTTATAGTACATTCCATTATAAAAAAGCTCTTTTCCATAATAGTAGGTATCTCTACCATTAAATACGTATCCTTCTTTTAATTTATTCTGATATATTTCTAAATTTCTCTTTCCACTACCTTTTAATTTTTTATGAACTACCTTTATATCACTATCTATGGTTTTTCCAAATACTTCAAGATATTCATGTATAAATCCTATCCATAGAAAATGTTTTTCTCTTTTTACTAATCTATTTCTTTTAAAAGTTAAAATAGGATTTCCAAATTCATCAAAATGAGTTTGATAATCCATAGTAACAGAATCTACGGAACTATCTAAAGTCTCCTTAAGATACTGAAATTTTTCTTTATCTTCGTCAAGAAAAATATCATCTGCATCTAGCCATAATATATATTCCTTTGTAGCCTTACTAAAAGAATAGTTTCTAGCAGCTCCAAAATCATCTATCCATTTAAAATTATATATATTATTTGTATACTTTTTAGCAAGTTCAATAGTTTTATCTTTAGAACCAGTATCAACAATTATTATTTCATCTACAATATCTTTTATAGAATCTAAACATCTTTCTATAACATCTTCTTCATCTCTGACAATCATACATAAACTAATAGTAATCATACTTACCTCCACAGTAGTATTAATTCTAAATTTACAATATATTAAATCTGCAAATTTAGTAGAAAATAAGTGTATACCTCTATAATGACTTGATTTTTTTGTCAATATATGCGGTAATATACTTTTATATAATATGAAGGTAAATTGTCTTTAGTTACATATTAGCAAATATATATGTTAATATTTTAATTAAGCTAAATTCTTATTATTCATAAACTCTTCAATAGGTATTATCTCATCCACAAACATTCTATGAGTATGATTAATATAAGAAAGTTTTATAATATCTTTATCTATAGTTTTTCCATTGTTCATATAATCGCCAAAATCATATAATAATAGTGCAACCATATTATTATTTAAGCATATATCATATAAAGAATTTGAAAGATCTTTAAATAATAATTTACTACTTGAATTGATTATACTTTTTACATCAATTATAAATCTTACATCGGAAAATCCACTTTCAACCTTATTATCCCTATATCGTGCTAAAAACTCTTTTATTACCTCAAAATCACTATTTAATACTATATTTTCTATAGCTCCATTACATATCATCAATTTTTCTGTATCATCTAAAAATTTATATAAGAGATTATAGAGTCTATCTTCAATATTTAAATAAACATATACATTATCCTTAATGCAACCCTTTATGTATTTATATATATTTATAACCATATGATCATCTCCATAATAATAAAAGGCTATATTTTTACCTAGTTTATTTATACTACTCATTATATCTCTCTCCTTAAATTGTTGTGATATTTTTACAATAAAGATATTCTACCATTTAATGGAATTACCTTCTTTTTCCATATTTTTTCTTTTTTTAAAATATGACAAAATAACTTTTTATATTAATACTTTATGTAAGTAAAAGTTAATATATATCTACATATGTAATTTTATTTATTTTTTCTTAAAATATGTCTAATCTTAATTTTTTTTATAACTATTCTATAAATAACTGTGTTATACTATAATTTATGTGAATAAAATTATTTGTGAAAGTTAAAATACATAATAGTGAGGACATTTTATATATTGACCAGTTTTTTTCATTAAGATAAAATAAAAAAATAAGAGTAAAATATTATAAAATTCATCACTAAGGAGGAAGTAACATGTGTGGATTTGTAACATTTTTTAGTAATACACCAATGAATGTTGAAACTAAGGATGCGTTAACTCCAATGACAGCATCTATTATTCATAGAGGACCAAATCAAGATGGAGAATATGTTGATGACCATGTTTATTTAGGTTTTAGAAGGCTAAGCATTCTTGATTTAGCAAATGGAAGACAACCTTATAGTCATGAAAATGGTCAATACGAATTAGTGTTCAATGGTGAAATATATAATTATTTAGAATTAAGAGAAGAATTAATAAAAGAAGGATATGAATTTAATACTAATTCAGAAATTGAAGTTATAGCAACCCTTTATAAACATTATGGTGAAAGCTTTGTAAGTAAATTACGAGGTATGTTTTCATTTATAATTTGGGATAAAACTAAAAATGTATTTTTTGGTGCAAGAGATCAGTTTGGAATAAAGCCTTTCTATTATATAGAAAATGATAATGGATTATATATTGCCTCTGAACTTAAAAGCTTCTATTCAAATAAAGATACTACTTATAAAAAAATTGATGAAGAATCTCTTCACAACTATTTGACTTTTCAATTCGTGCCTGAACCAAACACTATGCTAGAGGATGTTAAAATTTTAAAACCAGGTCATACAATAAGAAAAGAACTAGGGAAAAAACATGAAATAAGCCAATATTATTCAATGCAATTCAATCCAACTCCAATGCCAAAAGATGAAAGAATGAAGGAAATAAGAGATGTATTAGAGAAATCTGTTGAGCTTCATATGCAATCAGAAGTACCTGTAGCGACCTTTTTATCTGGTGGTATAGATTCTACTGTAGTAACTGCTCTTGCTAAAAAATTCAAACCTGATATTAAAACCTTCACTATAGGTTTTGATAGAGAAGGATATACTGAAATTGATTTAGCTAAAGAGACTGCTGATAAGCTAGGAGTTGAAAATATAAGTAAAATTATTACAGCAGAAGAGTTTGCTAATGAAATACCTAAAATTATTTGGCATATGGACTCTCCAGTAGCAGATCCTGCTGCAATTCCTCTTTACTTTATAGCAAAGGAAGCTAGTAAACATGTAACTGTTATATTATCCGGTGAAGGTTCTGATGAGGTTTTTGGTGGATATACTATATATCATGAACCCCTATCATTAAAAATGTTTGACTATATTCCTAATGGTGCTAAAAAGCTATTAAAATCTATGTCTTCTAAAATGTCAGAAGGCACAAGAGGAAAGAGTTTTTTAGAAAGAGGATGTACTCCAATTTCAGAACGTTATGTTGGAAACGCTAAAATATTTGTAGATCCTGAAAAACCAGATATACTAAGAAAATATAATAGTAAATATACCTACCCAAGAGCAATGAAAGATATCTATGAAAGAGCGAAAAATTATGATGAAGTAACCCAAATGCAATATGTTGACTTTAATACTTGGCTTACTGGAGATATATTAGTTAAAGCTGATAGAATGACAATGGCTCACTCTTTAGAACTAAGAGTACCATTTTTAGATAAAGAAGTATTTAACGTTGCTTCAAAATTAACTTTAGATGAAAAAATTAATGGTCATGTAACTAAATATATGTTAAGAGAAGCTTATAAATCAGAGCTTCCTATGCTTAGTGCTATAGATAGAAAAAAATTAGGTTATCCAGTACCTATTCGTCTATGGCTAAAAGATGAGCTTTATGATTGGGCTGTTAATATAGTAAAACAAAGTAATGCTGATGAATTTATAAATAAAAAAGCAGTTCTAGATCTTATTGAAGAACACAGAAGAGGACCATTTGATAGAAGTAGAAAAATATGGACTATTCTTGTATTTTTAATATGGCATAGAGTTTTCATTGAAAATACTGCTTCTTATGATTTTCACAAAGAAATAGCTTTAGATAAAGTAACTAAATAAAAAGGTCGTGACTTTAAGTCACGACTTTTTTCTATTAATAATATAGCATCTTAAGGGTAACATATAATGAAAGTAATAAAAATTATAGAAGTTATTAAATAATAAGAACAAATAAGAAAATATATTCAAAATCAATAGAAAAAATAAAGGAGGAATTTCTCTAGTGGCAAACTATGTTTTGACACTTCCATTGAAAACGGAAAAGTGGCAAGAAAATATATTAGAAAAAAGATTAAATATTGCTCGTCAAATCTACAATGCTTGCCTTGGAGAAATTCTTTCAAGATATAGATTAATGCAAAGACAAAAAGAATATGATCTTGCAATGAAAATGGAAAAAGGCAAAAAACGTAATGCAATATTCAATAAACTTAGAAAAGACTTTGGTGTAACTAAGTTTGATCTAAACAAGTTTGTAAAACCTATGGGGCAAAAGTTTAAACAAAACTTAGGTTCTCAAATGGTTCAAGAAATCGCAGAACGTTCTTTTACTTCTTTTGAAAAACTAATGTTTGGAGAAGCAAAGAAAGTTAGATTTAAAGCCTATGGCGAGTTCTATTCTGTACGTGAAAAAGGAAATTTCACAGGCTTTAGGTATTTCGAAGATAGAAATGTAATGGAATGGCTTGGGCTAACAATGCCAGTAATCATAAAAAGAAATGATGAGTATGCACATCAATGTTTTTTAGATAAATTAAAGTTTTGCAAACTTGTTAAAAAAGTTATCCGTGGTAAAAATAGATATTTTGTTCAAATGACTTTTGAGGGTGTTCCACTACAAAAGAAAAACTGTAAGGTTTCTATTAACAAAAATGCTCGTGTAGGCTTAGATATTGGTACTTCTACTCTTGCTATCGCAAGTGAGAAAGAAGTTAAAATATTAGAACTTGCAGAAGATATAAATATAGACGAAAAACTTAAAAGAGTTCTTCAAAGAAAACTCGATAGACAACGTAGAGCAAGTAATCTCAACAAATACAATGAAGATGGCACAATTAAAGTAGGAAATCGTGAGAAATGGGTTCAAAGTAAAGGTTATATTAAAACTAAACTTGCACTTGCAGAAATTCAAAGGAAAATAGCCGATAAGAGAAAAGAATCTCATAATAAACTTGCTAATTATATACTTTCTCTTGGTCTTGATATAAGAGTTGAAACTATGAATTTTAAAGCACTTCAAAAAAGAGCAAAAAAAACTACTGTAAATGAGAAAACTGAGAAGATTAATCGCAAGAAAAGATTTGGAAAATCTCTTGGTAACAAAGCACCGAGTATGCTTATAACTCTTATAGATAATAAACTTCAATACTACGGTCTTTCAATTAAGAAAATAGATACTTACAAAGTTAAAGCGAGTCAATTTGAACACTTTACAAAAACTTATGTTAAAAAGCCATTATCAAAACGTTGGAATGAATTTGAACAAGGAAATATTCAAAGAGATATGTATTCTGCATTTCTAATAATGAATACAAAGGATAACTTAAAAGAAATAGATATAGATAGAGCAAATGCAACTTTTGAAAACTTCTTTAAGTTGCATAATAAAGAAATAGAAAGAATTAGAAAATTAGATAAAAAACAAATAAGTAGCATAGGACTATAAAAGCCCATACTACTTTGGGGCATATGGTTTTGAACCGAGCCAATATGATAAACTCCGTAGGGTGATAATAGTTTCAACGGAAACTTTGCCCGATAAAGTCTTAGGGAAACCGGGCCAGATTTGGTGTCAACCGATATTGCTTTAGCAAATATCGGTTATCCAAAAGAAGTTTGGATAGTACCTAAGAACCTTACGATTTTAGTCGTGAGAGGTTCAGTTATGAAGTATGCAGGTCTTTCCTACAGACATACAGTTACCACAATATAAACATTTAGGTTTAGTTCTATCCCCTGATTCCCATCTATTTATAAGATCAGGTTCACAAATCAGTGGCCTAGACATTGAAAAGCATTCTATTTTACTATTATTAAGTATCTCTTCCATAGTATTTAAATTATTATTTTTACAAACTATCATTACTTTACAATTTACATTATCTGCTATAATTTTCCCATAGTCTCTAAAGACAGAATCTCTATAACTTATTTCATCGCTACTATAATTGCCACTACCGCTTATTTCTATCCCATCAATTCCTCTTTTATCTAACTCATAACAAACATATTTACATTCTTCAAAGGTAGCACCATCATCAAAATCACTACAATTTATTTTTATAGTAACTGTAAATTCACTTCCAACTACTTTTCTTATTTCATCATATACTTCTAATATTATTCTTCCTCTATTTTCAACATTTCCACCATATTCATCAGTTCTTCTATTATAATAAGGACTTAAAAATTGAGATAATAGATATCCATGAGCTCCATGTATTTGAACTCCATCAAGACCAGACTTTTTAACTCTTAATGCAGCTTCACTAAAAGCTTTTTTCAATAGTTCTATATCCTCTATAGTCATTTCTTTAGGAGTAACTTTAGTAATTTTATTTTCTATAGCTGAAGGTCCTAGTATTTCTCTGTTTTCCACTTCAAAACTACTCAGAGAACCACCATACACTATTTGCTGAATATATTTGCAATCATATTTGTGAACTATTTTCCCCAGTATTTTGTAATCCTCAATAAAGGAGTCATCATAAATTCCTAACATTTTAGGAGAAGGTTGTTCATCTTTAGTTACATAAGCATAACTACCAATAATAAGGCCTACTCCCCCTTTAGCTAAGTTCTCATAGATATTATAAATTTCATCGTTTAAATGACCATCATTCTTTGCTCTTCTTTCATAAGTTGCAGAACGAACAAATCTGTTTTTTAAAGATAATTTTCCCATAGTAGCATTATCAAATAAACTTTTCATCTAAATCCCCCTATTATAGATTTATATAATCGAGAATTGATTATTGACAATGAACAAGTTATTTCAATTCTCAATTCACAATGCAAAATTCACAATTATGGATATTTCTCAGCAGAAGCTGAGAAATTTAGACTTTATCTTTTTTCAAGTTACAAAGTGACTTTTTTAAGAAACTAGCAATTACATTGCTAGTGAAAAAGTTTATTAAAGAAATTATTTTGATTAAAAATAATTTCCACCATAATTGTCAATTCTCCATTTTCAATTCTCAATTGTATAATATTATATCCTTTTCATTTAGCCAATTTATTAGATACTCAATAAATCTCATATCTTTATAATCATAATATTCTTCAATAATATCATGATTAATTAATTCTATATTAAATTTATGTTCACTTTCTCCAATTAAGGATAACAATTTAATTTTAAGCATTTCATCATTGATATTTGAAGCAAAATCTATCATCACCTCATTGGCAAACTCACTTTCAATTAATGGTATATATATGTATTTATCTTTATTATTATGTATTTCTCTTGCTTCTTCCAATAAAATTATTTGCCACTCTTCTAATTCATATAATTCTGTATTCTTCTCAATAGACTCCATAATATCTTTAGGAATATAGCTTATATCACCATTTTCTATATTTATAAAACTTTGACCTGTCCCTCTTGTATCAAAAGAACTCAATTCTAATAACAATTCCATATCAATACTTAATTTTTTCATTATTACCTCTTTTTTCAGTATAAAACCACTATTAACAATTTATTAAAATTTAAATTTCAATTCATATTATATCATATAAAAATATAGATTAAAAATATAACATAAGAAAAATAATTGAAGTAAAAAAATAAAATATCTAATCAAATAAAATGAATATAACACTAATCATTTATTTTCTAAGAATGCTTAAAGGAATACATATAAATATATAGAATAATACATAATAAAATTAAGGGGGACTGCATTATGAATGAAGTTATTAAAACCATCAATGAACGTGTATCATTAAGAAAATACGAAGATAAAAAAATATCAGAAGATCACTTAGATATTATATTAAATTCTTCTATGAGAGCACCAACTGCTGGAAATATGATGCTATATTCTATTTTAACTATCGAAAGTGAGGATACTAAGAAGAAGCTTAGTATAAGTTGTGATAATCAACCATTTATTGCTAAAGCTCCATTAATTCTTATTTTTTTAGCCGATTTTCACAGGACCTACAGATATTTTCATATTAGTAAAGTTAAAGATTATTGTATTAAAAACAATAAAAAATATAGGCTTCCTTCCGAAGGAGATTTATTTTTAGCAATTAACGATGCAATTATTGCAGCCCAAAATGCTGTTATATCTGCAGAATCTTTAGGAATTGGTTCTTGTTATATTGGTGATATTATGGAGAATTATGAGTTTCATAAAGAGCTATTAAATCTCCCAGATTATACTTTTCCAATATGTATGTTGACCTTAGGATACTATCCCCAAGATACGAAAAAAATATATCGTAAAAGATTTGATAAAAAATATACAGTATATAGTGAAAAATATGCTGATTTAACTGATGACGATATTAAAGAGTGCTACAAAGGATGGGATAAAAACTTTATGCCAAATAATCCTTACAATGGGGAAAATACAGGACAAGTACTCTATGCTCGTAAAACTGGTGGAGATTTTTCTCTTGAAATGACCCGCTCTGTTCGTGAAGCATTAAAAAAATGGAATGGAGAAATTTAATATTATATATTGATTTTTTTTTATCAAGTGATAAAATACTATTGTCGGTATTCTTCGGAAACTGAACTAGTCTAATAATTTTTTTAATTAGACCCGAATTATATCCTTTTATGGAATAAGAATGGGAGGAATTTAACATGGAAACAAATTTAAATCCAACAACAAGAAAAAAATCAAAATTAACTGTGAGGCAATTAGCTATTGTTGGTATGCTATCAGGAATTTCTATTTTTTTAGGAGTTTCTAAATTAGGTTTTATACCGTTACCTACAATGAAAGCTACAATTATGCACGTACCTGTAATTATTGGTGCCATTATTGAAGGTCCAATCGTTGGAGCATTAATTGGCTTAATTTTTGGTATTTTTAGCATGGTAGATGCTTTTTCAAATCCAACAATAACATCTTTTTTATTCTATAACCCAATTATTGCAGTATTACCTAGAATTTTAATAGGTATTGGTAGCTATTACATTTATCACTTATTCAATGTAAAGAAAGCTTCTTTAAGGCTTTCAGTAACTGCAATTTGTGGTTCACTTATTAATACTTGTGGAGTACTTGGTTTTGCTTACTTATTTTATGCTGAGAAATTATCTCAAGCATTAAATTTAGGGAGTACAAAGGCAGCAGGAATATTTTGTGCAACAACTGCCATAGCTAATGGTATTCCTGAAGCAATACTTTCAGCAGTAATAGTAACACCTATTGTTGTATCAGTAAGAAAATTAAAAAAATAAATACCTTACTCCTAGTCAAGTTTTTTACTTTACTAGGAGTTTTTAATATTTATAAAAGGCGGAATGTGTTATGAAAGAAATAAAATTTGTAGATATAGATAAACTTAAAGTTGGTCATTCTCAAAACTTTGAAGCTTCTACTGGATGCACCGTGGTAATATGTGAAGAAGGTGCCACTGGAGGGGTTGCTGTTAGAGGTGGTGCTCCTGGCACTAGGGAAACTGATTTATTAAACCCAACAGAAATGATTGAAAAAATTAATGCAGTGGTTTTAGCTGGAGGCAGTGCCTTTGGTTTAGATGCTTCTTCTGGTGTAATGGAATATTTAGAAGAAAAATCTCTTGGTTTTGACGTAGGAGTAACAAAAGTCCCTATTGTCTGTAGTGCTGTATTGTTTGATTTAGTCATTGGTAGCAGTAAAATTAGACCCGATAAAACTATGGGGTATGAGGCTTGTCTACATTCAGAAACCAATAATGATGATTTACAAGGAAACATCGGTGCTGGCACTGGTGCAACTATAGGAAAGATATTAGGACCAGAGTTTTCCATGAAAGGTGGTCTTGGATCTTATGCTATTCAAGTTGGTGATTTAAAAGTTGGTGCTATAGTAGCTGTTAATGCGCTTGGAGACATAATTAATCCTAATTCTGGTAAAATTATAGCCGGTGCCTTAAACTCTAGCAAAGATGGGTTTATAAATACTGTAGATGTAATGATAAATCAATATCAAAGCAAAGTAAACAGATTTAACGGAAATACCACTATAGGATTAATTGGTACTAATGCAATTTTAACAAAGTCAGAAGCAAATAAAATTGCTTCTATGTCACATAATGGTTTTGGAAAGACTATTAGACCTGCTCATACTATGTTTGATGGAGATACAATATTTACTATGGCTACTAATGTAGTGGAAGCTGATATGAATGTAGTAGGAATGCTTGCTACAGAAGTTATGGAAAAAGCAGTAATTAATGCTATCATAAATGCAAAGTCCTCCCATGGCATATTAGCTAAATGTGATTTAAATAAAAATTAGAATTATATACAAAAAAAGAAAAGTTTAAATAACTCTTCTTTTTATAAGATAATTTATCTATTATACTTGTATAACTGTTCATAGAAAACCGTGACTAATGTCTTGGTTTTCTATGCTTTTACATCTAAACTATTGCCTAAATTAGGGTCAACAGCCTCTATCATTTTAATCATTCCATCCATATTTACATTAGATGTTGTCATTACTTTTTTCATTAATGCTAAGCTCACTGCATTTTGAACTTTTCCTTGATTTAAAGCAATACTCATTGCACCTATATCCATAATATCTCCTCCATTCATCTTTATATTTCAATTATCGTATAAAGTTTATAGTATTATAGAGCCTATTCAATTTAAAATTAAAATAATTCTATGAAGATATACTATTAAGTATAGGTTACTGACTTTCCACTATTTTTAGAAAACCTTAAATTAAGGCTATTTAGTGGCTTTTTCCAACTTAATATTTTCAGTACTATCATTAGCAGTAATCTCAACTATTTCACCTGAACTGTTATGGACTAAAAATAAAATTAATTTACGCATTTTCAAGCATTTAAAATATAAACTGTGGTCATAGTGTGGTCAAAATTTGAAGAGAGTTACTAGATACAATTTCTATAATCCTTTTTTAAATTACATCACATGTTAAGGTTAAACCACTGGTATTAAGCCATTCTCTATTTTCATTATAGTCTTTAATCTATTGAAAATAAAAGCTTTATTAAAAATTTTCCCAACCATTTTGTGTTTCTTAAAATTTAATAAAAAAAGGTAGCCTAGTTTTCTAAGCTGCTTTTTTAGAGTTCTCATATTTTTGCTTCTCTGCTTCAACAGGACAGATTTCAAATTCTTTCCCTGTTCTGTACGGGCATTCTTTATAAATATAACTTTCATAGTTCATTATTATGCCCTTGTTCTTTTCTATTCCTTACATTTTATTCAAATTTTTTTATAAATATCCTTATATCAGTAGTTAAAACAAAATATGTGATTAAAATTATTATCAATATACTAGCGACTGTATATATACGAAATATGAGCCTGTTTAGAGAATTTCTTTTCATTAATTGCATTATATTATCATCATCTGGATGATGCTTCCTATATAAATTACTATTAAATTGAAAATCATTATTATATTGAACTGCTCTTATTATACTTATAGGCAAATTAAAAAAGCAATTAATATAAAGAAAAATAGTATACAGAAAACTTAACATTTTTATAAAAACATAGTCTCCTTTTGCTACATAGCCTAATACTCCTGCTATAATGGTCGCTAATAAAGATGTCATATTGGTAATAGTTAATTTAGTTAATTCACTTATTTGATTATTTATTCCTATAATATTACTATTTAATCTTTCTATTGCTGTATTTTTTTCTTTGAAAAATGATTCTATATTTTTCATAAGAAAGTCCTTAAAATTACCTTCTACGGATTTTACTAACCAATCGCTATTATTTAATATTGTCTTATATACAGATCCTTGGCATTTAGCAGAAACTAAAATACTTATTACATTTCTACATATAGTAATTTTATCAAAAGTAGAGTTTTCATATATCCACGAATACAATTTAAATAGATTATAGTAGCTATCTTTTTCATAATCATTTAAATTTAAATCATATTTAACTTCAATTCTTTTACTACCATTTATAATACTTAAATATTGATTTTCATTATTCCCAGTGAAGTTACTTATAAAAGGTATAATCATATCTATAGTTTTTTTATATAAATAAATTTTAGCATTATTAGAAATATTAAACCTAGAGTCTTCAATATTTACATAAAAACAATCAGGAGTTAGAAACTGGCTACTATTTATCCAATTACATAATTGATTTCTTTTCTTTATAATATCTTCTGTGTTTATTAAAGTAGTATGGTTACAATAAGTATATATTTCTTCTTTATAATCATTTCTTCTTACATTAGTAATCATATAAAAATTATTATAAAAGAAATCGTTAGAATTCCCCATTATAAATATATTCTTGGAATGCATATCTAATAAATCTTCTAAGCACTTAATATCCTTATTTAGATAATTAATAAAATTAGAATATTCTACAAAATACAACAATTTATCATCTACTTCTATTTGAGATTTTATAAATTCATGTTTTCTAAATATTAATTTAAAACTATAATTGTCATTTAACCGCTCTGTTTCTTCATTAAAATCATCTAAGTTATCCAAATAATCAAATAAATTTTGTTCATCATTAATTGAACTACATATGTATAAACTAATAAAATTTGAAAAACACGTCTTCATTTCTTGTAGTAAATTATAACTAACTAATTTTTTAACTCTATCATAACTTTTAAATTCTAATTTAAAAGTTATTTCATCTTCATAACTCTTATATCCCATGTCATTCAGCGAACTTAGAAATTCATAGAATAGATTCATAGATATACACCTCCTTTTAACTTAATTAAATTAATAATATTTTACTTACTCATTTTTAACTATTTTAACCTTTTTAATCGTTATATCTACAAAACCCTCGTCATCTTTTTCTCCTATATCTATACTTTGAGAATTAAATAGCGACTCATTTGCCCTTAATGTTATCCCATTACTTGTAGTTATACTTCTTCTTTTAAATCTTTTTTCAACTACTGTTTTATCAATTTCAAAAGCATAATCTAGTTTTTTGTTTTTGATTGCTTCTTTGAATTCATTTCCAATATCTTCTGAACCAAACACTCGATTAATTAAAGAGTCGATTTCAAAATTATCACATTCTTTAAAATATGAAGTTAATTCATATGATTTATTTAATTGTACTTGTGGATTATCATTATATTTTTCATTTATAAAATTTATAACTTCATCTATCATTTTTTTCGTATTAGTTTTAGCATCTATTACTAGAGTTGATTTTAAAAAAGTACTCCCAAAATAATTACTAATTTCTTCCTTCGACTGTTTATCTAAAACAATAATTTCAGAATTTTCATCCATTAATATGCTGTCATATATAAATACGCATTTTTGGAGTTTTTGTTTAGAATTGAATCCAGCTGAATTGATTTTTACATCAACCTTAATTTTCCCATCTTTTTCTACTGGTTGTGTATAAAAGTTAACATTAAAATCTAGTTTTAAAAGAGCTACTGCATTATTATCTCCATGTTTATATTTGATAATCATAAAATTTGTTGGAGATGCATTTGTTCCTTTCATTGAACGGAATAATTCCTTAGAAATATTTTTAGTTTGTTCAATAAAACTTTCATCATTATCATTATTATTCAATATATTAATACTACTCTGTTTAACAATATTATCACCTATATTAAATTTTGAGAATCTTCTAGAATCATGTTTAAGTGAAGTAGTAATATACTTGATTATTAGATTGTTTAAAGCATCATGTGACTCTATTTTAAAGTCACTTAATTTATGATAATCCTCTTTTGGGTCTAAAATATGTACTATAATATCTTTAATAAAAATTGTTCCATCAAAATTCATAAATTCCTCCATTATACTCTTATTTCAACGAATATGTGTTACAATAAAGGTATATATTCAATGAAATACTTATTAATCTAAAACCATCCTTGATTTAGTCGTCTTGATGGTTTATTTTCTTCTATAATATAATATATTTTACAGCTTGTACAGTTTTCGACATAATTGTATAAAATTTTCCAAAAGCGCAAATCATATATTTAATATTAATAACTTATATTAGAATTAAAATACTTTATTATAATATAAGTGTAATATTTTATATAATCATTACAAGTACAACATTTAGACAAAATAAAAAAGGTAGTTCCTAAGTTTTACCCTAGAAACTACCTTTCACTACAATATATCTATATAATCCTCATATACATATCCACCATGTGCCCCATAATAAATCTGTATCCAATATCCTTCTTTCCTGTATAATCTTACTTTTTCTCCATGCTTCAAAACACCTAGTATTTTAGAATTTGTGCTTTTACCTTCTCTTACATTTAAACCACTTGTGGCATTTATTATACCAACTTTATCATCTAAAGAATACTAATTACTATTATTAGGTGTAGACTTACATGCAATTCCTTCTACAATTGCACTAGCCATTTTTCTGCACCTACTTTCTTATGTAACTCTATATCTACACTATCTATGAAGAATAACTCTATTAACATTGCTTTAGCCTAATTAACCTTTTATAATCTACATTTTCTTTCTTACTTTTGAAATCTCTTTTATGCAAAGGTATAGATTCCCATACCTTTGCATAAATCTTGTTATTGTATTGACTAACCATAGCGACAGCAGTATTATCATCTGTTTGCGATAAGTCTAAACCTAAATATACTTTTTTACCTTTCCAAAAATCAAGATTTTCTAACTCCTTGCATTCTCTAACTTTCGTAACTTCAATGTAACCTTCTACTCCAAGCCTTTATACTTTATATTGTTACAAAGATAGTTTTCTCTTTTATTTTCATAGAGAATAGCCATATCTCTCATTTCTTTTGTAGTTTCAAATATATACTGATTTTTTACAACTATCGGATTGCTTTGATATATCACTAAATCCTCTATTTGCCACTTATCATCAAGTAAAAATTCATCATCAGGTTCGTATAATAGTGAAAATCTTCTTTTATTTAAATTAACTCTATCTAGTACCTTTTTAGATATATCAATTTCATCTATCATAGCATTATTGTCATTTGGGTATTGAGTACTTATTATTATTCCTAACTTATTAAATAATGTAATTTGTGATGATCTCATAGCTTCAATAGGATAGCTGTCCATTGCCCCTGCTTCATCTGCTAATAAAGGGCTAACTTTTATTAGCTTTTACTTCTTGCCTTTCTTTTAATGGAGTTCCAGTTGCTAGAGCTTTCTCTCCCTCTTCTCTCATTTTTAATTCCTATGAGATTTACCTTCTATTTTTAATACTGTAAACGGCTTTGGTGGTATTGGCATAATATTATCTCATCTCTTGAAAATTTGATGTGGGAATATTTTGTTTACAGATGTGAGTACGTGGTGTCCATAGAAATCAATTTTTTAATCGATTACCTCAGGGGGATATATTCCGACATTATCACGCATAATATTCATTTTCTTGTTGATTTGCTATGTTAATAAGTTCCTCTCCTGGTATCTCCTTACGCTCCGTCATCCTATGATGATAGTCGCATAAACATATTAAGTTACTATCCTCTAGTCTTAAGCCCCACTCCTCTGCAATAGACACTATATGATGTACTCCTATATCCTTATAGTTGCATTGAAGCTGTGTCAAGTATATATTTCTTATACATACTTGACACATATATCCATCTCTTTCATTTATCTGTTTCCTTTGCCATGCCTTAGCCCATCTAAATCTATCTATATCAGTTATTTTATATTCTCTCTTAGGTTTCTTGGGACATATATATTGGCTATCATATATGCCACCACAATAGCTACAGCCCTTTAACATAAGCCTCACCTACTTCTGTTTTAACCTTCCATTCTCTCTTTTATATTTTCTCTGCCTCATACAACTCTCTATATCTTGATAAGGATCAAGTGTTACTTATTCTCCTCACACTTTTCCCACCTATTACAAAGGGGATTAAAAAAGGAACACGCACACTCTAAGTTGTGTTTGTTCCATCTTGTATAAAGTACAATTCTTTTCACAGTCTCACATCACTTTTAAGCATTAAAAAAGAGCCCTGTTAAGAACTCTTTTCTTATAATACAAAAACTCCTTTATCTGAAGCTTCCCTTACATTTTCTTTATATCCATTCTCAAAAGTATTTATAATTTTTTCAAAAATTTCTTCTTCTGATAAAAAACTAACTTTCATATTATCTTTATCTATGCCTTCGATGTTGTAATATTAAAAACTAATACTTCTTCCTAAAATATCAACTATACTATTTTCTTTTTTGTATTCAATTGTTATATGTTCTTTTATTGATACATACTCAGATTGAAAAGCTTGCACGGTAAATTCAACATTGCCTACTGTTCTTTCTATAATTTTTATTATTTTAGAATTCATTCTGTCACACTCCTTAACTTATATTTCTACATTCTAGAATATATTTCTTCTTTTAATTAGTTATTTTGAAGGAATTTACCACTTCTTATAGAATTATGGTGATCAAAGGAGGTGTTTATATGGAAAGAACTATAGTTTCATCCTCAAACATTTATTCTATAGGATATGATGCTTATTCTAACACTTTAGAGGTGCAATTTCATACTGGTTCTATATATCAATATTACAATGTACCTCAATCAGTTTATAATGGGTTAATTTCTGCATCATCACACGGTAGTTATCTTCACTCTTATGTAAAAGGAAGCTATCAATATAAGAGAATGGGCTAATCAACAATTTCTACTATTATAGCTACCATTAACCTTAATCTGCTTGTTTTGATAAGGTTCAGCTATAGCATATTTAACACCTTCTCTTTTTAATATTTCTTCTAGTAATTGTTTTGTAGTAATTTTTTTTAAATTCAAAACTATCACTCCTAACTTATTTCTGCCTTAAATCTCCATTAATCCTTTCTACAATCTTAGTATCTAACCCAGGTACTATCTTATTTATTAATGTAAATACTGTAGTATGTAATATCCTGCAATAATCCCCAATACTTGAATTAATTTTATGTTTGCGTTCGTATCTTCTAAGCCACAATAATTTTTGTTCCTTTCTAGTTATATTAATAATGTCTCCTTATTTTATACAAAATAAAAAGATAGATAATCATATACTCAGAATATCTATCTTATATCTATAACACTATATTTAATTTATGAAAACATTTAGCTACTTTTCAAGCTTAAACGATTCATTTTCCATTATAAACTCTTCGGTAATATTAAAACCGCATAATTTAAGAATATCATATGTTCCTCTTGGCCCTTCTCCCCAATATCCACATGAGCATGAATTAATCAAATGTATCTCTTCATTCTTATCATTAATTAATACTAATTTATAATTGACTTCATTTTCTTTACCATACATCTCAGCTGATATAACATTTCCAAAGGCATCTTTATATCTCTTGAGGAATTCTACACTTCTCTGAGTTGAACCATCACAATTATTATTCATTATTATTGCCATTATAATTACACCTCCATTTTACATAACTATTTCTACATCTTAAGATATATTCCTTCTTTTAAGTAAATTATTTACTAAAAAATAGCACCTAGTTTCCTAAGTGCTATAAAAAGAAGTGGACTAAAAAAGCACCTACATAAGTAAGTGCTCTAATTATCTATTTTATTTACTGATTTCATATTCTCTTACTTCAAAAGATGCTATCTTATCATGTGCTATATATTCTTTTACTGATTTATATGGATTAATCTTTTTATCAAATGAGTATAATGCTGAACCTTTACCATTAGCTCTTTCCTCATACCAGTTTATAAATTTATTTACTTCTTCCATGCTTACATCATATTCTTTTCTAGCTCCATTTACTAAAGAAATACTTAAAATTGCATTATTCTTATTTTCTTCTACTAATTTGCTTACATTTACTTCACAAGTAGCTGTTAAATCAGTATTTTCTAATTTAGCTATTATTGTTGCTTGTCCTTCTTTTATAGCTGTTACATTTCCATTTTCATCTACTTTTGCTATACTTTCATCACTTGATGACCATATAACTTTTTTATTTGTAGTATCTTCAGGTAATACTGTTGCAGTTAATTTTTCTGAGCTGCCTTTCATTAAATTCATAGATGTTTTGTCTAATGATATAGACTCAGCTTTATTTGAATAATCAACAACTTCATTATATATTTCAATTTCATCTAAATCGCCTTTAAATATATATGGATATGCTTTATTTGATGTTTTTCCTATTGTTAAGTTTGATGTTAAATTATTTGATTCTGTTTTCTTTGATGTTGTGCTAATATCTGGAGTATTTAAATCATCAATATACATTTTAGCTGTATTCGAATTAGTAGTCCCATCCCATGTTAATAAAACTGTGTGCCATTGTCCGTCACAAATATTTCTTGTTGAAGCTAAACGGATAAGCCTACTTGAAACATTGTAATCTCCATTATATATATTCCATATAACCTTACCTTCTGTATCTATCCCTATCCAACTACCATAAATTAATTGCTTATCTGATATAGCATTATTCAAAACTGCCATATCTTTGTTAGGAATATCATTTACTCGTACTTTGAACTTAATAGATTTTTTACCAACAGGAATAATTGGATTATTGAATTGTATATAATCACTTATCCCATTAAACCTTCTAAAAGTCTTATTATCTTCAGTTATACTTATAGTGCCATTATATGTACCATTATATTGTCCTATAGTATCTATGCAAGTATTTTCATCTATTTCATCAAGTTTATAGTTAGCTATTAAATTATTGGAATAGTCCTTTTTAAGTTTGCTCTCTATAGAATCAGCTGCAAATACAGTAGCAGAACTCCCTAGCAATAGTACTAATATCATAATTAATGCAATTGTAAATTTTTTTCTCATATTATCCCCTCCACCTTAAATTATTTACAGTAAACATTGTAAATGTTCAACAGACCTACTTCAACACAAATCATTAGACAAATAACACTACATATTACATTATAAGTAAATTTCTTAATTTTAAATATTAACTAATTAAAAATTTTTCTTTGTTTTGTATATAGATATACCTCTCTTAGCTTATCAATGTATGTAAAAAGCACCTAGCAACCTAAATACCTTTCTAGAATTTACTCTTTTTAATAGCTGTAACCACATTTGTAATCCCTGCTGTGGTTACTACCTTTTTTCATGATTTAATATTAACATATACTTACCGAACTTGTTACAGACTTTCTCAGGCTTCTTTCCATATTTTTTACGGATTTAATCAGTGTATTTCTTACTAATCCATATTATTGGAGCTATCTCATTTATAATTCCTCTCTTGGTAATTCTTCAAAAGCTTTATTGTTAAAACACAGTAGATATTCTTTCTGATTTCTTCTAACTTCTGCACTCTTTTGCTGCATAGACTTAAATCTCTTTTTATGGCTTTCTTCTATCTTTAAGTTATACTCTTTATAGATTTCAGGATAATGATTTTGAATATATATGTACTATTTTATTATTTAACTAGTATACTTACTTTGCACTTTTCCTCTTAAAATAGCGTATTGTGCTACTTATACGAACATTTTTATAAATTCTTTTCTATTAACCTTTAAGATTTCATATGCACTATCTAGTCCTAAAGATATATATTCATTATGACTCTTACCTATTTCATTAGTTTCTTCATGTACTAGCTCATAGGCTAATCCTTTAATTTCTGTTTTTATCTTATTCACTCTATATTTTCTTTTCTTAACTTCATAAAATATTTAAATTACGACGTAAAAATACCGTAAAATTCATTTCTGAATAATACGGTATTTAGAAAAATTATTTGATTTTATATTTTAGTCGTTAAATAAGAAAAATATGCATTATTTTAAGTTCTTCGGCCGCTGACATTGTTTCACAACTCGCTTATTTATAGGCTATGTTTTAGATAGATGTTGATTATTGAACATTATAGTATATATGCTATAATATAAACCATAAGTACAGGCTTGGAGGTTGCAAAATGATTATCACAATTAAGATAGCCTTCTAAAATACGTCAACGAAACTTTTTAGGAGGCTAAAATTATGAAATTTAATTTAATAGATATTGAACATTGGAACAGAAAACCATACTTTGAATACTATTTGAATTCTGTTAGGTGCACTTATAGCATGACAGCAAATATAGAAATAACAAATTTATTGCATGATATTAAACTTAAAAAACTTAAACTGTATCCAACACTTATTTATATCATTGCAACTGTGGTTAATAATCATAAGGAATTCCGCACTTGTTTTGATGAAAACGGTAATTTAGGATACTGGGATAGTATGAGTCCAAGTTATACTATCTTTCATAAGGATAACGAAACACATTCAGAGATCTGGACAGAATATGACGAAAATTTTTTATGTTTTTACAGTAAGTATCTTGATGATATTAAAAACTATGGGGACATTATGAGGTTTACTTCGAAATTGAATGAACCAGCCAATACATTTCCTATATCCTGCATACCCTGGGTGAGTTTTACTGGGTTTAATTTGAATGTATACAATGATGGAAGATATTTAGTTCCTATTTTTACTATTGGTAAATATTTTGAACAGAATAATAAAATATTTATTCCTATGTCCATACAGGTTCACCATGCAGTTTGTGATGGTTACCATACCAGTAGATTTATTAATGAGGTACAAGAATTAGCATTAAATTCTCAAACATGGTTAAGACATAAATAGACTATGCTATTCTTATAAACTAAAATAAGGGAAGTCGATTGATATGCACCCCAAAAGTTAGACACTGTAAATAAGAAGTGTATAATTAAAAAAGGGGTGCATATTTTATGTCCAAAAGAAAAACTTATACTGGTGAAATCAAGCAAAGGGTTATAGAGGATATTAGAAATAATAATCTTAGTTTTACTGATGCAGAAGAAAAGTATGGAATTGCTGATTCAATTATCTCAAGATGGGATCGTATATATTTAGAAGAAGGCGTAGAAGGACTATACATACAGAGGCGTGGAAGAAAAAAAGGTGGTAAGAATACAAAGGTTTCTAAGCAACTCAATAAACAAGTAGAGGAAGACTTAATATCAGAAAATCAAAGGCTTAGAATGGAGAATGAATACTTAAAAAAGTTGAATGCCTTAATTCAAGCCAAGGAAAAATCAGAGAAAAAGACAAAATAGTTGTTATCACTGAATTAAGGCATAAATACAAGTTAGCTGATTTATTGAAACTTGTGGGCATAGCCCGTAGCACATTTTACTATCAGCTAAAAGCTATGAAAAAACATGACAAATATGAAGATGTTAAATCTGCTATAAATCAAATCTATCACGAGAATAAAGGTAGATATGGATATCGAAGAATTACAATGGAATTGCGTAATAGAGGATATATTGTAAACCATAAAACCGTTCAAAAGCTAATGTCACAACTGGGATTAAAATGCATGGTTCGTATTAAGAAATATAAATCATACCGTGGAAAGGTTGGTAAGATTGCACCAAATTTGCTAAAACGTAATTTCAAAGCAAATAAACCTAATCAGAAATGGGTTACCGATGTAACCGAGTTCTCAATCTTTGGGAGTAAACTATATCTTTCACCAATACTTGACTTGTACAACGGAGAAATAGTAAGCTATAATTTATCTGAAAGACCTACTTTTCATCAAACAACTGATATGCTAAAAAAGGCATTTGAGAAAATTCCCGATAATACACAATTAATACTTCACTCAGATCAGGGATGGCAATATCAAATGTTTAGTTATCAACAAATGCTAAAGAAAAAGGTATCAAACAGAGCATGTCTCGTAAAGGTAACTGCCTAGATAATGCAGTTATGGAAAATTTCTTTAGTATGTTGAAAACAGAGCTGCTGTACTTGCAGGAATTTAATAATATAGAACAATTCATAGAAGAACTAATCGAGTACATAGACTACTATAACAATGACCGTATTAAGAAAAAATTAAAAGGACTAAGTCCTGTTCAATATAGGATTCAGTCCTCTCATGTAGCTTAATTGAATTTTGTCTAATTTTTTGGGGTCACTTCAGATGGCTTCCCTTAAAAATTGATATATTTTAAACACTACTCTAAAATATATCCTAGTTAAAATATTTTGCCTTACTATTCTTTACCACCTAAAAGAAAAAGATATTACGCAAAATCATACTGAATTTTTTTCGTATTATTATAAAATAATACATGAGCTATGAATTATAATTAATTCATAATTTTTTTATATTATTAAAGGAAGCCATAATGACTTCCTTTAATAATATGCAACAATCAAAATTGATATCTATTCTTTTGATATATACTCTAATAATCTTTTTCCTGTTAAGGATAAAGAACAGTTTATTATATTTTGTGGATATCCCATATATACTAGTTCTCCACCATTAAAGCCTCCAAAAAGTCCTAAATCAATAATCCAGTCAGCATGACACATGATGCTCAAATTATGTTCTAGTGCAATAATTGTTTTTCCTCGTTCAATTAATTTGTTTAATAATACTATCAACTTTTTAGTATCTGCCTCATGTAAACCAGTGCTTGGTTCATCAAATATATAAATCTCGCCACTATCATTTAAAAGTGTTACAGCAATTTTTAATCGCTGAAGTTCTCCTCCTGATAATGTATCCAATGACTGCCCAAGTTTTATATAGCTTAGATTTACTTCTTGAATAGTATGTAATATTTTCTTAATTTCTTTGTCTGTAAAAACAGTTAAAGCTTCTTCCACTGTAAGGTTAAGAATATCACTAATTGTATATCCTTTATATTTATAACTCAAAGCTTCTTCGCTGTATCGTCTTCCGCCACATAACTCACAAGTTTGCTCTACATCATCTAGAAAGGCAAGATCTGTTTTAATTATTCCCATACCTTTACATAAAGGGCACGCCCCTTTTCCATTATAACTAAATAATGAAGGTGATTGATCATTTGCTTTTCCAAATAGGGTTCGAATTTTATCAAAAAAGCCAATGTACGTAGCTAATATTGAGCGAGAAGATGTATACACTCTTTTTTGATCTAAAAGGATGCTATTAGGATAACTATTTATGAAAAGACGCGTAATCAATGTACTTTTACCTGAACCAGCTACTCCTGTTACAACTGTCAAGGCATTTATAGGTATTTTTACTGATATATTCTTTAAGTTAAACATATTTGCATTATTAAGTTCATAAAACTCAGTAAATTCTTTATTTGTCATGTTTATTTTATGTTTTTCAGATAAAGCAAGACCCGTAATAGTATGACTATTTAATAGCTCTAAATAGGTTCCCTCAAAAAGAATTTCCCCACCATGAATTCCTGGCTTTGGACCCATATCAATTATATGGTCTGCTATCTTTATCACATCAGGATCATGCTCCACTATTACTACTGTATTTCCTTTATCTTTAAGCCCCTTAAATATCTTGTTTATACCAATGATATCATGAGGATGTAATCCAGTGCTAGGTTCATCAAATATATATAAAATATCACTGAGACTACTGTTTAAATGCTTTGACATTTTAATACGTTGAGATTCTCCTCCAGATAATGTATTAGTAGTGCGATTTAATGTCAGATAATCTAATCCAACTTCTTCTAATGTACTTAAACGCTGAAAAATATCATCAATCACCGTCTGAACTTCTTTTTCACTAATTGTCTGAATAAAAGATTTCAATTCATTTATTGGCATATTCACACAATCACCGATTGATTTTCCTTTAATCTTACAAGATAAAATCGTGTCATTCAATCTTTTTCCCTCGCAGTGGGGACAAATCTGTTCTTTAATGATTTCTTCAATCTCTTCTTTGTATTGTTTTTGTTCTTTTTCTAAAAATGAACTTCTAATTCGAGGTATAACACCAATATACTTAGCTGTTTTATGCCATTTTTCTGTAGGGTTATCTGGTATTTTTTCTTTTTCATAAAGCAAAGTATTGAGCTCTAAATTAGAGTAATCTTTAATAGGTTTTTGAATATCAAAATATCCGGATTCAGTATATCGAGTTAACCTCCATCCTCCTGGTTGAAATGTAGGAAATTGAATAGCTCCTTCAGCTAAACTTTTATCAAAGTCAATTAGTTTATTAATATTAATGTCCTTAACTACTCCTAATCCTTGACACTGAGGACACATGCCATTTGTGTTGTTGAAAGAAAAGTTCATTGAATAACCAACAAAAGGTTTTCCAATTCTAGAGAAAAGTAGACGCAACAAGGTGTAAATGTCGGTGACTGTTCCAACTGTTGAACGTGCATTCCCACCTATCTTTTTTTGATCTATAATAATAGATACAGGAAGGTTATTAATCTTTTCAACATTTGGCCTCCCATAATGAGGTAATAGCTGTTGAATATAGGCAGAGTAAGTATCATTTAACATTCGTTGGGACTCAGCAGCTAATGTATCAAAAATCAGCGAAGATTTTCCTGAACCAGATAATCCCGTGACTATAGTAATTTTTTTCTTTGGAATCTTTACTGATATATCCTTAAGGTTATTTTCATTTGCATGAAATATTTCAATCATTTCTTCTATCATAGTATCTCCTCTTTTCTTCAAATACTTTGCTTAATTTGATACACATCTCAGCAAACAATACTTGCTCATCTTTAGTTAAAGTAGTTTCAGCAATTCCTGCTAAATATTCATGTCCACTCTTAGTATTCTTTAAAAATTTGAATCCTTTATCTGTTAATTCTGTCCAAAATTCTCGTGCATCATCATTAGGTTGTTTCTTTTGTTCAATATAGCCTATTTCCTTAAGTCCCTTCAATGCCTTAGATATTTTAGAGCGTGAAGCAGCTAATTTAATACTTAATTCTGAAGGCAAACTTCCCTTTGTTCGATATAACAACTCTAATAAATCGTACTGAAACCAAGAAATATTTTCTGGGTTTACTCTATTTCTCTCAGCAACAAGTTCGCATTGAAGTGTTGATAAGCCTTCTTCTAATTTAGAATTATATAATTTTTCATTCATAGATAAATACCTCTTTAATATAAAATAGTTTCCTTTTAGAAATTATTTTATCACTTTAATAAAATGATTGCAATAAGGAAACTATATATAATAAAAATTAAGTGCTAGCTTATTAATCTTGTAATAAGCTAGCACTTATAATCTCCCCAAAGGCATATATAGTTTGTTATTTTGTCTTTAAATTTGTTACAAAAGTTATCAAAAACCATGTAATTTTAATTTGTTTGATATTTAAAATATGTATTGACTCTAGTTTTAATTTAAACACTTGTAGTTGTTAGCATTAATATCTTCTACTTATGCTTCTCTATTAGTTTTTTTATTTCATTATTCACAACATCTGGATTATATTGATGTATAGCATGACCTGCTCCATTAACAACTATTTGTTCACTATCTGTTGACCATTTCTTCAAGGCTATCTGACTGTTATCCCATTCAGGATCACTAGGAGCAGTTAGTATTCTAATTGGTAAACTACCTAAATGACCATTTTCCATCACAGTCTTTGCATTAGCTTTTGCCCCATTACCTTCGTCTATAATATTTTTGTTATACATAGTTTTTATTGTCATTCCTAAATATAATTGCTTTAAATCATCAGGTAATAACTTAATTTTTTTTGAAAAGAAATCTGTATGATAAAGTGCTAATCTTGCTATACCAGTAGACTTTAGAAACTTATACTTAGCTACTGTACTATTAGCAACTTCCAAGCCATTTTGGACATAATACTCAGGATTTCCACCATCTATCAATACTAACGCAGATACTTCATCTTTATAAAGCTGTGCAAATCTTATCATTTGCAATGATGCATATGAGTGTCCAACTAATACATATGGAGATTTTTCTCCTGATTCAATAAGTGCAGTGTGCATTTCTTCTACAATAGAATCTATATCTCTTGGTACATCTGTTACTTAACTCCATCCATGTCCTGGTCTATCATAAGTAACAATTCTAGTATAATTGGAAATTTCATTGTAAAGAGGATAAAAATCTGCATAAGAGCTTGGTTCATTTAATCCTCCAGTAAAAACCACAGTAGAATTTCCTTCACCTTTACTAAAAACATTAATTTTATGATTATTTACCTCAACCATCTTTCCTACTGGAAGATAATTTTTTTCATCCTTGTATCCACCTATTCTTTCATATAAACAACCTATTAGTAAAATAAAAACTACAAAAATAACCCCTCTCAATAAATATTGTCTAAATCGTTTTAAACCTTTTTGTTTAGTCATTTTCTTTTTTTTATTCTCTCTAAATTCATCTCTCAAATCTCCCTCAAACTAACTTTAATAATATACAATTGGTATTACAAACAACTGAAATATTCTTCTTATATCTTACATCTATTTAATAAATAATTAATTATTATAAGAAATAGATAATCAATATTTTTTAAAGATATATCTCTAAAATGATTTATTGCTGTCGCTCCATACCTACATTATATTTTATTGACATTTCATATCACCTCCTATATATAAGATACTATATTCGACATATAATTGTAAAATATTTCTTCTTAATTCTTTCATTAAACAAATCTTTTAAAAGCTAATACTTTTTTTAGCTTAAATTAGAAAACTATCCCTTTATATATTTATTACTCACTTGATAAATTGTATTGTCTACCCTGAGTTGTTAAAGTTTATGTAAAACTTTCGCTATTAGGCATAATATCGATAGCCAAGCTACTCCAAGCGATATTTTATTCGATAAAACATCACTTGGAGTAGCTTGGCTTTTGGAATTGAAATTATTAATTATTTTATTGAATAATTTAAGACTTTAGATACATCAATTCTAGGAAATATAGCCCTATATTCATTCTATGATTTTGTATAATTATTCCATATAACTTATTTTTACATCTCAAAACATAGGCTGGCGGTAAGTTTAAAAATACTTTTCTTCTTTTAATTTTACTAAAATATGATTTAAAGAGTTTCATTTTAAATAAAGTATATTGGAAAGTTATAAACTCTCCTTCATCTTTTAGTATTTCCTTTGTAACTGATGGTACCTTACGGCCTATAGCATCAGATAAGCTAGCGAATGGAATACCTGATACTATATAGTCAACTTTATCAATATTATATTCGTTTAAATACTCTTTTAAATTTTCTGCGGATCCATTTATAAGTATAAAATTTTTCTCATTTTTAAATTTATCATTTAAGATTTCATAAAAATTCCTATTATATTCTATAGCTATAAATATAGTACTATACTTCTTTTTATTTAATATTTTTTCTGTAAATGATCCTGTACCAGGTCCATATTCAACAATACATGATGCATTTAAAAAATTAACATCTTCCACCATTTTATATGCTAATTTTTCTGAACTTGAAGCTACAGCGCCCACTGTTCTTGGATATTTTAAATATTGTTTTATAAAATTACCAAATTCCATTTTATACTCCTCTCATATCACTATGAGATCTCTCCAAGTTAATTCTAGTTATAAATGAAAAAGATTCGTTGGACTTATAGTCTAAATAAGAATCAAAGAAAAGCAGATATTGTTTTCTTCGATATGTAGTTTCTTTATTACTTCCCACTCACAATCTTAAAATAAGACTGAACTGTTAAAAAGTAATACCCAATGTAAATGACTCCATATACTCCCATACTTATTAATAAAGGAATTAAAATTTGGTATGGTATTAACGTCGATAAACTTTTTAAAGCAAATAAGCTATGCAAAATACCAATAGCTAGTGGAATAACAAATATAAATCTCATTTGCTTTGCTATTGCTTTTTTCATCTCTTTTTTCGTTACACCAACTTTGCGAAGGACAATGTAACAGTAACGATCTGCATTCGCTTCTGCTAACTGTTTAAAGTAAATAACAGAACCTGTTGCAAGCAGGAATACAAAGCCTAAGAATATACCGATAAACATTATTAAACCTGTGGCTTCAATTCCCTTTTCGAAGTCAGTATAAAAATCATTGAAAGATTGTACACTTGCATCTTCTTCTACTAGCATCACTTTTTTTAATTTTTCAGTTAATACCTTACTATTTCTTTCATTCTTCACATTAATATTTTTAACAATACGTGTGCCAGCTATCTTTTTGGTACTTTCATATACTTCATCTGGAACAATAACAACCAACTCTCCTAAGCTCGTAAGACTACGACCTTCCGCTTCTTTAATTGTCAATGTCTTTCTTTCACTTCCAAGGTGGAATACTACTTTATTTCCTATGTATACCGGACTAAACTCATATCCTTCTATATATGTACTATCATATATGAATGCTTCCCCGTCATTTAGATTTACAGTATCTGTATTCATTCTTTTCGCAATATTATTAAATGATGATTGAGATACAAGATGATAATATTCTGAAATAAGATAATTAGCATTTCTAATATTATCAGATTTTTCACCTTCAAACTTTCCCTTAACAGAAGCCATCTCTATCTCAAATTGCTCTATTACCGGATGGCTATTCTTTTCTTCATTAAGAATAGTATTCACTTTACTATCTAATTCCCCATTCTTCTTTTCATAGGAATAACTAAATGGTGTAAACCTGCTAGCTTGTACAAATGTGTTATAATATGTTGTGATAGAAACTCCAACGGATGTTAGTGTAACAGCACTTAATACTGCAATTGTGGCAAGTGATTTCGCATTTCCTCTAATGCGGTATAGTAATTGTGATGTTGTTATAATATTCATACCATAATAAAATGACACCTTATTTTTTCGTACTCTTTTCAGTATAAAAACAGTAAAGAACATAAATAGTAAATAGGTACCAAGTACCGTTGCAAGTAGGATATAAAGAGCAACTGTAAAAAGATCCTTACCTTTAATTACTTCTGAAAATGTCAATGATAAGTAATAACCAGAACCAATTAAAAAAACTGAAATACATGCCATAATAATTGATCCCTTTGGCATTTCTTCGCCCTTACGGTCAGCATGGAAAAGCTCAATTAACTTAAAACGATAAACTAGGCGATAACCTTGAAAGGATGTATAGAGTACAATAACAAAAAAGATAATGCTTGTATCAATAATTGCACCAATAGGTACTTCGAAATGAACATTTAAATTTAATCCCATTATACTTATTAATAGTTCAAGAAATAGCTTTGATAGCAAACCTCCAATTACAATACCAATTACTAATGATAGCAGTCCCATTAACATATTTTCATAAAATAACATTCTCCCAATTTGTTTTTTACGAATTCCTAGTAATGAATATAATCCTACTTCTTTTTTACGTTTACATGTAAAAAATCCATTGGAATATATAATAAAGACGGCAACGAATATAACTAACATCACACTAGAAATCTTAAAAGCATCACCAATATTATTGGACTCACCTGACGCTTTTGCAATTTGAGAATTGTACTGTAATGCTTTGAATGTAAAATAGATCACAATGCTAAAAATCATAGAAGCAAAGTATATAAAGTAATCTTTAAAATTCCGTCTTATATTACGGATGGCAATACTAGATAACTTCATTTACACCACCTCCAGAAATGGAAGACATGACATCTACTACTTGTTGGAAAAATTGTTTCTGTGTTAACTCACCACGATGCAATTCTTTATATAATTTGCCATCTTTAATGAAAATTACCCGTTTACAATAACTAGCAGCAAATGCATCATGAGTTACCATTAAAATTGTTACTTTATCATGTTTATTTAATAATTTTATATTCTCTAATAAATCTGTTGCGGATTTTGAATCAAGTGCACCTGTTGGCTCATCTCCAAAAATCATGGTTGGATTTGTCACAATAGCACGGGAGGCTGCACAACGTTGCTTTTCTCCGCCAGAAACTTCATATGGATATTTATCTAAAATATGACTAATTCTAAACTTTTTTGCAATGGTAAGTACACGAGTCTCCACTTCACTGGCTTTTACTTTAGATAGTGCAAGTGGCAATGCAATATTCTCTTTCACCGTTAGCGTATCTAATAAATTATAATCTTGGAAAATGAATCCTAAATGATTGCGACGAAATAATGTTAATTTATCATCATTCATCTTTACAATATCTTTTCCATCAATTAAAATTTCACCTTTTGAAACATTATCAATTGTAGAAAGTACGTTTAAAAGAGTCGTTTTACCTGATCCTGAAATTTTTATGATTCCAACGAACTCACCTTCTTTCACTTGTAAGTTGATTTCTTTTAGTGCTTCAAATTTATTTTTACCGTTATCATATACTTTCGAAATATGCTTCGCTTCTAATACTGTTTTCATCCTTACACGCTCCTATCTACTGCCATAACTATGAATGCTCCTTACATGCTTTATGTAATATAACTCTAAGTATAAATTTGACTTTAAACTCTAGAATTTATATTGTAAAATGAACTTTTATTTTAATCCTAATTTTGCTTTTGCTGCTTCAGGAATTTCATTTAGTTGTACTTCTCCGTAGTTTTTTCCACTCTTTCCTGCTGATTGTACTGATAAGTAAGCACCATGACGTAAATTTTTCGGTGCATTAATTATAATCTTTTGCTCTTTTCCTTCACCATTGTAGCCTATAAATTCGTATTGATAGCATTCATCCTCTTTTCTAATCTTATCTTTCCCTAAGTATTTACCATCGGTTTTTACAACTGTATAATAAGTATCCCTTTTAAGAAATGGATTCATTCTGTCAGCAAGTTCACTATTACTCATAAAAAATGCTCCCACTCCAATTACCAAGAATATAAATGTAATAATAATTTTTTTCATATATAAGTTCCACCTTTCATTATAAAATATAGTTTTTTTATTTATTATCATCCGAAACAGAAATGCTCCCTGCTTTGGTAATATAAATTATACCTAAGCAAGGAGCACTCTTTTTCCGTTTTTCTCTAACAAAAACCTACTTTATTATGATAAAATTCTTACGATTTTCCTACGAAAGTATAGGAATAAAAACCTCAAATTCAATTACTTCATTTTTACTGAATGCTGTGATAGTTCCACTGTGCAATTCAACAATTTCTTTGGCAATTGCAAGTCCCAATCCTGAACCGCCTGTCTTAGAAGTTCGTGCGGTATCTAAACGATAAAACTGCTGAAAAATGCGATTCAGCTTTTCTACTGGAATAGTGTTGCCCTGATTGTAGAATTTTAGCTTTATACCACTTTTATCTTGCACAACCGTAATTTCAATGATGCTATTTTCAAAGCTGTAGTTGATTGCATTCCGAATTAGATTATCAAATACCCGTTCCATCTTTTTAACATCACATTTAATTATTATATCTGGCGCGGCATTTAAAGTACATTGCAGGTTTTTTGTTGCTAATATTGGCTTAAATTCATAGATGATTTGCTCTAACATCCTTGTCAGATTAACTCGACTTAATTCCAATGTAAGGCTTGTTAGATTAAATCTTGTAATTTCAAAAAACTCGTTAATTAAATCCTCTAACCGTTCAGCTTTTTCTAGGGAAATGGAAAGATATTTTTTCTCAAATCCTCTGAAATTTGTCCCTCATCACGCAACAAAGTCAAATAACCAATAACAGATGTAAGCGGTGTCTTTAAATCGTGAGCCAAATAAACTACTAAATCATTTTTTCTTTGTTCTGCTTCTTTTGCAATTTGCTCTTTTCGAAACATATCTAATCTGATGTTATTCATCTGGTTTTCCATCTGTTTTAATGCAGCTGGAAAATGAATAGGTTCTTCATTTGAATTAATAAGAGAATTACTGGCTTCCGCTACTATTACAATATATCTGATGGTCTTTATCCAATACCACGCAAGGATAGAAAAAATGCCAATAATCCATGTGATTTCACCCAAAAAACTTCTATTCTCATTAACAAATTTAAAAATTCTATAACTATCAAGTCGCTCACTTACATCAATAACAAGAGAGCCTATAACTATTAAACTAATAGAGTATACCGTAATAGCTAGAGTAAAACGCCCTAATATATTGAAAAATAGATTTCTTGTGAAATTTTTCATATCGATCTTATTCAATTTGATAGCCAACCCCCCACACTGTTTTTATGAATTTAGGATTTCTGGCTGGCTCCTGCATTTTTTCACGTAATCTTCCGATATGAGCCATCACTGTATTATTGTTATCTAAATATTTTTCTTCCCATACAGCCTCAAACAGCTCTTCAGAAGAAACCACTTTGCCTTTGTGATCACACAGATACCAAAGAATAGAAAACTCTATTGGTGTTAACGATAATTGTTTTCCATATAAAACGCATTTACGAGTATCCTTATTGATAAAAAGACCTTCAAATTCATATTCATTGCATTTTTCAGAGAGGTTAATATCTGTTTCTTTTCCTTGATTATACTTTATATATCGTCGAAGTTGTGTTCTTACCCTTGCAGATACTTCTAATGGGTTAAATGGCTTCGTAATATAATCATCTGCACCTATCGTTAAACCCATAATTTTATCCATGTCCTCAACTTTAGCCGTTAGCATAATAATAGGAAAAAATAATTCTCTCTAATTTTCTGACAAATTGTAAAACCATCTACATCAGGAAGCATTATATCTAGAATGGCTAAGTCCAAATCTTGTAAATTGCTACAATCAAGTGCGTCTTTACCATTGTAGTATTTATAAACCACATATCCTTCATTTTTTAAATATATTTCTAATAAATCAGCGATTTCTTTTTCATCATCAACTACTAAAATTTTTGCACTCATAATTTAATCCACCTTTCTTAAATACGAATTACTGCATTAAAAGACAATCTTAGTTATATAGATAAACTTGCAATTAAACTCAGTACAAGTTCCACAGAATTTCCAAAGGCATATGTTTATCTTCAATAATGCATTTACAAGCATTTATACTGTTGATTTCTTGTATATGATTAGTTTCTAAAGCTTCTCATAGTCCAAACTCATCTTTTATTCATCTCAACTAAAAATGATGGAAATCATTATATCATGCTATTTTTCATTTTTCAACAATTGATATGATATATAAAAAATAATTTATTTTTGTTTAAATCAACACTTATATCTAGAATATAATTTTTTTAAGGTCTTCATAGTGTTTTCGTATATAAAATGAATATTAATTTGGATATTCAGACGTTAACAACCCCTTAAGATTTTTTAAAATCTTAAGGGGTTGATTTAAAATAAAAAAGTCCTGTATCAAATTCTTTCATCATTAGACATTGATATTCTATACTAATAATAACTACATTAGTGTTCATAACACTTACATATAGCTCTATTTTTCCATATGTAAATTGACTTATTTATCTACTTCTTATGATACAATGTTTTTTATCTAACTAGATTCCCTTCGTTGAATTCAATATCTAGTACACCACAAACAATAGCTTTAGCTATAGCATTTAATCCATATTCATTCATAATAGCAACATCTTTTACATTGTCAATAAAGCATACCTCAATATAAATAGTTTCTGCATCTGTTCCATTTATTAAGGCTAGCTCTGCATTCTTAATGCCTCTATTTCTAAATCCTAATTTGCTCATATTTTTTAATACTCTATCTGCTTCTGGTACATACTTACCCTGATATGTAAATATCTCTGTGCCATATCCAATACCTAAATGGCTATTAAAATGTATAACAACATTCATGTCAGCATTTACACTATTACATAGTATAACTTGTTTATTAAGACTTTCATCTAAAGTAGTAGCATGATCTACAATAACTAAATTCGTCTGTTGTCCTTTTGATTTAAACTGACTATCCAATTCTTTAACAAGTTGTCTAGTTAAAACTTCTTCTTTTAAACCATTTACGCCACTAGCGCCTGTATCTGCTCCGGTAAGTGTATGTCCTGCATTTAAGTTAAACATTTTAACTCCTGATTTAAATTTCTGTATTGCCGCTGTAGAAACAACACTTTCTCCTCCTAAAACAATTAAGTTAGCTTGTGTATTATATTTTTTAATACTTAGGGTTGCATTATCTGGAGTATTTGAAATAAGCACCATAGGATTACCATTCTTAGATGCTAATGCACCTCCTGATAAAGCATCCGGAAAATTTATTCCTGTTGCAATAAATAAATTAGAAAAATCTAATTGATCTTTAAATTTATCTAATAATATTTTATTAGTTTCATATCTATTACTTCCATATAATCTTTCAGCATTAGGAAATTTATTAAGTACATTATCAGATATAAGTGATGTTCCTCCAACTACATATGTCTTTGCAATAGAATTATCGCTTATTAAATTCTCTAATGATGGATCTAAATTATGAGTTGGATTTAATAATATTGGCATTTGAAGTTTAGCTGCAATTGGTCCTACTGATAATGCATCTGCATAATTTAAGCCATAGGCAACAAAAATACCATTTTCTACTCCTACCTTTTTTGCAACTGCAACTGATGTTTCATATCTACCTTGACCAAAGATTCTTTCAATCTCAATGTTTAAATTCTTAATTTCATCTTCAACTTCAGTACCTACTACCCCGGTACCACCTACTATAAATACTTTTTTTACACCTAATCTTTTTATTTCACTTAAGGTATTATTATTTAACTTATTTTTTTCCGTTAATAGTATTGGGGCCTCATACTTTTTAGCTAGTGGAGTAGCACTAAGTGCATCTGGATAATCTGCTCCTGTAACTAAAACTGCATATTCACTACTTGTCCACCCATCTGATGACACTGCTTTTGCAGTTTCATATCTCCCTTCACCAGCTAATCTTTTTACTTGAGTTTCTGCATTAACATTTAAACTAAATAAATTAGTAATTATTAAAGTTAATATAATAAAATAGGATATAAATTGTGTTTTTCTATTGTTTCTCATAAAACCACCTCGACTTAACATTATTCTACATTTAACTACCTTTTCCTTTTATAAAATAAAAAAATAAGGTAATTCCTATTTTAAAAACTACCTCTAATGTGTTTCTTATAATTAAATACTAAATTACATTGTATCAAGTTTATCATTTATGCTAAAAAAATAAAGCTAGCTCAAAATTGAGCTAGCTTTTATTTTTTATTATTTATCTTTTGACATCTTTATTGTTTCAGCTATAGCAGATATGCTACCTAATGAAGATAATGTATCTACAGGTAATATTAACTTATTAGCTGGGTTTTTAGATAATTCTTTTAATGCTTCTACTTGTTTTAGAGCTATTACAGTTGCATCTGTACCTGAATCAAGTATAGCTTTATTAACTTTTTCTATAGCCTCAGCATCAGCTTTAGCAATTAATTCAATTGCACTTGCTTTACCTTCTGCCTCTAATAATTGAGACTCACGTAAACCTTCTGCTCTTCTAATATTAGCCTCTTTCTCCGCTTCTGCTTGAAGAATTTTAGATTGCTTGTCACCTTCTGCTCTAGCTATAGCACTTTGTCTATCTCCTTCTGCATTAAGTATTGCTGCTCTCTTATTTCTTTCAGCTTTCATTTGTTTTTCCATCGCTTCTTGAATTTCAGCTGGTGGAACTATATTCTTAATTTCTACAGATAATATTTTTATTCCATAAGCATCTGTAATAGTATCTACAATAGTTAATAACTTGAAGTTTATAGTATCTCTACCTGCTAATACCTCATCAAGTGTCATATCTCCTAATATATTTCTCATATTAGTTACTGTTGAATACATTATACCTGAAGTATAATTTTCAATGTTATAAACTGCATCTTTAGAATTTAATACTTGATAGAATATTACATTATCTACTGATATTTTAACGTTATCTTTTGTTATAACGTTTTGAGGTGGTATATCAAGAATTTGTTGTTTCATTGATATTTTTGCTCTTACAAAGTCAGCAAATGGAATTGTTATATGCCATCCCGGTTCTAAAACCTTGTAGAATTGGCCAAATCTTTCTAAAATGTAAACATAGCCTGTGTTTACAACTTTTACTGATAATATTATAAGTAATAATACTATTACCAGTACAGTTAAAAAACCAAAAAGAATCATTGCTATTCATCTCCCTTTTTAATAATAAGTTTATTGTTCTCTATATCAACAACAATAAAACTTTCACCACTAATTATTGGTGAACCTATATTTTTTACTCTCCAATATACACCGTTCACCTTCATTTGTTCTTCTTTAATAATATCTATATTTGCTACAAATTCTTGTCCTAAATATTTTCCCATCATTAGCTTTTCTTGCTTTATATTCTTTTTAATATATTTTCTAGAGTATTTTAATCCTAATACAATTGAAATTCCACCTATCATTACAGCAATAAAAACTTGTACAGGAAATACCACTAGAAAACCTAATAAAAAAGCTGGTATAAAGCCTATAATAAGCCAGGAATAAACAAAGTCACTTGTAAGAAAGTCAATGACTATAACAAACGCTGTTAACAAGAGCCAAATCCAATTAATTTCCATCCCTCTCACCTCATTTTATACTATAATAATATTATATATTACTTCTAATGAATTATTAGTAATTATCTTTAATATAATAATATCCTATATTTCAACAAAATGCAATATAAACTTTATAAAATAGTATTTAAAAACCCATATGATAATATAAATTATCATATATAAGAAACATGATAATAAACGTATTATAAAAATAAAAAGTTTAGTCCTAGATTAATAATAAATTTAGAACTAAACTCTACTTTTATAAAATTAATACTGTCAATAGCTACAGTAACCATTCTATCTATATCTCTTTCTTAGATACAGTAAGAAGGCATAAAATAAATTATATTTCCTAAAGGCCTTAGTAAGGCACCCTTTTTTAAAGCAGTTTTGTATATGTTATAGTCTACACGACTTTTAAGTGGAAATGTGCCTTTAGTTTTTCTATCTTTAACTAATTCAATTGTGCCTATCATTCCTATTCGTCTAAACTCTCCTACATAAGGATGATTTTTTACCTTTCTATCAACTAAGCTTTTTATAAGTGCAGATTTATCTATGTTTTTTTCTATAATATTTTCTTCTTCAAATATTTTTAATGTTTCACAAGTGCCCTTCCCTCACTATAGTCACCATAAAAACTATTATATATTTCTTCTATTGCTAGAACTGCTGACATCCCCATATATCCGATACAAAAGGTATTGGTATTTTTATAAATGTTCCAATAGCTGTAAGAGCTCCAAAAATGGATATTAAAATTAAACTCTTTATCTCACCTCTCATTGTAAACCTTGATTTAATTTTATTTTTACAATTATAATTTAACACTAATCGAAAGCATTATAAACTTATATATTAAAATTTATTTACAATATTATTTACTTATATAATTTTGTCTATAAAAAAAGAGTTTTCAAAATGAAAACTCTTAAAATTAATCTTCAAATTCCCCTAGTAATCCTTGAAGCCTTTGTGCTTGGTATCCACACTCTTTAGCTAATGCCTTAAACTCATCTTTAACATTCTTGTCATCTACCTTATCAGCATAACTTTGAAAATCACGAACATTTTCTTGAAGATCAACAAGTTTTAATTTGATAACTTCTCTAGTAGAAAGCTCCATTTTTTCACCTCCTCTTTTAGTGTTAGTATTTCCAAAGAGAAAAAATATATATTTAAAATCAACATAATATATAAAAAATCTAAAATTTATTTATTCATATTAAAAAGTAACTAATTAAAGTAAATTTATAAAACATATAAAAATAGAGTCCATCATTAAAATAATTTTTAATGATAGACTCTACACTTTATAAAAAATATTATAGAATTACTTGAACAAATAGCATTGCTATAGATAATCCGCCCATTAATGCCATTAGTGGTAGAATAAATTTCAGCCATTTATCATAGGTTACGTCAACCATTTCTAAACTAGCCAGTATCAATCCCGTTGGAGTAATAAATGACATCAATCCTTGTCCATATTGATATGCACTAACAATAACATCTCTTGATAGTCCGACTGCATCTGCTAGTGGAGCCATAATAGGCATTGATAAAGTTGCAAGTCCTGATGATGATGATATGAAGAATCCTAATAAACTAAATAATATTAAGATAACAACTATAAATAACATAGAGTTCATACCTTCAACTACTCCTGATGAGAAATATAATATAGAGTCACTAATTAAACCTTTTTCCATAATGATGTTAACTCCTCTAGCAACACCTACAATTAATGCAACTCCTATAAGATCTCCAGCACCAGTAACAAATTTGTCAACAAATGCTTTTTCTCCTATTCCTGAAATAACTCCTATTACTACTGCTATTGCTAAGAATAGTGCAGTCATTTCAGTAAACCACCATCCTTTTGATGATACTCCCCAAATCATTACTCCAAATGCCAAGGCAAAAATTAACAACATAAGTTTTCTTCTAAAATCAAAGTTTGGAATGTTATCTGGATCATAATTACTTAAAAATTTATCTTCAATATGTTGTTTATCTGCATGAATTAATGAGTTTTTAGAATCAGTCTGAACTTTCTTTGCATAACGAATTATGTAAATTAAAGAAATTACTAATGATAACACTAAACCAATTCCTCTAAAGGTCAATCCCTCTGTAAAGCTTATACCTGCGGCATTAGATGCCGTAACAGATGAAAAAGGGTTAGTAGTTGCAAACATTGTTCCTAATGATGAACCCATATATATTGCAGCTATACATACCAATGCATCATATCCTGCAACCAAAAATATTGGCATCAATATTGGATAGAATGCTATAGTTTCCTCTGCTAAACCAAAAGTAGTACCTCCTGCTGCAATTAATACAGTTACTACGATTATTAGCATCATTTCTTTTCCTTTTGTTGCCTTTGATAAACTAGCTATTCCAGCATCAAAAGCCCCTGTATAATTAATAACCCCAATTATACCTCCAAGAATAAATACAAACATTATAATATCAATTGATTCATACACCCCTTGAATTGGTGCAGTTAATATTTCGAAAGGTCCTTGTGGATTGCTTTCTATTTTTTCATAGGTATTAGGTATAGCAATAGGTTTACTAATACTTCCACTAGTGAATTTAGATACATCAACTTTCATGTTCAATTTGTCTAATACTTCTTGTGTAGCAGGAAGCTCCTCTATTTCACCAGATGGCTTTGTAATCGTAAACATATTAGTTTCAGTGTCAAATTTTAATTTAGCATAGCTCCCAGCTGGTATTAAGTAAGTTAATGCGGCAACAAGAATTAATACAATAAATGTAACTGTAAAGGCTGTCGGAAAACCTTTTTTCTTTTTTTTGTTACTCATTTTTCTCCTCCCTCATTATGAAAATATTCTAAAAATTTGTTACAGCAACATTATACACTATGTTACAAAAATATTAAATATTTATTAAATATTTTTTACAGTATTATTTATTTTTTATATTATAAATTATATGATTAAGTATAACAGTAAAAATAACAAAAAATTATACATAATATGTAAAATAAACTTGTTTTTTGGTATTAATTTAGACTGGCACCTATTTTTTATAAATTTATAATACCTATTCTATAGGGATACAATTTAAAAACTTAAAATATGCTGTGGAAAATAAATAGCTTAACTCCTTAAAAATTAAGGATTAATAATGAAGAATTTAGGGAGAAATTTACCCTTAGTGAATTTCTAAAATAAAATTTATCCTAAAAAACTCCAAAGGTTTTGAGGTTGGAGTTTTAACCATAATTCATATCTTTAATCCTTAATTTTTAATTTATAGAAAAAAATTTTGTTATGAAAATTAAAATCATGTATAAGTTAAATTTCCATTGTGGAACCCTATATAACTAATTTCTACCTTTATTTCTATTTAAAATAATCTATAAGTAAATACTAAAAGCCTTTATTGATTTTAAAGCCGTCTGCTTCTATTGGAAGATATATTACTTTTTTATTTTTTTCTACTTTATCAAAAAATACAACCCAATATGGTCTAAATATGCTATCTATTTTTATTATTTTAATTTCAGGTATTTTGCCCATAAATTTATGAGTTATTCTCATAGTCATTTTTATAGCTTTTGAACGAATCTTTGTATCATCCTTATCAGAATACTGTATTATGTCTTCATCTACATCTTGTGATGTTATAGATATAGGAACAACATCTTGAGCTATACTACCTGATCCAGTTGATCCATTTATAAGTACTTTTAATATATTAGCCTTATTATCTTTATTTTGTTGTATTTCTATAGTTACCAATTTAAATTCTATATAATGTAGTCTAGCTTCATGTACTTTTTTATACTTTAAAAATATTCTACTTAAAACCGATCCTTTACCATTTTTAGCTATTTCTATAGCTTCCTCTTCTGTAACTTTTATAGGTAAAGCATTTATTTTCATATTATTCACCTTCTTTTGGAAATTATCTCTGTTTTATCATTTTATATACTTGATATAAGTAATCCAGAAATACAATGGTAACTGCAACCATAACTCCAAAAGGTATTAATTTACCTACTATAAAATCATTCTTTGTAAGGATACCATAAAATATGAAACTTGCTATTACAAAATAAAGTAATACTAAAAAACCATCTATACCAAACCATTTTATTTCTAAATCTTTTTTAACTTTAGACACTAGTTTAGACATGCTTAACTCTCCTTTACTATATTATCTTAAATTACTTGAAAGCTTCTACAAGCCTCTATATATTTTCATTATTATTTTGATTTAAATCTTTTCCTATTCTATTTCCTATATTCCAAGCAATAAAGGAAAGAGGAATTGCTATTACAAGTGGTTCAAGTTGAAATTTCTGTACTGGAAATATTTTAAAGTATCCAAAGGTAAATCCACCAACAAGCATACCTAATATTCCACCTAAAGCTGTCCTTTTTCCATTTCCCAAAAGTGCTCCTACTATGGGTACAAAAGCAGATCCCATCCATATACTTCCCACAAATATACAGGCATCATATACATTTTCAAATTTGAAGGCAATACTTAATCCCATTACTGCCGCTACTACAATTCCTATCCTAGTTAATTTAACTAACTGTTTTTGTGATAATTCTTTTTTGTTATTCTGCCATATATGTCATTAGCTAATGTAGCTCCTGCTGCAAGATAATAGCTATCTAATGTAGAAATTATAGAGCCTAATATTCCAATTATAAAGATTAGTCTTACTCCTTTTGGTAGCGTATTTAAAACTAAAGTTATATATCCAGCAGCTGGTGGCATTTCTGGGTAAGTAGCTCTAACTATAAGTCCTGTGATCACAAGCACCATATCAAAACATATCCATAATGAAAAACAGGTTAATAATGCCCTTCTCCCCACTTTAGGAGAATCAGCCGCTGAAAATCTTTGGTAAAAAGTTGGATCTGAATAAGCTCCAAAAGAATATACTATGAGCATTAAGGCTTTCATCATAGACATTCCTCTTGTTGGGTGCATAAGATTAGGTGCATTTTTTAAAGCTTCTGTAAGTCCTGCAAATCCACCTATTTGTTTAAATTGTCCTGGCATAACCATGGTTAATCCAAATACCATACAAAAATAATATCATGTCAGTTATAGCTACTCCCATAAATCCACCAAGTACAGTTAAAATGACAACCACTAAAACAAGTATAAAACCTATTGTTTCTTTATCTATGCCCCATGCAATTTCCCCTATTGTACCCAGTGCAGTTATTTCTCCAAGCTGTGCACAGTATACAAACATCAGTATTGCTCCTAATATAGCTACATATTCTCCATAAAAGCTTTCTAATAAATCTGGCACTGTTATATCTGTTCTTATATGAATTCTTGGTCCAACCCATAATGCTAGTGGCATTCTACCTATATGAGCCGCTATAGACCAAACTGCCCATGCAGATAATCCATATATAGCTGCATATTCTACACTTCCAACAGTTCCTACTCCACCATACCAAGATGCAACTAATGTACCAACTATTAGAGACCATGGCAAACTACGATTCCCTAAATAGTAACTTTCCATATTTTTTATATTTCTAGAAAAATAGTATCCCACTGCTATTAATAAAATAGCAAAAACTACTATGATTCCATTTTCCCATAATGTTAGCATAATTATCCTCCGTAATTTTAAGTATAAAGACTATCTTTTATATTGTTATAATTGTAAATTGGAATAACTCTACCCATCTTTTTCAGAAGATAAGTAGAGCTCTATTCTCATTGTATTTAAAGTCTAATGTATTTAATAATAGTATGTATAAATTGTTTCTTAAGCTATTTCTTTATTCAATATTTCCAATTTCTTTTCTTTCTCATTTATTTTAACTAATGTATAAGTTGCAAATACGCCTATTATGGCACATATTACTGAAAGCATGAATATGTAAGTATATCCTCTTTGTCCATATGTATCTAACCAATTTCCAGCAAGAGTATAATAGAACGCATCTGGGGAAAACCCTATGAATGATGCAAATCCAACTACTGCTCCTGTAGTTTCTAATGGAATGTTAGATTCAGAAACTGAAGCAAAGTATATACCTCTAAAACCAAATAGTATTATGCTTAATATTATCATATTTATAACTGCTATCCATATGAAGCTTTGATTCTTAGGTATTATTAAATAAGCTGCAGTACTTACATTACCATCAATATAAATCCTATAAACATGACTTTTATAGATGATCCAACCCTATCAGTTATGATTCCAGCAGCAGGAGATGCCCCCATTTTTATAACATAAGTTCTTATTATAGATATAGTAGAAACTAGTGCCATTGGCATTACATATATTTCTGATAAATAAGGACTCAAATAAGTTAAACTTGAAAATACTAAATAAGTTGAAAATATGATAATTCCTATTAACCAAGCTTTAGGCATAGTAACAACCTTTATCACTCCTTTAAAGCTCACATTATCACTTGAGGTTTCTTCTTCTTTCTTTTCTTCAAGTAGTATTACTAGTAATATTCCACATATTATAGAAGCTATTGAGTATAGCCAAACAACATATTTAAATCCAATAGTTATCTCCGTGAATTTACCGAACAAATATAATCCTATAAAAGATATTAAAGTCCCTGATATTCCTGACAGTCCTTCATAAAACCCAAATATTCTCCCTTGTTCTGATTCACTACCTTGCATTCTTACAACTTTTACTGAAGCTGAAAAAAGGTCATTATGGTTGTTACACCCCATAATATAAAAGTTAAAAGTAAGCCATTATAGGATGGAAATGTAGCAAAGTAAAACCCTATCCCACCTGAAGACACCAAAGAAAAACATAATAACTTTTTAACTGAAAATTTGTCTGCAAGCCATCCTCCTACAAAGTAGGATATCATTCCTATTAGTCCGTATAAACTTAGTAAATTACCTATTTGAGTATGTGATAAATTTAATGCCTGTTGCATTGGATCATAAAATGATGATTTCATATAAGGCAGACTATACATTGCTGTAGTTCCAAATGCTAATATAAATATTATAAGAAACCTTTTAAAATTTTTCTTCTTTTCCATCTTCTCATTTCTCCTTATGTTTTTTATGCATCCTCTTAATTCATAAGTTATTAAGAGTCTATATAGAATTCTTAGTTAGAAATTCAATTTATACAATATTTTAATTTCTATAGCAAAAACTATTTCTTCATGAATTAAAAATTAAGAATACGAATTATAATTAAAAATGCACTATCAAAGCCTTCAGAGTTTTTAGAATAAATTTTATTTTAGGGAATTTATTAAAGGTGAATTTCATATTAAATTCGTATTCTCAACTATTAATTCTTAATTTTCAAGGGACTAAAATGTTTTTATATAAAATTTATTTTCTAAAGTAAATTTTAAGCTTTCATATAAGATCTATATTTTAATAATGTCTAAAGTTTACACTTAACATAATGAAATTATTTTATTTTTTCTATAGCTTGCTTAAAATCATTTACTATATCTATTGCAGACTCTAGAGTACTCTATAGCTATTCTTATAAGGTTTTCACCATTCATTTGAACTAATGTATGCTCTTCTCCTAAGCTAGTAGCTATTGTGCATAGTTCTAGTCCATTAATCAATTTTCTACTTGCCTCATCTCTAGTTAAACCATTTATTCCATCTTTTAATTTAAAGGACACAATACCTCCACCCATTCCATTCATCTGTTTTTGACATAATTCATAATGTGGATGAGATTTTAATGCTGGATATTTTACTATTTCAACCTTTTCTTCTGTACTTAAAAATTTAGATACAACTAAAGCGTTTTCACAATGTTTTTTCATTCTCATATCTAAGGTTTTCATGCCTCTTAGTATCATCCATGCATTCATAGGTGGCAGTGATGCACCTGTAAAACATGGCAATCCTGGTACCATCTAACTAAATCTATTAATTCTCTTGAGCCTATTACTACTCCACCTAAGGTATCTCCATGTCCATTTATATACTTAGTTAAACTATGAACAACTAAGTCAGCTCCTAAATCTATAGGTTTTTGTAATATTGGACTAGCAAATGTGCTATCTACAATAACTATACTTTTGTTATCATGAGCAATTTCCGATATAGTCTTTATGTCAACTAAGTCTAAAGATGGATTTAAAGGACTTTCTATATAAACTAGTTTTGTATTTGATTTTAATGCTGACTTTATATTTTCTGGATCAACAGCATCTACAAAAGTAACTTCAACGCCAAATTTCCCTAACAATTCATTCATAAATAATTTAGTGTGTGAAAATATTCCATCAGAGCTTACTATATGATCTCCACTTTTTATTAAGGCTAATATTGTAGATGTTATAGCTCCCATACCTGATGTGCTAACTATAGCACTGTCTCCATTTTCTAACATAGCTAATTTAAGTTCTAATTCAGTTAATGTAGGATTGCACTCTCTCGTATATACATAGCCAAAACTTCTACACAATTCTTCGAAATCTTCTATGGTTTTTGCTGCAAATGTGGCAGTTTGATATATAGGAGTAGCTAACGCTCCTGTCGCTGGATCTTACTCTATGCCCCCAATGAATTATTTTAGTTTCTAAGTCATAACTTAAATTGTTACTCACTTTAAATTCCTCCTACTTTAAATATTTTAATGATGATATTGTTTTCAAGCCATATAATTCTATACTTTTCTTGTCACATAATAATATTTTTCTTATTTTTTGCAATTTTCTATATTTATAATTATAAAGTCTATAGTAACTATAGAGTCAATATTTTTTATATTTTTTATATTTTTTATATTTGGTAATTTAAGCATAAAAAAATACCGATATTCATCGGTATTTTATACTAAACATCTTAAATCTATCTCTCTTTTTTTCACTAATATTTGTATTTCTGTAAGAAATTCTTTTTCATTATTTGTAGATAAAGGATCAATTATTGGTATTTCATAGATATAATCTTCTATTGGTATACGCTTATATTCTACGTAATCTATAAGCTTTTTAAAGTGTTTATAATTGTCAGTGTACCGTCCTTTATAAGTCATACATATAAATTCACCTGATGGAATTTCTGTAATATGTTTTTGTGCTTCATTATTAAAAAGATCCTTTTCCACAGTAACAAAACTATTTTCATAAATAACTTCTTCATTTTCTATTACTTTTTTCATGGATACTAATCCACTTACTCCACCATAAAAAACAGAAATATTTTCTTCTAAAATATTTGCAATCTGACGTCTTGTCAATTCTATTGTGTCTTTTATACTTAAACCTTCTTCATACTCCATAGATAAAATACTTCTTTTTTGCATATACTTTCTATTTATTTTTCCTACTTCATCTACCTTCAAACCTTTTTCTATAGTTTCTTTCTTAGTTTGAAGCACTTTTTTAATTAGTTCTAATTCTTTAATTTTATCATTTACCATATCAATTTTATTACTTAATAGATTCAATATCTCTTCATTATTTTTTTCTAATTTACTTTTTATTTCTTTTAGTGGAATACCTAAATATTTTAAATACTTAATAATATCTAATTGTGAAAATTGATCTATTGAATAATATCTATAATTACTTTCTTTATCTACATACACCGGCTTAAATAAGTCTATTTGATCATAATACCTAAGAGTTTGTATACTTATTTTATGGAGCTTTGACATTTCTCCAATAGAAAAATACTTGCTCATATAATTCGCACTCCTAAATCATCTTATATATTATTTTCTTTATTTTCCTTAATTTTTTCAGATAGCTCATTAAGATAAGTCCATCTTTCCATTAAATATTCCAACTCTTCTTCAATCTTACTTTGCTTTTCTAGTAGTTCTTGAAGTAATACAAAATTACTTCCTGCATTACTTATATTTTCCTTAACTTCATTTAATTCATTTTCTTTCTCTTCAACTTTTTCATCGATCTCTTCATACTCTTTCATTTCTTTATAAGAAAATTTTAACGGTTTTTCTTTTTTAGATTCTTTATTTTTAATTTCTTTGGCTTTATTTATACTTTCATCTTTTTTTTCATTAGTTAAGTAAAGTTCACTATATTCCTTATAATCACTATAATTACCTGTAATTTCTAATATTTTTCCATCACCTTCAAAAGTAAAAATTTTATTAGCAATTTTATCTAAAAAGTATCTATCATGGGATATAGTAATTACTGAACCATTAAATTCTTCAAGATACTCTTCCAATATAGTAAGGGTATCTATATCTAAATCATTAGTAGGCTCATCTAAGAACAATACATTAGGACTCTCCATCAATATTCTAAGTAAATACAACCTTCTTTTCTCTCCACCGGATAGCTTTGATATAGGGGTATATTGCATTGCACCTTCAAACATAAATCTTTCTAGCATTTGAGAAGCAGAGATTGCAATTCCATCCTTTGTGGTTATAAATTCTGCTATTTCCTTTATATAATCAATAACTCTAAGTTCGTCATTCATCTCACCATTTTCTTGAGTAAAATAGCCAAGTTTTACAGTGTCACCAAATTCAATCACTCCACTTTCTACTTCTAATCTACCACTTAATATATTTAAAAGTGTAGACTTCCCTACTCCATTTGGTCCTATTATTCCTATTCTATCTTCTTTTGTTGCAATATAACTAAAATCCTTAATTAACTGTTTTTCTCCAAAGGATTTATAAATATTCTCTACATTAATTATTTTTTTGCCAAGTCTACTGCTGCCTGTAGATATGTCTATTTTATTATCCTTTATTTCAACTTTGCTATTTTTAATTTCTTCAAATCTTTCCAATCTAGCTTTTTGTTTAGTACTTCTAGCCTTAGCTCCTCTTTTTACCCATGATAATTCTTTTCTATATAAGTTTTGCCTTTTTCTTTCTAAGCTTTGCATAAGTTCAATTCTTTCAAGTTTCTTCTCTATAAAAGTTGAATAGTTTCCTATATATCCGTAGATGTTCCCGTTATCAATTTCAATTATTTTATTAGCAACTCTATCTAAGAAATATCTATCATGAGTAATCATCAACAATGCGGATTTTCTATTTCTAAGTTCGTTTTCTAACCATTCTATAATGTTATTATCCATATGATTAGTAGGCTCATCTAAAATTAATAAATCACAAGGAGATATTAGCGAAGAAGCTAATGCTACTCTCTTCCGTTGTCCTCCAGATAGGACTTTCATCTTATCATTAAAATTATTTATACCTAATTTTGTTAATATTCTTTTTGCTTCACTTTCTAACTGCCATCCATTTAAAGCATCCATTTTACTTTGAAGAGAGATTAAGCTTTTTTGAAGAGTAGTATTGTCAGCATCTAATGAAAGTTTGTGAAGTATACTTTCATATTCTCTTAACACTTTCATAACTTCTGAAGATCCTTTAAAAATCTGTTCCAATACAGTATCTTCTGCTTCATAGATAACTTCTTGAGGTAAGTATTCTATTCTAAGTCCATTCATTTTTATAATATCACCACTATCAGAAGTCTCCATTTCTGCAATTATTTTTAAAAGAGTAGATTTCCCTGCTCCATTTACCCCTATTACCCCTATCTTGTCTTCATCAGTAATAGTCAATTTTATATTTTCTAATAGTGTTTTATCACTATAGCTTTTACATATATTTTCTAAAGTTATTAAATTCATAAAACTCCATCCTTTTAGTTAATTTTCATAAAATTGTTTTATATATAAATAATTAAATCTTTATACAAAATCAAATTTTATCTTGTTTCTATATAATTATACAGAAATACCATAACAATTTCACTATTAATTAATATTAGGTGCCTGAAATAGAATAACTAGTGAAAATTTCTGAAAATATTTTCTATCAGGCAAAGAGAATGATTTAATTCAAAGCTTCTCCCATACAGCAGAGGTCTCAATAATTATGAATTAATAAAATATGCCACAATACTTACTAGTTATTTTTTTGAACATATCTAAATATAATATAATATCAAATAAAAGGAGGAACTTTATGGCAAACAAATCGAAGAAAGCTACAGATAAGTCAAATAGTAAAAAGAAATCAGATACTAAAAAGAATAAAGATAAAAAGAAATAGTAAAAAGTCGTGATTTCTAATCACGACTTTTTACTAGAACTCCTATCTTTTGTTTGAATATGATAAAAATTTAAGCTGCAATATCTTTTCTTTTATTATTACCACAAAGTAAATTTCCTGTAGCCTTATTTATTGATGCTACTAAAGGTAAGGTAATAAGTCCATCAACAATATGATGTAATACACCACCAACTCCTACTGCAATTAATGCTTTATATAAGTCAAAACCAAAAGGCATTACAACTAAAGCTTCTAAGAATCCGTGTAATGGTGCAGTTATAAAAATAGTCTTAGTAAAACTTACATTTTTAAGTATTAATTTTCCCCCTACAAATCCTACTATTATGTGCATTGCTGCTCTAGCTGCAATTACTGGATCAGGAAATGCAAATAAAAATCCGATTGCAGATCCAATACCAACGACTGCTGCCTCAAAAGGTCCTAAAAACATAGATAAAAACATTGGTACGTGTGATGCCAAAGTTGCAGAAAATGGCGGTATATATATTCTCAAAGTTGAACCAAAGACTAATGGTATGATTATAGATATAGCCATCAACAACGCTGATATTACCATTTTTTTAATATTAATTTTCATAATAATCTCCCCCATTTATAGATGTACTACCTTAAAAATTAATGCATAGCTCATATAACTAAATGTTTAAATATTTCAATTCACAACTTTAATCAATGGAGAATTGGAAATTGACAATTGATAATTATGGTTGAAATTAGTTTTGATTAAACTAATTTCTTTAACTGTTTTTTGCTAGCAATTTTATTGCTAGTCCTTTTATAAGAAATGACTACGTCACTTCAAAAAGATCAATTCTAAATTTCTCAGTTTACTGAGAAATTTCCTCAATTGTGCATTGTGAATTGAAAAAACTGAGAATTCAATAACTCTAATTAAAATACTAAAAAATAACTTTTACTCTGATGTATACATTAAATTTAAAAGTAGCATATCTACTTAGTGTATATACACTAGTATATATTTTTCCTATTCATTTGTAAATACATAAATAAAAATATCTATAAAATTAAGAAGAGAATAAATACACTATAATTCACAGCATATTTATTCTCTATTTAGAATTTAAATATTAACTAACTATTTTTTTGAAAATGGTTTAATAAACTTATCTTTTATATTAAATTTTTTTATTATAAATCTAAATAAGAACACTATTAATCCTATTACAACTATATATGGAATAGATGCAGCAATATAAATAATAGAATTTTTCATTAAATATCCAACATCTTTTATAGAGTTTATAAAAGAATTGATCATTTTTTCAAATATACTTCCTTTTACATCAATTTCATTCTTAATTTGTTCAACTTCTTCTACATTGATATATACTGTTGAATATTCTATTAAATTATCTAAATTCTTTAAATAACCTTCTACTGATTCAATATCATATCTAACTTTAGAAAGTTCTGATTCTACTGCAATTATATCAGTAACATTCTTACTTTCTTTAAGAATTTCTAATAATCTTTCTTCTTTTACTTTTAAAACCTTAAGTCTAGCTTCATTATCAACATATGTTAAAGTTACGTCTTCACCATGTTGACCTTCTTGAGTTACATGAGCTATAGATTTTAATTTAGTAAGGTACTTCTCTAAATCTTTGCTTGGAATTCTTGCTGTTATATTACCATTTCTATTATAAGTATTTCCCTTATTGTCTATCCCATTACCATTCATATAAGAGTTCTGTATAAATCCTTTAAATTCATCTATACTTTTATTAATTGATTCAATAGATTTTTCAAACTCAGTAGTTTGTAACGTAATATCTACATTCCTTATTATTTTTTTAGATGAAGAATTAATAAGTTTATTTTCTTCCATTTTATTTTCTTTTACTTTACTGTCTTCCATTACCTTGTTATTTTGCTCACTATCGTTTATTGCATAGTCTTTAGCAGAACTTTCACATTGGAAACTCTCTTCTACTACTTCTGATTTTTTATCAGTGCCACAACCAATGAATGCAAATAAGCTAATAAATATAGCTAAAAAAATACTTAGAAAATTTCTTATAGGATTTCTCATAAAATTCACCGTCCATAATTTATTTAGGTTTCTCAAATAAGATAACTAATCAAGAATAATAGAATATTTAAAGTAATGATTTCCAATGACCTAGCATAGTACAAAATAGACTATTATGCTGACTAGTTGTTTATTTATTGATTCCTTATATACTATACGAAAATTTTAATTCATAGTTATGTTCAAACTTTAAAATTAATCTCTAAAGTTATATATTCTTTAAATTTTAACTATGTAAAGAATATATAAATTTGAAAGTAAAAAACTAGCAAATTACTTGCTAGTTTTTTATTTAAAAGTTTAATCTTGTAGTCTTTAAAATCAATTTTAGATTTGTAAAAATATCATTAAAAAACTTTTTCATTAAAAAAATAATTTATTAAATTAATTGAAACTTTTTTTCTATATCTGGCTGTAGATCTAGCATCATCTATAGGCATGATAATCTCTTTATATCGTTCTATTATTTCTTCTAATTTTGCCTTTGCTTCCAATTTGCTTAAGCTAATAAATGAACACTCTAAATCTCTATCATTTACAATAGTTGGAGAGACTGCTCCCAATGCTATTCTTATATCTTTTACTATGTCATCTTCAATTTTATAAAATCCTATAAATGAAACTTTAGCTAGTGCTGTAGATTTTCTAGTGCCTACTTTGTGATAATAATAATCAGTAAAATTATAACTCTCTATAATGATTTCCTTTAATATCTCATTATTTTTTAATATTGTTTTTCCTGGTCCAACTATCAATTCTTTTATAGGGATTTTCCTTTCTCCATTACTATTAGCTATAACTACTTTACTCCCTAATGCATATAGTGAAGGTAAAACATCTCCCGCTGGAGAGCCATTACAAATGTTTCCTCCAATAGTTGCAATATTCCTAGTTCCAATTGACGCCATTTCTTTTATAACATCTTTAAGATATTGAGGAATCATATTATTTATTTCTAATTCCCCTAATTTGCAACAACTCCCAATAACTAAATCATTATCTTCTACTCTTACTTCTTTTAATTCCGGTAAATGACTTATAAACAATACTTGTTCTTCAAAATTAGGTATCAACCCAGACCATCGCTTCTTTCTAACCATAAGGTCTGTTCCACCTGCTAATATAATACATTCTTCCCTATTCAATATGTCTAATGCTTCTTCTAGAGTATTGGGCCTATAACAATTTACCATAATCCCTCACCTCTTTTAGATGCCAATTTCACTGCCTCTACTATCATGTTATATCCAGTACATCTACATAAATTTCCTGATATACCTCTTCTTATATCCTCTTCCTTAGGATTAGGATTATTAGTTAAAAGTGCTTCAGCTGCCATTATCATTCCAGGTGTACAAAAACCACATTGTACTGCTCCTGCATCCTCAAAAGCTTGTCGTAAAATTTCAAATCGATTAGTTAATTTTAATCCTTCTATAGTTAAAACTTCCATGTTTTCTAAAGTACCAATAGATACTAGACAGGAATTTACTAATCTTTTATTTATTATAACTGAACAAGCTCCACATTCACCTTGTCCACACCCTTCTTTAATTCCAGTTATATTAAATTCTTCTCTTAACACATCAATTAATCTTTTTACTGGATTACATTCTAAAATAATTTCCTTATTATCCAATACAAAACTTACTTTATTCACTGTCCATCACCTCCATTAGGTACTCTGGATTAACTGGTATTTTATTTATATCTTTTCCTATAGCATTTTTAACTGCTAAAGCATAAGCCACAGGTGCACCTACAAAAGTTAATTCTCCTGCACTTTTAGCTCCAAAAGGTCCATTATCATATAGATTATTTATAAGCTCACTTTTAATATTTGAAAAATCTAAAGCTGTAGGTATAACATAATCCGTATTAGTTCTTTGAATAAGTTTACCATTCTTACATTCCATAACTTCAATAGAACTATGTCCTAATCCTTGAATAATTCCTCCATCTATTTGACCTTTAATTATTTTTTCATCAATTGCAATTCCAACATCATATACTGCATATATCTCTTTAACATCCACTTCATAAGTAATGGGATTAACTTGTACCTCTACAACATTAGCACCCCATGAATACTCATTGTAGGCATCTCCCTGAAAAGTTTCATCATTCCAATAAAATCCTTCGGGGAACTTATATCTAGTAGTAATCTCAGTTTCTTTACTATCTTCCCATTTCTCTTTTAATTCCTTGGATGCTTCCTGCAATAGCTTTCCTACAACCATTATAGTTCTAGAAGCAACGGTAGGTCCTGAATCTGGTACTCTATCTGTATCAGTATTAATAATAATCACTGTTTCAATTGGGATATCTAATTCCGAAGCCACAATTTTTCTTAAAGTGGTGTGAATACCTTGACCCATTTCCACGTTAGAAATAAGTATTTCCACAGTATTATCTATATATTTTTTAAGTTTAACCACTGCCTTTATATGGTCTCTCTCCCCACTTCCTGTAAATCCTCCTCCATGAAAAAACAATGATAATCCTATGCCTCTATAGTTATTATTTAGTTTAAACTCTTTAACTTTTTTACTATAATTACTAAGTTCTTCAATTTTTTTAATTAAATCATTTAATGGTACATATCCTCTAAAAATTCCTCCAGTTGAAGATAAATCTCCTTGATGAAGTAGGTTCATTTTTTTAAATTCTAAAGTATCAATGCCTAATTCACTAGCCATACAATCAATATGCATTTCTAATGCAAATATGCTTTGAGGTGCTCCGAATCCTCTAAAACCTCCATTTGGAACTGTATTTGTAGCTAATGCCTTCCCTTTTACTCTTACATTTGGAATATTATATGCTCCTGTAATTGCAAACATAGCTCTTTGAAGCACTATGTTTGAAAGTCCTGAATAAGCGCCGCCATTTAAAGTTATATCTGCATCCATTCCTATAATTTTATTATTTTCATCTACTAAAGTAGTTAATTTAATTTTTGATGGATGTCTTTTAGTTGAACATTCTATATCTTCATCTCTTTCAAAAATAAGTGTTACAGGCTTTTTGGTTTTCATAGTAGCAGCCACTACTTGACCACCTATTAATGAAGGATATTCTTCTTTACCTCCAAAAGCTCCTCCAGTTATAGATTGAATTATTTGAACCTTATCTTCAGCTAATCCCATAGCCTCAATTACTGCATTTTTTACAAAATAAGGACACTGCATTGATCCAATAACAGTAACTTTATGAGTTTCTTCATCATAAGTGGCAGCAATACCTTGAGTTTCTAAATATATATGCTCTTGATATCCAGTTTTATATTCTCTGCTAAACACCCTGTGTGATGAACTATAAGCCTTATCTATAACTCCTTTTTCATAGAAATAATTTGCAAAACAATTATCATCTTTATATATAGGAATTTTCTCTTTACTGTTCTCACTTTCTTCTATAGTAAAAATAGGTTCAATTTCCTCATATTCAATTTCTATTTTATTGATAATATCTAATATTTTCTCTTTATCTTCACCAACTATAAGAGCTATTGGCTCTCCTATATAATTAACTATCTCCTCAGCAAAAAAAGGCATATCATAAAACATTATTTTCACTCTATTTTTTCCAGTTATATCATTTTTATCAACTATAAAATATTCTTCTGGCATTACTGGATATGTTATATTTACTATTTTTCCTCTTGCTTTAGTTGATCTTAAGGTTTTTGCATATAAAGAATTTTCTAATTTAATATCCGATATATATTTAGCCTCACCACTTATTTTCTCTTTTGCATCAAATCTATTTATTGGAGTGCTTATACATTTACCCAAAATTACACCTCCGCAACACTCTATGTTAAAGTTCTTAAACTTTTAAATTTTTCTAGTATCCAATTATAATCCTCAATGATATCAATATTACTTAATCCTAATTCATTACAAATTCCCTCTTTTAAAGCTTAATATATTCCCTCCTCTAGCATCATGATTAATAATAGTTTTAACAGCATTTTTTATACTAACTAATTCAAAAATTAAAATACTATAAAAACACTCTTCTTTTGTAAGTTTACTATCTAATTTCTACCACAATTGTTGTAATATTTCCTTAATATTTTTATTATCTTATCTTCAAATAATATATATGATTTCTTTCTAAAACTTTCAAAATCATATAATGTAGAGTTTATGATTGGCTTTCATCTAAAATACTCCTTGATAATTTTATAAAATTAGCTATAAAAAGTTGAAATTTAAAACATTACTATTAAATGAAATTTTAAAAGTTAAAATTAGATTGTTGATATCCTTCTTATATATTTTAATTTAAATTTCATAATTATATTACATTTATGATAAATTTTGGATTTAATTAACAATTTTTATTAATGTCTTATAAATTTAATATTTATTTCATATTCTAGTTTACTTTTAAAAATAATGTTCTTAATTTTAATTATGTTAACTAATTTTGTAAGATTCACATAATCTATCACTTTTTTAATTAATGTAATTAACTTTTAAATATTAAGATCTAGTTTGAAATACATGTTTTTTACATAAAATAAAATGGTTCTTCTTAAAATTATAGAAGAACCATTTTATTTACTTATATTAAGTTATATGGTTATTTTTATAAACTTTTCAAGACTTTTAGCATCTGGATTATTATTAATAAATCTATGTTTCCTTAATTTATTTCTATTACTTATATATAAAAAATTACGCTTAAATTTTTATGTTAACTTATCAACTTCTTTTTTTATTCTATTTAGAGCTTCTTCAATAATTTTTTTAGAACATGCTATATTCATTCTCATAAAATATTTTCCTTCTTGTCCAAATATACTTCCTTCATCAAGACCTACTCTGCATTTTCTAACAAAAAATTCTTTAATTTCTTTTTCATCCATGTTTAAATTAGAACAGTCTAGCCAAATTATAAAAGTTCCCTGCGGTTTTATAACTTTTATTTTTGGTATATAATTTTCAATAAAATCTATTATATAATTTAAACTTTCTTCTAAATATATCATTAATTGAGATAACCAATCATCACAGCGATAGTATGCTGCTTTTAAACCCTCTGTACCAAAAACATTTGCACCAGATACAGTATTATTTTCTAAAGTAATTTTAAATCTTTTTCTTAATTCTTTATTTGGAATAATAATATTAGAAACTTGTAATCCTGCAATATTAAACGTTTTGCTTGGAGCAGTGCAAATAATAGAATTTTGTGCAAAAGTTTCACTAACTGAAGCAATTACTGTGTGATTGTATCCACTGTATATTAAGTCAAAATGTATATCGTCAGATATTATAATTATATTATTATCTATGCATATTTCACCTAAAGTTTTTAACTCTTCTAAAGTCCAAACTCTTCCTACAGGATTATGAGGATTACATAAAAATAACAGCTTAGTTCTTGGAGTTATTTTTCTTTTTAAATCATCAAAATCCATGGTATAATTATTATCTTCATACTTTAATGGATTATTAACAATAGTTCTCCCATTAAATTTAATTACTTTTGAAAATGGTGCATATACCGGCGTTTGTATTATTATTTCATCTCCTTGAGAGGAAAATGCTTGAACTGCATAATTTAATGCTGGAACAACACCTGGAGTAAAGCATATCCATTCTTTCTTTATGTTCCAATTATGCTTATCTTTCATCCAATAAACTATAGCTTCATAATAACTATCTTCAAACTTGGTATATCCTAATATAGGATGCTCTGCTCTGTGTTTTATAGCTTCAATTATAGGTTCAGCTACTGGGAAATCCATATCTGCAACCCACATAGGAATTAAATCTTCCACTCCAAATCGTTCTTTTAACCCATCAAATTTAACACATCCTGTATTTTTTCTATCTATACTTTCATCAAAATTATAAATCACGCCATCCCCTCCTTTGTATTTTACATAAATTATATCATAGATGCTTTTGAAGTTTTAAGTTATTATCTAAAAATTTGTTTTATCATCTCAAAAAAAACTTTACATTTTAATTATTCATAATATATAATATTTTTAAATTAATTTTCATAATATTTCAAATCTTCCATCATAGTATATTACATATTCCAAATTCTTTACGTAATGAAATATGCTATTTTTAGAGATTTCATATTTCATTGTTAAAAAAATAACATTAAATTATAAGGAGGTTTTTTAATTGTGCTGTTGTTATGAAAAAGATGAAAAATTTTTAGAGTTAGAAACATTTATAGAATCCCTTCCTAATAAAAAAGGTGCACTTATAGAAGTTTTGCATAAAGCACAAAGTATATTTGGATATTTATCTGAAGAAGTTCAACTTTTTGTTTCTAAAAAACTGGACATTCCTGCTTCTAAAGTCTTTGGAGTAGTTACATTTTATTCATTTTTTAAAACTCAGCCTCAGGGAGAGTATGTCATAAATGTATGCTTAGGTACTGCTTGTTTTGTTAGAGGTGCTGGTGACGTTCTAAAGGAGTTTGAAAATCAATTGGGTATAGCTTGTGGTAAGACTACAGAAGATATGAAATTCACTTTGGGCTCTTTAAGATGTGTTGGAGCTTGTGGACTTGCACCTGTAGTATCTGTTAATAATAAAGTTTATGGTCATGTAACAGTGGACAAGGTTTCACAAATCCTTAGGGAATATACTAATTAGGAGGCGGTATCTTGAATAAAATAGCTTCATTTGAAGAACTTAAAAAAATTCATAATGATAACAAAAATTTATTAAATATAAGAAAATCTACTGGTTGTGACAATTATAATTATAGTGAAGTTCAATATAGAAAGGTTATATTAATTTGTGGTGGAACTGGCTGTAAATCTGCTGAAAGCGACCTAATTAAAGAAAATCTAATTAAAGAAATTGAAGATTTTGGTCTTTCAAAAGAAATCTTTGTAACTACAACTGGCTGTTTTGGATTTTGTGAAAAAGGTCCTATAGTAAAAATTACTCCTGATGATGTCTTTTATGTTCATGTTTCTCCAAAGGATACTAGAGAAATTGTAGAATCCCATTTAGTTAATGGTGAGATTATAGAAAGATTATTATATGAGGAGCCTACCATAAGTAAAAAAGTTAAAACACAGGATGAAATGACATTTTATAAAAAGCAAGTAAGAATTGCTTTAAGGAATTGTGGATTAATAGATCCTGAAAATATACAAGAATATATTGCTGAAAATGGATATCTTGCTCTTGGAATATCTTTAACAGAATTAGGTCAAGATGGGGTTATAAATATAATTAACGATTCTGGTCTACGCGGTAGAGGTGGTGGTGGCTTCCCTACTGGTAAAAAATGGCATATGGCTAAAAGTTATAAATCTGATGAAAAATATATAATTTGTAATGCAGATGAAGGTGATCCTGGAGCATTTATGGATCGTTCTATATTAGAAGGTGATCCTCATAGTGTTATAGAAGCAATGGCAATTGCTGGTTATGCAATTGGAGCTTCTATTGGCTGTGTTTATATAAGAGCTGAATACCCTCTTGCTATAAATAGATTGGAAATTGCAATTAAGCAAGCAAGGGAATTAGGATTGCTAGGCAAAAACATTTTAAATACTGGTTTTAATTTTGACATACAAATTAAATATGGTGCCGGTGCTTTCGTATGTGGTGAAGAAACAGCTTTAATCCATTCTATTGAAGGTGAGAGAGGAGAGCCTACAAATAAACCTCCTTTTCCTGCAGAATCAGGATTATGGTGCAAACCAACTTGCGTTAATAATGTAGAAACTCTTGCTTCTATACCTGTAATTATAAACAAGGGGGCTGATTGGTATAATCAAATTGGTACAGCTACCTCTAAAGGTACTAAGGTTTTTGCACTAGCAGGTAAAATAAATAATGTTGGGTTAGTTGAAGTACCAATGGGTACAACATTGAAGGAAATAATATATGACATTGGCGGAGGGATTAAAAATAACCGCAAGTTTAAAGCAGTACAAACTGGTGGTCCGTCTGGTGGATGCATTCCTGCCCAATATCTTAATACTCCTATAGATTACGAATCTTTAAATTCTATTGGCTCAATGATGGGCTCTGGTGGAATGATAGTTATGGATGAAGATAATTGTATGGTTGATATAGCCAAATTCTATCTTGAATTCACAAGAGAAGAATCCTGTGGTAAATGTACTCCTTGTAGAATTGGAACTACTCGCTTATTAGAAATGTTAGATAGAATTTCTAAAGGAAAAGGTGATGCTGAAACTCTTGAAAGATTAAAGGAACTTTCAGAGATTATTAAAGATACCTCATTATGCGGTCTTGGGCAAACTGCGCCTAATCCTATATTAAGCACTATGAAATATTTTATGAATGAGTATGAAGCTCATGTATTTGGTAAAACTTGTCCTTCAGGAGTTTGCAAGGATTTACTTAAATATGTAATTACAGATAAATGTATAGGATGTACTAAATGTGCAAGACAATGTCCAGTAAATTGTATTACTGGTAAAGTAAAAGTTCGTCATAGCATAAATCAAGAAAAATGCATAAAGTGTGGTAACTGTAAGGTAAGTTGTCCAGTTGATGCTATTATACTTAAATAATATAGAAAAGGGGTATAAAAATGAGTTTAGTTTCACTTAAAATAAACGATATAGATGTATCTATTCAAGAAGGTTCAACAGTGCTAGATGCTGCTAAAAAACTTAATATAAATATACCAAATTTATGTTATTTAAAATTGCATGATGATAAAACTAAAAACCAACCTGCTTCTTGTAGAGTTTGCGTAGTTGAAATAGAGGGAAGAAGAAATCTTGCACCAGCTTGTTCTACAATAGTTCAAAATGGTATGGTAGTAAAAACTAATACTGCTAGAGCAATTGCTTCTCGTAGAGCAGTAGTGGAATTATTGCTTTCAGATCATCCACAAAATTGCTTGCTTTGTCATAAAAGCATGCATTGTGAACTTCAAAAGTTGGCTGCTGATTTAGGTATAAGGGAAATACCCTACTTTGGCGAAATGTCTACTTATCCACTAGATACATCAAGTAATTCAATTGTTAGAGATTTAGATAAATGTATATTATGTAGAAGATGCACCACTATGTGTGATGTAGTTCAAACTGTAGGGGTATTGAGTGCTGTAGAAAGAGGATTTCAAACTGTTATTTCTCCTGCTTTTGGTGAACCTATGACAGAGACAAGCTGTACTTTCTGCGGTCAATGCGTTTCTGTTTGTCCAACTGGTGCGCTAACTGAAGTAGATAACACTTCAAAGGTTTGGAGAGCAATAAATCAAAAGGATAAGATTGTAGTTGTTCAAACGGCTCCAGCAATACGGGCAGCACTAGGAGAAGAATTTGGTATAGATGATGATAACCCTGTTACAGGAAAAATGGTTTCAGCGCTAAGAAAAATTGGTTTTGATTATGTGTTTGATACTAATTTTGGTGCAGACCTTACTATCATGGAAGAAGCTGCTGAATTTATTCATAGATTTGAAAATGGCGGAAAACTTCCTATGTTAACAAGTTGTTGCCCTGGATGGGTTTCATTCTTTGAACATCAATTCCATGATTTACTAGATGTACCTTCAACCTGTAAATCTCCTCAACAAATGTGGGGAGCTATTGCTAAAACCTATTGGGCTGAGAAGATGAATATTGATCCTAAAAACTTAGTAGTTGTTTCAGTAATGCCTTGTCTTGCCAAAAAATATGAAGCTTCAAGACCAGAAATGTCTAGAAATGGAATTCCAGATGTTGATATTGTTATTAGTACAAGGGAACTGGCAAAAATGATAAGAGAAGCTGGGATTAACTTAACCTCTTTAAATGAAGATATCTTTGATAATCCATTAGGCGAATCTACTGGTGCTGGTACAATCTTTGGTGCTAGCGGTGGAGTTATGGAGGCTGCATTACGTACAGCATATGAATGGATTACTAAAGAGGAACTTTTAAATTTAGATTTTACTTCTGTTAGAGGTTTAGATGGTGTTAAAGAAGCTACTATAAAAATTAAAGATATCTATGTTAATGTAGCTATTGCAAGTGGGCTTGGGAATGCAAGAAGCTTACTTGAAAAAATTAAAAATGGCACTGCTAATTATCATTTAATTGAAATAATGGCATGCCCTGGCGGCTGTATTAATGGAGGTGGCCAGCCTTATTCTAAAGACGATACTTCTATTCTTGAAAAACGTAGAGCTGCATTATATAAAGAAGATAAAAATAAGTCAATAAGAAAATCTCATGAGAACCCATATATCATAAAACTTTATGATGAGTTTTTAGGAGAGCCTTATAATAAAAAATCTCATGAACTTCTTCACACTCATTATAGTAAAAAATAATAGTTAAATTTACGAAAATTTTATTAAAGACTAACAATTTTTATTGTTAGCCTTTAATAAAGTCCTATATAAGGATACAATGCGAAAACTTAATATATGCTCTGGAAAATAAATTTTCTATAAAAACAGCTTTAATCCTTAGAAATTAAGGATTAATAATGAAGAATGAAGAATTTAGGAAAAAATTCACTAAAGGTGAATTTCTTAAAATAAAATTTGTTTTTAAAAAACTCCAAGAGCTTTAGTCGTGGAGTTTTAACCATAATTCTTCATCTTTCATTCTTAATTTTTCATTCATAGAAAAGAACTTTTGTCGTGGGAATTAAAATCATGCATAAGTTAAATTTTCATTATGGAACTCTATAATATAAATTAATTATATATTAGTCTACATTATAATTTAAAGGGTTCTATAACTCTATCCAACATGTCATTTAATTTTGCTATTGCTAATCCAAAATTAGTTATAGATACATTAATATTATTACAGCAATTTATTCTTGACATAAATTGAGCTCTATTAAACATACAAGAACCGCAGTGTATAACCAATTTATATTGTGATAAATCTTTTGGGAAATCACTTCCACTTACATTATGAATTTCTATTCCTTTAATCTTGCTACTTAAAAGTTTAGGAATCTTTTCTCTTGCAATATCCCCTTTTAAGCTATGATGACTACAAGCCTCTGAAATTAATACTTTATCTCCACTTTTAAGCTTATCTATAGTCTTTGCTCCATCTACTAAAGTTTTCAAGTCTCCTTTTTGCCTTGCCATCAAAATAGAGAAAGAAGTCAATGGCACATCCCTAGGTATTAATTCATTAACAATTTTAAATACCTGAGAATCTACCACAACTAAATCAGGCTTATTATTTAAAATCTTTAGAGCATCCTCTACCTCATCTAAAGTAACTATCATAGGAATACCATGATGATCCAATATATCTCTTAAAGTTTGTACTTGTGGGAGTATTAATCTTCCTTTTGGAGCTTGAATATTCTGCGGTGCTACTAATAATACCTTATTTTTAGGTTTAATAATATCTCCTAATAAGAATAAATCATTTTCGGTTTTAGAAGTTATTTTCACTAATTCCTCTTTTAGCTGATTTAAATTGTTCTTTGTAATAGCATTGATTTCTATAATTTTAATATCAAATATGTTAGATAAATTATGTTTATCTATAGAATTTACATTCTTTCTATTTATAGCACCAATCACAGGAATGTTTTTCTCTTTTAATAGATTATACCAATGCCTTTCAATTTCAAAATCCTTAAAACTTTCCTCATCAAAAAGTAGTATAGCTACATCAGTTTTTAATAAAACTTCCTTAGTTTTTTCAATGCGTAGATTTCCAATATCACCTTCATCATCAATACCTGCAGTATCAATAAAAACCACTGGACCTATTGGATGAAACTCTATAGCTTTATATACTGGATCTGTAGTAGTCCCTTTTACTTCGGAAACCAAAGATGTATTTTGGTTAGTTAATCCATTTATAAGAGTAGATTTTCCTACATTTCTCCTTCCAAATACAGATATATGAATTCTATTTGAATTTGGTGTTTGCAACATAATATAAAACCCCTTTATCTTAGAATCTTAAATCTCTTTCTCCATTTTCAATTCTATTGAGTTTTTCAATAATAGAAGCTTTAATAGCTTCATTTTTAATTTCATCTAATTCTTTTTTTATTATATTTTCACCTAAAACTTTTGTTTTTTCTCTACCATAATCTATAATAAATTCTTTTAAAGTCAATAATGCATTAGGTTGACACACATTATTTATTTCACCAGACTTCGCTAACGCCATAAATCTATCACCAGTTCGTCCTTCTCTATAACAAGCAGTACAATAACTAGGAATATAGCCACTTTCACATAAACTTTCTATAATTTCTATTGGAGATCTATTATCTCCTAGCTCAAATTGCGGCTTGCCTTTTTGATGTTGATATCCCCCTACACCTGTGCAAGAACCACTACTTACTTGTGAAACTCCTAGTGCAATCACTTCATCTCTAAAATCTGCTTCTTCCCTAGTAGATAGTATAATTCCAGCATAAGGCACTGATAACCTTAATACTGCTACTATTCTTTTAAATGCATCATCATTTACTAGATATGGATAGTTGTCTAAGCTTACATTTTCTGCCGCTTTTATCCTTGGAACAGAAACAGTGTGAGGACCAACTCCAGTATCTCTTTCTAAACTTTCTGCATGCATTAACATTGCAATAGTTTCATACTTGTAATCATATAATCCATATAATACTCCTAAGCCTATATCATCTATTCCTGCTTCTCTAGCTCTATGCATTGCAGTAGTATGATAGTCATAATCACACTTAGGACCATTAAGATGGAACTCCTCATAGCTTTTCTTATGATAAGTCTCTTGGAATAATATATATGTCCCTATATTTGCTTCTTTTAGTCTTTTATAGTTTTCTACAGTAGTTGCCGCTATATTTACATTTATTCTTCTAATAGATCCATTATCAAATTTTAATGAATATATATTTTCTATACATTGAAGCACATATTCAATTGGTAAATTAATAGGATCTTCGCCTGCCTCTAATGCAATTCTTTTATGTCCTAAAGACTCTAAAATTCTTACTTCTTCCTTTAATTCTTCCATTGTTAATTTTTTTCTAGTAAACTCTTTGTTTGAAGCTTTATAGCCACAATATTTGCAATTGTTAACACAATAATTCCCTACATAAAGTGGCGCAAATATTACAATTCTTTTTCCATATATTTTTTCCTTAACTTCTCTCGCCAATTTAAATATTTTATTTAATATTTTCTCATCTTCTACACTTAAAAGTACTGCTGCCTCCTTATGACTAAGTCCACTTCCTTCTTTAGCCTTATTTAATAATTTTTCAATAAAATTTACATCTTTTGATTTTTCTAATCCGTAGTTAATACTTTCTAAAACTTCATCATGAATTATAAAATCTTCCCCTCTATATCTCTCCATACATTTCCTCCTATCTATTTATTAAATCTCTTTTGGTATTAGAAACTGTTCTATTAATATTATGTATAAAATCTTCTATATCTTTTACTTCAGTTAATATACTTTTTTATCTCCAAGATTTTTAGGATACATATCATGAAAAACTCTATATTTACAAGGTTCAGCTTTTCTCGTAATAGCATTTATTCCTATATTAAAAGCTAAATTCCTATTTGCATTATCTATAGTTTCTAATGTTTTAATCACAGGTAACTCCTTTAATAATAAGTTCTATAATTCATAATTAAAAAGCTATAAAACTTATTATAAATTTATTATATCAAAGCTAAATTTTCTTTTAAATAAATAAGTAGATAATAAAACTTATTTATTATCTACTTGGTTGAATTAAAGATTATAGAAAAATGTAACGCAAACCGGTACTAAGGAGCTTAATATAACTCCATTTATAAATGCTATTACAGCTATTTCTGAGTCTGTAGCTTTTGCTACTAAAGGTAGGGTAGTGTCCATAGAAGTGGCTCCACATGGTGCAATTGCGGAATAATAATTTAGTCTTTTTGCCAATATAGGTATGGATATTACTGCAATTATTTCTCTAAATACATTAGATAAAAAGGCTGTAGCACCTAACTGTGCATTTGCAAGCTCCGTAAGCATAATTCCAGATAAGCTATACCATCCAAAACCTGAAGCTACTGCTAAGCTTTCATTATACGGCATTCTAAATATTAATCCACTTATAAGTCCTCCAACTAGAGAGCCAAAAATAACTCCTATTGGTATAATGAGAACTTTAATTCCTATAGCTTTTATATCTTTTATTATTTTCTTATTTGATCCAACATCAATTCCTACTAAAAATATAAGTACATATAAACAGATAGATGCAATACTATCTAAATTTTCTATTATACTTTGTGGGAATATAAAATACCCAAATCCGATGCCTAAAATCATTGAAACTATAACAATTACAGTCATTTACATTCCCCCCTCTTCACATTTTTCAACTATAGCTTCTTTTTCTGCTTGAATTGCTTCTTTTTTATCACAAAAAAATTTTTTGCTTAAAAAATACACAACTATTACACTAAAAGCACAAGCTAATAGTGAAAACGTAAAGGATTTCAATCCTATCGATCCTATGTTCCTTATTACCTCTTCATTCGCACCAATTGAGGCTCCCATGAAAAATAGCAAAAATACTACACCTAGTTGTTGTAATTTACCATTAACTTCCTTTTGTTTTTTTGTCAATGGAATGAAATAGCCTAATATCATTCCTAGTATCAATGCAATCATTATTTTCATATGCATCCCCCTTTCATAAATATTATATCACTTTATCGAAAATTCTAAATAGATTTAATGTAAATAATGTTCTTAACCTAAATAATTGTTCTAAATTTAATAAATACAATATAGAATTTATTATAATACTAAAAGGAGTGAATAAAGTGAGTGATGTATTTATTCCACTTTATGTAAATAATGATACTATTGTCAGCATGTATAAAATTGCTTTTATAAGATTTAGGGAAATAGATGTTGTTGCAAATAGAAGAGAAATAATTATAAATACCAACGTACCTTTAAGTGAACTTACCTGTGGTAAAATTAGCCAAGGTACTGCATTTGTGCAAGTACTACAAGGATTTCTAAATTTGACTTTAGAGGAAGTTACTGCATGCCCCATTACTACTTTTGTAAAACTTCATCAATTACTAACCGAATACAAATTATTAAAAAATATAACTACTATACAAGCACTGGAAAAAGCTAAAATTGGCGATATTATTCAAATAAGTTGTAGGATTCATAAAAGCTCTCAGCTAAAAAAACTTCAAAACTTAATAAATACACTTGAGATAGAAAGTATACTTAATCCACAAGAAAATCTACTAGGAGGTAAAGTTGATAAAAGTGCTCTTTTAAATTTTTTAAAAGATACTTACTCATCTCTTGAAGATAATCATTGCATGGAATATATTTCTGAGCCCTTATTTGACAGCTATAAAGCTATTATTCACCTAGAAAGCAAATATCTAAATGCATATTCTCAATGTTTGGAAAACAAATATGTTACTGTAGTTGGAAAAGTAAACTCTATTGATAAAGAAGTAAAGGAACATTCTAAAGATTTATATGAGGATTTGGGGTTGAATTTAATGGAAAATAAGTTATTAGCTCTTACCGAATATGTTAATGAAAAAGATATTGAAGAAAGTAATAAAATATATAATTATATGGAAATTATACCAATAATGGTATATGTATAATCTTTTTATTATAAATTAGCTATAGTATTGAATTTAATTGATTTAAAAATTAATATAATATAGCAATAATACTAATTCTACTAAAAAATAAATTTATAGAAATCTTTTTTAAATTTAACATTAGAAATACTTTCGTATCCAATTCTTAATGTACTAACAAATCTATTCTTAATGAAAGTGAAAAGAAACCTCTTTCAGTTGTTATATGCCTATTATCTACCATATTTGTATTAAAACTAATTTTAATATACATTAAAAAATAAAGCCGTGACAAATAGTAACGGCTTTACCTCTAATTAAAGTTTTTCTACTTTAGCGGTTACAATACCTTTATCAATTTCTACATGGGTTAATTTACACTTATTTCTTTCACAAAAACTTTTCACATCATCTTGAAAATCAGTATCTGAAGATTTTACTGTTAATATTTCCCCTCTATTTAGTCCTTTTATTTTTTCTTCTAAATTAATTAAAGGATTAGGACAGTGTAATCCACAAACATCTAAAGCAATTTCTTTTTTATTATGATTAATTTTAGAGAAATATTGATTTTCTTGATTATTTATAAATTTTTTAGGAACAAATTTTTCTGCCCTATAGCTTTTATATCCTCCAGTTACATTTTTTACATTAAAACCATAGTTTTTTAACATTCTCTCTGCTATATAAGCTCTTAACCCTACTGCACAATGTATCCAATATTCCTTAGATTTGTCTAACTCAGAAACTTTATCTCTCAATTCATTGACATCTATATGAATTGAACCATCTATATAACCATTATCTCGCTCCATTTTAGTCCTAACGTCAATTAGAACAACTTTCTCTCTATCTCTTCCATCAACCTCTCTAGGTAATACTATATGACTTTTTCCAGACAATACATTTTCAGCTATATATCCTGCAAAATTTACAGGGTCCTTTGCACTAGAATATGGAGGTGCATAGCTTAATTCTAGCTCAGTTAAATCATAAACTGTGCCACCTAACCTAAGGACTGTGGCAATAACATCTATCCTTTTTTCTATTCCATCGTATCCTACTGTCTGTGCTCCTAAAATTTTTCCCTCATCATTGAATATTAGCTTTAAAGTCATTTGTGTAGCGTCAGGATAATAGGCAGCATGATTATTTGGATGAACATATATTATCTTATATGGGATATTAAATTTATTTAAAGTTCTTTCATTATTTCCTGTAGATGCTGCTGTTAAATCAAAGATTTTTATGACAGAAGTTCCTTGGGTATCTTTATATTGATTTTTATATCCACAAATATTATCTGCTATTATCCTACCCATTTTATTTGCTGGTCCAGCAAGGGGTATAGCAGTTTTACTTTTATTCACAAAATCTACCACTTCCACCGCATCTCCTGCAGCATAAATACCTTTAATATTCGTTTCTAAATACTGATCTACTAAAATATGACCTTTAGCTCCTAATTCTATTCCACTGCTTTTTAAGAATTCCGTATCTGGAGTAACTCCTATAGCAAGTATCACTAGATCCCCTTCAACGGCTACATTGCTATTTAGTATAGCAGTGATTGAATTTTCATCTCCTTTAAACTCCTTAACCCCATCTTTTAATATTAATTTAATACCTTTATTTTCTAATTCTTTTTCTATTAATACTACCATATCATCATCTAATGGTGCTAAGATGTGAGGTGCTGCTTCTACCAAAGTTACCTCTAGCCCTCTTTCTCTTAAGTTTTCAGCCATCTCTATACCTATATATCCGCCACCAATAACAGTGACCCTCTTAACTTTATCACTGTCTATTTCTGCTTTAATTTTATCAGTATCAGGAATATTTCTTAGAGTTTTTATTCTGCTATCTTCTATACCCTTTATTTTAGGTACTATAGGTTTAGCCCCTGGTGATAAAACTAAATAATCAAAACTTTCTTCATAAACTTTATCACCATTTTTTACCTTAACGACTTTATTTCCGCTATCAACTTCAATTACCTCACTATTACTCCTAACATCAATATTAAATCTATCTTTCATTAATTCTTCTTTTGTAACTATAAGTTTATCCCTATCTTTTATAACCTCACCTATGTAGTATGGAAGTCCGCAGTTAGCAAAGGAAATGTAAGGGCCTTTTTCAAACATGATAATTTCAATTTCTTCATCTAATCTTCTTAATCTAGCTGCTGCTGAAGCTCCTCCAGCAACTCCACCTACCACTAATACTTTTTTCATGATTACCAGCCTCTCTTAAAATTATTATTTTTTATAAATATAAAATTTCTATAAGTATCTGAATTTAGAATATCACATTATATTTATATATTCAAATACTACGATTTATAAATTTTTACTGAAATATCTAATTTTATAAATTTATCTTCATTTTATTACGAATTTGTACTGTATTAATTTAATTTAATATGTTTTTCATATCCACTTATGTAAATTTATTATGACTTAATGTTTTTTATAGAATTATAAAAAAGAGATTCTATATTATTTATTTAATATTGTATTTTATAAAAATTTATGATAAATCTATAAATATAATAATTATTTATCTAATAGTAAATTTCTATATTGGAATAATAATATTAAAACCTTAGGAGGTAACTATTATGAAAGCAATTGATTTAATGGTAGAGGAACATAATCTTATTGTAAGGATGTTAAAAATAATAAGAAAATTATGTCTTAAGATATTAAATGAAAATACAGTAAGTGTTGAAGACTTTAATACCAGTATAGATTTTATAAAGAATTTTGCTGACAGTCATCATCATAATAAAGAAGAGCTTATATTATTTAAAATTATGGGTGATGCTCTTGGAGAAAGAATAAAAAATGGTCCTATTATGGGTATGCTTGTAGAGCATGATTTAGGAAGACTATATGTAGTTAATTTAGAAAAAGCTATTGTAAATTTTAATAATGGTAATGAAGAGTCTAAATTGGATATAATAGCTAATGCTATAGGATATACAGACTTATTACAAAGGCATATAGACAAAGAAAATTCAACTATATATAGTTTTGCAGAAAGAAGTCTATCTAAAGAAAAAATGGATGAATTAAATGAAAAATGTTTTCAGCTTGAAAATTCTCCAGATGGCATAAAATTACAACAAAAATATAAAAATGTAGTAAAAAGTTTAGAAAAAAAGCTAGCTTAAAGCTAGCTTTTTTTAAATATAATTTATAGAACTTTACATATGAAAATCTATTAAATTTCTTGAATATGTTATATACTTATCTCTTAAATTTTGCATTTCTTCTTCTAGCAAATTTGAAGCTCTGATAATTTATCATATTCTTCATTATTAATAGCTTCTCTTATCTCTGAGAATATACTTTTTCTAACATTTGTATCCTTCATTATATTTTCTCTAATAAGTTTAATATCTTCCCAATTACTCTTATCTAAATCACAATCAATTTCATTATGATGAAGTATTTTACAGCTTCTAACTTCATCCATATAATTTAGAATTATTCTATGTTCTATTTCCATAGCATATTTATTTAAAATAGCTATTTTATAACTATTTATTATATTTTCAGTTATTATACTACCTTCAGTTATTACTTTAAGCTTATCTTTACAGTTGTCAAAAGCTATGATATTTTCATACACCGTTCTTGGAGATTTTCCAAAAAAATCTTCTCTTTCTTTTTCTGAAAAATCCTCAAATATATCTTCTTCACTTCTATAGGATCTGTGCTTTTCTAGATATGGTGAGTCTTCTCCAGGCTTTTTGGATATTTCTCCCAATAGTTCTTCTTCATTTTTATTGTTTTCAATAACATATCTTATTCCATCTAAAATGCCCATATTCATAGTCGCTAATGTTAAATATGTATTAGTACGTGGACTTGGAGATCTTAATTCAAATCTCGTTGCCATAGGATTACCCATATCTCTAATTAATCCTATAAGTATAGTTCTATTTCTTGAAGGTACATCTTTAGTTAGTCCTAGAGATGTAACTATGCAAACTGGAGCTTCAAATCCTGGTTTTAACCTTCTAAATGCATCATTTGAAGAAGATATAAATGGGTTCATAACTTCGTAATTTTTAAGCATTCCCATCAATGCACCATATCCTATTGGACTTATGAATCCACCTTCTTTTGATGTAAAAAGGTTAATTCTCTTATTGTTTTTTAATTTTAGCACTATACCCATATGAACGTGCTTTCCGCTACCTGCAACACTATCTATAGGCTTCGCTGCAAAAGTAACTTCTAATTTATTCCTTCTAAAAGTTTCTTTTATAAGAGTTCTAATAAATAGTTCATTATCACAAGCTTGTATGGCATTAGAATATTTCCAATCAATTTCAAGCTGCTCCATTACATGAACTAAGTCTCCACTTTGAGATAATTTAGCTGTAACTCCTCCAACTTCTTTATGTCCCATTTCAGGCTCTAGTCCATATTTTCCCATTAGTAATAAACTTTGTTCTAAAGATGTTCTTACAGAACCCTTTGTTCTTTTCCAGTATTGTTCTTTTAAAGCTTGAGAAGTAGATAATGCCTCTAATTCTGCAAGCTCATTAGGACTTTTTACCCAAAACTCTAGCTCAGTAGCAGAAGTTATCTCTACTCCTTCTATCTCATCAAAAGTAACTCCATAATAATTAAGAGCTTCTTTGTTTTCTTTCAATAACTTCATAATATTTTGCTTTAAAAATGCTATGGTGCTTTTTAAAATATTTCTTGAATCTACAGCTTTTCCTTCATGATATAAAAAGCATGGAATTCTTAAAGTACCTATAGGTTTATTTGTTTCTTCATCTATATTTTCATAATTATAATCTATAAACCAGTTACAATCTAAATCAGCTTTCATATCTACTTTAGCGTTATTTAACTTTGCTATACCTGGTAAAATAACTGAGGATCCATCTGTCTGTGCTGCCATTCCATTTAAAAAAATATGTATATCTTCTAAAAAATTTTTTACAGGAATTTTTTCGTCAGTGTCATTACCTAATAAATCTACTCCTACTAGGGACACAAACTTAATTTCCTTATGGGCATTAAGTATTGATTTTAAATCTTCTTCATTATGTTTTTCTCTTGGGATAGTGTATATCATATATTCGTCCATTTCATTCCCTCCTATATTAAAGTAACTTTTATTCAACATTATATTACAAAATTCACAAATAAGACATTAATTTTTTGTATATTTATTAATATTTTTTATTTAAACCTTTACAAGTAATTTATCATATTTACTCTATATTTATTCTCTAATTTGTATTATTATATTAGTATACTTAGGAGGTTTTTACATATGAAGATGATATTTTTTGATACAGAAACTACTGGAATAACTCCAGGAAATATATGCCAGCTATCTTATATAGTTGTAGATACTGGTGTAAAACCTACAAAAACTGAAGGTAAAAATGTTTTCTTTGCAGTAGAATATGTTGAGCCTGAAGCTGAAGAGGTTCATGGTTTTTCTGCTGAAGATCTATACCAATTAAGTAATGGAAAATACTTTGAAGATTCTTACGAAGAATTCGTAAATGATTTTTTATCCGCCGATATATTAATTGGACATAATGTTAATTTTGATATAAAGTTCTTATGTCATGAACTTGAATATTGCGATATAGAATATGCTCCTACAAATGTTTTTTGCACAATGAATTATTATAAAAATATATGTAAGTTCATAAATAATAGAGGTGGAATTAAAAATCCTAAGCTTGAAGAAGTTATTAGATTCTTAGGTATAGAAAGAAGTCAAATTAGAGATAAGGCAAAAGAACTTTTTGAAGGTAGTGGAAGTTATCATGATGCTAGATTCGATACCGCTGCCACTTATTTAATAGTTACTGAAGGTATAAAAAAGAAGTATATTCCACCAAGATATTTCACAAATATAGTAAAGAAGCAATAATAAATATTTTGTTTAAGCATATGGCAAAAAATAGGTTAACATACTGGCTTGTTATTTTTTTGAAGATACATTCATATAGATAACTGTAAAATGTTTTATTAAATAAAAATCAATATATTTTAAAGAATATTATGGGGGTATAATGTTATGATATTTATTAAAAATGCTAACATCCATACTATGACAAAGGAAATTTTAGATAAGGGAACAATTATCGTTGATAATGGTAAGATTGTAGCAATAGGAAAAGATCTAGAAATACCTGAGAACTCTACAGTCATTGATGCACAAGGTGGTTTTTTAATGCCTGGTATGATCGATGCTCATTGTCATGTAGGCATGTGGGAAAATGGTATTGGCTTTGAAGGTGCAGATGGAAATGAAGCTACTGACCCTGTTACCCCTCACCTAAGAGCAATTGATGGTATTAATCCTGTAGATAAATCCTTTGAAGAAGCGCTATTAGCTGGTATTACAACTGTTGCTACTGGTCCTGGAAGCGCAAACGTAATTGGTGGTCAATTTGCTATAATGAAGACTTATGGAAAAAGACTAGAAGAAATGATAATAGATGACTGTGCCGCTATGAAAGTTGCCTTTGGTGAAAATCCTAAGAGAGTTTATAATAACAAACAAAAATGTCCTTCAACAAGAATGGGCACTGCAGCAGTTCTTAGAGAAAACTTAATGAAAGCTAAAAACTACGTTGAAATGCAGCGTAAATCTATTGAAGGAAACGAAAAAGCTCCAGAATTTGATATGAAACTTGATGCTCTTGCAAAAGTAATAAGAAAAGAGATTCCTCTTAAAGCCCATGCTCATAGAGCTGATGACATTTTAACAGCTATAAGAATCGCTAAAGAATTTGGAGTAGAAATTTCTTTAGAGCATTGTACTGAGGGTCATCTAATAGTTGATTACTTAAAGGAAGAGACTTTAAAAGGTATAATAGTTGGTCCTACTCTTTCAGATAGATCTAAGTTCGAACTTCAAAATTTGACTTTTGAAACCCCAGCAATTTTAAATAATGCAGGACTTAAAATTGCTCTTATGACAGACCATCCTGTAATTCCTCTTCAATACTTACCTGTATGTGCTGCATTAGCTGCCAGAGAGGGATTGAATGAAGAAGAGGCTTTAAAGGCTATAACTATAAATGCCGCTGAAGTATTAGGAATAGATGATAGAGTTGGATCTATAGAAGTAAACAAAGATGCTGATATTGTAATTTACAATGGACATCCTTTTGATTTAAGAAATAAAGTTAAATTTGTTATGGTAAATGGAAATATAGTAAAGAATGAATTCTAACAAAAAACCGTGAGTAATCACGGTTTTTTATTGAAACTTAGTACCAATTAATATTTTCAGTTATTTCTGCAATATCTGGAAGTTTTACATCTTTTAATGCCCATTTTTCAAATTCTCTATATCCTGTTCTATCAACTATATATCCTATATGTTCTTTTCCACCTGGTGCGTCTTTATCGATATATTCTTTAATATAATCATAGGTATTTAGAATTATTTTAATTATACTTTCTTCATCTATCCATTTTATAAAATCTTGAGCCATTCTTGGATTTTTCTTGCCTGTTCTACCCATAATTACTAATTTATAATATTTATCTATACTCCTTGACCATGCACCTGTAGGACATTTGCCCACGCATTCTCCACAACCTACACATTTAGAATGATCTCTCACTACCTTAAAGTTTTCAAAACTCAATGCTCCTGTAACCCTTTTCTTACAATTCTTAACACAGGACTCACAACCAACACATCTATAACTTTCATATTGAGGTACTGTCATGCCTATAATTCCAAAATCCTGCATTCTTGCTTTTATACAGTCATTAGCACATCCAGTTAATGCAATTTTTACATGATAGTCATTTGGGAAAATTGCTTTTTCAATTTTTAAAGCAAATTCAGAAGTATTATAATTCCCAAAAGGACAAACATTATTACCAATACAAGCAGATACATTTCTAGTTCCCGCTGCGTTATATCCCTTATTGGGATTAAGCTGATTTATTCCTAAACCTTCTATAATTGGTTGAATTAAATTATTTATTTCATCCATCTTATTCATATCTATACCTGGAATTTCAAAACCCTGTCTAGTTGTTAAATGTACTGTACCACTCCCGTAATTCTCTGCAATTTCATTTAAAATTGTAAAGTATTTAGTTGGCATATGACCACCAGGTACTCTTATTCTTATGGCAACTTTTCCTCTATGTTTAGTAACTCTAAAAGCATTTTTTTTTAAATTTTTAGTATTTATATCCACAATATTTCCCCCTAATCTATAAGAGTTTTTCCTTTAATATAATTAAACACTGGTCCATCCACGCAAATATACGTGTCATCTATCTTGCAATGACCACATTTTCCCACTCCACAACACATTTTTCTTTCTTGAGAAATCCAAATATTCTCTTCTTTAATTCCTAATTTTAAAAATTCTAAAACAGTAAACTTCATCATCATTGGAGGCCCTACAACTATTACTTGAACATCATCTATATTATTTATCTTAAGGTCTGGTATATATTTTGTAACAAGTCCGACCTTTCCACTATATCCTTCTTCTGCACTGTCTACTGTTATAGTAACATCAGAAGTTTTTTTCCATCTTTCTATATTATCTTCAAAGAGTACATTATCAATAGTTTTAAAACCTACTAATACTGTTAGATTTTTGCATTCTTCAATATTATCTGCAAAATAATCTATAACACCTTTAACTGGAGATAATCCTGTTCCTCCTGCAGCCACTATAAGCTCTTTATCTTTATAGTTGTCTATATCGAAGCCATTACCATAAGGTCCTCTTAAGAAAAGGATATCCTCTGGTTTAAAGCTATGAATTACATCTGTAACAACTCCCACTCTTCTTATGGTGAGCTCTATATACCCTTCTCCTATTTCTGATACAGATATTGGTGCTTCACCATACTTAGGAAGTGATACTTCAAAAAATTGACCTGGCTTTACATCTCCGTAGTACTCCATTCTAAAGGAATACTCTATATCTGTATGCTTCTTTATGCTAATTATCTTAGATTTAAATGGCATATATATATTTGACATTTTTATTTTTCTCCTTCCATAGCATCATTAAGCTTGTTTACACAATTTGAAAAAGATATATATTCTGGACAGATATCATCACATCTTCCACAGCCTACGCACATATGGTATCCAAACTTTTTCTTAAAATCATATACCTTATGCATTACCTTAAATCTCATTCTTTCGCTTTTCGATTTTCTAAACTCATGTCCTCCAGCCATAACTGTAAAATTATCTACATGGCAAGATGCCCATACTCTTCTTCTCTCTCCTGTTTTCTGATTATCTTTATAAAAAATATCTTGCATTGAAAAGCATGTACAAGTAGGGCAAACAAAATTACATCTTCCACAACTAATACATCTTGAGTTATATTCCTTCCACATATCTGAATTATAAATTCTTTGATCTAAGTTTTCCGGTATATTAACTTTTACAGAATTTTCTGTAACATAATCCGGTTTTACTTCACAAATTCTACCTTCAACATCATTAAAATAGTCTAATAGTTCTTCATCTTTTACATCTAGTTCTACAACGTCATTTCTAAAATTTATTGCTGCATAATATTTATCACTTTTATTTGTCCCCATGCTTACACAAAAGCAATTTTCAAAGCTTTTACTGCAGCCCATCAATATAAATTTTAAATTATCTCTAATCGCCTTATAATATGGGTCTTTGTCGCCATTTTTTAAATATATCTCATCTATTCTTTTTACAGCTTGTAAATCACAACTTCTTAAAAATACTAATATTTCTTTTCTATCAATTTTAGGTTCAATCCATTGTTCTTCTGTAAAATAAAATAAAGTCTGAGTTATTGGCAGTAATATTTCTTTAAAAGAAAAATGAGATTTTACATCAACTACAATTTCCTCTATTGAACTTACTAATCCATATCTTACTCTATCTGTGTCAGAAAAAGTTCCCTTACCTTTTAGGTTTACAGGTGCATATATTTCATATTTTTCGCTTAAATTTTTTAGCACATCATTAAACCTATCTTTAGAAATTATAAGTCCCATAATTGCACACTCCTATACTTTTTTATTCTTTATAGTGAAATTTTAAATATTATAAGAATATGTTTTGAATCATCTGGATATTAAGTTTATTTTGAAAACTTTATATAAAATTTCACTATTTATTGTTAATTAATTCACTAATATTAACAATAAGTTCCCTATTACTCACTCTAATTCTAAGTGATATATAAAAAAAAGTATGTGATTTTTATCACATACCCTTAAAATATTTAGCTAAAATTTCTCTATTAATAACTGTTATCTTTTTATTTTTTATAAGGCATCTGAAAGAAAATAATAGATCAAAGATGTTAGCATATTTTCTATCAGACAAGGCGTCAGGTTCTACTCATAGTGGCACTATGAGAGGGTTCTGACAACGCAGTATGGTGGAAAATAGGCTAATAATACTGCTCTATTATTTTTTTGAAGATGCCTGACTATGAGATTTTTGTCTTCTAATACTTTTATGGCTGTAGACATTGTTTCTCTTGAACACCCAAACATGTTTGCAAGATATGAGTACGACTATAAGTATCTTAAATGCTCATTTTATGCAATTTTATACAACCAAGCATTAATTATAACTTTAATTCCTCTATTTGCACAGAATGTATTATTAATGTAAGATTAATAATGTAGATAATTAAATGCATATATACAAATAAAAAAAGAGGGTAGCTCCTAACTTAAGTTAAGAACTACCTTATAAAGTACATTAATATCGTTTTATTTCGTATTAGCATGTTTTTTTATTTCATCAACAATTATAAATGTACATACTACTACTATTGCACATAATATTGAAATTGCAGTAACTATAATACCTGCCTCATGAACACCAGCCCCAAGTGCTGAGCCCACATTTGTGGCCAAAAACTCTACTATAAAAAATGTTATAAATCCTACCAATAAATAAACCATTTTTTCGCCCATTATTATTCCTCCTTGATTTACATACCATTTATCACAATAAAGGATTAATCCTAAAAGTATTTCAATATATTATACCAAATATATATCCATATATTCCATAAACTAGTAATAAATATTTCTAAAAGCATACTATTTAATTTTAAAACTACAACACTTCTATATAATCACCATGTACATATCCACCATGTTTAGGATAGTAAATGTGTATCCACTCCCATTCTTTTCTGTATAATCTTACCTTTTTTCCATATTGTAAAACACCTAATATCTTGCTATTAGTAGATTTACTCTGTCTTACATTCAAGCCGTCTTTGTCAGTAACAATACCTACCTTTCCATCTAAAGAATACCAATTACTATTGTTAGGTATAGACTTCCCTACAATTCCTTCTACAATTGCACTAGCCATTCTTTCCGCATCATATTTATCCATATCTTCTTTACTATCACAAAAACAACATTCTATTAACATTGCTTTAGCCTTTGTATTTCTTATTACATATAAATTGCTGCCATCTTTAATCCCTCAGTTTGTATATCCAAGTCCTACTAAATTATTTAATACTCTAGTGGCTTCTTGGAATGCCACTCCATGTAAATGCTTCAGTTCCATGTGCCTGTCCATTGTAAGCATTAAAGTGCATGCTAATGAATAAATCCACATTGTTGTTATTGGCTTGATTTACTCTGTAAGCTAGACTTTCTTCTAAACTATTACAAGTATCTATAGTACAATTTATAACGCTATGACCTAATGCTTTTAATTTATTTATAACCCTAGACCCTACTTCTCTAGTTAATACAGATTCTGCTTTTACTCCTACTGCTCCATAGTCAGCACCACTAAGTGTATGACCGCAATCTATACCAATTTTCAAGTTTATCACATCCTTAATTAATTTTATTTTTTATATCTTGTACGTCTTTTTTTACATCTTCAATAACATTTAATTTTGTTGCTAAATCTTGTATAATTGATTGGTTTTTTTCTATAGTAGCATTTAATCTATTCTCTCTGTCCTGTGTAGTTTTAAGAACATAAATTAATAAGAATACAAATAATGCGTATCCTAATCCTTGACTAATCGCTACTTTTACTATTTCTTGTTCCATATTATCACCTCTTGTTTTAGTTTACTTTAAGTTGAATAGTCATAATTATGATTATGTAATCTAATTTAAGTTTTTTATTATAAGAATAGGCAATAAAAATTTTATACTAACATCCTTAACTTGCCTATTTTCTTTCAAAAAAAGTATGAAGTCTTCTATAGTTTTATTATTTATTTTATTTATAGGACTATTATAAGAATAGAACTTATGCCAAATAAGCAAAAAATCTTTATATGTTTTTATTGTTGCTTCTCTTAAATCTTTAACTTTACAATATCTTATAAATTCTTCTGTATCTTCCTCAAAAGTTTTATTTATGTCATTATTAATAATTAATCTTTCCCTGATTTTCTATCTCTCCTCATGAAAAAACACCAAACATATCATAAGTGTTTTTTTACTCTTAGATATGTTTGGTGTTTTTCAATTATTTTTTATATTTTAAGTACATTATCACATACCCTTAAAATATTTAGCTAAATTTTCTCTATTAATAACTGTTATTTTTTTATTTTTTATAGCTATGAGATTTTTATCTTCCAATACTTTTATAGCTCTAGACATTGTTTCTCTTGAACACCCAAACATGTTTGCAAGATATGTAACAGTCATGGTCATATCAATTAATGTGCCCTTTTCCCCATCTACTCCATAATCTTTTGAAAGTTTCCAAAGTTTTGCTGCTAGTTTTTTCTCAATTTTTAATGGCACTGTATTTTTTAGTTGCCTATAAGTTCTTCTAATTTTTTTAGTCATAGATTCTATAACTACTTTAGTTAGTGAAAAGTATTTTTCCATAAGCTTTAGTAATTCATCTTTATTAATTATCATGATGACACTATCTTCAAAAATCTCACAATTTACTGAAGAGCTTCCATTATCAATTATTACATCATTTATTATACTTCCTTCTCCCAGTATAAATATTACTCGCTTTTGTCCTTCTTCTGATATTTTATATAAAGATACTTTTCCACTTAAAACTATATAGATATTATTTACTACATCTCTTTCCATAAAGAGTTGATGTCCCCTATGAAAACTTGTTTTGTAACTTTTATCACAAATTTCTATTAATATATCTTTATCCAATCTTCCAAAGTTCTCTAATTTTTCTATATCCCTTAATATAACCTTATCCATAGTGCACTCCTAATCAATGTATTTCAGATTTTACTATTAATTCTATTATATATTATGGATATAAATAATACACCTATTTATAAATGTGGAGTAATATAAAAGAAAATCTCTTAGGACATTCTAAGAGATTTATAGTTTATCTATTCAGTTGGCTCACCATCAAAATTTACATATCTTGGTGAAGTCTTTTTATTTCCTTTATTTTTAGGTAAGTTATTTATCTTTTGTCTTCTTTTCCCTTTATTATTGCTATTATTGGTTTTATCCATACTATTCACTCCTTTCAGCCTTATTTTTACCTAGGCTAAAAGTTTTATACTATAGAAATTAATTACTCCTCATTAACATAACTTTGCTAGGAACATTGTTTTCTTTTATTAATTTTCCGTTTACATTTCTATCTATAGTTGAAATTATCATACAACTTAATAAACCAATTAATAATACGACTAATCTATTTTTAATTTTTTTCTTTATCATAAACTCTCACCTTCTAATAATGATATTGATAATCATTTTCATCTATATTTTAATTATAATATATTTATTTTTCTATGTCTATAGTTATATAAAATAAAAGTTTATTAATAATTGCGTTGTTAGTTTTTATTTTATATAAATTAATCTTAAAATTGATATATAAATAAAAAAAGAACTTTCTAAAACTTAACGGTTTTATTTTAGAAGTGTGAACTTAAAAATAACAGCAATTTTTACAACGGTTTTTGTAACAAAAAAAACTATACTAATTAGTCGTTTAGCATAGTTTTTTACATTTAATTATTTAAGTCTTAATGAAGAATATAAGAACATTGTGAAGTAAAGCAAGTTCTGATCATACTTATTAGAAACATAATAAAGAATCTATCTCAGACCAGTGTTCTGTCAACCAAAGCATTTCATCTTTGAAACGCTTTGGAATTTCGTCACATTCTCTAAAAAATTCCGGCTGTATCCACCACGGTGTTTCAATGCACCATGAAAGCCTCAAAGCGTCCGCTATATTAGGCAAAGTTAGCTCTGAATGCTGTGTATAGCCTTCAAGGAAAGCATGCACCTTTTCGACATTCATTACATTGCCTTCCAACGCAAAAGACAGTATCGCTCTTCCTATATCATGCCAAATATAGCTGTAACAATTACGATCGAAATCAACGACAGCAGATACGCAATCCACATCGAACAGGATATTTCCGGGTTGAAAATCCTCATGGGCGAGTCCTTTGGGAAACTTATCAAAAAAATTCGGTGCTAAGCTGCTTCAAAATCGGCTCCAGCGCAAGCAAAGCTTTCCGATATTCAACATGAGCGTCCGGCGAGCATTTCGTCATACGAGAGTTAAAGTTTTCCCATAATAAATCCATCGTATAACCGCCAAAAACGGGTAGGCTCTTGACTGAAGGCTCCAGTAATTGTGAAAATGCTTTATGCATTACAGCACAGGCGCTGCCTAGACTTCGCATTTGTGTTATTGTGATTGTATTGGCTTTTTCGGTCTTTCCTGAGCGAAAATCCATGACCATATAAGCTGTTTTGTCATCCAGCCAACGAATTACACGGTCTCCGTGCTGCCAGAGAAACGGACAGGGAACGCCTTTTTTTTCAAGGATAATCTGCCGCTGCAGTGCGGACTCGATTCTCTCAATTTGTTCTCTGCGAAACCGCTTAGTGCTGTATTGTTTGACCAAAAGCTCGCCCTTTTCAGTAGAAACCTTCCATTTCAGATTCAACAATCCACCTGTTACTGGAGTAATTTGATTACAAATTATCCCATAACCACCTTTCAAATCAGCTATAATACTATCCTCCATATAATAGCCTCCTAAACAAAATTTGAATAATCTTTAGTACACATTTTTTTACAAGTATGTACTTATATTATATACCGATTATCTACAAATACTAATATATTAAGAGAAATATATTACGCATTATACTGGAAGTGATTATCTTTAACGTCTATTCTTTGTGCAAGAATTGGCGCATCGCCATTACCATTCTCTAAAGCCCAGCGGAAGTTATAAAACATTCTTAAAGTAGTTAATTTTGGATTGTAGTTACAGTAACTATAACTCTTTCCCTAGACTCTCGCTGTAACAAGTGGGGTTTTAAGGGTAGACATGTTTCTTCTTATCTGATTAAGAAAAGGAGTGCAAAAATCATTGTATTTTTCCTTTTTGTATCTCTAAAGGAAGTCCGCTACTAAAAACTTAGGAAATCCTCCTTTTATTTATATAGCTCTTGTTTCATATTTTAAAAATGCTTTTTCTTCCTCATTTAAATATGGGGATAACTTTTCATATGTTTGTTTATGATAATTATTTAGCCATTCTCTTTCATCTTCAGTCATCATCTCTGGAATTATTCCGTCTAAATCAAAAGGACAGAATGTTATAGTTTCAAATTTTAAAAATTCTCCACCATATTCAGTTGCTTCATCCTCAGTTACAAACAATGTATTTTCTAATCTTATACCATGCTTACCTTCTTTGTAGACACCTGGTTCATTAGTTAGGTTCATACCTACTTCTAACTTAACATTTGATGGAACTCTAGATATTCCATGTGGACCTTCATGAACATTTAATAGATATCCTACGCCATGTCCTGTACCACATTTGTAATCTATTCCTGCTTCCCAAAGTGGTTTTCTAGCAAGTATATCTAGGTTGCATCCCACAGTACCAACTAAAAATCTAGCTTTAGATAATCCAATATTACCTCTAGCAACTAAGGTAAAATCTCTTTTTTGCTCTTCTGTTAGTGATCCTAAAACTATTGTTCTTGTTATATCTGTGGTGCCATCATAATATTGTCCACCAGAATCAATTAAGAATAAACCTTCTGGCTTTAATTCATAATCTGTTTCTGGAGTTGCACTATAGTGCATCATAGCAGCATGATCTTTATATCCTGCTATTGTATTAAAACTTGGTTCTATAAATAATTCATCTTCAGCTCTTAAGCTAGTTAATTTATTAGAAGCAGATATTTCTGTTACTTTTTCACCTCTTGAAACTGATTCTTTTAGCCATTTTATAAATCTTACTTCAGCAACACAATCTCTAATTGTAGCTTTTCTTGTATTTTCTATTTCTATTTTATTTTTTATAGCTTTTAATTTAGTTGTTATATTTACTTCCTCTATTTTAGTAATATCAGATCTTATAGCATCTAAAATCATTACATTAGTTTTAGCTGGATCATATGTTACAACTTTATCTTCTGGTATACTTTCAATAAATTCTGTTATCTCTTCATATGACTTAACTTCAATATTTTCACCTTTTAACTCTTCTGATATTTCTCTTGATATTTTAGATAAATTAATAAATAAATAAGCTTTATTTTCATCTATTACAGCATAAGAAATAACTACAGGATTTTTATCTATATCTCTTCCCCTTATATTAAATAACCATGCTATATCATCTAGTGAACTTAATATAAAATAATTAGCTTCTATTTTTTTCATTTTATCTCTAACTTCACTTAATTTTTTGCTTCTGGTTTTTCCAGCATACTTAACATCATGAATGAATACCTGCTCTGATGGAAGTGCCGGTCTATCTTCCCAAATCTCACCTACTAAATCAAATCTTGTTTCAATTTTAAACTTTTTAGAGGCAAATTTTAATGACATATCCTTATATAAGGAAACAGGAAATACCTTTCCATCAAAACCTATAGTTGAGTTTTTTTCTACATTTTCCTTTATCCATTCAATGTAGGTTGGAACTGTTGGTTGTCCCATTTTAAATAATTCAATTCCACTTCCCTGCAATTGTTTTTCTGCCTGTATAAAATATCTTCCATCTGTCCATAATCCTGCGCTATTTAATGTGATAACAACTGTACCTGCTGACCCCGTAAATCCTGATATCCATGCTCTTGATTTATAATGTTCAGCTACATACTCGCTTTGGTGAGAGTCAAAACTAGGAATAATATAAGCCTCAATATTCTTTTCTCTCATTAAGGCTCTTAATTTTTCTATTCTTTCCTTTACTGTCATCTTTTTACCTCCAATCATAATAAAACTTTGTATAAAATAAATTTTAAATATATAAATACTTTTAGTAGAATGACTTAATTATAATATATTTTTTACTTTATTTAAATATTTTCTTACAATTTAATCAGATTTTTTTATATTTCCTAAATTTTTATCGTATTTGTAAAATTCACCAATATTTATCCTTAATATTTTCAAGTTGTTCCAAAATTATGATATAATGTAGATGATAAAATTGGAAAGTAGGTATTTATATGAAAAAACTTTTATCAATATTATGTATTTTATTTTCATTTTCTTTAATTGGTTGCACAAAAGAAAAATCAGAAACCATCAATCCTGATGATATCGCTAAGGATGTTGTAATCAAATATTATACCTTTGATAAGGATCGCATAGATCTATATGCAAAGCTCGGCATAGATGGGGTAACTAGTGCAGAATCTGCTGATAAATTACATAGCCCTATTAAGGATTATTTTGAAGAGAATTTATATTTAATAACAATTAGCGAAAAAATTATAATTTCTCAACTTGAGAGTTCTCATAGAGACAAATATACACTAGAAGTAAAAGATGTTACTTTAATTAAAGTTAATTCTTCTGAAGAAGGTATCTATGATTACGAATATACTGGAACTCTAATAAAAAAATCTTTTGAAAATGAATCTAGTGAAGAAGTTCCTATGTCTGGACATCTTAAATTAAGCAATTATAATGATAAGTGGACAGTAACAAGTTTTTCTTCGAACCTTCCACTAAAGTAAATAAATTTTTTTGAATTAACTTCTTTATCTATATTAATCTTTAAAGAAAAATAATAAAAATATAATTAAACTTCTTCTGTTATTTTTGCAGCATTATTGCTCTTAGAAAAATAACAGAAGAAGTTTTTAATTAGTTATAAATTATATCTTCCTCTTTCTTTAAATTTAAGAAATCTTCCAATACTTCAATATTTTTCACTATTCTTTTAAATAATTTGTTTATCTATTCTTACCACATAGTAAAATAAAATTCAAACAACTTTTCTATAAAAATTGCTAAATTATAATAGTATATTATCATTCTAAAAAATTAACTTTTCTACAATAATCTATCATTTTATTCATATGCTCTAAATTTAAGCTTGGCCATACGAAGTCTGCTTGCTTAAGTAATATTTGAGTTTTTTCACATATACTTACAAAGGCTTTATTCTCTTCATTGTTCAATATATTAGAGTGTACTAAGAAATTGTCTATATGCTCTCTTAAATCCTCTCTATTATAGTTATCATATACATATTCTAAAAAATCTTCAAAGGACTTCATTTCAATTGAAAGACCTAATTTATTTAATAAATCCCCTATTAGAATTGGAGTTACAGAATTAGGATTAAATATATGATATATTTCATTTTTTAAATCTGCTCTATCATATAACAAAATAATTGCCCTACTTACATAATCAACAAAGGAAAAATCATAACTTGAATTTATTTTTGGCATTGCTTCTAAATTTATATAGGATTTTAGCTGTGAATAAAAAGCATTCTCATCTATATTTTTTTGGAATACCCCTGTTCTTGAATTAAAAACAATATTGCCTACTCTAAATATATTGGTATTAATACCATCTTCTCTTGCCTTTAAGACAACTCTTTCTCCTTCAATTTTAGTCTTTATATAATAGTTATCAATATGGCTTTCTAATTCATCGTTATATTCACTAAATAACATATCTCCCTTATCTGCTTTTTCTGACCCTACACTAATAGTTGAAATGTGATTTAAATCTTTCTTTTGGCCAAATTTAGCAAATTCTATCAACCCTTCAACAGCCTTTACATTCACATCATAAAAATCCTCATAATGACCATAGTGCTTTACATTAGCAGCAGAATTAATAATACAATCTACAGTTTCAGCTAAAACTTCATATATTTCTTTTTCCAACCCAAAATTATACTTTGTTATATCTCCGTTTATTATGGATATCTTATCTGAATAAACCTCATATATATTACTTCCAAAATATAATTCAAAATTTTTCATTAATTTTTTTTCTGCTTCTTCTTTATTTTTCCCTCTTATAAGTAAATGAATTGTTACATCATCACTATTCAATAATTCATGTAGAATATGCATACCTAAATATCCTGTTGCTCCTGTTAAGAAAATATTTTTGTACTTTCTTTTTTTAATAACATGAATTTGATCATATGCTTTATTTAGCTCTCGATAAGTCATAATACTACTATTTAACTTTTTATCAAAAATTGAACTGTTGTTTGAACTTTCTAAAGTAACTGCTACTTCTTTAAAAGAATCAATTTTCATCTTAAGATTATTTTTCTTAAAAGATACTTTTTTAGACAACTGAGATATAGTTTTGCATTCAAAAATATCATTTATTTTTATTTCAAAATCAACAATTAATTTAGATACAATACGAATTGCTTTAATAGAATCTCCACCTAAGTCAAAGAAATTATCTTTTACTCCTATTCTTTCTATTCCTAGTATTTCCTCCCATACAGAGGCCATTTTAGCTTCTATAAAGTTTCTTGGTGCCTCATATACTGTACCTATGTCAATAAATTTATCATATTGCTCTAATGCTCTTATATCAACCTTTCCATTTGGCGTTACTGGTATTTTTTCTAGTTGTACAAAATATGATGGTATCATATACTCTGGTAGCTCTTTTGAAAGATATCCTCTCAATTCTTGAGTATTAATTTCATTATCCCCAACTATATAAGCACAAATATACTTGTTATTATTTTTATCTTCTCTAGATATTACTACTGTTTCCCTTACTTTTTTATTTTTTAACAACTGTGATTCTATCTCACCTAATTCTATTCTAAATCCTCTTATTTTTACTTGATGATCTATTCTTCCTAAAAATTCTATATTTCCATCTGACAACCATCTTGCTAAATCTCCCGTTTTGTACATTCTTATATTTGGGTCGAATGGGTTTAATATAAACTTTTCTCTTGTTAAGTCTGGTTTATTCAAGTATCCCCTTGCAATACCATCTCCAGATATACATAGTTCCCCTGCTACCCCTATTGGTTGAACTTTATTATTTTTATCTACTATAAATATTCTTGTATTATCTCTTGGTTTGCCTATTGTTATTTTTTTATTTGCATCAACATTTCTCATAATTGTTGTAACTACACTATTTTCAGTTGGTCCATATTCATTAACTATTTCAATTTCTTTGTTAACACTTTTACATTTTTCAACAACCTTAGAAGTTAGATTTTCTCCCGCTAATGTTATTATCCTTAAACTTTTTGCTTCTTCTGTAGTTAAAGAATCCATTATTGCTAAGCACATAGATGGTACTGTTATAAAATGTGTAATATTATGTGTTAATATTTTATCTTTTATCACAAAAACATCTTTTGCTTCAATGTCACTTAAAATAACTACTTTTGCTCCAGAGATAATTGGTGTATAAAAACTTGTTACAAACCCATCGAAAGCATAAGAAAATAACTGAAGCACACTATCCACAGAATTTAACTTATATTCTTTTCTTCTCCATTGAAGCATAGTTGTAACGCTTTTATGCTCTATCATTACTCCTTTTGGCTTTCCAGTAGATCCAGAAGTATAAATAATATATGCTAAATCTCGTGAAGTATTTACTTTCTTCAAATTTTCTTCACTCTGTGAATTAATTTTTTCACCATCTATATCTAATACTTCTCCACTGTAAGTTATTTTTTTTAACAATTTGTGACGAGTAAGTAATATATCCACTTTACTATCTTGTATCATATATTCTATTCTATCTTTAGGATACTCTAATTCAATAGGTAAGTATGCTCCTCCAGATTTTAATATGCCAATTATCCCCACTATCATATCTAAAGATCTTTCTAACATTATTCCGACTACAGAATTAGCCTTGACTCCACACTCCCTTAATGCTCTTGCCAACTTATTTGCTTTATCATTTAATTCCCTATAGGTTAGCTTATTCTCCTCACATATTACTGCTATATTGTTAGGAGTATTTTTTACCTGTTCTTCAAATAGTTCATATATAGTTTTATCTTCAGGATACTTAGCATTTGTAGCATTGAAATCATAAAGCAGCTGTTTCTCTTCTTCTTCTGATAGCATTTCTATTTCCGATAATTTAATTTCTATATTATTTACTACTTCTTTTAGTATATTTACATAGTGCCTTGATAATCTTTCTAAGGTTTCTCTTTTAAAAAGTTTTGTACAATACTCTAAATTAAAAATTATCTTTTCCTTTGTTTCAATAGCACTTAATGTAATATCAAATTTAGATATCCTATTTTTAAACTCATATGAACTAAATTTTAATCCATCAATTTCTATATTCTCCATGTCCATATTTTGCAATGTAAACATCACATCAAATAATGGATTCTTGCTAAAATCTCTATTTATATCTAAATTGCTAATTAGGTCTTCAAATTGGTAATCTTGATTTTCATATGCTTCTAATGCAGTATCCTTAACTTTTTCTAAGAATTCCTTAAAGCTCATCTCTCCTTTAGGATAATTCCTCATTACGATGGTGTTTACAAACATTCCTACTATATTATCTAAATCAGAATGTGCCCTGCCTGCTACTGGTGTTCCTACAACTATATCTTCCTGACCTGTATATTTGGATAATAGGACGGTATATGCTCCTAGTAATACCATATATAAAGTTGTCCCTGTTTTAGCTGCAAGTTTATTTATATCTTCTTTTAATTCCTTTTCTATTTCAAATTTTATTAAATTGCCCTCAAAACTTTTCGTAGAAGGTCTCATATAGTCTGTTGGCATATTTAATACAGGTATTTCATCTTTAAATTTATCTAGCCAATATTCTTTTTGTTTTTTAATAGATTCAGTTTTTAATATATTATTTTGCCACTGTGAAAAGTCCTTATATTGTATTCTTAACTTTGGTAATTTTTTATTTTCATATAATGCAATAAATTCTTTTATAAATATTCCTGTTGATATTCCATCTGATATTATGTGATGAGTATCCATCATAAATAAATGATTATTTTTTGATAGTTTTATCAGCTCTACTCTTAAAAGCGGTGCTTTGCTAAGATCAAATGGTTGTATAAAATTCTCTATTTTATCTTTTATTTCACCTTCTATTAATTCACTATAAACTATTTCAAACTCCACATTTTTATATATTTTTTGTACTGGTCTACCTTCTATTAATTCAAAAGCTGTCCTAAAAGATTCATGCCTTCTTACAAGTTCTTGCATTGCCTTTTCAAACTGATTTATATTTAATTCACCTTTAATTGTCATTATCATCGGCATATTATAACTTATACCTGCATTTTCAATTTGATTTAGTATATACATTCTTTTTTGTGCAGAGGATAATGGATAATATTCCTTTTCCTCTACAATTTCTATTGTAGAATATATACTTTTATCTAAATTTCTTATATACTCTCCAAGACTCTTTATAGTAGAGTTTCTAAATATTTCTCCCAAAGAAATTTCTACATTTAACTCTTTGCATATCTTATTTACAAGAGACATAGCTTTTAAAGAATGTCCTCCTAGTTCAAAGAAGTTATCATTTATTCCTATCACATCGACCTTTAATATATCTCCCCATATTTTTACTAAACTCTCTTCAATTTCATCTCTTGCGCCTTCATACTCTATACCTATATCCATTGCGCCTTCAGGCCTCGGTAATCTCTTTCTATCTATTTTTCCATTTGGTGTTAATGGCATTACTTCTAACTGTACGAAATATGATGGTATCATGTATTCTGGTAACTCTTTTAAAAGACATTCTCTTAATTCTTTAACAGTAAAATTTCTCGTTCCTACTATATAAGCACAAATATATTTATTACTACCTTCATCTTCTCTAGCTATTACTACTGATTCGTTTATCTTTTCCTTCTTTAGAAGTTGTGCTTCAATCTCACCAAGCTCTATTCTAAATCCTCTTATCTTCACTTGATGATCTATTCTTCCCAAAAATTCTATATTTCCGTCTGGTAACCATCTTGCTAAATCACCAGTTTTATATATTCTTTCACCTGACTTATAGGGATTTTCTATAAACTTTTCTGCAGTTAATTCTGGCTTGTTTAAATATCCTCTTGCTAGGCCATCTCCTGATATGCATAATTCCCCTGCAACGCCTATTGGTGCTAGTTGATTATTATTCATAATATATATTTGAGTATTTTCAATAGGATTCCCTATAGGTATACTAATATATTTTAAATTTTTATCTACTGAATATCTAGATGAATAGATACTAGTTTCTGTTGGCCCATATAAATTTTCTAATCTTATAGTATTAAACTTACTATAAAAATTAGAAACTATATCTGTTTTTAATTCCTCTCCTGCAGCAAACACATATTTTAAACTATTTATTTTATCTAAATCATCTCCTATACTTTCCATAAACAGATTTAGCATAGCTGGTACAAAATTAATATGTGTTACTTTATGTTTCTCTATTAAATTAATAATAGCACTTATATCCTTTTCTTCATTACTACTCATTATTACAAGCTTACCACTTCCTACAAACCAACCAAATAGTTCACTTACTGACACATCAAATGTAAATTTGGTTTTTAACAAGTGAGTATCTTCATGTCCTAAGGGATATTTTTTCTCCATGCATACTAGTGTATTAATTACGCTTTTATGTTCTACCATTACCCCTTTAGGATTTCCAGTTGAACCTGAAGTGTATATAATATACGCTAAACTCTTAGAATTATTTATTCTTTCTAAATTATTTCTTTCACATCTATATAATTCTTCATCTAGTAAATCTATAGTTTCTCCTAAAAAATCTATATTATTTGAACTTTTTTTCCTAATTAATAATAATTTACTTTTACTATCTTTTAGGATATACTCCACTCTTTCTTTTGGATAGTCCGGATCTATAGGTAAATACGCCCCTCCTGCTTTTAATATTCCTAATATTCCTACTATCATTTCCAAAGATCTTTCTACCATTATTCCTACTATAGAATCAGCTTTAACTCCTTTTTTTCTCAATACTCTCGCCAGCTTATTTGCTTTCATATTTAACTCGTCATAGGTTAATTGTTTGTCTTCATATATTACTGCTATATTGTGAGGAGTCCTCTTTACTTGTTCTTCGAATAGTTCATGTATGGTTTTATCTTTAGGATATTCAATTTTATCACTATTAAAATCATAAAGCAGCTTATCTTTCTCCTCTTTAGATAAAATTTCTATTTCTGATAATTTAATTTCTGCATTATTTGTTACCTCTTTTAGTATATTTATATAATGTTTTGATAATCTTTCTATAGTTTCTCTTCTAAAGAGTTTCGTGCAATATTGTAAATCAAAAGTTATCTTTTCCTTTGATTCAATAGCACTTAATGTAATATCAAATTTAGATACTTTATTTTCAAATTCATATGGTCTAAATTTTAATTGGTCAATTTCTATATTTTCTATATCAATGTTTTGGAGTGTAAACATCACATCAAACAATGGGTTCTTACTAAGATCTCGAGTTATATCTAACTGACTAATTAACTCTTCAAATTGATAATCTTGATTTTCATATGCTTCTAGTGATGTTTCTTTAACTGTTTCTAAGAATTCTCTAAAGCTTTTCTCTCCTTTAGGATAATTCCTCATTGCAACGGTATTTACAAACATTCCTATTATATTATCTAAATCAGAATGAGCCCTACCAGCTACTGGTGTTCCTACAACTATATCTTCCTGACCTGTATATTTAGATAGCAATACATTATAAGCTCCTAGTAATATCATATATAAGGTTGTACCTGTTTTAGCTGCAAGTTTATTTATATCTTCTACTAATTCCTTTTCTATTTCAAATTTTACTACATCACCTTCAAAACTCTTTATGTTAGGTCTTCTATAGTCTGTTAGCATGTTTAATACAGGTACTTCTCCTCTAAATTTGTCTAGCCAATACCGTTTTTGTTTTTCAATAGATTTAGTTTTTAATATATTGTTTTGCCACTGTGAAAAATCCTTATATTGTATACTAAGGTCTGGTAATTCCTTACCTTTATACAAACTAATAAAATCCTTTATAAATATTCCTGTTGATACTCCATCTGATATTATATGATGAGTATCCATCATAAATAGATGTTTGTTTGTTGATAATTTTATGAGCTCTACTCTTAGAAGTGGTGCTTTACTAAGATCAAATGGCTCTACAAATCCCTCTATTTTGCTCTTTATCTCATCTTCTCTTGCTTCGCTATGTGCTATCTCAAACTCTATATTTTTATATATTTTTTGTACTGGTTCACCATCCACTACCTGAAAGGCTGTTCTAAAGGATTCATGCCTTCTTACAAGTTCTTTCATTGTTTTTTCAAATTGATTTATATTTAGATTTCCTTCAATTGTCATTATCATTGGTATATTATAACTTATACCTACATTTTCAATTTGATCCAGTATATACATTCTTTTTTGTGCAGATGACAACAAATAATAATTTCTATCTTCTACAGGTTCTATTGATTCAAATTTATTTTCTTTAATATCTAAAATATTTTGATTAATATCTATATTATTTTCCTTAAGGCGCTTCTCCAAAAGTTTCAACTTTTCAGGTGGTAGTTTTGAAATTCTTTTTAATAAATCATTCATCTTTATTAGCTCCTCCTTATGCTCAAATCATTTATAGTTGATTGCTTATTCTACAATTACAGATAATAAAAATTTAACTCAGTGTAAATTTATAATTTTAAGCATTTCAAATAAAATAACTAGTCAAAGATGTATAAAGTATTTTGTATTAACAGTACGCTTGATTTTATTGATAATGCTATATCAATTAGTTCCAACAACTATATATCTCAAAATACGCTATCATACTCATGCTGACTAGTTATTTTTCAATATGCTTGAATAAATTTAAATAATTATAATATTAAGCCCAATACATTATCATCATCTAAATCTTCTACTTCATTTAACAATTCTTCCAATTTTAAAAGATCAGTTTCATTTGTTAATATTGATGTTTCTTTGTTTTCTATATTCACAATGTAATCAGCAAGACCTTTAATAGTAGCATCTTTAAATATTTCTTTTAATGAAATCTCTATATTTAATTCTTTCCATATTCTATTTACAAGAGATGTAGCTTTTAAGGAATGTCCTCCTATTTCAAAAAAGTTATCATTTATTCCTATCTGCTCAACATTTAATATATCTTTCCATATTTCCACTAATTTTTCTTCAATTTCATTCCTTGGCGCTTCATACTCTATTCCTGTATTTATTTCCCCTTCTAGTTCTGGTAATCTCTTTCTATCTATTTTTCCATTTGATGTTAAAGGCATTGTTTCTAATTGGAGGAAATATGACGGTATCATATATTCTGGTAGCTCTTTTAAAAGATATTCTCTTAAATCTTTAACGTTAAATTTCACCGTTCCTACTATATAAGCACAAATATATTTATTACCTCCATCATCTTCTTTAGCTATTACTACTGCTTCTTTTATTTTTTCATTTTTTAAAAGTTGTAATTCTATCTCACCAAGTTCTATTCTAAATCCTCTTATTTTCACTTGATGGTCTATTCTTCCTAAAAATTCTATATTTCCATCCTCTAGCCACCTTACTAAATCACCAGTTTTATAAACTCTTTCTCCCTTTATAAAAGGATTATCTATAAATTTTTCTTTAGTAAGTTCTTTATTATTTATATATCCTCTAGCTAACCCGTCACCGCCTACATATAGTTCTCCATAAACTCCTACTGGCTGTAATCTTCTATGTTTATTTAATACATAACATGTAGAATTAGCTATTGGTTTTCCTATAGGAATGTTTTCCTCATAGTCCTTATTGATGTGAAAACATGTAGAAAATGTAGTGTTTTCTGTTGGTCCATAACCATTTATAATATTTATTTTTTTATTTTTACTTCTCACATTATTTATATGTTTAGTGGATAATACATCTCCTCCTACCAATAAATATTCTAGTTTTTCAAATATTTCTGGTTTTTCTTTTGATATTTGATTAAATAATGGTGATGTTAACCACATAGTGCTTATTTTATTCTTTTGAATAAATTGTTCTAATTTTTTTACATTCATAAGTACATCATTATTAATTAAATACAATGGCAATCCATTGAGTAATGCCCCCCAAATTTCAAAGGTTGAAGCATCAAATGCTATTGCACCTGTTTGTAATATTTTATGATTTCTTTTAAACTTTATATAGTTAGTGTTTTTTACAAGCCTTACTACATTTTTCTGCTCTACTGCAACTCCTTTTGGCTTACCAGTACTACCTGATGTATATATTATATAAGCTAAATCTTCCGGCTTATTTATATTTGGTAGGTTAGGTAATTCCTCAACAGAATTTATTAAATTTTCTATATCTATTATTTCTCCACTAAAATCCATTCCATCTATAAAATAACTTTTACTTAGTAACACTTTTGCATTACTATCATTTATATTGTGCTTTATTCTGTGCTGAGGATACTCTGTATCTATAGGTAAATAAGCTCCTCCAGCTTTTAATATTCCTAATATTCCAATTATCATTTCTAAGGACTTTTCCACCATTATTCCTACTACTGTATCTGCTTTTACACCCTTATCCCTTAATACTCTTGCTAAATAATTTGATTTTTTATTTAATTCACTATAGGTTAACTGTTTATCTTCATATACTATTGCTATATTATTAGGTGTATTTTTTACCTGTTCTTCAAATAACTCATGTATTGTTTTATCTTTTGGATATTTAGTCTTTGTGTTATTAAAATCATAAATTAACTGTTTTTTCTCTTCCTGTGATAAAATCTCTATTTCTGATAACTTTATTTCTACATTATTTGTTACCTCTTTTAGTATATTTACATAATGTTTTGATAATCTTTCTATAGTTTCCCTTTTAAAAAGCTTTGTACAATACTCTAAGCTAAAAATTATTTTATCCTTTAATTCAATAGCGCTTAATGTAATATCAAACTTGGATATTTTATTTTCAAATTCATGTGGACTAAATTTTAATCCTTCAATTTCTATATTCCCTATATCAATATTTTGGAGTGTAAACATCACATCAAATAATGGATTCTTACTAAGATCTCGAGCTATATCTAATTGGCTAATTAATTCTTCAAATTGATAATCTTGATTTTCATATGCTTCTAATGCTGTTTCCTTAACTGTTTCTAAGAATTCCCTAAAACCTTTTTCTCCTTTAGGATAATTCCTCATTGCAATAGTGTTTACAAACATTCCTATTATATTATCTAAATCAGAATGTCTCCTACCAGCCACTGGTGTTCCTACAACTATATCTTCCTGACCTGTATATTTAGATAACAATACATTATAAGCTCCTAGTAATATCATATATAAGGTTGTCTCTGTTTTAGCTGCAAGTTTATTTATCTCTTCTACTAATTCTTTTTCTATTTCAAAATTCACTACATCACCATCAAAACTTCTTACAGCAGGCCTTGTATAGTCTGTTGGCATATTTAATGCAGGTATTTCATCATTAAATTTGTTTAACCAATATTCTTTTTGTTTTTCAACGATTTTAGTTTTTAATATGTTATTTTGCCAATGTGAAAAATCTTTATATTGTATCCTAACCTTTGGCAATTTCTTCTCTTCATATAGGCTAATAAATTCTTTTATAAATATTCTCATTGATATTCCATCTGATATTATATGGTGAGTATCCATCATAAATAAATGTTTATTTTTTGATAGTTTTAGGAGTTCTACTCTTAACAGTGGCGCTTTACTAAGATCGAATGGTTGTATAAATTCCTCTATTTTATTTTTTATTCTATCTTCTCTTAATTCATCATAGATTATTTTAAAATCTACCTCTTCATATACTTTTTGTACTGGTTCACCTTCTATTAACTCAAAAGCTGTTCTAAAGGACTCATGTCTTTTTACAAGTTCTTTTATTGTTTTTTCAAATTGACTGGTATTTAATTTACCTTCTATTGTCATTATCATTGGTATGTTATAGCTTACCCCTACATCTTCAATTTGGTTTAGTATATACATTCTCTTTTGTGCTGAGGATAGTGCATAATGCTCGCTTTCTTCTACATTCTCTATTGATGAATATATACTTTTATCTAAATTCCTTATATGTTTTCCAAGACTTTTTATAGTAGTATTTCTAAATATTTCTCCCAAGGAAATTTCTGCATTTAACTCTTTACATATTTTATTTACAAGAGATGTAGCTTTTAAAGAATGTCCCCCTATTTCAAAGAAGTTATCATTTATTCCTACCCGCTCAACATTTAATACATCTTTCCATATTTCTACTAGTTTCTTTTCAATTTCATCCCTTGCTCCTTCATACTCTACTCCTGTATCTATTTCGCCTTCTGGTTCTGGCAATCTCTTTCTATCTATTTTTCCATTTGATGTTAAAGGCATTTTTTCTAGTTGTATAAAATATGACGGTATCATATATTCTGGTAACTCTTTTAAAAGATAATTTCTTAATTCTTTAACAGTAAAATTCACGGCTCCTAATATATAGGCACAAATATATTTATTACCATCTTCATCTTCTTTAGCTATAACTACTGATTCTTTTATTTTTTCATTTTTTAAGAGTTTCGATTCTATCTCTCCTAGTTCTATCCTAAATCCTCTAATTTTCACCTGGTGATCTATTCTTCCCAGAAATTCTATATTCCCGTCTGGCAACCATCTCACTAAATCACCGGTTTTATAAATTCTTTCTCCCTTTATAAAAGGGTCAGCTATAAATTTTTCTTTAGTAAGTTCTTCGTTATTTATATATCCCCTAGCTAATCCATCACCACCTACATATAGTTCTCCATAAACCCCTATAGGCTGCAACCTCTCATATTTATTTAGAACATAGCATGTAGAATTAGCTATTGGTTTTCCTATAGGAATGCTTTCCTTATAATCTTTATTAATGTGAAAACATGTAGAAAATGTAGTATTTTCTGTTGGTCCATAACCATTTATAATATTTAATTTCTTATTTTTACTTCTCACATTATTTATATGTTTAGTTGATAATACATCTCCTCCTACCAAAAGGTATTCTAGATTTTCAAACATTTCCGGTTTTTCTTTTGATATTTGATTAAACAATGGTGACGTTAACCACATAGTACTTATTTTATTCTCTTGAATATATTGTTCTAATTTTTTTACGTTCATAAGTATATCGTTACTGATTAAATGCAATGGCAAACCATTGAGTAATGCTCCCCAAATCTCAAAGGTTGAAGCATCAAATACTATTGCTCCTGTTTGCAATATTCTATGATTTTCTTTAAATTTAATATAATCAGTATTATTTACAAGCCTTACTACATTTTTCTGTTCTACTGCAACTCCTTTTGGTTGTCCAGTACTACCTGATGTATATATTACATAAGCCAAATCCTCTGGCTTATTTATATTTGGTAAATTAGGTAATCCCTCAATAGAATCCATTACATTTTCAAATTCTATTATCTCTCCATTAAAATTTATATCCTCTATAAAATAATTTTTAGTTAATATTATATTTACATTACTATCATTTATAATGTGCTTTATCCTCTTATTAGGATATTGTGGATCTATAGGTAAATAAGCTCCTCCTGCTTTTAATATTCCTAATATTCCAATTATCGTTTCCAAAGATTTTTCTACCATTATTCCTACTATTGTATCTACTTTTACTCCCTTATCCCTTAATAATTTTGCTAGATAATTGGATTTTTCATTTAATTCATTATAGGTTAGCTGCTTATCTTTATATACTACTGCTATATTGTTAGGTGTATTTTTCACCTGTTCTTCAAACAACTCATGTATTGTTTTATTTTTTAGATATTCAGTCTTTGTATTATTAAAATCATATAAAACTTTTCTCTTTTCATCCTTTGTAATAATATCTATATCACAAAGACGATTATAAGGGTTATTACCAAGTTGATACAATAAATTTTCAAAGTGTGAAATAACACTGTCGATAGGAAAACTCTCATCAAATACTTTAAGTTGATAATCAAAATCTATATTTATATCTTTCTCATCTCCAAAATCACTTACAAAAGTCGTTAGTGCATTTCTTTCGCATCTATTCGCAAGTAGCTTGTACTCTGTTTCATAGTCAGAAAACTTTTGAGAATAATCATGCTTTAGATAAGAAAGTACTACATCAAATAAGTTTTTCTCATGGCCACTATTGCTATAGACTTCTCTAACTATATGTCCTAAAGGAAATTGCTCATGTTTATAACTTTCAACCAATTCTTTTTTTATATTTACAACGAAATCTATAAATTTTAAATTATTATCAATTTTTATCTTTAATGGTAATAAATTAACAAAAAGTCCTACTGTAGATTTATGTTTATCACTTCTTCTATTTAAAACTGGTACACCAATTATAAGTTCATCTTTGTCATAAACTCTTGAAAAATAAGTAAACATTGTTCCTAAAACAAAATGAAAAGCAGAACAATTATTTTCCTTACTAATTTTTATTATTTTATTATAAGCTGAACGTTTTATAGTTAATGTTTTCCTAGAACTTACTATATAGTTATTTATATCGTTCTCTGTATCTGCTTTTTTCGTGATAAGAGGATCTGTTAATACTTCTAATTTTTTCTTCCAATAAATCTTATCTCTCTCATACTCTTTAGAATTTAAATATTCTTTATTTTCTAGTATTAAATTTTTATAACAATATAAATTGTCTCCTCCTGGAAGATCTCCTTTTATAAGACTGTTGTATATTTTCATAACTCTTTTGTTTATAAGAGAGATTGACCATCCATCAACAATTACATGATGTATTTTTGTAAACCAATAATATAAATTTGTATTAACTTTTATTAATTCAAATTGAAAAAGAATATTGTTATTTAGGTTAAAAGGTTTTATCATTTCTGATTGTAGCCACTGTAAAGTATACTCCTCTGATTTCTCTTTTTCTGAAAAATCATGAAAAGGTACAGTATAATTTAATTTTGATAAAAACTTTTGAGTAGGTTCTCCATTAACTTCATTAATCATTATTCTTAGTGCATCATTTTCTTCTATTAATATATTTATGGACCTCTGAAAGATATCTAAATCTATCTTTCCCTTTATTTCCATATATCCTCCAATGTTGTAAAGAGCATTCTTAGGATATATTTGTTGCTTTATCCAAATATCCTGTTGATATGGTGTAAGTGAATATTCATGTAATTCACTTGTAAAGCTATTTTCATTTAGTAACATAAAATCCCTCTTTCTTATTTTTTAGTTTATTATAAGACTTATCAAAACTAGTATTTTCAATAATAATTAAAGTTTTTATGCATATATTTTTTCTATTCATACCTAGGTATTAAAATTTATATTTTTTATCATAGCAATCCAATTAATTATACATGCCATAATCTTATAAAAAATTACAGTTTCTAGTTGTTATTATACAAATATAAAATGTAACATATTGTAGTTTTTAGTAAAATGTTACTATTATTAACAAATTGTTAACAATTGTTAACGCTCAAAACCTTATTTTTTTATTTAAATTATTATAAATAAATGAAATTTACTAGGTTTTATTTAATTTTTAAACTTCAAAAATGAATATTAAAAATTAATAATATTCATTAATCCTTAATTGTTTTTGATATCAATATAGTAAACCAAATTAAAAAACCAGCTTAAACTTATTTATTAAGCTTAAGCTAGTTTTCCTATGAAATTTAGTTTAATATTAAATTTAATTATTAATTATAAGATATTATTTCTACATATATCTTGAAATCATGACTTTAGTTATTTTCAGCTTTTTGATGCTTCATCAATGAAGTCAAAGTTATACCTACTGCTCCAACTATGGCTCCCCAAAATACTACTAAAAACAAAATAGCACTACTTTCCATAAAAACTACCTCCAAATTGCTAAAAATAAATTTAAATCTGGAAAATAAAATATTTTTACTAATATATGCTAATCCTCTCTAAATATTTATTAAATATATAATATTTTTTAAAGATACCTAAAACAAAAGAGATAAACATAACGTCTATCTCTTTTCACCACCTATCTCTTTTTATCTACCATTGAGTTAAAAATTTTCTTATTCTTTATAAGGGATGTAAAAGTAGTTATACTTAATATAAACAAAATTATACCCAATATTGAACATATCAATGTTATTACTTTTATAGTTCCAAAGTAAAATCCAATACTTGAGCTTAGCTTTAATATTTCTTTATTTAAATTTGGAATTATATATATAAAATATCTTATCCAAAGCATTGATACTCCTAAAGCTATAGGTATTATACCCATAGCAATTAAATAGCCACTTTTTCTTCTGTTTTTAATTCCTTTAATAGCCATATATATAGGAAGTATAAAAACTATAGCCAATATAGGTCCAAAAAATTGTGGCGACAATGCTATTAGACATGCACTTAATAATGTAAATTGAAGGGAAATATTATAAGCTTTTTTTTGAATAATAATTTTTTCCTCTTTAGATGCGGCTACCATAGGCTATTTCTCCGCCCTTTGATGTCTTAATAATGAAGAAAGTGTTCCTACTATAGCCGTAAAAATGCATCCCCAGAAAAATACTAAGAAAAATATTGCTGTTGTTTCCATAAATTATGCCCCCAATCCTTTCTTGACTATAACTTTATTTGAGTCAATTTCTTTTCCATAAACCTTTTTAATACTTCTATAAGTTCCCACAAATCCTATTATTAAAACTCCTAATATAACCAGTCTAGCACCATTTACCCATGGTACAAGATTCGGTGTGCTTTCAACAAAGCTTGGAATCAATCTAAAATATCCATCTCTTATATAGTTAAATGTGGATCCAATAAGAACTACAAGTATAGTTATTGGAGTTACAAACCTTATAACAACAGTATATACCCATCGTGGAAGCTTCCAATAAGAACCATTGTTAATTCCTTCTGTAAAATCTTCTTTCATAATCCAACCGGTAATTATAACCTCCAAGAGTCCAACTATAACTAATAAATATGAACCTACCCAATTATCTATTTCAGTAAAATATGCCATTACATCCGTCTTTGTTAAAATTGGCTCTAATCCCACAGGTAATCCTACTATAATGTATAATGCAAATACTGCAAAAGAAGCAGCTTTTCTTGAAAGTCCCATATCTTCTGAGAAGATTGTAGTTAAATAATTATACATTGCTATTGCAGATGTAAAACCAGCAAAGAATAATAGCAAGAACCATAGTGCACCAATTATTTGTCCTCCTGACATGTTCATAAATACATTAGGAAGTGCGATAAAGGATAATCCTATACTCTGTTGTATTCCATCCGGCCCCATAAATGCATAAGCAATAGGAATTGCAATAGTTCCACCTAGTATTACTTCTGCAAACTCATTTAAAGAAACAGTAGTCAATGCTGAAAGCACTATATCATCATCTTGCCTTACATAGGATGCATAATTTTGAATTATTCCCATTCCTACTGACAGTGTAAAAAATATCTGTCCACTAGCTGCTAAAGTCGCCTGAAAATTAAGAGCACTCCAGTCTGGTTTCCACAAATAATTTAGTCCCTTTAATGCTGACCACTCAGGATTTACTGGCGATCCAGTAGTTAGCGATTTAATTATCAATATAATTCCAAAAGTATATAGTAATGGCATCATTATTTTTGCCCATGCTTCTATTCCTTTTTGTATTCCCTTTGTTACTGCAAAGGCAAGTACTGATAGGGCTATTAGCCAAAATACAAGAACTTTAGCTGGATCTTGAATGTAACTAACAAAAAATTCTCCAGTACTTTGAATACCTTGATAGGCACCTGTGGCTGTAAAGAAAGAATATCCAAGAGACCACCCAATTATATGATTATAATATGAATTTACAAGTACAGTTACTGCAATAGCAAAAGCTCCACATAAAGCTCCTAAGAATATTGCTTTTTTAGGCTTTAATCTGTCTCTTGATTGTAAGTAAGCCATGTATCCAACAGTGCCATGACCATACCTTCCTCCAATTCTTCCTTGCATCCATTCAACGAGCATTACAGGAATCCCCATTACTAACAATGCAAATATATACGGAAGCATAAATGCTCCCCCACCATTTTTAGCTGCTTGATAAGGAAATCTCCAGAAGTTTCCTAGCCCTATAGCGTTTCCTGCCATAGCTAGAATGAGGCCAAGTTTCGTTCCCCAATTCTCTCTACGATTCTGATCCATAATACTACCTCCTTATAAAAATCTTACAATAATGTTATCAAGATAGCGTTTAAAATGCAATTTAACAATTTATTAATTTCATTCTAAGAATTTTAACTTCTATTCCATATCATCACCTAAAGAAATATTTTATAATTATTATGCGCTTAAATCCTTAATTATTCCTATTTATATGAATTGTATTATTTTTTTATAATCCATCCGTCATTTAAACGTTTTCTTTAAAATTGCAACATTTAGAAAATTATTTGTTAATTTTTTGACTATTACAATCATCTCTTCCTCTTAATTCGCACTAGTTATTAAAAGATTTTATTAAACTTTTACAGTTTCTTTTAAATCCCTCTGTAACCTTTAAAAATTTTTAATATTTTATTTTCTTTAAATTGGCAAAAAATATACTATCCAAATTTATTCGTATTTTTTCCATATTTTCCTTCAAAAGATGCCCTAAATAAAAATAAGCCTTAATTTTAAGACTTATTTAGGATAAACATATTCAACTATAGGTTTTTTAACTTGTTCTATTAAAATTACCTTTAATAATGGTGAATTAAATACTTCTCTATCATATTTACTTATAATGTTATGAATAGTAGCTTCAACTCTTACCCAGCTATCCTTTTGCAACTTATCAGCCTTATCATATTCACATAATATACCATAAATTTCTGCATCTGCTGCACAACAATTCATCACTGGTCTAGACAATAAAAACTGTTGATTTTCAAAACTAGTATTCTTATAAACAAAGCCCTCCACTACTATTTTCTTTCCTTCATAATAATCTAAATTATTAACAATTTCCTCAAAAGTCTTCATAAAGTTTTTTTCATCTATTTCAATTTTTTCTTTTAAATCAATATTTTGTAAACTATTAAAAGAAGAGTATTCGCTATTATTGCTCTTAAAATATTTATATCCCTTTAAATTTGCCATACTGCTATTTATTGTATCAGTTTTTACTAGTGGTATAGATATTAATAAAATAACAAATAAGATATAAGAGTACTTTATCTTCTCTCTTTTTTCTATAGTAAATATTTTTTTAAATTGAAATAAATCTAAAATTATAAGAGATGCTAGTACAAAATACATATATTTAACCATGTTAGGATGGATAAAACTAAAAATTCTTTTAGTATATATCAAGTTTGACAAAGATAAGCTGAAAGATAATAAAATCAAAAACCAAATTACTTCATTCAAATTAAACTTTTTCATTTATACCACCCTCCCTGCAATAAAAATGTTTACTAGACATCCACTAACGAAGCATACTGCAAAAATTAATAGGAGAAGTTTTATAATAAATCCTTTTTTAAAACCACTACTTAACATAAATACATTTTTTATGTCTATCATAGGTCCTAAAATTAAAAATACTACAATAGACCCTAGAGAAAATTGATTTATAAAACTACTTGCTATAAAAGCATCTGCTTCTGAGCAGAGTGAAATTATAAAAGCAAAAGCTCCCATTGCAATTATAGATAAAATACTGTTTTCACCAACCATTAATAAATAATTTCTAGGTATAGAACTTTGAAAAGCTGCTGATATTAATGCCCCAATTATAAGCATTCCACCTATATTACGCAATTCAGCTGAACAATGATTTAATATATTTGATATTTTGCCATTATTATAAAATATATAATCATTACATCCACAGCTACAGAAATTACTAGTGCCATTATCCTTTATAACTTTATCTTTATCTATCAAACCCTCTATTAACAATCCTATAGTTATAGCTACTAAAAATCCTATTCCCCCTCTTAACATTACCATATAAGGCATGTCTTTAAATGCATAATAAGTAGAAGTAAGCACTATAGGATTTACAATTGGTGCAGCTAACATAAAAGTTATAGCTATATTAAATGGTACACCTTTTTTAATTAGTCCTCTAGTAATAGGAACAGTAGCGCATTCACATAGTGGAAAAATTATTCCTAATAAAGCTGCAATTATTGTTCCTAAAAGTTTATTTTTAGGGATTATTCTTTTTATTGTATCCTCTGACACATAAATTTGAATTATTGCTGCTATAAAAGAACCTAATATTATAAAGGGTAACGCTTCTAAAACTATGCTTATAAATATTGTAAAAAATATATCTTTATTATTTATCATTTTCTTACTCCTTATAGATTATGGAACTAATAGTCTTTATTCTTTAAAAATAATGATATTTTTTTAGTCATTCCTCTATCCAATTTACTAAAATTCTCTAATTCTTTTTTAAGATCCTCACTTTTATTAACTGGCAATATAAATCCATGATTATTTATTTTTTCTATAGCAGTTAACAATTTTTTCTTTTCATCTTCACCTAATTCTCCTATATTGTTAATAATTATTAGGTTTGCCCTTTCTAAAGTTGGAACAATGACCCCTTCCATATTATACAAGTATAATAAAAAGTTTCTACCATCTATTATATTAAATATAGTGGTAACACTACTTATTTTAGAAAGCTTTTTGGAATTCAACTTTTCAATTAAAGAGCTTATATTCTCCATACTATTATGTTCAATTATTATTCTATATGGCTTAAACCCTTTAATATATTTTATTAATAGTTCTTCCTTTAAATCATCAAACTCTATTTGTCTTATCCTCAAATTTTTATTTTTTAAGAACTCTTCCTTAATAGCACTATTACCTTTTTCACATTGAATTACTATTACTTTTTCACTGCTCATTAAAGTACTACAAAGCAGTGCATTTATAAAATTAGTTTTCCCTGATGAAATAAAGCCCGTTACTATTTCAATATTGGTTTTTAACATATTTTCACCTACTAAAGTTTAAATAGTTTTTTTAAGTTCTCTTTTTTTAAATTAGCTCCTATAATACATAACCTCCCTGAAAAATCCGGAGTAGTATTTCTAATTTGTAATTCTTCAGGTACATAATCAAACTGAATCCACTTATTATTTTCAAGTTCTAAAATTCCTTTAGCTCTTAATACTTGTCCATAGTTTTCATCATCTAATTTTTTTAATAAAGTTAATAACTCACTTTCTTTAAACTTCCTTGCAGTTACAGTTCCAAAGCTTTCAAAGGTATTATAGGCTGAATGGAAATTTTTATTTATAGCTTTTATATCTTTTGTTGGTTTAGTAATTAAATCTATTTCTTTTAAATTGTTCTCGATAGCCTTTTCACTAATTTCAACTATTCTTTCTCCTCTTAATTTCTCCCATGGTGTAATTATTATGGTAGCTTTTGGATTAATAGTGTTTATGCCTTTTAATATTGAGTTTATTAAGTTTTCTTCTGCCTGACCTGTTCTACTTAAAACTAAAGTTTTTCCATTTTGAATTTGGTCTTTATATATCTTTCCAAAGTTTTCTACATACATCTTATATTTAAATACATCAATTACAGTTATAACCATATTTAGTTTTGCAATACTCTTTAATTCCTTAGAATTAATTATTGAAATTATTTCTGAAAGCTTACCTACTCCTGATGGTTCAATTATCACCCTATTTGGATTAAATTTGCTACAAACTTCTACAAGTGCCTTTTTAAAATCTCCTGATATATTACAACAGATACATCCTGCATTTATTTCTTTAACTTCAATATTAGCTTTTCTTAATATAGTTCCATCAATTCCAACTTCACCAAATTCATTTTCAATAATCACTATTTTTTCTTTATATAAACTCTCACTAACTAGCTTTTTAATTAACATAGTCTTTCCTGCACCTAAAAAACCTGAAAATATATCTACTTTTATAGTCATTTAACTCTCTCCTCATATAAAATTTTTCTTAGATATCCGAAATAAAATAACAAGTTAAAAATGTTCCTCTCTTTTCTATTCTATAAGCCGTTAATCTTCACTAATAGTGATCCTATTGTGTTTTCTGATAAAAGACCATATAAAAAATAGGTTAACCTGCTAGATTATTCTTTTTTTAAGATACCTTATATTAAAATATATATTTATTTATGGGAATCTATACCTTTTATTAGTAAAGTTTCTCTCTCATTTTCCAAATAAAATATAAATGTAAAGTTCACTTCCAAAATATAACTCTTTTATTAAAGTTATTGAAAACTTTTACGATAAGTAATATGAAAAAGAATTAATTGGAGTGGTTACAATATGAACATAAAAGGATTAGATAAAATTTTTACATCCACAACTAAAACTTCATCCCCTATTGATAGTGAAATTAGAGCCTTAGAAGATCAAAAAACTACCCTTATGCAACAACTTTCATTAGATAAAGGGAATAGCTCTTTAGATATGGAAAAAATTAAAGAAATAAATAAGCAAATTCAAAATATCGACAAGGAAATTCAGAAGAAACAAATAGAAAAACTAAAAGAGTCTCAAAAAATTGACAAAAGTAAAGAAAGTATTATTACAAACAGCCTAATCAATGCTAGTAATATGCATACACATGCTACTATTATGAATAATGCCAAAGGCTCACTTAGAAGAGAAATAAATATACTTAAAACCGAGGTAAATTCATCTAAGAAAAAAGATAATGATATAAAAGATGAAAATATAGAAAAGGCAATAAAAAACAAAAATTCTCAATTATTTGATAAATATAGTGGAAAACTTGAAAATAGATTAGAAAAAATAAACAATAAAGTTATAGAAAAAACTGAAAATATAGATCAGCATTTAAATGATGCTATAGAAGAAGCAAATAAAAAAGACATAAGTAATGATGCTGATAGAAAGAAAAGAATAGAAGAAAGAAAAGATAGAGATATAAGGAAAAAGAAACTTAAAGAAGCACAAATCCAACATATTAAAAAGCTAGAAAATATAGTAGAGGATTACGCAGAATTTAAAGTTAATTCTTTAATTAAATAAAACCTGTAAAATAATTACAGGTTTTATTTGAGGAATCTGAAAGAAAATAATAACTTAAAGATGCCAGCATATTTTATATCGTACAATGTGTCGGGCTCAGCTTATAGTAGCGCTATATGCTGTTTCTAACAACACAGTATAGTATGAAATAGAATAATACGCTAATCTATTATTTTTTAAATATGTCTAAAATATTTATCTATTATTTTTTCTGCTAACCGTTTTTGTATATTAGCGCTATTTATTAAACAAAGCACAGTTATTAAAAGCTTTTCATACTCCTCATCACCTTTATCAGATAGCTGCTCTTCAACTTTTGAAATTAAATTATTTATTTGATCTTCTGCTTCAATGGTCTGAAGATCTTTTATATGTAAAAACTTTTTATAGATTTCCTCTAGATTAATCTTTTCCGCCTCTTCCTGCTGCAAATTAACCACCATATCATTAAATAGTGATTTTATATCTAAAATACTTAAATTTTGCTTTAAATTATATATAAGAATCATTAATATTATATGATTTTTAGAATACTTTTTCTTTTTAGCTGGGATTAAAAGCTTATCTTTTGTGTAGTTATTTATCATAGTTTTAGTTAAAAGTTTATCTTCATCATATCGTTTTGAATTAGATAAATTACTTTCAAATAATGTTATAACTTGATCCATATATAAATCAATTGATGGTATTTCTTTAGGTTCAATATGCTCATTAAGATTTAATTCCTCCAGTAATTTTAATATATCTTCTCTATTATAATCCATATTTTTCTCCCTTTTATGAAATTTATGTTTAGTTTATTTTTATATAGAAATAATAAGGTATGTGAAATAAAATAATACTCCAAAGATGTTAGTATATTTTAGGTATATAAAATAAAATAGTTAGTTAAAGATGCAAAATCTATTTTACATCAGACAAGAAGCTACGGTCTACTCATAGTAGCGCTATAAGCAGGTTCCGACGACGCAGTATGATGGAAACTAGGCTAATATACTGGTCTATTATTTTTTTGAAAATGCCTAAGTATTAATATTAATAATTTTTTAGTTATTATAATATATCTTTCCTTTTATAGCAATGAAGAAATCTAGAAAATATTTACTAAAATGAATTTATTTTTTAAAATTGTATGTTTACTTTTACGATTTTATAGTATAATATATACATAACATAGTTTTAAAAACTACGTGCGATAGTTTTGATTAGGAGGTACATCATGTCAAAGAATTTTAGAGAGCCTGTAAGTGGTTTTACTCATCTATTTGGTGCTTTAGTTTCATTAGTTGGTCTAATAGCACTAATTTATAAAGAAATTTATATAGGACAAAATTCCATATTAGGTATGATAGGAGTTGTCATTTTTGGTCTTAGCTTAATATTTTTATATACAGCTAGTACTGTATATCATTTAGCAGTTTCTTCAGAAGGTGTAATTAAGATGTTAAGAAAATTAGATCATTCTATGATTTTTGTACTGATTGCAGGAACCTATACACCTATATGCCTCATTGCTTTAGAATCTTATTGGAGATGGGGATTATTTATTTGCGTATGGCTATTAGCTCTGATAGGAATTGTATTCAAATTCTTTTGGATTGATTGTCCAAAATGGTTGTCTTCTAGCTTTTACGTAGGCTTAGGTTGGCTTGCTCTTGCTGCATTTTCACCACTATCTAAAGTATTACCATTTCAAGGTATGGCATTATTAATTTTAGGTGGAATACTCTATACTGTAGGAGCAGTTATTTACTGCTTAGAGAAAAAGGGCAAAAAGAGAACCTTTGGTGCTCATGAAATTTTTCACATATTTGTTCTCTTAGGCAGCTTAGCCCATTATATTTTAGTTTTTAAATACATCATCTAAAAGATTATCCAAAAATTTTATGAATACCTCCTTTATATATAGGTTAAATTAACATTGTAGTAATTATATAAGGAGGTATTTACATGTCTGATAATAATAAAAACCGTATCAAAGATAGAGAAAAATCTAACGCAGAACTTAGAAAAATGTACCCTAAAGATGGTGCTGATATTGGGATAATTGATGGTAAAAAAATAGGCAGTTATGCCAATAGCAAAGATCATTCTAAAGAAAGAGGAAAAGAATATTATTAAAAAGCATGGTAACCATGCTTTTTTTATTATATACATAAATCCTTTTCTATAAATATCTATATTTCAATATATTTTTATTATATTTTAGTATATTTTTATTGATAAACAATAAATTATTTGATATTATATTTTTGAGAGGTGAGAGTTATGAATAAAAAAATCTCAAAAATATTAACAAAAATAGAACCACTAACATCCTTTAGTTTCTATGAATATACAAGAATGTTTAGATTTTTTTCCAGATTCAATATTTATCATAATTTCAACATTGATTATGTATAAAATGAAGGTTATCACAAAAAACTTTAAAAAAGAAGATTTTTTTAGCCTCGAAAATATTCGTGCTTTTAAATCTATAGGATTGTTTTCTGCATGCTCTTTTATTATCTATCAAATCTTATCTTCACTATTTCCAAATATCATGCTTAGCCAATACGGCTCTCTTAAAATGCTTAGTATGGTATTCTTAATATTTGGTACATTCTCTTATGTATTAGCTGAAACCTTTAAGATTGCTCTTTCGACAAAAGAAGAAAATGATTTAACTATTTAAAATAAAGTTTAGTAATTAAAGTAAATAACTAAAAAATTTAAATAAGGAGATAATTCTATGAATAAAAGAAGTTTAACTGTATTAACAATAATATTAAGTATAATTTTTGTAATTGGTTCTCTTGCGAGTTTTTCAATGATCTTCAATGTAATTTTTGCTCTTAATCATTTAGCTATGCTAGACTTTTTTCTTGCTTTAGGCTTTTTAGCTTTTAGTTTGATTTCAACAGTAGTTGCATACAAATTAAAACTTGTTGTAAAAAACATAAGAAATGGTGATTGTTTCAATATAAAAAATAGTCATTACTTTAGACATATTGGACTATTATCCCTAATTTTTTCTATTTTTTATGCAATTATAACCTATCCAACTCCATATCAAGGAAATCTTCAACTTATATCTACTAAGTATGGTTCTTTAAAACCAACCTCCTTTGCATTTTTAATTTTCGGATTATTATCTTATGTATTATCTGAGATCTTTAAACTTGCTTTTTTAACAAAAGAAGAAAATGATTTGACCATTTAGGAGGATTTATATGCCTATTATAGTAAATTTAGATGTTATGATGGCAAAACGGAAGATTAGTTCTCAAGATTTAGCAGCCAAAATTGGGATAACTCAAGCTAATCTTTCTATTTTAAAAACAAACAAAGCCAAGGCTATACGTTTTTCTACTCTTGAAGCTATATGCAAAGTATTAGAATGCCAGCCTGGAGATATATTGGAATATGTAGAAGATGAAAATGAGGATTAATTTTTAAAGTAAAAAGGTGTTAGAGAATTAAGCTAACACCTTTTATGTGGTTTAAATAATATTTTAGATTACTTTGGATATTTAACTTTCTTTTGCTACTTCTACCATGGTCTTAATATTTTTAAGCGGCGTAGTTATTCCTAACCCACAGGCAGGTGACAATATGTCCACTCCATTTTTTATACAATGACTGGATATATTTTTTATTAAGTCACATTCTCCATTAAATAGAGTAAGAGTACTTACATTTCCCATTATTGCTTTTCCCTTAACGTTTTGTTTAACCTCTTTCACACTGGTTATTGAATCGAAACTTATAGCATCGCATTTTAGGTTTTGTAAGTTTTCATAAACACTTTTTAATTTTCCACATATGTGAACTATTATTCCACCTTTAGCGTATGGTTTTAAAGCTTCAACTATTTTATTTATATACGGTATTGCAAATTCGTTAAACAACTTTGGCCCTAATATTTCACCAGTACCGCTTGGGTCTGATATTGCAAGTATTTCTGCTCCAGCCTCAAGTTGAGCTTTACCAAAACTTATTAAATTTTCAGCAATTACCTCCATATATTTATGAGCTTCTTCTTTCTTTCTTACTAGTTCCTTATAAAAAACTATAGGATCCATAATTGAAGAAGCTAAACTTATAGGGCCTGTTATATTGGCTACAATTGGTATTTCTAAATTCCTTTCTGAAAGAATCTTTATAGCATCTATCACTACTTTTGTTCTTCCAGAATTAGAATCTATATTTTTCAATTTTTCATATTCAGTAACAGAATTAATAACATAGTCTGTTACTCTAGGTTCTGTAGTCTTATCTCCTAGAGAAACTCCTGCTCCCATAGATTCTGCCTCTACAGTCATGCAAAACGGAACTCCGCAGTTTTCAAATCCTCCATTTTCATACATACTATATGCTAAGTTTGCCATTAATTTTGGATTAGTATGAGCATCTGGCCACTTTATTTCTGTTATATCCATCAAATCTTCTATTATCATATTCATCATTCCACCAGGGCATATACAAGGTGGTCTGTCTACTTTTTCATTTTTTAATACTTTAAATAATCTCTCTTTTGACGTTAACATTTAGCTTTACCCCTTTAATATCTATCTATACTTAAAAGATAATCTATTTTTTCCTCATCTATAGGCCATCCTATCTCTCTAGCAGCATCCATCATAGCATCTATATTTTCTACTGGAGTCTCTACAGGCAGCCCACAGCCAGGCATTACCATATAACCTTTAGGATTTTTATGTGCAATTTTTATCGAATTCAATACCGCTTTCCTAACATCTTCTCTGCTACCAGAATACATTATGCTAGAAGGATCGATATTTCCCATTACCTTCATTCTATGTCCAACATTATTGACACAATTTCTAAGGCTAGCTACATTATCTATACTAACACCATCCATACCCATCTGTGCTAAATCTCCCCAAATATCTTCAGTTTGTCCACAAATATGTATGGATACTCCTCCGCATCTTTCCTTTATAAATTTACTAAAGGTTTTAATGTAAGGATATGCATACTCTCTAAAATGTTTAGGACTTATAACAGTACAAGATGACATAGGTTCTGCAATAGTAACACCTACCCCTTGTTTAATAGCCTCTTCTGTAAATCTCAAGCAGCTTTCTAAAGATATTTTGCATAATTTATGAACAGCATCAGGATTTTTTATCATGAGTCTAGTCATTTCTTTTACACCTATGAGAAAAAAAGCACTAGTAAAAGGGCCTACAATTAATGTACTAACAGGCACCTCTTTCCCAATTCTATCTTTAACTATTTTCATTGCTTCTATTTGAATAGCTAATCTACCATCTTTATAGGGATTAACTATATTTAAATTTTCTATATCCTCTACCTTATTTATTGCTGGTTCTAAAAGATCCACCGTACCATCTTCAGGATATTTCATTTTTGCTCCCATAGCTTCTGAAAGTATAAATAAATCTGTAAAAATCTTAGCGCCATCTCCACCAAATCTATTATAAGTAGCTATTACTGCATCTGCTAATGCCTTTGAGTTATGATTGAATTCTGAAATTTTACATCCTGATATTCTTGCTATACCATTAGAAAGATTAGGATTACATTGAATTCTATCTACCTCCTGACCCTTAGATAATGCAATAGCTCTTTCTAGCGCTGTCATTTTATCTTTATACATTTAAAACTTTCCCATTCACAAGATTTTTTGCAATTCTAGCAGCTCTAGAAGCTTCTGGAGCATAAGCATCAGCGCCTATTTTATCTGCAAAATTTTGTGATATAGGACCTCCACCTACCATAACCACTACATCTTCCCTTATTCCTTCCTTCTTTAACAAATCTATAACTACTTGCATATTATCCATAGTAGTGGTCATAAGAGTAGACATTCCTACTAAATTGGCATTAAAATTTTTAGCTTTGTTTACAAATTCTATAGGAGGTACATCTCTACCTAAATCTAATACTTCAAAGCCGTTAGTTTCTAGCATTATCTTAAAGAGATTTTTACCTATATCATGAGTATCGCCTTCCACTACTCCAACTACTGCTCTTAAATTATTCTCACTACTTTCACTTTTCAGATGTGGCCTTAAAACGTCAAGACCTACATACATAGCATCAGAACACATTAAAAGTTCCGGTATGTAGTACTCTCCTTCTTCATATAATTTTCCTGCTTCCTGCATTCCCATAGCTAGTCCTTCATTTATTGCTTTAAAAGGATCCATTTCATCTTCTATGCACTTTTCTGCTAAGACTTTAGTTTCATCCTCCTCCATATCAACTACACTTTGTTTTAAATCAAGTATTAAATCTCCATCATACATAGTTTCTCATCCCTTCTTTATTTTAAAATTATCTCATATGCTAAGGGTTCCTTTAATAACTTATTAGTATTTTTTATACATTGTCCCCCTAAAGCTTTACTGGAGTTTCTTTCATTTAATATATTTATTATTCCTTCTCCATAAGTTAGATTATTATCATATTTTATTGGATTAAAAGCAATAAAATCATTATTATATAAACTTAAAGAAGTTAATCCACATACATGAATTAAACTATTATCAATAACTTGTTGAAAATTTCTGATTATATTACAAGTACTCTTACCACTATAATTTAAGTATATATTTTTACCTACAATAGACTCTACTCCACTAGAATCTCCATAAGATATTATGTTAGCTCCTCTTTTAACTCCTTCTTTTATATATTCTAAAATTCCCTGCTCTACCTTCTTTATTATTTCTAAAGCTTTATGTTCATCTTTTCTTAATAGTTTATAAAAAATTCTTGGCTCCATTATAGAAGTTATAACCGTAAAGGTTCCTTCTACTTTTAATGCTACATATGGATTTTCAGCTTTAAGTTCTTCTATACTGTCTAGTACTTCCTTTACCCTACCTAAGCCAAAATTAATTGTCTTTAAATTATCTATTTCATCTAATGAATTTATAGCATATTCCTTAACCCTCGGAAGGTATTTATGATCTCCTAAATTTACCTTTGCTCCAAGTGCCTCTGGTAATACAGTCATACAAAAGGGTAAAAAACATATATTATCTTTTTTATAAATTTTAAGTTCTTTTGATAGCCTTGTCATAGCTGTCTTCTCACTATATGCCTCTGGAAAGCTTATTCCTAAGTGTAAAATTTTCTCAGGTATATGTTCATTATCATCTCCTGAGCATTTAAATTTGTTCAATTATAACACCTCCTTATGTTTTAATGCACAATTTATACAATGGACAATTGACGATTGACAATGGACAATTAAGGAGGAAATTATTTTTAGACAAAATAATTTCTTTAACAGATTTTTAATTAGCAATGTAATTGCTAGCTATGTGGCGAACACTGTTCGCCGCTACAGAATCAATTTAGAATTTCTCAGGAATAACTGAGAAATATCCACAATTGTGAATAGTGAATTCTTCATTGTGAATTGAATTTTAACAGTCTAATTAAAATTTAAAGCTTCTATAAAATACTTTTGAAAATAGTCTTTACTGCTTAAATCTACTACTTCTACTTTATCTTTTATGTCCATCATTTCTAAAAGCTTGTCTTTATTTAAAAGTGATAATTTTGCACCTTCTACAGAAGAATTACCTACAAATTTTATATCTCCTTTAAAACCACTAGGTATTATACCAACAGTTCTTATACTTTCTTCTTTAAGATGATATCCAAAAGAACCAGCTATAATTGCATGTTCTATATTTTCTATAGAATCATCTACTTCTTTTAAAAGCATAGTTATTCCAGAAGCTATAGCTCCTTTAGCTAGCTGTATTTGTCTTATATCCTTTTGAGAAATGTAGATATCCTCTGTTATATAAAATTTTTTATCTTTAAATCTTTTTTTTATATTTTCTGGAATATTCTTAGAGAATCTTCCACTTGGTTCTATTATTTTAGCTTTTATAAGACTAGATGTTATATCTAAAAGTCCGCTTCCACATATTCCTCTTGTCCTACTTCCCCCAATGGTATCATAGCTTATATTATAGTTTTCATCTAATTCAAACTTCTCTATAGCACCACTTTCTGCTCTCATACCACAGCTTATATTCATTCCTTCAAGTGCAGGACCTGCTGCAGTAGATGTTGAGTAGAGTTTACCATCCTTAAGTAAAACCATCTCACCATTAGTACCAATATCTATAAATATTACAGATTGATACTTATTTATATCTATAGCTACTATCCCAGCTACAATATCTGCCCCAACATAAGAAGATATGGAAGGTAATAAAGTAATTATTCCCTTAGGGTTTATCTTAATATTTAACTCCTTAGGTCTTAAATCAATCTTATCTAAGAATGTGGCTTTATAAGGTGCTTTTGCTATAGATTCTGGATTTACTCCTGCTAATATATGTAGCATTGTAGTATTAGCTGCTATGTTTAAATTGTATATATCATCTCTATTAAATTTTTCGCCTATTAATTCTTTTATAAGTTCATCTATTTTTTCTATTATTACTTCTTGAAGCTTGTCCAGACCGTTCTCTTCCTGCATGGTAAAACTTATTCTAGAAATAACATCTCCTCCAAAGATAGTTTGAGGATTTAAAGTAGAAGCTTTATTAAGTATACTCCCATTTTCTAAATCTAAAAGATATGCGGATATCCCTGTCGTACCTATATCTAAAGCTATACCTAGTATATTTTTATTTTCATTAAATAAATCTATAATGATATCTTCAAAAGTTACAACATAAAGATCCTCTTCTTCATATTTTCTAAGGTCTCCTATCTTTTTTATAATATCCATATCTTTTATATTAAAACTTGTACATTCCATGGAACATTTGTATTCAGCTTTTTTTATATTTTGAAACTTTTTCTTCTGTAATCTACTGCTTATATCTACATCTATAGAATAACCTTCATTTATAGTCTTCAAACCCTCTTTTTCATTTGTTAAAAACTCTACTGTAATATCTTCTTCTATTTTAGTAGTACAAGCTAATCTCTCATTAGCATTTGTTAAAAACTTTTTTTCTTCATCTTTAGGCTTCGATTTTATTCCATATATTTTCACCTTGCATTTTCCACATATGCCCTTAGAATTACAAGGTGTTTCCAACTTAAAACCATTTTTTCGTATAACATCTATAAGTAGACTTTCATTTTCTACCTCAATTTCTTTATGGTATTGACTAAAGTAAACTTTGTGCATATTTTCCTCCCTCTAAAAGCTTTTCATCTATTATTGTATTTTCAAACTTATCTCTATACAATGAATATACTATAATGTAATATAACTACTAAGTTCTATAGGATTTTATAATAATACTATAAATAAAAAAACATACTCACTTAACGTACATAAATGAGCATGTTTTTTATTTTTAAAATACTGTTAGTACAAAACTTCTTTATCCTATTTGTATGGTTCTCATTGACATAGAACCGTTTTGTATAGATTCATGTATAAATTTAACCTCATCATTTTCTTGTTGCATAGCTGCAATATATAATAATGGAAGATAGTGTTCCTTCGTTGGAACTGATAACTTAGCAGCCATGCCCATTTGATTATATTCTATTAATTCTTTATGATCTTTATTTTTTATAGCCTTTGCAACGTATTCATCAAATTCAATAGCCCAATCAAAGGGCTTTGAGTACATATCATAATTAATCATCCTTAGATTATGAACAATATTTCCACTGCCTATTATTAATATTCCTTTTTCTCTTAACTTATATAATTTTTTGCCTAAATTATAGTGATATGTTTCATCACCCAATAAGTTTAAACTCAATTGAAATACAGGTATATCTGCATTAGGATATATATGAGTAAGTACTCCCCAAGCTCCATGATCTAGTCCCCATTCATTGGTTCTTTTAATATCTTCATCTTTCAACTCTTCAACAATCATATCAACATAAGCTTTTCCACCTTTTGGATTGTATTTTATATTGTATAATTCTTCTGGAAAACCATAAAAATCATAAATTTGTTTTGGCTTATCGTCATAGGTAATAAAAGTTCCCTTTGTTTCCCAATGAGCTGAAATAACCATAATAGCCTCTGGCCTTTCCATATACTTTCCTAATTCTTCAAGTGATTCAGTATATGAATTTTTTAAGATTGCATTCATAGGACTTCCATGTGCAATAAATAGGGCTGGTAATCTATTCACCATAAAATTCACCTCCTAAATTTATATAATTATTATTTCCAAATATTTAAGTATAAAATTCAAGAGATTGTATGATAATCTTAATGAATTTAAATAATAATTATACTCGTTAATGTTATTTAAATCTGCAGATAAAGTGTTTTTTATACCATTTAGGATTTAGAAATAACGTTAAATTCTCCATCAGTTAATTTTTCTTTATTAGCAGAATTTCCAATGATGTTTTCATAATCTACATTATATATTATTTCTACCCTTTCTTCTCTATCCTGTAAAATAATATATCTTGGTTTCCAATTTCCTAATTTAAAATTATCTTCAACATTTAATTTTCCTACATATTTACCTTTAACTAAGCACAAATCAATCTTTTTTTCTTCTTCAAATTCTTCAGTATTATTTACATAGCATAAAACTGCTTCTTTTGCCGGATTATCTATATCTGTTTCTAAGGTAACTGTTACAGTTGCTCCTGATTTAAATACTTTTTTATCTAATGATATGTTCTGAATAAAATCAGAAGTTATACCCTCTTTTAATATCTTCCTTTCAGTAAAATTATTATCTCCTTTTTTCCTAACTATATGGATTTTTCCCACAGTTCTATCTTTACTCTCCCCTGTCACATAAACTTTAAGTCCATACTGTGGAAGTATTCTGCCAGCTTCTTTTATTCCTTTATTGGAATAATCTTTACTATCGTCAAATATAGGGTTCATAAAAATAATATTATCTGAAGTGGTTTTACCTGGCTTATTTTTTATATTATCTACAAAGATTTTTTTACTCTTTTTTAAACTAAAAGCAGCATCGTGCACATGATAAGTTGATGAAGCTTTTTCAACCTCTTCGCCAGTATTAGCGTCACTCCATATTATTAAATGTTGATCACTATCTACTACTCCTATAAAACTATATCCCGGATGTACTTCAACATCATTATCTTTATTTCCTGTTAAATATCCAAATTTATCCTCTTCTAAATAATTTTCATCTACATACCATATCAGAAGACCTGGATCATAGAACACTTGTCCCCCCTCTGTAGATGACAATCCTCTATCTGTTCCTTGATGGTTACGCCACTCAATAAGATAGTATTTATCCTTTTCATTTCTATCATAGGCATTTTGTTTAGGTAAATCTATTCTAATTAATTGAGTATTTTCCCCTTTTTTGCTTGCTTCATCTAAAAGAAAATCTAATCCCTTTTCATCTATCTCCTCTAACTTTAGCCTAGTTTCCTTAACCCAATTGCCACCATATTCATCTTGTAAATATTTTTTGCACCAAGGGCTAAGTCCAGTAGGATCAGCTCCACCACTTATTCCAGCCCAACTACCACTTGCCATAACAGACCAATATCCAACAGGGTTATCTCCTCCATTATCTGTTACATTATATTCATCTGGAAGCCCCAGTACATGTCCATATTCATGAGCTAAAACTCCTATTCCTGCATCCTGTGGAACTATCATATAATCATAAATACCAATTAAATTTCCATTAATATCTTTCTTCATATATGGTGCATGTTCACTGATAGCATTTCTATGAGACCAAATAGCATTTTCTCCTAATGTTCCTCCATCTACTTCTTCACCTTTTCCTGCATGTATAACAATTAGATAATCAATTATTCCATCTGGTTCATCATAATCTCCATCTTCATCCATATCTAGAGGATCCTTTATATCATATTCACTTAAATCAATATTTTTATCATTACAAACATTATCAAAAGCTTCTCTTATTAAGGAAGTAACATTACTATCTCTAACATTTCTATATGGTTTTCCATAATACTCTGCACTATGCTTTGCTTTATACCAACCAGCTACTCCACCTTCTATATTAAAGCTCCCTCCTGATTGCTCATTATAATATTGCTTCATAGTAAAAAGTTCTTCACCTTTGGGCCCAATATAAGTTTTATCTCCAAATATCATATCTTCATAGTGTTTTTTAGACCAATCTTTAAAGTCTCTCGGTGTTTCTTCCTTCTTTATATCTTCATGTGTGTAATCAGGAAATTCCATTAATATTACTAAAGGTTTTACCGTGGTTTTTTTACCATTCCAAGTTCCCTGTAATTTTATAGGTTGTACACTATCACCGAAATTAATATTTGTTTTTAATTTACTTTCTATATTTTCAGTGATATTTTCTTTATTGATAACTGATGATGCAGCTTGATAAGCATATGTATTATTACTAACTAGTTCTATTACAATTACTAATATCAAGAAACTTCTTATTAACATATTACCCTTCATTAATCTTTCCCCCATAACTCAGTTTTTTACAAATTTATTTATAGCTTTAAAAATACCTAATATGGATATATCACGACATATTATTGGTATATTTTATCATTTATTCATAATACTTCATATAAAGATTTAACTTTTTTATAGAAATTTTTCTTCTATAGTAATTTATAATAATATATTGTTAACTTATATTTTTAAAACATAACTTTCTAAATACCACTTGCGAAAATATTGGATAAATAATAAATGCTCTAGGTGGAAATAACTTTGACGTAGGTCCAACTCTTACAAAACAAAGTTTATATAGAGATTAGTTATTTTAAAATTGGAAAAATACGATAATATTTAGGCACTTTCCTCATGAACTTTAGCCAGAATTGAAAGTTATAAATAATCTCAGCGTAATTTACACCATGAGTATATTAATATATTACAGAAAAGAGATATTTTAATAAAAATAGGTTCAATAATATTTTCATCTTATTCACAAATAAAGTAGGACTTTTAATAATAATGATGTATAATAATTTTATAAAAATTTTATTAAAGATTAAGGAGATGTTGCGATGAGAAATTTATTTGATTTAACAGGTAAAGTGGCAATTATAACTGGGGCTTCTAGTGGAATAGGAGTTCAACTTGCTAAAACTTTTGCAGATCAAGGCGCTAGCGTGGCAATACTTGCAAGGAGATATGAAAAATTAGAAGGTTTATCTAAAGAAATTGAAGCTATGGGCGGAAAAGCCTTCCCAGTGAAATGTGATGTTACGAGAGAAGAAGATGTAATTAAAGCAGTAGCTGCTATTATTGATAAATTTGGTAAGATTGATATATTGATTAACAATGCTGGAGTAGCATCTGCAGGTTCTGTAGAAAATATAGAAGAGGTTGAATGGGATAGAGTTATGGATGCTAATGTTAAAGGTGCATTTTTAATGTCTAAACATGTTGTAAAACATATGAAAGAAAGAAAATATGGAAAAATAGTTAATGTTGCTTCTGTTTGTGGACTTATAGGTAGCAAAAATGCTCCTCTTCATGCATACAATGCGTCAAAAGGTGCAGTAATCAATTTAACAAGAGGTATGGGAACTTCCCTAATTCAACATGGAATAACTGTAAATGGAATTGGACCTAGTCTTTTCAAAACAGAGATGACAGAAACTTCATTATATAGTGAAGACTATTTAAAAATGTATAATGCAGTTTGTCCAGCAGGAAGACCAGGAAATACTGATGAGTTAGATGGTGCAGTTATCTACTTTGCATCAGATGCTTCTAGCTATACAACTGGTCAAACATTATTTGTCGATGGCGGTTTGACATCAGTTTAATACTATTGGCTAATAGGTTCTAAATACTAAAAATAAGAGTTTAAAGATATTTTTAAGGCATAATTATTGCCTTATCTCTTTAAACTCTTAATAATTTAGTATATTAATTTTACGTAGATAAATAAAATTAGGTTTCACTTATCCAATTTATACATTTAATATGATACTGTATATTATCTCACTTAATCCTATCAGTTCAAAGCTTTAAATTTCCTCAGTAGCATCTATCAAAAGTCCTTTTACATGTTTCTTATTCATTAGTTTATCTTTTTTTCTGTAATCTTTACTTTTAAAAACAATGTCTAAATCATATTCTTCAGGATAAAGTTCTTCTTTATCTATATAAATAGATAATCTCTTTTTATTAATTTTAATTTTCTTTTTCATCACCATAACGCCATATTCGCCTTTGGAATTTTCTCCTTCGCAAATTATTCCCGTTCTATTCATAAAACTAATATATACACAATCTCCAATATTAAAACTTAATTTTGTATCTTTAATTTCATTAAGTTTTTCTCTTTTTTCAGCTGACTTTAGTTTTTCAACTTTTTCCTGATGAATTACTAAATCTTTTTCTTTCTTAATTACATTCTCATTCTGCTCCTTATATTCTAAATAAATTTTCTCTTCCTTATAAGTTACAGCATGAGCTCTTTCAATTATACCTTTATCCATGCCAAGTCTTAGTGCAATTAAAAATGCATTACTTTCTCCAGCTTTGCCAATATTAAGTTTATATAATGGCTTAAGAGTATTAATATCAAATTCCATTGAACCATTTATAAATCCTATATGGTTTTGTGCAAAATCCTTTATTTCACTATAATGAGTTGTGGCACAAATTACTGCTCCCTTTTTGTAGAGTTCTTCAAGTATAGCTACAGCTATGCCCATACCCTCACTAGGATCTGTTCCTGATCCAACCTCATCTAAAATTACTAAGCTATATTCATCTGCACAGTTTAATATACTTATTATATTTTTGATATGAGACGAAAAGGTACTAAGATTTTGTTCTATACTTTGACCATCACCAATATCAACTAGCACTTCTGCAAATACTCCAACTTCGCTTCCTTTAGCTACTGGTATATGAAGTCCTGTCTGAGCCATTAAAGTCAGTAGCCCTACTGTTTTTAAAGCCACTGTCTTTCCTCCTGTATTTGGTCCTGTAATAATTACCCCTTTATAATGTTCTCCTGCTATAAAATTTAGTGGAACGGCATTCTTGCCTAATAATGGATGCTTAGCATCTTTAATATTTATATAGTTTCTATTATTAAATCCAACTTCTCTTCCTTCTATAGCTTTGCTATATTTTCCTTTTGCAAAAATATAGTCATAGTTACTCATAACTTCTATATTTATTTTTATTTCCTTTATATTATCACAAACAAGATTAGTCAAATTGGATAAAATTTTATATATTTCTTTTTCTTCTTCAAACTTTTCAAAGTCTAATTCATCCTGTATTTTTTTAACCTCTGCTGGCTCAACAAAAACTGTAGAACCACTTTGAGATCTATCATGGATGTTTCCATCCATATCATTTTTATATTCGCTTTTTATAGGGATTACATATCTGCCATTTCTTTGACTTACTAAAGAATCTTGAAGGTATCCTTTATATCTTTCATTTCTCAATACACTGTCCAATTTACTTTTAATTTTATCCTCTAAAATTATAATTCTCTTTCTTATTTTATAGAGTTTAGAGGTTGCTCTATCATCTACTCTTCCTCTTACAATAGATTTTTCTATTTCTTCTCTTAATCCACCTAGTTCAGAGGTTGATAATGCATATAAACTTATAGTTGGCGCAACCTGTTCTTTATCTAACATAAATCTTTTCAGTCTTTTTATTTCCCTAAGGAGTTCAGAAATCATATCCAAATCTTCTGGTGAAAGAATCATTCCTTTTTCAATCTTCTCTCTTACTGCTTTAATACCAGTTAAGCTATGAATTGGCACACTTGAGTTTATATCAACTATAGCTCTAGCTTCCGTGGTTTCCCTCATATTTTTCCTAATTATATTTATATCCACATAAGGTTCTAACTTTTCAATTCTTTCCTTAGCCATATCTGATAGTGCATATCCTTTTAATAATTCTTTTATTTTGTTATATTCTAATAATTCGATTGCTTTATTATTCACTTTTAATTCCTCCATTTACTCATTTCTCTTAATCGTTTAAAACTTTTTTTGTTATTTTATATTGTGAATAATAAGTCCTATCAACCTATTTGTAATCTTACTGTGTTATAAAATATTTATAATTACTTATTAACTTAGTAAATGTGATTCTTTTAGATGCTCTATATAATTATTTAAAAATTTTCCTTTAAAACTTATAATGTTATAACAAAAGGCTATAAGTAAACAAACGTTCACTTATAGCCTAAAATTTCGTCCTCTTTATATTTAGAATTATCTTTAACAAAGAAAATCATCCATAAATAAACTACAATAACTGAAAAACCTTAGCTAAATATATAATTAAATACTAACAAATTATATGCTAATAGCAAAACATAGTTTTTCATAATAGTGTATTGTTTATATGAATAGAATTTCTTTATGGAACCTAATTCTAAAATGGCGTAAAAAAACCGAGCATTAGCCCGGATTATTACCTCTCTAGACATCTTAAACAAAATAATTAATCAAAATACAGATAGCATACCTTACGTCATACAATTAACAATGAACTAAAATACACTAATATATTGACTATTTATTTACTAATGTCCTATATCAAGGAGAATGTGAACCCCGTTCTACTAAGTTTAAGTCTAAAAAATTTTACAACAAATAAACCTACTAAAATAGGTCAATTTTAAAATTTCTAAAGACTCACTATTCAATTACTTAGTTTAGAACTATCGCACTCATAAAAATCTCCTCTTCATTTTATTATGAAACCATTTTATCATTTATTTTTATACTATTCAATAAGTATTTTTTTGATATAGTAAAATTAGCTATATATACCACCCCTAAATTTGATCTATCCCTGAAAATAATTAACACTTATTGGTATTGCCACTAATACTACTAAATTCAAAATTCACAGTTCATAATTCACAATTTCGGATATTTCTCAGTAGTAACTGAGAAATTTAGAACTGACTAACTGTAGCGGCGAACAGTGTTTACCACTACAATAAAACACTAGTAAATGTAGCCTATCCATAGTATTAGTTAAATTTATTAGTATTGTGCCGAGCTATACTGCACCTCAGGGGAACCCTAAAGGGCTTCACCACTGTTCCCCAGAGGTGGAAAACTAACAATTGTGCTACTAGTTAAAAAATCTATTAAAGGAATTATTTTTGTTAAAAATAATTTCCACATTAATTGTGCATTTTGCATTGTGAATTGTGAACTAAAATACCCCAGAGTATACATTAAGTTTGAAGGCAATTTATCTATAGTAATACAATATAAAAACTCGATTTATGCTAGTTAGCTTTTTCTACTTCTCTATTCTTTCATAGTTATTTAGAGTTATTAAGCTATTTAAAGTAAGCACTCCTATCCATTCATTATACGCTGGTTTTAGCTCATCAATATATATACTTTCTCCCCAAGATGGATTTATTTTTTCTTCCCCTTCTAATTCTTTAATTATAAAGTCTAAATTATTTTCTATTTTAGACTCTTTTATTTCAAATTTACAATTTCTAGGACTTTCAACGAAATCTAATGGTTTTGGTATATACTCCTGCCACTTTCTTTCATCATATATAATTACCTGTTCTATAGCTATTGATATTCTTTTTTCCAGCCTTTGTTTTAGTTCTATAGGTAAAACTTCGTATAATTCAATATAACAAAAATTTCATGTTCTGAACTAAAATTCTCTTTATCTTCAATATGCTTTATTGCAAACTCTATTAAATCATCTACTTTTAAAGTTTTTACATATTCTCTATATTTATATAAACATGCAATTATTTCAGCTGAAGGATTTCCCCAAATTTTATCTATTATTGTCATATTCTCTTCTTCGTTATAATGCCACCAAGGAGCATGAGGAAAATTATTCACTTCCTTTGAAACTGAAAACCATCCATTTCTTTCTTTATCGTATGAATACTCTAAATAATTTATTGCTTTTTTTATCATTTTTCTTGCTTCTTCAAGGCTATCTATTTTTGATAAATGCCTAAGCCCTACAGATGTTGCCATTGGAGAAGAATATGGTAATCTTATATCTGACTCTACTCCATGTCCAAATCCACCATCTTCATTTTGAAATTTCTTCAACTCACATAATACCTTTTCCACATCCCCATTATGAAAATAAAGGTCAAAGATTGCTGTCTCTAATGGTCGAGCATACTTTTTCATGTTTTCAGAAACACCTCTGAAAGACTCTTTACTTAACTTTTTCATTTAAAAATTCCCCCATAATTTTTATTTATCATATTTAAAATTAAGGCTATGTTAAAGAATAGTGTTAATAATATAGAATATTATAAGAGAACTCTTAAAAAGAGTTCTCTTAATTCACACTTTAAAAAGTATATGAACTAAAAAGTACTATCAAAATAATTATCATTTTCTACCTTACAAATTCGTATCATATATTTTGAATACCACATTTTCTTTCCGATTTCCTTTGCTTTCATGTGCGAAACATTGCATTTCCACTCATTAATACTCTCTAAAGAATCCCAATATGATATTGTTGTTCCAAATCCTTCTTCATCTCTGACACTTTCTGCTCCTAAAAAGCCCTTTTGTTTAGAAACAATATTAACTAGCTCATCAGCTACTTCCCCATATCCATTATCATCTAAAGTTCTTATAGATGTAAAAATAACTGCATAATAAGGAGGTTTAGGTGTTTTCACTATTTTGCTCATATAAAATAACCTCCCATTGAAAATTAATATATTTATAATATGTTCAATAATTGTAGCGTAATAGATTACAATTGTCTATTAAAATAACTATTTAAATACATCTTATGTTAAGGTTCAACGCAAGTAAGTGTACCATTAAGCATTGCTAATAATCTATTTAAATACATCTTATGTTAAGGTTCAACTTGGATTATTTGTTCTTCCTTTTTCTATATTCCTTAATATTTAAATACATCTTATGTTAAGGTTCAACTAATTTGTGTGATGATATAATGGCTTATTTGATAGCATTTAAATACATCTTATGTTAAGGTTCAACCATTGGATTCAAGCCATTCTTTATTTTTATGATATCATTAAAACCATTGAAAATAAAAGGCTTATCTAAAATTTTCCCAACCATTTTATGTTTTTTAAAAAAATAATAAAAAACTTCCCTTAAACCTTGAATTTTCAATAGGTTAAGGGAACTTTAATTTTTAAGATGGTTGGGAAAATTAATCTTCATATATAATAAAAATTACCACTTGGTATCTTTTTAGATTAACATCTCTTCCTAGGCTTTGAATTCTCAATATGCTAATAGGAGTCTATTTTACATATTTTCTTTAACCCATTTTTTAAATCCTAGTGTTTCATTTATAGCATCCTTTGCATATGTCATAGCAATTATTGCTTCATTTTCGTCTCCGTATCCATAGAAAAATGGTTCTTCTAGTGGAATTCTTTTTTTCTCAATTATGTAATCTTTTATATATGGATTATGATCCTTTAATGATTCTGCGTTTTCTTTAGCTTTTTTCATATCCCCTAAACTATAATTATATAGTATTTTTCCTAAAAGCATAGTTGCCCCTCTATCTTCCTCATAATCTTTGAAAAGTTTTTTTGCATAGTCAAAATCTCTTAAATTTACTGCTTTGAATATTGCCCAATCTCTAACCCCTTGATTATCATTAGGATTTAGTTCTAAAGTTCCCTTATCTACTTCTAAGGACTCATTTCTTTTCCTAGAAAGCCATAAAACATCTGCATAGTCAACTCTCATCTCCATATATTTTCTAGTTTCTGGTATTAACCAAAAATTACCTTTATTCTCTTTTATAAATTTTTCTCCTAATTTATCTTCTTCATAAATTAAAAGCTCTTTTAATTTTCTCTCAGCTTCTTTATAATTATTATTTTCTATATCAGAATATATATCGTTAAGTAGCTGCAAATTTTCATTATCCGTCTCCATAAAATTTTCAATCAATTCTTGAAAATCTTCAGCTAAATTATAATTTTTAAGTGTCTTTTCAAATATACCATATTTATATATACTTTCTACTTTCCACTCTTCCTCTCCTTCTTCCATTCCCATGAATGTTCTAATATCTCTAGATTTTTTTGATACCGTTCCTTCACTAATATTAAAGTAATCTGCTATATCCTTTACTCTTATATCTATAGCACCTTCCTCTAATAACATCATATTTAAAAATACCCTGTTTACATTTAATATGGCATGAACAATTCCCGCTGCTATAGTATTATTTTTCCCTCTATCTAATTGTTGCCATTCTTCATTTTTAAGAGTTTCAAAGAGGTTTATACATACAGATTCTAATTCCTTATTTTCTAATTCATCACAAAAACTTTCTAAAAGTTTCTTAATTTCTTCATATTTTTGAGTATTTTCTTTTGATTTCTTTATATAATCACTTTTAATCTCCATCAAAGGTAAATAACGTTTTTCATCGTCTTTTTCTCCATCATAATCACAAACTCCAAATCTTGGAGAATTGACATATTCTAGTTCTTCAATGTAATTTTCATCGTCTTCATCGTAGTTTTTTATACATTCATCACACAAATATTTTGTAATTCCTTCATAAGCATCTTCAAAATCATATTTAGCCTTTTTTCCACATTCATCACATTGAACAGCCGGTTCATTATTTCTAGCTAATATTTCTATAATATTTTTAGTTTTTATATCTGAAATTTCATCTATAACTTTTATTGTTATATATGTAGTTGATCCAAAATCATATTCATATTCAAAAATATTTTTAATTTGTACCAAGTCTTTTAATTTCTTATTCATATTGCCATCATAAGAGCTCCAAATACTATCATTTACTTTATTTTCACCATATATCTTATTTTTTATTTTAAAACAACTTAAATGTCCACAACATTCTACCCATACATCTCTTATAAACTTATCCAAATCTTTTAACTTAGCATTTTTCTCTATAGATATGTACATCCAAAAATCTTTTATGTATTTATCCTTAATTAACAATATAAACTTATCTACATGCTTACCATCTATCTTTTTATTTTCTTTTATTAATTCTAATCGCTTTTTACAATTTTTAATATGGTTAGCTCCTCCACCACTAGTAACTTCCTTGCCACAAAAATAACATTTACCTTTCAATACATTCACCTACTCAAAAATTTTCTACATTTTATAATAAAATAATATATCAATATTATCAACAAAAGCTATTTTAATATTATTAAATTTTAGTAAAAAAGATAACAAGTTCTTTAAATATAGCTACTTTATTTAAAGAACTTTTTTAAGCCTCAATTAAAACACTCTTATATTATCCAGCTTGAAAAAGAATTTAAGTACATCTTATGTTAAGGTTCAACGCTTTCTCCCTACTATATTCTGCCCAATAATTGCATCTTTAAATACATCCTATGTTAAGGTTCAACCGTTGAATTCAAGCCATCTTCTATTTTTATGATATCATTAAAACCATTGAAGTTAAAGGATTTTCTTGAAATTTTACCAACCACTTTGTGTTTTTAGAAAAATTGATAAAAAATCTATAATAAACCTTTAGTTTTCAATGAGTTAACAATATTATTTTTTATAAAGAGGTTGGAAAATTTTATGCAATTTATATGTAGTGTAAATAAAAAAATAGAAATTTTAAAACCTATTTTACTTAAGTTACTGAGTTGTAGAACAACTAGTTTTTAAACAGGTTAGAATTATTGTTATTACTGTTAAAATTTGATACTATTTTAAATTGAAGTATATCTTATAAATAATAAAATAAGGTGGGAATTTTATATGAAAAATATACAGTTATCAAAAGAATTTAATGAATTTAAAGATGTTATACAAAGTACATTAAAATCAACCATAACTATAGACGTAAAAGAGCAATCAACTAAACCCTGGGAAAGTAAGATAGGTGGAAACCCTTATTTAGAGATAGGATCACAATGCCCTAAAAATTCTAAAGGAGAGCATTTAAGATTGCTATCTCAAATTAATTTTGAGGAAGTTTCTCATATAGAACCTTATCCTAAAAAAGGAATATTACAATTCTTTATATTTTCCGATGATTTTTATGGTGCAAACTTTGATAACATGGAATATCCTGGGCTCCTTGAACAAGATAATTTTAGAATTATATACGTAGCTGATGTTATTAAAGATGAAACAAAATTAGTTAAAGATTTTTCCTTCTTAGGAGAATTAAAAGAAGATGAATATCTTCCTTTAACAGGAGAAATGAAAATGAGTTTTAGCTTAGAAAAAATGTTTATAACTGCCAATGACTATAAATTCGAGGAAGTATATAAAAACTGTGATTTTGATAACATAGAAGACGGTAAATATGAGTCCTTATTAGAACGATATTATGAAGAGCTTGATGAAGCCTATTCTAGAATAGGTGGATATCCAAATTTCACTCAATGGGATCCAAGAGCAAATTATAAAGGATATGAAGATTTTGATACTTTATTACTTCAATTAGATATGGAAAGTGACGGAAACTCAGAATTAATGTTTGGAGACAGTGGTATTGCTAACTTCTTTATAAGAGAGGAAGATTTAAAAAATCTAGACTTCTCAAAAGTAATGTATAATTGGGATTGCTGCTAATTAACTTAATTAAACATATTATTTAATTAAGTTATAGTGTAATAAATGAAAGGGCAATTTAATATTTCCCTTCATTTATTATTTATGTATAACTAATTTATTGCAGATTTCTATAATAAAAATCCCTCTAAATATAATTTATTTTTCCTCATCTTTAAAATATTCACGACAACGTTTAATCCAAATTTCTTCATGTTTTTTAGGACTTACTACTCTTTTAGTTAAATCTTCAACAGAAAAAATTCCCTTTTCTTCACACCAATTAATACAGGTTTTAAAGAATTTTAAGTCCACATTATCTATTTCGTAATATCCATATACATAAGAAAATCCTTTTAAAAATGCTGAAACCAATCTAGAATGTCCATCTATTGAAACTATTCTATCATCTATGTTAATGCAAGTGACAACAACATCCTCTGGACAGTTTATCCATGAATTTACTCGTTCTAACTTTACTTTATCAACTGTTAACTGTTCTGGCTTTATATCTTTTATATTAACTTTAAAAACTTCTATACCATTATCTATAATTTTTGCCCAGTTTTTATTCTTAATAAAACCACTATCTTTTAAAATCTCTTCTCTTATTTTATATTTCTCATCATTATATATAATCTTACTTAAATAAGGATTCCAGTAGATAATCTCCTCTATTAGCTTTTTAAAGACTAAGCTTTCATCACAGTTTTCTATAATTTGAAAATTTACTAATTCCGCATATTTTAAACTTTTTATTTCATATTCTAAAACTGCTTTAATCTTGTCCTCTTCAGCTACTATAATTGCTGTAGAATGTAAAAAACTTTTTTCATATTTTAAATATCTACGATCACTATCTTTAGCTCTATAAACCTCCACTCTATCACCTCTATTAAACCAATATATTATTAAATTGCTATACTATTTTTTTATTTATAGTAATGAACTTTTATAATTTTTATTTTTCTTTTCTAATTTTAGTTATTTTTAAAAGTAAAATTTACGATTCTATATTATTTAAGCACCACTTTTAGTCAATGGAAATCCCTAACACTCTTTTAGCTAGTACGCTACCTTTATCAACTTCAAGTACATCCTCAGCATATTTATATAATAATTTCTCTTCTAATTTATCATTAAAAAATAATATCCATTCTTTATAATTAACATTTTCCGAATCAAATTCTAGTGATTTCTCTGCATAAGAAAATGCAAGTTCATCTGCTAATACTGGAGTTAAAATTATAAAAAGATGAAATGATATTAGATGGCTGACATATGCAAGCTCTTTTTTCTTATTCATTTTTTCAAATTGAAAAAATTTATGCTGTAATAAATAAAATACATTGTTTTTATAAAATGAACTTTCATTACAAAGAGAACTAATATCATCAACGGATATATCAAATATATTATCTATTTCATCATAGGCATAATTATCAATAATCTCTTTAAAATTCATATAATCTCTCCTTAAAATTAATTAATGTAGATAATAAAACAATCATTATTTAGGCTTATTTTATAAAAACCTCTCTACAGAGCTATTTTATCATAACTTTATGTAAAGAGGTTTAATATTATATTTAAAATTATCTTCTTATAAATTATTATAAAATAGATCTTCTTACTTTCAGTTCTAATGCAGGCAAAGAATTAACGAAAGACTCATCTAAAGAGAAATTTATATGTGTATCCATAGATAACATACTTTGCAACAAAATATTTGTTGAATATTTTCCTTTATAAGTTGCCTCAAGTCTTAACCTTTCTGCTTCTCTCTCCTTTTGTTTCTCTTCCTGAATTCTTTTCCCTTTTTCCTTTTCCTCCTGTGAAGTTTCAGATGCACTCCAAACTGTTGTTGTTCCATCCTCATGAATAATAACTCCAGAGGTTACCACTGTAACTCCTAGAGATTCAAGTGATTTTAAACTTGGTATTTCTCGATTTAAATATAATTCAATACTTTTCTCCACATTTGCCTTTATTTTTGAATCAGTTTTCATTTTTTCAATGATATTAGGTGCTATGGTTATATCGCTTAAATTTCCATTTCGAATCAGTCTTTCCATTTCCTCTTCATTTTTAGGCACAGACTGAATAGCCACAGACAAACTATATTTCTTCATGAGTGCATGGTCAATACTAGATGATTCAGTTCTTAACATTATGTCATTAAAATTGTTATGATTATTATTTTCCCTCATAGCAATATTTTGTTGTAAAGACTGGTTCTGTAGCGTATTAAATAACTTATAATTCCAATTATTAAGTGCAGATAAACTCAATATACTCCCGCCAAATTTCCATAATATATACCTTAGATATATCGATAAAAATCTCTATACACTTAATATCTTTTAAATTTAAATTTTACCTGCCTTTATAAAAAATTTGACACGTTATATAAAAAATATAATTTTTATCAAACTAAAAAACCAATTTGTTCTGTAAAATATTTTCTCATATACTTCATTATTCGCAGTATCGTAGTAGCAAACATTGTTCTCCAACTCTTATACCAATATCTAGTGCTATTATGATTATCATAAATATGATTTCCATCAATAATATATTTATCAATTTTAGGATAGTTTTTTAAATACTACTTACTGAAATATTAACTATCTATCTATCTATCTATCTAATATCTAATAATGGAAATGGTTTTAGATTTTTGTGTTAACGCTATTCGTCCCTACATTAAATAAACCTCTCATTTTAAATATATAAGTTAGATACAGTATATAAATAATTTATAATATAATACTAACTAATAGAATACTGTTATATAATTAAATCATATAAAAACACGAGGTGAAAAGAAATGAATTACGTAGAAGAATTGAGGAGTATAGTTGGTCATAGGCCTCTTATTTTAGTAGGAGCAGTTGTGATAATTGTAGATGATAAAAATAGAATATTGTTACAAAAACGAAAAACAACTTCCTATGGAATGTGGGGAATACCTGGTGGATTAATGGAGCTTGGAGAATCTACGGAAGATACAGCAAGGAGAGAAGTATTAGAAGAAACTGGTCTAACTGTTGGAAAGCTAAAATTAATAGATGTATTCTCAGGTCCAGAAAGTTTAGTAAAGGTTCCTAATGGTGATGAGTTTTATGCTGTTACCATTGCATACTATACTGAAGAAATAAGTGGTGACCTTAAAATAGATAAAAGTGAATCTCTTGGATTTAGTTTTATAAGCCTTGATAATTTACCCGAAAACATTGTAAAAAGTCATAAAAAAATGATTGATAGCTTTCTTCAAACATACAATACTTAAATATTTTAATTCACAGTTCACAATACAAAATTCATAATTATATTTGAAATTAATTCTTTACGAATTAGCTTTTAAACTACTTTTTACTAGCAATATATTACTAGTATTTATATGAAGTGGCTCCTCTATTTCAACATAATAGGAGATAAATAGGCTCACCCAAAGGTAAGTCTATTTATCATTTTTATGAAAATTTAAAGAAAGCTTAATCTAAGCATTTACTCTTCTCTTATAACTCTAATAAAATTTCTTTTAGCTATGACAAAGAAAATTAAGTATATAACTATAAAGATTAAAACAGTTATTATAAAAGGTTTTATTAAATTTACAAAAAGCATTTTACTTAGAATTCTTATAGCAAATATACTGTGAAGTATTCCTAAGGTTAAAGTTAATATAAAGAATATTGAAATCTGCTTATTTACTGAAGTAGCTATATCACTATCATCTATTCCTAACTTAATTAGTATTTTGTATTTTTCCTTATCATTGTTTGCATCATCAAAGATTTTAAAGTACACTATACTACCAGTAGCTACAGCAAATACTAAAGCTAAAAAGCATCCTATAACATATACAAATTTAACCCAATTATCACTATCCTTTTGGTCCAAATAAAAATAATGTATTGAATTATTTCTATCTTTATCTGCCATACTTTCTAATTCTTTTGTTAATACTTTTGTATTTTCTTGATTATCTACCTTTATTCCATAAAAATTTATTTTCTTTAATTCCCTTTCTAATTCACTATAAGTTTTATCATTTATTATCAATAAATCTGATTGGTATATTCCACCAAGAAAAGGAATCTTAATTTTTTCACTTACTGAAAATTTCTTATCATTTACTATAAATTCATCCGTTTTTTCTCCTGAACTTAAAGTTATTAAGGTTCCTGCCTTTTGAACATAAATGCAACGATTTTCTTCTGTTAGATTCGAATTCATACTATTAACTAACTCATAATTTCCAAGTTCTTTTAAAACTCTTATAAAATCTGAATACTTAACAAAGGAAATCAATCCATATTTGTTATAACCATCTATATTATCTGAATAAAGTAGTCTTAGGCTCACTTCTTTTATAATTTTGTGATTACTTTTTTCTATTATATTTTTTATAGGCTTTTCATTTATATCTTTTAAGGAAGCATAAGAAAAAGTATATATATATTTATTCTCTATACGACTTTTATAGGTATAGTTCATAGTTATAGCTGTTCCTAAAGCAGTAATAGTAGCTGCTATTAAAATTACTACTGTAGCATAGGTTTTATAATTTGTTCTTATCCTATAAGCAATATTACTTATACTTATTACATTTACTCCCTTATAAAAAAAACTTTTTCTTCTTATAAGATGTTTTAAAGCTACTGGTAATACTGCTCCAAGTAAACCATAGGTACCTAAAATTATTAATATTAATGCATTTAATGTTTTATTAAAATTATCTGCTGCTAAATAAGCATTTCTGTATCCTAATATAATAATAATTACAGAAATTACTGCTATAATATAGATTAGAACACCTATTTTAGGCATCTTATCCTCTTTTTTTGTAGCATTAAATAAATCTATAAGCTTACATCTTGCTATATTTATAAAGCCCTTTAAAGACATAAATAAAAATATAGCTAAAAAAATTAATATTGTACTACCTATAGAATTAAAAGTTATATCAAATTTACTTTCTACCTGAAAACCAGATGCCTTAATTACAATCATTTGAAACAATTTAGTAGAAAAAATTCCAATTATTATTCCTAAGAGTATTGAAAATAAACCTAAAAGTAAAGTTTCAAAAAAGAATATACTTCCTATTTGGTAATTATCAATTCCCATAAAAGCATATATTCCAATTTCCTTTTTTCTTTGCTTTAAAAATATATTGGTAGAAAACCATATAAAAAATACAAGGAATACTATTAACATAACAGTTATAGTCTTTAGCATTATGGCACAATAACCATCTCCCACCTTGTCAAAGTTTTTTATAGTTTCACCATATCGTAGACTCTGAAAGTTAAATAAAATTGCTACAGAAATTGTCATTGCTATAAGATGAAAATAATATACTCTAATATTATTTTTACAATTTCTTAATGCCATCTTAAAAGAGTTCATTATCTCCACCTCCTAAAGAAGCAAGCAATTCTAATATTCTTCCATAGTATTCCTTTCTTGATTCATTTCTATCTAATCTTGAATAAGTCTTACCGTCTTTTATTAATAAAACCTTTTTACAAAAGCTAGCAGCAAAGGCATCATGAGTAACCATTATAATAGTAGAATTAGTTTTTTCATTTAATTTTGATAAACAATTTAAAAGATCTAAGGAGGATTTAGTGTCTAATGCTCCTGTTGGTTCATCAGCAAAGATTATACTTGGAGAAGTTATAAGTGCTCTTGCTGCTGCTCCTCTTTGCTTTTGTCCACCTGATAGCTGATAAGGATATTTTTCCAAATGATCATTTAAGCCGAAAAAATCTGCAATCTCTAGAACCTTCTTTTCTATTTCTTTATGATTTTTTCTTGATAGTGCTAAAGGAAGTGCTATGTTATCTCTCAATGTCATATTATCTAAAAGATTAAAATCTTGAAAAATAAAACCTATCTTATCTTTTCTTAATTTAGATAATTCCTTATTCCTTAATTTAGCAATGTCTACCCCATCAATAATTATCTGCCCCTCGGTTGGCTTGTCTATAGTTGACATAAGATTTAATAGAGTTGTTTTTCCCGCCCCAGAAGGTCCCATCACACCTAAAAAATCTCCTTTTTTAACTTCCATATCAATATTATCTAGCGCAACAGTAGTAAAACCTTTTATTCCATAGATCTTAGTTAATCCCTGAATTTTTAATACTGAATTCATTTTTAATACCTCCAAATATACACAATTGAGAATTGACTATTGACAATGGACAATTATTGAAGCTTCTCTTTTATAAGAGAAGTTTTAAAGTAATTTTTTTGGAGTAACACAATTACTTTCATGGAAAAGTCCATTTGAAGAAATTAATTTATAAAAATTGATTTCAATAATAATTCTACATTTTGCGTAGTTTATCTATTCTGTACTTTAAGTTTAATCTAACAGAAAAATATTTTCCCTCTCTTTAGGTTACTTTATAGCTCTTAAAGTTACATTTTTGTAATATTAAAATAATCTGATATTTTATAAAAACTTATGATGAATTCAGTAAATTCATTTTCTTTTGATACTACTTTCATTTTATGCCCTAGTTTATCTGCCATCTTCTTAGAAAAATATAATCCCATACCTGTAGATTTGTAGGTTTTTGCTCTTCCATTAGTACCTGTATATCCTTTATTGAAAACCCTCTCTATATCTTCTTGTAATATTCCTATACCATTATCCCTAATATGAAGGCTAATGATTTTTTCATCTTCATCACTATAAATTTCAACTTTTCCATTTTCTCTAGAATATTTAATAGCATTATTAATTATTTGATCTAGTATATAAAGAATCCATTTCTTATCTGTAAGAACATTGTAATCTAAATTATCAAGTTCTAAATCAATTTTATTAGTTATAAAAGAATACGAATTCTTTTTAACCCCTTCTCGTACAATCTTTTCTAAAGAAAGTTCCTGTATTAACAAATCTTCTGAATAGCTATTTGCTCTAGTACTATATAATACTTGATTTACTAAAAAATTAATTCTATCCATTTGATTTTTTATATTTCTTGAAGCCTCTATATCTTCTAATCTATCTGTTATAAGATCACAAACAGAAATAGGAATTTTTATTTCATGAATCCATTTTGAAATATATTCATTAATTTCATCTATGTTTTCCTTTAAACTTTTAATTTCATCATATTTTATTCTATCCTTTAAAATTAGAATATCTCTTATAATTTCATCTTGAGTTGATTCTCCCTTTATATCTAAACACCCTATATCACTAGATTCTATTACTAACTTTTTAAATTCTTTATATCTTGTATTCCATTTTTTATAGGAAATAAATATGTAAATGAGAAATATTGAAATTACTAAAAAATTTATATATAAAATATCTATTAAAACCTTATTTACACTTGTATTACTATATATAAATAAATTTAAAGTTATAAGTATTACTATTTGGTAATAGATAAAAAGTTTATTTTCTTTTAAGTATTTATAGATATTCATTCTATTATATATCCTAAGCCTTTCTTAGTTTTTATAAATTCCTCAATACCTATTTCCCTAATCTTTGTTCTAAGCCTATTGATATTTACAGTTAGAGCATTGTCATTTATAAATTCATCATTCTCCCAAAGGCTCATCATAAGCTTATCTCTTGATATTATTTTTCTTTGATTTTTCATTAATACAACTAATATTTTAAGCTCATTTTTGGTAAGCTCTAGTTTTTCATCTTTATATATTAAAATTCCTTTCTCTATATCTAACATAACATTCTTATAGCTTATAAAATGTCCCTTCTCATCTCCATAGGAATAGGTCCTTCTTAAAAGAGCATTTAATTTTGCTATCAAAATATCTATTTGAAAAGGTTTATTTATGTAGTCATCTCCCCCATTGTTAATTGCCATAATTATATCCATATTAGAATCCCTAGAAGAAAGAAAAATTATTGGGATTTTAGATATTTCTCTAATTTTTTTACACCAATAAAACCCATCAAAATAAGGTAAATTTATATCCATAATAACTAAATGAGGATTACTGGATATAAATTCCTCCATTATATTTTCGAAATTCTTCAGAACTTCAACATTAAACTGCCACTTGTTAAGTGCTAATTTTATCTCTTTAGATAAATTGCAGTCATCTTCAATTAAAAGAATGCTATACATATCCTTTCCCCCTATATACTTAAAATCTTCATTTTATTTAGTTTAATATATTGATTTTAACATTTATATATTTAAAATTATGATATACTCATATATAAAATATATCATAACTGTTAATTATTATGTAATGTTAAGGGGGGTATGATCTTTGCAAACTATAGGTATCATTGGGGCAATGGATTTAGAAATTGAACTTATCAAAAATAGCATAATCATATTAAAGGAAGAAATTTATGCTGGTTTTAAATTTTATATTGGAGTTTTTAAAGATGTAAATTTGGTGTTAACTTCTTGCAGTATTGGGAAAGTTAATGCAGCAGCTTGCACTCAAATACTAATTGATAAATTTGGAGTTACTAGTATAATTAATACTGGTATAGCAGGAAGCTTAAATAATGAAGTTAAGATATGTGATATAGTAATCTCCAACAATGTTACTTATCATGATGTTCGTAAGGAGCAGATGAAAGGATGGTTTCCTTTCGTTGAGCATTTTGAAACAAGCAACTTATTAGTAGAAATTGCTATACAAGCTTATAAAAACATGAAGATAAAAGAATTTAATTATCATGTTGGAAGAATTGTAACTGGTGAAGCTTTTATATCAGATAATGAGTTAAAAAGTAAAATTATAAAAAATTATTCTCCTCATTGCGTTGAAATGGAAGGTTCTGCAATTGGACATGTAGCCTATATTAATAAAATTCCTTTTATTGTGATTAGAAGTATTTCTGATAATGCTGATTGTGATGCACATATTAGCTATGATAATTTTGAGAAAATATCAGCTAATAACTCCAGTAATTTAGTATTAAATATGCTCAAAATAATCAATGATAGAATTGATTGAAAATTATATTAAATATTTAAAATTCTATAGGTTTTCAATATGGATATTAAACATTCATATTGAAAACCTATTTTTATAGAATTAACTCGCTATAAATTGATTTATAAAAGATAAACCATACAAATAAATTCACCCTTAGTAAATTTTATCCTAAATTCGTATTTTTAACTATTAATTCTCAATTTTCAAAGAGTTAAACTATTTTTATAGAAAATTTATCTTTCAGATTATATTCTAAGCTTTCACGTTGTATCCATACAGATAAACTACGTTAAAAATTAATGTGTAGCTAAATATAGCTACACCCTTAAGTATTTCAATTCACAATTAAAGTTGAAATTATTTTTAATTAAAACTAATTTCTTTAATAGATTTTTTACTACCAATACAATTGATAGCTTTTTCACCTCAGGGGAACAGTAGGGAAGCCCTTTAAGGTTCCCCTGAGGTGCAGTATAGTTTGGAACAACATTAATAAATTTAGCTAATACTATGGAGATACTACAGTTGCTAGTTTTTCATAGGAAGTTACTTCGTAACTTCAAAAATAATCAATTTTAAATTTCTCAGCTTCTACTAAGAAATACCCACAATTGTGAATTTTGCATTGCGAATTATGAATTCAACAGTTCTAATTATAATACTAAAAAATACAATTATTTTCACATATATATAATTTTAGAACCGGTCATCTATACACATTGTCCTAATCTAATTGAATAAGGTACTTGATTAAGAATATTATCTTAATCAAGTACCTTACCTAATTTCTAGTAATTGAGCAATGTATAGATCTACTCACTCATCAAAAGTCTATTGTACTGGTTTAGTAGTTTGTCTAATTCTTGGCTAATTTCTACTAATTCACTGTTGGTCAATGTCTCACTTTGGTTCATTAACAAATGCATTAAGTTTCTCAGTTCTTCAATCTTTTGTATTATTTCCTGTTTTTCTGACATAATATCCCTCCTTTCATTATGTAAACTATATTAAATGAAAAAATGGATATTATGTTGTTATAAATTTAATAAAAATATATTTCATAAACTAGCTTTTAAATATATAAAAAAGATAGGCTTAAAGCCTATCAAAGGAGAATATATTATTTATAGAATCTTTTATGTGCTCTCCATACACTTTTTTTACAACTTTCTAAACATTCACATAGTATCAAAAGTTTATTTTGTGAATATTTATATATATAAGAAAGTGTGTTCGTTAGATGAACTCTTAAGGTATAAATATTATTACTATAACAATGTATATTAGTAATCCTTAAACTCTTAGAAAGTGCTAAATTAGCTTAACAATTGAAAGATAGGCATCTATGGATTTGCTTTCTTTGCCACATCTCTCACACCTTTCTAAATAATTTAACAATGTGAAAATTTTATTTACTAAACAGCATATAAGGAGGTACCGTCATGTCAGATGAAGGCTTAAGATTTAAAAGTTGTAATTGTAATGAAAATACTGATGATTGTCAAACTCACGTTCATGAATTCTTAGGAAGCACTCAATTAGCTGAACAAGGAGAAGATAGGCATAATCATAGATTTGCTGGTGTTACAAGCCAAGTTATTCCTATGGGTAACTCTCATGTTCACGCTATCTTAGTGAATACTGACTTTTTCTTAAATCACCATCATGAAATAGGTGTAATTACAGGACTAGCTATTGATGTTGGTAATGGTAAACATGTTCACTTAGTAAGAGGTGTTACTACAGTAGATGATGGTCATAATCATCCATTTATTTTCACAACGCTTATTGAAAGTCCTTTGACTTAATAATAAAATGGGGGAGGCTTTTGCCTCCCTTTTAAATTTGAATACTGTTTATGGAAAACTTAAGATATTTATGAGTATGTTTATACTCATAAATACTAATAAAGACAAAAACAACAAGCCTTATTTATAAGACTTGTTGTTTTATATTATATAGATTAATATACTAATAAATTATAGATTCGTTAGCTCATCGTATTTTGAAATAACTTGATTTGCTATTCCATAATCAACTGCTTCATAAGAATTTAACCAATAATTTCTATCTGTATCTTTTTCTACTTTTTCTAATGATTGACCAGTAGCTTCACTGATTATGCTATTAATCCTCTTACGTACTCTCAATATTTCCTCTGCCTCAATACCAATATCTGTAGCCTGACCACTAAATCCACCTAATGGCTGGTGTATCATATATCTTGTATTTGGTAAAGAATAACGATTTTGCTTTTCAGCTGCAAGATAAATTGTGATAGCAGCACTTGCAACCCAACCAGTACCAATTACAATAACAGGTGGTTTAATAAACTTAATCATATCGTGAATTGTATCACCAGCTTCAACATGACCACCTTGGCTGTTGATAAATAATTTTATTGGTTCATCTCCCATTTCTTGTAGGATTAAAAGTTGTGTAGTTACCTTTTCCGCTAAAGCTTGATTAATCTCTCCAGAAATTACAATTGATCTAGATTGCAATAGTTTTTCTAGCACTAAACTTGAAGTTTCTTTTTCTTTTTTTTGCTCTTCATTATTCATAATATTATTCTCCTATCAATTAATATATTTAAATCTAATGATAACAATATAGTTATCATCAGCTACTTTTAATTTAATTAATTATAACATAATGAACCAAAAATTGTTAATCACAAGTTAAAAATATTAATTTAATTATTTACTTTTCTTTATATGCTTAAATATATTGTAGGAGAATTAGTGAAGGTGTAGATATTTGAAATTATGAAAATCAAAGTTAAATTATTAATATTTCAAAAATATTAGATACTATGCTTTTTTAGTGTAGGAAACTAAAAGAAGATTACTAGGTATAATTCCTAATAACCATCCTTTTTATAATATCAATATGTTAAAGTTCAATTTTTTAGTTGTCATCTATTCGCGTCATGATTTAAATACCTCTTATGCTACGGTTAATAATAAACTTTATTTACTTATTCTACAACTATTTAGGTCTTCCCTTTATAAAATAGAAAAGTAGCCTCTATTTCTAGATACCACCCTTCTTATTTTACTTTAATATATCAACTTTGATTTCTTTTTTTAATTCTTTTAGATTATTTTATACTCTTTTATTACTTCTTTTATTTTAACTTCTTTATATTCATCTATTGTTTTATAATTCATATAACTATCAATTATTTTTGTTCAAAATAATTCATAGGATTTAATTTTACAATTTTAAATAAGTCCTTTCCTCTAGTGACAGCTTAGCTGGTACTACCTCTTTTAGTAAGACAAAATTTATACAAAATAGTTGCAAGTACATTCTATTTATGCTACTATAAACTTAGCTTTAATTGTATATAATTTTGAAAGGATGTAAAAATGAGGGAACTGTTTGGAAAATATATAACTGTGCTAAATAGATACCAGCAAATATTGATTAATCATAAATTAAAAGAATATGAACTGGGGAGCGGGCAATATTTTTTTTTAATTAACATTTACCAAAATGAAGGTATATCGCAGAAAGATTTAACTTCACTAGTAAAGACGGATAAGGCTACTACAGCAAAAGCTTTAATAAAACTAGAGAAACATGGTTATATCTATAGAACTACTGATAGCGAAGACAAAAGATATAATAAACTTTACTTAACTCAAAAAGGTTCTGAATTTATGCCGACTCTCATGAATATTTTGCACAATACAACCGAAACTTTTATGGACGGTATAGATTCTCAACGATATGATGAAATGCTAGAAACTTTGAATATGATTCTAAGCAATGTAGAAACATTAGTAGAGTTGTCGCGAAGGGAAAAGAAAGTTTAAAATCTTACACCTATTTTTTAGGTGTAAAAATTTTAATAAAATAGTTGCATATACATCCTATTTTACAATAATAAAAAAGCTGTGATAGGCAATAAAATAGTTTTTAATGTGAACATACAGTATTGAATTTGTAGCAACATTATAACTTTGATTTATATTATCTTTTTTGATAAATAAATTAACGTGATTTCTGGTAAAAAATGTAACCAGAGTTAATTCGCTTTTTCAAAATCTTTTGCATGCCGTATATCTATTTCACTGTTGCTACTCTGTTTCTACTGTAAATAAAAAGGACAATTATATATATAATTAGATATATAATTGATAAAAGGAGGCTATTTATATGGAAATCAAAGAACTTATGAAGGAATTAAATATGAAATTTCCGCCATTATCAATTATTCAAAGTGATACGGAGATTGAGGCATGTAAAGAAAATTTAACAGGGTGCTCTATGAAAGTGCTTAACAAATCAATAAATGGTGAAACCATTCTTGTAAACTGCAATAACTTAACTTGCGGAGGCGCTAAGTCAGGATTTGGCTTTTATGACGGATTACCTGATATGCCCGGTGGATTTGGGTATTTCTTGTCTTGTGGTCAAGGTGAAGGCTTTCCAAAAGGAGAAAAATTAAAAATAGATCCGGAAACAGGAGTTAGAATGTTGGAAAACCAACCAAAAAATGTATTAAACCAAAAGGCATATATAATTATTAAACCCTATGAGGAAGGTGATAATCCTTGCACAGTAACATTTTTTGCTAACCCTGATCAGCTTTCGGCACTTATACAATTATTTTATTTTAGACGAGACACATATGATGAAGTCATTGCCCCTATGTCTTCCGGTTGTGCATCTGTATTTAGAATACCTTTTAATGAAGCTAAGAAGGAGAAACCAAGAGGTGTAATCGGAAATGTAGATGTCTTTTCAAGACCTCATTTTGATAAAAATCTTTTTAATTTTACGGTTTCTTTTAGAGATTTTCAAACAATGCTGCAAGATGCAGATAACTGTTTTTTCAGTTCCCATATTTGGAAAGGCGTCAAGTCCAGATTGTAACTTATAATGTTTACAAACTATTGGATTTATTACGAAAAATTTATAAAAAATACGAACTAAGCTAACTTAGTTCGTATTTTTTATCTCTAAAATTAGTGTATCTAATTAACCTCTTTTCTATAACCCCTTACCTTTTCTCCATATTTTAAAACACCTAGTATTTTAGAATTTGTACTTTTGTCTTCTCTTATATTTAAACCATCTTTTTAGGGTACTACTCCGTACTTACTACCTAAAGAATATAAGTTATTATTAGGCATAGGTTTACCTATAATTCCTTTTCCAATTTCATTGTTCATTTTTTCTGTACCTACTTTTTTATATGGTTCTATGTCTATACTATCTATAAAAACAACTCTATTAATATTGCTTTAGCATTTGTATCTCTAAGTACATAAAGTTTACTGCCATCTTTTATTCCTCTGCTTGTATCTTCTTTACTTTATACAATGTTCTATATCATCATAAAGTAAATAATATGTTCCAACTTCCTTACGCTACTTCCATTTCCCACATAGAGGATTTAAAAAGGAATATTCATATTTTAAGTTGTGTTTATTCCATCTTGTATAAGGTATTATTTTCTTTTTTACGTCCTCACCTCACTTTTAATCATAAAAAATAATCCTGTTAAGCCCCTTTTTATATTGGTATTTTTCTATTAATTGCTTAATACCTTCTTACTTTACTCAACCTTCTCACTAATTCCAATTACCTTTCCTGTCCTAGTATCTACTTTTACTTCATACATTCCAGCAGGAGTTCTTATACCAACTTTATAAATTAATATGCCCTGCTCAGTGCCTAATCCAACTTCTACTAATTCATGAGGAATATATTCTAAAGCAATTTGGATAGCCTCTTCAGGACTAATTCGATAAGTTCCCCGATAATTATCCCATAATTTATAGTAAAAACCACCCATTATATTAATCTCTTCCTTTTTAGTAATTATATGATTATTGTATTCAAATCCTTAAACATTGGTGCTTTTTAACAATATATAACCCTAAACTACTTCTACCTAACAGTTCCATTTACTATTTTAAACTATCCCTTGTATTCTCCTCCTTAATCCTTTCTGCAATCTTAGCATCTAAGCTAGGTATTGTTTTATTGATTAATGTAATTACTGTAGTATGTAATATTTTGCAATAATCATCTATAGCTAAATTTAATTTATGTTACATTGGTGTATTATAATCCATAATAATTTTTGTTCTTTTTTTAGTTAGCCTCATACCTTTCACTACTTTTTAACTCTATACACAAAAATAACACCTAGATTATTGTAAGTACTATAAAAAGATGAATAAAAAAGCACCTAATTCCTAGATACCTTTAATTATTTACTTACTCCATATTCTCTTACTTCAAAAAATGCTATCTTATCATATATTATTTATATGGACTAATCTTTTTATCAAAGGAATATAATTCTGGCCCTTTACCATTAACTATTTCTTCATACCAGTCTATAAATTTATTTACTTATTCCATGTTTACATCATATTCTTTTGTAGCTCCATTTACTAAAGAAATACTTAAAATTGCATTGTTCTTATTTTCTTCTACTAGTTTACTTACTTACATTTACTTTATAAGTAGCTGTTAAATCATTATTTTCTAATCTAGTTGTTATTGTTACTTATCCTTATTTTATACTGTTACATTCTCATTTTTGTTACTCTATACTTATCCTTTAATTATTTTATCTTATTCACTTTGTATTTTCTCTTTCTTACTTCATAAAATATTGGTATTGCGACATAAAAAATATCTCAAATTCATCTCTGAATAATGCGATATTTTAATCTTGTATTTATTTTTACTTGTACATACTATTCCCAAAAAATGTACAAGATGTTAGCCAGATCAATTATTATAGAGATTTCACATATTTCAGCAATGGCTCAATCTGCTCGCGGCTCGAATAATCATAAGAATTTTGGATTGCCTCTTCAGTTCCTCGTTCTATGTCAGACTTGCTTTTTGACATTTTTAATATAAATTTAAATATGTTCATCAGCATTTTATCTGCACCTTTCATTTTTTCATAGTTTATACCACTTTGAAAATAGAAAAATGGTATACTTTCATTTTCTGGAATATTATTTTTCCTGAATTTCTCTATTTCTTCAGGAATAGGTGCTGTTCCCCCTGTTGCAAAGATAATAACTTGTTTATTTTTAAATGCAGAAAGATTGTCTTTAATAAATTTTATACCATTTATTTTACTGGCGTGCATACCACCGCCAAAAATAATGATATCATACTGGTTTAATTTCAAAGAGTTAGCCTCACTTAATGATATTGCGGTACAACCCAAAGTATCACTAATCCACTCTGAATATTTTCGTGTAAATCCTGTATTAGATTTGTAAATAACAACAACTTTTTTATCGCTCATAATGTCACTCTCCTATCCTAAGAAAATATAAATTATCTTCGTTAAAATTCAAGCTTACCTTTACCTTGTTTACCTATTATAAGTAAATTATAACATATTACCCTAATATTTCATTATAAACTTTCAAAGAACATTTCTATTAATTAATTCATCCTATAATCAAATCACCACATAAAAATACCGTAAAATTCATTTCTGAATAATACGGTATTTAGAAAAATTATTTGATTTTATATTTTAGTCGTTAAATAAGAAAATTATTCACTAAGACTCTTTATTGCTTTTTTAAAGAGTTGCTTACCTATGCTGCCTTCTCTTAGTTTTAAATTAGCATCATTGATTGAGACCCAACTAATCTGGTCAACTTCGCAAGACTTAATAAATTCAGATTTCTCAACAAAAGCCAAATAGCCTAACATGAGTAAATTACGTGAGGAATGATGAAAACTTGATATGTATTGAAATGATTTTACATTAAGACCCGTCTCTTCTTTCACTTCTCGCAATACTGTCTCTTCAGCATTTTCACCTTCTGTAATAAATCCTGCAATCAACCCCCAGTTTGTTTTTGATACATAGTCCTGTTTCAATAATACAACTTCATTATATTCATTGATTACCACCACTAAGACACATGGAGCAGGTGACTTAAAGTAAGGCTTATTGCATGTTTTGCAGTAGGGAATCATACCCTCGTCACCTATTTGTTTAAGCATTAATTTTTCACCACAAATTTGACAAAAGTTTATATCCATAACCTCTTATTTCTCCTATTCTAATTACATTTTAAAATTAGATAAACCATTAGTTCACCATAAAATACAACTATGACTTAACTCATAAGAAAAGTCTATCATATTTACCATTTTTTTGAACTATTTTTCAATATACTTGAGATAACTTTTATTTTTTAATACCGTAAAATTCAAGTTTGAATAATACGGTATTTTAATTAATTTTATTTTTATATTTATCTTCGTAATATCCCAAGATTATTAATTATCTAAGTTTTGTACAAACAAAACTTAGATTTACCCTTAAATATTAACTAATATATTTCCTTTGCATCTTTTGGCAATAAGTAAACATCCTTTAAAAACTTTAAACTATTATTTGCTTCAATTTCGTTATATATAATGCTCATGTTATATGATACTTCATTGGCAATATCATTAAATAAGTCACACATAATAAAAACTGATTTCCAAATATCTTTTATATTTCCAGAAGGATATGTTTTCAAAAATGTATTCCACTCTTTGTTTTCCAACCACCTATACATATACTTTCCTGATTTTCCAACACTAACGGTAAAATTTGTTTTGAATCCTATTTTCCATTCTAATAAACATATTAATTGAGGACGAACACAATAATTTATCATATCCATTACATATGGTATTTCTTCTCGCCATAATCCCTTTGCAACATTATTTAAGCTCCACCAATATTCATTACAGGTATCAAAAAATTGACACTCTGTTGGTTTCTTTACCCAATAATCTTCATCAGTTTCTTTTGGCATCTTAGGTAAACATTTATCTTTATCAAGTAATATTCTACAAAGCCTGTCCTCTTTAATTTCTTTTAACACATATGATAATGTAGACACATGCAAGTCCAGACGATTTCCATCAGTAAATTGAATAAGCCATCCATAACAATTGTCTATATCATTCGGATAGTAAGAACTTTCTTCAGGATACTGCATATATAATCGTTCACCAAATTGGTCAATCCAATTTTTCTGGTCACGAAATGATTTTGTTTCCTGGACAACATATACGATATCATAGTCCTGAAAAATATCTTTTATAGCATTTGGATTTGTTCTGGATCCGTTCATAATAACTGCACGAATCCTTTTATCGTTCTTTGCAATATCTAATATTAAATTAAACATTTCTTGTTCTGTACGCATTTTAACCTCCAAAAAGATAAATATTTTTAATTAACAGCATATAACTAATTATAATAGTATTATAAATTACTTATTAAAGTTAGCATAAAGTCGCAAAATATTTTCAAATAAGGATAAAAATATCATAAATTCAACTTTGAATAATACAGCATTTTAAATAATTATTCGATTTTTATATTTATTGCGTTAAATAAGAATATTATGATTCATCAACTCTTATAAGCCATTCATTAACTAGTGAATTGAATAATTCTTCTTTTTCTATCTGTAAATTATGTCCTGCTCCATCTAATACAGTAAAAGTTGCTCTCGGAAAATTCTCTAAGATATTCCATGCATCCTTATATCCTACACAGGAATCTTGTTTACCTAACAGTATAAGAGCAGGTTTATTAAATTTTTTATTTATCTTATCTACATCAAATGAAAATTCATAGCCATTTTCTTTAAGACTTTCTAAAAATTTAATGTCTGCCATTTTAGCACCAGATATTATTTCTTTTTTATACCTTTCATAGATTGCGTTACTTTGAATCACTGCCATAGAATTAAATTGTTCAGCAACTTCCGATGTCAGTTTAGACAATACCGTATTATCTTTCACTAAAATAACATGTTCGGGAACATTTCGCTTTTTATTATCTGCTATTATAAGTGGACAAATTAATAAAACCCCATCTACCTTATCTGTCATTTTGTAAATTACTCCTCTTGATATATAGCCACCATATGACTCACCTACAAGTAAAAAGTTTTCATTTGGAATGATTTTTTTAATAAAATCAATTACAATTTCAAGCATAACATCAGAGCTAGTAATCCATTCTGCACTCTCTGATTTGCCCATGCCTGGTAAGTCAATATATATTCTTTTATAACTATCTTTAGTACTAAATATAGGTTCCATACATCCAGTCATTAATCTGTGATCTAGAGAATAACCATGATTTTCAAAGAACATTATTTTTATATCTAATATCTATGTATTTGTTATATTCTTTAATCAAATTACAACATAAAAAATACCGTATATTCACGTTGAATAATGCGGTATTTTAGTAAATTATTCGTTTTTTCAGTTATGACTCTAAATAAGAAAATTATTAGTTAAATATATTTACTTTAATTTCATATGAAGTATAGGAAATGGATTTCCTTGTGCATCAAGTTCTGACCTTTTAAATATATCAAATCCTATATGTTTATAGAATCCTACACCTTGTATATTCTGCTCATTTACATCTACATATTTTATATTTAAACTATTTATTGCGTATTCTATAAGCCTTTTTCCTATGCCCTTACCTCTACATTCATCACTTACAAATAACATTTCAATCTTACCATCATGCACACCCATAAATGCTTGTATAGTACCTTCATTATCTCTTATACACATAAGTTTGCTAACATAATAAGCGCCTTCTTTAACTTGGGGTTTTATTGATATTATATCTTCTTCATTTAAAAAAGTATGTGTTGCTCTTACCGATGATTCCCAGGCATCTAATATATTATCCATATCTTCCTCATCAATATTATTTAAAATTTCTATATCAATCATATTATATATCCTCCTTAAACTGTCTTAGGGAATTCTTAATTAAGTCAATAAAATTTAGTGGATGTTAATGCAAATATATTAATTCACAACATCTTACCATTTTGCCTTAACTAATGGTGATTATATCATATTTATATGATCTTATATAGTCATTTCTAACACCGCATTATCCAATTTTTAAAGAGCATTTTTTGTATCTTAAATTTCAGCACTCACTTAATAAAATAATCAATTTGCAAACTAACTCGTTCCTGTTCTTTTAGGACAATATTGAGGACTTGTTCTTAACTCACTTGAAAAAATCTCCAAATATTTTCCTTTGTTAAACTTACAAATATGTTTATTTTTTAGTTATGAAGTCTTAATACTTCCACTGCTCTCTACCATTACAGAAGTATATTTATAATGCTCACATTCCTTTCATTTTAGCACTTTTGTACTCATATTTCACCTATAATCTTCTATTTCTTAAAAGGCGATAACCACGCTGGTCAAGTATCCTTCATAATATATTTGTATTACGACGCAAAAATACTGCAAATCCCCTTATGAATACTGCGGTATTTTAATATATTATTTTATATTTACTTTTTAAGTTCATTGACAAATTGGAATTTATCTAGGTCGTTCAATACTTAGATTACAAACTATACTATATTTATAATCAATCAGATATCTTTAACTAATTGAATATACATAATATTCCTTATCAAAATGATACCCTAATTTCTCAGCAAGTGCCACAGACTCTACATTGGAGGCATCCCACTTAGGATATATATTTTTATCTAAACACTCCAATATAACCTTTGACGCACAGGCTAATGCTAGTCCCCTTTTTCTATATTTTCTTTTGGTTCCAATGGTGATGTCAATAATACCATTACAATAACTATATGAAGATGCTCCTGAAATTATTTCATCTTCATGAATAATTATATATCCAATTCCATTGTCCTCAAAATCATCTAGGGATGAGAAATTTGAGCAACAATCTGCCATAAAATCATCTTCTAATACCTTGTTATAATTAGTTGCATCTATTTTCTCAATCCAAAATTCTTGTTCAATATTCTTAATAAACCTCTTAAGTTTTTCTCCGTCAAAAACATCTGTTTCTTTTTTTATTGCATATCTAATACTTTTCTTATGATTAGTTGCAAAATGCTTTTCTATAAATATATCCCAATACTTATCATAATTAACAATCAGTTTACCCTTATATTGTTCAAGAATATGCTTTATATAACTTTCTTCTTCTTTCTTCTCATTGATACCTAGTAAAAAACAAAAGTCTGCAACTAAAACTATTGCAGTTGATGGATTTTCTTTATTATCTACCCAAGCTACTCCCTCCATCTTTCCTTCAACTAAAGCCCGTAGTTCAACATCTCTATCTCTGCATTCCTTGATTAGCGGAATAATAGAAGTCATTTCTTGTTTTGTTAATTCTATCATAAAATCTCCTTCTCAATTTGCTTTTAAATTAGTTAGCATTTATTTAAACTAATTAGTTCGTAAAATAAAATATTCACTCTTCACTCTAAATAATTAACTAATTCATAAATTCCTATTTATCTATATATCTTATACAAATAATTTTTACTTCGCATTTTATTTGTCCCTCCTACCATCACATTTGTTACTCGTGCACAACATCTTACTATTACAAATTAATTATAACATATATTGTAAATACCGTATTATTTAATTTTCAAAGAACATATTTTCATTTTAATTCGCCTTTTAATCAAATCACGACATAAAAAATACCGCAAATTCACTTATAAATACTGCGGTATTTTAATATATTATTTTATACTTATTTTTTTAAATTGAAATTTGTCTAGCTTAGAGTTATACTTATAATCTCACCGAAAAACTGGGAATTAACCTCTTTTACTAATTTCATCTGTTATTAATGATTTTGAAATATACATCGCTTTTATTATGTTCTTAAAGCGCTTGTGATGAGATGTACCCTCCTCAAATTTTAGCTGTGCTTTTTCACATTTGCTGATAACTGAAGATACTGGGCGTAGTGCTTCTATCAATTCTTCTTTTGTATATTTGTCCATAACATTTTCATCTGTTATTAATGATTTTGAAATATACAACGCTTTTATCCTGTTCTTAAGGAGTGTGTGCTGAGAGGTACCCTCCTCAAATTTTGGCTGTATTTTTTCACACTTACTGATAGTTGAGGATACAACTTGTAGTGCTTCTATCAATTCTTCTTTTGTATATTTGTCCATAGCATTTCACCTCAAATTCATAATTTATCTAGCTTGTATTATAATACAATTATTCTTAACCGAAAATAGCTCACTGACAAATTCTTATTTATCTATATGTCTTATAAAAATAATTTTTACTTAAAATTATTTTACTATTACAAATCAATTATAACATATTTTATAAATACCACATTATTCAATTTTCAAAGAACATATTTCAATTTTAATTCATCTTATATTTGTATTGCGACATAAAAAATACCGCAATTTCATTTCTGAATAATACGGTGTTTTAGTAAATTATTCGTTTTTTCAGTTATGACGTTAAACGAAAAGATAACGTACTCTCCTTAACAAATATGAAATTTATTTTAATGGGTAAATTATTTCCCATTTGCTTTCTTGCAAGTTTTTATAATAATAGTAATTATGTTCTGCCCCTACTGTGCAAAGAACTCTTTTACCCTCATTCCCATCTAATGCATTTTTTATTCTTTCAACCATAATTTGATTTCTACGTATCCAACATACTTTATGCATATCAGGATTTACGTTATTCAGAAAATCTTCTTTTTTCTCTACAATATCATTAAACTCTAATGAATTAAATGATATTTTACTATTTTTAGCACTTTCCATAACCTCAGCCATTAATGAATCGAGTTGTTGTTCTAAAGTAGTAAGTTCAGCATCTGATTTTCCTTGAAAGTAATCATGACCTACCAAGTCATCTAGAAACCAATCAAAAGGTATAAATTTAATACCTTTCTTCTCGCATAAAGGTATTATTAGTTTTCTATATTCATTTGGACCTAGATAGCCTTCATATTCATTATTTGAACAATATTTTTCCCAATCTTCCGGTCGCACTTCTCCACAAATAATATCTGGTTTAAACTCTTCTATAAGTTCCTCCATTTTTTTATGGTAATTATATTATAATTTATATAATCTCATATAGTTATTTCTAACACCGCATTATCCAGTTTTTAAAGAGCATTTTTTGTATCTTAAACTTCAGTAGTTACTTAATAAAATAATTAAATTGCAAACTAACTCGTCCCTGTTCTTTTAGGACAACATTGAGGACTTGTTCTTAACTCACTTGAAAAAATCTCCAAATATTTTCCTTTGTTAAACTTACAAATATGTTTATTTTTTAGGTATGAAGTCTTAATACTTCCACTGCTCTCTACCATTACAGAAGTGTATTTATAATGCTCACATTCCTTTCATTTTGGCACTTTTGTGCTCATATTTCACTCATAATTTTCCATTTTTTTAAAAAGTGATAACTATGCTTGTTAAGTATCCTTCATAATATATTTGAATTGTGACATAAAAAACACCGTATATTCAGTTTTGAATAGTACGGTATTGATGGTTAACTTAATATTTAATTTTGCTTTCGTAATATAAGAAAACTGTGAACTAACGATTATACTCGTTTTGCGAATCTAAAATTGTAATTCTGAATGAACAATCTGTTCCACCGCAGCAAATGCCTTGCAGCAATTTCGACTCAATTGCTTTATCACACAGATAGTTGAACTGCAATTTGTTGTTTGCATTACAACATTCGCACCATGAACACGAGATCTTTTTATAGTTTTCTATTTTTCGAAACATTCCACAGACGCATTTTTTATTTCCCCATGAAAAGGTATATACATTTTTACCACATGAGGAAAATGAACCGCCAAGATATTCGCTGTATGCCTTTATTCTATCAGCAATATTTTCGAAGCTCTCCTTGATTTCTTGCATTTTCTGTTTATCTGCTTTCGGAATATTGCAAGGATGCCGTTGCCGGATCTTAATAATGGTATCGTGATCCAGTGAATTATCAAGTCTATCCATCAATATGTGTGCAAGCTCAACTTGATCTTCCGCAGACATTTTATTGGGTAGTGTTGAATATTCCGGAAACAGCTCATTTGCCTTGTTTTCACCTACAATCTCCTTTATAGAGCGATAAATTTGATAAAACTTGAATATCATTTTCATGCCTCCTATTATATAAATAAATGATTCAGAATTTAAGACGATTATAAATTAAAGATTATCCTTATAATTTTTATTACAAGTTGGAGGTTGATTTTAATTTAATTGGTATAAATGTTTCCATTTGCGCCCATCCTTGTGCTTTTATAATCTCTGATGGTGTAATAATATGTCCCATAGCATAATGATTTTGACGGACATCCAGTTCGAAAATATTAGAATTCTTAATATATTCCAAGGCTTGATTATATAACTTACCATTTGTTTCTTCATCTCCATCTTTATAAACATAAGTTATATAGTACCCGCCTTCAAAATCAATGACTTCGTTGCCGCCATCATCCATATCCTCAGTCAATGCCCACCACCATACCATACCTTGTTTTTCTTCATCAAAGAACAAAAAATCTCTAGGCATAAAACTATCTCTTTTGGATGGATTAATTGCAGAAAAATACTTATCAAACTTTCCTAAAATACCATTAAAGGAAAAGTTGAATTCTTTATCTACCCCAGATGACGCTGCTTTGAATGGTGGCAATGATATTATCCTAAAATCCATAAGAATACCTCCTGTTATTTTTTAATCACTGATTCAAACACGCTGACTTTGCCCACATTATAACATATTTTCAAATACCATACTATTCAATTTTCAAAGATCATAATTTATTAATTAGTTCGTCAAATAATCAATTTACGTCATTAAATAAAATAATAATATCTAAAAAATAATATTGTATAACTTTATAAATAATATAAATTGTCTATAATTTCTCAAATTTAATAGTTAATTTCCTTTGTAGCATGTTTTTCATCTATTCTATTATTTATGATGTCGTAGGGGTGAACAATGTTCGCCAGTTTTCTTTTTTATCTCTTGTATCATCGGCTTGAATCATCATAGTTATATCAATACTCTTAAGTATTTTTTATTAAAATCTTAAGTTGATATTTAGCGAACACTGTTCGCCGCTACAAAGATATTTCTCCTTCTAAACATATATAGTTATATAAAATACCATAACTTAGGAAAATAAAAAAATAAGATGGTTAACATTTCTGTTAACCATCTTATTTCAACATGGTGACTCCTAGGGGAATCGAACCCCTGATACCACCGTGAGAGGGTGGTGTCTTAACCGCTTGACCAAGGAGCCATATATATTTAAAATTATTTTATAAGTGATATTATAATCTCTACAGTCCATATATTACTCGCAAATAATCAATATGTAAATATATTATTATATTTTTCTATTGATGATACTACAACTATAGAAAAGTGGCCATTTTAATTTATCTTTAAGTTTAAGTGACCACTTTATTTAAACAGTATCTGATATTTCACATTCTACACTTTATAAATATTAATATTTTTTATAAAAATTATAAAAGAAATTAAGTCAACCTTAATTATGCATTTTATCTTGCAAGTTAAATACACCACAATACTAACTAGCAATTTTAAAATATAACTTATCTATAATTATTTAATTTTAAGACCTCTTCTTACTCTCTCTCCATATTCTCTATCTGCTTTAGTAAAATACTCTATAACTTTTAATTGAATTTTTTCCTCTACACTCCATAAATCATTTACTAAATTATCTATTAAATGATCTTTTTCTTCTTTATCATAGGAACGATATTTTTCTCCTGCTTGTTGGAAATCGTTTGTTAGCTTTATTTTTTTCTTTTCAATATTGCCACATATATATTGTGGCTTTGATGGTGATGATGGTGCTTCTCTAGGTTCTCCGCAATTTAACGTATTTGGTTCATAGTTAACTTTTCCACAATTTGCGAAGTATCTCATATCTCCATCTTGTTGATTATTTATAACTGGGACTTGAGGTCTATTTATTGGTAATTGAGCAAAATTAGCACCTATTCTATGACGTTGAGTATCAGAATATGAAAATAATCTTCCTTGCAAAAGTTTATCTGCAGAAACTTCAATACCATCTATTAAATTTGCAGGACAAAAGCTGCTTGCTCAACTTCAGCAAAAAGTTTTTAGGTGCTGTAGTTAAGGTAAGTTTTCCCACTTTTATAAGTGGGAATGCCTTTTCAGAGTCAAGTTTTTGTAGCATCTAAAGGGTCAAATTCTTGTTTAAATTCATCTTCAACATCCATAATTTGTACAAATAGTTCATAATCAACGGTTTTTCCTCTATTAAGAGTATCATATAAATCTCTTGTTGCCACATCTGGATCTAATCCTGCCAATATTTCAGATTCCTGTCTTGTTATAGTTTTAATTCCTAATGTAGGCTTCCAATGATATTTTACATAAGTCCTTTTTCCTTTTTCATTTAACCATATATAAGTATTTACGCCGAAGCCTTCCATGGTCCTATAGCTTTTAATTGTTCCTCTATCTGAGAAAATCCATGTAATCATATGGGTAGCTTCTGGTGTATTAGATATAAAGTCCCAAAACCTATTTGGATCTGGTATATTAGTGTCTGGTGAAGGTTTAAAAGCATGAATCATATCTGGAAATTTCATGGCATCTCTTATAAAAAATATTGGTAAGTTGTTTCCTACTAAATCATAGTTCCCCTGTTCTGTATAAAATTTTACAGCAAATCCTCTTGGATCACGTAAGGTATCTGCAGAACCTTTTGAACCTATAACTGTAGAAAAACGGACAAACACCGGTATTTGTTTATTTATCTCATTAAGAAATTTAGCCCTTGTATATCTTCTCATAGAATTACAAAGTGTAAAATAACCATGAGCTCCGGCTCCTTTAGCATGTACCACCCTCTCTGGAATTCTCTCTCTATCAAAACCAGCTAACTTTTCAATTAACTCCACATCTTGAAGTAAAACAGGTCCTCTCTCTCCAACAGTTAATGAGCTTTGGTTATTGGTTATACCCACACCTTGATTTGTAGTTAGATATTCACTATTTTTCAAGTTCCTATCACTCATAAATCCCTCCAATAAATTCCATTAATATCATAACTATATTATATTAATAGATATGGAAAAGTATTATACCTTTTTTAAAATAGTGGTTTATTAATAAAACTTATACTTTAATTACATTAGCCACTACTTCAAATAGCAATTTATTTCCCTCTTCACTAAGGTGAATTCCATCAGTATACAAATGCCTATTGTCTTCTTTTTTATCAAAAACATCATTTAAATTTACAAAAGAAATATCTTCATTAGAGCAAAACTTACTAAGGATATCTCCAAACTGCTCTACTAAAGAGTTTACCTTAGTGTAGTCACAACAACTATCCCAACAATTTAAAGCTAAGTCCTCTATTGCTTTTGGTGGTGATAAAACTATTGGTATAATGTTATTTTCTATTGCTTCTTTCACCATTATATTTATATTTTTAAGAGAATTGTCTGGATTTCGATTGGCTAAAAAATCATTAGTTCCACCTAAAATAATAACAACATCTGGATTATTATAGACTACATCCTCCGTAAATCTATTAACCATACCAATGGTTGTATCTCCATTTACTCCTGCATTTATCACATTAACATTCTTTAACCTCTTCTTTAATAATTCAACCCAGCTACTTTTGCTATTAACTCCATATCCATATGTAAGACTATCTCCTATGCACACTATTGAATTCATATTATTTAAATCCCTCCCTTAATTTTCAATTTCCATTGGTAAAGGTAAGTAACTATTTCTAAAAGCTCTTAAATTTTATCTTTACTTTATAACAATATTTATATTTTTATTCCTTTGAAATAAAATTAATTATATTTTATAACTTATTCCGTAAATTATAATTTTCTCCTTGTAAATTTAAATAATTAAATATTAAATAAAGAATTATATAAATATAAAGACTCAATAACTTTATTTTAATTATTGAGTCTTTTATACTATTTCATTATATCTTCTAAATGGCTAACATATATATTTTGGAATTTATTATTTTCCCCTAATCCTTTAATGTAAGTGTCTATTTTAAAGCCTTCACCTTCTAATATGGATTTCCATGAATCTTCTTCATCAGATGCCATATCGTTTTGAGCATGGTCTCCAGCTACTAACATAAATGGCATTAAAGTTATTTCCTCTATATTTTTTGCCTTTAACTCTGGAATTATATGCTCTATTTCTGGATATCCTTCTACTGTTGCCATGTAGATATTTTCCAAATCCATTTTACGAGCAACGTATTCAAATTGGAAATAACATGAGTTTGCATGATGTTCAGTTCCATGTCCCATTAACACTACTGCTGAATTTTTATTTAATTCCGGAAGCTGAGCTTTTAAAGCTTCAACAGCCTCAAAATAATCTTCATTTTTATAAAGTAATGGTCTTCCAAGTTCTATTTTTCCAAAGACCTTTTCTTCTCTATATTGATCTATGGAAGATTTAATCTTATTATATTCTTCTCCATATATTATATGTAGTGGTTGAACATAAACCTCATTAAATCCTTCCTCACGCATCTTTAAAAGTGCTTCTCCTACTGTGTCTACGTGAAGATTATCTCTACTTTTAAGCTTCTTTATTATCATATTAGAAGTAAAAGCTCTTCTAATTTCAAACTCCTTAAAATTATTCCTTATAAAATTCTCTGTAGCTTCTATACAACTTTTAAGTGGATGTTCATAGCTTGTTCCAAAGCTTACAACTAATATGCCCTTTTTACTCATATGTTCATTCTCCTTAAAATTATATTTTAAAAATCTATTATTATAAACTCCTAGCAAACTGAGAATTAACTACAACCCTTGACTATATACATATCCCAAATTACTAATTAGTTTTATAATTCTCTGGTATAAATTTATTTACAATAAGTGCGATTATAATATTAAATGCAGCCACCATTGTTAAAACAGGTATCATACCTATCAAAACTTCATTTGGCATAAATGCCATAAATTTATTCAATATTAATAACATAAAAACGGATATAGGTCCATTAATTAAAGCTCCTACTATAGCAGAAGATATATTTGATATTAGTTCTCCTTTTTTTCTTAAAACCTTATAAGTTATTCCAAAGAAATACATAGTTAATGCCATATCTATACATATAACTAAGTGAACTGGTAATGACATTGGAAATCCACTGATAGTTGAAGTTATAAGATGACCTATTGCACCAACCACTGCTCCTGCTAAAGGTCCTAATATAATTGCTGATAAAAATCCTGGCATTGAATCAAATGCAACTGTTTGAAAAACTTTAATATTAGCCCCAATTGCACTTAATGCTATAAAAAGCCCTATTAAAACTATTTTTTTTACCTTCATAAATACCTCCATCGTTAATATACAATTCACAGTTTCAAATGCACAATTATAAAGTTCTTCCTATACTTTTTATAAACAATTAGAGATAATTGTGCATTGTTTCAACTACCCTTGAAAAGAATTTTCTTAAATAAACTTCTTTTCAACTAAATAATTTAATAATCCTTTTTCATCACTAAAAGCTATTGGATAATTTATTCTCTTTCTACCTATAACAATTCCATAGATATTGCTTTCTATTATAGCTTCTAATTTTTCTAAAGTACCTCCTACTATGCCACTATCTTTAAGCAACATAGCTTTAACATCAAATTCATTTATAAAGCACAAATTAAGTTCTTTAGAAAAAGGTCCCTTCATCGCAATAATATCTTCTACCTTAACTCCTAACTCTTCACATTCTGAAAGTACCTTTAAGGTAGGTAATACTCTATGAATTATTCTATTATTTAAATTTAAATCTAATATTTTATTGATATTTCTACTTCCTGTAGTGTTTAATATAGTTCCATCTATATTTTTTAACACTTTGTCTAATTCCTCATAGCTTTCCACTTCCATTATATTAGGTGAATTTGTATATTTATCTACAATAGAGGCTCTTTCATATCTAATATAATTAATGTTTAAACTGTTACAAATTTCTAAAGCATTATAAGTTATTTCTACTGCGTAAGGATGAGATGCATCTATTAATAATTTTACACCATTGACCTTTAGCATTTCCTTAAGTTCATCTTTCGTTAGCGGCTTGTCATTTAAAATTTTGTACTTATAATTCTCTAACAGACTTCCACCATATGAACTAGCAACAGACAGTAATAAATCATCGGTATATTTGTTTAAATTTTCTACTATAACTTTTCCTTCGCTTGTTCCTAAAATTAATGCTATCACAATTGTCGCTCCTTATAATTTATATCCTCTTGGAGTTATAAATTTATTATCTTTCATAAAGCTATTACTATTTCCTATGATTACTATAGAGAACATATCCACTTTACTATCATCAAAGTTTTCTAATGTATATAGATGAACTTCTTGTCCTTCTCTTAATGCATGCTTAACTACTGCTACTGGCACATTTCCACTTCTAAATTCCTTTACAGTTTCAATAGCTTCTCTTAAGTAATGAGGTCTTCCATTACTTTTTGGATTGTAAAGAGATATGATAAAATCTCCTTCTGCTGCAAGACGAATTCTTTTCTTTATTAGTTCATATGGTGTTAATAAATCACTTAAACTAATGTTACAATTGTCATGCATTAATGGTGCACCAACTACAGAAGCTGCAGCACTTGAAGCTGTAACTCCTGGTACGATTTCAACTTCTTCACCTTCTGCCATTTGAAGTATAAGACCAGCCATTCCATAGATTCCAGCATCTCCTGTGCTTACAACTGCTACATCCTTATCTCTAGATAACTCTAATGCTTTTCTACATCTTTCTTCTTCTCCACGCATTCCAGTAGAAAATACTTCTTTATTTTCTATAAGAGGCTTAATCATTTCAAGATATTTAGTATATCCAACTACTATGTCACAATTTTCTATTACTTCTTTTGCTCTCACTGTCATATGGTCAAGTCCACCTGGTCCAATTCCAACTACGTATAATTTACCCATATTATTTCCTCCTACTTTATAACACTCCAATACTAAGTGTCATTCCATTTAATTTCATTTTGTTTTTTATGATTTTTCCTCCACTAAGCTCTACAGAAGGCTCACATACAGAGCCTATTCCTAGTGTTTTTCGTACAAAATCACTACCTTCATACTTATGTTCAATCTTCTTAATTTCTTCAATTGTGAATATCTCTAATTCACAGTTTAGTTTATCTTTAAGGGATAAAATTGCTTTTTCCTTTGCTTTAATTTCTACAGTAACAATTTTTTTAACACTTCGAAAATCAATATTGTTTTCTCTTAATGCCTGCATTACATTCTGCTCCATAGAATTTATATCATAATCTTTTCTACAGCCAATACCAAGTACAATGTCCCTTCTTATAAGCTTTAAAGTTTTATGAGTAATATTCTCAACTTCTAACTTATGAGTTACATATACTGCTCCATCAGCTTGATTTTCCTCTTCAACATATCCTTTTGGTATGTTTATTAAAGATTTTCCATCTATAAAAGCAACTTTTTTTCCTTCTACTAAAAGTGCTGCTATATCTTTAGCATCTTTCAGATTGTCAATAATTAAATTATTGTTTTTCGCCACCATATCCGGAGCTTCTATTTTTAATCCATCAGTAGCAGTAGTAATTATAGGAATACATTTAAGTATATAGCTTACTTCCTCTGTAAGAGTATTGGCTCCACCTAAGTGACCACTTAAAAGACTTATAGCATATTTTACTGAATTATCTACCACTACCACTGCTGGGTCCTTGTCTTTACTTTTAATAAAAGGTGCAATTCCTCTTACTGCAATTCCTGTGGAGCTGATAAATATAATTCCTTGAAAATTCTCCATAGCTTCACCACATATTTTATTCAAAGTTAAAGTTTTAACTTCGTCTTTAGTGTATATATGGCAACTATATTTATAATGGACTTCAAGGTTTTCTTTTAAAGATTTTGATATTTTATCTCCACTATTAGTAACACTAATTATTGCTATTTTCATCTTTTGCCTTTCTATACTCATGAGTGAAGCCTGCATCATATAATAAGCTTTTTTCATATTCACTATCTATGAAATCTCCTACTAATATTTGTGCAGTTTTTGTTATATTAGCTTCTTTAACTTTTTCTGCAATATCATCTAATGTTCCAATAACATATTTCTCATCACCCCAAGTAGCTCTTTGTATTACAGCTACAGGTACATTTCTTCCATAACCACGTCTTAACTTTTCAGTTACTTTATCAATCATACCAACAGATAGGAATAATGCCATTGATGCACCTATACTAGCAAGCCTTTCTAAGTCTTCCTTTTCAGGAACTGGTGTTCTTCCTTCCATTCTAGTAAGTATTACTGTTTGAGAAACACTTGGCAGAGTAAATTCTTTCTTTATGCTTGCTGCTGCTGCAGTAAAGGAACTAACTCCCGGAATTACTTTATAACCTATGTTTAATTTATCAAGCTCATCCATTTGTTCTTTAATTGCTCCATAAATAGCAGGATCTCCAGTATGAAGCCTAACAATCTTTTTATCTTCACTATGGGCTCTTTTTATTACTGCAATAACTTCATCTAAAGTCATTGAAGCTGAATTATGTATTTCTACATCCTTTTTACAATATTCAAAATGTGCAGGACTAACTAGTGAACCAGCAAAAATTATTACATCTGCTTCTTCTAATATTTTTCTTCCCTTTACTGTTATTAAATCTGGGTCTCCTGGACCAGCACCTATAAAATAAACTATATTTTCCATATTTATTTCCTCCATACTATATCTCGCTATTTCTATGAGCAATTATTAATGACATATAATCTTTTTCATTTAAAATTTCTTCTCTAGTAGACAGTACTTTTTCACCTTCTCTATATGCTCTTTGAACACATACATAGTCAAAGCCTCTTTCATCTAAGAAATCTAATACTTTTTCTTCTTGGTTGTAGAATTTCATAATAACCACATATTTTTCATCTTTTATAGAATCAATTCTACTTCCTGGAACTATTAATAATGGTTCATCTCCTATTACCAATATTCTATCTGCAATACTTGCACTGGCACAGAAAGAAGTTATTCCTGGAACAGTTTCAGTTTTATAATTTTGTTCTTTTATGTATTTTAATAAATATATATACGTACTATAAACAAAGGCATCTCCTATAGTTAAAAATGCAACATCCTTACCATCTTTTAAATATTCTTCTATGGTTTTAAATGCATCATAAACCTTTTCTTCTTTATCTGGTTTTCCCATTGGGAAATGACTAATAATCACTTCTTGGTTATCCTTTATAAAGTTTTTTGCTGTTTCATATGCGATACTAACTCCGCCAGCTTTTGCACTTGGTGCTATAATAACATCACAATTCTCTATTACTCTTACAGCCTTTAAAGTAAGTAGTTCTTCTCCTCCTGGTCCAACTCCAACGCCATATAAAGTTCCATGTTTCTTCATATATTTAAATCCTCCGTTAATTTCAAATTAGCTAATCTTTTCGCCACAAATTATGAATATAGGGTTATTTGCCATGAGCATGCAACTATTTCCTCTTCCTCTTGCTACTGCTATTTGGCTTACCTCAACTTTATATCCATTTTCTTTTAAAGCTTCCATTGCCTTATATAAATTACTTATAGTAATAAAATTCAACACCATTTTTCCCTGTGGTTTAAGCATTTTTCCATATTCATAGATTATCTTATCTATATTTCCACCGCTGCCACCGATAAAAATTCCATCAAATTCTCCCTTTATGTTATTTATTGCCTCATAGGCTTCACTTTCCACTAAAGTTACATTATTTGCTTCAAATTTTTCTATATTCTTTTTAATAACTTCTATTGCTTCTTCATCCATTTCTACTGCAACAACTTCACCACTATTACAAATTTTACTCATTTGTATAGTAACAGAGCCTGTACCTGCACCTATATCAAGAACTCTTGAGTTTTCTTCTAGTTCTAATTTGGATAGGCTTAAAATTCTTATTTCTTCTTTAGTCATTGGACAATTTCCACGAATAAATTCTTCATCTTTAATAAATTTCATTTACTTCAACTCCATTACTTTAGCTTTATGTACATAACTGCTAGCTTTCCAAAGTTATATTTCATAAGTTCTTCTGGCATTCCGAAGGATATTATTTCATCTTCATAGGAAAGATTTTCTCCAACATAAACTTCACAATTTATGTTATTTTCATAAAGAATTCTGCAAAGCTCACTTGGTGAATTCTTATTATCTGTCAAAAATATTACCTGTGAGTATTTAGAAATATTTCCTAAAAAGTCTTCTTCTCTTCCATGCATACTTCCTAAATGAACATTATGCCATGACTGATTCAACTTACCCATAAAGTATTGAAAAGAACTTATTCCTGGTATGACTTTTATTTCACCATCATAATTTTTCTTTATATATTCGGTAATACCATAAAAGCCAGGATCTCCAGAAGCTATTATAGATATGTTTTTATCTTTATTCTCACTAATATAATCTACAATTGATACTATACTTTTAAATTCAAGTTTAGGAGTTTTTATATGGTCTATGCTTTTAATAGCTCTTCCAAATCCTACTACTATATCAGAGCTTTCCATAGTTTTATCAGCTATAGGAAGAATATAATCTTTATGTCCAGGTCCAAGCCCTATAATATAAACCATAATTATCTCTCCTTTTCTTCTAAGGAATTATAAAGTATTCCTCTCTTCATAGAATACATAATTGCATCTACTTCTAACTGGTCATAGCTATAAATTTTAATTCTATTTATAACCTTTTGACCTATATTTTCATAAAGTTTTTCGAAGCCATCACCTAAAAGCTCTACAGCACCTTCTGTGGTTTTTTCATTATAAATCTTTTTAACTAGTTCTAAGTCATAACCCATAAGTGCTAACTCTAATGCCAGTGTTTCAAGCCTTACATCACAAACTCTACTGTGAGTATTAAAAACTCCGCTAGCCACCTTGCAAAGCTTACCTATATGCCCTACTATTGTAATTTTCTTTATTCCTTTAGAAATTACAGAATCTAAGGCTATGCCTACATAATTAGAAATAATGACCATATCTTTTTCATTAAGTTTAAGCTTATTTGCCATATCTTCGCCCATATTTCCAAATAACAATATGAGTTCTTTGCTTCCACTTGCTACCTTTTGGCTTATCTCTAATTTTACTGATTCAGTTAAAGCTTCTTCTGACATTGGCATTACTATACCAGTAGTCCCCAGTATAGAAATCCCGCCTAATATGTTTAATCTAGGATTAAAAGTTTTTTTAGCAATTTCCTCACCTCGAGGAACAAATATAGTAATTTCTACTCCACAATCTTTAGGAAGCACTTCAGTTACTTCCTTTTCAATCATTTTTCTAGGTACAGGATTTATAGCTGGCTCTCCTTTTTTAATATAAAGTCCTTCTCCGCAAACTACTCCTACACCCTTACCACCCTTTAACGAGTATCCACTAACTTTTTTAGTGGCACGAGCAAATATTTTTATTCCGTTGGTAGCATCGATATCATCTCCGCCATCCTTTATTATTGCACACTCCACATACTCTTCTCCAAAGGTAATATCGTGAACCTCTAAGTTTAATTCTATTCCCTTAGGAGTATCTATTTTAACTTTATCTATTGGTGTTTTCTCTTTATCATAAAGCATCATTGTTGCTGCTTTAGAAGCTGCTGCTGCACAGGAACCAGTGGTATATCCACACCTCAATCTTTTTCCATTTGCTTCTACATATAAATCTAGCATATTTACACCTTCACTCTTAGTACTATCTTTCAACCATCATGTACATAATAGCATTCATAATTGCTGCTACCACTGTACTTCCACCTTTTCTTCCCCTAATCGTTATTGTTGGAATATTGTATTTTTCTAGTAGTTCTTTACTTTCTTTAGCTCCTACAAATCCTACAGGAGCACCTATAACAAATTTAGGTTTTGCTTTACCTTCTTCTACTAATTCTAATAATTTAAAAATTGCTGTAGGTGCATTTCCAAATACAAAGAATTCTACTCCTTCTTCAACAGCTTTTTCAACCCCAGCCATAGAACGAGTTATTTTCTTTTCCTTAGCAATAGCTCTTACATCTTCTCTTGCTACATAACACTCTACATTGCAATTAAGCTTTTTTAATGCTGGCTTACTCATTCCTGAAAGTGCCATATTAGTATCTGTGTATATAGTCACACCCTTAGATAATATGTCCTTAGCCTTTTCAATAGCATCTTCACTAAAATGAATTATGTTTTGATAATCAAAATCTGCAGTAGTATGTATTACTCTTTTAACTATTTGCAACTGTTTTTCATCAAAATTATGAGGTCCCATTTCCTCTCCAATTATTTCAAAGCTTCTAATCTCTATTCCCATTGGATCTTTTATATATTCTTTCATTCTACTTCATTCCTTTTCAAAGATTTTTTAGGCATATAAAGGAAAATAACAAGTCAAAAATGGTGGTATATTTGCATCATCTAGAATATAGATTCCTATGATAACATGGCTGTCATGATATTCTGACAAAGCACTATTATTAAAATAGTATAATATATTTACTTATTATTTTTTATAAATGCCTTAACTTTAACAAACTTTATATTGCTCCCCTAAGATGATTAACTTAATCTTAGTTTTTAAGGAATAATTTTATTTCAATAACTCTTTTAAAAAGTTTATATTGCCAAAAAAATGAATGTGTCCATAGGCACCTAAAGTATTATTTTTTACATATCCACAACTCCAGTTTTTAACAGAACCATCATAACTGTTCTTTGTGAGGTTGTATATATAATTTTCATCTAATTCTACCTTTGATTTATGAAATTCATGTGCATTGATTGACAAGTCTTTTAAAAGTGGACTTTTTTCATCTATATTAATAGCGCAATATCCAAAATTTTGAAGTCTTGTAGTCATAATACTTTTTCCTTTAAAGTAGCCAACAGTATTAAATTCTTTACCATCTAAAGTGCTTATTGACTCTGTTAAATACATAAGTCCTCCACACTCTGCATAGCATTTTAATCCATTATCTAATTCACTTTTTATAGATTTAAGCATTGATGTATTACTACTAAGTTTTTTAATAAAAACTTCTGGATACCCTCCTCCTAAGTATAAAAAGTCTATATTATCAGGTAATTTTTCATCATGTAATGGGCTAAAATATACAATTTCTCCTGCCTCTTTAAGAAGCTCTAGGTTTTCTGTATAATAAAAACTGAAAGCTTCGTCTTTAGCAACTGCTATTTTTAAATTTTTATTTTCTATATGAAAATCATCTTCATATTTCTTTACTTCGCTAAAAGTAGAAATTAATTCATCCATGTTTACATTGGATAAAATATGTTCGCTGCATTTGTTAATTTTATATTCTATATCTTCTACTTCACTACATTGAATAAGTCCTAAATGTCTTGACTCTAATGATATTTCCTCATCTTTAGGTATGTAACCATAGACTTTAATATTACAATGAGTTTCTATTATGAGCTTTAAAAGATTGTAATAGCTAGAAGATATATTGTTTAATATAACTCCCTTTACATTAGGCTTTTTTACCCATTCATCACAATAATCTAACAGCCCTTGAATTTCAGCTGCTAAAGTTGCACTTGCTGCTTTAGGACTTAGTATAAGAATTATGGGAAGCTCTAGAGTTTTTGCTACATGTGCTGTAGAAAACCTACTATCTATTCCTTTTCCATCAAAGAGCCCCATTACACCTTCTATTACAGCCATATCTCCATAACCTCTTGAAAATGCAGCCTTTACGCCTTCTTCTCCCATTAAAAATAAATCTAAATTTCTAGATGGCTTCTTAGTTATAGTGGAATGGAAAGCTGGATCTATATAGTCTGGTCCTACTTTATAGCCTTGCACATCAAAACCAAGTTTCATTAACGCTTTCATTATTCCAAGTGTAATGGTGGTTTTTCCTCCACCACTACAATTAGAAGATATAACTATACCTTTCATCTTTTCACATCTTTCTTTTTACTATTCTTCACTTAACCATTTACAAGCTTCAAGTGCATAGTATGTTATTATTAAGTTTGCACCTGCTCTTTTCATTGAAGTTAGCATTTCTAGTGCTGCTTCCTTTTCATTTAATAGTCCATTTTCTGAAGCACATTTTATCATTGCATATTCTCCACTTACGTTATAAGCTGCAATTGGAATATTAAAATTATCTGAAGCTGCTTTTATAATATCTAAATAGATCATGGCAGGTTTAACGATTATTATATCTGCGCCTTCTAAGATATCTTCTTCAATTTCTCTTAGTGCCTCTTTACCATTTGCCGGATCCATCTGATAAGTTTTTCTATCTCCAAATTGTGGCGTTGAATTTGCCGCTGCTCTAAATGGTCCATACATAGCTGAACAATATTTTGCACTATAAGCCATTATAGAAACATAGTCAAAGTTATTCTCATCTAAAATTTCTCTTATAGCTCCTATTCTTCCATCCATCATATCAGAAGGCGCTACCATATCTGCTCCTGCTTTAGCATGAGATAATGCTATTTTAGCTATAATCTCTACTGAAGCATCATTAAGTACTCTTCCATTTTCAACTATTCCGCAGTGTCCATGATCTGTATATTGGCACATGCAAACATCAGTTATTACAAATAGGTCTTTATCTAATTCTTTTATTTTTCTAATTGCCTTTTGAACAATTCCGTCTTCTGCAAAAGCAGAAGTTGCTATTTCATCTTTATGATCTGGTAATCCAAAAAGTATTACACCTTTTACTTTTGCAGCTTTAACTTCATTTATAACCTCATGTAATCTATCTATAGACCAATGATAAATTCCTTTTAAAGAAGAAATTTCTTCCTTAATATTTTCACCTTCAACTACGAATATAGGAAATATAAAATCATTTGGATTTAAAACTGTCTCTCTTACTAAGCTTCTTATAGCTGAATTTTCTCTTAATCTTCTATGTTGTGTTAACATAACTTCCACTCCCTTAATTCTTAGGACTTTGAATAAATTTCAATTAATTTATTTATCATTCCCTCATTACTACTCTCATCACATACAATATGCTCGATATTATGTTTGTTAAGTTCTACTGAAGTAATCGGTCCTATAGATACCACTGTTTTTTTCTTAATCTCTTCAATACCTACAAGCTTAATCATATTAGTTAAGGTACTTGGACTTGTAAATACAACGGCATCACAATCTACAAATCTGTTAAGCCCTACAGCTTCTCCCGTTTCTGTTTCATATATATGACATTCATCTACTATGCATCCTTTGCTTTCAAATGCTTCTGTTAAAAAAACTCTTGCATTCTTAGATCGTGGAAGAAGTATTTTGTCATTTTCTTTTATAAAACTTTCCATATGACTAAATAAATTTTCTGCTACATATTCTTGAGCACAAAGCTTTGGTATTACCCCATAACTTCTAATTGCACTATCACTAGCTGGTCCTATGGTTATAATTTGCGCTTTTATAGTTCTAACATCAATTTCTCTTTCTATTAAATATTCAAAGAAAACTCTCGCCGCATTAGCACTGGTTATAACAATGTAATCATATAATGATAATTTATCTAAATATGGTTCTAATTTTTCCGGTGTAGGCTTAATTTTTATAGAGTTTATTTCTGTAACTTCTGCTCCTAAATTTAGTAGCTTGGTTTTTATTTCTTTACTTTGCTCTTTAGTTCTTGTAATACATATATTTTTTCCAAAAAGAGGTCTTCTTTCAAACCAATTTAATTTATCATGGAACTGAACTACTTCGCCTACTACAATTATGCTAGGATTTGATAAATTGTTTTCTAGTGCTTTTTCTACAATATTACTTAATGTTCCTATAGCTTTTTTTTGTTTAGATGTAGTTCCTCTCATCACTACTGCTGCTGGAGTATCACCACTCATACCATTTTCCATCAAACTTTTAGTAATAGTCCCCAGCTTCTCAAAGCTCATAAGAAATATTAATGTTCCATTAAGCTCTGAAATAACTTTAAAGTTTAAGTCCATATTATCATTGCTTTTTCCTGTAAATATATGAAATCCTCTAGCTATTCCTCTATGAGTTACAGGGATTCCCGCATAATTTAGTACAGATATTGGAGAAGTTATTCCTGGCACTACTTCAAATTCTATGTTTTCTTCTAATAATCTAAGTGCTTCTTCTCCTCCTCTACCAAATATATAAGGATCTCCGCCCTTTACTCTTCCTACAATATGTCCTTTCTTAGCTAGCTCCACTATCATATCATTAATTTCATTTTGATTTTTATAATGGCATCCTGGTTCTTTTCCACAGTAATATATTTCTGCATTTCGATTTATATATTGTAAAAAACTTTCTCCGCATAATCTATCATACATAATAGCGGTACACTGTTTTAAAACATTTACTGCTCTCATTGTAATAAGTTCTTCATGTCCTGGTCCTGCACCTATTAAATATACTTTATTCATAATTCCTCCTAAGAATTTAAAATTAAAGAAGCAAGCTCTTCTCCTAGCTTAATATTTTTATTTACTGGTCCTGTTACTTCTTTTCTTACAAGGTTTCCATTAACTTCGTAAATACCAATCATATTGATTGTATTATCCTTTAACACCGCATAAGCTCCTATAGCAGCGTGGCAATCCCCTTTTAAAGCTGCCATAAAACTTCTTTCCGCTTCAACACAAACTCTAACCTCATAATCATCAAGAGCTGTAAAAACTTCTTTATCTTTACAACTTTCATGTATTTCAATTCCTAGTGCGCCTTGACCTATAGCAGGAATCATTTCATGAGGCTCAAAATAATCAGTTATTATCTCATCCATACCTAATCTTTTAAGTCCTGCTGCTGCTAGAATTATTCCATCTAAATTTTCTTTTTTTATTTTGTCAATTCTAGTTTGAACATTACCTCTTATAGGTACTATTTCTATATCTGGTCTTAAAATTTTTAATTGACTAGCTCTTCTATTACTACTAGTACCTACCTTAGCACCTTTTTTTAAATCTTTAAATTTTACTCCATTTATAGATACGAAGGCATCTCTTACATCTTCTCTAATAGGCATTGCTGCAACTATAAAACCTTCTGGCAATTCATAAGGCATATCCTTCATACTATGAACACCAGCTTCTGCGTGTCCATCTAATATAAGCTGCTCTAATTCCTTAATAAAAAGTCCTTTACCGCCTATTTTATCAAGTGTAACATCTAACCTTCTATCTCCTAAAGTATCTGTTAATACCTTTTCACATTTAATGTTATGAGCTTTATTTATAAGCTCCATTACAAACTCTGTCTGTACCTGTGCTAACTTACTCTTTCTCGTTGCTATCCTCAATTCTATTGCCTCCATAAAATAAATTTATAATTTTTTCACCGTATCCCTTATTAAAAATATATAGAAAATCCTCTGTAGATATGAAATTTAAAATTTCACTCTTTCTAACATGATTCTTTAGAGAATTTCTTAAATTTACTGAAAAATCTATATAACTATCGTATTTTTTTAGATGAGTTTCTAGATTATCCCTAATAAATAGTGAAGTTTTGGGACTAAATTTTTTTGTATGAATTGCAAAAACTGTACTTTTACTTTCTCCTACGGTAGGAGTTATACACATGCTTTCCTCTACATTAGAAGAATTTATATAAAATTTACAAAGTTCATCACAATCCATTTTAATATTACGATTTAAGAATTCATCATCAGTTGCAATGACCACTAGATGATATTTTACTAACACTTCCTTATTATAAGTAGTTTTTTCAATACTTAACTTTTCAAAATTCTGTAAAGATAGCACTTCTTTACATATATCTAATGCAATAACCTTAACCTCTGCTCCTTTAGTTAAAAAGGATTTACACTTTATATATCCTGCTTTTCCTCCACCAACTATAAGAACCTTAAGCTTATCACTTTTAATAGATAAAAAGCACTGCTCCAAATTTTTCATTTATCCACCTTCTCTAGCTAAGGGTTAAATATCCTTAATTTTTAATGGATCTATATTTTTTAAGTGCTCTATCAGCTTTTCATTAGAGCTTCTATCCTTTATTGCAAATCTAACAAACTTATCATCTAGTCCTCTGTAATTATTGCACTTTCTTATTATAATACATTTTTCTTCTAAGTAACTGTAAAGTTTATCACAGTTTATTCCCTTTAATTTGCAAAGAACATAATTTCCATAACTATTATGACACCTTTCAATTATGGAAATTTTATTTAGTTCATCTATCATATATTTTCTTTCTGTTTCAATCCACTTAAGAGAATCTCGTATATATGCTTCATCACTTAATGCATATTTAGCACTTAATTCAGCAAAGCAATTAATATTCCATGGATTTTGCATTGAAACTATATAATTAATTAATTCTTCATTTTTTGTTATTCCAAAACCTAATCTTACGCCAGGCAATCCATAAAATTTTGTTATCGCCTTAATGATAAATAAACATTTATATTTTTCTACTAAATTCAAAAGGCTATAGTTAAAGCTTCCTGTAAACTCGATAAAAGCTTCGTCTATTAGAACTATCTTATTATTTTCTTCACAAAAATCTAAAATACTTGTAAACTTTTCTTTATCTATAATTGAACCATTAGGATTATTAGGATTTCCAATTATAAGACCTTCACTATTATTTAATTTACTTAATATATCCTCATAGTCATAAGTAAAATCATCTTTTAAATATGAATAACTTACTTCTAAATTATATCTATGACTATTATCTTCATATTCTACAAAGGAAGGTACTACTATAGTTATAGACTTTAAATATCTAACAGCTAGATCTATTATTTCGGAAGCTCCGTTCCCTAATAAAATATTTTCATGAGTTAAATTAAACTCATTAGTTTCTCCTCCAAAATAATAACTACATTTATTTAAATAATTAATTATGTTATCCTTTAATGTTCTATATTTTATATCAGGATAAACTTGAAGCATTTCTATTCCTTCATTAATATTTTCAATAAATCCTTTAGGTACACCGAGAGGATTTATATTAGAACTAAAATCCAATAGTTTTCTTCCTTTTAATAATCCTTCACTATATATATCTCCACCATGCTTCAATTTCTTCACGTCCTAACTAGTTTTTTTAAATTACCACCAAAATTAATGATACAAGTACTAACAATATCTCACTTGAATACATAAGCTTTATACTTTGCTTTATATCTCTAGCTTCTAAGTTTTTAATTCTATCTCCAAGAGTTGGCTTATATACTATCTCTCCAAAATAAACATTTGTTCCACCAAGTTGAATTTTCATTGCACCTGCTGCTGCCGCCTCAGGATAAGCACAGTTTGGACTCTTATGATTTTTCCTATCTCTAATCATTATTCTAAAGCTATCTTCTATATTTCCACCTACAACAAAAGAAGTTAAGCACATTAAAATTCCTGTAAGTCTTGCAGGTATTAAATTGAACAAATCATCTACTTTAGCTGGGAAAAAACCAATATATTTGAACTTTTCATTCAAATATCCTAGCATTGAATCCATAGTATTAACGCCTTTATACATCATAGCTAGTGGAGCTCCTCCTAATATAGCGTAAAACATAGGAGCAATTATACCATCAGAAGCATTTTCTGCTACAGTTTCTATATCTGCTCTTATAATTTCATCTTCTTCAAGGCTAGCTGTATCTCTACCTACTATATAAGAAAGCTTTACCCTTGCATCCTTTATATCTCTTTTTTCTAAAGATTTATAAACTTCAATAGCCGCACCATGTAAACTTTTTGCTGCTAATGTAGTCCAAATTATAAAGATATTTAAACCATGAAATAAATATTCATTAATCAATGATAATTTTAATAAGGCATAAGGAATAGTATAAGTTACAAAACATACTATTAAAACAATTAATCCTCCACAGATTCTTAAGCCTTCATCACTTTTTTCACCTTTTCTAAAATAGTTTTCTAACTTAGCTATAAGCTTCCCAATATAGATAATTGGATGAGGAAGCCAAGCAGGATCCCCCAAAACGAAGTCTATAATCATAGCTATTAATACGTAAATAATGTTAGCTTTCAAATTAAAATTAAACATTATTTTATCTCCTAACTATCTTTTAATTCCCATGATTTTATATATTTCATCCATATCTAAAGTTTTTCTTACTAAATCTGCAAGTTTATCAAGTTCTTCTTCTCTTAAACTTTCATATGGTTTTGATTCTTTTAATTCTATACCCTTTTTACTTCTAAGCTTGTTAACTATAACTTCTCTAAAATCTGTTTTATCAAAAATTCCGTGGATATAAGATCCCATTATATTGCCATATTCATTAATAGCTCCATCATTATAATTTACTTCTTTTGTATTTTGAGTCTTTATATTAAATAGTGGATTGGCATTTTTACCGTATTTGCAAATCCCCATATGAATTTCATAACCGTATACAGATAATTTATCTCTATCAGTGGCGAAGACTTTATTATCAATTAAATCAGCTTCTACTCTAGTAGTTACCTTTTTCTGTTCAAAGACTGTCTCTATGTCTAAAAGTCCTAATCCTTCTATTTCTAATAGTTCTGTTTCTACACCATATGGATCTGTGATTTTCTTGCCTAACATTTGATATCCACCACAAATTCCTATTATTTCTCCATTTTTGCTATATTCTTTAATCTTATCAAAAAGTCCAGAAGTTTTAAGTGCATTTAAATCTTCAATGGTATTTTTACTTCCTGGTATAATTAATAAATCAGGATTTTTAAATTCTTCTACAGAAGTTATAAATCTTACTGAAACATCTTCTTCATTTTTAAGTGCATCTACATCAGTAAAATTTGAGATTCTAGGAAGTTTAATAACAGCTATATCAATTTTATTTGTTATCTTTTTATTTAATTCTACAGCTCCATCCTCATCTTCTAGAGCTAATGTACAATGTGGTACAACTCCTATACACTGTTTTTTAGATATATCCTCAAGCATGTCAATACCTGGCTTTAATATATCTACATCACCTCTAAATTTATTGATGATAGTTCCCTTTACTCTTTCTCTTTCTTCTTCCGTAAGAAGCATTAGTGTTCCTACTAATGAAGCAAAAACTCCACCTTTATCAATATCTCCAACTAAGACTACAGGCGCATCTACAAGTTCTGCCATTCCCATATTTACTATATCTCTATCTCGTAAATTTATTTCTGCTGGACTACCTGCACCTTCCATAACTATAATGTCAAATTGATTTTCTAACTCTTCAAATTGAGTTTTTAGCATATCTTTAAACTCTAATTTCATATTATGATATTCCATTGCTGTGCTATTTCCGTAAACCTCTCCGTTTACAATTATTTGACACTTCTTATCACTAGTTGGCTTTAATAGTATAGGATTCATGTATACTTCTGGCTCTAATCCACAAGCATAAGCTTGCAATACTTGCGCACGTCCCATCTCTTTACCATCTAAAGTTATGTATGAATTTAATGACATATTTTGTGATTTATATGGACATACCTTATATCCATCTTGTTTAAAAATTCTACATAGTGCTGTAACTAATATACTCTTGCCTACGGAAGATGCTGTTCCTTGCACCATTATCTTTGCCATATTAAAACTCCCTTTCAAATAAAAAAATAATAGAGGCAAACTCTCTAAGTTCACCTCTATTTGTATAAATAATCTGCAGAATGTCCCCTCATACTAATAGAACTTTCCCTCCGAAAGCTTTTATCTAAGATTTAGGCAGGTCTCCTGGCTTTTGATTCATTCTCTCCTTAACCTTCCCCTTTAAAAGAGTGGTGTAATTTAAGGTTCGTCATCATTTACAGTAGCGGGGGCTGCTGTGGAGTTTAACCACATTCCCTTTTCACTTATAAAAGCACCTAAATTCTTATTATTTAATTTTTATTATTCCTTAATCTCAATTTAAATATGTTACAACTAAAATTATAGATTTAAATTAATTCCGTGTCAAGTTATGTAACTTTATGAACTATTACCAATTCCTTCATTTAAATCATAACATCATGATTAATATTTCTATTGGAACAACTTTACCTTAGTCACAAGGTCATTCCAGCCTCAATAACCACTATTATATTACTAATTTTAGTAGATTTTTATTAGCATTTATTTCTCTATGGTGGTATACCTTCAATTTATACAATTCCATTCTCTAAGCGCTAATTTTTTTTACTTCTGAATTTTTATGCCCACACTATGAACATAAGAAACGTTTGGAGTCAATCTCATTAATTTAGCTATAGTTAAATTGAAAACATCAACGAAAATTTGTGGATTTCTTTCACTATCATTTCTAAATATAGTAGCATGAGAAACTACTGAAACAATTTCTTGTAACTTTTCATCATTTTTATTACAGCTTCCATATCTCTTAATGGATCTAAAGTCTTTATTTCATAGAATATAAATTAATTTAAGATGCTCCTTAGTGAAAATATATCATTTTTAAGATATGATCAGACTAAAAATAAGAAATTAAAGATTTCATATGAAAAATTTCTAAGTTGAAGCAAAAAATTAATCACCAAAGTATAACAGCTAATATAATATTGAAATAAATTTGGTGAATAATTCAGGTTTAATTATAAACGTATTCACAGTGCTCCCAATTATATGACACCTAATGACCAAATAAAAATTTTATTAAAAAGTGCTGACAATCCATATCCCATTCTCACTAATTATTTGCTTTTTTCTAATGCTCCCCCTGCATAAGCTTGCGGATCTTTGTAGAGCATCTTTATTGTTTAGGACTTCTTCTACTTCTCTTGAGACTATGATTCCTACTATATTAGTTACAATAATAATTCTTGCTGCCTTTGATTTTGTAAATTTTAGAACTGCTAAGGTATCTGCAGCTTCTTCTGCCTGATTTATAACAATTAAAAGACAATGCTCCTCTATCATTGTGATTTTAATCTCATCTAATTTAATCTGCTCATTTATATTAACTCTTGATTTCATAGCATCTCTTATAACTCTTGGCTGCTCTTATCTTGTTCATGAGAAGATACAACTCCTAATGCATAGCTCGTTTTCATATTTTTTAGAAAGTCTTTAAATTAAATTTAAAATTAATTCCAAGAATAGGGAAACCCAACTTTATATTGACATTTTTTGATGCTCGTTATATAAATTAATTGTAAAGTTTATGTTAAGTATGGTTAATAAGTTTTAACAATAAGTTTTATTTGGCATATTTAACTATTTCTATTAAAAATGAAATCACAAATGACACAAATAAGGAGAGATAACTTATGAATAATTTTAAAAGAAAAACTCTTGGCTTATCATTAGCATGCATTATGTCTTTTTCTTTAGTTGCATGTGGAAATTCTGCTAAAACAGAAGGAACTAAAAATGACACTAAAGTAGAACAAACTGATAACAAAAAGGAAGTTAAACTTGAAAAGGGTAACTGGGCTCCTGAAAATTATGCTGCTTTAACAGACCTTATAGAGAAATACGGCAAAAACAGTAAGGATTATGATGAAAAGAAAAAGCCTTACGCTGTATTTGACTGGGATAACACATCAATAATCAATGATGTTGAAGAAGCGTTACTTGCATATCAGTTAGAAAATCTTGAATTTAAAATGACTCCTGAAGAATTTAGCAACACTATTAGAATAAACATTCCAAAGGACAACTTTGTAGAAGCCTGCAATAACGATGAAGGAAAACCTGTTAACATCGAATTAGTTGGTGCTGATATTGATTCTGACTACAAATTCTTATATGAAAACTATAAAGGTTTCAAAGGAACTAAATCTTTAGATGAGATTAAAGCTACTCCTGAATACAAAGATTTTATAGCTAAAACTAGATACCTTTATAATTCAATCGGTGAATCTTTTAGTTCTGATGTAAGCTATCCATGGGTAACTTACCTATTTGCAGGGATGACTGAAAAGGAAGTTTCTGAGTTAACTGAAAAATCAAATGATTATTGGTTAAACCATGAACTTGGTGAAGAAACTTGGACTAGTCCAAAGGAATTAGCAGGTAAAGCTGGCGTTGTTTCAGTTAAATTCCACTCTGGTTTAAGAACAATAAAAGAACAACAAAACCTTTACAAAACTTTAATGGATAATGGAATAGATGTTTATATCTGCTCAGCATCATTCATAGATGTTGTTAGAACATTTGCTACTAACCCTAAGTTCGGATATGAACTTCCAAAAGAAAATGTATTTGCTATGGAACTTGAAAGAGATGATAAAGGTGTAATTAAGGCTGAATTTAGAAAAGGCTACGATCAAACTCAAAGCAAAGGTAAAACTAAAACTATAGAAAAGTTTTTAGTTGAAAACCATGGTGGCCAAGGTCCATTAATCGTTGGTGGAGATAGCGCTGGTGACGTTGCTATGTTATCTGATTTTAAAGATACTAAATTTAGCTTAATCATTAACAGATGCAAAGGTGATGAACTTGGTAAGCTTTCAAAAGAAGCTGCTGATACTATAGGTAAATCAGATGCTAGATATTACTTACAAGGAAGAGATGAAAACACTGGCGAATTTAGACCAAGCCAAAAATCTGTATTCCTAGGAAGTAAAGAAGAAAAGTTACTTAAATAATACAAGCAATTGTAATTGATTGCATTGTTAAAAGTATATCAGTGAAATAGTAAAATTGCTAAAATATAAACTTTATTAGAATATAAAATATATCAAAATAAAAGGAGTTGTCGCATTAACGATTAAAAACCGCTAATGCTCAACTCTTATTTTTTTATACCCATATTTTAAAAATGGAGCATTTGCATACTCACTTTCAATTAGAGTTTTTAAATTTAATTAAATATCGTAATAATATGTGGCGAACACTGTTCGCCGCTACAGGACAATTCAAAATTTCTCAGTGATAACTGAGAAATATCCATAATTGTAAATTGTGCATTGTGCATTAAAAAAGAGAGTTCAATGAGCTCTTTTTTACGTTATGAGCATAGCCAAAAGAATGCTTTCGTCAAAGATATTCTGCTTTCCTTTGCGAAGAAATCTTCGAAATTCCATATCTTGATTTAATTCGCCAAAATATCAATTTCTTTAATAACTTCTCCTTCTAAATTTTTAATGTAAAATTTATTTCCATCAATAACTCCATAACTGTGAGGATTATTTTCTTTAGGATATGCAATAGATCCAGGATTTAAAATAAATATATTATTTTCATTCTTCGCTACTGGTATATGAGTATGTCCATAAATTATTATGTCTCCCTTTGAAATATTAGGAAGTTTATTCTCATTATAAATGTGACCATGAGTTACAAAAATTCTTTTATTTTTCGCTAAAATCACGTTATAATCCATCATACAAGGATATGTAAGGAGCATTTGATCAACCTCTGCATCACAATTTCCTCTTACTCCTATAATTTTTTCTGCGTATTCATTTAATAAATTTGCTACTTCTTTAGGATTATACTCCTCTGGAAGAGGATTTCTCGGTCCATGATAAAGTACATCTCCCAAAATAACCATATAATCTGCTTCTTCTTTTATGAAAGCTTCAACACCAAGTTTTGCATATTTCAATGAGCCATGTATATCAGACATAAAAAATAACTTCATTAATATATCACCTTTTTCTAATTTTTTATATATTATATCATTTTTTCATATAAATCATAAAATATATGATATGTTTTGCTTACTAAAGTATTTTTATATCTTGGTTATACGACTCCAGAAAACCTTTTATTGCTGCTATAAACTCTATAGGTTTTTCATAAATAACCGCATGACCTGCTTTTTCAATTACAACTATCCTAGAACCTTTTATTTTTTTATGTATTAATTTTTGATAGCATATAGGTGTTAAAATATCATATTCACTACCTATTATCATAGTAGGTAAACTTATATTTTTTATTTCTTTTGTCAAATTTAAATTTGATGCACTTTTAGCTATTCTTCTAAAAGAGCTATACCACTGCTTAGTAAGACCTATTGAAAATGCTTCTTCCTTTTTCTTAAGCCATTGTATATTTTCCTCATAAAACTTATGTGAATATATATAAGGCATTGTAGCTTTAAAAAGTATTCTTCCATCATAAGTGCTCGCTGCAAAATCCCATAATTCTTTTATGTCTTTCATTATATTGCTATTATGACAGGTTGTATTAGACAATATTATAGAGTTTAATTTGTGAGGATACTTTAATGCAAATTGCAATGCTATTTCTCCACCGTAAGATATACCCACAATATGACATTTATCTATATTTAATTTTTCAATAACCTTATATAGTATTTCTACTTGAAGGTTTTGATCATATTGAAAGTTAGCACTAGAAGATTGTCCTTGATCTATCAAATCAATTAATATTAAATTGTAATCATTAAAACTTTTTCTAAAGGGGTGCCAGCTTATTGTACTCATCAGTATTCCAGATAAAAATATAATTGGTTCCCCACTTCCGTAGCTTTCGTAATGAATATTATAGTCTTCAATATTTAATTTCGGCATATTTCCCTCCTAGTTTTCTATTTTATAAGTAATTTCTATTTTTCTTCTATTAACTCCTTCTTAATTATTAATCATTTTAAATATAACTTCGTTTATACATTGTATTTTTAGTTAATCATACTTATTTATAGATAATTTAAGCACTGCTAATATTAGCAATGCTCAAATTTATTTTGGCGGCATAACTGTTGCCATACCGTCAATAACAATCTTTCCTTCTTCATTTACCACAGTAGTTTTAAGTTTTACTCTATTTTTTTCTCTATTAATTTCTATAACTTCTACTTCTGCTTTTACTGTATTTCCAATCTTCACAGAAGCTAAAAATTTTAAATCCTATGCTAAATATATAGTTCCCGGTCCCGGTAAATACATTCCTATTACTGTTGAAATAAATCCTGTAATTAAGATTCCATGAACAATTCTGCTCTTAAACATAGTTTTAGAAGAAGCTTCTTCATTAATATGAGCAGGGTTTAAATCCCCAGTAATTCCTGCAAATAAATAAACATCACTTTCACTTATAGTTTTTTCAAAAGAGGCCTTATCTCCTAAATTAATTTCTTCAATTGTTTTACCTTTTATAAAATATACTCCCTCTTATTTTTAATATATAAATTAAAGAATAGCGGTGATACAATTGAGTGTAATCTTATTAAATCAGTTGAAAAGTTGCTAGAATAATTATTTAATAATTAAAAGTTCTCTCCTAATTATATTTTTATTTTATGCATTACGTGCCAAATCCTTTTAATAAATTACTTTAAAGTTCTAATCCCATCAAATTAATTTAAGTTTATATAGACCTTCTAATTTAGAACTTCTTATATTAATAAAAATTGATATAAGAAAAAAGAATCCTTTAAGATAATAATTTCTCTTCTTAAAAGATTCTTTATAAATCAGCATATAAAATTTTCTTTTCTAAATACCTAATTCAACTTTATATTTATAATTATTATATTAAAACAAATTATTACGTAAATTTAAAATCCACAAGTTTAAGATTCTTTATTTTCTTCTAAAAATTTATTAAGATTTTTAACTTCTTTTCCCTTTATTAATAATACTTCATCTTTTTTACTGTGAACATATAGGTCATATTGCCATAGATTATTTCCTTTGTTGTCTTTTTCTATTACTTTATAATATGGTTCATTATTATAAGTAATCTCTTCTACATATACATTTTTTATATCTTTAAGCCATTGTAGTTTATTAATTTTCTCAAGAGCAGCCTTTACTTCTTTTGTATTTTTTAAATACTCTACTTTTTCCTTTTGTATTTTGTCTTTTTCTGCTAATAAATCTTTATCATTATTATTTAACTGTAAAGCTTCATCAATTTTTGATAATGCCTTTTGGAAATCGCCATCTTTAATAAAGCTATCCAATTTCTTTAACGCAAACTCTTTAGCTCTTTCAGGTATGACTTTTAATGTATCCTGTGCCTGCTCATAGAACTTATAACTTTCCCTAACTAGGGCAAACTCTTCCTTTGCCTTAATAAACTCTTTCTCTTCAAAATATTTTATTCCATTTTTATAATGCTTATCATCTTGTATATAATTAAGCATCTTATCATATTCTATTTTAATTTTTTTCGATTTATCTCCATAATATTTAAAATTAACTATAGACTCTTCTGCTTTTTCATTTTCAATAGTATTATTTTCTAAACTAAATTTTAAAGCCTCTAACTGATCTAATAAATATGTATCTATTTTTTCTTTGTGCTTTTCTTTTTTTGTTTCGTCATAAATCTTGTGTGCTTCTACTTGATTATTTACAGTGAAATACTTTTTAAAATCGTTTAATTTTCTTACAAATACAGACTCTGTTGCGTAAAGTTTTCCACCAATTATAAGAAATATAACGGCTATAATTGCAAAAATAGTAGATAACTTATATTTCCTCCTTGTTTCTTTGTTTTTAAAACCCATATTCTTCCTCCTAAACTATGTCCTATGTAATATAAACCTTATCTAATTATAATAATATAGCCATCAGTTGTAAAATTTATGAATTTTCAAAATATTATTAAAAAAATTAGAGAAGACTTTGTTCCTTCTCTAATTAATATCATACCATTTTAAGTCAATATTTCAATTTGATTCTATAAGTAATCTTGAATATACAATAACATATATAGTAATTTATAACATTGAAAACTTTAAAAAATAGAACTTTTATAGTCTCAAAGCCTTAAAAAAATAAGTTTATAAACTTATCTTTTTAAAGCTTTTTTTAAGATTTTTTCTTGAATATATACTGGATATAAGTCCTAACATAGCCATATTAGTAATCATTGATGTGATCTTATATCCAATGAAAGGCAATACAACTCCAATTATTGGTGCAAGATTAAGGCACATCATAATACTAATTGTAAACTGAATAAGAAAGGAGATTGTAATTCCTAAAATTATATTTTTTCCGTAATTATTTTTTATTAATTTTATATTTCTAAATAAAGATATTATAAAAATAATAGATAATACTATTATAAAAAGTGCAGCAGCCCATCCAAAATAACATAATATTAGAGTAAATGTAATATCATTCGCATCAAAAGATATCATATTGATTATATCTTGATTTAATGTTCTTCCTATAAATTGAGAAGAATCCATAATTTTAGATATTATATTATTTATGTAAGCTGCACCCTTATTAATGTCTCTAAAATCTATAAAACTTGTTAGTCTTGCTAAACGATAGGGATTCATAAAACAATAAAATAAACCTCCTAAAACTGATGAAAAAGTAAAAATTATTGGTATTTTTTTATTTTTACAATTTTTAATTGTTAACACTATAAATACAAAAGTAAATATTACAGCATATATCTTATTCATTTCTAAAAATAAAATATAATTAGATAAAATAAACATCCCAATAAGTCTAAATATATTATTTTTATATTTAAAGTCCATATTATTTATAATTCCACTTATTGAAATTAAATAAAGAAGCATGATTAATGATCCTAACATAATTTCATCTCTAACTATTGACATTCCACTTTTTGATATATAAGAAAGTAATCCTACTACAGTTGATATTCCATAAATATGATATGAATACTTTTCTAGCTTTCTATAATCAAAATAATATATGCCTAAAAACACTCCTATTCCAAGTAGAAAACAAACTATACTTTTAACGGTTTGATTTTCATAGCTCTGCATTAAATTGCTAGTTATTAAAAAATTAACTACTATACCAAACAATGATAATACGATTCCTATAATCAAAGTTTTATATTCTATTTTTTTCTCATATACCTTATTAAGCTTAAAACCTATTTCTCCTGAATCTCCCACATCCCTTATAGCTAATTTATAAGCTTCATCTGGACTATATCCATTATCTATATATTCTAATGCTAATTCCTCAATATGATTTCTTATTTCTTCTTTTATTTCTTCATGTACTTCTTTACATTTAATAACACTACAAACCTCTTCTAAATAAGAGCTAATTCCATCCATTACATCAACACCCCCTGGTATAAAAGATTATCAACTGCTCCTTTAAAGGTTTTCCATTCCACTTCTTTTTCTTTTAAAAGTTTAATTCCACTTTTAGTAATCCTATAATATTTTCTTTTTCTTCCCTCATCACTTTCAACCCAATAAGCTTCAACTGCATTTTCCCCCTCTAAACTATGGAGTATAGGATATAAGGTACCTTCTTTAAAAGTAAAAATTCCACTGGACTTTTCTTTAATTTCCTTAATCATCTCATAGCCATACATAGACTTTTCTTTTAAAAGACTCAAAATTAAAATTACTGTACTTCCTTTTAATAGTTCTTTACTTATTTTCATAGTTCCACCTCCAATACATAGATTAACAATGCATAGTAAATCTATGTATACAATAAAATAAATATCCCAGAAGCTCTAATAAGATATACTATTAATACTATAACTTTTTAATCTGTGAATCTATTTAGAATTTTTTAATGATGCAATAAATCTATGAATTTATGACATTATTAAAACTATTTTTAAGATTTTTTCTTGAATATATACTGGATATTAAGCCTAGCATTATCATATTGCTTAACATAGATGATCCACCGTGCCCTATAAAAGGCAATGCAACAATTAAAATTGGAGATAAATTCATTGACATTAGTATATTAAGGACGAATTGTATTCCAAATGCTGTAGTTATACTTATCATTATATTTTTTCCATATCTATTTTTTATTATCTTAGTATTTTTAAATAATATAACTATAAAAGTCAAAATTAATACTATTATAGCTAAAGCTACTATCCACCCCATTGCAGATATTATTGCAGTAAGTACAAGATCTGTACCATGTCCAGCAAATCCCTCTATTTTACTTGTATCAAATTTCCCTATAATATGAGAAGATGATAATATTTTTGAAATCATCATACCATAAGGATCACTTTTGAATTTTAAAAATGCAAATAACCTCGCTCTACGATATTCACGACTTATGATTGGTACTATAATACTTCCTAATGTACCTATCCCCAAAGCGCTAGGTATAAATTTATTATGACTGTTTTGAAAAAGTAAAATAATAAATGCAACAGTAAAAATAAGATTATTGACTATATTCATTATATAAAACAATGAAAAGTTTCCTAGAATAAAAATTCCTATAGCAATGAGTATTTGCTTTTTTTCTTTAAAATTAATGCCTTTAATAATTCCACTAATAGAAATTAAAAATCCTACCAAAATAAATACTTCAAAATTTACAATTCGAAAATTTATAACTCTAAAGCTAGGTCTTCCCCACATTGATTCCCCTAATGTTACTTGAATAAAAGATAAGATTACAGAAACTATAAATATATAATAAGAATATTTCTCTAATTTTCTATAGTCAAAATAATATATACCTATAAATGCTCCTATTCCTATGATAAAATATATTACTTGATTTACTGGAGAAGGATTATAAAAACTTAATTTATTATTTAAAATAAATTCAAAACCAAGACCGAATAAGCTTAACAATATAGCAATAATCAAAGTTTTATATTCTATTTTTTTCTCATACACCTTATTAAGCTTAAAACCTATTTCTCCTGAATCTCCCATATCTCTTATAGCTAATTTGTAGGCTTCTTCTTTTTCATATCCATTGTCTATATATTCTAAGGACAGTTCTTCAATATGACCTTTCATTTCTTCTTTTATTTCATCATGCACTTCTTTACATTTAATAACACTACAAATTTCTTCTAAGTAAGAGTTAACTCCATCCATTACATCAACACCCCCTGGTATAAAAGATTATCAACTGCTCCTTTAAAGGTTTTCCATTCCACTTCTTTTTCTTTTAAAAGTTTAATTCCACCTTTAGTAATCTTATAATATTTTCTTTTTCTTCCCTCATCACTTTCAACCCAATAAGCCTCAACTGCATTTTCCCCCTCTAAACTATGGAGTATAGGATATAAGGTACCTTCTTTAAAAGTAAAAATTCCACTGGACTTTTCTTCAATTTCCTTAATCATCTCATAACCATACATAGGTTTTTCTTTTAAAAGACTTAAAATTAAAATTACCGTGCTCCCTTTTAATAGTTCTTTACTAATTTTCATAATTCCACCTCCAATACATAGATTTACTATGCATAGTAAATCTATGTATATGGTAAACCATATATTTCATGTGGTCAAGTGAAATATCACCTTCTTAAAATAAAGATTTTATAATTTCATATAATCGAAAGAAAAATTTCACCTAAAAAAAGAAGAAAATCAATACTTGATTTCTTCTTAAAGCTTCCATAACTTCTTACATTAAAAAACTAGCAATTTTATTACTAGTTTTTAATTTTAAAATTGCTTTTTATATATTAATTTTTAGTATATAAAAAATAGTACCTAGTTTGCTTAATTATTTCTGCTTTCTGATGATTTTAATGTTATAACCACAATTTCTGGTCTATTAAATATGCGTTGAGGAAATAAACTATTACCTAACCCTCTATTTACTATCATATAAGAATCCTTTTCTTTATAAAGTCCTTTAGTATATTTAGGGAAAATTCCTTGCATTGGAGCAAATAATCCACCTACTAGCGGGAGTCTAATTTGTCCTCCATGTGCATGACCAGTTAAAGCTAAATCTATATTTAAACTACTATATATATTAAATTTTTCTGGCCTATGACTTAAAAGCAGTTTAAAATTCTTATCTTCTTTTATTAAAGGCATAAGATAATTTTCTACAATATTGGCTTCAGTATCTTGTCCATAACCACTTAACGGATCTTCTATTCCTATAATTTCTATACTTTGATTATTTATCTTTATTAACTCCTTATGATTTCTTAAAACCTTTATTCCTAAAGCTTCTAATTTATTTTGTAGATAATCTACATTACCGTATCTCCATTCGTGGTTCCCAGTTACATAATAAACTGGTGAAATCTTAACTAATTCTTTCATTAATTCTAAGCTAGGTATCTCATCATATTTTCTACTATCTATTAGATCACCTGTAAATGCTATAATATCTGGCTTCTCTTTTTTAATTTTATTTATAATATATTTTTGATTTTCACCAAAGCTCTTACAATGCAAATCAGATAAATGTATTATTTTAATTTTGTTATTATTTTCCATTTTGCTATGTTCAATTTCTATATAACTTTTAACAATCGAATTATTTTCTAGGTATAAGAAAATTAATATAAGTAAAGCAACTACTACTGTCTTCTTTAAAGTTTTCATAATTATTTTCTCCTTAAAATTCTTTTATCAAGATTTATTCAACAATATATGAAAATTTCCTCTAAAATTACTCTATAAATAAACTACCTTAAAATTTAATGTATATCTCTATGGCATTTTAATTCACAATGCACAATGCACAATGCACAATTAAGGTGGAAATTATTTTTGATTAAAATAATTTCTTTAATGGATCTTTTAATTAGCAATGCAATTGCTAGTGTTTTATTGTAGATGTGAACGGTGTTCGTCAGTTCTTTTTAATACGTCTTATAGTTTAACATTTATTCAATAATATATGGCGAACACTGTTCGCCGCTACAGTTAATCAATTCTAAATTTCTCAGTTGCCACTGAGAAATATCTGAAATCGTGAATTGTGAACTGTGAATTTTGAATTTAGTAGTTTTAGTTGCCATACCAATAAGTGTTAATTATTCTCAGAGACAGATTAAACTTAGGAGTAGTACATCTTATATTATATATAGATATGCTGCTTGAAAAAAATATTTTTACTCAATCTTTAAAGAAATTGGCTTAATCTCAAATTAAAAACTTTATTAAAAAGTTATCTATAGCTTTATATACATCAATAATTTAAAGATAAAATTAAATAGCTAGATTTTTTTAAAAATAAATTCTTTAAAATTTAATGTATTTGTGATATACTAAACTCAACGAAATATGTTAAGTTTATGGTACTATTATTAGTATAATAGGGAAAGTGGTGAAAATCCACTACAGCCCCCGCTACTGTAACGAAGACGAATCTTGACCACTGAGCTTGTGCTTGGGAAGGTGAGAGGAGATTGATGCGTGAGTCAGGAGACCTGCCATAAACAACTTGCTGTGCCTTCGGTGGGAAGGAAAGTGGCGTTGATACTTAAATAACCTATTAGGATTTAGTATGCAAACTCACTTATTGTGAGTTTTTTTATTTGCGTAATATTTGTGTAAATATACTAGGTAAAGGTACATAAGCTAGGAGATGATTAATGGATGATTCAACTAATAGGGCTAAATAGAGAAGTTGATATAGAAACACGAAGTTGCTTTAGCATTGCTAGCAATGTATTAGAAGAAAGCTTATTAAAATTAAGAGGAATTTGTGATGAAGTAGTTATACTTTCTACTTGTAATAGAACAGAAGTTTATTTTACCTCTGAAAATGTAGATGAAAACATTATAAATAATATTTTTACAATATTAAATTGGGATATAGATAATAAAAAATATATATTCCACTCAACAGGTGAAGCTGCTATAAAACACTTAATGGAGTTATGTTGTGGCTTTCATTCTAAAATTTTAGGTGAAGATCAAATATTAGGTCAGATTAAAGATGCTTATTTTGCTGCTGTTAAAGCAAATAGTTTAAAAGGTATTTTAGAAAGACTTTTTACTAATGCCATAGCTTGCGGCAAGGAATTTAAAACTGCTACAACCCTATATAAAATTCCTGTTTCTGCATCTTCAATTGCTGTGAAAGAAGCTATAAAAAGAAATAAAAGAAATTATATGATTATAGGCTTTGGTGTAATGGGAAAGCTTTGCTATAAAACTTTAATAGGAAATGATAATAATTTCGATAACATATACATTGTAGGAAGAAATGTAGAAAAGATTAAAAAAGATGAATTATTAACCTGTAATGATAAAGTAAAAATAATTTCTATGGAATGTAGGAAGCAATATTATGATTTAGTTGATACAATAATAAGCTGTACTTCATCACCTAATACTATTATAACTAAAGATGAAATTCCAAGTGATAAAGAACTATTAATATTTGATTTGGCAGTTCCTAAGGATGTTGAAAAAAATGTAGAGCTACTTAAAAACGTCACAGTATATGATATAGATAAAGTTCATATAATTGATGAGGAAAATAAAAAATTAAGAAGAGTTATAATGGATAATCATCGATATATAGTTGAAAAGTATATAGAAGAATATAATGAATGGAGAACTCTTAGGGGCTTATCTCCTCATATCATTAATATGATAAATAAAGGTAATTCCATTTATAAAAACAGGTTTAAAACCTATACTCAAAAAAAATACACAAAAGATAATGATAAATTAGTTGAAACTTTAATTAAAAGTACTAGTAATGCTTATGTAAATAGAGCCATTGAAGTTTTAAAAGAGGAAACCTTAAAAGGTAATGGAGATGAAACATTAAAATTAATACAAAAAATCTTTTGTGATATAAATTAAATAAGGAGGAAGAAAATGAATTCAGAAAGAAGTTTTAAAATTTTTGAAGAATCAAAAAAATACATACCAGGTGGAGTTAATAGTCCTGTTAGAGCTTTAAAAGATATGGGTATAACGCCTCCTGTGATAAAAAAAGGTGATGGTGCATACATATTCGATGAAGATGGAAACAAGTATATTGATTTTATTGGTGCTTGGGGCCCTATGATATTAGGTCACAATGACAATAATGTTATTAATGCAATAAAACAAACTTGTGAAGAATCTATAGCCTTTGGTGCACCAACAGACTTAGAATTACAACTTGCAAAACATTTATGTGAAACTTTAGATAATATAGATTTAATAAGAATGGTTAACTCTGGTACAGAGGCTACTATGAGTGCAGTAAAACTAGCAAGAGGATACACTAATAAGAATAAAATTATAAAATTTGCTGGATGTTATCATGGACATTTTGATGGATTTTTAGTAAGTGCTGGTTCTGGAGTAATGACAGAAGGTATTCCTGGTAGTGCTGGTGTACCTCAAGAAAGTATAAAAAATACATTAATAGCTTCTTACAATGATATTGACAGCATAAAAAGTATCTTTGAAAAATATGGTGATGATATAGCTGGTGTTATTATAGAACCTATCGCTGGTAATATGGGTGTAATAAAAGCTACTAAAGAATTTATGAAAGAATTGGAGTCACTATGTAAAAAATATGGTGCTTTATTAATATTTGATGAAGTAATGTGTGGTTTTAGGGTTGCTTATAAAGGAGCTCAAAGTCTTTATGATGTAACTCCTGATATAGTTACCTACGCTAAAATAATGGGTGGTGGGCTTCCTTGTGGCGCCTATGGTGGCAAAAGGCAAATAATGGAAAATCTTTCACCTATGGGACCTGTTTATCAAGCAGGAACTATGTCTGGAAATCCTATAGTTATGGCTGCCGGACTTGCAACTGTACAAAAGCTACATTCTCATCCAGAATACTATGAACATCTTGAAAAATTAGGTAAAAAACTTCAGGATGGAATGGTTAAAATAGCTAGTGAAAAAAATATTCCTATAACTATAAATAGATGTGGAGCTATGATGACTATATTCTTTACAGATTTAAAAGAAGTAAAGAACTATGAAGATGCTAAAACTTGTAATACAAAATTATTTTCAAAATTTTATATGCATATGCTCAAAAATGGTATCTATATTGCCCCATCTCAATTTGAGGCATTATTCTTATCAGTAGCTCATACTGAAGAAAACATAGACAAATTCTTAGATGTTTTCAAAAGCTTTGATTCCAATCAATAGTCTGATCAACTATTGATTTATATAGATTTTTAAAGGCCTTTAATCTATTTTATTACAATTTGTAGCAGTGCTTTAAAACTTATTAAATTTATAATTATATACTAAAGTAATTATATTTATCTTTTACTAAGATTAAATTCTAACTAATATCTTTAAAGCATTGCTATTATAAAAGATGGAGGGTTTAATATGAAAAAAAGAAATATTTTATTGCTAGGTTTAATACTTTCAATAGTTATGCCTTATAGCGCTTTTGCAATGCATATTGCAGAAGGATTCCTAAGTCCATTTTGGTGTATAGTTTACTTTATTTTATCCGCACCATTCTTCTTCTTAGGGGTTAGAGCAATTAATAAAAAAACATATAATAATAAGGATTTAAAAATGCTTTTAGCACTTACCGCTGCCTTTTGCTTTGTTTTATCTGCATTAAAACTACCTTCTGTATCTGGAAGTAGTTCACATGCTACTGGTACTGCCCTTGGAGCAATTTTATTTGGACCTTTTGCGATGACGGTAATAGCATCACTAGTGCTACTATTTCAAGCTCTGTTATTAGCTCATGGTGGTTTAACAACATTAGGTGCAAATGTATTTTCTATGGGTATTATTGGACCAATAGTTGCATTTTTAACATATAAATTATTTAAAAATAAAAATAAAAAAATAGCTATTTTTTTAGCAGCAGTTTTAGGGGATTTATCCACTTATGTTATTACTTCAGTACAGATGGGACTTGCTCACTCTGGAGGAAATTTTATAAATGCTTTCACAAAATTCATTTCAATTTTTGCAATAACTCAATTACCATTAGCTATAATTGAAGGTATTATTACTGTATTAATATTTGAATTTATTGAGAAACATTCTAAGAATGAACTACTAGCTTTGGAGGAGATGGTATAAATGAAAAGAAAAAATATTGTACTTGTATTGATTTGTATTTTTCTTGTAATCGCTCCCCTTGCCTACTATGGTTCTACTAGTGAGTTTGTAGGCGGAGATGATCAAATGGAAGAAGTAATTTCAGAAATAAATAAAGATTATGAACCTTGGTTTAGTAGTATTTGGGAACCACCTTCTTCTGAAATAGAAAGTTTACTATTCTCTCTTCAAGCAGCAATAGGTGCAGGATTTGTAGGCTTCTATATAGGTAAGAAGAAATCGTGCTCAAAAATATAATAGCTTATTCTAAAATAAGTAGTCAAATACATAGGCATCCTTTTGAAAAGTTATGCCTATGTATTTTTCCCATTATTATCTTAGGATTTTCCAATACTATAATACCAATTATATTAAATATAATAATCTTTATTTTTCTTCACATAAAGGTCAATAATCCAATAAATATGGTTTCAAAATTTTCTTTTGGTGCCTTTATATTCGCTTTGTTATCATCAATTACTTTTATATTTACTTACGATTTAAATTATATTTTATTAATATTATTAAAAAGTTTTTCTGGTGGACTTTGTATTGCATACCTTTCTTTAACTACACCATTAGACCATATTTTATATCTATTCTCCAAAAGTAAGAGTCTTAGAGAAATTTGTGATATAGCTAAAAATATGGAAAGATACATATTATTGATTGATGATGAAGCAAGATTACTATACAATGCTATAAAATCTAGAAGTGGTTTTACAACCTTTAAATTAAAAGTTATAAATACAGGGAAAATGCTAGGTTTATTATTCCTTAATACTATGAAAAGATGGGATGAAATAAAAGAAGGCTTAAACTCTAGATGTTATAGAGGAAATCACTATTATAGTGGTTTTGATTTTACTATAACTGCTAAAAATTGTGGATATATTTTTATTTATAATATTATTTTAATAATGATGATTCTAATCTTATAAGAGTATTGCAACTAAGGTTGAAATGCTCTTTTTTTATTTTTGTTTAAGAATAGCTTTATAATATATTGCTGAAATTAATAATAAAACTAAAATTTAGTAAAAACAATTATTAACATTTCTTTACTACATAAAAACCTTTGAAGATTTCAAAGTTTTTTTTAAAATAATATGATATTTTGTTATTTGTTTAACATTTTTTTCTAGCAATATTGATTTTATAATTGCAAACATTTTTAATTCTTTAATATTTTTATAATAAAAATATAAATTTTAATATAAAAATTCAAGAAATCATATATAAGCATAATAATAATTTGAAATTCTTTTGCGTTATAAAGTTACTTATTAAATAATTATACTGTATAATATGAATTTTCTATGCATATTACTTATTTTTTTGCACTAAATGATTGTAATAAATTATTAATAGTTAATTTTTTAATTATTCTTAAATTTAATTGAAAACTTGCTGTTTATAAGGTAAAATATTAACAATATATTGAAATAGGAGGATTAATATGAGTAATGAAATAAGAAAACCTAAACTTTTTGAAGCATTATTACCAATTATTTTTTTAGCAGTATGCCTCTCTGTTGGAATAATATTATATGAATCAAGTCCTCATATTCCTTTAATTATCGGCTCAATAGTTGCGTCTTTGGTTGCACTTAGATTAGGGTTTAAATGGAAGGACTTAGAAGAAGCATTTATAAACTCTATTCAAATGTCTATGCAGGCAATAATTATTTTGATGATAATTGGAATTATTATTGGTTCTTGGATTCTTAGTGGAACAGTTCCTACTATGATATATTACGGACTTAAAATCATTTCTCCTAGTATATTCTTAGTTGCCTCCTGTATTATGTGCTCAATAGTTTCTCTAGCTACAGGTAGTTCTTGGACTACTGCCGGAACTGTTGGTATAGCACTACTAGGAATTGGTCAAGGTCTTGGCATTCCAACTCCTATGATTGCCGGTGCTATTATATCTGGCGCATACTTTGGAGATAAAATGTCACCTCTTTCTGATACTACAAATTTGGCCCCTGCTATGGCTGGTGCTGAACTATTTGAGCATATAAAACACATGATTTATACTACGGCTCCAAGTATGGTCATAGCTTTAGTAATCTATGGAATATTAGGACTAAGATATTCTGGTAAAGAATTAGATATAACTCAAATTAATACTATATTAAGTGGACTTCAAACAAATTTCAATATAACCCCATGGCTTTTAATTCCTCCAATAGTCGTTATAGTTTTAGTTGTTAAAAAAATTCCTGCTATTCCTGGATTAATTGCTGGCGCAATATTAGGTGGAGTGTTTGCAATGCTATTTCAGAGTTCTTCTTTTGGTGATGTTATAAATGTTATGAATTCAGGATATGTTGGAAATAGCGGTGTTGAAATGGTTGACGAACTTTTAAATCGAGGCGGACTTCAAAGTATGATGCCCACTGTATCCTTAATTATGTGCGCTATGATTTTTGGTGGAATTATGGAGAAATCAGGCTGCCTCGGATTACTTGCGGAAAGTTTATTAAAATTAGCAGTAAACACCGGCTCTTTAATACTAGTAACTATAGTATCTTGTATATTTACTAATATTATTGCTGGAGATCAATATTTAGCAATAGTTATTCCAGGTAGAATGTATAAGGATGAATATGCAAAACGAGGCCTTGCTGCTAAAAATCTTTCAAGAACTCTTGAAGATGCTGGTACTATGACCTCTTGCTTTGTTCCTTGGAATACCTGTGGAGCATTTATGAGCAGTACTTTAGGTGTACACCCATTCGCTTATATGCCTTATGCTTTCCTTAACTTAATAAATCCAATTGTTGCTATCATCTATGGATACACAGGTATAACTATTGAAAAAATCAAGCTCGAAAATGCAAAATCTAAAAAAAGATCTTCTTTAGATTTATAGATTATAATATAAGAATTCAATTTGTTACGAAAATTAAAATACTGTATAAGTTAAATTTTCATTGTGAAACCTTATAATTAATCCCTTTTAAATGTATATATAATTACTAAAATCTAAAGAACTCTATGTTAACCATAGGGTTCTTTAGTTAATGTTATTAATTTTTTTACATTTGAAATAACTTTTCTGATTTTTGATTTTTTTCTCATAAAATATATGATTATTTTTAAAATTCCTCCATAAAATCCACTTTTTATATCTACTTTTTAAGTATTTTTGCTAAAATCCAACTTTTTAATATAACTATTGAAAAAAATTTTATGTATTTAAGTAACAAACTGTTAATAGTTATTTTTAATTACCCTTAATCTTCATTGAAAACTTTTTGTATATAATGTAATATATTAACAATATATTGAAACAGGAGGACTAATATGAGTAATGAGATAAGAAAACCAAAACTCTTGGAAGCATTACTGCCCATTATTATTTTAGCAATATGCCTATCTGTTGGTATTATACTTTATGAAGCAAGTGCTCACATACCTTTAGTCATAGGTTCGATAATTGCTTCCCTAGTTGCACTTAGGCTAGGATTTAAATGGAAAGACTTAGAGAAAGGATTTATAAACTCTATTCAAATGTCTATGCAGGCAATAATTATTTTAATGATAATAGGAATTATTATCGGTTCTTGGATACTTAGCGGCACAGTGCCTACTATGATATATTATGGTCTTAAAATTATATCTCCAGGTATATTTTTATTAGCAACTTGTATAATGTGTTCAATAGTTTCCCTTGCTACTGGTAGTTCTTGGACCACTGTTGGAACTGTAGGTATTGCACTACTGGGAATTGGTCAAGGTCTTGGTTTTTCAACTCCTTTAGTTGCTGGCGCTGTTATATCTGGTGCCTATTTTGGAGATAAAATGTCCCCCCTTTCTGATACTACGAACTTAGCTCCTGCTATGGCTGGTTCTGAGCTATTTGATCATATAAAACATATGATTTATACTACAGGTCCAAGTATGATTATAGCTTTAGTACTCTATGGAATACTAGGATTAAAATATGCTGGTAAGGAATTAGATGTTACTCAAATAAATACCATTTTAGATGGACTACAAAGAAGCTTTAATATAACTCCATTACTTTTAATTCCTCCGGTAGTTGTTATAGTCTTAGTTGTTAAAAAAATTCCTGCTATTCCCGGATTAATTGCTGGTGCAATATTAGGAGGATTATTCGCAATATTATTTCAAAGCTCTTCCTTTGGGGATATCATAAATGTCATGAATTTAGGATATGTTGGGAATAGTGGTGTTCAAATGGTTGACGAGCTTTTAAATCGAGGAGGGCTGCAAAGTATGATGCCCACCGTATCCTTAATCATGTGCGCTATGACTTTTGGTGGAATCATGGAGAAATCAGGTTGTTTAGGATTATTAGCTGAAAGCTTATTAAAATTGGCAGTAAACACTGGTTCATTAATATTAGTAACTGTAGTATCTTGTATATTTACAAATCTTATTTCTGGAGATCAATATTTATCAATAGTTATTCCAGGTAGAATGTATAAAGATGAATATGTTAAAAGAGGTCTTGCTCCTAAAAACCTTTCAAGAACTCTTGAAGATGCTGGTACTATGACTTCTTGTTTAATACCTTGGAGCAACTGCGGAGCATTTATGAGTTCCACTTTAGGTGTCCCTACCCTCTCTTATCTGCCCTTTACTTTTCTTAATTTAATAAATCCGTTAGTTGCTATTTTCTATGGATATACAGGTATAACTATTGAAAAAATTAAATCTGAAAATGTAAAACCTGAAAAAAACTCTTCTTTAAATATATAAAATTATAGTAATTCTTTTTTAGAAATTTATAATTTCTATTATTAAGAAGCTCTATGATAATCATAGAGCTTCTCCTCATATTATATTTATTTTATAAGAACATTAAAATTTAGAATATTTTAATGTTAATTGATATAGATTACATATATTATAACTTTTAAATCCATAATAATCATATAGTCATGCAATGTGAAAAGTTAAAATATACTCTGAAAAATAAATTTTCTATAAAATAGCTTAACATCTTAAAAATTAAGGATTAACAATTAAAAATGAAGAATTGAGGGATGAAATTCACCCTTAGTGAATTTCTAAAATAAAATTTATTCTAAAAAACTCCAAAGGCTTTGTCAGTGGAGTTTTAACCATAATCCGTATCTTTAATTCTTAATTTTTAATTCATGAATAAGAATTTTTTTATGGAAATTAAAATCATGTATAGTCTAAATTTCCATTGAGGAACTCTATAGTATATATAAAAGGAGTTGTTTTCTTTGAATAAAGAATGTATTAACGAATTGAATAAATTCCTTCAAGGTATTTATATGGGCATTGATACCTTTGAACAATATATCCAGAAATGTAATGATTATAATATAAAAAATCGATTGCAAGAAATCCAAAAGGATTATAGATTACATGCACTTAAAGTATCAGAAAGAATTCAAGACTTAGGTGGTGTTCCTGTTAATAGTTCAGGATTTGTTAGTAAAACTATAGATTTTTATTCCCAAATAACAAATAGTATTAATCTTAATTCTTCTCAAGATATTATTGAAGAAGCTCATAATGCATCAAATACAGGTTACATAATGGGTAGTAGACTAATCCAAGAAAGTAAATCAATAGATCACAACAGTTATAGACTTTTAAATTCCATATTAAAAGATTATCAAAGGCATATGAACTCCTTAAGTAAACACGCTAGTATACATTAAATAAAGTAATAAAGCACTTGCTACAAAAATAGCTAATGCTTTATTGCTTTATTTATTTTCAATTGGTAACACCACTGTTATAGTTGTTCCTTTCGAAACTTCACTGCTAGCATATATTTTACCACTATGATTTTCAATAATTAATTTTGCAATAGCAAGTCCTAGGCCACTTCCACCTTTTTCTCTATGTCTAGCTTTATCTACCATATAAAACCTATCAAATATTCTAGATAAATCCTCTTTAGGTATACCAATACCTGTGTCTCTTATAACAATTTTTGCAAAATTATTTTCTCTTATTAAATTAATTACAATTTCTCCATCTTCTTTAGTGAATTTAATACTATTGTCCACAAAAATTCTTAAACCTTGCTTAATCATCTTATAATCAGCATCTATAATTATTTCATCATTTATTTTACTATATATATTATGTTTATCAGAAATAAATTTACTTTCTTTTATTACCTCATCAATTAATTCATTTAAATAAAATTTTTCTTTATGAATCTTCTGCGTATTACTATCATTTCTTGCTAAAAACAATAATTTTTCTAATAATACAGTCATGTTTTCTGTTTCTTTTTTAATAGCCTCAATTGATTCCTCTAAGATTTCTTTATCATCTTTCCCCCATCGGTCTAATAAATTCACATATCCTTTTATAACTGCAATAGGGGTTCTCAGTTCATGAGAAGCATCAGATACAAATTGATTTTGTTTTTCAAAAGACCCTTGCAGTCTATCAATCATACTATTAAAAGTTGATGCTAATCTGGATAATTCATCTTCTTTAGGAGCAACTTCTATTCTTTCCTTTAAGTTATTGATACTTATGCTTTGTGCTGCTTTAGTTATTCTATCAATAGGTTCTAGCATACCTTTACTAACCACATTTCCAAGTGCTATCGAAATTATAATTCCTCCAAAGCAAGCTGTTATCATAAAAGCTTTTAATACTTCCAAGAAGATTGTTTCGTATTCTATATCCTTAACAGCCTGAATATATACAGTACCATTATTTGTTTTAACTTTATTGGTTACATATATATACTTTCGCTCTTTTTCATATCTATAATCAGTTTTATCAGTAGTATTATTAGAGTTTATATTTAAAGGAATATCATATTTAAAGTTGTCTACAGTAGCAATGACATTTCCTTTATCATCTAATATTCGAGAATAGTACCTTTCTTTAGAAGGTGCACCCTCAAAAATATTTGAGTAATTATAGACACCTCTTGGATTAACAATTCTTTGCTCAATAATTTTAGATAAATAATTTAACTCTGCACTAACTTGATGCTCTGCATAAAAAGTTATTCCTAAATATATAGCACTATTCAATGCAATTAATACGCTAAGAAGTAATATAGTATAAAGTATAGTTAATTTAGTCGATATTTTTGTGTTTTTTAATAACATATCCTACTCCTCTAACGGTATGAATTAACTTTACATCAAAACCTTCATCAATTTTGCTTCTCAAATATCTAATATATACATCAACTACATTTGTATCTCCCATATAATTGTATCCCCAAACAACTTCCAATAATTGTTCTCTATTCAATACAACGTCTACATTCTTCATCAAATATTCTAGAAGGTCGTATTCTCTTTTAGTCAATTCAATTAATTGGTTTTCTCGTTTAACTTCATGAGTGCTTAAATTCATAACTAAATCATTAACCATAATCTCATTTTTATTTTCATTATTTTTACTACTATTTTTTCTCTTTATAGCTCTAATTCTAGCTAATAATTCTTCAATTGCAAAAGGCTTTGTCATGTAATCATCAGCCCCAATATCTAATCCTGTTACTTTATCTATAACACTATCTTTAGCTGTAAGCATTATAATTGGTACCTCACTAAAAGCTCTTACTCTTCTACAAACCTCCATGCCATTTAAACTTGGAAGCATAACATCTAATATAACTAAGTTATATTCATTATTTTTTATTTTTTCTAAACCTTCTCTACCATCATAAACAGTTTCAACCTCGTAACCTTCATGCATTAATTCTAACTGAACAAATCTAGCAATTTGTTTTTCATCTTCAACGATCAATATTTTATACTCTTTCATAACTTATCCCTCCTAGATCAAATGTTTTTTTCTATTTAAAAATGTATTTTTATTTTCTCTATATAATTGAAATACAAAAATTAATATTATAAAGAAAGATATGACTAACACTATACCCAAAACACAAAATATAGCTGCTATAATCCATATTATCATTCCAAAGTTCATATCACCAGTAAATGCTATTATTACAATCTTTCTATTGTTAATTTCATCATTAATCTCATGCAATAAATATAATTGCTTAAAATTTTTCACTTCTTTATTACCTTTATCTTCTGAGCTTTTTAAGAATTGCTCAAACTCTTCTTCATAGAAATTTCCCCCTAGAAAAAGCATATCTTCTATGTAAGATTTCACATAAATTATTTCAGGGTTATTACTACTATATAAAAATCCTCTATGAAGATAATCATTGTATTGATCCTCTTCATAATTAGCATCTAAGCTTTTATCCAGTATGAACTTTCCATTCTTAGACAAATTGGAATTGCTATAGCTATATGTAATATTGTTTTCATTATCTAAAATAAGAATATCTTTTATGGAGCTAAAGCTTTCTCCAAGTTTCCTAGCATGGACTTTTACCCGTTCATTTGGCTCACTTTTTTTAATATCTCTATGTATGGCTTTATAATTATAAAAGGTTTTTACTCTATTTCTATTAAACCAAGGTATAATTGCACCAAAAAACATCACAGTTACTAAAAACAATATAGTAAAAGCTTTTAAATTGTTCTTAAGATTATTAAAGGCCTTTGTATGAAACAAATACTTATTAAATAAATCTTTTACTATTCGTATCACTTAGTACTCCTCCTATAACTCTTTCATTAATTATATATTTTCCCCATTAAAACTGCATTAAAACCTAATTAAATATAAATAAAGCATCTATATTATAGATGCTTTATTTATGTTTTTTATTTCTTAATAAAATTTTACTAATTGCTACACATGTCACAGCAGTAGCAATTACTTTTGTAGCTATTTCTTTTTTATTTATTTTTCCTACTGGCTCCAAATTATTTATAATTATTGCATCCTTTGAAGTACTCTGTGGATAAAGATATGCGCCTATCATACAAATATGTTGAAATCTTATTTCAGAAAAATTATCAATAAGACTACTTAGAGATTTTAAAAAATATTCCTTATCCCATTCATTAATGGGTTTTAAAACCTCATTATTATGTTCATCCATTAAATCATCAATAAATTCTTCAGCATATTTTTTAGCTCTTAATATTTCTCCTACATTTCCTGGATCTTTTCTTATATACTCAATTAACGCTGTTCTTACAGCTTCAACTTCTCCTAAAGATATGGCTTCTATTAAAGATGCCTCTGCTATAAATTCCATTATTAAAAACCTCCTAATAAAATTTAACCTTAATATTATTATAATCTAATATTCATCTAGTAAAATATATTTTAAATATATTTTAAATATAACTTATATCTACTATTTATGAAAGTCTTATAAAACTAATTATAATGCCTTAGTATAAATTAGTAAATACTTCTAATTTAAATCGTTTTGTAACAATATTGACATATAGAATGATATAATAGTATATATAAGAACAAATTAAAAATAAGTAATATAATATTAATTGGAGGATGATCCCATGAATGTTGCTTTTTTTCTTACTCCAAAAAGTGAGGTAATACATGAAAAGGTAAATTCAACAATGAGAAGAGCTATGGAACGTATGGAATATCATAGATATACAGCTATTCCTTTAGTAGATGAAAAAGGCAGATATGTTGGTACATTAACCGAAGGGGATATTTTATGGAAATTTAAAAATGATCCTGATATAACCCTAAAAGACACTGAAAAGGTGTTAATTAGAGATATACCAAGAAATGTTCGAAATAAAGCAGTGTCAATAAACTCTGACATTGAAAGTCTAATACTGGTTGCTAAATCTCAAAATTTTGTACCTGTTGTAGATGATTCTAATATTTTTATTGGCATAATTAAAAGAAGTGATATAATATCCTATTGTTATAATAGAATATTCAACGAAGATAAATTTAAAAACCTTCCTACCTATGAAATTTTAGATGAAATAGCTAATTAATTACCTTAAAATTTAAAATATTTCGCTAAATTTCCAAAGGAATTTATTAAGAAACCTAGAATATATACTATATAACGCCATAATCTAAAAATTCATGTATTAGATTATGGCGTTTTTCACTGTGGAATATAAGAAAAGGAAGTGATTTAATGAAAGCTTTGAAGAACAAAAGTTTATTAGCAGATTTAGCTCTTTTATTAGTAGCAATCATATGGGGTGGAGGTTTTATTGCCGTAAAAGATTCTGTAAATCTAATACCACCCTTTTATCAAATGACTATAAGATTTTTTCTCTCAACTGTTATAATGGCAATAATCTTTAATAAAAATTTTAAAAAAGCAACTAAAACAGATTTTAAAATGGGAACTATAATAGGAATTTTTTTATTTCTAGGATTTGCACTTCAAACTGTAGGAATTGTTTATACTACTGCTAGCAAAAGTGCTTTTTTAACTGCAACTTACGTAGTACTTGTTCCTTTTTTAAATTGGGCTATTTTTAAATTAAAACCAGATAAATTTTCAGTTATTGGTGCAATTTTATGCTTAATTGGTATTTCCTGCCTAACTCTTCAAGGAGGTTTAAATTTTAATGGTGGTGACATACTTACAATATTATGTGGTATAGGTTTTGCTGGACAAATTATTACCATTGGTCTATACACTAAAAAAACAGATCCTATAATATTAACTATTATTCAATTTGGTGTAGCTGCAATATTATCTTTTATTATGGCAATTTTCTTTGAACCTTTACCTCAGTTTGAAACAAAATTAATACTACCTATAGCATATATGGTTATATTCAGTACTACACTTTGCTTTATAATTCAAAATGTAGCTCAAAAATATACAAGTTCTACTCATGCTGCTATAATACTCTCTTTAGAATGTTTATTTGGATCATTATTTTCAGTATTGATATTTGGAGATAAATTTACCTTCTCTATGATTGTTGGCTGTATATTTATATTTATAGCAATAATCACCACTGAAACTAAATTAAGTTTTGTATTTAAGAATAATAATTCAAAAGATCTTTTAGCTGATAAAGAACTAGAAATGGCATCAGGTGAAAACATAGAATAGAAAAGCGTGACTAAAGGTCACGCTTTTTAAACTAAAATGTTAAATAACTTATAAAAACAATTGCTAGCCTTTAAGTTAAATTAATTCTCTATTCTTCCTTTTTATCTCTATAAATTTTATATGCCTCTTTAAAATGTTTCTTAAATCTTTTTACAAAATATAAGATAAAAAGTATTATAAAATCCACAGCTACTAATGAAACCATTAAATTTCTTAATTCGCTATTTTGCCTTACAGCAGGAATTAACCCTATAATTACACAAATTGGTACACCTATAACTATTATATATTTTATATTCTTATTTTCTTTATACTTATAAATACAATATCTTATCCATATTAAACAAGCAAAAGTGCCACAAATTAGCGGCAAATAATCCTTCATAAATCCTTTCATCCTTTCCCCCAAAGTACCTATAGTTTATTTTATATAGAAATCTTATATTTCTCAAGACTTTTGTATATATAATTGTTTTTTTATTAAACCTTCGGAATGAAAAATTAGCGAACATTGTTCACCACTACAAATCTATAAAAACCTCTCTTATACAAGAGAAGTTTTTATAATAATCATCTAAATTCATATTAGTTGTATACTTCCATTCCTTCTATAGCTTTTTCTACCAATTCATCTATATCAAGTATAGATTCAGATTTTATAATTTCATCTAATCTAGGTTTAGTTTTAGGATGTTTAGGTACAAAGATTGTACAACAATCCTCATAAGGTAATATAGATGTTTCATAGGTATCTATGTCTCTTGCAATATCCATAATATCTATTTTGTCCATAGCAATTAGCGGTCTAAACACCGGTCTATCTGAACAATTATCACTTACTACCAAAGCCTCCATAGTTTGTGAGGCTACCTGACCAACACTTTCCCCAGTAGTTACAGAATTAATATTATATTTCTCTGCTAATTTACAAGCAAGTCTCATCATAAATCTTCTCATTATTATTGTTAATTCATCTTCTCTACATTTTTCAATAATTTCTAATTGAATATCAGTAAAAGGAACCACATATAGATTTAATTCGCCTGTATAGTTTTTTAATATATTTGCTAAAGTCTTCACTTTATCTTTAGCTCTTTCACTTGTATAAGGATGACTATGATAATAAACAGCATGAAGTTCTACACCTCTACGTGCCATTAAATATCCTGCTACAGGAGAATCTATTCCTCCTGATAACATAAGCATAGTACTTCCATTAATTCCATAAGGAAGTCCTCCTACTGCCTTAACTTTTTTAGAGATAACATAAGCATTTTTTCTTATTTCTATATTTAACAAAAATTCAGGTTTCTTTACATCAACAGTAATTCCATCTAAATTTTCCAATATGTAAGCTCCTACTTCTCTACTAACTTCCATAGAGTTTAGTGTAAATTCTTTATTTGCTCTATTTGTTTCAACCTTAAAAGTTTTTCCCACAGCATTCTTCATAACCTCTAATGCTACCTTAGATATTGATTCCATATCAGCAGTGGTTTCTTCCACTATACAAACTTCCATCACTCCAAAAACCTTTTTAACTCTCTCTATAATTTCATCTAAATTTTCAGAGTATATAAACCATCTGCCACTATCTTCAACAAATTCATAATTTAATTCTTCAAGTACATGTTTAATATTATCCTTTAATCTTCTTTCAAATTTTCCTCTATTTAACCCCTTTAAAAAAATTTCTGAAGCATACTTAACTAATAATAGTTTTCTCACCTTTTCATCCTCCTTAAAATTTTTAAACTGCTTTTCAAAGCTTCAATGACATAATCTACTTCATCCTTAGTATTATATTCGCAGAAACTAAACCTTATAGTTCCCTGTTGCTCTTTTAAAGATAGTCCAAAAGCATTTAATACCTGTGAAGTTTTTACAGCTTTTGAAGAACAAGCTGAACCTGTTGAAACATATATATTCTTTTCTTCTAGAGCATGCAATAATACCTCACCTCTTATAGATTGAAAAGAAACAGAAAGTATATGAGGCAAAAAGTTATCTTCCATTTTACTGTTAATTTTTACTTCCTCTAATTCATCCAATCTTTCAATGAAATATTTTTTAACTTCTAATACTTTTTCATAATTTTCCTGTAAATTTTCATGCATTATTTTACTTGCCATTGCGAAGCCAGCTATAGCTGGTAAGTTTTCTGTTCCTGATCTAAAGTTTCTCTCTTGCCCTCCGCCAGAAATTAATGGATTCGCCACTAATCCTTTTTTAATATAAGCAAAACCTACACCTCTAGGTCCATGTAATTTATGTCCACTAGTGCTCAGTAGATCAATTTTACATTTTTCTACATCTATAGGTATTTTTCCGTAGCTTTGTACTGCATCTACATGAAATTTTACTCTAGTTGATTTTTCTTTTATAGCATTTCCTATTTTTTCAATATCTTGAATTATTCCAATCTCATTATTAACATGCATTATGCTTACAAGTACTGTATCTTTAGTTATACTCTCTAACAATTCATCTATATTTATTTCGCCATTGTCCTTTAAAGATATATAACTTACCTTTATACCTTCTTTTTCTAGAGCTTTAAAAGTATTTAATACACTAGGATGTTCAATATTCGATGTAATTATATGAGTTCCTACCTTAGAAAATCCCTTTATTAAAAAATTATTACTTTCGCTTCCACCAGAAGTAAATATTATTTCTTCACTATGAGCTTTAATTGTAGTAGCAATAAACTCTCTACACTTTCTAAGCTTTTGTTCCGCTTTAAACCCTAAGCTATGAGCAGAAGATGGATTAGCAAAATACTCTCTCATACTATTACTTACTTCTTCAATTACTTCCTCATAAGGTTCTGTAGTTGCACTGTTATCAAAATAAACTTCCATATTATTCACCTCTTAAAACTAATAATACTAATGATTGCTATGTATTATAGTATTATTAGTTATATAAATAATTATATTAAATTTATAATTTTTTTATTTTAATTTGCCTATATATAAACTACCTTAAAAATTAATATATAGCTCAATGTAGCTATGCCGTTAAAAACTCCAATTCACAACTTTAATCAATTGAGAATTGAAAATAGACAATTGACAATTGTGGTGGAAATTAGTTCTAATCAAACTAATTTCTTTAATTGTTTTTTTACTAGCAATACAATTGCTAGTGTTTTATTGTAGGGGCGAACACTGCTCGCCAGTTCTTTTTAATACGTCTTATAGTTTAATATTTATTCAATAATATATGGCGAACGCTGTTCGCCGCTACGGTTAATCAATTCTAAATTTCTCAGCTTCTGCTGATAAATATCCACAATTGTGAATTCAATAGCTTTAAAAGCAACAATTGTTTTCACATATATTAATTTTAGAACTGGTATATCTATAAGTGCTTACCTTTATTTTTTATAATAAAAGGGTAATTAGAGAGCTACACAGAAATATATATTGTGAATTATGTAATCAATTTTTATAAAAATATGAAATCATATCTTTAGATATTAAAATCAACATTATTTATAATACCACATATTTTTAAAATTAAGGAGGTTAATTATGATTAAATTAAATCATAGCAATATTTCAAAATTTCTATTACTATTAGGGTTCCTTTGTTTATTATACTTTATTGGTATTAAGGCTATATTTTATAATACAAGTTTTTCAACTTTTTGGGCTATTATTGGAACTATATTAATTTTGATTGGATTAAAAATGAATAAAATACTTGATTTTTTTTCTTCCTTACCAAAATCAATAAGACAGATAACTCTTATACTATTAGTTCTATTAACCATTATTTATATTTTACTTCAATCATTAATAATATTTAATGGATTTTATAAAGATACTACAAAGCCTGATTATGCAATTGTATTAGGTGCAGGACTTATAGGTGATAAAATTTCAACGTCCCTTTACTATAGACTTATGGCAGCAGTTGAATTTCATAACCTTTACCCTGATGTAAAAATTGTAGTAAGCGGTGGACAAGGCCCAGATGAATTAATTAGTGAAGCCGCAGCAATGAAAAACTTCCTCATAGAAAAAGGAGTTAAAGAAGATAATATAATAATGGAAGATAAGTCCACAACTACCTATGAAAACTTTCTCTATACCAAAGATAAACTACATAGTCTAGATAATAGAGAGATGTTATCAGTAACAGTGATTACTAATAATTTTCATATGTTTAGAGCAAAGATCCTTTCACAACGACTGGGCTTTAAAACTTATGGGTATCCTGGTAGAACTCATAAATTTCTCGCACTAAACTTCTTCGTTAGAGAAGTTCCTGCAGTTATTAAAAGTTATTTATTTGATAAATAATATAAAATTTTAAGTTCATCGTTAAAATCTATATTTAGATTATTTTAATTAACAGTTTATAAAATTAATAATAAATACTCTAGTAAATTTTCAATAAAAGTGTATAAACTTTTGAATTAGATAATTAAAATAGAGCATTAAAAATTTATATGTATATCCACTTATAAAGCAATTAATTCTTTAAGAATTAATTGCTTTATATTTTTAATTAGAATTTTTAAAATTGCAAATTTATACAGATGAGAACTAAATCTTACTCTTTTACATGTAATAAAGCTTGATCAAAAATATACTTAACATGGTCATCATCTAAAGAGTAATAAACTACCTTACCTTCTTTTCTAAACTTTACCAATCTTGTACTTTTTAATACTCTTAATTGATGTGATATTGCAGATTGGCTCATTCCTAAGGTTTCTGCTATGTCACAAACACACATTTCCTTTTGAAATAAAACATATAGTATTCTTATTCTAGTTATATCTCCAAAAGCTTTAAAAAGCTCTGATAAATCACCTAACACCTCTTCTGAAGGTATATTACTTTTTACACTATCAACTATATCCTTATGAATTTCTGTACAGTTACAGAATTCTAAATTATTATCCATACTATTCCTCCTATATATGCATTTTAATTATATAGTATATATGAATACATATTCATATATACTATATAATAAATTTATTGTAATACTTTGTCAAATAAACCACTACAAAACTTAACTTTTTATTACTACAATTCCTTAGTAAACATTTATCTTATACATTATTTTAATTTTCATAGCAAAATTTTTAACATGGTATTACTTTAATTATACTTTTCCAAAATTTTATTACAATGACTTTTATTTAAATAAAAAGTAAAGCTAAGTTTAAACTTAGCTTTACTCTTTATTAATTATTTCCATTTTCTTTATTAATATTAAATTTACTTATCGTTTCTCTAAGATCTAAGGATAATTTTTCCAAATTTTCAGCAGCAGTAACTACTTCTCTAAATTTAGTTCTTTGTTCTTCACTAGATGCACTTACTTCTTCCGTTGAAGCTGCTGCTTCTTCTGAAACTGCTGATATTCCTTGTATCTTATCAATAAAACCATCTTTAGCTTCATTAACTTTAGTTAATGTATCATTTACACTATTTATATTATTTTGAAGACCTTTAATTGCATTGTTTATTTCATCAAAAGTCTCATTAGTATTTTCAACTTTCTCTAATGTCTTTTCACTTAAATCTTTAGATAGTGTAATTTCTTTAATAACCATCTTAATATCTTCTAAATTAGTATTTATAACTTTTTCAACTTCTTCTGCAGAACTTGAAGATTGCTCTGCTAACTTTCTTACTTCTTCTGCAACTACTGCAAAACCACGTCCAGCTTCCCCAGCTCTAGCTGCTTCAATACTTGCATTTAATGCTAATAAATTAGTTTTACTAGTAATTTCTTTTATGGCATCAATTATTGCTCTAATTCTATTAGAATTCTCTCCTAGCGCTTCAGCTTTAGCTGCTACATTAATTATAGCTCTATTATTTTCACTGAAGGAATAAGTAAGTCCTTCAACCATTTCCTTACCACTACTAACAAAACTTTCAACTTCTTCGCTTTCTTCTAATACATCATTAGAATAATTTAATATTTCACTTATGTTATTTCCTAAATCCATGGATAAAGCTACACTTTCTTCAAGCATTATAGATTGTTCATTAGCTCCTTGAGCCACCTGTTCTACTGCATTAGATATATCACCAGCTACTGTTTCTGAAAATTCTACAGTAGTAGTTAAATCCACTGATGATTTAGATAAATGCTCTGAAGTGTTAACAATATTATCTATTATCTTTTCCATATCATTCATAAGTTCGTTACTGGCATTTCCTATCTCTACAATTTCCATGGTCTTAACTTTATTTAAATTAACTCTTTTAGTAAAATCTCCATCCTTTGCAGCTTTAAGAATATTGACTAAATGCTTCATGCTTTTAGACAAATTAGTAGAATATACCATAGGTGCTCCTGATGAAAAAATTATAATTATTAATACTGCCAGTATGGGAATAGCTAATTTATTAAATATTTTACCATTTATTTCTGAATTTCTTATAAACCCAAAAGAAGTATATCCTAGTTCCTTATTTTCCACCTTAACCGCATGATAATTTGCATTATCAAAAGTTACATCTATGATATCGTTATCAAGTATTCCTTTGCTCCATTCTTCATCATTCAAATTCTTTCCTATCAATTTTTCATTGTCACTAGCAATTATACTCCCATCTTTATAAGCAACTATATTAAATCCTTCTTTTCCTATTTTCATTTTAGAAACTTTTTCGGAAACTTTATTTAAATCCATATCTATTGCCACAACTCCAGCTAATTTATTATTGTCATCTTTTAAAGCCTTTGACAAAGTCACTATCATTTGGCCAGAGCTGTGATCCTTATACGGGATATCTATGTATAATAGATTCTCATCTTTCATAGCTTCCGTATACCATAGTCTTTCATTTAAATTAAAACTACTATCTACTTCATCCGGTGGATAGCAATAAAGTTTTGTCTTTTCATTAAAAGCATAAACTGAAAAAATATTATCTTTAATTCCCTGTATATTTTTGAAAGTTTCAACTGCCTTACTCTCATTTCCTTGTTTAGTATAAAGGTTTCTAACGTGAGGTTCACTTGATAATAACTTAATAAAATTACTATTAGAATCAATTATTTCCTCTATTTCATCATTTATTGCTCTTACAGAAGCGGATGCAACAATCATATATTCATTCATCACACTATCATAAATTGTTTTTGTTGTAGCTACTCCTAAGATAATAATAGGAATTACACATGTAATTACCAGCATTAGTGAGAGTTGCTTTTTAATACTCACTAATTTAAATTTCTTCTCTTTTTTCCTTTTCATATTCTCTCCCCCTAGTTTAATGTGCCTATTACTTAATAAGTATAATTAATTTGACATATTTTTTCAACAAATTACATATATCTAAGTGTTGTAACTTTAATTTATTAAAAATAATTACATATTTACTTCATAATATATATTTTTTATACACAATTTTAATAATATCAATTATTCTCTACATTTAAACTATTTTTCTATTTTTTTCTAGCGAATATTGTAAATTATTAAGGTATTATACTATTTTAATCATTAGATTCTGAAGCTATATTGAGTTGATTTATAAAAAATAACTGCTGATATTATCATCAGCAGTTATTTCTTAACTTATTTTGAATTTACTAATTACACCCTTAAGTTTTTCTGATAACAATTCTAAGTTTTCTGCTGATAGTACTACTTGTCCAAATCTATCCTTTTGTTCTTCGCTAGATGCACTTACTTCTTCTGAAGATGCTGCTGCTTCTTCTGCCACTGCTGAAATATTTTGTATTCTTCCTATAAGTCCATCTTTAGTACTATTTATATTTATTAAAGTTTCATTAACTCCATTTATATTTTTCTGAAGAAGTTTTATTGAAGAATTTATTTCTTCAAAGGTTTTAAAAGTATTTTCAACTTTACTTGAGGTTTTTTCTGTAATCTCTTTTGATATTGTTACTCCATTAATAACCTTATCTATATCACTAATATTTTCTTTTATTACTTTTTCTATTTCTTCAGCAGAAATTGTAGATTGCTCTGCTAGCTTTTTTACTTCATTAGCAACTACTGCAAAGCCATGTCCTGCCTCACCTGCTCGTGCAGCTTCTATACTAGCATTTAGTGCAAGTAAATTAGTTTTATTTGTTATAGATTTTATTGCATCTATAATAATATTAATCTTCTTAGAATTTTCCTGTAAAGTTTTTGCTTTATTTACAGTATCAATTACTGCTTCAGTATTTTCTTTAAACATTTCATCAAAATCTTGTATAACTTCTTTTCCATTAAAAATAAGTTTTTCTGCTTCTTCGCATTGATTCATTACATCTTCTGAATATGATACTATATTACTGATATCTTCGCCTAAATTAATGGTAAGAGAAACATTTTCATCTAACATTATTGACTGTTCATTTGCTCCTTGTGCCATTTGTGACACAGCACTTGAAATATCACTATTAGCAACTCTTGAGTCTTTAACTATATTTGTTAATGTACTTGACGCTTCTGATAAATGTTTGGAAGCATTCTTCACACTTTCAAGCAATGATACCATATCATCCATCATACTATTTACCACATTAGAAATTTCTTTAATCTCTTTGGTCACTATTCCTTTGGTAGTTATACGAGCTGTAAAGTCTCCATTCCTAGTACGAGCTAAAGTATTTACCAAATTATTTATCACTCTAACAAATTTTGAAGAAAAAATAGTGACAACAGTAAGTGAAAATATAAGTATAAAAACTATTAATATTATAGACGTCCATAAAGCTTCACCTATTTGTCCCTTAATTTCATTTGTAGAACTAAATCCATAAGTTGTATAACCTAATTCTCCATTTGTATATTTTTGAATATAGTAATTATTATTTTCAAATTTAAACAAATCCAAATTTTCAGAAGTGATAAGATCTTTTGCCCACTGTTCCTTCGATAATTCTTTACCTATCAGTTCTTCCTTACTACTAGCAACTACACTTTCATCTTTATAAGTAACTAAAATAAATCCTTCATTGCCAATTGAACTAGAAGTAACCTTTTCTGATAAATTTGTAAGATCAATATCCATTGCCATTACACCAATTAAATCTCCATTTTTATCTATTACTTTTTTTGAGATAGTAAAGACTTGTTTGCCAGTAAAAGCATCTATATACGGCTTTGATATCACTAAGTTCTTTTCGCCCTTTGCATTGGTATACCATTCACGAGAATTGGGATCATAATTTGAATCTAATTCCACTTTAGGATAAAGATATAATTCCTTCTTTTCATTAGCAAAATATATGGATAATACATCATTACTATTTGCTTTTACATTCATAAAAGTATTGAAAACTAGACTTTTATTTTTCTCACCTTTAAATCCATTTTGTATATTTTCTTCTTCTGAAAGAATATTTATTAAGTTGCTATTAAAATTAATAATATTCTCTATTTCTTTTCCTACATCCTCAATTTTATTAGCAGTTGCTACAATATACTCATTATTTGCACTATTATAAACTACCTTAGTAGTGCTTATACCTAAAATGATTATAGGAATTAAAGATATAAATAATATTAAAATTAAAAGTTCATTTCTTAAACTTAAATTTAATCCTAAAGTCAATTTTTTCTTTTCTTTTTGTTTTCTAGTTTTAATCTTCATCTAAAGTCCTCCTTTATCTCATATGTTATTTTTCGTATGATTATACTTTTTCTTTAAATAAAATTAAATTGTTACTATATAGTTCTGTAATTTTCAACAATGTTTTTACATTTCATTACAAAAACAATAAATATAATAATTCCTATATAATAAATTTACAAAAATACTAGAAACTTGTGTTTCATAAGCTCTTAAATTGTATTAAAACAATATATTATTTCAGTAAATTAAAAAAGTAAGAGGCAGTCTCTTTTGAGACAGCCTCCAAAAACTATGCTTTTTTCTTTTTAATTATAAGTCTATAAGTTTCTATTAATAAAATTAGTGCTAATATTAATAATATTACAGCAAATACCCCTAATACTATATTTGACGTAGCTGCAGTAAAATATTGGCGTATTAGCATTGTTAATGATGTCAATGTAACTATAAACATAAATATCATAGGTATTAAAGCCATAGTATATTTTTTCCCTATACTGGATAACCAAGCTGAAACTGCTAATAAAGAAAGAGCCGCTAATAGTTGATTTGCTGATCCAAATATAGGCCAAATTTTATTGTATCCATAAGCTAATAATAAAATTGATGCTCCTATGGTAGCAAATGTAGCAAAATATTTATTGCTACCTAAACTCTTACTTTCTTTTTCTTTGTCAAAGAATTCTTGGAATATATACCTTCCAATCCTTGTTGCTGTATCAAGACTAGTTAATGCAAAAGCTGAAAAAGTAAGCATAGTAAATACCTTACCTATCTGAAGTGGTAATCCAAAACTATTCATAAATACAGATAATCCGTTTGCAAATACTACTGAAGGAGCTCCCTCAGAATTTGCTAAATATCCAACAGTTATTAAGGCTATAATTGCCACAATACCTTCAATGAGCATGGAACCATAACCTATTAATTTGGCATCAGATTCTTTATCAATTTGCTTTGATGAGGTTCCTGACCCTATAAGAGAGTGAAATCCTGATACTGCTCCACAAGCAACAGTTACAAATAAGAATGGAAATAGTGTTTGATTGTTAACCTTAAAACCACTAAAAGCAGGTATTGCCATTGAAGGCCTATAAATCAATATTCCTAGTACTCCTCCTATAATCATTGCATATAAAAGAAACGAGCACAAATAATCCCTAGGTTGTAGTAATATCCATACTGGTAAAGTAGATGCCAAGGTTATATATATAATTAATACTATATTCCATTGAAATTTTGTTAATTTTATAAAAGGAAACATATATCCAAGCCATATACAGAAAAATAAAAGTATAACTCCAATTAATGTGGAAATTCCAAGCTTAGATCCTTTTCTATAAACAGCAAATCCAAAAGCCATTGATATGAATATAAAAAGTATAGATGCTGTTCCTGCTTGTGCTCCTATTAAATTATTGGGATCATAAGCAAAAGTTGAAGCACAAATATCAGTAAAAGCAGCTACTATTAATACAATAGTAGACCATGCAAAAATGTTGTATAGTATTTTGCCTTTATTACCTAAATTGGTTTTAATTATTTCTCCTATAGTTTTTCCATCATGTCTTATAGATGCAAATAAGGCACTATAATCATGAACACCTCCTACAAATACACTCCCAACTAATATCCATAAGTATACAGGAATCCATCCAAAAACTGCTGCTAATATTGGTCCAGTTATGGGTCCTGCACCTGCAATTGAAGAAAAGTGATGTCCTAATAGCACTTTAGAATTTGATGGCACATAATCCATATTATCAAACTTAGTATGAGCTGGTGTTTTTCTATTAACATCAATACCCCATTTTTTAGTTAACCATGCACCATAGGTTACATAAGCTATTAAGAATACTATAATTGAAATAACTAATAATAACAGTGCGTTCATTTATAGCCGTTACCAAAACGCTAAAAAACTCCATAAGAAGATTATATAAGTTTTTAGTTTTGTTTATTTCCTACTTCATAATGTCCGATTTTGCCTAAGCTACTTTCCTTTGGTATAACACTCTATAGGCTTTGCTACCTATTAAGGTAGTGGGTTGTAACGATTACCCAATTTAGTTAATCTTTTTTAGTTGATTATACTAAACCATAGTCTGCAAGATTATAACTAGCATTTTTATCTCTATCACAACTAAAACCACAAGAACATTTATAGGTTCTATCTGAAAGTTTTAAATCTCTATTAATAGAGCCACAATGACTGCAGGTTTTACTTGAAGGATAAAATACAGGTACTTTAATAAACTCAATACCACACCGTTCACATTTATATTTCATTTGATTTATAAATATATTAAATCCTTGCTCTCCTATTGCCTTTGATAAGTGTTTATTTTTCATCATATTAGACACTTTTAAATCTTCCATTACCACCCTGTAAGGCTTGGCTTTCACCATTTTAGAAGTGGTTTGATGGATATGATTTAGTCTAATATTTTTGAGTTTACTATGAAATTTTTTAATCTTCTTTTCAAGTTTTGCAATGTTCCTAGTTTTTTGGTAACTACCTCCTTTTTTATTTTTTTCATACTTCTTTGAACATTGCCTTTGCAATTTTTTTAATCTTTTATTTAATTTTTTGACTTTATGTGTTTTGTTAATATTTCTAGCATCTAAATTATCTATATTAGTTATTGCTAATTGAGTTATCCCGAGATCTACTCCTAAACTAAAATTGTTTAATTTAGTTTTTTCTACTGGTGTTTCAACACCTACTGAAAGTATCCACACTCTACCATTAAAATGTATTCTAGGATTTTTAAATCTTTTTATAGTAGTTAAATCAATATCATAATCTACTCGGCATTTAACTTTACCTATCTTTTCAAGGTTTACAAAATCTTCTTTGAAGTAAACTTTGTCATACCTACTATAAAATTTAGGCTTTGATTTTTTCTTACTTTTAAATTTAGGGAATTTACTGCCATTAAAGAAATTTTTATATGCTTTATCTAAATCTCTAATGCTTTCTTTTAATGTTGCATTGGATGCTTCATAAAGCCACTGATAACCTTCAGTATTCTTTAAAATAGTTAATTCTTTACCTAATTCTGAAACTGATAGATTTTTATTATTGGTTTTATAATTTTCTATTTGCTTTGATAATGCCCAATTATAAACAAATCTCATACAACCAATGTGTTTATAAATTAAATTTATTTGTTCCTCTGTTGGATATAATCTTATATTTAGTGCTTTTATCAAATTTATCACCTCACTTTCTAATAACTATTATATCCAAATACTACCTTTATATAATAGCTTTGAGATGATAAAATAAGGATTAAAAATTTTAAAACAACAATTACTATATCTAATACTATAGATACTAAAATTTAAAAATATTCTACTGGAAATTACATATCACTTTCAAAATTATTAGATAAATCAACTATTTTAAAAGTCTATTAATAAATAGTAAGTTTTTATAACATTTCATAACTTTTCTTTAACAGCTATTTATCCTCCTTTATTTATTACTTAAGGTGTGTAAATACACCTTATAGTCTTCTTTAGCAGCTTTGTTAGTTATAATCTTACTACTAGATAAATCTATAACTACAAGCTTTATGGTACTCCAACCATGAAGTGTAAACTTATAATACTTATTGTATTTGAATTTTTTTGTATAATCCCAAATATCCTTGGAGGTATTAGTTTTGCTAACTATAATTCCTGTTATTATAGAACTTTTGTGTTCTCCATTTGGATTTACTAGTTTTATAGTCATATCTTTTAGATAATGTGAAAATTCTACTAAATCCTGATATTTTAAATCATTATAGCCCTCTATTAAGCAATGTTCATATACTTCGAATTTATCTATAACATCATTTTTAGTCAGAAAGGTTCTTCCACCTATATCTTTATATTTTCCATATAAATTTAACTTTTTATCAAAAATTACTACATCTTTGTGAAGTTCGAAGTTCTTTCTAAATATTTCACTTAGATTATCTAAATATAACTGTAAATCCATAAATATCCCCCAAAATTTTATTACATTGCCTAATATTTATACAATTAAGAGTTGACTATTGACAATAGAGATAAATTCAAACTTCTCTCATAAGAGAGAAGTTTGAATTTATCTCTTTTTAAAGTGCATAGTCACTTTTATCGAAAAGCCTATTTGAAGAAATTAGTTTGATCGAAACTAATTTCAACCTTAATTGTCAATCGTCCATTTTCAATTCTCAATTAAATAAATATAATATGCCTATATTAAAATATACTCATCAGAAACTTGATTTAAAACTATATAGTATAAAAATTATATAAATATACAGTTTTTTATATAATTTTTCATATATATATGTCTTTAAAAAAGTACTCTCTTCTAAAATAAATAATCTATTTTTTATATTTATTGCAAAAAAATAAATGCTGATAGAAAACTCTATCAGCACTAAATATATAAATTATGTTGGTATTTGTGTTGGTATTAATATGTTGTTTAATTCTTTTACAGTAATATTAAAATAATTGCTACCTGTGTCTAATGGTTTAATTTGAGATATAACATAATCATCCTTAAGTAAAAACATCAAATCATCTGATTTATTCTTGTCTTTTGGTATAATAAGTGCAAAGGAATTATTAGATACCAAAATATTATCTTCTTGGATTAGTGCAGCACACAACTCTCCTTTAATAAAATTTTGTTTTAAAGAAAAAATAATATCACCTTTTCTAGCTATGTTAACATTTTCATATAACATACTAAAATTTTCTACAGGCTTAGTATTAATTATTCTTTGTTTAAAAATATCAATACAACTCTCATCAATTAACTTATAACTACTATTAATTTCTGTAGTTTCCTTTAAAGTCCTGCTAGATAAATTAATGTCTGCAATCTGGTACAAATAACAGGTTTCACAATTAATATCCATCCTTATCCCCCTAAAGAAAATATTCAAATTTCTATAATAATTATATACTATTTTTATTCGCAAATTCATTAATAACTTATAGTTTTATCATAAAATTTATTATTTCTAATATTTTCGTAAAAAAATATAATACCACTTTATTTTTATATCTTTATTATACAAAAAATTCCTTAATGTTGCTTATCAAAAAAATCAAAGTTACCAATGAGTTTTATATTGATAACCTTGATTTTAAAATAATTTTATATTTCCTTTTCTAACATGTCTAATAACATATCGAATCTTTTTATAGTATCTTCTAGTGGTTTTGGCGTTGTCATATCAACACCTGCATTTTTAAGTATGTTTATTGGATAATCACTACTTCCTGCTTTTAAAAAGCCTTTAAATCTTTCTACATCTTGGGCTCCTCCATTTATTATCATTTGTGAAAATGAATTTGCCGCTGCAAAACCTGTTACATATTGATAGACATAAAAATCTCTATAGAAATGAGGAATTCTTGACCATTCCATATCTATTTCACTATCTACAATCATATCTTTTCCGAAGTATTTTACATTTAAATCATGATATATACTACACAAATCATCACTAGACAATGCTTCTCCTGCTTCCATTTTTTCATGGGTAATAAGTTCAAATTCAGCAAACATTGTTTGTCTAAAAACAGTAGTTCTTATGCTTTCAAGCTGTTCATTAATCAAGTATAATTTTTTAATTTTATCTTCTTCTTTTTTTATTAAATAATCCATAAGTATGCATTCATTAGTTATAGAAGCAACTTCAGCACAAAACAATACATAATCTGCATAAATATATGGCTGATTTTTCTTTGAATAATAAGAGTGTATAGAATGCCCCATTTCATGAGCAAGTGTGGAAACATCATTTATTTGATTATTATAATTTAAAAGTACATATGGCATGCTATTATAGCTTCCGCTAGAATAAGCGCCTCCTCTTTTTCCTTTGCTTTCATATACGTCAATCCATCTATCTTCTATGCCTTCTTTAAATATATTTAGATATTCCTCTCCCATTGGTTTTAATGCTTCAATACAGATTTTTACTCCTTCTTCATAAGGTATATCAAATCTAGGAGTCTCTATATTAGGTACATATAAATCATACATATGAATTTCATCTAAATTTAACAATTTCTTTTTAAGTGACACATACCTGTGAAGGGATTTTAAATTATTATTGATAGTATCTACTACATTATGATAAACCTCAAGAGGAATTTTATTTGGCTTTAATGAACTTTCTAGCGAAGAATTATAATGTCTAGCCTTTGACTTAAAGATAAAACTCTTATGTGAAGACGTATAAGTAGTGGCTAAAGTATTTTTATATTTTTTATATGTGCTAAATAAACTGTTAAAAGCCTCCTGTCTAACTCTTCTATTTTTTGATCTTATAAATACAGAATAATTTCCTTCTGTAAGTTCAATTGAATAATTATTTTCATCTTGTATTATAGGAAAAGTCATATCTGCATTGGTTAGCATATTAAATATATTTCCTGGAGCTGATAGTGAATTTTCTGCAGATGCTAATAACTTTTCCCCTTCTTCACTAAGTATATGAGGTTTTTGTTCTAATATATCCTTCAAATATTTTTCATAAAGTTTTAGTGGCTCTAACTCATCTATAGCCTTGTTAATATCCTCTTCCCTTAAAGTTAATATTTCCGGTACAAAGAAAGAGGTTATGCTATTTACCTCTGTAAGATAAGCTCTTATTCTATCTAAAAGAACTTGATACTTAGTATTTGCTGTATTTTCATCACTTCTAAGATGAGCATATACATATAAATCCTCTACTAAGTTTGAAACTTTAACATAACTTTCTAAATATCCTAAAAGCATATTAGGATCCTTCAATTTCCCTTTATAATCTAATAATTTAGGTGCTATTTCTTTTGCTTTAATAAAGTCTGATTCCCAAGCTTTCTCGTCCAAATACATTTTCTTAACATTCCATTTGTACTTTTCAGGAACTTCTTCTCTAATTTTTAACTTTTTTACTTCGCTCATGGTTCCCTCCCAATTACTTAGACTATGTTTTTATTATTAATTATGATTTAATTGTTATAATGCTTATAAAAAATAACAGTATTTTAAAACATAGTCATTATTTTAGATTTAATATAATTTCATATTAACACATATTTACAAAATTTTAATAAAATTCTATAATTTTCTTTTAATAAATTTTCCATAACTCTTTTTATCTATAAATTGATTGCCTTTACTATTATCTCTCCTCTTACCATAGTTAATACAGGATATCCTTATTTGCTATGGCTATTCCTATATCTAAATTAAAATGGATGCGAACACCAATATCACCTGGAATTATATATTTTCCACTAGCATTAATAATCTCATCATAATTTCTTTTAATATTACTCTATAAATTCTTACAATGAGATAAGAAAAGCGCACAATCACTTTTCTTGAAAATTCTTAAAGAAATTATTTAAGATATGACTAATATAATCTTAATTATAAATTGTAAAATCTATATTTATTTAGATTACCTATTAGTAAGTTTTTTATTTATTTTTAATTATAAATAATTTAGTTTAGAACTGTGTCATACAGATTGGTTTTTCATCTGATGAAAATATTTTATTTAATACTTTTAAATACTCAACATTTGAAATTTTAACTTTTCCATATCTATAAAGACTATTAATATCTACAACACAGGTAATAAGCGATGAAAAATCTGAAACATCCATCATAAGTTCTACGTCAAAATCTTTATTTTTATTTAAAGTGGCTTTTCCGTCATTAAAATGAATTATATAACTTCCATTATTTTCTTTTATAAGGGTATCAGCAATCGTTAGTTTAAGTCTGCAATTTTGATTTTTAAAGTTATGGCCTTCTAAATCCTTGAAAAGCTTAGACACATCTATTACTCTGTACATTATTCCCGTTCCTTGCCTACTGCATTGATGATATACACCAGTAAGTATTATATCTGCCCCATCTCTTGGATCTTCTAAAGCAAATCTAAAATTTTCATCTTGAGTATTAAAAAGTATATATCTTATTTGATCATTTTGACTATTAAAGAAGGTCATAAACTCAAGGAATACTTCTGGATCTTCATAAAAAAATTCTTTTATAACCATATCATTAATTGTAAAAGCCTCTGTATCCCCTTTTTTAAATTCAAAAACCACATAACCCCTTATTTCATCCTTAACTCTGTATGCTAAAATTTTATTTGAAGCATTATCAAATAAAATTTTAAATTCATAATCATGTTTTTCAATTAGTCCATTAGTTTCCATTACCATTTTATTATAAAAATTACAAAGCTCATGTATATCCTCAATATTTAAAAATTGAATATGTGCCTTACTTGTACCCTTTGGTAAATTGCAAGGTTTTACCCTAAATTGATTTATGCTTGTACCAAATCCAAAACCCATCTTTTTATAAAAATCTGGCCTGAAAGGATATAATAATGCCATTGAAACCCCTTGGTTTCTGTAATGATAGATAAAATCTTTAATAATATCTATTGCAACCTTTTCTTTTTTATGAATTAAATCAACAGCAATACACCCTACTCCACCAGCTTTAATCTTTTGATTTAGTAAATTCATGTTGAAATCATGATATCTCATTCCTCCAAGAAGTACTAAATCTTCAAATACTCCATAGAAATTAACATTTTGCCTTTCATTTTGAACCTTGATAATATTATTTTTAAACCTTCCCTTATCTTCCTTTGTAAATATTCCATTAGATGGGTATGCATTAGCTACTATTTCTACAAAACTTTCTATATTACATTCTTCTAATCTTTTTATTACACGCATGTCATTTTCATTGGAATATCTATATTATTAAGAATCCAATGATATTCACCTCCATTTATCTTTTTAACTACATATAAAATAATTTGATTTATACGAATATTTATTATCATCAGAAAATTATGTTCATATTTGGATATCCTTTTTGCTTTTAAACACCTACTCATTTCTAATAACTAAATTAGTGATCTGTATACAACTATCTTCCTTAAATTCTCAATATATGCCTTTTTATCTCCTTTAATACATTCTCATTAATTACAACTTATATATCTTTGTGTAAATGGACATACCTCTATACATTTACCGCATAATGAAAGTTCAGATCCTACTTGTTTTTTTGATAACTCTCTAGCTTTTTGCCTACATTTAAAAGGATTTATTAATTCCTCCCTTTTTAATTTTATATTCCATAGCTGTCCTTTAATTGTTTCCGCTGGGCATGATAATCTACATTTCTCACATCTGCCACATCTAGATTCATTAATTGGACTATTTGTTTCAAGTGGCATATTAGTTAAAACTGAAGAAATACGTATAGCAGATCCATATTCAGGTGTAATTAATAATGCATTTTTACCTATCCAACCTAACCCTGCCCTTGTAGCTACAGTTTTATGTGGTAACAATGTGGCTAAATTATCATCACTAGTGACATAAGTAGAGGTTTGTCCTATTGCATTATAACCTAAGTTTTCTATATAGCTAACGCAAGCTATAGCAATTTCATCCAAAGCATTATTTATCTTCTTATACTCCTCCCAATATTCTTTTGTTGGCCCACAATTAATCTCTCTTATAATCTTAGTATTTAATTTAATCCCAAAGGATATGCCATAGTCCATACTCTTACGTGCTTCAATATCAATATCTCTCAAATCTGCAAATCCAACTAAAGATGCTCCAAGAGTTTCTAAATATTTCTTTAAAAAATTTTTATTCATACTTCACCTCAATTATTCATATTAATAATAACATTTTCTAAGACTTTCTTACTTTTATCCATAACATAAATTCATTAACTATGTCTTTCTTATCTCACTTTAAAAATCTCACTCTTCCCGTGATAATAAAAATTTTCTTCACATTGCTATAATATAATAAAATTACTTAAATAAATAGTGTCCTACATATTCTAAGTACATATCCCCATAGAAAAAATCTCTACTTTCTATAATTTCTAATATATCTTCTTTAGTCATTAATTTAACTTCACTTACTTCTCCTTGCTGAGGAATAACTTCATTAATATCGATTTTCTGTCTAAAGTGATAAATATCTGCAATCCAAGGATTTTTAGTATCAAATCTAACCCTTCTAAGTAATCCTCCATTTTCTACTTTTAACTCTATTCCTAACTCTTCTTTAACTTCTCTTAAAGCAGCTTCTAAACTTTCTTCTCCTGCAATAACTGAACCACCTACTGTTTCCCATTTGTTTGCATTAGTTTTATTTGGACTTCTTCTTGATATTATAAAATTTCCATCTACATTTTCTATCCATATGAATACAACAAGATGATATTCACCCTCACTCATCTTACTACCTCTGGGAGCTACTTTTCCTGTTCTATTTCCATCTTTATCTAAGATGTCCCATAATTCCATAGTATTATCTCCTTATTCTGTTAATGCATAAATAATATTTGCATAAGGCACATTCAAATAAATAATAAGTCAGTATGCTAGTCTATTTTGTGTAATACTGCGTCAGCAGAACCCGCTGATAGCTCTACTAGCAACGGAACCTGCTTCCTTGTCTGACACAAAATATCCGTCGCATCTTTGACTTATTATTTATTTTCATGTGCCTAATTCTCTTTTTATAATTATAACACTTAGAAATAAAATTATATAATTAAAAACTGCTAAAGATTATTTAAAATCTTTAGCAGTTTTAAGCCATCTATACTTAATATTTTGAAAAATATATTTAATATTTACTTTATAGAGGTTCTTTATGCTTAAATCATAAATATTTAAATGTTTAGTTATTATAATAAAGTATCTACTCTTTCCTTGTTCTTAAAGCCTTTCTCATCCATAAAATCTTAAATTTCTTGCCTGCTATTTCTCCCTCATAAGTATTAAACTGTTTAAAATCTGCTTTTTCATATGCTTTTATTGCTCTCTTATTAAATTCTGCCACCCCTAATCTAAGATAATCTCCTTTATAATTATGATGATTTGTTGCAAAATCTATACATTCTGATACATATTCACTACCCAATCCTTGTCCAGTTAAATCCGGTCTTAATCCAAAGCCTATCCACATTTCATAAATTTTATTTGGATTATCTTTTACTATTTTTATATCTACATATCCATCGTCTTCAGAGCTTTCATCAACCTCTTCAAAAAATTCTATAGTAAGCTCCCCTATTAAATTATTATTCTCATCTAAAGCTGCAAATTTTCCAAAACCCCAGCTTTCTTCTTCTAATAATACTTCTTTTTCATTGCAGTAATCATATACGGAATATTCGCCTTCATATTTCCAATTATTAATCATCTCTCTTGCATACTCTTTGTTCATTGCAACAAACTTATATTTCATGTTTTCTCCTCCAATTATATTCATACTCTACACTTGCTTTATATTTTGTAAAACCTTCTCTAAGATATAGATTTAATGCACTCTCATTTTCCACCTCTACACAGAGCATAGCCTTAGGCATTCCTTTACTTCTTCCATAATCTATTGCTGCTCTTAATAAATTTCTACCTAGCGCTTTTCCTCTATACTCTGGATTTACACACACAACAGATATGTATGTATATGCTTCTCCTGCTTCAAATTCCACTGAAGCACGTATAGTTCCTATAGGTTCCTCATTATAATAAAGTAACATCATTCCATCTTCTAAATGGCACTGTGGCTCACTCTTCCAATATAAACAAACATTTTCTGGTGTTCTTGGAGGATCCTCTGGAAATCCAATATTTCTAACCTTACACCAATCCATTTCATCCCTATTTTCTTTAAAAGTCCTTAACTCATATCCCTCTGGAAAAGTAGCTTTAGGAACTTCTCTATCCTCTCTAATCATAGTAAAACTATATCCACCTAACTTAAATTGTAAAGCTGTTAATATTTCAGCCATAACCTCATTCTTTTGATCTATATATATAAATATTTTATCTATGCCTTCTATTTCTTCCAATATTGCTCTAAGCATACTCTTATAATTATCTATTTTATTTTCAATGCTATGAAATATCCTTAATCTACCCATTCCTCCCTGTTTATAGAAGTCATCTAAAATGATGGAAATCGCCCCTTTAATATTATTATCACTCACTAATATATAAGTTGGATTTTCTTTATTAATCTCAAAACTCTCTAAATCTATATCACTTAATCCTTCATCATTAGGATCCTCTCTATACTTCTTACAATACTCAATAAAGGCTTCAACCATTTCATCTCTTAATCTTTCAACCTTCATGCCCCTTCCCCTCCATTATCTATCCTTATGAAAATATTACCATTTATCACTCTAATCTTATATATCCAAAATAATTCTGTATTAAAGTTGAGCAGAGAGATTTACTTTAACATTTAACCATAAGAATTAGTATTATTTTAAAACAGCATCTCAATTTAAAATAGAAAAACCTATAAACGCAGTATCTTCTCTACGTTTATAGGTTATTAATTTAAATGACCTTTACTCAAACTGTGAATAATATAATTGGCTATAAAAGCCCTTTTGTCTTATTAATTCTTTATGATTTCCCTGCTCTATTATGTTACCATCCTTTACTACTAATATATGGTCAGCACTTTTTATAGTAGAAAGCCTATGTGCTATAACAAAGCATGTTTTACCTTTCATAAGATTTCTCATAGCCTGCTGAATTTGTATTTCCGTTCTTGTATCAACGTTAGAGGTTGCCTCATCTAAAATAAGCATTTTAGAATCTAAAAGCATGGCTCTGGCTATTGTTAGTAACTGCTTTTGACCTTTGGATATATTAGTTCCATCATCTGTAAGAATCGTATCATATCCATTTGGAAGTCTTTTTATATAAGAGTGAATTTTGGCTGCCTTAGCTGCGTTTATTACATCTTCTAAGGTAACATTTTCACTACCATAAGCAATATTTTCAAAGATAGTTCCTTGAAATAGCCAAGTATCCTGTAGTACCATAGCATAGGATTTTCTAAGACTTTCCCTTGTTATGTCCCTTATCTCCATCTCATCTACATAGATACTTCCATGGTTTACATCATAAAATCTCATAAGAAGATTAATCAATGTAGTTTTTCCTGACCCAGTAGGTCCAACAATGGCAATCATATTTCCGGATGGTGCCTCCATACTAAGATTTTTAAGAATTATTTTATCTGCTGTATATCCAAAGGATATATTATCAACTTTTACATCACCATGAACATGTAAAAGTTCCTTGGCATCTTCTTTATCTCTCTCTTCTGTCAGCTCATCCATAAGCTGAAAAATTCTTTCTGCTGCTGCTAGTGAAGATTGAAACTCTCCTACAATATTTGCAGATTCATTGATAGGTCCAGAAAATTTCCTAGAATATAATACAAATGAAGAAATATTTCCTAGACTCATTTGATTATGTAAGTACATGATTGCACCAAATATACTAATTAATGTTAAAGATAAATTGTTCATAAAATTAACTGATGGCCCAACCATAGAACCATAATAATCTGCACGATAATAAGCATTCACTGCATCTTCATTCTTTCTTCTAAATTTATCCTTGGTATTCTCCTCTTGATTATATGCCCTTAATGTCTTCTGTCCTGATACAAATTCCTCAACCATTCCATTTAGTTCTCCAAGCTTTCTTGAACGATTACGAAACATAGGTCTTGTAATTTTTGTCATCCTCTTTGTGAGTATAATAGATAACGGAACTGTAAATACAAAAACTAATACTAGCTTTGTGGATATCATAACCATAGAAATAAATGATACAACTACTGTAATAATACTTCCACAAATGGTAACTAAATCTGCTGTTAAAGATGCATTTAGGGTATCAATATCATAGGAAATTTTACTTATAATATCTCCCGTAGCATGGGTATCAAAATACCCTACAGGAAGTGAAAGTAAATGATCAAATAAGTCCTTCCTTAATTTATAGGATATCCTCTTACTAACCTCCAGCATAATCACTGATAAAATATAGGTTAAAATAGAGGATATTATATAAAATATAATCATAAGTCCACAGTAATAATATACTTTACTAAAGTTTACCGCACCATTTCCCAGTTCAATGCTATCTATGGCATATCCTGATAGCATAGGACCCATTAATGCAAATAAATTACTTCCAATAGACAGTAGAACCGCAATAATTATTAATGCCTTATATTCTAAAAGATAGGACATTATTCTTCTTAAAGCATGAATCTTATTCTTTTTCATAATTACAACATGCCCTCCTTGTTCCATGTAAACTGCTTTAGGGTATTTTTTTACTTAAAGGAATTTACTCCTCTAGTTGTGATTCACTAATTTCTCTGTATATATCACAACTTTCTATAAGTTCCTGGTGAGTTCCATAGCCGACTATCTCTCCATCCTCCAAAACACAGATATGGTCAGAAGACATAATAGAGCTAATTCTTTGAGCAATCATTATAGTTGTGGTTTCCTTAAAATGATTTTGAAGTTCCTTTCGTAATGATGCATCTGTTTTATAATCTAATGCACTAGAAGAGTCATCTAGTATTAAAATCTCGGGATGTGCTGCAAGTGCTCTTGAAATTAGTAATCTTTGCTTTTGTCCACCACTTAAATCTGCACCTCTTACTGCTACTTTAGTTTGAAATCCCTCTGTCTTTCCTTCTATGAACTCAGTAGCCATTGCATATTCTGACGCTGCCTTTATCTCAGCTTCACTTATATCTCTTCCAAATCGAATATTTTCAAATAGGGTATCTGTGCTAATAAAGTCATTTTGAAATACAACTCCAAATTTTTCTCTTAATACCTTCATATCAATTGATCGTACATCTTGTCCATTAATTCTAATTGCCCCTTGATCCACATCATAAAACCTCATTAATAGTTTAACTATAGTAGACTTTCCAGAGCCTGTAGCTCCAATAATGCCCAAGGTCTCTCCTTTTTTAATACCAAAGCTTATATTACTTATATTACTTTCTTTATGATTATAAGAAAAAGATACATTATCAACTTCTATGGCATATCCATTATCTATCTTTGGTATATCTTTAATTACAAATTCCTCTTCAGCATTTAAAATCCCATTTATACGTTTTGCTGAAGCGCTTGCTTTTGAATAATTGGTGAAAACCCTAGAAATAAATAAAAGAGCATTTAAAATTAATGTAACATAGGTTAAAAATGCAACAATTACTCCTGGCTTCATAACTCCGCTGTTTACCCTATAGGCTCCTGCTAGAATAACCAATACCGTCCCAAGATTTAAGCATAGATTCATAACTGGATTTAATACAGCCATCACCATTCCAGTCTTTTTTTCTTGCTCTACAGCAGCTTTATTACGATAATCAAACTTTTCTCTTTCATAATCTTCCTTTGATAAGGCTTTAATAACTCGTATTCCTGTCACATCTTCCCGTACAACCCTTACAAAATCGTCTATCTTTTTTTGAACAATAGAATACATTGGAATGCCTACCTTAGAAACATAGGTCACTGCTAAAAATATAATAGGCATCACTGAAATCATGACTAAGGTAAGTATTGGATCTAGTGTAAAAGTAATAATTATACCACCTATAAGTAAGATAGGTGCTCTTACCCCAATTCTCTGCATCATACCTAGCATCTGGTGAATGTTATATGTATCAGAGGTAACTCTTGAAATTAAAGAAGGTAATGTAAAGTAATCTACTTGATTATTAGAAAGGTAAATTATCTTAGAAAACAAATCATTTCTAACACGCTCCGTTGTATCCCTTGCAACTTTGGAAGCCATTCTATTTGCTATAATATTAAATACCACTGCAATAATAGAGCACAAAAGCATAAGTCCACCCCAAATAAGAATTGGTTGTACCTGTTTTAATGGGATAATCTCATCAATCATATAGGATAATATCCAAGGAAGTGCCAGTTCTACAATAGTACCTGTAAATTTTATGGCAAGTCCAATACTCATTCGAAAAATATATGGTTTTAGATATTTAAATATTTGCTTCATTTTTATTTCCACCTAATACATAATTATATATTTAAAGTAAAATTTGCTTCTTAATATATTATACACTTATATTTCATAAAAATCGATTTTAACGCAAGAAAAAAATTCCGAAAGACCTAAGAAAAAAGAACTTTCCATAGAAGAAAAATATAAATGCCTTAAAGTAAAAATAATTTACTAAAAGCTAAGAAGGAACTCTTAAAAAAGCTCCATATACTAAAAAGGAGGATGATACAAAAAATAAGTTTATCTGTCTAACAGAAATTTAATCTAACTAATTTAGTAGCGAAAAATATAAATTAAATTTAAAAAAGATGACTCCTGTTCAATACAGAAATCATCTTCTTAACCTATTTTAAGCTTTTAATTTTTCTTTGACAAAGGGTATATTTTAAAGGTCTTTTTTTACTAACTAACTATTTTCTTATCCGTTTAAGACCATTCCGTTACTTCATCTTTAAGTTCAGGTATAGAATTGCTAGTGAATATAGGATCTTTTATACCTGCTCTCTTCTGATTTTTGTAATCTTCTAGAGCTTTTAATGCAATTTTGCTTAATAGTACAATAGCAATTAAGTTTACTATAGCCATGAGTCCCATGAATACATCAGCTAAATTCCAAACTATATCCATGCTGACAATAGATCCAAAGAACACCATCACACCAACAAAAACTCTATAAAGCTGTAAATAAATTTTCTTATCTGTTATAAATTGAATATTGGTTTCACCATAATAATAATTTCCAACTATAGAACTAAAAGCAAATAGTAATATACATACGGAAATAAATATTCCTCCCCAAGATCCTACTTGATTATTAAGGGCTATTTGAGTAAGTTCTATACCTTTAACTGAGCCATCAAGTGGAGCACCTGATAATAATATCATGAATGCTGTACAACTGCAGATTATTATAGTATCAGTAAAAACTCCAAGGGTTTGTATAAAACCTTGCTTAACTGGATGGGATACTGTAGCAGCTGCAGCAGCATTAGGCGCAGAACCCATACCAGCTTCATTTGAAAACAACCCTCTCTTTATACCTTGCATTAAGGCTGCTCCAATTCCACCACCAACAACTTCATTAATACCAAAGGCATTTTCAAAAATCATTGATAATACGGAAGGAATTGCCGAAAAGTTTTTAACAACTATAAATAATGCAACTATTATATAAAAAATAGCCATAACAGGAACTAAAACACTTGAAACTTTTGCAATTCTATTGACTCCTCCAAAAATAATGGCAATAGTAAGTATTGTTAAGATAGCTCCTACAACAGTTTTATTAAATCCAAAAGAACGGTATAAAGAAAGAGTTATAGTATTTGCTTGAACTGAATTGAATACTAGTCCAAAACAAATGGTTATCAGAATGGCAAAAAGCATTCCCATCCATTTCTTTTTAAGTCCTTTTTCTATATAGTAAGCAGGTCCACCTCTAAAGCTATCTCCATCCTTAACTTTATAAATTTGTGCCAAAGTAGATTCTATAAAACTAGAGGCACCACCTATAAGTGCTATAAGCCACATCCAAAATACTGCTCCAGGTCCACCAATGGCAATTGCAGTTGCTACACCAGCTAAATTCCCAGTACCAACTCTAGAAGCCGTACTTATACAAAAGGCTTCAAAGGAAGATACAGAATTCTCTTCTTTATCCCCTGTGGCACCATCTCCTAAAAGTCTAAACATCTCTTTAAAATTTCTAAATTGAACAAACTTGGTTTTAAAAGTAAAATACACACCAATTACTATGAGCATAGCAATTAAAATATAGGTCCATAGAAAGTTGCTAATATGTGAAATCATTCCATCTAAAAACGCCATCTTTTGTAAACTCCTCCTTTTTTCTTCAGTTATTCATTAAAAATCCATTTGTTAATACAATATATTATTCATGAATATAATATATTATTTATGGCAAAACTGCAATAAAAATATTTGAATATTTCATAAATTAATTGAAAACATACTGTAAACTAGTAAAATCATGGTAAAAAGGAATAAAATTAAAATACATTATTCATTTCATTGTAAAATACACTATACTAGGATATTAAGGATTAATATAAGTTAAATGTTGAGATAGGGTAAATTTAATCTTTGAGCTTCAAAAAATATTAATTTTTTGTGAATATACTTTTGAAGTATGTCATAGCTCTAATTGATAATGAAGAATAAAAATACTTACCTTACACAAAGTGGCTATAAAAATTCTATCAATTTAGAATCTACATTACATTATCCAATATAATATAGGAAGGTAATTTTTAATTTCTAGGAGAAGTCTACCCATTTTGAGTATTTTATTGAAATTTAAGACTTAAAAAAACAAGAACTTAGATTTATACATCAATATATTACAATTGAAATATTAAATCTAAGTTCATAAATAATTTAAAATTTATTCTATTTTTTTATAGTATATAAATAAAATTAGTTACAGATTAAATAGATATAAAATATGATTAATATATAAATCATATTAATCAATTAAAAACCTATAGATATAGTAAACTACTTCTCTATTATTTCAAATTTCATATCCGTTAACTGAAGCCCCTTTAAGAAGCCTAAATTATGATATAATTCTTCTGCTTTATTTCCTATATCTACGTATAATCTAACTACTGGATATTCTTCATTTAAAACTGCAAGTGCACTTTTTAGCATTTTAGTTCCAATGCCCTTTCCAGCATAGCTAGGCTTTACAGCTATTTGAGATACCAATGGCCATTCTTGCCATATAGATATATAACAAATTCCTACTAATTTTTTAGTAGTTTTATCATATACTAAAGTAGATGCTCTATTTAAAATTTCCACATCTAAATTGCTATCAAAATACTCCTTAACCCATTCAGTATACTCATGTACACTGTAATTAAAATTTAACCCTTCATTATTTTGGAAAGCTTCATAGAGTAGCTTTCCCATTTCTAATTCATCTTCTCTTTTGGGAGAAGTAACATAATAGTTATCTTCCCAGTTAATATTAAAAGTTTCAGTTGGCCTTACCATCCAACGGCCACTTTCTACTTTTATAAAACCTAGTTTTTCATATAGTTTAACTTGATATGAATCAACTGTAGATGCCTCAATAGGTTTATCAGAATCTGACCAATGAACTAATATTTCTTTAAGTTTCTTCAGTACTTCATATTCATCTGAATAAGGTGGAATGAGAAATACTCCCTCTATAAAATTAGGCTTAATAAGTACTCCTCCTATCCTCCTACCATCCTTAAGTATCCAAAAACAATCATCTTCATCATCTATGATTGAACGCATTATATCATAATTCTTTTTAAACCATCCATTTGCCTTTTGTAATCCATAGTAAGTTGCATAATATTTAGAGAAGATTTCATGCTCTGCCCTTTGAAGTTCATAATCATCTCCTAAATTATATATATCTCTTTCCTTTGAATAATTCTCTAATGTCATTTATGATCCCCCCTGTGCTTTTTACTATTTAACTTTTTAGAAAATATATATCAGTTACTGATTTCCCTTTATAATCTCTAGGCAAAATATCCATATACACCTCATCATAAACTTTTCCACCTATAAAATGAGATTCCCGTCTTCTTCCAAATTCCTTAAAACCAACTTTTTTATACATTCCTATTGCTTTTTCATTATGAGAATAGACAACCACCATCACATTATGTAGATTTAATATGTTAAAACAATAATCTATAATAAGTTGCATTGCTTCCACTCCATAACCTTGTCCCCTAAAATTACTATCTCCTATTAAAATTGCTAATTCTGTTGCTCTATCTATATAGTTTATCTCTTTAAGCCAGCAGAACCCAATTAACTTATCTTCTTTTAAATCAACTATTGAGAAATGATTAGCCTTGCTACTATAATTTTCCCCAAAAAATTCTTTAGTACTTTCTATAGAATAATTGCCTGCTGCGTCTCCTAGTCCAATGGTTGTTTTCATATCCGTAAACCACTCTGCAAATTTTTCGTAATCTTCGTAAAGCATTTGTGCTAAATAACATTTCTCACCTATTAACTTCTTTAAATATCCCATTGTTTTCCCCCTATAATTTTTACACTTTACACTTTCCCTACCAAGTAGCATTAGCATAATCTTTAAAGCTTATTATTGTAGTAAAATTATTGTTTAATTTAAATTAAAACTTAATATTCACTTTAATTCCTAGAAAACTTATAAGATGCAATACCTACTGCTACGGATAAATTTAAAGAATCAATTTCCTTTGAATGTGCTATTGAAATACTCGTGCCAATGTTTAAAAACTTATCATCAAGACCAGTAGCTTCATTTCCAAAGACTAAAGAAAATAATTTATCTTCATCAGTTGCTATATTTTTAATGGAATTTTCTCCATCTATCATGAAAGTATAAATATTATGGTGAATAAAATCTTCAATATAAGTATTAAAGTCACTATAGTAACTAAAACTGATTTTAAAAAGTGCTCCCATTGATGCTCTTATAACCTTGGGATCAAATACATCTACTCCAGGGCTTATAACTGCTAAATTATCCATTCCAAATCCAACCATAGTTCTAATAATAGTTCCCATATTCCCCATATTACTTGGATTAACTAAAACTATATGAGACTTATTCCTATCTAAATCTAAACTATATTTTTTAAAAATTCCTATAACATAATAGTTTTCTTTATCTGTAATTCTAGAAAATATATCATCATTAACCTTTATATCTATGTTTTTACTTCTACATAGTTCATGTAAATTTATTCCATTATCCTTTTCTATATAACTAGACTTTACAACAATGCCTATAACCTTATCTAGTCTTGTATTAATTAATTCAATGGTTGCAAAGGCTCCAAAGGTATAAGAGTATTCAAACTGCTTTTTATATTTTTTAAGAATCATCTCTTTAAATTCCTTTTCATTACTTTCAAATTTCTTTCTTAGAAAAATTATACTATCTATCCTATAGTTCTTATATATCCAAAACAATTCTATATTAAAGTTGAGCAAAAAGAAGATCTTATTATCAAGATAATAAGATCTTCCCTAATACAAAGCATAATTTAATATGCTTGACCCACAAAAATTAATATATAGATTTTTTTAATATCCTATGATTTGCCTTACCCATCTATAGGGGGATTTTTTCCTTCATTTATTAAACTATTTACTCTTGCCATAAAAATAACTTATATTATAATTTAATTCTGCTGTGAAAAGCTATCTTTTGCAGATTTTTCACAGCCTCTTTTGATAAATGAATACAGCCTCATTCAGCAGCCTCTGCCTCTGCTTTAGTTTTATGAATTGTACCATGAGGGTGATTAGGTGGTGCATAGATAGAATACAATTTAAGCGGTTTATTACCAGTGTTTATTATATTGTGCCATTTACCAGCTGGTATAATGATTGCAAAATCATCATAGACTTTTCTTAGGAAATTCAAATCATCTTTACTATCACCCATTTTAACAATTCCTTGTCCTTCTTCAATACGTAGGAATTGATCAACATGTGGATGAACTTCTAAACCTATATCATCTCCAACATCAATGCTCATCAATGTAAGCTGTAAATGGTCTCCTGTCCATAAAGCGGTACGAAAAGTATTGTTTTGCTTAGTAGCCTCAGTAATATTAACTACAAAGGGATCTGGTCCATAATCCTTTAACTCATTTAAATAATCACTCCTTGCAAATCGCAAAGAGTAAGCCCATGAATCATACTCCATATCATCAGTAAAATAAGTATACTGATTATCAAACTGATTAGAAAAGTCTGTGGTATCCTCATAATAAGGATGCGAATAGTTTCTGTAGTAATTATACATTTTTTCCTTTCCTTTCATATGACTATAACATTATCATATGTTCTGTATATATATATTGTACTTCGATCCATAGATATGATATGAATCAAAATCTAATACCTAAATCGAAAAATTTATAAATTGTATAAAATCATAATTTTTAAGTATACATTATAATATTTTTCAACTGTTATTTTCTTGCTAGTTCACTGAAGTTTGGTTTATTCAAGCTATTAACCTTCACTAATAGTTTTAATTTACTAAAAAATAATAGGTGGCATCGTCCACCTATTATACTCAATTTCTCAGGTATATAACAATAAAACATTGTAGCACCGTTGAAATTTTAAATGTTTTTCAACATAGATATATTCTCATTTTTTTGATCTCTTATTTTGTATTCTAAACTTTTATATAATGAAAAAGCAGGTTTGTTATATTTAAAAACGTTGAGTAATATTTTATTAAGTCCTTTTTCTTTTGCTTCTTTTTCAAGCAAAAGTAAGGTCTGTTTTCCATAACCTTGTTTACGGAACTTTTCAAGTATTAAGAAATCACAAATAAACGCTATATCTTCCTTATACTTTTGATACCATATAAACCCTACGCCCTCATTATCACTATTTACAACCACATAAATATAATTATCCTTTGTGTACTTTCCTTGTGGAAGCAATTCATTAAAACTTTTTTTTGCATTTTCAAGCGCATTTTCCTCGCTGGATAAGCCGGATTTTATTAAATCTTTTGAATAAGCTAGAATATCCCACTCAGCGAATTTATCAAATTCATCATCACTCATTTCTCTAAATCTTATATTAAAATCCTCCATTTTCTTTCTCCTTTTTAGTTCGTCAAATATGAAAATTGCGTACTATTAAAATTTTTTTCTCCAATTCCAAATTTCATTAATTCTCTCAACTTTAAAACCTAAATCCCAATAAAATTGCTGATCTCCTCCAAGCATTCCTCTACACTGTGGTGACATCTTCATAACTCGATTAGCCGCCTCATATATCAATGCCCTTCCCATTCCCTTTCTTCTACACCACCATACAACTCCAAGGGGCTCTAATTCACAATAAGGCATTTTTTCGTTGTACCAAATGATAGCAAATCCCACTGGTTTTTCTTCATCATCCAATACGCATAAATCAAGTTCTGGTTTATACCCTGGCATTTTTCTTAAATCATGAAATCCTCTTTCTCCTGTTTCCGCTATAGGAAGTGTATAGTTAAAAGAAAACATATGAGTATTGGAAAGAAAAAAATCTGGTGTTTGGGTTCCATCAACTATCTTATATCCATTTGGAAGTATAATATCAAATTTCTTCTCTAAAAACGGAAGTATTAAAGCTCGCTCCACTTTTTGAGATAACTCATATCCTCTCTCTTTTGCCATCTTTTTTACCGAATCATATTCTGGTGGAATTACTACATGTAAGTATCTTGTATTATTTTCATAGCCTTTTTTAAAGCAAGAGAGATGTGTTTCTGCATGATGAAACATTCTCTCTAGTAGTTCTCTATCTCTTTGTCGTTCTAAAGAATCAAAGAGGAAGAAGGCATCTCCATGCCATACTCCTTCGCATATAACTGCCGAAATGATATTACCCTCTTCCTCCCATATACCTACTATATGTCTCCAATTATCTTTTACATTTGCCCATGCACTGTGAACTCCACGGCTAAATTCATGACGACTTACTCCCCATGGTGGATTACCCCATGCATAACTATTTAAGACAAGTTGTTCTAATTTTAGAAAGTCTTTCTCCGTATAATATTTAAAAGAAATACTCATAATTCTCCCCCATTCTACATCAAAGCTCATTTGTTATAAATTTTACCATCTATGCTCATCTTCTTATCCTCAGTTTACAATTATAATCCAGTGCCAATTGTTTTTTGCTATACTAAGTATTTCAGTTTTTGTATACATATTTTACGCCCCCACCCTTTAATGATTATTATATATATTAGTCACCTCTAAAAAGCGAAGATTATTTATATCAACATAATTATTAAAATAATCAACTATGTTGTTTAAGTTTTTTGAATTTATTTCTTTGCTATATTTTTTAAATAGTCTTCTTTTGTTAATCCAAAACATATTTCATCGTAATATCTTCCATTCATATAAATGTTTTGTTTGAGTACACCTTCCTGCTCATATCCAAGTTTTTTATGCATTTTAATAGATGCTTCATTTCCCTCTAAAACAGTTGAAGAACATTTATTTAATCGTCTTTCCATAAATCCATATTTTATAATTATTTTCATAGCACTTGTTCCATACCCCTTGCCTTGGTACTCTGCTGCAATTCTAATACCAACACCAAAAGTTCCATGACTCTCATTATCTATTCCTAAACCTATTCTTCCAACATGTATACCCTCTAATGTGTCTATTGCAAAGATTATACTAGAATTATTTGCAGTACTATTCTCTACTCCCTTACAATATTCTTTTGCACCTGAAACTGTTGGTGGTAAATCAACTTTATATCCTGCTAATCTACCTAATGAACTATCAAATCCAGTATAATAAATCCACTCCCAATCATCTTCACTCCAAGGTCTTAATCTCACTAAATCATTTTGCCAGTAATAATTATCATATATAATTTCTCTCATAAAAAATTCCTCCATTTATTTTGTTTGCAATATAAAAATATTAATATAACTACCAAGTAAATTTATATTTATTAAAACTTTTAATATACTGTAGAACCAATATATATTTGGGAATATACATTATTTTTTTCATTATCAATGCTATATTTAATTCTTCATTTCTATAAATAAAAACTAATATTCACTTAAACTTTTAGAAAGTTCATAAGATACAATACCTTTTTATAATTTCCAAATTTATTCCTAAAAAAATTGTACTATTTTCTTAATAATTCTTATATATCCAAAATAGTTCTATATTAAAGTTGAGCAAAAATAAGGCCTTGCTATTAAATTAAATTTAATAACAAAGTACTTTGTTCTAACACATGGCATAATTTATTATATTTAAACCAAACACTAATCAAACATTTCTAATATAGCTTTATTGTACTTCCATACATTGTTATAAGCATTGCTCATTATTACAACTTTTAAGTTCTTTTCTAAATCAACAAAGGAATTAAATCTTATTCCTGGATCATCTCCCATAAGAGAATATCTATAAGAGCCATTTTCTTTTTCATATAGCCATACTCCATATCCATACTTGCTTCCATCATCTTGTGCTTGTGGCGAAAGCATAGTTTGTGTAAGCTCCTTTGATATTAATTTATACCCCAAGAGACAATTCCAAAATTTTGTCATATCATTAGCAGTAGTAAATGCTCCTCCAGCTCCTGTTCCCTTCACATCCACACTATAAATATTAGTTCTAAACTCTCATGTAGCTTTATCATATATATATCCATTAGCACATCCTGCAGGTAATCTATCCAGTTCAAAATAACCCGTATCATTCATATTACAAGGCTCAAATATATTTTCTCTTATATAACTATCAAAGCTTTTACCTGTTACCTTTTCTATTATTAAGCCCAGAATTACATATCCTGAATTATTATATTTAAATTTACTTCCTTTTTCATATTGCATTGGCTTTTCAATGAATAGTGGAAGCAGCGCTGATGAATTTCTTATTTTATACATAGGATAATCTATCCATAGTTCTTCATAATCCTCCATAATGTCCTCATCAAAATAATCTGGTATTCCTGAGGTGTGATTTAAAAGCTGATGAACTGTAACTTCTTTGTCTATTTGATGAAAATTAAAATCTAATATACTGCCTATTGTAGTATTTAAATTTAATAATCCCCTTTTAATGAGTTGCAATATTGATACAGCAGTAAAAACTTTACTGCCTGAAGCTATGGGAAATCTTGTTGTGATTTCATTTGCTCTAAAGTTACTTCTATCCGCATATCCATAGGCTTTACTATAAATCTCCGCGTCCTTATTACTAATATAAATTACTCCACTAAAATCTTTATCTAATAAATTATCAAATTCTCTACCATCCATAATTTATCTTTAGTAAGAGATATATTGTAAATACCAAGCTCTCACTAAATTCTCCTTTCTTCAAATTTATAAATCTACCTTTAAAATTTCTTCGCCCCAACGTAATTCTCCAGTTTTTTTAAAGCCAACTTTTTCATATAACTTTTTAGCAACATTATTTTCAGGTTTTACACTTGTATACAGTTTATTATCATCATAATTATCTTTGATTAGTTTTTTTAGTTTTAAAAGAGCCATTTTGCCATATCCATGACATTGATAATCCTTGTCTATCATAAATCTTCGTAATCTGTATGCCTTAAAATCTTCATCATAAAGATACATCAAAAATCCAACCATTTTGTTATCATCATATATTGCAACTGGATAATTTCTATCATCATAATGAGATTGAAGTACAGAAAATGTATTATTTACAACAAAATTATTTTGTTCTTCTAATACCTCTAAATTAACACACTCAAGCCAATTATCCTTATCTACAGCTTTAAAAGTGATCCCCATGTTATCGCCCCTTCTATAGAGTAGTTATAATATTGTGTAGAAAGCTAATTATCTTTCTACACAATATTAAATTACATAACTTATTTATTATTTTAAAATTTTATTATAAACCTACATCAGCTTTAGCGTTTACTCAACTATATCTGAGAAATGCATATGGTTGAATTTCCACTTTCCATCTTTTTTTACTAGTACTCCAAAGAATTTCATAGCGTAAAGAGGTTTTTCTTTAGCATTTATTATAATATCTAAGCAATTAGCCATTGATGTTATCATTTTATATACAATTTCTTTATTAGATTCTTCCGTTTCATTTAAGTAGTAGTTTAAGCTATTTTTAGCCCAATGAGAAACCTTGTCCTTTTTCCAAGTAAATTCTATAAGTGCCTTTGAATAAACTACTGCTACATCATCTAAAATAGAAATATATGCATTTTCCCTATTTAAATTGAAATCTCCCCAATACTTCCAATCTCCTTCAAATAATTCCTTGCCTTCATCAAACCCATGAAAGTTCTCTCCTTGGTCTGTTCCAAATATAAATAAATTTCCATCCTTATGAAGTAGCTCATCTCCATAGCTGTCCACTAAATTTACATCCCGTTTATCATAAGCTTCTTGAAAGACTTGCAATACTTTTTGAATTTCCTCTATCTCTAAATTTTCTTCCTTTTCTACTGGAATAAGCTTAAATTTATCCTCCACATTATAGTTATTAAGTATTATCTCTAAACCATTTCCACTAAAAGATATCTTCATATGCTTTATCATCCAATTTAAATTAGTGTTAACCATTACCATTGTCACTCTAAAAGGCTCTATATATTTTTCTTCTTGGCTTATATATTTTTCCTCTGAGTTTAGATTAACTATCCCTTCTGAAATTTCATTTATAAGTTTAGCTAAGGTTCCTTTTGATACATTGTCGTCATTTAATTCCTTAGATAACTTGTTTATCATATTTTCATAGATTTTTTCTTCACTTATATTTCTTGTATTTTTCCCCGAAATAGATACAACAGCTACTTTACCTTCTAAATTTATAACTGCATTATTTACATCAAGTTCTATATGTTGTAGATATTTTTCTGCCTTTGTCCAGTAACTATTTATTTCATCCTTTATATTTTCTATTCCAAAACACCAACTATTTAATCCTGCCCCTACAAGACTTGTATCTTTCTCGTCTACAAAAAACTTCTTAACAAAAGCTTCTGCATTATGGTGATTTCCTTCGTTATATTGTTTTTGAAAATCTTTTAAAACTACCTTTATATCTTCAATTGTCTTATTCTTTTCTCTCATTTTATACTCCCCCTTAATACCTTAGTTAGTGTAAAGTTTTTTTCACTATCTCATATGACCTGTATAAAATTAAAAATTTAAATTTATTTCTAAAAAAATTATACTATTCTCCTTATAATTCTTATATATCCAAACTAGTTCTATATTAAAGTTGAACAAAAAATAGCTGTGATAAACATCATACTCGCCACAACATTAATTTCTTAAACTACCTTTTTAAAAGATATTTTTCCATTCTTGATCTTGCCTTTCATTAACTGCGAAAATATATAAAGAATGACCATCTCCTCTCACAGTCCATGTTCTATACCACAAATCTGTATCTACTAACTTTTCAAGTTGTGTATTCTGACTATCCATACCAAACATTTCCCCATATACAGCTAGTGTGTCTATATGATTATCCTCTCTCCAAATTAATGTAACTAAATAATTTTCATCATCTTCTTCTGTTTTTTCAATAATAGGCGAGCCATTTTTTCTAATTTCATTCCAAAATTCTTCTAAAGCTTTGCCTTTATCACTTTTTAGCTCCTCGTATAAATTCTGTATCTTGGACTAATTATTTTTGGGTTATTTTTCATATCCATCCTCCCACTTTATTAGTTAGTATAAAGTTTTTTACACTATCATACCTTAAAATTTATCTTAAACTTATTTACTTTAAATGCTATCTATCTTTTCTTCAAATATCCAATAAAATGGAAATGAAAAATGTATATAGTTAAATACAGGTTTATCTCCACAATTTGAAACTAACGCTGTTAATCTGATAGGACAAGTATAATTTGTACCTATTGCACTCTCTTTTAGTGCATAAGATACACTTCTGTGAGCCGCAAATAGTTTTTCTTTTGAGGTAAGATTAGATTTAAATAGATTGTCCAGTTCCGCTAAGGCACCTTCAGCAAGTTCATCAGCTGCCAATTCTTGTTTCAATGTACCTGAAACTGTGACCCAAGCCATTTCACCTGTCTTTGTAGCAATGGCATGTTCTAAGTCTATAGAAAGACTTGAAGCGCTGCTTTTTTCAAAGAATTCTTTGATCTGATCCACCCCATAATACCATTGGTTATCCACTCCCATAACATAGGGAATACTATAAGCTGTAAAACATTTACTTATCAATTTTTTTGAAATATTTTCTTGCCCCACAAGCTCTGTCTCTAGACTCTTTAGAAGAGATTTTATCTCCATATTCACTTGATTATTTTTATATTTACAAGCCATAGCATTGTACTTATTGTAACTTTCCACATATTCTTTGGAGCTTTCAAAACGCTGATCTGGAAAATTAGCCTTTGGTATGGAAAATTGGAGATGAGCAAATTTCCACCTGCTCTCTCGTTTTAGTAGAACTCCACTTAAACATACAGCCCATAAGTATTCTCTCTTCTCATCTGATCGCTGATGGTAAGTTAGAGCCAACACCCAATTGATAAAAGCAATTTTCTCTTTAGATGTAAGTTCTGTTTCTTCAGCCTTATTTTTTATGAAATTAACATGACGATCATATCTTTCTGGTGTATCTTCAAAAGTGTGTTTCACAGAAGCTGTAGTGGCAAACCAGGCAACTTCATCTTCAACAGAAATATGTGCCATTTCCCAATCCATATTGAAATCACCCCAATATTTCCAGTCATCTCTAATCAACGTTTTTACTTCTTCGCTGCCTAAAAATAATTCTTCTGTTGAAGTTCCAAGAACAGAGACATCTTCTCCAATAATAAAAAGTTTATCCATAAAAGCATCAACTTTTTCTATATCACGTTCAGTATATCCAACCTGAAACTGCCTGAGAACCTCTCTAATATCTCTATGATCCTCAGTTGAATCATGAAATATATCTTTTTCCTCTGAAAACTTTCTTAAAGATTTATTATCTAAGTATTGTATTCCAAATTTATTCATATCTAAAATACCTCATTTTCCCCTTTAATATCTTTTATTTTAATAGTCTAAGTTCATATTGAAATATTTCCTATGGATGTACCACTTTTAAACTTAATTTATGAATTCATATGACTGGCGAACACTGTTCGCCCCTACAAAAATCTATTAAATAAATTAATTTGTAAAAATTAATTTTAACCATAATTGTCAATTATCAATTCTCAATTTTTAATTGATTGAAAGTCTCCCTACTAAAATTTTACTATTTAATAAAGTTATATTATATATCCAAAACAGTTCTATATTAAAGTTGAGCAAAAAAACGTCTTATTATCAAAATTATATTGATAATAAGACGTTTTCACTGATTTTATTTTTTTGTTTAAGCACTTAATTTTCTTTCCCTGCTTATAATTCTTCTTATACTCTGTTCAGAAAGAAAGTATTCATTTGCAAGGTCTGCAACTTTAGCTCCACAAGTATATTTTTCAAAAATTTCATTATTCCTTTTCTTAAGGCTATCTCTTGTTCCATTTTTTTCGCCCCAAGATTTTTCATTTTCACTTTTTCTAGGGATATATAAGTATTCCCCATCTATATATTCTTGAATTAATTCTATTATCTCCTCTGGTAACACATTGTGTGCTTTAACATATTTCATATTTTTGCTCCTCCTTAATTTTTATAAATTAAGGCAAAGACCTATGAAAAAGTAAGCTCATGTATTATGGGAGCCTAGTTTTTAGCATCTTCAACGAAATATCTAATGAAAGATGCCTTTTAGCTAATAGATACATTAGGCTCCAAGCAAAGCATAGCTAACTGAGTCATTATGGTCTTTGCTTGAAGCATATCATTTACAGTACAATTAAATACATTATAACTTCTCATAAAACATCACTCCTTTTTACCCTATAACATATAATTATATGTTAAGCTCTAAATTCCTTTTATTATTTTTTTATCTAATTAATAATATGCAGTATAAATAATTTTTATTTATACTGCATAACTCTTTCTAAATCCCATAATCTTTCTAAATTTATTTCTTGTATAAAACTCATAGACCTCTTCATCCGCAAGCAATTCTATTCTTGTTTTAGGATATAACTGATGACAAATATCTAATAAAGCTTTTCCTATTCCTTTCCCTCTATAATCTGTATTCACTATAATCTCTGCTATAAAGGTAATGATATTACCATCTGTAAAACCTCGTACTAGTCCAACTATTTTCTCTCCTTCAACAGCTACAATAGCAATACTAGAATTTTTCCATGACTCTAAGCTATCCTTATCTCTATTTATAAATGCCATCCATCCTTCTTCTTTATACAAGTTTTGAATAGAAGAAAAATCCCTCTCTTTAAATCCTCTAACACTAACTCCTTGGATTAATTCAATGTTAAATAATGATTTATCATTTATAATATTATCTTCCATAGAACACCCTCCAATATCTATTAAGAAAAACCTAATTTATAAAACTCTTACTATAAATAATTAAAATTATTATAAATAGATTATTTTATAATCTATTTGAAATTGTTTATATAGGTCTATATATTTCTGATTAGGTAAATTGAAATTTGCAATGATTTTTTATACTATTTAACCTTGAAGACCCTTGGACTGTCTTTCCATATTTTCTATAACGATATCATGAATATCACCTAGTGAAGCGCAATATTCAAGCACTTTCCATGGGGTATTTGTGTGAAAATGAATTTTAATCAATTCCTCATCACCAACCACAAGTAAGCAATCACCTTCAATATTTTTTGTAATATACTCATTTATTTTATCTTCTGAAAGACTTTCTCCTTCAATCAATAGCTGTGTATCAAATTTATATTCAATCATAAATTATTCTCCTTTACATCTTATAAGTTCTAAATTTATCTGTATACTGTAAATAGATTATAACATAACATAATAGCTTCTAAATAATAAGGTATTTTTATAAATTATTCACTTTTTTACTTGTGATTTTAAAATCTAATATTATGAATTAAGTAACTACAGATCATGCTCAAACTTAGAACAACTCATCTAATAAAATATAATATTTTATCTTTTCCCAATTTGGTTCTATCCCCAACTCTTTTATGAACATCTCTGTGTATTTTGGTTCAAAATCCATTAGTTCGCGAACACATAATGCAATATCTTGATAAAAATCACTTACACCAGCTCGTCCCATATCTATAAAGCCTGTAATCTCGGTTCCATTCGTAAAGTAATTATTAAAACAATAGTCTCCATGGGAAAAAATCAGTTCTTCTTCTGGCTTATTCTCTATAAGATATCTATATACATCTTCAGGAGTATATAATCCCTTTGTATATACATTTTTATCTATTCTTCCTGTTAAGCCACTTTCAATTCTTTCTTTTGCCTTCTCTAGTTTTGTATCTATTCTGCTATCAAAAGGACAATCATAAACATCTACACTTTGTAATAATTTAATCCCCTTGGCAGCTAACGCTACTAACTTTTCTGGCCTACTGCGATAACCATCATCTTCTAGCATCTTACCTCTAGCAGCTTCAATTAACATATATGAAACATTATCCTCTACAACTCTATAAACAATTTTCGGTACTGGTAGTTTCCCTATAAGCCACTGATACATATCATACTCTCTTATAACTTCATCATTTATCTTTTCAATTTTTAAAAAGAATTCTTTACAAGCATCATAGTAACGGATCACCTTTGCTCTAGACATACCTTCCTTACATTCTTCAGACTGCATCAATACTACTATACGTTTTATCTCTTTTGGTAAATACATATTATACCTCCACTGATATTTTTGCTATATGAATATCTTGCCTAATATAGCCATTTAAATTAGGTAACAGTCCAATAACCATTTTTTAGTTTATAAATGTTGCAAATTAAACTCTCACTTCCGCCACATGTTCTATTACTTCTGGTAGTTGTAAAATATTCTTCTTTATAAGTAATGGATATATATTCAAATCTTTAATTTTATCTATATCTTTCCAATAAAACGTAAGAGTATGTTTTTTATTCTCTTTAAATATAAAACTCTCCCCTTTATTTATCAATTCATCATCCATCATATCTAATAAATAATAGAAACATATTTCGTGAAAGTTCTCATTGAAATACTCTTCATGAAATAAGTTTTCATGAACCCATAGCATACGATTAACTTTAACCTCAGTATTTAATTCTTCTCTTATTTCTCTAACTATTGCATATTCACTTAACTCATTCATCCCAACTCTACCACCTGGAATATAATAATAAGGTGAATGTTCATCTTTCATAATTAATAATTTATTATCGTAAATTATAATACCTGCTACTCTATAATTAAATCTTCCCTCATCAGTTTTAAATGAAATATCCATATTTAAAATCTCCCTGTCTAATCAATCATTTGTGTAATATCTAAAGTTCCAACTCAATAATTGGTTTAATAATTACTTTCTAAAATTTTTATAACTTCTACGTTTTACAAACATATCCTATAAAACTCTTTTAATTATCATATATTAATTAAAAGAAAATATATGGTAAATTTTTATCCCAATTATTAACACCACACTCTAATACTTTCGCTTTATTTAATGATTTATCAAAAACAAATTTGTTTAACCATTCTACAAAGGCTTCTGATCTATAAGAACAACCTGCCTTTTCACCATTCTCATACCACCAATAAGAATGATTGTTTTGCTTATCAAATAACCAATTCATAAACTTATTACTGTATTCTATTAAATTATCTGTAATATTTTCAGGACAATCAATTATATCTGCATCTATATCAAACTTAACTACTACTCTCATTATTATTACCTCACATTTTTTAGTTTTTCTCAAATAATCTTATAATTATCTCTTAAGTTATATCATATTATTATATTTTTCTATTAAACTATTAAACAAAAACAATTTTTATTTTATAATACCCTATTATTCAATTTTCAAAGAGCATGTTTTGCTTTTAATTCATTTAATAATCATAAAATAAATGAAGAAAATACTCATTTTATTCGCTTCTTCATTTTTATTGGATATCCAAATCCCTGAATAACAGTAAAAAAATTAAAGCTTTTTTTATATACCTTAAATCCCAATTCCTCATATAGTCGTTTTGCATTGGTGTTTTTGGATAGCACTTCTAAATAACATTTATCGTATTCTGGTAATTGGCATGCAAAATCTAACAGCTTTGTAGCTATTCCTTTTCCGCGCATATCTGTATCCGTAGTCAAGTAATCAATATATAAATCAGAATCCTTCTTTACTGCTGGAGTTTCTGCAATCATCTTAAGCTGTTTATATATTATCATTCCTTTAATTTTTCCGAATATCTTTTGACATACTTGAATATCAAAGCAAAATACTCTTTTTTTATTTGTGCCAATACCAAGAACTCCAACAATTTTTTCCTTATAACAACAAACATAAATCATTGAAGTATCTAAAGACGGTAAAAAGAGTTCAATTAATTCGAACTTATTTTCTGTAAATAAGAATATGTTTCTAAATCCATCAACAAATAATTCAACAGTTTCACGTTTTTTTGCTTCATGTAAATCACTAAGACAATATACCTGTAAATCAACCATATACACAATCTCCTATTACATAAATAGTGATAATTTTATATCTAATAAGTTTTTCTTTGAAACCCAAGCATAATCCGTTCAAGTGGCACCCATCCAATGAACTTTGGTTTTTCCCATCCTGGAGCAGCTACTAACTTTTCTATATCAAGGTAATTATCAACCCTTACTTTATCCCAAGCATGGATGACCTCTCCATTGCCCATAGACAAACCAACATGTCCCCAATTTTTATATTCATCATTAATTACTCCTGAGCAGTCATAAAAAACAAAGGTTCCTTTTGGAGGTATATCTGTATGCTTATATGCTTCATATAAATCAGCAGATTCCTTTGCAGTATCTCCACCAAAGATTTCAATATCATTACTTCTCTCTAATGCATCCTCTACAAAAGCCAAACAATGATAACAATATTCTCTAGAATTCAAATGATTTTTAGCCCACTCAATTGTATTATTGACATACTTCTCATAATTTTTATCCATATATTATCCCCTTTTTATAATATCTAGTGTACTTTCTATACACCGATTAATTTTATTTTATGCATATAATCTGTATGCTATATGATTTATTAGTTTGCTTATAACTTTTATTTATAAAATAAGAAAATTGCGACTTTTCACTAAATATTAATTTAGTTGACTAAAGTATACATTTATAACATCTATAGTTATCTTTAATCTCAAATCCTGCAGCTAAAGCTGAATTTAATTCATCAGTACAATCTTCATCAATAAAATATACAATTTCCTTTAATCTACCAAATTCATTATATAACTGCATCAACATTTCATTGATTAAGATACTTTCAATACCACTATTTTTATATTCTTCATCAATAAATAATCCAACGACTTCTTTTTCTTTTGGGTCTAGTAATCCGTTAACAAAAATGCTTCCATGAATCCCTCCATCTTGTCTAAAAACAAATACTCGAAAACGCTCTATATTCTTTTTCAAATTTTTGCTATTATAATACATTTCTAAAGGAATAGCATATTTATCATGAAATATAGCATATTCTTCAAAATTATCTTCGGTAATTTTTTCTATGCAATTATGTCTTTGAGTAGAATGTATTTTTAAATTATATAATCTTGTGTCAAAACTAGCATCGATACATTCTATATTCTTTTTCTTAAAATATTGGTTTGCATTTTCATTAGAAACTGGTACACCTATAAATAATTCATGTCCTGGCAATTGCTTACTTATATAATCAATTAATTCTTCTGCAATTTGTTCATAATTTTCTCTTATTAAAAACATTTCTGTTTGTGCATATTTTTCATCATGTTCCCAAAAATAAACACAAACTCCTGATAATACATCTTCCCTATAACAAGCTAATATATTTCTATTATCTGAGCGGATAGCTCTTTTAATATTTTTTTTAATATCATTCATTGATTTTCTCCTTGGATAGCTAGCATATAAATCATTTTGACTTAATTCCCATGCAAAATCAATTATTTCCTCAAATTTATAATTTGTTTTTATCATCTCTTATCTTTAGTTAGAGAATGTATAACAAGTACCAAACCCTCACTAAAACTCACCTCTTTTCTTTTTATACTCTTTTTCGTGTATAGCATGTTAATAACTTTGTTTTCTCTCTACAATTTCACCACTATTTTTCAAAATACTATTCTCTGGAATATAACCCCTCACAGAACATAATGGATAAACAATACTACCTTTCCCTAATATTGTCCCTGGGTTTAAAACTGTATTACATCCTACTTCCGCTGAATCACCTAAAATTGCACCAAATTTCCTTAAACCAGTTTCAATAATATCTGTACCATATTTTACTTTTACTAACGTTCCATTGGACTTTAAATTAGAGGTTATTACACCTGCCCCCAGATGGGATTTATACCCTAATATTGAATCACTAACATAATTATAATGCGGGACCTGCACTTTATTGAAGAGAATTGAATTTTTAATTTCAGTTGAGTTTCCAACGACAACATCATTACCAATGATAACATTTTCTCTAATGTAAGCAGAATGCCTGATTTCACAATTATAACCGATAATTGCTGGACCTTTTATCAGAGCACTTTTTTCAATAGTAGTGCCTTTGCCAACCCATATAAATTCCTCTATTCTTTCAAAATCATTTGGCAGAGCTTTTGCGTACTCAAAAATGAAAGTATTAATTCTTGTAAGAACTTCCCAAGGATGCTTAACCCCTCCAAATATTGCTTGTGCGTCTAATTCTCTCAATGTAAAAAGTTCATCAACGGAAATGCCCATTATAATCCTCCTTAATGTATTTCGCAATATCTTACTAATTGCCACTTACTTAATACTTTTTAATTTATTTAATTGCTCTCTTAATCTTTTATTTTCATCTTTAACTTTTCCAATTTCTTCTATCATCCACAATAAACAATTGCGACTATTTTCTATAAAAACTGCGGCTTATTTTCCTTTGTATTTTTCTTATAGTTATTTTGCACAGACATACTCTCTTACAATTTTAAATCTAACATATTTAGAACTCACACCAATTGATTATATTTTACTCATAATAGTACTTATTCCGATTAATCATGGAATAAGTACTATATAAATGTAATATTATTGAGCTCTTAAAAGCATTATTTTTGCATTTAGAATATATATCCTTCATTCTTTATTTGAATTACAAAACAAAAACACTGTATATTCCCGTTGAATAACACGGTATTATGAATAAATTATTTAATTTCCCTTTATACCAAACCCTATCCATCTACCATCAATATCCTCAACTACAAATTCTTTATTATGGTAATCCGTACAAAATAATGGACGAACAATATTTGCACCCATATCTTTTAATTCTTCTTGTAATTTTTCCTGATTATCTGTTATAAAATATGCATCATAACCATATCCATATAGCTTCCTATTTGGGATTACTTCTTGTCCATTTGATTTTGTTAATATAATTTCTGTAGAATCACGATATAAACAAATATGTGGTTCTTTTCCGCCAAGATATTGCACTGCTTTAAATCCCATTACTTTCTCATAGTAATCTGATGTCTTTTTTATATTGGGTGTTGGAAACACACAATGTGACATATACAACATTTTTCCCATAATATTTATCCTTTCTAATAAATACTTTAATACATAACCTATATTACAATTGTGATTTAAGCACGCTGACTTTACCCACATTATAATATATTTTCAAATTTATAAAGTTTATCTATAAAACATTGAAATGCACTTTTGTTCTTTAGTTCATCATGAATAATTAATAATTTAAAGCCAATATCTCTACAGTTTTTGTGCAAGATATAAGTCTACTGTATCATTAATAATTAATTCATTTCCAAATTCTTCGATTGCTGTTCTAATATTATCAAAAAGCTGAGATTTTATTGATTTTTCTAAAGCTAAATGGTCTGAATAAGTATTCAGTAACTCTATATATTCAACTCCAGTCATTTTCCTGATATTATGGTATAGTTTAAACTCAATATTAGTAAATCCATACTGCTCTATTTTATTTACCATACTTGAATACATCCTTGATTTATCTTCATTATTGGTTACCTTATAACCCCACTGCGGTAAAAGCTCATTATAAATAGACTGGATTTTTTGATGTAGTGGATTGTCCTTATCATTTGTAGATGGTCTATTCCAAAATAAAGCAATCGTACCACCTTTTTTTATTATCCTATATGACTTTTTATATCCAATTTCATCCGGTATCCAATGGAAAGCCGTAGCAGAATATAACATATCAAACTTATTATCCTCACAATCATAATCTTCAAAAACAGATTGAACAACATTCAGATTTTTATAAGACTTGAACTTTTCTCTTGTGTATGAAGAAAGATTTTCACCTAATTCAACTGCTGTTACCTCACATTTTGTTTTTAAAAACGGCTCTGTAGCTTGACCTGTTCCGCAACCTACCTCTATAAGTGACTTGTCCATCCCAATTTCTGCATATTTTATTATATCTTTAAATAGTTCAGTTCCATAATTTGGACGCCTCTTTTCATAATTTAAAACTACATCATCAAATAAATGTTTTATATCCAAGTTATCATCTCCAATCCATATATAGTGTAGTGCACCCTACACTGACTTATTTTACTATCTTTATACATAGACTACATATAATTAATGTAGTCTATAATTTAATTGTTAAATTCTTTTAAGTTATACGTATTTCTCTGTTATTATGTCTTATTTTATATTTGCTTCATAATGCTCTTCATTAAGTTTCACTACTTCAAGTTCTTTTTTATTCTCATTCAATTTCAATGCTAAACTTTGAATTCCAAATAATTCTGTGAAAGTATGACTCCCAATGATAAGATTTATCCCTTTAAACTTAGCATATTGAATCGTATACAAATTACATTCACCTGTAATGTATACATCACACTTATTTTCAACTGCTTCCTTAAGACAAGTTGTTGGCCCTCCATTACCACAGACTAAGCCCACTCGCTTCACCTTTTTGTCATTAAACTGCCAAAATCTAACTGGTTCTTCAAGTAGATTTTCAATATTTTTTACTAATTCATTAAATTCAATTTCTTCATCATATTCTGCAACTCTACCAAAATATAGCCCTTCCCATTCGTGGGTTCTTTTAACATTTTCTAAATTCAATTTTTTTAATAAACTATCATTTGTTCCAAAGTTACAGTCATCAAGTGGCAAGTGATTATAGTAGTGACTTATACCATACTCTGCTAGTTTTTCTATGCATGCCTCTTTTAATCCATATATTTCATCCCATGCATCGTGGTGTGTCACCATCATATCAACTCCATGAATTCTTGCTTCCTCTATAGTTTCAAGCGTTAGATTAACACAGTATCCTAATTTTTTAACTTTTTTATCTGCGCGGTATGTAATCCCAGATTCACTAGAATAGATTTCCTTATTTGTTACATTAAAAAGATCATTAATTCTTTCAACAATATGTGAAACATCCATATACTTACCTCCTCAATTTCATCATGTTTTGCCTTCAATTCTCATTATTACCTTGGTTGTAATCAATTTCTTTGTATTACATCATAATACAAAGAAATTTTGTGTACTTACATTTTTTCATACAGCTTACCTCTTAGTATCTCTAACTGCTCCCTCAGCTTCTTATTTTCTTCTTCAAGTTCCTTAATCTTTTTATCTTTCGCCATTATGATAATGTCCTTAGCCTTAGAAGTCTTATCATATTTAAGCCTTTGATTCATTTCTCTACTAACCTGCTGTTGTCTTAAATCCTCTATTCTTTTCTTCTGCATATTTCTTTAATCCTTTAGTATTACCAGCCATTATAATACATCCTTCCTTGAAGCTCCATTTTTATGGAGTATCTTTTGGTCCCTAACTCTTTCGAGTGTATTTTCTAATAATTTTAAGCATGTTTTGTTCTTCTCTGCCCAAAGCTCTCTACCACATCTTTCACTAACTTCTATCTGTTTCTTAACATAATCTATTTCTTCTTCATATTCAGATATATTTTCAACTATAGTGCAGAAACTTGCACGAGTTAAACAATGATTCATTTGTTGCTTACAAGACAATTTAGAAGATTTAAAGCACACACCAAAAGGTACTCTTACAGCATCTAAATTCTTTTTAACATATTCATACCTTATAAGATTTTCACCATCATCAGAGCTTAAATCTACTTGTTCAAGATTATTGGTTTCAGTATTAACTCTAAACAAGTCTAAATCCTCTGTATTCTTCCATTTCTCGTAAAGAGTATTTTCTGTTACTGTGGCATAATGAACAGTCATTTTAAGACTTTGATGCCCTAATATTTGTTGTATAATACTAATACCCATACCTTGCTCTACGTACTCTTTTGCCCTTGTATGTCTTAGAGGTTGATAGGTTTTTAATTCGTAATTTTTTTGTATTGCGACGCAAAAACACCGTAAAATTCAATTTATGAATAATGCGGTGTTTGAGCAAATTGTTCGTTTTTTTAGTTATGACGTTAAATATGAAAAATGCGTAATATATTAACTAAACTGCTTTACTCATATTTGCATAAAAAGTTTAAAATATTACTTGGTCAACATTTCAACTGGCTTATATGATATATTCATAAGTTCAGATATATTATTAATAATATATCTTGGAATATAATATTTTGTATCCCATACTTGCCCATTACTTAACCAAACAGAGGCTAAGCCAGCATCAATTGCTCCTTTTATATCACACAAAGGGTTGTCTCCAACAAATAATGTAGTTTCCCTATTTGAATTGATTCTAGATAAAGCAAGATGAAATATTTCAGGGTGAGGCTTTCTAATATTAACTTCTTCAGAAATAATTATAGTTTTCATATATTTTCTTAAATTTAATTTATCAATTTTTGTATTTTGAAAATCGGAATGGCCATTTGTTACAACTCCCATTTTTATATTCTTATTCATAAGGAAATCTAAAACTTTATATACGTTAGCCATAGGTTCAGCACATTTTGGAAATTCCTCATTCCAAAAATCAATTAATTCTTTTAAATTAGGTTTATATTTCCATGAAACTCTGCTTTGTAAATCTTTGAACATTTCTTCTCTTGATCTATATCCTCGCCAATCAATTTCAAAAAAAATATCTCTCATAATCAACTTACTATCATAGTTCAATGCATTTGAATATTTCAGTTTAAAAAGGTCAACAAACTTACACAATGACTTGTTTCTATCATGTATAGTATCATCCAAGTCAAAAAGTATTGTATCAAAAATCATATATTTAACCCCCTAGGAGATATTACTACATAACTATGTACTCCAAAGAATACAGCAGTAGTAGTTATTTCTGGACTCCCCGTCCAACCTAATTTTTTAAGATTCTTCTCATTATCGCTAATAATAATTTTAGGCTTACTTTTAGTACTTCCCCAGAACGTCGCTAGCCTCTTATTTGCTCATCTATAATTGACAGTACCTTGGAACTATCTCCATTAAAATTTTTGTCCACATATATATTCTCCTTAACCTGTGTATATCCACAGAGTGGAACTGTCATTTTATATCCAAGGCTTGTAATTTGAATAAAGAATATCCCAATAAGAATTAGCATAAGTGCTATAGGCACTATAATCACATGTTTCTTTTTGATTTTGTTCATTGGTCCCAATCCTTGCTAATGATTTTTAATTCATTATATATTACTATAATGAATTAATTATAACATATTTTGTAAATACCGCATTATTCAATTTTCAAAGAACATTGTTTGCATCTCTTATTTAGTAGTTATGTCGTCTAATAATCATTTTATTCAATATGCTCTTCCTCTATCTTAACAACCTCAATATCTTTATAGGAATTCTTAATTAATTCACATAAACTCTCCACTCCAAATATTTCAGTGAATGTATGGCTTCCTACAATAAGATTTATATTTGCCTGTTTTGCATATTGAATTGTATATAATATCTTTTCTCCAGTAAAATATGCATCACACCCTAAGTCCACAGCTTCCTTCATATCAATAGCTGAGAATCCTGCCCCTGTTACAACCCCTACTTTCTTAATTTTCTTATCATTATTCTTCCAAACACGAACTGACTCCTCTAACAAACTTTCTATGTTATCTGTTAAAATCTCAAGACTTATAGGCTCATCTACCTCTCCAACTCTTCCATTGTAGAATCCTTCCTCCTGAGCAAATTTTTCTGTAACTCTAAAACCTAATTTTTCAAGCAATGAAACACTTGTACCAAACTCAGCATCATCTAAGGGAGCATGTACATAAAAATGAGATATATTATTCTCTTTTAATATACTAAGAACCTGTTTTTTCATTCCATCTATCCATTCCCATGCATCATGATGAGTTATTAGTAAATCCACTTTATTAACAACCGCTTCTTTAGCTGAATCTGGAGTTAAATTAGTACAATATCCTACTTTTTTGATACTGTCTCTTCCTATATTAGTGAAGCCATATTCTCCTTTTCCCTCTACTAGATTTAGTTTTTCCTTGGTAAATACATTTACAATTAATTTCTCAAAATCTTTTATTAGCATATTTTTACCTCCAGCTTTTATATTGAATTTAAGTATCCTGCAATAAAGGCCCCTTGTAATCTCCTAACTTCATCTTTAAAATGTACATGGTCATAATAAATATCTCCACCTAAATTTTTAGTAAAGTTATATAAATCTATAATTTTCACATTACCTTCTTTCATAACTGATGTTGAAATCTCATTATATTTTTCAACTTCACTACTATATCTTAGAACTCCAGCTTTTCTTGCATTATGAACTTCATCAATAATAGGTGTTAAGGATATCCATATAACTTCTTTTGACATCTCTTTAGAAATTTTAATGCTCTCCTCTAAATTACTTTTATATTTATCTATTTTAATTTGAACCACATTAGATTCTCTATCCCTTCTAAGATCATGCATTCCACAATTTATTATTAGAACATCATATATACTTCCTAATTTATGCTCCTCTTGCAAATATTCTAAAACCATACTACTATCTCCTGCATTAGCACCAACTGGTTTGTCTAAATCCACCAGAGCATGCTCTAATCCTCTTTTTCTATCATAGGTAAATTTGTCCTTTATCATTTCTCTAAGGTATGGACCATAATGGATTGATATACTGTCTCCTATTACAAATAAACTCCTCATAGCCTTCACCTATTTTTACCAAGCATTTATCATTTCATAAAACTCTTTGTCCTCACCATTCACATGCCACATAAACTCTTCACTAACTGTAAATCCTAATTTTTCATAAACTTTTATGGCTCTTTGGTTAAATTTAGCAACTAGCAAGGATATCTCAGTAAACTTATACTTTTCTCTTCCAAATTCTAAAAGAGCTGTTACTACTTCTACCCCCATGCCTTTACCTGTTAATGAAGGTTTCATTTGAACTCCAAATGAAACTCCTTCCTCATCAAATTCAAAACAGCAGTTTCCTATTAATTTATTGCTTTCATTATATATAGCATAGGTATTCTCTTCTTTATGAAGGTTTAGTGCCCATTCTTTTTTTAATTCTGTTTTGTCATTATCATAAAAGGAATACTCTCCTTCAAACTTCCAAGTAGCAATCTCTCTTGAATCAGCTTCTGTAGGTTTTCTAAATTCTAGATTCATTTACAGTTCCTCCAATACATATTTAGCTCTTTTTACTGAGTCTTAAAAAAACATCCTTAATCCACTAATTATTTACCTTATATCATAGTTATAGCAAATTACTACCTCATCCTTATAAAAGCCTTCTTTAAAATATAAACTTAAAGCCTTATCATTTTCTCCATTCACACTGAGCATTCCCCTATCTATACCGAGAGTTTTTCCATGGTGTAGAGCTGTTCTTAGAAGGTTTTTTCCAAGAGCTTTCCCTTGATATTCAGGTTTTACTGCTAAAGAATGTATAAATGCATATTCTATGCCATCTTCAATCTCACTTGACACACCCACTATTCCAACAGGCTCATCATGGCTATATAGAATTTTCATACCTCCTGGTAATAGCCCTCTATCATATTGCATTTCACTTATCATTTCAGGAGTTCTAGGTGTTTCACTGCCTTTAAGTTTTGCAAAGCCTGCATTCCTAACTTCACACCAATGCTCCTCATCTCTATTAAATTCAAAGGTTTTTAAATTAAATCCTTCTGGAAATATTGTTTCTCCTATAGGTCCTACATCCCTTTTAAGTAAAAAGGAATATCTTTGAATGCAAAAATTCAAACTATTAAGAATATTTATAATCTCTTTCTCTTCTTCTTTAACAAAAACAAATATCTTATTTATTTCTTCTGTATGTTTTAATATTTCTCTTAGCATTTCTCTATAATATTCTAAATTATTTGTTATGCTATGAAATATTCTAAACCTACCCTTTTTACATTTTTTATTATATTCATCAATAATAAGAGAAGCCACTCCAATAATATTCTCATCCTTATCTATTAAAAGATAGGTTGGATTTTCTTCACCAAGTTTAAACCTTTCTAAATCCTCATCGTATAAAAAGCTATCGTCTACTTCTTTTCTATGACTCTTACAATAGTTTATGAAATCTACTATTCTTTCTTGTGATAAATTCTCAATTTTCATTTTATACCATCCTTTATTGATAATATGCCTTTTAATCTACTGCTTCTCTAATATATAATCTAAATAACCATATATATACTCTTAATAATGGCTACAATACTTTATCAATAGTTTCTAAAATTATCTCTGGATAATTACTGTAAATATTATGACTTGAACCTTTAGCAAATATTAATTCTGCTTTTGATGAATAATTTAGTTTTTCTCTATTCAACTCTTGAATCAAATCCTCCAAAGCTCTTGCTTCAACTTCTGGTATTCCAACCTTTATTAATTTATTTATTTCTATCTGTCCATCTCTTACTATTGATTTTATTGGCATATTTTTTAACATTTCTATAGACAGCTTCTCTATCTCTATCCCACTGTCTATCATATTTTCGAGTTCAGAACTTTGAGCTCTGTGAAACTTAGAACTAATTAAAGCTTTTCCTATATTTTCTTGAATTTCTTCCGTAAATCCACTATTATATTCCAAAACACTTAGATTAATTTCTTTTTTTAGTTCCTCCTCATTGATATTACCTAGCTTCTTTAATCTTTCTATTGCCTTAATTGTAAGATATTTTTCTTGTATGGATTGGAGTTGTCTTTTTAAATCTTCTATTTTATACATTTCTACTGGAGATGAATCCACCAAAACTAAAGACTTCACCATTTCTGGATATAATTTTGCAAAGTGCAGCACACACATTCCTCCAAAGGAATGCCCTACTAATATTACTGGTTCATTGATACCTTTTTTTGAGAGCAATAATTTTAAATTTTCGGCTACTCTTCTTGTTGTAAATTTCTCTTTTGCCATTGAACTATTTCCATAGCCCTCTCTATGATATAAAATTACTCTTGCTTTCTTAGAAACTTCTTTTGCTATACTATACCAATCATAAAATAGAGATCCAAGCCCTGTTTCAATCACTACAACTTGTTCACCTATACCTTGAGTAGACACTTCTAATATTGTGTCTCCTTTATTTATTATTATTTTTTAAAATATAATCTATATATTTCTTCTTTTCTTTACTTGATTAATAAAAAACTCTATATCTTTTTTATTCTTTAAATAATAGACTTCTTTTCCCTCTGATTTTTCTTCTATTTCTTTTAATATAATAGGTTTACTATCTTTATGGAAATTCCATATCCATTTTATAAATTCCCAGTCTATTTTCTCGTTACATCCTACTGTCAAATCACTTCTTGTTTTGCTACTATATTGAAATCTTCTCTTAACTACGCTATATAGACATTTACTCCTTGGCACATCAATAAAAATTATTGTATCACCAGTACTAAGCCTTATATCTAAAACTCCACTATAATTTCCATCCATAATCCAAGACTCTTTTTCAGCATAGCTTTTAACTCTCTCTTCAAATTCTTCACTAGGAACCTTAACCCATCCTGGCGCCCAAAATAGAGTATCTAAATGAATTACCTCTATGCCAGTTATTTCTCCTATGCTCTTAGCTAATGTTGACTTTCCTGAGCCTGGTGAACCTAAAATCATTATCCGTTTCATATTCATAACCCCTAAGTTTAATAAGTATAAATTTAATTACTCCTGCTTGATCTTTATTTTAGATGCTTTTATCTTTTGTTTATCTTTAGCATAGTTCAAGCTTTTCATCTATCTCATCAAACTCTCCGCTAGTCATTCCATAGATTACTTCATCATAATAGTTTCCATTAGTATATACCATTCTTCTAATTACCCCTTCTTTTTTAAATCCTAAGGCTTCATGGAGCTTCATTGATCTTTCATTGAAGGAGTACACATAAACAGTAGCCTTTTGATATCTTAATTCTCTAAAATAATATCTTAGTATTATTTTTATAGCTTCCTTTGCATATCCTTTTCCCCAGTATTCTCTTGATATACCTAATCCATATCCAAAGGTTCCTATTCTACTATTACAATTTATAGTATTTATATTTCCTACTGCTATTCCATCACTATTTTCTATAATCCATGTAAATTCATCATTTTCTGGTGCTGCTTTTGACTTTTTCTCAACCATATCATTCATTGCTTCACAGTTTCTTGGAAAATGTATTTCATCACAGTATCTATCAGCTTCACAATCGTAATCATAGAACCATTTATAATAATTTTCTGCATCTTTTAATTCTACTGCTCTAAGTCCAATTTTTTCACCTTTCCAAAAATTATAGCTCATAATATCTTCTCCTTTAACTATAACTGTATCTCCATAACCACCTCTCCCCAAGCTATTTCTCCAGTTTTTCTAAATCCTATACTTTCATATAATTTGTCAGCAACAGCATTTTCTGGTTCAAAGCTAGTATAAAGTTTTATATTTCCCTTTTCTTTTTTTAATAAATCAATTAGTAATCCTATAGCCTTTCTACCATATCCTTTACCTTGATATTGCTTGTCCGTCATTAGTCTGCACATCCACCAATTGTTAGTATCATTATCAAAGCTATACATTAAAAATCCCACCATGGTTTCTCCATCATATATACCCATTGGATAACAATAATCCTCATATTTAGATTCCAATAATGAATAGGAATTTGAAGCTACAAATTTTCTTTGGTTCTCCTCTACTTGAAGTTCAATGCACTTTTCCCAGTTGTCTCTATTAATTTCTTTTAAAATAACTTCCATTCTTATCTCTCCTTAATATATCTCCTGTACCTGCTTGTACAGAAGTTGATTTTAATTATTTTATAACCTACATATAAATAATATGTCTTTAATCTTTCATTTAATTTACATCTCTATAAATTACAATAAATTTTTCAAATCCTCATCATAATTTATATATAATTGTTTAAATTCCTCTTCTAAAATACTCATTATAATTTCATTATGATATTTATGATTAAAATACAAACTATCTCTTTTAATTCCTTCTTTTACAAATCCTAATTTCTTATAAACACGGATTGCCCTTTCATTAAATTCAAACACACTTAATTCAATTCTATGAAGATTAAACATTCCAAAACCATAATTTAGTGCTAAAATCATAGCTTCACTTCCATATCCTTTATTAAAATCTTCTTTTTTATTAATAGCTATCCTTATATTAGCACTTCTATCTTTTACACTTACCTCATTAATAACAACTTCACCAACAATTTTGTTAGAATTTTTAGAAAATATTAAAAAGTCTGCTCGATTGCTATCATTTTCAATTGTATTTAAGAAACCTTCTAAATTAGATTTCGTATACAACTCCTTTGTTCCAGTAAAAACACTTGATTCAATGCTGGCATTCTTAAAACATTCACAGTATTCCTCAAGATATTCGCTTCCTAACTTTTTTAAATAGACCAAGTTCCCACTTAACTCTAAAAAATTTATTATTTCTAATTTACATATTCCCATATTTTACCCCTCTTTTTATTCAATTTCTAATTTATAAAAAATCTCATCATCCGCTTCGAATCCAGTAATAAACTGCTTAAAGCCTAAACCAGAGTAAAGCTTTCCTGCTGATCTACTCTCTGGATGAAAACTTAAGCAAATCCTATCACATCTAGTTTCTTCTTTAATTTTTTCTATTAATTTTTCTAGTGCATATTTACCGTAACCTTGTCCTTGATATTTTTCATCAATCATATATCGAATCAACCATATTTCTTTATCCCTCTCGTCTTCTGGACCATACATAGAAAATCCAATAATATCTTCATCTTTATATATACCTAGAGTTGTCCACTTAGGATAAAATTTAGATTCTGCAATTGAAATCAAGTTAGAATGAGGTAAATATGCCTCTTGCTCCTTAGCTATCTTTAGAGCAATAGCTTCTCTCCAATTATCTGCTGCAATATTTTTAAAATATATATTCAATATATTATCCCTGTTTCCTATTATTTTTAAATGAACTTTACCTTTAGTAAACGAGTCTTTGTTACAAAACCACAACTTTCTAAGGTCTTTTTAGAATTGATGTTATAATACCAACAACCACATATAGGAATTTCTCCATTCTCATAACATAATTTTTTTAGCTTAGTTATTATGGCTTTACCTATGCCTTTTTTTCTATATGCTACAATTGTGAACATTCCTATGCTTGTGTAGCCCTGTAATACTTGTCCTCTTTCAGTTATACCAAAGCCTAAAACCTCTTCTCCTTCAGTAAAGATAAATATTTCTTTCTCCGCATCTTGCTTAGGAACGTCCTCAAAAAATCTCCACTGATTCCCTTTATTATTTCTATGTCTTCACTTTCTGCTAATCTTAAAACTCCACCATCATATGGTTTCACTGGTTCAGGATTCTCTTTATTATCTTGAAAAAAGTATGCTTGATTTTTTATCTCCTTATTTTTTACATCACAAATGCAGCTCAAAAATAATTCATCTGCGGCACATACATAAGCTCCTTCTATTGAAAATTTATCAAGTATATAACTAAAAACTTCTTGCGCATATTTTAAATATTTAAATTTCACATAAAATTGAGTTAGTAGCTTTTTTTCAAAAATTGAGAAATAGCCTATATCTACTGAATCTTTAACTATTTTATAAAAATCTGATGCTATTATATGGTCTTCTAAAAAGGAATCAAAGGGCGATGACAATGTCTTTATATATTCCGCCATTAATTCTGAAATCTTTTCAATGGTTGTAGATTCAAATTTAAAATTCATATAATACTCTCCTTTAATTTAGTTTTATAGTAATTTGAAACTTCATCTGAAATTAAAAATTAACTTTATGCCTCTCAGCTATATTCCAATTAAAGCTATAAGTCCTGTAGCTACTGTTTCACCCCAGCCTAAATAATCATGTCCTAATGGAAAATTTTCATAAGCTATACTATATCCCTTATTTAGTAAAACATCTCGCATACTATTTATCACTTCCATCATTATAGGTTCGTCATCATAGGTAGTACCTATTCTTTTTACACCTAACCAAAACTCTTCAATTGCACTATAATTTTCTTTTTCTATTTCTCTAACAGAGTCCTTAATTTACAAATTTTAAAACTCCTCATACTCATAATAATTTTCACCTTACCTTAGAATATAGTAGATTATTATAATATTCTCCCTGAAATTCTAAAACTTTTCTCAATAGTCCTTCTTTAAGAAAACCATTTTTAATTGCAACCTTTTCACTAGCCTTATTTCTTGGGTCCATCCTTATTTCAAGCCTAACTAATTTTAGTTCTTCAAGGGCTATTTTCTCCAGCTTAGCTACGACTTCTGATGCAATTCCTTTATTAAAATAATTTGTATCTATGAAATATCCTAGTTCTCCTATATGTGGTGCCTCTCGAAATATTTTAATGTTACACCCTCCCACTAAAATTCCTCTATAAATTATAGAATAATTATACTCGAGATTATTCTTTCTTTTGTACTCTCTTCTTTTAATCCATTTAATTTCTTCTTCAACATCCTCTGGAATAGCTGCATGATAAAATTCGTACTTTCCATCTTTTAAAATTCTTAAATATTCTTCTGCCTCTTCTATTTGAGGATAACGAAGTTCAATCATTTTTCTCACCTCTTCATACATTCTCTTATTGCTTGCCTTATCAATTAATATTTTTATAATTGATGGCTGATATTTTACTTAAAATCTATATAAAAAATAAATAGCTATATCCATTCCTCCTTAGAAATAGATATAGCTATTTTATTTATGCATATAAAAAGTCCTAGGAATACCCTAGGACTTAATCACAAACATAAAACCTTAAATTGCTTTTAAAAACCTATATTGAGGTAGGGTATAATTTGTATTTCTATTAAGTTTAGCTTCATGTAAATTATTATTACTTAACATTTTCCTACCTCCTTTTTATTGGTTATATTCCTATTATAGTTTTTAATTGTATTATTTGTCAACTATTATTTAATTAATCAATCATATAAATTTGATGCTTAAATATGAAATAATGAATTTTTATGAAGTATATATATTTTCATTACCTTACTTATATTTCAACATATTGGGTAATTATTGCAATTACTTTTCTTATAATAATCATAAATTTAATTTATACACTATTTTAATTTCCATAAAAAAAGCTGACAGATTTTATTCTGTCAGCTTTTAGTCTATAAATATTTCCCAATCTCCACATTCACATTGTATTATATATAAAGTTTTTGAATCAAAGTCGCCTTCTCCAAAATCTTTATCTAAATCTTTTTCGTCTTCTATATATCTATATCCAATATTAAACTTTTCCTCATAATCCTCTTCATCTTCTTCATCATATTCTTCCACATAATCATACTCATAGCCTTCTTCTCCACTTTTATAATATAAAAGCTCTTCATAAGTAGTGCTATCTGTTTTTATATCAAAATTTTCTAATTTGTACACAGTAGACTTATTATCTTCACAACAATTATTTCGTGAAAGTTTTTTCACTTCAGCATATTCATTTTCAGCTCCAAATTGAACTACTTCTAATATTTCCTCTTCACTCATTGATAATTTTACTTTGTGCTCATAATCAGAGAACCCCTTAAATTTATTTACAGGTAACTTTATTCTCTCATCTTCTGTTTCTAAAATTAAATATTCCAAGTACATCACTCCATTTAACTTTTTGTATAGTTATTTTAACATATTTTTTATCATTTATACATTTATTTGAATTATCTAATAAATTTATATATAAATACATTTATTTACCTAAAATAGCTAATAATAACCTAATAAGATAACTGAAAAAAAGGAGGAAAAATTATGGATATGACAGTATTTCTTAAAAATATATTTTCAGTGATTTTACTTGCATTAGTTTTCATTATGATAAATTATTATATAAGTAAAAAAATATATACATCTATCAGTCATTATTTTTCTTCCTTAAGTGAGAGAATTTTTTATTATATCTTTTGGACTATTGCTCTTTGTTATGTTATTGCTACCTTTGGTAAAAGTATTTTACCCTATTATTTATTTTTGCCACTATTAACTATAGGATGCTTTTATTTAGGTGTTCTTTATTATTTAATATTATTCCTTCCCATCTTTGCATTAATAAAATTTATATATAAAAAATTTGCTCCTAAATCTGAAAGATTAAGGGGATTCTTAAGAACAATATATCTTAATGGTGTATTTGTTTTTATTATAATAGGTATTATTATTTCTCTTGGCTATTTTAATAGCCGTACTATAAAAACCACTATTTATAATATAGATATTTCAAAACCATCTGAGCTTAATACCTTAAAAGTAGTCTTCCTTTCAGATGTACATTTAGGTGTAGGAATTAATGATAAAGATTTTTTTAAACTTATAGATAAAATAAATAAAGAAGATGTAGATTTAGTTTTGCTAGGAGGAGATTTTTTTGATGAATCCACGCCTAAAGAATACATAATAAAAATGAAGGAAGGATTAGCAAATATCAAAAGTAAATATGGCGTTTATGGTATTATAGGCAATCATGAATATCAATATGGAACCATGGAAGAAATTAAATCTAGCTATGAAACTATAAATTTATTAATTGATGAATATATAAAAATAGAAGACATTTACATAGTTGGCAGAAATGATTTTTCATCTACGGATATAAATTACTTAAGAAAAGACTTATCTAATGTAATTTCTAATATAGACAAGAGTAAACCAATTATATTATTGGATCATAAACCGCTAGACAGTGATTTGAATATAAAAAACAATATCGATTTACAGCTTTCTGGTCATACTCATAATGGTCAATTTTTTATTAATCAGGTACTAGTAGACTTAATGTATCCTTATAGATATGGTCTTCATAAAATTGATGATTTTAATTTAGTTGTGTCTTCTGGCTATGGTACTTGGGGTCCGCCTATAAGAGTAGCTTCAAATAGTGAGTTTGTAATAATTAATATTACCTTCAAGAATAAATCATAATTAACATTTCTTAAATTCATATTAAAAATGAGGAGGGAAAGCATTATATTGATCTTTAATCAATGAAATATCTAAAAATTATTTATGTATTTTTTTATAATTATTTATATACTAAAAAAATACCCTGATTATCAGGGTACTTCTTTAGTTATCTTTTATGCTTTTTATGATATTTTTTCTTTTTCTTTTTGTCATTATCTTTACGATGATTATTTTCATACCAATGCTTGTAATGAATACCATCCCAATCTTCTAACATTTTTTTATCCTCTTTTAAATATTGATAGTGATATTCATCTTTAAAGTCCCTATATTCTTTTCTACTATTACGTTCTATATCATCTTCACTCTCATTTTTTGCACAATATTCTCTCTCATCTTTACTTTCATTTTCCATGCTGGGTTCTGTCTTATGCTCACCTAAATCTTCCTCAAAATATTCAATTGCATCCCCATTTTTGCTTTCCCTATATTCTTCTTCTATTTCATTTTCATCTTTATCTTTATTTTCTGCATCTTCTTCTCTCTTTTTATTTTCATCTTTATTTTCTATGCATTCTTCTTCTCTTTTACATTCATCTTCATTTTCTGTACATTCTTCTCTTTTATATTCATCTTCATTTTCTGTACATTCTTCTTCTCTTTTATATTCATCTTCATTTTCTGTAGGTTCTTCTTCTCCTCTATATTCATCTTCATTTTCTGTGTATTTTTCTTCCATTTTATATTCATCTTCATTTTTAGTATCATTTTCTATTTCATTTTCACTTTCATATTCTATATCATAATTATATTCACCATCTATATGTCTTTCATATTCAGTATAATCTTCCTCATTATAATTATATAGAGCATAAAGATTAATCCTATTTTCAGTAATGTCCTCTTCTTGTATTTTTTTATCTACATAATTATCTAAGATATTATCTTCAAATATTTCTTCATTATTTTTTTTGCTATACTGTATTATGTGTTCACTGTTATAGTTATCATAAAACTCTTCATCTCTATAATCATTTATCTCATAATCCCCAAAATCATCATCATAGTAACCTCGTGCAAATTCAAATTCTTCACCATAGTCCATTGTAGTTATATTAGACACTTTAATATCAGGCTTCATTTTATATTCAAAGCTATCAAATTTATCTGTAATTATATTAGATACCTGGATGTTAGGCTCCACTTCATATTCAAAATCATAAAAATCATTTACAGTTATATTTGATACCTGTATATTAGGTCCCATTTCATATTCAAAGTCGTAAAATTCATTTGTAGTTATATTGGACACCTGTATATTAGGCTCCATTTCATATTCAAAGTCGTAAAATCCATTTGTAGTTATATTGGATACCTGTATATTAGGCTCCATTTCATATTCAAAGTCATCAAATTCATTTCTAGTTATATTGGATACCTGTATATTAGGCTCCATTTCATATTCAAAGTCATCAAATTCATTTCTAGTTATATTAGATACCTGTATATTAGGCTCCATTTCATATTCAAAGTCATCAAATTCATTTCTAGTTATATTAGATATCTGTATATTAGGCTCCATTTTATATTCAAAGTCATCAAATTCATTTGTAGTTATATTAGATACCTGTATATTAGGCTCCATTTCATATTCAAAGTCATCAAATTCATTTCTAGTTATATTAGATACCTGTATATTAGGCTCCATTTTATATTCAAAGTCATCAAATTCATTTGTAGTTATATTAGATACCTGTATATTAGGCTCCATTTTATATTCAAAGTCATCAAATTCATTTGTAGTTATATTAGATACCTGTATATTAGGCTCCATTTCATATTCAAAGTCATCAAATTCATTTCTAGTTATATTAGATACCTGTATATTAGGCCCCATTCCATATTCAAAGTCATCAAATTCATTTGTAGTTATATTAGATACCTGTATATTAGGCTCCATTTTATATTCAAAGTCATCAAATTCATTTGTAGTTATATTAGATACCTGTATATTAGGCTCCATTTCATATTCAAAGTCATCAAATTCATTTCTAGTTATATTAGATACCTGTATATTAGGCTTCATTTTATATTCAAAGTCATCAAATTCGTTTGTATTTATATTGGATACCTGTATGTTAGGCTCGCTTTCATACTCAAAGTCATCAAATTCATTTTCTTCTTCTTCCAAAGTATATTTAAATACAGGAGAATACTGTATTTTATTTTCAGCTCTTTTTTCCATATATCTCTGTGGATGTACTACTTTAACAGGATAATAATAAAGGTCATCATTTTCATCATAATATATCTCATATTTGCTTCTATAACAATTATTATAAGCTTTTTCATCACTGTAATCCTGATGGTCTTCGTAAACTTTATCTAATTTATTATATTCTATATTATAAGAATCATCATTTTCTGCATCTTGATAGTAATTATCATAACATTTACTAGAATTTTGAAATCTCATATCTTTTTTATTGAAATCTTCAAGTTTCATATAACTCCTATAATAATTATACGCTCTATCACAATCATCAGATTTTATGTCCTTTTTATAATCACTATAACCTTCATCGTAACTTATAGGCTTTATATCTTTTTTATAACTATTTTGTTCTTTATCATAGTTAAATTCCATATGTTTTTTGTAACAACTGCAATCTTTACTATCCTCTTTACGGTTCGCATCTTTTTTATATTCATTATGCTTTTTATCGTAATTTTCAACCTCTATATCTTTTTTATAACCACTATATTCTTTCTTATGATCCTCAGGATATTTATCATTTTCCATAGAATCTTGTTGATTATAATCCTCTGAAAGACATTTGGACTCTTCTTTTTCCTGTCTTGCACCACTATGATCACTTTCTATGTCATCATAAGCTTGCCTAAGCATTACTATAGTTTTTGTTCTGTTTTGAGAAAAATCACCAGTTACATCGAAAGCTTCAATTCCAACTTCATATCTAGCATTTTTATTTGGATACCAAAGTCTTATAGTATGACTGGTAACATTTTTTCCTACAGTACCTACATATTCAGCGCCTAAGAATATATTATATCCATTTAAGTCTACATCAGTATTTCTGTCCCAAGATAAATAGATGTTTTTGTCATCACCATAAGCTTTTAAGTTTCTAACATCTCTAGGTGGTGTTAAGTAATCTAGATTAGTAGGACCATAATTTAAATCTACTGGAGGATTTATACCTGGCATGGTTCCATTTTCAGTAAATTGCCATATTGTCCACCTAGTCCATCCTCCTGCATCTCTTGGATAAGGCGGATTACCTGGAATTTCTGGGTACATTGCAATCCAAAGAGGCATATCAGATAATATATAACCTTTTCTTGAATGATAAAAATTGTTATAAAGATCAATAAAAAAAGAACCAGTATAAAGCATTAATATTCTTCTAGTTTTTCTTTCAAATCTTTTTCTAAATCTATCTACCCAATCTAATAGTGCATCAGTAGAAATTGATTTGTCTATTGGCGCTTCTACATCTACTACTGGAAACATATCACCATATCTTCCTGGGCCATATGCATCTTGGAGTATTCTAATAAAATCATCACATTGTGAATCAGCAGTACTTAAATCATAGGAAGGTACCGCATAATGATATGCACCGCTTAATATTCCTACTGATCTAAGCCCTCTAACATACTCAAAAAATCTTCTATCAACTCTAAATCTTCCTGTTCCTGAACCAGACGCACGTACATAACAATATGGTGTTCTAGTTGCTAATAATGTATAATCTACATCACCTCTATATTCATTTATATCAGGACCTATGATATTATTAGGACTTTTATCTTGCATAGATTCCTCCATATATAAAGTAATTCACTTATATAATATTACAAAATGGAAATTTTTGTTACATATAATTATTTTAATTATATGTTCTATTTTGACTTAATACCTTATTTTCTTCATCATATTGAATATTATTAATGGGCTTTACTTTCTTTGAAAAAGAATTATAAAAAGTTTTGCTTATTATTTTTTTAAAAATGTTTACTTTGCAATTAAAATAATAATCTCCATTGTAATTTTTCTCTTTCCAATAAATTTTATCTAATGGAAGGACTTTATTAGCTAAAGCTCGTTGAACTTGATAATTTATTAGCACATCCATTGTAGGTTTATATTTTCTACTTGAACTATTAAGAAGTTCTTTGAAATTCTTTAATTCATCATCTTTTACTTCATTGTTTATATTTTTTATATTTCTAGTTATACTGCCTGCTGGAATAGCACCCCAAGCAATGACAGTTTTTTTCATTAGTTTTATAGTAGCCCTTAATCCAGATGAAGCAGTAGTAGCTGCTGTTAATATGGGTATTTTAACTAGTTCTGGTCTGTGAAACCATTTTGAAGTTCTATCAATAAAAACCTTTAATTTTCCTGTTATAGAGGACATATAAACTGGTGAGCTTAAAATAATTCCATCACAACTTAATAATTTATTTATTATTATCTCTGTATCATCTTTTATATGACATTTATCTTTTGTTATGCAATTAAAACATCCTCTACATTCACTTATGCTATAATCAAATAAATTAATTATTTCTACTTCCATTTCTTCTTTTAAAAGCTTCTCTTTTATATTTATTAACAAATTATAAGTATTTCCTTTTCTCTTGCTACTATTAATGGCAACTATTCTTTTCATAAAAATAACTCCTTTAATACTATTATAAATATATAAATTTAAACTGAACTATTAAATTAATTCACAATTGCGAATATTCCTCAGCAAAAGCTGAGAAATTTAAAATTATTTATTTTTGAAATGAGGCAATCACTTTTTCGCAGTAGAATTTAGTTGTATTATCTATCTTCATTATTTTAGTTAAATAAATAGTTCTTGTTCCAAAGCATACTGCACCTTAATAGAACCCTTATACAATTGAGAATTGACGATTAACAATAGAGAATTATTGATACTTCTCTTTTATAAGAGAAGTTCTAAATTTATTTCTTTTCAAAGTGACGCAGTCATTTTTATTGGAAAATCTATTTAAAGAAATTAATTTGTAAGAATTAATTTCCACCAAAATTGTCGGATTGGCCCCCTCAAATGGGACACTATATGCTAATTACTAGCTCATTCTTAAAGTTACAATTTTTTAGATTATAGAACTCATCAGGAGTTCTATAATCTATTGATGAATGAACTCGTATCGTATTATATCCATATACATATTTATCAATGATGGCTTCCGCCTCTTCTAAACTATTAAATATCTTACCAGCTAGGCACTCATCTTGAAGATATCTATGATATGACTCTATATGTGCATTATAGTTTGGGCTATGTACTGGGATCCTTTCATGAATCGTCTTTTCTTTTATACATAACTTTTCAAAGCCATGAGCTATAAACTGTGAACCATTGTCTGTACGGACAGTAAGTCCGTCGGCAGCATCTTTGATACCTCTGTTGTACAATGCCGTAAGCAATACTTCTTGTGCTGCCTCAGCATTAGCAGAAAGTGATAGCTTACATGCTATAATACTTCTATCAAAAACATCAATAATTGAAGCTAAATAGGCAACTTCACGTGTACCAGCAATATAGACATACTTCGTATCCATCTCCCAAAGTTGATTAGACTGTTTAACTAAGTGATTTTTGCAAATACGTTTATACCTAGTAACTGGTTCTTTAGATTTTTGTATCATCCCTAATACTGTCATTAACCTATGCACCTTTTTCTTGTTTATCCTTAAGCAATACTTTCGCTTAAGAACTGCCGTAACCTTCTTGTAGCCATAGTGTCGTCCATAGTCACAGGACTTTATTTCCATAATATACTTTTGTATCATTAAGTCACTTATTTTTACATTATCAATATTGTAGCTAAATCCAGGAATAATTCCTTCTTTCTTTTTAACTACTATATTTTCATGCTTTTTACTTTGTTTCCTTCGATAGTATGTAGACTTATTCAGTCCAAGTATTCTAAGAATACTTGATACTGGTGCTCCACATGCTATCCATTCCTCTGCATATTCATAATAATCTATTTCATTTTCTTTTTTTTTAACAAATCTCTCAATACTGCTATTTCTAGGTCTTTCTGTTTATTTTCTTCAACAAGTTTTTTATACTCTTTCTTATAATTCACAATTATATTTTCTTCTTTAGGTTCCTTTGGTTTCAATGTTTGTTGATATCTCCTATAATTCCCTTTCCACGTTGAAAGCAATTTAGGATTAATATCATATTTTGTAGCAACTAAAGCATTGCTTCCATACTCTAATGCCTCCTTAACAATTGCAACTCGTTCTTCTTCTGTAAATTTTCTTGTAAATTTTATGCTCATAGTTCTCCCCCTTAATCTTACTTTTTATTGTATGGTCATTTGAACGAAGTGTCCAACATCTTGAGGGGGCCTATGAGTTGTCAATTTTCCATTTTAAATTCTCCATTGATTAAGTTCCCCAGAGGTAGAAAAATTAGCAATATATTGCTAGTAAAAAATTAATTTTAACCATAATTGTGAATTTTACATTATAAATTGAAAATTAAAATATTTAAAGGTGTAACTATATTCAGTTATACATTAATTTTTAAGGTAGTTTATCTATATAATAGATATATTATATAGGCATAAAAAAATATGCAAGATATTTATCTTGCATATTTTTAAGATACACAGCAAACTAACTCATCCGTAAAATAATTTTGAAGTTTTTCTAAATGATTAAGATCATCTTCTTTAATTACCTCGAATATTTGCTCTGCTAAATCTTCTTGAAAATTATCAAAATTTACTTCTGCTAAATATTGAACTAAGGTTCCTTCATCTAACTTCTCAAAACTATATTTATATATAGTTTGCACTCCTCCTCTTTTACTCTTAATAGTAAATATTTTATTAGTAATAAAATCTATAATTTCTGCTGTAGATTGCAATTCAATATCATCACTTAGCATTATACTCCTAAGCTTGGTTCCCTCTCCTAGAGGTTCTTCAGATAATTTCTCCATATTTAAAATGTGATCCCATATTATTGAAAAAACCTTTAATTCCACAAATAAGTTAAATATGTCTTCTAATTTCTTTGGTATAACTATGGAATTTGAAAACTTGTACATTTCTTTCATCCCCTCCATCTAAAGTAAGTTTATTATATCACATTTTACATAATTTGTAAGCTACATATATAATCTATTTTTCTCTATTAACTCTTATAAAATATGATATCTCTTGTTTGAAAAATTTTTTTTACTATTAAAAGATACTTTTTGATAATATTTAGCTATTTATGTTGTATTTTTAATAAGAATGAGAAAGATAATTTTCATAATAAGTTTAATTATATCAAATTATGTTCAATAAATAATTACTTAAGCAATATTTTTTATCAAAATTTATATTTATATAAAAGAACGTGACAAGATCACGCTCTTTAATGTTCTATAAATTGTGGATTTATTTTATCACCAAATTTATAAAGTGGTATATAAAATTTTGGAGCTCCAAAATCCTTTGAAAGTATTTCCCCTGCTTCAAATAAAATTACTAAGTTTCCTCTATAAATGTAATATGGCTGTTCTGCTTTAATAGTTTTAAAGTTATAATTATATTTATACTCTGAACTTTTAATAATATTTTCAATTTGATTATTTATTTCTGTATTTATTAAAGTAACATAATCAGTACCTTTTTTAAAAACATCAGAAAGTTTATAATTCTCTCCAGTAATTAAATTAAAATTATAGCCTTTATTATAAAGTATATAATTAATTGTACTTCCATCATTTGCCGAATAAGTTATATCTATACTAATTAAATCTGGATTAACAAAATATTCATCTGAATAAACTGATGCACCCCATGTAACAGGCCTATTATATATATTTAGCTTCCCCTTACTTAATTCGGCTTTCTTTTTCACATCTTTAGTAAAATTGCTAATATCTTTGGTTATAATAGTATTTATTTGTTTTTCTATAATAGGATTATCTAAATTTTTAATTTGTGGATAGTATAAATATTCACTATAGTTTTCTCTCTTTTTAACAGATTGCTCTTTTTCAATACTAACATTATCACTTTTAATACTTACATCTTTTTTAAGTCCATGTTTGAATTTTGAATAGGGGATTTTAAACTCAGGAATACCTGCAACATACGGAGCAATATCATACAATGGATAATAAATCACTATTCCATCCTTAGTTAAATAAAAATTTTGATCATATGGAATTCCATGTAATGTATTTAATATATCCTTGAAATATTTATCTGGTTCCTTGGATATTTGATTCCTAACTTCATCTAAGATAACCTTTCTATAATTATCTTCTTCATAAAGGAAATCTTTTAAATATCCTGTTTTACCGGTATTTAAATCAAAATTATAAGCTATTTTTTCTGTGTTGCCATGAGCTCCACCTGTATAGTTATATAAAGTTACTACTACACTTAATACATTGCCTTGATTATACGTCACTTCATAATCTGATGTTACATTATATTTCATAAAAGGCTGATCTTTTTCTTTAGTATTAAAAAATTCCTTTGCCTCTTTTTCTGTAGAGTTTTTTAAATCCATAATGGGCTTTTCTATTTTATCATTCATAATTTTCTCTGTAACCTTGTTATTATAAGTTATCACTGGTATCTTTAAATCCACTTCTATGTAATCATTAGTATACTTTACTTCCTTAGGCTCCACTATAGCATTATAAGTAGGAGCACTAACTAATCTAGGTGGATTTATTTCCACTGTAGGTGGTTTATCCTTTGCTAATACAATGCTATTAATACTGAATATAAGACAAACTATTATACCAAATACTATTTTCTTCATATTATCACCTCTAGCTTTTTTTATTATTTTTCCCCTATTAATTGTTAGTACACCTGTTAAATTTAAACAAAAAAAGCAAATTGATAAATCAATCTGCTTTTTTGTGGTTATACTACTTTACAGTTATATAACTAATATCTAATATATCATTTGGAATTAAAGCACTAGACCCAAATACATAAGCTTTATTTATTGACCATAGGTTACTTTCTATTATTCCTCTTGCAGTAGCCTCTCTTGGATGAGTTAAGATTATAGGATGTCCACCCTTAGCTGCTAACGCTGAACCTGATAGTGCATCAGGATAATCCATTCCAGTTGCAACATATACGTTTGAAAAGCTTATAGTTGATTTAAACTCATTAATGATAGCTTTATTAGTGTCATATCTATTATTTCCACCTAATCTCTTCACCACCGGAAGATTTGATGCTACTTGTTTACTAATAACACCTTCTGCTCCAACTACATAGCTTTGCTGAATATTTTGACTACCCACATATTCTTTTACAACTTTATCAATATTATTTTTACCAACTAATACTATAGGCATTGATAAATTTGCTGCTATTGGTGCAATAGACAATGCATCTGGATAATCTAAACCTGTAGCAAAAACCATCTTACCACTATTTCCAACTTGTTTTGCAATTAATACTGAAGTTTCATATCTATTAGCTCCGCCAATTCTCTTTATATTAATTCCTAAAGCTTTTATTTGATTTTCTGTATTTTTGCTAAGAGCACCTTCTCCTCCAACAATAAATACTTGTTTAACTTTTAATCTTTGTAATTCATTTTTAAGACCTTCAGTTAAAATTTTTTGTTCACTTAATAAAATAGGTGCATTATATTTTTTTGCCAGTGGCCCAGCACATAACGCATCTGGATAATCTACTCCACTAGCTATTACTGCATAATCAGAATTTTGCCATCCTTTTTTTGAAGCCTCATAAGATGTTAAATATCTATTACTTCCAAAAATTCTTTCTCCTACTACATTACCTTTAACATGTACTGTTGCTGAAGCCTTAAATCCTCCATCTTTCGTTGTTGCCGTAATAGTAGTAGTTCCTGCACTTTTTCCTATTATATTGCCATAGGCATCTACTACTGCAACATAAGGATGACTTGAAGTCCATGTTACTTGTTTATTTCCTGCATTTTGAGGAGCTACTTGTGCTTGAATTGCCACTGTATCATCTTTCTTTAAATATACAGTATCCTTATTAAGAGTAACACCAGTTACAGCCTCTCCTCCAGTTGGAGGTGTTACCGTTCCAGAAGAATCTTTTAAATAAGATAAAACTCCTGCTACAATGGCATTAGCGCAATCTTCTCTAAATTTATCTGTTCTCATTTTTTCTTCTACAGTTGGATTACTTATAAACTCCAATTCAGCTAAAATTGCTGGCATATAGGTTTGTCTAATAACTGCAAAATCTGCACTTTTAACTTGTCTATTTTTAGAACCAAGATTATTGAGAAGATTATTTTGTACTAATCCAGCTAACTTTTTGCTTTCATTTATTCTTTCTCCAGTACCAGTATAAACATAAGTTTCTGTTCCACTTACGCTTCTATCACCAAATGAATTATTATGAATAGACACGAAAGCATCTGCTCCAAAAATATTTGCCATTTGTGCTCTTGGAGAAAGATCAACAAATACATCTGTGGCTCTACTTATTTGAACTTTAATCCCTTGAGCTTCTAATTTACTTTTGACTTTCATTCCTACAGCTAAAGTAACTTCTTTTTCTGTTAACTTATTTAATCCAATGGCACCTGGATCTGATCCACCATGTCCTGGATCTATAAATACTTTATATTCTTTATCTTTGAAATTTGCATTGTTTACTATGTAGCTCTGTGGTGCATTAAGGTCTAAGCTCTTTATCTTTTCTTCAAATTCACTAAATCCACCTTTAACTTTTTCTAATGGTTCATCATTTAATTCAAGTCCACTATCTTTATTTTTAATATTCTCATTTTCTTCTTCATCACCACTATAACTTTTTACAGATACAGATTCATTTTCTACTTCTTCTACATATATTTCAAATACATATTTTGTACTATCATCTATAGCATATATTTTAGCTTTTCCATATTCTAAAGCACTAATCTTTCCTAAACCATCAACTGAAACTATATCTTCATTAGAAGACAACCAAACTAATTTTTTTGCATCTTCTTTTGTAGAAACCACATATTTATATAAATAAGTATTATCACCTTTGGATAAACTTATTGGCTCCTTATTTATTTCTAAATATTTTTCATATTTTTTTAACTCATTATTAAAATTTGACGAATTATTTTCTAAGGAAAATGTAACATTTGAAAAAAGTGTTGAAAAAATAAATGTAAAAAGTAAAACTAATGAAAAAAACTTAGTATATTTACTTTTTAAATTTTTATAATTATCCAATGAAATCCCTCCTTGCCCCTCAGCATAAGTTTTTTATTCTTCATAAAATTATAAAATCCTTCTAAATATATTTAAAAAGTTTAAAAAGTTTCCTTTCGCTTTTATATAGGATTTTAGCATTAAATCTTAACTTATTTTAAACAAATTACCGACAAAATTTTATTTCTCAATACTGTTGAGTAAAGCCTTTATGAAAATATAGAACTTATAAACAAGTTAAAATACGCCTTAAAAGCCTATGATAATTTTAATAAATATAAATCAATTTTTAATTTTTTATCATACTGTTATTTGATTTGTACATTTTAGAAATATAAACTAATTATGTGTTTTAGAAGGTTAAATAATTAGAATACAAAGATATTATCTTAGGAATATTTAGTGTATATATTCCATCCATTTATGGTTATATATGTAAATTATTATATGTGAAATCATATAAATAGTACACCAAACAGACAAAAACTGCAACCTAAAAGTTGCAGTTTTTGTTATATTTTTCGTATTATTTTTATTTAACTTAAATCTTAGTAGATATTTATTGCTTACCTTTTCTATTAATATAAAAGTAGAATAGTTATTGCCTACTTTATTTTTTTATATAAAATTTTAGAATACATGTCTATATCTATTGTTAGAAAACATCATCTTTAGCTAAATATTAGATTGCTAAATCAGATTACTTTTTCTCAGTTATATCACTTTACAGTTATATAACTAATATCTAATATATCGTTTGGAACTAAAGCACTAGATCCAAATACATAAGCTTTATTTATTGACCATAGATTACTTTCTATTATTCCTCTCGCAGTAGCTTCTTTTGGATGAGTTAAAATTATAGGATGTCCACCCTTAGCTGCTAATGCTGAACCTGATAGTGCATCAGGATAATCCATTCCAGTTACAACATATACGTTTGAAAAATTTATAGTTGATTTAAACTCATTAATGATAGCTTTGTTAGTGTCATATCTATTATTTCCACCTAATCTCTTCACTGCTGGAAGATTTGATGCTACTTGCTCACTAATAACGCCCTCTGCTCCAACTATATAACTTTGCTGAATATTTTGACTATCTACATACTCTTTTACAACTCTATCAATATTATTTTTACCAACTAATACTATAGGCATTGATAAATTTGCCGCTATTGGTGCAATAGACAATGCATCTGGATAATCTAAACCTGTAGCAAAAACCATCTTACCACTATTTCCAACTTCTTTTGCAATTAATACTGAAGTTTCATATCTATTAGCTCCGCCAATTCTCTTTATATTAATTCCTAAAGCTTTTATCTGATTTTCTGTGTCTTTGCTAAGAGCACCTTCTCCTCCAACAATAAATACTTGTTTAACTTTTAATCTTTGTAATTCATTTCTAAGACCTTCAGTTAAAATTTTTTGTTCACTTAATAAAATAGGTGCATTATATTTTTTTGCTAATGGTCCAGCACATAACGCATCTGGATAATCTGCTCCACTAGCTATTACTGCATAATCAGAATTTTGCCATCCTTTTTTTGAAGCCTCATAAGATCTTAAATATCCATTACTTCCAAAAATTCTTTCTCCTACTACATTCCCTTTAACATTTACTGTTGCTGAAGCCTTAAATCCTCCATCCTTTGTTGTTGCTGTAATGGTAGTAGTTCCTGCACTTTTCCCTATTATATTACCATAGGCATCTACTATTGCAACATAAGGATGACTTGAAGTCCATGTTACTTGTTTATTTCCTGCATTTTGAGGAGCCACTTGTGCTTGAATTGCTACTATATCATCTTTTTTTAAGTATACAGTATCCTTGCTAAGGGTGACCCCAGTTACAGTTTCTCCTACAGTTGGAGGTATCATTTCTCCAGTAGGAGGTGTTACTTCTCCAGCAGGAGGTATTACTATTCCAGAAGGATTTTTTAAATAAGATAAAACTCCTATTACAATAGCATTAGCACAATCTTCTTTAAATTTATCTGTTCTCATTTTTTCCTCTATAGTTGGATTACTTATAAACTCCAATTCAGCTAAAACTGCTGGCATATAAGTTTCTCTCACAACTGCGAAATCCGCACTTTTAACCTTTCTATTTTTAGAACCAAGATTATTAATTAGATTATTTTGTATTGGCGTAGCTAACTTTTTACTTTCATTTATTCTTTCTCCAGTGCCAGTATAAACATAGGTTTCTGTTCCACTTGTACTTCTATCGCTAAAAGAATTACAGTGAATAGACACAAAAGCATCTGCTCCAAAAATATTTGCCATTTGCGCTCTTGGAGAAAGATCAATAAATACATCTGTAGTTCTACTTATCTGAACTTTGATACCTTGAGCTTCTAGTTTATTTTTTACCTTTAAGCTCACATCTAAAGTTACGTCTTTCTCCATCAGCCTATTTAATCCAATAGCACCTGTTTCTGATCCTCCATGTCCAGGATCTATAAACACCTTATACTCTTTACCTTTAAAAGCTTCGCTATTTAATATGTAATTCTGTGGTACATTGAAATCTAAGTTTTTTATCTTTTCTTCAAACTCACTGAATTCCCCTTTAACTTTTTCTTTCTCTTCATTATTTAGCTGAAGTTCATCATCTTTAACTTCTATATCTCTGTTTTCATTTTCTTCATTTTTACCACTTTTTATAGATGCAGTTTCATCTCCTAAATCTTTTACATATACTTCAAAGACAAATTTCGTGCTGCTATCTATAGCATATACTTTTGCTTTCCCATATCCTAAAGTAGTGATTTTACCTTCATTATTAACAGAAACGATATCTTCATTAGAAGATAACCAAACCAAATTTTTCGATTCTTCTTTGGTAGAAACTACAAATTTATATAAATAACTAGTTTTGCCTTTAGATAAACTTATTGGTTCCTTATTTATCTCTAAATATTTCTCATACTTTTTTAACTTATTATTAAAGTTTGATGAGTTATTTTCTAGAGAAAATGTAACATTTGAAAATAATGCTAAAAAAATGAATGTAAAAAGTAAAACTAACGAAAAGAACTTAGCATATGTACTTTTTAAACTCTTATAATTGCCCAATGAAATTCCTCCTCTGCCATAATCATAAGTTTATTATTCTTCATTGGAGTATAAAATCCTTCTAAAGTATATTTGAAAGTCTCTTCTTATGTTGCGCAAACAATTTTAAATTTTCATTACTACATTCTTCTCATCTTTTATTACTCTTCAATGAAAATCAATGCTAATAATATTAATAAATTTTTAGATTAATATTTCACTTTCATACATAATAAAAAAACAGCTACAAAGAGCTGTTCTCAAAATAAATAAACTAAATATAAAACTATTGATCTACAAAACTACTAACAAATCTTTTTCCTATTAGATTAAGAACCATATTTAATTTAAATAAATATTAATTATTGTAGAATCTTAACTATTGGCTATTTTATTTTTTTCCATAATCTTTTTTGCTACTTTATTCGCATTTATTCTTATATCTTCTGTATTCATAGTTAAAAGAATACCATCTTTAACCACTATCCTTCCATTTACCATAGTATATTTAACTAGGCTACTATTGCCGCAACAAACTATAGCTACTATAGGATCATGGCATCCTGCATAAGCTACATCATTTAAATCTATAGCAATAATATCTGCTGCCTTTCCTACTTCAATATACCCTGTATCATATCTCCCTAATACCTTCGCTCCTCCTCTTGTAGCCATTTTTAGTAATTCATAAGCTGACAATCCTTTATCTCCATACTTTAAATGATTTAAAAGATACGCCCTTCTTACTTCTTCCCACATATTAGAACCGTCATTAGATGCACTACCATCTACTGCAATTCCAACTGGAACATTTGCTTTATATAATTCCGAAGTTCTACATATTCCACTGCCAAGCTTCATATTAGAGCTTGGACAATGAGCTATTCCCGCTCCTTGTATAGCTTTAATTTCTCTATCATTTAAAAATATTCCATGTGCATACCAAACATCTTTACCAACCCATTCTAATTCCTCCATAAGTTCTACAGGTCTTCTTCCATATTTCTCAATGCAGAATCTTTCTTCATCTAATGTCTCGGCTAAATGAGTATGCATCATAACATCTTTTTTTCTAGCTAAATCTTTAGTACTAATCATTAAATCTTTACTTACAGAAAATGGCGAACACGGCGCTAATGCAATTCTAGTCATTGCATAATCTTCCTTATCATGATATTTATCTATTAATCTCTCTGAATCAGCTAGTATCTCATCTTCCTTTTGAACAACTGAGTCTGGTGGCAATCCTCCATTACTTCTTCCTAAACACATAGAGCCCCTTGTAGCATGAAATCTTATACCAACTTCTTTTGCTGCTTTTATTTGTTCATCTATCAACCCTTCACTATTATTTTTTGGAAATAAATAATGATGATCCATAGTTAAAGTACATCCGGTTTTTAATAATTCACTGAACCCTACAAGTGCTCCATAATAAACTGCACTACTATCAATATATTTCCAAAATTCATAAAGCCCTGTGAGCCAAGGGAAAAGTGGTAAATCTTGTACTTCTTTAATCCCTCTAAAAAGAGTTTGATAAAGATGATGATGGGTATTAACAAATCCAGGCATTAAGGTCAATTCACTACAGTCTATAACCTCAACATCCTCTTTAACATTAATGTCCTTAGCTATTTTTTCAATTTTATTAGATACTACCAATAAATCTACATCATTTAATATACTTTCTTTATCATCCATAGTTATAAGTGTAGATATATTTTTAAACAATATATTATTCAAAACATCCTCCTAAGCTATAATTATTTCTTAATTATATGTATATTACTTTATATATTTTTTTATAATTAATAATTTTTCAAATAATAATCTTATTGCTTGCCTCTCTCCAATAAAAATATATAAATTGCTTAGAAGAAATAGATTATAACTTTTTTAATATTTAATAGATTAGTTAGATCAAACATTTTATTAATAATAAAATAGTCTTGCCACAACAATATGTAATAAAATATAAAAAAAGTTTTAATTTTCAAAATGTTAATATCTTTTTCAGGTTTAGGATGATATAATATTAATAAAAAACAATAATTGGCAGTGGTTAATTATTGTTTTTTTATTATACCTATAATTCTTTATGTAATATGTTCAATAATTAAGGAGGTGATTTAATGGATTACACTTTAACTACTATGGAAGCATTTGAAATATTGTATGATAATCCAACATATAGAGCTATAAATGCTGAAGGTCATACTTTAGAACTTAGAGGTGAAGAAAAGTATATTATTCATCGACGTGTTAAACTTGCTAAAGATAAACATGTCAGTATGAAGGATACTTGGAGGATTATAAAGCCTATATCTTATGAAATAGCAAATGAGCTATTTAAGCGTTTGAGAACTATTGAATGTAGATTTGAAGATGGAGTAAAAAAAATATATAGCAAAATGCCTATTAATGGTCAATTCATTATAGAAAGTGATTTGCCATATTGTAAGAATTGTTTATGGTATTGTTTTAGCTATATAGATGAGGAGTAATTTTACAATAATTATTTATGGATACTTGTGAAAATTATTATAAAATAAAAAGACAATAGGAATTTCTATTTGAATGAAACATCCTATTGTTTTTTATTTATAAAGATATAATATAAATAATATTTAAATCTTACTACTTAACTCTACGATTTCTTAACTTTTATCTATTTCATTTATGTACATATGACAAAATAACTAGTCAAATATTTTAATAATATTATCTGTAAAAAAGAATAGAATTTTACAGATAATAGTGCTATCTATAAATTTTTTCTATACAATCTTTGTAAAATTCATATTTAGAATTATTATATCTTTCTTACAATTATTGATTATAATTTTCAAAAAATGATATTATAATAATCATGAAAATATAATATTTAACTACAAATGTTGAATTCACCCACATAAATTTATATTAATGTATTTATCTTTATTCATAACCCTCATTAAAATCTATGATTTATTATTGGGCTTATAAATATGAAACTTTTTCTCACTTAGTCATTTCAATAACTTTCTATATAAATAATACATTTTTTGTAATATGTATCATATTTTGTAAATTACTATATAATATTATAGAGAGATTTTTAGGAGGTTTACTATGAATTATGGAAGAAGTGATATTAGAACTCTTAAAGGAAGTGAAACTGAGAAAAACTTACTTAGAACCTTTGCTGGAGAGTCAAGAGCTTCAAATAAGTATATGCTCTTTGCAGAAAAAGCTAAGGAAGATGGCTACCAATATGTAGCACAAGTATTTGAAGAAACTGCTTATAACGAACGAGCTCATAGTAGAGTTGCATACAGAGATTTCCTAAAGCAAGTAAGATCTACTGCTGATAACTTAATGTCTGCTATAAAAGGTGAAACAGAAGAAGTTACTAAAATTTATAAAGAATATGAAGATGTAGCTAGAAGTGAAGGTTTTAATCAAATTGCTGATTTTTATAAAGAATTAAGAGAAGTTGAGGAATCTCATGAGAAGAGATTTAAAGCATTATATGACAGAATTATGAATGATATGATGTTTAAAAGCAACAAGGTAGAATCTTGGCAATGTATGAATTGTGGTTATATACATGAAGGTTTAGAAGCCCCTATGGTTTGTCCACTATGCAAGTATCCTAGATCTTATTTTAAAATTCAATGTAAAGATTATGAGTTATAGGTAAAAATAAGCAGTTTGTTAAAGCTGCTTATTTTTTAAATATATGCAAAATATTAACTACATAAATATTACATTATCTTATTTTACGTTTAAAACCAATTTCTCTAAAGCAGTAGCAAATTGATCTGGACATGAAGTTGAAGTTTTGCAAGGTACTCCTTTTAGCTTTTTAACAATGTCATTAACATCCATTCCTTCTAATAGAGCTGCTAGTCCTTTAGTATTTCCTGGACATCCTTTAACAAATTCAACATTTTTAACTTTATTATCTTCTACTTCAAATTTAACTTCTGTTGCGCAACATCCTTTTGTCTTATATGTATATTCCATTATTTTCTCCCCTATCTATAGCTTTATCTCATATATGAATATACATAAAAATACTAAGACATGCAATATGTTCATAAAATATTGCATAATATAGCAGTATATATCACATTAAAACATAATGCATAGTCTAATATAAATGTTTACCTAAGTATTTTAATCTACAACTTAAAATAATGGGTAATTGGCAGTTGACAATTGATGATGAAATTAATTTCTTTAAAGGTTTGCTCAGAAATATAAGCTTTTAGCTGTTCTTTAATAAAAATCTTTTGCTCTTATTGTTATATGAAAAGAAAGTAATAAATCAGTTAAAAAATTCTCATGCACTGCTGAGAATTCACCATAATTGTCCATTGTCCATCGTAAATTATTAATTTTATACTAATGTGAATCTCAGTAATTTAATAATCAATTATATGAATGCATATACTAAATTTTAAAGTAGTAGATGTATATGTATATACATCTGTAAAATAATATTTGACACTAATATTTTAATTGCCTATAATTTTATTAAAATATTGATTTATTAGGAGAGAAGTATATGTTTAATAATGTTGATGTAAATATTGATAAATATGTTAATTCTTTTAAAAATATCATTTCATTAATTAAAGAAAAGTCCGTAGAATCCATTTCTATTAAAGACTTACCTAAAACTGAAACTGCACTTATAGTAATAGATATGATAAATGGTTTTGCTAAGTCAGGAAATCTTTATAGTCCTAGAATAGAGTCTTTAATTCCTGAAATAGGCGCTATTATGAAATACTGTAAAGATGAACATATAAAAGTTATTGCTTTTGGTGATAGTCATACAGATTTATCACCAGAATTTGATTCCTATCCTAAGCATTGTATAAAAGATAGTTTTGAATCAGACATGGTTGAACCATTAAAATCTATTAATAACTATAATTTCATAGAAAAAAACTCAACTAATGGATTTTTAGAGGAAAAGTTTCAAATTTTTCTTAGAGATAATCCTAAAATAACTAATTTTATTATTGTAGGAGACTGCACTGACATTTGTATTGAACAATTTGCAACTACGCTTAAAGCGCATTTTAACAAAAACAACATAATTTCCAGAATAATTGTTCCTATGAATGCTGTAGATACTTATGATTTATCTCCTCATGATGGCGATCTAATGCATATATTAGGATTATTTATGATGATGAACAACGGGATAGAAATAATAAATTCAATTAAGTAATTATTTAAATAATCTTTGGGAATACTATCTTTACATTCCTATTTAAATTGGAAAGGTGATAGTTATGGACTCTACGGATAAAAAATTTCACTTATTTTTATTATTTAGTATTATCATAATTCTAATATGGTCAGGTATTAGGCCCTATAGTAGATATAATTGGTTCTTCGAAGTTTTTTCTTGTTTTATCATCATAGCTGTATTACTTTTTACATATAATAAATTTAAATTTTCTAATTTAGTATATATTGTAATATGGCTTTCTTTGGCTACTATGGCTATAGGTGGACATTACTCCTATAAAAATGTTCCATTGTTTAACTATCTTAAAGATGTGCTTGATTTATCTAGAAATCATTTTGATAGATTAGGACACATAATACAAGGTGCAGTTCCAGCTTTAGTAACTGCTGAACTTCTTATTAGAAAAAAAGTACTAAAAAATAATTTTTTTATTTTTATTATTTCATTTTCTGTTTCTGTAGCAATAAGTGCTTTATATGAAATAGGAGAAGTGGTAGGAGGATATTATATAGCTCATAAGAGAAATGATTTTTTACAAATGCAAGGTGACCAATGGGATACTCAATGGGATATGCTCTGTACAGCTGTAGGTGCATTTTTCTCTCTTACTGCTTTAAGTCCAATACATTGGAAAATATTAAGAAAAAAATTCAATGTAAGATAAAGAATTGATATTATCAACTCTTTATCTTTTTTAATACTAATCATTACTTTAATTAAATAATATTATAATTATATCAATCTATGTTTGGAGGTAGTAAATCATGAGATATGTTATTGTATGTACAATTAAAGGTCCTGCTGGAGAGTTTAATAATAAATTAAGAAAAGATATTTTTCATAAATTTGGTGCTAAGTCTTCAAAACTTCCTGCTCATTTTACTATAAAAGCTCCTTTTGACTATGATAATATTACAGAACTAGAAAATATATTGGAAAATTTCTCAAAAACTTATAGTAAAGCACCTATTGAAATTAAAGGCTATAATTCCTTTAGAAAAGATGTTATATATATGGATGTTAAAATGTCTAGGGAGGCTAAAGATATCCATGATAAACTTATAGATGAACTAGTAAAACTTCCTTACTTAACCTTTAAATCTAATGAAGGAAAAAATAAAATTTTTCATATAACTATAGCCTCTAAAAAAATTTATGATAAATTTGAACCAATAAAAAATTATGTAGAATCCTTTCCTTGTAACTTTGAAAGTTTCTTTGATAATATAGGAGTTTATAAATGGGTAGACAATACTTGGATATTGCATAAAGAATATGAGCTATTGTCTTAAATATTTGATAAAGAATACTATAAATCTTATTATATAGATATACAATATAAGAACTTAAAATATACCCTAGAAAATGACTTTCCCATAAAATAGCATAACTTCTTAAAATTAAGGTTTAATAATTAAGAATGAAAAGTTTAGGATAAAATCTATTTAAAAAACTCCATGCCTTTTACCATGGAGTTTTAACAATTAATTCTTAACTTTTCATTCTTAATTCTTAATTCATGTATAAGGATTTTTATTATGAAAACTAAAATCATGTATAATTTAAAATTCCATAAAAGAAATCTATAGTGTCCTTTATCATCTTATTTGTAACTCTCTACCTTTTTAAGTTTCAAATCCTTTGGTATTTTTAATTCCTCTTTTTTGCTTTCAAACTCCTCTTTAGTAAAAGGTCCATATCCTCTAAGTTGTTTAGTATTTAAAATCCAATAATATTCATTTTTATCTTCATCAACATTTTTATTATCATTCTCTATATCATCTATATTCTTTTGCTTTGCTAATATAAAAACATCATCAAAAGCTATTTCACTAACCATAGAAGGCACTATAGGTGTGTTTTCATCGTATCCATCACGAGGTATAATCTCCACATGATTATCCTCAATTTTAACCACCATATAATTGTTAGGTAGATTAATAGAAAACTCTCCATTACTACTACATCCGCAGAATAATATTAAAATCATAATAATATTAAAGCATGCTATAAACTTCTTTCTCATAGTCTCAACTCCCACTACTTAATCACTAAAAATACTTTTTAATAAATGCGGCATTAACATTAGCCTTAATTATAAGACCTAAACTTATTTTTAACTTTCTATTTCATAAGTAGTTTTATTACAGAGTTAAAAATATCCCCTTTTAGTAGCCACAATTGTTTAAATTAATATTTTGTCAGTTATACTGATCTCTTTAACTCCCCCTTCTAATATTTTTTATAATTATAAGTTCAATATAATACAAAAGCCTGTCTATATTGTGCTCTAAAATATACATTTTTTTAAAATTTTATTATGTATTTTTAATATACATTATTTTATATTTCACCATAATACCTTATACTTTACAAATTCATAGATTAATACTTATATATTAATTTATATTCTACCTATATATAAAATTTCCTTTAATATAATTAAATAAAATTTATGAAAAACTCTAAATTATTAAAATAATAATTTTAAGTTTTCAATAAAAATTATACCATAAAATACCATAATTTCAATTACAATTTTATTATCTTTATAATCTTATATTTTATTTTGAAATATTCATATAATAATATAAGATTATAAAGATAAAAATGCTCTAAAATTTAAAATTCTAGAGCACAACTATATACACATATTTCAATTCACAATTTAAAATAATAGGCAATTCAAAATCCACAATTGAAGAGGAAATTAGTTTGATTAAAACTTTTTTTACTATCAATATGTTGCTAATTCCTCACCTCTGAGGAACAGTTTAATCAATGGAGAACTAAGGATGAGAAATTAACTATTTTAGTTGAAATTAATTTCTTCAAAAATTTTCGATTTTTAATTGTTAATTGTATAAGGGTTCCTCTGAGGTACAACATAATCCAGAACAATATCTATTTACTTAACTAGAATTATGAAAATAGGTAATACAACTAAATATTACCCATGCATTAAATATATTCCATAATATACTACATCCAAAGAATGGTATATCAATTCAAAATCTCTTTTATAAAGAAAAGTTCTCTATAATTGTGCATTATAAATTTAATAGTTCTAATTATAATACTAAACAGCATTAATTTTTCTCATTTTTACAAATACTAAATTAATTACTTAATCATAAATATCAGAAAACTCTAAATTAACTTTTTGATGTTTATCTTCATTGATATCATTTGCGCCTTGGTTATAATTATTCAATAATTTAACTGGCAACTCTACAATAAAACTACTTCCCTTATTTAATTCACTTTTTAAAGTTATATTCCCGCCATGAAGCTCAACTAGGCTCTTTACAAGTGATAACCCTATACCACTACCTTCTCTTTTTCTAGTTAGAGTACTATCTACTTGTGTAAATCTATCAAAAATTATTTTTTGTTTATCTATAGGTATTCCAATACCACTATCTGTAACAGTTATTCTAACCTTGCTGTTTAAATCCTCTAAACTTACTAATATTTCTCCTCCTTTATCAGTAAACTTTATTGCATTAGAAAGGAGATTCAGCACTATTCTTTCTATCTTTTCCTCATCAATTGCCATTATCTTTTCTTCTGTATCAGTATCAAAGACTAATTCAATTCCTTTTCCTTCTACATAGTCTGCAACTGATAATGCTATGTCCTCTACAACTTCTACTACATTACAATTTTGAAGGTTCAATGTAAAATATCCTGAATCAATTTTTGTAATATCAATTATGTTATTGACCAATCTTAAAAGCCTTAGAGCGTTTTGCTTTATGTAAAAAAATTTAATATAGGTATCTTCATTATCAAAAATTATTTTATTATTATCAACATATAACTCCATAAGACTTACAGTGCTTAATATTACATTTAAAGGTGTTCTAAGTTCGTGGGATATATTTGCAAAAAATTCTGTTTTCAACTTATCGTATTTTAATGCTTCATCATAAATTTTTCTCTCTTTTTTTGCCTTCGCTACTAAATAGACATAATATATCCCTGCTACAATCAATGCAAATACTATAAGAAGTATCAGTCCAAAATAAAATCGCTTTTGTTTTTGAGATAAAATGGAATCATGTTTACTTTTATTTATTATGATACAATTTTCAGGAATTTTTCCTAAAGGTATATCTTCTTTAACTAACATATGAAAATCAAAAACAAAAGCATCAATGTGTTCATTAGTTATAGATATATCAGACACTTTTTTTCCTTCTAATATTTGATTTGCAACTTCCCCTATAGCTTCACCATGTTGCTGCCCTATATCTATAGCTCCTCCAACTATACCATAGCCTAAATAATCTTGAGATGGAGAATAAAAAGGACCTTTATTATATTTTTTTAGGTAATCTATGGTTTGTTCTGGAGTTAAAGTTCTATTTTCTCTGTTTAAAAATGTGCCTGAAATTATATTTACTTGATTTTCTCCATTTTTATGCATATCTTTTGCTACATCTTCAATATACATATGTTGAATAAAATTAAACTGAATAGATTTATAATAAGGTCTAATGGATTTTAAATTTTTTCTTACACTATAAGAATATGAGGTGTTGTCTAAGATAATATTTATTTTTTCTGCTTTTGGATGAAGCTTTAAAATAGTATCGAGATTTTCTTTATCGTTAGAAGCTTCATAGAATCCGGTAAAATGTTTTTTTTCTTCTTCATTTAAATTATTTCTTTCGCTTATCCCTATAAATACTACAGGAGCATTATTAAATATATCACTGTGATATTTTTTTACAAATTTAAATGCTTCATCATTAATAACTAATATTAAATCAAAACTTTTGTTTTTATATTTAATTTTATAAATATCACTAAGTTCCTTATAATATTCATCATTTCCTCTTTTAGCATTTAAATATTCATTTGTATAACTTACTTGGATATTTGGATTAATGGTGCTTCTAAAACCATCTTCAATATTCCTTTCCCAAGTTTGATTAATATCATAAGAATTTATTATAAGTATTTCTTTTCTACTGTCTGCTTTTACAATTTGTACTTTTGCATTGAAAATTAAGCTCCAAATAATAAAAATCATTGTTAAATTCAAAGCTTTTATTTTCTTATTTTTCATAACTTTCTCCTAAAAATTTTTAAAAATTTGTCTATAGATCTATTTAATTAAAATTATCTTAACTTAATAGTTTTCCATTTTCCAGATTTAAATCTTAAGTATATCAATATCCATCTAAAAATTTGATCTAAAAGCATGGCAATCCATGCTCCTGGTAGGGCTAAATTAAAAAAGTTCACAAATATGTAGGCAAAAACAACTCTTACTCCCATAATGCCAATTGCCGTTGATATAAGTGGAAAAACAGTATCCCCTGCACCTCTTAATGCTCCTGCTAAAATAAATGCTGAAGACTGAAAAGGTTGAATTATAGCTACAATTTTAAGTACTATTGATGCCGAATTTATAATGTCATTATCTGTTGTGTAAAGAGATAAAATTTGTTTTCCGAAAAAGAAAAATCCTAATGCAATTAAGGAGGCTAATATAGACCCTAACTGCCTACATCTGTGGACATATTCCTCTGCTCTTTTAGGTTCGCCCTCTCCTAAAGTTCTCCCTGTAAGAGATGATGCTGCAATTGAAAATGCTTGTCCAGTTGTAAAAGAAAGTCCCAAAATATTAATGCAAATTTGATGTGATGCATAAACCACTGTCCCTAGAGATGCTACAATTTTTACATATAAAAGCATACCTAGTCTTAAACTTAATTGTTCTAATGAAGATGGAACACCTATTCTTATAAAATTTAAAACAATATTCTTATCAAAAGCAAACTTTTCTTTAAAATTTATCTTTATTTTTGTTTTTCCTTTTAAGAAATAAGAAATAAGCATGATTGAAGCTATTACATGAGATAGTAAAGTAGATACTCCTGCCCCAGTAACCCCCATTCGTGGAAAAAAGAATAATCCATAAATTAATAATGCATTTCCTAAAACATTAAATCCATTTACTTTTATATTTATTTTCATTGGTACTTTAGTATCTCCTACACCTCTTAACACAGCAAATAATGAGGAGTTAAAGCCTTGAAATATAAATCCATACATTATGACTCTAAAATAATTTATTCCAATATCTATAGTTTGCTGTTCTGCACCCATAAAGCTCATTATGCTTCTAGCATTTATCTGCGCCCATATAACTATTGGCAATACTATAAACATATTGATAAGTATAATATGCTTAACTGTACTGCCTACTTTTTCTACTTTTTTCTGTCCTATATATCTTGCTACCATAGCAGTACCACCTACATTTAATGCCTGTAATACTGCCAATCCTAAAAATAATGGTTGATTGGTTACTCCCACCGAGGCCACCGAAGCTGCTGATTCTGCCTTCGGTAATTGTCCAAGCATCATCATGTCTAACATAGAAAATAATGACCCCAATAATAATTCTAGTAGTACAGGCCAAGCTATGTAAATAACTTCTTTACTTATCTTGTCCTCAAATCTACTAAGAAATTTTTCTTTTATTTGTAAAAATGACATATAACCCCTCCAAATTATGTAAACCCTTTATTTTAGGCATCTGAAAAAATAACTTATCAAATATGTGTCCTATATTTTGTATAAGATAACTCAATAGGTTTCCATAATATTCTAAACATCCTGGAGTTCTAATGAAGCAATATGATGCAAAATAAGCTAGCATACTGATTTGTTATTTTTTTAAGATGACTTATATAGAAAAACACAAGATACCTTGTGTTTTTCTATTTTTCTATGTTCTAAATATAACTTCTTCTTTCATGAACATATATCTAGCTATTAAAAGAGATACTACTACATAGACTATTGTCCATACTAATGTAATAGTTATATGCTGTATATTATATACACCTGCAATTAGTTCCTTTAAAATACAAATTATATTAGCTAATGGAATATGGAAATAAATATTTGAAATTGACTTCACATCTAACATATAAGTTGCATAAGCAGGTATTATTGCAATAATTGTAAGTGGAGTCATGTAAGTCTGAGCTTCTTTAAAGCTTCTAGCATATATACTTATAGCAAGCTCTAATGCTCCAAAAACCATAGTAGTTAATACAGCTAATACAAATATTATTACTATAACTTTAATATCTAAAGAGAAATTTAATGCCATATTTGCATCAGAACCAGCAAAGTATTTCGATGACATACTAAATGATATTAAAAGTCCTCCTAAAGAAGCAGCAGTGGTCATCATGCCCAATACAGTAATTGCTAAAAATTTACCATATAATAGTGACATTCTTCCTGCTTGCGTAGTTAATAGTGGTTCTAATGTACCTCTTTCCTTTTCCCCAGCCCCTAAATCTGTCGCTGCTGGAATAGGTCCAGATACACAATACATTACCAATAGGAAGGGAAGTAATATAGATAGCATCATCTTTGCTCCTCCGTCTTCTTTTTCCCCTACCTTATTTTCATCAATTTTTATTGGAGTTAATATAGCTTCATCAATATTCTTAGCTTTTAGCCTTTCTGCTACAATTTCTTTTGAATACTCTTCTACAAGACTGTTAATAGCTCCTAGTGCCACACTAGAAGATTGACTAACATCATCATAGGAAACAGTTATATTAGAAGTTTCTTCATTTTTAATTTTTTCCTCAAAATTCTCTGGTATTTCAATTGCTATCTTTATTTTACCTTCTTTTATATCATTTTTTATATCACTACTATCAATAATAGTTATGTTTTCTTGAGATTTTATAAACTCTCCTATTTTACTATTTCCTTTGTCAACTATTGCGATTTCAAGATTTTCCATTACTTCTGTGGTATTTTTACTTATTCCTTTTCCTATTAAAGTAAACATCACTGGAAATAATAGCAATGGTATTAATATACTAATCATTAAGGTTTTCTTATCTCTAAAAATATCTAACAGTTCTTTCTTTAATACTATAGATATAACTTTATTTTTCATGACTTTCACCTCCTATAAGAGATAAAAATACTTCTTCTAAATCATCATTGTTATACTTTTCCTTTAAATTAATAATTGTACCTTCTTCAACAATCTTACCTTTATGAATTATAATTACTCTATCACATAGTTTTTCTACTTCCCTCATGCTATGACTTGAAAAAATAATTACTTTATTCTCTTTCTTACATCTAAATATAAAATTTTGTACTGTTCTTGAAGCGGTTACATCTAAACCTATTGTAGGTTCATCAAATAGCATAACTTTGGGATTATGTACAATACTTCTTGCAATAGCAACTCTTTGCTTCATACCTCTAGAGAATTTTCCCACTTTTCTATCTATATATTCGTCCATTTCAAAAACTTCCATAAGATTTTTTATATTTTCATTTGACTGTTCCTCTGATAAACCATTTAGCATAGCAAAATATTTTATATTTTCTCTAGCTGTTAATCTGTCATATAACCCTACTTCACCACCAAATAATATACCTATTTCAGATCTAACTTTTGAACTATTCTTTAGTATATCAAATCCATTAATATTAGCAGTGCCCTCTGTAGGTTTTAACATTGTAGCAATCATTCTTAATGTTGTGGTTTTTCCAGCTCCATTTTCTCCTAAAAGTCCAACTATTTCTCCTTCATTAACTGTAAAACTTATATTATCTACCGCTTTAATATTCTTAAAGCTTTTACTTAAATTTTTTACTTCAATCATAACTCTAGACCTCCCTTCAGTTGATGTTAAATATTAACATCATAATTATAACATACAAAGTAATAAATAGTTAATTTTGAAAATAAAATTTATATTTTGAATTGCTATATTTTGAATTTAAGCATATAAAAGTTTTCTTAAATAAAAGAGAACTCTCAATATATTTTTCGCCCGTTGTAAGAATTATAACTGCCTTTGCAGTATACAATCTATTTTCTGCCTTATCATATACAAGAGATTGTGGTTCATATAGAATACTATCTTCAATCTCATTTCCTCTGCCTGCTTGAAGAGCATACATATACGAGTTTCTTTAGCAAGGCCTTCATTGTTTTGATTAATCACTAATTCTTAGGAATAACTACATCTGCATCTTTATATGCCTCTTCCATATTATGAGCTATAGTAATGCTCCACAATGCTTCTCAGCATTTTCTCTAGCTTGCTCTATAACCTAATCTGTTAATTTGTATCCTTCTGAATAAACTAGCCACACCTCCATCCATTCTATGACTTAGGTAAAACTATTTAATAGAACTAAATAAATAGTAAGTATTTATGTTAACCTTAGAAATTAGTATGAATATTCTTGAAATTATCGTTTATTCATTTAATGTAGTCCATAATTATGATATAATGTTATTAGGAGGTGATATTATGACTTATTTTAATACTAATGACTATACAAGATATAAAATAGCTGAAACAGAACAAAATAATAATGGATTAGGAAAGCAAAGTTATGTATCTGGTTGGAAAATAACAGGTATTTCAACTCTCATAATATTATCATATTTTTTACTCCTATTTATATTAAATTAAAATTCTAAATTATATAAAATTAAGCACTAATTACTTAATGTAAATTAGTGCTTATTTTTTTACCAATATTTAATTTGCGTTATCTTTTTCTTAGTTTTTATAAATAATAGACTTTATTTTAAATAAGTTTTTATTCTTAAAATAATATTATAATTATTCCACTACCTTACCTTAAACTTATTTATTTGTCCCATCATGTCTGTTGCCTTTTCTGTAAGTACCTGAGCACTTGTAGCTACTTCTGAACTTGAGTTATTTAGTTCTTCTGAAGATGCTGATATTTCCTCTGAAGATGCTGATATTTCCTCTGATATTGAAGATAATTCCTCTATTGTATTTACTATCTCCTCTTTATTATTATTAATATCCTCAAAGGCTGTATTAATCTCACTTATTCTTGGTGCTATATCACTAACTGCTATAGAAATTTCATTAAAAGATTTCATAGAATTCTCTACATTTTCTCTTTGATTTACAAGTTCTTTATTCATTGTATCTGTTTCATTAACTATAACTTTAGTATTATTTAATAATTTATTTATTATTCTATAAATATTTTCTGAAGATTCTTTACTTCGCTCTGCAAGTTTTCTTATTTCATCCGCTACTACAGCAAATCCTCTTCCAGACTCTCCTGCTCTTGCTGCTTCTATTGCTGCATTTAATGCTAAAAGATTTGTTTGTTCTGCTATACTATTTATTAAATCCGTAATTTCATTTACAGTTTTAATATCTACATCCATTTCTCCTATGCTCTTTGTAAAGTTTTTAAATTTATCATTAAAGCTTGTTATAGAAAATACCACATTTTCCATGTCCTTATTGCTTTTCTTTGAACTTTCACTTACACCTACTGCCATATTATCTATTTCAGTTATATGAATTGCAACTTCATTTAATTGTTCACTAAATTCATTTAATTTGAAAACTATATCTGTTAAGTCTGACGCCTGTTTAGTAGTCCCTTTTGTTACATCTAATATTGCAGTGGAAATGTTATGAGTTAATGCTGATAATTCTTCAGAAATAGCTGCTAAATTTACTGCACTAGAATCTATTTCCCCTGCTGAATCTTTAACTGCTCCTACCATATTTCCTATGGAACTTTGAGTAACATTCAAAGTTTTACATATAGCACCAACCTCATCTGAGCTTCTTATATACTTTTTGTTTATCTCTTCAGTAAAATCTCCTTCTGCTATCTTATCCATATGTCCTTTAACTGCAACTAATCCATTAGTTATTTTTCTACTAAGTACTACTACTAAAATTCCTATTATCACTAACTCTACTAAACCAATAAGCATACTTATATTCTTAAGTCCATTTAATCGACTTAATAAGTCATTTTCATGTACAGCTATTGCTAAAGACCATCCGGTTGATTCAAGTGGATAATATGCTACATATTTATCAACTCCATCATAGAAGTACTCTCCTATGCCTGTCTTTCCTTGCATCATTTCTTTTTCAATTGCAATTAAATCCTGTAATTCAGGATCATTTTGCACTATATAATTGTCCATTCTGTCTACAATAGCCTGATCTATTGCTGCAATTATTTTCCCTTCTGTATCTATGACAAAGCATTCCCCAGTTGATAAAAACTTTATTTTATTGGTTATTTTACTTAAATTATCACTATTCCTTATTGCTATTAAAGCCCCAGTTACAGAACCATTGTTTTTTATTGGCACAGAATATGCAATCAAAATTTTTCCATCTATTTTACTTTTAAAAGTTGATGATACATAGTTATTCCCCTTTATTGCTTCTTTAAAATATTCTCTATCTTTAATATCAAGTACACTACCATCAGTATAAGTTACTTTTCCTGTTAAATCCGCAATTCCAAGCATTGAATGCCCTTCTAATTCTATACTTGACTGTAAAATTGCCTTTTTATCTTCCCATGAAACTTTAGGATCTTTTATCCTTGGAGTATTAGCTGTTAGACTTAAACTCATAAGTTTTGATTTTATTTCATTTTCAAGTCTTTCTGCTGAGGATCTACTTATTTCTGACATAAGATCGACACTACTATTAACAAGTGTTTTTCTCGCTGAATAATAAGCAAATCCAGTTAAAGATATGCACATTACTGCAACCAAAGATAACATAGAAATTAATAATTTTGCCCTTATACTTTTTAATTGAAATTTTGATTTTACTTTATCTCCTCCTCTATTAAGATTTTTCATTAGTTTCAAATTTAATTTCATTATATTTTTTCCCTCCTATATTATTGATCTTACGATTTTATATTAGTTGGTTTAAATCTAAACTATTAACATCCAAGTTGTTATAGGCATATAGATTTATAAAATAAATATTTAAAAAACTTTATTTTCCCAAATAGATATACAAGTTCAATATTGAACTTGTATATCTATTTTAGAAAGGATTTAATATAAAATCATTCTATTAACTTTAATTAATAATACATTTAATATATCGAGAATATTTTTCAAAATTAAATGTTTTTTTGCTTTTTTCGCCAATTATTTTATTTTTGGCTAAAATATAGCAGATTTTATGCATTATTTTCATATTTTTAGTCTTTTTATTACTTTTGAAAGTTTTATATGGTATTTTATTAATAAAATACTATAACAAATATAAATTCTCTAAAGAAAAAGATCCTTTCTAATTTTAGAAAGGATCTTATATATAAATTTTTAATCTATATATAATTTTATTATTTATAATACTGTTTCTATATTAGAGATATCTTCTATATTATGTGTCTTATTTTAGAAATTTCCGCTTATTATTTCTTTATATAAAGTCTTATAGGAAATTACTTTAATAAAAATTATAGCATATCTACTTTGATATTCATGTTTCTATAAACCTTTTAATTATTTTATCAAAGTTACTAACTATATTCTTCAATAAATTGAAACCCATGTAATATAAAGTTAAGCAATTTGGAAAATATTTTTTAATAGTAACTTTCTTTCTTATTAAACTGATAAATAATTATATAGCTAATTTTATAGCTTCTATTAATTTACCAATTATAATCACATCTTCTACATCATCATTAACCTTAGGATTTTTTAAACTCTATCCTTAAATTATATAGGATTATGGCTTTTCCTCTTTTACAAGTTATTATTAAAATTAAATTTTCCTTTTTTAAATCTTTTATAATTATACTGCTATTTATATTGTAATTTTAAATCATTTCATTATAATAATTTTTATTTTATATAGTACCAATGATATTATCTCAATCATAATCATATAATACTACACTATGCATAGTTTAATTACAAAATTGCTGCCCTGTCCTAAGTTATTATACCCATATCTTTACTAATTTCTCCTTGGATAAGTAGTTACTATATATGTCTTTTAAAATGTTTTAAGATTTATTATACATTTGAGATATCCTATACTATAGCAATTTATTCAAGACACCCTTCATGTCTCCAATACAAGGATTTATATCCTTAGCATTTCTACTATATAATTATTAGCCTAAATTTTATTTGCTAATAAAAACTATGAAATCATCACATCATATTTTCTTCTCTTAAGCTATTTTAGTAGAAATTGAAATATACTAATTTTTCTATGACTACACTTAGTCCTCTAATGCCTTTATCAGATTTAATATTATTTTCATCTAATATCTTTAAATCCCCATTAATAAATACATTTATTATATTAATAAGTGTGATAACTACAAGTTATCCTCTCATCTTAAATCTATATAAGAAGCATTTACTTCTACTTAAATTAAATTTTTTATAAATCTTAAATCTATTCTAATAGTTATATTCTTTGTAAGTTTTTAAGCATCTTCACCTCCTCCATTCTTTTAATATAAATTTTCTTAAGTGCTAAAACCTACCTGACTCATATATAGATTAATTTAAAATAAATCTTTTTCCAATTTTTTGATGATTATAATCCAAGCTTCTCATAAAAAGCAAATTTTAATTTTTTTTCAATTGTAGGCTGGGTATATAATTTTATTTGTTCTATTAAATAGTAAAAATGACTATTTATATACTATTTAGTCTCCAGTTCCATACAATTTACAGAAAATTATTGCTATACTTTAAAATTTTCTATATTTTCATTTATTCTTCTGCTACATGAAATCTTAGAAATATAATAATTTGAATTATAAAAAGGATACAGGCATTTAAAATCTTTTAGTAGAATACTTAGGATCCCCCAACCCTCCCAACACTCAGTAACAATTGAGTAAAAAATTCAACACTGAAGTTATAACATTCTTTACCTAATTTTTTCTATCAACTATCTATCTCTTAATAAAATTTTACTTTCGCGAAGAATATCAAAAGAAACATCCTCTTTTCAATAGCGGGAAATTTTTTTACTAACTATAATCCCTATTTTACCCTTTCTTTTAAAAGTCAATTTCTTATTCAAAGAATAAATTTTCATATTTCCTGTCTTTACTTAGTAAATTTTTAACCAGAAACATAAATGATTTAATTTGAGCATCATATTCTGTTGCTCCTTCCATGATAATATGTGAATTTACAATATCCTTAATTAAATTTTCGCTATCCTTTAATATATCTAAAGCACTATCTGTATTATTAAAGTTCATTGCAAGAAAAGGTTTTGTTCTCTTATATTGTCCTCTACCAGCTTTTGATTTTCCATATTTTATTCTAATATAAGCTGAAAGCTCAGGCTTTCCTACTACCCTCCACTCATATGCTCTGTCAGGGCTTTTTTGAGTCCATTTAGTTATTTCTGGGTGATCTGCTTTATTTAATTGACTTATCCCAGAGGATATTAAATAAAAATGCAGCTTTACAAGTAAATCCTTTTCTTTTTCATCATTAGGCATATCTGTAAATGAGAGCATTTTAGATAAAACTGATAATGCTTTTATAGTAGGTATAAGTAGTCTAGATTTAAAACCACCCTTTATTTTAGGTAACTTTTTACTTTTTCCTTTACAAAAATTATTAAACTCATATATACTTTCAAACTGTAACTCTAAATCTGGATTTTCTAATATAGTCTTTACTACTTCGATATTTCCTTCTTCTACTACAAAGTGAATTCCTATTTTTTTATTTTCATCTAAACAACAAATTTGAATTACTCCATTTTTATTTCTAAAAGATTTTTTAAGATCTTCTTTTTCCTCTACTAATACTTTAAAAAGTGGTAATACAGAATTTAAAAATATCTTATTTGAGTACATTTCATCCTTATAAATCATGAATTATACCTCGTCTTCCCAATCGTTGTCGTCATCAAAATTTTTTCTTAATATTTCTCTCACCTCTTCTAAAATACCTTTAGCATTTATTTTATAATAAGCCATTAAATCTTCATGTAATCCACTTGTAAAAAACTCGTCTGATATTCCTAAAGATTTGAAAATACAAGCTTTTCCGCTTTCTGCAATAACCTCTGATACTGCACTTCCAAGTCCTCCTATTACATTATGTTCTTCTACTGTTATTATTCTTCTAGTCTCGCATATAGCGTTTAATATAACGTCCTTATCTATTGGCTTAATTGTGTGCATATTAATTACTCTTACTTTTAATTGATGCATGTCCTCTAAGATTTTTGCTGCTTCTAATGCTTGATGAACAGAACTTCCGCAAGCAATAATAGTTATATCTGTACCTTCCTTTAATTCTATTCCTTTACCAATTTTAAATTCATATTCTTCATTTTCATATAGTTTTTTATCAAGGCATTCGTCAATACGAATATATACAGGCCCTCGCAAATCATAGGACTCTATAATTGCTTTAGCTGCTTCAACACTATCTGCTGGTACTACAACCTTCATATTACTCATAGATCTCATAATAGCTATATCTTCTATACAACGATTAGTAGTTTCACATTGACCAAATGATAAGCTCCAATTTGTTGCAATTATTTTTACATTTAAATTTTGATAACATATGTCCGTCCTAACTTGTTCTAAGGCCTTCATTGAGGCAGATACATCAAAAATGGATATATATGTTTTTAGGTCACATTTTGCAAGTCCAGCAGCTATAGCAAAGAGAGTTTTCTCTGTTGTTTCTATATCTAAAAATCTTTTATCATATTTATCGCTAAACAATTCAAATTTAGTAGATTTCTTTAAATCCGCAAATAATCCAACTATATCATCATGCATTTCTATCAAATAATAAAGTGACTTTTCATAAATTTCCGTCATTGCTCCATTGATTGTATCTAACATAGTATAAGTTAATCCATACATAGTTACACCTCTTTTATCCTTATTTCATAGTATTTTTCTAAACTTTCTTTTGCTTCCTTAACTTTTTCTTCATCAAGAATTCCATAAGTAAATCTATAGTCATCTTCCATAAAATCAACACCACAACCATTTATTGTATTAGCAATAATAACAACAGGCTTTTTATTTTCACTTAAAGCAAAATCTAAAGCTTCAGAAAGTTCTTTAAGACTATGACCATCTACCTCTTCAACTATAAATCCAAAATTTCTCCATTTATCTGCAAAGGATTCTAATGTTATAATTTCTTTTATAGAATCATCAATTATACATTGATTTTTATTTATAATAGTTATAAGATTTGTTGTTTTTAAATAAGCTATAGCCATTGCTGCTTCCCAAACTGATCCTTCGTTACACTCTTTATCACTTAATAGACAGTAAACTTTATATTTCTTAGATTTAATCCTTGCTCCTAATGCCATTCCTAATGCAATTGAAAGTCCATATCCTAATGAATGGATAGAAACCTCTTCTGCGCAAACCTTTCTAAAATCTAGATTTACCCCTAAATTATCTTTACTATGATTATATTCCTTAAGTAATTCTTTATGTATGAATACATTGTCTAATAAGCTAGGAACAATGTAGATTCCTCCATGCTCTTTACTTAATACAAGTTTATCTCTACACTTATCTTTTGAATCTTTAAAATCTATATTTAAATATTTATGATATAGTATTGTAAAAATATCTATAGAACTTAAAGCTTTTCCGGTATTTCCGTTACCTAGCTTAAGTGCAGCATCTATAGAAAGTAATCTAAGTTCATAAGCTTTTTCTTCTAGGTTTAACAGCTCTTTTGATGTTAAAGGCATATAACTCTCCCCCTATTTGAATTGGATTATTTTTATGGCAATATAAAGAATTTCTCTGCTATTTCTAAATCTAAGTTACTGTTTCTATCGTTATTTGCACAGTTCATAAGTAAGACAAATGATTTATAAAATTAACACCTCTTCAATACATTCTCTTACCTACTGTCAGTGAATAATTATTAACTTATCATTTTTATAGAAATATTGTTATTTTTATAAAAGTTCTACTATCTTCATTTAATTTATACAAATTAGAAAAACTCCTTAATATATTCTCAATATTAAAATTATATAATAGCCTTATTTTCTACTTAAAATGATGTACTTCTTCTTATATAATAAAAACTATCCTATAAACTCTCTAGAATAGTTTTTTATATATAAATATTATTAGTAAGTTTCAAATATAACCATATAGCTTTATAAGTGCTAATTATAACTTTAATTTTATAGATATGTGACTTATATAAAGTTAAATCGTAAGTTTTATTAGTTATAATAATGATTTTTAAATAAAAAATAAATCTCACTATAAAGCGAGATTTATTTATATAATATTACCCTTGCTGGGGCACCATCTGAATTTTTAATTTTAATTGGCAATGCACAAAGTTCATAATTTCCCTCTGGAACATCTTTTAAATTTAATCCTTCCACTATTACAATATTATTTTTTAAAAGTAATTTGTGCACTCTAAACTCAGTGTCATTAAAACTTTCAATAGAAAAATAGTCTATACCCACAGTATTTATATTTTTATCTACTAAATATTCTGCTGCTTCTAAAGTTAGATATACAAATTCCTCATAAAATATCTTATGAGTTACCTTATCGTAATTACTTGTTTTAAAAAATATTCTATCTCCATCTTCAATGATAAGATTTTCTAAATGATATTTTTCAATTTTACTACAATTTAATACTTCAAATACTTTAGCCTTACCTATTAATTTTTCTATTGGTATTTCTTCGATTCCATAACCATCAGTAAAAAAATGCTTAGGTGCATCTATGTGAGTTCCACTATGTGTTGTGATTATAAGTTTTGATAAATTAAAGTCATCTCCTTTGGAAATATTAAATACATCTTCTATTTCTATATTTGGATCTCCATTATAAACAGCAGTGTTGTCACTTAATTCTATAGAAATATCATAAAAATTTCTACTCATAATATACCTCTTATATAAAATTATTTTCTAATTTTATTATATATTACAAATTATAATAATCCTATATTAAGCTCCCCATAATATCCTTTTGCGTTCCACATTCCACTGCTCATCTTTTTTATTTATGACAATCTTAACCCCTTTTGCAGAAATAGGACCTGTATATATGGCACCTTCAATAAAAATTTTATTATTTTTATATTTATAATCTACTATATTAATAAGTAATCCATTTTTACTATTCCCATTTAGTCTATTAAAATTATCTGTAAATCCATCTTGATTTAAATCCTTTAACGACTTATTCATCACAGTTTTATTATATTTTTTTAAGTTATTTAATATTTTTTCCTTATCAGCTTTATCAAGCTCCTCAAAAAATTTATTATTCATATCAATAGTTATATAATCTATATCTTCTAAACCATCATAATAAGATATTAAAGTGTCTATAGTAATACTATAGATATTTATTTTATCTTCTCTACTAATAGGTTCATAAGCAAATACATTTATTGAAAACAAATGTATTAATATTAATAAACTAATTATTTTTTTCATAAAAATCTCTCCTAAATATAAAACTTTGAATACATCTAAATTATTCTAATATTATTTTTAGGAGAAATCTAAAAATTATTCCTATATTATGTAGAAGTATAATAAACTACAATAATTTTAGACATTTTTTTATAACTGATTGAGGCAGAGGCTGCTCTAATGCCCTTTTTATTAATTTTGGATTTGAAACTCCATTCTTATTCAAATATTCTTCTATAATACTTACTTTCTTCTCTCTATCTGGAATTAATTGATATAGTATATACCAATCTTCTATAGAAGATAATGGTATTTGTATATTATTTATAGATATGTACTGCGAAATTGCTTCTTCATCTAAAATATAAGAATATATCCCTCTTTCGTGAGAGATTTTAAAGCTCCCTATTATATCAACTTCCGTATTATTTATTTTATAATTATAAAAGCTCTCAGTTTTATATGGAGTCTTACTATCCATCTCTCTACATTCTCCATAATTATATAAAATATCATTTACTTTCTTCGACTCCTCATAATTTACTAATATATCTATATCTCGTGGATTGTCTAATATTTTGTTAAAGTATAATAGCAATGATCCTCCTAAAGCCCATTTTATATTTATTTCATTTAGTTTTACCGATAAAAAGTATAAATCGTTTATATCCATATTTTACCTCCCACAACAAATAAATGATATAAAAAATTATATCACTAAAACAATTTATATGTTATTTATTAACTATTAAAATGCTAATTAGCTAGGATTTCAAATATTAGTTTAATTAACTCACTATATTATATATTTTAAATATTTCTCATAATCTTTGATATTTTAGAAGATGCTAAAGTAAAAAAACTAATATACTTTTTTTCTTCAAAAACTGAAGAATTGCTATATTTAGAACTTTCTTTTAGAAGTTTTATATATTCATTAAATATCATTTTCATATCCTTTTCTGAAATCACATAATAATTTTTAAAATCCTTAAAAATAGTTTTATTTATTTTTTCTACATCAAGTTTATTATCTATTATTTTATTATCATAAAATAATAGATTTTTTAATTTTTTTCCTTAGCTGCTTCATTATCTCCATTTACAAGTACAGAAGTTCTAAGAATATGTCCATTTTCATTTACATAATTATCCAACCATAAATGGCTATAATATCCTAAAATAAATGATTTCTCTTCGTCTGATACGTCTAAATATTTATCCTTTAAGAATAATTCGCATTGACAATTACTATTGACACTACTTTTATAATATGCTTTACAATTTAAATAATTATTTTATAAATTTTCAATTAATTTAGAATGTAATATCTTTACAAAGGTCATATGGGTATTAATATGTGGCATAATACTCTCTCCTTAAAATACAAGATTAACCTTTTATTATGTAACTGTATATTTATGTAATTTTAATATATCATTCAATGTTATTGTAAACTTAAATATTTTAATTTACAACATTTTTATACAGTTTATCTCAATTGTTACATAATATTTTCACACTTATTAATTAGCCTATTAAAAATTCTTTTAAATCTTGCATATTGCTTTCATATAAATAATTATTATTAAGATTTTAAAATCTAATCTTATATATTTAGAAATCTCCCTAAAATAGGGAGATTCAAATATTTTATATTTTAGTTTAGCTTCTTAACTGACATCGCAACACTTACATCAACACCAGTTATTGTAATTCCTAATGCTACTGTTGCTCCAAATGCTAATTGAATATTTGCATTTGCAGGTACTGTAGCTATTACACTTCCAGTATAAACTTGAAGTCCTGTAGTTAATGTCTCTGTAAATTTCCCTCCTGGTACAGCAGTTCCATTTATCTGAATTTGGAATGTTCCCGCTACCGCTAAAGTTGCTGTAAAGTACACTACAAAGTTTATCTCATATTGGCCAGCACTAGTAACATTTATAGTATTTGCAGTTGGATGAGTTACTCCAGTGGATAATGGACCTGAATTATTAAAGTTTATAGGCTGAGGTGGCTGAAGCAATGCTATAGTTATAGTTTGGTTTCCTGTATTGTAAACATATCCAAAAGCATTTAATCCATTTGCAGGACCAGTTGGACCCGTTACTCCTTGTATACCTTGAGTTCCCTGTATACCTGTTGGGCCAGTTGGTCCTGTTGGACCGGTCGGACCTATTGGACCAGTATCTCCTGTTGCTCCTGGTGTTCCAGGAGCTCCTGGCGCCCCAGGTGTTCCTGGAGCTCCATCTGCTCCTGCAGGACCTTGTGGACCAGTTGCTCCTGTTGCACCAGGTGCTCCGTCTGCACCGGGTGCTCCATCTGCTCCTGTTGCTCCGGTTGGACCTACTAAGCCTATTGGACCGGTTGGTCCTGTTGGCCCGGTTACTCCTGTTGGGCCTATTGGGCCTGTCGCTCCAGTTGCCCCCGTTAATCCTATTGGGCCTGTCGCTCCGGTTGCCCCGGTTACTCCTGCTAATCCGGTTGGACCTATTGGGCCTGTCGCTCCGGTCACTCCTGCTAATCCGGTTGGACCTATTGGGCCGGTCGCTCCGGCTGCTCCTGTTAATCCGGTTGGACCTATTGGGCCGGTCGCTCCGGTTGCTCCTGCTAATCCGGTTGGACCTATTGGACCAGTTGGTCCAGTTGCCCCCGTTGCTCCCGTTGGACCTATTGGACCGGTTGGGCCTGTTGCTCCTCTTGGTCCCGGTTGACCTGGTTGTCCTGGCTGTCCCGGTTGACCTGGTTGTCCTGGTTGTCCTGCAGCTCCTTGAGCCCCAGGAGCTCCTGGCTGTCCAGGTTTACCAGCTTGTCCTGGTTGACCTGGCTGCCCCACTTGTCCAGTCGTACCAGTTGGTCCCGTTGGACCGGTTGGGCCTGTCGGACCAGTTGGGCCTGTTGGACCAGGTATATCTGCTAAAACATCTATTGCTAACTTAGCATAGATGTTCGATATATCATAAATCAAACACATTCCCTCCCTTAAATTAAATTTCATTAAAATAAAATATTTTATAAGGGGCTTATATATCAAAATCATTTATCTTTTAAGAAATTTACTCCAAAACAATTTTAGGAAAAAATAGTCATTAAATATTAGTTTATGACCTAATATATTATAGTTTCTAAATTTAAATTTGTTACTTTGCTCTTATAAGTTGCAGATATTACTATACTATATTAAATCCTCAATTTAAACATTCATTTAAGATAAATCTAAAATATTATCTCAAATATAAAAAAAGACCTACAATTTATAGGTCTTTAAGCTGTTGCTTTCTTTTTCCTTTGTTTTCTTTAATAAAATCTACAAATTTTATTAAATTTTGATCTTCTACAAATCTCATAGAACAAGATTGCTTTTTGCAATGAATAAACACTTTATCTCCAAACTTTTCTTGTGACAGCTCTACATTATATACATCTTCATATTCAACTACATCATTAAATACTGTAAAAAATCTTTTACTACAAAACCTTATTTTCTTATTAGTTGCAATTAATATACCTGTCCTTAATGTGCTTTTTCCATTAAACACCTTTTCATAAGCACCATATATATAATGTACTATTTCTTCATTACTCTCAAAGCCTTTTTTAGATATTTCTAATAACTTCTCAACTTTTGTCAAAATACTCCCCCCCAAATTGTTATATTATCTAAATATCTTATCAATGTATTTTTTTAAAATTAAAATAAATTCATTAATTAAGTCTTTTATCCTATATTTTATTCCTTTTTTAAGTAAATCACAACCTTGATTGTTTTTAATTTTGTCATCAAGTTTCAATTTGCTTTCTACTATAAATGCAATATCACTCATTTGGTCATAAGCTCTTTCCTCTTCCCATTCTAATAATTTATCTTTTCCTATTGTATATTTGATAGAATCACAAAGTTCTTTAAGTATATTTATTTCATTACTATTTACGGAGGATAAGGTTATTAAATAATTTAATATTATTGCACCACATACTCTAGCATCTATACTTGTTAACGCACACCAATAAACAAAATAATTAATAAGAGCTCTTCTTTTATTAAAATTAAATTTTTTTACAGTATCTTCATATTGTTTAAGTAGCTCTTTATTATTTAGTAAAACTTCATATTTCATTTATTATCCTCCTTTACATTAATGCAATTTAACAAAAACTGATAACATTTTTATTTGCTATCAGTCTCCGCTACTAAATTCTACTAAAACTTTTCATTTATTTCCTTTTGTATTCTCTTTAAATCTTTTTGTCTTAATTTTGTTTCTTTTTGGATTTTACCCCAATCTTCACCGTCAATCATCATTTCCTTTGCTTGGTTTTTAGTACCATTTTCTCTTTCGTCTTTCATTTTAATGCCTCCAAAATATTTTAATTATATTTTTACCATTTTCATTTTCTTTTATGTATAAATACAAAAATACTAAAACTAACATTAATTATGCTTATTTTATAGCGATTCTATAAACTTTATGGGTAATAACATAATATATAACTTTATTACAGAAGCTATTAATATATATTTTTTGTAATAAATCTATTTTATTAGTTAAAAGACTTCTTTATTTCAGTTTTAACTAAATATGTTTTTTTATTCCCATGTAATGTAAAATACTACTGCATACTATAAAATAAAACTATTTGAATAACTATTAATCAATGAAAAATAGGTCATATTGGAAATATAGGGGATTTATTAAATAAATTATAATGTTTTCCTTTTGATTATAATTAACTTACAGAGGTTTCGATTTGAGAGAAAAGGTTTTATTATTGAAGATAATTTTTATATAGTAAAAATTTTGAAAGAGTGTTTTAAGAAATCTAGACATGATAATATATAAGCTTCTACTTACATAAGAACTAAAATTCATAAAAACTAAAAGTTATATTCTAATAATAATTATAAATGCAAAAATGATAATTATGATAAAGTAAAATCCTTAAAGTTTTATGTACAAATCTACAATAATATAAGTACAAATACTTCAGAAGACTTTATTGAAAGTCTATATTAAAATTAAATCATAAAAAGAAAGTCGTCATAATTATGCTGACTTTCTTTCTATGATTCTCATGAACCTAATAATAGAAAATTATGTGGCATTAATAATTCTTACCTTATGAAAAAATTATAACTCAACACTATTTATAATGTAGAAACATATTTTATCTTATTTTTTATATATACAATCAACATGCCCATCATTCCACCACTAGTATCTAATATAACATCTTTTATACTTCCTTCTCTTCCAATTACAAATAATTGATGAAATTCATCACTACAAGCATAGAGAAACACAAATACTATACTTAAAAGAATGCTACTTTTAAATTTAAAATATTCTTTTAATACATTATAAAAAAGTATATAAAGAATAAAATATTCTGTGAAATGTCCTAACTTTCTAATTATGAAATTTGATAATTCTCCAAAAATACCATTAAAATTTATTCCTATAGTTCGAAGCATAGATATAACCAAATAACTTTGTTCATCAGATTGTATCGATGGCTGATGTGAAAACCAAAATATAATACACATCCATGCTATAAGTAGAAACCATTTTAATTTTTTATTCATAATTTTTTCCTCGCTAAATTATATTTTAAATAATATACCTATAAAAGAAAACTTAATTTTATCTTTTATATAGAATTCATTGGTGAAATTCTAAGTTTTCATATAGAAACCCTATATAGGGATACAATGCGAAAACTTAATATATACTCTGGAAAATAAATTTTCTATAAAAACAGATTAACCCCTTAGAAATTAAGGATTAATAATTAAAAATGAAAAATTTAGGATGAAATTCACTGTTAGTGAATTTCTAAAATGAAGTTTATCTTAAAAAACTCCAAAGACTTTGACGGTGGAGTTTTAACCATAATTCTTCATTATTAATTCTTAATTTTTAATTCATTGTAAAAATTTTATTATGAAAATTAAAATCATGCATAAGCTAAATTTCCATTAAGGAACCCTACAGTATCCTTTAATTATAGTATTAATTATTAAGTTGATTATGCATTATTTACAATATAAAAAAATCCTTAGTACACATTGTACTAAGGATTGGTGGCTCACCGGGGGATCGAACCCCGGACACCATGATTAAAAGTCATGTGCTCTACCGACTGAGCTAGTGAACCATATTACTAAGCTAAGTTAAACTTAGCTTAGCACTACCTGGCAACAACCTACCCTCCCACAGGGTCTCCCCTGCAGTACTCTCGGCGTCCTAAGGCTTAACCTGCCTGTTCGGAATGGAAAGGGGTGTTACCCTTAGGACCATCATCACCAGATAATTATTCTTCCAATAATATTAGAGTTCTCTACTGTTGACTTTACGGATATTTATATAATTCTCTAACATTATTGTACTTTTTATAATAATATTATTAACATATTATTATAAAATATTCAAGATTTATCTTAAGAGAACTACATATTCATGTAGTCACTCCTACAAAGGTATTTAATCAATAAGCGAAACATCTTTAAAAATTTATATAAGCTTCACATTACTACGTCAGCTTCAGTCAATCCTTATACTGCTCGCTTCTATTAATTTCAAAGAAATTATTCTCTGAAAATTGCACAGTGAAATCAATTAGGTCAAGCCCTCGACTTATTAGTATGAGTCAGCTGAACATGTTGCCATGCTTACACCTCTCACCTATCAACCTGGTGTTCTTCCAGGAGTCTTACTAACTTATGTTATGGGAAATCTCATCTTAGGGGGGGCTTCACGCTTAGATGCTTTCAGCGTTTATCCCTTCCAGACATAGCTACCCAGCTGTGCCACTGGCGTGACAACTGGTGCACCAGAGGTCTGTCCATCCCGGTCCTCTCGTACTAAGGACAGCTCCCTTCAAATTTCCTACGCCCGCGACGGATAGGGACCGAACTGTCTCACGACGTTCTGAACCCAGCTCGCGTGCCGCTTTAATGGGCGAACAGCCCAACCCTTGGGACCTACTTCAGCCCCAGGATGCGACGAGCCGACATCGAGGTGCCAAACCTCCCCGTCGATGTGGACTCTTGGGGGAGATCAGCCTGTTATCCCCGAGGTAGCTTTTATCCGTTGAGCGATGGCCCTCCCACGAGGAACCACCGGATCACTAAGCCCGACTTTCGTCCCTGCTCCACTTGTCTGTGTCGCAGTCAGGCTCCCTTCTGCCTTTGCACTCTTCGAACGATTTCCGACCGTTCTGAGGGAACCTTTGGGCGCCTCCGTTACTTTTTTGGAGGCGACCGCCCCAGTCAAACTGCCCACCTAACAATGTCCCGTGACCTGATTCAAGGCCTCCGGTTAGAATTCCAGTACTATCAGGGTGGTATCCCAAGGATGACTCCACAAAGGCTGACGCCCTTGCTTCCAAGTCTCCCACCTATCCTGTACAGATAGTACCGAAACTCAATGCTAAATTGCAGTAAAGCTCTACGGGGTCTTTCCGTCCAATCGCGGGTAGCAAGCATCTTCACTTGCACTACAATTTCGCCGGATTTGCTGTTGAGACAGTGCCCAAATCATTACGCCATTCGTGCGGGTCGGAACTTACCCGACAAGGAATTTCGCTACCTTAGGACCGTTATAGTTACGGCCGCCGTTTACTGGGGCTTAAGTTCATGCCTTCGTTTGCACTAAGCAATCCCCTTAACCTTCCAGCACCGGGCAGGCGTCAGCCCCTATACATCAGCTTTCGCTTTAGCAGAGACCTGTGTTTTTGCTAAACAGTTGCTTGGGCCTATTCTCTGCGGCCTACTTGCGTAGGCACCCCTTCTCCCGAAGTTACGGGGTCAATTTGCCGAGTTCCTTAACAGCAATTCTTCCGATGGTCTTAGGATTCTCTCCTCACCTACCTGTGTCGGTTTGCGGTACGGGCACTAACTTCCTCCATAGAGGCTTTTCTTGGCAGCGTGGAATCAGATACTTCACCCTTAAAGGGTTTCCCCATCACGCCTCAGCTAATGTAGGTGGATTTGCCTATCCTACATACCTAAACGCTTAGACTAGCATCCAATAGCTAGCACATCTTATCCTCCTGCGTCACCCCATTTGTAATAACGTCTGCTAGTGGTACAGGAATATCAACCTGTTGTCCATCACCTACGCCTTTCGGCCTCGGCTTAGGTCCCGACTAACCCTGAGCGGACGAGCCTTCCTCAGGAAACCTTAGGTTTTCGACCGACAGGATTCTCACCTGTCTCTCGCTACTTATGCCAACATTCTCACTTCTGCATCGTCCACCGCTCCTTTCGGTACGACTTCAGCCAATGCAGAAAGCTCCTCTACCGCGTACACATAGTGTACACCCATAGCTTCGGTGGTAAGTTTTAGCCCCGGACATCTTCGGCGCAGGATCTCTTGACTAGTGAGCTATTACGCACTCTTTGAATGAGTGGCTGCTTCTAAGCCAACATCCTAGTTGTCTTAGAAATCCCACATCCTTTACCACTTAACTTACACTTTGGGACCTTAGCTGATGGTCTGGGCTGTTTCCCTTTTGACTACGGATCTTATCATTCGCAGTCTGACTGCCGAAATACAAGTATATGGCATTCGGAGTTTGATAAGGTTCGGTAAGCGATATGCCCCCTAGCCTATTCAGTGCTCTACCTCCATTACTTAATTAATCGACGCTAGCCCTAAAGCTATTTCGAGGAGAACCAGCTATCTCCGAGTTCGATTGGAATTTCTCCGCTATCCACAGCTCATCCCATGGTTTTTCAACACCAACGTGGTTCGGTCCTCCACGAGATTTTACTCTCGCTTCAACCTGGCCATGGATAGGTCACCCGGTTTCGGGTCTACGACATGCAACTTTGCGCCCTATTCAGACTCGGTTTCCCTTCGGCTCCGTACCTTAAGTACTTAACCTCGCTACATATCGTAACTCGTTGGCTCGTTCTACAAAAAGCACATCGTCACACATATAAAGTGCTTCGATCGGTTGTAGGCACAGGGTTTCAGGTTCTATTTCACTCCCCTCCCGGGGTTCTTTTCACCTTTCCCTCACGGTACTTCTCCACTATCGGTCACTAGGTAGTATTTAGCCTTGGGAGGTGGTCCTCCCTGCTTCCCACAAGGTTTCACGTGTCTCGTGGTACTCTGGATCAGAACTTAAGGTCTTCTCGTTTCACTTACAGGTCTATTACCTTCTACGGAGTAGCTTTCCAGCTATCTTCAGTTACAATAGCCACCTCTTTTATGTTCTGTCCTCAACCCCCAAGCCAAAGGCTTAGGTTTGGGCTCTTTCCCTTTCGCTCGCCGCTACTTAGGAAATCGATTTTTCTTTCTCTTCCTCCGGGTACTTAGATGTTTCAGTTCCCCGGGTTTACCTCTATATACCTATGTATTCAGCATATAGTACATGGCGTAGCCATGTGGGTTCCCCCATTCGGAAATCTTTGGATCACAGACTATTTGCGTCTACCCAAAGCTTATCGCAGCTTATCGCGTCCTTCTTCGGCTCCTAGTGCCAAGGCATTCACCCTGCGCCCTTTGTAGCTTGACCTAAAAACTTGATATAAACTTCGTACTACGTCGTCAACTTCGCTCGCTGTGGTGCTCATTTACTTTAGTAAACTCCGCTCCTCGCTCACTCGTTTCCTCGTACTACTCGTTTCTATTAACTTTTTCAAATTAAATATAAGCTTCGTATTACTGCGTCAACTTCAGTCACTGCGGTGCTCACTTACATAAGTAAGCTCTGCTCCTCGTTCCTTCGTTTCCTTGTACTACTCGCTTCTATTTGATTTTATAAAGTTTCATTAACTTTATAAAAATGTCTTATACAAATTCGCATAAATATAATTCAAAAACTTTAGTTTTTAAATTTATTTCTGTTTGTCTTGACGAAATTGTTTATTTATCTTTTAATTTAAAAGGATATTTAAACAAATATTTTCACTGTGCAATTTTCAAAGAACAATTGAGCTTTTCCTTTGTCCCGTAGGACCTTGGTCGCTCAAAATTAAACAGAGTATAGTACCAGTGTTCGTAGAAGAGTTACCAACTACGTCGACTCCCTAGAAAGGAGGTGATCCAGCCGCAGGTTCTCCTACGGCTACCTTGTTACGACTTCACCCCAATCACTAATCCCACCTTCGGCCGCTGGCTCCTTACGGTTACCTCACGGACTTCGGGTGTTACCAGCTCTCATGGTGTGACGGGCGGTGTGTACAAGGCCCGGGAACGTATTCACCGCGACATGCTGATTCGCGATTACTAGCAACTCCGGCTTCATGTAGGCGAGTTTCAGCCTACAATCCGAACTGGGATTGGTTTTTTAAGTTTAGCTCCACCTCGCGGTCTTGCATCTTGTTGTACCAACCATTGTAGCACGTGTGTAGCCCTAGACATAAGGGGCATGATGATTTGACGTCATCCCCACCTTCCTCCCGGTTAACCCGGGCAGTCTCACTAGAGTGCTCAACTTAATGGTAGCAACTAATGATAAGGGTTGCGCTCGTTGCGGGACTTAACCCAACATCTCACGACACGAGCTGACGACAACCATGCACCACCTGTCTCCCTGCCCCGAAGGGCTTCCCTCATTACAGGTAATTCAGGGGATGTCAAGTCTAGGTAAGGTTCTTCGCGTTGCTTCGAATTAAACCACATGCTCCGCTGCTTGTGCGGGCCCCCGTCAATTCCTTTGAGTTTTAATCTTGCGATCGTACTCCCCAGGCGGAATACTTATTGTGTTAACTGCGGCACAGAAGGGGTCGATACCTCCTACACCTAGTATTCATCGTTTACGGCGTGGACTACCAGGGTATCTAATCCTGTTTGCTCCCCACGCTTTCATGCCTCAGCGTCAGTTACAGTCCAGAAAGCCGCCTTCGCCACTGGTGTTCTTCCTAATCTCTACGCATTTCACCGCTACACTAGGAATTCCGCTTTCCTCTCCTGCACTCTAGACACCCAGTTTCAAATGCAGCACCCAAGTTGAGCTCGGGTATTTCACATCTGACTTAAATGTCCGCCTACGCATCCTTTACGCCCAGTAAATCCGGACAACGCTTGCCACCTACGTATTACCGCGGCTGCTGGCACGTAGTTAGCCGTGGCTTCCTCATATGGTACCGTCATTATCTTCCCATATGACAGAACTTTACAACCCTAAGGCCTTCTTCATTCACGCGGCGTTGCTGCGTCAGGGTTTCCCCCATTGCGCAATATTCCCCACTGCTGCCTCCCGTAGGAGTCTGGACCGTGTCTCAGTTCCAATGTGGCCGATCACCCTCTCAGGTCGGCTACGCATCGTCGCCTTGGTGAGCTGTTACCTCACCAACTAGCTAATGCGCCGCGGGTCCATCTCATAGCGGATTGCTCCTTTGGTATAAAAGTCATGCGACCTTCATACGTTATGCGGTATTAATCTCCCTTTCGGGAGGCTATTCCCCTCTATGAGGCAGGTTACCCACGTGTTACTCACCCGTCCGCCGCTAATCCACTCCCGAAGGAGCTTCATCGCTCGACTTGCATGTGTTAGGCACGCCGCCAGCGTTCGTCCTGAGCCAGGATCAAACTCTCAATTTAAAAGTTTGTATCTTGATTGCTCAAGTAAAGTTTGCTGACTATTAATAGTCATTTTAAGTTTCTTTCGAAACTCAATGAATTAACTGGTTTTACCTATTTCTCTGTTTAATTTTCAAAGACCAAGTTTAAATTGTCATTAACTAGCTTCTAAATGCTATCATATAATTTTTCACATGTCAAGATACTATTTCATACTTTTTTTGATTTCTCACTTGCACTCATATATCTTGTCCTTGACAACAAAAATAATATTATCAGTTTATAATAATAAATGAAACGCTCATACTACTAAATATCTAAATTTATTTTATTCTATCTTAATATTCTTTAATATTTCTCTAAATTATATACATTGACACGCCTGGAACTGTTTTATTTGTAAAATAAAAACTAGCCTTATGGCTAGCTTTTATTTTAAATATATTATTCTATATTTAAAACTTATTTTATCTTCTTTACATCTTATTTTCTAATTCTTTAATTTTTTTCTTTAAAGCTTTTATTTCTGATTCTATATCTATATTATTGTTTCCGTTATTATTTCCATTATTTTTTGATGAATTATTATTAGATTTTTGTTTTAAAGTTAATACTGTACTAATTAAAAAAATATTTTGCCCTAAAGAAAAAAATATATTTCCAAGAACACTTTGTTGTTCTACTGTTAATCCTTTTGATAAATTTATTGATATTGCTAGTAATAGCAGTGATAATTCTTCAGGAGTTAATTCACATATTGACACCATAACCACCTATTATATATTGATACAATATATTTATTCATTTGTTTTACTATATATAACATTTTTAAAGTTTAAAAATTGTACTATAAATATAGTATTACTATAAATTATCTATATTTTATAATTTCATTTGTAAACTGAAGTTATTTAGAGGTATTTTAAATTCCGGTATTCCTATAACATACGGTGAAATTTCATTCATATCGAAATACACTACTATATTATCTTTCTCTATATAAAATTTAGTATTTTCATTTACAGTAATAAATTTATCAGCAAAATATACATTTTCTTTTTCCTTTAATTCTGTTTTAATATTTCCATTGATTATTTCTACATAATTTTCTTTTTCATGAAAAACATCATCTAAATTTAATATCTTTTCTTTGTTTATATCCACATTATAAGTTACATTATCTTCAATAGCATATGTTCCACCTGTAAATTTAACAAATTCTATAGTTAAACTTACTAAATTATTACTTATATAGTTTACTTTATAATCAACAGTACAATTATATTTAGGAATGTCATATCTATTTTCTTTGGCATATTTATGATCTATAATACTTAATTCTTCTGTATTATTCTTAAATTTAATTATGCTTTCTAGTATTTCTCCATTAAGTTTATTTTCAAACTCTTTATTTGCAAGCCCTATTAATCTAGGAATTCTAAGATTAATATCAATAGTTTCACCTAAGATTTTTTCCTCTTTAAAATTTACTTCTATTTTTTCCATTTGTGTTTTTTCTAATGCACTTACTTTTTTACTAAATTCATTATCCTTGTTAAAATTAAACAGGATATTTATCATTGCCAACACTACTAATAAGCTAACAGAAACTACTCTTTTCATTGGTACTCCTCCTTACCTTTTTCCATTTTTTACCTATATCTTATCACACACTTTTCAAAAAATTACATATATTATGTAGTTTTCAAAAAATATTTAATTACATTTTTTTACAACTGCATTACTAATATTGACACCTATTTCCTTTATTATTCCTCTACACAATGTTTAAAATACAATGCAATAAAGATTTATTTGTATTTTTATATTAAAAAGTTATTTATTGTAGACATATATCCAACAATTAATTTAATTCACCCTATTACATTAGATTGTCAAAATCTTAGAAATTATAAAATATAAGGGCAAGTTAAAAGTTTTTTAAATTAAAACTTAAAAATATAGATAGTTTAAATATAAGACTCCTTAATGGAAATTTAACTTATACATGATTTTAATTTCCATAACAAAAATTCTTTTCTATTAATTAAGAATTAAGAATTAAAGATGAAAAATTATGGTTAAAACTCTAACCTCAAAGCTTTTAGAGTTTTTAGAATAATTTTTATAATATTTTTACTAGAACTTTATTGATAAAAGAATTATACTTTTATTAATTATTAATAAAAATTATGTAATTTAAGGAGAAATATTATGCCATTATTAAGATTTAGAGCTATTGAACCTAAAAAAATAGTTTCTATTAGTAGAGATTTAATTGATGAGTTACAATTACTAATAGGATGTCCAAGAGATTATTTTACACTTGAAGCTATAGAATCTGTATTTATAAAAGACGGTGAAACAGTAAGTGGATACCCTATAGTTGAAGTTTCTTGGTTTGATAGAGGACAAGAAGTCCAAGATGATGTAGCTAAGATAATTACAAACTATGTTTATTCTATGGGATATAATGATGTAGATATTATATTTATTCCCCTTGAAGAATGTAAGTACTATGAAAATGGAGAACATTTTTAATTTTATTTGATAAAAATCCTTGTTTAAAAATAATAAAAATCACCATCAAAATTACAATTTTGATGGTGATTTTTATTATTTTTTCTTTTCATTAGAAGCTGCAACTTCTTTTAGTGCTTTTTCTACTACCATATCTTCTTCCAATTCTTTAAAGGCAACAGATAGCATAAGTTTTATTCTATTTAACTGATTTACTTCGCTAGCACCAGGATCATAGTCTACAGCTACAATATTAGACTGAGGATATTGTCTTCTAAGCTCTTTTATCATGCCCTTACCAGTTACATGGTTAGGTAAACAAGCAAAAGGCTGCATACAAACAATGTTTTTAGCTCCACTTTCGATAAGTTCAATCATCTCTGCTGTTAAAAACCACCCTTCACCGGTTTGATTGCAAAGTGATAATACATTTTCAGCTAATTCAGCTAAGTGAGATATGCTTTTAGGTGGATTAAATCTTTTACTATTCTCCAGCGCTTCTTTCATTGGTTTTCTATAAAATTCTATATACATTTCTTCAACTCTAGCTAAATATTTATCTTTTTTACTAAACCCCAAATATTTACTTTTCAATTCTGAGTCTTTTATAGTATATAAGAAAAAATCCATTAAATCTGGCATTACCGCTTCACAGCCTTCTGATTCAATAATATCAACTATATAGTTATTAGCATCTGGATGAAATTTTACTAATATCTCACCTACAAGTCCTACCCTAGGTTTTCTAACATTTTTAATCTTTAAATTATCGAAATCTTCTACAATATTATTAACTATTTTTTTAAACTCTTTGAAATTTCCTCTTTGTACAGCTTCCATACATATACCTACATGCTTATTGTAAAGTTCATTAGCTGAACCTTGTCTTTCTTCATATGGTCTTACCCTATATAAAACTCTCATGAGTAAATCTCCATATAAAATTCCCATAACTGCCTTTTTTAATAATGCTAATGTAAATTTAAATCCTGGATTAGATTCAAGTCCAACTGCATTTAAAGATATAACTGGTATATTTTCAAATCCTGCATCTTTTAGTGCCTTTCTTAAAAAAGCTATATAGTTTGTAGCTCTACATCCTCCACCAGTTTGAGTTATTACAATAGAAGTATTATTTAAATCATACTTTCCAGATTTTAATGCATCTATAAATTGCCCAGCGACTAGTATAGATGGATAACAGGCATCATTATTTACATATCTTAAACCTTCTTCAACAACTCTATCATCAGCCTTTTCTAATATTTCAAAATTATATCCCTCTGAAGAAAAAGCAGGACCTAAAAATTGAAAATGGATAGGAGACATCTGAGGTGCTAATATAGTATGAGTTTTTCTCATCTCTTTAGTAAATATTACTCTTGGACTTTGATCAATAATTTTTATAGGAATTACTCCCTTTTTATCTCTTTCATTAATAGCAGCTTTTAGAGAACGTATTCTAATCCTTGCTGAACCTAAATTATTTACTTCATCAATCTTTAGTACTGTATAAATCTTATTATTATTTTCTAAAATCTCTTGGACTTGATCTGTAGTAACCGAATCTAATCCGCATCCAAAGGAGTTTAATTGTACTAACTCAAGATTTTTCTCCTTAGCAACATAACTAGCAGCAGCATATAATCTTGAATGATACACCCATTGATCAACCACTCTTAAAGGTCGTTCTACTTCCCCTAAATGGGCAATAGAATCCTCTGTTAACACTGCCATATCAAAGCTAGTAATAAGCTTGTCTAAACCATGGTTAATTTCTGGATCTATATGATAAGGTCTTCCTGCAAGTACAATACCTTTTTTACCGCTTTCCTTTAGATATTTTAGAGTTTCTTCACCTTTCGCTCTTAAATCTCTTTTTATACTCTCATCTTCTATAAAAGCTAAATTTAATGCTTCTTTTATCTCACGTTTAGATATTTTATACTGTTTTAGTGTATCTTCCATCCTTACTACTAAAGCCTCTCTATTATGAAGAGATATAAAAGGATTTAAGAAAGGTACTTTTTTCTCTTTTAAGAGGTCAATATTAGTTCTAATAACCTCTGAATAAGATATAACTATAGGACAATTATATTGATTTGTAGCTCCTTCTTGTTCCTTTTGTTCATAAACTACAGAGGGATAAAATATAAAATCTACATCTTTTTCTACTAGACTAACTATATGTCCATGACTAAGCTTTGCAGGATAACATGCTGATTCAGAAGGTATGGTTTCAATTCCTTTTTCATAAATTAACTTGGAGCTTCTAGGTGACAACTCTACCCTAAATCCTAATTTCGTAAAGAAAGTAAACCAAAATCCATAGTTCTCATACATATTTAAAACTCTAGGTATTCCAACTGTTCCTCTTATTGCATCTTCTTTTTTCAATGGCTTATAAGAGAACATTCGCTTATATCTATACTCATATAGATTAGGTACTGTATCTTTTTTTATTTCCAATCCTAGTCCTCGTTCACATCTATTTCCTAGTATAAATTCCCTTCCATCAGAAAAACCATTTACTGTTAATAAGCAATTATTACTGCAAAGGCCACATCTTTTCATAGTTGATGATGATTTAAAATTGCTTAAGTTTTCTTTTTGAAGAATAGTAGAATTTTTACCTTCTACATATCTTTCTTTCGATATTAACGCACAACCAAAAGCTCCCATAAGTCCTGCTATATCTGGTCTAACTACTTCTCTACCTGAAATCAATTCAAAGCTTCTAAGCACTGCATCATTATAAAAAGTTCCACCTTGAACTATAATATTTTTTCCCATCTCTTTAGGATTTCTAATCTTTATAACTTTAAATAAAGCATTTTTAATAACTGAATAAGAAAGTCCACTAGAAATATCTCCTACCGTTGCTCCTTCCTTTTGAGCTTGCTTTACTCTAGAATTCATAAAAACAGTACATCTTGAACCTAAATCTACGGGGTTTTCAGCAAGTAATGCCTCTTTAGCAAAACCCTCTACAGTCATATTTAAAGATTGAGCAAAGTTTTGGATAAAAGAGCCGCATCCAGCTGAACAGGCTTCATTAAGGGTCACTGAATTAATAACTCCATCTTTTACCCTTAAGCATTTCATATCTTGTCCACCAATATCTAATATAAAATCTACATTAGGTAAAAAATGTTCTGCCGCTTTATAATGTGCTACCGTTTCTATTTCCCCTATATCAATCTTTAATGCTGCTTTAATTAGTGCTTCGCCATAGCCTGTTACAGTAGAGTTTACAATTTCTGCTCCTTCAGGTATTTTGTTATACAAATCTAATAATGCACTCTTAATAAGCTTTAGAGGATTACCTTCATTGCTTCCATAATAAGAGTATAGTAAGTTTTTATCTTCATCAATCAATGCTATTTTAGTGGTAGTTGAACCTGCATCTATACCTAAATAACATTTTCCTTTATAGCTATTGAGATCTTTTGAACTTACCTTAAAAGAATTATGCCTATTTTTAAACTCTTCTAATTCCTCTTGGCTCTTAAATAGTGGCGATAATCTCTGTACTTCTTGACCTTCACAATATTTTAAAAGTTCTAGTTTGTCGTATAACTCTTTAAATGTAATATGCTCACTTTTTACTGATAATATAGCACATCCCATGGCTACAAATAATTGAGAATTCTCCGGAAAAACAACATCCTCCGCTTTAATGTTTAAAGTCTCCACAAATCTTTTTCTAAGCTCTGATAAGAAATATAATGGACCACCTAAGAAAGCTACCTTTCCTCTTATGGGCCTTCCACAAGCAAGTCCACTAATAGTTTGATTGACAACAGATTGAAATATAGAAGCTGCTATATCTTCTTTTAATGCCCCTTCATTTATCAATGGCTGGATATCTGACTTTGCAAATACTCCACATCTTGCAGCAATAGGATGAATAGTTTTGTAATCCTTAGCTAATTCATTTAACCCCGCTGCATCTGTTTTTAATAGTGAGGACATTTGGTCTATAAACGCACCAGTTCCCCCTGCACAGGTTCCATTCATTCTTTGTTCCATTCCATCTTTAAAATAAGTTATTTTTGCATCTTCTCCGCCTAGCTCAATAGCTACATCAACATCATCAGCAAAGGTTTCTATAGTTTTACTACATGCAATAACTTCTTGAACAAAAGGTATATTTAACCAATTAGATACAGACAATCCTCCTGAACCTGTTACATTTACAGTAATCCTCTCCTTTGGAAAAGAACTATAGGCATTATTTATTAAACTAAATATAGTACTTTTAATATCTGAAAAATGCCTTTCATATTTACTGTATATTATTTGAAAATTTTCATCTAAAATCACTAATTTAACTGTTGTTGAACCAACATCCAATCCTAAATGTAACAACCTTTTCATACTTTCATCACTATTCCTTCTATAATTTAATAATTTAGTGAATAAATCTATAATAAAAATTACACTTATTGAAAAAAACTTCTATAATTAATATATAGAGTTAAATCACTAAAATTTTAGCAATCTAACTCTATCAAGATTATCTATTTATTTCACTTTCCAAGTTGTACCTTCTTTATTGTCTAATATTTCAATATTCATGTTCAAAAGTTGATTTCTTATTTCATCAGCCTTTGAATAATCCTTAGCTTTTCTAGCTTGATTTCTTTCATCAATCAATCTATTTATTAGTTCTTCATCTACATTAGATAAATCTTTTTCAATCTTCATTAAATCTAGAGATAATACTTTATCAAAATCTTCTATTAACGTCGCTTTTTCTTTATTGTTAAGCTGATTATCTTTTAACACATCCAATAATACTGTAAAGGCATTTGCTATATTTAAATCATCACTTATATGAGCTTTAAAATTTTCTTTATATGAATCTATTTTTCCTTTATCTATTGACTCACTTTCAATTATATTCTCTAATATTAAGGATATTCTCTTTTTAAGAGCTTTAAAAGATTTTTTTGCATCTTCTAAACTTTCAAAACTAAATACTAGCTGCTTTCTATATCTTGACTGTAAGCAAAAATATCTATAATCTAAAGGTGAAAATCCTTTATCTTCTAATCTCTTTAAAGTTAAAAATTCTCCACTTGATTTAGACATTTTCCCACCATCAAGTACTAAAAACTCTCCATGTATCCAATAATTTACCCATTTTTGACCACTGTAAGCTTCTGATTGAGCTATCTCATTTGTATGATGTACTGGTATATGATCTATTCCTCCACAATGTATATCAATTCTATCGCCTAAATACTTCATGGACATAGCAGAGCACTCTAAATGCCATCCTGGAAAACCTCTTCCCCATGGAGAATCCCATTGCATTATTTGATTTGTAAATTTAGAATTTGTAAACCAAAGGACGAAATCTAATGGATTTTTTTTATTTGGGTCAACTTCTATTCTACTACCTGCTTCTAATTCGTCAATACTTAAATCAGCAAGTTTTGTATAATCTTTAAATTTTTCTATTTCAAAATACATATTTCCATTAGCTTGATATGTATATCCTTTTTCTTCAAGCCCTTGAACAAATTTAATCATATCATCTATATGTTCCGTTGCTCTACATACAACATTTGGTCTTTTTATATTTAACTTATTGCAATCTTCAAAAAAAGCATCCTCATAAAATTTAGCGATTTCCCAAACTGTTTTCTTTTCTCTCGATGCACCAAGAGCCATTTTATCTTCACCTTCATCGCCATCAGATTGAAGATGTCCAACATCCGTTACATTCATTACATGTTTTACTTTGTATCCCACATACTCTAATGATTTTTTTAAAACATCTTCAAATATGTAAGTTCTTAAGTTTCCTATATGAGCATAATTATACACTGTAGGTCCACAAGTATACATTCCTACCTTATTAGGCTTTATAGAAATGAACTCGTCTTTATTTCTCGTCATTGTATTATAAACATAAAAACTCATAATTATCTCTCCTTTTCTTAGAATTTAAATATATAGCTAATTGTTCCTTTACTTTTTATAATCTATTAGCATAGAGAAACATTTAATCTCAATTTCATAAAACTTCATATCAAAATTAGAAATTTAAAATCTACTATAGATTTTATTCATAAAGTATATATTTATGCTTTAACTTAAAAAGCTACAGAAATAACTGTAGCTTATCTATAAAATTTAATAAAATGTTTTAATTTTATAGTTGCTTTATAATCTACAGTATAATGCAACTTACTCAGTGTTTCATTGAATAAAATCTATAACTTATTGATAAAAATTAACTTAATATAAATTGTATCATATTAAGATAATTTTACAATATTTTTAGGAAATCATATAACACTTATATTTCATATTATAATTTTAATAAAAAGATATAATTTAATCTAGTATTTATTATATCAAATATGTCAGTTTAAACAATATCTATATGAAATGTTCCTGCTTACTACCTATATTTAAATAAACTACTTTATCTTAAGTATACATTGTTTTATCAATTCCCTTTTCATACATTTTTTTAACCCAAATTTTACATTTATTAATTCCATCTTTATCTTTTGCTTCAATTATATCTAAATTCATCTCTCCTAATATATCACTATCAAAAAATAGCTCATTTTTATCGCGTATATTTTTTAAATCTTTTCCTAATGTAAACAAAGCTATTTTTTTGCCGGACAAAATATTTCCTAAAGTATTTCTTTTTAATCCTATAGGTAATTTATAAAACCAATTAGGTACTGCTAATACAATGAATTCATAGGATTTTATATCTTCTCTTAAAGTTTCTAAATTAAGATTATCTTCTATAAAACTTTTATATGGAGTTTTATCATAGATGCCAGTATTATTTTTTACGTCTTTTAGCTGTAATAGATCTCCATTTATCTCTTCTTTCATAGTTTTGGATAAATTTTTTAATAATCCGTCTAAAGAATAAAATAATATAAGAGTTTTCAATATACCACTCCTAAATACTTATATATATTATTAGTATATGAAAACTCTTTTTATTTAGTTAATATGTTAATATTTTTCAATCTTTGTTACGACCAATAAATCTTAGTACCTATTAATCTTCCAGATAGAAACCTTTAGACCTTAAATCATTTATTATATATTGAATACATTTAACTACAAAATCATTCATTTCATTTTCTGTTAAATATATAAAATTTTCTTTTGTTTCATTATTTTCTCCTAGATAAAATTCTTTTATGTATTTTACTTGCTTTGTAAAAGCTCCTTTTGGGAAGTATTCTAAATAATCTTCAACTTCTGTTACATTTTTAAAAATTGTAAAAAATAAACTATTTGGATTTTTATCTAAAAATAAATAATCAAGTCCATACCAATCTTTTTTAATAATCCATATAAATTTTTTGTCTTTTTCTAATCCTTCTCTATATAATTTTGTAGCCTTTTTATCATCATAATTTTTTTGCCAACATATATCTGTTAAAAGATGTACATAATAACCTAAATAGAAAGAGAATTTATTGCTTAAATTATTTTTCTCATAATCTTTTAAGTATTTAGTATAAAATCCTTCTGCATTAATATTTTTTCCATCTTCCATCCAATGAGTAATGACCCTAGATGGATTAAAAGAAGACCAATCCTCATTAGGTACTCCGCTATCCGGTCCTATATTTCCTACAGTAAAACACTCATCATTTACCTTTAATTTTTTCTCCAAAATTTTTTCTGCTACTCTTAAATGTGCTATCCAAGTTGCCATAATATACCCCCATCCTTAAATGCCATATAACTATAGCTAATTTATATTATTAAACTTAAGATTAACTAAATTCTTCTTTCTCTTTAAAACTCCTTCTTTTATTAAATAAAATAAGTAAGATAGACTTTTAGAGAAAAGTTTATCTTACTTATTTTACTATTTCTTAATTTTATTTCTTTTTCTTAACTCTGTTTGGTTTTGCTTTAGGTTTAATAACTGTATTATTACTTTTATTATATTGATTATATGATTTATCTTGTGGTTTATCATAATGTTTTAAGAACCCTGACAAATCCATAAACCATAAAAATAAAATTACAAAAATTCCTGGAATTATATATCTAGCAACGTAGCTAGGCATTGTTGGCCAAAGTAATGTTGGTACTATAAATACAGCTAAGGCTATTATTAATATAATCCATTTATTCACTTTAATCTTATCTAATACATATGTTCTAAGTACTCCATAAGCAATCAATGCTACAATAGAAAAAAGTAAAATTCCTAAAATAAGCTTAAATGTTTCCACTTTTATCCCTCACTTCTTGTTATGTTATTTTTAAACAGTTAATAACATTATATAATATCCCCTCGCCAATTAACAGATTTTATTTAAATTTATACTTAAAATTATATTTACTTTATGTTAAAATTTATGTAGGATACTATAGAATAATTATTAATTTTTTATAAATTATCTTCATTTTGTTAAAATATTTTTTTCTTATTGTTATAAATTATCAATAGTTGTAAATAATAAGAAATGTAAATATTTTAGAAAAAGGAGATGTGTTATATGAGAACACTAGACACAATCGTACTAATACTTGTTATAGTAGGCGCAGTAAACTGGGGATTAGTTGGACTATTTCGATTTGATTTAGTAGCTGCACTGTTTGCTGGATCAGGTACTTTTGGTTCAATAAGCCAATTTAGCCGCATTATTTACGCAATAGTTGGTATTTGTGGATTATATGCTCTTTCATTCCTAGGAAGAGACAGAGATCGCGATGACGTTTAACGTTAAAATATAACCTTTATAAAAAAGCTGAATTATTTCAGCTTTTTTATTATTTCTTATATGCTAGGGGGATAATATGAGTATAAAAAAATATATAAACTATAGATTTAAAGAATTAACTATAGAAGAATTGATTAAATTCCATAATCCTAAATTGATAAAAGGATATTGTAAGCAATGTAAAAAATATGGTACCGTTTGGTCTTGTCCTGAATTTAATTTTAACGAATTAGAACTTTTAAAAAATTATAATTATGTATATTTAATACACTCGAAAATTTATATAAGAGATATATGTAAAAGCACAATGGATGAATATTATAACAATCTTCTAAATATAATACCTGAAGTTAAGGATTATAAGGATGATATGGGGAAAAACTTTAATACTTTATATTTCTCCGGTAGACTTTACTTAGATAATATGCTGCTAAGAATTGAAGAAAGTTATAAACATTCTTTAGCTATAGTATCTGGCAGATGTCTTTACTGTGATCCTTGTGAAAAAACTAAGGGCAAAGAATGTATAAATCCTGAAAAACTAAGGTACTCTTTAGAAGCCCTATCTATAGATGTATCATCTTTATTAAAGTATTCATTAAATGAAGAAATTCAATGGAGCAATGATGAAGCATCTAATTACATTACCTGCGTTTCTGCACTGCTTTCAAAAAACCTAATAAAAATAGATGAATTAGAAGATAAAATTATTCATTTTTGATAAATCTAAGTTGAATAGTAACAGTTTTTATATTTTCTCTTATAACTAAAATACTAACAGAAATATTACCATTTAATATTTCATCAAAGATATCATTTATATCTTCCTCAATAAATTTTATAGTATCTCCTTTTTTATTTTTAATAGCATAATTTGAAGAAAGTCTTTCTAAATATAAATTGTCCCACTGTGTTAAATCGTATTCATTTTCTACTTCAAAAATTAGTCCTCTATTTATTAAAAAATTCTTTAATAATTCATATTTGCCTTTAAGGTCATTCCCTTTTTCATCTAGTTTTTTATAAAATTCCTGCTTTTCATTTATTACTTGTTTTTCCTTTTTTATTTCAACTTCCAATTTTTCTTTTTCATTATCTAATTCCAATATATATTTATTAATTTTTTCTAAATATCTTTTACTATTTTTCATAATTTACCTTGCCTTTCTATAAGTTCTTTATATAAAATATTAGTGAGGTGAAGCTTATGAAAAAACTTCAAGAAATTATAGATTTCTTATCAACTCAACTATTAATAATAGTTAGGAGAATTTCTAACTCTATATATAGAGTTTACAATAACATAGTATTCAATTTCAACAAACAAAGCACTATTAAGAAAATGTTTGAACCTACTATTGATAAAAAACAAAATATAAATAAGGAATTATTAAATGATTTAAAGTGTCTTAAAAATAAAACAGAGAATCTTGAGAATGAAATTAATTGTATTAAAAAAGAGAATTTAAAAATTGAGGAAAAAATTAATATTTTGGAATTGCTTCTCACTGAACAAAGTCAACAATAATTTTTAGAATTATTAATCCTTAATTTTTAAGCTATTAAGTTATTTTTATAGAAATTTCATTTTTTAAGTATATTTTAAGTTTTTGCATTGAATTCCCATATTGATGCTTTAATATAACTTCTGATATTACATTTTTATTTATAGTAACTTTCAAATATAAAAATGCTCTTAATATTTATTTTATAATTTAGCTACTAATTGATAATACTAATTATATCTAAATGTTATGAGGTGATATTTTTGTTTGAATGTATAAAGAAAGACAATCATTTCTGTAATTTATATGATGGTGGTTGGGTAACATCTAAAGACACTATTGATATCTATTCCCCTGTGGATAATTCTTTTGTAGGTACTATCCCTGCTATGACAAAAGATGATGTAGATGCATATATAAAAAATTCAAAAGAAGCACAAATATCTTGGGAAGAAGTTCCTGTTAGTGAAAGAGCTGCTATACTTCATAAAGCCGCAACAATATTAGAAGAGCAAGTAGAAGAAATGGCAGAAGTACTCATGTGGGAAATTGCAAAAGATAAAAAGTCCTGTATATCTGAAATTATAAGAACTGCAGCTTTTATTAGATATACTGCAGATGCAGGTAAAAATCTTGAAGGTGAAGCTATTGGTGCTGATAATTTTCCTGGATTTAAGAAAAATAAAATGTCTTTTGCTACAAGAGTTCCTCTTGGAATAGTATTAGCAATTTCACCTTTCAATTATCCTATAAATCTATCCGCAGCAAAAATAGCTCCTGCTCTAGTTGCTGGAAATAGTGTTATATTAAAGCCACCTACTCAAGGTGCAATTAGTGCACTATATCTAGCAAAGGTATTTCAAGAAGCCGGTCTTCCTAATGGAGTACTAAATACCGTTACTGGCAAAAGTTCTGAAATTGGTGATTATTTAGTTACTAGGCCAGAAATAAATTTTATAAATTTCACTGGCTCTACTAATGTTGGTAAGCATATTGCTGAAATTGCTGGAATGGTACCTATGATAATGGAGCTTGGTGGAAAAGATGCTGCAATAGTATTAAAGGATGCTGACTTAGATGATGCAGCAAGAGAAATAGTATCAGGAGCTTATAGTTATGCTGGTCAGAGATGCACTGCCATAAAAAGAGTATTAGTGGTGGAAGAAATAGCTGATAAATTAGTAGAAAAGCTTTTAGATAATGTTAAAAATTTAAAGGTAGGCCATCCGAAGGATAATTGTGCAGTAACTCCTCTTATTGATACTAAATCTGGTGATTTTGTTGAAGAACTTATGAAAGATGCTATTGATAAAGGAGCTAAATTACTTATTGGAAATAAACGTGAAGGGAATTTGCTATATCCTACACTTTTTGACTATGTAACCACAGATATGAGAATTGCCTGGGAAGAACCTTTTGGTCCTGTACTTCCTGTAATTCGCGTAAAATCTATGGAAGAGGCTATAGATATAGCTAACCGTTCTCAATATGGATTACAATCTTCTGTATTTACTATGAATATAAATGATGCCTTTTATGTTGCAAATAAACTTGAAGTGGGAGCAGTACAAATTAATAATAAATCCGAAAGAGGACCAGACCATTTTCCATTCTCTGGAGTAAAAGCTTCTGGGATGGGTACCCAAGGTATTAAATATAGTATAGAAGCTATGAGTAGGTTAAAATCTATAGTATTAACAGTATAACTAAACAATAACACTATATTAATTCTAGGATATTTAAAATTCTCCATCATCAATAAAACTTTTTTACTTATTAAAAATGCTACTTAGAAACTCTAAGTAGCATTTTTTACATATTAAATCCATTCTCAACAATATCTTTACATATTTGAGCTAAGTTACTTTGATCTTCCTTAGATAATTCTTTAGGGTATATTGGCTTATGAATTACTATTTTACAATCTAAATCACTTTTTTTAGCCTTTTTACTTCCCTCTAATACCTTATATGTTCCATCTATAGTAATTGGAACAATTGGCACATTAGCTCTTGTAGCCAATTTAAGGCTTCCTTTTTTAAATTCATTTAACTTACCATCTCTACTCCTCGTTCCTTCAGGAAAAATTAACATAGAATGTCCATCTTTAAGATTTTCTGTAGCTTCAAGAATAGCTTTTAATCCCTCTCTTGGATTATCTCTATCTAAAAATACACATCGTATATTTTTAGCCCAATAAGATACTAATGGTACATTTTCTAATTCTTTTTTCCCTACAGCACCTAATGGCCTATCAATACAATCAATTACTAATGGAATATCTACGATGCTCTGATGATTTGCCACATAAAGACAAGTCTCATCAAGTAAATTTTCTTTACCAATTACCTTAACTTTTAATTTAGATGCTTTCATAGTAAATCTTGCCCATTTTTTTGCATGATTATATATAAACTTTTCACTTTCTTCTCTAGACTTCTTTTTAATTCTTTCAAACTTTGGTCGCAAAAACATTGTAAAAAAAATATATATTGCAGACTTTGCTACAAAGAAGAATTTTCTCATTTTATCACCGTCCTTATGTTTAATCATAACTATTATATCAATAATATTATCCATTTAAAAGTATAGTTAATAAAGAAACTATATTGAAAAATACTGAAAATACTTTCTTAGTTTATAAACTTATTAATTGGTCTATAATTTTAATAATTAACCTGTAGGAGGAATAAATGAAAAATAAATTTATTAATTTATCTATTTTAATATCAATTGTAATTTCAATATTTACTATATCCTATAAAGTGCATATAGATTATATTCCTTATAATGATAAGGCTATAATTCATTATATTAACGTAGGGCAAGGTGATGGAATATTAATTCAAGTTAACAATAAAAATATTCTAATTGATGGAGGCACAGAAAGTAATTCTAAAGCACTTATTAAATATTTAAAAAGTCAGCGAGTCAAATCCTTAGATTATATTATAGCCACTCATCCACATGAAGATCATATTGGCGGATTACCAGAGATCATAGATACCTTTAAAGTTAAGAATTTCTATGCTCCCAAAGTAACTGCTGACACCAGTTGTTTCTATAACTTAGTAAATAGCTTAAAAAGAAAGAATTTAAAAATTCACTCTGCAAAAGCTCCTACAATATTAAATTTAGATGAGTATACCTCTTTATCTTTTATTTCTCCTAATAAAAATGATTATAAAAATTTAAACAACTATTCAGTAGTTTCAAAACTTCGATACAAAAATTTCTCATTTTTATTTACTGGCGATGCAGAGGAAGAAATTGAAAATGAACTTGTCTCATCAGATTACGATATAAGGTGTCATATTCTAAAATTAGGTCACCATGGGAGTAAAACTTCTTCTACTCCAAAGTTTTTAGATAAGTCCAATCCTAAAATAGCTATTGCGTCTTGCGGACTTGGAAATGATTATGGCCATCCAAGCAAGAATATATTAAAAGAACTAAAAAATAGAAATATAACACTATATCGAACTGATAAAGATGGAACTATTGTATTTGTTTGTGATGGAGAAACTTTAAAGCGAAAGGTAAAATGAAGTGCCATATAAAAAGAATTTTAGTTATAATTCTTCTTATATAGCACTTCATATTTTAATAAAAATGGCTCCGCGAAGAGGATTCAAACCTTTAATATATCGTATAAACTTGAAATTCATGTTTACCGTACATTAAAATAAATTTATATTGATTTCGTCATTTTCAGTATATGAATTTATTAGATATCTTCAAATTGCATCTATTAATATCATATAAATTTCACTAATTCATTATAATGTCTATCAAATTAAAGAAATGCAGAAAACTAATTGATTAATCGCTTTCTGCACTTTGTTCTATATTTGAAAATTATTTATAATGACCTATTTAATAATTTGCTATTATTTTATAATCTTCCATCATCTAATTTTCCACTTTCAAAATTTATTGAAAAGTTAAAGTCTGGTATGCTATTTTGTCCATTTTTAACTATTTCTTTTAAATTTTCTATAATTGGTTTTGTTAGCATTATACAAGTTCCTGATCCTCCATTGTACTCTGGATTATTTTTTCTTGCTTTACCTAACCATTCTTCAATAAGATTACTATAATCTCCATCTAAAACCTTTTGCAATTCACTATTTGCGCCTAGGTATTTTCCACTGCTTTTATCATAGGATAAGTCTTTTATGCTTTGACCAAAATATTCATGTATAAAATTATCTGCTTCATTTTTAGCATATCCTTGGTGAGTTATTTCTCCATTTAAATTTCGTGCTGAGTACATAGTATTATTTATTTCACCAATCATCTTTTTTTGAAAAGTTTTACCATTACGCGTTACAGTGCATTTGGAATCTTCTATAAGACTTTTTATTTTTTTTGCTTTTTTATCATCTTTCAAACCTTTTATCTTTAAATTTTTTAAAGAATCTAATTCAATTGAAAATTTTTCTCCTTCTTCAAGAGTTATTCCATTTTCTTTAAATAATCTATTTAATTCATTATTAAGATTTTCTCTATCGTTTTTAACTGTTGTTTCATAATCAGGACTTAGCGGTTTAAGACCTTTTTCTCTAAGATCACCATACCAAGGAGTTTTTTCTTTTATTTTAAGTATGTTTCTTTCATCATAAAGACTATTTCCTTGAGCATTGTATACATTATTAAATTGTTCTCCCTTAGAAAATACAAGTTCTTGCATTGCTCTACTTACAATATTTGTATTGTTTACATTTCTTCCATTATTTATTTTTCGAGCATTTCTCATCCACATTATACTTGACAAGGTATTTATATCATTTAAATCATTTATCCTATTCATTTTAATCTCCTAAAATAAATTCTAATATAATATCTAAATAAAGGTTTATCAACATATTTTCTAATACTGATAAACCTTTATGGTTTATTTACATCTTTTAATATTGTTAATTAAGCATAAATCTATATTAATCCCAATCCTCTGCTTTATCATAATCATAACTAATTGATGCTTTTAAATTTGACCATTTTGTTTTTGCTAATGCTGAAGAAACATACTTTAATTCCCATTTATCTTTAACCTTAATTTGGTCAGAATATTTATATCCTATAAAGTTTGCACTATTTACACTTAATCTTGTCTTTGTACATCCTAATTTTGAAGATTTTATTTCAATAAATGTGTTTCCTGTAGAAACTCCTTGTCCTTCAACAGTGATAGATTTTATCATAGCACTATTAGGTATTGATGAATCATTACTTAAATTCATGGAAGTTATCCCAGAATAAACATTATTTCCTGGACAACTTATTGAAGTTGGTGAAAAACTTTTTTCCACACTTCTACTTCCAATTCTATTACCTGTAGTTAATGTATATCTGCTGATAATTTGATTTAAAATTTGCTTTTCATATTTTATCTTTTCTATACAGTTATCGTTAAATAATGTAAAAAGTTTATAGAATTTGAAATTTTTTTAGTTGTTTTATATAAATTTGAAAATAAAGACAAAATAAAAAGCTATATAAAAAGAATTTTAATTGTAATTCTTCTTATATAGCTTTTCATATTTTTAATAAAAATGGCTCCGCGAAGAGGATTCGAACCTCCAACCTATCGGTTAACAGCCGAGTGCTCCACCGTTGAGCTATCGCGGAATATTGCTAAACTAAGTAAAACTTAGCTTAGCATTACCTGGCAACAACCTACCCTCCCACACAGTCTCCCGTGCAGTACTCTCGGCGTCCTAAGGCTTAACCTGCCTGTTCGGAATGGAAAGGGGTGTTACCCTTAGGACCATCATCACCAGATTTAAATTTGCTATAAACATCGTACTACTTCGTCAACTGCATTCGCTCTGGTGCTCATTTACCGTAGTAAACTCCGCTCCTCACTCATTTGTTTCCTTGTATTACTCGTTTCCATCAAATTTTAAAAATTCATATAAGCTTCGCATTACTTCGTCAATTTCAGTCACTCCAGTGCTCATTTACTTTAGTAAACTCCGCTCTTCATTCCTTCATTTCCTTGTACTGCTCGTTTCTATTAATTTTTTGAAAATTTCATATAAGCTTCGTATTACTGAGTCAACTTCAGTCACTGCGGTACTCATTTACCTTAGTAAAATCTGTTCCTCGCTCCTTCGTTTCCTTGTACTACTTGCTTCTATTAATTTTTAGAGAAATTAATTATTCTCTGAAAATTGCACAGTGAAATTAATTAGGTCAAGCCCTCGACTTATTAGTATGAGTCAGCTGAACATGTTGCCATGCTTACACCTCTCACCTATCAACCTGGTGTTCTTCCAGGAGTCTTACTAACTTATGTTATGGGAAATCTCATCTTAGGGGGGGCTTCACGCTTAGATGCTTTCAGCGTTTATCCCTTCCAGACATAGCTACCCAGCTGTGCCACTGGCGTGACAACTGGTGCACCAGAGGTCTGTCCATCCCGGTCCTCTCGTACTAAGGACAGCTCCCTTCAAATTTCCTACGCCCGCGACGGATAGGGACCGAACTGTCTCACGACGTTCTGAACCCAGCTCGCGTGCCGCTTTAATGGGCGAACAGCCCAACCCTTGGGACCTACTTCAGCCCCAGGATGCGACGAGCCGACATCGAGGTGCCAAACCTCCCCGTCGATGTGGACTCTTGGGGGAGATCAGCCTGTTATCCCCGAGGTAGCTTTTATCCGTTGAGCGATGGCCCTCCCACGAGGAACCACCGGATCACTAAGCCCGACTTTCGTCCCTGCTCCACTTGTCTGTGTCGCAGTCAGGCTCCCTTCTGCCTTTGCACTCTTCGAACGATTTCCGACCGTTCTGAGGGAACCTTTGGGCGCCTCCGTTACTTTTTTGGAGGCGACCGCCCCAGTCAAACTGCCCACCTAACAATGTCCCGTGACCTGATTCAAGGCCTCCGGTTAGAATTCCAGTACTATCAGGGTGGTATCCCAAGGATGACTCCACAAAGGCTGACGCCCTTGCTTCCAAGTCTCCCACCTATCCTGTACAGATAGTACCGAAACTCAATGCTAAATTGCAGTAAAGCTCTACGGGGTCTTTCCGTCCAATCGCGGGTAGCAAGCATCTTCACTTGCACTACAATTTCGCCGGATTTGCTGTTGAGACAGTGCCCAAATCATTACGCCATTCGTGCGGGTCGGAACTTACCCGACAAGGAATTTCGCTACCTTAGGACCGTTATAGTTACGGCCGCCGTTTACTGGGGCTTAAGTTCATGCCTTCGTTTGCACTAAGCAATCCCCTTAACCTTCCAGCACCGGGCAGGCGTCAGCCCCTATACATCAGCTTTCGCTTTAGCAGAGACCTGTGTTTTTGCTAAACAGTTGCTTGGGCCTATTCTCTGCGGCCTACTTGCGTAGGCACCCCTTCTCCCGAAGTTACGGGGTCAATTTGCCGAGTTCCTTAACAGCAATTCTTCCGATGGTCTTAGGATTCTCTCCTCACCTACCTGTGTCGGTTTGCGGTACGGGCACTAACTTCCTCCATAGAGGCTTTTCTTGGCAGCGTGGAATCAGATACTTCACCCTTAAAGGGTTTCCCCATCACGCCTCAGCTAATGTAGGTGGATTTGCCTATCCTACATACCTAAACGCTTAGACTAGCATCCAATAGCTAGCACATCTTATCCTCCTGCGTCACCCCATTTGTAATAACGTCTGCTAGTGGTACAGGAATATCAACCTGTTGTCCATCACCTACGCCTTTCGGCCTCGGCTTAGGTCCCGACTAACCCTGAGCGGACGAGCCTTCCTCAGGAAACCTTAGGTTTTCGACCGACAGGATTCTCACCTGTCTCTCGCTACTTATGCCAACATTCTCACTTCTGCATCGTCCACCGCTCCTTTCGGTACGACTTCAGCCAATGCAGAAAGCTCCTCTACCGCGTACACATAGTGTACACCCATAGCTTCGGTGGTAAGTTTTAGCCCCGGACATCTTCGGCGCAGGATCTCTTGACTAGTGAGCTATTACGCACTCTTTGAATGAGTGGCTGCTTCTAAGCCAACATCCTAGTTGTCTTAGAAATCCCACATCCTTTACCACTTAACTTACACTTTGGGACCTTAGCTGATGGTCTGGGCTGTTTCCCTTTTGACTACGGATCTTATCATTCGCAGTCTGACTGCCGAAATACAAGTATATGGCATTCGGAGTTTGATAAGGTTCGGTAAGCGATATGCCCCCTAGCCTATTCAGTGCTCTACCTCCATTACTTAATTAATCGACGCTAGCCCTAAAGCTATTTCGAGGAGAACCAGCTATCTCCGAGTTCGATTGGAATTTCTCCGCTATCCACAGCTCATCCCATGGTTTTTCAACACCAACGTGGTTCGGTCCTCCACGAGATTTTACTCTCGCTTCAACCTGGCCATGGATAGGTCACCCGGTTTCGGGTCTACGACATGCAACTTTGCGCCCTATTCAGACTCGGTTTCCCTTCGGCTCCGTACCTTAAGTACTTAACCTCGCTACATATCGTAACTCGTTGGCTCGTTCTACAAAAAGCACATCGTCACACATATAAAGTGCTTCGATCGGTTGTAGGCACAGGGTTTCAGGTTCTATTTCACTCCCCTCCCGGGGTTCTTTTCACCTTTCCCTCACGGTACTTCTCCACTATCGGTCACTAGGTAGTATTTAGCCTTGGGAGGTGGTCCTCCCTGCTTCCCACAAGGTTTCACGTGTCTCGTGGTACTCTGGATCAGAACTTAAGGTCTTCTCGTTTCACTTACAGGTCTATTACCTTCTACGGAGTAGCTTTCCAGCTATCTTCAGTTACAATAGCCACCTCTTTTATGTTCTGTCCTCAACCCCCAAGCCAAAGGCTTAGGTTTGGGCTCTTTCCCTTTCGCTCGCCGCTACTTAGGAAATCGATTTTTCTTTCTCTTCCTCCGGGTACTTAGATGTTTCAGTTCCCCGGGTTTACCTCTATATACCTATGTATTCAGCATATAGTACATGGCGTAGCCATGTGGGTTCCCCCATTCGGAAATCTTTGGATCACAGACTATTTGCGTCTACCCAAAGCTTATCGCAGCTTATCGCGTCCTTCTTCGGCTCCTAGTGCCAAGGCATTCACCCTGCGCCCTTTGTAGCTTGACCTAAAAACTTGATATAAACTTCGTACTACGTCGTCAGCTTCGCTCGCTGTGGTGCTCATTTACATAAGTAAACTCCGCTCCTCGTCATTCGCTTCCTAGTATTGCTCGTTTCTATCAACTTTTTCAAAAGCAATATAAACTTCGTATTACTGCGTCAACTTCAATCACTGTGGTGCTCACTTACCTAAGTAAGCTCTGCCCCTCGTTCATTCGTTTCCTTGTACTACTCGTTTCTATTGTTTTTTATAAAGTAATAAAAAATTTTATTAACTTTACAAAAGTGTCCTATACAAATTCGCATAAATAGAGTTCAAAAACTTTAGTTTTTAAACTTATTTTCGTTTGTCTTGACGAAATTGTTTATTTATCTTTTAATTTAAAAGGATATTTAAACAAATATTTTCACTGTGCAATTTTCAAAGAACAATTTTAAATTAATGGTGGGTCTAAATGGACTCGAACCATCGACCTCACGCTTATCAGGCGTGCGCTCTAACCAGCTGAGCTATAGACCCACAATGTGGTGGAGATAAAGAGATTCGAACTCTTGACCCCCTGCGTGCAAGGCAGGTGCTCTCCCAACTGAGCTATACCCCCATATTAAAGACTTTTGGTCTTTCAAAATTAAACAGAGATAGTACCAGTGTTCGTAGAAGAGTTACCAACTACGTCGACTCCCTAGAAAGGAGGTGATCCAGCCGCAGGTTCTCCTACGGCTACCTTGTTACGACTTCACCCCAATCACTAATCCCACCTTCGGCCGCTGGCTCCTTACGGTTACCTCACGGACTTCGGGTGTTACCAGCTCTCATGGTGTGACGGGCGGTGTGTACAAGGCCCGGGAACGTATTCACCGCGACATGCTGATTCGCGATTACTAGCAACTCCGGCTTCATGTAGGCGAGTTTCAGCCTACAATCCGAACTGGGATTGGTTTTTTAAGTTTAGCTCCACCTCGCGGTCTTGCATCTTGTTGTACCAACCATTGTAGCACGTGTGTAGCCCTAGACATAAGGGGCATGATGATTTGACGTCATCCCCACCTTCCTCCCGGTTAACCCGGGCAGTCTCACTAGAGTGCTCAACTTAATGGTAGCAACTAATGATAAGGGTTGCGCTCGTTGCGGGACTTAACCCAACATCTCACGACACGAGCTGACGACAACCATGCACCACCTGTCTCCCTGCCCCGAAGGGCTTCCCTCATTACAGGTAATTCAGGGGATGTCAAGTCTAGGTAAGGTTCTTCGCGTTGCTTCGAATTAAACCACATGCTCCGCTGCTTGTGCGGGCCCCCGTCAATTCCTTTGAGTTTTAATCTTGCGATCGTACTCCCCAGGCGGAATACTTATTGTGTTAACTGCGGCACAGAAGGGGTCGATACCTCCTACACCTAGTATTCATCGTTTACGGCGTGGACTACCAGGGTATCTAATCCTGTTTGCTCCCCACGCTTTCATGCCTCAGCGTCAGTTACAGTCCAGAAAGCCGCCTTCGCCACTGGTGTTCTTCCTAATCTCTACGCATTTCACCGCTACACTAGGAATTCCGCTTTCCTCTCCTGCACTCTAGACACCCAGTTTCAAATGCAGCACCCAAGTTGAGCTCGGGTATTTCACATCTGACTTAAATGTCCGCCTACGCATCCTTTACGCCCAGTAAATCCGGACAACGCTTGCCACCTACGTATTACCGCGGCTGCTGGCACGTAGTTAGCCGTGGCTTCCTCATATGGTACCGTCATTATCTTCCCATATGACAGAACTTTACAACCCTAAGGCCTTCTTCATTCACGCGGCGTTGCTGCGTCAGGGTTTCCCCCATTGCGCAATATTCCCCACTGCTGCCTCCCGTAGGAGTCTGGACCGTGTCTCAGTTCCAATGTGGCCGATCACCCTCTCAGGTCGGCTACGCATCGTCGCCTTGGTGAGCCTTTACCTCACCAACTAGCTAATGCGCCGCGGGTCCATCTCATAGCGGATTGCTCCTTTGGTATAAAAGTCATGCGACCTTCATACGTTATGCGGTATTAATCTCCCTTTCGGGAGGCTATTCCCCTCTATGAGGCAGGTTACCCACGTGTTACTCACCCGTCCGCCGCTAATCCACTCCCGAAGGAGCTTCATCGCTCGACTTGCATGTGTTAGGCACGCCGCCAGCGTTCGTCCTGAGCCAGGATCAAACTCTCAATTTAAAAGTTTGTATCTTGATTGCTCAAGTAAAGTTTGCTGACTATTAATAGTCATTTTAAGTTTCTTTCGAAACTCAATGAATTAACTGGTTTTACCTATTTCTCTGTTTAATTTTCAAAGACCAAATTATTTAGTAATTTTTACCGTCATCACCTGACGACTCTTACTATTTTATCAACATTTTACTTTCTTGTCAACAGTAAATTTATTTATCAGTTAAATTTACTGTATTTAAAAAGTTTTAATTTATCACTAAGACTGTCTCATGTGCTCCCTAGCGACAAAAACTATTCTACCAAATAAATATACATCTTTGTTAATATATTGCTATATTTAGCAACAAATAAATTGTTTTTTTTCATTTTTTCTTTATATTTCTTTATATTTCTTACATTGATACACCAGATTAGGTTGTTGATATTTTAATATACTATTTTGCTTTTTTATTATATGTTTATAAAAATACTTTTGATTTATTCCTATATAATTTAATTTTCAATAATTGCTTAAGATGGGTTATAATTTTTTATTATATTAATTCTAATCCTTATCAACCATATTAAACATCATTTTACCTATTCTTGATATAGTAGTTAAACCATAAACATTACTAGGTAAATTGCTAGACATAACTGTAAAAACAAAATTTCCTTTTGATAAGTTTAATAATGCAGTGTCATTCTCTACACATTTTAAAGTTTCTATTTTATTTGCTGTAGTCGATTGTAATTCATGTGGTAAATAAAATGGTATCCCTGTATTTACTTGATTTTTCTTTAATGTTTCTAATATAAGATTACTATGTTCTTCATTTAAATAACTTTTATTCGACAAAATTTAAAAACATAATGAACTTGTATTTACATTATTAAAAACAGATTTAAAATATGGAGTGTAATGGAGGTCACGATTGACTTTCCTTAAAAATTGTCATATTATCAACATTATGCTAAAACATACCTAATTTTATTAAGCAATCTTAAACATCCAAAAGACCACCAATAATAACTTGCCAGTCTTCTAACTCATTACTCTATATATTTTAAGGAAACTGAGGAGTTCCCGCTCCTTGTGTTACAAATGGTTTAACTTCAACTCCCTTATAATCAATAAAATAATTTATATCGCATATTGTTTTACCTAAATAAGACTCCTGTGCAGCATTAGCTTCCATTACTTCTTCTGGGCAAAAATCATATATAGGAGATTTTACTAAATTACAAAAACCACTATCTTCACTTGTATCTATTCTCCAAATTTTATTTTTACGTAATGACCATATATAATTTCTCTTTTTATATACTCCATTTTTAGTATCAAATAGCTGTAATTTAGGATCTTCTTTAATTGCAATATCTGCTTTTTGTTTTTCTAAGTTACTAGGATATTCTTTACTATGAAAAATTATTAATATATCTCCATTACTGTAACTTTCGTCTATTACCATATGTCCATGAAATAAATCAATAAGATTCAATCTAGTATCTGGAAAATTTCTATTAATAGCTTTAAATAATCCCTCTAAGTAATTGCTTATATCATCATTAAACCTTCTAGGTTTTTCGCCATTCCCAGAACTCCAGCTTTTTATAAATTCAGCCACTTCAATAGGATTTGTATTTTTAATAATACTACTTTGATCTTTTAATACTTGAAATAATTTAGCTTCATCATAACCCTTTGGAAGTTCAGGGGCTAATATAGTATTAACCTTTGAGGAATAAATCTTAGGTCCACCTTGTCCATCACAACTTCTAAGTAAACCCATAATAGCCTTTGACTTATCTTCATAAGTTATATTATCATTTTCAATAATATCTAGAAACCTCGTCCATTCTTGTGAATATTCTTTACTAATTTTCTTTACTTCTTCATTTCCTAATTTATTATCAATTAATTCTACTGCATATACTATTCTGCTACTACATATTAAAAACATAATTAATATTGCTATATTTTTAATTGTATTTTTATCCATTGTTAATCCTCCCTTTATTTTATAGTTTTAAAGTTAATTAACATATACCATTAAAATTCATATTTCAACAAACAACTCTTCAAAATCACCCATTAGACACTTTCCCATTATAGCATTTATTTCATAAATACATTTTTTACATATATTTTCAGTAAATAGCATTATGTTATCATATAGATATGCTTCAAACTTAGCTTGTCCTCTACGTTGAAAATCCTTTTGAGCATCCTTCATATATGACTCAATATTAACTATATTAATCTCATCAACTCTAATGCTGCTTATAACTTCTATATTATTTGCCAAATTATATTTATAAATAGATCCCTCTCTGATACTTTACCATTGGCAAATTTAAAATCCTTTACTAACTAAGTACAAAAAGGACTTCATGCAATATGCGCTATAAGTCCTTCTGTAATATATTTTTTAGTCATAACCACCCATAAAACTGTGGCTTGGTCTGAGGCTATAAGACCCTTTTCTCTAGCTAGCGTCTAAAGGCGCTGGCTTTTTACTTAATTCAAAGCCACTTTGCTATTGCCACTTTTGCAATCCATTAATAGATAATTTTAATACTTGCTATTCTTAAAAGTGCCTTCATATTCTTTAACACTTAACTTATCTTTCATTTGATCTTACTTTTCTTAGTTTTGTATATATTTTTTTATAGTTGCTTCATTTAATCCTACCTTGTCGGATAAGTCAGAACCCTTTCGAGTTTCTCTTCACAGGGCTCACGGGTTCTTAACCCCCAAGTCTTTCATTATTGTCAGCCTAGACTTAAAAGCAGCTGTTTCCTTATATGCTAACATCTTTGTATATCTTCTTCTTTGTTTTTTATTAGAAAATATTCTTTATTTTTGTATGGATTCTTATCAAGTTTAAGCTTTATCACTAAAGCTTTTCAGAACTCACCTGCATATCAGGTAGTTTTCAATATACAATAAAAATAGTATAAGAAAATCTTCTTATACTATTTTTATTGTATTAATTCCAATCCTTATCAACCATATCAAACATCATTTTACCTATTCTTGATATAGTAGTTAAACCATAAACATTGCTAGGTAAATTGCTAGACATAACTGTAAAAACAAAATTTCCTTTTGGTAAGTTTAATAATGCAGTGTCATTCTCTACACATTTTAATGTTCCTATTTTATTTGCTGTAGCCGATTGTAATTCATGTGGTAAATAAAATGGTATTCCTGTATTTACTTGATTTTTCTTTAATGTTTCTAATATAAGATTACTATGTTCTTCATTTAAATAGCTGTTATTTGATAAAAGTCTTAAACATTTTGAAAGATCATGACTAGTAGTAACGTTTTCTTTATTATCATCTATTTTATTTTCTGATGGATACTTTCTAACTTCTGTAGAATAAAGTTTCATATCTTTTATTAACTCATTTATTCGATCCATTCCTACTAAATTTACTATCTTGCAAGCTGCTGTATTATCACTTTGTATTAACATTGCTATCAACAACTCTTTAATTGTATACTCTTTTTCTGAAAATTCATGAATTATACTATATTTCCCACTAACCATATCATTTTTAGTTATTGAAACTTTATCATCAATGTTAAAATTATTATTTTCAATTTCTTTCATTAAAGCCACTGCAATTGGTACTTTTATGCATCCTGCTGCTGTCATTTGCACATTTTCATTTAATCCATAAGTATAACCGCTTTTTAAATCTTCAAAATAGAAACTATAAATTCCGTCCCTATTATCTAAATAACGTTTAATTTCTTTCATATATTCCCTCCAAGCACCACATCATTAAGACACCATATAAACTTACATTAATTATAATATTCTATATATTCTAATGTCAACTAATTGAGTTTATTTTCTAAATTTATTGTATATTTAAAATATAATGCAAATTTTACAAATAAAATCATATCTATTTTTAAAGAAAAGTAGTTTTTAATTGACAATATCTAAATTTTCTCCCTTAAATTTTAGAAAAGTAACTAATCAAATAAATCTATAAAAAAATATTTCAAAATTATATCTATATTAAATGATAGATATAATTTAATATAAATACTTAAAATAATCTCCTTAATGTCTCGTAATATCTCCTTGAAAATAATAAAAGCACTTAAAACTAAGTGCTTTTATTACTATATTGAAATTATATTCATAAATACTAGTGCAAATAAAAATAACGCAATCATAATTCTATATACAGCAAATACTTTCATTGGCTTTTTCTTTAGATAATTTATAAATCTATCGACTACTACTAAAGATACTAAAAATGCAACTATAAACCCTACAGTTAATGTAAGTATTTCTCCTAATGCAAGATTACCCCCGTACTTAATTAATTTTACTCCCGAAGCTCCTACCATAGCTGGAATAGCTAGAAAAAAAGAAAATTCAGTAGCCACTACTGTAGAAAGTCCACTTACCCAACCACCAATAATAGTTGATGAAGATCGTGACATTCCAGGCCATAATGCTAAACATTGAAATATTCCTACTTTTAAAGCTTGCTTAGTAGTAATATCATCTATATCTACAGTTTTTAAAGACTTTTTAAAATTTTTTTCTGCTATTAGCATTAATATTCCTCCTATTAATAAGCCTATAGCAACAGTCAATGAATTAAATAAATACTTATCAATTAAATCTTCAAATGCAAATCCAAGTATACCTACTGGTATACATGCTACAAATATATTAATCCAAAACTTTACTCCCCAAGGCTTACCTGTAAAGAATCCTTTTATGGAGGAAATTATTTTTTCCCAATATAGTACTAAAATAGCAAGTATCGCCCCTAACTGTATAACAACTTCAAAAAGATTGGCAAAACTTCCCTTGAAATTTATTAGATCTCCAACGATAATCATATGTCCTGTAGAGGATACTGGAATAAATTCTGTTATTCCCTCTACAATAGCAATCACAATTGCTTTTAATAGTAATATTAAATTCATAAATCATCACTCTTTCAATTTTACTTTATTCGAGGGTATATTGTACTATGATAACTTTTTTATTTCAACTATTTAGGTATATGAAAGAAAGTAATGAACCAAAGATATTAATCTATTATTTTTTTGAAGATGCCGCATTCTTTCTAATTGTTATTTCCCTAATTGGAGTCTTTCCATCCTCAGATATCCTTATAGAATTTTCTCCATTCATTATAGCTAAATCGTAATAAGTATTTACTTCTACAAAATTTCCTCCATCAATACTTATATAATATTTTTCTATCATAACACTATTTTTAAATATACCTGCAGTAAGACCTATAAACTCTTCTGTATCTTCTTTTGTATCTCTTTTAGATAATATAATTGTTGGAAGTTTATCATTCTTTTCATCATGGTATACTACCTCTGGGTTTATGTGAAATACATCTTTTTTATTCACAAATATAGTAGGCCCAATGTATCCTTCTTTATTTTCTAACTGAACGTCCTCTTTGTTTTTGACATAAGTAACATAAGAATTACTTTTAATTTCATCAAATTTATTATTATCAATTTCTATAGTATAGCTATTAAAATATTTACTCATATTTTTTTTATATTTTTTGATAGCTTTTTCGTTTTCTAATCCCACAATATTAACATTTTCAATACCTTTTCCAATTATTTCAACAGCACTTAATGGTATATCTTTATCGGTCATATAGCAACCATTACCACCATCTATCATTACCCATTTACCATGAACCTTGCTCCATACTTCAATTACTTTATAATTTTGTCTAGGTTTAACCTTTGTATTATTACTTGCGAAGAGCTTGCCTTTTCTTACATTTATATTAATTGTAGATAATCCCTCTTCCAAAAGTGTTGCATAATTATCATCAGACAATGTTTTATTAGTTTCAATTTTCTTCATTATTTCTTCTGTGTTTTTCCCCACTTCAATAGCATCTATATTAAATTCTGCTTTACTATTTATCCACTTAATCATTTCAAAAGCCTTATCTATTTCACTTACTCCCTTAGCAACTAATTTATCATATCTATATTTATTTTTTAATTTCTGCTGATAATCATTTTTTCCATCTAAATAATAAAATTTAATATTATCTCCTTCATAAAAGTTATCATACTTTACAATCTCAACCTTATATTTATGATTATATTTATTTAATTCTAAATTATTCTTAAAAATTATAGCTGCTGAAAATCCTCCCATTACTAATAATCCAATTATAATTTTTTTTATTCCATTACGTCTTTTCATTTCCCATACCCCTAATCATTGTTTTTTAACATATACCATTATAATCTACTTCTACAATATATTGAAGTGAATATATCTAAAAATTTATTTTTTTTGGTTAATTTTTCTACTCTATAAGTAATTCTTTAAAAAATATTGATTTATGCACCTTGTTACAAGTAAAAAGGAAAGTGCATATACACTTTCCTTTTATATTATATTATATTATATTATAACGCTACTGGGCCTGCATTTTTAATATCATCACTTACTTCCTTAAACTTTTGGAAGTTATCGTTGAATTTTTTTGCAAGTTCTTTTGCTTTAATATCATATTCTTCTTTATTAGTCCAGGTATTTTTCGGATTTAATATTTCACTTGGTACATTTGGTACTTCTTTTGGTACCAATACTTTAAATATTTCATGCTCTTCAAAATCTACATTTTTCAATTGTCCATTTAATGCTGCTTTTACCATTGCTCTAGTATGAGTTAAGTTCATTCTCTTACCTACTCCATACTCTCCGCCAGACCATCCTGTATTTACAAGGTAAACTTCTGTATTATATTTTGTTATTTTTTCTCCTAACAGTTTAGCATATACTGATGGATTCATAAGCATAAACGGTTCTCCAAAACAAGCTGAGAAAGTTGCCTTCGGGGAAGTTATTCCTCTTTCAGTACCTGCTAATTTACTTGTATATCCAGACATAAAATGATACATAGCTGCTTCTTTAGATAATTTTGATATTGGTGGTATTACACCAAAAGCATCTGCTGTTAAGAATATTACTGTATTTGGATGTTTTCCAAATCCACTTAAATCTGCATTATCTATATGTTCTACTGGATAAGCACCTCTTGTATTTTCTGTTAAGCTGTCATCATCAAAGTTTGGTCTTTTGTTTTCATCTAGCACTACATTTTCAAGTAATGAACCAAATTTTAACGCATTATATATCTGTGCCTCTTTTTCCTTATCAAGTTTTATTGTCTTAGCATAGCAACCACCTTCAAAGTTAAATACACCCTTATCACACCATCCATGTTCATCATCACCGATTAACCTTCTGTCTGGATCAGCAGATAGTGTTGTTTTACCTGTCCCTGACAATCCAAAGAATACCGCTGTATCGCCATTTTCTCCAATGTTAGCTGAACAGTGCATTGGGAAAACCCCTTTTAATGGTAATAAAAAATTCATAATTGAGAAAATTGATTTTTTAATTTCTCCTGAATATTGAGTTCCTCCAATTAAAACTATTTTCTTATCAAAGTTGATAAGAACAAAAGCTTCTGAATTAACTCCATCTTCTTCACCTTTAGCTTTAAATCCTGGTGCAACAATTACACTAAATTGAGGATTATGATTTTTTAATTGTTCTTCTGTAGGTCTTCTAAACAACTGTGTTGCCATTAATGCTTCTGATGCATACTCATTTACAACACGAATTTCCATTTTATACTCTTCTAAAGCACCTACATAACCATCTACTACAAATAAATCCTTATTTGATAAATAATTAGTTACCTTTTCATAAAGTTTATTAAATACATCCTCTTCAATTGAACGGTTAGTTTCTCCCCAGTTAATATAGTCTTTTGTGCTATCTTGCTTTACAATAAACCTATCTTTTGGAGATCTGCCTGTATACTTTCCAGTATTAACCACTAACGCTCCACTTTCTGCTAAAGTTCCTTCTTCTCTTTTCACCGCAAATTCAACTAAATTTGCAACGCTTAAGTTTCTGTAAACATTCTCTGATGTTTTAATTTGTAAATTTTCTACAATGTTAGAATTCATTCCTATTACCCCCGAAAACATTCTTAGTAAATTACATCAGTATTATTAATTAATGTTAAACTTATAAATTAGACTGATAAAGCTTTTATAAGCTTTTATAAGTTTATATAAACACAATTAATTGAAAAATGCAAGAAAAATATTAATATTCTAATATATATTTATTCATATTGCAGTATAGTATTCATTATAGTGTTTATTTACCTTCTAACAACAATTAGTATATCATATTTTTAGAAAAAGTATAGCACATTTTACAAATTCTTTATAAATATGACCAATTTTTTTTACTTTTTTAGCATTTTATATATATGGTAAAAATAAACTATCTAAAGAGAAAAAATATTGTAAAAAACTTACTTATTTCTTCATAAAAATTATATTTATTCTTCTGTTATAAAATAAATAATAATGATAATATCTATATTAGATAAATAGTTTATTTATAATGTTTTGAGGTGATTATAATGTTCTGTACGAATTGTGGTGCTTTTATGGATAATGATCATTCTATCTGTTTACAATGTGGTATTAGACAATTTACAGCTAATAAATTTTGTTATAACTGTGGTAAAAAGATTACTTCTCTTCAAAGTACTTGTGTAAATTGTGGTGCAGAGATTAATAATTTGAAGCAAAAAATATATTTTAACGGATTAATTCCACCCAAAATTAATTTAATGAGTGGATTTATTTATATAGTAGCTTCTTTATTAATCCCTGGGCTAGGTCAAATTCTCCTTGGTCAAGTAAAAAAGGGTTTTCTAATTTTAATTATATCCGCAATTGTTGCTACCATAACTTTTGGAGTATACTCTGGTGCGATGAATATCATATCTGCTATTGATACTTATTTTATATATAAAAAACAACAGCAAGGTTTAGCTGTTAGAGAATGGGAATTCTTTTAAAATTATTAATATTATTTACTTTATAATTCATCAATTAAAATTTTTCTTGTAATTTTATTATAAATATAAGAAAACACCTTTGTTCAAACAAAGGTGTTCTGTTTAATAAAACATTACAAAATCAGGTATTTGTAAAATCTCATTATCCTTACCATTAGCATACTTGTTTTTTAAATCAACTATTTTATTATAATTCTCTTTTATGGTAGTTCTAGTATAATCATCATCACTATCTTTTAATCCTTTATAAGCTGCATCTAAATTTTCAAAGGCTCTTTCTAAATCTCCATCAACAGTTATATAATAGCATCCAGCATTATTCAACGTTAATATATCCTTTTGGTCAAGAGAATAAGAAATTTTTATTTCATTTAATGCTTCTTTAGTCTTTTTAGAAATTAGATAAGCAGTTCCTAAAGTTCTATGATATTTAATTGATTTATCATCTTCTTCTACACAAGTCTTCAAAATGTTTATAGCTTCATTGTAACTATGATTGGATAAGTATATTAGCGCAGTTTGATATTTAAAATCAGTTATATTTGGCTTTAGTATTAGTGCTACTTTAAAATTCTTAACAGCACTAATACTATCATTATTAGAATACCAATCATAAGTAGCGTTACTTATATATATACTACTATTATATGGTTCTTTATAAGAGGCATAATGAAAATATGGCTCAGAAGAATTTGGTTCTCCTATAGCTTTCAATATATTTGGCATCAAATTAACATAATTATCTACATAAGAAGGATTTTCCTTTAATGATCTTTCTCCATATTTTAAAGCCATATCAAAATTCTTTTTATTAAAGTAATGCCATGCAGCTACATTATTTACTCTATAATCCTTAGGATAATCCGTTAATAATATATTTAATTTTTCTTCCGCTTTATCATACTCTTTATTATTATCAAGTATTGATATTTCTAACAACCTCGTAATTAAAAAATCTTTACTATCTTTTACTTCATTTATAACCTCATTAATAATTTCTTTTCCTTTATTATTACTTTCTTCAATGCTATAAATTTTTGCAAGCCATAGTTTATAGCATAAATCCTCTTTGTTCTTTTCATTTAACTTTGTAATATCATTTAGTAAAGTTTTATTTTCTTCATAACTTTCATAAATGACATCATATATTTTAATTTCATTCTTATCTAAATCATAAGCAGCTTTTAAAGTGGATAATCCCTCTTCTGTTTTATTCAAAATCATGTACATTCTAGATTTTTCTGCTAAATCGTAAGCAGATCCCTCTAAAATTGGATAGTTATCTACAATACCTTTTGCCTTATCATAATTATTATTTGACATATAAATTAAAAACATTGTTTTATTAATTTGTTTATTACTGCTATATTTCTTTAGAAGTTCTTCTCCGTCTTTTTCAATAATTTCAAAATCTTTTTTTTCTATTTTTCCTTCAGCTAATTTATCTTTAATTATATTAAATTTATTGTTTAATATAATACTTTGAGCATCACCTGTCTTATCTTCTTTTTTAACTGCTTCCTCCATGTATTTATTAGCGTTTTCTATATCTCTTTTTAATAAATATACTTCACTTATTTTAGCATCCCATAATGGAGATTTATTTTCTCTTCTCCCTATTGATTTATACTTGTCTATTGCCTCGTCATATTTCGATGTATAAAAATAATTATTTGCTTCTATTTTTTCTTCTTTCAAACCATTTATATTATTTAAAGCTATAATAGCTATAATAGCTATTATGACACCACTAACTAATATAATAATGTTTCTCTTGTTATATAGTTTATTGTTCATAATTTTCCTCCTCCCCTGTGGAATCATATTAATTTTATCAAAACCTTATAAAAAAATCTACTTAATTTGAAGTATAACGCATAGAAAGGAATGTATTATCATGTTATAATGTAGTTTAGTAATTTATTTTTAAATTAAAATCTAAATTAAATATTTTATGGGGGGTTGGAGTTATGAAAAAATCTAAAGAACAACTTCTAAAAGAGCGACGCCAAAATACTCTAAAGAAAACCCGTATTAAAAATGCCATCACTTTAATAATTTTTATTTTAATGATAAGTTATTTGTTTTTTTGTGTTTTCACAATGGCTAAGAATATAACAACAAGAATTATAAATAAAAAAGTGGCCACATCTTCAGTAAGTAAATTTAGAGAAAAAAACAATGACGATAATAATAAAAGTGCAAATGATGAAAAAATAAAATTTAAAGATAAAGAAATCTTACTAAGTATTGTTGGTAATCATATTTCATAAAAAATGTACATTTTGTTTTCAATTACTATTATCAAGTTAAATGAATTAAGTATTTCTCTAGATAATAAGTAACTTAAAAATTATGGTTAATTCGTATATATTAAAATACAATAAGATATCTAAGATAAATTAACTAGTCAAAAATAGAAAGTCTATCTTGTGTTAAATAAAGGATACTAATAGTAGTAAAAACTTATCCCATAATACGACTCAAAATACACTAGCATACTAACTAACTATTTCTTGAGAGTGTATAACAGACTTTTAAATTTAAGCTAAGGGAGTGTTTAAAATTAAAATCAATTCTTTTTTCGGTATAATTAACTCTAAATTTATAATTAAAATTTCAAAACTACTTTTCAAAGGTGGTTCAAACTTTCCTGGTAAGGTAGCATTAAAGTTTGATAACCGTATCTTAAAAACTGTAGCAAAAGATTATAATGTTATTTTGATTACTGGTACTAATGGTAAAACTACTACCACTAGTATGATTTATAACATTTTAAAAGCTAATAATTTTGATGTTATTACCAACAACACTGGGGCAAATATGGTAACTGGAATTACTTCCTGCTTCATTTCTAATTATAAATTTAGGAAATGTAATAAAAATACATATGCAGTAATTGAAGTAGATGAGGCGTACTTACCTATAATTACTGAAGATATAAAACCTCGAATAATTACAGTTACAAATTTATTTAGAGATCAATTAGATAGATATGGAGAAATTCATACTACTTTTACAAAGATACTTAGTGGAATTGAAAAAACTCCTAATACCACTCTAGTACTAAATGGTGATGAATCTCTGTTTGGAAAGTTAGATGTTAATAATCCAAAAGCTTATTATGGATTTAATGTTCCTATTCGAGAAAATGCCACAACAAATATAAATTCAGATAATAAATTCTGTAAGTGCTGTAAATCACAATATAATTATGATTTTATAACTTATAATCATCTAGGAAGTTATTATTGTAATAATTGTGGTTATAGAAGACCCGAGCTTAAATATGGAGTTAATAAAATACTGGAGCTAACACCGGATGGTTCTTCTGTTATATTTAATAATAAAGAGTTTAATATAAATCAAGCTGGTGAGTATAATATTTATAATGGTCTTTGTGCTTATGCTACTTCTAAGGAACTAGGTATTAGTGATGAGGTTATAGCTTCTACTTTACAAAACCAACAAAGTAGCTTTGGAAGACAAGAAACTATAAAAATTAACAATAAAGAAGTAAAAATCATACTTGTTAAAAATCCTGCTGGCTACGATCAAGCAGTTAATACCATAATGCTTGATAAGAAAAAAATAAATCTTGCTGTACTTTTAAATGATAGATATGCTGATGGACGAGATGTATCGTGGATTTGGGATGTTAATTTTGAAAAGCTTAATGAACTTGAAATCGACAAGATAATTGTTTCAGGTACACGACTTTATGACATGGCTATTAGGCTTAAAGTTGCAGGACTTTCGAAGGACAAATTTTTGTTATGTGAAGACGATGAAAGCCTGATGAATGGATTAATATCATTAGAAGATAATACAACCTATATTTTAGCAACTTATACAGCTATGTTAAATATTAGGAAACTCCTTCATAGTAAAGGTTACATTGAAAAAATATGGTAAGGCAAGGTGATTTTATGGAATTAAATATATGTCATTTATACCCTGATTTATTAAATGTTTATGGAGATATGGGTAATGTACTTATTTTGAAACATAGAGCTGAAGAAAGAGGAATAAAAGTAAATATTATTAATATCACTATAAATGATAAATTTGACGGTGATAATTATGATATAGTTTTTTTTGGTGGAGGCCAAGACTACGAGCAATCTATAGTATCTAAGGATCTTATAGAAATAAAAAAAGATGATATAAAAAAATATATAGAAAATGGCAAAGCTTTCTTAAGTATTTGCGGAGGGTATCAGCTTCTTGGAAAATACTATACCACTCCTGATGGTATTAAACTAGAGGGCTTAGGTATACTTGACATATATACAGAGTCAGGTGATACTAGATTCATAGGAAATACTGTAATATATAATGAAGAATTTAACGAAACCTATGTTGGCTTTGAAAACCATTCTGGAAAAACATACACTGGAGATTTAAATCCTCTAGGTATTATAAAATCTGGATATGGAAATAATGGAGAAGATAAAAAAGAAGGTTGTATTTATAAAAATACTTTTTGTACATATTTTCACGGTAGTTTATTATCCAAGAACCCTGAACTTGCAGATAGACTATTGTTTATAGCTTTAAATTATAAATATCCTGATTGCGAGGTTGCTTTAAGTAACTTAGATGATAGTTTAGAATTAAAAGCAAAAGAATTTATTATAAATAGAGAGATAAAAAGTCGTGATTAAATATCACGACTTTTTAAAAATTCTAACTTTAGCTTACAACTATCCTAGCTATTTTAATTATAAGTACTATAAATATTGTACAAATTCTAATTTTTCTCCATTTGGCCCTTTAAAAAAAGCTATTAATTTATTATCACAAACTCTTGGAAATTCACTTATTAATTCTATGTTTTTCTCTTTTAAACCTTCAATTGCAACTTCTAAATTTTCAACAGTAAAGGCGATATGTTCTACTACTCCTAAATTTAAATTACTCTTTTCCTTTTTTCTTTTTACAAGTTCTATTACTCCATTTCCACTTCTTACAAAACAAAGATGAACATTTTCATCTTCATACTCATGGTCTATTACACCATCTAAAACCTCAGAATAGAACCTTTTAGAAATATCCATATCCTTAACTATTACCCCTACATGATTCATAATTATCATAATAATATCCCCTTTCTATTTAGTATTATATATTGCTTAATATCATGTTTTCTCAATACATATTGTACCACTCTGAATCTTTTCTAGATACACTAAAAAATCATATTGTAATTTTCTAATATAAGATAAATACCCTTTACATGAATTCACAACTTAAAACAATACATAACTCAAAATTCACAATTCACAATTGACGAGGAAATTAGCTTTGATCAAACTACTTTTTTTACTAGCAATACACTTGCTAACTTTTTTTCTTTGAAGTTATCTCCTAACTTCAAAAATAAATTAATTCTAAATTTCTCAGCTTTTACTGAGAAATCTCCATAATTGTGAATTTTGCATTGTGAACTGTGAATTAAGATATCTAATGATGTAGCTACAATATTCTAAATTTAAAATAAACCTTTATATACAAAAATGTAGCCTTTTGGCTACATTTTCTTTTCTAATTGCATTGCTAAGTTAAAAAACTTAATTGACTCTGCTATTTCTCCTAGTTTATGATACATTTCTCCCATTTCTAAATATCTTTTATATATTTTAGACTTTGATCCATATCTAACTAGAGCATCTAAAGATAGATTCATATACGTTTCTGATGAAGAATAATTATTTTGCATTTGAAGTATGACAGCCTTATAATAATAAGCACTTTCAATAAACTTTGTGCTATCTAAGTTTATTGCATAATTTAAAACTTCATCTGTTACCTTTTGTGCTAAATCTAAAATTTCATTTTCTATTAAAGTTTGCACTGCAATAATCAGAAAAGAACATAATTGCTCTGTATTTTCCTTTGGATACTGCTCTATAGCTTGACTCATATACTCTTCTGCAGCGCTCCTTTTATTATTTTTAAACATAGTTAGAGCAAAGTTGTGAAAGCACATAGCTTTTCTTCTAACATCATTTCTATAATAATAAAGAGTTTTTTCTTCATAATCTTTAAATTTTTCATAATCATTAGTGCGAAGAGCAAGAATAGAAAATATGTGATAAATATCCCCTTTTAATATATCTGTTTCACTGTAATCAACTATTTCTACTAATTCATCACATCTTTCTCTGGCAGCATCAAAGTCTTCCATAGTTATAAGTGCTGCACACTCATTATAAGTAGCTCTTATCAGTTGCGATTTATCTTCTACTTTTAACTCTTTTAATCTTTTTCTTACACTACTATAATAGCTTATGGCCTGAGAATATTCTCCATTAGATGAAAGATATACAGCAATATCCATATAATATTTTAACTGAAATAATTCATCATTTGATTTCTGGCATAAATCATAATATCTTGGTATTATAATTCTCAAATCCTCAAAATTATTTTTTGATAGGTGATATGAAAATAACAAATGTAATATTTCACATGCTAAATCATAATAGCAATATGTTTCAGCATATTCAAGATTATATAATACATTTTCTATATAATTATTACTATATGAGTTATTTTCTTTATAAGTTTTAAATACTTTTATATTCTCTAAAATTTGATCTCTTACATCATGCATTAAATACTTTAAATCTAAATCCAATTTTTCACTTATATATTCTAAAATCCATGGTTCCGCAGTTACTTTATTATTTTCAATACAACTCATTTTAGATACAGAAATTTTTTCCTCACAAATATCTCTCAAAGTTAGACCTTTATATATTCTGGCTCTTTTTATTTTTTCGCCTGTTGACAATATCTCCACTTTTATCCCCCACTTAACATTACTACTTGTCTAAAATCTTTAATTCCCTTAATACCTTTATTCCCTCATTTAAATATTTAGCTGCTTCATTATCCCTACCATTATCAATGTAGAATTTACCCAACATTATAGATATTTCCGCGCTTTCCTTAAGGAAGTTTACTTTTTTAACATAATTAAGTGTTTGTATTAATGTATTCTCTGCTTCTTCTAGTTTTCCCTCTAATAACTCAACTCGATATTTAAGTAGATAGTAATCACAAAGTGATTTTTCTTCCCCTTTTTCTATGTGCTGTAATATTTCATTCAGCGTTTCTTTAGCTTTTATTTCGTCTTTTAACTTAATATAGTTCTCACATATATTACATAAGGTTTCAATGATTTTAGAATCATTTGTTTTTTCTCTAATTTCTTTCGCTTTATAGAGATGTATAAAAGATTGTTCAACATTTTCAAAATCCGAAAATAATTTCCCTAAATCATTTTCGATTTCAGATACATAAAAACTATTATTCATCTCTTTATATATTTTTAATGTTTTTTCTGAGTAATTTATAGCATTGCTTATATCACCTTTTTCGCAATATTCTTTGGCTAATGCTAATAAACTTTCTGCGTAAATTTTCTTATTATCAATATTTCTAAATTTTTCTTGAGCCATAAAAGAATATTCTATAGATTTATCTATAATTCCTAATTTAAAATAAGTGCATCCTATGTAATAATAAATTTGGCCAATTAAGAAATCATCACCTAAATTACTATCTTCAAAAACTTTTTCTGCCTGTTGAAAATAGCTATAAGCAGAATGATATGCTTTAAGTCTTAAGGTAATTTTCCCTAATAGCAAAAAAGTATTGATAACTTCTTCATTGGAATTATTTTTGATAAATATACTATTTGCTGACAAAAAATTTTGCTGAGCATTTCCATATTCTTTCTTCTTGCTATAGATTAAGCCTTTTAAATAAAGATCTTTTGCTTTCCTCATATCCAAGTTATATTTTTGCGCATAATGTAAAGAGTTTTCTATATTTTTTTCTGCCTCTTCTAATTCGTCATTTAATATCTTAGCTTCTGCAATATTTTCATGATAAAGACAAATTTTTTCTGCTTGAGTCTCCTCAGTTTCCATTAAGTACTCTACTGTAATATTTAATGCAAAGGCTAAATATTCTAATAAATCCATACTTGGGTTAGATTTTCCAGACTCAACTAAACTAATTTGTCCTGCGGTTATTCTATCACCAGCTAGATTTTTTAAAGTTAAATTTAACTCTTTTCTTCTTAGTTTTATCTTTTCGCCTAAAGATAGTATTTTCATAATCACGCATCCTTTACAAGTAATTTATTATTAGCTACTATAGTTATACTAGATAAAAAATGAAATTTTATAAATTTTCTTATTTTATTATAACATAAATTTTAATAAAATCACAAAAATTATAGTATTTTTAAAGTAGAATAACAATTATATATAAATTTTCGTAAATTTTGGATTTTTATTTAATAATTTGCATTAATTTTATTTTAATTCTAATATATGTAAAAAAATAACAACTTAAATTAAAATATAAGTACTTTTTAGTTGTATTTAGTTTAGATAATATTGTCAAACTTGAAATTGCAAGTTTTATAGTTTTAGTATATTCTTATAATAAAAAAAGTTGGATAAAACTCCAACTTTTTCACTATAAAAATATACTAAATATTCCAAAAAAATAACTAGTCAATATGTTAAGCCACTTTGCATCATACTGGATTCATTAATACCACTAGTATTAGTGAGTTCAGTGTCCATACTTGACACAAAATATTCTCAACATCTTTGACTAGATACTTTATTCCTTACTTCAGATGCCTTATATTTATATTTATTAACGTATCATAGACATCATATTTCCATACATATCTCCAGCCATATGTTGCAACATTCTACCGGATTTTTTAATTCTTCTTCTAGTTTTTTTATCCATCATTGGCATCATCATTTGCATAGTGACACCAGCAACAGCACCTACAAGAAATATTTTACCCATAGTTTTCATTATAAATGCACATCCTTTCTTTAATTTTATAATACTATGGTGTGCAATTTTTATAAATTAATTCTATTATAAAGAACTTAATTTCAATTAAATAAAATTTTAGATTTACATTTATGCTATTATAAAGAAATTATATCTATAAAATTAAATTTAAAATATTTAAATAGTTTCTATATATTTTTAAAATTAACCATAACTGTAGTGCCTATACTTTCTTTACTTTTAACTTCTATATCCGCAGAATGCAGATTTAATATACTTTTTGTGATAGTAAGACCTATTCCACTTCCTTCTGTCTCTTCCCTACTCTTATCTCCTCTATAAAATCTTTCAAAAATAAAAGGCAAATCTTCCTCTTGTATCCCTATGCCATCATCACTTATTTCTACTATAAGAGTTTCTTTACTTTTTCTTAGAATTATCTCTACCTTGCCTTTTTCTTTGGAAAATTTTATTGCATTAGATAAAATATTTATAAATACCTGTCTTAAACTACTCTCATCACCTAATATATAATCCTCTTCTTCTATAAAACTTTCGAAATTTAAAATTACATTTTTCTCTTTACTATATAATTTGAAATCTTCATATATGGTATATATTAATCTTTTTAAAGATATTACTTTAAAATTGAGCTTTTTACTATCTTCTTCAAAATTTTTTAATACTTTTAAATTGTTAAGTAAACCTGCAAATCTTATAACTTCATCATTTAAACTTTCTAATCTTTCACTAGTTATTGGGAAAATACCGTCAATCATTGCTTCTAGATTATTTTGAAGTACATTTAGAGGAGTTCTAAGCTCATGAGAAATGTCTGAAACTAATCGTTTTCTAAGCACATCTTGATATTTTAGATTTTCCCCTAATCTATTTATACTATTCTTTAATTCTCCTAACTCCTTGATGTCAGTATCGATAAGACATTGTGCATCTAAATTCCCATTAGATAGTTTTACTGAAATGTCTGCTACTTTTTTTATAGGTTCAGTAAATTCTTTAGATATAAATTTACTTAAAATTATTGATAATATTATTGCAATTACTGCACTAGCAATAATACTCTTATTTATGTCTATTTGAAATTTAATATCCTCTTGGGACATTAAAATAGTAGAATAATGTCCTACATCTATATATCCTATTATTTCATCATTGTCTTTTAATTCATATCTTTCAGATATATAATTTCCATTTTGAACGTGAGACAACATAGCTTCTCTATAACTTTCATTTTTTAAATCTTTAGGGTTCATTCCCCAAATAATATTTTTATTTTTATCATAAAGTGTTAAACAAAAATTACTCATGTAAGCTTCATGCATCATTTCTATACCTGAGTCAGGCTTCCAAGTCTTTTCCTCCTTATAAACTTTCTGTAAATAATCTACAATTCTTTCATTCCTTTTACTTTGATTATTTTTTAGATATTCTTTAAAATTGTTATTCACAGTTAAATTTACAAATAAAAGTACTAAAATCATAATAACTATAGAAACTCCAATAAATATGTTTTTTATTTTATTATTTATTGTTATCATTTTTTCTACTCCTTACCAAATTTATATCCTACTTTAACTACTGTTATTATATACTTTGGTTTTTTTGTATTTTCTTCTATTTTCTTTCTTAAATTTTTAATATGAGTATCTACATTTCTATCAAATCCATCAAAATCAAATCCGAAAACTTCTTCCACTAACCTTTCTCTAGTTAACACCTTTCCTTCATTTTTAGCTAAGGTATACAATATTTCAAATTCATAAGGTGTTAAATAAACTTCTTTCCCTTTTACTTTAACTAAACGTTTTTCATAATTAATTATTAAGTTTCCATTATCAACGACCATCTCAGTATATGTTTCTTTATTCAATCTTCTAAATAATGCATTTACTCTAGCAACTAATTCTCTAGGACTAAATGGCTTAACCAAATATTCATCTGCACCTAAATTTAATCCTTGAATTTTATCATTAAGGTCACTTTTTGCAGTGAGCATAAATATATGCACATCAGAATTTTTTCTAATAATTTTACATATATCCTCTCCACTTATATCTGGTAACATCAAATCTAAAATAATTAATTGAAACTGATTTTTATTAAATAACTTTAAGCCTTCTTCTCCTTTTGCTGTAACTTTAACATTATATCCTGAAGCTTTTAAATATGCTTCTATTACTTCTGAAACTGATTTTTCATCTTCTATTATTAAAATATTTTTCATATTATACCTCTCAAAAAGTTTAATTTATTTTAATATTTACTCTATATAAAAAATTATAATAAAAAGTTCTGTAAAAGTTATGTAGAAATTTTTAATCTACACAACTTCTACATAGATTTCTTATATACTTTAATAACAATGGAATAATAAGGAGGTTAAATATGAGTTTAAATAAAGAGTATATAAAGGTCAAGGGCATGACCTGTACTTCTTGCGAAAAAAGAATAGAAAAAAATATAAAAAATTTACCTGGTATAATTAATGTAAAGTGCAGCTATAAAAATGAAACTGTAATTGTAGAATATAATTTAGAACTTTGCAGTAAAGAAATTATTATTAATACTATTGAATCTTTAGGTTATATTGTTTTAGCAAAATCTTATAAGGACTTTTCAAAATATATAGGTATAGGAATAATCGTTTTAGCGATTATTTTATTAGGAAAATTTGCTACAGGTTTCAATATGGATAAGGCTTTGATTAATGCATCATATTTCATGCTCTTTATAATAGGTGCTATTACCTCCTTACATTGTGTTGGAATGTGTGGCGGTATTATGATGTCTCAAACCTTATCATCCCCCAATAAAAATAAAAGTGAATCTATAAAGCCTGCTTTATTATATAACATAGGTCGAATAATATCTTATACTGTACTTGGTGGTATTGTTGGTGCTGTTGGTTCTATTTTTTCGGTGTCCCCTAAACTTACTGCAATAATTCAAATTATCGCCAGTTTATATATGATTTTAATAGGCTTAAATATGATGGGATTTAACATTTTAAGAAGTATTAATATAAAGCTTCCTTTTTCAACTTGTACTAAGGTTAAAGGAAATAAATCTCCTATTTTAATAGGGTTATTAAATGGATTTATGCCCTGTGGTCCTCTTCAAACAATGCAACTTTATGCACTTAGCACTGGTAGTGCTATTTTAGGCGCTAAATCTATGTTTTTCTTTGCACTAGGAACTGTACCTCTCATGCTTACATTTGGGATTTTATCTACTTTATTTATTAAAGGTAAAAATGCTATAAATTTAATGAAATTCAGTGGAATGCTCATAATAGTTCTTGGATTAATAATGGCAAATAGAGGATTTACAGTTGTTGGATTAAATATATCAGAGCCTTTTTCTGCCAAGGAGAATACAGATATAACTATAGAAGATAACCAACTTCCTAAAATAGAAAATGGAGTTCAAGTAATTAAAACTACTGCAGATATTTTTGGATATTCTCCTAAAACAATATATATTGAGAAAAATAAGCCAATAAAATGGATTATAGAGGGTGAAACTTTGACCTCCTGTAACAATGAGATAATTATACCTTCTTTAGGTCAAAGAATAAAATTAAAAGAAGGAGAAAATATAATTAATCTCGATAATACTGATGAAACTATTAAATACAGCTGCTGGATGGGAATGCTTTCTGGCACCATTAAAGTTGTTGATAATTTAAACAATATAAGTCCCTCTGAAAAAGAATCAAATGATAAGAGTTTCACACCATCTTGTTGCTCTAGTTCAAACATGAATGGCTTAAATGAAAATGAAAATATAAGCTCCAATTTAATAAGAAAAGCTGAAAAAAATATCAATACTCAAAGTTTAAGTATATCTACTTCAGATGATGTTTTAAATCCTTATATAATGGTAATAGAAAAAGATATTCCTTTAGAATTAACCTTTAATATGGATAATTTAAAGAATAATAATTCATCTATTAATTTTATTAACTCTGCAAATTCGACTACTCTTCTAACTATAGACTATATTAAAAATAATAAAGCTACCTTAGTTTCGGAAGATTTAGGAGAAATATTAATAAAAAACAACTCTGAACTATTAGGAATTATAATTGTAGTGGATAACTTAGAAAATACTGATTTAAATAAAATTTTATCTCTATATTTGCTAGAATAAAATAGTATAATATTTCTACTGTTAAATAGTTCATAAAATAATTAAAATTTCAAAATCCTCTTAAAATAAGGCATATGAAATAAAATAGCTAGTTAAAGATGCGTCATGCATTTTGCATCAGACAGGTCGGCAGGTTTTCATAATAGTCTAGATCATAGAATTCTAACGACACAGTATGATACAAAAATAGATGAGTATACTGACTAGTTATTTTTTGAAGATGCCTAAACTATAAAAGCACAGTAGAAATTTATTATAAATTAAAAGACAATCCTCCTATAGAGGTTGTCTTTTATAATTATTAATTATATACTTTAATGCTTTTTAAATTTTAATTTATTTCTTTAATAAATTTAAATATTAAATCATTTTTAATACTCTCATCCAAACCTTTTATGTAAGATAATAGCTTATTATCACAGTTTAAAAACTTAATTTCTCTAAGAACTTCCTCTAAGTTTTCTTTTTCTTTTAATATAAGATTTTCCTCTGAACATATTACTTTATGGTAATTTTTTTCTTTTATTATAGAGAGTAGTTTTTCTTTAACAACATCATCTTTAACTTTTACTGTATTTGTTAATAAATATTTATCAACAGCATCAGTTAAAGGTACTCTTATTGCTGCCTTAGCATAACTATCTGTTATTTCATTATATATATCTCCACTATGGCTATCTGTCTTAACAAAAATAATCTCCATATTATCTTTATTTATATAGTTATTAATTTTATCATAATACTCTTTTGAAGATCTATCCTTTCTCTCCCAAGTACCTATAGCATGATGATATATACCCTCATAGTCATGAAATATTACTAATTTTCTTTCTCCTATTAATTTTGCATATTCCACTGCCTTTATAGCTCCCATTAACTCTCCTGCTATTTGCCTTAACTGTTTTTGTGAATTGTCCTCTGCCTCACCATTTTCCATATATTCTATTACATCATTTCTTACTGCAACCATACCATAAGAAAACTTCTCACTTTGAAGATTGTAACTTCCATCTACATATATGTGGATGCAATCCATAGGATAGCTATCAACACCCTTTTTTAATAACTTTTTTTCTTCACTTAAATATTCTTTTGCTTCATTAAGACTTTCAAAACTTTTATACTGAGCTCCTTTTACACCTTTAACTAATGCTAAGCATTCTGCCCAAGTATTAACCATGATATTTCTTATTTCTCTATTATTTTTAAAATCAAAACCATATTTAATTGCATATATTTTTTTAGCCATAGTTTCTCTCCTTTATTTAGAAAAAAAATTAATTCCTTTTTTTATTGATAAAGATAATATATCAATTATATTTTTAATATTTTTTGTTCCAAATCTATCTGCAAATAGAGCTATTCCCTCTTTAATTATTAATATTATATCTTCATTACCTTCATAATTATCAACGATAATTTCTGTAGGTATATCACATAATAGCTTTTGAAACACAAAAAATACTACTGCTAAATCATCAATTTTGCCTATGAGTGGAATAGAATCTGGTATTACATCTATAGGAGAGAACAAATAGCCTAAAGCCACTCCTAAATATCTTTTAGTTTCTTTTGTAACCCGTTCATCCTTAAAAACTCTAACAAGTAATGCTATTATATCTGGCAGTAATAATACATATTGTGAATAATCTCTATATTTATTAGGTACAGTGCTTATCATAGAGTTTCTTGCTTGAGAATAACTGCTGCAATTTTTCTCATTAGTTTTTATTGAAGTTATACTATTTGCCTTTAACAATAAAGGATCCACTTCCTCAGCTTCAATTGCTTCCGTTTTTTCTTCTACTAGTACATCAGTTTTTTCTTCTGAATTCTTTTGCAAGTCCACATTTAGATCATAAAATTTTACCTCAAGTCCAAATGGAATAACGGTCACCTTTCTTAATTTAAAATTAACTATAGGAATAATTGTACAAAGCTCATAAAAATTGATACATAGTGTATTACTATCCACTGTTATCCCTACATCTTTAAATTTTTTTAAAGATGTCTTTAAAATAAAGTTTTTTACTCTATTAAATATTTTTATTTTCTTAATATTTATTGATTGAAGCACAATATAAAGCCTGTTATCTTCTACATCTTCAATGGATACTTTTGCATCAAAAGGTATATTTATGCCATAATTATAACTTCCTTGAATACATAAATAATCCTCTATCAATAATTTATCTATTTTTAATTGTGGCAAATTTACATAATTCTTTAGTACATCATTTATAATACTTAACAAATCTTTTTCTGTTAAAATCACTTTTAATTCTGATATATTCAATTATATCCCCCCTATTATACATACAGACATATTAGTCAAAAAGTTGATATATATCAATATAGTTACTTTGTTGGATATTTTAATTCATAATTCACAATGCAAAATTCACAATTAAGGTAGAAATTAATTCTTTACGAATTAATTTCTTAAATATATTTCCTTTACTAGTAATTTTATTACTAATTTTTATCATAAAAAGTTATATAGTAACTTCTTATGATAAGCTAATTCTAGAATCGTCACATATATAGATACCTTAATGTTTAATTATATCATTACAAAATTTTAATTAAAATAAATCATGAAAATCCTCTATAAAATTTAGCCTTTGCATTCTTTCTCTAAAATAAGTATACATGAAAAGTCAATTTTTGCAATTAACTTTTTACCTAAAAAAGCCATCTAACATTACTTAGATAGCTCTTTATTATTAACTTTTAAAATTATTTTTGTTTAAAGTGAGGATACTTAAGTATAATATAGGTAATTATAATTCCCACTATTAATCCTGAAACATGGGCTACATTATCTATATTAGGTATTAAAAATCCGATAATTATATTAACTATAACTACTTTTGTTACACTCTTAAGCAATTCTTTTCCAATAACCTTTCTGTTAAGAAAAGCAATTACTAATAGTGCCCCTAACAAACCAAAAATGGCACCTGATGCCCCTACAGAAATAGATACTCTGTAAATAGATTTTGTAGATAAATAGCTTCCATAAGAGGCTAATATAGCGGATAAAATGTATATGATTAAAAGTTTTCCTTTACTTAATATTTTCTCTAGTATAGTGCCTAGAGAATTAAGTGCATACATATTTAAGGCTAAATGCATTATTGAACTATGCAAAAATGCACATGTAAACAATCTGTAATATTGTCCTTCTTCTACCAAAATATTAACCATTGCACCTAACATAACTAAGGCTCTATTATCTATTTCTATTATGCTTCCTTTGTAATAATAAAAGGATACAAATCCAACAATTAAATATACTAATACATTAATAGTGATGAGCATATAAGTTAAGGTTGGACCTGTCTTAATTATATTAATTAAATTCTTTTCTTTTGAATTCAAATTTATCACTCCAAAAATCTAAGCTATACTAATGATTTAATAATTAAATTTCTACGTTCTAATAAATTAATTTCATAAAATCTTATAGGTAATCTTGATTCATGATCATAAAGTACCCTAATAACCGGTCTATCTGGGAAATTTTCATTTTGCCTTATAACATATCCTTCTATACCATTAGAAAGTCTTACGCAACAGCCTAGGGGATAAACGGAGAATACTCTTCTAAATAAACTTACAACTTTTTTATCAAAGTTAGTTCCTGATCCAGCCAATATAAGTTCATAGGCTTCATTAGGTAAAAATTTTTTTCTATAACTCCTATTATTACTTACTGCATCATATACATCACAAACACAAACTATTTTAGCGTAGTTTGATATTTGTTTATCCTTAAGTCCATAAGGATATCCTTTTCCATCTACTTTTTCATGATGTTGTTCTATAGCTTTAATGGAAGCTCGAGAAATGCTAAAATTTTTTATTAAAATTTCTTTACCATATATGGGATGTCTTTTCATTTCTTCAAACTCCTCAAAACTTAATGGTCCTTTTTTATCAATTATGGAAGGAGAAATTCTCACTTTCCCAATATCATGTAAGATTCCACCAACGGCAAGATCATTCAGTTCTTGTTTCTTAAGACCTAATGCTACCCCCATAAAGGTTGCCATTATCCCTGTATCTACACTATGAAGCAAAGTGTAGTTATTGTGAGTTTTTATGTCAAGTAAACTTTTATTTACATCACCTAATTCTAAAATATATTCAATTAATTCATTTACCCTTACTAAACAATCCTTAGTATTACTTTTATTTATTACTCCTACATTTTTAATTACATCATTTAAGCACCTCATAGTATCCTGTTTTAACATATTAAACTTAGGATCATCTGCCTCTATATCTCCTAATCTATCATCTTCTATGTATATATAATAAGCACCTAATTGAGTTAATTTATTTATGTATTGAGATGTCAATTTAATTCCTGCTCTTAGTAAGATCCTACCATCATTATCAAAAACTGTCTTGCCTAGAACTTCATTTTCTTTTACATTTCCAATAAAATCTAAACGCATGTTTCCCCCTATTTGTTCAAAATTTACTAAAAAATATTTATTTTAGTTATACTACCATTATCGTAGTTTTTCTATACAGATTTACAAGTAATTGATAATTGGTGGTAAGTTTTAATTTAAATACTCACTTTTTTTATCTTTGATATCTTCTAAAACTTTTTCTATTTTTTCTTTTATTAAATTACAAGCTTTATTTAGTTTTTCTTTAATAACATTATGTTCATCATCGTATTGGAATCTTATTATCCATGTAGGATTATATTCATCATCATATGCTTCAATCTGAAAACCTTCCTTTTCAAAAGATTCCTCATCGAATAAATCATATATAGCAGTATATTGCCATTCTTCTACATCTTCTTTCGTATCGAAATACAAATTAATTAAATCTCCATCATAAAATAATTTTGTAACATATTCTGCTCCATCACTTACCTCATAACTTCCTAGTTCTTTTATTAAATAATTGGTATCTTTTTCTCTTTCCATAAGTACTAATGATGAAAAATTCATATTTATCTTCCTTTCTTATTAGACATATTTATCTTATTTCTTAATATTATATTATTATAATTAACTAACGAGAGGTGATTATTATAGGTTATAATTACAAAGGAAAAGTTAATTCAAAATCTAAATTTAGTATAAAAAATAGGATAACCTTATATTTTATTTTAATTCTATCCATAATAATATTTTTTTCTCTAGCAAAATATAAATATACCCAATATAGATGCAAAGATATAAATTATGCTATAAAAAAATATAGCACCAGTGGAGTTTTTAATAAATATAAGCTAAATAAACTAGAAAGCTTCCAAATTAACTATTCTGATTCTAATGTGGCAATTGTCCACTTAGTAGGTTCTATAAATAAAGCTCCATATAAAACTATCAATTGTACTCTTGTACTTAAAAAAAATAAAAAAGGAATGTGGAAAGTAGCGGAGTACTATCCACATTCTTATTTTTTATTGTTATTTACACACTCACTACATATGCCTTTATTTATACTAATACAGCTATCAATTAAAGTAACTCCTGTTTTAAGTTTTATATATTCTTCCACCTGAGGCATAGGACAGTCAATTTCAATTATTTTATGACATACATCACATTCTATGTTATGCTTATGTCCTTTATCTTTAAATCTATAGTTATACTTATCATCATCAATGTTAAATTTCTCTAGAATTTTTTTATCTACTAAAACCTCTAAAGTTCTATAAACAGTAGATAAGTCTACAACTATATTATTCTTATTAAGTCTATCCCATATTTCACTAGCAGTTAACGCTTCATCACTTTTGCTTAAAATGGTTAGAATACTTGTACGTGCTCTTGTAATTTTTAATTGTTTTTCTTTAAGATATTGATTAATTTCCAATGATATCACCCTAATATATTTTAGGCATCTTTTAAAACAGTTAATTAGTATAATAAATTATTTTTTATTATGAAGTTATTAAATTCCACTCATAACCTCTACATGAATAAATACTATTTTCCTATATTTACAAAAAATATATCTATCACATTTCCTTATTAAGACGCCTCATTACTTATTAGTATACAATAGTAAATTATTTTCCTCAATATTAAATAAGTATTATTTCTAATAACAAAATCATATCATTTTTCTATACCTAATTATCTGTATAAAATTTTTATATAGAAAAGGCCATGATAATTTTCACAGCCTTCTCAAAAAATTAAGATAAAAATCTAATTCTAAAACTCAATAAAGACATAAGCTTAGCTATCTTATCTCTTTTAGTACTTCTAATAGGAAATTATACATTCTTTCTGTTGAAGAAATGCTAATATGCTCATCTGGAGTATGAACATCATATATATTAGGTCCAAAGGATATTTGATCTATTTTACCATCAAATTTATCACTTAATAGTCCACATTCAAGACCTGCATGTATTGCAGATATTTGTGCTTCTCTTCCAAACATATTTTTATAGACTTTTTCAAATATATCTCTTATTTCTGATATTGGATTATATTGCCATTCTGGATAATCTGATTTGAACTCAATTGATGCTCCTAAAATATCTGTTAAAACAATCATCTCATCACATATTGCTTTTTTTAGAGATTTAACAGAGCTTCTTACAGCACTTTCCAATATTACTTCATTATTTTCTGTAGTAACAACTCCTAAATTTGTTGAACTTTGTACCAAATCCTTTATAGACATGCTCATTGTTTGAACTCCATTAGGTATTAAAAATAACATTTTTAGAACTTTTGATGTAGATTCGTCATCAAAGGTTTTCTCTATATTTTTACCATATTGTTCAAAAGTTAATTCTAAATCATCATCTATACCTTGGAATTCATTCTTTAATACTTTATTCCACTCTTTAATTTTTTCTTCAACTTTAATACTATCTTCTGAGTTAATAAATATTAATGCATCTGCTTCTCTAGGTATAGCATTCATCTTAGAACCACCATTAATAGAAACTAATTTAAAATCTACTACAGAATTTAAATCCATTAAAAAACGTCCCATTAACTTATTAGAATTTCCTCTTTCTTTGTTAATTTCCATTCCTGAATGTCCACCCTTTAAACCTCTTATAGATATATTTAAGCCTATATATCCCTCTTCTATATCCTCATAGGTTACTGGCACGCTAACACTTACTCTAACTCCTCCAGAACAGCTTACAAGAAAAGTTCCTTCTTCTTCTGAATCTATATTTATTAATATTCTCCCTTTTAAATGCGATGGATCTAAACTCATCGCTCCACCCATACCGGTTTCTTCCTCTGTGGTTACCACTAACTCTATTGGTGGATGCGGTATATCTTTTGAAGCTAATATTGAAAGACCAAAAGCAACTGCAATGCCGTTATCTGCTCCTAAAGTGGTACCATCTGCTCTTAAATTGTCTCCATCTACTATAAAAGCTATAGGATCCTTTTCAAAATTATGAATTTTAGATATATTTTTTTCACAAACCATATCCATATGACCTTGAAGTATTATTGTTTTAGCGCTCTCATAACCTTTAGTGCCTGGTTTCTTAATTATTATATTTAATGCCTCATCTTGAATAACTTCTAAGTTTCTCTCTTTTGCAAAATTCACTAGCCAATCACTTATAGCTTTCTCATTTCCTGAACCTCTAGGTATTTCGTTCATAGCTTTAAAATATTTAAAAGCTTCATATGAATTAAGGTGTTTTAATTTGTTAATCATCACATTCATCCTTTCTTAGAAAAACATCATTTTTGGGCAAATAAATAATTACATTATGATAAAATGTAATTTAGAGAAAATAATTATAGTTATAAAACTATTCATATAAATCTTCTCCTAAAAATTTGATTCTATAAAAGTTAATCAAATTATATTAATAATTCTTTTATACTATAGCGCTAAATTTTAATACTTCTTATACTTTACTATACTATAAATAATACTTTAAAGTATATATTTAATTTTACCAATAAATTAGCTTTTATAGCATAATTACTATATTATTGTACAATTTAAATAATTTATTTTAATTGTACAATAATATAGTAATTAGTAACAACAATTTATTAAAATAAAATTTATCTCTATTAAAGTTGAATATAAATATTATATAATCTACGTAAATATTAAGTGTATGATACCCTTCCTTATGTGAAGCAAATCATATTAATCCATAAATTACAGTATTTCCATAATAATATAAATACTTAACTAAGTACTATAATCTATTGTGTATAAAGATAAAAAGAAAAATATATACTATTTTTCTTCTCCTTTATGTATTTAATACTTTCTTAAAAATTTTTAAGAAAGTAGTTTATAAAATAGGCTCTAGTAATTATGTTACTTTTTTAATCTCAAAATAAATTCTCGACGTATTTTTGACGTTTTAAAATGAAACTTTGATTTTTCAAGGGTTAACTATAAAAACATCATTTTTAGTCCAAATAAAATTAATATTATTCCACCTATATAATCTGCATACTTGCTAATTACCTCTATTTTACTTAAGTTTTTAGAAACTATAAAAGCTATTGTGCACATAACTAATGTTACTAATCCTATTATTAATGTATACATAAACAATTTAGTAACCTCTGTTCCACCTAAAGTTGCAAATCCTACAACCATTGCATCTATACTTACAGATATACCTAATAAAAAATACATTTTAATATTTAACAATGGGCACCGTCCTTCATTTTCCATTCCTTCTTTTATCATCATTACCCCTACTATAGCTATTATCATTCCTCCTATAATAGAAGGTACTGATGCTATATTTTCTGAAAAAAGCTTTCCAGAAAATCCACCTAAAAAGGATAGTAAAAACTGAAAACATCCAAAGGAAAGAGAAAAAAATACCTTATTTTTTATTGTGGCTTTTTCATTTAACCCTATACATAATGCTACTCCACAAGCATCTAAGGACACTGCCATTGCAATCCACATAACTTGACTAATGTTCATCTTAGCCTCCAAATAATATTAATAAAAGCTTGTATACTTATATATATATTTACTGCAATACTAATATTATGATTTATTGTTATCTTATTGTCAATAATTCAATAAAAGTATATAATTTTCTTATGACGTTACAAAAACGAGGTGATAACATGATTTCGATTTATAAAAGTAATTTTGAAGGCGAACTTGAAAATATTGATTCAATTGAAAATGGAAGTTGGATTAATATGGTTTCTCCCTCTGAGGAAGAATCATTATTAGTGTCTCAAAAACTTAATATTCCCTTAGATTTTATAAAATCAGCCTTAGATGAAGAAGAGCGTTCCCATATTGAAATAGAGGAAGACTGTACCTTAGTAATTGTAGATATACCTTTTACAGATATAGATGATAATTCACTAACCTATGATACATACCCATTAGCCATAATTCATACTGAAAATAATATAATTACTGTTTGTCTTAAAAATAGTAAAATTATTTCTGATTTTATTAAAGGCAAAATTTCTTCTTTCTATTCTTTTAAACGTTCTAGATTTATGCTTCAAATATTATTTAGAGTAGCAAGTTATTTTTTACTATACTTAAGACAAATAAATAAAAAAAGTATATTAGTTGAAAAAAGCCTTTATAAATCTATGAGAAATAGAGAATTAATTCAATTATTAGCACTTCAAAAATCTTTAGTATATTTTTCAACCTCACTAAAATCTAATGAAATCACATTAGAAAAACTACTAAAACTAGAAATGGTTCAAAAGTATGAGGAAGATAAAGATGTGTTAGAAGATGTAATCATAGAAACTAGACAGGCAATTGAAATGTGTAATATATATAGTGATGTTTTAAGTGGTACCATGGATGCTTTTGCATCTATAATTTCTAACAATCAAAACATGGTTATGAAATATTTAACCTCAGTTACCATAGTATTATCCATTCCTACACTAATTTCTGGAATGTTCGGAATGAATGTAGGCGGTGTACCTTTTGGTGAGAATGGTAGTGGTTTCTTAATTGTAGGAGCAATTATTGCGAGTATTACAATAGTAGTAGCTATAATACTGAATAAAAAAGATATGTTTTAAAGCTGTGCCATTTAGGTGGAGCTTTTTTAAATTTTATATTTTGAATGTAATATCATATTAAATATTTATTAAATTATTCAATGCTTATCTCTTCTTTTTCTTAAAGTAGATAATATTATTAATACTAATGATATTAATAATGATATAAATGTATACACATTATTACTTAAAACCATACCTGCTGACATAACTATTGAAAATATAATTGTTATTTTTAGAAAAAAATCTATCAAATCAATCATCATAATCTCCATTTTACAAAGTATATATTTAAACTATAATCATATATTAAGAATTATATTTTAGCAGCTTTTTATTAAATAATCACCATATTTCAGTACTTTCCATAATTCTATCTTTAATAAGATAATTTAAAAATTTAATATTATATTGTAAATCATTTGCTTACTAATAATAACATAATTATACCATAATCTTCAATTAAAAATATTATATAGTACATAAATAATCTATGGATAAGTTTTATAATATTAACTATCTGACATTATAATGTATTAATCATTCAATTTAATTCTCCACACAAAAGTATTCAACTAAATTTTCATAAATTTTTAATAAAACTACCAATAAATAATTAGAAAATCTTATAAGATATAAAAATTATTATTATATTTTTTTAGAAATAATATCACCAAATTCCAAATTACCCATATACTAATTTTAGAAATACTAAATAAAGAGGTTAAATATGTATTATCACAGAAATATGAATACCAGAAGTGATATGGATAATATGAGCAATGTGAATAGCATGGATAACATTAATAATATGAGTAATATGAGCAATACGAATAACATGATTAACATGGGCAATATGAGTAATATGGGTAGCATGATTACCTATGTTAGATTACTTCATGCATCACCTAATGCACCTGTTGTAGATGTATATGTAAATGATAAGCTTTTAGTGAAAAATTTTAACTATAGAGAGTTTACTGATTATGTTAAATTGATGCCTGGAACATATAATATAAAAATTTATAAATCTACTAACGGTAAAAATTTATTATATAATAACAATCTAACTATTCCTGGAAACACGATTTTTACTGTAGCAGCTATTGGGAATTTTCCTGAAAATTTTGAATTATATCCTATAGAAGAAAAATATACCGGAGTAAATAATAAGAACAAAGCAAAAATTAGATTTGTTCATTTAATTCCAAATGGCCCTCCAGTGGATGTAACTATTCCTGTAGGAAATATATTATTTGGAAATGTAATGTATAAAGATATAACAGATTATATTGAAATGACACCTGGAATGTATACCTTTGAAATAACATACCCAAATAGTACTACAAATATATTATATATCCCTAATATAAGACTTCGTGGTGATAGATTCTATACTATTTATGCTATAGGACTTGTAGGAGATGAACCTGCACCGCAAGTATTAATACCGCTAGATGGTCTTACATATTTAAAGCATTAATTTAAATATGTAATTTATTTAAATGAATTTTGCAAGTATCTTTCAAGCTGTAAATTGCAGTTTGAATGTTTCCCCCATAAAACTTATTTATAATTAAATGGGCTAGCAAAAATTGCTAGCCATTTTTTATTATTTAAAATATCATATTAGGTAATCTAATCTTACCATATCTATTTATATAATATTCTTTTAACTTAATAATTAACTTCAAATGGCTGTATTTCGCTAATTGAAAGATATTTGTTGGGTATAGCAATTCCTTCTCATTTGCGAAGCACTTGCATTACTGGTGCAATATGTTTTCCATTATATTCATTAGCTGGTACATAAGAATTTACATATGCCTGTGTTATTTCATATCCATTAGAACAATCATACTCTAATCCTAAAGGGCTAATCCCTCGTAAATTTTTATGTTTTTCTTCTAAGACATAAGCATAATCTGCAATATATAGCCCATTAAAGTCTCTTGGTAATTCTACCTTCAACAATATATTACCTACATGCTTTTTCGTCATCTCAAATGACAAATCACTAAAATAATAATCATCTGTTAACCATTTTGATAATGGTTCAAGAAATCCCTCAATAAGATAACAGTCATTAAACTCTTGAGGTATGTTGGGACAGCTTACCCTTCTATGGGCAAACAATCCATTACCTGAGGAGAATATTTTATCTAAGTATTCAACATAAGTATAATGATAGAATGTAATACAATTTTTATTAAATTCTACGTTATTAGGCTGTATTTTAAACCCATTATCTCCTAGATACAATCCTCTGTTATTAATAAACAATTGACTCAACCTCATAATTCTTCTCTCCTATTAAATATTATCTACGTTCTTCTACACTATAAAAATCGCTTAAAAACTATAGCTTCTTTACATATTAATTATAATATTAAGTTCATATTTATACTAAAAAATTCAGAGCAGCTGCTCTGAATTATCTTAGATCTCTCCACCATAAGTAGAGCTTAAAACTAACATACTATATAAACTATTTTCATCACAAATCAAAAATCTTAATCTAAGTTTTAGGAACGCCTAAATATATACTACTATTCTCCTAAAGTCATTTTTTATTTAAATAAATAAATAAATTTTATATTTATTAATGCTGTGCATACTGAAGCTTATATAAATTGCTATATAAACCGTCTTTTACAAGAAGCTCTTCATGATTTCCAACTTCTCTGATTTTTCCTTTATGGAGAACTATGATCTTATCTGCATTTTTAATTGTTGAGAGTCTATGAGCAACAATTATAGTTGTTCTTCCTTCTGTCAGTTTTCCTAAAGCATCTTGAATCAAACTCTCTGTTTCTGTGTCTATATTTGCAGTTGCTTCATCCAAAACTAATATAGGCGGATTAAAAGCTAATGCTCTCGCAAAAGCAACTAGTTGACGCTCTCCTTGAGAAAAAATAGAACCTCTCTCATTTACAGGAGCATCATATTTCTCTGGAAGCTTTTCTATAAATATATTAGCATTAACATATTCACATGCTCTTATAACTTCTTCATCACTAATACTATCATTATTTAGTCTAACATTACTCTTAATGTCACCAGTAAATAAGAATACATCCTGCAATACTGTTGCTAGATTTCTTCTCAAGTCTTCTTTTCTCATAGTTTTTATATTTATGCCATCAATTAATATCTCACCTTTTTGGATATCATATAATCGACTTATTAAGCTTATTATTGATGTTTTTCCTGCCCCAGTAGCGCCTACAAAAGCAATAGTTTCTCCTATATTTATTTTAAAACTTACATCTCTAAGCACCCAATCTTCATTATTATAGGCAAACCAAACATTCTTAAATTCTATTTCTCCTTTAAACCTCTGTACTTCTACTGGATTTTCAGAATTTTTAATTGTAGTATCAGTATCTAAAAGCATAAATATTCTTTCAGATGATGCCATAGCAGATTGCATGATATCAAACTTCTCAGAAAGATCAAAAATTGGCTGAAAAAATTGTTGAATATAGCTGACAAAAGCATATAGTACTCCTATATTAATATCAGCGTTTAAAACTGCTTTTCCCCCTGCCCAAATCAATATAGCTAATGCTATTTGATATATAAAATCCATAACTGGCCTAAATATAGCGAATACTTTAATTTGCTCCATGGCAGCTTCAGAGTAAGAGGTATTTATATCATCGAATTCTCTATACTTTTTATCTTCCTTGCCATAAATTTGAACTATCTTCATACCACTTATATTTTCAGCCAAAGATGAGTTTATTCTTGAAAGTCTAGCTCTAACTTTTCTATAGGCCTCTCTATCATATTTCTTAAATATATATGACACTAATATAATTAATGGCAATGTAACTATTGTTATAAGTGCTAACTTTATATCTAATAAAAACATAGCAATTATTATTCCTGTAATTAAGAAAAAATCTTTAAATAAATATACTAATACTGAAGTATACATTTCATTTAAAGTTTCTACATCATTAGTAACCCTTGTAACTAATCGTCCTACAGGATTTTTATCAAAAAATGATAGTGATAGTCCTTCTACATGTCTAAACACAGTATCTCTTATATTATATACAATTTTTTGACCTGTATATTGTAATATGAAAATTTGAATATAATTTAATATAAATATTAATATTGAAATAACTAGTATATATAGCGCCTTTCTACTTACAGATAAAAGGCTATTACTTCGTAAAGTCTTAACTTCTTCCTTAGAAATCTTATAGGCTGAATAAGTATTTTCTCCTTGTATTAATCTTTCTCCATCTATGTTGTAGGGAGCATTCTCCTTTATCTCTCCATCTATTACATAAGCATTTTTATCATCATATATTAAGGAAGCTCTTTTACCGTCTAAAGAATGATTGTTAACTACATAAAAATCATCCCTTATTTTTATACTATTATTTACTGCTTTTTCTGTAATTATATAAGATGATTTATCTGGATTTATATCATTATCTATAGTACTTTTAATAATATATGGCCTTAGTAAGTCTAAACAAGTTACTATAAACATTATTACTATAACACCTAATATATGGAGTTTGTATGGCTTTGCAAATTTAAGGAGTCTTCTCATGAGTTTTGAGTCATATTGTTTCATCAAACTTTCTTCTTCTAAATTAAAATTTTCCATGATTATACCTCCTCCGCCATAATTGCTTGTTCAATTTGTTGCTTTTCATAAATATCCTTATAAATACCTTCTTGATTCTTAAGTTCATCATGCTTACCCCTTTGCACAATTTCACCTTCATCTAATACAATAATTTGATCTGCTTCTTTAACCGCTGAAATTCTATGAGAAATTATTATAGATGTTTTATTTTTCATTATGTCATTGAGGTTCTCTAATATTTTTACTTCAGTTTTAGCGTCAACTGCTGATAGGCAATCGTCTAATATTAAAAGTTCAGGATTTTTAATTAATGCCCTTGAAATAGAAATTCGCTGTTTTTGCCCCCCTGATAAAGTTACACCTCTTTCTCCAACCATTGTTTTAAATTCTTCTGGAAAATCTATAATATTCTCATATATATCTGCATTTTTAGTAGCTTCATAAACCTGCTCCATATCTAACTTATCAAATGCCAAATTTACATTTTCTGCAATAGTGGTAGAAAATAAAAATGGATCTTGGGATACAAACCCTATACTATGTCTTAAAGTATTTAATGGAATTTTATTTATATCTTCACCTGCTATAAATATTTTTCCATTAGGTATATTATAAAGCCTCAATAAAAGATGAACTAATGTACTTTTACTACTTCCTGTACGTCCTACAATTCCTAATGTTTCTCCTTCTTTTATATTAACACTTATATTTTTAAGTGCAGGGTAAGTAGCTTTTGGATAAATAAAGGTCAAATCTTTAATTACTATATCTCCTTTTATTGATTTAACTTCATGAACATATTTATCAATAATTTCAGGCTTTTGGTTTAATATTTCCTCAACTCTTTCTAAGGATGCAAAACCTCTTTGAAGTACATTAATTACCCATCCAACTGCCATCATTGGCCATACTAAATTTCCTAAATACATATTAAATGCTACAAATTCACCTAAGGATATGTCCCCCAGAATAACAAATGCTCCTCCCACTGCAACTAATACCACAAAACTTAATGAAGAAATAAGTTCTATCAGTGGAGAGAACACACCCCATATTCTTATAAAATCCATATTTGCTTCAAAATTATTCTGATTTTCCTCAGCGAATCTTTCAAATTCTTTTTCCTCTTGTACAAAAGACTTAATAATTCTAATTCCTGAGAAATTTTCTTGAACTAAATCAGTAAGTTTTGAAAAGCATTTTTGAACTCTCATAAATTTTCTGTGTATTTTCTTACCAAATTTTCGTGATATAAGTGCAACAAAAGGTAATGGAAGCAATGCTAATAAGGTTAATTTTGCATTTATGCTTAGCATTATAAATAAAGTAGCTATAGTTAATACTAGCGCATCAAAAAACATTATGACACCTTGTCCTAGTGCCATTCTTATAGCATTTAAGTCATTGGTAGCTAGTGCCATTAAATCCCCTGTCTTATTTTCATTATAAAAATTTGTTGAAAGACTTTGTAAATGCTTGAAGAACTTGCTCCTAATATCATACTCTATCATTCTAGACGTACCATTAATATAAATTCTCCACATAAAACGCCCTATAGACATAGTCACAGCTATTACCATCATATAGAGAATTGCTTTAGTGATTGTACTAGTAGTAGCACTTCCTTGTGCTAGACTATCTGTTAGACCTCCTAAAATCTTAGGTGGAATAAGCTGAACAATATCCACTACAATTAAAAAAAGAATACCTATAAAATATCTTTTCTTGTACTTCATTGTATATTTCAATAGTGACTTCAGCTTCCGCATTAATTTGCCCCCTTTCAATTGAATATTGTTTTAAAATTTGTAATTTTCTATAAACTCCATAATATTATGCTATAATACTTTTTTATAATTTTCAATAATTTATTTCGAGTCTCGAATTTTTCACAATATTTAAATGATTTAAAACAAAAAATCCATGAAAATCATGGATTTTTAATCAGAATATAAATCATTGTATATTATTTTAAAAACTTCTAGTGCCTCTTCAATTTTACCTCTAAGAAGTTCTCTTTTATTTTCAAATTCAATTTCCCCTTCTTTAGTTAACTTATAAATTTTCTGCATTTTCTTTTTAGAATCATCCCAATGTCCTTCAACATACTTTTCCTTTTCTAATTTTTTTAATAGTGGATATATGCCTCCTGTGCTTGGAAGCCATAATCCATTAGTTTTCTCTCCAATTTGATGAGAAATATCATTACCATTTGTTGGACCTAGACTTAATATATACATAACATATATTGGCAGAAGCCCCTTTGTAAATACTTGGCCTACCGCTTCTTTTTCATTTTGTACTTTACGAAGTTCATTTAATTTTTTCTTATATTCTTCATATAATCGTTTTTCTTCTGCCTTAATATCAGGAAAGGAATTAGTCATTTAATTATTCCACCTCATAGAAAAGTACACCTAAAAAGCCTGGGCCACTATGAACTCCAGATACAGGACTTATATATCCACCGAAATTAACACTGTTTGCATTAGGATGTCTAGATATCTCATCTAGAATCCTTCTAGCTTCTTCTTCTGCTTCACCGTGAATTACGTAAATATCACATTTCTTTTTATCTAGCATCTCATTGCCTATAGCAATCATTCTATTAATAGACTGTTTTCGTCCTCTAACCTTATCATATGTTGCATAAGATCCCTCTTCATCTACATGAATAATAGGCTTTATATTCAAAAGCTCTGCAATAGTTCCTGCAACCTTTCCTATTCTTCCACCTCTTTTTAGATACTCTAAAGTTCCAACTACAAAGAAGGCATGCGCTCTTTTTTTTATTTCAGGTAGTTTTTTAACTACTTCGTCAAAACTCATACCTTTTTCTATCATTTTAGCTGCTTCTAAAATAATAACTGACTCTCCATAAGATATAAGTTTTGAGTCAAACACATGAGTCTTTATAGAAGGATATTCTTCACTTACTAACTTTAATGCATTGTATATTCCTGATAATTTACTAGACAAAGTTACTGCAATGGCATGAGTATATCCTTCTCTTTCTAGTCTTTGAAAAACATCCTCCATATCTTTCATTGAAGGCAATGACGAAGTAGGGACTTCCTTTTCAAATGATTTATATATTTCTTGAGGAGTTATTTCTACTCCATCTCTAAATTCTCTATCTTTAAAAATAATTCTAAAAGGTAGAACTATTATATTATATTTATCTATCATTTCTTTATTTAAATCTGAAGTACTATCTGTAATTAATGCTATTTTTTCCAAATATATCACTCCTAAAAATCAAAATTCCATTTATTCTTACTTAATAATATTATATATCACTACTGATAGTATTATCAATAGTGATATATAATATTAAATCTAAAATAATTTTTTATAAAAAATAAGGTAGTCCATATTTATCCCACAAACTGCCTTATTAGGCTAATGAAATATAATTACTATCCTCCTTAATGATTTTTCAAATAATATTCTACTTCTATAGTTACTATAGATATAATGTACAATCCAACTATACTCCATGTATATTTATTATATCCAAAGTTAGAAAATAATATATACAACAATGAAATCATAGCTATAGTACAATAGACCAGCAATATGTTTATATTTTTTCATAACGCAGCCACCTAAAATTTGTAATTTTTTATGTTTATTTGTTTTATAATTATGTTATAATACATAAAATCACATTTTACAATTATATTTATTATTATAGTATTTTTGCTTTTAAATTTTTAATCCTTAGCAGTGAAAATAGCTTAAATGCATTAGAGTGCATTTAAGCTATTCTTTCTTGTTATGGATACACATTCACAAATACAAGTGAAAGAACTTGTACCTTCAAAGTTTGTGAAAGTAATTATTTGTTGTTTATAACTACTTAAACTATTAAGTGAATTTAAACCTATATTTTTCTAATCATAACTTTTTAATTAAATTTATTAAGCAAGCTGATTTTATTATTTTTTATATTCAGAATTTTTATTAGGTATTTTACAGTTAAATACCTTTACATTTCTATATGTATATACTATAACTTATTGTGCTTCATAAAACACTACCGCTATAAACCCCGGTCCACTATGTACTCCAGATACTGCACTTACATATCCGCCAAAATAAGCTCTATTTATATTAGGATGTTTCTCATATTCAGCTAAAAGCTTTCTAGCTTCTTCTTCTGCTTCACCATGTATAATGTATACATCTTGCTTATTCTTATCTAATAATTCATTTCCAATTGATAACATTCTACTAATAGACTGCTTCCTACCTCTTACTTTATCCCGAGTATAATAATGACCTTTATCATCAACTGATATTATTGGCTTTATATGTAAAAGCTCTGCTATTGTTCCAGCAACTTTTCCTATTCTTCCACCCTTTTTTAAATACTCTAATGTACCAACTACATAAAAACCAGTTGCTTTCTTTCTCATCTCTGGTAACTTAGCAACTACTTCATCAAAGCTTGCCCCACTTTTTATCATTTCAGCACACTCCATAGCTATTGCTCCATGTGCATAAGAAATTATTTTTGAATCAAAGACATAGCTTTTTATAGTTGGATGATTTTCACTTGCAAGTTTAACAGCATTATAAAGTCCTGATAATTGACTAGATAATGTGATTATAATAGCATGAGTATAGTTTTCACTTTCTAACTTTTTAAATGTATCTTCCATATCTTTCATTGATGGCAAAGAAGATGTTGGTATTTCTTTATGTAGATTTTCACATATTTCCTTCGTTGTTATATCTACTCCATCACTAAACTCTCTGTCCTTATATATAATTCTGAAGGGAAGCATATTTATATTATATTTTTCTACAAATTCTTTTGATAAATCACTCGAGCTATCTGTTATTATTGCAATTTTTTCCAATATTAATCACTCCTTAAACTTAAAGTCGTAATACATTATATATCACTATTGATAGTTATATCAATAGTGATATATGTCAAAAAAGATAAATTTTTTAAAATTAACAAATTAATTAGAAAATTTAATTTAAAGTTAACAATTATTAATAATAATTGATACACAAATCTACTAGAAAAATAAAAGCTTTAGTAATACTTAGATTACTAAAGCTTTTATTTTAACACTTGAATTAAATATAATAATTTATCTGTTTAAAGGAAATTTTATAATAAATTTTAGTAAATGTCCATACTTTAATTTAAATATTAAAGTTAAAAATATAATTTTTTATAAATATTATATTTTAATCTATTATAGTGTACCTAAAAAGAAAGTTAATATATTAATTATCATATCTGCAGATGTACCACTTTTAAATTTACTCTATACATTCATAGAATTGTGCTATTAAATTGTTTAAGTTTACATTAATATGAAATTGAGAATTAACTATTGACAATGGATAATTATGGTGAATTCTCAGCAAAGCATGAGAATTTTTAAACTGATTAATTTACAGAACTAATTAAAGTTATCTTTATATGCTAATAAAAATAATAAACTTTTATTAGAAAACAGTTAAAAGTTATGCTTTTCAACTAAACTTTTAAAGAAATTAATTTATAAAAATTAATTTCAACCACAATTGTCAATTGTCCATCCACTAAAGTTGTTGATTAAAATATTTAATATCATAATTATTAGTTATAAATTAACTTTCAGGTAGTTTATCTATATATAATCTTTATATCCATAATGCAATTTTAAGATATTAACTAATTTCTTAAAATCATTTTTAAATTTCTTTTTTTATACTTTCGTAAAGCTCTTCTTCGCTGTCCGCTTCTATAAGTTTTCCATTAACTCTAGTGATTAATTTTCCCCCACATTTATCACAAGCACCTATACATTTATTTAAGGTAGTCTTATGTTCAGGAAAATCTTTTTTTATTTTTTCCATTACTCTTTCATGACCTTCATTGTAACCACAAAAACTTATTTTATTTTCTCCCATTTTTCTTCTCCTCTAAATAATGAAAAATATAGTTAAAGTCAATATTTCAACTAACTCATTTATTGCTCCTAAAGTGTCTCCTGTTAATCCATTTATTTTATGTTCACAAAGTTTATTAAATAATAAAGTTATAATAATTGCAGTAAAAGTTAAAATTACTATATCTTTAGGGCTAATAAATATAAATTGTAATAATAAACATATTACAGCTGTCAATACTATATTTGTAGTTTCTATATTTCCAATAAATATGTTACCTGTACCTGTAGATTTAGCATTTTTCCCCATTGTAGCTAATAACACCACCGAAAATCTTGCTATGATAGGTGCTACAATTATTATTTCAGGCACATATGAATCTATTGCTAATTTTATCAAATTGTATTTAAATAATAAGTCTAGAATTATAGCTACACAAGAATATACTCCTATTCTACTATCTTTCATTATGTCAATAATTTTTTCCTTACCACCCTTGAAAGCAAAAAAACCATCACAAACATCACCTAAACCATCTAAGTGTAATGCCCCTGTAAGAAGCACAAAGGTTAATACTACAAAAATGGCTGTTATACTAGAAGGTAGATATCTATTTAGTAATAAATATACTAAATATTGAATCCCTCCTACTATAAAGCCTATTATTGGAAAAAACATAGCTCCTCTTCTAAAATTTTCATTACTACAGTCTAATTGAAGATTAACAGGTATTCTAGTAAAAAATTGGATATATAGTAAAAAATCATTTATATATTTTTTCATAACTTACTCCTAACTTAAGCATCTTCAAAAAAATAACTAGTCAGTATACTAGTCTATTTTATTTCAAGTGTCTTATTTTAATCTTAATGGTAATCCACAGGTTACAAAATAAACTTCATCAGAAAGCTTTGCTATAAATTGATTGGTAAAACCTGCTATATCTCTATAAATTCTGCTCAATTTATATTCAGGCACTAATCCACTTCCCACCTCATTAGTAACCATAACTAAAACCTTATTTTTTTCTTTAGCCATTAAAATAAGCTTTTCAAATTCTTTTTTAATATTGTCTTGTATTCTATCTACTTCTTCCATGGCTATGTTATCAAAATCTAATTCTTTATCAAATAACAAATTAGTTACCATTATTGTTACACAATCTAATAATATATTTGGTTCTTCTATATTTTCTATAGCTTTATGTAAATCTCTATATCCCTCATAAGTTCTCCACTTTTGATTTCGTCCTTTTTTGTGTTTGTCTATTCTATTTTTCATTTCATTATCTGTTACTATGGCTGTAGCTATATATAATACATCATCTCTCTCATCAAAAATATTTTCTGCATAATTACTTTTACCACTTCTACTGCCTCCTGTAACTAATATTACTCTACTCATTTGATACACCTTACTTTCCTTACAAAAATTTATTATGAATTATTCCATCTAAAAATAAATTTTCATATTCATATTTTATAATTGAAACATCTCCATTTCTTGAAGAAAACTTCCAAAATAAATCCATATTTTCATTCATAATATAAGAGTATATAGCCCTTATTACGCCACTATGAGTTACAACTAATACATTATCACAGGTTAAGTTTAATATATCTTTTAAAAAGTCAGACGCTCTATTGTATAGTTCTATATAGCTCTCTCCACTAGGTGGTACAAAGCCCTTCCAATCTTTTTCCCATATATCACATTCTTTAGGATAAAACTTTAAAAGTTCTTCATAACTTTTCCCTTCAAACTCTCCAAAGTTAGTTTCATTTATTCTTTTGTCTATAACTATTTTATTATTTTTTTCTAACTTTTTAAATCTTTCACTTAGTATTATCTTAGAAGTCTCATAGGTTCTTTTTTTGTTACTTAAATAAACCATGTCTAAGTCAATTTTCTTAAAAAAAGCACTTAATTTCTTTGATTCAATTATTCCTTTTTCTGTTAGCCCTTCATCTATTGTACCATAAAATACTTTATTTTTATTTTGAATAGTTTCACCATGTCTCACTAAATATATGTTCATATCTACACCCCTACATGTATTTATATATAGATATACCAGCTCTAAAATTAATATATATGTGAAAATAATTGGTATTTCTTGGTATTATAATTGAAACTATTGAATTCATAATTCGCAGTTTACAATCCACAATTGTGGATATTTCTCAGCAAAAGCTAAGAAATTTAAAATTATTTATTTTTGAAGTGATACAATCACTTATACAATTGAAAATTGACTATTAACAATGGAGAATTGTTGAAACTTCCCTTTTACAAGAGAAGTCTTCAATTAATTTCTTTTTAAAGTGACACGGTCACTTTTATTAAAAAATCTATTAAAGAAATTAGTTTGATTAAAACTAATTTCCACCTTAACTGTCAATTGTCCATTATCACTTCTCAATTAATTAAAGTTTAGCTATACATTAATTTTTAAGATAGTTTATCTATACATATTTTATATTACTTTTTTTCTATATAAAAAACAACATTAAAGGTAGAAAACTATAATTTATTATTAAAAAATCGTGACAAAGCCACGATTTTTAATGAAAAATTATAGTTAATACTATCTACAGTTATTATATATTTTATATTGATAATTACTTCATACTATTGTATATAGTTTCTAAATTATACTTCATAGCTTCTATATAGCCTAGTCCATCTTCACTACTATGAAGTGTATATATTTTTTCAGTTTTCCCATTCACTTCACGAGCTAGTGTTTCTGATATTTGAGGACTAACTAAATTTTCAACGAAAACTGTAGTTATATTTTTCTCCTTACATAAATCAGTTAACTCTTTAAGTTGTTTAGGGGATGGCTCTCCTTCTGCAAATACTCCTTCAATACTATATTGATTTAATCCAAAGTCTCTACATAAGTATCCAAAGGTTTCATGACCAGTGACAAAATTTTTATTTGAAATTTGCTGAAATTTAGTACTGTAATCATTATATAACGCCTCAAGTTTTCCGCTAAATTCATTATAATTTTTTTCATAATAATCCTTATTATCACTATCTACTTCTATCAGTTCATTTTTTATATTATTAGCTTGGAGTTTTGCCATGTTTAAACTAAGCCATAAATGAGGATCGTAAGCGCCGTGTTCATGCTCTCCTTCTTTATGATCCCCTTCTTCAATTTTAATAAAATCTCCACCTTTAGATGTATCTACAACTTTTAACTTATTATTATTTATAACTTTTAGAACATCATCTTTCCAATGTTCCATATCTAATCCATTTAAAACTAATAGATCTGCTTTTTCTAAGTTCTCTAAATCCTTTGCTTTAGGTTCGAAATCATGTGGTTCCACTCCATCTGGAACAATAGTATATACATCTATCTTTTCTTTTCCTATTTCCTTAGCAAATTCATTCATTGCATAAAAGCTAGTTACTACTTTTATTTTATCATTTTTTTCTGTATTGATATTATTATCTTTCTTATTGCATCCTATTAAAGTCACAGAGAGCATCAATACCAATATATAAGTAATAAATTTTTTCACTATAAAAACACACCTTTCAATCGAAAATGATTTGCATTTGCACACATTTGCTTATTATAGTATAATTAACAAGCTTTGTAAATATAAAAATATATTCTATTGCAAATTATTTGCATTTACATTATTATTATATTATACATCTTTAATAATGTAAATTATTACAAGATAAATATATAAAAAGAATTTAAAAATTTCTACTAAACTAACTATTTTTAAGATATTTAGCTTATTTTATGAAAATTAATATTCTATATATGTTTTAAGATATAAACTCTGTATTACATTCAATTATTTTTAATTAATTTGTATATTAAGCGCTATTTAATTATTATCAATAAAAATATATTTTATTCAAATTTCCTTTTATTGTTATTAAAAGTTCTTAGGTGGATAAGATTATAGAAGTACATAGTTAAGTTTAGTAAAAGGAGATTAAATATGATAAAAATAAATAATTTGAGTTTTTCCTACAATAATATTAAACCTTATATGATAGACAATCTAAATCTTCATATAGAAAATGGTAGCTATGTTTCCATAATAGGTGAGAATGGTAGTGGCAAAACCACTATAGTAAAACTAATACTTGATATTTTAAAACCAATTAAAGGAACTATATCAATTAACTCAAAAAATATAGGATATGTCCCCCAAAAAATAGATGGTTTTAATTCACAATTTCCTATAACTGTATATGAGGTTTTAAATGTACATAGAAAAACCCTTAAAATAACTGATAAAAAAGTTATAGATGAGTCACTTAAAGCTGTTAATATGGAAAAATATAAAAATTCTCTAATAGGGGGACTTTCAGGAGGACAACAACAAAAAATTTTCATTGCTAGAGCTATTATGGGGCAATGTGATTTGCTAATATTAGATGAGCCTTCTACAGCTTTAGATGAAAAGAGCATATCAGATTTATATAAATTAATTAAACACTTAAATAAACTCCATAATATTACCATACTTTCCATAGAGCATAATATAAAAATGGCTTTAGAAAACTCTTCTCATATATACTCCATGGATAATGGCAATGGTGTACTATATGACATTAAAGAATATAAAGAAAAATTTGATTTAAATTAGGAGGCTATTATGTTTCAATATGAGTTTATGCAAAATGCTTTTACAGCTGCTGTATTTATTTCTATTTTATGCCCTTTAGTTGGCGTATTTTTAGTACTTAAAAGATATTCAATGATGGGTGATACCTTAGCTCACAGTTCTTTTGCAGGAGTAGCTATAGGTCTAGTTACAGGATATAGCCCTATACTTTGTGCATTTATATTTACTAGTATATGTGGATTATTAATTGAACTATTAAGAAATTATTATAAAAAGTATGCAGAACTAATTCTACCTATAGTTTTGACCTTAAGTATAGGAATTGGTATTACTCTCGTTAGTATGGGAAAGACAAATGCTAATATAAATTCATTTTTATTTGGAAGTATTCTAACTGTAACCAAGGATGATTTGTTTATTATGCTAGTATTGAGTATTATTTCAATTTTAGTTCTATATAAGCTATATAATAAATTAGTTTATATAACCTTTGACGAAGAAGGTGCAAAGGTAGCTAACATCAGAGTAAAACTTATAAACTACGTTTTTGCACTATTGGTAGGCGCCACTATCTCTGTTTCTATAAGAGTCATGGGAATATTAGTTATGTCTTCAATGATAGCTCTTCCTGTTGCAACTGCTCTTCAGCTTAATAAAGGTTTTAAAAAGACTATGATTTTTTCAATATTTTTTGGCTTTATAGATATTATTTTAGGGCTTATTTCCTCATATTATTTAAACTGTGCTCCAGGTGGTACAATAGCCTTAATTTCCGTATTCATTCTTGTTATAACTATAATATTTAAAAGCTTTAGAAGATAAATATGTATTTCTCATGAAATACATATTTTTTTATTTCCTATATTTTTAAAACTAAAATATAGGAAATAAAAGGAATTCTTCCCTTAAAATACTGAATTTATATCTATCAATGTATCTACCTCTTCCTAATCTATCTTTTCTCATTATACCTTCCTTAATAAATCCACATTTCTCATAGCTTTTTATAGCATTTATATTATCATAGTCTACTCTTAACCATATTTTTTTCTAGTTGAAAATCATTAAATCCTATTTGCAGCATATTTTTTATTGCTAAGCTTCCATAACCTTTACCTAAAAAATTTTTATCTCCTATAGCAATACTTAGTTCAGCATTCTTATTCACATTGTCAAAATTCTTTAAATCTATCCATCCAATATGTTTTCCTTCTTCTATCATTATTGCTTTTTGATAGTACCCATTTTCATGACTCATACAACATCTAATCCATTCTTCAATTTCCTATCTTGTAAATGGTGTATATTTATCTGGAGTAATTAGAAATTTTGTTACATCCTTATCTAATGACCATCTATATATAGATATCCCACTCCTAAATTTAACCTATGCCTGAAAATAATCAACATTTATTGGTATTACCACTAAAACTACTAAATTCAAAATTCAGAGTTCACAATTTCGGATATTTCTCAGTGGTAACTGTGAAATTTAGAATTGATTAACCGTAGCGGCGAACAGTGTTCGCCATATACTATTGAATAAATATTAAACTATAAGACGTATTAAAAAAACTGACAAACACTGTTCATCCCTACAATAAAACACCAGCAATTGTATTGCTAGTTAAAAAATCCATTAAAGAAATTATTTTGATCAAAAATAATTTTCACCTTAATTTTGCATTGTGAATTGTAAATTAAAATACCATAGAGATATGCATTAAGTTTTAATGTAGTTTATCCATACATCTATCTTCTACATCTTCAATTTTTAAATCTATTAAATAAATAAGGACTACTATAAAATATATTTTATAGTAGTCCTTATTTATTATTTTAATCTTGCAGTTAAAAACATTGTTTTCATGCCCAAAGCAGTAAATTTTCCTTCATATTCTGTTATAACATTGTCCTTAAAATCACTATTATGAAGATCATAGGTTATATATTCTATTTCAAAACCACTTTCTTTAAAGTACTCTATTGAATCTTTAAAAAGTCCTGTATCATCAGTTTTAAACCAAATTTCTCCACCTTTTTTAAGAAATTTCTTATACTGTGCTAAAAATTTAGTATGAGTTAATCTTCTTTTATTATGTCTCTCTTTTGGCCAGGGATTACAAAAATTAATATAGATTTTATTTATTTCATCCTTATCAAAAACATTATCTATTAACATGATGTTTAAGGGCATTAATCTAACATTTATATCTTTATCTAGTATGTTTTCATCAATCCTAGCTTCCTTAACTTTTCTTAAGGCATAAACTAAAACTTCATCTTTTAAATCTATTCCCACATAGTTAATATTAGGATTCATCTTTGCTTTATTTGTAATATGTCCTCCCCTGCCACAACCTAATTCTAAATGTATTTCATTATTGTTTTCAAATTCTTCTTTCCACTTTCCTTTGTGGTCATATTGATTGAAAACAACTACTTCACTACTTTGCATTTCTGGTCTTGCCCAATGCTTTTTTCTTAAGCGCATATATTCCTCTCCTTATGTATAACAAAATATTAAATTTTTAATCCCACTAAATTACCTAAAAATGAAAATAGGTATTCTGCTGGCATTTGAACTAAATAGGTCAGCAATGACCTTCCACCACCAAGTATAGGCGCAATTAATAATATAAAAATAATTAATTGATATCCATATATTTTATCTGATATTTTATAAAATTGACGCGGAAATAAATCTTTTAATATATGAAATCCATCAAAACCTGGTATAGGAATTAAATTTAAAAACAACCAGAAACAATTATAATAAGCTGTTAAATACACTATTGTATTTATAATTGAAGTTAAGTTAGACTTTGGAAGCATCTTTCCTAATATTGCTAATACAATTATAGCTACAATTGAGCATGCTAAATTTGCTAATGGCCCTGCTATAGATATCTTCAAATCATCCTTATAATAATTTTTTAAGGCATTTGGATTTACTTGCACTGGCTTAGCCCAACCAAATCCCCAAAATAAAATCATGAAAAAGCCTAAAAAATCTATATGTGCAAAAGGATTTAATGTTAATCTACCTTGATATTTAGGGGTATTATCTCCTAATTTAACTGCAACCCTTGCATGAGCATATTCATGAAAAGTAAATGCAACTAATATTGCTGGTATCATTAATACTTTTCCTAACAAATCAATTCTCATTAGAACGTCCCCTTTCTACTTGTAATCAAGAAAAATTGATTATCCCTATAATTATATCAAAATAATCTACTATAGAGAATATCTTATAAAAAATATTTTTTTTACACTATAAAGATATTAATATATGCCCTATTAATATAACCTTATTTCAAATTTATAAATGATTTTAATTTTTAAATGTAAATGCTATAACTTAATTTAGAGGTTAAATTTATCTGTAGTAAAACTATAAATTTATAAATAAAGACTATGAAAATTCATAGTCTTTATTTATAGGCAATAATTTCTACATTATCTCCACTTTTGGTTACTACACCATTATTCTGAAATTGAATAAATTCACCTTCATAAATTGTTTCTTTGTTTGATTTTTGTTCTCTAACAATTTTATTATCTTTATCATGTATGTATATATTCCCTTCAGCAGAAATATATATATTTTGATTTTCTGTGGACACATTCAAATCTATTTGCTGCCATTGTGAAGTATCTTCGGTAATACATCCATAAAATATCTTATTAACTAAACCGTTTTCTAGTCCACCTATATAAATTTTATCCTCATCATCTCTACCTAATATGGTAATTCGCTCATATTCTGGGAAATATAATACCTCGCTAGTTTGGGATGAATAAACTTGATTATAAACCTCACCTTCATAAAGTAATATGTCTTCTCTTCTTAAAAGTTCCATATTACTTATATGTCTAGGTACAGTATATGTTTTAGTCATTGTACCCATTCTATCAATTCTATATATACTACTTACATTTTCACTATCCACTATTTTCACATAAGTAAGGCCTGTGAGTGTTGATATTGCAATATCTTCTACTATTGCACTTTCTTCATTCCAATCAAACTCTTTAATTAATGATTTATCTTTCTTCTTTACATCGTAAGAATAAAGAGTTAATTTACTTGAGCCATAGTTTACAATCTTTTCAACAAATAATACCCTATTTCTATCTGGTAACCATTTATAAAAGCTCACTTCAGCATCTGGTTCAAGAGTTATTTCATCAGTTTGTCCATCTTGTACCTTGACTACTGTTAAAAGATTATTTTTTATATAGGATAAATATTTGCTATCATAAGATACTGAAACTTTCCCTACATCAGATGGAATTTTAATTTTGTTTTTTTTCTCTTCTACTTTTTCTTCTACTACTTTTTTACCCTTTATCTTACTTTCTAAACTTAAAAAATTGTTATCAATATAATAAAATCCAACACATTGAATTCCTAAAGATATAGCCATCCAAAGTGTCAATCTTTTTATTATCTTCATACTATTCTCCTTACTTATGTTATTTTTCTACATATATGGCTGAAGGAACTGCCCTTTCACCTAATGAATCTGATGGACTATTAATTACTTCTCCCTTATAATACATTGTTGAAGATGATCCACCATCCAAATTACTAGCATTATAAGCTCCATACTCATATAATACGTCTTGAGCTTCTTTTAATGTAGCTCCTATACTATTTGTTTGCCTACCATCAATAACTAATAATATTATAGCACCATCTTTTCTTTGTCCTATGGCTGTTCTTGGTGCAATTCCCCAGCCGCCATCTCCATTAGTAATTGCCTTTTGTCCATCAACTATTAATGCAGGACCAAAGCTAACTGCTTCTTTCGCTTTATGTTGTATTAACTCATTTAAACTATAGCTACCTACTAGTAGAACTCCAGCTTCAGTAATTGCTACTACTTCTCTTTGCTCATCATCACTACTTAAATCATTATATTTAACCTCACCATTATTCATTATTATACCAGTAGGCTTTGCACCAGTGCCTGTCCACAATGATCCTGTAGCTTCATCTGTAAATCCACCACCATTTATTGCTGCAATAGCGCCATTATTTTCAGCTATTTCACTGGTCGTTTGGCCTTCTATCTCTAATTTTTCACTATACCCTACTTTAACTCTTGTAGAATCATTAATAATTAATACATAACCTGTAAATTTATTGCTATTCACTTCAAATCTCTCAATGGTTTTATCATTTTTATTACTAACAATAACTTCTGTTTCTGCGTCCTTCTTTTGAGATAAATTAGTTACTGCCTGTTCTTTTAATATTTTATTAATTGTTTCTTTACTCAAAAACAACTCTGCAATCCACTGGTGACTTAGAGTTGTCATAGCTGTAGTTACAAGCGTATTTCTTACATTCTCAAAAGGTCCATAATAAGCTAAAAACGGAGCGGTTATTCCAGTAAATACTATTTGAAAAAGTATAAAACTAATTATGAATTTAATTTTACTCTTTTTCTTAACTGATTTTTTAGATTTTCTTGCGTTCATTTTAACCTTCCTTTATTAGATAATTTATAGTGAGCATCATACTATAATAAAGTGTTAAATTCCATATGTTATATAGTTTATAGTATTTTCCTTTGAAAGTCATTAGATTGTTATTAGAAATATTAATTAATTTTACCTATTTATATTTTATCATAATACTATTTACTCACATATATAGTATAAATTTGTTTCAATTCCATTACAAAAGTAAAAACACATTATATAATATCGTAGAAATTAAAAAAATTCAATTATAAAGTAGAACGTTCTACTTTATAATTGAATTAAATTCTCTGTAAATCATTAAAAAACTACAGTTTTTGAGCAGCTTCAAAAGCCAACGGAGATCTCTCACATTCATCAAATTTTAAAGTTACTTGATAACAGAGTTCGCTCCCCTTCATTTTCTCTGAAGCATAACATAATCCATTTGATCTAGAATCCATAAATGGATGATCTATTTGATCCGGATCTCCTATTAAAATTAGTTTTGTCCCTATTCCTACTCTTGTTGTAATTGCTTTAATTTGTTTAGGTGAAAGATTTTGAGCTTCATCAATTATAAGCCAATTTTTCACTATAGAACGTCCTCTTAAATAAGCTACTGCTTCTGTAGTTATTATTCTTCTATCAAATAATTCTCTTATTTTATCCTGTAATTCTTTTTCATTTTTATATCGTTCTTTTTCATCAGAGTCCACTAATATCTCAAGATTGTCAAAAACAGGTCTCATAAATGGAGCTATTTTTTCTTCTTCTGTACCAGGTAAAAAACCTATTTCTTCATCCATAGTAATATTGGGCCGGCATACTAAAATTCTTCTATACTGACCTGTGTTTTCCTCTAATATTTTTTCAAGTCCTGTAGCCAAAGAAAATAGTGTTTTAGCTGTACCTGCAGGACCTTTTATTATAACTAATGGTGCTTTGGATGGTTCTGTACATAATGCTTCAAGCATAAATTTTTGACCTACATTTCTCGGAGAAATTCCCATAGGTTTAATATCTTTATAATATAATGGAACTACTTTTTTACCATCAAATCTTCCAAGTGCTGTTTGTTTAGAATTTTCCATGGAATGCATTAAAATAAATTGGTTAACATATAACTGTGGTACATAATATTCCTCTTTATCTTCATTGTAGTAAAGCATTTCTTTTATATCTAATGACTTTTTATTATAAAACTCTTCAATTTTATGTGATGGAACATAAACTTCTATTCTTCCTGTATATTGATTATAGTCTTCTGGAACTACCTTCTCATAGAAATCTTCACTTTTTATATTCACTATATCTGCTTTAATTCTTTCAAAAGTGTCCTTAGTTATTAAAATTACATCTTCGCCCTTTTCTTTTAATCCTTTACAAAGTTGGATTATTCGATTATCTGGCTTACTTTTGTCCCAAGATATAGGAATTTCTGTATCATGATGATTCATTTCCACTCTCAAATATCCACCACAAGGCAATCTAACTCCTTTATTAAGTTGACCTTCTCCTCTAAGGGAATCGATTAATCTTGATGCTTGCCTAGCATTTGCTCCTAAATCGGTCTTATCTTTTTTAAAGTTATCTAGCTCCTCAAGCACAATTTCTGGTATTACCACGTCATTGTTTCCAAATGATAATAGTGCTGTGGATGAATACAGAATAACATTAGTATCTAAAACATAGGTCTTTTTCAAAATCTATACTCCTCCTCTCCTATACTATTAATATATGTTTTATTTGCAATAAATGAATAAATATATTATATTTTACATGGAAAAATTTTTATTATACTAATTTTCTAAATAATTATTGATAATGGATAATTTTTATTATATAATAATAGTAATCTTGAAATGAGGTTGATGATTATGTTAAATTTTACGCAAATTTTCAAGGAAAAAAAATTAAAACTTACCCCTCAGCGTATAGCTGTGTATAAGTATCTATGTTCTACTAATGAACATCCTTCAGCAGAAACAATATATAAAGCACTGCAAGAAGAATATCCTACAATGAGCCTTGCCACAGTTTATAAGGCATTAAAAGTTTTAGTATCTGTAAACTTAATTCAAGAAATTAATGTAGGTGAAGGTAACTTTAGATATGATGGCACTATTGAACCACATTCACATATTCAATGTGTTAATTGTTCAAAAGTTGATGATATTAAGGGTATATCTTTCTCTAATTTAAATGAAGAAGTTAAGGAATTTACAGATTACAGTATTTTAACAAATCAAATATATTTTTATGGATTATGCAGTGAATGTAAAGCTGATAATGAGCCAAAAGTAGAGTTAGTATAACTAACTCTACTTTTACTTTTTTTAATAAATTATTCATTTCTAATGTTATAAAATAATTCTAAGTTTTTAACTTCTTCTTTACAATTCATATATTCTATGCTATCTCTTACTTTAAATTTTCTACTAATACTTTAAGTTCTAATTTTAACTAAATATAAGCTTTTCATAATCAGTGATTCTACTGTTTTATTAAAGGCTTTTAAATACATATAATACTACTTTATCTATCCTACTAAAATAATTTAACTAAATTCACTTTTTATATTTAATAAAAAAACTTGTCCTATAAACTAATAGATCTTCATATACTTTAGTGGGGGTGACTTTGGTGAAATCAATTAAAAATTTTGTTAAGAAAAAATACAGCTATATAGCATTTATAATTGTTCTTATAATCACAGCTATAATTTTTATATTAAATAAAAATAAAAATTCATTACCTACATTTTTTATAATAGACAATAATAAAATAGTTAATGAAGATTTGAATGGAGATGGATATAAAGATGCTCTTTATATAAAAACTGATGACAATAACTATCTTGTTCAAATAAATTTAAGTAATCAAATTAGTTATAGTCTAAACCCCAATAAAGATATTCTTACATTAGGTGAGCATAAAACCTATTGGCCTATGAAAGTTATACTAGAAGATGTGTCTAGAGATAATTTAAAAGAAATATTTATTCAGTCTTCTATAAATGAAAAATCTATTCAGCATATTTTTCGTTTTAATGGAGAAGGCTACGAAAATATCTACTCTTCATATTATAATATCTTAGGATTTATAGATAATAAAAATAATAAAACCCCTAAAATTGTAACTGGAAATTTTAAAAATAATGAAACTAAATTAGAAAATCATATATTTATAAATAATAAGTTTAAAACCTTTGAATATTCCTATCCTGAGAATTATATAGGAAATAAGTTAATATGTGATTTTATAAACTTTATTGAAAGTTTTCCAAATATAAATACTAATATTCCCAATTATTTTAGCGCTTATATAAGTGGGAATGATCTTTCTATGGTATATCAACTTTCATCTAAAAATACAGCCTATCACTTTCAAGATGGTTTTTTTAAAGAAATTAGTTATGATTCCCAAGATAGACCTTTAGAAGTTAAATGGACATTAAACTTTAAAGGAATTGAAAAAAATGACTATAAAGTAATTAATAATTATACTATTGATCTAATGCTAGCTAAAAAAGCTTTTGAGCGTGAATATATGATAACATCAATTAATGTAAGAAAGTAAAATATAAAACAAAAAAGGGACCATTTAAGGTCCCAAGGGGGATGGGGGGTTTAACTAAAGATGTAAAAACTTTAGTTATGGAGATTTCAACTCCTATTACATTTATAATTTTACCCAATATGTAATATTTTATTCACTAAAACAAATTTTATTTTTTCTTAATATATCAATAATTTTTATATGGAGGTATATTTATGTTTTATGATAAGGAAAAAAATAATCTTAACAAAATCGAAACACTAATTGGAGAAAATTGTAAAGTCAATGGAAATTTTTCTGGTACAGGTCTTTTAAAAGTAGATGGCATAATCGAAGGAGACGTTAATTGGGAAGACGATATAATAATAGGAGTTAATGGAGAGATAAATGGTGCAATTTATTGCAATAATGCTTTTATTAACGGTACTGTCAATGGAAATGTTAATTGCAATGATAGTTTAACTATAGAAAATCAAGGTAGAGTTAAGGGGGATATATCTATAAAAAGACTTGTCATTAATGAAAATGGATTTTTAGATGGCAAATGCACTATGGTAACTTTAAATGAAACACCTATATTTTTACCTGAAAATTAATATATTCTATATTAATTAAAAACACACTAACAATAGTGTGTTTTTTAATACTATTTTTCTTTGCCATGTTGTCTTAAAAATTTTCTCAATAACTCTAGTTTATAAGGCTCAATGAGCTGCATAAGTATTTTTATAATATCATAAAGTTCATCTTCTTTAAACTTCTTAGATGAATTATGTGATTTAGATTTTGATGATTTTTGCCTATTATCTACTTTTTGCCTATTATCTACTTTTTGCTTATTATCTCCTTTGGGTTTATTATCTACTTCTATTACATTCTCAGCATCAATAATTTCACCACTATAGTTTTCGTTTAATGAATTCAAGCTTAAATCATTTAAATCAAAATCCATCCCATCTAAGTTCATATCACTAAAATCCATATTCCCTAAATTATTTAGAATAGAACCTATGTCTAAACCACCAAACATATCTTCAAAATTTAAATTTTCATTTCCTCCATCTTCACTCTGATTATTAAATAAATCTCCTAAAACGCTTTGAAATGCATTTATATCATTTTCAGTTATATTTGCAAAAATATTTTCCAATCCACTGAAAGGATTTCCATTTCCTTGATTTCTGTTAGTATTATTAACATCATTATTATTAATATTATTAAATAAACTACTCAAATCGTTTAAATTAAAATTATTCTGCCTATTATTATTTCCACCTCCCATAAACGTTGACATTAAATTACTTATCATATCTCCATCATAATCATTTCCGCCCCCACCTCCGCCTAGAGTAGTTAGTAGCGTTAATAGACTATTTCCTAGATTTCCACCGTTAAAATTATTAGGGTTTCCACCTCTAAAATTAGGATTATTCATTTGATTCATGGGGTCCATTTGATTCATTCGATTCATTTGATTCATGGGGTCCATTTGATTCATTCGATTCATTTGATTCATTTGATTCATTCGATTCATAGGGTTCATTCGATTCATTTGATTCATTTGAGCATAATATTTACAATTTTCACATTCATATTTATCTCTTTTTCTACGATGTTTATGCTTTCCCACAAAATCACCTCTTTGATAATTAGGAGGGTATATTTTTCCCCTCCTATATTTAGAAACTATAGCTATAATATTTTAAAAAGCAATCCACGTTGTCACATGGACTGCTAAAAACTCTTATCTCTTTATAAACCACCCCTCCTGGGCCATGGCTTTACATTATAAATCTTCTTTCGTTAAAACCCATTAACAGCAACATCTTCTTGCAATTGGAAATCTGCATCCACATGGTGAGTTAAATCTACCAATAAAACCACCTCTATTAAATCCACAGAAGAAGAAAATTAGTACTAAAATCATAGCAATTCTACCTTCTATGTGCTTAGTATTTAATAGATTTCCTTGATTTAAAATTACTATTATTAGTAATATTATGCATGGGTTACATTCATTTATACTGCCACACATAGTATCAGCTCCTTTTCAATTAGCAACAACAACCTCTTTTTAGACGTCTACGTCTTCTGCCTCTACTTCCTCTTCCATCTTTACCGTCACAGCAGCAACAGCAACAATTATTTCCGAATCCAAAATTTCCGAATCCAGAATTTCCAAATCTTCCATTACTACAACATAACCAGAAAAGGAATAACAATGTTAAAGCGTTTCTACCAGAGTTATCGTCACAATCACGTGTATTTAACAAGCGTTGATTTAAAAATATTAGTATTATTAATATTATAGTACATGGGTCACAGCCAAATCCACATCCTCTATTTCCATTTCCCCATCCGAACATAGTTCATACCTCCATTTTAATCTAAGATTTATTCTAAAATCTTTACAGCTTTTGCTACATTTATGCATTTTTCTTTAGAATCTCCTATTACAGAAGACGATTAGTATTATGATTATAAACCATATTCCACATCCACCGAAGCCACATCCGCCTCCAAAGTTATTTCCGAATCCGCCTCCGAAACAGTTGTTTCCAAAGCCTCCAAAGCCTCCAAAGCCTCCGCCGAATCTTCCAAAACCGGAGTTACAGCAGCATGGATCACAGCAACAGCAGCAGCAACAATCTTTTTCACGGCGTCTATCACGTTTACGACGTTTACCACGTCTATCATCACAACAGCATGGATCACAGCAGCATGGGTCGCAGCAGCATGGATCACAGCATGGGTCACAACATGGGTCACAACATGGGTCACAACAATTTCCAAAGCCGCCTCCAAAGCCGTTAAAGAAACCATTTCCGCCACAGCCACAACAGAATATTAAGAATATAATGATTATTAGGAATATTCTTCTTCCTCCGAAGATTCCTCTATCCCTATCACAACATTCCCCATCTTCTCCTTCTGGAACATTAATATTTGACATTAGGTTTAATAAAGAGTTGATATCCATATATTTTCTCCTCCTCTTATAGATTATTTATATATCTTTTGTATATTACATAATATGGTTTATTAAATGTTTTGACACTAATTTGTAGTTAATTTACAAATTTACTATCTTATTAGATTTATTGAATTTTTTCTTTTGTTTTCTAATAACATACTATTAAATAATCTTAATTTTTGTTACAATAAAACTTTTTCTGTAAGTATTGGAGCATATTATAAGATATCTTGGGAAATTGCTATTTATTGTGTTAAAGTTCCTTCTGTTAGTAGAACTTATTGATATATATAAATTATTTAAAAAATTAATATATAACTAAATATAGCTACACTCTTGAGTATTTCAATTTGCAATTCACAATGCAAAATTCACAATTAAGGTTGAAATTAATTCTTTATGAATTAATTTTTTAAACTAATTTTTACTAGCAATGTATTGCTAGTTTTTTATAAAAAGTGATTGTATCACTTGAAAAATAAATAATTCTAAATTTCTCAGTAAAAACTAAGAAATTTAGAATTATTTAATCGTAGCGGCGAACAATGTTCGCCATATATTATTGAATAAATATTAAACTATAAGACGTATTAAAGAGAATTAGCAAACACTGTTCACATCTACAATAAAACACTAGCAATTGTAGGCTCTCCATAGTATTAATTAAATTTATTAGTATTGTTCCGAGCTATACTGCACCTCAGGGGAACCCTAAAGGGCTTCACTACTGTTCCCCTGAGGTGGAAAACTAGCAATTGTATTGCTAGTTAAAAAATCCATTAAAGAAACTCCCAAGAACTACTATTATTAAGGAACTTTCTTTTCTAATAAAATTTTTTTGTTTCTTTAAGTATTATTTTCTCTTAAACATTAATTACCTTAAAAATAAAAAAGCCAATAATATTATTGGCTTTTAAAGTTACGATTTATTTAATTAAATTTATCAATAAATAAATAAATTGTAGTCATTAAATTTAAAGATAGATGAGCTATAACAGCATACCAGTAACCTTTTTTGTGAATTAAATAACAAGTAACCATACTTACTGTAAATAAAACTAAAAATGCAGTTAAACTAAAATGTACTAAGGCAAATATTATACTAGTTATTATGCTAGCTAATATAACTCCAATTCTCTTTTTTAAAAATTTCTCAAATATTAAATATCTAAATACAAATTCCTCCAATATGGGTGCAAATATTACAGTTGAAGGCACTGCTATAAAAAAGCTTAATAAATCATAATCTGATAATATTGTAACTACTTCTTGCTCCTTCAATTGAATACCTAAATTTCTTAATATCCAACTCCATAATATTGATGCAGATATCATCATAATATAGGATATAATCCCATACTTAAAAGCAGAGAATATGTCTATAGTTTTTATAGAAAATTCATATCCATAATAGTCATCTAAATTTGATTTTTTCATATGTATTATTAATATTATTACTATAATAAAAGGATATAAATTAGCTATCATCGATGGACTAATTAATACTAATAATGTATATATTAAAGTAAAAAAAATGTTTTTTATTGAAAATAATTTATAAATTCCCCTCTTATAACCATATTCATATATAAATACAAAATAAGGTAAAAAATAAACTAGCAGTAAAATTAATATATTAACTAATAATTGCAACCTACTACCTCCTATTAAAATTAATTGATATTAGTATACTCTATACTATTTATATAATAAATAACAGTTAACTAACTTCTTTTAGAATAAATAGTTATGATAAATTTTAAATAAAATATTTTTTTTGAAATTCATTAATAGCCTTCTCATATATCAATAAAAAGATAAGGATTTTCTAAAAAATAGTTAACAATATTTTTAATATACCTTAATAAAGGCATATACTTAAACTGTATATGCCTTTATTATTATATTTCTATTCCCTTAAATAATTCCTCTAAAAGGTCTTCCTTTCCTTCTTTCTTTAAAGATGAAAAGAAAAGAAGTGGCTCATCTTTATCCATTTTTAACGTTTCTCTAATTAGTTTATTGCTTTTAAAAAGTTCATTTTTAGTTAATTTATCTTTTTTAGTAACAACTACCACTACACCATATCCGTAATGCTTTATCCATTCATACATTGATATATCGTCATTTGTAGGTTTATGCCTTGAATCTACCAACAATACAACCTTTTTAAGTTGTGGTCTATTAACTAAATATTTTTCCATCATTTGGCCCCAAGTTGCCTTTTCACTTTTGGATACTTTAGCATATCCATAACCAGGTAAGTCTACAAAATAAAATTCATTATTAATTATGAAAAAGTTTATTAATCTAGTTTTTCCTGGTGTACCACTTACCTTAACCAACTTTCTTCTATTTGTTAAAGTATTTATAAGTGATGATTTTCCAACATTTGAACGACCTACAAATGCAAATTCAATCCTATTGTCTGTAGGATATTGCTCTGGTTTTACTGCTGATATAGTGAATTCTGATTGCTTAATTTCCATTTTTCATCTCTCCAATTAATGCATTTTCTAATACATCATCTACGTTCTCCGCTACTATAAAGTTTAATTTGTTTTTTAAAGATTTTGGAAGCTTTTCAATATCTCTCTTGTTATCCTTAGGTATAATAATTGTATCTATACCCATTCTGTAAGCTGCTAAACTCTTTTCTTTTAATCCACCAATTGGAAGCACTCTTCCTGTTAAAGTAACCTCACCAGTCATAGCCACATTATGTTTAACTTTTTTATTACTTAATGCGGATACCATTGCTGTTACCATGGTTACACCTGCTGATGGTCCATCTTTAGGTACTGCCCCTTCTGGTACATGTATATGAATATCTTTATCCTTGTAAAAATTTTCTTCAATGTTAAAGTGTTTAGTATTTGTTCTTACATAGCTATATCCGGCTTTAGCAGATTCTTTCATTACATCACCCAATTGTCCTGTTAGTTGAAGTTTGCCATTTCCCTCCATAACAGTTACTTCTACCGGTAATGTATCTCCACCATATCCAGTCCATGCAAGGCCAGTTACAACACCTATTTTATCTTCTTTATCTAAATCATCATAACTATAAATTTCTGGACCTAAATACTTTCTAACATAACTTGTAGTTATAGCTACCTTCTTCTTATCCTTTTCTACCATTTCAGTAATAGATTTTCTTATAACAGAAGATATTTTTCTTTCTAAATTTCTAACTCCTGATTCTCTTGTATAGTTCTCCACTATACTTCTTATGGCAGAATCATATATTTTAATTTGTCCTTCTTCCATATTATGCTCTTTTAATAGTTTAGGAATTAAATGATCTTTAGCAATAAAAAATTTCTCTTCTGGTGTATATCCCGTTACTTCTATTATTTCCATTCTATCTAATAATGGTCTAGATATAGTATCTAAGGAGTTTGCCGTTGTTATAAATAAAACTTTTGACAAATCAAAATCTAGTTCTAAGTAATGATCTCTAAAAGTTGAATTTTGTTCACTATCTAAAACTTCAAGTAATGCATCTGCAAGGCTCCCTCTATGATCCGCGCCCATTTTATCAATTTCATCTAATAAAAATAATGGATTTTTATATCCTGCTTCTTTCATACCATTTATAATTCTACCTGGTATTGCACCTACGTAAGTCTTCCTATGCCCTCTTATCTCAGCTTCATCTTTAACTCCACCTAAACTCATTCTTACAAACTTACGTCCTAATGCATTAGCCACAGATTTAGCAATAGAAGTTTTTCCTACTCCCGGTGGTCCTACAAGGCAAAGTATAGGCCCCTTTAAAGTTCTACTTATCTTTCTTACTGCCAGATATTCTATTATTCTTTCTTTAACATCTTCAAGTCCATAATGTTCATCATTTAACACTTTTCTAGCATTTTTTATATCTAAATTATCTTTAGTTAGCTTATTCCATGGAAGCTCTAATACCCAATCTAGATAATTTTTTACAACTACTGCTTCCTGTGTATGAACTCCGCTACTCTTTAATCTATTCAGCTCATAAACTGCTTTTTCTTTAACTTCTTTAGGCAATTTATTTTTATTAACCTTGTCTTCGTATTCTCTTATTTCTTTACTTCCTTCGTCTTCTTCACCTAATTCCTCTTGTATTACTTTAAGTTGCTCCCTTAAATAATATTCTTTCTGAACCTTTCCAATTTTGCTCTTAATTTTAGTTCCTATTTTCTTTTCTAATGTAACAACTTCAATTTCATTTTCTATAAATATAAGGAGCTTTTCTAAACGCTCTTTAACATCTATAGCTTCTAAAAGTTCTTGTTTTTTGTTCTGCTTTAACATCATATAAGAACCTACTGTGTCGCAAAATCTACCATAGTCCTCTTCATCTTCTAAATCTATCAGAACTTCTGAACTCATATCACCTATAAGCTCTAAATACCTATCAAAAGCTTCTTCTATAGATGTTACATATGCCATACATTCATTATCATTCTCATATTGTATGTCTTCAATTATTTCAACCTCAGAATAGATTGAATCTTCTTCATCTATATAGTTTACTATCCTTGCTCTTGACAATCCTTCCACCAGAACTCTCATGTAGTTTCCTGGCAATTTAACAAACTGTTTTATATTGCACACAGTTCCAACCTTGTATATATCTTTTTCTTCTGGTTCTTCAACCTTAGCATCTTTTTGAGAAACTAAAAATATTTTTTGATCCTTTGACATTGCTTCTTCAAGGGCAAGAATTGATTTTTCTCTTCCCACATCAAAATGTAAAACCATATATGGAAAGATATTTATCCCTCTTAGAGGAATTAAAGGAAGCTTTTTAATATTATTCTCCATTTTTCTCCCCTCATTTCTATAATTAATAAAATGATTTTTTTAATTTATTTAAAAAAGTATATAGCTAGACTTATATATTATACCTATAAAAAGAAATTTTTTCAATTAATAATAATCATTAAATTAATTTAGGCTATGTATTTAATACATAGCCTAATATTTACATATCTGCAGACTGAGCTGTAAGAATATCTACTCCATTTTCCACTGGAATATTTACAACATTCTCCTTGACTAAAGCTTCTTTTATTACTTCTTCTATATTGGTTACTGCAACAATTTTTACGCCTTCTATATCTTTAAAACTTTCTTGCCAGTTTTCTTTTGGTATTATTACTTTTGTAACTCCTGCTTTCTTAGCTGCATGTATTTTAGCATTTACTCCACCGATAGGCTTAACATTGCCATGAATGGAAATCTCTCCTGTCATAGCAACTTTATTGTCTATAGCTACTCCTGTTATAGCGCTATAGATAGCAGTTGTTATGCTAATACCTGCTGAAGGTCCATCTACTGGCGAACCCCCTGGAAAGTTTACGTGTATATCATATTTGTCAGTATCTATGTTAAAAAATCTTTCCAGTACTGTTAAAACATTTTCTACAGAACATCTAGCAGTACTCTTTCTTTTTATTTTTTTATTATGCCCACTGATCTCCTCTTCTTCTACAATTCCAGTAATTTTAATTTTTCCCTTTCTTAAATTTACTGCTCTGGCACTAGCCTCTATCTCCATTACAGAACCTATATTTGCTCCATATACTGCTAATCCATTTACAAAACCTACTTGAGGACTTTCCTTTATTTTTTTATTTGGTCTTGGTGTATATTGACCGTTCTCAATAACCCACTCTATATCACTTACTGTTACAGTATCTCTATTTTCATTAATAGCGATTCCTGAAGCTAATTGTATTAAGTTGACTGCATCTCTTCCATTAGTAGAATATAATCCTACTAATTCACAAGCTTTTTCTTCAAGTAATAGTCCTATTTTTTTCATAGCATTATTTGCTATTATTTCTATTTCTTCTGGCTGCAAAGCTCTAAAGAAAATTTCTACACATCTCGATCTAATAGCCGGTGCTATTTCTTCAGGGCTTCTAGTTGTAGCGCCTATTAACCTAAAATCCGCTGGTAATCCATTATCAAATATTTCTTTTATATAACTAGGCATATTTTGATCTTCTGAATTATAATATGCACTATCTAAAAATACTTTTCTATCTTCTAAAACTTTTAATAACTTATTCATTTCTATAGGGTGTAACTCTCCTATTTCATCTATAAACAGTACACCCCCGTGTGCTTTAGTAACAGCTCCTGGCTTTGGTTGTGGCACACCTGCAACTCCTAATGGCCCAGCCCCCTGATATATAGGATCATGCACCGAACCTATAAGTGGGTCCGCTATACCTCTTTCATCAAATCTAATAGTTGTAGCATCTATTTCTACAAATTTAGCCTCTTCTTTAAAGGGAGATGTTTTTCTTCTTTTAGCATCTTCAAGGACTAATCTTGCAGCTGCAGTTTTTCCTACTCCTGGAGGTCCATAAATAATTACATGTTGTGGATTAGGCCCACAAATAGCTGCCTGAAGTGCTTTAATTCCTTTTTCTTGGCCTATTATTTCTTCAAAGCTACTAGGTCTACTTTTCTCTGTTAAAGGCATAGATAATGATATGCTCTTCATTTTTTTTAATTTATCTATTTCTTTTTGATTTTCTTTGTTAATTACAACCTTATTGCTTTGTTGACCCTTTAAAGCATTAAAAAAGTACAACCCTATTATAATTGTAAAAACCATTTGTATTCCCATAGTAAAGAATAATAATTTATCGCTCATAAATAATTTAGCTTAGATTCTATAAAATTAAGCTAATCCTCCTTTCATTAGATAAATTTTCCAGATAACTTTTAAATATATTACTATTCTTTACAATTGCACAATTTTATATTCCATAATGTAATAAAAAAGCATTTTAAATTATAAATAATTCCTTATATATAAGCTTTAAATATTATAAGATGAAATTATAATTTATTTTTTTCATTATTTAGCACAATATTTAACCAACTGTTTATGTAAGATTCTTAACATAACATAAAATTTCTAGATTTTAATTTTGTTATAATTTCAAAATATCACCTTAAAAGTACTTATATTAAAAAAAGTTTAGTCCTAAATCAAAATTATTTTAGGACTAAACTTTATTTTCATACTCTATATTACAAACTTTAAATAAAAGCTTACATAAATTTTAACTTGAGGTACATTATCCTGTATTAAGCCGGCTCTGAACCTCTTTTAACCTTATTTTTAGCTTCTAATTTTAATGGAGCTCTCTTTCCACTTTCAGCTATTACGAATTGAGGTTTTTTATCTTTCACTGACTCTTCAGTAATAATAACTTTTTCTACCTCTTCCCTTGAAGGAATTTCAAACATAATATCCTTCATAGTTTCTTCTATAATAGCTCTTAATCCTCTAGCTCCAGTATTTCTTTTAATAGCTTCTTTAGCAATTGCTTTCAATGCAGCTTCATCAAAATCTAATTGGACATTATCCATTTCAAATAATTTTTTATATTGTTTAACAAGAGCATTTTTAGGTTCACTTAATATATTAACTAAAGCATTTTCATCTAAAGCCTCCAATGTAACAACTATTGGTAATCTTCCTACAAACTCTGGAATTAAACCAAATTTTAGTAAATCTCCAGGCATTATCTCTTTTAGTAATACTCCTATATCTATATTTTCCTTAGATTGAACTTTGGCTCCAAATCCCATAGAAGATTTTTGTGTTCTTCTAGTTATTATTTTTTCTAAGCCATCAAAAGCTCCTCCGCATATAAACAGTATGTTTGAAGTATTAATTTGAATAAACTCTTGATGTGGATGCTTTCTTCCACCTTGAGGTGGTACTGATGAAACAGTTCCTTCTAATATTTTTAACAATGCTTGTTGCACACCCTCACCAGATACATCACGGGTGATAGAAGGATTTTCTGATTTTCTTGCTATCTTGTCTATTTCATCTATATATATGATACCTTTTTCTGCTCTTTCAATATCGTAATCAGAATTTTGAATTAATTTCAATAATATATTTTCTACATCTTCTCCGACATATCCTGCTTCTGTTAAGGTAGTAGCATCTGCAATAGCAAATGGTACATTTAACATTTTAGCCAAGGTTTGAGCAAGAAGTGTTTTACCTGAACCTGTTGGTCCTAGAAGTAGTATATTACTCTTTTGAAGCTCAACATCACTTTCGCTTATATTTGAACTAATTCTTTTATAATGATTGTATACTGCAACAGCTAAAGATTTTTTTGCATCATCCTGCCCAACTACATATTGATCAAGATATTTTTTAATCTCGTCTGGTTTTGGTAGTGTTTCCATGTCAATTTGAACATCATCTTCTTTTTCATCTATGATGATTTCAGAGCATAGTTCTATACATTCATCACATATATAAACACCTGGACCAGCTATTAGTCTTCTAACCTGTTCCTCGCTTTTACCACAAAAGGAACATTTGAACTTTTTCTTTTCATCATTTCTTGGCATGTCTACACCTCTCTAACTGCTATTTCTTTTTAAATTCATAAACCTCATCGATTAATCCATACTCTTTAGCTTCCTCTGCGGTCATGAAATAATCTCTTTCGACATCACTTTGAATTTTTTCAAGTGATTGGCCTGTATTTTCACTTAATATTCTATTTAAAGTTTCTTTTGTTCTTAATATTCTCTTGGCATGAATATCTATATCAGTTGCCTGACCTTTAAATCCACCTAATGGTTGGTGTATCATTATTTCACTATTTGGAAGTGCAAAACGCTTTCCTTTTGCTCCAGCAGATAATAAAAATGCTCCCATTGAAGCAGCCATACCAGTACAAATTGTTGATACATCTGGCTTTATATAATTCATAGTATCGTATATAGCCATACCATCTGTAATTGAGCCTCCTGGACTATTTATATATAAATGTATGTCCTTATCTGGATCTTCTGACTCTAAAAATAATAATTGAGCCACAACTAAACTAGCAGTGGTAGCATTAACTTCTTCGCCTAAAAATATTATCCTGTCTTTTAAAAGTCTAGAATAAATATCATAAGATCTTTCGCCTTTATTAGTTTGCTCTATAACCATTGGTACTAAACTCATACAACATCCTCCTTTTTATATATTATAAATTATAGCACAAAACTTCTACTATTTAAGTTTATCCTTATAATTTAACTTTAATCCTATATATTTAAAATTAATTGCCAGATTGCTCTGGCAATTAATTCTCTTAAATATGTTTTATTATAAAATTTAGATAGCTTTGCTACTTTCAACTAACATATCTTTAACTTTTTCAGTAGTAACTTGAAGTTGTAAATACTCTTTTTGAGAGTTTATTAATAACTCAGCAGTTTTATCTGCCTCTGAAGCTCCGTAATACATTTCAGCCATTTCTTTAGCCTTAGCTTTAACTTCTTCTTCAGTTGCTGTTATATTTTCTACTTCAGCTATTTTATCCATAACAACTTCAGTTTTAACTTTATTTGTAGCAACTTCTTTCATTTGTTGTCTAAAACCTTCTTCACTTGTATTTGTGAATTGATAGTATGTTTGAATGTCTAATCCTTGATATTGTAATCTAGTTTCTAAATCTTTTAACATTCCATCTATTTCCCTGTTTACCATAACTTCTGGAATATCAATTTTAGCATTAGCTACTGCTGCATTTATAACAGCTTCTTCATATTCTTTTTTTACTCTTAGTTCATTTGCTTCCTCTAAATTAGCTTTTATATCATTTCTATACTCTTCCAATGTTTCAAATTCAGAAACTTCTTTAGCAAATTCATCATCTATAGCAGGTAATTCTTTTACCTTAACAGTCTTAATTTTAACTTCAAATTTAGCTGGTTTTCCATTTAATTCTTCTCTTCCATATTGCTCTGGGAAAGTTACATTAACTTCTTTAAAGTCTCCAGCTTTTAAACCTATTAATTGTTCTTCAAAATTGTCTATAAATGTACCTGAACCTATCTCTAATTCATAATCTGTTCCTTCTCCACCTTCAAAAGCAACATCATCTGTAAATCCTTTAAAGTCAATAATAGCTATATCACCTTTTTCTATAACTTTATCTTCTTTAACTTCAACTCTTGCATTTCTATATTGAACTTCTTTTAATTTATTTTCAACATCTTCATCAGTTACATTGTATTCATTTTTCTTAACTTCTAAAGCTTTGTACTCACCAAGTTCAACTTCTGGCATAACTGTTATCTCTGCAGTATATATGAACTCTTTTCCTTCTCCAATTTGAACTATATCTATTGATGGGTAATCAATTGGATTTATGTTATTTTCTTCTAACGCTTTTGGATATGTATCTCTATATATCATGTCTATCGCGTCTTCAAATAATACTCCTTCTCCATAATATTTTTTTACTATATTAAGTGGAGCTTTACCCTTTCTAAATCCTGGTATGTTAAATTTCTTAGCATTTTTAGCAAAAGATTTCTTTAAAGCTTCATTAAATTTTTCAGCTTCAACGATTATTTCTAGTTTTACAACGTTTTTTTCTAATTTTTCCATTTTAACGTTCATTGTTTTCTTCCTCCTAATATCATAAATGAATATTAACCTAATAGATTATACCATACTTTCTTAATAATTACATAGATTAATTGTCATTTTTTTAATAACGCTAAATCCTAATATTGCAAATAATACAACTGACACCATTAATACATCTTACTCTAAAACATATAAATTGACATTACAAAATAATATAAATTGTAGAGTTTGTTTCAAATTATACAATAAATTCATATAAAATTTCAAGTAAATTTACAAACTTTCCTATTAATAAACTATATTTCCTTCACCCTTTAAAAAATTCACCTTACCATCTATATTAATAATTAATCCTTTTTCTTCAATTTTTCCAAATTTAATATCTTTACCTGTTAAATTATAATAAGCGGTATGTTCTAAATTTTGTAAATTCATCATCCATACATATTGATTTTTATCCTCATTTATCCATGGTAAATAACTTATATATGCAATATTTTTTTCATCTACAAATTTTGGATTGCTACCCCATAGATATCCGGGGTTATATTGAAGTACAGACTCTTTAGAAAAAATTTCATTTTCTGTAGATACATATTCTTTTTTTGTTATTTCCTTTAAATCTCCATTTACATTCATTAAGAAGATTCGCTGTTCCTTTTTTTCTTCGAAAACAGCCTGTTTTCCAGAGGGACTAATATCACTCGTAGTATTTTCAGCATTGTTAATAGATATAATTCTCTTATCATTATCTTTATTCTCTATAACAAGTTTTACAGTAGCATTATCACTTAATTTAATTTCTTTCTCTTCTTGTAATGTCTTTTGCTTATTAGCTTCTTCTTTTTCTTCTTTTAAATTTTCTTCTTTATTTTCTTCTTTATTTTCTTCCTCGCTTTTATTATCTATTTTATCTTTGTTATCTTCCTTGTTATTATTCGTAGCAGTTTCTGATTTTTCATCTTTATTATCTTTATTTTTATTATCTTTATTTAATATCATAGTATCCTTTATACTTAATAAGCTTTGTTTTATTGGTGAGCTAAATACTATAACTATAACAGCTGCAACAGAAGCTAAAATTAGCATTACATATCTTCTTCTTCTTTTCCTCATCTGTTTTTCGTAATTCTTACTAAACATGCTAGGTTTTCTTCTTCCCACTTGTCTTCCCTCCATACTCAGTATAATAGCATAAATAAAATGGAATATTATTTTTAAAGCATCCTTTCAAATAGCTATTTAATTCTACTCATTCTATTATAACTCATTTTTATTGGAATTAGTATTTTTTTATTAATTTACTGTAACTTATTATTACACATATTAGGTAAACAGTATAAATAACAATATAACATACAAATTATAACAGTTTAATATCTGTTTTTAATACCTTTTGACTTTTATTTTTATAGATTTTTTTATCCTTTTAAAACTGTATTAGTCAAAATACAAAACAGTTTTATTTTCATATGTTACACACTATTAATTTTTTTATTTTTCCTTCATTCATATTTTATGTTTACACCTCTTCTTTTTCAATTCTCTCTATGAAAAATGACATATTTTGAATTTTATATTTCAACATTACTATATCAACTACTTAGTATACGTTATCATGCATGAAAAGTAGTAATTATTATTTAAGTTTGAATATTCTGAAAATATAAAAATCTATTGAATTAGTTCTGTATTAGTAATACAATTATAACACAAGATAAAATAATTATTAATCGTAAATAAATACCGTTAAATAAATTTATATTTAGCCTTATGCTGTTATAGTTAAATATAAGAACTGTTTTATTTTTTAAATTGTAATATATTAGGAGGAATAGTAAATGTTTAAACAATGGGAAGGCTTTAAAGGCGAGCTATGGCAAGAATCTATTGATGTAAGAGAATTTATTCAAAAGAACTATTCATTATATGAAGGTGATGATACTTTTTTAGTAGGAATGTCAGATAAAACTGCTAAGGTTTGGGATAAAACTCATGCACTAATAATAGAAGAAATAAAAAAAGGAATAATTGATGTTGAAGTTAATGAAATATCTGGAATTAATAACTTTGCTCCTGGATATATAGATAAAGCTAATGAAGTTATTGTTGGACTACAAACAGATGCTCCACTAAAAAGAATAGTTAATCCATTTGGTGGATTTAGAATGGTAGAACAATCTTTAGAAGCTTATGGATTTGAATTAAATGAAGAAATAAACAAATATTTCCCTAAATATAGAAAAACTCATAACCAAGGTGTTTTCCATGCTTATACTGATGAAATAAGAGCAGCTAGAAGTGCTGGATTATTAACTGGTCTTCCTGACGCTTATGGAAGAGGAAGAATTATTGGTGATTATAGAAGAATTGCACTTTATGGAATGGACTTTTTAATTAATGAAAAGAAAAAAGATTTAGCTGAACTTAAAGGACCAGCTTTAGATGACTTAATAAGACAAAGAGAAGAAGTTAATGAACAAATTGCAGCTATGGAAGATATAAAAGCTATGTCAGCTTCTTATGGAATAGATATTTCAGAGCCTGCTAAAGACGCTAAAGAAGCTGTACAGTTTACCTATTTTGCATATTTAGCAGCTATAAAAGAAAACAATGGTGCTGCAATGTCATTAGGAAGAGTTAGCACATTCTTAGATATATATATTCAAAGAGATTTAGAAAAGGGTATTATAACAGAGATAGAAGCTCAAGAAATAATTGATCAATTTGTTATAAAGTTAAGAATAGCTAGACATTTAAGAACTCCTGATTATAACGATCTATTTGCTGGGGATCCAAACTGGATAACAGAAGCAATTGGTGGAGTTAGCGTAAATGGTAAACCACTTGTAACTAAGACATCATTCAGATTCATGCATACATTAATTAATCTAAACCCTGCACCAGAGCCAAATATGACAGTTTTATGGTCAGAAAAATTACCAGAAAACTTCAAAAAATATTGTTCAAAAATGTCAATCGAAACTGGAGCAATTCAATATGAAAATGATGACATAATGAGACCAGTATATGGTGATGACTATGGTATTGCTTGTTGTGTATCAGCTATGGAAATTGGTAAGAGAATGCAATTTTTCGGAGCTAGAGCTAATTTAGGTAAATCACTATTATACGCTATTAATGGTGGAATTGATGAAAAAACATTTAGCACTGTAATTAAAGGTCTAGATAAGATGAGTGATGAAGTTCTTGACTACAAAAAAGTTAAAACTAAATTCTTTGAAGTTCTTGAATATGTGGCTGAATTATACGTTGATACAATGAATACAATTCACTATATGCATGATAAGTATGCTTATGAAGCTGGGCAAATGGCTTTACACGATACAAATATCAAAAGATTTATGGCTTTTGGAGTTGCAGGATTATCAGTTGTAGCTGACTCGTTAAGTGCTATAAAATATGCTAAAGTTACTCCTATTAGAAATGAAGATGGAATAGCTATAGACTTTAAAATTGAAGGAGATTTTCCTAAATACGGAAATGATGACGATAGAGTTGATGATATTGCTGTAGAAGTTGTTAAAAAATTCTCTGAAATGTTAAAGAAGCACAAGACATATAGAGATGCTGAACACTCATTATCAGTGTTAACAATAACATCTAATGTTGTCTATGGTAAGAAAACTGGTGCTACTCCAGATGGAAGAAAAGCTGGCGAGCCATTTGCACCAGGTGCTAACCCAATGCATGGAAGAGATGAAAATGGTGCCTTAGCATCATTAAACTCAGTTGCTAAAATTCCTTACAAGGAATCTTGTCAAGATGGAGTTTCAAATACATTCTCAATAATTCCTGATGCATTAGGAAAAACTGAAGAAGAAAGAGTTAGTAATTTAGTGTCTATAATGGACGGATATTTCGGACAAAGTGCTTTCCACTTAAACGTTAACGTCTTAAATAGGGAAACATTATTAGATGCTATGGAAAATCCAGATAAATATCCAACATTAACAATTAGAGTTTCTGGATATGCTGTTAATTTCAACAGATTGACTAAAGCTCAACAATTAGAAGTTATAAGCAGAACATTCCATGAATCAATGTAATTAATTTAAGTAGAATTACCTATACTAATATAGGTAATTCTACTGTATTAAAAAAGCTATTAACTTTAATCTAATGGTTTTTTTAATACAACTATATAAATGCCTAATTAAGGAGAAGATATTATGGTAAAAGGAAGAATTCATTCAATTGAAAGCATGGGACTTGTAGACGGTCCTGGTATAAGAACAATAGTATTTATGCAAGGATGTAAATTAAGATGTGCTTATTGTCATAATCCAGACACCTGGAGTTTGAATGGTGGCAATGAGATGACCTCTGATGAAATAGTAAAAAAAATTATTAGATTTAAACCCTACTTTAAAAATTCAGGTGGTGGAGTAACATTTTCTGGTGGAGACCCTTTATTTCAAGATGAATTTCTACTTGATATGTTAAAACAATGCAAGCAGCATGGAATACACACTGCCATTGATACTGCTGGTTATGGACATGGTCATTATGATGAAATATTAAAATACACAGATTTAGTTCTACTTGATATAAAGCATATAGATAGTACTGGTTATATTAAACTAACAGGACAAGATACTAAAGATGTTAACTTATTCTTAGAGGCTCTTAGAAAAAGCACTACTAGAGTTTGGGTTAGACATGTAATTATCCCTGATCATACGGATTCTAAAGAGCATATAGAAAAAATAGCTAAAATAATAAATGAAGAAATTCCAAATGTGGATAAAATTGAACTTCTTCCCTATCACCTATTAGGAGTAAATAAGTATGAAGCTTTGGGTATGAAATATAAATTGGAAGATGTTCCAGCTATGGATAAAGAAAAAACGAAAGAATTAGAATCCTATTTATATTCTCTTGTGGATTTAGATAAAACTAATATAAAAGTATCCTAACCTAATAATACAAAAAAGGTTTAGCTCTAAAATAGCTTTTAATTAGAGTTAAGCCTTTTTTTATATTAAACCTCTAAAGCCCTCCTTTTTAATTAATTATATAGGAAAAGTAATTTTATTTATTTATTACATTTTTTTCCACATTATCCACAACTTTATCCACATTTTGGTAATAATTATCATTTATCAATCATATAATATTTGATATTTACTTATTAATTACTTTATGAGATAATGTAACCATTATATATATTTTGAATTATTTTATAATTATTTCTCGCTATATTGAAAGGGGACAAGCTAATGAGACTAAACACTAAGGCTTTTGAAAAATTCATTGAAGAACACCAAATACCTATGAATAAAGGAATGAATATAGATGAATTTACTATCTTCTCTTTTCCTGAGAAAATAACTGTTGATGGTGTTGAAAAACCAGTTTTAGGTGGAGGAACAGAAAAAAGAGCGGTTATAGCTTTAAGAGATGATGATACTCTAGCTGATATATATGTATTTCACATAACAAGTACACCAAGTGATGAAAATGCAAAAATTAAACTTTATAAATTATTTAATGATTTAAATTCTACTTATAAATATGTTTCTTTCTATGAAGATCAAAACGTAGTCAGTGCAAAAGCTTCCATTCCTTTCAACAATAATTTTGATGCTGAAATTGTATTTGAAACTTTATCTGTTATTTTCCAAGCAGTTGAATCAGAATACGAAGGAATAATGGATGCACTAAATTTAAAGCCTAAAAAAAGTAAAATTATTGATTTAAAATCAATGCAATAGTTTTAAAAGCCCATACCGAAATGGGCTTTTATTTTGTATTACATAATATAATAAAATACTAAATATATTAAATACTATTGGAGGATAATATGTTAAAAGAAAACAAAACAATTTTATATCTTATCATAATAAACTTAGCCCTACTAATGATTTTCTTATTGACTAAAGTAGACTTTATTTTTACACCTTTAGTTAGTTTAAAAGATGCTGTATTAATACCAGCTATTTTAGCTATATTTTTATATTATATATTAAGGCCTATAAATAGGTTTCTGAAATCTAAAAATATTTCTAATGGATTAGCAACAACAATAACTATAATATCTATATTAATATTGTTGATAGGTATATCCACTTATGCTAGTTCTACCATAGCAAAAGAAAGCTCAAGCTTAGTTACAAATCTTACTGTAAGTATTCAAAACTTATCAGAAAAATATAATTATTTATATCCGAAACTCAATGAATTATTAAAAATTGATGATGTTCTTAAGAAAACCGCATCTTTTATAACTAGTTCATTTTTAGATATAAGTATAGGGGTTGCAGGCGTAGTAGGTTCTGTAAGTAATTTTTTTGCTCAATTAATACTTATTCCTATTATTATGTTCTATATATTAAAAGATGAGTACAAAATTTATAATTCCTTTGTTAAAATATTACCTGTAAAGATTAAAAGCTTTATAATAAAAATCGCTAAAGAAATAGATACAGTACTTAAACAATATATAACAGCTCAGATGATGGTTGCCTGTATAATAGGTATATTGATGTTTATAGGATATTTGATAATAAGAATGCCTAATGCTTTTGTATTAGCTTTCTTCGCCTTTATAACTTCATTTATTCCATTCTTAGGCCCTATATTAGGAATATTTCCTGCTTTAATAATAGCTCTAGGAATGGGTTTTCCAATGGCTGTTAAAATAGGTATATTAGCAGTAATTGTTCAACAACTTGAAGGCAATATAATAACTCCTAATATAACAGGCAATCAGCTTCATATGTATCCACTTACAACAATTATAGTAATTACCGCAAGTGTATACTTAGGTGGATTTTTTGCAGCCTTTGTAGCAGTACCAATATATAACATTATTAAAATATTAGTTAAAAATATTTATCAATACTATATTCGATCTAAACAAAGATCTAAAGACATAGAAATATCAAATTAAACCAAAATATTTATTGATCTTAAATATTTTATAATTATAATTTATTAAATAAAAAGATGTGACAATGTCGCATCTTTTATTTATATACATATATTTACTTATTAGCTTGCACATTTTTCACAAGGATTGTTTTTTCCTTGATTTTTAGCATCTTTTAAACTACCCTCTAATATATTTTTACTATTTGATAAAGTGCTACAATCCTTCTTGTAGTGATATGCCTTTCCTTTAGGTGTAAAGTATACTATTTTACTAGAATTATTACTTTTATTAATAGTATTCTTATCACCTTCATTTTTTGTTTGGATATTATTTTCTTCTTTATTTTTTCTTACTCCCTCTTTATAGCTAGCTACTGATTTATTAAAAGTTATTTTCTTCCCGTCACTAGTAGCTACAATTGTGCCTTGCTCATCTGTTCTATAAAGTTTTATATTTCTTTCTTTCATTTTTTTCACAGTTTCAATATGGGGATGTCCATAATCATTATTCTTCTCACAAGTTATTACTCCATATTTAGGATTCACCGCATCTAAAAATTTATCTGAGGAAGAAGTTCTCGATCCGTGATGCCCTAATTTTAAAACATCTGCGGTTAAGTCACTTTTCTTATTTAAAATATCCTGCTCTGAAGGACCTTCTGCATCTCCTGTAAATAAAAATGTGTTATTTCCGTATTTCATCTTTAAAACTATTGAACTATCATTAGCATCTTCATAATCTTTTATAGGTGCTAATATGGTAAAAGTAGCTTCTCCTAGTTTAAAGCTATCTCCCACTTTAGGAGCTGTAAATTTTAATGACTTTTTACTAGCAGCTGTTACTACATCTCTATAAGTCTTTGTAGTAGAAGTTTTTTTAGGCATAAAAATCTTTCCTATTTCAAAGCCGTAAATAACATCATCCATAGCACCTATATGATCTTCATGAGGATGTGTACCTACTAAATAATCTATTTTAGTTATATTTCTTTTTCCTAGATAATCCTTAATAATCTTTCCATCATCATTATTACCAGCATCAATAAGCATTGTAGAGTTACCCTGTTCTATTAAAATGCTATCTGCTTGCCCTACATCAATAAAGTGCACTGTAAGTTTCCCCGTAGAATCTGCAACTACATCTTCCTCATTTCCTTCTTCTAAAGATATTTCTGCACATCCAATTAAAAATATAGAAGTCATTATTAAAATTATAAATATAAATAAGTTTTTAATTTTAAAAATTCCTTTCTTCATTTGTATCCCTCCTAATTTCCTTAGTTTTTATGAACTTAATTTTTCAACTTTTCTTTTATTATACATGAACATTAAAAATCCAGCTGAAATTATAACTACATATCCTAATATACTTAATAAATCTGGAATTTCTCCTAGTAAGAACATTCCTAATAAAGCTGTAAAAATTATATTTGCATAGTCGTATATAGATATTTCACTAGCTGGTGCATATTTATATGCTACTGTTAATGAAAATTGTGCTATAGAAGCAAAAACTCCTGCTCCTAATAATATTAATAATTGATTTAAAGTTAAAGGTTTATATACCATTATCATCAAAGGAAGATTAAATAATATAGATACAAAAGAAAAATAGAAAACTATAGTATAATATTTTTCTTTATCTCTTAAAAATCTCACAAATGTATATGCACCTCCCGCAAAAGCTGCAGAAGCAACACCTATTAATGCAGGCATTATATTCATGTTAAAGGATGGCTTAATTATTAATAAGCTTCCTAAAAAAGCTGTAATTATTGCAGCTAATTGAACCTTAGTTATCCTTTCTTTTAAAAATAAAGCAGAAAAAACTATAACAAAAAAGGGACTTAACTTATTTAACATAGAAGAGTCTGATAATACCATGTTATCTATACAATAAAAATATAATATTACCCCTAATGTTCCTAATATAGATCTACCTAATAGATATTTCTGATTTTCCTTTTTTCCAAAGAAACTTTCCTTGTTCTTTATAATAAGTACTAAAGCAACAACGCAACTAACTATGTTTCTAAAAAAGCTTTTTTCAACGGAAGGTACGTCCCCTGCAATTTTAACTAAAAGGCTCATTATAGCAAAGCAAAAAGATGCTAAAAGCATATATGATATTCCCTTTGTTTTATTGTCCATAACTTCACATCCTTTCTTTTGTACTATATTAATTTTATCTTACAACGGCTTTTTTTAATAGTGTTAATAATTTATTCTAAATTTTTAAACATTTAAGTAACAATTCAATTTTTTAATACAGATATTTAATATTAGACATTTTTAAAAAGAAAAAACTTACAAGCATAAGCTGTAAGTTTTTATGATTATTATTTTACTGTTATTCTTCCTTTACTTTGTCTTATTATACCACCTACTGTAGGAATCAATTTACTTTCTATATATTTTAACTTATGTTCATCATCTTCTATATCAATATTTTGTATAGCAAAAGCTAAGGCTTTAAAAATAGAATTAATTTGATAGGGGGTAAAATTGAAACTCTCTATAGCTCCATTAGCACTATTAGAAATCTTTTCACAGATTTCACATAAAAACATTATATAAAATTGTTTATCACCCTTGCTCTTAGCATATTCAATTTGTGCCTCAATATTATAAGGATACCTCTCTTCAATCTCATATTTATAAATAGTATATTGTCCGTAACGAGTATCTTCCATATAACCCCTCCCGAATATATTTATAAATAACCTCCAAAAGTTCTATATATGATGTATAAAAAATATAATGTTCCTATACCTAACATAGCCCACATTATAGGCTTACAATTTATTTTTTTCTTTTCATTTCTACATTCTTCTAAATCTATCTGGTCTAAAGAATCCTCTATATCTATCAAAGTTTTTGAATTTTGCTGTTCTCTCATTAATAAATCCTCCTTTATTATGAACTTATGAGGATTTCTTAGTAAGTAGAACTATTGAATTTACAATGCACAGTTCGCAATTCACAATTATGGATATTTCTCAGCAAAAGCTGAGAAATTTAAAATTATATATTTTACTAAAATTTAAAATATATAAGTATAAGATAAGATATATATCTCTTATCTTATACTTGACTATTTTTTATCTTATTTTATTTTTCATTTTCTCTTATTTTAATTAATGTCTTTAGTTCTTCTAAATCCTCTAATGTTGCCTTATTTCTTATAAAGCTTCTTGCACTAGAGCGACTTTTTAAATAACTAGCATATTCTCTGTTTTTCTTTTCCCAATTTTGATTTGCTAAAGTTTGCCTCGTCTTTTCCATTATTAAATCACCTTTTAAACCATTTAGTAAATATCTTAATTGTTGCTAATAACATTATAGGTATCCCAATTAAATCTAATAACCCTGCTCTACTAAAGCATGTTCTTCCTAACCATGTTATTGTAAAAAAAATTACTACTAATTCAGTAACTTCTATTTTTCTTTCCATTCAATTTTAGGTGTGCTATAATTTATTCTATAGGAAGGAGTTCTATCTCCTTTCCTCAAGTTATTTAGAACGCTTCTTTTTGGACTTAGGGGCGTTCTTTTTATTTTGTTGATTTAGATTTTTTATCGTTAGTATTGCAATCACTACGCCTAACAATTTTAACACTAAATCTAATAGATCAATTAGCACAGCCACGGGATCACCTCCTTAATTATATTATACTACGTGTAGTAAGCAGCCACAAGAATTTTTAGTAATTTTTATAAAATTTTGGTATTTAATATATCCTATTCCCAAATATAGCTCGTCATACTTTTATTTAAAAATAAAAACTAAATAATTATTCATATATATTTTTTTGCTACATACTTTCCAATCTTAAAGACTATATATTTCTAATGCAATTTAAACATTATATAAAAGAAATATTAAAATAAAAAAGAGCTCTCGATGAACTCTTTTTAATTAGGTTTCCAAAATATTAAGTATATATTTTTAATATTTCTTATTAATATCATTAAGATATGAACTAATATTATTTGATTTATTATTAATTGAATGTATATCGAAATATTTGAACTAACAATTATAATAAATTTTTCTATAAATAAAATAATTAATAATATTATCTCCACAAATATTGAATAAGTTAAATCTATAATTAATATCTGAAATAAATATACAGGATTATTGTTAAATTCATAATCTAAAGAAGTTCTAGATTTTAATTCTTCAATATTTTTACTACTACTAACTAATAAACTGAAATATGCCATACTAAAGCTAATAAAAAGGGCCATTACACTAATTAAAGTATTTATGTTATCATTTTATAATGTAATCGTGCGATAAGGAATAAAGGTGAAAATTTATGAAAATAGAGTTTTATAAAATAGGTAAAATTGATGATAAAGAACTAACATTTGCAGTAATAAGCACTATATATCAAGGAAAATGGGTTTATGTTAGACATAAAGGGAGGAAACCTTTGGAAATTCCAGGAGGTCATAGAGAAATAGGAGAAACTATTAATAATACCGCTAAACGAGAATTGTTTGAAGAAACTGGTGCAAAAGAATTCACACTAAAACCTGTTTGTGATTATTCAATGAATGATTCCAATGGAAAACTATTTGGGAGGCTATTTTTCTGCGAAATAAGTGAAATGGGTATTTTACCAATTTCAGAGATTGCGGAAGTAAAACTATTCGATGAACTTCCAAAGAATCTAACCTATCCTAATATTCAACCATATTTATATGAAAAAAACATTACCTTTGAAATGTAATAGATAGGTATTCAATATGCAAATTGAAAATATACTCTGGAAAGAAAATTTTCTATAAAAATAGATTAATCCCTAAAAATTAAGAATTAATAGCTAATAATGAAGTATTTAGGAAGAAATTCTTCTTTAGCGAATTTCTATTTATTCTATTATAATCTAATAATTAATATTACAATTTATATTAAAATATTTTATTATAAAGTTATATTATTAAAAAGGAAGGTATTAAAAATGAATATTCGTACAGTGCAAGAGTCCGATTATACAGAAGTTATAACAGTAATAGATGCTTGGTGGGGTGGAAGGCATATGAGTGATATGTTACCTAGATTATTTTTCAAGCATTTTCAAAATACTAGTTTTATAGCAGAAGAAAATGATAAAATTATAGGATTTTTAATTGGTTTTATATCACAAAGTTATCCAACTGAAGCATATATTCACTTTATAGGAGTTCATCCAGAATATAGAAAATCAGGAATTGCAAAAGAATTATATGAATTGTTCTTTAATGCAGCAAATAAACTAGGTTGTACTACAGTTCATTCTGTAACATCTCCTATAAATAAAGGTTCTATTGCATTTCATAAAAAAATGGGATTTGAAGTAGAAAAAGGAGATAATGAGATTGATGGAATTTCTGTAACTAGAAATTATGATGGCAATGGTGGAAATAGAGTACTATTCATAAAGAAATTATTAGATTAAATTAAAGTAGTTATAGGTAGAAAACCTATAACTACTTTTTAATCATATGTTTAAAATAATGATTCATGTACATGTGCCGCTCATCTGTGCTGTAACTTAAATCAACTGTTATATGATTTCTATCAATTGCTTCACTTGAGATAGTTGAAAAATTTATATTTAAACTATATATTTTTTGTTACTTCTTATCGTCAATTGTTATAGAATTATTTATTTCTATAATCTTCTTTAACTTCGCATATCCAACAAAACTTAATATCATTGATGGAATAACAAATATAATATACATAATAAAAATAGCTCCACCTACCGCATACAAAATTCCACCTGTAAGTGCAAAACCTCTTTTATTTGAAAAATATGCTATCCAATTAAAAATTGTTGCTAAAACAACTAAAATTATGTGTGGTGTAACTACTGCTGTTGCTATAGCTGCCCCTAAAACTTCCGTACTTCCTTTACTACCAAATATTCCATTACTAAAATATGATATAATGTATATTGAATATAATAAACCTAATATTGCTGAAACTAATAATATTTTAGAACGTTTAACCTTCATAAATATCCCCATTTTATAAAGTAATATTCAACTATCTCTCTATATCATTGTAATATAAAGGATCTTATATATTCAACCATTTTCATACATACTATTATAAATTTTACTTTTTTGCGAGTTTTTTCACTTTTAATATACATATAGATAAAAAAAGAGTCTTATTTAGACTCTTTTTTTATAGATCTATATTTTGAATTGGTTCTCTCTTCTGGATTTATATAATCATAATCACCGTTTTCAGTTTTTTTTAATCCTAATGATGCCATTTGTTTTTTAGTGAATTTACGTTTATTAGTCATGTATATTCCTCCTTCTATACTGTTAGAATCACCATATAAAAAGAATCTATTCCTTTAATTATTTTTAGTTAACTTATGATGAAGTTCTTAAATAAGAAACTTCCCTTATGAATCTATATAATAATTTTGAAAATTATTAAGAATTCTTTTAATTTAATTTACATTTTTATATTTTTTACTCTTTTTTAATTATTAATATAATGTATAAATCCTATATAAATATGTTTTAAGATATCATAACTAATTTTGATGTTTAAATTATGAACTAATCTTACTTTTTTTAAATTTTACATTTACAGCATATTATTTTGCCTTTTGTTAAGCTTAGTGATATAATTTTCACATCCCCCCCATGGGGATATGAAAGGAGAAAATTATATGCATAATCATAATCATCCACAACAAAAAAATGTAATTAATAGACTGTCTAGAGCTATAGGCCATTTGGAAGCTGTGAAGCGCATGGCTGAAGAAGGTAGGGATTGTAGTGAATTGTTAATTCAAATATCAGCTGTCCGTTCTGCTATAAATAATATTGGAAAAATAATACTGGAAGATCATATTAATCACTGTGTTATAGAAGCTATAGAAACTAATAATACAGAAGTTATTACTGATTTTAAAAATGCCCTAGATAAATTTCTAAAATAAAGGAGATATAGTATGCAATTTATTTTAAAAACATTAATATCATCTCTTCTAATTGCCATTGTATCTACTATTAGCAAGAAATCTCCTTTTGTTGGAGCTATCATTATATCCTTACCTATAACTTCTATATTAGCTTTAATATGGCTTTATAGTGATACTAAAGACATAAATCAAGTAATTTCCTTATCCTCATCCATATGTTTTATGATTTTACCTTCAATATTATTTTTTATAGTTTTAGCTATTTTGCTTAAACATGACTTTAGCTTTATTAAATCAATAATTTTTTCATCTATTGCTATGATTACTTTTTATACTGCCTACTCTTATATTTTAAATAAAGTTGGAATTAATTTATAAATTCTAAAAAGATTAGATTTTAAAAAAGCCCTTAGTTAACTAGATGCTTTTCTAAAATCTAATCTTTTTAATAGGTATAATATATGTATAATTTTCACTGTAAGTATTAACTTTTTCTGTCAATACACTTTTAACTTCATTTTATATGGCTTTTTTCATATTTTAATTCTATTAATGTCATTATAGAATAATTAGCTAGATCCATTAATGTATCTTCTATACTCTCATCGACCTTATTCTCTGTTTTAATTAATGCCTTAAGTCTACTTAATTTATCTTCCAATCTTATTATTGGCATTACCATACCATATTCCTTAAATCCCTTACCAAAGCTATCCCCATAGTCATGATTTTTTCTTGTGTATAAGCTATTTAGTTCTTTACATATTTCCATGTGTTTAGATGATTTATCCATACTTATCTCCCCTTAACATTTCTATTTAACTATATATAGTATTCTACAAGTTTTGTTTATTTAAGCCTTTTTGTACTTTAATTTTAAGTTCTTTTAAAATATTTCATAATTAATTTATAAATTTTTCGAATAAAATTATAACGTACACTGAAATCAAAAAAAAACAATTACTTTCATTTAAAATATCAAAACAATAATCGAAAAAAATTCAAAAATAACTTGTACTAATAAGGAATTATATCAAAGATATAAATAATCAGTAAAAAAATCTTCTTTTCGTAAGACAAGTGAAATTTCTAAAAAACTACCTATTAAATATAAAAAATACAATATACAGTTCTATTTGCTAAAGTATTTATTATTTAATCTATTTACATTTAGAAGCAGTTATACTTTTTATACTAAACCTTTATAAAATTTTATTTATATATAAATTCATTACCTGGCTCACTTAAGGTGGATAAATCTGTTACTTTCAAATAAGGGGAGCGACCTTGATCATCTTCCGTTAATATGCCCGTCACAACCACCCAAAGGTTATTATCAGGTATATACCCATTAAATTCACATGGTAAACCTACAAGATATGCATCTGTACCACAACAAAAATATTTACGACAAACAGCAAATGGTTCCTTTGCATTCTCTTCTGCTAAGTTGTATATAAATCCCTCATATTGAATAATCTTACCTTTATAACTACTTAAATTAATATACATATCATCAAGTTGTCCAAGAAAGAAATTATCGCGAATTATAATATCGGCCTTAGGTCTTGATTGCTTTTCAGAACTAGAGTCCTCTCTATCAATATTTTTTTCACTTTGCCCATTTAAATCATGTGTATTACTCGATGTATCAGGTGCAATAGAATTATCAACTGTCTCTTTATCCAAATAGTTATTAAGCATACTTTGATTAGAAGTGCCACAACCACCTACACTTATAGCCAATACAAAAATAAGTGTCATTAAACACATTTTCTTCATTTTTTCATCTCCCTATTCTAATGCATTTGCTCACAACTTCCGAAAAAATCATCATGACGATATTTACTGTAACAATACTCGCCCCCGTTGGCATATTGAAAATAAAGGACACTATTATTCCAATGATAAAGCAAACCACAGAAATAATGGCAGAAGTAATTACTAGTGCCTTAAAGCTATGGACCATTTTTTTAGCAGTTATAGCAGGAAAAATGATGAGACTTGAAATGAGAAGCGTACCCATAATCCTCATTCCGACCACTACAGTGAGAGCTGTTAAGAAGGAGATTAGAAATTGATACATTGTAACATTAATACCGGAAGCTTTGGCAAAATTCTCGTCACAAATTATGAGAAATAGCCTATTATAAAATAAAATAAAAAGCCCTATTACCAAGATTGATACTATAACACTCAATAAAATATCAAAATTATTCATTGCTAATATGCTACCAAACATGTAGTTGCAAACATCTATATTAAATCCTCTTGTTATAGATGTTATGATAACACCTGCTGAAAGAGAAGCTGTTGATGCAATTCCAATAGCTACATCTCCAGCTACACCTTTTTTCTGACAATGATAAATGAAGCTACAATTACTACAGGCATAGATGTATATAAAGGAGATAGTCCCATAGACATAGCAAAAGATAGTGATGCAAATCCAACATTTGCGAGACCATGCCCAATTAATGAGTAACGTTTTAATACCAACACCACACCGAGAAGAGCAGCACAAAGAGATACCAGTAAACCTACAATCAAAGCACGGGTAACGAAAGGATAACTAAAAATTTCAAATATTTTATTTATTGTCATTTTCTTATATCCCCTCTTCTAAAAACTTGCCACTCTTCTATGTTCCCACAAAATCTTAAGTGATTATCCATTACAGCTACACCATTGGCATAATCTTTAACTTTATTTAAGTCATGAGAAACCATTAAAATTGTGATATTATGCTTGGTGTTTAAGTCTGATAATATATTGTATAAACTCTTCGTAATATCTTCATCTAAACCAGAACAAGGTTCATCCAAAATTAATAATTTAGGATTTTTGCATAGTGCTCTGGCCAGCAGTACTCTTTGCTGCTGACCACCTGAAAGTTCTCCAATTTGCTTGTTTGATATATCTGTTATTTCTAAAAGTGCTATAGCTTCTTTTGCCGCTTTTATATCATCTCTTGAGTAAAAAGGGATTCTCTTAGCGCTTTTTTGTCTTCCCGTAATTACGATCTCATAAACTGTAGCAGGCAGATCAGAAGGAATTGTGCTAATCTGAGGTAAATAAGCTATTTGCTCTTTTGATATATTAAATTCCACTTTTCCTCTATTAAATGGTACAAGTCCTAATATACCTTTTACTAGTGAACTTTTACCTGATCCATTTGATCCTACAATACAAAAATAATCTCCATCGGCTATTTCAAAACTCACATCTTTTACAGCCAATACGGATTCATAAAATATGTCTAGGTGGGAAACTTTTAAAATCCACATATCAATTCAGCCCTTTTTTGATACTCTCAAGATTTTCACGCATAATATTAATGTAGGTTGTTTTATCCTCTAGTTGATCTTTTGATAAATTGTGTGCTGTACTAAAAAGTTCTGCTGAGATACCTGTTTGCTGTGCAATAGACTTGGCTACTTTTGGATCTACAAACTCTTCATGATATATACAAGAAATGTTATTTTTCTTTATATAATCAATAATGGAAGTTATGGTTTGGACACTCGGCTCACCTTCAGTGGAACAAGAATCATAAGCAGATTCGTACTTTAAACCATAATGATTTAGAAAATAACTATAGGCGAAACGTCCTCCAAATACCAATGTGTTCCGTTTACTACTTTTTACTACTTTAAAAATATCATCATCTAATTTCTGTAACTCTTTTTTATAATTATCTGCATTTTTACGATAGAATTCAGCATTGATGACGTCTTTTTCACAAAGTCCAGCTACGATATTGTCAACCATCTTCATTGCTAAAGTCGGGTCAAGCCAAATATGTGGATCATATTCGTGATGGTGTTCATCCTCAGCCAGATGATCTTCTTCATGGTCCTCCTTATGCTCATCATGGTCATGTTCTTCTTTTACCAAACTAATACCATTGGATGCATCAATTACTAGTAAATTTTTATTTGTTCCCCCTTCTACCACCTTTTCAGCCCAAGGTTCCATATATTTACCCGTATATATAAACATATCCGCATTATAAATATTTGACATATCGCTAGGCTTAGGGTCAAAAGTATGACTTTCTATTCCTGGTGGTAAGAGTAATTTAACATCTGCCTTATCTCCCACAATCTGAAGTGTAAAATCATACTGTGGAAATAGTGATGCAACAATAGTGAGTTTATGATCACTAACTTTCTGATTTTCATTTGTGTTATTGCAAGCAGTAAGAGAAAACATCATTGCTGCAATTGTAAAAATAGCTAATAACTTTTTCATTTTTATCCTCCTATGAGCTTGCACAGGATTTACATAATCCATAAAATACAGTTCTACGTCCATCAATAGTAAATCCATCTGTTGACTTTATACCTTCAAACAATCTCTGAAGTGCAGAATTTTCAAAATGTACAATCTGACCACAAGATTGACACATGAGGTGATAATGTTCTTGACATATTGTATTTTCACCTATGAATTGATAACAAGCTGGTTGATTTTCTGTAAGCAAATATTTTCTCACTAAACCACTTTCCTCTAATTGTGATAGATAACGATACACTGTAGACTTTGCTACTGGAGTTTCATTCGCTTTTAAAATATCAATAATTTCTTCAGCTGTAATATGTTCTCCATTATGATCTTGCATACAATCAAGTATTAGTGCTTTTTGCTTAGTATTTCTTGAAATACTGGATTGTTTATTTGTACTTAACATAATAATACCTCCTTATCGAAACTCGGAATCAGTTTTAATAAGAATATCACTATTTTAATTTATTTGTCAATATCATTTAATAAATAAGCATATTTCTTTCATATCCTTTTATTTAAAATATTTCAGATTTAATTTTAAAATTTCCTTGACAATTAGGTTTATGATGTCATAATAATCCACATTATAAAAAGGACTATCTCAAAATAGAAATTATTTTCTATTTTGAGATAGTCCTTTTTATTTCGCATACTTAATTATTATACCTATTCATACTACCTATAAGATTACAATATCTGACAAGCTATTCCTGTATAATATCTGTGAAAATCTTTGTACCAAATATGCTTTATATATTCCTCATTTTCTTTTTTATACCAAGGATTATAGTACGTAAAGTAGTCCTTGTTTCTCTCTATTAATACAACCCAATGGCTATTTCTAAGTCCAAATTCTTCTTCATCACCTGTAAGAAGAACCATAATAGGCGCTATTTTTAAAGATTCTTTCCATTCATCATCATAGAAAGACATTCTAAATTTAATTTTGTTTTCAACACAAAATTTAAAAATATCCTCTGGATAAACCCCACAAGGCGAATCATCTTCATCATACCCTTTTTCTTTAGGAGATAACTTAAAATTTAATTTTTCACCTAAGGTTTTAAAATCTTCACATTCTGATATACCATGATATTTTAACAACATTGATAAGCTTGCTATTCCACAAGAAACCTCTGGGTAAAACTCTTGTTCATTTTGGCTGATAAAAAAATCTTTATCCATATTTACTCTCCTATCTAAAATGATAATTTACTAAATATTATTTATATTTTAGCTATATAATATATTCAATTCCAAAATTTATATTATCATATATTTTTGGAAATATCTACATAAATAATTTTAATATCCTCTTAAATTATTATTACATATTTTATATTAATATATGGATACATTATTAAATGTTTAATATAACTTTGCGATATTCTAAACATAATAAAAAGAGCTTTTGCAAGCTCTTATGTATTATTTAAAGTAAACTAAATACTCAATATTTCTAGATCTCAATCTAATATAAAATTAACTCACTTACTTTAAAAATATGATTACTTTTTAAAAATGTATTTCAAATAAAGTATTTTACGAAATAGTTAGATTACATTATCCTTCCAGGTAATAGTGCATCTAAAATTCCGATAACTATAGCTGCTAATAATGCTCCTATTATAGATACTCTCATATTTGGAACTAAAAATTGTGTTAAGTATATTATTACAGCAGCAATGGCAAATCCTTTTAGTCCCTTTCCTATAGGAGATGCGTCAACTCCCATAAGTGATTCTGCGAAATAATCTAATACAGTTATTACAAGTGCAGCTATCAAAAATGACCATAATCCATGAATAGTAAATCCAGGTGTGAAAAATGATGTTATACCTAAAACAACTGCAACTAATATTAGTCTTACTATCCACCCCCAAATACTATTATTATTTGAATCATTTCTTTTATTTTCTTTATCTTGTTCCATTAAAATTCCTCCCTTATAAATTTTTATTGTCACATATTATAGTATGCTCATATAATTGAGAAATATAATAAATAATGAAGAATATATATTTAATACTATTTATATTTAAAAAATATGAAAAATTTGATTTAAATTTTAATCTTTTTTTAGTGTTTTATTAATTATAATTAATCCATTAATAAACAATTATAACTTATATCTCATACTTGAATATCTGTTTTCTTTAATTTAATAGCATATTTATAGTCATTTTATAATGTTTAGCAATATTAAGATTCCTTCAATATTCAATAACAATTTTTTCTGTTTTAGAGTGATTTTCTCAACTACATGGCCTTAATTTTTTTGTATAATATTATAAATTCTACTCATAATATAATTATACGATTAAACTCCACATATAAAATGAGCTAAGTAATAAATGAATCATATTGCTTAGCTCTTATTATTTTTAATAATAAAATAGAATAGATTAATAACCCTACTTATATTGTAATCTCTTCATTTTATACTTTTTTAAATCTACTAGAAATCTATTGAAAAATGTCATATGTTTGTTTTTGTTGAATTATTATTTAATTAGCTATAAAAATTGCTAACTAAAATGCTTTATATGCTACATCACAACTATCATCTAAATCCATAGTGACTAGATGGACAACTTTATTTTTAATAACTACTATAATACCCAAAACTCCTCAAACTCTAGCCTCCAACCTTCTTTTTAAAGAATTATTTATATCATTACTTTGATTTTTTTCTTATCCTAATTTAATGCATACATACTTATTCTTACAAGTTTTGCATCTATATTAAATATAAATATTTATTACATCTCACTTCACTTTTCTCCTTATACATAGAAAAGCACTAGTCTTTCTACTGGTGCTAAAATATATTAATAGCATTGAAAACTATCAATTTGATCTAATGCAGCTATAGATATACCACTCCTAAATTTAATCTATTTCTTAAAATAATTAACACTTATTGGTATCATCCCTAAAACTACTAAGTTTAAAATTCACAGTTCACAATTCACAATTCCGGATATTTCTCAGTGATAGCTGAGAAATTTAGAATTGATTTGTTTTTAAAGTTACGCAGTAGCTTATTATAAAGAGACTAGCAAATGTAGCCTCTCCATAGTATTAGTTAAATTTATTAGTATTGCTCCGAGCTATACTTCACCTCTGGGGAACCCTAAAGGGCTTCACTACTGTTCCCCAGAGGTGAAAAACTAGCAATACATTGCTAATAAAAATTAGTCTAAGAAATTAATTTATAAACAATTAATTTCCACCTTAATTGCACATTTTGCATTGGAATTATAAATTAGAATACTTAAGAATGCGTCTTTATTCAGCTATGCATTAATTTTTAAAATAGTTTATCTATATAAAATAAATCTTCATATTACTATCTCATTTATACATATTGCTCTTTTCTAAATTTTTACATGGTGTCAAGACTTTCTTTGTTGAATATTGTATATAAGGGGGTGTAGTCATGTTAAATGAACACTTAAAATCTGAAAATTCCACTGATTGTCAAACTCACGTTCACGAATTTTTAGGAAGTACTAGACTAGCTGAACAAGGAGAAGATAGGCATAATCATAGATTTGCTGGTGTTACAAGTCAAGTTATCCCTATGGGTAATTCTCACGTTCACGCTATCTTAGTTAATACTGACTTTTTTTCAGAGCATCATCATGAACTAGGTGTAATTACAGGACTAGCTATAGATGTTGGTAATGGCAAGCATATTCACTTAGCAACAGGTGTTACAACATTAGATGATGGTCATAATCATCAATTTATTTTTACGACTCTTATTCAAAGTCCTTTGACTTAATAATAAAACGGGGGAGATTTTCATCTCCCTTTTTAAATATAGACAATTAAGTCTATAAAAGAAACTAAGAAAATACTATTATAAAAGCTACTACAAATACTTAATTTTATCTATTTTAAACATAGCTATTATTCTCTTTTTAGTAAACTTTAAAATCTTACTATTTAATATCCCACCTGATAAAACTCCTGACTACTTGTTTAACTATTTTATATAATTCAGAACATGAGCCTTTTTAATCTTTGCATATCTTCTAATTCAAGACTAATTTCTATAAATTCTTCCTTTAATAAATAGTTATTATATTATTTTCTAATTAGGTTTACATTTCTTAATAAACTTTCGTTTTTTATTATTGAAAATTAAATCTTCACCTAGGTAAAGCAAAGGAAAATAATAGGGATAGTTATTATTCCTTTGTATCCCCTTTACAAAGAGGGATAGATGAATTTTCAGAGAAATTAACTCTATTAAATCCATATAAAAAAGGAATAACACTGCTACTATAATTTTAAATGCACTTAAAGATAAATTTTCATTTGTAAATAAAGATTTTAAGAAAATAACGAATAACAAAACAAAAGCTCAAACTTTTCTTATGAGCAATAAAGAACTTTTATGAAAAACTACAGAAACCTTTGAAGTTGTAACTTTAAAGATTGCCTATAATATAGACTTTCAAATAGGCATGAGATAAATAAGAAAACTTTCTACAGAGCTATCCACTGTTTTACAAGTGTAACTAATTTTTTATAAGCTAGGATGACTACTTCTTAGCAGCTTCAGATCTTTATCTAAAAGATAGTTGTAAGCATAGAATAGTTGCTGAAGAATTCTATATTGTTTCTGAATAGATCATAGCAAACAACTTTTAACTTACCCCTTTAAAATATATATTTTAAAAGACCTGTAGTACTATCATACTACAGATCTTTTACGGATTACTGACACATATATATTAAGATGTTCTGCTTTTTGTGTCTATAAGATAACAGTCCTAGTAAAAATAAAATCTTAAAACTCTCTACTCATAATACTAACTTACCAGTGATTAAGGTAGTCACAACTGTTAATTTTTTGTGGGAAACTTACTTAGAGCTTAGAGGGTACGTTAACAGAAAATAATAACAGTTCTAAGTAAAAAATTTTAAGTTTAAATATTATTGTGATTATATCAACAAGTGAACGTAAAAACTGTATAGATAAAAAAGCCGTCCTATTAGTGGGACGGTTTTTAAATAAATTAGCATTCAAAGTTAATTAGTGCATTAGAGTTGTCTTGATTTTGTTGATTCTGATAATATTGTTGAGTTTCTCCTGTGGATTCCAGATCTTTATTATAATCTTCATAGGCTTCTTTAACTAGTTCCATAAGTAAATTTCCGTACTGTGGATTACATTCCGCTATGTGTTGAGCTTCCATGGAGGCTTGTACTAGTATTTTTTGTGCCTCTTGCTTACTTTTAGCATTTCTCAATCTGTTTTTTAAAGATTCATTTGCTTGCTTTGCCTCTTCTGCTTTACGAAACATTTCTGGGTCAACACGGTTTATTAATTCTTTTTCTTCTTCTGTTAATTTCTGTCCTCGCACAATCTTTCTAGCAATTCCTTCGATTTTTGCCTGCTCTTCATACATCTTATTGATATCATGCTGATAAAGCATACGATCCAATTGTGGATTTCCCTTTCTAGCTTTATCAATTTTTTCTCGATCTTCTATAGTTTTATTCTTCTTATTATGTAGATTAAAAATGTACTGAAAATTTATATCTCCTTGAATTTTCATTTCTCTAATCCCCCCTTTTATCTAAATATTCAATGCAGATAGCTTTATAATTTTTATATCGAACATTTAAATAAGAATTATAGTTCTTTTTATAAGTTAACATATAGACATGTTAAAACTTCTAGATTTATTTGGTAATGTTTTATGTTGTTATTGGATATATATCATGCCTATATAAATAATTAATAGCCTTCTAGAAAATTAATAATGTAAAAGATTTATAACAATCTCTTAAGGAAGTATTTGCTAATATTCTATAGGAAATAGTTAAAATAGAATCAAAGAACCATTTGGCTTATTCTAAGTACAAGTATAAATATAACTATAAAAATAAAAGAACTAAGAATAGTAGGAACGAGAGTAAATTTCTTTATTATGATAATAATTAAATAGTGGCATTAAAGTCCACTAAATGCTCATCTACAAATATTCTCTATTTTCGTATTAACTTCAAAATACCGCCATTCCTTTTTATACATAATAAAAGAGCCCTATTAAGAGCTCTTTTAAACTATTTACAATGGATTTTACTTTATACTATTGTTCATTTGGATTAATTACAGTTTTTGATTCATTATAAGTATCAGTCAATTGTTGTACAGGTGAATTGTAAGGTTTAGCCCAACCTTGAGTTACAGCTAATTCTGTAAGAGCAGTATGTCCTCCAACTATTTGATTTAAACCAGCAGAATATATGGATCTCAATTCTGGAGTACTGCTTGTTAACGTAGCATTAAGATATGCGTCAGCTGCAGCTTTTCCAGAAGAAAGCATATTTGTAGATATAACCTCATCATTAATATCAACGTTATTTTTAATTAGGTTTCCAATTAAATTTGCCATTCTATTATACCTCCCCTGGAACTGTTACTTGATTTTCATTAATAAACTGTTGTAATCCTTTTATCCTACCCTCTGATGCTAACACGCTAGATTCACCTTGTCTTTTTAAGTTTTCATCTGTTATTAGTGCATTCACTGCTCTTTGTACAATTAATCCATCTTGCTCCATCTTCAATAGTGATGTTAAGGATAGTACTTCTGCTTCTGAAAGTTTTCTCATATTGTTACCTCCTCTAAATATAATTTACATATACTTATATTATGTGATTTTTAGAAAGTTAATAGTCATGTTAAATTTATCCAATTAAATAAATATTATTTCTACCTTAAAACTCCATTAACTTTCTTATATGCTCTTTTCTTACATAATACTCTTCTAAATTATCTATTGCCTTTTGTTTACCTATCCTTTTACTACTACATTAAATATATACTGAATATCTTTCTGCTTACTTGATTTTTAATTTTTTTAGTTAATAATACCAATCATTCTTACAAATTTTATACCTATATGAACTATAAATATTTAGCATATACTCACCTTCTTCTGTATAAAATAAAAAAGAGCCATTGTTTAAGGCTCTTTTTTAATATTAGTATTTTTCTATTAATCACTTAAAACTTTAGTATTTTAATCAAATTCCCTATCAATTTCAAGTATTTCCCCTGTATCAGCATCTACTTTTACTTCATAAATTCCAGTAGTAGTTCTTATGGTGACTTCATAAACTAATATACCGTACTCAGTGTCTAGTTCAACTTTTACTACTTGACCAGGAACCTGCTGTAAAGCAGCTTGAATAGCTGCTTCACTGTTAATGCGATAAGTTCTCCAGTAATTATCCCATAGATTATAGTAAATATTCTTCATTATATAAATCTCATCCTTTTTAGCATTCATATGATTATTGTATTCAAATTTTCAAAAATTGGTGTCTTTTAAGAGTGTATAATCTTAAATTATTTCTGCCTTAAAGCTACGTTAACTCTTTTATATATCCTTTCTGATATGCTTTCTTTTAAACTCTCTGCTCCCCTTTGTTTCTTAATCTTCTGTGAACTGCAGTAAGCGCATACTAAATATCTTTCTTACCTTACTTGATTTTTAGTTTACTCAGTTAATAATACAAACCCATTTTTATAAATTCTATATCTATATGAAGTTAAATATTTAGTATATTTTCATCTCACTTTAATTTTTCACATAAAAAAAGAGCCCCCTATAAGCTCTTCTCAAAATTAATTTACTATATCTTGTTAAAAGTAAAAAATTGTTTTTTAAATCCTACTGGAAAATTTTGAACTTTAATCAACTTTCACATCTACTTCAAGCATCTGACCAGTATTAGCATCTATTTCAACTTTATATACTCCAGTAATGTTTTTAATAGTAACTTTATAGATTAATAAATCCCCTTTATAATCTATTTCAACTTTCATTACCTGACCTGGAAATTGCTCTAGAGCAATTTGAATAGCTGCTTCACTGTTAATACGATAAGTTCTCCAGTAATTATCCCACAGACTATAATAAAGATCCGTCATTACTTGCACACCTTTCTTTTAACATTCCCATAATTATTGTATTCAGGCATTTGGAAATTTATGTCTTATGCTATTATATATCCATCACATCAAAATAAAGCAACCTCTGCTCTAAGTCTCTAAAAATTATTCAACTTAAATTGACTTAATCTAATCAAACAATTTACTAATTATCAATTCTTTCATAACCACAGCCACAAGTATATTTAATACTTAAAGTAAAATTATAATCACTGTTATCATCTAATTTTACGTATTCTCTATTTATCTTCTTGCCACATTTAGGACAAATTAAATATTCATTCATTTTTTAACTCCTTCCTAATTTTCACTATTAATATATTTGAAATATGGACTAACTAAATATCTATTTCTACTGGCTTATCTTGATAACATGTAATATTTTGTTTTGGACTTTTTTTAAGTATTCTATTTAGAATCTTTTGAATTTGATTTATATCCTTATCTTCTATATCTTTCCAAATTAAATTTTCCCACTCTTCATACATATTGTCGCACTCTTCATTTTTAATAGCATTTTTTAACATATCTTTTGCGTTAAGAGCTGCATGATGAATCCCTAATGTATAAACATTCACTCCTTTAAATTGATCTATATTTGTAATCAACTCTTCTTTTGTCATTAGCTTATATTCATCACCAACTACTAATATTTCATGGTCTTTCAAAGTTGACAATTTAACCATTCTTATTCCCTCCTATTTAAGATTATAAAAAATAATCCCTAATCATTTTCTAAAACTTATTCTTTTATTGCATTTAGCCTCAAATAAAAGCTTAATTTCTTCTCCTGAATATCCTATAACTTCTTAGTGCCCTAATTTCTCAACTGCTTTTTATATTAAAATCTAAAAATCCTTCTATTTTATAATACAATCAGCACATGTAAATTGTTACTTATAATAACAAATTATCTTCTTTTAACCATTTTTTATTATTAAAATAAAATTATTTCTTTAACATTTTCTTCTTTATCTCTTTCTGTTAAACTTGGTGCTACAAATGTAAAATCTGATACAATGTTTTTATTTACCAAATAGAAGTTTATTTTATTATGTACATCTTTTAAATCTATTCTTATTAACATCTTTTTAAGGCTTTATTAAATTTCACAATTAACAATCTTATTAAATAACTTCAACTCAATAACCTAAATCATTAACATTAATTTATAGTATAAAAAATACCGTAAAATTCACCTTGAATAATACGGTATTAGAAATTTAGTTTATATACATTTTTGCTACTTTTATATAAAACTATATTTGACTTTTACATAAAACTTCTCTAACTTCCATCAATATTTTTCCTAACATATTTTTTCCCGTTCTATCTTTACACATCCCCAATAATAATCATTAGAAGTCTTCTCTATTATTTTTTTCTCCTGTTGCTTTAAATTTTCTATGAAAATTTAATCTTAAATGATATATTTGGAGTTGCTCCATGGCAATTAATTATTAACTGAAATATCGTTCTATAATTAATTTATAAATCTTTTTTATGGAATTCTCAGCAATGTTTTTTCACAGACGAATGGACATGTGTCATTCTAAAAAAAGATGTAAAAATAAAAAACCCTTTCTTTGAATTTCCATTAAGAATTTAAACAATAAAAGGTGGCAATTATAGCCACCTGTACAACTAATATGAACACCCAATGATTTACTTATAGGTAAACGATATAGAAGGAATAAACGAATCTGGGATTTTGAAAATTTCATTTACTTTCTCATCCTCTAGATTATAGCAATACAAGGCGTTTGGATAAACTGTTAACCCTAAAATATTTTTTTGACTTGTTCCAATGGGAATAGCCGTAAAGTAGATGTTTTTCTCATCAGAACTAAGAGCTGCAATATAAGGTTGAGAAAATTCAGAAATTTCGTTGGTTTTCTTAAGTTGTTCTTGAGTTAGCAAAGTATCTATTTTATTTTTCTTTATATCTAACTTATAGAATCCTTTTTCATTATCCTGTATACCACTTCCACCTAATATGATAAAATCATTTGATTTTGAAAATGATATTGAATCTAATCTCACAGCGGTTATCTGGGATACCACTGTTCTATTACTTCCATCTATGTCCATTGCTATAATGTAGTAGTTGATTTTTGCCAAATCATTTTGTTCCTTAAATTTCTTTGTTATAAACTCTTCATAAGAAAATGCTAATGCAATGATTTTATTATTACGCACATCAAAATCTTGTACACCAAGACCAGAATCTAATTCGAGGATTTCCCCCTCTTTCTTAATAACATCTATTTTTGATATTTGAGGAACAGGAGAGTTCTTATCTCCACTCTTTGCAAATATAATGTTTCCCTTTTCGTCACCGAAACGTAAATTAAATTGACCTAATGGATCATCAGTAATTTGATAAGTTTCTTTAGTAGGAATATTAAATCGAAATATATCCCATGAGTTCTTCCCAATAGCATCAGAATAAAGCAAGATTTCTCCTGTGGTATTAACTTTACCAGTTATCATTGCATCTCTGTTACTTACTAATTTTTGTTTCCTTTGAATCTCAGTATCTATCATCCATAAGTCACTTTTGTTGTTAGAATTAGTAACAGTTGCAACTAGCCATTCACCATTACTTGAGGAATTTCTGCCTATTACTGCAATACTATTTATTTTATTAAAAACAAATAGTATTGTAAGAGGAAAAACAATTAAAATTAATAGCATATATTTAATACGAATGTTTTTAAGAGTTAATATATCCTTAATTTTTTTAATATCAAAATATAACACCTCTAAGTTCTTTTGTAATTTAGTTCTAATTAGTTGGTATGCCAAACTATTTTGCTGTCAAACCAACCTTTAGCTGTAGGATAGAAGTTGGTAGTAAAACATTTAACATCTATATCTAGTATTACTCCGGGAGCAAAGTTGCCTCTATCAAGTACATAAACTGCTGCCGTCTTAGTACCGCTTTCTAGATCATATACACGAACCGTTGGCTACCAAGGCAGAAACATATGAGCTGCACTCCATTCATCTAAAACAACACTACGTCCAGAAGCATAAAAATAAGTAGTTTTCCCAGTTTGAGAGTGTTCAGTCGCCATAATATTTACATCATTGGATATTTGTGAATTTGGTTCTACTTTCTTTACGTCAACTTTAACCTCAGATTGTTTTCTAGCATCTTGATTAATAATAATCGGTTGCCCAAGAGCATCATAAGTAACTATCATTCCTTCTTTTGCTAATGGTAAAGTTGATTCATTTATCAACACTGGATTCTTTTTACTAAATTCTGTTTTTTCTCCCTTTTCAAGAGTCACACATTGTTACTCTTATCAAATGTAATAGTAGTACCAGGATCCATATACTTCGGTATCTGTTTATATGGTATACCACTTGCTGCTAAAACATTCGTTGAATTTAAAACGAGTATAAGTGATAACGTAGGGATAAATTTTTTTAGCTTCATCTTTATTCCTTGAAATTTTATTTAACTATATATTCTATATTTGTCATATTTACCTTTTTAAGTGATCATCTGTTTATATTTATTTAAAACAATTTAATTCCTCTTACTTATGACATCTATCATTGCACTATAAGGTAATTAAACTAATTATCTATATTTCCCCACGTACTCATAAGAGCCATAGCCTTATATTTTCATTTTTTTCACTTATGGTTACTTATTAAAGTTGTTCCCCATGCATTTCTTTAATATATGCATCATTATCATAATAATAAAGAAATACTTCTACACTTTATCTTCTTTACATTCACTTCTATCTTCATAAGCATTCTTTACAATTCCAAGATAGTTTGAGTGTCCAAGTCATATATAAAATTGTTATCCTTTCCCATTGCTTAATGTTTCCCAATACCAATCTCACGGCGGACTTTCACCGCCAGTTATTGCCATGCTGGCATACTAATAAAAGGATGCCTACCTTAAATAAGCATCCTTTATTACTTAATATATATAATATGAGATTGGATCAATCTTCTCACCACTGGAGTTAATTATTTCAAAATGTATATGTGGTCCTGTTGACCATCCTGTTGAACCAACCTTTGCAATTTGTTGTCCTCCACTGACGCTCTGTCCCTGACTAACTAAAAGCTCTGAATTATGAGCATATAAGCTGCTGATATCTCCATGATCTATAACCACTACATTCCCATATCCATTCATCCAACCTGAGTAAGCTACAGTTCCATCTTTAAGTGAATACACTCCAGCACCATAAGGTGCCCCTATATCAAGAGCTCCATGAAATTCTTTCTCACCTGTGATAGGACTGACTCTTCCTTCAAATTCCTGAGTTATAGGGTACCCATTTCCTCCTGTTATTGAAAAAATGCTTCCATTTGATACTTGTCCACCACTAGGCACATCTTCATCGCTAGACATAGATCCACCTCTAGATGGTCTACTCTCAGCCTCCATACTCCCAATAGCTGTAATTATTTCATCAAACTCACTTTGCTGCTTCGCTAATATAGCTTCATGTACATCAATATCACTTTCAATTTCAGCTATAAGTGCATTTTTCTCTTGCTTATTATCTTTTACAGTACTCATTTTACTATTAGCAGTTTGCATCATACTTTCAAGATTGCTTTTTTCATTCTTAGCTTGAGTAGTAGTGCTTTCCAGCTCGTCTTGCTTTTCCTTAAATTCATCCATAAGTTCTTTATCATATTTAATCAAACTTCTTATAGCTTCTACTTTTTCAATGAAATCATAAACTCCTTCTGATCCAAATAATATCTCTACGTAACTTTGAGATTGATTCATATACATAATACGAAGTCTTTCTGCCATCACTTCTTCATTTTTTGCTAAATCAACCTTTAATTTCTCTGATTTAACCTCTAAATTTTTTATCTTCTCATTTGAATTACCTATTTGGGAATTTATCTCCTCAACTTCATGTTCTAACTCATTGATATTTTTTTCTAATTCATGAATATCATTAAGGACATTTTCCTTATTTTTCTCTAATTTTTTTATCTCATTCTTGCCATTATTGATTTTCTGTTCAATATTATTGGACTTATTTTTCATATTGTTAATATCATTTGCTAGCACATTTCCTGTCGCTAGGTTGCTACATAGTATCAATGCTATTATAATTTTAGTTTTATTATTCATAAAAACTCCCTTCAAGTTATAATGCTTGTCTACTTATTTTTTATGTCATTTTACCAACCTAAACACTTTTTGTCAACTTTTAATTCAATTTAACTTTTTTATGTAAAGGATCCAATTTATTAATTTTTTTATTGCTTTCTCTGTTAACTAACCATATACCTATACATACACATATTAATGCTATGGCATTTTTTAATTCCCATATATTCTCATGTAAAAATATAGCTGATAATATTGAACCAAATATAGGTGTTAAAAAATTAAAAACAGCTACAGTTCCTACGTTGTTATACTTTAAGAGAATTGTCCACAATGAAAATGCAATGGAGGAAAGCATTGCAAGGTATATAAGTAAGCTTGTGGATTTTATAGTAAATCCTGATATAGAACCATTAAAACCGTAACCTAATCCAATAAGTACAGCTCCTCCTATGAATAATTGATATCCCGTTACTACTACTGAATCCATAGACTGTGTAAGTTTCTTACCATAAATAGATGATGCAGATAGTATTAATGCAGAAATCAAAATTGCTCCTTCACCTTTTATGGTAAAAGAAGAACCCAGTAACTGCGAATCGAAATTAACAATGATTACACCTATAAATCCTATAATACACCCTAAGGTCTTTTTTAAATTTAATTTATCATTTATGTATATATAATGAGCTATTATAACGCTAAAAAAAGCTCCTGTTCCACTCAGGATAGAACCCTTTGCACCGCTAATATAAGCTAATCCTAAATAAAAAAATATGTATTGTAAGCAGGTTTGTGTAATTCCCAGTAATGCTATTTGCCCTAGTTGCCTTTTATTAAACTTAAAAAGTTCTTTTTTACTTAATAATGCTATAAAAAGTACTATTCCACCTGCCAAAAAAAATCTATACCCTGCAAATACTAATTTAGAAGGTATATCCTCTGAAGCAATGTTAAATACTTCATATCCACTTTTTACTGCTGGAAAGGCACTTCCCCATAACATACAACATATAGTTGCAAATATGTATATTACTTTTTTCTTCATAAAAAACTCTCTAGTATTCATTTATAATCTCCTATTGTCAATATATTTCACTATTAAATATATCACTAAATTAGCAATTTATAAATATATGCTATTCATAAATTCCTTTATCTTAACATACATTTTTTATATTGGGTTTAAAATAAATATAATCCGCAAAATTACTTATACAATTAAGTAATTTTACGAATTATGTACTCTGCTTTTGACTAATATAAAAAAGTTCTATCCCCTACTTCTTTTGCAATTCCTATTTCATGATTGCCAACCATCATGGTCATTCCATCATTGACAAGCCCTTTCATTATATTTAAAAGTTCTCCTACCATCTCAGTGTCTAGGGCTCGTTTATAATTGGCACAGTATATGAATACTATAATTGTTAAAATTTTGCTTTTATATGGAATAAATAGTTATAATTATTTTTACTCTTATAGTCCTATTAAAGTTAATGATATAATAAATATATTACAAAGAGAAATTGCTGGATGAAATTGGGTATATATAAAACTTGGTAAGTAGTTTACAAATACTATTTATTATCTTTATTGCATAGAGCATGATATACTCAACTTTGATTTTTACGAAAAAAATCCTTTGACAGGGTAGTGAAAATTAATAATAACGGAATTTTTAATTACTAAGTAATGAAAGGAGCTATTATGACTTATAATGAGGTTGTTAAAATCGGTGATGCATATTTACTTCCAATAATATCAGAGTTATATAGATTGGAAGGCTATGAAATCAGTCCAATTAAGGCACATGAGGTCGGGCGGAATGTCGTTTACAACTGTGAGAAAGATGGCGCTGGCGCTAAAATACTTAGAATCGCCTTCCTAAATGACAGAAGCCAGGAAGATTTTCTTGGGGAAGTTGAATATATTAGGTATTTATTCGAGCATGGCGGCAGTGTCTCGGATGTAGTCAACTCCCTGAAGGGAAATCTACTGGAAGAAATAACTCATAATAATCATACCTTTTCTGTCTGCCTCTTTGAAAAGGCCAAGGGAAAAATGTTGGTGGAAAATAATTATCGGTACCGTGAAGGAGCTCCAATTACCGAATATTATTATAATTGTGGTAAAGTCTTGGGGAAACTACACCAATTGTCGAAAGAATATACTCCTGTCCATTGTCGGTATAGTTTTTTTAATAAATATAATGACGAATATATCGATAAACTGATACCTGACTCCTTATCCCTGTTTAAGGAGAAGCTGGTTCAGCTCCTTAAAACTTTGGAAGGATTGGACAGGAACCGTGAGTCTTTCGGTATGGTCCATTTTGATTACAATGATGGGAATTATTCGATAGATTTTGATACTGGACAAATAACCGTATATGATTTCGATAATTCATGTTACTGTTGGTATATGTTTGACCTAGCAACTCTCTGGACGAACGGAGTGGGCTGGATACAATTTGAACAAGATGCCGGTAAACGCAAAAAGTTCATGGATGATTATTTTGAAGCAGCCCTCGCGGGATACAAATCCGAGAGCAGAATCGAAAATTCAATGTTAGATAACTTGCCTTTATTTATCCAAGTAAACCTCATGGAAAATATTGTAGATATATTCGAGGTAATGCGGAACAACGGCGATGAGCCGGAGTGTGATGAGGAGCTGTCCTATCGTATAAAATGTCTGGAAGACGATATCCCATATATGGGATTTTTTCATGAAATTTATTCCTGTGAAGAACCCTTTGAGTATGAGAAACGAAATATTTAGTCTTTTCATTTGGGACTTTGCAAGAGAATTTTATAGATGAGAAGCCTTAATAAAAATAATGTGTAAAATATATTAAAGCTTACACCTGCTCAGGATGGGATGCTTTTTCGCTATTTAATAAAATTATCGTGAGACATGAGATGCTCCGAATACTTTTCACTGGGAAGATTTGAACAATCCACTTCAGATTAACCTGAGGAAGCAATCTCCTTCCCATCGTTTTTTTGACCTTTCACGGTACCTCTAGGCAGCCATGAGTAGTCTAATATAAAATTATCTCCCTCATATAGGTAGTTTGTTATATTACCTTCTACATCTTTTAGTATTCTTAAACCTTCAGCATTGTATCCATTTTCAGTAGCTATCTTTATTTATTATTTTATGAATCCTACTATATTCAATTAAACTTTCTTTTAATTTTAAATTATTTTGTTCAGTAACTAATTTCTTGCATGAGAAATAGAGTCAATGTCTCTTACATTAGAAACATTGACTCTATTCTTAGCAATAATATATTTGATTTTCTTTCTGATTACACTTTCCTATTAGTGGAAAAGTAGATAGATGGCAGGATATTTTAAAACTATTTTTTTATCTTTCAATTTATAAATTTCCCATGCACCTTTAATAATGTCATTTAGTGTCTTTCCAAGTCTATATGATTCTATAGCAGTTCTTTCTTCACTATAAAATAATCCTACAATAACATTATCTACTGGTTTACAAACAAGGCACTTAACATTTCCTTGTTTCCATGATTGTGGCATAATTTGTCCTTTTAAAGAATCATTAAGTGCATGCATATGTTCAATATTGCCAAAAAGATTTTCTACTAAGCTAAAATATTCTAGTTCTGTTTTATTTCCTATATTTTCGATATTATTATCATCCAAATTAGCCACAACTGAAAGTTCAATGTTATTATTTAACATTATTTCATTTAATTTAGATTTTAACATAATACTCACTTCTTTCTATGAATCTATTTAAATCCTTTGTCTATCCAAACTCCATCTTCTATCTCAATAAGCCTTTGACCTTTGACTTTCCAGGAATCAATTATTTCAGATTGTCTTAGTTTATTACAATTAGTTTCTGAATTAAATATAGATTTTGCTGGATGCCTACTTGGTGAACCACCTGTATGAATATTTCCTTCTGGATGCCCAGGACTTGGTAATTCATCTATTACGCCTCCATCTCTAACTGGAATTTGATATCTGTGGTGTGGTGCCAACTTTGTTTCAGCAGAGTTTCGTGGCAAAAATGAATCTCTTTGTTCAGTTGTATATGGACCTTCTCTATAAATTGGTGGTTCTGAAAAATTAGGGTCTCTAGGACTTATTTTATGTCCATCAGGAATCTTTACTTCTTGTCCTTTCCAGTTTGTTATAGGAAATGACCCTACGTCAGAACAGTCATTGTGCACCAAGATATTTTCTTCAGATACAAAGTAAGTATGGAAATCTTCTACTTCAAAGTTATATACTTTAATTTTATTTTCTAACTCTTCTTTTTTAATAGAAGTTATTTCTTTATTTTCTCCTGAGTAAAGTCTTATCTTATCTCCTAAAGTTAAAGATTTTGCTTTTACCCAACCTTCACCATCTACATAAAATGAATGCTCTGGAGTAGCTTTTATTGTTTCTTCTCCTAATGTTATATGTATTAGTGTACTACTCTATCTTTCAAATACATTTTTAACAGCTTTTAATCCCTTTTCTCTAACATATAGGTTTGTATTTAAACCTCATTCTATATTTTTAAAATAAATAGAAGTCAACAAATAATTTAATCTGTTGACCTCTACCTTAATAGCCATGATTCATCCTTGTCAATATCTAATCCAATTTTTTAAGCTAATTCTCTTATATCTATAATATCTACAATAAACTGATAAGCTTTTATTTAATATGTTATTAATTCTTATTCTAATAAATTAAGTATTTATTAGAACTACTTTATTCTTAAATTCTTTTAACTTTGGCATTTAGCCCTTTACTATTAAATAAAAGTTCCAATCTTATCATCTCTGTTCTTGTTCCTGTTAGTATGATTCCTGGAACTGCTCTTAACATATTGTTAGCTTCAACTAAACTAATTCTAAGAACTCCTCTCATTAGCTTAATTGCTTCTATTTTACTATCCTCATAAACATATAATCCCCATTTGCCATCTACTTTCAATATTGTTTCACGTATATTATCATTTGGGATTCCTTTACCATCTAATTCAATTTGATTATCACAATACGGACATTTGTAAGTTCCCCACCAAGCTAGCTCAAAATTTTCTAAAATACTCTGTCCAACTACCATATCTACCTGATTATTGCATTTACTACATTTTACTTGTATATATGATTTATTCACTATTATTAATCCCATCCTCTCATCCTATGATATCTTTTAACTACTTCATAAAACTTTTCATTAGGAATATACGTATCAGGTGAATGATGATAGCTCGGTATGCCTCTTTCCCACCAACGATGATGAAGTTCTTCGTGTATAATTGTATTTCTTAATTCTGCTCTAGATGAAAATGATTTTTTCCCTATTTGAGTACCATCTCCAAATTGCGCAACTCCTGTTTCTGAAAAAGGATTATATTCAGCTTTATGTCTAAAATTAATATTTGGAAAATCTTCTTTTATAATTGCATTTATTGCTTTATTTCTTTGAGCAGCGGTTTTTCCTGTAACATGAGATAAATCTTCAACAAATGCATTTGTCCCTCCTGCTGATTCTATAAATTTACCTACCCCTTTAATAGAGGCATCATATACTTTAATACTATCTCCAGGTTTATATCCTAAGTTTTTAGGAGAGTTTATAGGTATTTTTGATCCCTGAGATATGGTACTATTAGGTAAACTGCTTGGCACTTTTGGAGCTGTATTTTTAAGTCCACCAAACATATTTTTAGGATTCCATGATTTTTTAGAAAAATAACTTTTTACGTTTTTTATGTTACCTTTAACATTTTTAACTACTTTGGATTTTTCTAAAGCTGTTATTGGTTTAAGTTCCATTATCGGTTTAGGTAAGATTTCAGGTTTAAATATTGCTTTCTGTGCTCCATGAAATGCCATTTCAAATATAGCATCTTTTGACCCCTCACTAATAGCCTCAACAACATCTATTTCACTTTTATTAAAGATCTGATATATTGCATTTGCTCCTACTCCTGATGTAAAAGCAGTTGCAAGATATACAATTCCATCTGCTAATCCATGTACTAAATTATATGCATATCCAAATCCAGCTGCTGTCCCAACTAATGCTCCAGCTACTGCTCCTATCGCAGCTCCTATAAGCCACGGAGCATTACCTGTTGGATCATAATATTCTATTGGATTGTTATGACAATAAGTATATAGATTTAAACTTAATGGATCTTCATCTTTTCCTCTATAGGTGTCTTCTTGCATAAATCTTGCTGTTACAGGATCATACATTCTAGTTTTTAGGTAGCAGTCTCACCATCATATTCATAGCCTGAATATCTATATGGATTATCTATAGAACCTGTTTCTTCTAAGATATTTCCAAAGGCATCATAATAATAGCTCGCTAATATATCTCCATTGCTATTTAAAAGTTTTGTTACATCACTATGGCCATTATACATATAGTAAGCAGTTATATCCCCATATTTTTCATTTATAGTTCTGCTTATTAAACTTGTCCCCCAAACATTTCTTGCTAACTCTTGTCCATCTTTACTTGTTTCTAATATAACATTACCTTCATTATACAGACAATTTGTTGCGCTATCTTTTAATAATCTAGCCCTTAAAATTATATTTGTTTTAACAATATATTAAGTTTTCATACCATAATAACTCTCTGTTAACTATTAATTATAACTCGTTACGTAAAATTGTTGTAAAGTAGCATTAGAATCAGCTCCCTTAAGCCTTTAAAAATTCTATGGAAGGCTTAATGTCACCAACATAGCTTTCTGTTGTTTTAGGACTCTTACCATCTTCGATTATGCTTATCTCAAAATCTTTAATTATTTGACACATCATCTTTACTTTCTTTAATTTCTTTGCATGAGAAAAAGAGCTAATGTTTCTTATTTGAAGCATTAGCTCTTATCATTGTTATAATATAAATTTATTTTTTTCTGTTATTTACAACTTATGACGTAGTAAAATTTATTATTGTTTTGTATTTAGTTTTTAGCTTAAATTTTTATTATTTATATTTCATCATACCTTTCTTTGCTAAATCTACTAATCCAACCATCTTCTGTGTAGAGTTCACCTTCTAACCCATCACTAATTTCCTTAATATCATTATCTTTCTGTCCATCATCAACTTCTACTTTTATTGCATCATTTTGCTCAATCATAAGAAGTAAATTATGCAAACTTGAATCAATAATTTTAGGTATTAGCCACTTTAATACCTCTAATTCTTCATCATTAAATACTGATATTTTCTCCCTAATCTGTTGTGCAGTGATACCTCTCATTTTGCCTCTTAGCATCATATTCCAACTTGTTATTGTTTCATCTCTAACTTCTGTTATTAGTATTTTTCCAAAGTAATCTAAAATATTTTCATTCAATATAATCATTCCTTCTTTTTAATTTATTTTAAATACCATGGTATTCTTGTTGGTTTTGTAACTCCCTGTTCTCTTAAATTCTAAAGAAACTTTCTTATTAATTCATCTACTTGTGATTCATTTGCTCCACCAGCTTTTAATGCTTCTTTAGCTATTCTTGTGTGTCTTTAAGTATATTGGGTCTTCCACTCTCATAAATCACTATGATATGACTATCTTTGCTTAGTAGTTATATCAAAGTGATTTAATCCATTATTTTTCATATAATCTTGGCTAATAGAAAATCCTTTCTTAGTGTCATAATTAACATCACCTTTGAAGCCAGCTTTAGCCACGTCTTGCTTTTTCTTAGTGACGTACTTTAGTGTTTTCAATGTATACCACTATTTTATCACCATAAAAAACAATGAACTAGCCTATTTATTTTTCAGCTAGTTCATTTTGTCTTTTCTCACTGCTTAATTACAATTATGTTGCTTAAATATTTCTTTCTCTTAATCATTTAACTCTATTCCACTATTTCTATTTTCTATGCAGTTCTCTATTTATTATTATGCATCTATTTTTCTACAATTAAATTTGTATCCATTCTTATAAAGAAATTCTTTTATCTTACTTATTAACTTTTGCCCATTCAATGTTAACTCATACTTCAAGTAAATTTCTATTTCTATTTCCTTACCTTTAGCCATTGGGTATGCTTTATGCAGTTCGTTACTCTCAATAAAATTAAGATAGTTGTTTACCTTATCTTGTATTAATTTTAAATGATTATACTCATCTGCCCAATCAAGCTCGTCTACAATTGTTAATATTACTTTCTTTTCTTCACTATCTATAGATATAGTATCAACTTCATTTACATTTTCTAATGCCATTAAGCAGCATCCTTTCTCTTACTTCCATGGTCTAATTACTTTATACTTTAGTAGGTGCTATTTCTACACCAGTAGTAAATGGTGACTCTCATTTAACTACCACTATTGCTTTACTTCTCTTAATTTAATATATTCATTATCTTACTCCTTTCATTGCATCTTTTCCTCTAGCTTTCCAATATTCAATTGAATCTACTTTTTGGAATGCCTTTCTTACTTCTTTATCTATTGGATTAAATGGATTTAATTGGCCTTTATATGGATGTAATGGCGCTCTTTTAGCATTACTTATATTATGATATCTTGTCGACGCTTCAAATAATGGTCCAACACTATGTGTTGTGAATGATGTAATGTTGCAACATTACCAGCCTCATCTAATATAGGTGCTAATCCATATCTTTCTGCTGCTTGTGCCTTCGTTAAATTTCTCCCTTTTTTAGCTCCAGTAGTTCTCATCATATACCACTCTATATTATTTCTTTGAAATACCTTATATGTGATTCCTGTACCCTCTTCCCCAGCATTAAAACTAACTGATTTACCGAATACATTATTATTAGCATACTCACCAATTAATTTTAGTTCAGAGTCTGCCGCCCCCCTAAGCATATTACCTACATTATCTCCTGAAGCTGATAATTTATATGATGTTCCTTTATTTATTGGTATTTTTGATCCCTGAGATATGGTGCTATTAGGTAAACTGCTTGGCACTTTTGGAGCTATATTTTTAAGTCCACCAAACATATTCTTAGAGTTTGCTTTTGCAGCAGATACAATCTTTGAAATACTTTTATCTAATATGAACTATTTCAATCTTTTATCACCTTATATTAAAACAGAAAATATCAACACTAATCTAGTATCAATATTTCACTTTTAACGATATTTTCTTTTAGCTTTAGAAGATATTTATATTATTAGTTTAATTCCTTATGCCCCCTATCCCCCTGTTGCTTTTTTCAAGTCCCGAGTTCCTATTTCTAAGTTCCATTATTTATATATTTTATATTTTCAATTCTTTTTATTTTTAAGTGGATTTATTTCCCCTCTACATATTACTTGTCGTTTTTACTCCTTGATTTCAAGTGAAATTAAGAACGCTAGGATTTCCTTAGCTTTCAGCTTACAGCATTTGTACAAGTCGTGTTTTACTTGCTCCTATTTTTAGTGTATCTACTATTTAACTTTTTATCTATTGCTTACTCTCAACCTAATTCAATGTAAAAAAATATCGACACTATTGTAGTATCGACATTTCAATTACAAAGATATTTTCTTTTATTTTAGGTTGAAAGGGGGCATAGGTGGTAAAGATTTTAGAAAGTATTTTTTAGTTTCATCAACTAAAAATTACTTTTTAATTTTATCTGCCACTCTTCCCCCTTTGCCCCCTATTCACTACATTATTGAAATTATGCAGTATTAAATTCTCTTACTTTTATTGATTTATCTTAGTTCATATAAATAGATTTATTTTGCAGTAAGTTATATCTTAATTCTGAATTAAGATTTCAACCTACTCTCATATAATCTCACAACTTAAATTAAACCCTGCTTCAACTACACTTTTATATGCAACATTTAAAAACTCTTCTGCTTTTTGAGTAAAATCATATTTTGCATATATTATTATCTCTATATTTTTATCTTTTGACATAGGATAACTTTCATATATTTCTCCACTTTCGATAAAATTCAAGTATGAATTTATTTTATCTTGAAGCATTATTAGATGCTCGTATTCATTACTCCAATCTAAATGGTCTGAAATCCCTAGCATTACATTTCCACTTTCTTTATTTATACCTATACTATCAATTTTATCTTTATCTATTACTGACATAAAATCACCTCTATTTTTTTCTTATTATTTCTATTTTAGTTGGTGGTATTTCTGTTCCTCCAATAAATGGTGGTTTTCCCTTCCCAACAACAACTCCTCCATCAGTTAAAATTTCTGGATGTGCTATTTTTTGATTTTTAGTTAATGGAGCTGATGGTGATGCCTTATACTCTTGAATTATTATTTCACCTGTATTCTTATCTACCCCAATGGCATCTAACCTTGTTCTCGTTCCACTTTTGCTTTTTACTGTAATTTGTTCAACTACATTATCAGCATTACCCTTCATTTTATTTAATGCCTCTACCTCGAAATCCCTTCCATTAATTCTATTTTGCTTTAATATATCAGCTTTACTTACCCCCTTAATAGCACTTCCACCAATATTAGAACTTCCTTTTTTATTTCCAAACAACTGCAGATCCATTCCACGTTCTGCTAACTTGGATTGTGTTCCTTTATCTAAGGATATTTTCGAACCTTGAGAGTTACCACTTGGTAAACTGTTTGGTACTTTTGGAGTTGCATTTTTAAGCCCACCAAACATATTTCTAAAATTTGATTTTACAGCAGATACAATCTTTGAAACATTTTTATCTAATAGAACTATTTCAACCTTTTACCATTACTTTTTTATCTGCTTTTGTTATTACCTTAAATACCATCTTGATCTTAGTTTTTATCCTGCTTGCTACATATTCTAATCAATGAGATAAATCATAATATCTTTTACTTTTATATATTTCTAGTATAACATTTTCAAACTTCAATATTAAATTTTATTATTAAATCCATTGTTCTAGCTATTATTTATATGTTTTATCTTTTCAATTTTTTTATTTTTAAGTGAAATTTATTTCTCTATATATTACTTGCTCGTTCTATTCTTCAATTTTAAGCAGAATTATCAATCCTAAGATTTCCTGCTTTCACCTTACAATATTTCTTCAAATCCTGTTATTTGGACTTTTAAAGATATTTTATTATAAAAAAAGATTAATGCTCCAATTGCTGAAACATTAACCTTTTTAGTTGCATTAATTACATTATTAATATTATGCAGTTAGCCATTTTATTACCATCATTAAATTTATAGCTCTTTCAATGTTCTCTTTAATTACATATCTACACCATTACTATTGTAAGATGTCAGTAAATTTAACTTCTAAAGTTGTATTGGTTTATAAGCTAGTGCTATATCTACTATTTGCTCAGGAATAAGGTCTTCTTCATTCCAATATATTAAATCACTTACCTCTGGATGTGGAACATTTCTTTCTACAACTTCTATCATTTCATCAATCTCTTCTTCTATTCCTTCACATTCTACTATTTTACTTACTAAACTTATCAGTTCTTCTCTTGTTAATTGTTTCAACATATAATGTATTAGCCTCCAATTATCATTTAATTTTTTATAAGTATTTTATAATTATTGATTAATCTTTAGAATTAAAGAAAACATCTATTTTATAAATTTTTATATTTAATCCTTGCTAGCAATAAATTTTCTCTTTATTAACTAATATTAGGATGTATAATCTCATTTACTAATTCAAAATACATTTCGCTCTTTATGAAATCTTGGCATTAGCAACTCTAAATTATTTTAAGCAATTATAAAGCAAATGTAATAATATAAAATTCGTTTATCACTAAATATATTTAGTTTTTCTTTTAGCTAAATCTCACTACATTATTTAGATTATGCAGCAAATTAACTCTTATTTTTTATTAAGTTTACAACAATACCTAAATAGTTACTTTTCTTAAGTTGCTTTCTATTAAGTTTTATAGTTACTTTTATATTTTAGCAATTTTTATTTAAATTAGATTTACTCCAAGATCTCAATTATGCTAAAATTATCCCATGTATCTTCCAATCCCACAATTTCACAATACAGTTCATAACTTAATCCGACTGCATCACTTAAAGCTTCATCGATCCATACTTCATCACACTATTCACAAATATATATAATTTTAATTTATCTAGCATATAGGTTTGTACTTGGATCTCACTCTATATTTTTAAGCTACTTACTCTTATATTCATAATATCTATAATAAACTAATAGACTTTTATTTAATATGTTATGAATCATTATTCTAATAAATAAAGTGCTTATTAGAAGCACTTTATTTCTAAATTCTTTTAGTTTTGACATTTATCCCTTTACGATTAAGGAAAAGTTCTAATCTCATCATCTCTGTTCTTGTTCCTGTTAGTGCAATTCCTGGAACTGCTTTTAACATATTGTTAGCTTCAGCTAAACTAATTCTAAGAACTCCTCTTGTTAATTTAATTGCTTCTATTTTGCTATCTTCATAAACATATAATCCCCATCTACCATCTACCTTTAATATTGTTTCACGTATATTATCATTTGGGATCCCTTTACCATCTAATTCAATTTGATTATCACAATATGGACATTTGTAAGCTCCCCACCAAGTTAGCTCAAAATTTTCTAAAATACTCTGACCAATACCATATCTACTTGATTATTACATTTGCTACATTTTACTTGTATACATGATTCATTTACTATTATTAATCCCATCCTCTCATCCTATGATATCTTTTAACTACTTCATAAAACTTTTAATTAGGAATATATGTATCAGGCGAATGATGCTAGCTCCGCATGCCTCTTTCCTACCAACGATGATGAAGTTCTTCATATATAATTGTATTTCTTAATTCTGCTCTAGATGAAAATGACTTTTTCCCTATTTGATTACCATCTCCAAATTGCGCAACTCCTGTTTCTGAAAAAGATTATATTCAGTTTATGCCTAAAATTAATATTAAGAAAATCTTCTTTACTACTTATTTAAATATCATACTCTACAACTGTTTAATATTTTGAAGTTAGTTCTATATTGATTTTGCAGTGAATTCTTCTAGGTAAAAGATAATACTTTTATTATTGAACTATATCTTCTGCAACATCTCCAGGCTTTTCCCAATACTTTAATTTTTCCATCGCTCTTTCTAAATCATCCATCTCATCATCTCTTAGTGTATTATCAAATTTTTCTGATAGTATCCCCCTAATTCTCGCCAGCCTATGGGGTACTTTCCATTCGTCTATAAACCTAGTAGTTTCTTTTTCATATTCTCTTGTATCTTTATCCATGTAATACGAACCCATATCATGTAAAGATATTAAAATTACATCAATTTCTTTTAATATTTCTATAGCTTCATCCCCAGATAACACTATTTTTTCATTTTCTTTAATCATAGCTTTATTTTCTCCTTTTAAATAATGGATCTATTAATTCTTCAATTCCACCTTTTATTACCAGCCCTTCAGTTCATATCTAGGATTCTTTGCCCATTCAAGCATTGAATTAGGAACATCATCCTCAGCATAATCTCTTCTTTTTCCTTTTTTTATTTGATACTTTGTTTCAGATTCAATCTGACTTAATGGCTTTTTATTTGCTGTTTCCACATAAACTCTATTGTTATCTCTAGAAATAATTTTTCCATCCTGCTCTATTCCATTTATTCCTTTACGATATAATGACGTACTCTAGTAATTTCTTCTGTAGCTTGTGTCCCCCACTCAATAGCATTTCCCTTCTTATGTCCAAATAATTGAAGTCCACGCCATTTTTTAGGACAGATGAGTTTTTTGTTTATTTTTATACTATCTTCAGGTTTATATCCTAAGTTTTTAGGAGGGTTATAGGCATTTTTACTCCTTGTGGCATATTTCCTTTAGAGAAAATACTTGATATGTTTGAAATTGCACTCTTAAGTCCAGTAAATTAATTTTTAGCTGAAGATACTCCCGCTGAAAAAAAGTTTTTGATATTTTTTATTCTAACTTCAATATTTTCATCTTATCTCTTACAATAAAAAAATTAAATCATTTGAATCTACATCTCCTCATTTTTGTATTGATTTACACTATAATTATTTAGTCAACCATTAAAGCCACTGGCACAATTCACAAACTCTAGTCAATTACATTTTACATATCTTGTATCAATAATTTTCCATTTTTCAAATCATCCGAAATAAATGCAAAAGCAGTAGGTTCTGCCCCTAAGTTAAGATAAAATGGAAGAAAATTAGAATTCAATTGCATTAATAACTTCCATTGACCATCTTCTTACCATTCATCTCCTTGGAAAAAATATGGTACTCCTCCAATTTTATTCCCTTCAATTGAACTACAATATGCATTTTTTTCATCTTCTGAAAGTTTTCTAAACCCATTACAATCTATAAACTCAGGGTCTTCTGAATAGTTAAATTTTACATATCCTTCATAAGCAAATCCAGAAGAATCAAAAAGTGTTGGTCCTTTTTCAAGTTTTTTTGTCTCTAGAAATATTTGTCCTCCTGGTTGTATAATTACTGCATTTTCACCTTCATCAGGATATATTATGTCTGGGTCAAAAAGTCATCTTCTGGGCTTTCTGCATGTGTTATGAAAATGTAAGCCATTTTATCTTCAGTATTTCCAAATAATTTCTTGTCTAATGCAATTTGCGCAACAAACATCATAGGTCGATTGTCCCAACCACTACTTATAGGTACCATTGAGGCTCAGTTAACCAAACTGGCTGCCCTCCAAATTTTGTTATATATTCTTTTATTTCATCATTAACTCTAATAAATTCTTCAATTTTCATCTTGGGTATCATATAATTCACTTCTTTATTTTGATTCTATTATCCAATGTATGTTAGTAACATTATTACTCATATTTAAAATATCTCTTGCAATCCTATTTGCTTGACCACCTAATATTGAATTTATATGCTTACTACCTACTCTTGTAACATCTGTAGGCAATCCACCAGTTCTCATATCTGCTTCATGAAGCCATGCGAATCCATCTGGTGCTTTATCTAATGTTTTAACATATGCCCTTCCTTTAGCTGCTAATCCTTTATTGTATGAATTAATCCTACTCTTTAATCCACTCATACCTTCATTTTCAATTATTCTATTCATTGCATCAACTTAACACTAACTTGCTTTGTTAATTCATTAAAATAAGTTACCTCATTACTTTGTGAACATATTTAAGGTCTTCATCATTGTCACCTAGGCCCTTAAGCATACTTCCTAAGCTGTCACTTGAGGTACCAGGTCCAGGTCCAACTCCAGTCGCCCCCTTAAGCATATTACCTACATTATCTCCCGAAGCTGGTAGTTTAGATAATGTCCCTTTATTTATAGGTGTTTTTAATCCCTGAGATATACTGCTATTAGGTAAACTGCTTGGTGCTTTTGGAGCTAAATTTTTGAGCCCACCAAACATATTCTTAGAGTTTGCTTTTGCAGCCGATACAATCTTTGAAATACTTTTATCTAATATGAACTATTTCAATCTCTTATCACCTTATATTAAAACAGAAAATATCAACACTAATCTAGTATCAATATTTCACTTTTAACGATATTTTCTTTTATCTTTAGGAGATATCTATATTATTAGTTTAATTCCTTATGCCCCCTATCCCCCGTTGCTCTTTTCTAGTCTCTAGTTCCTATTTCAAGTTTCATTATTTATATGTTTCATCTTTTCAATTCTTTTTATTTCTGAGTGCAATTGATTTACCTATTACATATTATTTGTTCTTTTTGCTCCTCGATTTCAAGTGGAATTAAGAACTCTAGGATTTCCTTAGCTTTCAGCTTACGGCGTTTGCATAAGCCTTGTTTTACTTGCTCCTATTTGTATGATATCTACTATTTAACTTTTTATCTATGCCTTACTATCAACCTGATTAAATGTAAAAAAATAATGAGCCAATCTATTTCAATTGACTCATCATTCTATTTCACTGCATTATTTAGATTATGAGGTATATTTTATTACATATTTTTATAAATTATATATATTTACACTTATTATCTTTTTATGTATCTATTCTATCACTAATTTTATAGTAAGTATTTAATTCTATTCTGTATCAATACCATCATAAGCATTACCATATGATATATAATCGTCCTTTAAGAAGTACCAATATTCACCTCTATTTTCTACCAGTTGCATTAATAACTCAGTGAAAGATTTTGCAATTGTTGGTGTATTTCCAACCTCTGGATAACTGTCCCAGAATGCTTTATAACATTGACCCAGACGTTCTTTATTTAAGTCTATAACTATATAATCTGAGTTATATAAGTCAGCTATTATAAACCAATCTTTTGATATTTCATTATCATAAGTCCCTTTTTCAATTTCTGCATTAATGATTTCTTCACCTATTATTACAGGATTAGCATTTATAAACTCTTGGGGTGCTACAATCTTAACTGCATATGGAGCACCTTCAAATAAACTAATACCTCCACATAATTTATAGAACTCAACTAAATCCTCTGGTGCTTCTAACCCATTTGGTATAGTAATCATGTCTGATGATTGGTAAACATTGCAGTTTGGTAAAGAACTTACTTTCTTTATTATTTCTTTAATATCTATTGCATACATCTGCTTTATTTTTGTAACCCATAAATATATTTATTAAATTCTCTATAATACTCAGCTCTAGCACTTTGCGGTACTTTAGCAGCATCAAACATTCTTTCTGAAAGTTGCTGAATCTCTCTTCGTGAAACATTTTCCCAGTCTACTTTTCCTTTAAATCCATAGTTTTCACACTTCCACTTTCCAAATACAGACCTTGTTGAATTATGTTGTTCCTTTGTTAAAGCTATTGCTGTTGAATCTGCTGGTCTAGGCTTATATCCTGGAATATTTTTCTGTGACCACATATTCATTACACCGTGATGATTTTCTAGTCCTGGGGTTTTATTACCGTATTTTACAATATCGAATGGTTCAGCTTGTGTAGCCCCCTTGGGGCAGAGTCTGTATCTTCTATAAACTTAGTATTTTCAATGCTTAGCATTACTTTTTAACTACTTTTTATCACTTATCATTTTTAGTGTTATGTAGTTAGTATTTTTACATTAACTTCCTTCAATCTATTACCCTTATTTTATCATGCACCTTCTTTTATTTCTACATTAGGCATTACATACTCACTTTTATCATTACAAGAAAAAAAGATTAATGCTCCAATTATTGAAACATTAACCTTTTTAACTTCTTTCACTACATTATTAATATTCTGTGGTTAGCTTTTGCTTGTTTAGTTTGTCTGAAAACTTTACAACTGAAGGATTGGAGTCTTTCACCATCAGACTCCAAAGTTCTGCAGTCAGCTTGATTAGAGTTTCGCAGTGAATAGCTCAAGCTTATTAATGACATTTTATACTACTCATTAATCTCAACACCTTGATTCGTTGGATCTTCCAAATGAATTGCTTCTGCTATTATTTTCATTTCGACTCTAGTACACCTTCCTTGTTGGTCACAGGATGCTGCTGATATATTAAATATAAAACTTTCCTCGTCATCTTCAATCAACTCAGCACTTACAATTTCAATTTCATCGTTTGGAATAAATCCTTGAGGTTCAAGCAATATTGATTTCACTCCAGTGAATACAATCAAACCATCTTCGATGTTTTCATCATTGTAGTACTCCCAATTTCCAGACTCACTACGTATTCTGGAAATCGTATTAATTTGTATTTTAACTCTTTCATTATAACCATCAATTAGAATACTCTTGCAAAACCTGTCTCCTAAATAAATAGTATTAATAAATTCTCTTGGATTCATTGATAAAGCCTCCTTCTTACTTATTTATTTTCCAGTGAGCTGCAGGATTCCATAAATCTACTTGATTACCATTTACATCTATTGAAGGACCTTGACCTTTCATATTAGGTCCTGTTCCTTCTAAATGTCCATGCCCATGAGGTGTTGAGTCTTTAGGATGTCCATTTGGATTCAACCTTTGGTAATTTGACTTATTAGGGTATAGTGTATGCGTGTCAACTGGGTCTTTTCCTGGAACCGTATCTCCTCCCTTTGGTTCAATCATAATATTTCCTTTTTCATCCCCAATAAACCTACCTACTTCCTTACCAGTATTTCTATCAATAGTTGGTCCTGATTGTTTACCAACATTAGGACTTCCTTTTTTATTTCCAAACAACTGTAGATCCATTCCACGTTCTGCTAATTTGGATGATGTCCCTTTATTTATAGGTATTTTTGATCCCTGAGATGCATTACTGCTAGATAAATTGCTTGGTACTTTTGGGGCTGCATTTTTAAGCCCACCAAACATATTTCTAGAATTTGATTTTACAGCAGATACAAGCTTTGAAACATTTTTTATAGCGGCTTTAGCCTCTTGTACTGCTTGTTTTTTGAAGCTGGCTGTTACTTCTTTAAATACCATTTTTGCTTTTGGTATTACTATTTTTTCCATACCATATTGGAAAACTTGAGAACCTGCTTCAGCTGCTCCATATTTTGCACCTTCGCTTATTGCTTTAGGTACATTTATGTCTCCGCCATTGTATATTATGTCACCTATTAAGCTATCTGCTATTCCAAAGGCTGTCATTCCTGCTATCAATGACACTGCGTTTAGGCCAGCATTCATAACATAAGTTCCATATCCATATCCAAGGGTTGCTCCTGCTAAGGCTCCTACTCCCGCTGATTTTAGGTATGATTTTACACCTCTATTAATTTTTCCGTCGTCTAAATAGTCAGCTACTAAATTAATTCCAGCACCTGCTACTGCGCCTATAACTCCTCCTATCACATGCCATGCTATGTGTCCCGTTGGGTCATAATATTCTATTGGATTATTATGACAATAAGTATATAGATTTAAACTTAATGGATCTTCATCTTTTCCTCTATAGGTGTCTTCTTGCATAAATCTTGCTGTTACAGGATCATACATTCTAGCTTTTAAATAGTACTTGCCAGTTTCACTATCATATTCATAGCCTGAATATCTATATGGATTATTTATAGAACCTGTTTCTTCTAAGATATTTCCAAAGGCATCATAATAATAGCTCGCTAATATATCTCCATTGCTATTTAAAAGTTTTGTTACATCACTATGACCATTATACATATAGTAAGCAGTTATATCACTATCTTTTTCATTTATAGTTCTGCTTATTAAACTTGTTCCCCAAACATTTCTTGCGAGTTCTTGTCCATCTTTATCTGTTTCTAATATAACATTATCTCCCTCATATAGGTAGTTTGTTATATTACCTTCTATGTCTTTTAGCACTCTTAAACCTTCAGCATCATATCCATTTTTAGCTATAGTTTTGTTATCTTTTCTAACTTCTATTAGCTGATTAAATAGATCATATTTATAATCTATTTGCTCCTCATTTAAAGAACTTATAATTCTTGCCCCTATTAATAATTCTGACGGCTCTATATTAGTTGTTTTTTCAGCTATTTGGTTTCCATTATTATCATACTTAAAGTATTTTTCTGAAACAACTATATCATTTTGACTTGAAATTATAGATAACAGCCTATTTTGTCCATTATATATATATCTGTTTAAAAGAGTTAAATCTTTATCTATGACTTTTTCCGTTTCTCTATTTCCTGCCAAATCATAGGTATAAGATGTTGTTTTTCCTATTGGTTCTTTTACTGAGAACAATCGATTTAGGTTATCATAGGTATATAGTGTTGTTCCTTTTTCATCATGTTTACCTATCATATTTCCTGCATTGTCGTAAGTATAGCTAAAGGATTCTAAAATCTCACCAGTCTTTTTAGTATTTATAAGATTTTTTAATCGATTATTTTCAAGATAATCATATTCTTCCTTTGATCCATCTGGATATATAGTACACTTTTTATTTCCATTTTCATAGTATTCGTAACTAGTTACTTCATCTTTTGATATTACAGTTTTAAGTCTGTTTACTCTATCATAAACTTTTTTTACTGTGTTTCCTTTTGGATCAGTGGTTATCTCTGCTCTTTCACCACTAGGAAGTCCTTCTAGTGAATCATATATAAATGTACTCTTTCCAAATTCAGGTGCTTCTTTTGATATTGTTCTATTTAAAAAGTCATATTCTCTTTTTATTGTACCTTTATTATCTGTAACAGTTAATTGGTTACCATTGTTGTCATAGGTATATGATATATTTGTATCTTCTATTGTTTCTAAAATTTTTCTTCCATGTATATCATAACTATATGAAGTAATCTTTCCATTTTTATCTTTTTTGCTTTTTATATTTCCATCACAGTAATAAGTATAACTTTCTATCTTACTATTAAATTCATTGTCCAAATCTATTCCATTTGGATCTATTATTTTTGTAAGCTTATTAGCAATATTATATTCATAGGCAGTTCTGTTACCTTTTCCATCTGTTTGGGATGTTTTATTGCCATTGTTATCATAAGTATAGCTTGTAATATTTCTATTTGCATCTATTACTTCTGTTAACCTATTTAATTCGTCATATCTAAATTCTGTAATGTTTCCATTTCCATCTGTCTTAGATTCAATATTACCTCTATCATCATAAGCTTGCTTAGTAATATTTCCAGCTGCATCAGTGGTAGATATAAGCCTATTGGCTTTATCATACTCAAAAGCATTTACATTATTTAATGCATCATAAGATTTATATTGAAGATTGCTTTCTTTATATTCTAATCTCTCAATAATATTTCCTAATCCATCTTTTCTTTCAATCAATCTTCCAAGTGCATCATAGGTATTAGATTTCACATTTCCTAACCAATCAATTTCTTTAGTTATGTTACCATCTTCATCATACTCATATCTAGTTTCATAAGAAGTAGAATTATTATCTGTATTTCCACCTGATATAGATTTTGAAATTACTCTATTAAGTCCATCGTAAGTATACTCTGTAACATTACCTTTTCCATCTACCTCAAATCTCTTATTACCGTTCTTATCATAGCTAGTTTTAGTAGTTATGATTTCACTATTGTCTTCTTTAGATTGAGAATTTGATAATGGTCTTCCCTCTGTATCATAGGTCATTACATTTATTTTACCTGTGCTGTCTTTTCTATAAACATTATTTCCATCTAAGTCATATTGATACAGTACTACATTTTCTTCTATTAAGCTGTCACCATGAATTACAGCTTTTCTAATTTTACCAAAGATATTGTATTCAATATTTGAAACAACATTACCATTTCCATCTATCTTACTTGTAAGATTTCCTTTTAGATTATAAGTATTTTTCTCTAATTCTTTTTCTTCTAAAGTATTAGATATGGATTTTTTAGATAATACTTTTCCTTCTCCGTTATAGCTACAAACTATACTATTTCCTTTAGCATCTGTTTCTTTAATTAAATTTTTTAAGCCATCATATTTATACTTCTTAGAAAACTCAAGTCCATTTTCTTTTGAAACAGGATCTAATTCTTCCTGAAGCATATTACCTAAGTTATATCTAAATTCTTTTCCATAAGCATTTCTAATTTTTTCTTCTTTAGATTCTCCTTCTGCATTTTTATAAGCTAATCCATCAACTTCTTTTATTACATTATCACAGACATCATACATATAAGCTTTTATTACTATATATTCTGATCCCATTAATTTTTCTTCTGTAACTACTCTTCCTCTGCTATCATAAGTATATCTTGTTTTAGAATTTGATATCTTATCTTTAGGAGTAGTTTTCTCTATAAGTCTTCCCATTAGATCATAAGTATAATTCGTAATCTCACCTTTAGTATTTGTTTCGCTTAATAGCATACCTTTACTATCGTAAGAATATCTATTTACATTTCCATTGTAATCTGTTTCACTTTCAACCTTGTCTAAGCTATTATAAGTTATGTGTTTAGCTGCTTCTACTTTATTTCCATTTTCATCTACTAAAGTTCTACTCTCTGATATTTTTCTATTTTTATTATCATAGGAATAGGTAATTTTATTTCCGCTAGCACTGGTTTCTGATATAAGGTTTCCATTTTTATCATATTCATACTCAGTCATAATATCCATAAGTGTCTTATCACTTATATCATTACCATAAATATCACACTTCTTAATATACTCATATTTTTTGAAAGGTAATCCAAGTTTATTATTAGAATATCCAATAATGATAAAGTCTCCTTCATTTTCTATATAACTAAATTCTTTTGATAGGTTGTTATCTTTATCATATTCATATTCTTTTCCTCTGCCTTCGTTATCATATTCTGCCTTTAACATTCCATCTTTAAAATACTCATAGTTCTTTTCAAAGATTTCCTCAGGTATTTCTCCTGAAAATACTAGGTCTTTTCCCATGGTTTCTTTTATTAGATTACCATTTCTGTCATATTCAAATCCCTTGTATATATATTTTACATCACCATCTTCATCTTCAAGTGCTTCATATCTAGAACTAATTTTGTTTAATCCATTATATTTATAGTAGCTTGTATTGCCTCTTGCATCTCTTTCATAGGCTATATTACCTAAAGCATCATAGCTCCTTGCATAGGCAGTTCCATCTGAATTTATAACTTTTACTTCCCTATCTTTGTAATCTGTAATTACATAGTTTTTTATATAGTTATTTTCATCAAGGTAATTTTTAATAGCTTTTTTAGTACCTATGCCTTTTACTGTATTGACAATTTCATATTCATATTCTTCCAATAAAACAGCATTTACATCTTCACTTTCCTTTATATACTTTTTAATTGGTCTATTTACACTATCATATTCATAGGTATATATAACTCCACTTGGCAGCTTTTCATATATTTTATTTCCATAGATATCATAATCGTATGTTGTTTGATTATTTTCTTCATCAATAATAGTTTTTATATTCCCATTGTTATGATAAGTATATCTTACTCCATGATCTCCATTATAAGCATGAGAATCAATATTATCTAGTGAAGCATTATAAAGATTTGGTGAAACCTCTTTTACTTTTCTTCCTAAAGAATCATAAACTATTCTTGTAGTTTCTTCTCCACCTTTAACAATGGTTCTTTCTAAATTTCCTTTATTATCATAAGCAAATTCCTTTTCTACTCCTTTTGCTGATTCAGATTTAATCATAAACCCAAGATCATTATAAGTATTTTCTACAGTTTTATTTTCAGGATTTGTTATAGATTTTTTATTACCATATCTATCGTAAGTATAAACTTCAACTCCGCCTTCTGGATTTTTTACACTTTTAACTAATCCTTTCAATTTACATCCATCATTAATAGAGTCATTTGCATCGTAATACTCATAGGTTGTTATTGCTTCTTCATTATTGTCATTTGGGCTTACTTTTTCTATTTTCTTTGTTAAGTTTTTCTTTTCTTTATCATATTCATAGGAAATATTACGTACAACTGTCATGTCAGCTTCTTTAATAACTTCTTTTACAATATTATTTTTCTCATCATATTCTCTTTCAGTTACAGTTAAATCTGGATTTACCTCTTTTATAATATTTCCTTTTTTATCCCGTGTATAAGAAGTAACATTTCCCAATTTATCAAACTTTTTAACTACCTCTTCAACTTCACTTACCCCTTCATCATTAGCATCATACTCCATTATGGTTATTCTGCCTTCTGGGTCTGTCTCCGCTACTAAAAATAAACTTATATTATAAAGCTGTTTTGTTACTCTTCCCTTGGAATCTTTAATTTCTAAAACTCTATTTTTATTATCATAGTTATAAGTTGACTTATTTCCATAAATATCTATTTTCTCTTTAACCTTGTCTTTATTATCTGTACTATCAAAATATGTAATAGTCTCTATAGTTTTTCCTGCTTCAATTACTTCTGATAGCTTTTTATTAGCGTCATATTTATATTCATATAATGTGTTCCCATTAAAATCCACCACACTAGAAAGGACTTTATTTGAATTATAATTATATTGAACTACTCTTTTTATGGTTCCATTTACAGTTTCAGAAACTTTTATTAAATTCCCATCTTTATATTCAAACTCATAAATTTTTCCTAGTAAGTTGTCAATTTTTTTCACAGTTCTATCACTATTATAGTGAATTCTTAATGCATTATCATTTTTATCTTTTATAAATGATAATAACCCACTGGCTGTATACCCATATCTGCTTTGATCTCTAGCTATAAGTTCATGAGTTCCATCACTATTTTTAATAAGTTCATTTCTGTTATCGATAGGTATATATTTTCCATTTTCTTCCCTAAAGCTTTGTACACTTCCATCAGGCAGTGTTATGGTTTTACCTTTAACTTCATATTTTGCTTCTATATCCTTTATTTCCGATTCAAAGCTTAATCTCCATCCATTTCCTAAAGAACCTTTAGTTGTACTTTCATTGGAATTATAAGTTCTTTCTAAATTTACTTCTAAACTAGGAAGTTCTATTTTTATATCTTCGAAAGTTTTAGAATAGTTTCCAGTAATACCTGTTTGACCTTCTTGTCCTAAAAGTTTTTTAATTTGATATTGATAATCTGTAATAAATTTATTTACTGGTTTTTTAAAATCCTCATAATTACTTCCACCACTACCTATACCTATAAGATCATCCATAGATTCAGTAATATCTTCCGCAAATATAGGTTCATATTTAACAGTAGAGTTATTTGATATTTTATCTCCACTTCCTTGAACTTTATTGTTTTCATAAACATATGGACCATCTGAAGCTCCCCAATAGTTATGGGTTGCATCTATTATTTTCTCAATGCTGGTCAAACCTATCCCAGAATTATTTTTAAATGAGTTGTACGTAATAGTGGCACTTTTAATTTCGCTATTAGACCAAACACCATATTCATTATTATGAATTTTATTATATTGTATTTTAACTTGTCCATTATTGATGCCAATTCCTTTACCACAATTTGTTATAATAGATGAATATATCTCTAAAAGTTTATTAGTATTTGACATGACCCCATTATATTTACAATTTGAAATCTTTGAACCTGAAATAGTAACTTTACTATTTCCTAATATATATATACCATTTTGAGATTCATTATCTATTGATTTATTTCCAGTAATAGTAACACCATCTATGCTTATATCTTTTATATTATTGCTACCTACATATACTCCATACTCTTCAAAGTTGGATATTTGTGAATCATTGTATAAAAGTAAATTAGCATTTTTATTATCTATATAGATTCCTGACTTACAATTTTCAATTTTTACTCTTTCTAAATCAATGTTTGTAGATAAATTTTTGCTATCACTAACAAAATGATATATACCATCTTCTTTTATATTGTTTATCTTTACAACAAATGCTTTAATACTATTTGTTGTAACTATTCCATACCTAGCATTAAATATATTTGAATTAGTGATTGTCATTTCATTGCTATAATTTAGAAGCCCGTAATCATCCGTTGTTTGTAGTGTACTATCGTTAATATGCATTGTTTTATAATTCTTAACTAATGAGCTACTTCCACCTGAGCGATATAATTGTGTATTTTTTAATACTGTTGTTCCTGCATTTTCAAGCATAGGTATAATTTCATCTTTTGTACTTTGCCCTCCATATTTAATTACTGAATTCTCAGAGATAAAATTACCACCTGTATAAACAAGAATGCCTTTAAAAAATCCATCAGTTACATTTTTAATTGGAATATGTCCTACATAATCAGGATTAGGCTTTCCTGTAATTGTCTTTCCCTCTGCATTTAATGAGGTTATAACAACCTTATCAGTAGACTTTCCCTCTAAAGATAAACTTCCTAGCACCTTTATATCTCCAATAGCATTAATCTTTGTACCTTCTGTTATTTTTACTGATTTTTTTCTATTAACTGCTAAAACACTATTTACTACATAATTATATTTACCTTTAGAAATAGTTGTATTTATATTTAATGCACCATCTATTAAAATACCATCTATGGTGTTGTCACTTATTACATTGGTACTGTCTTTTGGATTTATAGTTTTAAATAAATCTGTATTATTTTCTTTAATAGAGGTTATATTTATTTTTATAGCTGCTCCTATACCATTTCGAACTATATTGGCATCTGACATCTTATTGTTTTTAATTGTATTTTTAGTTAAAAGAATATTAGATAAATAATTTGCAGCTATATTTATTCCTGAACCATTATTATTTTCTATAATATTGTTATCTACTTCTATTTTTCTACCAATGTTAACTGATAAAATTTGATGCCTTTGAATAATATTAATAGCTGTAGAACTATTTTTAATGGTATTTCTTGATATCTTCATAGTTTTACTGCTTTGAGACTTATTATTTAATTCAATGATATCTATGCCATTTCCTTGTAAAGTATTTCCTTCAATTAAAACAGCTCCTAAGCTATTGCTAAGAACTATACCACTTTCAAAATCATAAATCTCATTATTTTTTAAACTTATATCTTTGTCACCTTTTATTGAAATTCCAGTATAAATCTTACCAATATATTCACTGTCTTTATATTTGCTCTTATCATAGAGCTTAGAATTTTCTAAAGATAATCCTCCTTCAATATCTAAGAATCTTTTACTTGAATATGCTCTTACATTCTGTCTTTCTACATAAAAATTAGTATAACTAGCATCTAAAGTCCCTGCGCTCTTAACTCTTATTCCAAAATGTTCACTTATATCAGTGTCCATCCTTTTATCAGTAAAAGTAATTTGTTTACCACTTGAGGAACTGCATTTTGATATTAATTTACCCTTTACTTCTATTCCACTGGTAGAGTCTATATCACTGTTTGAGTTATCTTGTGTAAACTCTATTCTTGCCCCTTCCTCAATAGTTACTGTAGCATTTTCTGCAATTTCTACTACCTCGGATATCTTTATTACATCTCCAGCTTTCCACACTTCATCCTCAGTTATAATCCTTCGACTTTCTTTGTAGAACTTTAAAGATAGTGCAATTGCCCCTGAACCAGTTTCATCTCCAGATAATTCTCCATTAGTCATATATTCTGGTTCGCCAGCTCTTGTTGTATCCGATAATAGCCAATATTTGATTTGATAACCATAGTTATTTCCACTTAATTTAACCCGTATAGCCTTTATAGGGTATCCATCTACTCCGGCAAGTTCATTGTTCTCTTTCCATTCACTCCATCTTTCATTATAATAAACTTGATATTCTATGCCCATTCCTGGATAATTCTTTAGAGTTTTAGGGCTTAATCTTAAATTGACTTTCTCAATTTGGGAACCTTCTTGAAAACCCATAATTCCATCTACAGAATATGCCTTCTGACCATTTTTACCAAATAACGCCACTTCAATTTCTGGGCTTTCATGTGAAGTCCCTTCATTAGGAGCTGCATATAATTTTATATTTTTTGAATTAATAGGTTTTTCATGGTTATTTAAAGATGTATCACTAAGTTCCTTTTTTATATCTTCAGTTTTAGTTTCTTCCTTTTCACCAGGCTCCTTATTTTCATCCAATAATTTCTTTTCATCTAATTCTTTATGTTCATCTTTTTTTAATTCTGATTTTTCTTCCTGAACTATAGTTTCATTATTTTCTATATTTATATTTTCATTATATATTTCATCAGAATTTAAATTTTCTTCTACTTCAGGCTTAGTTGTTTTAAAGGATTTTTTTTCACTCCATTCACTATATAAATCATTATTTTTATATCTTAATCTATAGGTATAATTTTCTTCTGGCACTACACCTTTGTGAAAATAAAAATCTTTCTTTCCTACTTGCACTATAGTTCCGTTTATTTCTAACTCATAATCAAAATCTATAGACTCCTGCCATCTTATTCTTATTAGATAAGGAGATATCTCTTCTATATCTTTTATTTCCGGACTGTTAAAAACTTCATTTTTTGAAGTTAAAGGATCTTTCTCTAATTCTTCAATTAGAGATCTTTCTGTAGAATTTTTAATTAAAGTTTCATTATGAAGTTTTTCCTCTTCAAGTCTCTTATTTTCTTCTATTTTTTTTAATTCTAATTCTTTTTCTCTATCTTTATTATTTTCTTTATCATTACTAGTTTTTTTTATAATAGTAGCTAAACTACTAATTAAATTAGGTGATATTTTAATATACTCACTTGTCATAGCTAATACTTCTTGGCTATATGAAAATATCATAATAAACGTTAATAAAACTGCTATGATCCTCTTATGCTTATCTATCATACTTCCTCCTCAAATTTAATAATTATATTAAAATCTATATAACCGCTATATAAAAACACATGTTAAAATAACTACAATTTTTATTTAAAAGTAGTCCATCTTTCGGGAAAATAAAGCTTATTATTACTCCCGAAAGATGAATTTAATCAATAACTTTATATCTTTTAATTAAAAATTGATTTTATGAATTATTTTATATTTAAAATATACTCTACCATTTGTTCTGTTATAATACCTTCTCCCCCAAGAACTGTCACTGATATATTATTTTTAATATCTTTGATATATTGTTCTGCATTGTTTAAATTTTTATCATCAATAAGAACTAGTGGTGCTGATCTTCTTGCAGTATATATACTTCCAGCGCCAGCATCTGCAAAATTAAGTCCTGTAGTTAATACTATCTCCTTTGGACTAGGTTTAAATTTAATGTTTATATTTTTGCAGGTTTCATATCTGTTATTACCGCTAATTCTCTCAAAGTCTTTATCCGTATAATTTAATTTTGCTTTTATTGTATTAATAACAGTATTAGGTACTGCTCCTTCCCCTCCAACAATATAAATCTTTGAAGGCTTAATACTTTCAATATAGGATAAAAGTTGTGAATTAATATTGTCTTTATTAGTAAAAACTATAGGCCAATTATTTTCTGCTGCTATAGGAGAGATACTTAAAGCATCGGCAAATCCCATTCCATCAGTAAGCACAATTGGTGTATTATATTTTGCATATACTTCTTTTACTATGTGATAATTAGTAACAAACCTATCCGTTCCGCTCAATCTCATAATTTTGAAATTCTTTGAACAATTTTCTCTTAAATATGCAATAAAATCATCACTTATTAAACTATCTCCACCAATAATATAAACTTTTGCATCCTTCTTAACTCTATCTTTAATAAAGTCAAAGAACTCTTTTGATGTAGAGTCTTTATGATAATCTTTATTTGTGTAAAGTATCGGTGCATTAATTTTTTTTGCAAGTACAGAAGAAGATATTATTCCTGAAGAGTCAGCACCATTAGCTATAACTATATTTTCTATTTCATCTTTATAAGCTTTTTTAGCTATCTCTACAGAAGTATAGATCCTGTCTTTTCCAGCTATTCTTTGTTTGAAGCTGATTGGTTTAACCTCTCCACCTTCTTCACCACTTCCTGAACCACCTTCTGTTCCTCCATCTATTTCATTATCATCATCCACATATGTATAATCATCACCTATTAATTCTGTATTAGGATAATAAAATTCCAAAATTTCTTTATATTCTTTTCCTTCTTTTGATCTATTTATTGCTCCTTCTACACTTAAACCTACACCGTGGCCTATACCTTTTCCTTTAAAGTTATACAAATCTTTATTATTACTTTTACTTACAATTACATCAAAATAAGTACTTAAAAAACTTCCATTAAGACTATGTGGAAAGAACTTTAATAACTCTTCTCCAGTAAGACTTAAAACTTTTTCATTGCTGTTTACATCTTTATACTTTATATTTAAAGATTTAATTCTTCCACTAGAATATTTCTCAATGGTATTTAAATCTATTTGTAAAAATTCTTTCACATTTAATTCTTTATATTTGGTAGTTAAGATATTATTTAGCTCATCATAACTTAAAGAGCTGTTCCATTCTTCAGTATCATATGTATCCTTTTGAAATTTTAAATATGGTACATTTTCACCAGTAACATTAACTAGCTCTTCTGTTTGTCCACCATTGCTTAAGCAATAATAATCTCTTAAGTATCCACCTTTAAATAATTTATCATCATCACTTTGTAAATATTGAACTTTTGATATTTTGGTCATTTCATCATATACTTCTGTTAATTTATCGTTTTCATCTATTAAATATGGAAATATACCACTTTCAATATCTGTCATATCACTATCTTTAAAGATACTAAATATTCCACTATTTATATTTGACTCTGCGAAAGTTCTTGCAATGATTGCCTCTGCTCTTATTACTTCTTTGCTAGTCTCTTTACTAAGGGTATTAATATTTGAGAATATATGCATTTGTGGCAATACTTTTCTTACATATTGATCAATATTCATTTCATTGATAATTGTCATGGATTTGTCAGTACCATCTTTAAAATATAAATTTCCAAACATATTGCCATAAAAGGGTTTGTCTACTAAAGTTATGTAGCCTTTTCCATTTTCACTTATTAAAGTTATAGTATTTTGGTTTTCTAATAATATTTCTTCATTTTCTAATATATCAAAACTAGAATTTTTACTTTTAATAGTATATTCACTATTACTTTTTAATTTTTTATCACTTCCTTTTATAGCATAATCATTACTTACTTTAATTACTATTTGATTTATATCTTTTAAGTTTTCTAGTTTTATATTAATTTTATTTTGTTTTAATGAAGCACTAAGCTCTTTATTACTTTTCCCATAAACAATAATGTTATTGTTTAATAAAAAAAAGCTTACTAACAATATTATTAATAAGTTTTTTCTTCTAATCTTTTTCACTTTTTCACCTCCAAATATATGATAAAATACCAAAATATATTCTATTATATATTTTATATAAATTCAACTATTTTTTGAATAATATTTAATATTATTTTAATTTATTCAAAATTATTGAAATAATAACCATATTTTAAAAATAAAAAAGTCTAATAACATAAGTTATTAGACTTTTTTATCGAAATTAATCGATACACCTCATAAGTATAACTGTTCCACTATCAAAGACTAAGGATACTTCTTCTTCAATAAATTCATTTGACAATGTTAAATTGTCACTTAAACTCAAATAATATGAATTAAGTTCATATTTTGCACCCTTTATAGTTAGATTTTTCACATCCTCTTTAAAGGCTATTAAAGAAAAACATTCTCCTTTTTTCCCTCTAATGATAGTAGGGGTATTTATCATTGTAATGCTATTATTCTCATCTACTATAGAAGCTTTTATATTTTTTTCTAGTGCTTTATATAATACGCATAGATTCCCGAGAAAATGATCCATTCTACTTCCTGTACAACCTAGAAATACTATGTCTTTAGCTTTAAGATCTATAGCCATGTTTAAGGCAAGTTCTGTATCAGTAAAATCTTTTTCACTTGGAACAGTTAAAATCTCTGTTTTATCTTTAAAATAATTTAGTACCTCTTTATCAATTGAGTCAAAGTCCCCTAATAGAATTTTAGGAGTTATTCTATATTTATACAGACAATTTGCTCCACTATCTGCTGCTATTATTTCATAGCCTTTTTCAATATAAATATTTAATATCTCCTCACTTGGAGCTTTTCCTCCAGATACTATTGCTATTTTCATACTAAATTCCTTCTTTTAAAAGCTTAATATTTTTTTCTATTTCATTGTTTTTAAACACTGCTGAACCTGCAACTATTACATTTGCACCAGCATCTACCACAGTTTTTATATTTGCTGCATCTATTCCGCCATCAACCTGTATCATCAATTCTTTATTACAGTTTTCTGCTAAGACTTTAACTTCTCTTATTTTCTCACCACAGTAATCTATATACTTTTGTCCTCCAAATCCAGGGTTAACAGACATTATAAGTACCATATCTACCTCTTTGATTAAATGCTTTATACTACTTACTGGTGTAGCTGGATTTAGTGCTATTCCTGCTTTAATACCAAAGCTTTTAATATAGTTTATAGTTCTATCTAAATGCCTATCTGCTTCTGCATGAACAGTTATGATATCTGCTCCAGCATCCACAAACTCTTTAATATATCTAGCTGGCTCCTCTATCATTAGATGAACATCAAAGGCTAACTTTGTATATTTTCTTATAGATTTTATTACTGGAAATCCAAAAGAAATATTAGGTACAAACATCCCATCCATAACATCAATATGAATCATATCTGCTCCATATTTCTCTAAATTCTTTACTGCTTCACCTAAGTTTGCAAAGTCAGCAGATAATATTGAAGGTGATAATTTTATCATTTTCTGTTCCCCCTACTTATAATCTCTTCTAAGGTTTTTATATAAAATTCATATCTACTCTTGTGAATTTCACCTTGTTCAACTGCATTTTTAACACCGCATTTTGGCTCTTTGTAGTGTACACAATTATTAAACTTACAATCATCTCTATATTCATCAAATTCTTTAAAGCAATATTGAAGTTCTTCTTTACTTATAAAATCTAATTCTAAAGATGAAAATCCTGGTGTATCTACTAAAAATCCCTCTTCTACCTCAATAAGCTCGCTATGTCTTGTGGTGTGCTTACCTCTTTTTAGCTTGTCACTGATTTCTCCAGTCTGCATAACTTCTTTTCCAATAAAACTATTTAGTATAGTAGATTTACCTACTCCTGAGGGACCACAAAATACACTTATATTATCTTTTATTTTCTCCTTTAGCTTATCTAAGCCTTTATTATTTTTAGCTTCTAAATACAAAACTTCATAGCCAGCAGATTCTAATTCATCCTTTATGCTATTTTTATCTTCATCTACTAAATCCATTTTATTAAAGCATACTACTGCTTTTAACCCATTATACTCACATAAAAGTAAAAATTTATTTAGTAAATCCTTATTTAAGTCTGGATGCTTAAAAGCAAAAACTACAAAAGCTTGAGTTACGTTTGCTACTGCCGGTCTTATTAGCTCTGTTTTTCTTTCGTAAATTTTTTCTATAGATACAGAGTCTTTTTCAATGGAAATTTCAACATTATCACCAATCATCGGTGTTAAATTGTTGTATCTAAATTTCCCTCTAGCTTTGCATTTATATAATTCTCCATTTACGTTAACGTAATAAAGTCCACCTATTCCTTTAACAATTACTCCATCCATATGTCCTCCAAAACATTACTGTTTATCTTGATTTGGTTCTGTTGGTTTTTCATCTTCTTCTATTTCTTTTGCTTTTACTGTTAATTTTATAGTTTCTCCTTTAACCACCTTAGTGCCAGGTGTTATATTTTGAAATTCAACTATATCATCATCATTTCCTGAAACCTGTACATTTAATTCTAAAGATGCTGCTAAATCTTTAGCGCGCCTTACGGTTTCTCCTGTAAAATCAGGTACTGGTATTTTCTCTGGTTCTGGCTCCTTATATTTGTAATAATTTACACTTATTGTTTCTTGTTCTTTTACCTTTGATCCAGGCGCATGACTTTGATTGAATATTTTTCCATCTTTAGTTATATCATCAGTTATTACTGGTGACTTATCTCCTAAGTTAAGATTTGATACACTAAGTACACTAATTGCCCCGTCTATAGTCATATTTGTTAAATCTGGTACTTTAGTATACTTAATTGAAGAACCTTTACTTACAACTATATCAACAGTATCATCTTTCTTAGCTGAAGCCTCTGGCTGAGGATTTTGTCTTATAACAGTTCCTTCTGCATAGGTTTCATTGTTTTCTTCAGTTATCTTACCTACTCTTAATCCTTTGCCAACTATTTGATTTTGCGCTTCTTCCGAAGATATATTTCGTAAATCTGGAACTTTAATCTCTTCTGGTCCTTCACTTAAAATAACCTTTACTTGAAATTTCTTTTTAACTGGAGTCCCTTCATTAGGTATACATTTTATAATTGTACCTTTTGGTTTATCATTTTTTTCTTCTCCATCTACTACTAATTCAAGCCCTAAATCCTCTAACATTTTTTTCCCTTGCGCTTCAGTTTTTCCTACAATAGCTGGAATTTTTATTTCATTAGATTTACCTGGTTTAGGATTGAATATTTTAGAATATATTGTACTTGAAAAAACTCCTAGTATTAATACAAATATAGTAGCAAAAGAAATGATTATCATCTTCTTTTTCTTTTTATCTATACTCTTTGAACTATTTTTTCTCTTCGGCTCTTCATCTTCATCTTCATCATCAAACTCATCTTCGTCATCAAAGTCTTCATCTTCAAAATCATTTTTTTTATAAGAAGATTTTATTTTATCAACTTGAATAGGGTCCATAACTCTAGTATAGTCCTCATCTATACTAGTATTTTGAACTATAGTATAAGTATGATTATTTTGTATTTGCCTTAGGTCATTTAATATTTCCGTAGCAGTTTGATATCTTTTAATAGGCTCTTTTTCAATTGCCTTCATTATTAAATTACTTAAACCAACAGGAATATTATAATTTATTGCACTTGGCGGAATTACTGGTTCTTGAATATGTTTTAAGGCTATTGAAACAGGACTATCACCATCAAAAGGTAACTTACCTGTTGCCATTTCATAAAGCACAATACCAAAAGAGTATATATCTGTTCTAAAATCTACTACTTTTCCTTTTGCTTGCTCTGGTGAAAAATAGTGTGCCGACCCTATAACTTTGCTTGTATGAGTTATAGTATCCGTATTAGAAGCCTTAGCTATTCCAAAGTCAGTAACCTTTACCGTTCCATCTTCTGTCACAAGAATATTGTGAGGTTTTATATCTCTATGAATTATGCCATTTCTATGGGCACATTCTAAGGCCTTTGCAATTTGTATTCCTATAGATATTACTTCCTCATAAGGTAAATTACCTTTCTCATGAATTACTTTCTTTAATGTCTTTCCATTTACAAGCTCCATAACTATATAATTATATTTGCCTTCAACACCTACATCGAAAACATTAACTATATTGTTATGAGAAAAGCTTGCTGTAGCTGCAGCTTCTTTTCTAAACTTATCCATAAATTCAAAATTTGTAGTATATTCTTCTTTTAGAATTTTAACGGCTACATATCTATTTAGAAGACGACATTTTGCTTTATATACTACTGCCATGCCACCTTCACCAACTTTTTCAATTAGTTCATATCTACTCCCCAATATGGTTCCAATCATCTCCGCACTCTCCTTTGAATATGATAACTGAGATGTTATCTCTTCCGCCTCTTTCTTTACTTAATTGTATTAATTTTTCACAGCTTTCGCTTTCACAATTAGTAATTATATCATATATTTCTTCCGTAGTTACTTCATTAGTAAGACCATCTGTGCATAGCAATACTTTATCTACACTATCAATATCTAATTTATAAACATCTACCTCTACAGATGGTTTTGTACCAATAGCTCTAGTGATTACATTTTTATTCGGATGATTCACAGCTTCTTCTTCGCTGATTGTTCCATTATCTAGCAGCTCTTGAACTAAAGAGTGATCTTTTGTAATCTTCACTAAAGAATTATTGCACAATGCATAACATCTACTATCTCCTACATGTCCAACTAGCAATGTATTATCCTTTATATAGCAAACTGTTATGGTAGTTCCCATACCTCTATAATTTTCATTTAATAGAGCATGCTTATATACATTATGATTTGCTTTATTGATAGCCTCAACTAATGTTTTTTCTGGTTCTTCATCTTTATGTTCTTTTATATATCCTATAACAATTTCTAAAGCAAGTTTACTTGCAACCTCTCCGGCATTATGCCCCCCCATACCATCGGCTATACCATAAATAGCCATACTGTCTTCTTCAAAGTATCCAACAAAGTCCTCATTTAAACTTCTTTTGTTTCCAACATCAGACTGTATCCCTATTAATCTCCCCATTCCTATAACTCCTTTTTCTCTAAATAACTTCTTCTAAGTTGTCCACAAGCAGCATTTATGTCTAAGCCCATTTCCTTTCTAACTGTTGTCTCTATTCCATTTTTAATTAATATATTTTTAAATCTATTTACATCTTCTAAATTGGCTTTCTTTAAGCTACTTTCTTTTATTTCGTTTATAGGTATCAAATTAACATGACAAAGCATACCTTTTAAAATTTTTGAAAGCTCCTGTGCATTTTCTATGCTGTCATTAACTCCTCTTACCAATGCATATTCAAAAGTAACTCTTCTATTAGTTTTTTCAATATAATAGTTACAAGCCTCTAATAATTCTTTAATAGAATAAGCCTTAGCAATAGGCATAGTTTGCCTTCTTAATTCATCATTTGGTGCATGAAGTGAAATTGCTAAAGTTATTTGTAGATTTTTATCTGCTAGTTCTTTAATTTTAGGAACAATTCCGCAGGTAGATAAGGTTATATGTCTTTGTCCTATATTTAGACCATATTCTGAATTTACATTCTCTAAAAACTTTATTACATTATCAAAGTTATCTAGTGGTTCCCCACTCCCCATTAAAACTACATTTGAAATTCTGTCACCTAAGCTCTCTTGTGCCTTAATAACTTGACCTAATATTTCTCCACTGGTTAAACTTCTAACTACACCGTCTATAGTGGATGCACAAAACTTACATCCCATTCTACAACCAATTTGAGTAGATACACATATAGAATTCCCATGACTATATTGCATAACTACAGATTCAATTAGATTGTTATCTCTTAATGCAAAAAGATGCTTTCTAGTATCTCCCGCCTTTGAATTGTAAGTTTCAACTATTTCAGGTACACCTACATAAAATTTATCTTCCAATTTTTCTTTTAAGCTCTTAGGTAAATTCTTCATATCTTTAAAGTCATATACATATTTATATATCCAATCAAAAACTTGTTTTGCTCTAAATTCACTTTCATTATTTTCTTTCATCCATGATTTAAGGTCTTGTAAGTTTAAGTCTAATATATTTTGCATAATGCACCTACCATATTCTACGTATTTTTGCTATGAAGAAACCATCCATGTATTTGTTTGGTAATATGGTTGCATATCCTTCTTCACTATATATTACGTTATCTACATTTCCATAAAACAATGGTTCTAATTTAAAGTTAGGATGATTTTTTAAAAACCATTGTATGTTATTTTCATTTTCCTCTTTGTTTAGTGTACAAGTGGAATATAATATAACTCCATCCTTTTTTACATACTTTGCTGCATTTTTCATAATCTCTTTTTGTATTTTAACTATTTCTTTTAACTCTTTAGAAGTTTTAGTATATTTTATCTCTGGTTTTTTCCTTATAATTCCAAGCCCTGAGCAAGGAACATCAATAAGTACTCTATCTCCGCTATCTTCTAGTTCACTAGTATATATAGTAGCATCTAAAGTACTGCAATTTATGTTTTTTATTCCTAATCTCTGTACATTGGAAAGAATTAGCGATAATTTATTTTCATGAATATCAAAAGCTAATACTTTGCCAGTATTATTCATAATCTCTGAGATATGAGTAGTCTTCCCTCCTGGTGCACTGCATAAATCTAAAACTGTCATATTTTCTTCTATATCCATTGAAGGTGCAACTAGCATAGCACTTTCGTCCTGCACTGTTACGTATCCATCTTTAAATAATGGATTGGCTTCAATACTTCTTCCATTTACCACTCTAATGGCTTCTGGACAAACATACCCTTCCATTATATCATATTTATTTTTCTCTAAAGCTTCAAATACTTCCTCATAATCTCCTTTTAATGAGTTTACTCTTAATGTTATAGCTGGCCTTTCATTTAAGCCCTTCAGTATGTTTTCTGCATTATCCATTCCATAGTGGCTTATAAAATGCTTTATAAGCCACTGTGGAAATGAATAAAGAAAAGCTAATTTTTCTATTTCATTATCATTGTAATATTGCTTATCTAAATTCCTTAAATAATTTCGTAAAACTCCATTTACTAATTTAGAAGCACCTACTGATACATTTTTTTTAGTAAGGTTCACTGCTTCATTCACTACTGCGAAATCAGGAATTTTATCTAAATATTTTATTTGATATATTGAAATCCTAAGTATATTTAATACAAAATTCTCTAGTTTATTAAAATTTTTTCCTGTAAAGTTTTGAATAATTTTATCTATTGAATATTTATATTTGATAGTACCGTATACTATCTCTGTAACCAATGCTTTATCTACTTCACTTAAATTACTATTGTTAAGCTCTAGTCCTAAAACAATATTAGAGTAAGCTTTATTAGTAAAGACCTGACTTACTATTTCTGTTGCTATTTTTCTAGCGTTACTCATCGTCTTACCTCTATTTTCAATTATTTAAACATCTGAAAGAAAATAACAAGTCCAAAGATGCTTTAGATTCCATTCATAGTCCTCTATGAGTGGGTTCTGACAGCACAGTATGATATAGGGTTCCACAATCAAAATTTAACTTATACATGATTTTAATTTCCATAACAAAAATTTTTCATCATGAATTAAAAATTAAGAATTAAAGATGAAGAATTATGGTTAAAACTCCACAGCCAAAGCCTTTGGAGTTTTCTTAAACTAAATTTTATTTTAAGAAATTCACCTTTAGTGAATTTTTTCCTGAATTCTTCATTCTTCATTATTAATCCTTAATTCCTAAGGATTTAAACTGTTTTTATATAAAACTTATTTTCCATAGCATATTTTAAGTTTTCACATTGTATCCCTATATAAAAGACTTACATACTGACTTGTTATTTTTTCAAGATATCTTAATCATTTCTTCTACTTAAAAGTATTAATCTAGCTAATTGTGCAAGTGCAGTTATCACTGCTGCTACGTAAGTTAATGCTGCAGCATTTAAAACCTTTTTTGCTCCATTAATTTCATCACCTACTAAAATACCCTTAGATTGTAGCACTGCAATTGCTCTATTTGAAGCGTTAAATTCTACTGGTAATGTTACTACTTGGAATAAAACTACTGCTGAGAATAATACTATACCTGCTGTAATTAGGGGTTTAATACTAAAAATTATTCCCATAAAGAATAATATCCAAGAAGCATTAGAACCTAAACTAGCCACTGGTACTAGAGCTGTTCTTAATCTTATAGGTCCGTAGTTTTCTTTATGTTGAATGGCATGACCTATTTCATGAGCTGCCACTCCTATAGATGCTAGTGAAGTTCCTTCATAAACTTCCTGAGATAGTCTAACTACTTTCTTTTCAGGGTCATAATGATCAGTTAATTTCCCCCTTACCATCTCAATTGGAATGTCAAATAATCCATGAGCATCTAAAATGATTCTTGCTACATCCTTACCTTTATATCCCATAGAGCTATAAATTTTAGAGTATTTGTTGAAAGTAGATTTAATATTAAATTGTGCCCACATAGCAATTATTAGCGCTGGAATCAAAATCAACATAGTAGGATCATAATAATAACCATAATAACCGAACATAATAAAACCTCCTTATTTTAGTTTAGTTGTCTTTTTTAAAACTTTGTAATATCTAGCATTCTTTATTTAAGATGCCCTAATTGAGAATTAAGTATTAATACTAAAGATTTATAAATAATTATTATTCTAATTTTAATTCTTATTCTTTATTTTTATTTCTTAACTCTATGTTTTCTTCAATTTTATTTCCTTTAATATACTCAGATACTTCTAATGGCTTTTTATTCGGGAATTGTATTTTCGTTATTAATATAACTTTATCTTTTGTTGCTACTCTAATTCCTTCATTATTTACCTTTAAAATCGTTCCTGGCTTTTTACTACTTTCTTCTTGTAGTAGTTTAGTAGATATTACTTTCATCATCTTATCTTCATAAAAAGTGTAGGCTATTGGAAAAGGATTTAATCCTCTTACAAAATTATGTATTTCTACTGAGGATTTATTCCAGTCGATATTAGCCATTTCTCTACTTAACTTATGAGCATAACAACTTTTTGAATCCTCTTGCTTTTCTCCTGCAATTTCTCCCTTTGATAACTTTTTTATAGTTTCTACGAGTAGAGAACTTCCACTTTCCATTAAAACATCATGAAGCTGTCCAAAAGTCATATCTTCATCAATCTCCACTTCATTTTTTAAAAGCATATCTCCTGTGTCTAATCCTACATCCATAAGCATAGTAGTATTTCCAGATTTTTCTTCACCTGCCATGATTGCATAATTTATAGGTGCTGCACCTCTAAATTTAGGAAGTAATGAAGCATGAAGATTTATACATCCGTATTTAGCAATCTCTAAAACTTCCTTTGAAAGTATCTGCCCAAAAGCAACTACAATTATAAAATCTGGCTCCATTTTCTTAAGCATATCTATCATTTCTGGTTCTTTTCTTAAATTTGCTGGCTGATAAACAGGAATATTATGCTCTAATGCTACTTCCTTAACTGGAGACATTGCTAATGCCTTCCCTCTTCCTTTTGGTCTATCTGGTTGAGTAAATACAGCCATAACTTCAAATTCATCAATTAGTGCCTTTAGAGATGGTACTGAGAAGTCTGGAGTTCCCATAAATACTATTTTCATATTATGCCTCCTGTTCCTTTACAATTTTATCTATATAAAGTATTCCATCTAAATGATCAATTTCATGACAAAAGGCCCTAGCAAGAAAATTTTCACCTTCTAACAATATCTCTTCACCTTTTTCATTCATCGCTTTAATCTTAACATATTTAGGTCTTTTAACCTCGCCTTGTTCCCCTGGAACACTTAAGCATCCTTCTATATCTGTAACTTCTCCTCTTTTTTCAATTATTTCAGGATTTATTAAAACTATAGGACCATCTCCTATATCTACAACCACTACTCTTTTTAATATTCCCACTTGCGGTGCTGCAAGTCCAACACCATTAGAAGCATACATGGTTTCTTTCATATCATTAATTAAAGTCAAAAGTCTATCATCTATATTTGTCACGACTTTGCTTCTTTTTCTTAAGACTTCATCTTCTTTAGTTCTAATATTTCTTATAGCCATCTTTTCTCTCCTTTATAGCATATTATTTGGATTTACATCTATACTTACTCTTATGTCATTATAAACATTACTTAATTCTTCATAAATAAAATTTTTAATTCCAAGAGCTAAATCTTCGCTAAAATTTCCTTTGATTACAATTTGCCATCTATAAGCATTTTTTATCTTTGAAATACCACACGGACAAGGTCCTAATATTTCAATTTTATCATTTTTTTCTAGGTGAAACCTTAATTTGTTACATATATTTTGTATATTTTTTATTAATAGATCTTCCTTTTTACTACTAAGGTTTATACACATAATTTTAGTAAAAGGAGGATATTTAAGAATCTCCCTAAGCTTAATTTCTTCATTATAAAAGCCCTTATAATTATTCTCTACAGAACATTTTATGCTTAGATTGTCAGGGTTATAAGTCTGAACTACTACTTTTCCTTCTTTTTTTCCTCTCCCTGCTCTTCCTGATACCTGGGTTATAAGTTGAAATGTTCTTTCATTAGCTCGATAATCTGGTAGGTTCAAAGACAGGTCAGCTGCAATAATTCCAACTAAAGTCACATTTGGAAAATCTAAACCCTTTGCTATCATCTGAGTTCCTATCAGTATATCTGCTTCACCATTTTTAAAAGACTTATATATATTTTCATAAGAATCCTTTTGTCTTGTGGTATCAAAATCCATTCTCAAGGTTTTAGCCATTGGAAAAGCCTTTTTAACTTGAGCTTCTAATTGTTCTGTACCTATTCCAAAATATTTTACGTATTTACTTTTACATTTAGGGCAAGTTTTTACCTGTGGAACCTTAGCACCACAATAATGACAACTTAATGCTTCATAAGAATTATGATAAGTTAAAGATATGTCACAATTGTGACATTTAAACACATATCCACAAGATCTACAAGATACAAAAGTAGAATATCCCCTTCTATTTAAAAATAATAATATTTGATCCTTGTTTTCTAAGGCTTTACCTATATTTTCATAAAGCACTTCGCTAAAAATGGTTTTATTATTATTTATAAGTTCTTCTCTCATATCAGAAAGATAAATCTTAGGCAGCTTTGCATTATCTGCTCTTTCATCAATGGTTATAAGTTCATATATTCGTTCCTGTGCCTTATAATAGCTTTCTATGGAAGGTGTAGCAGAACCTAAAACTAATTTGCAATTTTCTATTGTACATTTTAATTCTCCAATTTCTTTAGCTATATATTTAGGATCACTATCGGACTTATAGCTTCCCTCATGCTCTTCATCAATAACAATGAGACCTAAGTTTTTAAAAGGTAAAAAAATTGCTGATCTAGCACCTATTGCTATCTTTACTTTTCCACTTTTTACCCTCATCCATTCATCAAATTTCTCTCCATCACTTAATTTGCTATGAAATATAGCCACATCTTTTCCAAAACGTCCCTTAAAACGTTCTACCATCTGTGGAGTTAGAGAAATTTCAGGAATTAAAATTATAGAATCTTTCCCTTTATCCATCATATTACTAACTAAATTCATATAAATTTCTGTTTTTCCGCTACCTGTAACTCCATGAAGTAAAAATTTATTATTTTTAGAATTTAATATTATATCTACAGCTTTTCTTTGAACATCATTTAATATTTTTTTATCGTAGTTTTTATAGAGTTTGTCATTATATCTATAAATGATACTTTCTTCTGCTATTAAAAATCCATATTTAATTAATGTGTTTATAGAAGATAATGAAAATCCCATTTCTTTTGTAAGCTCTGTTTTATTATATATTCCATTATTCTCTTTTATAAAACTATAAATATTCATATAATTTTCTTTCAAATATTTTTCTTCCAAAGCTTTTCCTAATGAAATTACCATTTTAGTTTTAAACTTCATTCCTTTTGTAATACCATTAGGTATTATTACCTTTATACATTCTAAATAAGTACAAAGATATTTTTTTCTCATTGTTTCAATGAGCTCTATATCCTGTTCTCTTATTACTAGGAAATCATCACAGATTTCTTTTATTGTTTTCATTTTAGAAAAATTTTCTTCTTGTAAATCGTGACTTTTATAAAGTTTCATTACAAATCCATCAATAAATTTATTTCCTAATCCGAAGGGAACCTTTACTCTATGTCCTAAAGATAGCTTATCCTTTAAGCTACTAGGAATTTTGTATGTAAATATTTTATCAACTTTTATTGCCTCATTATTAACAATAATTCCTGCAAAATCATTCATAGTATCCCTCCTTTAAAACTAACTTTAAATATTATATCATTTTAAGCATATGAAATAAAATCTTGTTGTTTTTTTAAATATTTTAAACCTCTAAATGAAAATTTCTGCATTTTTAAAAATAAAAAGCGACAAAGTCGCTTTTTATAAATCATTCTCTGTAATAATATTAAATAATTCCGTTGCTACTTCTCTTTTACTCATAGCACCTAATGTAATAGAAGTTTTATCTCGCTTAATAATAGTTACCTTGTTACTGTCCTTACCAAAGCTATCAGTAATATCATTTGCAACAATATAATCCAGATTTTTCTTTTCTAATTTACCTGTAGCGTTTTTTATTACATCATTACTTTCAGCAGCAAATCCTACTAAAATTTGATGTTCTTTTAACTCTCCAAGTTTTTTTAGTATATCATTATCTCTTTCAAATTCTAATACTAGATTACCATCACCTTTTTTAATCTTTGTATTAGAATAATTTTTAATTTTATAATCTGCAACTGCTGCTGACTTTATAGCTATGTCACAGTTTTTAAAGTGATTTATTGCTTCATCATACATTTCCCCATTAGTTGTAACCTTAATAATATTTATTCCAAAGGGTGTTTTTAAGCTAGAAGGTCCACTTATCAATGTAACCTCCGCACCTCTGTCTCTAGCTTCTTCTGCAATAGCATATCCCATCTTACCACTAGAGCCATTAGTAACATACCTTACAGGATCAATCGGCGATATAGTTGGCCCTGCTGTGACTAAAACTTTTTTCCCCTTTAGATCCTTTCTCTCATAAAGCTTACTAATAATAGTTTCTGCTATTAAATCTGTATCTTGAAGCTTTCCATCTCCAACATCTCCACATGCCAATCTTCCACTAGCTGGAGATATAAATTCATATCCAAAGGATTTTAGCCTATTCATATTATCTTGCACTATAGGGTTATTATACATATTAGTATTCATGGCTGGTGCAAAAATAACTGGCGCTTTTGTAGCCATTATTGTAGTTGAAAGCATATCATCCGCTATGCCATTAGCAACCTTTCCAATAATGTTAGCAGTTGCAGGCACAACCACTACAAGGTCTGCTTTTTTAGCTAAAGAAATATGTTGAATTTCCCAAGCCTTTGGCTCTGCAAACATATCTGTTATAACCATATTTTGACTTAATGACTGAAAGGTAAGTGGTGTTACAAACTCTGTAGATGATTTAGTCATTATAACATGAACATTAATGTCCCTTTTTCTTAATTTGCTTATAACATCTAAAGCTTTATAAACAGCTATTCCGCCACTAACCCCTATAACAACTGTTTTTTCTTTTAACATTTTACTTTAATCCTTCTTTCGTAGTTTCAGTTTCAATTGCACCCTCGTTTATTTCATTAATAGCAATTGTAACAGGTTTAGTTGAATCTACAGTTATTAATGGCTCCTTGCCCTCTATTAATTGTCTTGCTCTTTTAGAAGCTGCAACTACTAGCGAATACCTATTATCAACTTTTTTTAATAATTCTACTATTGATGGATTAATCATTGAATTGTTCATGTATTAGAACCTCCCTAATATTTCATCTTTTATTTTATATACTCTACATTTTTCAGCAATTATTATGCTCTCAATTTTCTTAACTGCTTCATTAACTTCATCATTAATTACTGCATAATCATACTTTGAGGCAAAAGAAATTTCCTCATAAGCAGAATTTAATCGAGTCTTTAAAGATTCTGGTGTCTCACTACCTCTATTGGTAATTCTAGATCTTAATTCTTCCATTGACGGAGGCAGTATAAATATAAACACTCCATCTGGATAAGCAGATTTTATCTTTAATGCACCTTGAATATCAATTTCTAGTATTACATCTTTTCCACTTTCCAACACTTCAAAAACCTTAGATTTTGGAGTACCATAATAATTTCCATAGACTTCTGCATATTCTAAAAAATCATTACTATCTATCTTTGTTAAAAACTCATCTTTATCTATAAAAAAATAGTTTACTCCATCTATTTCTCCATTCCTTGGCTTTCTAGTTGTAGCTGATACTGATATCCATATATCATTCTTTTCTAACAGTGACTTACATACAGTACCTTTTCCTGCTCCTGAAGGACCAGATATAACTAATAATTGACCTTTAACTCCCATTTTATTCATCGACCTCTTCTATATGCTCATCTTCTTTAGAAGACAATCTATGCGCAACAGTTTCTGGTTGTACTGCTGATAAGATTACATGGTCACTGTCTGTTATGATTACTGCTCTAGTCCTTCTGCCATATGTAGCATCAATAAGCATACCTCTATCCCTTGCTTCTTGAATTATTCTTTTAATTGGTGCTGATTCTGGACTTACTATAGCAACCAATCTATTGGCAGAAACTATATTTCCAAATCCTATGTTTATTAATTTTATACCCATTAGTTACCTCCTATTATTCTACATTTTGAACTTGCTCTCTGATCTTCTCAATTTCACTTTTAATATCCACAGCTAAGTTAGTAATGTCTAAATCATTAACTTTAGATGCTATAGTATTACTTTCTCTATTCATTTCTTGAACTATAAAATCTAATTTTCTTCCAACAGGTTCTTCTAATTGTAGAGTTTCCACAATTTGACAAATATGACTATTTAGTCTTACAATTTCTTCATCTATTCCTGTTTTATCAGCTAAGAGTACTACTTCCATAGCAATTCTATTTTCATCTAATTGAGATTCCTCTAAAAGCTCCTTAACCTTTTTAGTTAATTTATCTCTATACTCTACGGATACCATTGGTACTCTTTTGCTAATCATATTGGTAAATTTTTTAATTAAATCACATCTATGATTAATATCTTGATTTAATTTTATACCTTCACTCTCTCTCATATGTACTAATGAATTTAATGCTTCATCTAAGGATACTTGAAGCTCTTTCCAAGCTTCTTCTAAATTTTCTTCTTTTTGCTTTAAATTGATAACCTCAGGGAATCTAGCTAGATTTGTTATCGAAATATCATCTCTTAAATCATACATGGACTGAATTGTTTTAAGGCAGTTCATATAACTTTTAACAAGTTCTTCATTTAAAACTGCCTCTACATTTTCTTTATCATGATAATTTTGTGTTATAAATATATCAACTTTACCTCTTTTAATTTTTTCACTAACAACCTTTCTAATGTTGTCTTCTAATGAAATTAACGCTCTAGGCATCCTTACATTTAGTTCGAAATATCTGTGGTTAACACTTTTTATTTCTACAATAAAATTTGAGTGGCCATCACTGCCACTTCCACGCCCAAAGCCTGTCATGCTTTTAATCATAAAAAACGCATCCTTCCGACTTCTTTGTAAATTCTTTAATACCTATTATACAAAACTTATAACATCAATTTCAAGCTAAAAGTGTAAGTATTAATTAGTAAATTGGAATATTTCTTAGATATTTAAAGAAAAACAAATTTATTCAACAATAATAGAGGCAACATTGCCTCTACTACTAATTATTTTAATTATAGACATATAATCATTTTTATAACTTTTAATTATATTTGTCAAGCATTAAAAGTGCATTTCTTGTAGTTTCTATGTCATTAGTTAAAGATATTCTAAAGTAGTCGTACCCTAAATCTCCAAATACTGATCCTGGTGTTACAACAATCCCATGCTTATTTATAAGCTCTGAGCAGAACTCATAGGTAGTATAATCTTTAGGAGTTCTACACCAAATATAAAAGGTTGCATTAGTGCTAAAAAATTTAATATTCTTTTCTTTTAATATTTTTTCTACTTCACTTCTTCTTTCAGCATAAGTTTTTTTAATATTATTTTTATATTCCTCATCTAGATTTAAAGAAGCATGTGCAGCCTTTTGTATTGGAATAAACTGACCAGAATCTAAATTACTTTTAATTTTAGACAGTGCATTTATTACTTCATTTGATCCTACAGCATAACCTATTCTAAATCCTGTCATATTATACAATTTAGAAAAACTTCCAAATTCAACGGATTTTTTTTCTTCATCAAACTGAAGTATACTTATAGGTTTTTCCTCCAAGGGAATTATTTCATTATATGCTGCATCATTGCATAGTATTATATTTTTTTCTCTACAATATGCAATAATTTCTCTAAAAAATTCTTCATTACCAGTTGCTCCTGTGGGATTATTAGGATAGTTGATAAAAAACAACTTAGCTCTATTAGAAATATTTTCTGGAATTTCTTTAAGCTCCATTAAGTACCTCTTCTTTTCCTTTAGAGGAATAGTATGAGGCGTACAACCCCATAAATTTGAAGCTATTGAATAAACAGGATAACCCGGCTCTGGCACTAAAACAACATCTCCAATATCACAAACTGCCGGTATAATACTGCTTATCCCCTCTTTAGAGCCAATTAAAATAATAACCTCATCTAGGGTTAAATCTACATTGAAAGTATCTTTATAGTGCCTAATAACTTCTTTTTTAAGCTCTAAAGTGCCATCATAAGGCGGATATTTGTTAAAGCCCTCAATATTAAATCCATCAACTAGTGCCTTTAATATATTTGGATGAACATCTAAATCTGGATCACCAATACTCAAATCTACAACCACTTTACCATCTTCTTTTCTTTTCTTCTTAATTTCATCAAGTATTTTAAAATGATACTGTTGTAAATTGCTTATTCTATTGTTTATCTTCATATTTAATCACCCTATCTTTTATGTTATAAATTATGCTATTCATAACTCATATGAAAGGTTCCATAAATACGGATATTTTCTAATAGTTGTTAATTATTATATATCAACTTTATCCAATTCACAATTCGCAATGCAAAATTCACAATTATGGATATTTCTCAGCAGAAGCTGAGAAATTTAAAATTGATTGTCTGTAGCGGTGAACAGTGTTCGCCATAAAACTAGCAATTTCATTGCTAGTTAAAAATAAATTTAAAGAAATTATTTTAACTAAAAATAATTTCATCCTTAATTGTGCATTGTGAATTGTGCATTGTGAATTAAAAAAATACTCCTTGGAATATTTTATCCAAGGAGTATTTTATTTTTATTAGTGTGAGGCAAATATTATCTTTACTATAAATACTATTGCTAATATATACATTACTAAAGATACTTTCTTTTTCTCTTTTCCAAATATATTACTTAAAAGATTAATTAATGCATAGGATATTACCCCTACTGTTAAACCGTCTCCTATACTATAAGTTAATGGCATTAAAGATAATGTAAGGAATGCTGGGACTCCTTCTGTATAATCAGAAAAGTCAATTTTTCTGATGCTATCAATCATATAAAACCCAACTATAATAAGTGCTGGTGCTGTTGCACAACCTGGTATTGCTACAAATATTGGTGAGAAGAATAATGCTATTAAAAATAATATTCCTGTTACTACTGAAGCTAGTCCCGTTCTTGCACCTACTGCAACCCCTGCTGAACTTTCAACATAAGTGGTAACTGTTGAAGTTCCTGCTACTGCACCTAATGTTGTTCCAATGGCATCTACTAATAATGCTTTTCCTGCATTTTTAACTCTTCCTTCTTCGTCAACCATTCCAACTTTAGACGCTACACCTACTAAAGTTCCTACAGTATCAAAAAAATCTACAAATAAAAATGTAAATACTACTGTCATAAATGATGATATTTTTGATGGATCTAATAAATATGAAAAATCTAATTTAAAAGCTATAGGTTTTAAAGATTCATATTTAAATATACCATTAGGTGTAAATATCATATGACTTGCTGCTGCTTCTGGTGATATGTACGCGTAAATCCATGCTACTATTGAGCTTCCTAATAGTCCCCAAAGTATAGCACCTTTTACATTTTTTTTAGATAAAATAACTGTAAGTAATATTCCTATTGTTGCAATTATAACTGTTGGACTTGATAAATCTCCCATTGCCAGCTTTGTTGCTTCACTTGAAACAACTATTCCTGCATTGCTAAATCCTATAAAAGCTATAAACAATCCTATACCTGCTGTTACCGCATATTTCAAATTTGTTGGTATTGCATTAACAACCATTTCTCTCACATTGGTTAATGATAGTAATATAAATATTATACCTTCTACAAATACTGCTGTTAACGCTACTTGCCAAGAAATATTCATTCCTAGAACTACAGAAAAAGCAAAGAAAGCATTTAATCCCATTCCTGACGCTAGAGCAAAGGGTAAGTTTGCATATAAACCCATGAATATAGTAGTTATCCCTGCTGTTAAGCAAGTTGCTGTAACAATTGCTCCTGCTGGCATTCCTACACCTTCTGTACCAAGAATATCTGCATTTACTGCTATAATATAAGCCATTGTTAAGAATGTTGTTATACCACCTATAACTTCACGTTTAACATCAGTACCATTTTCTTTTAGTTTAAAAATTTTTTCCATTGTAGCCTCCTTAATTTTTTTAATTTATTAGAGCGAAATGTGATAAAATCACAATTTTTTAATCCATCATTTTAAATTAAGAAAATATTATTAAAATAAGTTTGATAATTCATCTTTCTAATTAAAGTTTTCCCAAATTGCTAATTTTTATAGTTAATAGTTTACTTCTATTAACTTATTACAAATGAAAATTAACCACTAGAATATGTACTAATGGTTAATCTTTATACACTGTACACAACTATTACAATAAAAAACCATGTGACATTGATATATCATTCGTACAAATATGAATTATAATAACATTTTTCAATGTATTATTCGTACAAATAAATATTACCAACATATTTTTACTATGTCAACAGTTTTTGCGTACATTCTATTAAATTATATTTACTTTATTCGTATTTATAATGTCCTTCCTCAAAAATTTCCCTTATTTCATTCATATCATTTGTTTTTCCCAATGCTACTATAAGTTTTATTCTAGCTTTTTGTCCTGGTAAACTATCTGCAAATATAACTCCACCAGTTCTTAAATCTTTTCCTCCACCTTCATATCCATAACTATCTAAGACCCTTCCCTTATAGCATCTTGAAACTAATACTACTGGTATTCCTTTTTTAACAGCCTTTTTAACAGAAGCAGCCATCTGAGGTGGAATATTACCTCTTCCCATAGCTTCTATTACTAAACCTTTTGCACCACTTTCTATACAATAATCTACAAGCTTTCCATCTATTCCTGCACAAGCTTTTATTAAATCCACTTTAGTTTCTATTTTATCTGTAGGTATATATTCATGATTTAAGCTTTCTCTATAAAAAATTGCCTTATTATCATCAACAATGCCTATTGGTCCAAACTCAGGACTTTGAAAAGTATTCAAATGCATTGAATGTGATTTTGTAACTTCACCTGCAGCATTTAATTCGTTATTTAAACATACTAATACACCTCTTCCCCTAGATTCCTCTGAAGTTGCCGTACATATTGCTGCTGCCAAATTTGATGGTCCATCATATCCTAGTTCAGAACTATTTCTCATAGAGCCTGTAACTACTATTGGTTTTTCACTTTTAATTGTTAGATTTAAAAAATATGCTGTCTCCTCTAAAGTATCTGTGCCATGGGTAACAACCACTCCATCTACATCCTCTTTCTCTAAAAATGATCTAACATATTTTGAAAGTTCAAGCATAAGATCTGGTGTAACATGAGGACTAGGTAAGCTTGAAAAATTATATGATTCCACCTTTGCATAGGATTCTATTCCTGTTACCATGGACATTATTTCTTCTCCGCTTAAAGTTGGAACTGCTGCTTGTATTCTTGGGTCAACCTTCATTGATATTGTACCACCATTGAAAATAACAACTACTTTTTTCATTATAAGTACCTCCTAAATTGGTCAAATATAGATATGTAAAAGTTTTTTTATTTAAGTTTATTAGATTATTATTTCATAAATATTTTACAACATATTTAAAATATTTAAACCCTTTAAATTTAAAACCAAACAATTTCGCAAATTTTAAAACATTATATGTAAAATAATCAAATAATTCCTATTAATAAATTCTTCATAGATAGGATTCTTCCTTTAATAATAAAAAAAGAGAGTATTTATATTGCGAAATCATTTTCTATAATTTTGCAATAAACTACTCTCATGAATTATATTAATCATTTCTTAAATATTTAAACATTTCTTTTTCTATATCATCCGCTCCATTGTCATCTATAGTGACAACATATAATTTACCATCTAAGGCTTTCATTTCTACTTCACCTATTTCGCTTCCGGAAATTAAATCAACATCTCTTTTAAATTTCATAATTTTATATCCGTCTTCAATCATTTGATTTATGTTTTTCATAGAATTTCTCCTCCTTAGATAATAATTTTCTTTTATAATCTTATTATCTGCATTAAGAAACCCTCTTATCCTATAAGGTTTTTATTAATTTATGAAGTTATTTTTATTTTTGGTATTTATAAATTAATATGTAGTTATTTTCATAAAATAAAGTTTTATATAATAAATTTATATTAATTTATTAGTTTATTGATCAAATTTTATATAATATTTCAATTTTCATAACGAAAATTCTTATTTATGAATTAAAAATTAAGAATGAAAGATAAAAAATTATAGTTAAACCTATTATCAAAGCCTTTCAAGTTTTTATAACAGATTTTTAAAAATTTACTAAGAAGAAACTCACTTTACATAATTTAATTTATTTTTCAATTTTTTCAAAAAAAATAATAGCTACGAGTTAATTTTCAACTCATAGCTATTATTTAGACTAATAAAACATGTACTATAAAATTATACAAATTAATCCGCCACTACCTTCATTAATAATTTTTTGAAGGGTTTTTTGAAGCTTATGTTGAACATCTTCTGGCATTTTATAAAGTTTACTTTGAAGTCCTTCTTTAACCAAAACCTCAAGTGGTTTACCAAACATATTACTTTGCCAAATTTGTGATGGATCATTTTCAAATTGATCAAGAATTGATTTGTAAAATTCTTCACTTTGCTTTTCGCTTCCCATAATAGGAACTTCTGTTTCTATATCTGCTCTAATTATGTGAAGTGACGGAGCGGATGCTTTAAGTTTAACCCCTTTCTTGCTTCCACTGTTAATAAGCTCAGGTACTTCTAATTTCATTTCTGACAATTGAGGTGCAACTAATCCATATCCTGTATTATTTACATCTATTAATGCATCTGCAATCTTATCATACTCTACCTTAGCTTTATAGAAGCTTTCCATCATCTTTAGTAAGTCACCTTCACTGTTAATTTCAGTATTGCATACCTCACCAAGAATTCTATAAAATAATTCCTGTTTAGGAATTATATTGACTTGGGCAGTCCCATCACCCATATTCATTTCTTTAACTTTTATTCCTGATAAGAATTCTACTCCCTCGAAACATTCTAAAGCCCTTTTAATGTCCCTTACCTTAAATATGTCTTTGCACATTCCTCTAAGTATAGTCATAAAATTAATCTTTAACCAATGTTTACCGTTAAGGGTCTCTATCCACTCTGGCATATCTATGTTGATTTCCTTAACTGGGAACTCTTTAAGTACATTACTAAATATGTCTGATACATCTTGCTCATTCATTTCCATTACATTAACTAATTGTACTGGAACATCATATTTTTCTTCTAACTCTTTTTGAAGTTCCATGCTTTCTGGAGATTTTATGTCTTTACAGTTACATAACATTATAAATGGTTTATTTATTCTTTTTAGTTCCTCTACAACTCTTTCTTCTGCCTCAACATAATCGCCTCTCTCTAAACCTGTTACTGTTCCATCAGTAGTTACTAATATCCCAATAGTAGAATGCTCATTTATAACCTTTTTTGTCCCAATTTCTGCTGCTTCTTCAAAGGGTATTTCATAGTCATACCAAGGTGTAGTTACCATCTTAGGTGCATTTTCTTCATTATATCCTAAAGAATTTTTAACTATATATCCAACACAGTCCACCATTCTAACCTTAAACTTAGTGCCATTTTCAAGTTTAACCTCTACCGCTTCATTAGGCACAAATTTGGGTTCCGTTGTATGAATTGATTTGCCAGAACCACTTTGTGGAAGTTCATCTTTAGCTCTTTCTTTTTTATGGACATTATCTATGTTAGGTATTACCATCATCTCCATAAATCTTTTTATGAAGGTTGACTTTCCTGTTCTTACTGGGCCGACTACCCCTACATATATGTCCCCTTGAGTCCTTTCAGCAATATCTTTGTATATATCAAAGTTTTCCAAGTTCCACCCTCCTGTAACTAAATATTAACACTATATATATATTGAAAAAAACTTTTAAATATACCAATTTTTTAGTGAATATTTAGGGAACTCTTAAGGTATCGATTTATTAATTAGAACTTTAATTCATATAATATTTTAATTCTCTCTATAAGAATCTTATATAAAAATTAAAAATGAAAAATAAAAAGCTTCTCATTTTTTATCAATATCTATAGATATACTACTTCCAAATTTAATCTATAGATTTATATAATTGTGTTATTAAATCATTAAAATCTTTACCTTATACAATACGAATTAACTATTGACAATGGGCAATCATTGATACTTCTTCTTTAGGGAAAAAGTTTTGAGTTGATTTATTTTTCAAGTGATACAGTCACTTTTATTAAAAAATCCATTTAAAGAAATTAATTTATAAAATTAATTTCAACCGTAATTGTCGGATTGCCCCTAAAAGTGGACTCTAAATGCTAATTACTAGATTATCCTTAAAATTACAATTTTTTAGATTTTAGAACTCATCAGGAGTTCTATAATCTATTGATGAATGGACTCGTATCGTGTTATATCCATATACATATTTATCAATGATAGCTTCCGCCTCTTCTAAACTATTAAATATCTTACCAACTAGACACTCATCTTGAAGATACCTATGATATGACTCTATATGTGCATTATAGTTCGGGCTATGCACTGGAATCCTTTCATGGATCACCTTTTCTTTTATACATAGCTTTTCAAAGTCATGAGCTATAAACTGTGAACCATTGTCCGTACGGACAGTAAGTCCGTCAACAGCATCTTTGATGCTTCTGTTGTATAATGTATAAGCAATACTTCTTGCGCTGCTTCAGCATTAGCAGAAGGTGATAGCTTACATGCTATAATACTTCTATCAAAAACATCAATAATTGAAGCTAAATAAGCAACTTCACGTGTACCAGCAATATACACATACTTTGTGTCCATCTCCCAAAGTTGATTAGACTGTTTAACTAAGTGATTCTTACAACCACGTTTATATCTTGTAACTGGCTCCTTAGATTTCTGTATCATCCCTAATACACTCATTAGCCGATATACCTTTTTCTTGTTTATCTTTAAGCAATACCTTCACTTAAGAACTGCTGTAACCTTCTTGTAACCATAGTGTCGTCCATGGTCACAGGACTTTATCTCCATAATGTACTTTTGTATTACTAAGTCACTTACTTTTACATTATTAATATTATAGCTAAATCCAATAATCTATTTCATTTTCTTTTTTTTAATAACTCTCTCAATACTGCTATTTCTAGGTTTTTCTGTTTATTTTCTTCAACAAGTTTTTTATACTCTTTCTTATAATTCACAATTATATTTTCTTCCTTAGGTTCCTTTGGTTTCAAAGTTTGTTGATATCTCCTATAATTTCCTTTCCATGTTGATAGCAATTTAGGATTAATATCATATTTTACAGCAACTAAAGCATTGTTTCCATATTCCAATGGCTCCTTAACAATTCCAACTCGTTCTTCTTCTGTAAACTTTCTTGTAAATTTTGTAGTCATATTTTCCCCCCTCAACCTTGCTTTTTTTATTGTATAGTCATTTGAACGAAGTGTCTAACATCTTGAGGGGGTCTATGAGTTGTCAATTGTCCATTTTCAATTCTCTATTGATTAAAATAGAGAGCTAAAAAAGAAAGAAGATAATTCTTCTTTCTTTACATATTCTTTATAACATAAAATTATGCTCATCTTTTTTGTTTCTTGACATCAATTCATAAACTCCGTATTTAGGGTCTTTATCTTCAAATAGAACCTTATATAAGGTGTCTGTTATAGGCATAGACACTTGTTCTCTTTCTTTTAATTCATAGAAGGCTTTGCAAGCTTTTATTCCTTCAACTACCATACCTACTTCTTTTGTAGCCTCTTCTCTAGTCATGCCTTTTCCTATTAATATTCCCGCTCTTCTATTTCTACTATGAATACTAGTACAAGTTACTATAAGATCTCCCATTCCTGTAAGTCCGTAAAAAGTTTCTGCTCTTCCGCCTAACTTCATACCTATCTTAATTATTTCACTCATACCTCTAGTCATTAATGCAGCTTTTGTATTATCACCATAACCAATTCCATCAGATATACCTGCTGCTAATGCTATAATGTTTTTACAAGCTCCACCAATTTCTACTCCTATTAGATCATCATTTGTGTAAACTCTAAATTTATTTGACATAAATATATCCTGTACCCGACTTGCTGCTTCCATATTCTTTGAGGAAACAACTATGGTAGTCGGTATATCTTGTGCCACTTCTTCCGCATGACTTGGACCTGAAATTACAACTACAGGTATATTCTTTATTTCTTCTTCTATTATCTCTGACATTCTTTTTAAAGTTCCACCTTCTATTCCCTTAGCAACAGTAGCTACAATTTGAGAACCGCTAATATATTGTGATAGTTTTTTACTAACATCTCTTATAGCATGAGATGGTACAGCTAGCACAACTATATCACTATCTTTTACTGCCTTCTCCATATCTGAATAAGCAGTTATATTCGAAGGTATTGCCACCTTTGATAAATATTTTATATTTTCTCTTTTTACATTTATATCCTCAACTATAACTCTATCCTTTGCCCAAATAGAAACCTCTATTCCTTTTTTGGATAACATAACTCCTAAGGCAGTGCCAAAGCTTCCTCCGCCTAAAAATGTAACCTTTAACATAACCTTAAATCATCTCCCCAAAACTCTTTTATTCTTTTCTTTCTCTAAATATTAGTTTAATACCTGTTCCTCTAAAGTCAAAACTCTCTCTCAATTGATTTTCTAAATATCTCTCATAAGAGAAGTGTAGTAAGCTAGGATTATTAACAAAAAATATAAAAGTCGGCGGCTTTGTATCTACTTGTGTTACATAAAATATTTTTAATCTTTTAAGTGCTACTACTGGTGGCTCTTTCATAAGTACTGCTCTACTTATTACATCATTTAGCACTCCTGTAGCTACTCTCTTATTATAGTTATCATAACATTCTTTAGCCATCTGAAGAACTTTATTTACTCTTTGACCAGTTTTAGCTGAAATAAATAAATATGATGCATAAGACATAAATGATAATCCTTTGGCAATATCCATTTGGAAGTTTCTCATAGTCTTATCATCTTTTTCTATCAAATCCCATTTATTAACAACAACCATAATTGCTTTATTTAACTCATGAGCATATCCTACAATCTTCTCATCTTGGTCACTTAAGCCTTCAGTAGCATCAATCATAAGAATACATATGTCTGCTCTTTCAATAGCAGCTAATGTTCTAACTACACTATATCTTTCTATTTCTTCTTTAACTTTACTCTTTCTTCTAAGTCCCGCTGTATCTATTAATGTAAATTTACCTTCTGCTGTCTCTATTTTGCTATCTATAGCATCTCTTGTTGTTCCTGGAATATTACTAACAATATTCCTTTCCTCTCCTAAAATTTTATTTATAAGAGAGGATTTTCCTACGTTTGGTTTTCCAATCATAGCAATTTTTATGTATTCTTCTTCTTCTTCGGATAAATCCTCTGGATTAAAGTGAGCAACAACTTCATCAAGCATATCTCCAAGACCTAATCCTTGAGATGCAGATATTGCTATAGGATTTCCTATACCCAAATTATAAAACTCAAAAGCATTATCTTCTAGTTCTATTCTATCTATTTTATTAACAACTAATACTATTGGTTTTTTAGACTTTCTAAGCATTTGAGCTACTTCATGATCTGAAGGATGAAGCCCAGCTTTTCCATCAACTATAAAGACAATAACATCTGCTGTTTCTATAGCCATGTTCGCTTGCCTTCTCATCTGTGCCATAATAATATCTTCATTTTGTGGCTCAATACCACCAGTATCAATTATTGTAAAATTATGTCTAAGCCATTCAGCTTCAGCATATATTCTATCTCTCGTTACTCCTGGTGTATCTTCAACTATAGCTATTCTCTTTCCAGCTAATTTATTAAATAATGTGGATTTACCAACATTAGGTCTTCCAACTATTGCAACTATTGGCTTTCCCATTTTACTCCTCCTCTAAATGTTTATTTAGTATATTGATTAGATCATCTCCAGCATAATCACACACTAAAAACTCTTTATTTAGTATTTTCTCCAAATCTCTTACAGTATAATCATCTAGCAATAATCCTTCTACCTCTTCTCCAAGCTCATATCCTTTTTTTAGCATATTATTTGGGATTATAATATAATCTCCTAGTGTTTCTTCCTTAGCAGTATTGATTATATCTATACCAGTTAAAAGTCCTGCTACAGTTATTGTGGTACCAAAAAATTTATTTTCTACCGTTATTATATTAATTTTAATATTGGAATTTACTTTCATTATACTATTAGCAACTTCCTCTAAGACAGCCTTAGCAGAAACCCCTGTAATCATAGTAAAGTTACCTTTACCCTTTTTATTTAAATACTCCACTTGTTCTTTTATGGTATTTTTTAATATTCTTATCATTCCAATTCCATCTTCTAACTGCTCATATCCTCCATAATGTTCTTCTTTTGGAGGTTCAATTCCAGCCATTACATAAAACTCATCAGATAATCTTACAAAAGGAGTTCCACTTTCTTTTACATATTTATCTTGAAGGACTTTAATACTTTCTATAAGTTCCTTAGAATTTTCCTTAGTGAATAGTTTTAAATGTGGTAAATTAGCTCTAAATTTAGTTATTCCTAGTGGAACTACTGCTAAATTTTCCACACTTGGGTAAAGAGCATATAAATCTTCAATAGTTCTTATAAGTTCTTTCCCATCATTTATGTCAGGACAACAAACTATTTGAGTGTTTACCTTTATGTCTGCCTCTGCTAGCCTTTTTAGTATATCATATATGTTGCCAGCAAATCTATTATTTAACATTTTTATCCTTAATTCAGGATTTGTAGTATGTACAGATACGTTTATAGGACTAATTCTATATTTTATTATTCTTTCAATATCCTCTTCCTTCATATTAGTTAAAGTTAGGAAATTTCCTTGTAAAAAAGATAATCTTGAATCATCATCCTTAAAGTATAAAGTTTGTCTCATACCGCTTGGTAATTGATCAATAAAACAAAATACACATTTATTATGACAGCTCATAGGCCTATCTAATATAGCTTCTTTAAATACTATACCTAAATCTTCATCATAATCCTTTTCTATTTCTATTTCCCATACCTCACCATTAGGTTTTTCAACTTCTAGCTCTAAATACTCATCGGTGATCAAGAATTTATAATCTATAATATCCTTAACATTATTACCGTTAATACTGATAAGCTTATCACCTGATTCAATTTCCACTTCTTCTGCTATGCTGTTAGGAAGAACCTTTGATACTAAATTTTTCACATTTCTTCCTCCTGTTCTATTAGTTTTTATACTATATTTTAGAATAATAGTAGTATTTGAATTTTGAAAATTAGCATTATATAAATTTTATATTGACTTATATTTAAAATAATTAAAATACAATTATTATTGCTTTCATAAAACTTTTAACAATTATTTGTTATATCTAGTTTTATCTTTAATTTTATATTTTATGAACTACTTCTATAAGTTACTAAATTCTATCAATGATAACTTTAATATTAATCATCTTCAAAAAAACATATTATATCTGCTATTATGTTATAATATATCAATTATATTCAATAGTCAATGTAAATGCATAAGGGCTATTATCAATTTGAATATCTCTTTGCTTAATGAACAATTTATAGAAAAATTTTATAATACAATAATAATTATAAATAACTTAAAGTGAAATATATGATTTTTTGCAAAAGAAAAATGCTTAAGGATAATAAGCATTTTTCTTTAATCTTTAGGAGGTAATTGTGAAATTTATTACCTATTTTAATATGATTATTAGTAACTTAATTATAATAGGTTTAAATACTCTAAAAGTTACAATAATATAAATTAAATATTACAAATTGGTTAAAATAACCTTTACGGATAAATAATTTATATTTTGGGATATGTTTCATATATTGTCTCGTTTTTATTCATTTAAATCAATTTTCTTACCACTTAGAAGATAAATTGTCCATTCACATATATTAGTAGTATGATCTCCAATTCTTTCTAGGAACTTACAAACAAATAACAATCTTGTAGCTTGCTCTATTACTTCTGGTTTCTTAGTCATTATCATCAAAAGCTCTGAAAATACATTGTTATATAATTTATCAACCTGATCATCCATACGACAAATCTCTAGTGCCTTTTCCTCACTTTTATTTAAGTAAGCTTCAATTGAGCCCTCTATCATCTTACTAACTAAAACTCCCATTTTAGATATATCTCTAAGTTCCTTTATATATTCTTCATCACAAAGTTGTAATGTAATTTTTGAAATATCCACTGCATGATCTGCAATTCTTTCAAGATCTGTTACAATTTTACTTATAGTAAATATAGTTCTTAGATCAGTAGCTAATGGTTGCCTCGTAGCTATTAAAGTCACACATTTATCTCCTATATCATTTTCAAAATCATCAATTATATCATCTTTTTTGATTATATCTTTTGCCAAGTTCACATCTTGCTTTATAAGGGCATCCATTGTGTCCTTTATTTGCTCACTTACTGCTAAAGTCATGTTAGATAATTGATTTTGAAGTTCTAATAACTCTGTATCAAAAGATTTTCTTGACATTATTTCACCACCTAACTTATTCTTCCTGTAATATAATCTTCTGTTCTATTGTCCTTAGGCTTATAAAAAAGATCCTTAGTTTTTCCATACTCTATAATTTCTCCATTAAAAAAGAATGCAGTATAATCTGATATTCTAGCTGCTTGCTGCATATTATGAGTTACTATAACAATAGTGTATTCACTTTTTAAATTGTCCATAAGTTCTTCAATTTTTGAAGTTGAAATAGGATCTAAGGCTGAAGTAGGTTCATCCATTAATATTACCTTAGGCTTAACTGCTATTGTTCTAGCAATACATAATCTCTGTTGCTGTCCACCAGATAGTGATAATGCACTTTTATTAAGTCTATCTTTAACTTCATCATATAAGTTTACAGCCTTTAAGCTTTCTTCTACTATTTCATCTAAAAGTTTTTTATCTTTAATTCCATGGATTTTAGGACCATAGACTATGTTTTCATATATAGACTTAGGGAAAACATTAGGCTTTTGAAATACCATTCCAACCTCTTTTCTAAGTCTTATAACATCGTATTCATATATATTATCATTTAAATAGCTTATGTTTCCTTTAATAGTTACATTATCTATAAAATCATTCATTCTATTCAATGTTCTTAAAAATGTAGACTTCCCACAGCCTGAAGGACCGATAAGAGCTGTTATCTTATTTTCCATTATCTCCATATTTACATTTTTTAAAGCTTGCATTTCGCCATAAAATAAATTTAAATTTTCTACTTTAATATTATTCATATTCTGCCTCCAGTTATATTAACCAAATCTACCTGAAATGTAATCCTCTGTTTTTTTATTTTTAGGATTAGAAAAAATATTATTAGTAATATCCATTTCTATAAGTTTACCATTTAAAAAGAACGCTGTATAATCTGAAGTTCTTGCAGCTTGTTCCATATTATGAGTAACCACAACTACTGTGTAATTCTTCTTTAATTCTTCCATAAGTTCCTCAATTTTTAATGTTGAAATAGGATCTAGGGCTGAAGTAGGTTCATCCATAAGAATTATATCTGGCTTAGAGGCTAATGCTCTTGCAATACATAGTCTTTGCTGTTGTCCTCCAGATAATCTAAAAGCTGATTTATTTAGAACATCTTTTACTTCATTCCAAAGTGCAGCTCTTTTTAAGCTACTTTCCACTATTTCATCTAATTTATTTTTATCTTTTATTCCATATCTCTTAGGACCATAAATTACATTTTCATATATAGACTTTGGAAAAACGTTAGGTTTTTGAAATACCATTCCTACTGACTTTCTAAGTTCAATTGTATCTATATTTTCAGTTAAGATATCATTATTATTTATAAGAATTTTTCCTTCATAGTTTATATCATTTATAAAATCATTCATTCTATTTAAGCTTCTTAAAAATGTAGATTTGCCACATCCCGAAGGACCTATTAATGCAATTATTTTTCTTTCTTCAATCTGCAAATTTATATTATCTAAGGCTTTTTTTTCACCATAGTAAAAGCTAAAATCCTCAACTTTTATTTTAGAAGTCATATTATCTCTCCTAGTCTTAATGTAAATTCTTATTATATTTATTTCTTAATAATATTGCTATACTGTTAGCAGTTAATAAAATTACAAGTAGTACTATTATTCCTGATGCTGCTAATTTTTGAAATTCTGCTTGTGGCCTTGAAGTCCAATTGTAAATTTGTATTGGTAGTGCTGTATATGAACTTGTAAGTCCTTTTGGTAAAAAGGCTACATAGCTTAAAGCTCCTACCATGATAAGTGGTGCAGATTCTCCTAATGCTCTTGATATGGAAAGTATTGTACCTGTTAATATACTTGGCATTGCATAAGGTAAGATAACTCCTGTTATACTTTGCCATTTTGAAACTCCTAAAGCATAAGAACCTTCTTTAATTGCAATAGGTACATTTCTAAGAGCTTCTTCTGTAGTAATTATTATAGTAGGCAATATTAATAAGGATAATGTCAATGCCCCAGTGAGCATTCCTCTGCCTAATACTACTACAAAGACTCCTAATCCAAGCATTCCATAAACTATAGATGGAACCCCTGCCAAGTTAGAAATATTAAGTTCTAAAAATTCTCTTAATCTACTTTTTTTCATGTACTCTTCAATATATATAGCAGTTCCAATTCCTATAGGAAAAGAAATTAATGCTGTCAAAAATATTAAATAAATACTGCCTACAAAAGCTGGTAATATTCCAGCCTTACTTACAAATCTTGATGGAAAACTAGTTAAAAAGTTTATATCTAAATATTTAATTCCATCTTTTATTATAGAAAACATAAGAAGTGCTAAGGTTATTAACGCAAATAATGTACAAGCTAGAAATATGAATTTACATAATGCATTTTTTATTTTTCTTCGTTTTAAATTGTTTTCTTCCTTAATTCTATGATTTTCCTTAGAGGAAGTTTTATTTATAACATATCCTTCATTAGACATTTTGAAGCTCCTTTCCTTTTTTAACTACTTTTTTAGCAATGATATTCAATATAAATGTAAGTAAAAACAATACTGTTCCTACTGCAAAAATAGTTTGATATTCTATAGTCCCTCTTTGCACATCTCCCATTGCTATATTAACCATATATCCTGTAATTGTTTGTATACTTTTAAGTGGATTTAAAGTTAATGATGGCCTAGATCCTGCTGCAATTGCGACTATCATAGTTTCTCCTATTGCTCTTGAAATAGCTAATATAAAAGATGATATGATTCCTGATATTGCTCCTGGTATAACTATTTTTGTTACTACTTCCAATTTTGTTGCTCCTAATGCATAAGCGCCGTCTCTTACAGATGAGGATATAGAACTCATAGCATCCTCGCTCAAAGATGAAATCATAGGTATAATCATTATTCCTACAGCAATTCCTGCACTTAGAGCATTAAATATCTCTATGTTAGGAAAGATTTTTTGAAGTAAAGGTGTTATAAATGTCAGTGCAAAATATCCATAAACTATAGATGGTATACCCGCTAGAATTTCCACCATTGGTTTAAGTATATTTTTTACTTTTTTTGGTGCATATTCACTTAGATAAATTGCTGCTCCTAACCCTATAGGAATGGCAATTATAATTGCAGTAACTCCAATTATTAATGTGCCGTTTAATAGTGGCATTATTCCAAAGTGCTTAGGTTCTAAAAGAGGAGTCCAACTCTTCTCTGTAAAAAATCTTACAATTCCTATATCTTTAAAAAATATAAAAGATTCTTTAGATAAAATAACTATAATTGCTACGGTTGTTAATACAGTTAATAATGTAAATCCCTGCAAAAACTTTTCTATTATGAACTCTTTTTTATTAATATTTCTCCTTTTAGATGACATATATTTTCCTCCTACAGTGTTCCTCGTGTTATTGATTTAATTATATGGTTTTAATGTTAACTTCCTTATAACTAATGTTAAGGCAAGGTTAACAGAATGTTAGCTTTTATTAATTTAACCTCAAATTAGACAATTTATTAAAATTTCTTTATTTTATAAATTAAAGGAGGGATAGCCTACAGGCTATCCCCTTATTATTCATCTTTAACTAAGCTATTCTATCTTTCCTAATTCCACATTATAATCTTCATCTGGTAACTCTACATATCCGATTTCTGATATAATAGATTTTCCTTCACTTAAATAGAACTTTAAGAATTCTTTAATTTCTTCTCTTTTTAATGATTCATTATTTACATATAAAAATAATGGTCTTGATAATGGAGCATAGCTTCCATCTTTTATAGTTTCAAAACTAGGTTCAACTCCACCTTTGCCATTATCAATTTTAACAGCCTTTAGCTTATCCTTATTTTCTTCATAATATGAATATCCAAAGAAGCCCATGGCATTTTTATTTCCTGCAACACCTTGTACTAACGTATTAGGGTCTGCATTAGGAGTTATATCCTGTCTTATTGCACCACTTTTTTTATTTATTTCTTCTGTAAAATAATCAAATGTACCTGAATCTGTTCCTGGTGAGTAGAATTTAATTTCTTCTGCTGGCCATTCATTTCTTATATCCTTCCAAGTCTTGACCTTGCTATCAGGAGACCATATATTCTTTATCTCATCTACTGTTAAAGTATCTACCCATGTATTGTCTTTATTAACTGCTAGAGTAATTCCATCAAAGGCAATTTTAAAATCTGTGTAAGTAACACCATTCTTTTCAGCCTCTGACTTTTCTTTATCTTTAATTGCTCTTGAAGCGTCATTTATATCTGTTTCTTTAGTAACAAATCTTTTAAATCCTCCACCGGTTCCAGATATTCCAATAGGAATTTTAACATCTCTGTGAATTTTATTAAATTCTTCTGCCATTCCCTCTGTAATAGGTGCTACAGTTGACGAACCATCAATTTTTATCTCTCCAGTTAGTGAAGATGAACTCTCTTTCTTACCGCAACCTATAAACACTCCTGTTAAAGTTACTACTAGTAAAGAAGTAAGTATAAGTTTAATTGATTGTCTTTTCATTTTGCTTCCTCCTAAATATATATGTTATTATTTCTTCCAAATTTTCCTTACAAGTTTATTTTATAGAGATTTTATTAAGCAAGTTTTATCATCTTGTTAATTAAAGTTTACTTAATGTTAAGTATTATTTACAATTAAAATCTACCCTATACAATTGAGAATTGACAATGGACAATCTATGGAGAGTTCTCCCATAAAGAAGAAATTCAGAATTATTTTTTTAATTATTTTATAATTTTTCATAATAAAAAAGAAAAGTAAATTAGTACTTTTCCTTTTTAAAAACTATTAAATAACTATATCTTTAATATATTGATTAAATTATTTAATAATTGCTCCCAATTATACTTCATCCCAGGGAACCCTTATACAATTGAGAATTCACGATTGACAATGGACAATTATGGAAACTTCTCTTTTATAAGAGAAGTTTTAAATTGATTTGTTTTTGAAGTGGCACAGTCACTTTCATTGAAAAGTTCATTTTAAGGAATTAATTTGTAAAAATTAATTTCAACCAGAATTGTCAATTTTCCATTTTTAATTCTCAATTGGTTAAGTTCCCCTGAGGTGGAAAAACTAGCAATATAATTGCTAGTAAAAAAATATATTTAAAGAGATTAATTCATAAAGAATTAATCTCTACCTTAATTTTCAATTGTCCATGGTCAATTCTCAATTAATTTAACTATAAGGTATAGTTATAATAAATTTTGTCCCCTTATTTAAGGCACTTTCTACAGATATATTACCATTAAAACCCAATACAATATGTTTAACTATTGCAAGACCTAAACCAGTTCCGCCCTTAGCTCTAGATCTGGCCTTATCCACTCTATAGAACCTCTCAAATAAGCGTGATATATGATCTTCTGATATTCCTATTCCCTTATCTTCTACCTCAATAACGCATTGATTATCTTTATAATATCTATTAATAATAATCTCTTCACTTTCAGAATACTTAATTGCATTATCAACTAAATTAATAAGCATTTGCTTAAATTTATCGCTGTCCCCAACTAAATTAGGAACATTTTCTCCTTTTATTACAATGTTTAAATCTTTCTTCTCACCTACATTTCTCATAAGAGCATCAACATGAAAGATTATTCTATTTACATCAACTATTTCTTTTTTAAAGTCTTTTTGTAATTCAATATCAGAGAGAATCAATATATCAGATATAAGCCTAGTAAGTCTATCCGCTTCCTCTTCAATTATATCTAAAAACTTATCTCGAGTTTCTATATCGTCAACATATCTTAAAGTTTCTGTAAATCCCTTAATAGAAGTTAAAGGTGTTTTTAATTCATGAGACACATTAGCTACAAATTCCGTTCTGACATTTTCTAATTTCTTAACATCTGTTACATCCTGTATTACAGCTACTTTACCAATATGATGATTTCTATTTATAATATCTGCAGTTCTAACTCTTAAATATGCTTCTTTAGGGTAATCTATTTTAACTTCTTTATAATGATCATCTATATCCTTAAAAATCGTACTTATATCAAAATTTTTGGAGATTGTGTTTATATTTTTGCCTATAACATCTTCATTAATTTCAAAAATTTTTTCCGTATATGCATTAACTATGATTATATTATCATTAATATCTATAGCAATAACTCCACTATCCATACTTTGAAGTATAGCAGATAATCTATTTTGTTTTTCTTTAACTTCATTTAAACTATATTCTAGTTTATTTGCCATTTTATTAAAGCTTGCACCTAACTGGCCTATTTCATCCTTAGAAGTCACCTTAACCCTTCTATCCAACTCACCTTGTGCTATCATAGAAGTAGTATTTTCCAAGTCCATAATAGGCTTTACGATTATATAAGACAACTTTGAGGAAACCCATATTGTAATTAGAAGTATAACTCCTACTACAGTTACATAAGTGAATATATATGTTTTATCCTCACCGTTAATTCCTTTAACTGGTTGAGAAGTTCTTATAATATAATTGTCAAATTTTGATGCATAATAAACAGTGTCTACATCTAAACTTTTACTAACTCTTACTCCATAACCTTCACCACTAACTAATGCCTCTTTAAATTCCGATCTTTCTTTATGATTTTCTAAATTATTTTTATCTACTTTAGAATCAAACTTTACATTCCCTTCGATATCTAGTATTGTAACTCTTATATTTAAATCATCAAGCTTTTTAAATAATGCTTTATTATTATCAATTTCATTAACTTTAATAAACTCCATTATAATTCCATTGTAGTTTTTTAAATTTTCTTTTACATTTTCCTGTCTTTGATAATTTAATATAGTTATAAATAAAACTGTCACAAATCCAAAAATAAATATCATGGAAGATAAAATATAAAACATTAATTTCTTCTTCATGGGATTAGTTTACTCACTTCCCTCAGAATAGTTGAATTTATATCCTATTCCTCTTATTGTTTGAATAAACACAGGATTTTTATCATTACTCTCAATCTTTTGTCTTAAATGCCTTACATGAACATCTACAGTTCGAGTTTCCCCTACATACTCATAGCCCCATATTTTATCCAAAAGAAAGTCTCTAGTCATAACCCTTCCACGATTTTTAATAAGTATCTCTAAAAGTTCAAATTCTTTTAAAGTGAGCTCTACTTTTTCTCCATTTCTCTTTACTTCATGCTTTTCAAAATCTATAACTACATCACCAAATTTGAAATTATTATCCTCATATTTTACTACAGTTCTTCTAAGAATAGCTTTAACTCTTGCCATAAGCTCTCTAACAGAAAAAGGTTTTGTTATATAATCATCTGCTCCAAGTTCTAAACCTAATATTTTGTCTAGTTCCTCACTTTTTGCAGTAATCATTATGATTGGCATAGAAGAGATGATTGGCTCCTTTCTAATTTCCTTACAAACTTCAAGTCCATCCATTCCTGGAAGCATTAAATCTAATAAAAGTAGATCAGGCATTTTTTCTTTTGCAATTTTTAAGCCTAGGTCTCCAGTATTAGCTGTTAAAACTTTATATCCATTTTTCTCAAGATTAAACTTTATAAGCTCAACTATATGCTCCTCATCATCTACTACTAAAATTTTTTTTTCTGCCATAAGTTTTCCTCCATTATTCAATATATACAAAAGAAAATAATCTTCCCTCTTTTTCATGTTCTTTTCTATAAGAATATAACTCGTATTCACTATTGCAATAAGTACATATATCTGTAGAATAAATATTGTCTTTTTTAATATTAAAGTTCGTAAACTGTACCTGTATACATTCTTGTAAATTTAAATATCGTCCATTACTTATATTTTCATATTTGTAAATGGGAAGAGCTTTAAATTTTTCTATTAATTCTTCACTTACCTCATAACAACATTCTTTATTATGAGGTCCTATATATACTTTTAAATCCTCTTCATTACAGCCATATTCTTTAATAATTTTTTCTATAGTTTTTGTAACAATAAGATTAAATGTACCTTTCCATCCACTGTGTATTGCTGCTGCTACTTTCTTTTTATTATCTACAATTATTACAGGTACACAATCTGCTGTGAAAATTCCTATTGCTGTTTTATTCTTAGAGGTTATAATACTATCTCCATCTAAATTAGTTATATTGTCATTTTCATAAATATGAACTATATCACTATGAATTTGATTTAGATAAATAACCTCGTCTAATTTAAATAAACTTTTTAGATTGTTTAAATTATTTTGTCCTTCTTTTGTTCTTTTATTAAAGTTTAAATTATTTTTTGATGTTGAAAAAACTATATTTATATTTTCTTCTTTATATGTTACAAATTCATAATCACTAATATTTAGCTTTGCCATGTTGACCTCCTAATTTCTACTTTGATAATATCATTTAAAGTAATATACTGTAACAGTTTCCTCTATTTTTTAACTTGTATTTAACATAAAATTTTCAGATTTCATCTAAAACTTTACATAGAAAAAAAGTAAAATACTTTTTAAGTATTCTACTTATGACTCATAAGATTTCTAATTTCATGCATAAAAGTATTTATGTCTTCAAATTGCCTGTATACAGAAGCAAATCTAACATAAGCAACTTCATCAATAGTTTTTAACTTTTCTAGCACCATTTCACCTATATCCTCTGAGCTAATTTCTGTAATCATTTTATTGTTTAAAGATTTCTCTATATCATTGGTGATATTTTCAATTACAGCTCTGGATACCGGTCTTTTTTGGCAAGCAATAACTAATCCCCTTATTATTTTATCTCTGTTGAAAAACTCTCTATTTAAATCCCTTTTAATGACTAATACCGGAATATCTTCTATCTTTTCATAGGTGGTATATCGTTTGTTACAGCGAAGGCATTCTCTTCTTCTTCTTATTGCAACATTATCATCAGTGGATCTTGAGTCAACTACTTTACTTTCTTCACCGCTACAAAATGGACATTTCACTTATCTTCACTACCTTTTTAAAGAATTTTATATAGTTAATTATACACATATTTTGATAAAATTCCATAAAAAAATAAAATATCTCTTATTCTTCCATTATATCTATATATCCTTCTCCATCAACTAGTATTACATCAATACCTATTTTTCTAATATTTTCCCAAGGAATTTCAATATCACTACTTTTATTAAACCATCCACCTTTTTCTTGAGAAGGTATTACAATTGACAATACTCTATAAACTTCACAGTCTATTTTTAAATCTTTTATATATCCAAGTTTTGATCCCGAATTTATATCTATAACTTCCATCATCTTTAAACTATTTATTGCATACATTGTGTTTTCCATAATATCCTCCCATATTTTTTTCTCTATGCTAATATATATTTTAAAGTAAAATATATATTCTTATGAATCTAAAATAAAATAATTAATTAAAGAAATTAGTTTAATTAAAACTAATTTCCACCACAATTATAAATTTTCTATTTTTAATTCTCCATTGATCAAAGCTGTGAGTTGAAATATTAAAAGATATATCTATACATTATTTTAAAAATAGTTTATAGATACAAAATTTTTCAACTTACTAACTGGTTATTTTTGAATATGCTTTATTTAAGAAGCTTGTACTTAGAAACTGATTAATTTTTAGCCTTTACAGATTTTTATCAAACTTTTAATAATATCTTTAATAAGAAAAAACAGAGCCTATATAGGCTCTTTAAACATATTTCCTCATATGCTTTAACGCTGTCTTTTCTAATCGTGATACCTGTGCTTGAGAAATACCTATCTCATCTGCTACCTCCATTTGAGTTCTTCCATCAAAGAATCTTAAATTTAATATTAATTTTTCTCTATCGCTTAATTTTTTCATAGCTTCTTTTATAGATATATTTTCAAGCCAACTATCATCTAAATTCTTATTATCACTAATTTGATCCATAACATAGATAGCATCTCCACCATCATGATAAATTGGTTCAAACAAAGAAACTGGATCTTGAATAGCATCAAGTGCAAAAACTACTTCTTCTCTTGATACTTGAAGCTCTTTTGCTATTTGTGAAACAGTAGGTTCTTTATTATCTTTATTAACTAATCTATCTCTAACTTGAAGTGCTTTATATGCAATATCTCTAAGTGATCTACTAACTCTTATAGAATTATTATCTCTTAAATATCGCCTTATTTCACCAATAATCATTGGAACAGCATAAGTAGAAAACTTAACGTTTTGGCTTAAATCAAAATTGTCAATAGCTTTAATTAATCCTATACATCCTACTTGAAATAAATCGTCAACATTTTCTCCCCTATTGTTAAAACGTTGAATAACGCTAAGTACCAGTCTTAAATTTCCTTTTATAAATTTTTCTCTGGATTCTTCATCTCCATCCTTCATTTTTAAAAGCAATTCCTTCATTTCCTTTTCTTTTAAAACTGGTAGTTTTGACGTGTTTACCCCACATATTTCTACTTTGTTTATCATCATAAGGTCACCATTCCCTTCAGAGTAATTGCATTTTAATTATCTCCTTATGTGATAACTTTTATACTAAGGACAACTTTACAACATTTTATTAATTTCTTTTTTCAACCTTTTAATAATTCTTTTTTCTAATCTAGAAATATATGATTGTGATATACCAAGTATATCCGCTACTTCCTTTTGGGTTTTTTCTGCATATCCATTAAGGCCAAATCTCAACTCAACAATTTCTTTTTCTCTATCATTTAATTTTTCCATTGCTAAAACCAATAATTGCTTGTCAACCTCATCTTCAATAAGGTTGTAAACTACATCACTTTCAGTACCTAATATATCCGATAATAAAAGTTCATTTCCATCCCAATCAATATTTAGTGGTTCATAAAATGATATTTCTGTCTTGATTTTACTATTTCTCCTTAAATACATAAGTATTTCATTTTCGATACATCTTGAAGCATATGTAGCAAGCTTAATCTTCTTTTCAGGATCAAATGTATTTACAGCTTTAATAAGCCCTATAGTACCTACAGAAATTAAATCTTCTACGTTCACTCCTGTATTTTCAAACTTTCTAGCAATATATACAACTAGTCTTAAATTTCTTTCTATAAGTGTAGCTCTAATGCTTTCATCTCCTAAAACTAAATCCTGTACTAACTTATCTTCCTCTTCCTTAGTAAGCGGTGGGGGTAATGCATCATTTCCTCCTATATAATAAACCTTTTTATAAAAAATTTTTATTTTGCCTAACAAGCTGCTTAATCCACTTATTAATTTATTGAAAAAGACTTTAATTTTCACTTAAATACCCCCGTTCAAATTATTATACCTCTTGGCAATAGTGCATTATAGTCATTGTATTTACTAAGTTTATTATCACAAAAAGCTATAATTGCATCTTTTAAAATTATATTTTCATCAAAAATAATACTAACACTATCAGGTTTAAATCCCTCTAGCTTTCCATCTTTCCCGTTTACCACTGAATAACCTATTAGATATTTTGCATAACTGTTTAATTCCAATTCCTTTAAAGCATCTTTCTCTACTATAATTACTGGTAAATTAGTAATAGGCTCTCTTAATTCATTACCTGTATCTAAAAATCCCTTAACCCTTAACTTTTGATTATTAACAGAGATATCAATAGTACAAATATAGTTGTATAATATTTTTCTATCTTTTATGTATACTACAACTCTGTTAATAATTAAGTATAGAATCATTATAGCTAATGCTAATTTTTCATAATTAAATTTAAACATAGAATGAGTAAATAATAAATTAGGATCATTGTTTAGTGAAAAGTAATAGGTAGTTCCCGCAAGCAACATAGAATAAAGTATATAAATTAAAGTACCTTTAATACAGATCAATTTGCTTTCTTTTCTTAAGCAAATTATTATCATTATAAAAGCAATGATTACATTAACTAATTTACTTTTAAGAAACATAAGTCTTGGAACAAACATCACCAAAACATACAGACTTCCAAAAGCTGCTGCAATGATCTCTTTTGTAAACTTTGTTTTCTTCTTTATAGTTTGAAGAGTAATACATAAGATGAATAAATTAACTAAAAAATTCTTAAATAAAATTTCATCTAAATAAATAACCAAAATTATTCCTCCTCTAAGAAATATTATACATGTAATAGAGTATAAAATTTGTAAAATTTTACCTGTATTTTTAGAATTATTCATTTTTTTTTACGTCAAATTATGATTATTTTCCCAAATAATTTTGATATACATAGATTTAAATAAATATTTTGATATTTTAACTAAAGTTATTTAATTACTAATTGTGAAAACTTGTTCTTTATACAATTGAGAATTGAAGATGTATAATCTATAGAAATTTCTCCTTATATTAAAGAAGTTTTAAATTAATTTATTTTTAAGTTACATCATGGTTTCCTATAAAAAAACTAGCAATGTAATTGCTAGTTAAAAATCAGTTAAAAAAATTAATTTAATTAAACTTAGAAATAATATATTATTTTGCAAAAAAAAGAAAAGCAAATGTAATTTTACATTTGCCTTAAAATTATCTATTTGTATTTCTTCTTAACCACGTTGGTACTGAATAATTTTCTTCTTCATATTTCTCTTCTGTTGCTGCTACTTCCTCTTTAGGGACATTTCTTGAAGAAACTATTGTATCAGCTTTCGAATTATTAATTATATTTTGAGGAGCTTTGTCACATTCAAATCCAGTTGCTATAACAGTTATTCTTATTTCTTCTTTTAAATTCTCATCAATAACTGCACCAAATATAATGTTTGCATCTGGGTCTGCAGCTTCTTGAACTATTTGTGCAGCTTCACTAATTTCTAATAATGATAAATCAGATCCTCCAGTAACATTTAATAGCACTCCTGTTGCACCAACGATTGAAGTTTCAAGAAGAGGGCTTGATATTGCTTCTTTTGCCGCTTCTTGCGCTCTATTATCACCTCTACCTGCACCTACCCCCATATGAGCCAGTCCTTTATCCAACATTATTGTACTAATATCAGCAAAGTCCAAGTTTATAAGTCCTGGTATAGTAATAAGGTCTGATATACCTTGAACACCTTGTCTTAATACCTCATCCGCTTTTTTAAATGATTCAACTAATGTAGTTTTTTTATCTACCATGCTCAACAATCTTTCATTTGGTATTGTCACTAAAGTATCTACCGATTCCTTTAATGATTTAATTCCAGTTTCAGCATGAATCATTCTTTTTCTGCCTTCAAATATAAATGGTTTAGTAATAACTCCTATTGTCAATATTCCCATTGACTTAGCAATTTCTGCTACTACTGGTGCTGCACCAGTACCTGTACCACCACCCATACCAGCAGTAATAAATACCATATCTGCACCTTTTAGTGCTTGTACAATTTCTTCTTTGCTTTCTTCTGCTGCTTTTCTTCCAATTTCAGGATTAGCACCTGCACCTAATCCTCTAGTAAGCTTCTCACCTAATTGAATTTTTTGTGATGCTTTTGATAAAGCTAAAGCTTGCTTGTCTGTATTTATTCCTATAAACTCTACGTTTTTAAGTCCTTCTTCAATCATTCTATTTACAGCGTTGTTTCCTCCGCCTCCACATCCAATTACCTTTATCTGGCATAAATCTCTGTCTTGAACATCAAAATCTAGCACAATACTACCTCCTCATTAGAAAAAATCTGATAAAAACGATTTTATTTTGGATGAAAATGTCTCTTTTACACTTTTACTTGACTTTTTATTATTTAAGTTTTTTGGTTCTACATTCTCTTCTACATTCTCTATAACTTTCATATTCAATGATAATTCTTTTATAATACCTGTAGCTGTTGTATATATTGGGTTAGCAGCTCCTACATAAGATGGAGTACCTATTCTACATGACTTGTCCAATATACTTGAAACTAAATCAGTAACACTCCTATATAGTGAAATACCACCACCACATATTACAATAGAGCTTATTTCATTATAATATCCAGCTTCAATTAAATCTCGTTTAACTAAAACTATTATTTCTTTAACTCTTTCTGCAACTATTTCAACTAATGTATTATAATCTACTTCTAATAACTCTCCATTCTCTGATGAATAAATCTTTAATTTATAATCTAGTGATATATCATCTTTAAATAGCCTTCCGCTTTTAATTTTTAAGTTCTCTGCATCCTCACGAGAAATTTTAAGACAAATAGATATGTCACTGGTTATAGTTTCACCGCCTAGAGGTATACTAGATGTATAGCTTAGTTTATTATTTTTAAATATGGAAATATCTGAAGTCTCCGCACCTATATCTATAAGTGCTACTCCTTCTTTAAGTTCTTCAGATTTTAACATATCCTTTGATACTCCTAAAGAATCTACAACTACACTCTTAACTTTTACTTTTGCTTCATTCATAGCTTTTCTGTAGTTATCAACTATTTCTTTTGATGCAATTAACACCTGAGCTCTAACTCCTAAAGTACGACCTAATAACCCTATTGGATTATTTATGTTACCCACCTCGTTGATTGAATATTCCTCAGGGTTTATTGCTACTACTTCCATGCCTCTAGAAGCCTCAACTTCAAGTCTCATCACATTAATAACACTATCAATGTCTTCTCTCTTTATTTCTCTATCCTGGGAAGATAAAGTTAATACTTCTCTTTCCTCAACTATTTCACATAATGATACAGGTATAGAAATATATGCATCTTCTATAGTAGTACCAACAATATTTTCTAGTTGTTTTACTGTCTCAGAAATAGCTTTAGTTGTACTTTCTACATCTTCAAGTAGACCTTTTTTTATGCCATTACATTTAGATGTAGTAATTCCTAAAACTTGAAGCTTTCCGATACCATCTAAATCTCCAACTACACCACATACTTTGGATGCTCCAATGTCTATTCCAACTATGTAATTGCTCACTTAAATTATCCCCCCTTAAGAGAAGCTTCAAAAGTATATATTCAACAAAAAACTTATTTTTCCTCTAAAATAGCTTATTTTTTAGAGAATATTATGTTAAAATATAAACTCCTATTTTCAGTATAATTGCTTTGTAAATAAAATGCAATATTTCACTAAAAACCATCTATTTTTATTTACGTTTATATAAAAAATAGATGGGATACTGCTCTCATCTATACCAAATATAAAGATTACTTATTTTAATACAATTCTTTTTTAAATCACATTTTATTAAATAAGATTATCTTTAAGTTTTAATTTGATTTCTTTCCTAGGCAATAAATTTGTGTATTGTAATTTACTGGTAGTATAAAGCTACCAGTATACACTTTAATAATAACAGATTTCATATTTACATATCAATACTATAATATATTTCCTTAATATATTATAGTATTTTTAAAAACTTTGCAAATTCTTAAAAATAATCAATATGTTTATTATATATTGATAGACTACCTTAAAGCTTAATATATAACAAATATAATCATTTTCTTTACTATAATTATTTTTTTAATAATTATATAAAAAATAACTAATCAAATATATGATTAGTTATTTTTTGAATATTCTTAAGTAATTTTATAATATTTGTTTCCATATTTCTATAGCTTTATAAGCCTGACTATAAAGCATATCCATTCCATTTATAGTTCTTGCACCATATTTTTCTCCTAATTCCATAAACTTAGTAACCTTAGGATTATAATTCAAGTCATAAAAAACTATATTCTTATTACAATTCTTTATTTTTATAGGGCAACTTTCCATATAGTTTGCGCCACCTAATGGTGTACAGTTAATTACTATGTCATAATCTCTTAAATCCAATTCATCTTCAAAGCTAAAAAATTTACTTATATAAATACTATGATCTTTTATGGATTTTTTTTTTCTAAGTACCATATGTATTTCATCTACACCTAAGTCCTTTACTCCATAAAGTACAGCTTTAGCAGCTCCTCCGCTACCAATAATTAAAGATTTTTTTCCTTGAAGATTAATATTATTTATTTTTAAACTTTCAATAAAGCCAAAATAATCAGTATTATAACCTATAAGTCTATTATTATTAATTACAACTGTATTAACTGCTTTAATCTTGTTTGCAGGATAAACTAGCTCTTGCAAGAAGTCTATAATATATTCTTTATATGGAATGGTAACATTAACTCCTACTATATTATTACTTGGTAAAGATTCTAAAAATTTTTTTACTTCACTTTGCCGTATATCAAATATTCTATATTCTAACGATATATTGTTCTTCTTATAATATTCATTATGAATAGGAGGTGACAAAGTATACTGTATGTTTCTTCCCAATAGTCCACTATAATTCATTATATCACCTCCTTCAAGCTTTATACTATTTTAAATTCAATATTAAATGTAAAAACACTAATATAAAATTAATTAAGTAAGGATGAGAATTTGACTGTGTATTGCATGCAATTAAAAATTTAAAGCCTAGTTTCTTTTGAAGAAAATAATTTACAATAATTATTTTGCTCTCATTAATCACTAACTTTATAATTCAAATACAGTTCATAATTCACATCTTTAATTCAATTTTATACTCTTTAATATTATTTTGTAAATATCACTACACTTAAAACCTCATACTAAATTATATTAAATACCTCCAGGCTTTAAAAATCAATAAGTATTACTATCCGGGCTATTTAATTCTTTGCATAGTTTTTTTAATGCTCTCTTCTCTATCCTCGATACATAGGACCTTGATATCCCTAGTATTTTCGCAATTTCTCGTTGAGTTTTACCCTTTCCATCAATAAGTCCATATCTCATTTCTATAATAAGCTTTTCTCTTTCCTGCAAAACAGTATTGATTTTGCTATAAAGCTTTTTCACCTGAATTTTATTTTCTACTATTTCTATAATAGAATCTTTATCACTACTTAATATATCCATTAATGAAATCTCATTACCTTCTTTATCAATACCTATAGGGTCTTGTAAATACACTTCACCCTTTATCTTTTTATTATTTCTAATAAGCATTAAGATTTCATTTTCAATACATCTTGCAGCATAGGTAGCCAGTCTCGTTCCCTTAGAACTATCAAAAGAATCAATTGCTTTTATTAGACCTACTGTACCTATGGAAATTAAATCATCTACTTCTTTACCTGGGAAAGAGTATTTTTTAACAATATGCGCCACCAGTCTTAAGTTTCTTTCCACTAAGATATTTTTAGCTTCAACGTCTCCCTCTTTAAACTTTTGTAAATATTCTCTTTCCTCTTCCTCCGTAAGAGGTTGTGGAAATGAGCTACTTCCAGATACATAAGCTGTTAATAAAGTAATGTCTCCAATCACATTAAAGAACCAATTGAAGAAAACCATAGCTGTTCCCCCTAATAGTGCTTATTATAATAATATGATTGGAAATCAAAAAAGTAGCCTGTACACTAAAATTTTTTCTACCTTATTTAATTAAAATAAGCCTTGACAAATTTAATATTCTTCAATTTATTGTAAAAATATTAAGCATCTTCAATAAAATAATGAAGCAATATTTTATTGAAGATGCTTCAGTACATTTACAAATAATTGGATTTTATTAATCTATCTATAGCTTCCCTAAACACATAGGCAGCAGTAGTACCACCTGCATCATTTACAATATCTATTTCGGGTATAAATACTACCATAGAATAAAATTTATCTTTATACTTGAAATATCCTACAAACCATCCATCTGAATATTCTTTTCCATCTACAAAATACTCCGTAGTCCCAGTTTTCCCGCCCATATACAAACCTTCAATATTAGTTTTTCTACCTGTGCCTATTTCAGAAGTTATGACCTCTCTCATTTGTTCTTCCATAATATTAGCGGTTTCTTCCGATAGAATTCTATGTTTCTCCACAGACATTTCTTCTATTATATGTCCATTATTATCTACATAACCTTCTAAAATTTTTGGCTTTACATATATACCTTTATTAACTATAGTACTTGGAATAGCTGACACTGCCAATGGTGTAGATCTTAAAGTTTGCCCTATAGAAGTATTCGTAATAACTCCAGACTTATCTTTTTCATTTAATCCTTCAATAGCGCCTTGTGCCTCATCGTGAAGATTTAAAACTGAATGTAGTAGTCCTTGGCTTTCTGCATATTTAATTATATTATCTAATCCAACTTTCCATCCTAACTGTGCAAAAACATCGTTTGAAGAACGAAGATAAGCTTCATTTAAAGTATATATTTTCTGTTTCTCAATACTTCTAGGAAATATATTCTTAATTTCATACTCATCTTTTAAATCAGCCAATTCTAAATCTAAAGCCGCTTCAAACACTACAGTTTTAAATACAGACCCTACTAGAAAACCGTTACTACTAGGTACCCCAATATTTATATTAGATATATTATCATCTTTTTGGACCATTGATAGTATCTTTCCACTTTCACTTTCCACAAGAGTAAGACCTATTTGAGGATACTTATTAAAATTTTCACTCCTTAAGGTTTCTTCCATAAGCTTTTGTATATTTTTATCTAAGGTTAACTTTACATTTATATTATCTTCAGGTATTATAGTTTCTTCTCCTATTATTTTTCCATTTACATCTTTTTCATAACGAATTTTATCAAATTGATTTTTTTTAACTCTATTATATATGTCCATCTCTAGAGATTTAGATTCTTTAAACTTTTCATCTTTATAATTTTGTGGAGAAGTTATTAAATTTTCAATCTTCCAGTCTTTTTCCTTCATAGCATTTTTTTGTTTATAGGTATAGACTCCATTAATACTTTTAGAACTATTCAATTTTTCATAGGCTTTATAGTCTATTTCATAAGTATATTTTTGACTTTTATCTTTATATTTTATTTGTGACAAATCATAATCCTTATTATAATTTCTTAATATATAAGTTACAGTTTGTATGTCTTGTAAGCTTGTATCATTATTTAAAGTTAAAAAAGTCATAGGATCTATTGTTACAAAATACTTATATTGATAATCGAAAAGCTCCTCATTATTTCTTCCCAATAATTTATAGTTTATATTGCTTATATTTTCTTCATAGTAATATTGCATATCAGCCATCACTGAATAGGTTTCTTCTTTATAATACTGTATATAATATAATCTACCTAATAGTACAAGAAAACTACAAATTAATAATACTGCTACAATATAAATTCTATTGATAGTAATCTCCTTCCACTTATAATTTATAAAACTATAGGTTTTTTTCCTCATAAAAACACCTCCCTTTAGCTTAAATTTTTGACTAAAGTGAGGTGTTATATTCTCAATAATATATATTTTTATTATTTTTGTAATATTTGTCTTATGTTAGCTGTTATTATATCTATAGCAACTTTATTATGTCCACCTTCTGGTATTATAATATCTGCATATCTTTTAGTGTTTTCTGTAAATTGCTCATGCATTTGCTTAACTACTGTCAAATATTGAGTAATAACTGAATCTATAGTTCTTCCTCTTTCTTTAACATCTCTAACCATTCTTCTTATAAATCTTACATCCGGATCAGTATCTACATATATCTTTATATCTAGCATATCACGAAGTATTTCTTCTTGTAGAACTAATATTCCCTCTAATATTATTATATCTCTTGGTTCAATTCTAACAGTTTCTTTTACTCTATTATGTATCTCAAAATCATAGATTGGCTTTTCTACAACCTCTCCATTTATTAACTTATTTAATTGTTCAACTAATAATTTAGTGTCAAAAGCATCTGGATGGTCATAGTTTGTTTTAACCCGTTCTTCTGAAGTTAAATAACTTTGATCCTTATAATAAGAATCTTGCTCTATCATAGCTATACAATCTTCTCCAAAGCTTTTATATATTTCTTTAGCTATAGTACTTTTTCCTGAGCCTGTACCCCCTGTAATTCCTATTAAAACTGGACGATTCATTACTTCTTATCCTCCTTAGCCTTTACAAGTATATCACTTTTCTGTAGTTCAGTATCTACCTTAACACTAAACAACATTTGTGCGCTAGGAGCTGAATCTATCTTATTTCCTTTACTATCTCTCATATCTTTTAAAGTTATTTCTATATTGTCACCAACTGGCCTTAAAACTTCAACCACATCGTTATCTAAAACCTTATTTCTTTGTTCTATAACTGCTAAATTATTTTCTTTATCGAATTCCACAACAGTTCCAACAATATCATAATTTCTTATATATGAAGATGATTCATATATCTGACTATCCTTATCACCAAGATAGAAACCTGTATAATATTTTCTATGACTTGGTTTTTGAAGATTTTCTAGCCATTTTTGCTGAAACTTGTACTCTTTTGGATTTTCAAAATATGTATCTATTGCTTCTCTGTATGCCTTAACCACTGTAGCTGCGTAATAAGCACTTTTCATTCTACCTTCTATCTTGAAAGATATTGCTCCTGTATTCATAAGCTCTGGAATATATTCTATCATACACAAGTCCTTAGAATTCATTATGTATGTTCCTTTATCATCTTCAATAATTGGGAAATACTCTTCATTTCTCTTCTCTTCTACAAGACGATATTTATATCTGCAAGGCTGAGCACATTGTCCTCTATTGGCATCTCTTCCTGTCATATAATTAGATAATAAGCATCTACCTGAATATGACATGCACATTGAACCATGAACAAAAATTTCAAGATCTAATTCTTGTGGAACTTTGTCTTTAATGTCTCTGATTTCTTCTAATGTTAATTCTCTAGCTAAAACTATTCTTTTAACACCTTGTTTATACCAAAATATTGCTGATTTATAGTTTACATTATTTGCTTGAGTACTTAAATGAATTTCAAGATTAGGAACTACTTCTCTAGCTGTCATTATTATTCCAGGGTCAGCAACAATTATAGCATCTGCACCTATTTCATAAAGTTCTTTTAAATAATCTTCTAATCCTTCTAAATCTTCATTATGAGGAAACACATTCATTGTTACATGGACTTTCTTCCCTCTTGCATGAGCATACTCTATTCCTTCTTTTAGCTCTTCATTAGTAAAATTATCTGCAAAAGCTCTTAAATTTAGCTTACTTCCCCCTAAGTATACAGCGTCCGCTCCAAAGTCAATCGCAGTTTTTAATTTTTCTAAATTACCTGCCGGAGCTAGTAACTCTGGTTTTATCATTTTCATTCCTCCTTATAGTTAAAGCAATACCATCACCCATAGGTATAACTGTGGTTACTAAATTATCGTCACTAGAAACCATATCTAAATAACTCCTCATCCTTTTAACTATAGTTATTTTTCTTCTTTGTACTAATTCTTTAGAAGCTACCATACCTCTAAATAATACATTGTCCGCTACAATTACTCCGTCTTCTTTTAAAAGTCTTAAGCAATGAGGTAAAAAATGATTATAATGTCCTTTTCCTGCATCCATAAAAATCATATCATATTCATCTTCTAAATTCTCTAATATCTCTAAACAGTCACCTTCAACTATATTTATTTTATCTTCTAATCCATATCTTTTAATATTTTCTTTAGCTAATTTTATCATATTTTCGTCTCGTTCAATAGTAGTAATATTATTATTACCACCGGCTGCTAAGTTCATTAAAATAGATGAATATCCTATGGCAGTTCCAAGTTCTAAAATTTTCTTTGGCTTTTTTAAGGTCACCATAAACTGTAGAAACTTAGCTCCTTCTTTTTGGATAATAGGTACCTTATTTTCTATTGCAAAGTCATGCATCTCCTCTAAAATACCAACATCATCTGGAATAAGATTTCTTAAATATAATTCCATATAATCATGTGTAACTCCACTCATAAGTATCCTCCATTTTAATATATAACATTTTAATGTAAACTGAAATATAAAGCCTCATATATAAGACTTTAACCAATAACTCACACATTTTACTATTAAATATTGACAGTGAACAATTATGTAGATTCTTATAGTATGATTAGAATCTCATTGTAAACTGTTCATTGCCAATGATTAATTAAGTAAAATTGTTAATTCTTAACAATATAGTTTTTTTAAATTTTCATGTGATAATCTCAACAAATATTATATAAATATCTGATTTTAAAATCCCTGTGTTTTTTCTTTAACCTTTAAAAATTCATCATAGTTATCTGTGAAAAAATGCGTACCATCATTATTAGAAACAAAGAATAAGTAATTAGTTTCTGCTGGATTTATCGCAGCCTTTATTGCTTCACTTCCTGGAGAGCTAATTGGTCCCACAGGAAGCCCTTTAACTAAATAAGTATTGTATGGAGAATTTACTTCTAAGTCTTTTTCGTATAACTTATCTTTATGTTTTCCTAGTGCATAAAGTACTGTAGCACAAGATTGAAATTTCATATCTTCTTTTATTCTATTATAAAATACTGAAGCTACAATATCTCTTTCCTTAGGATTACTTGTTTCTCTTTCTACAATAGATGCCATAGTTATTATATTATATAACTCTTCATCATTTAAGGGCTTTTCTTTAGTTAAATCCTTAATTACTTCATTAAATCTACCATTCATAGTCTTAATTATTTCCTCGCCAGATACACCCTTTTTAAAACTATAAGTATCTGGAAATAAAAATCCCTCTAGATCATATTTTCTTTCACTATTAGATTTGATATAGCTTGGTAATTTATACTCTTTAACTGCTGATATAAATTCATCTTTACTAATTACATCAGCTTTTTCTAGAGTAGCAGCTATTCCATCTACATCATATCCTTCTGGAATGGTAACTTTAATATTACTCTTATCTAAACTAGAGTCTTCAAGCATAGCAATAAATTCTTCTACCGACGCATCTTTAGCTATATTGTAACTACCTGGTTTTATGTTAGGTTGAAGCTCCTTTTGCTTAATATACAACTTAACTAAAGTTGGATTTTTCAACTTATCTTCACCTTTTAGTTTTTCAATTACGCTATATAATGTGTCTCCTTCTTTAATCTCAATAGCAAAATCTTCTGTTGCTTTAAAAGGATGTTTTGCATTGCTATTATAAAATATTCCCCCTAATAATAACGCACCTACCAAACATATGGTAGCAATAATAATTCCTTTTTTCACAGAATCACCCCATTATAAAATAGATTTATTTTTTTGCTGCTCTTTTTCTCAAATTTGGATCTAATATTTTCTTTCTCATTCTTATGTTTAATGGCGTAACTTCTACAAGTTCATCAGAAGCTATAAAATCTAAACATTTTTCTAATGACATTTCATTAGGTGTAACTAATTTTAGCGCATCATCTGCACCAGATGATCTTGTATTTGTAAGTTGTTTTTTCTTACATATATTAACTTCCACATCCTCACTTCTTGAACATTCACCAATAACCATACCTTGGTAAACTGGAATTCCTGCTCCTATGAATAGTGTTCCTCTTTCTTGTGCATTATACAATCCATAAGTAACTGATTCACCAGTTTCAAATACAACTAGTGATCCTCTGCTTCTCTCAGCAATTTCACCCTTATAAGGCTCATAGCCCTCTAATACACTGTTCATTATACCATTACCTCTAGTATCAGTCATAAATTCATTTCTGAATCCTATAAGACCTCTTGACGGAATTTTAAATTCAAGTCTAGTGTATCCATTTATAGCACTTGTCATATTGACCATTTCAGCTTTTCTAGGTCCTAACTTTTCCATAACTGGTCCCATAAATTCTTCTGGTACGTCTATAGTTAAATGTTCAATTGGCTCAAGTTTTTTACCGTTTTCCTCTTTATATATTACTGTAGGCTTAGAAACTTGGAACTCATATCCTTCTCTTCTCATTGTCTCTATTAATATAGATAAGTGAAGCTCTCCTCTTCCACTAATTTTAAAGCTATCAGCAGAATCTGTTTCTTCAACTCTTAAGCTTACGTTAGTTTCTAACTCTTTCATAAGTCTATCTCTTAAGTGTCTTGATGTAACGAAGTCACCATCTTGGCCAGCAAAAGGAGAGTTATTAACTATAAAGTTCATGCTTAATGTTGGTTCATCTATCTCTATAAATGGAAGTGCCTCAGGGTTTTGAGCATCAGCAATTGTCTCTCCTATGTTTATATCTGAAATTCCTGAAATTGCAACTATATCTCCTAATTTAGCTTCTTCTGTTTCTTCTCTTTTCAGACCATTATATGTATATAAATTAGAAATTTTAACATTTTTTATAGTTCCATCTTTTCTCATTAAGGCAACGTTTTGGTTTTTCTTGATAGTTCCTCTAATTACCTTACCTACACCAATTTTACCAACATACTCATTGTAATCTAATGATGTAATAAGTAATTGAAGTGGAGCATCTAATTCTCCTTTTGGCGGCTCAACATGGTCTATTATAGCTTTGAATAATGGCTCCATGCTGTCTGACTCATCTTCTAGTTCTTGTTTAGCATATCCATCTCTTGCAGAGCCATATATAACTTTAAAATCTAACTGTTCATCAGAAGCTCCAAGCTCAACAAATAAGTCAAATACTTCATCAATAACTTCGGCAGCTCTTTCATTTGGTTTGTCTATTTTATTTATTACAACTATTGGTTTTAAATTAAGTTCTAAAGCCTTCTTTAAAACGAATTTAGTTTGAGGCATAGCCCCTTCATAAGAGTCAACTACTAGTAGAACACTATCTACCATCTTTAGAACCCTCTCAACTTCTCCACCAAAATCTGCGTGTCCTGGAGTATCTATAATATTAATTTTTATATCTCCATATTGAACTGCGGTATTCTTTGAAAGAATTGTTATTCCTCTTTCTCTTTCTAAGTCATTAGAGTCCATTACTCTTTCCTCAACCTTTTCATTTTCTCTAAAAACCTTACTTTGTTTTAATAGTGCATCAACCAATGTAGTCTTACCATGGTCAACATGGGCTATTATTGCTATGTTTCTTATGTCTTCTCTTGTGAATATATTCATTATTTTCCTCCATCTTTCATCAATTTTCTACAATTCACGTACAAAAGAAAATTGGATACGAAGTCTGTATCCAATTTTAATTAACTATACCTATTCTAATATTATGTTTAATAAAAGTCAACTTTACGGAGAATTATTCTCTAGTGTCAATTTCTGCTTCAATTCCCATAGCTTTTGTTAGAATTTTCATTACATCTTCCCACATAACTCCAAAGTTAGCTTCTGCTTGAAGAAATTTTCCAATATCAGGATTTAACGTAACTACTGAGCCCATATTTTCAAGCTTTTCCTTCATGCTGTCTGACAATTTACCTTTTTCAATTTGTTCACTATAAGCTTCAAATTGAATTTTTCTAAAATCATCTAGCATCTTCTTATTAGCTTCATTTTCTTTTATCTTTTTTAAACTTTCTCTGTACTCAACAACTTCATTACATTCCTTTAAAACTCTAGCAAATTCATACGCCTTATCATATATATTCATATAAATTCCTCCTTATTTAAAAAGTAAAATAAGATATTAAAATCTGTAAGAATATATTATATAAGTTAAACTTCCATTATTATAGGTAATATCATAGGACGTCTTTTAGTTTTTTCATATAAATACACTCTTAATACTTCTCTTATATTAGCCTTTATTGTTGGCCATTCTGTGATTTTATTTTCTTCACATTGTTTAAGTGCATCTCTAACTAAAATCCTTGCTTCCTCCATTAAATCCTCTGATTCTCTTACATAAACAAAACCTCTAGATATAATGTCAGGACCAGCAATTACCGTTCCACTTCCTTTTTCTATAGTTACAACAACTGTAAGTATTCCATCCTGAGATAAATGTTTTCTATCTCTAAGAACTATGTTACCTACATCTCCAACACCTAGTCCATCAACAAATACTTGACCAGATACCACTGATGCTGATTTTTTTATTGAATCTCTTGTCAATTCAATTACATCACCATTTTCTCCAATATAAACATTTTTTTCTGGCAATCCTAGCTTCATAGCTAATTCTCCATGTTGTTTTAAATGCCTATATTCACCGTGAACTGGAATAAAGAACTTAGGTTTCACTAAAATTTGCATAAGTTTTAGTTCTTCTTGACAAGCATGCCCTGAAACGTGAACCTCATAAATAACCTGAGCTCCCTTTTTGAAAAGTTGATTTATAACCTTGGATATCAACTTTTCATTTCCTGGTATTGGTGTGGCAGATATTATAACTGTATCTCCCTCTGTAATATTTACCTTTTTATGGTCCGATGAAGCCATTCTTGAAAGCGCAGACATTGGTTCCCCTTGGCTTCCTGTAGTTATAATAACAATTTGATCATCATTATACTTTGAAATGGCATCTATATTTATTAGGATATCTTTTTCAAGCTTAATGTAACCAAGCTCTATAGCTACTGCCATAATATTCTCCATACTTCTTCCAGATACTGCAACCTTTCTACCGTGCCTACTAGCTGCTTCAATTATCTGTTGAATTCTGTGGATATTCGATGCAAATGTAGCTACTATTATTCTTCCTTTTGCAGTAAAGAAAATCTTTTCAAAACTTTCACCAACAGTACTTTCTGACATAGTATATCCTGGTCTTTCCACATTTGTACTGTCAGCTAACATTACTGTTACCCCTCTTTTTCCAAGCTCCGCAAATCTAGTTAAGTCTGCTACACAACCATCAATTGGGGTAAAATCTATTTTGAAATCGCCAGTATGAAGCACTACACCTAATGGTGTATGAATAGCAATAGCTACTGAATCTGCTATGCTATGGCTAGTTCTTATAAATTCTACTGAAACATTTTCAAGCTTGACTATATCCTTTGGTTTAACATACTTTAACTCTACTGAACTTAAAAGACCATGTTCTTTAAGTTTTGTTTGAACAATACCTAATGTAAGCTTTGTTCCGTAGACAGGAACATTAATTTGTTTTAAAACATAAGGTAGTGCACCTATATGATCTTCATGTCCATGAGTTAAAAATATACCTTTAACCCTTTCTCTGTTCTTTATAAGATAATTTACATCTGGTATAACTACATCTATACCTAACATATCATCATCTGGGAATTTAAGGCCGCAGTCGATAACAACAATATCATTCTTGTACTCAATTACGGTAAGATTTTTGCCTATTTCATTAAGACCTCCAAGCGGTATAATTTTAATTTTTTCTCTTTCTCTTCGCACTTTCTCCCCTCCTTTGTAATTTTATATATATTTAAATTAATTTGTTACTCTATTTAAGTATCCTTAAGAAAATAATCAATCAGCATTTAACCTATTTTACGTTATGCTGTATCAGCAAAATCTTCATATAGCCTCACTATAAGCGGGTTCCACTTCTTTGTCTAACAGAAAATAGACTAAAATCCTTATCTTACTTATTCTCTTCCAGATGCCTTATTACATTCTTCACATATTCCATAGAATTTCAAACTGTGATTTTCAATTTTAAATTTGTATTTTTCTTCAATAACTTCTTCTATTTCATGAAGTAAATCGCCCTGAACTTCAATTACTTTATTACAAGAATTGCAAATTAAATGATGATGTTGATGACTATCATCACCTTGACAAAGTTCATATCTACTTCTTCCATCATCTAAGTCTAATTTACATACTACGCCCATCTCTTCTAGTAATTGAACAGTTCTATAAACAGTTGCTAAGCCTATTTCAGGGCAGTCTATTTTAACTAAATCATATAACTCTTCAGCTGTTAAGTGAGCTCCTTCACTATCAATTATTCCGTTTAAAATAGCTCTTCTTTGAGGGGTTAATTTATACCCCTTTTCTTTTAAAACTTCTTTTAAAACTTCAATTCTATCATGAGACATATTAACTCATTACATCTGTTACGCAAAACTTATAAAACTCTATAAAAACATTATAAAAACTTATATTTTCCCTATACTTAACATATTGGGTATTATATTCTAGCATAGATATATACATTGAAAATGTGAGCTTTCATATAATTTGCCACCTAGTATCATAATTCTTTAACAGACTATAACATTTGCATATAAAAGTTTTTCTGATAAAGATATTTTAAGATTTCCATAACTATTCTTAATAGTTATGCTTTTACTATATTAGCAATTATCTTACGACTATAATCATTTTTAATATTCTCAAATATTTTATGTGACTTTTTAATGTTCTTTTCAAATTTTATAATATTACTTGTTTTAACGTAACTCCTCCCTTCTCCATTTTTTCATATCTTATTAATGCATTACGCTGTAATCTACGTAATTTTTTATAAGTTTTGAGAAATTCTCAATAGAATAACATTTCAAATTAATAACTATAAAAATTTAACATTTTTCAAATTTTATTTTATATAGTTTTTTAATTACTATTAATCTCTTTATATTAACTATCTATTATTCTTATAAGATAGATATTTTCAAATGATAATTACACGATAATAAAATAAAAATTATTCTTCAAATATAGCTTCATAAGCTTCTGATATCATTTCAAACTCATCTTCATCTTCTACTGGAACTAATAAATCATTTCCTTCTTCATCTTTTTTAATCTTTAGTGCTATAGCATCTAAATCTTCTTCTCCACTTGGAACAACTATAACGTATTCCTCTTCTTCTATATCCAGCTTAGTTATAACATCAAATTCAATTTCTTCTCCATCTTCATCAATTAAAGTAATTTTATCAACATAATTTTCCATAACTATTTCTCCTATTCTATCATAATAATTCTTTAATATATACTATCTAAATATCCTTGTAATATGTATATTGCTGCTATTTTATCTACAATTTTCTTTCTCTTGCTTCTTGATAAATCTGCTTCTAACATAACCTTATGAGCAGCGACAGTGGTTAATCTTTCATCCCAAAACTTTATTTCTTTATCTATGTGCTTTTTTAATTCCTCACAAAAAGCCATAACTTTTTCTCCTTGTGAGCCTATAGTTCCATTCATATTTTTAGGAAGTCCTGAAATTATCTTTTCCACATCATATTCTTTACATATTTTTATAATTTCATTTATATCATCTTCTAATTTTTTTCTTCTTATTGTAGTAATGCCTTGAGCTGTTAGTCCTAACGGATCACTTACTGCTACTCCAATAGTTCTATCGCCAACATCTAATCCTAGTATTCTCATTAAGAATCTCCTTATGCAAAAGTATCTATAATTAATAATAAACTTAGTATATGTTAAATTAAAATAAAAATGCCTATAAGGCATTTTTATTTTATATCTAGATAAGATTTTAAAACCTCTTCCAATATATCGTCTCTTTCTAGTTTACTAACTAATGCTCTTGCTCCATTATAATTTGTTATATAAGTTGGATCACCTGAAATCAAATATCCTACTAGTTGATTAACTGGGTTATATCCCTTTTTCTTTAAGGCATCATATACGTCAGTCAGTATCATTTTTGTCATATCTTTTTTATCCTTCACATTTTCAAACTGAACTGTATTTTGATTATCCACTATAATCTCCCTCTTTCCCATCGCTTAAACGACCAATAGATATTTTAATAATATTATAAAACATATACTTCAAAAAGTACACTATTTAACTAAACTTTCTAATACTTCCTTAGCTTTATCCATTGCCTCTTTTAATTTTTCTGGTATTTTTCCACCTGCTTGAGCCATATCTGGCCTTCCACCACCGCCGCCGCCAGCGATAGTTGCAGCTTCTTTAATTATTTTACCACAATGAACCCCATTTGATACAGCATCCTTTGTAGCCATCGCTACAAATTGAACCTTATCTTTTGAGGAAGCTCCTAGTATGACAACACCACTTTGAAGTTTATCTCTTAATTTATCACTAAGGTTTCTAAGAGCTTCTCCTTCAATATCATTAACCATTGCCACTATAGCTTTTACGCCCTTTATATCTATTACTGAACTTATAAGCTCATCTTCTAATCCACTATTTAGTTTTTCTTTTAAACCCTGAACTTCTTTATCTTTCTCTTTAAGCTCTTGTAGTAATAATTGTAGCTTATTAACTACATCTTTCTCTCCACATTTTAATATTGAAGAAATCTCTTTTAAGAAAGTATTTTTATCTTCTACATATTTAACTGATTTTGCTCCAGTTATAGCTTCAATTCTTCTAATACCTGCTGCAACTCCACTTTCACTTATAATTTTAAATAATCCTATCTCTCCGGAATTCTTAACGTGAGTTCCTCCACAAAGCTCTTTACTGAAGTTTCCTACAGATACAACCCTAACATCTTCTTCATATTTATCATCAAATAATGCTACTGCACCACTATTTTTAGCTTCTTCTATAGTCATAACATCAGTATTTATGCTATAAACTTTCATAATTTCATCATTTAATTTCTTTTCAACCTTTTTAAGTTCTTCTTCACTTAAGGCAGCAAAATGAGTAAAGTCAAATCTTAATCTTTCATCATCTACATAGGAACCTGCTTGGTTTACATGGTCTCCTAAAATTTCTCTTAAAGCTTCATGAAGCATATGAGTAGCTGTATGATTTTTGCATATATTTTGCCTTCTTTCGCTATCAACTGAAAGCTCAACTATATCCTCTAGATTTACTTCACCTTCTACTACTTCTACAAAATGAAGAATTTTTCCGCCAATATTTTTCTTACAATCATAAACTACAGCTTTAAACTTATTATTAGAGATTATGCCTTTATCTCCTACTTGACCTCCCATTTCAGCATAAAATGGAGTTATAGAAGTAATTATTATACCTTTTTCTTTGGTAGCTAAAGTTCCCACAAATTCATCATCTTTAATTAGAACTTTTACTTCTGAAGAATCTACTATTTTATCGTATCCACTAAAAGCAGTTTCTATATCTGCAGGAATTTTATTTAAAATTCCATCATCATTGCCCATGTAGCTTGAATCTCCTCTAGCTGCTCTAGCTCTTTCTCTTTGGCTTTTCATTTCTGTATTAAAGCCTTCTATATCAACTTTTAAATTCTTTTCCTCTAAAATCTCCTCTGTAAGTTCTAGTGGAAAACCATAAGTGTCATAAAGTTTAAAAACTTTTTCACCTTTTAAAGTATCTTCATTAGAAGTTTCTAATTCTTCAATATATGACTTTAATATTTCCATTCCTGAATCTATAGTTTCACTAAATCTTTCTTCTTCTAGTTTTATTACTTTTTTAATATAACTAGCTTTTTCACTTAATTCTGGATAAGCACCCTTAGAATTTTCTATGACTATATCACATAATTCATTTAAGAATATACCTTTTATTCCTAGTAATCTACCATGTCTTGCTGCCCTTCTTAATATTCTTCTTAAAACATATCCTCTACCTTCATTTGATGGTAATACTCCATCACTAATCATGAATGCTACACTTCTAACATGATCAGTTATAACTCTTATAGATATGTCTTCTCTTTCATTATAGCCATATTTTTTATTAGATATTCTACAAACTTCATCTAATATTGCTCTAATTGTGTCAACTTCAAAAATGCTGTTAACTCCTTGCATTATGGTTGCCATTCTTTCAAGTCCCATTCCTGTATCTATGTTAGGACTTGATAATTTGTTATAATTTCCTTCCTCATCTTTATCAAATTGAGTAAATACTAAATTCCAAAACTCTATAACTCTATCTTCATCAGAAGCTTTTTCAAATTCCTCAGCAGTTTTTATTTGTCCTAATTCAGGTTTTCTATCAAAATGAATTTCAGAACACGGTCCACATGGTCCAGGGCCAGCTCCAACCTCCCAGAAATTATCTGCTCCTAATCTAAAAATACGATTTTTATCTATATCTGTTTTATTTACCCATATTTTAAAAGCTTCATCATCTTCTAAATGTATAGTTACATATAATTTTTCTTTAGGTATTCCTAAAACTTCTGTTACATATTCCCAAGCCCACGGAATTATTTCTTCTTTAAAGTAATCTCCAAAAGAAAAATTTCCAAGCATTTCGAAAAAAGTACCATGTCTAGAGGTTCTACCTACATTTTCTATATCTCCAGTTCTAATACACTTTTGACAAGTAGTAACTCTCTTACTTAGTGGGGTTTGTAATCCTGTAAAATATGGTTTTAATGGAGCCATACCAGCATTTATAAGTAGTAAGCTCTTATCGTTTTTAGGTACTAACGGAAAACTTTCTAATCTTAAGTGATCTTTACTTTCAAAAAATTTTAAATAAGATTCTCTAATTTCATTTAATGACATATTTTTCATATCTGTTCCTCCTATAATTTAAGTGCACTATTTAAAAATTTAATATATAGATTAAAATATGTATTTGTTTTGTTATTTTAATTTATAACTTTTTAATTCACAATGCACATCTCACACTTCGCTATTGTAGTGATATTTTATATCGCCATAGTCTTAACTGATAATATTTTTATACAAAAAATAAAAAACCCTCCTTCCCTAAAAAGGGACGAAAGGTTCCGCGTTACCACCCTTATTATATTAAAATTTTTAAAATTTTAATATCACTTAATTAAATATGGCTCTAAGACAGCTTCAATATATCTCCCAAGAAGTTTTCACCAACCACTTCCTCTCTAAATGCCTTGATATATTTACTAATTCTTGTCATCACCTAATATTATATTTTCTTATTGGAATTATATGAAAAAATAAATAAAATGTCAACTATTACTTAATTAAAATTTAAAATAAATAACTCTCGATATCCTCATACAATACCTTAATAGTTACCCAAATAGGTACAATAATTATCATACCTAATACTCCACCTATATTTCCACCTACAAGTAATAATATTAATATGGTAAGTGGATGCGCACTGACACTCTCTCCTATAATTTTAGGGCATATAATATCTCCCTCTATTTGTTGAATTATCATTAATGCTATTCCTACAGAAACTATACTTTGAAGTGAATTTAAACTAGCTAATATAAGAATAGGAATAGCACCTATTATGGGCCCAAAATAAGGGATTATATTAAATACTGCATTTATTAAGGATAATACTATAGGAAATTTAACTCTTAATACTAAAAGCACTATAAATGTTAAAACCCCTATAATTGCGCAAAGCTCAAATTGTGTTATTATATACCGTTCCAACACTTTATCTACATGCATTAATGCTTTTTTAATCATACCCTTACTTGATGTGGGAAATAATTTTAAAATTCCATTCAAAATTAAATTATCATCACATAGAAAAAAATAAATAAGAGTAGGAGAAACTAAAAATAATAATATATTTTCCCCTGCTGATATAAGAGTTTCTATGGTTTTCTCTATTGTATTAATTATTAGTAATTGTACTTTATCGTAAATTACGTTTATAAAATGAGAAATAAATTTATTGTTTCCTAAAGTAATATCTGGACTCTTAAAATTATTAACATATCTTTCAATATCTAAAAGTATATCATTAATATTATTGCTGTCTTTAAATATAGAAGGTATTAAAATAGTAAATATTAACAAAATAGAAAGTATTATAGTTAATATAACAAAAACTGCTGCAAATCTTCTATTAAAGCCTTTACCAATTAAAAATTTATAATAGGGTCTTAAACTATACGATATTATAAAAGATATTAATATAACTCCAATTAAATCTAAAAATATTGGAAATCTTTTTATTAGAAGTATAATTGCTAATATAAGTATTATTAAAGCTATAATTTTAATATAGCTTCTTTTACCCTTCAATATTGTCTTCTCCTATATGTAAGAAATTGTTATGAGGTATACAATGAAAACTATATTTATCTTGGCATCCTACATAAAGCAAATTATCTTCTCCTAAAATCATATCTTTAATTAACAATATTCTTCTTTCTTTAAATATACTTGTAACTAGGCTATATGCTATTGAAATAGCTCTTATTTCAAAGCTTTCTCCATCAAAAATTATTTCCTTAACAATCCCCAATATTTTAGAATTTTTATCTATAACATACATCTTCTTAATATCACTAAAAGCTAAATATTCTTCTTTAGTTATTTTGTTTATTACCATTGCTCCATTAAAATAAATAATATCTTCTTTTAAAATGCTAAAGTTTTTCCTAAAAAGCTTGTAGGGGGTTACTTTAAAACCTATAACTTCCCTTTTACTAAAATTTATCAGTATATCCTTTATATATCCTAACTTTTCACCTTGTAGATCCAATACATCCATAAATACAAAATCTCTACTCTTATACATGATATAATACCTTCCCTACTCTACCTTCTTTATTAAGTATTATACCCATTTAAAAAATAATTTAGTCAAAACTTATACAATACGAATTGACACAGTCACTTTTATTTAAAATCTAGTTAAAGAAATTAATTTATGAAATTAATTTTAACTACAATTGTCGGATTGCCCCCCCAAAAGTGGACTCTAAATGCTAATTACTAGATTATCCTTAAAATTACTATTTGTTAGATTATAGAATTCATTTGGAGTCCTATAACCAATTGAAGAATGTATTCTTTTAAAATTATAATTATTCACATATTTTTCGATAGTATCACTTGCATCCTCTAAGTCTTTAAACAGCCTGCCGGCAAGGCATTCTTGTTGTAAATATCTATGATATGACTCTATGTGAGCATTATAATTAGGACTATGAACAGGTATTCTTTCATGTGTAATATTCTCTTGAACACATAGCTTTTCAAATTTACTAGCTATAAATTGCGATCCATTGTCCGTACGAACTATTAATTCCGAAGTTTTTCCTTTGATACCTCTATTATAAAGTGCTTTTATTACTACAATTTTAGCCTGTTCTGCATTTGGAGAAAGTGACAAATCATATGCTAATATACTTCTATCAAATACATCTATAATAGATGTTAAATAGGCTATTTGCCTTGTTTCAGCTATATAAACATATTTCATATCCATTTCCCAAAACTGATTTGAGTCTGTAATTACGTGATTTTTGCACACTTTAGAGTATCTCTTAATGCCTGTTTTTTTCTTGTTTAATAGACTCATACTCTTCATTAGTCTATAAACTTTCTTCTTATTAATTTTTAGTTTATATTTACTTTTTAAAACTACTCTTACCTTTCTATATCCATAAAACTGTCCTACTTCATCCTTTTTTATTTCCATTATATATTTTTGAATTTCTAAATCAGAAATTTTTTCACCATGTACATTTAAACTATATCCTGGAATGTTTCCTTCGGATTTGTTTAAAGGTTTATTTCCACTTTTAATTAATAATTGGTGTTTATAATAAGTAGATTTCTTTAAACCTAATATTCGTAATATAGTTTTAGTAGGTGCACCTGTAGAAATCCATTCGGATGCATAAGAATGCAACTCAAATTCTTCATTTATCTCTTTTTTTTTAATAAATCTCGAAGAACAGCAACTTCTAATTCAAGCTCTTTGCATTTTTCCTGCGTTTTCTTATACTCTTTTCTATAATCTATAATTATTTGGTCATCTTTAGGTTGCTTAGCATTTTTAGGCTTTAAAGTTTGCTTATATCTTCTATAATTACATTTCCAGTTAGATATCAATCCACTGTGTATATTGTACTTTGCTGCCACTAAAGAGTTACTTCCACATGCTAAAACTTCTTCTACAATTTTTACTCGTTCCTCTTCAGTATATTTTCTAATAAAATTTTCACTCATAATGCACCCCCCCATCTATTAACTCTAGTATAATTCCATTCGAATTATGAGTCTACTATTCTAAAGGGGCCTATGAGTCCATAATTTTCAATTGTCAATTCTCCATTGTTTAACCTTCCCATTTATCTTTCCATTTTTCTAAACCTAACTTTTCTCTATAGTTATTAATGGCTTTGTGTATAGTCTGTTCTGCCAGTACGGAACAATGGATTTTTTCTGAAGGAAGCCCATCTAATGCCTCAATTACAGATTTGTTTGTTAAATTCCACGCTTCTTCCAAGGTTTTTCCCTTTATAAGTTCTGTAGCAATGCTAGAAGAAGCAATAGCAGATCCACAACCAAAGGTCATAAACCTAACATCTTTTATAGTATCGTTTTCTACTTTTATATATATCTTCATGATATCTCCACAGTTAGCATCTCCAGCTTCACCTATGCCATCTGCATCAGGTAAGGTTCCTACATTTCTAGGACTATAAAAATGTTCTAATAATTTATCACTATACTCCATAAAAATCTCCTTTTATAAAAATTACTTAAGAAATTTTTATAATAAATTAGGATATTTGGAATTCCAAATATCCTAATTTATTATATCTCTACAATGCTTAAATAAACTAATAGATAACTTACTTTATACCATATTATGTGACATAATCCATTGATAGTAGCACTATTAACAAAATCTATCAACCTAATAGCATAAAATAAACTTCCCATACTTTATTAGTTTTTTGTTTTAAACATGTTATAATATTTCGTCTATAATTCCACCACCAACAACAATATCTCCATCATAAAATACAACTGATTGGCCTTTTGTTATAGCTCTTTGTTTTTCTTCGAACTTAATTTTCACTTTATCATCATCTAATTGAGTTATTGTAGCAACTGCCGGTTTTGCAGAATACCTAACCTTTGCAGTAACCTTCATTTCACCTTCAAATTTATCAAAAGGAATCAAGTTAATATCTTTTGCAATTAATTCTGTTTTAAATATATCCTCTTCATCACCAAGTACCACTTGATTTTTTTCTGGAATTATATCTGTAACAAACATAGGCTTGCCTAATGCAATCCCTAATCCTTTCCTTTGACCTATAGTATAGTAAACTATACCCTTATGTGTTCCTAATACATTTCCATTTTTATCTACAAACTTCCCTGGATTTAAAATTTTACCAGTAAATTTTTCAATAAATCTTCCATGATTATTATCTGGAACAAAACATATTTCTTGAGAATCTTTCTTTCTAAATACTTCTAGACCAATTTTCTCTGCAATTTCTCTAATTTCAGTCTTGGAATATGCTCCACAAGGCATTAAGGTATGTGCTAACTGCTCTTGAGTTAAAGTATAAAGAGCATAGGTTTGATCTTTCTTATCATCTTGTGATCTCTTAAGCAAATATCTACCATCTATATTTTCTATAGTTGCATAGTGACCTGTTGCAATATAGTCAGCACCTAATGCCATAGCTTTTCTCAATAACTCCTCAAATTTTATATGTTTATTACACATAATGCATGGGTTAGGAGTTCTTCCACTAAAGTATTCATCAACAAAATTGTTAATTACAAGAGTTTGGAAAGGTCTTTTAAAGTTCATTACATAAAATGGAATGTCTAATTTATCAGCTACCCTTCTAGCATCCAATACAGCAGATAGTGAACAACATCCACCTTCATTTTCTGCATATTCAGGATCATCGGGAGCTAGTTTCATCATAATCCCTATAACTTCATATCCTTGCTCTTTCAAAAGATATGCTGCAACAGAACTATCTACTCCCCCACTCATTCCTATAACAACTTTTTTTTTCATAATTATTTCACCTATTCTCCGTGTACATTAGCATGTAACTCATCATGATCTGTTTCTTTAAAATCCCATGGAGTTAGGCCTTCTTTAACTCTATAATCATTTATTGCCTTATGAATTGCTTCTTCTGCAAGTACTGAGCAATGCATTTTTATCGGTGGAAGACCATCTAATGCTTCTGCCACTGCTAAATTTGTTAAATCCCATGCTTCTTCAACAGTTTTTCCTTTTATAAGCTCTGTAGCCATACTTGATGAAGCTATAGCTGAACCACATCCAAAAGTCTTAAACTTAGCGTCTACAACTACATTATTTTCTACTTTTAAATAAACCTTCATTATATCTCCGCATTTAGCATTTCCTACTTCTCCTATGCCATTAGCATTAACAATTTCTCCAACGTTTCTTGGATTTGTAAAATGATCCATTACTTTTTCGCTGTATATCATTATTTTTCCTCTCCTTTTAAAAAGTCATCATATAACGGTGACATATCTCTTAATCTTTGAACTATTGAAGGAACTTTCTCTAATACGTAATCCACTTCTTCTTCTGTTGTTCCATCACCAATGCTTAGTCTTAGTGAGCCATGAGCTATCTCATGTGGTAATCCTATTGCTAGTAATACATGTGATGGATCTAATGATCCAGATGTGCAAGCACTTCCACTTGAAGCACAAATTCCCATTGCATCTAACATTAATAGTACAGATTCACCTTCTATAAATTTAAAACATACATTTACATTACCCGGTAATCTTTTTTCTCCGGATGGTCCGTTTAATTTTGTATATGGTATTTTAAGTAATCCATCTATAAGTTTATCTCTTAATGCTATTAATTTTCTACTGTGATCTTCCATATTGTCTACTGCAAGTTCAATTGCTTTTCCAAGTCCAACTATTCCTGCTACATTTTCAGTACCAGCTCTTCTATTTTTCTCTTGAGCTCCACCATAAATTAAATTGTGGATTTTTATACCTTTTTTAATATATAAAACACCGACACCTTTAGGTCCATAAATTTTATGAGCAGCTAATGATAATAAATCTATATTCATATCTTTTACATCTACTGGTACATTTCCTATTGCTTGAACTGCATCTGTATGAAAGAATACTTTCTTATCTCTACAAATTTGACCTATTTCTTTTATTGATTGAATTACTCCAATCTCATTATTGGCAAACATTATAGTTACCAATATAGTCTTATCTGTTATAGCATTTTTTAAGTCCTCAATATTTATTAATCCTTCTTCATTAACATCTAAATATGTAACTTCAAATCCATGGTTTTTCTCAAGATATTCACAAGCATGTAATACTGCATGATGCTCTATTTTAGTTGTTATAATATGGTTTCCTTTATTTTTATGAGCAAAAGCAATACCTTTTATAGCCCAGTTGTCTGCTTCAGATCCACCACCAGTAAAGTAAATTTCACTTCTATCTGCATTTATGGCTTTGGCTACTCTATCTCTTGCCAAATCTAAAGCTTTTTTAGTTTCCCTTGAAATTGAGTATATAGATGACGGGTTACCATAAAATTGTGTAAAATATGGAATCATTTCATCTAAAACCTCTGGTTTTGTGTAAGTTGTCGCTGCATAATCCATGTAAACAGTTTTACTCATGATTAGTTGTCACTCCTTTTAATTTGGAAATATCCATATAATCTTCTACTATATCTTTAAGAGTAATAGACATTGTAACATTGTCTATACTATCTTTAATTTTTTTCCATACTAATCTTGTGGCACAACAATCTATGTTGTTGCAGGACTCTGTATCTAGACAATGGGATATTTCTATTGGTCCTTCTAACACCTCTAAAATATCATAAATTCTTATTTCATCTGGCGCCTTACCTAACACATATCCACCCATAGCACCTCTTATGCTCTTAATAAGTCCTGATTTTCTCAATGTAGAAAATAATTGCTCTAAATAGTATTCCGATATATTTTGTCTTTCTGAAATGGTCTTTATTGAAACTGGTTCTTTCCCATAGCGTATAGCTAAGTCAACCATAGCTTTAACACCATAACGACCTTTCGTTGATAATTTCATTACCTCACTCCTTAATGTTGAGTGTTTTACTACACTTTGATAATATCAAACCAGAGTAATCATGTCAACAATTAATAATTCAATGTTTCTATTATTTGTACCAATTATTATAGTATTTAATATTATGATTATAAGGGTAGTACTATATAGCTATAAATGCTATATATGAAAGGAGGTAAAAAATGAGTAGTAAATATAATAACGTATATAGAAAACTAGTAGTAGGTGTCAACAATAAAGTACCTTTAATAGACGGTACCTTAGTAACTGGCATAAATTTTGATAATGCTGCAACTACACCTCCTCTTTTCTGTGTATTAGATGATATTATTCACTTCTCACCTTACTATTCTTCTATTCATCGTGGTGAAGGATACAAATCTCAAGTTTCCACTATGCTATATGAAGAAAGTAGAGACGTGGTTGGTAAGTTTGTAAATTATGACCCTAATTATATGCAAACTATTTTTGTAAAAAATTGTAGTGAAGCTATAAATAAACTTTGTAACATTCTCTACGAAGACGATGAAGATAAAGTAATATTATCTAGCTACATGGAACATCATTCCAATGATCTACCTTGGAGAGCAAAGTATAAAGTTGATTATATAAATATTGATAACGCTGGTAATTTAGATCTTAATGATTTAGAAAATAAATTAATTAAATATCAAGGAAATATAAAACTTGTAACTATAACTGGCGCTTCTAATGTAACCGGTCATAAAAATCACATCTATAGTATTTCCAGGTTAGTTCATAAATATGATTGTAAGCTATTAGTAGATGGTGCTCAATTAGTTCCACATGCCCCTGTAGATTTAAGACCTTTTAATTGTGATGACCATATAGATTTCATAGCTTTTTCTGGTCATAAAGTCTACGCTCCTTTTGGTTCTGGGGTGTTAATAGGTCCAAAAGAAACTTTTGAACATTGCCATCCAGATCATGTAGGAGGAGGAACTATTTCCTTTGTAACTCCTGACTATGTGAGGTGGGCTTCATCTCCTGATAAGCATGAGGCAGGAAGTCCAAATGTTCTAGGTGCATTAGCTATTGTTTCCTCTATTAGAAAATTATCATCTTTAGGAATGAAAAACTTGGAAAACTATGAGAGATATTTAACAGAATATGCTACTGCTAACCTTTTATTAATTCCTTATGTAACTCTTTATGGAGACTATTTAAATTTTAATGATAAGGTTAGCATAATTTCTTTTAATATAGAGGGAGTTCATCATGGAACTTTAGCTAAAATTCTATCTTATGAATTTGGCATTGCAGTAAGAAGTGGCTGTTTTTGTGCTCAACCTTATATGCAGAAATTACTAAATGTAAGCCAAGAAGAGATTGTTAGAAATATGTCCCTTCCTAAAGAAGTTTATCCTGGTACTGTAAGAATTAGTTTTGGCATGTACAATACTATAGATGAAATTAATAGACTTTTATATGCTATAGATGAAATAGCATTAAATAGAGAGTATTATATAAAGAAATATCGAAATATAAAAATAACACTTTTGGATTAATAAATAGCCGTGGTTCAAAGCCACGGTTTCTTAGGGTAAAATTATGTTTAATGGCTAGTTTTTTTAATCTATATTTTAAATGAATTATAGGATTTAATCTTTATAGGTAAAAAGCCGCGATTAAAATCACGACTTTTTTAACATCTTTATTTTATCAATAAATTTAAGATTTCATCCTCTTTTATGTTAGAGAAATACTCACTTATTTGAAAATTAGATAATACTTTTTTAATTTCACTTTCTTCATGATTTTTACCTATAAGAGATTTTTCTATTTCACCCACATCTTCCTTACCAAAAAAATCTCCAAAAATCTTTACATCTTTTATTACACCTTTTTCAACTTTTATATTAACTTCTACAGTACCACCTGCAAATTTTTCCTCATTATAAAAATCATATTTGGGCGACTGTCCAAAATTCCATTTCCAAGTTTCGTATTTAGATTTTTTTAGATTTTCTACATCTCTTATTTCTCTTTCACTTAACCTCTCAATAACTGCATTTTTATCATTTTTTGTAATATACTCAAATATCAGTGTTTTAAATTCTTCTACTGTAAGAGGTGATTTTAAATGCTCACTTATATTTGTGACTCTACTTACAACTGATTTTACCGCTTTATCAGAGAACTTTACTGGCTTTGATATTAATGCACCACTTAAATTGTTCATATTAACAGAAAATAATATACAGCCATGATGCATCATTCTATTCTTATGCTTACATTGTGCATTTCCAACAACTTTTTTTCCATCAATAATTAAGTCATTTCTACCAGAAAATTCAGCTTTTATACCTAACTCTTTTAAAACACCTATGATAGGCTGTAAAAACTTTTCAAAATCAGTAAAACTTTCTCCGTCATCTCCAACTATAAAAGTAAAATTAAGATTTCCCAAATCATGAAATACAGCGCCACCACCACTTTGTCTTCTTACAACCTTAATATTATTAGTTTTAACATAATCCACATTTATTTCTGACAGTGTATTTTGATTTTTTCCTACAACTATACAAGGCTCATTTCTCCATAAAACAAAATACTCATCATTTTTTTCTTTTAATAAATACTCTTCTAAGGCTAAATTAAAATATGGACTTATACATGTATTATCTATATATCTCATAACTGTTTACCCCTTGTAAATCTATTTATTTATGCTGTGTATCGCTTCTCCATTTAAAGCTAGTATCGCTTCATAAAAGGCTTCCCCTAAAGTAGGATGACTATGAACTATATCTTTTATATCATAAGCCTTCATTTTTTTATCTATAGCTAAAACCCCTTCATGGATTAAATCCGAAGCATGAGGTCCCATAATGTGAATTCCTAACAATGTATTATCTTCACTATTACATATTGCTTTAACAAATCCTTCTCCTTCTCCAAGTGCTAGTGCTTTTCCATTAGCACCAAATAGGAATTTACTCTTTTTATATGGTATTCCTTTTTCCTTGGCCTCTTCTTCAGTAATTCCAACTGTAGCTATTTCTGGGAATGTGAATATACAATTTGGAATAGAAGGATTGTGGATATCTTTATTTAATAATATCTTTTCTACTACTTGTACACCTTGGTGAGAAGCAGCATGAGCTAATTGGCATATTCCATTTACATCGCCTATAGCATATATGCCTTTTATGGAAGTTTCATAATTCTCATTAACTTTAATTTTTTTCCTATCAAAATCTACTCCTATTTTATCTAGGTTCAATCCGTCAAAGTTAGCTATTCTTCCTTTAGCCACTAGCACCATATCAGCCTTAATTTCTACTTCCCCTTTTTTGCTGTCGCACTTTATAATAACTTCTTCTTCTCCACTAATACTTTTCACAACAGTAGAAGTTTGTATTTGAATTCCCGTTCTTTTAGCCATAGCTGTATATCTCTTAGTAATTTCTCTATCCACATCATATAATATGGAATCTCTTGCTACTATAACTGTTACATTAGACCCTAATGCATTAAAAATACTAGCAAATTCCATTCCTATTACCCCGCCACCTATAACAGCTAAAGTTTTAGGAATATGGTCAAAATCTAAAAGTTCATCACTGGTTATAACCTTAGAATTATTAATTCCTTCTATAGATGGAATTTCTGATTTGGAACCACTAGCTATAATTATGTTCTTTCCCTTTAATATTGTTTCGCCTTCTTTAGTTATGACACTGATAGTATTATTATCAATAAAAGAAGCCTCTCCACTTATAAATTCTACACCATTTCCTTCTATAAGCTTCTCAATACCGCCAACTAAAGTATTTACAATTTCACTCTTTCTATTTTGTATTTTTTCTACATTTACTTCATAGTTGTCAACTTTTATACCAAAATCCTCAATATGATTTAAATTATTTAAAAGTTCAGCTGTTCTATATAAGGTTTTAGTCGGAATACATCCTCTATTAAGACAAGTACCTCCGACTCTATCTTTCTCTATAACACATACTTTTGCACCTAATTGAGCTGCTCTTATGCCAGCTACATATCCACCAGGTCCACCGCCAATTATAATAATATCCTTTATATCATCCATATAAATGCCCTCCACTATTTTAAACAATTAACAATTCTAGTCAAAATCCCAAAATTTTGTAATCAATCATTTATAAAAATTTAGTAGTTTAAGTAAAGGCGTGATTAAACATCACGCCTTATTTTTACCACTTTAATATAGGGGTTCTAGCTGCTTTAACTTGGTCTAGTCGTCTCACTGGTGCATTATGAGGTGCATCATGTAATAATTCTGGATTTTCTTTTGCCTCCACAGCTATTTTTTTCATTACCTCGATAAATTCATTAATAGTTTCTATACTCTCACTTTCAGTTGGTTCCACCATAAGTGCTTCTTCAACTATTAATGGGAAATATACTGTTGGAGGATGAACTCCATAATCTATCATTCGTTTTGCCACATCTACTGTAGAAAGTCCATTAGGATTATCTTTTAATCCTGCAAAAACAACTTCATGCATACATACTTCGTCTATAGCTACCTTATAATAATCCTTTAAGGCTTCTTTTATATAGTTAGCATTTAATACTGCATTTTCAGATGCTGATTTTAAACCATCACTACCCATACTCAATATATAAGTATAAGCCTTTACTAGCACACCAAAATTACCATAAAAACTTCTTATTTTTCCTATAGATTCCGGTAAATTATGATCTAATGAAAATCTATTATCTTCTTTTTTTATTAACGGAACTGGAAGAAATTTAGCCAGTTTTTTATTTACTCCTACTGGTGCTGCTCCTGGTCCCCCTCCACCATGTGGCGTAGAAAAAGTCTTATGAAGATTTAAATGACAAACATCAAATCCCATATCTCCAGGTCTCGCAATTCCCATGATGGCATTCAAATTTGCACCATCATAGTACAATAATCCACCTGCTTCATGAACTAAATCACTTATAAGCTTTATATCTTTTTCAAACAATCCTAAAGTACTAGGATTTGTAAGCATAAGTCCAGCTATCTCATCATTTAATACACTTTTTAAATCGTCTATGCAAACTCTGCCATGTTCATCAGATTTGATTTCTACTATATCAAATCCTGCTACAGCCGCACTAGCTGGATTTGTTCCATGGGCTGAATCAGGAACTATTATTTTATTTCTTTTATAATCTCCTCTGCTTTCATGATAAGCCTTTATAAGTAAAAGACCTGTAAACTCACCATGAGCACCTGCAGCTGGTTGAAGAGTATATTCATCCATACCAGTAATTTCACAAAGTCTTGAAGATAAATCATACATAAGTTCTAATGAACCTTGTACTGTATCCTCATTTTGATATGGGTGTATTTTTGAAAATCCTGGTAAACTTGCTATATCTTCATTAATTTTTGGGTTATATTTCATAGTGCAAGATCCTAATGGATAAAATCCTTTATCTACACTATAGTTTTTATTTGAAAGAGCAGTGTAGTGTCTTACTACGTCTACTTCGCTAACTTCTGGAAGATTTAAATCTTCCGCTCTTAACATATCTTTTGGTACTAAGTTCGCTATATCTATATCAGGCACATCTAAAGCAGGAAGTCTATAACCTTTTCTACCCTCTGATGATAGTTCAAATATAATTTTATTATACTTTTTCATTATATCTCCTCCATCACTTTTACTAATGTATCAATTTCTTTTCTTGTTCTTTTCTCTGTTACACATAAAAGCATTGAATTTTCATAATGAGGGTATGCTTTAGCTAAATTATATCCACCTAATATATTTTCATTTAATAACTTCTTATTAATTTCACAAGTTGAAGTTTCTGATTTCATTGCAAACTCTTTAAAGAATGGTTTATTAAATAATGGTTTATATTTGCCACTACTTGTTAATGCTTCATAGGCATAATGAGATTTTTTAATACATTGAGTTGCAATTTCTTTTATTCCTTCTTTCCCTAAAGTAGCCATGTATACAGCTGCACCTATAGAAATTAAAGTTTGATCTGAACATATATTGGAAGTAGCTTTTTCTCTTCTTATATGTTGTTCACGAGCTTGTAATGTTAGAACAAAGCCTCTCTCCCCATCTACATCCTCTGTTTGACCTGCTATTCTTCCTGGCATTTTTCTCATAAGCTTTTTAGTAGTATTTAAAAATCCTAGGCCTGGTCCACCAAAGCTTATATTAGCTCCAAGACCTTGTCCATCACCAACTACTATATCTGCACCAAGTTCACCAGGACTCTTTAATATACCTAGTGATATTGGATCTACACTCATAATTAAAAGTGATTTATTACTATGAACTAATTTTTCTATTTCTCCAATTTCTTCTATGATTCCAAAGAAGTTAGGACTTTGTATAATAACTGCTGCTATATCCTTATCCAAAATACTTTGAAGTTTTTCAATATTAGTTGTGCCTTCACATTCCTCAATTTCCACCATATTATAGCCTTTAAACTTTAGATAAGTTTTAAGTACTCTTCTTGTTTCAGGATTTACTGTAGAAGAAACAGCTATAGTTTTTCTTCTTGTTGCATCTATAGCCATTACTGATGCCTCAGCAACAGCTGTAGCTCCGTCATACATAGCTGAGTTTGAAACTTCCATGCCTGTTAAATTACAAATCATACTTTGATATTCAAATATACTTTGAAGTGTACCTTGGCTTATCTCTGGTTGATATGGAGTGTATGCTGTATAAAACTCAGATCTTCCTATTAAATGTTTTACTGTAGCAGGTATATAATGATCATAACTTCCAGCTCCTAAAAAACAAGTAATATCATCTGTAGATTTATTTTTTCTTACTAATTCTTTTATTTTATTAGTAACTTCTATTTCTGATAGGGATTTTTCCAAATTTAACTCTCTATTTAACTTAACTTCATCTGGTATATCTTTAAATAAATCCTCCATAGATTTTATTGAAAGAAAATCAAATATTTCCTGTATCTCTTTTTCTGTATTAGGTATATAAGGAAACATATTATTCCTCCTTATCACAAATATTTTCGTACTCTTTTGGACTTAATAACTCTTTAAGTTCACTTTCATCTTGTAATTCCACTGCTATCATCCAGCTTTCATAAGGATTTCCATTAACAGTTTCTGGACTGTCAGTTATTTCTTCATTAAACTCAACCACATTACCACTAACTGGTATATAAATATCAGATGCAGCTTTAACAGATTCAACTACTCCAAAAGCATCACCTTTAGAAAATTCTGTTCCTTCTTCTGGCAACTCTATAAATACTATATCTCCTAACAATCTTTGAGCATAATCGGTAATTCCAATATAAGCCTTATTTCCTTCTACTCTTATCCATTCATGATTCTTTGTATATAATAAATTATCTAAAACTAACATCTTAAATTCCCCCTTATTTTTGTGTTTTTTTACTATAAAATTTCTTATTAATAACTACAGCTTTTAATTCTCTGTTTCTTACTTTAATAAATATTTCGTTGCCTAATGCTGAATATTTTTCATCAATTAATGCAAAACCTATATTCTTTTTTAATGTAGGTGACATGTAGCCTGTAGTAACATGTCCAATATCTTTACCATCTACTATAACTCTATAACCATGCCTTGCAATTCCTTTATCAAGCAATTCAAATCCAACTAATTTTCTTTTTACTCCATCTGACTTTTGCTTTACTAATGCATCTCTACCTATGAAATTATCTTTATTAAGTTTTACAAAAAAGCCAAATCCCATTTCTAATGGCGTTATTGTAGCATCCATTTCATTTCCGTATAATGGTAGAGTCGCTTCAAATCTTAAAGTGTCCCTAGCACCAAGACCAATTGGTTCAACTTCTAAATCTTTTCCTTCTTCTAAGATAGCTCTCCACAATTCAACTAAATTTTTAGGTTCAGTATATATTTCAAAACCATCTTCTCCAGTATATCCTGTCCTTGAAACTAAGCATTTTTTACCTTTAACTTCTACGTTTCTTTTAAATTTAAAGAAACCTATTTCTGATAGATCTATAGAAACTAATTTTTGAAGAATTTCTTGTGCTTTTGGTCCTTGAAGTGCCAACTGCCCAAATTCATCAGAAATATTATTTAATTCTACATCATAGTTTCCTTTATTATCCAACATCCATTTATAATCTTTTTCCATATTGCTGGCATTTACTACTAAAAAATATTCTTCTTTTGAAAATCTATAAACAAGCAAGTCATCTACTACACCACCAGTTTCATTACACATGAAGGTGTATAATACGTCATTGTCTTCTAAGGTTTTTACATCATTAGTTATAAGATAATTTACAAAAGTTTCTGCATCTTTTCCCTTGATGATTATTTCTCCCATGTGTGATACATCAAATAATCCGGCTTTCTCCCTTACTGCCTCATGTTCTTCTAAAATTCCCTTAAACTGCACAGGAAGTCTGTATCCTGCAAAATCAACAACCTTTCCTCCATAATTTTTATATTCCTCTATTAGAGGGGTAGTTTTTAATGTATCCATCTTAATCCCTCCTACTATTATAGATTTACTTTTCGGAATACGTTTACACCTCAATTTTATGAAGTATAACATTATAGTATGCCTAAAGTTATTTAATCACTAATTACTCCCTCAAAATATAATGTAAGGAATCTTTAGTAACTTTTTACTCTACAATAAATATTATAATATTTATTTCACGATAATTCAAACTATTCTAACTAATTATTAATATATTTTTAAAATTTAATCATGTAAGTTAACCATTGAATAAACATATTTTGATAATTTATTAACAATTTTTTCTTTTTTATTATATATATGAATGATTATAATAAATTAATTATATATATATCTTTATATCAAAGACCTCCCAATTCTTATAATAATTACTATTTTGTTTATTCTTTAACTGTATATATTAATAATTAATGATTATTTTAACGAAGTTAATATTAATATTTTATTAATTCCTAACACTATGTTCATTTTCTTAGTAACTATATCCAAAGAAAAATCTTTCTATTGGTAACATAGGATTTAATGTAAAAAAGTCGCAACTATATAGTCACGGCTTTTTTACATATAATATAATTTTTTCTTAATAGTTTTCAACTTGGAGTTGCTGTAATTTGCACCTATTTATATATTGATTTAATATTATATTTCCTACCATAAGACAAGCTCTTATAGAATACATCATATCTTTTTCATATTCTTTTAATTTATTGTCTTGTATATATTCTTTATGAAGATTTTCAATAGAGTTTATTAAATCTTCAGTGGATATTTCATTTTGTAAATACCTACAACTTGGCATTGAATTTATCCTCTTAATATATTTCCCTATATACACCATTTGATGGAACTCATATAAATGATGCTGAGGTATAGTTCCTTCATAGTGACCATTATGAGGATAGCAGAAGAAATCACAAACAAAATGCAAGATTGCACCTAAGTCTCTCAAAAATTTATTGTAATTTATGCCTTCCTCAATATCTCCATAAATTTTATTAATTAAATTATATGCATATTCAGTATATGCTTCTTTTGTATGATTTCTCATAGTAGTTTCAATCTTTATATCTGGTCTTACATTACCATAAAAAAAGTTAATCTTTTTAATATTTACATCTAATTCTTTTTCAAATCTTGGTGTAAAATGTGATGCTAAAATTATATGTGTAAATACATTCATTTTCATTACCTCTTATCTAAATTTGTATAAGCAAATTAAAATTTATATTAGGTTAATTTTTAATAGTTGTTTATATAAAAAATAATAAAACAATCTGATAATCAATCTATAACTAAATTTAAAATATAATTTTCTTAATTTTAAAACCTAACACTCTTCTTATTATATTAATAATAAAACTCATTTTCAAATTAGAATTTTATTAGAAAACATTATCATTCTTAATAATTTAGCTACTTTATTGTAAGTCTTTATGTTTTATAACTATTTAAGAGGTAAAACTTTTTAGATTACATTAAACATAATAAAGCACTATTAAATTATTAAAATTAGATAATTTAATAGTGCTTATTTAAAACTATAAAAGTTTATTAATAAATCTTTTAACAAAAGTGTATTTAAAAAAGCCTTCTCATTTATTCACTTTCTAAAGTATTTGCTAATTCTGCGCTATCTAAATTTATACTACTATTTTCCCTTTCTACTACATTAATAATGGCTTTTTTATCCTTATTTTGATTTTCTTCTTCCACACTTTCTATAGAATCATTTTCTTCAGCTCTATACAAAGCCTTCTTAAATCCTAATATAGAAACGAATAATATTGATGCTGCTATACTTATACAAAGCCATGATTCCATTTTGTCAAATAAAAATCCAAATATCATTTGTCCTAGTGGAATAGCAGCCATAGCTCCTGTGTTAATTACGGCTCCCACTCTTCCCATCATAGATAGTGGTACAATCTGATTTATCATAGTTCCTGTAGCTATATTCACAATAACTATCACTAGTCCAATAATAAACATATCGATACTCAAAGTAATATATGGTATAAAATTGCTATTAAATAAATCTAAATATAAAGATGATGATATTATTGCCATTATGCCCATAAGTATAGATGTAATAAAAATATTTAAAAATAGTATTTTACTTAATTTAAACTTTTTAGAAACTGTACTACATAAAAATGGAGCAATAATCATAGCTACTACAATGATTGATTGTAAAGCTCCATATTGATAGTCATTAATTTTTAATATTTCTTTTGAAAGATATGGTAGACCTATTGAAAATATAGGATTAAACGCAAAATTAATTATTAAACTTAAAATAATTATATTAAATATTATTTTTTTATTTTTGATAAAACTAACACCATCCATAAAATCTTTAGAAAAAGATTTTATATTTATTTTTTCAGGTTTTTTATTAACTTTCGGTATATTTATAAACATCTCACTTATTGAAGATAGAATAAAACTTATTGAATTTACAATCAATATTATAAACATATCAAAAAATCCTAATAAAAGTCCTGCCAATAGCGGTGCTATAAAATTACCTAAGTTCATAATAAAAGAATTTATTCCATTTGCATCTACCAATTCTTCTTTTTTAACAAGAGTTGGTATAACAGTATTTATAGCTGGATTAAATAATGTTGATACTATAGACATTAAAATGACTAAAACATATATATGTGATAAAGACAACTCTCCATTTATCTTATATATAATAGCAAAAATCCCAATAATAATACCATTTAGCATATCTAACAATACTATAATTTTCTTTCTATCAAACCAATCAGCAATTACTCCTGCAATAGGTCCAAGAATTAATTGAGGTATTAAAGTTATAGCTAATACTGATGCAAATTTAGTAGCAGAACCTGTAATTTTAAGTACATAAAGTGAAAGTGCAAAACTTTGCATTTGGCTTCCTATTAATGACACTAATTTTCCTAACATTAATAAGAAAAAATCCTTATCTTTTAGCATTTCTATTTTCATTTTATTTGCTCCTTTTGATGATACTTTCTCTAATTCTTACCTCATCATAAGTACTTAAGTTAAATCGTATGCTTCTTAGGAATTTAAATTCTAAGCAAATAGTTTATTATAATAAAATTCTTTTGTTTACCTTAATACTACCATACATTATATTACATTTAAAATTATTTTTTACATTTATTCATTTTTTGCTGCAATCTTTAGCTAATTATTTGATTTAGATGAATCGAGTAGGAGCTGAATAATTATTTTATTCAGCGACCTCTCAGTCGAGTAGCAAAGAGGAATTTCACCTCAATGCTCTCACAGAACCGTACGTGAATCTCTCGATTCATACGGCTCTTATCATTTTACCTTATGGTGTAAACCCAAAAGCCCAATGTGAAAACATGTTGGGCTCTCTTTTGCAATCTCTTTTAGCCATTTTTCAGCGTTAGTCCGATGATTCCTGAAGTACTTGTATTTAGACATTGTCCATTTTACAAGTCTTCGATTTATACAGTCCATAGTATATTTCACAGCAGATTTATTATATTTGCTAAAATAATTCAGCCAGCCACGAATCATGGGATTCAAAATTTCAGCAACCATTTCAATCTTGCTTCCAGACATAGAATGTATATTCTTTTCCTTTATTTTGTCCCTGAATGATTTAGCAGATTTCCTGCTCACTAGTGGCAAAAAATTAAACTGTAATCTACCAGTCCTATCTTTTATGAATACTCTTCTAAATGTATAACCAAGAAAGTCAAACTCTGTGTTTGAATATTCAAGTTTCCTATCCTTATCTTTGCAGTACACAATCTTAGTCTTTTGAGGATGTAATTCTAATTTACACTCAGTCAGTCTTTTGTTTAATGCGTTTAAGATTTCTTGAGCAGTATTTTCATTTTTACAATGGATGATGGCATCATCTGCATACCTTTCAAATGGTGCTTCCTTGTAGTTTCTTGTCAACCAAACATCAAAAGTATAATGCATAAACAAATTTGCAAGAAGTGGGCTTATTACTCCTCCTTGTGGAGTTCCGCTAGTTCTTTCTATGATTTCATTGCCGACAATAAATGGTGCCTTTAACCATCTTTCAATATAGAGTAAAATCCATGGTTCTTTAGTATGAAGCTTAACTGCTTTCATAAGCAATTCATGGTCAATGTTATCAAAAAGTCCTTTTATATCAAACTCTATGACGTAATCATATTTCCAACATCTTTCTCTTGCTTTCCCTATGGCATCAAGTGCCGATTTATTTGGTCTGTATCCATATGAGTCCTCGTGGAAAACAGACTCAATACTAGATTCTAAATACATTTTAACAACCATTTGTGCTATTCGGTCACTTGTTGTAGGTATGCCAAGTCGTCTAGTGCCTCCTAATTTCTTAGGAATTTCTACTGCCTTTACAGGCGGTGGAAAGTAGCTACCAGAACTCATTCTGTTCCAGATTTTGTACAAGTTTGCTTTCAGGTCTTTTTGAAAGTCTTCTATATCAACTTCATCAATACCTGCGCTACCTTTATTTCGTTTCACTCTTTTAAATGCTTCTAATGCTACTAGCTTTGAAATTTCATAAGGTTTGCTGCCTTTCATATGTTCCTCCTGTTTTTTTTTTTACAGTTGTCATTTGAACTCAGCTAAAATGACACAATCCCTTTGCTCCATTGCCATTACAGCAACTTCATTACTACTACGGATTGTTCCGCCCCTGTACTACACATTGCTATTTCAGCCTTGCCTTTCTGTGACTTGTGCTTTTTCGCTTTACATTGTAGTGCAGGTTCCTGTGTTTCACAACAGAGCCTATTGTACGCTCATGCCACCTTAATACCGGTTGCCAAGTAGACGGTACCATCAGGTTTCCTCTACTCTTATCCTTAGTTAGTGGTGAAAACTAAGTTTTGACAACATCTTACGCTATCGATACTTCATCAATGGTTCACTCTCGTTCATCTTCGTACAACACACATGACTATTTTACTATAGCCTTTTCCCTAATCGCTCACTACCATAGCTCTTTACTACAGCAGCATTAGGGTTGTTTGGAAAGTTTGCCTGTTCAATCCTCTCCGAAGGACCTTCCTTCATCTCTGCTGCAACTTGCACAGCACACCACCACCGTGAGTACCGTTCGGTACAGGTTGGTTCAATAAAAATTAATGTACTAATGAATATATTTCAGATATGGAGATTAAACCTATTTCTTTGAGATATTTATTAGTTAAGGATTTAGATAATATAGGGCTTTTGGATATTCTCCAATAGCCTTTTCTTGTGCTAGCATATTCCCATGCTTTATTATTGGAAATTCCTAATTTTACAAGATTATCGTGTTTTGTTTTAATCTTTTTCCATTGTTTCCAAAAACACATTCTTATCCTTCGCCTTAACCATTCATCAAGTGTTTTAAGAATATTTCTCATATCGGCGATAGCAAAATAGTTTATCCACCCCACTATTGCCTGTTTTAATTTTAGAAACCTATATTCCATATTCATTGCATTACTTTTTAAAGTTAACTCCTTAAGTTTTGCTCTAAATTTGTTTAAGGATTTCTCATGAACTCTTATTCTGTATTCACCTTTACCTCTGTAAAAAGAAAATCCTAGAAATTTAAGCTTCCAAGGTCTATCTACTGTACTTTTGTCTTTATTGATTTTAAGTTTTAACTTCTCTTCAATAAACTTCGTAATACTTTCCATCACTCTACTAGCAGCTTTCTTACATTAATATATTGTCTGCATCTTTCAACAGCTTGCTTCGCACTTCTTAATGGTCTAAAGCCATAACTGTTATTTAAAAATTTACCTTCGTATATAGGCATTAGAATTTGAGCAATAGCTTGTTGAACAACTCTATCTATTACAGTAGGTATTCCTAATAGTCTCTTTCCGCCGTCAGGCTTAGGTATTTCTATTCTCCTGACGGGTTTAGGTTTATATCTACCTTCCAGTAATGATTGCCTTAATTTCTGTCCATGTTCTTTTAGGTATTGTAGAAGTTCATCTACTGTCATACCATCAATACCATGACTTCCTTTGTTGGCTTTTACTCTTTTATAAGCATTGTTCATATTATCCTTAGATAATATTCGTTCTAGTAAATCACTACCGTATTCATTGACATCGTTCCTTCCTTCTTTAGACATAGAAGAAATACTAGGCACTTCTATATTAGCTTTGAGTTCCACTCTATTTTCATATAGATAGTCTTCTTTATGAAGTTGTCTGCTTTTATCATATTTCCTCGTATCTTTCAAAATTCTGAAACCTCCTATTGTTCAATCCTTTCCACGCTAACGCGTTCAACGTGGTACTATGACCTCTGCTGGCTTCTGATAGTTCAGACATACATCACTGTATGGGTTGTTATTTCTAAATTCATATCCATAACTTATCTATCAGACCTCCCCAGGTAAGAACGCTTACTTTCCCTCCATATATCTGCTACATTTACATCGCTTGCCTCGGATAGTTTAGGGCTTTGTTTTGATTTGCAAACTCACCCACAAGCATATGCCTTATATGTAGTTTCTGTTCGTCAGACCAGAGTTTTGCCGCCGACTTCCTTCAGATTCCACCTCACGGTGGACACCCTTGTCTTAAGCTAACGGTTGGCACTATCACCCCCCGTATCGGACTTTCACCGACAAGTAAGCGCCCATGCTGGGCACACTAAAATAGCACCTAAACTAATTCTAGGTGCTATAAAAATGAGACTAAAAGAGTATCTAGTCCCCTAGATGCTTTTCTAAAATTTATTCTAACTTATGTACTCTTTTGTTGCAAAACTTTACTCTTCAATAAATTTCATCAATTCTTTGTTAAATTTGTCTCGCTCGTCATAGAAGGATCCGTAATCATTGAATCTAAATGGTATAAGCTTTGAATTTTTAATATATTGATTTTGTACTTCACCTAGCGAGAATGGAACAACTTTGTCATTAATGCCGTGAATAATTAAGGTTGGGACATTTATTGTTTCTAGATCAGAAAATAATACTTCACGTAACCAAGTATTTGCAATACTAGCAGGTGCCCACCCAGCTGCCTGTAATTCCAATTGGAATAACCAACCAGATAATAGCTCAGTTATATTCTGAAAGAAAAATATGTCTCCAAAATCCCGTAACATTTTAGGACGATCGGTGTATGTTCCCTGAATAATTTTGATTACTTCTTCTTTTTCCAAGCCATATAGGAAATTAGAACGTTCAAAATGAATGATAGCTCTATTGATAGATTATTTACTTAAGCATAAATATATTCACGTACTTTCAGACATTCAAAAAGACCTAACTAAAAACTTTTTAATTTTATCAAGTCTATTAATAAAATCAATAATTAATATTTTCGTTGACATTTGGTTAATAAAATCAAATTTTGTTACATATTAAACAAATCGTGACTAAATGCCACGATTTTCAATAATTTAAAATTGCAAAAAATTATTTGGTTATTATTTATTGTTCTATCTCTTTTATCATTCTAAGATATATTTTCTTTCCTAAATGTGATTCTTCTACTACTTTATATCCAAGTACAGTATAAAAATGAATTACCTTATGATCATTAACGTCTACTAAAAGAGAAATTTTATTTAATCCTTTCTCTTTAGCCATTTTTTCTGCTTCCATCATTAAGGCCCTTCCTATACCTCTACCTTGATATTTTATATGAGTAGCTATATTGGCTATAAATAATTCCCCTGGATCAGATTCCTTTAGATGATCAAGCATTATCATACTAGAGATATATCCTACTTTTTCTTTAAAACCTTTTTGTCCTCTCATAAGTAACTTTCCAGTTTTTTTCTCAATGTTTTTCATAGTATCATGTGGAATTGCAAATAATATTCCTGCTACTTCGTTGTTTACTACTGCAACTTTAGCATGTTGATAACTAAATCTATTCCTACTTTCTTTAACTATATAGGCAAGTCTTTCTATTATTTCATTCTTACTTCCTGTTCCCCAAATAACTTCCGGATTAGATTCTGTAATATAAAGTAAACTTGCTATTTTTTTAACATCCTTTATTTCTGCATTTCTTATATCTACTGAATTCATGATTCCTCCCAAATAAAAATTCTTAAGTTATTAGCTAATTATAAACCTCAATTGTGTCAATTATAAGTCGCTATTATATTTAAGCAATACAGATTTTATAGATAGATAAGTTACCTCTTTTGGCAACAATTCTTTTATAGGCTTTAACTTTTCTGCTCCTACATTTTTAATTGTTTCTATTATTAAATCCTCATGTTCCTTTTGTATAAAATCATCTAAGTTTACATCTAACCCCTCTGTCTTGCACTTAAATAGATGTTCCTCAATAGTAACTTCAGTAAGTTCTCTTTCCTTAGAAATTTCTTTAATAGTTTTGCCTTCTTTATACATATTATAAGTTACTATATGACTTTTTATCTTTTCAGTAGCGTAAGCCTCTTCATTATCCATTGCCACTTCTTTAGTTATGTTATTTTCCTTCATATATTTTTTAATTTCTTCTATAAATACTTCACCATATTTATTATATTTACTTTGACCTACACCTTTAATATTAAGAAAATCTTCTTTTGTAACAGGCATATATTCTGTCATTTCTTTTAAAGATGCATCTGCAAATACTAAATAAGGTGGTATTTTTTCATTTAATGCAATATCTTTTCTTAAAAGTCTTAAAGCTTCAAATAGAGTATCATCGACTTTTCCTTTTTTACTTTCAGGTTTTTTATTTACCTTTAGAAATACTTTTTCTTCACTTCTTAATACCGGAACAGCCTTTGGTCTTAATTTAACTACAGGAAATTCATCATCTGTAGTAATCATATAATCATCAGCAATAAGTTTATTAATTATATCTACTAACTCTTTCTTTGTATAATTCTTTACTATTCCATAGGTTGAAAGCTTATCAAGACCTAAATTTAATATTTTTGCATTTGTTGAACCTTTCAAAACTTCTGCAATTACATTAGTTCCATATCTTTCTTTCATTCTATAAACACAAGAAAAAATCTTTTGTGCCTCAATAGTCATGTCTATAGTCTCTCTATCATCATTACATACAGAACAATTGTTACAACTATCCTTTATATTTTCTTCTCCAAAATATTCAAGTATATATTTTCTAAGACACATAGATGTATAAGTATAATCTACCATAGCTCTTAAATTATTATATTCCTGTGCTTTTTTAACAGGATTTAATTCTCGCATATCTATAAAATATTTTTGAGTTTGTATATCCTTAGGGCTAAATAATAATATACATTCACTTGCTTCACCATCTCTACCTGCACGTCCTATTTCTTGGTAGTAGGCTTCTATATTTTTAGGCATATTATAATGAATTACATATCTAACGTTAGATTTATCAATACCCATTCCAAAAGCATTAGTAGCTACAATTACATCTACATTATCATAAGAAAAATCTTCCTGTGCTTTTTCTCTATCACTATCAGAAAGACCTGCATGATAAAGAGCAGCCTTAATATTTCTTTTCTTAAGATTAACATATACTGTTTCCGCTTCTCTTCTAGTAGCAGTATATATTATTCCAGTAGTATTGATTTTTTCACCAACATAATTGACTACATAATCTAATTTATTTTCTCCTCTTAATACTTTCAAATTTAAATTTTCTCTATCAAAACCACTTATAAATATATCAGGTTCTTTTAACCTTAAAATATTTATCATATCTTCTCTAACCTTATCCGTAGCAGTAGCGGTAAAAGCTGCTAAAATAGGTCTTTTTTCTAATTTTCTTAAGAAACTAGGTATTTTTTTATAACTTGGTCTAAAATCATGTCCCCATTGAGAAACACAGTGTGCCTCATCTATAGCAACTAAGGTTATATCTATATGTTTTAAAACTTCACAAAAACTTTCATTTTCAAGCCTTTCTGGCGCTACATAAATTAATTTGTATTGTCCATTCCTAGCATAAAATATTCTCTCTTCAATTTCTAGAGGATCTAATGAGCTATTTATATATGTAGAAGGAATTCCACTACTATTTAATCCATCTACTTGATCCTTCATTAAGGATATTAATGGAGAAATAACCACCGTAACTCCCTGTAATATAAGCGAAGGAATTTGAAAACATATAGATTTTCCTCCTCCTGTAGGCATAATAGTTAAGGTATCTTGTCCTTTTAATATGCTCTCTATAGGCTTAACTTGCGCACTTCTAAAATCATCATAGCCAAAATATTGTTTTAGAAGCATTTTAGCTTTTTCCATAACTTCAATTCCTTTCCCAATTAATGCACTATCATTAATTATAACCAATAATTCTAAAAAGTGTTATAAAAAATATTAAGTTTTTTTATCTACTACTAAGCAGTAGGTAAGATAATTCACAATACAAAATACAGAATTCACAATTAAGATAAAAATTAATTCCTTTAATTGATTTTTTTTCTAGCAATAAAATTGCTAGCTTTTATCATAGAAAGTTAATGTTAACTTGAAAGAAATCAATTGAAAGCTTCTCCTTTATTGAAGAAGTTTCCCCAATTGTCCCTTTTCAATTTTTAATTCTCCATTGTATAAGAGACTAGTATAATCTCTAGTTATTTTTCTAAACATACCCTCTTCTAATATGTTAATTAGTAGCTTTTTTACCATTTTGATAATTTCATTCCATAACTTACATTACCAAATTCTATGATTTTAATTAGACAATAAGATTGTAATGTATATAATAAGTATCATAGACTTAAGCATCTGACACAAAATATTATTACAATCTTTTAGTAGTTATTTTTTGCCAGATGCTTAAATTAGGCATCTTCAAAAAAATAATAAGTCAGTATGTTAGCCTATCTTTCATCATACTGCGTTGTCAGAACCCGCACATAGCGCCACTATGAACGGAATCTGACGCCTTGTCTGATATAAAATAGACTAACATCTTTAACTTCTTATTTTCTTTCATATGCCTAATACTAATTTTTTCTAAGAAGAAGGGGGAACTACTTTAATGAATAAACTTAAAAAGAATTACATTATAATTCCCATTGTTATTTGTATTTTATCTTTAATAGCAATGACTTTTATTAACTTTAGAAGTTCAAACTTATCATTTAAATCTTATAAAGAATTTTTAAAGGATGCTCATAATGACCAACTCTCAACTGTATATATGGTTCCCTCTTCTAAAATTACTGTTGTAATGAAAGATGGAACAGAATATACTACCGATAACCCTAATAGTCTTACTTTAAAAGAAGAGCTTTTAAGTAAAGGTGTAGAAGTAAAGGAAAACAGCAGTACCACATTTATGCAAACAGGTTTTTCTGCAGTTTTAACACTTTCAGTTCTTGCTATTGTTTTTATCTCCTTATCAAAAACTAGAGGAGCAAGAGGAGTTACTTCTATGGACGCAGTAGACGCTTCTACTCTTGTAAAGGATAAATTCAATTTTAATAGCTTAGCTGGAAATGAGGAAGCTAAAGAAAGCGTTAAAGATATAGTAGATTATTTGAAAAATCCTGAAAAATATAAAAAATATGGTGCAAGAGTTCCTAAAGGAATTATACTATATGGTTCTCCTGGTACTGGTAAAACATTACTAGCTAAAGCAGTTGCAGGAGAAGCAAAAGTACCTTTCTATGCTGTATCTGGTTCTGATTTTATTCAAGTATATGTAGGGGTTGGAGCTGGTAGAGTTAGAAGTCTATTTAAAAAAGCAAAAAGCCATGGAAAAGCAGTTATATTCATAGATGAGATAGATGCTATTGGTAAAAAAAGATCATCTAAGGGTACAGGAGGTTCTGAAGAAAAAGATCAAACTTTAAATGCCCTATTAACAGAGATGTCAGGATTTAGCGAAAGCGAAGGAATAGTAGTTATTGCTGCTACAAATAGATTAGATATACTTGATCCTGCACTTTTAAGACCAGGTAGATTTGATAGACATATTGAAGTGGCATTACCTGATGTAAGTGCTAGAGAAAAAATAATTAAACTTCATTTAAAAAATAAACCTCATAAAGATATAGATATCTTAGATCTCGCTCATAGAACTTCATATTTTTCTGGTGCTAAATTAGAAAATCTAATAAATGAAGCAGCTATATTAGCTTGTAAAGAAGACATTGGATATATCACTAATGAACATATGGATACTGCATTTTCTATAGTTCTTGCAGGTTACGAAAAAATTGATAAATCTGCTATTAAAGAAGAAGATAGAAAAATTACTGCTTATCATGAAGCTGGACATGCTTTAATTTCATTATTAAAGCTACCAGAGGAAAAAGTATCTAAGGTGACTATAATTCCTACTTCTAAAGGTGCTGGAGGATATACTCTAAGCTTACCTGTAGATAGTGCATATCAAAACCTAGACTATTTAAAGAAAAAAATAATGGTACTTTTAGGTGGACGTGCTGCTGAAGAAATAATTTTTGGGAAAGAAAAAATTACTACAGGTGCTTATAATGATTTAAAACAAACTACTAGTATGATTTATAATATGATTACTGAGTATGGTATGGGTGAATCTTTAGGTCTTCTAAGGCTTTCAGAAATGCCTAGCTCACTTCAAGGATCAAGTTCTAAGGATATATTAGAAGAATGTAAATCTACTGTTGATAACCTTTATGAAGAAGTAAAATCTATATTATTAAAAGAAAAATCTAAGTTAGAAGCTTTAACTAATTCATTATTGATTAAAGAAAAGCTTTCTTACGAAGAAATTTTGTCAGCAACTAATTTTATATAAATTCGCAGTTCATCATCTCTCTTAATAAAAGCCTAGAAAATATAATTTTCTAGGCTTTTATTTTTCATTATATAAATTAGGTAGGAATTTTCCTCCTATAATTTTTTTTAAAGCTACGAATTAATTCCTAACTCTTTAAATAAATCATTCAATTTAAATCAGTTCATCTTATTAAAAAATCACCTTAAAGACCTTATGTCTTGAAATAAACCCAGCCTTAACTAAAGCTTTATTAGAAGCTATATTATCAAAATCACAGGAACAAATTGCCCTATGCTCTCTTATAAGACTTTTTTCTAAAAGCTTGTACATGATATAGCTTCCGTAGCCTCTATTTCTATAAGATTTATTCACAACTATCCCTAAATTAACAGTGCCAGGAAAAATATTGCTTTTGCGATATTCTCCAACTCCTAAAATTTCACTATCATCACAAAGTACAAATAATTCATCGTTAGCTACTAATCCTAATAAATAGCTATCTATACATTCATCCTTATCTTCTAAATTTTTCATGTAAAACTCTTTAATTTTCTCAATTTGCTCCCCTTTAGCCAGTATAAAATCTAAACTATCATATTTTTTCATAAAACTGTTAAGATTAAAATCATAAAATAAATAAGAATCTATACTTATCTCTTTAGCCATTCCCATAGTTAAGGATAAAAAAATAGGTTCAACACTACATACAATAGCACCTTCTATAGATTCTTCTTCAATTATCATTGAAAAAATTTTTTCACTTAAGGCTTTGTATTCATCAATTATATAAAATTGAGATAATAAATTATTATTATTACTAATTGAATAATATCCTATTAACTTATCATTTAAATATATTCCAAAATAGCTTGCTGTAATAATGTGTACAACATCATGATAATCTTCCATAGGCTTTAAAAGACTATTATAGTATTCTTTCCTTAAAGGTAGAATATCTCTTACTGAATCTAATTTTTTAAAATTTATCATTTAACTTCTCCTTAATAAGCTTTCAAATGTACTTAAATAAACATTAAATGACCTTAAGTATTTAAATACTTTTTAAGATTATTTATTGCTTCAATTACTCTATTTAAATTCTCCTCAGAATTTAAATTATCTCGTGCATGTAATAATGCTGGTCTTAGAGATTGAACAGAGTGTCCAAAGTTATACATCCACTTATACCTTGGAACCATCCAAGTATGGAAATGATGAGTAGTATCTTCATTATAGAAGTAATACACATATTCAATATTCAATACCTTTCTCTGAGCTTCTCTAATTTTTGTTAGCAGTGTTATATAATCAATTTTTTCTTCTTCTGTTAGCTCATCAAAGTATTTAATATGTCTTTTTGAAGCTAATATAACCAATCCCTCTATAGGATATGCCACATCCTGATGTGCGTGAAAAAATTTTGTTTCAATAATTATTCCTCCATCAGGCTCAACTTCTCCACTTGTAATAGCACAGCTTAGACATTCCACTTCAATGGTTTTATTATTAGCTAATGTAATTTTCCTCATAAACCCATCTCCCTTGCCTAATTACAATTTTTTCTCTTATTTTTACATTAATATTTATAATCACAATAATATATTTTTATAATATATATTCATTTAATAAATCTAATTCTTCACTTATATATGTACTACCTTCTTTACTTATCATATTAGCCATTATATATTTTTTTAATTTCATATAAAGACCTAGTGGAAATTCATATTCTACCCATTTTGTCCTATAGCCTATAATACCATGATTTTTTAAAAGTAGTTCACATTCCCTTAAAATTTCTCTTATAAATTCTTTAAACTCGTAAGTAGTGTCTATATCTACATTTATAGTTTCTCCATCGTAGGTTTCATTGGTTATTTTAATTCTTATATTTTCTTTATCCTCTAGATGTATTTCCCATTTATGCTGATTAGGATTATCGTGCCAAATAAAATAATATTCTTCTGTCTCCCCATCAGTACTTTCTTCTAATACATTAACAATTGCTTGTAGTAAATCTCCTATGGCATCTGTTATATTGTAAGGTGTAAATTCACTTATCTTCCCATTTATATTTATAAACCCTTCGCAAATTCCTACCCCTGTAAGCTTATAGCTAAACTCTACCATAAAACTCCTCCTACTTTTTATAAATTATATATTAGTGTATCTATAAAGCTCCTTTATATGCAAAGTTTATGCAAAAACTTTATAGTTATATTATAATACTATTGTACAAATTTAACGATTGGAGAGGAGATTTCTATTATGGAAATAAAATTAGATGTTCTTACATGGCAAGAATTCAATGAGAGAAAAGAAAAGGATGTTGTAATCCTCCCTATAGGCTCTTTAGAGCAACATGGACCTCATCTTCCATTATGCACTGATACAGTAATTTCTTATGAATTATCATTACTTTTGGCTAAGGAGATCAATGGAATAGTAGCTCCATCAATTAATTACGGCTATAAATCATTACCAGCCAGTGGTGGTGGTCCTCTATTTCCTGGAACTATAGACTTAAATGGAAGCACTGTAGTTGCTCTTGTAAAAGATATATTAGAGGAATTTATTAAAGATGGAGTTAAAAAAATATTAATCTTTAACAGTCATTATGAAAATGAAGCCTTTATACTTGAAGCAGCAGACCTTGTGTCTCGTAATATACCAAAGGGAACTAAAATTATTATCACTAATTGGTGGGATCCATTATCTAATGAAACAATAGATAAAATATTTGATGAAATCCCATTCCCAGGTTGGGCATTAGAGCATGCGGCTATAACTGAAACCTCATTCATGCTTAAATTTACACCGGAACTTGTACATATGGAAAGATTGGTAGATGAAACAATGACTCCTCTTGGATATTCAATATATCCAGTGCCATCTGACTTAGTACCACCTTCTGGATTACTGGCTAGTGCTAGGAGTAGTTCAAAAGAAAAGGCAGATATGATGATAGAAGAAATTATTCCTAAAATTAAAAGTATAATAGAAAAAATATTTTAAAAACTACTTTTATTAATTCTTTAATATACCTTAGGATATCTATTTATTTATAAAAAATGAACTGAAGTAAGTAGATAAAATAAATACTCTGCTTACTCCAGTTCAACCTATGGTATTTTAATTCACAATGCAAAATGCACAATTAAGGTGGAAATTATTTTTAATCAAAATAATTTCTTTAATAGATTTTTTAACTAGCAATACAATTGCTAGTGTCTTATTGTAGGGGCGAACAGTGTTCACCAGTTCTTTTTAATACGTCTTATAGTTTAATATTTATTCAATAATATATGGCGAATACTGTTCGCCGCTATGGTTAATCAATTCTAAATTTCTCAGTTACCACTGAGAAATATCCGAAATTGTGAATTGAGCATTGTAAATTTAATAGCTTTAGTTATAATACTAAAAAATCCCAGTTATTTTCACATATATTAATTTTAAAGTTAATATTCTATATATCAATATCTTTTAAATAATATATTATTTTCTAAGTGAATATGCTGAAAAATATCACTTTCAAGATCAACTAATTTTCTATATGTCATCTCAAAGGTTAAGCATACATCACTTGGAATACTATAACCATCTGTTACTTTTCTCAGTTCTTTAAGAATAACACCAGCACCTTCATGTTCATTTTCAAGTTCATTAATTTTATTTTTTATCTGCTCTTTTTCTTCACCTTTAAGTATAAGTGGAAAAATTTCTTCTTCTTCCTTAGGTAAATGAGCTAACAATTCTTTAGCTAAAGCTGTAAATAATTCTTGAACTTTATAAAGCTCCTTATGATTATCACCATGTGCTCTTATAATTTTTTCTATAAGCCCTCCTATATTAGGAAGTTCATTGTATAAATAATTATGATGAGTATCTATAATATGCTTTATTAATTCTTCTGAAGGCACATCCTTCCATAGCTTAGGTGTTGTATTCATAATAGATATTTTATAATTTTCATTTATTTTATCCATTATCTCTTTTTCATTTAATCCTTGTTCTTTTATAGCCTCTATTAAAGGTCTATTTCCTCCACAACAAAAATCTATTTCATAAATTTTAAATATATCTCCTGCTCCTGGATATTCACTAAGTATGTCTCCAATAAGCATTATGCTGTAAAAATTTTTTTCCATAATAACTCCCTCCATTTAAGTATTTTTTAAAAATTACATTTATTTTATATCATATAAAATTTTAAGTTCCATTGGTATCGTCAATGAATAGATTCTAATAAAGCAGTATGATGTAAATATGCTAATATAATAGCTGGTTACTTTTTTTAAAGCTGCCTTATGTCTTTATTATAGATTTTCATCTTATGGAAATATGTGATTTAAATCAAATTATAATAAATTATTTAGTGTATAATAAGATATATATTTATACCTTAAGAAAGTGGAGGATTCTTTTATGATTAACCTTTATAGTTGTAATAGTTGTTCAGGCAAATATTGTGCTAGTAAAATATCAATATTTAAAGGATTAGATGAAAATCAATTAAAAAAGATTACAGCCTTAATAAAGAGAAAAAGTTTTGAAAAGGGAGATGTTTTATTTAATATAGGCGATACTTCCGACAAACTTTATATTATAAATAGTGGGAAATTAAAGGTTTATACTTATAACAAAGAAGGTAAAGAACAAATTTTATATCTCTTAAATGAGGGAGATTTTATTGGAGACTTGAGCCTTTTAAAAAGTAGTAAATTTAACTTTGCTTCTAAAGCCCTTGAAAAAACTAATATTTGCATGATTTCTAAAGAAGATTTTGATAAAATCATTAAAGAATCTCCTGAAATTACTTTAAAAATATTAGAATATGCTTATGATAGAATTGAAAGTCTTGAAAATATGATTACCACTTTAACCAATAAAGACATTGACAGTAGAATTGCGGAACTCTTATTAAAACTAGAAAAGAATAATATAATAATTCTTTCTATAAATAGAGAAGATATGGCAAATTATATAGGAGTTACCCGTGAAACCATAAGTAGAAAACTAACTTCATTAAGCGAAGAAAATATTATAGAACTTGTAGGTAATAAAAAGATTATTATTAAAGATAAAGAATATCTACAAGATTTATTATAATAAGAAATAGAAATGCACTTTTATGTAAATAAACATAAAAAGTGCATTTATTAAATTCCTTATAATCAATTGTGATTTTTATATTTTCAAGGTTTATAATTTACAATTATCAATAATTACCAAACATACATTAGGTAGCAATAGTTACTTCTTCTTTTCTCTTATTTAATATACCAATAAAAATAGTGGTAGCTAAAGCTAATGTATCAGAAACTAACGGTGATAAAAACACTCCTTCAACCCCTAAAAATTTAGGTAATATAAATGACACTGGTATTAAGAATATAAAGGAACGCCCCATAGAAATTATATTTGCATATAAATCTTTTTGTATTGATTGATAATAGCTTCCATAGGTTATTACTATACCTAAAAACGGCAATGACCCTAAGTACATTTTTAATCTTGTGGCTGTACTATTAACAAATTCCATATTATCATTAAATATATTTACAATTGAAGTTGCAAATATGAAAAGTAGTATTAGTGCTATACATCCATATACTATATCAACGATTAAAGCTAACCTTAAAGTTTTCCTAACTCTATCATATTTTTCAGCGCCATAGTTGTACCCTATAATTGGCTGAGTTCCTTGAGCTATTCCTAATAATATTTCTAAAAATATTGTTGCAACATATCCTACTATAGCAAACATAGCTAAATCTGTTGTTGTTCCATAGTGAAGTATTAAATTGTTTTGGATAAAAGTTAAAATACCTAAAGACATTTGCATACCAAAAGATACAAAACCAGAAATACATATCTCTTTTAAGATATTAAACTTAATTTTAAGATGTTTTAGTCTAATATGAAGTTTAGATTTTCTAGAAAAGAAATAATAAAGGAAATAAACACCAGAAAGAGTCATACCTACTATAGTGGCTGCCGCTGCTCCTGCCATCCCATAACCTAATTTCATTACAAATAGCCAGTCTAAAAATCCGTTTAATATAGCAGAAATTATTAAAATATTCATTGACAACTTTGGATTTCCTTCTGCTCTTGCGATTGGATTTAATCCTGTAGATAAAATATGCATAATTGTAGCAGAAATAATTATTACACTATATTCCTTACTTAGCTTTAAAACTTCTCCTTCAGCTCCTAAGAAAATCATAATAGGCTCTAGGAATAATAACCCTACTATAGTTATTATTAGTCCAATTAATATCATAGAAAAAATAGATGTACCTAAAATTTGTCTAGCTTCCTCCTTTTCATTTTGTCCAAGTCTTATTGCAATAAGTGCAGAACCTCCTACTCCTAAAAGCATACCTATTGCCATATTACTACACATTACTGGCCACAAAATATTTATAGCTGCTAGCCCTGTTTCTCCTACTCCTCTTCCTATAAAGATTCCATCTACAATTATATACAATGAGTTTACCAAAACTCCTATAATTGCCGGAATTACAAACTTCAAAAACAAACTTCTAATACTTTTCGTAGATAAGCTATTCTCCATTCTTCCCCTCCGTTTAAGTTAGTTAGTTTAACTAACTATTTGGTTTATAAAAAAGTCTTATGAATAATTAAGACTTTACTTTCTCTATTTTATTATTTTATCAACTATTATACGAGTTAATTCTTTGTATTTTTCTAACTCATCTTCTGTTAAACTATCTTTTATTTCTTGAGTAAATTCATTTACAACATTATAATCTTGTTCTAACAGTAATTTGCCTTTATCTGTTAAATATAAATATGACTTTCTTCTGTCTTTTTCACTTTGAATCTTATATATTAATCCCTTAGATATTAATTTTTTTACCATATTAGTCACTGAAGGCTTAGAAAGATTTAGGTACTGTGCTAAATCTGAATAAGTAGCATCCTCTAATATATTTAAAGCTTCAACATAAAAATACTCGCTATAAGATATGTTAACTATATCTTCACAATTTGCAGAATACTTTCTGTAAAGACTATAAAGATGAGAATTCACCTTAAAGATAAGCTTTTCTAACTCCATCTTTACCCTCCTTAAAAACTTATAATATAATAAACACATACTAAATTATACTTATAATAAATTTTAAAGTCAACAAGATACATTGCTTACCGTTTAAAAGTAACTAATTTAAATTTTAAAATATCTAAATAAAAAATAAAGAAATTAATTCATAAAGAATTAATTTCAATCATAATTGTACATTTTTCATTGAGAATTATTTTAATTTATGTTGCTAAATTATTTCTATTATCTTTATTGTTCTTTAAATTTAAACAAATTATTATTGTAACCACTAGCCCTATATAATCTGCTACTACTGGTGCTAAAAACACTCCATCTACTCCTATAAAATAAGGTAAGATAAATGATATAGGTATTAAAAGTACAAAAGAACGACCTACAGAAATTATATTGGCAAATAAATTTCGCTTCGTTGCTTGAAAATAACTTGCAAAGGTTATCACTATTCCAACAGTGGGCATGGATGCCAAATAAATAACAAGTCTTTTAGCTGCTAACTTAATAACTTCTGGATTGCTATTAAAAATACCTACTAATTTACTGGAAAAAATATATACGAATATAAATGTAGCGCTTCCAAAAATAACATCTGCTATTAAGCTAATTTTTAATATTTCCTTAACTCTGCCATGTTCCTTCGCACCATAATTATATCCTATAATAGGTTGTATTCCCTGCGCTATTCCATATAATATTTGAATAAAGACTATGGAAATATATCCTACAATAGCAAATATTGATACATCTAAAGTTGTACCATAACTTAATAATATTTGATTTTGAATAAATATTATAAATCCTAAAGCTACCTGCATAGCAAAAGACATAAAACCTGAGGTACAAATTTCTTTTAGAATATTTGTTTTTATTTTTAAATAAGATAACTTAATTCTAAGATTAGCTTGTTTACTAAAGAAATAGAATAGAAGATATACAGAAGACCCTATTATTCCAATAGCTGTAGCACATCCCGCACCTATAATTCCTAAGTTCAATTTAATAACAAATAGCCAATCTAAAAATCCATTTAAAATTGAAGCAGTAATAAGTATATTCATAGATAATTTAGGATTTCCATCTGATCGTGTAATAGGATTTAATCCAGTAGCTAGTACATGAAAAGGCGTTATCAAAAATAATATAGTTCCATATTGTTTACTCAATTTTAAGACTTCTCCTTCTGCTCCTAGAAATTTCATTATCGGTTCTAAAAATATTAATCCTATTAAAGATATAAAAGTTGAAACTAAAATCATAACTAAAATGGATGTCCCTAATATATTTTTAGCTTCTTCCCTCTTATTCTCACCAAGTCGTATAGATATTAAGGTTGCTGCACCTGTTCCAAATAGAGAACCAATTGCCATATTTACACATGCTGCTGGAAATATAAGATTAATACTAGCAAGTGCAATCTCTCCTACACCACGCCCTATAAATATTCCATCAATTATTAAATAAAGAGAATTTACTAGTATTCCTATTATTGATGGTATAACAAATTTAAAGAAAAGGCTTAGTGTATTCTTTTTTATCAAATCATTTCCCATTATATTTTCTCCTTTGGTTACTTATTAATATTAACGATTTTTACATAGATATTTTACTTCTAATACCTTAACTACAAATAATTTCAACTATTCTTCTTAAAATAAGTAAAAACACACTATATAAAATGTTAATACAAAGTTAAGTGAATTTCAAATTAAAAAAATCTAATGTTTCTCTAAATTAATTTTAAAAATATAGATAACTAATAAATAAACACTAATTATTTATATATTATATTTTGTTAAAATTACAAATTAATTATTAATCTCTATAAAATTCTAAAATATTTTAATAAAATATTTTTTACGCAATAAAAAAATAGTCATATTTGACTATTTTTTGGAGCGGGTGAAGGGAATCGAACCCTCGTAACTAGCTTGGAAGGCTAGCACTCTACCATTGAGTTACACCCGCATATTGGAGCGGAAGACGAGATTCGAACTCGCGACGTTCACCTTGGCAAGGTGACGCTCTACCACTGAGCCACTCCCGCATATTAAATTTTAAAATTAGTGGTCGGGGTGACAGGGATTGAACCTGCGACCTCATGGTCCCAAACCACGCGCGCTCCCATCTGCGCCACACCCCGATTTTTTTGTTTTATCACATAAAAATTAGTGATATTTGATTATTTTTTTGGAGCGGGTGAAGGGAATCGAACCCTCGTAACTAGCTTGGAAGGCTAGCACTCTACCATTGAGTTACACCCGCACATTGGAGCGGAAGACGAGATTCGAACTCGCGACGTTCACCTTGGCAAGGTGACGCTCTACCACTGAGCCACTCCCGCATAATAATCTTAATTTCCATATTAATATTTTTAGATATTAATGCTTATCCAATAGCTTGTACTTATTTTAAATATGGGGTGACCGATGGGATTCGAACCCACGACACCCAGAGCCACAATCTGGTGCTCTACCAACTGAACTACGGCCACCATATTTGGTGCGTTTTAAGGGATTCGAACCCCTGGCCCACGCCTTAGAAGGGCGTTGCTCTATCCAGCTGAGCTAAAAACGCATTTATTTTGTCGACTACTGCCGACGAAGATTATAATACCATAGTTAGAAAAATTGTGCAAGTATTTTTGCAAAGTTTCTAGTAAAAATTTAATTTAAACTTAAAAATATATTATATTTTCATAGATTTTCCTTTGCTAATTGCCAATTTTCCATTGTATAAAGTTGTAGATAAAAATGTTAAAAGGTATTTCTTTACTTCCTATATTAATATTATAATCAATATTATATTAATATAGTATTGGTTATAATAATTTTGTATACTAAAATTGATTAAAAAGTAGGTGATATTTTTGGTAGATATTTTACTTTTAGGTTGTGGTGGTAATCTCCCTACTCCAGATAGAAGCTTAACCGCTCTTTTACTAAATATTAAAGGCCGTAAAATATTAATAGATTGTGGTGAAGGTACTCAAGTATCCATGAAAATAGTAGGAACAGGTTTTAAATCCATTGATATAATATGTCTTACTCACTTCCATGGAGATCATGTAATAGGACTTCCTGGACTTCTTTTAACTATAGCTAATTCTGGTAGACAAGAACCATTAACCATAATAGGTCCTATTGGGCTTAAAGAAGTTATATTAGGACTTTCTGTACTCTTCCCTGTTCTCCCTTATGAAATTAATCTTATAGAAACTGATGAAGATGGGGAAACTTTTAATTTTGAAGATTTTATTATATATACTAGTTCTTTAGAACATACCGCCTCTTGTAATGGCTATTCTTTTTATATAAAACGAAAAAGACGATTTGACCCTATAAAAGCAACAAAGAACAAAGTTCCTAAAATCCTGTGGAACAAATTGCAAAATGAAAAAGAAGTATTTTTTAATGAAATATATTATAGTAATGAAATGGTATTAGGAGAAGAAAGAAAAGGATTAAAAATTTGTTATGCTACCGACACTAGGCCTTGTACTAATCTTGAAACACTTTCTAAAGACTCAGATCTTTTTATTTGTGAAGGTATGTATGGGGACAATAGCTATTTAGAAAAAGCACTTTCCAATAAACATATGTTATTCTCAGAAGCTGCACACTTAGCTAAATCTGTAAATGTAAAAGAACTGTGGTTAACTCATTTTAGTCCCAGCATGATAAACCCAGAAGAATATTTGTATATAGCAAAAGATATATTCCCTAATACAATTCTAGGTGAAGACAGAATTAAAAAAACATTACAATTTGAGGACTAATAAAAAATTATCATAAAATTGTACATGTTTATATTATAAAGTTATTTAACTGCACTTTATTTTTTAATAAAATTATTTTAAAAAGTATATAAGATAGCTGAAAAATAAAGTGGTAGCATAACTACCACTTTAACAATATCAATAATTAACACTTGAAATAAAGTAAATTGTCATACTTGCTATGGATGAGCTACCTTAAAAATTAATTTATAGCCAAATATAACTACACCCTTGAGTATTTCAATTCACAACTTAAAATAATGCACAATGCACAATTCACAATTCACAATTAAGGTTGAAATTAGTTTTAATCAAGCTAATCTCTTTAATAGATTTTTTATTAGCAATACAATTGCTAATTTTTCCATCTCTAGGGAACAGTAGTAAAACCCTTTAGGGTTCCCCTGAGGTGCAGTATAGCTAGGAATAACACTAGTAAACTTAACTAATACTACAGAGAAACTACAGTTACTATTTTTTTATAAAAAGTCACTATATCACTTCAAAAATAATTAATTTTAAATTTCTCATCTTCTGCTGAGAAATATCTACAATTGTGAATTCAATAGTTTCAATTATAATACTAAAAAGCACCAATTATTTTCACATATATATTAATTTTAGAACTAGTATATCTAAATTATAGGGATATAACGTAAAAACTCAAAATATATTCTAAAAAATAGATTTTCTAGAAAAATAACTTAACTTCTTAAAAATTAAGGATTAATAATTAAGATTTTTAGTCATTTCTTTAGATTTGTTCATACAATCAACAATTGCTTCTATCACTGCTGTTCTTAGCCCTTTTGACTCTAAAGTTCTAACTGCTTCTATAGTTGTTCCTCCTGGGGAACAAACCATATCTTTAAGCTCTCCTGGGTGTTTTCCTGTTTCTAAAACCATCTTCGCTGATCCCAAAACTGCTTGTGCTGCAAACTTATAAGCCTTATCTCTTGGCATTCCACCTATAACTGCTCCATCAGCCATAGCTTCTATAAACATAAAAACATAAGCTGGTGCTGAACCACTAACACCTATAACCGCATCTATTAAATACTCTGGAAGTATTTCTGATTCTCCAAAGCTATCAAATATGCTCTTAACTTCTTTTAATTCTTCTTCTGTAGTATTTTTATTAGCACATAATACTGACATTCCCTCATTAACTAGAGCTGGGGTATTTGGCATAGTTCTAACAATTTTAGTATCTTCACCTAAAATTCCCTCTATATCTGCTATAGCTTTACCTGCTGCTATAGTTACTATCAATTTTTCTTTAGTGATATCCTCTTTTATAGATTTCATCACTATATCATAAATATTTGGCTTAACTGCTAAAACAATTATATCCGCTTTTTTTGCTACTTCCTTAGAGTCCGTGGTAGTTAAAACTCCAAATTCATTATGTATAGTATCTAATTTTTTCTGATCTAAATCAGAAATTATAACCTTCATTGGCTCTACAAGCTTTGACTTAATTATTCCACCAATCATAGCTTTTCCCATATTTCCTGCGCCAATAAATCCAATTATCTTATTCATAATTAGTCCTCGCTTTCATATCTAGATGATTTATAAATTAGGTCTTATAATAGATATTGTTATTAAATTATAATATAATAATTCACCTTTCGGAAATAAAGACTACTCTGCTATTCCCGAAAGGTATATCTTCATAGTAGAATTACTGCTATAAATAAATTTATTTCTAAATAATACTCCCTAATTGTTTTCATAAATTGTTTTAAACTTTCACTAAAAATTTTGCTCTGTTCTTTCAATAATTTCATCTTGGAGTGCCTTACTTAAATTATGGAAGTGATCACTATAACCAGCAACCCTAACAATAAGATCTTTATACTCCTCAGGATTATTTTGAGCATTTATTAAAGTTTTTCTATCTATAACGTTAAATTGAATATGATGTCCATCCATATTAAAATAAGCTCTAATTAGCGAAGACATATTTTCAAGACCTTCATTTCCACTGACAACAGATGGCGTAAACTTTTGATTTAATAATGTTCCTCCAGTTTTTAAATGGTCCATTTTAGCTGCTGACTTTATAACAGCTGTTGGTCCATTTCTATCAGCACCTTTTTCTGGTGAAATACCCTCTGAAAGAGGTTTAAATTTAAGTCTTCCATTTGAGCTAGCTCCCATTACTTCTCCAAAGTAAACATGACAGGTTGTAGGAAGCATATTTATTCTATAAACTCCACCTTTAACATTTGGTCTTCCTGTTACCTCTTTATAAAAGGATATAAATATATCTTTCATTATACTATCAGCATATTCATCATCATTGCCATATTTAGGAGTTTTATTTAAAACTATATTGTGAATAGCTTCATATCCATCAAAATTGTTATCCATAGCTTTAATAAGCTCTTTCATGTCAATTCTTTTTTTATCATATACATTATATTTTATTGAAGTTAAACAATCAGTAACTGTTCCTATTCCAACTCCTTGAATATAACTTGTATTGTACCTAGCTCCACCACCATTGTAATCCATGCCTTTTGATATACAATCATCAACTATTATTGATAAAAATGGTGAAGGCATGTGTTTTGCATATATAGCTTCAATTACATTACTTCCTTGAACTTTTATATCAACAATGTAATGCAATTGCTTTTTAAAAGCTTCAAATAGTTCATCAAAGGTTTTAAAATCTTCAGCATATCCAAGTTCTAATCCAATTTGTTTACCGGATATTTTGTCAAAGCCATTATATAATGTTAATTGAAGAATTTTAGGTATATTTAAATATCCAGTTAAATTGTAAGATTCTTTTCCGAAAGCTCCTGTTTCAACACAACCACTTGATCCACCTTGCCTAGCATCTTCAATTGATTTTCCCATTTCCATAAGTTCTTGAACTATTGCTTCAGTATTATAGAAAGCAGGCTGTCCCCATCCTTTTCTTGATATTTCACAAGCCCTTTTTAAAAACTTACTAGGGGTCTTTTTGCTAATTTGAACATTTGAGCTTGGTTGCAATAACTTCATCTCATCCATAGTATCTAAAATTAGATAGCTTATATCATTAACTCCATCATATCCTTCTTCCGTAATTCCACCAGTATTAATATTAACAAAATCTGTATAGGTACTACTTTCTTTTAGCGTTATTCCAACCTTTGGTGGTGCCGGTTGATTATTAAACTTAATCCAAAAACACTCTAATAACTCTTTTGCTCTTTCGGAAGTTATTTTTCCCTCTTCTAATTCTTTTTCATAAAATGGATATATGTGTTGATCCAATCTTCCTGGAGAAAATGCATCCCAAATATTAAGTTCAGTAGTTACACCAACATGAACAAACCAATACATTTGCAATGCTTGATGATAACTTTTTGGTGCATGGGCTGGAACTACATCACAATTCTCTGCAATTGTTAATAAATCCAACCTTCTCTTTTCATCAGTCTCTTTATTAGCAAGTTCCCTTGCATATTTAGCATATCTCTTTCCATATATAATTATAGCATCGCAACAGATAGCCATAGCTTCAAGCTCTACTTTCTTGTCAAATGCTTTTTTATCATTTTTATAATCTATATTTTCAATAGATTTTCTTATATCTACTTTAAAATCTAAAAATCCTTTTTTATATATCTTTCCATCAGCAACGGTATGCCCCGGTGCCCTCTGCTCCATAAACTCTGTAAATAAACCACCTTCATAACAAGCCTTCCAGTCTTCTGTCATATTAGTTAATATTTTTTCTCTTATTGAACGATTACACCAATATGGAATAATTAATTCTTCTTGTGTCTTTCTAACTTCATCATTAACTTTAAAAGATATTTTATCTCTCGAATTCATAACTTCTAAATCTTCCATGGTATGACAACAAAGTTCTGGAAATGTTGGTGCACTTTGAGCTCCTTGACCTTTCTCCCCTACTATTAATTCATCTTCATTTATACAAAGTTCTCTGTTTTCCATAAAATACTTAAAAGCTAATGCTCTTAAAATAGGTGTTTCAACTGAACCTTCATATTTTTTATAAGCTTCTGTAAATAATTTAGCCCTTTCAATAGAAATATGTGGAGCTATAGTTGTACTTTGTTTTCTTAATTTCTTAACCCTTTCATTTATACCTCTTTCCATAATATTTAACCTCCAATTTTAACATGATAATTATACTTTTCAAAAACCTCTTTAATTTCTTCAACTTTTTTCTCACTAGGTTTTGATATGTGATCCTGTTTATAAAACATATTAAGCTTTGTATATTTGTACATGCCAATATCATGGTATGGTAATAAATTTACTTCTTTAATATTTAAGTTTTGGAGAAATTTTATTGTTTCATTAATATTATCATCATCGGTATTAATCCTTTCAATAAGTGGTATTCTTATATTGATCTTCGCTCCATATTCACAAAGCTTTTGTAAATTCTCTATTATAAGCTTATTTGGTTTTCCAATAAACTCCTCATGCCTTTGTGAATTAATTAATTTTAAGTCATACAAAAATATATCTACATAATCTAATATTCTTTTATAATTCTCAAAATTTGTATAACCACAGGTATCAATGGCTACAGATATCCCTTTATCTCTACATCTTTTAACAAGAGCTTCTACAAAATCAATTTGCATCATCACTTCTCCTCCAGATAAAGTAACTCCACCACCGGATTCCTCATAAAAAATCTTATCTTTATCTATTTCTTTAATTAATTCTTCCACTGTATATTCTTTGCCTATAATTTCTCTAGCATTATTTACACAAAAGTCCATACATTTTTCGCAAAAGTCACACTTTTCTAAATTTGTAGATACTATTTTTTCATTAATTGAAATAGCCTGATTAGGACATTTCTCCTCACATTGCCCACAAAGTGAACATTTTTCATTATTATACATAATATCTTTTGTATATTTTTGCGTTTCAGGATTATGGCACCATAAGCAAGTTAATGGGCACCCCTTAAAAAACACGGTAGTCCGTATTCCAGGACCATCGTGTACCGAACACTTTTGTATATTCGTTATTAAGGCACTCTTCAATAACATCACTCCTTGTCTTTAAAATGATTTGGAGTACTTACTTCCAAAATTCTCACCATCTTATTTGTATAGTTAGCATAATTATGCATAATTGCTGAACTGTAATGAGCACTATCTCCTGGATATAAGTCATATTGTTCATTATTTATAAATAAAGTTAATGTTCCTTCTAATACATATACAAACTCTTCTCCTTCATGTTTATATTGACTTAAACTTTCATCTGTATTATTTGGAAGTACTTCTATTAATCTTGGTAAAAGTTCTTTATCATGACCATCAGTAGTTAAGTTGTAATTTATAAACATACTGTTATCAATTTTAAAAACCTCTTTTTCATAACTTCTTAATATCATCCTTGTTTTGCGTTTTGGACTTGAAAAAAAGTAATTTAAATCTACATCTAAAGCCTCTGCAATTTTCATTAATGAATCCGTAGCAATACTGGTAAGTCCCCTTTCAAGCTGTGATAAAAAGCCAATAGAAAGACCTGTACCTTCACTTAATTCCCTTAGTGTCATCTTTTTGTTTGCTCTCAATTCTTTTATTTTGTTTCCAATATCCTTTTTCAACTTCGCACCTCTTTATTATCGCTACAGGAATTGTTTGTTTTTTAACACTATTCTTAATTATCAATATACTCTAAGTAAATTAACTTGTCTATAGTTTTGTGAAATTTTTTACTATATTTTTTATTATAATGAACAAATCACTCTTTAAAGTCTACTTTTTAAATGTATATTAATAATTCTTTAAAATATTACCATAATTTAAACAAGGATTATGTAAAAACATAATCCTTGAATTATTATAGTATTTTAAAATATACTATATATTTACTAAAAGTAGCATATTTTTATACTTTAATGCATATAAACTAAATTCTGCAGCTTATATTTTTAACAAATTAAATATATTAACTCAATCTTAAGCATAATTAGATGTTATTTATGTAAATATTATAACACCTATATGAATAAAAATCTTATATTAAATTGAATTTTAATAATTTTTTGATAGATTTTTTAATATATTATAAAAAGTTCAGTATAATTAATAATATCTAAAAATTTTAATTTTATTTAGCATCTTCATCTTCTTCTGGGTAATTCTTTATGATTTTAGTATTTTCATTATGCAGCTTCTCTATGTTTTCATCTTTAATTATATTGTAAGGACAAATATATCTGTTAACAATTACAGCTACTATAATGCCTATAGCAGTTTCAATAAATCTATTAATCCCATATTGAAGTGGTGATGTAGTTTTAAGATTTATCATTATAGCTAAAAATACTACACAAGCAATATTAGCAGATTTATTTTCATGAAGAATGTTTGTAATATATATAATTAAGCTCACTCCTATTACTGTTAATATGCTACTGTGAGGTGCAATATAAGAAAATATAATACCTATAATAGCTCCAATGGTTGTTCCTATCAATCTATTCTTTCCAGTTTGAAAAGAATTTTCAACAGTGGTTTGCATTGTTATAACTGCTGCAATACAAGCATAAAAAGGCGAATCAAACCTTAATATTCTTAAAAGAATTATACATATTCCTACAGATAATGCTGTCTTAATATTTCTCATGCCAATTCTTTTCATCAATAATTCTCCTTAAAAACAGTCTTAGAAATCTTGAAAAATACCTATCCATATGCTATCTTATTTTATTTCACATCCTTTATACTAAATTTAAAAATCGTAATTAATTTTATAATACCATATTTTTTTATAATGGGTTATTTAAAATTCTTCATAAAATAATTATCGAATAATATTTTTTCTTTTAAACAAATCTTCAAATATTAATTTCATTTTAAAAGGCACCTTTTTACAGGTGCCTCTTTATCTTCTCATTTTTTGTTGTTCTTTTAATATATCTTCCTCTGATAGCCCAGTGATATCCATAATTTCAGTAATTCCTACACTTTGTTCTAAAAGGTTTCTAGCCTTTTTCATAGCTTTTTCATGCATACCTTTATCCGCCTTTTTAGCCATAGAAAAACACTCCCATCTACTTTTTATTCTTATTATTTCTTTATGTATAGTAAAATATTCCTAAGAATCAATGTAATACTTGTACCTTAATCTCTTCTCTTCTTCAAGTATATCTTTTTCTGAAAGTCGTGTAATATCCATGATTTCCATTAAACTCACATGTATTTTTAAAAGTTCCCTAGCTTTTTTCCTAGCTATATTATATACCTCTTTAGGCATCCAATAGCCTATAACTCTTCTTCTCTCTCCTTATTATATTTAGTATTTCTAAAATCTTAATTTACTATTAAAAAGAAAAATGCCACTTAAATTAGCATGGTATCCTTTAGTAAAAATTCAATCTATAAATTATTTTAATCTCCATGATAAAAATTTTATTTATAAATTTAAAATTAAAAGTGAAGAACAAAGAGCTCTTGTTAAAACTTTACTTAAAGCCTTATAATTTATTAAAGTATCATTCTTTAAAATAGTATGAAAAATTGTATCTCCTGTCGATTTAGGTTAAAATAAATTATAAATAAAAAATTAGGGGGACATCATGAAAAACTTATTTATAATTAATCCAGTTGCAGGGAAAGGGCGTTCTTTAGAATATATAGATAAAATTAAAAATTACTTCGATGATTTACATGAAGAGTATATTATAGAAATCACTAAGTATAAAGATCATGCTATAGAAATAGCTAAAGAGTATACTTCAAAGGACACCTATAGAGTTTTTGCAGTTGGTGGAGATGGTACCATTAATGAAGTTTTAAATGGTTTAATCGGAAGTGATAGTGTTCTTTGTGTCATCCCTACAGGTACAGGTAATGACTTTGTAAGAACATTATATAAAGATAAAGAAATTGAAGATGTTTTAGATTCTCTAATAAGTGGACAAGAACATTATATTGACCTCGCTAAATCAAATGATAGATATTTTATTAATATAGCTTCTGTAGGTTTTGATGCTGAGGTTGTCTATAATGCTAGAATGTTTAAAAATAGAAGATTTATTCCTAGTTCCTTTGCTTATATATTAAGTGTAATTTATACTGCCTTTAACTTTAAATCTATAAATATGACTATTAAAATCGGAGAGCGATCTATAAAAGAGTCAACATTTTTATTAGCTGCATGTAATGGAAAATGCTATGGTGGAGGAGTTATGATAGCACCTAAAGCTGATATGAAAGATGGTTTATTGGATATTTGTGTTATAAGAAGGCCAGGATTATTTACTCTACTTAAATCCATTCCCAAAGCTCTAAAAGGTGAACTTGAAGGTATAGAAGAGGTAACTTATTACTCTGGTAAAAAAATAATAGTTGAAGGTGATAGAGAGTTTATCCTCAACGCTGATGGCGAACTCTTTAGACAAACTCAAGCAGAGTTTGAATTAATTGAAAATGGCATGAAGGTTGTTATACCGTTTTAAAAGCGTGACTAAAAGTCGCGCTTTTAAAATTTACGACTTAGATTAATAGATACTTATTAATCTAAGTAATCTCCATATTATATATTTCTAAACTCTATCCATTCTCAATTATATAAAATAAAGATTATTTCGTATTATTACTTAAAATTTCAATAACCTGTTGTAAAAATTTTTTTAGAGGAGTTTTATTTAAAATAGTTGAGGTTATAGTAATAATTTTGTTATTCTTCATCATTATATGGAGAATAGAATTGCAATCTTTGCCATTATCTATAATACTTATAAAATCTATTTCTTTAAAGCTTATATAATTAGCTTCATTAAAACTTTCTTTAAAATAAATCCCCTCAGTAGCAAACAAAAAACCTTCTTTTCCAGTACCTAAAATTGTAATATCTAATAGTGCTAATACATTTTCTTTTTGCACACCTTTGCCATAAGAACTAATGGCATTATTTAATTTCTTCATAGGGATATTTTCAATATAATAGGTATTTATAGTAGAAATATCACCTATATATTTTTTAAAACACTCCATTATCTCACTATATTTAACTAACATTATTCTTCATTCCTTTATTTTTGTTTCACATATCTTATATTTATAACTATTAACATATATCTATATTTTATTACATATAACCATCTTAAATCTTATAAAAATTATTCTAATCCACAATTTCTATTCTATATAAACTATATTATTAATTTAAATCAAAAAGCACTAGGTTATTCCTAGTACCTTTTATTATATATTAATTTCTTTTTCATCTTTTTCTACTGCTAATTGGAGATGTAACTCATTTTCATTCTCTATAGATGTTTTGCTAACAACCTTAAATTCTTTCTTTACCCTACTTCCTAATAACAAAGTAACTAATACTGTTAACCCATCTGCTAAGGATTGACTAAATCCTATTGCATAAAGACCTAAATCCATTTTATATGGTAATATATTTGTTAAAGATGTAAAGAATGAATTTCCACTTTCAAAAGCACTCGGTAATAGTAATAAGGCTGGAATAAAAAATAACCCTTGACGAGCTACTGATAATAGTGCTGCTTCTTTACTCTTACCTAATGCTTGGAATAATCCAGTGTAAATCATCTGATAACCAAGGAATGGTCTTAACACTCCTAAAGCTATAATTGTATTAGCACCTATTTTTATTACATTTTCACTAGTGCTAAACATTGATACAATTGGACTTGCAAACATCCATATTACTACTGTAGTTACTAAACAAAATATAGTAGACCATATTACAGATATCCTAATAGCATCTTTAACCCTTTTATATTTTTCAGCGCCATAATTATATCCAGCTACTGGCTGAAATCCTTGAATATATCCCATAAGAACATAGGTAATCATTGAATTCACTCTTAAAACAATTCCTACCGCTGCAACAGCTTCATCACCATAAGGCATCGCAGTATTATTAATAAGACCCATTACAAAAGAATTTAAAAATTGCATTATAAATGTTGGAATACCTATTTTTAGCATTTCAGAATATATTTTTTTATCAAAAGAAAAATCTTTTCTGCTAATTTTTACAAAGCTTTTTTTTCTATAAAAATATGACACTAAAAATATAGTAGAAACACCTTGACCTATAACCGTTGCCACAGCTGCACCTACTACACCCATTTTAAATGTTAAAATAAATATTGGATCTAATATTATATTTAAAACTGCTCCAAGTATTATTGCAAACATAGAATACTTAGAATTACCTTCCGCTCTTATAATATTATTCAAAGTCATATTTGTAATAGTAAATACTGCACCGATAGCTAATATTTTAGTATAACTTATAGCATAAGGCATTATTGTCTCAGAAGCTCCTACTAATCTTAAGGCTGGTTTTACAAATATATAAAGTAAAACCATTACTGCTAGTCCTGCACCAATAGCAGTAAAAAATGCAACTGTTGCAGTTTTGTCAGCTCTATCCTTTTTATTTTCTCCTAAACACCTTGAAATGTAAGATGAGGAACCTACTCCTATTGCTTGACCTACAGCACTAACTACCATAAATAGTGGAAAAGCTACTGATATGGCCCCTATAGCTGCAGTATCATTTAACATTCCTACGAAAAATGTATCTGCCATGTTATATATAGCACTTATAAGCATGGCAATAATAGCAGGTATAGCAAGCTTAAGTAGAACAGACTTCATTTCACCTTCACCCATAAGCCTTGCCCGTTCTGCCCTAGCATCTATTTTATTTTCCATGTATTGTCCTCCTAAAAATATTAATCTGTAACTAGTAGCCCTAAAATTAATTCTTCAATAAATTTAAGATTTTCTTCTTTTTTCTCTTTTCTTACAGACAAATTCATTGTAATTTGAAGAAGTAATGTTTGTGCTAACCTTTCATCTGCATCATCTATACCTCTTAATGATTCTACCTTTTCAAAAGGTTTAAACATCAATTTTAATCTTGATATTATTCTTTGATTAAAATCCCCAAGATCTTCGGTTTTTTCTTGATTAAAAGTATACCGCTGATGCACATAATATCCTAATCCTCGTCTTTGTTCAATTCCTGTATATAATATTTCAATTTCTTTTTTAATTTTTTCTTTTGCAGGAATATTTAATTCACTTACTTCGCTTAATTCCTGAAAAGTGTATTCCCATGAGTTTTCAAGTATATCCATAAAAAGTTCTTTTTTACTCTTATAATAATTATAAAACGTACCTACCGCCATACCACACTCCTTTGCAATTAATTTAACGTCAACTTCATCATAGCCATGTTCTGAAAATAATTTTAGAGCGTTTTTTTTGATTTTTTCATCTAGATTTTTAATAATTTTTGGCATAACTTCTCCTTTATGAACTACGATTCATCTTTAATGAACTCTAATTCATTATATGATTTTATTTAAATTTAGTCAACTTCTAAAGATATTATTTATTAATCTATCTTTTTAATTTAATACTATAATAATTTTACCATAGTTAAAATAAAAGCTATATAATAAAAAAACTCATAATATTATCTTTATAAAAAATAAAACCATGCTAATTAGCATGGTTTCTCTTAAACATCTTCTATGGCATCTTCTTCATTACAAGGTTTAATTGCAAAGCATATCTCATAGTTGAGATTACAATAAATTGCATATTCATCTTTAAAGTTAAAAGAAGATGGAAAATCTAACATTTGATATTTACAAAATAAAGATTTTTTTATAAATTTTCTAAACTGATTTTCTACATAAGGATTGTTGTCCATTTTTTCACTCTCTTTCAATAACTATTTCAATAATATATTATTAAAATTATTGACAACATTTGGACAATCTTATACTTAAATAACATTCCCTATTTAATATTTTTTGTACTTTCCCTTATGATCAATTCTGTATCAAGACTTATTATTTTTCCTTGTATTTTATTATTTTCAATCAGATCCATTAATATTTCTACGGATACTTTGCCGATATCTTCTGTAGGTTGTTTTATAGTAGTAAGCGGAGGATCTAAGAATTCAACTAAAGTTATATCATCAAAACCCACTACTGAAATATCATCTGGTATTTTGTAACTTAATTCCTTTGCCGCTTTATAAACTCCACATGCCATCAAATCATCATGGGTGAATATAGCTGTTATATTATGATTCTTAATCAAATCTTTTGCAGCCTCATATCCTCCTTCAATAGCATAATCATTAGATTTAATAATAGTTTCATCACATTCTATATGATTATCTATCAGTGCATCTTTATATCCTCTTAATCTTTCAATAGTGGTATTAATATTTTTAGGACCTGTTATACAGGCTATAGATCTATGACCTAAATCAATTAGGTGTTTTGTAGCATTGTAAGCACCTTTATAGTTATCTACAAAAACTCCATATTTTATTTCCACCTCAGGTTTTCTATCTATAAAAACCATAGGCACATCATCTTTATAAATGTCATATTTATCCTTAGTTTGCTTAGAACTAAGCAAAATTCCATCTACACATTTTTCTTTTAGTACATTTATATAATTAGCTTCCTTTTCTGTGTCATCATAACTATTACATAATATAAGGTTATATCCTAATTCATTTACCAAATCCTCTACGCTCTTAGCTATACTTGGGAAAAATGGATTTGATATATCAGGAAGTATTAAACCTATAGTCTTTGTTCTTTTAGTAACTAAACTTCTTGCTAGTGCATTAGGTTTATAATCTAATTCTTCTATAACCTTTAATATTCTCTTTTTTGTTTCTTCATTAGTATATCCTTCTATTTTATTTATTACCCTTGAAACTGTAGTAATTGAAACATTAGCTTTCTTTGCTACATCTTTTATAGTCACCTTCATAAAATCACTCCATCATATCTAATATCATTTGTACAGTAACTAGCACACCTTTGTATAACTCTTTTTCGTCTATATCAAATTTACAATGATGATGAGGATAAAACTCACCTTCTACTGCTTTTTTGCTTCCTAAGAAGAAATATACTCCTGGAATTTTGTTTAAAAAATAGGAAATATCCTCCCCTATCATTGTTGGCTTTTTAAGTATTACTAATTCCTCATCAGAAATAACTTTTTTGCTTGATTCAATTAGTTTGCTTACTAAATCTTTATTATTTTCTACCATAGGATATCCGAAATGATAGTTATAATCATATCTCCCATTCATAGCTAAAGTAATTCCTTTAGCTATTTCTCCTATTCTTCTACTGATATAGTTACGAACTTCTTCACTAGTAGTCCTAACTGTCCCTTCTAACTCTACCTTCTCAGGTATTATGTTGTGTGCTGATCCTGCTTGAATTTTACCTATAGATATTACTCCATTCTCATTAGTATCAATTTCCCTACTTACAATACATTGAATACTTTGAATTATTTGAGCTGTCATAGTGATAGGATCTATAGATTTATGAGGCACTCCTCCATGTCCGCCTTTTCCATGAATAACTAAAGAAAATTTATCTAAACAAGACATAATCACTCCATACCCTACTGCTAATTGCCCATTATCAACCTCTTCAAAAATTGAGCCTATATGATGAGAAACTATATATTGGATATTGTGTTTTTCAATTACGCCTTCCTGAAGCATTTTTTCTGCTCCACCATGTCCTTCCTCTCCAGGTTGGAAAATTAGTTTTACTGTACCCTTTAATTCTTTGTCATTTTCTTTTAGAACCTCTCCTATAGCTAGTAAGATCGACATATGTCCATCATGACCGCAAGCATGCATTGAGCCATTTGTTGAAGCAAATTCTAAATTAGTTTCTTCTAAAATAGGAAGAGCATCCATATCTGCCCTTATGCCTATTACTTTTCCTTCTTTTTTTCCACCTATAGTCGCAACAATTCCTGAAACTTCTTTGAGTTCTTCAAATTCTATATTTAATTCCTCTAGCTGATTTTTCAAGTATTCTATAGTCTTAGGCAACACTAATCCTACTTCAGGTATTGTATGTAAATATCTTCTATGTTTTATTATTCTTTCCTCTATTTTTTCTTTATTTATATTAAAAATCATTAATAATCCCCTCTTCTAATCTAAAATTTTTTAGAGATAAAAAACAAAATCGTGACAAGACCACGATTTTTCAATTGATAATACATATCTTATTCAATTAATTCAACCATGTCTGTTGATTATAAATTATATAAAAATTGTAATTGTTTTTATTGATAAGCTCTAAATAAATTTAAATTTAACGTACCCTTTAAGGAAGAAAAAATCTTCTATAGACCATATAGAAGAATTACTCTTAGCTTAAATAATTGGTGATGATTTAAAATATTATTGATTTCAAAATACAACTATGATTAGTTTATAGCATTAAGAATTAATAGATAATATAAAGTTATTAATCTCTTTAAACCTTCATTTTAATTCTCAATTAATTACAACAGTTAGCATAGAGTAATCTAAATTTTCAATGATTTAAAACATAGCCAAATATCAAATATTTTATTAATGAGATTTTATTGTAGGGGTGTCTAGATAAGTAAATACCTAGACACCACCTTCAATAATTTAGTGTAATATTAGGAACTAATTGTCTTTAACTAAGTCTTACTTTCTTGTCATCCAATTTAAGATATTTATCCAAAGTTTATTGTAGTATTCCCAATTTAGGAACTCTACTGGGCCCCAGTGTGGAGCACAATCAGAAGTAAAGATAGCCGTTCTACCTTTTCCACATTCCATAACAGATATGAATGGATCTCCATCTATTGTTACTAAGTGTTCTCCTCTGTCTTCTAGTGCTATTGTTTTATTATATCCTAAGAAATGTGGCCATTCTTTTGGTATTCCATTTAATATTTCATGTTCTTTAACAACTTGTGGATGGAATCCTTGAGGTGCCTCTACTCTATCATCTGTATCTAACATTTTTATTGGTAATATGTCCTTTACAGCAGTTTCACCATATCTAGTTTTTGCATCTATTCCAGTGAAAGACATGTATCCTCCTACCATTAAGAAAGATCCACCTTTTTCAACATATTCTTTTACAAGTTCTAATCTGTTTGGTAATTTCTTTCCTTGTGTAAATACTGATTTAGGTAATAATAGAGTATTTGATCCTATATCAGATAATATAACAGCTTCATATTGATTTAGCTCTTCTAAAGTTGTCGGAAATTTATCTGCTGCTAAATGGTTTGGTAGAAAGTCTACTTCATATCCACCTTCTTCTAACGCTTTTTTTATATACTCAACACCTTCTTCATAAACTGAAGTTGTAAAGCTGTCAAATCCCTTTACATGTATAGTATGGCTCATCCATGATTCCCCAGCAATTAATATTTTACTCATCTTTAAAGTCCTCCTTAAAAATTATCTATCAAAATTTAATATTAAATTAGCGTATATAAGAATATGATTTAAATACTCTTCTACTTTTACATATTCATTAATAGTATGACATTGCTCTAGTGCTCCTGGTCCTAATATAACTGTAGGTATATTTGCTATATTCTTTAAAAGTCTAGCATCATTACCTGCACAGCTTCCATCTACTATTGATGTGGTATCAGTAGCTTCACTATATGCTTCTTTAACTTTAGATACAAAGCTATGATTTTCATCCATCTCAAAAGCTCCTCCAGCTTGATATATATTATATATCGGTGGATTATCTTTAAGATAACTATCCCCATTAGCACACAGATTTAAGGTATTAATAACATCATTTTTAACCATTTCATAACTCATTACTTCTGGTAAATAATGAATACACATTTTAAACTTACAATTATCAGGTACTGTAGATCCTGCTGTACCTCCATTAATCACTCCTACATTTATTGTTGGAGCAGGAAGTACTTTATGCTTATATCTCATCAGCCATTGATGCTCTAATTCATTTAGTGCATTTATAAGTTTAATCGCTTTTTCAATGGCATTAACACCTTCCCATTTCTTACCGCTATGTAGAGCTATTCCACTAACCTCTACTTCAAAGAATATAAATCCCATATGAGCATTTATTATTTTGTTATCTGAAGGTTCGCAAATTACTGCCCCATCAGCTTTTACACCTTTTGTAACAGCATGAATAGTTCCATTTCCTCCACCTTCTTCATCTACTACTGAAAGAATCTTTACATTAACAGGGAGCTCTATTCCTGCATCTTTTAATAATTTAACTGCCATTATAGATGCCATAAGTCCACTTTTCATATCAGCAGCACCTAATCCATAAAGTCTTCCATCAATTATTTCTGGCTTCCAAGGATTAACCTTCCACTTGCTTATATCTCCTGGTGGCATTGTATCTACATGACCATTAAATAAAAAAGTCTTATCCCCTTTTCCTTTAAAATCTCCTATTAAATTAAATCTATCTTCATAGTTATGATTAAGATTTCCTTCATTATAGCTTTTAAGAGCTTGAATAATAGTTTCTTCTTCCATTTGCTCAACTACAACTTGTCCATCAAGTTCCTCTAAAAGTTTTTTAATATATAACTGTCCTTCTTTTTCTTTTCCTCCATCTATACCATGACCTATTACTTGAGTATCTATAGAGATTAAATCCATAAGATGTTTTATATACTGCTCTTTATTATTGATAAGAGTTTCTTTTAACTTATTATTCATTTTTATCACATCCTATAACTTTATATAAATTCTTATTTATTATCCATAGTAATAAGAGAGCTTTTTGCTTTCTTTTCCACTAAATATTTTCTAATCATTGAAATTGAAAGTATAGCAACAGTTGTAATGTATGGAACCATTAGTATAAAATCTGAAGGAAATCCATGAGATTGTAATCTTGCACCTATAGAGTCTGCAAATCCAAAGATTAACGTCCCTATATAAGCAAATATAGGATTTACTCCTCCAAAATACATTGCTGCAACACCCATAAATCCTCTTCCATTAGTCATATTTTCAACGAACATCCTTGAATATCCTAAGGATAAGTGTGCTCCAGCTATTCCTCCCAATATTCCAGATATTATAATTACTTGAAATTTTGATTTGTAAATATCTATTCCTGCTGTTTCTGCTGCCTTAGGATTCAAACCAACACTTCTAATTCTAAGTCCCCAAGTAGTTCTGAATAATAAATACCATATGGCAAATACAAAAACTGGTCCTAAAAGTTCAAATAAAGAGTAGTTGTTAAACAATGTGTTTAACACAGGAATATTATCTAAAAAAGGTATATGCACTCTCGGTATTGGTACTATTTTATCAGAGTAAAAACTTCCAGCAACTCCAAATACCTCTCTTAATAAAAATCTTGTCACTGCTAATGCAAACATATTAAGAGATATACCAACAACCATAATTTCTCCTTTAAATTTTATGTGAGCGACTCCTACTATAAGTGCCATTAAAACTCCAGAAACCATAGCTGCTATTACAGCTAAAATCCAGCTTCCAGTTAAAAAACTTACTGATACTGCTACGAAAGCTCCCATTAGCATAATTCCTTCAGTACCAACATTTAATATATCTGCCTGTTGAGTTATTATAACGGCTAAAGCAGCGTATAATATTGGTGTAGATGCTCTAATAGTAGAAGCAATCAAACTTAAATCAAATATAGATGATAACATTTCCAAATTTATTCACTCCTTTGCCACTATGCATTAACTGAACTTTCTTTAGAATCTTCAATCTTTGCTTTTTTCTTTTTTAATTTGATTCCGCTATATAATCCTTCCATTGCCACTAGTATTATAAATACTGAAATAATTATATCTATTAAAGACTTAGGTATTCCCGTAAATCTTTCCATACCCAAAGCTCCAGCTTTAAGACTAGCAACAAAGAAAGCTATAAATGGTACAAGTTTTATATTATTTCTGGCAATTAATGATATAAGCATTCCATCAAAGCCTATTCCTACAGAAAAGTTTCCTAAAAAGTATCCATAAACACCAGCAACTTCGATTCCTCCTGCAAGCCCTCCAATTGCTCCACTTATCATCATTCCAATAACCATTATCTTTTTCTCTTTAATCCCTATGTATTCAGAGAATTTTCTATTAATTCCTACATTTCTAAGTTTATATCCCACTGTAGTGTGAAACATTAGCCAATATACAAATATTAAAACTCCAATTGCGATAAATAGTCCAGTATTTGCTTTGCTCGGTTTTAAAATTGTTGATAACTTTGCACTACCTGCTATGTCTTTTGTTTTAGCAACAACACCTTGAGCAGATAAACTTCCATTTACTAAATAATTAGTGATATAAATAGCAACGTAATTTAGTAATATAGTTGCTGTTATTTCATTTACATTAAAATATGATTTTAGATATCCTGGTATAAAGGCCCATAAAGAACCTACAATAGCAGAAAAACCAAGTGTTAAAGGTATGTGTATAATCTTTGGAAGACCCACAAGTGATGCACCTATCCATGCAGCTGCTATTGCACCTAAATATAATTCTCCTTCAACTCCTATATTAAATATTCCAACCTTTGAAGAGACTGCAAATGCTAATGCTGCTAACATTAGTGGAACAAAAATTTGAAGTGTGCCTCCTAAGTTAAAGTTACCCACAAAAGCACCTTTAAATAGTTGTATATATCCTTCAATAGGATTAAATCCCATTGAAATTATAATTATCGCTCCTATAGCAAAGGCAGTTAGTAATGAAAGAAGTAAGCTTATATAATATTTTTTACCCATTTAATTTACCTCCTATCATAAGGATACCTAAATTCTCCTCTGTAGCCTCTTCTGAAGAAAGCACTCCTGTTATCTTACCTTCATACATAACAGCTATCCTATCTGAAAGAGAAAGTATTTCCTCGAGATCTGCAGATACTAAAAGTATAGCTGTATTCTTCTTCTTAGCTTCCTCTAAGTATTTTCTAATCTCTTCAATAGATCCAATATCTACTCCTCTTGTTGGTTGTGCTGCTATTAAAAGTTTTGCACCCATATCAACTTCTCGGGCAACTATTACTTTTTGTGCATTTCCTCCAGATAAATTAGATGTAAGTATTTCTCCATCTTTCGGTCTAATGTCAAATTTATCTATTAATTCCTTAGAATAATTTTCGATTTCTTTTTTATTTAATTTTATAAATTTACTAAAAGGACTTTTATAAAATTTATTTGCAATCAAATTGTCCTTTATACTCCACTCTTTATTTAATCCCCTAACATTTCTATCCTCTGGTATATGTGCTACACCTGATTGTCTAATTTTCAAAGGTGATAAATTAGTTATATTTTTCCCTAATAATTTTATTTCACCTTTCTCAACTTTTCTAAGTCCTGTAATGGCATCAATAAGTTCTGTTTGGCCATTTCCGTCAACTCCAGCAATTCCTAGGACTTCCCCTTCTCTTATCTCTAAATCTAACCCTCTAATTTTTGATAATTCTCTATCTCCTGGAACATAGATATCTTTTAACTCGATAACTACATCTCCAACCTTTCCAGTTTTCGCTTTAGCACTTAAAAATACATCTCTACCAACCATCATTTTTGCTATTTCTGGTATACTAGTATCTTTCTTTAAAAATGTATTTAAATAGCTTCCTTGTCTCATAACAGATATTCTATCACTGATTTCCATAACTTCCTTAAGCTTATGAGATATAAAGATTACGGACTTACCATCTTTCTTAAGTGCATTTAATATTTTAAATAATTGAACTGTTTCCTGAGGAGTAAGTACAGCTGTTGGTTCATCTAGTATTAATATTTCAGCACCTCTATAAAGAGTTTTTATAATTTCAACCCTTTGTGCTTCTCCTACAGATATATTTCTAACCTTTTTATTAAGTTGTATATCCATTCCATATAGATCTATATATTCTTGTATTCTTCTTCTAGCTTCATCTAAGTCTATTCTCATGCCTTTGCTTGGTTCAAAGCCTAAAATTATATTTTCAAGTACTGTTAAGTCCTGAACTAACATAAACTCTTGATGAACCATGCCTATTCCCAATTCTATAGCTTCTTTAGGAGTTAAATATGAATACTCCTTACCTTTTATCACCATTTTGCCTTCATCAAAATTGTACATACCATAAAGTATTTTTAATAGAGTAGATTTCCCTGCTCCATTTTCACCTACTAAAGAATGAATTTCACCTTCATATAAGTCGAAAAAACCATTAGAAATAGCTTGTACAGTTCCAAAGCTCTTTTTTATGTTGGTCATTTGTATAATTTTATTTGACATAGCCTCTCCCCTACCTAACTAAATATATTTAATATACCAAGATTAAGGTTTTAATCTTGGTATATTCTTAATATTTGTTACTTCTTTCCAAATCCTGGATGCGACTTAACTTTTATCTCACCACTTTTAATTTTTTCTTCTATTTCTTTAACTTTAGTTAATATATCCTCTGGGAAGTCTTTTCCTAAAGCTTCTTTCATAACTGTCATATCTGTTAATCCAACACCGCCATTAGTTACATCCATGTAAAGTGTTTCTCCAGCTTTAAAGCTTCCATCAGCTATAGACTTAATTACTGTATATGAAGTAACATCAATACGCTTAAGCATTGAAGTTAATATGTTTCCTGGATATATTCCATCTTGATCTTGGTCAACACCTATTGCATATTTACCTGATTCTTTAGCTGCTTCTAATATACCATTTCCTGTACCTGAAGCAACGTTCATTACTATGTCAGCACCTTGGCTATATTGAGCTAATGTTAATTCTTTTCCTTTTAATGGGTCACTAAATGAACCTGCAAAAGCTTCTAAAACTTTTGTTGATGGATCAATATATGCTGCTCCTTGCTTATAACCTGTTAAGAAGTCTTGTAATACAGGGATATCTACTCCCCCAACCCATCCTATAACTTTGTCTTCGTTTACATTCTTAATGTTTGTTTTTTGAGTAAATAATGCTGCTGCTGCTCCAGCTAAGAATGATCCTTCATTTTGAGCAAATATTGCCGAAGCTACGTTAGGTTCATCAACAACACCATCAATAATTGCAAATTTTTGATCTGGGAATTGAGGAGCTATTGTCTTCATTATATCCTCATATTGAGCTGATACTGCTAAAATTAAATCATATTCACCTGATGAAGCCATAGCCATTGTGTTTGATTCCCAATCTGCTGGTTTATCAGTTTCCATAATTTTAACTTCAAGGTCAAATTCTCCTTGAGCCTTTTTTACTCCCTCATTAGCAGAGTCATTAAATGATTTATCTCCTAAATAACCTGCTAATAATAATGCAACTTTGGTTTTTTTACCGTCTTTAGAACTATCATCTTTACTGCCATTACTACTACCGCAACCAACAAGTACTGTTGAAAAAGCAATAATAAGAGTTAGCAACAATGCAATATGTTTTTTACATTTCATGGTTAAATCCCCCTTTAATATTTTTTTATATGTTTTTAAATAGTTCACTTTTTATTTTTTTCTACTGTTAATAAATTCTTCTACTTCTTCTTTATAAGGTAATGAACTTTGAGCTCCCTTTTTACTAACAGTTAATGCTCCTACATATAAAGAGTACTCAATGGCTTTCATAACGTCATTTTCTCTATTTAAATGTGAAACAAATCCTCCTATAAAAGAATCACCTGCTGCAGTAGTATCTACTGCGTTTACCTTTATGGAATTAAAAATTTTAAGCTCTTTACTACTTGCATAAATTGCACCTTTTTCACCAAGAGTAGTTATAACATTTTTAACTCCCATGTTTAAAAGTTTATTTATAGCATTCTTTACATCTTCTTCAGTATTTATATTTTCACCAGTCATCAATTCTAGTTCTGTTTCATTTGGTATTAAATAATCTACTTTGCACAATATTTCCTCTGGTATTTGTTGTGCTGGAGCAGGATTTAATATTATTTTTATACCTTTTTTATGACAAAAGTCTACTGCAGTTTTAACCGTATCTAAAGGTATCTCTAGCTGCATTACACAATAAGAAACATTTTCAAAAGCTTCACTATATTTTTCAATATCTTCTACTTTTAAATTGCTATTTGATGCTGGATTTACCACAATGCAGTTATCTCCATTTTTATCTACATATATAAACGCAGTCCCTGATGGATAAGTTTCATCAAACAATACGTATTTAATATCAACATTGCTTTCTTCTAAAGCATCTGCTAACTCATTGCCGTTACCATCTTGTCCAACTTTACCAAGCATTTTAACACTTCCACCTAGTCTTCCAATGGCTACTGCTTGATTAGCACCTTTTCCACCATGAAACTTTAAAATAGACTTTGATAATATGGTTTCTCCTAATTTAGGTATGTGGTCTACATCCACTACAAAATCCATATTAATGCTGCCAATAACCAGTATATCTTTCATTTATAGACACTCCCTTTACATAATGAGATAAAAATGTAACCTTAATTTATGTAATTACTTAGCATAAACTCATTTTAGTTAAAGGTTTAACTAAAACGTTTTACTTCTTTAAAATCATTCTATTATAGCCTTATAAAAAAAACAATATATTTGACATCATATTTCATTATTTTTTTACAATTTTATTTCTTTTAAGTGTTTTTTATAATTTAACTATATTTTTATTAAAAAATATACACTTTTTTATATATGTGCTTATATATTTTTACATTTAACCTCTAATTGTATAGCACTATTATTAAAAATTATTTTTTATTTTTATATATGCTGTACTATATATCACATATTTAAAAATAATCTAAATAATTAAATTATTTAAACTATTTTACCTTTTAATTTTTTTATAAATATGTTATTCATTATGATCATTTTATTTTTTTACATTTAAAGTAATGTTAAATATTCCTAGACCTTTTATTGCTATATCCATTTAAATATATTATTTGTCATTAAAATATTCTTTACATAATTAATGATTGTAGTTTTTATAATAATTTTAAATATTTCTACTATAATTAAAGTAAATTAAAAATTTGTGTAATAAATTATTTTTATAGTGTAAAATATAATTTTTTATAAAAGTTCTTAGTACTCTTTGAACTTTTATATTTAAAAACTAGTAAGAGAGTTATATCCCCTGTATAACTCTCTTACTAAATTTAATAAATATATCAAAATAATTTAAGTCTATTTATAATCTATAGAATTTTATGTTATATTGCTAAAATATTTTAAAATAATCACCAGCCTATAACATAAGATTATTTTATAAATTCCTTATTAAAAAGAAAAGTAACCTATAGAATTTTTCTATAGGTTACTTTTCTCTTACATAGTACTTAGTTTCCAAGGTTGGATATGTGATTTTATATATCGAATTTAACTATCTAGCATGTTTCAACTTATATTTTTATTATAAGTGAAATCAAATAGTCAAACCATTCATATACCTTACAAAACCAGGAATTAAACTTACATTTTTGTAATTTACTATGCATTTATAATATAACTGTTTCTTTAAATATTTAAATTCACAACTTTAGTTAATAGCTAATAAATAATTACTTTATTTAAATAAAACTTTAGCCATCACTATATAAGTAATGGCTAAAATTTTATTATAAATTTTGTATTAAAGTTTCAGTTTTTGTTAAATACTCTTTACGCGATTCATCATCGACAAAAGGAACTGCACCAAAGAAAGTATGATGAAGTGGTTCAATTCCACAAAATTTAAATATACCATCGTTTACCATCTGCTTCATAGCATCATGCATACCATCTTCTGCATAAGCATCACTAGGAGATCCAGTAGTATTAAATACTAGTGCTTTTTTTCCTTCTAGCAACCCTACTGGTGCATTATTTTCATATTTATATGCAAATCCATTAGCAAATACTCTATCTATATATCCTTTAAGTATAGCCGGCATTGATGCCCACCATATAGGATAAATAAAGGTAATAAGATCTGCCCATTTTACTTCTTCCTGTTCACATTTAATGTCACTTGGAATTTCTCCTCTTCCAAAAGCTTCAAAATCTGATGGTTGTAGCGTTGGATTAAAGTTAATAGCATATAAATCCTTAATCTTCACTTCATGTCCCTTATTTTTACTAACATTTTCTACACTTTGTAATATAGCATGACAAAAGCTATTAGGATTAGGATGAGCATAAATTATTAAATGTTTCATATGTATATCCCCTTTCTCAAAACAAATATAATTTAGTTTTTGCTAGTTTGTAAATATTATTCCATAGAAACACCAATAAATTTTAACTCATAATAATCTATCTATTTTGTACTTAATTTTAGTCTATATTAAATAATAGTAATCATCTAAACTTTTAAAGTTATACATAGTATATTTAAAATAAGCTTTTATTTTTTAACCTTATAAAAAAATAATTAACGATTATTTTTTCATTAATATATAATCAAAATATGATGATGTATACCTTTCATCATCAATTCTTCTTTGAACTGCTCGTTTTTCTTTATAGAGAATTTCAAATCCATTAAAGTATCGCTCAATCTCATCCTCTTTATAATGGCAGTAAAATACTTCTTCATTATCTTCAATTTGTATGAACTCCCCTTCGCTAATTTGATTACCTTTTCCATAGGAATCACATTCTTCACTTAAAAAATTTATATAACACAATCCTTCAGGTTTTAATACTCTATAAAACTCTTTTAAAGCAAATAAAAAATCTTTTTTCTTCATATGAACAGAGGTATTATAAGAAAATAAGAAGCTAAAAATTTCATCACCAAAGGGAATTTCTTTCATATCTCCCTTGGTAATGTTTAAATTTATATTATTTTTACCACAAAATAAATTAGCTTTTTCTAATTGTTCTTCACATATTTCAATACCGTAAGTTTTATATCCAAACTCATAAAATAAAGAAAGAGGCGGGGTAATTTCACCAACACCACAATCAACAAAAAAATTGACTTTTTCAAGAGAGCTAGCATTACAGTATTTTAAGAAATTATACAAAGGAAAAGCTGATATAAGATTATTCATATTTTCATCCTCACTTTATATATTATTATAGAAATAACTTATGAATTTTTAAGTGTTCGATCTCAATACTGGAATTTCCTCCTAAAAATTTAATTAAAAATTTTAATTCTATGGTTTTATAATTTTTCTTTTTTAAAAAAGACTACTAAAAATATTTAATTTAATAGTAGTCCTTAAAAATATTAACTTATTTTAATTTAAAGTTTAATATTACTGGATTATGATCCGAATAAGTAAAATCTAAGTTTTTTGCTTTAGTGGATATATCTTCAACATTATCAGAAATCAAAAATCCATCTATTATAGTTGTAAAAGTTTCTCCTTTTTTATAAGGCTTTGCCACCGCTCTAGCTGTTGGATTTTCTTCATCAAAACTCCATCTAAATCCTTCTGGTTGAAAATCCTTTGGGATAGATTGAAGCCATTCCGGCCATTCTTCTGTAGTCTTAAAAATAGAAACTTCGCTCCCTGGAATTTGATGATTAAAATCCCCACCTGCAATTATATAGTTACCTTTTTTATATTCCTCTTGTAAAAATGAGGATAGAAAATCAAGTTGTTGTTTTCTTATTTTACCACCCTTATCATAGGCTGATAAATGAAGATTTATTAAAATTAATTCTTTTCTATTCTCAACCGGTATTCTATTAATTAAAATACAGCGATCAAGATCTGCTAACTGTCTCGGCCATGACTCTTTTCCTGGCAGATCATACCTTGTACTTTTATCCACAGCTAGTTTTGAAAAATTCGCCAATCCTGCTAATACATTTCCATGAGGCTTTTTAATAGGCACAGGCACCCATGGCACTTTATAATTAATTGCAAAACTAGATGAATATCCATTTAAATTATTTGCAAAATAATTATATTGGTCTATCTTATAACTTCTTGTAGCTTTCTTGTCCACTTCCTGTAAAAAAATAAAAGTTGGATCTTCTTTTTCTATTATTTTAAAACTTTCTTTCAAATTTTCTATAGTCTTTTCCTTACTAAGTGAACGGGACTCCTTTCCTCCATCCATAAAAAAGTCTACATCTTTATCCATTCCACAATATCCTATATTATAAGTCATAACAGTCATTTGAGAATTTAATTTAGCTTGTTCTTCTTTATTATTTTCTATTTTAATTTCTAAAATCTTCTCTGGTTTATAATCTGTAATTGTCATAAATACAAAATATCCTATTACTAAAATTCCTACTACAATTGCTCCAAATAAAAGCCATTTTAAAAATTTATTTTCCATCTACTCCTCCTAAATATAAATATTTATAAAATTATAATGATCTTATTGCTTTAATATTACCATATAAATAATGGCTTTTGAAACAATAATAAGGTCATTATTTCTATATTAAAATCATTTAAAATAAAGAGTAAATATAAAAATTCAACTTTAATTTCAATATAAAAAACCACAGCAAGGGGGCGCCGTGGTTTTTCATAGATAACTTTATTATGAATTTATTTAAGAGGTCAATATGATTTATTAGCTTTGAAATAACACTATTCAATTTTGTTTTTTAAATTGATTAATATTAAATAATAAAGTCGATGTAAAAAGAATAATAGAACCCATAGCTAACGGAAAAACCGCAGGGTACATCATACCAGAAGTGCTATGACTTAAACTTTCTATGATGTAAAGTCCTCCAAAAACAATTGTAGTTCCAGCAGATATTCTATTCAATATCAAACTAATCTTTTCCATCTCATTATCCTCCTAACTTTCAAAGCTTTCATTAAAATTCAACATCTTAAAGGTACTTGATGTTTTCATATTACAGTATTAATTATAATAGTAACTAAGAATTTTAAAAATTTATTTGCCTTACAAACCTATATTTACATCTTACATTTTTGTAATCTTAAGACTATAGGTATTTAATCTATAGTTAAAATTATATAATATGACGTTTTAATTTTTTATTAAAATAAACTCAGCTGTTCTATTCCTTTATCTTCTATTATTAATAATTTATCATCTTCTAATGAATTTAACATACTTTCTATTATCTCCTCAGGTGTATGACTATCTAAATATATCTTTTCTTCTTTTTTATCCAAAATAACCGGCATTCTATGATGTAATTCACTCATCTCTCTATTAGCCCCTGCTGTTAAAATTACAAAAGCATAATGTTCTTCCCCATTCTTATCTATAACTTTATTATAAATACCAGCCATTGAAAAAAACTTTTCATCGTTTATCTTTATCTTATATTTCATCTTATCTTTCCACTCATAAAAATGACAAGCTGGTATTAAACATCGCTGAGATTTTATTGCCTTTTTAAAGAACCTTTTTTCAAATACTGTTTCTCCTCTAGCATTTATAACTAATTTATTATTTAGAGGAAATCCCCATTTCATATAGGTGGTTTCATCTTCTTTAACCACTATAGCTTTATGAGAAGGAAATTTTTCTCCTCCCCCTTCTCTTTCATCTTTTATGTTGTAATAATCTAAAATCTCTCTATTATTAACATCCAAAAAAAATCTACCACACATAATGTCACCTCCTCCGATTAAATTTTATAAAATATCTACATATATTATTTTAAAATCAATATTATTATAACTATACAGCATAAATATATATACAATAAAACTTATCTTAATTATATCTTCTATATGAAAAACGTAAGACACTCTACTCAATTAACTATTTTCTAATGAAAATCTTTTATTTTTACTATTATATGAAAACAAAACAATAACTTATAAGAAATAAATCAATTGAAAAATTCTCATACTCTGCCGAGAATTCACTATAATTGTCCATTTTCCATCGTCAATTATCAATTTTATACTAATAATGAATTGAAATGATTTGATAACACAATTATATAAATGCATAGATTGAACCTAAAAGTGCTACATCTATAAGTATTCCTTAAAATTATAAATTTAAGTCATTTATTAATAGCAAATATATGTATAGAAAAAAGAGCCAGTTATATACTGACTCTTTCATTTAAACGTAACATTTTCATAATTTATAGTGTGATAGGGTTATCTATTTTTTATTGTCTTTCAATTACTAATGCAGTACCTTGTCCGCCACCTATACATAATGTAGCTAAACCAGTTTTTGCATCTCTTTTTATCATTTCATGTATTAATGTTGTTAGTATTCTAGCACCTGAAGCTCCTACTGGATGTCCAATTGCTATCGCTCCACCATTTACATTTACTTTACTTGTATCTAGGTTTAAGTCTTTAACTACTGCTAAAGATTGAGCTGCGAAAGCTTCATTTGCTTCTACTAAATCTATGTCTTCCACTGATAAATTAGCTTTTGATAATGCTTTTCTTGTAGCTGGAACTGGTCCATATCCCATTATTTGTGGATCTAATCCTGAAGAAGCATATGATTTTATTGTAGCTAATGGTTTTATTCCTAATTCATCGGCTTTTTCTTTAGACATAACTATAATCATAGCTGCACCATCATTTATTCCTGAAGCATTTCCTGCTGTTACTGTTCCATCTTTTTTGAATGCAGGTTTTAATTTAGCTAATTTCTCTATTGTCATATTAGCTTTTGGGAATTCATCTGTATCAAATATAATAGGTTCTCCTTTTCTTTGAGGAATCTCTATTGGAACTATTTCATCTTTAAATCTTCCCATTTTTATTGCTTCTTCTGCTTTTAATTGACTGTTTAATGCAAACTCATCTTGCATTTCTCTTGTTAAGTTCCATCTCTCTGCTATATTTTCTGCTGTAATTCCCATATGGTAATCATTGAAAGCATCCCATAAACCATCGTTGATCATAGTATCTACAACGTTTCCATTTCCCATTCTTTGACCCCATCTGTTGTTTGGAAGAACATATGGTGCATTACTCATACTTTCTGTTCCTCCAGCAAGAATTACATCTGCATCTCCAGCTTTTATCATTTGAGCTGCCATGCTTACTGCTCTAAGTCCTGAACCACAAACTTTATTGATAGTTATTGCACTTGACTCTTCACATAATCCTGCTTTTAATGCCACTTGACGAGCTGGATTTTGTCCAAGTCCTGCAGTTAAAACATTACCTATAATAGCTTCTTCTATTATTTCTGGTTTTATACCTGCTCTTTTGATAGCTTCTTTTGCAGCAATTGTTCCTAATTCTACTGCTGAAAATTTAGATAAACTTCCTCCAAATGCTCCTACTGGTGTTCTTACAGCACTTACTATTACTACTTCTCTCATACTATTCATCCTCCAATAAACTTCACATATTTATGATAAATTTTAATTAATTAATCATTTTCGCATAAATATATACAAGCAAAAACTGTGCCAACTTTTATATTCTCTTTAAACAGGCACAATACCTATATTGCTCCAAATCTCAAAAAAAAGCAAGTGTAAACTAAGTTTACACTCAAATGTTTTGTGTTTAAATTAACAATTTTGTTAATATACTGACATCTTTGTTAACATTATCACTATAAGTACTTTCAACGGTTTGGTGGTTTTTTATTTCATATTTTACCCATTGTTTTTCCTTTTAAAGTTTAAATATCAAAATTAAAGGAAATTTGTAAAAACAAAAGTATACATGTAAACTTAGTTTACATGTATACTTTTGTTAACACTTATAAACTTTCTAAATTATATCTTTTAAGTTTTTTATATAATCCTGTTCTACTTAATCCTAACATCTCAGCAGCCTTATTTTTATTTCCATCAGTTTTATCTAAAGTTTCTATAATAATATCCTTTTCAACTTCTTCTACTATATCCTTTAATGCCCCCCCTTCATTCAATGCATAATTTTTACTTTTGCATTTTAGTATTTTCTCTGGAAGATGTTTTGGAAGTATAAAAAGTTCTGTGTCTAATAAATTTATAGCTCTTTCTAAAACATTTTCAAGCTGCCTTACATTACCAGGCCAATTATAAGCTTTTAAGTATTCTAACGCTTCCTTTGACACACCTTCTGAATAAATTCCATATCTATTACAAAGATCTATACTAAGTCTTTCACACAACGGCTCAATATCCTCAGGCCTTTCTCTTAGTGGTGGAAGATTTATATGCATAACATTTAATCTATAATATAAATCTTCTCTAAACTTGCCTTGTTCTATTAACTCTAAAAGTGACTTATTAGTAGAAGCTATAACTCTGACATCTATTTTTTTTACTTCATTCCCACCTACTCTAACTAATTCTCTCTCTTGGAGCACTCTTAGAAGCTTTACTTGCATATTCAAAGGCATATCTCCTATTTCATCAAGTAAAATAGTACCTCCATTTGCATATTCAAATAGACCTTTTTTCCCACTTTTTCTTGCTCCAGTAAAAGCTCCTTCTTCATATCCAAACATCTCAGATTCAAAAAGCTCTGTTGGAATTGCTGCACAATTAATTTTTATAAAGGGCTTGAAGCATCTCTTACTTCCATTATGTATGGCTTGAGCTACTAATTCTTTTCCTGTACCACTTTCTCCTGTAATAAGTACACTAGAGTCTCCCTTAGCTACTTTTTTAGCTAAATTAATAGCATTAGTAAACTTAACACTTTTTCCTATTAAATTATTAAAGGTATGTTTAGCTTTTTTTTCTTCATTAAATTCATTCTTATAGTATTCTAATTCTTTTTCTAAATTAGAAATTTTACTGCTTAATATCTTAAAATTACTTAAATCTTTAAACATAACTTTTCCTATAGCGCCAATAACTTTTCCTTCATTAATAAGTGGTGCTCTCATGGAAATCATTTTATGTCCATTAACTTCTTGAATTTCTCCAACTTCTTTTTCACCTGTTTCAGCTACTATATGTAGTTTAGTATTAGGTATTACATCTGTAACATGTTTTCCTTCAGGGTTATCACACTCTAAAAATTTTTTATATACATTGCTCATCATTATAATTTTGCCATTTAAATCTACAACAACAATACATTCTTCTAAACTATTAAATATACTATTAAGTATTTTTTCATCTATCTTCATGTTATCACCCCTTATGCAATTGAAAATTGACAATGGACAATTGACAATTGTAGATACTTCTCCTTTAAGGGAGAAGTTTTTAATTAATTTATTTTGAAGTTACACAGTAACTTTTTATGATAAAAATTAGCAATTGCATTGCTAATAAAAAAACAATTAAAGAAATTAGTTCGGCTAAAACTAATTTCATCCACAATTGTCGATTATCCACTGTTAATTCTCCATTATTTTAAATTTTACTATAATCTATCTTTTGTTATAAATCCTAAATTATTTTTATTATTAACCTTATATAAATGATTTAATGCAAAGTTACAGGTTAGTCCTACAAAAATCCCCGTACCTATACCTGCAATTGTCATTATAGGTAAGTACAACATAACCCCTAAAGTTTCTACTATATATGATGCCACAAGTAGTTGTCCCACATTATGAAAAATTGCTCCAGTGGCGCTAACTCCAATAATACTAAGTTTATTTTTAAATACTTTAATTGCAATTACCATTGATGCAAAGCTAAAGAATGCGCCACCTAAACTATATAGCAATCTTGATATGCTTCCTCCAAACATTACTGAAAGCAAGATTCTAACTACTAATACTGTAAAAGCTTCTTTATAACTTAAGGTATATAGTGCTATTACAGTAATAATGTTTGAAAGCCCCAATCTTGCACCAGGAGTAATAAAAGGTATAGGTAACATTCCTTCAATAATATGTAATGCTAAAGCCTGAGCAATAAGCAAAGATATATATACTAATTTAGTAGTTTTCTTCATTTTCTTCACCTCTAACCAGATATAAAGTCTGTTTCTTCATCATCAATATTTGCCCTTCCTTTAATTTCTACCACAACTTTATGGGGTAAACAAACTGCAGTTTCTCCTACCTTACTAATATATCCAGGCTTTAAACAAATCTTATCTGGGCAATCAGCTTCAACTATAGCTATCTTATTATCCACAACCTTTATCATATTATATCCTTTACTAGTTTTAATATTAAACACTTCTTCCCCTTTATGGTTGTCCAATCTAATATTCTTATATTCTTTTCCTTCTACAGTAATTTTCGCATATACATAATTGTTGTCTTCTGAGGTCATCCAAAAGATACAATGTGGAATAAAGGATGCTATAAATAATAGAGAAATAACTATTATATCTAATTTCTTAATTATTTTCATATGCTTCTCATCCATCTCTTTCTAGTTTTATTTATTATAATATATAATAATTAGACATATTTCTATTAACTCTTTAAATATTTTTATTTTATAATAGTTCATATTATGTTATAATTTTAACATCTTAACAATATTTATAAATATTGTTAAGATTCATGCTACGATAAGTATAATAATATCATAGCATAAAACTGCTATCTTCTCTAAAATTTTTTAATGTAATTATTGATAAAATTTAACTTAATTAAATTTTATTATCTAACTTAAGTTATATTAAAAATATAAAAAATAAAATATTGTCACAAATTAATTGTAAAAATAATCATAAAATTATTGAAATTTTCCGTAAAATCTGTTGTAATATAAATAGATACTTAGTTTTAATATACATTTTAGTGAAGAATTTCTAATAATTCTATAAATTATCATTAAAAATCATAATTTGCTTTACTTTTTGTAAATGTTTTAATAAAATTACCTAATATAAGCTATTTTTCTAATTATTAACTTAGTTTCCATACTTACTATGTGAAAATTACATATATCCACATAGTAATTAATATAATATTTCTAAAATGAATGTGAATTTCACAGGAGGGATTTTGAAATGAATAAAAAATTAGTAAGTGTTGTTTCTGCAACATTATTAGCTGCAACAGTATTAGTAGGATGTGGATCTTCTTCAGCATCAAAAGAATTAAAAGATGGACAATACAAAGCTGAATATTCCGAAATGGACGAACATGGCTGGAAAGCTTTTGTTGAATTAAAAGTAGCTGATGGAAAGATTTCTGAGTCTAATGCAGACTATGTAAATGAAGAAGGAAAACTTAAGTCTCAAGACGCTGATTATGAGAAAAATATGAAAGGTGCTAGCGAGACTTGGCCATCAAAATTCTCTGCTGACTTTAACAAAGCTTTAGTCGAAAAAGGAAACCCAGCTGATGTTGATAACATAACTGGAGCAACTCATTCAACTGAGGATTTCAAGAATTTATCAAAAGAAGCTTTAAAAGCTGCTGAAAAAGGCAAAACTGACACAGTTGTAGTTAAAGCTGCTAAAAAATAAGTTATAAAACGCAAATAAGAGACTTTAGGAATTATTCCTAAAGTCTTTGATTTTAAAAAATAAATAGTAAAAATTAAACTTTGGAGGATATATATGAAAAAATTTAAATTATATGTCTTATCATTACTAATCTTATCTATTACTATTTTATCTGGATGTTCATCCTCTAATTCTAGCACTAAAGAACCTATATCTCATACGGAAGTAGTTATGGGAACAGTATGTACTATTCAGATTTTTGACTCAAAGGATACTTCCATACTTGATAAAGCCTTTGATAGATTAAAGGATTTAGAAAATAAAGTAAGTATAAATAAAGAGGGTACAGAACTTGATAAGGTTAATGAAATGTCCGGTAAAGAAGCTGTAGTTGTAGGAGAAGATACCTTCACCATAGTAGAAAGTGGACTTTATTACAGTAAGATTTCTAATGGTAACTTCGACATAACAATAGGTCCTATAGTTAAGCTTTGGGGAATTGGCAGTGAAAATGCTAGAGTCCCTAGTGAAAAAGAAATTATAGAAAAAAAATCTCTTATAAATTATAATGATGTTATTTTAGACAGTGAAAAAAATAGCATTTTCTTAAAGAATCCAAATATGATTATTGACCTAGGTGGAATTGCTAAAGGATATGCTGCTGATGAAATGAAAAATCTTTTAGTTGATAATGGTGTTAAAAGTGCAATGATTAATTTAGGAGGAAATCTATATATCTTAGGAAATAAACCTAATGGTAAGCAATGGAAAATAGGCATTCAAGATCCTAATGGAGGCTCTACTGATACTGTTGGTAACATATTAGTCAATGATAAATCTATAGTAACCTCTGGTACATATGAAAGATTTTTAGAAGTAGATGGAAAGGTTTATCATCATATATTAGATCCTAAAACTGGATATCCTTATGAAAGTGATCTTTTAAGTGCAACTATCATAAGCGATAAATCTATGGATGGAGATGGATTATCTACATATACCTTTGCTTTAGGAAGAGAAAAAGGATTAGAGTTTATAAATTCATTAGAAGATATTGAGGCTATATTTATCACAAAAGATAATGAAATATATTTAACTAATGGGCTGAAAAATGATTTTAAACTAACTAATAATAATTATAAGCTAGTAGAATAATATGTAGATGTGCTACATTCAAATTCAATCTATATATTTATATGATTGGATTATTAAATTATTTAAATTTCTAGCTTATATAATTGAGAATTGACGATGGACAATAGACATTCTTATTAATGAATAATGAATAATGAAGAATTGTGGATACATCTCCTTTATGGGAGAAGTTATAAATTGAAATAATGGAAATTTAAGGAGGAAATTAATTTAAGATCAATTAATTTCCTCCTTAATTATTTTATTTCTATAATTTAATAATAAATGTAATTTTTTAAAATGTAGGTTTATTGCTTAAATTATCTTCTTCTGTTCCGTTAGGATTACTTTTTAAATATTCTCTTCCATTTTTAGCTCTACTTACATTTACCCCATTTATTAATCCCTCTTTTGCCATCTCAACAGCCTCTGCTATGGGATATATTTTTTCATTAGAAAGCATTACATCAGTAATATCTCCCTCAGAGTTTTTTTTAACCTTAGATATTGTTATATTATTTTCTTTAGGTATATCTGAAGCTTTCATCATATTACTCATATTACTGATGCTCTGTGGCATATTATCTTCCGGGAAAAATCTCTTCATATTTATCACTTCTTATGAATATTATGTTTTATATAGCTAAAAATTATTCTATTTAAATAAGGCTTGTCTTATATTATTGACAAAACATGATGACCGACATTATAATCATTATTATATATAAAAAAGGATTATATTATTACGAGGTGGTAAAGTGACTAACGCTGTTAGTGATATTGAGGGTTCGATAATTAATTGTGCAAAAGAATTATTTATTCAAAGAGGATATGAAAAGGTAGATATGAAACTTATTTCTAAAAAGTGTAATATATCTACAGGAACAATTTATAATTATTTTTCAAACAAAAGTAAGCTTTTTATAAGAATATTAGAAGATAACTTAGAAAAAACTTTTCTCAAACTTCAAACTTTAACAGAATCAGAGGATAAATATAAAGCAGCCTCTTGTATCAAAATACTTTATGAAGACATAGAAGAAAGATGTTTATTAAACAAAGAGCTTATTAAAGCCGATCTTACTAATAAAAGTCAAACTGAGTCAAATGTTGAAATTGAGAAGAATATTATAAGTTTAATAGATAAAATTTTTAATGATTTTTCTAAAGATTGTACTTCTTCTATAGAATATAATTGTAATATTAGGCTAGTAGAATCTTTATTAGCTACTATTTATACTATGATTGAAGCTCATCCTGAGGAAAAAGAAAAAAATATAGAATTTTTAAATCAATTGATTTTAAATTTAGGTTATAAAAAAGAGGTTAGTTAAGATATTAAAAAAGTCGTGATAATTCACGACTTTTTGTTATTAATTATATGCAATATTTAAGTTTTCTAATATTCCTAGGGTTAATTATTAATTAAATAAACCGCTCCTTCACTATAAATCATATTATTAAATAATTGACGTTTATACTTTTCTAACTCTATATTTATAAATAATATATTAGATTTTATTTCTTCATTTCTAGCACATAATTCCGAATGCTCTAGTTTTTTAAATTCCCATATTTTATTAGATATAATATTATCACTTTCAACAGATAATATTAAATTATCAAAAGCTTTTTCAATTTCTATATTAAGCTTTAAATTTAATTCCTCTATGTTTTCAAAAATCTTATCACAAATCAAAGATGCTACAATAGGTTTTTGTTCAAGTAAAAGTTCCTTAATATAATTCTTTTTATTACTAATCTTTTCCTCTGGTTTTATAAAAACAGTTCTTACCCCTTCCTTTAAGCTCTTTATAATTCCCTCTTTTGGAAGTATTTTTACATCAAATTTTAAATTATTAATAAAATCTTCATAATGAACTTTGAAATTACTTCTCATCTCTTCTAAGGTTATGAAATATATTTTAGTAGAATCCTTAGAAAATTCATCACTAACACTTAATATTATTTTTCTATTTTCTTCAATATTGTTTTTAAGTTCTATCTGTTCTTCATGAACTTTTTCATATTTAGCTAGATATACCTCAAACTGCTCATTTAATAGCTTATATATATTTTCACTGCACCAATTATTAATGATTTCTAGCATTCTATATTCAGCTTCTTCTCTAATATTTTTTATATCTTCTATATCATCTATTAACTTCACATTTTCTTCAATTATAGATGGTATATACATATTTAACTTTGACTCTAAATACTCTCTTAAAAATATAAGATCACTTTCTACTTTCCCTTTAAATTCTTTAATGTTTAATTTAAGCTCATCCTCAAATTCTTTTGTTTTAAAGCTAGTCTCTTCCATCTTATTAACTTCCACTCTTTTGTAGTCAAGTTCCTTATCTATTTTTTCATTGATTTTATTTATTTCACTTTTTAATAAATTAGCAAAATCATTAAATCTATATAACGTCATATTGTTAGGCGTTGTTTTTTCTATTTCCTCTAGTAGCTCTTTCTGTTCTTCTCCACTAGCTACTATTTTTATATTTTTATCTATTTCTTCCAAAATATCTTTTAGAGCATTTTTCCTATTTTTAAAATCATCATAAATTAAATCTTCATTATTGGTTATTACAAATAAAAGTTTATCTAAATTAATATCTGCACTTAATTTCTTTAAATCTTCTATTTTTTCTTCATCCAAATTTTCCATGCAATCTATAGCTATTATTACTAAGTCTGCCACTAACATTTCATCCTTAGTAGTAACATCAATTATAGTAAAAATACCGCTTTCGAACTTTTCTTTAAAACTCTTATTTTCAAGTAAAAGCTCCAACAACTTTTCTCTACTATTTTCTTCACTACCTAAAAACACTAATTTTACTGTATTATCACTACTCTTATATTGATTTTCATAGCTTATATTGGGATTAAACTTACATTTCTCTCCTACTAAATTTACTTTATCTACTAAGCCAATCCACGGATATTTTTGTAAAGGCTTTTTAATAGGCTTTATCTCTTTTAAAATTTCACTTAACAAATTATCAACTATCTCTTTTTTATCATTTATATTATTTAATTCTAATATAGATAATAATTTAGTTGCCCCTTCAAAACTGTTATAAAAATCATTGTTTCTAAAGGAAGCGTTTATAAGATAAAATATAAAATCTTGCTCAAAATTTCTTATTTGAGAGTTTATATACTTTTTATTATTTAAATCTATATAAATTTCTCTTAGTACTTCGATACATTGTGGAAAATAAGAATAATCATTGCTCTCATAACTAATTTTATCAAAGCTTTCTCTAAGATAAAGTAAAAGCTTATTTAAAGCTATATCCCAATCCTTAACAGCTGTATACAAGGATATAATTAATAATCTCCACTGCTCAAACTTAAATGTAGTTAAAAGCAAATTGCAAAATTTGATAACTTTTTCCACAGATTGAATATTAAAAGCCTTACTGTTTTGACAGCATTCACAGGCAATATCTATAAAAAACTCTTCTTCACTTCTGCTATATTCATCATAGCAAATTTCCAGAGTTTTTAAAAAAGCATTATTATCTTTTAGAAATAATACTACATCTTTGTTTATATTACTGTATTCAGGTACAACCTTTATTATATTTCTAGCTGCTTCATAGGCTTTATCAGTATTCTTAAGTTGTTTCGAACTGTTATAAAGTGCTCTATTTTTTTCTAAAAATAGAAGTTCTCTATCACTAGCTATGCTTTCATAAATTTCTAAAGCTTCTTCTACATTTTTATTTATATCTGCTAAACTCTTTCTAGACCACATCATAAGTTCAAATAATGTTATATCATCTTTATCCTCTAGCATATTAAAAAACTTTAAGTTAAGTTTTGTACTCTCCTCTAAAATTTCAATGACTTTATTAAAATTATTTAATGCAAACTCTCTATTGTTTTTCTCTATGTAAATTTCTCCTAAAGAATAATAAGCAACAACTAAATGTTTAAGTTCCTTATACTCTAATTTGGATATGACTTTATACTCTGTGTTTTTTATTATCTCATTAAAGAATTTTATATTTAATTTTTCATCTATGCTTACCTTATAAGTATTCTTCAAGCTCCAAAGATAATATTTTTTAAGTGCTAAACAAACTTCACAACTTATATTATTTTCTGCAATACTTAAATATAAGGTGAATTTATCCATAGATTCATAACACTTATTTAAAAAATCAAACTGCTTTTTTAATAACAAATTCATTCCTCCTAACATATTGGCAATAACTCTTATAGAATATTTTACCACAGCTTTGTATCCATAAAAACAAATAAAATTGCACATTTTTTAAAGATACAAATTATCTTTAAAAAATGTGCATTATTTTATATTAAGTCTGTAAAATAACTGGTCAAAGCTAGCATAAAATATACTGACATACTGATTAGCTATCTTTTTTGAAGGTACCTTAATTAATCCAGTAGTATATATCAATCATAATAAAGTTGTCTTTAATCAGTTTTTTTGTTTTTTTAATAATTAAATTATTGTAATTTCAATTCCATTATACAATTAGTTTATTTCCCTATAGATTTAAAAGTTCATAATATTAAGTTTTTAAATCTATTTAAGAGAATCAAGAAATATTTAACTTGATTCTCTCTATACTTAAGCTTATTTCTATATAATAATTAAAGTTTAAGTTTTTATATTCTTTTTTCTTATAATATTGTTTAGTTATAGTACTATTTGTTCCTTATTTCTTATATCAAAGCTTTTCATTATTTTAATATATTTCAAATCAGCTCTTAAATATTCTATCCAATGTCATAGTATATTAATTATATTTACAGTTAATGTTCCTATATTTTATTTACCAATATAGTTTTTAATACTGTTATTAAAGTATAGTAATTTTATAATTCTTTCTTCTGGATTTTTAGCTTCTATATTAGATATATTATACTATATGCACATTTAATGTATTTGTTGACTTTATTTTCATCATTAAAAGACCTATGGAAATCCATAGGCCAATATATTAAACCTGACCATAAAAAATGATCAGGGAGCTTAGGAAGCTTTTTTAGCTTCTAGCATTGCTATAATATTCAATCCATTAAACTATCACATAATGAATTGATATATAGTTATAAAATTCTTTATCCCCTAATTACTTAAGACACCTAAAACATATGTATACTCAATTAATTATATTTATGAACATAACTAAATATTCCTATAAGACAAGTAAAGTAAAATAACTACTATATGAACGGTTCTCAAAATACTTAAGTCTAACTTATAATTTATCTTAACTATATTATTAGCTAATTTTTAAATAATAATTATTTATACTTTTTAATATTCACATTTATCACCCTATCGCATATAAATATTTAATATAGAATCTATATACTCATTTATATTAAATTTTATTATGTTTCCTATTAATTACATATATAATTATATTATGTAATCATAGCTTAAAGTTGTGATTACAACTAAAGTAATTTTTTTATTAATTTAGTTGACAAATACATTTCTAAGAGTATAATTATATTTATAATTCCTAGTAAAACACTCAAGTTTAATCATTGGCCAGCTTATATCCAATGTGAATAATCTAGTAGAATGCGTTGAAGAAGGAAAGTAGTATAAATTTAGGTTACAGAGAGAAAGCGGTGGTGGAAAGCTTTTACTGATAATTTATTTGAAGTGCCCTTTGGAGTAGAAATCTGAAATTTTAGTATGATTCTCCAGGTTCGCCTGTTATAGCGATAGGGTATTATTTGTACCTGAATGAGTGGGATAACTATATCCAATTAGGGTGGAACCACGGAGCGCACGCTTCGTCTCTAGATTTAGAGACGAAGCTCTTTTTATTTTTAAGATACATTTTCAATTTTATGGAAGTAATATGCACTCTTAATTTCTACATTTAATAGCATTTCCAACTTGAATAAATTATAGCTTAAGTTTGGAAGACTATATTATATATAGATATACTACAGTAAAATTTAAAATATCTTAATTCATTATTTGAAAAAACTAAGGCATTTTAACTAATTAAGAATTGACTGTTGACAATTATCAATTCATACTAATGCGAGTTCAAATAATTCAATAGCATAATTATATAAATGCAAAGATTAAATGTGAAAGTAGTACATCTATAAATATTTAATATGAAAATTTAAAATATATTAAGGAGGATTTATTATGATATTCAATAATTTAATAGATATGATAGGACAAACACCAATAATAAAACTTAATAAACTAGTAAATAACGATATGGCAGAGGTATATGTAAAGCTTGAGAGATATAATCCTGGTGGAAGTGTTAAGGATAGAGCCGCACTGGGAATGATAGAAAAAGCTGAAAAAATGGGACTTTTAAAGAGTGGTGATGTCATTGTAGAACCTACTAGTGGTAATACTGGAATAGCATTAGCTATGATTGGCAAATCCAAAGGATATAAAGTTATAATAGTTATGCCTGATACTATGAGTGTTGAAAGAAGAAATATTATAAAAGCTTATGGTGCTGAATTAGTATTAACTGAAGGTGCTAAAGGTATGAAAGGTGCAATAGAAATGGCCTTAGACCTTGCAAAAAATAACGATAACTACTTTGTACCTCAACAATTTGAAAATATTGCTAATGCAGAAAAACATTATGAAAGCACTGCAGAGGAAATATTAGATGACATATCTGATTTAAATGCTTTCGTAGCTGGTGTAGGTACTGGAGGAACTATTTCTGGTGTAGGTAAAAAACTTAAAGAAAAAATTTCTAATATAGAAATAATAGCCGTTGAACCTTTTAACTCCCCTGTTTTATCAGGCGGTTCACCTTCTCCTCATAAAATTCAAGGAATAGGTGCAGGTTTTGTTCCTAAAATATATGATGGTGAAATAATTGATTCAATAATGACTGTGAAAGATGAAGATGCTTTTAATACTGCAAAGCTTATGGCTAGTGAGGAAGGCTTCTTAGTGGGTATATCTTCTGGAGCTAATATATATGCTGCTTTAGAAATAGCTAAAAAATTAGGGCCAGATTACAAAGTTCTAACTATTGCCCCAGATGGTGGAGAAAAATATTTCTCAATGGGATTGTATGATTAATTTTACTTTTTATAATTTGGGTGTGATTTTATGTTTAGATATATAGTAGAAGATTTAAAGACAATTAAAAGCAAAGACCCCGCAGCTAAAAGTCTATTGGAAGGCTTTTTATATCCATCTTTTTATTCATTATTGCTTTATAGATGGGCTAATAGATTATATAAAATACGTTTTTATTTCTTAGCTAGATTTATTTCTCAGCTTGGAAGATTTTTAACAGGTATTGAAATTCATCCAGGAGCTACTATAGGAAGAAGACTTTTTATAGATCATGGTATGGGTATCGTAATTGGAGAAACTGCTGAAATCGGTAATGATGTAACTATTTATCATGGTGTTACCTTAGGTGGTACAGGACATGACCAAGGTAAAAGGCATCCTACTCTAGAAGATAATGTATTAGTTGGTGCTGGTGCAAAAATTCTTGGTCCTATAACTCTAGGAAAAAACTCAAAAATTGGTGCTAATGCAGTAGTCTTAAAATCCATTCCAGAAAACTGTACCGCTACTGGAATACCAGCCAAAGTAGTAAAGCCAAAGATAGACCATTTAAGGCTAATAGAGTATGTTATATAAAAAATTAACACTAGTATGATATTACAATTATTATTATGAATTTTAACTCTGCCCCTTGGGAATACTAAAGAATCTACATTATTCCCAAGGGGTACTTTAGTATTCTAATTAAAACTATTGAATTGACAACCTGCAATGAAGAACTTATGATATGATAGTACTTTAAGAATTATATATACGAGGTAAGGTAATGAACGATTTTAAAAATTTTAATATAAGCCATAATATGATAAAATCTATAATTTCAGTAGGTTATGAATCACCATCTGAAGTTCAAAAAAAAGTTATTCCTTTAGCACTTAAAGGAGAAGATTTAATTGTAAAGTCTCAAACTGGCAGTGGTAAAACTGCTTCTTTTGGTATACCACTTTGTGAGAAGCTAGAGACAGAAAAAAATGCAGTTCAAGCTTTAATTTTAACTCCTACTAGAGAATTATCTATACAAGTAAAAAATGAAATTTCTAAATTAGGACTTTATAAAAAAATTAAAGCAATAGCTCTATATGGTAAAGAGCCTTTTTCTCTTCAAAGAAAAGAATTATCCCAAAGAGTTCATGTAGTAGTAGGTACTCCTGGAAGAGTTTTGGACCATATTACTAGAAAAACTCTTAATGTTGAAAATATAAAGTATCTTATAATAGATGAAGCAGACGAAATGCTTAATATGGGTTTTATTTCTCAAGTTGAAAGTATTATAAAATCTCTTCCACATAAAAGACAAACTATGATGTTTTCTGCTACCATTTCTGATGAAATTAAAGCTTTAAGTAAAAAATATATGAATTCTTCTTATACTACAATTGAAATTTCTCCTGAAAAGTTAACCTTAGATAATATATCTCAAGGTCTTTATATAGTAGAAGATAATCAAAAATTAAAGCTACTTATGGATTTAATTAAAACAGAAGATATAACTCAGGCTATTATTTTTTGTAGAACAAAAGATAAAGTTAGTGAGGTCTACCAAAAGTTAAGAAAATACAACCTTCCCCTTTGTGAAATTCATGGAAACATGCTTCAGAAAGATAGACTAAGCACTATAAAAGGTTTTAAAGAAGGTAAATATTTATTTATGGTTGCCACTGATGTAGCTGCAAGAGGTATTGATATTTCTACAGTAAGCCATGTTATAAATTACGACCTTCCATTAGAGGTAGAAGCATATGTGCATAGAATAGGAAGAACTGGTCGTGCTGGTGAAAGTGGTACTTCTCTAACTTTTGTAACACCTTATGAAGATAAATTCTTAAAAGCTATTGAAGAATTTATCTCTATGAAAATTCCTGTAAAAACCCCACCTTCTGAAGAAGAAGTCAAATCTTCTATCAATAAAGAGTTTAAAATAAAAATTAAAACTCCATCTAGTAATGATAATGTGGTTAAAATATATATTAATGGTGGTAAAAAGAAAAAGATAAGACGTGGGGACATAGTAGGTGCTTTAACTAATAGTGGAAATATTCCTTCTGACTCTATAGGAATTATAGACATTTACGATACCTATAGTCACGTAGATATACTAAACGGTCATGGCAAAACTTTACTTAAAACTCAAAGTGAAATAAATATTAAAGGAAAACCTACTAAAATTAAAAAAGCAAAGGCTTGATTAATTAAGAATTTCAATATAATTTAAGAATCGTGATTTTATCACGATTTTCTTTTTTCATCACAATTTTTGCATTATTAGGAATTATATATTATAATAACTTTGTTCTAAATATTGCATTTATGTTAATATTTTCATATTTATATTATTAATATAATTTTATATTAACTTTAAATATAATAATATTTAGCTAATTATTTTAATATTTTAATGGGGTTAAATTGTTTAAGACGTCTTCAGAAAATGATCAGTTACTATACTAATCGACTTTAGGCGACTAATATAAAATTATAAGGGGGATTTGTAAATGAACAAATCAATAAAAAAAATTATTACTTTTTGTACAGTTATGGTATTATCTTTAACTGTAGCGGGATGCTCTAAAAAAGATTCATCACAAGAAGGAAATTCATCTAAAAAAGAAACGGTGGAGAAAAAAGAGGCTATGACACCAGAACAAGTTTTAGATGAATATTTTAAAGATGTAAAAAAAGCTGAAAATTTAAAATCATCTAAGGATGTTAATACAATTTTAGCTAAAGCTTTTAATAATGATGATTCTAATACAGATTTTGTTAAAGAAATGGGAAAAGAAAATACTGATAAATTTATCAAGGATTTTATGATTCCAATAGCAAATAACATAGAATATAAAATAGGTGAAACTAATATTAATGACAACAAAGCAACAGCAAAAGTAAATATCACTGCTATAGATATTAGTGAAAAAATTCAAGATATATTTGGTGGACTTATAAGCGAAGGTATGAAATTAGCTCTTGATGGAAAAGAACCTACAGATCAAGAGATAGCTGGAATTCTTATAAATGAATTGATAAAAGCATCAAAAGGAGAAAATGTAAAAAAATTAAGTTCTGATATAGAAATGACTTTAGAGAAAAAAAATAATGAATGGATTGTTAATGAAAATACTCAGCTTGAAAATATATTAGCTGGAAATCTAAACAAGATAGGAGAAAAATTCAAATCCTTTGATATGGGAACTCCAAGCAATTAATAAATTTTATTTTTTAGTATCAATTAAATATTTTAATCTATAATAAGGTACTTCTTGTAAGAGGTACCTTTATTCTATTATTCTTAAAGAAAACCTTTACTTTATAATGAGACATCCCTTATAATTATTTAGTACTAATTTTTAAATTAATTAAAAAAATACTAGAAATTTAAGGAGGACTTATACTTGAAAAAATTAATTACACTTTGTACAATTTTAATTCTTTCCATAACTATGGTAGGTTGCTCAAAGTTTACGTTATCACCAGAAAAAGCAACCGATTTATATTTAAAAGAATATAAAAATTCACATAATCTACTAGATGTAGAGGAACTTGTAAAAGATTATATTTTAGACGAAGAATCTGATTTAATTAAAGATTCTGATAGTGAAAGCTTTAGATTGATTATAAAAGATATTATATTTCCTATATTAGAAAGCTTAGAATACGAAATAGGTGAAAGTACTATTGATGGTAACACCTCTACAGTAAAAGTTAAAGTTACTGCTTTAGATTTAAAACCTTTCATTCCTGAAATATTAGAAAACTGTCTAGAAGAATTTATGCTAGTATACCTTGAAGACGAAACATATTCAGAGGAAGAATTTGTAGAAATTTTCTTTAAAGGCATAGCTAATAAATTAAAATCTAATACTATTAAGAAATCTACTTCTGAAATAACCATAGGCTTGATTAAAGATGGCGTTCAATGGGTTGTTAATGAAGATGATGCTTTTGCAGACATAATATCTGGATTTTTGCATGAAATTACACCTGAACTCTTTGATGCTGCTACAGAAAACTATATAAAAAAACATATGAATGATATTGATTTATCTAATTTAACTGAATAAAAACATTTTTTTACTTACATGGAGGGCAAATATGAATAAAATAAAAAAATTAATGATGATTTATATCTTTTTAATATTTTCTTTAACTTTAGTAGGTTGTGGTACAAACCCTGAGACAGTGGTAGAAAATTATTTTAACACTCTAAAATCAAAAGGATTTATTGAAGCTAGCAACTTTATTGATGATAAATTAACTGAAGAGGATTCTAAAGATTTTAATTATACTTTAATGGATAAAAAAATTCAAACAGTTTTATCTTCAAAAATAGAATATAAAATATTAGAGTCCCACACTTCTTTAACTAATGCTAAAGTAAAGGTAAAAATAAATTATATAGATTTAGTACCTATTATTGATAGACTTCCTAATGACATATCTCCTATAGTTACTAAAGCCTTATTAGAGGGAAAGCTTAATAACTTAGAAGATGCTAAAAATATAGAGATGACTTACATATATGACTCTGTAAAAGATAAGAATGCTGAAACAGCTATGCTAATTCTTGATATAGATTTAAAAAGAAGCGTTAATAATCATTGGACTATAGCTACTAACGATGAATTTTTCAAGGCATCTTTAGGTGATGCTAAAGAAGCTGGTGAAAAACTTAAGAAATTAAATGATAAATATGGTAATATAGATAAAAAAAAATAAGTTAAAGTTTGTTAAAATTTTTTTTAGCTTGTCTATCATCTAAAAAAGTAAAAGAATTTTTCAATGTAACTTTAAAGATGTGTCAGCAGAAAATATAGTAAAATTAATAAGATCATATATTGGCTTCTTATCTTTAGATAGATATAAAAACTATTGCAAAATAGTATTTGCCAAATCCATAGATGAAGAACAACTAAATATAGTTCAACAAGAACTTAAAAATATTTCAGATGAAGATTTAAAAGTTATGATTGAAGAAGTATTATCAAGTCTATAACTATAAAAGATGTAATAATTTTGTTAATGTTTATTTTTAAGAGTGTAAATTTTAACTTAATAGCAAATTTAAAATCAAAAACTATGCTAACTTCAATTTAGCATAGTTTTTTATATTCAATTATTTAAATTCTAATGAAAACCATAAGAAAAGTATGAACTATTTTCTATTAAATATCTCTATATCTCCCAGTAATGTAATTTGATTATTGTTAACAATTATTCCACCGGTATTCTTAATTGCATATACCCTATCCTTCTTTTCATTTAATACTTTATTGATATAACTTTTTTGCATTTCTGTCTCCTCATAATGAACTTCAATACCAAAATCTTTAATCAAATTTAATCCTTTATTATATGAAAATTTATCATAGTTTTCATCAGGAGTAATATGATACTCTGATATCTGAATCATTGCTCCAGCACTACTGCCTATAATAATCCCAGTAAAATTTTCAATGTCATTTATTAAGTCGAATTCCTTTAAACGACACATCATTTTATCAGGTAAACCTCCGGTGAAAAATATTATATCACTATTTCTTACCTTTTCTTTTGCATTTTCCTTGGTATCTTTAAAATAATTTATCCAGTTTATATTTTCTTCTGCAATTCCATAGTTCAAAAATGGTAGAATAGCACTGTTGTAATACTTTCCATTGTTCTTACTGTAAGCATACTCCCATTCCATATTATTACTTATCTTTTCATTAAAAGAAAATGGTATTATCAAAACCTTATCATTACAATTTATATATTTTTCTATTGTATCTTTTGCCCATCTTTCATGAAAATTATATTCACTAAATAGTATATTAACCATTAATATCCCTCCTATTAATTTACCATAACTTATATTATAGGATTCCTTAATGAAAATTTAACTTATGCATGATTTTGATTTCCATAATAAAATTTTACCATGAATTAAAAATTAAGAATGAATAATGAAGAATTATGGTTAAAACTCCACCGTCAAAGCCTTTGGAGTTTTTTAAGATAAATTTTATTTTAGAAATTCATTAACAGTGGATTTCATCCTAAATTTTTCATTTTTAATTATTAATCCTTAATTTTCAAGAGGTTAATCTGTTTTTATAGAAAATTTATTTTCCAGAGTATATATTAAATTTTCGCATTGTATCCCTATATATACTGGTTATCTACAAATACTAATATATTAAAAGAAATATTTTATATCATTATAAAAGAAACTTTAATTTCTCATTGTTCCTTGCAAAATCCTATAAGTAATCATCATAATATTTAATTCTATTAGTTTCTATCTGCTCCTGTGTGATTTTATTTATTGCTTCTTTTTTAATATAGATGATATGATACTATATGCTGAATAGCAGAAAAGAAATATCCCTAAAGCAATATATTTGCCATCCTTACTCTTAAGTGCTGAAAGTGTTAATAAAATTGATATTATAAAAAGAATTACATTAATAATAACTCTAGCAAACATAAATATACCTCCAAGATTTAACTTAGAGGTATATTCACTGCAAAGCATTTAAAGTCCTTTTAACTTTTAATATGTTAATAAAATGTTTTTATTAACATATTAAAATAAACGTAATTAATTGAAAACTTCTCATGATATACTAAAAGTTCCCCTTAACTCTTAATTTTTTTCTCTTAATTTTTCATTCCCACAGAAAAGCTATTATTATAGAAATTCAACTTATTATTATAAAACGTATATAAGAATTCTTAATGAAAATCTAACTTATACATAATTTAAACAAGAAAAATTCTTTTCTATGAATGAAAAATAAAGAATTATAGTTAAAACTCCACTGTCCAATCCTGTAGAGTTTTTTATAATAAATTTTATTTTAAGTTTTCATTTATATCCCTATAATATTTACCCTATTTTTACTCTAACGTTAATAGAAAATCTTTATAAATCTCCCTACTCTTCTGCCTTGCAATTACTGTTAATAGCTTTTTTTGCTATACTTAAAGATACTAACACTACTAAAGCTGCAATTCCCCATTTTTTTATCTTACTATTTTTTTCTATGTTAATATCCTTTGTATCACTAACCTCATTTTCTATGTTTCTTCTAATAATATTCATAAAGTATACATCCTTTCATCATTAAATTTATAATGTAACTAAGAATAATTATTTTCATCTTAGCTTTCTATAATCATATACTAAGTTATTTAAATTAAAAGAATAGTAATAATAGCTTAAAACAACATTAAATACAAATTAGAAATTCTAATCTTATCATTAAAAACCTACTTTTTCATAATTTTATATTCTCTTCCTTTAAGTTAATGGTATAATTTGTATATGAAATTATAACCTCGATAGTTAAAAATTTAAAGAGTAATGGAGGAACCTGTATATGATAAATCGGCTTGATTTAAAGGATGAAAAAGTTCTAGAAAAAATACTAGATGTACAAATAGCATCTTATAAGATTGAAACAGAAATTATTGGATTTGATGAAATACCACCATTAAAAGACACAATTAATACTTTAAAACAATGCAATGAAATTTTTTACGGATATTTTATTGATGATATTCTAGCTGGCATTGTTTCCTATAAAATTGAAGATGACACTTTAGATATCCATAGGGTTGCAGTACATCCTTCTTTCTTTAAAAGAGGTATTGCAAAGGAGCTTATTAACTTTGTAGAAAAAATTAATAATATAAAAAATATAATAGTATGTACCGGAAAAGAAAATATACCTGCTGTAAATCTATATATGAAAAATGGCTATAAGAAAATTAAAGACATCAAAATTAAAGACGGTTTTTATTTAACATCCTTTGAAAAAATACTATAATTTAAAACTATAATAAATTATTTCACAATATTAATAGATTATATTGAAAAAAATAACTAGCCAGTATCCTTGTCTAGTTATTTTCTTTAATAATATAGATATAACAATTCTTTATTTTTTATCATATTGATGTAAATTATATTGCTCAATTAAGCTTATAAGTGTAACTGCATAGTTAGGATCTGTGGCATATCCTGCCCTTTGCAATGCAAAAGCTTGACCAATATGATCCTTTGCATTAAAAAATCCTGCCTCAGAATAAATGCTATTTTCAACTAAAAATTTTCCGTGATCTTCAAGAGAATGGTCCCAGGAATCATAAGCTCTAAAAGCTGCTTTAACCTCAACCTTCACTCCTCCATACCATTCATAGGTTAGCATTTCAACATATTTTCCACTCCAGTAAAAGGCCTTTATACCAAATAAATTATTTGCTTTAGCTGTGAGCCCTGAGCTCCCCCAACCTGATTCTAATATGGCCTGTGATATACTTATTGAAGGCAATACTCCATATTTTTTATAAGTGCTCTCAGCTCCTGGTATTACTTTATTAATGAATTCTTCTTGTGTTAAGTTAAGAGGTACTCCTTCTCCATCTATTAAAATTCCTCCTCCAAACTGTTCATTTAGCAAATTTAAACCTATATCTCTATAAAGTTTAATATCTCTCTTTTCTTCTTCTGAAAATCCCATTTCATCCATTACTTGATCTAGGTTTTTTCTTCTATAGGCTGTTACCTTTTCTACTCTTTCTACTTCTTCTCCTTTAATATTTGTTATAATAACTTTTCTTTCTTCTATATATTCTTCTATAAAAGATTCTCCTAAGGATAAAACATCACCAGATTTTACATCTTTAAAATTTTGTTTATATCTAACTGCATCAATTGCCATTAAATCACGCCAATCAACTTTAACATTTTCCTCGCTAGCACTTTGAGCTCCACTTATATACATTCTAATAATCTCTTCATCTGCTGCTGGCACCGTTTTAATTACTACAAATGAGGTGGCAAACATAATAGGTATCATAAGTAATGCAATAAAAAAAAGTAATATCTGCTTCCAGTATTTTTTTAATAGTGATGCACCCTTTATGACCACATATGGATTCATATAATCACCAGCCTAACCTAAGTTTAAATATCTTGATTTAACTCCATATATTTCTTCAAATTGAACAGGATCTATAACTTCTAATTCAAATTTCGATGCTCTAGTTTGTATAACTACCCTTTGAGAGCCAACAATAAATATACCTTTACCTTTGCTCCCCTTTTTCTTACCGCCTGTACCTTTTAATATTTTTATTTCACTATCACTAAATGAATATAGTTTTTTAGCTACAGGAATATCACTTTCTCCTAGTCGCATAAATAATTTAAAGTATGAATTATCTATAATTGCTTGTCCAAATCGAGGAATACTTAAAAAGTCTGGTAAGTTTTGAGTTGCAGTAATAAGCCTTATTCCAAATCCCCTTCCCTGTTTACTTAATTTAGTAGATAAAAACATAAGTGTCTGCGGATTTTGAGGGTCTGCAAATTCATGACATTCATCTACATATATATCTTTTCTTGTAGGATTTATAGTTCCATCCTTTTTAGCAAACTGCCATGTATCTTTAAGTAAAATATCATATAATGGTTTTTTAACAGCCTCAGGAATATTAGATATATCAAATACAGTAAACTTATCAAAATTCCAATTTGTTTGACCATTAAATATTTTAGAGTAAGTACCTTTTGAATATGGTTTAATACAGGCTTTTAAATATTTTCTTCTTTCCAATTCCATCTCTGCATCAGAGCTTTTTATTTTTTCTTCCATTACTTCATCTAAAGTTGACATAGTACAAAATTCTTTAGGTAGTTCTATGCTTTGAAAATTCAAACTACATTTTTTATATGAATCTCTTATGTCTTCTTCTAATAAACTTTCATCATAGGGTGTAAGCTCTGGAATTATCCATTTAAAAAATACTATAAGATCCATTATTTTTTGAGATAAATATATTCCAATATCACTTTTTACTTCTTGTTGTTCCATAGAATTATCTGATATGGTATTTCTAATGTGAAAGGGATTAACTATGGTTCCTGAAGTTGCAGAAAATATATACCTTTTCCCCCAAGGGAAATTTAAATCTCCTTTAATATCGAACATGATTGTATAATCAACATAGGGTATATTTCTTATAGCATCAGTTTTTATAAAGAACGTTTTCCCTGAGCCTGAATCCGCTAATATACACATATGAGCATTGTTATATAATTTATTTCTATAGTTTGCTATTACCAATCCTCTACTTATTTCATTTTCTCCAATAAGTGTTCCACTTTGCTCCATGAATTCTGAAGAATCAAAGGGTATTATTGATGCTACATCCTTTGTGCTTAAATTCCAGATATAATTTTCAGTAATTTTATTATCTGCAAGAATGGGCATTATTGTATAAAAAGGTTCAAAGCCCTTTCTTTTAATTTCAGTACTTTGAAGATAAGAGCTTGATATTTTAGACCTTACTATGTTTGAAAGAGTATCAAGTTCTTGAATATCCTTTGCGCTTATTCCTATAGTGATATTGGTATCATAGAGACTAACGTTATCATTCCCTAACTCCTCTATCATGTTTTTAGCACTTTCTTCTTGTTTAAAATATTTCTGTCTTGAAGCCTCATCCTTTGCTGATATTGCCCTAGCATTTAGCTCATCAACGGCTTTAGATAATTCTTTTATTATAGTAGCTTTATTTTTAGGGTTTAATATTATTGCAATATTTACATCTCCTCTTATGTTTAATAGCTTTTTAAGCCATCTATATTCATCTACATTTTGAGGATATTTTGATATAGCATAAAATCTATATAATCTGTTTTCTATTTCTAAATGTCTACCATCTTTAAATCTTACAGCATTTTGTGGATATATATTTTCTAGTAACCAATCCTCTTTATAGGGTTCTACCTGACTTTGTTCCGGATTCATCTTCTCATATAATAACTGCTTTATTTCTTTTTCTTTTAATTGTTCCACATACATTTCCTGTGATTCTAATTCATTTTTCACACTTATATAAGCATCTTCTAAAACTTGTCTTGCAGTATCACTATTTTTATCTTTAATCTCTAGAACCATGTAAAAATTTAATACTGTTCTGCTTTTATTAGCTATACTTTCTAAATACTTCTTTTGTTCTTCTAGAAGTTCTATTCTAAATTCATCAGATAATTCTTCTTTTTGTTTTTCTATATTTTTAATATTAAGTGATATATCAACTCTTTCACTTTGTATATAAATACCTTGTCTTCCTTCAAAGGAATTTAATGCTCCTTGGATCGCATTAGATATATCTCTTAACATATCTTCTGGTGCCAATTCTCCATTGATGGGAGTAACCTTAGCAACTAACTTATACTTATGATCATTGCCTATAATAATGTCTTTCACATCTTTTATGGGTAAGTTAAAAGTTTCTTCTTTATTTTTTATATTATTTTTCTTTGGTATTTTCGATCTTGTTCCAAATAACTTTGCGAACATCTTCTAACTCACATCCCCTCTCATAAATTATGTTGCCTTCTAATTCATATCTTATGATATCCTTCAAAATATCTAATCCTGTTTCTCTATTGTTGAACTCAGCAAATAAAATAGTAGTTAGCCCTATTGCTAACACCCCAAAAAATAAAGTTATAGGGCTAAAATTACTTAATATTGCGAAAACTTCTATAATAAAAATTGGAAAAAATTTAATAAAATTTCTTGCAGTCATTGGTCCTATTTTAACTCTACCATCCACATGTCGTGGAATACTTCTTTTATTCATGATTACTACTCCTTAATTAAACTAATGGTCCAATAGGGGACGAAGATTTTACCATACGTTTCATGGCTCTCATTTTTCCATAGCCTCTTGCAGCAGTTCCTGCTGTTTTAACTGAAAGTGAACCTGTGCCAGAAGTATATAAAAAGTTCCTTAAAACTTGAGGACCTTTAAGCATTATAGAAATAGATGCTATACTTAATACTGCCATCATAATTCCATCTACAGTAGTCATTATTGTAATTAATATTTGAAGTAAAAACATGTGTATTGATTGAGTGAATACAATACATATGGTCTCTTTAAACCATACCTCAGTGCCTTCTCCATCATTTACAATGGATACAGCTGCAATTGGAGCAAATAAAATACATATAAGTAATTCAATATATCTTATGCTTCCTGCAATAGCTAATATAAGAAACCCTATTCCTAGGATTAATAGTACTAAAATCATAAGCTGACCTAAATCGGAAAGATTACCTACTAAAGTTTTTGTCTTACTAAAATGTTCTTCAGTTATTTCAATGCCTATAGCTTGAATAAACTTCATTAACGCATTATTAATTGGTAATAAAACATCTATCACTAAATAAGGTAATACATAAATAGCAGCACCTGACTGCAAAACTTTAATCATAAGTGCCGAAATTGATCCATTATTTCCTCCCAATACACCGCCGCTTTGATATTTTAAAGCTTCCCAGGCTATTCTAACTAATAGAAATGAAGCAGCAATTATTTGAATATATACTAAGTATTTATTAATATTTATATATCTATTTATGTCAGTTATATTAATAATAGTTTCCGTTATAAATTTAAATGCCTCATTTATTATGTTAGAACATAACTTAGCAAAAAATCCCCAGATTCCTTCTGTAATATTATTAATAATCCAATCCATATTGCACCTCCTTATTTACTAAGAGTGACTTCTAACTGATTGCAAATAAAGAATTTTTCAAATTTATCCTATAAAAAAAAGACTTTAAATCAATTTTTCAGTTAAAAGCTAATAATAGAATTGCTAGCTTAAATCCTAAAGTGAAATAATATGTTATTAGTAAAAATTAATTTTAATCATAATTGTGAATTTAAACACATAAAGCTGTAACTATATTAATCTATACTGAACTTTGCAACTAGTATCTTTATATATGTAAAAGCTTGTCCTACTTGCAAAAAGCTTCAGCAATAATCTGAAGCTTATAGTTTATACTTTCATCTTGTCCACTACATAAGTTGCAAACCAAATTAAAAAGAAAACACCTCCACCCATGTAAACAGTCTTTTTAATATTGGATATAGCTTCCGCTTTCTCTGATCCATCCCCTTGAAAATATTTAAATGAGTGAATAAGAATTACTACTACTGTAACCACTGCCACTAAAGCTAAAAACCATCCCTTAATATCATTTAGTATTGCTGTTATTTTAGGTACAAATGGATTACTTGAAGCCATTATTAAAAAATTCATAATTGATACACCCTCCTTCCTTTTTCTATTTAATTATACTAAATATTTACTTTAATATAAAGATTTTTACAAATATTTATTTAAAAAGTTATATTATCCACAAATATCCTATATTTTACAATGCATATTTTAATAAATTCTACAATAATTTAGTTTCTTCTACCATAAATCTACATATTTATACTTTAGATTTATATACATACTTAACTTTTATATATTTTTTTCAACATATAAAGGGAAAAAATAAGCTCCATTGAATTATGTTTCGTAATATACTAAATAGCTACTTTTAATATCTTATATGCATTGATTTTTCTCAGGAATACTCTAGGAGGTGAAGTTGTGAAAAGAATATTAGTTATTATACTTCTTGTAATTTTATCAAGTATTTCATTTATGTGTTGCAGCAATGAAAAGCAGATTAAAAATGAACCGAAATTTGCAATATACCTTGTAAAGGAAGAACATAAAAGTGGTGCTTTAAGTTACGGAAGAAATGAAAAAGGTGAATATATAAAACCTGAGTTAAAACTTGAGGAATTACTTATAGATGAAATGCCATTAATTACAGAGGAAGATATAAAAAAATATCATTGGAATACTCATGAAATAGAGCTAACTAAAAATTATTTAAAAAAACATAAGATTAAAGTGAGTTATAATACAAATTCTGATAATGCAGGAAGTAAGTTATTAGGAACAAAAGAATGGGATGCAGTTGTTATAACAGCAAAAGGTAAAAGAATCTATTGTGCAGGATTTCCCCTTAGCCTAAGAAGATCAAATTTTTTACCTGAAATTTTGATTAGAGATGTAGAAAGTAGCTTTTTTATTGACAAACTTGGAAATAAAAGTTCAGAAGATATACGAAACAGTAAATATATTTATGAGGCATTAAAAGAAGCTAACATTTTAATAGAAAAATAATTAGGGAAATTCAAAATGTTTTTTACTTAACCTTAAGAGGTAAAAATAAAGTATGAAATAGTTTTTTATGTAATTAATATATAAAACTACAGCTTAGAATAAAAGAAGTTTAATTCCTATTTCTTTAAGCTGTAGTTTAGAATTTTTGTATATTTCATGTTAATATCTTAATAGTATATAGATTCTCTATAAAAATAGCTTAATTCCTTAAAATTAAAGATTGACAATTAACAGTACTAATTTAGAAAGAAATTCATCCTTAGCAAATTTCTAAAATAAAATCTATTCTAAAAAAACTCCTAAGACTCTGCTGGTGAAGTTTTAACCACAATTCTTTATTTTTCATTCTTAATTTTTAATTTATGAAGATTTATTTATGAAAAAATTCACTTTTTAAAAGTTCTGTTTTTTCACCAATATGGTATATCTTTAAATTATGAAGTGGTCTTGTCATAGCTACATATAAAAGCTTAACATCTAATTGATTTTCTGAGTAGTTTTCTTTGGAGGCATTGCATATAACTACCATATCAAACTCTAATCCTTTTACTAGATATGAAGGTATTAATACAACTCCTCCAGTAAAATCATTTTCTCCACCTTCAACTAAGTTAACCTTTATATTGTTCTTATCTAATTCTATCTTAAGCCTTTTACATTCTTCTAAGGTTTTACATATCAATGCAAGAGATTTATATCCCTTGTTTTTGTTCTCACTTATATCCTTTTCTAATTGTAATGCAAGGCTATAATAATCTTTCATTAAATTTATAGCTATTTCTTCTCCATGTCTTATAACAGGTTTAGCTACTGGTAATTTTTCATCTTTTAATGCTCTTAATACTTCCGTTGCCCCATTCATTATTTCAATTGTTGTTCTATAGCTCTGTTCTAAGCCAAGCATTTGAGCTTCCTCATCAAAAATATAGTTATTAACCATATCCCAATCATTAGTCCCTCTATAACTGTATATTCCTTGACATATATCTCCTAATATGGTCATTGAGCCAGATCCCAGTATTTCTTTTAATACATGAAATTGTAATAAGTTAAAGTCCTGCGCTTCATCAATTACTATATGTTTTAAATTTAAACTTTCTTCAATTCCATATACCTTTAACTTTATATACATAAGTGGAGCTAAATCTTCAATTTCTATTAGATTATTTTCTAAATTTTTTAAGGTCTCTTTTGCCATCTCTCCTATTACGCCATCTGGTTTCCATTTTATTAAAGACATGATAAATTCCTTATAATATTCTGTTGTAGATAGTGGTTTAATATTTTTAAAATAATCCCTTACTAAGCTGCTTAGTTTATTCTTAACTCTTTTAAAAAGTTCATCTCTCTCATCAGCAACCTCAATAATTTTGGCCCTTCTTTCAGGTGAATCTTTGAAAGCCCATCTAATTTCATTGAGTTTATCCTCATAATCATTTTCTATTTTATCTAATATTTTTTGCTTATCAGCTTTTGTTTTATTTATAAAATGCTTTCTTATTTCATTTATCCTCTTTTCAAAAGGCAAATAACTATAATCATTTTTAAACAATTCTATTATTTCCTTATATGAATAAAGAATTGTTTCATTTACTTTAAAGTCTAATTTAGGAATATAAGTTACTTCTACATGTTTAAGAAATCTATCTATTAATTTTTTAAATTCTATGGAAGTTTTAAAGGAAGTGATTTTTGAGAGATTTTTATTTCCTTCTATTATATTTCTAAGTTTTATTGATGGATCAATTATTTTTAGATCTTCCTCTATAAATTCAAGAGCAAAATCCTCAAAGGTATTTTGTTTTACATTATCCACGCCTAATTCAGGTAAAACGTCTGATATATAGCTTAAGAAAAATCTATTAGGAGCTATTATCATAAAATTATCTGGTGATAGAGTCTTTTCATTGTTGTATAATAGGTATGCTATTCTATGAAGCGCTATAGTAGTCTTCCCTCCACCAGCAGCACCTTGAACTATTAGAGGCTTCCACATATTAGCCCTTATAACTCTATTTTGTTCCTCTTGAATAGTTGAAACTATATCTTTTAATCTATTATCTTTTAAAGAGTTAAGACTTGCTTGAAGAAACTCATCATTAGTGGTTATGTCTATATCATAAATGTCTAAAAGCTTAGATTTTTCAATGGCATATTGCCTTTTTAAGCTTATATTACCATTTATGCCCCCATCTTCACACTCATACTGAGCAGTTCCTAATCTTCCCTCATAGTAAAGAGTAGCAATTGGAGCTCTCCAATCTACTATTAAAAGTTCATTACTTTCATCATCAACTAAAGAAGTTTTTCCTACATAAAGCTTTTGAATATTTTCTTTGCCTTCTTCTTTAAAATCAACTCTAGCAAAATAAGGCTTTTCTATGCTTTTTTCTAATCCTCTCACCTTAGATTGTAGACTCTTTTGTAATGCAGTGTTTATAACTAATTCATTAAACTGTTCTGCGTTATCTGAGTTGTAATGGGAATATCCATAATTAACAGCCTCATCAAGTTCTCTTTTTTCTTCAAAAACTTTTTTGTTATAATTAATTAAGTATTCTAAGATGGTATTTAATCTTAATACCTCTTCATCATAATCAGGATGGTTATTTTTAACCATAGAGATCACCTCACAAATTTATATTTGTGCCACATTGTTCATTGAGACAAATTCTATTCTATATTAGATGTGGTAAAATGGAAAGCTCCCCCATGGTTTATGTAATTGTCTATATTTCAATATTTATGACTTAAATATAAATTTAATAAAAATATCTCTATTTCTCTTGACAGTTTAGAGTTTTTTTATTATAGTATAAGTATAAATTAAGAAATTAATATTAAGGTATTGCATTTATACCCAAAATAAATTACCAGTAATTGTAAGTTCATGGAATAGTTCCATGGCTTTTATTTTTTTGTATATAAAATATCGTTTATTATTGCCAATTGTTAAGCTAAATTCAATACTTATCTTAACAATTGGCATAATAAAAATTTATTTAAGAAATTAATTTAAATTTTATTCCTTTTGAAATACTTCCTATTTTATAATAAAATCTAAAACCTTATTACAGGTGTCATATCTATCTTTACCAGCTATTATTATTGAATTAGGAATATTTATTCCACCACCAATTACATATACTTTTTCTCCAATACCAGATACAAAGTCCTTTGCTTCTATAATGTTACAATTTAGATAATCAGCTAAATATAGTGCTGCTCTTCTATCTACTTCATTGTTAATTACAATTATATTTTTACTTTTTTCCATATTTACCTTAGTTCCATGAATACCTTCCGCTATAACTTTTCCTATTATATCTGCTCCAAGCTTTTTATATAATTCCACATCCGCTTTACTATCTACAAAAAAACATTCTATAATCATAGAACTATAGTATATTGAATTTAGTTCTGCTAAATTATTTTGCTCTTTAACTCCTCTATTTTTAAAACCTAAGTTTTCTAAATTTTTAAGTATTCTTTCACCAATAGCGCTTGTTTTCTTATCTCCAGGATAAATTAGAACCTCTGCTCCTCTAGCTGCTTCTGTTGGTTCATAGCAATTTAAATGAGTGGAGAAAAATATATCTCCTTTAACATTGTTTGCACTATTAATTCCATAGGTAAGTTCCTCATTAACCCCTGATATATTACGAGGAGTACAATCTATAAGAGAATGTTTTGCCATAGATAGATATTTTATTATAGAGCTGTGAATTTTTCTGTTTTCTACTACTTCATCTACATAATATTTACTACCAGGACACGCTTCATTATGACCTGCTCTATGTGTTATTTTCATCCCTTTCTCCTCCTTTTTTATCACCTTTAAGCTGCTCTAAAGCATCAATAATTTGCTTTGGCATAGGTACCCCTAACTTTACTGCATTTTCGCAAATACTTATTCCTTCGTTTGATATCATAAAAAAACAAAACAGAGTTCTAAGAGAACCACCGGAGCCAATAAGTCTATCTAATAATACTGGTACAATCAAAAGCATTAGCACCAATATTTTCTTAACTACTCCCTGTAATCCTTCCTTAGAACTCAACTTTCCACCAATATAAGCACCTATCACTCCTGTAATATAATCTAAAAACATAAAAACAATAAGCACTTGAAGTATTATATCCCATCCACCAAAGAAATAAGTTATTATACTAATCAATCCTCCAATAAATCCTGTTGTTATTCCCCTTTCTTTTACAGAACCCATGCTCTTTAAAGCATTTAATAAAATTTCAATATTATATCACCACCTAAAAAAGCTGTGAAAAACCACAGCTTTTTAATTCAAAATTCACAATTTTAGAGTTACTTTATAATTTTTTATTTAAGGAACTGCGAGAAGTCACTATCTAAATTTACGAGATAGTGCTTTTTATACTATCCTTAATAGTGTAAAATTATAAAATAAAAGGCTTTAAATTTAAAATTTTTAATTATATTCTTCATATAATTAACTAACATTTTTAAGTAGCTATAAATTTACGCTTATGATTAGCATAAAAATGTTATTAGCTTATTCTGCACTAAATTTGTTATTTAATTATATCCTCATATTCTTCCAATGTAATGATATCATTTTCAAGTAACCTTTGTAATTCTTTTTTTTCTTTTCCATTCTCTAATTGCCTTTTCCAAAATCTAACCACATAATCTCTAACCATATTTATATACTCCTCATTAAAATAATATCTGCAATTATATTTTCAATGTCTAAAATTCTTTGTTCTTCTGAAGATAAGTCTACTTCTGAGAATTCTCCATCTTCTATTGTATATTTAGACCAATCTTCTATAGGAAATAAAGTTAAAGCAAGTTTATTATCAAGATAACATTCTATTTTATTGTTTACGACATCTTTTATTATTTTATCAAAATTAGTAGGTTGGTTAGACTTATCTATGCCTACATAAAATTTTTTATTTTTAAGATACATATATATCCTCCTTTTATGTTATTTTTGTTAATGCGGACGCTCCAATAACATTTGTACCTAATTTATCTGAACGTGATACTAAAATACATGCAACGCCTGAAGCATTAATACCATCCCCATTATTTGTTCCAGAGTTATACGTAGATATTACAATACAGTAGTCTGAAATTGATATTGCACTAATAAATTTATTGCTAATTGTACAATCACCTATAGTACATATTGAACGATTAATTATACTAATTCCTTTTGAACCTGAGTTTATGGATTGTAAACTAAAAATATTACATGTGCTATCGCTAACATAAACCTCTTCTTCAGATATTATATGACTCAAATATACCTTATCACACTCATCTACAGATAAGCCTTTTACCCTTATTCTTATTTCGTACCCACTAAGCATAATTTCATTTTTAATTCCTTCAATCTTAATCTTACCTTCGCTAGTGAAATCAGCCTTTGCAGCATTATTTCTGTCTGCAAGCAGTATAGTAATTTGTAAATTGGGATTTGTTACATATTTTTCTATAAATTCTATGCATTTATTTATAGAATTAAATGATTTACCGTCAAAACCATTTTCTAAATTTGAAGTTCCATTTATTTTGTCTAAATATAAATCAATTTTTTTCTTACTATTTAAAATTTTAATTTTGTCATGTAAAGCATCTTTCATTATATAATTATTATGAGTATGATCTTTATCCGACTTATCTGCAAAATATTTTTTTACTTCATTTAATGCACCATTCACGTCTTTACTAATAAAATTAGAATTATTTAATTTTATTTTATCTGCAGATAAATCTATTTTTTCTAATTCCTTTTTTAACTCATCCTTGTTCACTGTTTCAGTCAATTGAGATTCAATTGTTGTACCTTGCTCCGTCTTAATATCTTCAGCCTTTAAAATAACATCTCCAATTTTTCCATTTACGCTAGATACTTTTCCACCATTTTTTACAATGTCTTTTAGTTCTTTATATGCTTCATCTATTTTTTTATTATCTTCAATAAAGTCTGTTCTTTTAGGGTATTCATTACCATTCCATTGATTTAATTCCAAATTGGAAGTTTTATCATTGCTTGACATTATTTACACCTCTATTCTCTATATTTTTCAAACTCATCCCAGGTTAAGTTTAGTTCTTCCCATTGATCCCAGGTTTTATTGTAGAATTCAAACTCATCCCAGGTCATATAAGTAAATTTATATTTTATAGATAAGTGAGCTGGTTTAATATCTTCTATAGCTTTTTTAAGTCCTTCTAAGTTAGGAGGTATACCTCTTGTACCTACAAATTTTATTTCAAAGGTGTAAGGTTCTATATTTTCAGTAATTTCAACCTCTCCATTGGAAAAACTTTCACTTACATTCTTTATGAGCTCCACAGTAACTATACCTTGACCTCTTAGTTTTGCTTTTATGGCGCTTCTTCTAAAATCTTCTGGTGAGGAAAGGTTAGCTTTTATATCTAAAAAATCCTCCCATAAGCTAAGTCCCCAAGTGGCTTTTTCAACAAAGCATTGATTTACCAAGTCTTCAATTAAATTGTTATAATCATCAATTTCACTTTGTTCGATTTCATAGATTTTAGAAAATATTTTAGAATTTCCTATAAAGGAGGGAAGATATTTTTTAAGCTTCACTTTCTATCTCCACCTTTCCCAAAACTCCAACTGCCCCTGTGTCAATTTCTATATTGGAAGTTCCATCATTGATGGTTAATTCACTATAATCAATGATAGGAGGAATATCTAGTAGTAAATTTGCTATTCTTGTATATCTAATAAGTGGATCTTTAAAAGCTAAGGTGTTTAAATACTTAGTTACAGCATTTTCTATTTGAATTTTTACTTCCTCTTGGTTTGCATAGCTAGCTAATTGTAGTTTTACCTTTATATTTATAGGTATTTCCTCCACTCCAACTACATCTACTTCTGCTCCTATAGGTCTTTGAGCTTCAATATATTCTTTTATAGAAGTTATTAAATCCTCATTTGGTTTTTTATTGTTGTTATCCATAACTACTACCTTAACTGTTCCAGGCCCCTTATAAAGTGGTATTACCACTGCATTTCCTACTCCATTTACTTCAAGTGCCCATAATTTATAATGATGAATATTTCCACTGGTAGCTGGAAGTCTAACTTTAAGCAGCAATCTCTTTAAAAGTTCTTCATCACTTTCAATGCTGATACCTCCAGTTGCTCCTTCCTCATTTATAACAGCACTTACTCCTGGAATCGAAATAGGAATACTGTTTATAATTTTAGCTGGCACATTATATTTGTTTCCAACTTCCTCTGCCATAGCCTCCACAAAGGTTTTATCATTTTTTATAATACTCTCCTCTATGGTTATAAACCTAAGCCCACCTTCTGTTTGAAAGATGCTTTCTTTAGGTATTAAAGTATCTTTACTTCCTTCAATGGTCAGTTTTACTTTAGCTTTTATTCCAGCTTTTCTATAGATCCCAAATTCTTTAGCCTTTAATTCTAACTCTTCACTATAACCATTTTCAGCAGCTTTTATTGCAAACACCTTGTTTACTATTTCATCAAGTTGTAATTTACTTTGCATAAGTTCTAAGGAAATGGGAGAAAGGGCATCATAAATAAATGAACCTTCAGACTTATCTATATCTGAAGGCACTTTTTTCATCATTCTATCAAGTATTAATTTTTCATTTTCACTATACACTTACCTTAACCTCCCCTAAATCTGTTTCTACTTTAAAATTCACTGTTATTTTATCCTTGTAGCTTAGAACATCAATGTCACTTATACCTTTAATATGCGGATTAATTTCTAAAGCTTCTTTTAAAAATCTTTTTATTTCCGACTTAGTAAGTTCTTTAGAATAATTTTCCCCTACTAGGCTTTCTATTTCACTACCATAATCAGTAGTATAAGCTAAATATCTATATCTCTCTGTAATTAATACCTTTCTTATCCATATATTAAGGGCTTCTAGTCCTTCTACTACTACAAATTTACCATCCTTTAAGATAAATTCATTTTTTTGAAAATCCCAAGCATACTCATGTGGGATCTCCTCATTAGTATTTAATTCATTTTCAACCTCTTCTATAACCTTCATATCTTCATCGGTGAATGTTGGAAAAATACTCACAGTTTCACCACCTTACATAATACTAAAAATTTAGAGCTACTAATCTTTATAAGTGCTACACCATCTCCAGATTTTAAAGTTTTATCAAAATCAACTTTTTTCTTATCTATGGTTATATTTTTAATTGAACCTTCAATTTTAACTTCTCCATTAAAACTTACTTCTACGTTATCTTTAAGTAGATGTTCACTTATATATAAATTTTCTTTGCTAAGGGTAATATCACTTGCTTTAATGGAAAGAGGACTTGTAGAAATAATTTCACCTAATTCTACTGAAGGAGGATTGAAGTACTTACCTTGATCCCTAATTAGTTTTATAAATTCTCCATAACACTCACTCAATTTAGTTTCCCTCCTTTAAATCCATTTTATTTTGTAGACTTGCTGTAAGACTCATAGTGTGCTGATTTGATGCTAAGTCAAAGGTATGAGTATCAGAGTCGATATATAATATGCAATCAACTAAAGCACTGATATACCATATTTTGGCTTTTACTGCGTAACCAGTAATACATCTAATATCTCCTAATGCCTCTATATTTACATTACTTTCTATATCCTGTAACATTTGTTTTGCCTTATCCATATATCCATCATCATCTTTTGTAACGCTTTCTTGTAGAACTCCATACATAGTTATATTCTTTTGATTTTCTACCTTAGTTAAAAAGTTGTTATTTTCATCAAAGATTTTTACTCTGTTAATCATATTTTCCATTGAATCATCATAATTACAACTTATAATGTTTTTATTAGGTTCAAGAACTAATCCATCAATAAGCTTACCTTTTTCAATTAAATTGAATTGGTCCTTGTTCATCATTGGTATATAACATTTATTAGTTTTATCCCTAGCCTTGGTATAAGCTCTCATTATGATGTCATAAAAAGAAGTGTTTTGAGGAATATCACTAATTTTAACTCCAGTTTTAGCTATATTCCCCACCCTTACCTCTGCTTCACTACATATTTTTCTTGTTATGTCTTCAGCTGTTATTTGATTGAAATTATAGGACCCTTTAGACTTTGTAAAGTATATTAAAAAGTCATAAGCATTAAAGGTAAGTTCTTCACTGCTATTTAACTGTCTATCGAAAACAATTCCTCTAAAAATTTCTACACCTCTATCATCTACTACCCAAACTACAGTATTAGGTCTTATTTGAGTTCTATCATGATTTCTATCAAATATAGAATAAGTTATAGTTCCCGTAAGTTTTCTAGCACATTGGCTTATACTTCCAGTCAAAGATAGGGATTTAATCATTGGTGTTATTTCTGTGACAACCCATCTATCATATAGTGCATAAACTTTTATCATAATTTTATCACCGTTCCTGGCTTTAAATTAAAGTTGCCTTTAAATCCATTTTTTTCTGCTAACTCTCTCCAATTATCACTATCTCCAGTAAATTTTTTTGATATCAGTGGAAATGTATCTCCTACTTTAGTTGTATAGGTTTTAGGCTTTACATCTACTGGTCTTATGGTAGATGCAATATTATTCGCACCTTTCATATTGACCTTATCATGACTATAGCCATGCTTTCCTACTATCTTTGATGGAACTTTTATTGGATTGTACTCTTTTAAATCTAACGTAAAATAAACATCTCTAGTTCCATCTTGCTCTAGATAGCTAAAGTTTTCTATAGAAAACAAGCTATTAATAGGAGTTTCAGTTATTATAAATCTTACTGGTTTCATATTTTCTTTAAAATTATTAATAAGCTCTATTGCCTCATAAGGTTCTGATGAGTCTTTATATGAAGCGAAACTATATTCTTGGCTTGGAAAAAAGCTAGATACTTTTAGAGTTTTAGGAGGTGATTTTGCTAAAAAAGTCACTTCACCTAATTGTTCTACATTTACAGTTTTATTTAAAGTACCTGAGCCTACTTCAAAGGATGGAGGAATTACTGGGAACATTAATTTATCATTGTCTTGAATTATCCAAAATTCCATAATATCACCTCTAAATATTAAACGCTGCTTGTTTTATTTCATTAACTATTTGTTTTGCTACTAAGTTTGGATCTGAAGATCCACTTATATTAAATGACATATTAAAATTATTGCTGCCTCTGTTTTGAACCTGATTAGCTTCCTTTTTAGTTAGAACTACTTCTCCTTCATGAAGTAATGCAGGGTAATTATTATAAGGTACTCTTGGGAGTCCCGTAGCATGACCTTTTGGTCTTTTTTCATCTGAAGCACTTATGCCAAAAAATCCAATTACTTTATTAACCAAATCAAAAACATGTCCTAAAACATTTCCTATTCCTCTTGCTATAGGTTCAATAACAACCCATACTTTTTCTAGTATATCTTGAACTATAGGCATAGCCCACATAACAGCATCTGCAATACCTTCAAATACAGTTATACCTAAATCTAAAGCTGGATTTATTACATCCCAAGCAATTTGTACTGCATCGGATATCATTGGCATAGAACTAATAAACAATTCCTTAAGCCAATCTATTTTCGGCCCTAACCATTCCAAAACTTCACCTAATTTTCCCATAATAGTAGCTGCAATTTCTGTTACTATTGGACCAAAATTTTGTATTGCTGCTCCAATTATCTCAAAAACACTCCCAAATATGGCCATAATAGGTTGTAAAAGTGTAGCTATTCCATTAAATACATTGCCAACTATAGTTTGGATCATCGGAAGATTAGTTTTAATCCATTCAATAGCAGGAGTTAAAAACATCCCTATACTGTTTGCAATGCTTTGAACAACAGTCGCAGCACTTTGTCCGAACTGTACAAAGGCTCCTGTATTATTTCCTAATAATTGTCCTAAAGGTCCTAATATTTGAGTTATTATTGGTAAAAATGCACTTCCAAAATTGCTTCCCATAGTTTGAAGATTTCCAGATATAATTGACCATTGTCCCATTGCGGTTTTACTTAATTCGTCTGTCCCACCTGCAAATTGTATACTCACTTTATTGTTAATAAGGCTATCAAAGGCCTTTGACATTTCCGCATCCGTTAATTCTTCGCCGCTGCCCTTACCTGCCAATGCTTTAAATTCTTCCGATGAAAAGTTAAAACCAAAATCACTAGCTTTAGAAAAGTCACCTGATTTCATATCTGCTAAAGCTTGCATTGCATCATCTAATGATTTATCTGGATTAACTGCTGCCATATCCTGTGCTATTTTAACTAATCCCATTGACTTATCTGTATCACCATTCATAACATCTACTGCTTTACGCCCAGCGGATATAATATCATTAGAATTAAATGGTGCTTTAGTAGATTCACCTTTTAAAGCTTCCATATAGTTATCTGTAATAGATGAAATTTCTTCTTTGCTTTTACCTTGATTTTGAGCTCCTATAGAATGTTTCATAGCTAGTTGTTGCTGCTCTCCCTGCATAGCCGCTCCTATAGTAGCATTAAATGCACTTTTTGCATTATCTCCTAGTACAACTTCTTTAGCAAATTCTTTAATACCAGTAATACCGTTTTTTATTGATCCAAAGACAGCTTTGGTTTTATCTATAGCCTTAACTGCTATACTGACAGGTTTACTAGCCAACTTTTTAACATTATTAAATGTATTTGCAATTTTGCCATTTACTTCTGCTAAGTGAGCTACTGGCTTAATCAATAACTTTTTAGGCTTAGCAATTAAATTTTGTATCTCATTTGATGCTACTTGTTTTAATGCCATTGTTATATAATACGGTTTCTTTACAACATTATTTACCTTAGCTATTTTTTCGTTTAACTCTGATCCTGCCATACTAACGCCTATTTTAACATTACCTGATATACTCTTTATCTTATCTTTTACCCCTTGTGGTAATTTAGGTACCATACTAATATAGGCTTTTGCTCTTCCAACAGCATTTTGAATTTCCTTTTTAGCATCTGCTATTGCTTTTTTATCATTTTTGATATCTAATTTGATTTTGTTGTTTTCTATAGTTTTTAACTGTTTTCTTACATTCATTACTTGCTGTAGAAATTTAGAAGTGCTCTTATTTGCTGTTTTCATAGCATCATTAAAATTACCTTCTAGACCTAACATAATAGTTAATTTTTCACTTAGATTTAATTTATCTGCCAAATTATCACCACCCTCTATTAAAATTATTAAAATAAGGAAAATATAAAAATCACCTTTAGAATTAATACAAGCTACTCTTGTTTCTAAAGGTGATTTTTAATAATAAAATTATAAATATTCTTCTAATTTTTAATCCTCAATTTTAAGATTATAATTGTCTAATATATTTAATGTCTAAATAAAAAGCTGTAGAAAATTCCTATACAATTTTCACAGCCATAATATTTTCATTTTTTAATATTTCCATTTTTTCCTCTAGTTCCTTTTCATAAAAGGCTGCTAAAAGAACTCTAGTACCTAAAGGTTTATTATAAAACTCATCTGGCCATATACCTTTTGTCTTCCAGTAATAATACATCATGCCTACCATATGGTCAGAGTTTATGAGTTTTTTATTTCTTCTACCTGCCCTTTACCAAAGCCACTAAGGTCATTTATAGTATTATACAAATGAGATACCTCACCAGGCAATAATAATTTATTTATCAAATCCTTTGGAGTTAAGCATTCATAATATTCTCTAAGTTCTTTAGATTTTAAATTTGGCTCTTTTACTCCTGATAAAAGAACAAATAATTGCATATCATTATTTTTTATGTCTACTTCTCCATCAGATTTTATAGTAAGAGCATTGTTAGTTGCTTCCTCAATTTCACTAGCATTTAAAGCTTGGCATGTGAATACTACCTTCTCCCCTGCAAGTTCTGATAATCTTTTTATTTCTACTTGTTTTTCCGGTCTAAAAAGTTTATTGGTATCTACTTTTAATAATAAATCTATTGTACTCACTTAATTTCCCCCTTATATTTGGTCTAAATATTCATAGTCTGAAAAAGTAAATGGACATTCTAATTCACCTGGTTTTTCTGATTCCCAGTCAATTAATGTTAAATCGTCAAAAGACACATTTTTTATAGCTATACGCTCTGATCCAAAAGCATCTGGATCAGCTAATTTAGATATAATAGTAAATTTAATATCTCTTCCTTCTTTAATAGCTTCACCTATAAGTTTTCCCATACGACTGCTGATTTTGTTAAGTTTAACTGTACCTTTTCCTGCCCAACCTACAACTTTTGTATCTTCTCCACCATATCCGCAGCGTTTTACTACTTCTTTCTTTACCTCTATTTTTGCCTGAAGTCCAAAAGCTTCTGATACATAATCTCCTTCAAGCCACATTTCTCCAAATGATCCATTAATAACTCTCTTTGTTTCTAACATATATACTTCCCCCTATATAACAAAATTTAAATTTATATCTTCCATAGCATCAGTTATTTTAATTAATCCTTTTAGGAATACTTTATCCTTAGTATTTGCTTCCTTAATTTCTTGTTCATTCATATTATCAACATCGATACCTATAGTCTTAAGATAATTTTTTTGAGTTTCTATATCTATAGAAACCTTATTTTTTCCTAAGTCTAGTAAGTTATCAATTTCCAATGTTTCTAAATAACTTTGAATTGATGACATTAATAGAATCTTATTATCATAGTTATTAGCATATTTTCCGATAAAATTATCCTCAGCAGTTTTCTTTATATCACTAACTATTAAATCCATCATGTCAACTAATTTTATCTTCTTAAAATCTTCACCTTTATCTGCATTTGTAGTTACTAAACTGTTTACTGCTCTTGCTATTTTTACTTTTTCTCCATCATGTAGGAGTAATAATTTACCGCTATCAATTCCTTCATCAAAGCTTTCTTTAGATAAGTGTGGAACATCTTCTACTTCTGGCAATGGCTGATAAGTAGCACTTATATTAAGTGGACATCCTGCTAACATGCCTGCTATTCTTGAACAATATTCAGAAGCTGTATATAGATTGTTTCCTACTTTAATATTATCTGTAGCAAAGTTAATAACACCTTCATTGTCTGCAGCACAATGTGATAAAACTGCTTTCACTTTTACATCTTTATTACTTCTCATATCTTTTATCCAAGTTGCAATTTTAACAGCATCTTCATTAGTTATAAATGGAACAACTAAATAATCAAATTTTGTTGTTTCTAATAATGTTAATGCTTCTGTATAGTTCTCACTTTCCTCAGGAATTATAAGTGCTATAACTTTTTTAGCTGAATTGACACTTCCCATAAAAGCTAGCTCTATTTGCTTTTTATTATTTTCATTAATAGTTTTTGGTATTTCATCTACTCCATTTAATCTTTCAATTTGTATTTTTGAAACTTTGTCCTTTAATATTAATGTAACTATTCCTCTAGTTCCTCTTTTTATCACTGTTGAAGCAGTGCTTTTAAATGCAATATTAATTTGTGGTAATCCCATAACTATACTCCTCCTCTAAAATGAACTTCATTTATTTTTTGATCTTTTATATTTTCCTCTGCAATAATTTGCTCATAGCTTATATCAACTTTAAAACTAGGTATATCATCCTTCATTTCTAAAGTAAGCTTATTAACCATCACATAGCTTTTTTCAACCTTAAGAGTAGTACCAAACAATGAATTAAGCCTATCTACTATTTGAACAAATTCACTATGCGAGTCTTCTTTTGGAAGATATCTTATGTTAAAGGTTGCAGATACTTCTTGTAATGATTTTCTCTTTTTTTTACAAGTTGAGTTTACTAATTCTATAAAAAAAGCTGGACTCTCAAAGCCATCTTTATTTTCTACAACTTGAAAATTCTCCTTCTCTAAGGCTTCAGTGATTGCCGTTCTTACATTATAAAGATTAATCATATTTAATCCCCTTCCAAGATAAACTTTCTTATTTTCACTCAAGTGCAGTTGTTTACTTGTGATATATATAGCTTCATAGCTCTCACCTCCTTTCAAAAATAAAAAGCTGGCTATTTACAAAATAACCAGCTTTTTAGACATATACCTTATATATAAAAAGGCACTTAAATTTCTCTAAGCGCCTTAAGATAACTTATCACACTATCATTTTATTATTTCTATACTGTACTTACAAGGACATGATTTAGACAAGTTCATTTAATTCAAAATTCACAATGCACAATTCACAATTATGGATATTTCTCAGTAAACTGAGAAATTTATAATTGATTTATTTTAAACTTCCCTTCATTCTCCTGTGAATTAAAAAAGGCACTTAAATTTCTCTAAGCGCCTTAATATAACTTACCACACTATCATTTTACTATTTCTATACTGTACTTACAAGGACATGATTTAGACAATTTCATCAATTGAAGATTGAGAATTGACAATTGACAATTTTGAATATTTCTCAGGGAGCTGAGAAATTGATAATTGATTTTTTTAAGTTTAACTTAATTTTCTATGAATTGAAAAAGGCACTTAGGTTTCTCTAAGTGCCTTAAGATAACTTATCACAATATCATTTTACTATTTCTATACTGTACTTACAAGGACATCATTTAGACAAGTTTATTCAATTCAAAATTCACAGTTCACAATTCACAATTATGGATACTTCTCCTTAAAGGAGAAGTCTTAAATTTATTCTTTAAATGACGTAGTCCCTTTTATTAAAGTCCTATTAAAGAAATTAATTTGACAAAATTAATTTCAACCATAATTGTCAATTGTCCATCTTCAATTCTCCATTGCCTAAATTTCTAACTTCAGCCCATCTATTCCAAACAATAGTACACTTAATTCTTCAATTGCTCTTTTTCTATCTCTAGATATGGTTTTTTCACTGTACCCTAGTTCTTCTGCTGTTTCTTCATAGGTTTTACCTTCCATGTACAAGAGTTCTATTACTTCATATCTTCTTTCAGCATTTTCATCTTTGCTTTTAAATGCTCTATATTTGTAAAATCCTAATATTGTTTCTATGTGATTTACTATTATTTTTGTTCTAGTATGTGTCCTCTTAATGGAGTTTATATATAAATCTTCTTCGAAACTATCACACTCCATTAATATTTCTATTGGATCTTCATCTTCAATTTGTGAATTAGTATATATTGCATTATTAAAATGTTCTTTTAAATTAATATAATTTCTAAGCAATAAAGCAGTATTTCTTAGTCTTCTATCCCTTTTTAATTTAGCACTTTTTTCTTTTTCCTTTTCTAAAACTATTAACGCTTCTCTTACAGTAATTTGCACACTTTCTTTTATTAACTTTTCCATATCTAATATATCTATCATATCACCACAACCCCTTAATTATTTATTTCTTATATTTCTAGTTTTTATTAATTGATCTCCCGTATACCTTTTTATAGAAGTATTGTTCTTAATATATAATATATATCTTTTTACTGAAGTAATCAATAAGTATATATCTTTTTATTGAAGTATTTTTCCAAAATATATTTATTTTACTTAATTTTTCTTCTATTTTCTTGACATATATCCATATTTTAATATATTGTATACTTATATATATCGAAGTATATTTTAGGAGTGAGTTCGGTGTTTAATAAAGAAAGATTAATTAAGATTATGGAAGAAAAGGATATATCTGCATATAAGCTCTGGAAGTTATCTGGTGTTGCACAGTCTACTATAAGTGACATTCTTAATAAAGATGATAAAAACCCAACTGCAAAAACTCTTCAAAAGATTGCAGATGCTCTTGGTGTATCTGTTGATGAATTTTTTAAATCAGATAATGATAAAAATAATATTAATAATAAAGTACATAATTCTTCATTGGGATTCTCTACACCAGAAGAAGCTATAAAATTTATATTAGAACAACCAACAATCATGGGCTTTGGTGGCTTTGATATAAACAAAATGAGTGATGCTGAAATAATGGATTTCGCCAATGAATTACTCAGGCAATTGCAACTTATAAGCTACAAATATAAAAAATAATGTTATATTTTGAGGCATCTTAGATAAAATAACTACCTAAACTTTCTTATGATATTTTATTCATAGAAAAATTAATATTCAACAGATAGGTATATTATAGGTATCTAATATTAAAATCTATAATATACTCTGAAAAATAAACCTTCTGCAAAAATAGCTTAAATCTTTAGAAATTAAGGATTAATAGTTAAAAATGAATAATTTAGGATGAAATTCATCTTTAGTGAATTTCTTAAAATAAAATTTATTCTAAAAAACTCCAAAGGCTTTGATGATGGAGTCTTAACCATAATTCTTCATTTTTATTTAATGGCAAATATATCATAAGAACATACTAAATAGCTATTTTTAAGATGCTTTATTAGGGAATTGGAGGGGATACTGTGTCTTGGCTTGATGAATATGTGCTAGGAATAGTTGATCTATACGACACAAATGATATTTATGAGATTTATGATAATTTAGAAATAACAATAATAAAACTAGATAAAAATAACATATTATTAAAAGGCAATGATGCATTATATAATCGAAATCATTTTAATAAAGAAGTAGTTTTTATAAGAAACGATTTGAATATTAATTATGAAAAGTTTATTTTAGCCCATGAACTTGCTCATGCAATTATTCATGTTCATATTACTACAGCTGCCTATAATAACACCCTTATTAATATAGGAAAATTAGAACGTCAAGCAAACTACTTTGCCTTTAAACTATTAAATATTAACCCAGATCATATTGAACATAATGGTTTCACTATTGAGCAAATTGCTAGTAGCTTAAACCTTCCACTAGATTGTTGTAAACAATTATCTGATAAACTATAATAAAAAATCGTGACAAAGTCACGATTTTTTATTATAAGCAACTTTAAATTCTTCAATTAAGGTGATTTGGATATATGTAACAAACTATTTCATCTCTCGTATATAATATATGTTTCTATGACTTATATATTTAATAATATAATTTTTACTACCTTATTTCTGGCGCTACTACTTCTTCTGGTTCTTCTACAATTTGATTGAAGGCAAAAGCCACTCCTAAAAAAATTATAAATTCCTCTTCCGTTATTGGTAATGCTAATATATAACTTTCGGAGGATATGGTAGGAAGATATGAGACACTTACAAAATATACTGAAGGTTTTTTGCTTTGAGCTGTTGTATACTGATTTAAATCATTAATATTGTAATTATTTTTGCACTTTTCTATCCAATATAATAAAATTATAATAAAAAGCCTTTCAGTTATTCCATATTGAATAAATAATGTCACATTATTTATACTAGTAACTATCTCAGTACCTATTATATAAACTATAATATTCTTATCATTTTTTTTATCATTATTGTCATGTTTATTCTTATCTTCTTTTTCCATATAATCACCTTTATCTTCAAATAATCTTTAAGTCTACACTACAGACTATAGATATTTTAATAATTAGTAGTTACCTTCATTTCTTCTAAGAATAAAATATGTGATTAATTGCAAATCTATATTCTTATTGCTATATTAACTGGTATTTCTTTAAATATTTCTATCTTATTGACGTTCTTCTTAAAAACATTCTCATATTATTTTATTATCTAAAATGCATTTTATGAGTAAGAAATACTCAGCTTTAATCCTGTATGGTTCTTATTTTAAATTTGAAATAATAAGCCATAATTATGCAAAGGACTATTATAAGACTTCTAACATATAGATTATTATTTAATATAAATGCAATTATTAACATTGTAAAAGCCGTACATAAAATTGATACTTTATTTTTTAATGTCATAGCTCTTGTTTTTACAAAATCCTCTAAATGATTTTTATATATTTTAGTTGCTATAAACCAAGCATGAAATTTATTAGATCCCTTTGCAAAGCAATAAGAAGCTAAAAGTAAAAATGGAGTTGTAGGCAATATAGGAAGAATAATTCCTACTATCCCAAGTCCTAAAGATAAAAAGCCTAATCCAATTAATACATATTTTTTTACTGTGTTAACATTAATCATAAACTCTTCCCCCTAAATCGCTAAAAACATTGAAATTGACTATCATTATAATATCATATTTTTCTATATTTTTATGTGATTCAAGTTACCTTTCTTATTTATGCTAATTCTTAATATTTTATTATACTTTATAAAGATATAATAAACCTTTTCCATATGTAACAAAGTTATCATAATTTTCATTAAGAAGGCTCTGTTAATTGTAATTAAAATTTTAATATTAGTATTGCAAAATTATAAAAAGGCACTTATATAAATAAGCACCTTTAATTTCTATTATCCTAATATAAATGTACCAATAGCTATTGCTCCTACAGCCCAACAGTAGTAAGCAAAGTAGTGGAACTTTTTATTTAAAACAACCTTTTCAAGTAATTTAATTGAAAGAATACCTACAATAGCTGAGACTACTGTTCCGATACCATATTGAAGAAATACTCCCTCCGTTGCAGCACCAGCTTCTATAATATCTTTACTTTTTAAAAGTAAAGCTCCTAATACTGCTGGTATAGACATTAAAAATGAAAAACGAACAGCCATTTCTCTTTTTAATCCTAAGAATAATCCTGTAACTATTGTTGAACCTGAACGAGATATTCCTGGAGTTATTGCTAATCCTTGAACTATTCCAATAACTGTTGCATTTCTGAAGTTTGTTCTCTTCTCATCTTTCTTTCCTTCTCTAATCTTATCAGAAACATATAGTAATGTTCCTGTTATAAGCAACGCTATACCCACTGGTAAAATTGAGCCAAATAACGATTCAAAAGTATCTTGGAATGCAAATCCCAAAATAGCTGTTGGAATACTTGCAACTATAATTAGTGCAACAAGTTTTCTATAAGGATTGTCCAAATTAAATTCACCCTTAAATAAGTCTCTTATCATTGCAAAAAATTCAATAATCATCTCTTTTATATCTTTATGATATACAACAAAAATAGCAACTAATGTACCTAAATGCAGTAACACTTCAAAAGTGTTATTAGGTTCATTTATACCTAATAATTTTCCAAATATAACAAGATGACCAGATGAACTTACTGGTAAGAATTCTGTAGCACCTTGTATTATACCCATAATTATAGCTTTTACAATCGACATTTTTTCACCTCGTTAATCTTTATTTTTAATAAAAACCCTATTAATTATATCATTTTAAAAATATTTTGGTAAGTTTTTTAATTAAAATGTAATCTTTTATTTAAATTATCATAAATTTTACTGAACATTTTCTTTTTAGATTAATGTAAATCCTTTTAGGTTATGTATTATAATTGTTATTTAATGCAATCCATAATTGTATTTTTTTGTTTTGACTGTTAAAATTGTAATATCAATTTAATTTATAATTTTTTTAGTAGGTGATGTATTAATGAAATATATAGATATGGAAAATTGGCCAAGAAAAAATCAATATAATCATTTTAAAGCACTTGATTATCCACACTTTAATATCTGCGGAAATATTGATATTACGCAATTTTATAAATTTATCAAAGAAAATGAAAATTCATTTTTCCCATCTTTTTTATTTTTTTCTGTTAAAACAGCAAACTATATAAAAGAATTTCGTTATAGAATAAGAGAAGATAGAGTCGTAGAACATGATGTTGTAAATCCATCCTTTACTATAATGACTACGAAAGGTGTATTTAGCTTTTGCACCGTTGAATATGTTGACAATTATAATGAATTTATATTAAATGCAAAAAGAAAAATAGAAGCAGCAAAAAATATTGTAAATCTACAAGACGAACCTGGACGGGATGATTTATTATATATAACTAGCGTTCCTTGGATTTCATTTACAAGTGTAGTCCATCCAGTTCACATGAATCCAGTTGATAGCATTCCAAGAATAGCTTGGGGTAAATTTTTTGAGGAAAATGGGAAAATGAAAATTCCTCTTTCAATCCAAGCTCATCATGCTTTACTAGATGGTGATCATGTAGGTAAATATTTTACCTTAATTCAAGATTTCTTAAATAATCCAGATAAAAATTTATAAATTTAATCTATAAGTTAATTAAATCTACAATACAAAATTCACAATTGAGGGAATTTCTCAACAATAGCTGAGAAATTTAGAATTAATTTGTCTTTGGAGTTACGAAGTAGCTTCAAAAAGAAAAAGCTAATAATTGTATTGCTAGTAAAGAAATTAGTTTGACCGAAACTAAATTCTCCCTTAATTGTGAATCTTGAATTGCACACTGTTTAAAGTTGTGAATTATAATTTTAATGTATACGGCAAAATAATTACTATTATTATTCTTCTAATTAAAATAATAGCTTTTATAATAAATGTCCTAGGAAATAATTTAATGCTATTATTTTATTCAATATAAAATTCCATCATATCATCTAGTCTTAAACATGCCATTCTTCCACCTTCATAGCAATTTCCTGTGTCTATACATATCTTGTCTTTATATTTCACATCAAACCATATCTTATAAGGGATTTCTGAAACTACATCAAAGTTCTTATCAATAGATTCTCTAGGGTTATGGCCAAAAATAACTGTATATTCATCTAGTCCTTTATTTTTATAAAAATCTCCTCTAACCCATACTAGTCTATCCTTCTGATTTAGTAACCCTTCTTCTAAAGACATACTAAGCATATCCGCTATCAGCCTATTTGTTTCAAACCCTGCATGAACAAGAATATATTTATCATCTATTATCTTAAAATACTCTAAAGAGTCCAAATAAGATAATATTTCTTTTTTCTCATCTTCACATAACTTATTAAATCCATTTAAAGTTGTTTCATAACCATTTCTTCTCCAACGGATTATTTCCTTTTCATCATTATCTCTTAAAGATTTCAACATCATTTCATCATGATTCCCCATTATAGAAATTATATTTTTCTTTTCTTTAATAAACTTAATAACCTCTATAGGCTCTGGTCCTCTATCTACCAAATCCCCCAATACATATAAAACATCTTCCTTCGAAAAGTTAATTCGCTCTAATAGCTTCTTAAGTCTATCCAATCTTCCATGAATATCACTTACAACGTACTTCATAACCTAACCCCCTATTTGTATACTATTTTGTTTTTATTAAATAATTATATCAGTAATAAGTAAATTTATCTCACTAAACTAATATTAAAGCTTCATGAGTATTTCATTGAGTTATTTATAAAATTTAAAAAACTTCACTGCTCTTTGCAGTGAAGTTTTAAAAAATAAATATTTTATCTTTATTTGTTATCTTTAATTATTAACCTCCAAGAGTTATATCCTGTGTATTGTACCAGCTTAAAGCTTGTGAAAAATGCTCTGCTTTAAAATCGGGCCAGTAATCTTCTATAATATAAAAGTCTGAATAGATAGATTGAACTGGTAAAAAGCCGCTTAATCTGCGTCTTCCTCCCCAGCGTATTATTAAATCAACCCTGGATACATCATAGGATTTAATAGAATTCATAATTTTTTTTCTAGAATTATCACCCATTTTTAAATTTTTCAAATCCCATTCCCAACCATAGTTAACTAGAAAGTTAACTTTTATTCCCCCTTTACCGAAGGTTTGCCTTTTGGTATAAGGAAGTAATTTTTTAGGAAACATAGGAGAATCAGTATTGCCAACAACTAACAATGAGGCATCTTCTTTTGAAATCATTTCAACTGCATTAATACAAGCTTCTGTAAAGGCTTCCCTTTGATTTGCCGGCCTTTTTGTGTTGTCAGTAGTAAATCCATAGTATGTTATCTCCTTAACTCCAGCATCCTTACATAATTTAAAAAGTATTAATCCAGGATCTAGACCTAGCGCATATCCTCGTTCTTTAGTCATTCCTTTGTCTACGGCCCATCTTCTATTACCATCTGGAATAATTCCAATATGGTTTGGTATTCTCATAATATACACCTCAAATCCATACAATTATTGTTAAGTACTACTAATTTATTTATACATCTTATTATTACCAAACTTTTCAAAAGTTAGTCTTATATATGTAAAAACATTTTAAATCTTAATTTTATAATTAACTTCTTTTAATACTCTATATTTTTTGATATACTATTTATAGAAAATTGAAATTGATAATTATTCTCCTTAAATAATTCTTTATATGTATTTAAGATTATAAGGAGAAAATCTCATCTTTAATTATTAAAATGATGATTGAAAGGACTAAAACTATTATGAAGAATATAAATATAAAAAAATTAACTGATACTAAGTTAAAATTAACTAATAATAAAAAAGTCGAAGAGCATGTTCATACTGGAGTTTATGAAGGAGAAAGAAAAGATGGAAAAATCCATGGCTATGGTACCTATACTTATACAAACGGAACTAAATATGTAGGATATTGGAAAGAAAATACTATGCATGGTGAAGGTACTTTAACCTGGGCCAATGGTGAAAAATATATTGGCAGCTGGAAAGATGATGAAAAGTACGGCTATGGAATATATACTTGGCCAGATGGCGAGAGTTATGTTGGAAGTTGGGAAAATGACTTAAAAACAGGTCATGGTATTTACAGTTGGTCTAATGGAGATACTTATACTGGTGATTGGTTTGAAGATAATTGCCATGGATATGGAATTGAAACTTTAAACAATGGAGATAAATACATTGGTGAATGGAAGAATAATATGAAAAATGGAAAAGGCATGTACATATCTTCTAGTGGTGAAGTTTTTATTGGTGAATTTGTGGATAATAAAAAATTATAAAAATACATTGCTATAAGCAACTCCCTTAAGAAATGTATATAAGGGCGTTGCTGTTTTTTCTATTTTTACACTAAACGTATATTTCATTACTAAAACTTCTTAAATTTATGATATTTATACTATATTTTTTATTCCCAATCTTTCCATATTTCTGGTTTATATCCTACTGTAGCCATCTTACCATTTCGTACTATTGGTGTCTTATATAATTTAGAATTGTTTAATAATAATTCTTCCTTTACACTGTCAGTTCTTATATTTTGAAGATTTAATTTAGTATACTCTTTGCTTTTTTCATTTATAAGCTCTCTTAATCCTACTGCTGCTTTAACATTTTGTAGTTCACCTTTGCTTAATCCTTTTATATTTAAATCTATAAACTGATATTTTATTTTTCTTTCTTTAAAATATCTTTCTGCCTTTTTTGTATCAAAACATTTACTTATGCCAAAAATTTGTATGTTCATTTATTTTCCTCCTCTAAAACTTTGCATTTCTAGCTATTTAATTTATAAAAACATATACTAATTTGTATTTTAATATAAATCAATATAATAATTTATTTATATAAACTATTATTCTTCTTATGAAATTTTAAAAGTAATAATTATAATATATCATTTAAATAAAAATAAACAAATACTGTACCTATATCTTATTTATCTAAGGATCAATATTCTATTTCATTTTTACTAATTTATTACTTTTTCTTACTAAGAAATCTTAGAAAATATAATTAAAATAAAAAGCAAAACCTACCTTATTCAAGTAAAGTCTTGCTTTAATCTGTTTATACATTCATTATTTATTTTTTCTTATATCATCTAATCTTTTATTAGTTTTCCTAAATAATTTTTCCATGATGACTTCTTTAAATTTATTATTAGCATTATTATACTTTCTAAATAATTCATCTGGATTATCAAATATTCCTAAATCGTCTGTAATAGAAAAACTTTGTATATATGTGCTATTTTCATTCCAACACAAATTTATTTTATCTTTATTTTCTACCGAAATACCATATCCAATATATCCACCATTATATTCACAGAGATTATTTTTTACATTATTTAAATATACTTTATCTATTATTACACCCTCTAGTGCTAACCACTTTCCATTAAAATAAACCTCGGTCCACGCGTGTACAATTTTTTTAGGAGCTAACATATATATTATTCCAGTTAATGCTCCCTTTTGCATTCTTTTATCAATTAGAAATCCATGTATTCTACAAGGAATATCTACTGCACGTAATAGTGCCATCAAAAGAATACTTTTTGTATTGCATTGACCATAACCATCTATTAGTACTTCACTTGCAGCCATTCCATCTTTTTTGTTATATCCAAATTTTATTTCATCTTTCACAAAGTTATATATTGATTTTATTTTTTCTTTTTCATTTAAACTTCTCCAGCCCCTGTTTCCAATTAAATCTTGAATTTCTATTGAATTATAGTTTAATAATTTTGTTTCTTTAAGATATCTCTTCATATTCATCCCCCTTTTGCTCTTTCTTAAAATTATAAGGGAATTAATAATTATTTACTTGCAAATATCTGCTGTTTTTCTTAATAGCACTTGGTATCATGCCTAGCTTTTCCTTGCACACATTAGTTAAATGGGATGAGCTATAGAATCCCGCCTCAAGGGCTGATGTAGTAATACTATTTCCTTCGAAAATTAGTTTAAAGGCTTTTCTGACTTTATAATTTAATATATAACTACTAATAGAAATTCCTATATTTTCTTTAAATAAGTGAGACAATCTACTTTCAGACAAAAATACATTTTTACTTAAGCTTTCTAAGGATATTTCTGCTAAATTATTATTAGCAATATACTTTAAAACTTTATCTACTCTTTCATCTAGTAGATGATTAATTGTATAATTTTCTAAAGAAAGAATTGAATAAATTTCTGAAATAAATTTATTGTATTTAGCTTTATTATCAATGGCTATATGTTTCTCTTTAACTAATTCTCTAATAGCCTCTGTTGCATCTTCAGGTATAATGTAAAAGTCTTTATTTTTCATGTACATTCTCTTTATCTTTTCACCAAATATTGATTCAGGATTAATTAAAAAATATATCTGCCAACCATCTTTACCAAATAATTCATGAGATACATTGGAGTTAATAATAATACCACTTTCATTGATTATATTGTTTTTTATTTTTACAGAAAACTTTTCTTCTATACTTACTGTAATCTGAATAGAATTATGAATATGCAAACTTGCATCTATTTTATTTGTAATAAAACTTATATGATCATCCGAATAAAAAATATAAATATTTTCTCTCATTTGAACACCTCATAAAATTTTTAATCTATAATTATCATTATTATATCATCTTTAACCTTTTAAATTCCTTATAAACAAAAGAATATGTCCCTAAAATTTGTGACTTTGTCACTAAATCTAAGGACATATTATATATGAAAACTTAAAATATAATTTAAAATAAAAATTGTTCTAAAAAATTCTTCATTTTAAGAGTTTTTTAAATTCTTTAAAAAACTCTTAAAATGAAGTTCACTATATCACTCTATAATTAAGTTACACATTTACTTTTGAATTGCTTCTTCCATTCTTATAACTTTTCTTTGCCAATGATTTTTTCTATAAATTAAAAATCCATAAACACATACTATTAAATTACTAAAGCTCATAGAAAACCATATTCCTGGAGATCCAACATTGGTAAAGTGTTTAAATATCAATATCATAGGTAATCTTACAAACCATAGACGACCGATTTCCATTGCCATAGAGTATTTAGTGTGTCCTGATCCCTGAAATATGCCTTGAAATACACTAAAAATCCCCATAAGTGGCATTGAAGCTGAAATGTAACGTAAATATACAATTCCTTGAGAAATTACTTCAACATCATCTTTTGACTGCATAAAAAAGTTTATAATTTGTTTATCTGCTAATATCATTAAAATACATCCCACTATAGAAAATGAGATAGTAAGTTTTAAAGATTTTCCAAAGGCTTCCTTCACTCTATCTATTTTATCCGCCCCTAAATTTTGTCCAACAATAGATGTTAAGGCTGCTCCAATACCCATAGCTGGCTGCATTACTAAAGAAGTAATTCTATTAACCATGCCAAAGGCTGCTAGTGTTGCAGTTCCGTAAGATACTATAAATCCATTAAGAACTATAAAACCTAAAGCTGAACCTGACTGTCCTATTGAGGAAGGCAATGCAACATTTATAATTTTTCTTATTATCTTCCTGTCAAATTTAAAATTCTTAAAACTTGGCCTAATCATTGTAGTTGAATTTATTAATATATATATACCTGCTACAGCAAGTAATACTTTTGATAGTAAGGTTGCAATAGCAGCTCCAGCAATGCCCATTTTAAATGTAAATATGAAAATAGGGTCTAATATTACATTAAGTATGGCACTAATACCGCTAAGTATTGTTGGAGTTAAAGTATTCCCTTGAGAATTCATAATAGAATTAAAGTTGAAAAATAAAAAAGTAAAGGGCATATCTAAAAAGGTAATCCTAAGATAGATATTGCTATAGTTAGCTAAATCACCAGTAGCACCCATTAACTTAATAACAACTGGACTTATAATATATCCTATAATAGCAAAAAAAATAGAACTTATTAAAGATATCACAATAAGCTGACTCGAATATTTATTAGCTTCCTCATATCTTGATGCTCCTATTAATTGAGATAATATAGATGTACCTGCAATTGAAAGCCCCATACCTAAAGATATAAATAAAAAGTTTACTGGCCACACAAAAGAAGTAGCAGCAAACTCCACTGAGCCAATTTTACTTACCCAAACTCCATCAGCTAAATTATAAAGTGTTTGAATCAAATTATTTATCATAATTGGTAAAGACAGTGTAATAATTACTTTATACAATTCACCATTAAGTATAAGATTTTTTCTCTTTTCTCCCTTCATTAATCCCACCCCAACATCATTTATTCACAATTCATAATATATAGATTATATCATCAAATAATATCAGTTTAAACTTAAATTTTTAATGCTCTATATTACATGAATATGAATCATCATGTCAAAATATTTTACTTTACTTCTACTAAGATATACATGAATAAATAACTAGTGAAAAATTAAAGGATATTTTATGTAATGCAGCATCTACAAAACTAATTTATAGCATAACTATAAATCCATTCTAATGCTTTATATGACACAAAATATCCTACTATATTGATTGTTATTTATTTTTAAACAGTTAAAATTTATTGTGGAAACTTTACAATAACTTTAAAAAGATCTCCATCAATTTCTATATCTAAAGTTCCACCTTGTATATCTACAATGCTTTTAGCAATAGCTAGTCCTAAACCAGACCCCTCTGTATTTCTAGATTTATCACCTCGTTTTAATCTTTCAAATATCTCATTTGGTTCAAAATCTAGTTCATAGTTTGAAATATTCTTTATGATAAAAACTGCCTTATTATCTTCTTCTTCTAAAGAAAGATATACCCTAGTGTTATCCGCAGAATATTTCAGAGCATTATTAATTAAATTATCAAAAACTCTCCAAGTTTTCATTCCATCTAAATATGCATAGATATTTTGTTTTTCTATATTTAGCTTAAAAGTTATAGAAGAATTTTTAATTTTCTCATCGTATTCTCCCAATGCTTGTTTTAATAACGCTGTCAAATCCACTTTTTGTAGCGATAGCTCAACATCCCCACTAGACATTTTAGATGCTTCAAATAAATCCTCAATTAAAGTCTTTAATCTTTGCGACTTTCTCTCTAGTATCTCAACATATTTTTTGACATCATCTTTAGAAAGATTTTCATTTCTTAACAAATCTATATAGTTAACTATAGATGTAAGTGGAGTTTTAAGGTCATGAGATACATTTGTAATAAGTTCTGATTTTAATCGTTCACTCTTCATCTGGTTATCTAAGGCTATTTTAGAACTAGCCTTTATATTATTTATATTATGAGCTAATTTCTCAAGGCCACTTTTCCCTTTGCCTTTTACTTCTATTGTATAGTCAAAATTACCACATAAAATTTCTTCTGTTCCTTTATTAATTCTATTGAAAAGTGATATTTTTTCTAAAACACGTGGAACTATAACAAATAAATATATAATATCATAGATACTACACAAAATAATCTTATTACTATCTGTTGAATCAAATATTACTATGGCACTTATAACGAATCCTATGGTAAGTATATTTATAAATAAAAGTTTAAAAAGAAACCCTTTATAAATACTAAACTCTTTTATGATAACTTTGAATTTATAAATTAAACTATTACTCCACTGATTCTTAAAATCCTCTTTACTTTCTTTAATTATAATTAATTCTTTTATACTTAAATAGGTATAAAATATATATACAACTATAAAAGTCAGCTTTTTAATATGCTCAATACTCAATAGAAAGTAAAAAAATTCTACATTAGATATGTATCTTAATATAATCCAAGAATAAGCAATAAATATAATCCCTCTTATATCCAATGGTATTTTTTTTAATAAATTTCTTGCTTTTTCAAATAATAAAGGAATATTTATTCTATTTCTATATAAATAAAATGATGCGATAATAATTAATATCAATATTATTATAAATACGCAAACTTCTATATATACTCTTTCCCCTACTGAAACATAATACATATAATCTTTGTATAACTGACTATTTTCATTCATAGTTTTAGGAACTATAAAATATCCATCCCAATTAAGTTCATCAATGCTATTATCAATATTGGTTGTAAAATAGTTCTTATTATAATTTGGTAGATTTATACTATATAAAGCTTCTTCTATATATTTTTTAATGTCTATATCCTTTTCTATATTAGTATATATTTCACCAGTATTTTTATTTCTAAAGTAATACTTAATAAAATTTTCTTTATTTAATACTTTCTCCTTTAAAATAAGATATTCTTTGTCCTTTTCTTCTATTGCCTTTTTTCTAATTCTCTCTTCTGCTTTATTTTTATCTTCTTTATTATTTTCTATATCACTAATTTTTTTATCTCTTTCTGCTACAAGAGCATTAAGTTTTGGAAGATTTAAATTATAATAATTTTCATTAATTTCTTCACTGTATTCATCTCTAATAGCCTCAATTTTCTTTTGCTTTTCTTCCTCATCTTTTTTTGTTTGAAGTTTTATCTCCTCTTCTGTTACCTTATCTTTATCAGTTCTTTTATCATAATTATTAAAATATAAATAATATCTCTTTAGATTATTAACATTATCATCTATAGCTTCTTTAAAGTTATATGAAACAAAAAATGCATCCTTATTTAAAAATTCTTTTTGATATTTAATATCTACACCTGTCAAAATTGCAAATGCCACCAAATAAATAGCTATTATAAAAGTTATTATATATATAATTTTACTTTTCAACTTTATATCCAATTTCCCACACCACCTTTAAATATTTTGGATCTTTGGCATTTATCTCAATCTTTTCTCTTATCCTCCTTATATGCACTGCTATAGTGTTCTCAGAGTTATAACTACTCTCTCTCCATACCTTTTCATAAATTTCATCACTAGAAAATACTCTCTCTTTATTCTCCATAAGCAATTCCAATATTTTATACTTTGCTCTTTAATATCTATACTTGTTAAAATTGCAAGTGCCACCAAATAAATAGCTATTATAAAAGTTATTGTATATATAATTTTACTTTTCAATTTTATATCCAATTCCCCATACCACCTTTAAATATTTTGGTTCTTTGGGATTTATCTCAATCTTTTCCCTTATCCTCCTTATATGCACTGCTACAGTATTTTCAGAGTTATAACTACTCTCTCTCCATACCTTTTCATAAATTTCATCAATAGAAAATACTCTCCCTTTATTCTCCATAAGTAATTCTAGTATTTTATACTCAAGAGGAGTCATACGAGCTTCTTCACCATCAATAGTTATAGATTTTGTGCTTTTATTCAGTATTAGCCCTCTTACTATAATTACATCATCACTCCCTTTAAAATTGCCAAGGCTTGTATATCTTCTTAATTGAGACTTCACTCTTGCAACTAATTCTAAAGGATTGAAAGGTTTTGTAATATAATCGTCTGCTCCAATGTTAAGTCCTAATATTTTATCTGTATCTTCAGATTTTGCTGAAAGCATAATTATAGGAATATTTTTGCTTTCCCTAATTTTAAAAGTTGCCTTTATTCCATCCATTCTTGGCATCATAATATCCATTAATATAAGATGAATTTCTTCTTTATCCAAAATATTTAGTGCCTCAATTCCATCCATTGCCTTAAAAACATTTATACCTTCATTCTTTAAATAAATTTCAATAGCATCTCTAATTTCTTTATCATCATCAACTGCTAAAACACTATATTTAGTCATGTATCTATCCCTCCATTTATCTTTAATTTATTATATCATCTCCATATTCCTTCATCTCCTCTTTACTAATGCTACATCACTATTGTACAAAGGATTTTTTACAAAACAGTTAGTATATTTCTTAAGAATTTCTTAAGAAATATACATTTAGCTCTTAAACTATTAATAATCATAAAAAATAGCTTAAATATAAAAAAGTAACAGAACTTTATCTGCTACCTCGTATTCTAAATATTTTTTATTTATTCTTTAAGGAATACTTGCAATTTTAAATATTGAATCTATCTATAAAAGATTTTACCGTATTTCCTATAAATATATCTGCTTTATAAAATATTATAAAAATTTTTTCTTCTAAGATTAATAGTATAAAAGTAAATTTTTTCTCTAAAAACAAAAAAACTTCAACTATTTTAAAATATGTACATTTAAAATAGTTGAAATTTTCTTTGTTCTAAGGTTTTAGGCTATAGATTATCATGCTTATAATATAACCTTAAAATTTAATAAATTCTAATGGTGCTCTCCATGATGATTGCACATAACAGCTCTATCTTTTAATTCACCTTTTAAATAATTTGATAGGGCATCATCTATTGTTGAATTGACTCCTCTTATAACATTTAGGTTATATTCTTTTAAAGCATTATAAGCTCCAGCGCCTATTCCTCCAGTAATTACCACTGATGCACCTTCATTTAAAATTAACTTAGATAGTCCTCCATGATTATGTTGTAAATCCATAACTGAAACTTCCTTCTTTTCAGTTACTTTCCCATTTTCAACTGTAGCTATAATAAAACTTTCACTTTTTCCAAAATGTTGGTTTATCATATCCCCGTTTTTTGGTATTGCTATTTTCATATATACTACACTCCTTTCTATATAGTTCCATTATATACCTATACAGATTAAAAATCCAATTAGTTCCCTTATTGTATATCTCTTTAATATTAATACCTCTAGCTTCTATTTTATCTCATAATAAGATTTTACTTTTTGCTATTAACCCTTCTAATTATTTTACTTAATAATCTATTAGGAATTATTCTAGAGCAAATCACTAACAATTTATTATTAATCCCAGGTACAATAACCAGCTTATTTTTCATAAATTTCTTATATCCAATGCAAGCAACTAATCTTGGATTCATTAAAGTTTTCTTTGCAAAGTCAGCCTTTTTAACCTGTGATCTTTCTTGAAAATTAGTAGCAGTAGGTCCCGGACACAACACCGAAACCTTTATATTAGTATTTTTTAGTTCCTCTTTTAATCCCTCCGTTAAAGAAAGTATATATGCCTTAGAAGCATAATAATTATTCATAAAGGGTCCAGGTGAGAAAGCAGCAGTAGAAGATACATTTAAAACTCCACCTGAGTTTCTTTCAATCATATCAGGTAAAAAAAGCTTAGTAAGATGGATAACTGCCTTAATATTAACATCAATTAAATTAAGCTCCCTATGTAAAGAAGTATCACTTAAAGCCCCAAAAGATCCAAGTCCTGCATTATTAATTAAAAACTCTATCTCGTAATTATTTTTCTTTATAGATTCATATATTCTCATAATATCTTCAAAGGAACTTAAATCCCCAGCTAAAATAACTACATCACTAGAATAACACTGAAATTCCGCTTTCAATTCCTCAAGTCTTTTTATATCACGACCACATAAAATCATATTATGGCCATTCTCTCCAAAAACCTTACTAAGCTCATATCCTATTCCAGAAGTGGCACCTGTAATCAAAGTATATCTCAAAATAATACCTCCATTTTAAATATCTATTTATAGAAAATTATATCAGTACATTGCCACTTATAGGGTTCATTAATGAAAATTTAACTTATGCATGATTTTAATTTCCATAAAAAAATTCTTTTCTATGAATGAAAAATTAAGAATGAAAGATGAAGAATTATGGTTAAAACTTCACGGTTAAGACCTTTGAAGTTTTTTGAGAATAAATTTTATTTTAAGAAATTCACTAAGGGTGAATTTCATCCTAAATTTTTCATTCTTCATTATTAATTCTTAATTCCTAAGGATTTAAGCTATTTTTATAAAAAATTTATTTTCCAAAGTATATATTAAGTTTTTACATTGTATCCCTATAGGGCATATAAAAATAAACTTTTCCAAAAATAAAAAACCATAACTTTATTAAAAGCTATGATTTTTACATAATGTAAATATTAAGTTATTACTAAATTTAAGAAGTTGCTAATGACCTTTCTTCTTTTCCTTTTTCTTTTCCTGCTTCAATTGAAATTTTATTTTCTCTTTTAATTCCTTCTTTTTTTTTTAAAAGATTTTCTTTGCAGTTTATTAGTTTCTAATTCTTCTTTTAATGCTTGTTGAGCCTTGGTGCCAATTCCTTTATTTTTTACTTCTTCTTTAATTTTTCTTTGCAATCTTTTAGGATTTATTTTTTTATCAGAAAATATTTCTTCATCCTTTGCAATACTAAACTTAATATTATAATATTTACTAAGTATAAATTCATATATTTTTGAATCCCTCGGCTCCGATCCAAAAATCACCTTTGCTACCTTATAATTTTCATCCCATTTTTCTAGTATACCTACCCAAAATGGTTCTTCAAAAAGTATCGTTAGCTTTAATTTTACTGTATTCATTTTACCCTCCTAAAATTAACCTTTAAGAGAATGGACAACCCAGGAGGGCAGGTTACTGCTACTTCATCATCTTTAATTATATATTAAAAACGACATATAGGTTCCGACTACCAACGGAACTGTGTTTTTATCTCTTATTTTTATTATATATCTTTCTAATAATTTTTACATGTATCTATAACAATTTAAATTATTACAATATTTTCCTGAAAAAATACTGATCATAACCATTAATACATTCTTCAAGTAATCCAAATAATTCATATCCCATTTTATTATAAAATTCAGGCGCCTGAAAACCAAAAGTATTAAGATAAATAAGTTTACACTTTTTATCTACTGCTATGCTCTCCATATGTTTTATTAGATTTTCCCCAATTCCTTTTCCACGGTGTGAATTATCTACCCATAAGAAATCTATTGTTAAACATTCATTATCTCTTGAAGCAACAATACCACCAACTACTTTTTCATCTTCATCCTTATAACAAAAACTAAACTCCTCATAATCTGTAATAAATTTAACATTATGTTCAACTAACTTATTATGAATATATTCTTTTTCCTTCTCACTGCAAGGCTTTAATATAAAATTATGATCTTTATCATTAATTGAACTCATTTAAATCTCCCCTTAATCAAAATAATTCAACAATATATAGCCCACTGATTATGTTTATAGATATACTACCTTAAAATTAATATATAGGCAATATATATTCTATTAAATATTTTAATTTATAACTTAAAATATTTGCAATTTACAATTATTGAACTAAGCTTACTTAATTGTTATTAGATAACTGTTTTTTATCCACATTAGAATTATATAGCATCCCCAATAATATCAGTAATCCACCAATTATTTTTCCCTTTGATATAGAGCTTAATTCTAAATAATCTATAATAATTCCTGTAAAAATCTGTCCTATAAATATAAGTAAAGTAGTATACATGGTTGGTATTTTAGGAATTACAACATTGGAAGCAGATACAACTATCACTCCAATTAACCCACCTAAAAAAGCATAAAAAGGTATGTTAGAAAAATTATCAATATTAAAATTATATGTGCTTTTCGCAAATACCATTATGATTAAAATAACTAGCAATCCCACTATATAATTTATAAGTGTGCCTCTAAGTACACCTATTTCTTTTGCTAAGCCTGCATTTATAATCATTGATATTATTGTAAGTCCTCCACCTATCATTGCTAATATTATATAAACCATATTATAACCTCCTAATATATTGCCATAACAACAATTCCTATAGATATTATTATGAAACCTATAAGTTTTTTATTTTGAAACTTATAAGTATTCATTCCAAGCAATCCAAAGTGATCAATAAAGCAAGCTACTACTAATTGTCCAAAAACTGTTAATGACAAAGTTAAGGAAGCACCAAGATAAGTAAAACATATATTACTTAATAATACCATTAAAACCCCTATGGCACCTGCACTGAATAAGTAAATAGGAACTTTCTTATGAAAGGTAATTTTTTGTTTTTTTACTATGAAAATAAATATTAGTGTAATAAGACCAACTATATGTATTATTAATATTGATAAATAACTACCTGAATAGCTATGTAATATGGCATTGAATGTTGCCATTATGGCAATAAAAACGCCTATAAATATTGCTCCAATTTCATACATAAAACCCCTCCTCTCTATTCTAATGTTTAGTTTATCAAATAAAATTATTTTTATATACGACATTTGTCATATATAAAAATATTCTTTAATATATAATGTGAAAATATCTATGCTATGATGTCAGTATGATATAAGATACTATATAATTAAGGGTTTAATCATGGAGGGAATTATTATGGAGCAAATTAATAATGAAGAAAATTTAAAATATTATATAAAAAAGTATGGAATTAATAATATTTTTCAATCAAATACCCTTGACTATATGAAATTGTATTCCTTTAATAAGAATGAACATATTTGCAAAGCTAATGAAAAAATGAATTATTTTTATTTTTTAGTAGAAGGTAAGGCTAAAGTATATATCCTTCTAGCTAATGGTAAATCTCTTTTACTTCGATTTTACAATCCATTAGATATAATTGGTGATATGGAATTTATAGACTCCAATATTTATAATTGTAATGTCCAAGTAGTTAAGGAATGCTTATGTATTGGAATTTCTTTAGACGATTTAAGAAAATATGCTCTAAATGATCCTATATTCTTAAAATATATGTGTAAAAGTCTTAGTGAAAAATTAGCTAGTTCTTCTCTTTCAAGTTCTATAAATCTTCTTTACCCTTTAGAAAATAGATTAGCTAGTTATATTTTGGCTGTTTCTCCTGAAGAAAATGAATATCCCTTAGATGGAATAGTAGCAGATAATTTAATAGAGATTGCAGAAATATTAGGTACGAGCTACAGGCATTTAATTAGGGTTATAAATAAGTTTTATAAAGAAAAGATTATAAAAAAACAAAATAATCTATTGATAGTTTTAAATAGAGATGTCTTAAAAAGACTAGCAGGAGATTTATATGAATAAAGTAAAAAGTCCGCAGTTTTAAAGACTGCGGCTAATGTATAATATAAACTAATGAGTTCTAAAATTAATATATAGAAGATAATCAGTACTTTGTAGTATTATAATTAAAACTATTGAATTCATAATTAAAAAGCTGAGTAATTATTTGTTCTAAAAATAAATTAGCTAATCTAATTATCATTATCACTAGTACACAATTATATACCCGCCAATTTAAGTTATACTATTTCTAATGCACTATTCTATTTGGCATAAGGTTTTGCATAAAGTTCTTTTTTAGTGATCTTATTTAATTTACCCATCTTTATCCAACCTCTATTTCCCATAAACTTGAATAAAAATTTAGGGAATTGAGGTGATTCAAATATATTACTTTTAGACACTTCCACATTGTTTTCTATATCCTCTTTCATATCTTGAAGCGCTTTATAAATCTTCTGCTTCGGATTTCTATTTAGAGGGATATTGTTTTGTGTTTCTCGCATGAACTCACCAGCTCCTATACCTATCCCAAATCTCCATATAAAATGTACTTTATCACAAAAATTTTTTATAATCTGAATAGCATATCTATTTTGTTCACCTTCAAAGAAGCCACAATTGACTATAGCATACACTCTTGGTAGTCTTCTTTCATCCATAAAGCTTTCTTTATTTTTAATAAAGTTTTCAAATCCAACTAAAAATTCTATTACTGTTGAAGGTAAAGAATCTACATATAGAGGAAAAGTAAAAATTATATTATCTGAATTAATTGCTTCTGTATATATCTCTTCTTTATCTATACTTTTTCTAAAGTCTATTATACTTATTTTCTTTATCTCAACTTTCTCTTTATCTAGTAATTTACATACTTCATTAATAAAATACTGGGATGCACTATTTTTACCTCTTGGACTTCCATTGATAAGATATACTTTTTTCATTATTTATCACCACCTATATTTTCAAGGAATTTGATAAAATCATTAATAATTTTATCTATATATTTCATATTTTTACATATATATGTCTTTGCCATGCTTTTTTGAAAATTTATTGCATTTGCCCTATTTAAATCTTGAAAGGTTTTTTCTTCTTGGCTTGTTATTTCCTCTCCATAACCTATCATAACTAGCTGTGGATATTTATCATAACGTGGAGCATGATGCATTTCACCATTTATCATTTTAAAAAAAGGGAGAATATTACCTATACTTCTATCTAATACCCTCTTTATAGCTGGACTATAACAACCATACTTTACTGGAGTAAGTAATATACATATGTCACTCCATACAACACTATTATTAATTTCCCTGGCTAAGTCATCATATATACATATTCCTGGTGTATTAAGCCAACATTTAAAACAGCCTATACAATGAGTTAAATCGGAATTTTCTATATTATAATTCTTATAGTTATAATTTCTTTCCTGAAGTTCATAAACTAATTTTTTTTGTAAATTAGAACCAATATCTTCTTTATTAGAATCATCACTTATAATCAATATTCTCATAATATCCCCCTATCAAAATTATTATAAAACCCAGAAAGTTTACATTGTAAACTTTATACCGAAATTATACATTATATAAGTTTACACTGTCAACATATTATGATACAATTTTTATATTAAATTCAATTTGGAGGGTGCAATAACAGTAATAAAACATTATATACGTTTATTGAATTCATATAATATTTTTATTACTATAAGTTCAAGAGGTGATATAAATTAAATATTATTAAACCTCATCATGTTGGTTCAACAGGATATAGGTATTATTCACAAAAACAACTTAATCATTTTTTAAGAATTAAAGACATTGAAACTAAAAATAAAAAAGTAATTGGATATTGTAGAGTTAGTTCACATAAGCAAAAGGACGATTTAGAACGTCAGATTGAAAATTAGTAATTCTATATAAAGATAGATTACTAAGATCTGGACTTAAAATAATAGAAAATCTATGTAATAAGTATGGGATAACTATTGAAATTGTAGATAATACTAAAAAGATAGAAGAACAGGAGTTAGTAGAAGATTTAATTCAAATAGTTACAGTTTTTAGTTGTAGATTACAAGCCAAAAGAGCAAATAAGGCAAAGAAAATGATTAAGGAGTTGTTAGAGAATGATACTGGCGAAGAAAGTTAGAATTATTCCAAACATAGATCAGGAACAAAAACTTTGGAAATCTATTGGAACTGCAAGATTTATATATAATTGGACACTTGCAAAACAAGAAGAAAATTATAAGAATGGTGACAAATTTATTAATGATGGTGATTTGAGAAAAGAATTAACTAAACTTAAAAAAGATGAACTAAATTGGCTTAATGAAGTATCTAACAATGTAGCAAAACAAGCTGTAAAAGATAGCTGTAATGCTTATAAAAGATTTTTTAAAGGATTAGCAGATAAACCAAGATTTAAAAGTAGAAGAAAAAGTAAACCATCATTTTATAATGACAATATAAAATTAAAAGTTAAATCTAAGATGGTTTTAATTGAAAAAGTAGGTTGGGTTAAAACAGCAGAGCAACTCCCAATGAATGTTAAATATACTAATCCAAGAGTAAGTTTTGACGGAAAGTATTGGTACTTATATGTAGGTATTGAAAAAGAAACTCCAATAGCTAAGCTAACTGACGAAAGCATAGGTATAGATGTTGGGATTAAAGACCTTGCTATATGCTCCAATGGAATGACTTTTAAAAATATTAATAAAACAAGATTAGTTAAGAAATTAGAAAAAAGATTACGTAGGTTGCAACGTAAAATATCAAGGAAATATGAATTAAATAAAGAAGGAAGGGAGTTCGTCAAAACCAGCAACATTATAAAACTTGAAAAGCAGATTAGATTACTTCATAGGAGGTTGTCTAATATTAGGCACAATCACTTACACCAAGCAACTACTAAGATAGTGAAAACCAAGCCGTCAAGAGTAGTTATGGAAACACTTAATATTAAAGGTATGATAAAAAATCGTCATTTATCTAAAGCTATAGCACAGCAAGGATTATATGACTTTAAAAGACAACTTCAATATAAATGTAAGTTTTATGGAATTGAATTTATTGAAGCTGATAAATGGTATCCATCATCAAAGACTTGTAGTAAGTGTGGACATATAAAGAATAAGTTATCACTATCTGAAAGAACTTATATTTGCGAAGAATGTGGAGCAGTAATTGACAGAGATTTTAATGCTTCAATTAATTTAAGCAAATATTCGGCATAACTACTTAAACAGTTATGTTTGAGGTGTAGGATTCGTTGTATCCGAAGTTAAGCCCTCGGAGTGCTATACAAACCAAAGTAGCTTTGGCAAAATGGGGTACGTCGAATAGGGAATTAAACAAACTTTATAGAGTTTTATAAAGTTTTGGCAACGGGTGTATAAAATTGACTAAAGAAAAATATCATCATGGTACTTTAAAAGAAGATATGATAGATAAAGGACTATTACTTCTAAATAAAGAAGGCTTTGAAGGTTTTTCATTGAGAAAAGTTGCTAGTATGTGTGGAGTAAGCCATACAGCACCTTATAAGCATTTCAAAGACAAAGATACACTTATTAATGAAATTGCTCTTAAAGTTATAGAAAGCTTTAAATCTTCACTTATGACGGCAACTATAAATTGTTCTGATGATCCAAGAGCTCAAATTATTGAAATGGGAAAGTGCTATGTAAAATTTATGGTTGAAAACCCTGAGTACTTGAAATTTCTTTTTCTTACAGAACATACTTCCCCCATTGTTGTTGAAGATAATAAATTTTTATGCCATATAAATAGTCCATTTAATGTTTTTAAGGAAAGTGCTGAATTTTATCTTTCCTCAATGAATTTAGATAAAGACATGTATACTTTAAATATTTTAACTATGTGGAGTTTAGTTCACGGTATAGCTGTGTTAATTGCTAATAAAGCTCTTGATTATAAAGGAGATTATTTAGAATTAGTTCATAAAATGATTGATGAAAATCTAAAAATGTAAACAGACTAAACCATAAATTATATAAATCTCTAGTAGAATTTATATAATTTATGGTGAATTTTTATTGAAATATATTTAATAGAGATTTTAAAGAAAGGTAAATATATCATTTGGATATAGATCTAATTAAATATTCTTAAGAGCTACTGGTCCACCAATTACTTGTCTTTTTACTGACAATATACCGCTTTCAAGAGATATAACACTCCATTTAACTAAAGTGAGCTTACCATTTTCTAGTTCTATAGAACTCATGGAATAAGGATGAACACAGCAGCCATCATTAAAATAAATGCTTTTCTTTTCCTCTGGTAATCTTGAACGATGCGTATGTCCTGCTATAATAGGCTGATTATTATTTTTAGCCCATTGTTCCAATTTTTTATCGACTTTTGTTCTTTTAGAATTATTTTTAGCTGGGCTTGTAAGGTTCTTAAATCCAAAGACTTGTTCAAGAAATGACCAAACATATCTAACCAAAAATCCAGTTACAAAGCTTAAATTATAATTCATAAAATCTACTTGATGCCCATGTACCACAAACACCCTCCTATTAGTCGGCCTATAAAGCAAGGTCAATCCATCATATATAGGTGTATTATGAAATAAATTGTATAATGTTCTTTTCTCCAAATCAAACCTTAACTTTTCAATATCTTTCTTAAACTTTTTAGTATTTTTTACTGCATCATGATTTCCAAAAATCATATAAAATCTATTATCATTTTTAAACTTTAGTAACATCTCAAAAATATCCTGATGGACTTCATATATATTAACAATTTTAGGCACCTTCCAAAGTTCATCTCCATCACCAATTTCAATTTGAGTAAAACCATTGTTGTAATAGTAACTAAGTGCAGCCATATATATATTTCTGTTAGGAAGTAACGCATCTTTCCAAGTGCCATCCCCTCTATGACAATCACTTATAAACACTACTTTTGATTTATCATCAACCTCTATCTCTGGAGCTTTATTTAAAATGTCTTTTAAAATATCTTTTTCAAACATATCTAACCTCAAAACTATTGGTTAGTACATAATATGAAAAAGTATTTTCTCTGTTATTTAATATTTAAAATTCTTTATAAAAATAGTAGCATAAAACATAATTGGCTTCTGCTACTAAATCTTTAAAATTGAAAATTTTTTAAACAATAAATTCTCTTTTAATAACTTTAAAATGTTCTGTCTATATTAAATATTTTAGGATCATTCTTAAATTCATTTAAGGTTGGTTTTTCTCACTCTTTCCATCCTCCATTAAATATTCATATGATTATTAACAAAAAGAGACTAAATTCTATAGCTATCACTAACTGGTTAGATTGCAATTTTTTATAGTTATTAAAATAAACTATAAATTATATAATTATTGTTTTTAAAAAAAGATTCCCATATAAAATGGAAATCTTTTTTAGTTTTTGATATTAAATTTATTTTTATACACCTTAAATCTAATTTAAAGAAATGTAAATATCAATAGTTTGGTTATTTATGTCTTCACTATCATTATGGTAAACTTCAAAATCACAATTATATTTTCTATCTAAATCCATGTTCCAAATCTTTCCCCAAGCTTCTCCTACTGCCTTTTGCATATGACCTTTTACTGTGAACTTTGCATATTTACCTGATGGTATTACTTTAGTAACAATATCATCCTTCTCTTCTATAACCCCACTTATTTCAACAGCACAATAAAATTTATATGGTTTTGTATAGTCACCTTCATATTCTGTATATAAGCCTATAGCTTTTTCATTTACCCTCATTGGAATAGAATCTATTATTTTTTCTCCTATAAATTTTCCCCATAGCATACCAATATCTATCATAGCTTTCATATTTTTATTGGTAGTTTCTACTCCTATTCCAGCTACAATCTTTTCTTGTATATTAACTATTTCATAATTCATCTTCGTCGCTCCTAACATCATTAAATTTTTAAGATACTTTAGTTAATCTTATCATTTTAAAGTTGACAGCTGTCTGTCATATTCAAAAACTTTTATAGGAAATATTTATTTTCTTATTTCAACAACCTATATTCTACACTCCTAAGTTTACTCTCTCTATTCTTACCAAAATATTTTATAATAAGCACCTTACTAAGATTAATGAGTTTATATCTCTGTTATTTATTCTTTTCCCTTTTCAAGAGCAATCTCAACTGCCTTTAAAATTACTTTACTGCTTAGCGTGGCACCACTAACTTCATCAACTTGCAGTGTCTGCAAGCTTTCAATTTCATCTGTTATTTTTTCCGCTTTTTTCCCTAGTCCACATTCATGTTTTTCAATTTTTATATCCTTAATCTTATTACCTATTACCTCGACTTTTACAACAGCTTTTACTGGTCCAGCTTCATATTCTCCAATATAAGAACCATCATTAATATCTTTAATATTAATATTTTTAATTTCAATATTTGGTAGTTCAATAGATTTTATATAGAAAAATCCAGCGGTTGCAACTATAAAGATTATAATTACTATACTAATAAGAATTTTTATAGATTTCTTCATTTTACTTCTCTCCTTAATAATTTTATCTAAATATTATATAAGGTATATAAAAATAACTAGTTAATATGTTTAGAAACTATGTTCACTGAACTCCATAATGTTAGCAAAATCAATGTCCTTATCTCATGAAAGATATTCTAAACAGCTTTAACCAGTTATTTCAATTTATATGACTAATACAAAAATTTATTTTTATTCAAGATAAGTTCTTTTACTAAGGTCTGTAACCCCATACTTTCTTGCAGTTTTTCTTGAATTATAGTTTAAAAAAGCTACCAATGGTGGATAAAAAAATTTAGGAATTTTTACTGTTAGAAGTTTTTGAGATTCAGAAGATATTGTTTTCCCATAAAAAACATCTTTCAGTGCAAGTTTAAAAGCTGTGGTAATTTTCTTTCCCTTCCTCCCTAAATTCTCTAGCAATTCTCCATTTATTATTGCGCCTCCTCCATAAGCTAAGCCTCCCATCCATTTCATTCCTGTCTCCTCTGCAAAATACCTACAAGATTCTAGAAGAGGCTCACAAAGGATTATATCTGGAAATCCACATTGAGCTATTGCAAAACAACTCTTCCCTTGAAGTTCATCTGCAAATTCAACGGTGAGTTTTTCAAAGAACCAAATGGCAGGATAAGGAAGCGTATCTACATACAGAGGGGATATGAAAGTTATGATATCGCTTTGTAAAATAATACTTTTTAAATCATTAATATTTTTATTTTTGTCAAGATAATCAATAATGTGTATAATTTCAGCAGTACTACCTTCTTCTTCTATAAGCTTTTTTATTGTACGTCCAAAGCTATAGGAAGTTCCTTTCTTTCTAGGACTTCCATTTAATATAAGAAATCTTTTCTCTCCATATTTAAACCTCCCCTCTAAGGACATCCTCTATTTCATGCTTTATTTTTCTTATATTATCTAATGGTTTAAATATAAGATTTTTCTGTGTGCACTGCATATTTAATCCATTTCTTTCTACTAAGGTTCTAAAATTATCCTCTGCACCTCTCACATACTTTGAAGCTATCCCTATTCCAATTATCAATTTACTATCATATCGCATCGGATGAAGCATATGACCATCCTTAACCATATAGAGTGGGAGACCTACTGCCATGAATTTATCAAGAGCTTTTTTCAACTGTGAGGAATATCCTCCAAACCTTATAGGGGTAAGCATTATCATTACATCACTTTTCGCAAAAGCTTTAATTATGCTAGGCATGTCATCTTCAAAAACACACTTACCTGGACTTTTATGTGAACAAGCTCCACAACTTCTACAGGGCAATATATTCATATCTTTAAGCTTAAAATATGAAAATTCCTCGCCTTTTCCTTCAAGCATCTTTTTAAGTATATCACCTATAAGATTTTCTTCTTCAAATCCATCAAGTATTACTACCCTCAAACTCTACTCCTCTCTAAGCTAAATATTATTTATTAACTTTGCAAATTTATTTATATTTTCTTCTGAAATATTTGATATATCTTTATTAGTTTTAGCTACCTTCTTTACTATGAATCTTTCCAGAGTATTCATATTTTTAAATATAAATTCTCCGCCAAAATATCCTATTGCCGATGCATGAGTTAACAATTCTTCTGGAAAAGAACTATTTAATTGCATCTCTTCATTATCTCTGTTCATACAACATATAAAAAATCCAATTTTTTTATTTTTTAAGATATTAATATTTTCAAAGCAAAAGTTTCTTATTTCACTTTGAATTTTACCTATATAAATTGAACCACCAATAATGATATTATGAAAAAACTCTATATTAGGTATATCTTGATTTCTTATATTTATAGCTGTAACCTCTCCTTTAAGCTTATCCTTTAAAATCATAGTACATTTTTCTGTACATCCATGCTTAGATCCATAAATAATAAGTGTTTTCATTTTGAAATCTCCCTTTATTTTAATAATCCATTGATAAGAATTTGAAAATGATGATCTATAAGTCTATCTTTTTGCTTCTTAGAAATGTTTTTTTCTAAAATTAATCTAGAAAGAAGCCCATAGGTAGATGTCCATATAATCTGTGCAGTAAGCTCAACATCCATTTCTCTAAATATACCTTTTTCAATACCTAATGAAACTAACTTACACATAGATTCTATACTCTTTCTCTCCTTTGAAACACCTTCATCTAGCATATTTACTTTATCTTGTATACCTTCAATATCGTTCATTACAATTGCTCTAAACTGCTCTGGTACTTCAAGTATAAGCTCAATATAGGCTTTTAAACCATCTACTATTGATTTATCTGGATTTTCAATATCTATAGGAATTTTACTTATTGTCTTTAATATCCTTCCGTATCCTTCCTCCACAATCAAAGTTACTATTTCATCTTTATCCTTAAAATAATGATAAATAATGCCTGGTGAATACTCTATTCTCTTAGCAATTTTCCGTATAGATAAATTTTCATATCCTTCTTTAGCTAATATATCACTTGCAGCCTCTAGTATCTTCTTCTTTATAAGCTCTCTTTCAAGCTGTCTTCTTTCCGTAGTTCCCATTTTTCCCTCCAATAGAATAGATATTATTGAACATCGTAATATTATTAAATACCGTTCAATAATATTCTACCATTATTTTCTTTGTAGGTAAATATAATATTTAAACTTTAAATAATCACAGAATCTAATTATCATCTCGTCAAAATATAAATAAGAGAAAAATTATTATCATAATAAATAAAAACACAGTTGTAAAACAATTGTGTTACAACTATGTTTTTATTTATTAATTAAATTCTTCCATCAAAATATTCTATACCAATTGCTTCACGAACCTCTTTTAGTGTTCTAGCTACTACCTCTCTAGCTTTTTCACTTCCCTCGTATAGCATTTTATATATGCTCGGAATATCTTTCTGGAATTCTTCTCTCCTTTTCCTTATAGGTGATATCTCAGCTTGTAGAATTTCATTTAAATATTTCTTTATTTTTACATCCCCAAGTCCACCTCGCTTATAGTGTTCCTTCATCTCTTCTAAAGCAGAACTATCTTTGCAGAAAGTATCTAAATATATAAATACTGGATTATTCTCCACTTCTCCTGGGTCTTCAACTCTTAAATGTTTAGGATCAGTAAACATACTCATTACTTTTTTCTTTATAATGTCCTCATCATCTGATAGGTATATTGCATTTCCTAAAGATTTACTCATTTTAGATTTTCCATCTATTCCGGGTAGTCTACAGGAACTATTTTCATTTGGTAGTAATGCTTCAGGTTCGACTAAAACTTTTCCATATATAGAGTTAAAAGCTCTTACAATTTCTCGACTTTGTTCAATCATAGGTAATTGATCTTCTCCTACTGGAACAATATTGGCTTTAAATGCTGTAATATCAGCTGTTTGACTTACTGGATAAGTTAAGAAACCTGCTGGTATACTATTTTCAAAATTTCTCAGTTTAATTTCTTCTTTAACTGTTGGATTACGCTGTAATCTGGATACTGTTACTAAATTTAAGTAGTACATTGTCAGCTCATGCAGTTCTGATATCTGTGATTGAACGCAAATTATGGATTTTCTTGGTTCTATACCAACAGCCAAATAATCTAAAGCTACTTCTATTAAATTATTTCTTATTTTCTCTGGATTTCTTGCATTATCAGTAAGTGCTTGCTGATCTGCAATTAATAAAAATGTTTCATACTTTCCTGTATTCTGTAATTGAACTCTACTTCTTAAAGAACCTACATAATGTCCTAAATGTAAATTCCCTGTTGGTCTGTCACCAGTTAAGATTATATCTTTTTTCATAAAAACACCTCTAATCTAAGATTTTACTAAAGCAACACTATCTTTTTACTGAATAAGAAGCTCTGATTAAAGATAAGTTCACCACTTTATATAAGAACATACCCGCTATTAAATTTATCACTGTAGCTGGTAGTACTACTGTTAGTAATAATGTTGTAAATGATGCTGGTAATCCTATTATTATTTGTGCTGATAATAAAAATATTATTCCGCTAATTAAGGTTCCTATAGGTAATATTACCAAAGCTATTATATAATTTTGTTTTTCTTCACTTAATTTCTTGAAAGATTTAAATTTACAAATTACAAAGATTAATATATATACAAAATTTACTGTTATCAACTTATCTAATATATTTGGTATTTGACCTCCTGGAAACTTTGTGGTCATAGCCGTAAATACTCCTGTTACTATACCTGCTACTAAAGAAGCTTTATAATCATCCTTGTTTAATATGATTATTATAAATAACATTGCCAAAGCAAAATCTGGTTGCATTGGTAATCCTAATGCAGGGGTAATTTGATGTAATAGTGCACCTACAGCTAAAAGTAATGCGTTAATTGTTAATTTCTTTATATTCATATTCTCACTCCTCCTGAGGCATATTGAAAAAATAACTAGTTGATATGATAGTGTATTTTTTCATATACCTAAATCCATTTAATTTTTTATTATTTATATATTTCTTTAAAATACACTTTCACACCATACTACTCCCCCCTAAAATACTTTACTCTCTACCCTCTTCTTTATAAATAAAAAAACTCCGCCCTAAATCAATAGGACGGAGATATTATCCGCGATACCACCTAAATTGCAATATATGTATAACTACCTTAATAAGCTTAATTTTCATTTACTTAAGAATCAATAGATTTATAAACTTAAAAATAAATAAACTTTACACAATAAAAAAATAGTACAAGTTACAAATCTATAATACCTTAAGTACTAAAAGTTTATACATATACTATACGCCTCTCAACTTCAAGTACTAACATACTCTATCCGCTATAACGTGCAGCCCACGATAACTGGTACTATCTAAAAAGATTTCCCTTTATTCCTCTGAGGCCCATTCATTAAACTCTTTCATGCTAGGATTCCACCATCCCCAGCTCTCTTTAACGAACCTAAATTTAATTACTCTCCCTCTTCACTGGATTAAAATTTATTCTATTTAATAAAATTATATTCATTATTTTTTAAAATGTCAACTTATTTTTAATATTTCTTTCTATTATTCATATTTTGAAATTTTAATTATAACTTTTTATGAAAAATAATTTTGGAATGAAACATTCTTTAATATAGATATTTCTATAACTTTTCAACAGTTACTGCTGTACCATTTACAATTACAGCAATAATATTTTTACTAAATAGTGCGTAATCAAAATCAAGTCCTAAAATGGCATTAGCATTTACATTAATAGCCTTACGAATTAATTTATGGGTTGCACTACTTCTTGCTTCATCCAACTTAGAAGCAAATCCTTCATCTTCAACTCCAAAAAAATCAGAAAGACTTGCAGAAAATTCACTAAAGAAACCAGTGCCTATAACAGTTTCTGCACAAATAACTTTGTTGTATTTTATAATTTTGTATTCCTCAAAATTGTATCCAGTAGTCATAAGAAAGTTTTCTATTTGTTCTTTCAATACTTTTTCTTGTAATTTTTTCTTCTGTAATTTTTCTTCCTTTAATTTTTCGTTAAATATTTCAGTTTCTTTCTGGATGCATATATATTGTCCACACTGATAGCATAAACCTGAATTTATCATCTCTTCTGTTAACTTTTCCCCACATTTTGCACATATCATATAAATACCCTCCCATATTTTCGCCCCTTATTTAGAGTTAAAATTATAAACAATTATTATTTATGTGGAATATGCCCTATTTTATAAAAAAATTGAATAATACTCTTACTATACTAATTATATTTATTTTATTTAATTATCTCAACAAAATTTGCCATTTATAGAAATAATTTATACAATTACTTTTATTTTTTAGTTCTCTTCATATTTTAAGTTTTATTGTAACAATAAATAGATTTAGTGTTGAATTCATAAAAAAATTTTATAGTCATCCTTTGTTTTTTAAGCTCTAAATAATTTTTATGCTATACTTGTATTATTAATTTGTATTATAAAAGGAGATGGAATTTTGATTTTACCTTATTTAGTAATTATTAATATAATAGGATTTTATATAATGTTTTTAGATAAAAGGAAGGCTAAAAAACATAAATGGAGAATTCCTGAAAAAAACATATTTTTAATAGCCTTATTAGGCGGATCTCTAGGATGTTTATTAGGAATGAATATTTTTAGACATAAAACTAAGCATTGGTATTTTAAATTTGGTTTACCAACAATACTGATATTACAAGCGGTAATTATAATGTACTTTTTAAAAGACATTCCTAATCTCATAAAATTTTAATTTAAAAATATAAATTAGATTATACTACCTTTAATATTAAATAATCATTTTTTAATGATTCATATTGACTTTTCACAAAATATAGAATATATTAAAAATAGACCAGTTTGGTATAACTTTAATAAAGGAGAAGATTATGGGACTAACGCAAGAAACAGACTATGCTTTAAGAGTAATACTTTATTTATCCAAATTAGAAAAAGGTACTATTGTAAGCGCTAATACCATATCTGAGAAAGAAAATATACCTTTAAGATTTCTATTAAAGCTTCTACGAAAACTAAGAGATGCGAAACTAGTAGAATCCTATATGGGTATAAATGGCGGATATGCTTTAAATAAAAACCCAGAGGAAATATCTCTAAAAGATGTTATAGAAGCCATAGAAGGACCTATATATTTAAACCGTTGTTTATATGAACCGGAGAAATGTAATCTTCGTGGACCAAATAAATGTGCTATTCATAGTGCATTATTTACTGTTCAAAAAAAATTGGTAGAAGAATTATCTAAAATCAATTTTAAAGAAATTATAAAATAACATAAATTTTAGATGTGCAAAAAATAGTTTAGGGGTAATCCCCTAACTTTTACGAAGTATATTATACCTTTTTGGTATATGTTTATCTATTTGGTGCACATTCATACATATACATTTATGACTTTTAATATATAGATTCATAGAAACGTGTCTTTAAATTATTTCAATTTACATTAGTTGAAATTGATAGTTAATCGTTAACAATGGACATTTATGGCGAATTCTCTGTCCATTGTCAAATTTTCATTACTTTAAGTTATAAATTAAAATACTTAGACATTAAGTTTTAAGGTAATGCATCTATAATAGGGAGGGTTTAACATGTCTATCAATGAAAAAAAATCTACTTGTAATTCTGCGGATAAAGTATTAGAAAATTTTATTGCAGAACTTAAATTTGATACTGCTCACCATAGGATGGAAAAACAAGGTGTAAAATGTGGTTTTGGACTACAAGGTGTATGTTGCAAACTTTGTGCTAATGGACCTTGTCGTATAACCCCTAATGCTCCAAAAGGTGTATGTGGTGCAACAGCAGACACTATAGTTGCAAGAAATTTCTTAAGAGCTGTAGCAGCTGGAAGTGCCTGTTATCTACACGTAGTTGAAAATACTGCTTGGAACCTAAAAGAAACAGGTAAAAACAAAGGAATTATTAAAGGCAAGGCAACATTAAATGAACTTTGTCAATTGTTTGAAATAGAAGGAAAAGATGATCATGAAAAAGCTGTGTTATTAGCAGAAGAAGTCCTTAAAGATCTTTATAAACCTAGATTTGAAAAAATGAAATTAGTTAAAAAACTAGCTTATGGACCTAGATTTAAAAAATGGCAAGATTTATCCATTCTTCCTGGAGGCGCAAAATCTGAAGTCTTTGATGCAACTGTAAAAACATCTACTAATCTAAACAGTGACCCAGTAAATATGCTTTTACATTCTCTTAGTCTAGGTATTTCTACTGGTCTTTACGGTTTAGTTTTAACTAATTTATTAAATGACATAATGCTTGGTGAACCAAAGATAAGATCTGCAAGTGTAGGTTTTAAAGTAGTAGATGCTGATTATATAAATATTATGATTACCGGTCACCAGCATTCATTTATAGCAGATTTACAGGATAGACTTTCCAATCCTGAAATTATAGAAAAAGCTCTAGAAATTGGTGCTAAAGGCTTTAAATTAGTAGGCTCAACCTGTGTTGGCCAAGATTTGCAATTAAGAGGTGAACACTATAAAGAAGTATTTGCCGGTCATTCAGGAAATAACTTTACCAGTGAAGCATTAATTTCTACTGGTGCTATTGATTTAATAGTATCAGAATTTAACTGTACTTTCCCTGGAATAGAACCAATTACTGATGAGTTAATGGTAAAAATGATCTGTATTGACGATGTAGCTAAAAAACAAAACGCAGAGTATATTAATTATTCTTATAGAGAAAAAGAAAAGATAACTAATCGTATTATTGATGAAGCAATAAATAGCCATAATAAAAGAAGAGGTAATGTTGAGATTAACTTACCAAAGAACCATGGAAATGATGACACTTTGACTGGAATTAGTGAAACATCCCTTAAGAATTTCTTAGGTGGAACTTTCGAGCCACTATTAAATTTAATCGCTCAAGGAAAAATAAAAGGTGTAGCAGGAGTTGTTGGATGTTCAAATCTTGTATCTGGTGGTCATGATGTATTTACTGTAGAACTTACAAAAGAATTGATAAAAAGAGATATAATAGTTCTTTCCGCTGGATGCTCAAGTGGTGGACTTGAAAATGTGGGTTTGATGTCTCCAAAAGCCGCAAAATTTGCAGGAGAAAACTTAAGAGAAGTATGCGAAAGTTTAGGAATACCACCAGTATTAAACTTTGGTCCATGTCTTGCTATTGGAAGACTTGAAGCGGTGGCTACTGAACTTGCAAAATTACTTAATGTTGACTTGCCTGATCTACCATTAGTTCTATCTGCACCACAATGGTTAGAAGAACAAGCTTTAGCAGATGGTGCTTTTGGACTTGCCTTAGGACTTCCTCTTCATTTAGCAAAACCACCTTTTATTACAGGTAGTAAGGTAGTTACAAAAGTTTTAACTCAAGATTTAGTTAACTTAACTGGTGGAAAACTTATATTAGACGACGATGTATTAAGCACAGCTGACAAACTTGAAGAAATAATTCTTAATAAAAGAAAAGCACTGAATATTTAAAAAGGGGGCCATAAAATTGAAAAGAATAATGATAGACAAAGATAAATGTATGGCTTGTCTTGGATGTGTTTTAGGATGTATGGCAGAACATAATGAAAGTGGAAAGTCTATTTATGATTTAGACTTAGAAGATACTTCTAATGAAAGTAGAAATCATATAGAACTTAATGAAAATTTAAGTCCTGCACCTATTATATGTCGCCACTGCAGTGAACCTGAATGTGTCTTTACTTGTATGAGTGGTGCTATGACTAAAGATGAAAATTTAGGCATAGTAAACTATGATAAAAATAGATGTGCTTCTTGTTTTATGTGTATTATGTCATGCCCATATGGGGTTCTAAAACCTGATAAGAATACTAAAAAAATTATAGTTAAATGTGATATGTGCAAAGATAGAGGAACTCCTCGCTGCGTAGAAAGTTGTCCTACTGAGGCAATATATCTAGTGGAGGTGAATAACTAATGAAGTATGTAATATTAGGTGCCAGTGCCGCTGGTATTAATGCTGCAAGAACTTTACGTAGCTTAGATAAAACAGGTGATATTACTATTATTTCTAAGGATGAAAATGTATATTCTAGATGTATGCTTCACCTCTATGTAAGTAAAAAAAGAGATATAGAAAGTCTTTCTTTTATTGAAAAAGTTTTTTTTGAAAAGAATAATATCCATTGGATAAAAGGAGTTTCTGTATCTAATATTGACCCTAAAAAATCACAAGTAATTCTTGATAATAATTCTCTAATTGAATATGATAAACTCTTAATAGCTACAGGTTCTTCTGCGGTTATTCCTCCTGTAGAAAATCTAAGAGAAGCTAAAAATGTATTTACTTTAAGAAATTTAGAGGATTCCTTGGCTATTGATAAAGCCTCTCATAACTGTCAATCTGCTGTAGTTATAGGCGGTGGGCTAATAGGAATTGATATGGCAACTGAATTATTAGAAAGAGGAATTAGAGTATACATAATTGAAATGGGTAAAAACATCTTATCACTTCAATTAGATGAAAAAACTGCAAAAGCTTACGAGCATGAATTACAAAAAAGAGGTGCAAAAATATTCACTGGTCACCTTGCTAAAAGTGCTTTATTAAATGAAAATGGTAATTTTAAAGGATTGTTATTAGATGATGGTACTGTGATAGATGCTGATATGGCAATAGTTGCAGCAGGAGTTAAATCAAATGCAGACTTTATTAGTAGCACTACTATTGAATTTGACAGAGGAATTATGGTAAATTCTAAATGTGAAACTAAAGAAACCAATATTTATGCTGCTGGTGATGTCTGTGCAGGAAAGCCAGGCATATGGCCTTTAGCTGTAAAACAAGGAATAGTTGCAGCACACAATATGGCAAATAGAGAAAAAGAAATAGAAGATCTTTTTGGATTTAAAAACTCTATGAACTTCTTTGAAATTGATACAGTATCTCTAGGCATACCTAATCCACCAGATGATAGCTTTAATGTTCATATATATGATGATGGAAAAGTTTATAAAAAGATAATAGAAAAAGACGGCATTATATATGGTGCTATATTCCAAGGAGATATCGCATATATAGGAGTATACACAAAGTTAATAAGCGACAAAATTAACATAAAAAATATTAATAAAAACATATTCAATATAGGATATGTAGACTTCTTCAACACCACTCCTAAAGGCGATTTTCAATATATCTAAGCTTTAAAGCTTAGAAGCTTCCCATATTTTATGGGAAGTTTTTTTTAAATATAAACTATTCAGCTACTTCTATAAACTTAAATTTAGTAACATCAAATAAACCCTTATCTGTTATCTTTAGAGCCGGTATTACTGGTAATGATAAGAAAGATAGTGTTAGAAATGGATTAAATTTTATATTTGGCGATATTTCATTTATAGCTTCATGTAGCTTATGTAAATCTGAAATTACTTCATTTAAAATCCTGCTGGTTATAAGCCCTGCAATTTCAAGTTGGATTGATGCAAGAACACTTTTATTCTTAACTACTATTATGCCTCCACCTATTTTTTGAAGCTCATTTGCAGCAAAAATCATGTCTTCATCATTGCATCCACTAACAATCATATTATGAGAATCATGTGCTATAGTAGTGGCTATAGCCCCCTCTTTAATATTCAAACCTTTAATAATGCCTAATCCGATATTTCCATTTCCCTTATGTCTTTCTATAACTGCTATTTTAATTAAATCTTTTTCTATATCAGCAATAAATTTTTCTTTATTACTTAACTCATCAATATTTATGTTTAAATTATTGCTTTCTAATTTATTTGGTATAAGCTCAATAACATTTAATTTACTTTTATCTATTAAATCAATTTCAAAACTTTTTTCAGTAAGCTTAGGAATGTTGATACTATTTTTAATATCATATGTATATTCATCTTTTTTTACTTCATTTATTAATTTATTATTCTTTACTACCAACTGTCCATTTTTATAGACAGAATTTATTTTAAAGTTCTCCAAATCATCTAATATTATAAAGTCTGCTATAAATCCTGGAGCAATAGCGCCTTTATGTTTTAAGTTGTAGCATTCTGCTGTATTTAAGGTAGACATTTGTATTGCTGTTTCAGCTTTTAATCCATGTTTAACAGCCATTTTAATTGAATGATCTACACTACCATTCTCTATTAAATCATCTATATGTTTATCATCTGTACAAAAACAAATTCTTCTTGAATTTGCTATACTAGTAACCTTAATCAGTTCTTTAAGATTTTTTGCTACAGTCCCCTCTCTTATAAGTACATACATACCTCTTCTTAATCTATCTATAACCTCTTCCCCATTATGACATTCATGATCTGTTGTAATATTAGAAGTTGTATAGACATTAATCATAGTTTCATCAAATCCTGCACCATGCCCATCTATAACTAACCCTTTTTCTTTTGCATCCCATATTTTATTAATCATATTATCATCACAATTTAATACTGCTGGAAAATTCATAACTTCAGCTAAACCTAGTACCCTGTCATTATTATAAAATGGTTTTAAATCTTTACTTTCTAAATTTGCTTCAGAACTTTCAAAGCTAGTAGCTGGTACACAGGAAGAAAGCATAAAATAGAAATCTAAAGGAAGATTCTCACTTAATTTCATCATAAGTTCTATGCCTTCAACACCTAAAACATTTGCGATTTCATGAGGATCTGTGACCATTGAAGTTATTCCATGAATAAGTGCTGCTTTATAATATTCCTTTGGAGTTGTTAAAGAAGACTCTATATGAGCATGTGCATCAATAAGTCCTGGACATATATATTTATTAGTACCATCAATAATAGTTTGTCCATCATAATTTCCTAATCCTACTATATATCCATTTTTTATAGCTACATCACTAGTAAATATATCATTTTGGAATACATCTATAATATTTACGTTCCTAATAACTAAATCACATGTTTCATGTTTTGCTGCCGCTCTAATTTGTTCTTTAAAAATTCTCTTGTTCATTAAAACAATCCACCCTTTAAAAATATTTAACCTTCGTGGATTACTTCTTCATAGTTATACTATTTACGGTAGTATAGTAGAAACACCCAAACCTTATTATCGGGCCTATACAAAGGTTATTGTTACATATTATATTTAAATCTCCTACTTTTGTCAAAAGATTATTTCCTTTAATAAATTTTCTATAAAAAGCTAGTATATCACTTTTAAACTTCTCTCCAAAAGAGAAGTATCCTCAATTGTCCATTATCAATTTTCAATTCTCAATTGTATAACCTTGTATCATTGACAGATTACTTTGAATAGTATAAAATATGTTAAAAAATACATACTATAATAAAGCAATGATGAGAAGAGTAGATAAATTATTTCTTTTACAGAGAGCCTTGGCAGCTGAAAAAAGGCAAAGAAAAGTTTAGGCATCCTTAGATGCCCTATCGAAACAAGCCTCTGAGCTTCATACCGATCCTTTAAGGAATGTAAAATTTACTTTAAGGGGGAGGCTATGACAGGAGCTCCTGTTACAGAGCTAAGGTATAAGTAGTTTAATTTTATTTTAACTTAAAGTTATTTAAGCACTACCGTACCTGATAAGGTTAATATGGCAACATATTGATAAATTGGGGTGGCACCACGAAGATAGTAGCTCTCGTCCCCAAGACTAATAAGTCTTGGAGGTGAGAGTTTTTTTATTATTTAATTTTAAGGCATCTTCAAAAAATAATAGACCAGTATATTAGCCTATTTTCCATCATACTGCGTCGTCAGAGTTTTATGATAGTTAAACTATCATGAAAACCTGTCTTCTTGTCTGATGGAAAATATATTTCGCATCTTTAACTAGCTATTTTATTTCATATGCTTAAAATATACTAACATCTTTGATCTATTATTTTCTTTCAGATGCCTAATACCATTATTTTTTATAAAAGGGAGGATTCAAAATGTGTCACTCAACAGATAAAAATGAAAATATAATTGTTCAAAATTTTATAGATAAAGTTGTAGAGGAAGATATTAAAAATAAGAGCTTTAGCAGAGATATCTGTACCCGTTTTCCACCAGAGCCAAATGGCTACCTTCACATTGGTAATGCCTATGCTCTTAGTATTAGTTATGGTATTGCTAATAAATATGGTGGAAAATTCAACTTACGTTTTGACGATACTAATCCACTAAAAGAAGATATTGAATATGTAAAGGCTATTATTGAGGATATTAAATGGATTGGCTTTTATACTGAAGATAGAATTTATTATGGTTCTGATTATTCAGATATGATATATGAATTTGCTATTAAATTAATAAAACGTGGAAAGGCATATGTTTGTGACTTAACACCAGAAAAAATAAAGGAATATAGGGGTACACTAACTACACCTGGAAAAAACAGTCCCTATAGAAATAGGACTATAGAAGAAAACCTTGATTTATTTGAAAGGATGAAAAATGGTGAATTTCCTGCTGCTTCAAAGGTCTTAAGGGCTAAAATAGATATGTCTTCACCAAATATAAATCTTAGAGATCCTGTAATATACAGAATAAACTTTGCTCATCATTATAGAACTGGCGATAAATGGTGTATCTATCCTATGTATGATTTTGCCCATCCATTACAAGATGCAATAGAAGGCGTTACTCATTCTCTTTGTTCCATTGAATTTAAGAATCACAGACCCTTATATGAATGGTTCTTAAAAGAACTTGACATAAAAGAACCACCAAAACAACGAGAGTTTGGAAGACTAAATTTAACTGGAGTTGTAACTAGCAAAAGATATTTAAGAGAACTGGTATTTGGTGGTTATGTGGATGGATGGGATGATCCAAGATTACCTACCCTTAAAGGATTACGCCGCAGAGGAATTACACCTGAAAGTATAAAAGATTTTCTATCACAAATAGGTGTATTTAGAAATGAAAGCACCATTGATATCTCCTTGCTAGAACACACTTTACGTCAAGATTTAAAATCTAAAGTGAATTGTGTTATGGGAGTTTTAAATCCGCTAAAAGTTACTATAACTAACTATGATGAAAATAAAGTGGACTATTTAGAAATTGAAAATAATAGTGAAAATCCATCGCTAGGAACTAGATTATTGGCTTTCTCAAAGACTTTATATATTGAAAGAGAGGATTTTATGGAAAATCCAATTAAGGGATTCCGCAGATTATCGCCTGGCAAAGAAGTACGATTAAAAGGAGCCTATTTTATAAAATGTGAAGATATAGTTAAAAACCCATCTACTGGCGAAATAACAGAACTACTTTGCAGTTATGATCCTGAAACTAAAAGCGGTTCTGGATTTACTGGTAGAAAGGTTAAAGGAACAATTCATTGGGTATCAACTAATCATGGAATTAAGGCAGAGGTACATCTTTATGATAAATTGATTTCTGATGAAGAGTTATTAAAGGATAACTCAAAACCTTGGGAGGAAAGAATAAATCCAACTTCCTTAATAAAACTTAAAAATTGTATATTAGAGTCTTCTTTAAAGAATGCACCTATAGAAAACAAATATCAATTTATTAGACATGGATACTTTTGTGTAGATAAAAAATATACTTCTGATAAAAACCTAGTATTTAACAGAATAGTACCCCTAAAAGATTCTTGGAATAAGAAATTATAGATTATCACTTATAAATGAATGGATATGTATCCTCTCATGAATATTATATTGAAAATATAAGCTAATTCAAATATCATTAAGCTATGCCCATTTAATGGGAAAATATCCACAAAAATAGGTATAAACTCAGTTACATCAAGAATTTATACCTATTTTAATGCTAAATTCAATACTTGTAGCAACACAGCTGATTTTACTATCTCATATAAAACTTAAAGAATTAACCTTCTTTAAAATACACTTTAATTGCATCATAAATAACCCCAAATCCAATAATTAATGATAGGGTTCTCATAATGAATTCACTAACAAGAAGTCCTCCTAATATCTTACTTTCATCATATAAACGACCTGTAATTATTATTGGAGCTACCATAATTAAAACACCTAAAATACAGCCAATAATGCACAAAATAGCTTTTTTTGAATCTATCTTCATTTAATTTCTCCACCCTTACCTGTCTTAATTCTAAAACTTTTGATTATTATTGTTTGGTACATTTTCTTGTGCAAAAGCTGAAAAATTTGACGTCAAAACAATACTTAACGCTAATCCACACTTAACATAAGATGTTTGCTTTTCATAAAAACTCCTCCTTGAAAATAAAGTACTTGTTCTGAATCCACGAAACCGTACTACATTTAGCGGATCTGAACTTACCGTAAATTATATCATTACTTTTTATGTAAAACAATCCATAAACAGGTTAAAATTATCAAATTAACATTAAACACATATAAGAAATAGCTTTAATTATTGGGTTAATTATTTACTATTAACAAATTAAATAGAGTGTGGTAAAATCCACACTCTATTATTTAAACCTGCTCTAATACTATTAACTATTTTGTATATAAATACAATGTACCATTTTTAGGTCTTTTTACAGTTTTTCCTTTAAATCCTCTGTTTTTAAGTTTCTTTTGTAATGTATTCATAAGAAATCCGTGACAAACAATTAATATATTTTCATTTGAGTCTAAATCTATATTAGATAAAAACTCATCTATTCTCTTTTCCGTATCTTTTCTACTTTCTTTTTGAGATTTATGTTCAAAGAACCATGCGCATCTTCCACTTATGGCCCAAAATATATATGGTAATTTAACATTACTTTTAAATATTGGTGATATAGGTACTTCTCTTAACAAGTAAGTTTTTACCATTTTTTCTGTAAATATGCTTTCAGCAGTTTTAATAGCTCTATGCAAATCACTAGAGAAGCATTTATCCCACTTAATATGCCCTAAGTCTATGTCATTTTCTATAATATCATCTTCATCATATTTCTTTACCCATGCCTCAAACTCATCTGATGTCATAAATAAAGTTCTATCACACTCTACTTTAAAGTGTCTTATCAATCCTATGTTCATAATATCCCCTTTAGCTCTCTCCTGTAATTTTAAAATATATTTTATAGAATCTCCAAATTTGAATTAGTAGCTAAAAAAGTGATGGTAAAAATAGTCCCCTCTTTAACTTTGCTATTAACTTCAATCATCCCATCATGACTTTCTACTATAGCTTTAGAAAGAGCTAGTCCAATTCCTACTGACTCTGTTTTCTTACTCCTCTTCCCTTTATAAAATCTCTTAAAAATATTGAAGATTTCTTCTCTAGGAATTCCTTCTCCATTATCCTTAATAATAATTCTAATACACACTGGTGTTCTTTCTGTAAAAACCTCTACTTCTCCGCCCTCTGCTGTATGCTCTAGTGAATTTTTAACTATATTTATAATTGCTTCACTAAGCCAGTTTGAATCATGTGCCATCATAATTTGGGAATCTTTTTTATGAAATATAAGGTTTATTTTTTCCTCTTCTGCTGTCCCTTGAAGTGCTTCAACAGCATCCTTCACAGTTTCATTTATATCATAATTATGTTTTTCAAACTTTATTACTCCAGCATCCAATTTAGCAACTTTAAGTAAACTTTTTACAAGCCATTCAATTCTATTTAATTGTTTCCCACTATTTTCTAAAAATTCTTTTCTCTTTTCTTCATCCAAATTCCTGTTTAAAAGTATATCATTATATATTATTAAAGATGATATAGGTGTTTTAAGCTGATGTGAAATATCTGAAAGTATATCTACTAAAAAATTTTTCTCTTTTTGTATAGCTAAAAAATTATTCCTTATAATTACCCTCATATTATTGAAAGAGTAAGCAAGTTTTGCAAAAGTCCCTTCTGCATTTTCATAAATTCCAATATCAAAATTGTATTCTACTATATTTTCTGCAGCCATTATAAGCCTTTCAAGGATTTTATAAATCCTTATATACTGAATAGAATTTTGTAAAAATATAATAATGAAAAATATTACTAAACAGCTAAGTATACCTTTTAAAGCCATATTATAACTATCATTCATTGTTGGTATAAACTTTATTTCTAAATTTTCATTAAAGCCATATTCACTTAATACTTTTCTACCTACTTCTATACTTTCTTCATTAGCCCCTTTTGTTATTACAGGAATTATTTCATCACTTAATTCTGGGTGATTTTTAATTATTTCACCTACTAAAGCCATGGTGCTTTCTGTGTAATTTATTTTTATCTTATTATAACTTCTATTCATTATAAAAAAAGATGTTATTAACATAATAAAGGCTAATACTAAAATAATTAATGAACTTCTTTTTAGTTCTGGATTAGTAAAATATTTAGTCATGCCTAACTACTCCTTTTCAACTTCCAAATGCCACTCATACCCAAGACCTCTTTTAGTTTTTATATATTCAGGATTTGAGGAATCGTCTTCTATTTTTTCTCTAATTCTTTTTATATATACAGAAAGAGTATTTGTATCAAAATACGCTCCTGAGCCATCTATTAATTTATCTAGTATCTCTTCTCTACTCATCAACTTTTGAGGATTCATCATAAAATTTAAAATAAGTTTGTACTCTTGCGAAGAAAGTATTATTTCTTCTCCCCTTTTTTCAACTTTTGCAGTTTCTGTATCCAAAACTATATCTTTAGATTTAAATATATGTTTTTTATAAACTTCATTTCTAAATCTTCTTTGAATGGCCTTAATTCTTGAAATAAGCTCTTTTACCTTAAATGGTTTTACTATATAATCATCTGCTCCAATGTCTAATCCTAAAACAATATTTACCTCATCATCACAAGCAGTTAAGAATATTATAGGAACTTCACTTTTGCCTCTTATATATTTACATACATCATAACCACTTCCATCAGGAAGCATTACATCTAATATGATCACATCAAATTCATTTTCATTAAAAACCTTTAGAGCTTCTTCTACATCTTCAGCTCTTGTAACCTCAAAGCCTTCATCTTTAAGTGTAAATTCAATGCCTAAAGCTAAACCTTCATCATCTTCTACAAGAAGTATTCTATTCATAAATTTAATCCCTCCTATTTAACTTTATAAAATGATTATATAAAATTATATAAAAAAAACAAAGCTCTGTTCCATATTTTTACAGAGCTTCTAAAGTAAACTTTAATTCTTAATCAATAAACTGTTAAATTGTGTATTGAATAAATTTATAAACTTATTTATTGTTCTCCTCTTATTACTTCAACAATATTTTCTTTTTTAATTCTATTTAAAGGCTTTATTACTGCTATCACCCCTATAAATATAGACGCTCCAGCAGCAATACTTATAGTTTTCCAAGGAATGCCCCATTTAAATCCCATTATACCTATCATTGAAGATGACATAAAATATGATAGTATTGTTCCAAGAATAGCTCCCAAAAATGAACCATATACACCGTAAAGAATTCCTTCAGTCAAAATCATTGATCTTATGTTTTTATAAGTCATTCCTAATGCACTTAATGATGCAATTTCTTTTCTTCTTAAGATTAAATTAGTAGTTATAGTATTTATTATATTTACTACTCCAATCAGTGATACTACTGCTACAAATCCATATAATAATATATTTATTTGAAGATTGTTAGCTCTGGTCTCTTCTGCTTCTTTACTAGTATTCATAACCTTTATTCCATTCATGTCCCCCAAAGGTTGAATCCACTTTTCAAATTCCTTTTCTTTTTTTTCATCCTTTAATATTATCCCTGCGGATTTATATGGAATTTTTCCTACATCTATATTAGATATATTTTTCATAACATCTTTTGAAGTTATTATTTTTAAGTGATTTGGATTACCATAGATAGGATATGGTGCATAATCTACTATTGCTGATACTTTAACTTTTATCATATTATCTTTATTAAAATTATTTATTTCATTATTTTCTTTTAAATTTTTTGTATTTATAATAGACGCATTCTTATAAATATAGAAGCTATCTCCAACTTTTAAATTGGTAAGAGGAAGTTCATAGTATTTATCTTTCCCTCTAAACATCTGATTCTTTACAAGTATAACACCATTTTCTTTAATCATTTTTTCTTTATCTATTCTGCCACTAGTTATATAACTTTCAGTATTTTTAAGCTTTATATCATCATATACATCAAAGAGTATATCTAATGAAGTCATTTCTTCTCCATTAAAATTTGTTTTATTATATGTATGTGGTGCAGCTTCAGTTATTACCTTTTCTTTTTTATCATTTGAAATTACTGCTCTCGACACATAATTTTCATAGTCCACATATAACTCTTTAACTTCATTATTATTTTTTATTTTATTTATTATGTCTTCAGTTATAGTACTTTTTCCATCTATTAAAAGCCAATTATCATCTAATAAGCTTATAATCTCAAAATTATTTTTTTCATCTTCTGATTTATGTGGTGTAAAATTAACAGTCATATTTATAAAAGAGGTGAAAAATATAAATAATGTAACACTTATTATCATCGAGAATACTGTAATTCTAAATCTCTTTTTATTTCTTTTTATATTTTTAAAAGCCATTAATCCATTTATATTTAGTAATTTCTTTACTAATTTGCCTCTATTTTTCTTTATCTTTTCTTTTGTTATAGAAGCCCTGCTGCTAATTGCTATTAGAGGAGATATTTTTCCTGCAAATCTTGCTGGTATTAATGCCGATACATATATTGAAATTAATCCAACTACTGCACTTATACCTAATATTTTGTAAGATATAACCACATCTAAGGACCCAAAAGCACTGCTAGACATAATTTTAAATATCTGAGCTATAGCCCACATTGCGAATATACCACATAAAATTCCTAGTGGAACTCCTATTAAACTTATTAAAGTAGCTTCTCTTAATACTATTTTTTTTATTTGTTTTGGAGTTGCACCTACTGCTCTTAAAAGTCCAAATTGTTTTATTCTCTCAACTACGCTTATTTGAAATGAGTTATATACAACTGCTATCGTTGCTATTATTACTATAGTAATTATCAGGCCAGCTATATGATTTAAACTATTATTTATAGATTTATTTTGTCCTTTTCCTAGAAGTCTTAATAAATCTTCATTAGTTGATATATTTTTAAATGTACTTTTTAATTCTTCTACTGTATCGGAAATATCCGCCTTTTTAGATATAGTTGCGAATATTCGAGATTTTTCCATATCAAATTTATCACAATAAACAACTCCTGTAGATGCTCCACTCAATTGACTATAGGAATTATTTTTAATTAATCCCGTAATTTTAAATTCCTCTAATTTACCATTTTCAAGTTGTAATTTTATGGTATCTCCTAGCTTAGGGGTATTATCAATATAATTTAATACCCAACTTTCTAAGGCTATTTCTCCATCTGCTTTTGGAATTTCTCCCTCAACAGCTTTATATGGTAAAAGCTCTAAAGCATTTTTATCAAGTTTCACTAACTCTATAGACTTTGATGATTTCAAAGGAACTTTATCCCACTGCTCCCTAAGTCCAACTTTTTCTATTTTAGGATTATTTTTAATTTTATCATAATCCTTATTATTTAAATTAGTAATAGCAATATGAAATGAACCATTACCATCTATAGAATCTTGAATAAAAGTATTTTGCATACTTTTTATAAATAAACCTATAGATGTAATAAGTGCTACTGAAAGTATTATTCCGCAAATCGTTAATACAGTTCTTTTTTTATTGTGCTTTAAATATTTATTAGTTATATCTTTATAGCTTTTCACAATACTTCCTCCTTCTATCCAATTCTTTCATCAGATTTCAATTCACCATCTACTATGGTTATCACTCTATCTGCTTGCTCTGATATACTCATATCGTGAGTTATAACTATTAGTGTTTGATTATAATTTTTAGAAGAAAGTTTTAAAAGTTCTATTACCTCTTTACTATTTTTACTATCTAAATTTCCAGTAGGCTCATCTGCAAGAATTATAGATGGTTTATTTACTAATGCCCTTCCAATGGAAACTCTTTGCTGCTGACCTCCAGATAATTCTGAAGGCAGGTGATTTCTTCTATCGTTTAATCCAAGCATCCATAACAATCCATCCAAATATGTTTCATCTATTTTCTCTTTATCCAGCAAAGCTGGTAGTGATATATTTTCTTCTACATCTAAAACCGGTATCAAATTAAAAAACTGAAATACAAATCCTATATTTCTTCTTCTAAATATAGCTAATTTTTCTTCATTTAATTTATATATATCTTCTCCATCTAAATGAACCTTACCTGAAGTTGGTCTATCAAGACCACCTAACATATGAAGTAATGTGCTTTTTCCTGAGCCAGAGGCCCCTACTATTGCAGTAAATTCTCCTCTATTTATAGAAAAAGATACGTCTTTAAGTGCTTCTACTTTATTATTACCATCGCCATAAACTTTTGATAAATTTTCAACCTTTAGTATTTCCATGTTAAATCCCTCTCTTTTAACTTTATCATCAATATAAATCTTAATATCTAAAAACTAGTTTCTTAACTCTCATATTATAAAGTCTCTTCAAAAATAACTAGTTATTATTTTTGTATATTTTGTTTTTTATGCCTCAAATTATAATCTTATTATATTTTTACAGCTACTTTATAACAATAACTATTCCCTTACACATAGAAGATGAACTCTTACATATCTGTAAGATATGGGGACGGTTCATTACAATTAATAAGTTTAAAATAGTTAACATTATTAAGATACTAATTTTAAAATGCTAAAATCAAAGCTTCTTATAAAAATAATAAAATTAAATATAAACATATAAAAACCAAAAAATAAAAATCTGCCAAAATAATTTTAAAATATTGGCAGATTAACAAATAATATAATTTTTTAAAATATATATTATATATAAATTATTATTTCTCTATACAATATAATTAGATTTATTTAGAACATATATTTTCTTGGACATCAACTAAAGCTTCTCCAAATCTTTGGAAATGAACGATTTCTCTTTCTCTTAAAAATTTTAATATCTCTTTTATATCATGATCATCTGTTAAATTTATTAACCACTGATAAGTTGCCCTTGCTTTTTGTTCTGCTGCCATATTCTCATGAAGATCAGCAATTACATCACCTTTAGCTTGTATATAAGTTGCTGTCCATGGATTGCCAGTAGCATCTGTATAAAATATTGCTTTTCCATGATCAGTATAATGACCTCCAAGACCAGCTTCTCTAATTTCTTCTACAGTTGCATTTTCCATAAGCTGATATGCCATAGTACCAATAATTTCAACATGCGCCATCTCCTCTGTTCCTATGTCGGTGAGTAATGCTTTAGATTTTCCTGTAGGCATTGTATAACGTTGATTCAAGTATCTAAGTGCAGCACTTAATTCACCATCCGGTCCACCATATTGGGATATAAGAAATTTCGCCATTTGAAGATCTTTAGATTTAAGATTTACTGGATATTCTAAAGTTTTTACATAATACCACATACTCTACTCTTCCTCCCCTCTATTCTGTTCTCTTTGCCATGGCCATGGGTCTTTTACCCAAAGTGGTGGATTTTCTACAAAAGCGGAACCGAAATTAGTAAGTGGACCAAATTTCTCTTCATATTCATTAATTAAACAAGTTAATTTATGAGATGTAATTTTAAAATCCTTTGTTGCCTTTTCATCATGAGGAAAATTATCTAGAAATAAATTAAGCTCTATAGCATAGAATTGATATTCTCTAATAGTATTTAATAGTTCATTTGCATGCATAGTATTCACCTCTTAACATATAGATTTTTTATTATATGGTTGATAAAGGTCTTTAAAAATTGTACCTCTTTTAAAAGCCTCTCTAACTGAAAATAAATTTTCATAAACTTGAGGTAATACATATGCTCTTGCATATTGTACTTTTACAATCTTACATTTGTCATGATCATGCATTAATTTAACATCCTTTCGTTATTTACTAGCTAATAACCATGTTATGTTATTAATATCCATAATGTTACAAATAATATAATTTTATCTCAAAATATACTTAAAATATATTTAAAGTGCAAAATTAAATGCACTACTTTTTTAATGATAAATCCTTTTAAGTTTAAATGTAATAGGGAGGGTTCATTACAATTTATACAAAATTAGAATAAAATTTATTAAAGTATTAACTTAAAAAATTGCTAAATTAAAAATTTAATAAAAAATAATGAACCGTCCCTTATTTAATCAGTAGAAATTCTGCAATTTCTAATTGACAGTTCTTAATTAAGAATTATAAAATTATAAGGTATATATTTTCATGTAAAATTTTGAAGCTTTTGCTACATATACTTTTTCTAAAGAGTATTATCTATTATTTTCTAAAATAAATATGATTATTGGAGGTTCAATATGGTTATTGAAAATAAAGAAATAATAGGAAAGAGCCTAACATGGATACTTCGCTGCCCTACGAAAGGTGATGGAGCAGAATTATCTAAATTAAGAGTTCAATTAGACGGAGAAACAGAAAATTTCGACCGCGAACCAGGAGAGGGATTTCTTACTCCAGAAGATTTTGAAAAAATGATTTATGAAAATTCAATATCAGATAATAGTTTATTTTTAGTTGCAGAAGTTGAAGAAAAATTAATAGGACTTGCCCTTTGTAAAGGAAATACATTAAGTAGATTTAAGCATAATGCATCATTAGGTATTGGGATTTTAAAGGAGTATTGGGGTAACGGAATTGGAAATATACTGCTAGAAAATATATTATCTTGGGCAGACACCACAATATTAGAAAAAATTTCATTAGTTGCAGTAGAAACAAATACAAAAGCAATTCAACTGTATAAAAAATATGGATTTATAGAAGAAGGGTTATTAATAAAAGATCGTATTCACAAGGATGGAAATTATTATAATACAGTTATAATGGGAAGAATTTCGGATCATTAAAATGCGGAGGCATTCATTACAAATTGTAAAACTAATTTTATAAATGAAAGCAATAGATACATAGATTTTTACTCATTTTATGTGTGATAAGATATGGATCATAGTAGGAAGAATTCTACTAATGGCTATAATATTAAGTAGATTATTTATTCTCATGCCAAAAGAAACTCTTAGTTTAATATATGTATTTATTGGAGTTATTGCTATGATTATTTCTGTTCCTTTAGTAAAAAAGGATTTAAAAATCACTTTACTGAAATTAAAATAGAGTATTTTCTTATACTCTATTTCAGTTTCAACATCTGTAAAAACATATAGCTGCTCTGGTGCAGGACCTTCAGAAAAATTAGTTCGTGGTTTGGAAATATAGCACTAATGAGCAAATTTTTCAGTTTTTAGCTGAAGACAAAAATCAAGAAATTCCATATGTTTAAACATGTGAATTACTTGCTAATATTCTTATACATGGAAACTTCTGCTATCCCTATTACCTTTTAGTATCCTCATACAACTTGCCGTCATTATCCCGATAATAAGCCTTTCCAACTGGGGCTTCCAAGAATGGAATTATGCCACTATCATAATTAGCAATTGTATTCAATCCATATATACCTGAATTGTTTGGATTATCGAGATATTCCTGTGTCTCTCCTCCCCCAAAGAAGCGCCAACCACTGTCCCCTTCAAAATCAGTTTCTTCCCGGTACATGTAATCTACCTTACAACCGTCCACTGTGATCCTGTCTGTAGCAATGCAGCCCATATTATTATCCACAAGTTTTTGAAAGCCACCCTCTACTGGATAATATCTTTTTCTTATCGGAGCTTCAGGCATTGGTATGTCATATGCTTCCGGATCAATAAAAGGTGTCACAAGGCAGCATATCTCATCATTTTTATTCATTCCCCAATAGGAATCATAATAGCCATCACCAAATCCGCTTGCAAACATAACAATATTATTACGGGTATTAGGCACACTCCAATCCAGATAATCCCCACCTTCGCGTTGATATTCTGGCTCTTTCTGATAGCTTTCAGCAAAAAAACTGTCAAAGTAATCATCATAATGATTACTGCCAACATTATCACTGTGCCACTTTTCCAAAAATCTACTATATAACTCTTCAGTCTGCCTGTCGCAAAAACTACCTAGCCCTGTCTCTACTCCAAATCCACTGATAACACCTGGTTTCCCCTCATCTTCTATTTTCTGACCTTCATTCATCACTCTTTCATAACGAACAGGTTCTTGATTTGTAATAGCAAGTTTAGCTGATAAATATCGCATTCCAAATACTTCATGGTCTAAAATAGATAAATATACCGGATAAGTTCCTACCGCAATCCTTTTATTCGCTGCGCAACGAAATTTCGTCCCCAAATAACAAAGTGGATCCCCTATCACTACTTGTCCAGTGGGTAGATACACCTCACCAACTTTATGTACAATGTATTTGCCATTCACTTCAAATTGCTCATTGATTCTTTGGGTTACAATTGGTTTATTCAATAACTCTAAATTTTTCTCGAAAATCTTCCGAAAAGTATCATGCATAATTTTATCTCTCCTCTGATTTAGATTATATAAATAATCTTTATAATTCTAAATAAATAATCTACTTTTATCAATGCATATATTTTACTATGTCATCACAAGTCCTTCAATGAAAAGAATCGCAAAAGAAATTAATAACTTACAAATATTTGTTACTTCTCAAAAGCGTGTAGAAATCCAAACAACATTTTCGCCTAAATCGTATTTAGATAGTTTCACTAAAATTCTTTACTATCAAAATATATTAGTATTTAAATCTAAATACCAATATAACTTTAATTAATTTATAATATGTTGTACAATTAATGATTCTGCATTTAATGAATTGTCTTTAACCTTGGATTTTTAGGTGTTCTATTCTATTAATAATCTCTTGATTCTAATATTAATAACTATTTATTACTAGATAATCTTTTATACATTTCTATTATCCCAATTGCTATAAATATAAAAGGTAAATAATAAATATTATTAATTAAACTAATGCTATATTTCATAATCTCTGCACCTAAAAGTTTTTTGATTATTAAATTTATCAAAGCAAAAATGATAGAAAAAGTAACCACATTAGATACAAACCTTTCATCTTTAATGTTAAATCTAACATTAATTCTTTTAGGTATTAATAATAAAGCCATAGCATTTGACCATATGAACTGTTCTAAATTTATAGTTAAATTTAAAGAATCACCATTAATTACATTAGAAATTCCAATTATAATTACCACTAGCGTAATCCATAATAAATATTTTTGTACATAATCAACTATTTTATAATATTTATTTCTACTATTATTAAACTCTCAACGATTGAGTCACAAAATACTTCGTAATCTTTTCCAATGAATAAATCTACAGATTTATTTTCAAACTGAGCTTGTAATATCATATCCATAATTTGCTGCAAAATTTCCTCTTTCTCATCTAATTCTAGATTACTGCAAATTTGAATATAAGAAGTTATATGCTTATATAAACACAAATTTGTATCATTTAACTTTTTCTGTTCCCTCAATTTTATTTATTGCTTAATTTAAAAATATCTACTTAAAAAACTTAGTAATATTATCATCTATCTCTACACTAGAAAAAGCAACGATAGTGGAAGTTATAGTATATGAAGATATTAAATTTATAAATTCTTCTATTTCATTTAATGAAGATATTGATAGCTTTACTAAAAAGCAGCTATCTCCTGCAACTCTATAACACCACTCACTTCGTTCATACTCTTTTATAAATGCTTTAAATCGTTCATATTCGCCATTCCTCATTGTTACTTTTATTATGCAATCTATAGGAAAACCTATATTCTTTTTATTTATTTTTATTGTATATCCCTCAATTACTCCATTATCTTCAAGCCTTTTTATTCTTTCTGTAATTGAAGGTGGTGAAAGATTAATAAGTTTCGATAGTTGTCTTATAGATAGCCGACTGTTTTTTTGTAATTCTGATAAAATCATTATATCAATCTCATCTATTTTCATTTGTAATCACTTCCTTAAAATAATTATTTCATTTGATATGTTTATACTAAAATTATATGTCATATAAAATACAAAATAAATAAAATTCACTATATAATATTTATATAAAAAATAAGTCAACAGAATATTAAAGGAGTGATAATATGGAAAGAATAAATTTTTCTACTGAAGGTTCTACCCTCTTTGAACAGCTATTAGGTCATAACAAAAATATCCTTAAAGAATGGAACAATCTAGAAGATGCTTTATTTAACTCTAATACTTTTAGTAGAGAATTAAAAGAAGAAATAAGACGTACTCTTGCCTTTAATAATGGATGCTTTTACTGTATGGCTAAAGGTAAGCCATCAAATTCTATGAAGACACCTAAAGAGCTATTAGCGATTAAATTAGCAGATATATTTTCAAAAAATGTAGAAGTGGATGATGAATTATTTACCCAATTAAAATCATTATTTAGTGACAAAGAAATCTCTGAGCTTTGTGCCTTCATATGCTTTGTAACTGCCTGCCAAAAATATGGAGCATTATTAAATTTGCAGCCTAACTGTTCATTGTAGGATTATATATAATTATAGAATTTATGAAAAACTGGATACTTAAAGATAGGATTCCAATAAGAATATTTAATATATTCCTATTGGAATTCTATCTTTAAACTCAAAATTAATGTTGTGGATCAGCTACAACTAAAACATCTACATACTTAGCTTTTCTCATTATTTTTCTTACAATAGATCCTTTAATTATCTCATGAAATCTAGTTCTTGCTGATTGGCCTATAACTATTTGTGTTATAGAATTTTCTTTAGCATATTTAATAATTGGTGAAGCAGGATTCTTAGACACTTTCACTATAAACTCTCCCTCTAACCTTTTACATAAATCAACTATTTCTTTATACTTTTTTACTGTTTCTCCATCATTGTCATGGTCATGCTTATTTTTTACATACATTACAAATAACTCAGCTTTAAGCATTCTAGCTATCCTATATCCTCTTCTTATTAAATACTCTGCATTAAAATTAAGATTAACGCAAACAAGTATTTTTTCTTTTGCACCTACTAATCCATCCACTTCTTTTTCATTTTTATAGTTAGTTAGTTTTTCATCTTCTTCATTCGCCACTTCCCTTAATGAAAGTTCTCTCAAAGCAGTCAAATTCCCAAGACGAAAGAAATTATTTAAAGAGGAATGAATTTTATCTTCGCTATAAATTTTACCTTTTCTTAATCTTTCTCTGATACCTTCTGGAGAAATATCTATCACCTTTGTTTCATCAGCAATTGTTAGCATTTTATCTGGAATAGTCTCTCTAATTTTAACTCCTGTCATTCTGTTAACATAGTCTTTTAAACTCTCTAGATGTTGTATATTAACAGCGGTCATAACACTTATTCCATTTTCAATAAGCTCTAATACATCCTCATATCTCTTTTTATTTTTTGATTTAGGTGCATTCGTATGCGCTAGCTCATCCACAATAACAACTTTTGGTTTTCTTAAAATAATTTTTTCTAAATCCAATTCTTTTAATATCACAGTTTTATATTTAATTTCCTTCGACTCAATTATCTCTAAACCACTAATTTGCTCAATAGTTTCTTTTCTTCCATGAGTTTCTATAATGCCAATAACTACATCTATACCGCTTTGTCTCATTTCATTGGCATCTCTAAGCATTTGATAGGTCTTACCTACACCTGGTGCCGCACCAACATATATTTTAAGCCGGCCTTTAGTAGAACGCTCATATTCTTTAAGAAAGTAATCCGGTGTCCTTGTATTCATAACTTCACATCCTAAATACTTATCTAATCAAACAATTTCGCTATGTCATAAAATCTTTTTGCTTGAATATCATTGTTTGTATTCTCATTAATTTGTCCAATTAAATAATAGGTTTCTTTTATATATGGATTAATGGATAATGCAGTTTTAATATTTTCAAAAGCTTCATCATATTTCTTTTCATTTATTAGAGATTTTGTTTTTGAAAGATATAGTTCAACATCTCTAAGATTAGATTTAGTTCTATTTTCATTTGAAGTATTCTCTGTGATTTCATCAAGAATCCCATTTACTCTATCTGGTGAAAAAGGCTTTTGAAGATAAGCTACTGCACCTAATTTAGTACAGTCTACAGCATTTTTTACTGTAGCAAAAGCAGTCATTATTATTACTGGACAAGAAATCCCATAATTTCGTAAACTCTTTAAAACCTCTGTTCCACTCATTCCCGGCATTCTTATATCTAAAAATATTAAGTCAATTTCCTCTTTTTTTTCCTTCAAAATATCAAGTGCTACTTTACCATTTTCTGCTGTTAAAACCTCATAATCTCTCAACTCTAAGCATGTAGTTAAGAGTGTTCTTATATTTTTGGTGTCATCTATAATTAAAACTTTCTTCATACAGGCACTCCTTCAATATTACTCTCAATTTTATCTTTAAAAATATCTAGACATTTAATCTTCTTCAATAGGCAATGTAAAAGTAAATATACTTCCTTCATTTAACTTACTTTCACACCAAATTTCCCCTCCATGAACCTCTACAATTTCCTTTGCAATAGAAAGTCCAAGTCCATTGCTTTCAGGTAATATTTCAAAGCCTTCTACTCTGACAAACTTTTCAAATACTTTATTTAAATATTGTTCTGGTATTCCTCTTCCTGTATCTTTTATATATACATACATTTCTTCATTTTTTGTATATGTTCCTATTAATATTTTCCCTTTATTCTCTGTATATCTAATTGCATTTGAGACTAAATTATTTAAAACCCAAATTATTTTTTCTTCATCAACCATTATATTAGGTAATTTCCCACATACTTCATAATGCAAATTAATCTGTTTTTCCTCAGCTTGACTAATATAGTTATTTACACAATTATTAATTAAGTCTATGATATTACAAGGCTTTATATCTAATATTGCTCTATCTGATTGTAACTGAGATATTTTTAATAGATTTGAAACTAGATCATTTAATTTATGAACATCTTCTTTAATAGTTTCAATTATTTTACTCTGCTTTTGATTTAATGTACCTATATTCACATCTGACATCAAACCTACTCCCATCATAACTGAAGTTAATGGTGTTTTTAATTCATGAGAAATTGTTCCTATAAAATCTGTCTTTATCATCTCTAGCTGCTTTAATTCCGTAACATTTCTAAAGAGCATAATTACTCCATTAACCTTCAAATCCTTATCTTTTATAGGTGTAACGGTAACATTAAAGAAATAGGTTTTATTCTTCATAGCTATATCTATTATTTTTCCATCGTCTATTAAATCATTGTTTATAACTTCAAAGGCATAATCATATAGTTCTGAATTCTTTATAACCTGAAGAAAATGTTTGTTAAGAACATAGTCTTCTTTTAAATTAAAGAACGTCTCACAAGAATTATTTATAAATTTAATCTTAAAACTTGCATCAAGTACTATCAGTGGATCAGAAATACTTTTTACTATAGTCATAGACCTATTTTTCTCCGCTAAAAGTGTTCCTTTAGTACTTTTCTCAAATTCATATAATCTATTAGTCATATTATTAAATTCAGTAGCTAGCATTCCAATTTCATCGTTATAAATAATAGGAGCTTGTTTATTAATTTCACCTTCTTTTACAGACTTTACGGTATCAGTTAACAAATGAATAGGTCTTAAATACTTGTTTGTATATATTATTGATATTATTAGACCTAGAGCTGTTGAAATTGATGATGCTATTAAAATTATATTTGTTGAATTCTCTGCATTTATCTTTGCGCTATTCTTTTTATCAAACATAGTTACTTCATTTAGCTTTGATAAATCATTTAAATTTTTCTTTATGTCTTCTAACACTGGCGTTATTATCTCTCTATAAAATAATTGTATCTGCTCATAATTATGAGTTTTACTGTATTCCTGTAATTCTGGAAATAGCTTTATAAAATTAATATAATTCACATTAAGTTCTTCAACAATCTCTGCTTCTCTTACTTCAGTAACATTATTCCTTTCAGTATGAAACCATTTATAAAACATATCATTGCTTTCGTAAAACAAATTAACTGCTTCCTTTTTTTGGTTTTGCATATACTTTAAAATAGCTTTATCTTGGGCTTCTATATAATTATTCATATTATTAGCTGCATCTATACTTTTATAATTATCAGTTATCAATCCATCAATTGACCGTTCTAACTTATAAACATTAAAAACAGAAATTAATCCTACAATTGTAATTATCATTACAAGCCCAATATAAATTAGTGTTATTTTGCCTCTTAATGATTTAATATTAATCACCTCAAATTCTTAGATTGACTAATTTTACTGCATAGTTCACAATTAATTTCTTTAATAAATTTTTATAAGGAAAAGTGACTTATGCACTTTTCCTTTTTATTAAATACAAGAAATTATAAAGCAGCTTAGAAATCAATTATAAAATTCTTAATTCTTAACAAATAAAAACCTATAATTAGTTAAAGAAATTAGTTTGATTAAAACTAATTTCCACCATAATTGTCAATTGTCCATTTTCAATTCTCCACCGATTAAGGTTGTGAGCTGAAATATTTAATTTCATAGCATATTTTTAAGGTATTTTATCTACATAAGTCAATCCTATTTAATAAATATAATACATCCCTAAGATAATCCTAGTCAAAATAAATATTAAATCTTTAATTATAACTTACTATTACTTTTTAGTATGGTAGCAATTTCTAAATTAACTAAAAGAACATTTACTCTAGGTTCTCCAAATATACCTAATGATCTACCTTCCGTATATTTTTCAATTATTTTTTCTAAATCACTTACAGCTATCCCAGAGGCTTTAGATACTCTATCTAACTGTATCTTAGCAGACTCTGGAGTTATATGAGGATCTAATCCAGATCCAGAACTAGTTAATAAATCTGCTGGAATATCTTCTTTATTTATATTTGGATTATTCTTTAAAAATTCCTCTATATCTTTACTTACTCTCTCCTTTAGTGCTGGATTTGATGGTGCAAGATTGGCAGAACCTGAAGCTACCCCTGAAAATATTTTTTTCCCATTTTCATCTTCAAGAATATCTTCTTTTGTATAAGTATTATAATTTACTGCTGATACTCTGCCTTGAAAAAATCTTTCATCTTTAAAGTCTTGCCCTATAAGTTTAGAGCCAACTATCTTACCATCAAGCTCAATTAGACTTCCATTTGCTTTTTCATTAAAAAATAACTGACTAGCACCTGTGACCAAAAGTGGATATATAAATCCACATATTATAATTAATGTTATTGTCATTAAAAATGAAGTTTTAATTATGCTCTTCATAAAATTACCTCCAGTATATAGATAGACTATAAACTAAAAATTTTTAAAACTGGTGATACAAGTAAATCTATAAGTTTGATACCTATAAATGGAACTATTACACCACCTAGTCCATATATTAGAATATTTTTCATTAGCATTTTTTCTGCCTTCATTGGCTTATATTTAACGCCTCTCATGGCAATTGGTATTAATAATGGTATTATAATGGCATTAAATATCAATGCCGACAATACTGCACTTGTTGGAGTATTTAACCCCATTATATTTATACTATTCATTTGTGGTATAGCTATAGAAAACATTGCAGGTATGATAGCAAAATATTTAGCGACATCATTTGATATACTAAAAGTAGTCAACGCTCCTCTTGTTATTAATAGCTGCTTACCAATTTCAACTACCTCTAAAATTTTTGTTGGATCTGAATCTAAGTCAACCATATTAGCAGCCTCTTTTGCCGCTTGAGTTCCACTATTCATAGCGAGACCAACATCTGCTTGTGCAAGAGCAGGTGCATCATTAGTTCCGTCTCCAGTCATTGCTACAATTTTACCTTCAGCTTGTTCTCTTTTAATTACATCAATTTTATCCTCTGGATTGCATTCAGAAATAAACTCATCAACTCCAGCTTCTTTAGCTATAGTTGCAGCTGTTAGTGGGTTATCCCCTGTACACATAACAGTTTTTATTCCCATCTCTCTAAGTCTTGCAAATCTTTCAACTAATCCTGGTTTTACAGTATCCTTAAGATATATAACACCAAGTATATGCTTATCTACACATACAACAAGAGGAGTACCACCTAACTTTGAAATTCCTTCTGTAATCTTATCTAAATCTTCAGGAATTTTACCGCCAATACTAATTACAAAGTTTTTAATAGAATCAGCAGCGCCTTTTCTTATCTTAATTCCATCCTTTAGATCCATACCACTCATTCTGCTCTGAGCAGTAAATTCAATAAATAGACTATCTTTATATTCATCTTCATTTATAATAACATTGTTTTTTCTAGCTAATTCTATTATAGATCTTCCTTCTGGCGTTTCATCTTTTATAGATGATAAAGCTGCAAATCTTGTAACTTCTTCTATTATATGCTTGCCTACAGGTATAAACTCTGCTGCCATTCTATTTCCGAAGGTAATAGTACCTGTTTTATCAAGTATCATAGTATCTACATCTCCACAAGCCTCTACAGCTTTACCTGACATAGCAATAACATTAAACTTTGTAACTCTATCCATACCTGCTATTCCTATAGCTGATAACAATCCCCCTATAGTAGTAGGTATAAGACAAACTAACAAAGCTATTAATGTTGAAACTGGAATTTCAACTTGAGAATAGTTTGCCATTGGTAACAAAGAAACTATTACTATTATAAAAATAATTGTTAAACTAATAAGAACTGTACTTAAGGCTATCTCGTTAGGAGTTTTTTGCCTTGAAGCTCCTTCTACAAGACTAATCATTTTATCTAGAAAGGATTCACCTGGAGATGCTATTATTTCAACTTTGATCCAGTCACTAACAACCTTTGTTCCACCAGTAACTGCACTAAAATCCCCTCCAGCTTCCTTTAATACCGGGGCAGATTCTCCAGTAATAGCTGATTCATCTACTGAGGCGATTCCTTCAATTATAACTCCATCATTTGGTATTAAATCACCGACTTCAACTAGAACTATATCTCCTTTTTTTAGTTCACTTGCACTTATTATATTTACAGCTCCATTTTTAGAAATAAGCTTTGCCTTTGTATCCTTTTTTGTTTTCTTTAAAGTTTCCGCTTGGGCCTTTCCCCTTCCTTCTGCAACTGCTTCTGCAAAGTTTGCAAAGAGCACTGTGATTAGAAGTATGACGCTCACTATTCCATTATATATCTGTAAATTTTGTCCCTCATTACCAAAAATATTTGGAAAGATACTTAATATTAAAGTAATAAAGAAACCTATTTCAACTATAAACATAACAGGATTCTTATACATAATTTTAGGATTAAGCTTTATAAATGAATTCTTAATAGCAGTAATAACTATATCTTTATTTAAAATCTTTTTATTCTTTTTCATACTCATAATAATTAACTCCTTTAATAAAAGCCTATTTTCCCTATTGTCCTAAGGTTAAATGTTCTGCAATTGGTCCTAGTGCCAAAGCAGGAAGGAAAGTCAGTGCCCCTATAATTACCACAACAGCCACTATTATAACTACAAACATTCCGTTATCAGTTCTAAAAAATACATTATTTTCTGGTAATGCCTTCTTTGCTGTAAAAGACCCTGCAACTGCAAGTAATAATATCATTGGCATGTATCTACCAAGTAACATTACTATTCCTGTAGTGCTATTCCAAAAGATTGTATTATCCATGAGCCCTTCAAATCCTGACCCATTATTTGCTGCTGATGAAGTATACTGGTAAAGCACTTGAGTTAATCCATGAAATCCATGATTTGTTATACCTTCAAGTCCTGATTGTACACTAAGTGCTATAGCTGATGGCATCAATATTATTAATGGATGAATAATTATTGCTAGGGCAATTAGCTTAATCTCTTTTCCTTCAATTTTCTTTCTTAAGAATTCTGGCGTACGTCCCACCATAAGTCCGCATAAGAATACCGCTAATATTGCATACATAATCATTCCCATAAGCCCAACACCATTTCCACCAAAGACTACATTAAGCATCATATTCCATAGTGCTACCATCCCACCTAAAGGAGTTAAGGAGTCATGCATATTATTTACAGTTCCCGTCGTAAATGCTGTTGTTATAGTTGTAAAAAGTGACGATTGTGCTATACCAAATCTAACTTCTTTTCCTTCCATATTTCCTGCTATTTGCGATAATCCCACATTAGCTAATTCAGGATTTCCTCTCATTTCAGCATAATAACAAATAGGAATTGCTATTAAAAGTAATATTGCCATAGCTTTAAAAATTGTCCATCCTTCTTTCTTCTTTCCTATCATTAAACCGAAAGTGTAAACTAAGGATCCTGGTATCACCATCATTGATAGTATTTCTATTAAATTTGTTATAGGTGTAGGATTTTCAAAAGGATGTGAAGAATTAGCTCCAAAGAAACCTCCGCCATTCGTTCCAATGTGTTTAATAGATTCTAAAGAAGCTACTGGTCCAAGAGCTATATCTTGAAACTTCCCTTCAATGGTATTAACCGTAATATTCGGTGAAAAAGTTTGTGGTACTCCTTGCCACACAAAAAGTAATGCAACGAATATTGATAGCGGTAAGGCTACTCTAGTTATAATTCTTACAAGGTCAACAAAAAAGTTTCCAACAGTCTTTTTATGCCCCGCAAGTCCCCTAATAAAAGCTAAGGCTGCTGAAAGACCTGTTGATGCAGATGTGAACATAAGAAATGTAATCACACTCATCTGGCTAAAATATGATAATGCTGATTCTCCACTATAATTTTGAAGATTAGTATTGGTAATAAAACTTATAGCAGTGTTAAAACTAAGGCTTTGCTCCATACTATCTATACCATTGGGATTTAAAAAAATTATATTTTGAATTCTTAAAATCAAATATGCTATTAGAATCATTACTCCATTAAATAACAATAATGATGTAGCATATTTTTTCCAGTTCATTTCCTCTTTTTTAACTTTTGTAATTTTAAATATAAAATTGTCTACTTTATCAAAGACTGGATCGACAAATGACCCTTCCCCACTTGCCACTTTATAGAGATATGTGCCTACTGGTACTATAAGCAACATAAATAATATCAATGTTACAACTATTTGTAGAATATCCATATACTAAACCTCCCAATATTTTCCATTATAATAATGAATACTATTATTCATCTATCTGTTTTGGGTTAATTTGATAATCACACCATTTTACAAATCTATAGAACAATCCATAACTTGCTAGTAATATGACTACAAAAATAAAATCCATTAGCATATACACTCCCCTATTAAATTACTATGATTTTAAAATCTGTAACTAGATTATAAATCTACTTTCTTATAAAATGAAAATCTCCAAATTGAAGCAAATAGAAATTCTTCCTATCACTATTGTTGATAGGATTAGATTATCTCTTTATTGCGTAGCTTGTTTCATAGTTTTGGCTTGTTTTGCTATTAATTATATTTCTTATATTTTTTTTCTTAATAAATCAATAAAAACTACAATTTTCATACATCTAAAAGTCCTTATACAAAATTAGCTTAATATTTTATCGATTTCATTCTCTTATTTATTCTTTTAATACACTTATGAAATTTTATTAAAAGAATGAATTTTTAAGTATTTTTGCAATACTAAATTTACTACTATAAAAGTGTATCTTCATTCATCTAGCAGACTAATAAAAAAATATCCGACATGATAACAAAAAGTATCACATCGGATATTATATAAATAAATATAGATATTTTAATTGAACATTTTCATAAATAAAATACTCTTCTACTCTTTTTTCACTACTGGTATATAGATATCCATTACAATTCCCTCATATCCATAGCAACGCTCGTCATATAGTTCAAAATCTACTCCATCTGGCGCATATTCATAACCGGATTCTGGAAACCATTCATTCCAAATATAATTCCATGTGCCTTGAATAGTATTAGTAAATCCATTATCTTTACGGTCTGATGGTGGTGTAGTAAATACAGCATAGGTAGCTTCATTTATTTCTCCTTTGAAAAGTCCTTCTGGTATATTATCAAAGTTTCTTACCTCTACCCCAATTATATAGGAAAAGTTTCCTGTCTTCATATCTGGTTGTAGACAAACACCCAGTTCTGCATGATTAACTGGAGTAATTTTTTCATGTAAAGTTTTTGCCCAATTTTCTTCAAAGTATCTGCCCCAAAATTTTGGAATTTCCGTATTATTCTTTCCATCATTTGAAGTAGTCTTTAGTTCATAACCTGCTAACTTGAATGCTGGTTTGACAATAAATTTAGGTTGCATAATAATTCCTCCTATTATTTTATATTTTGCTAACTTCATTAAGTCCACTTTCTCTGGAATCCGTTTAGTTGCATGAATTCGATATTGTTCTGGAGATACACCGTAGGATTTACGAAATGCCTTAGTGAAGCCTGCATGGGTATCAAAGCCATAGTCTAGAGCAATATCCAAGATTTTTCGTCCATCAAGTAGCTCTGTGGCAGCATAAGCTATACGTCTCTTCCGTATATATTTCATTACTGGTAGCCCTACATAGAATTGAAATACTCTGTAATAATGATAAGATGAAAATCCAGCTAATGCAGCTAGCTTCTCTACTGTAATATCTTCTTTTAAGTGAATCTCAATATAGTCGATACTTTGTTGAATACAAGCTCTATAATCCATGTTTTCCCTCCCCAATCTATGATTCTATAATATCAGAGCTAATTACCATCCGCTTATCCATTTTTGCTAAGTTGATTTTTACTAATAAGGTATCTTCAAAAAATAGTAGATCAGTATATCAACCTACTTTCCATTATTCTAGGTTGTAAGTTTCTGTTCATAGGTCTACTATTAGTAGAACTCGACACATTGTCTAGCATGAGACATATCTAAAAATAGCTAGTTAAAGATGCTCATATATTTCGCATCTTTAACTAGCTATTTTATTTCATAAATTTAGAATATAGTAATATCCTTGTTTTTTTATTTTCTTTCAAATGACTAAACTTGATATACCTTTTATCAATAACTTGTCCAAAGGTAATTTCTAAATATTCAAGATAAACTTTAAATATTTTTCAACTTTTAAAAATCCCCTAAAAACAATTACTTACTAAAATTAGAGAATATACCTACTGTAACAAAGTAAGATAACACTACTTTAAATTATATAAAATTTAATGTTTCTAAATTTAACCTAAAAGCTTGTCCGAAAGAAAGCCTTATATATTTTATTAAAATATTCCCATAAATCCTGCAGCTAAAACTACAACTGCAAATATCATTCTATAAATTGCAAATACCTTCATTGGTTTTTTCTTTAAATATGAAATAAATTTATTAATTACTGCTAGTGCCACTATAAATGAAACTACAAAACCAACTGCAAGAGAAATAATTTCCGGAGATGTAAGAATAGATATACCGCCAATCTTTAAAATTTTTAAGAAGCTCATTCCTAGCATAACTGGAATTGCTAAAAAGAATGAAAACTCAGCAGCTGTAACAGTAGAAAGTCCTGCTACCCATCCCCCTATAATAGTTGAAGCCGAACGTGACATACCTGGGATTATAGCTAAACATTGAAATAATCCAACTAATATTGCTTGCTTTGGTGTAACATTTAGCTCATCATTTTTTCTATTATTATTTCTAAATTTCTTTTCAGCATATATCATCCATATACCACCTAAGAATAAGGTTATAGCTACAGATATTGGTGTAAATAAGTACTGCTCTGCTAAGTCATCTAGTAGTATCCCAAAAAAACCTCCAGGAATACAAGCAATAAATATCATAAACCAAAACTTAAATCCTGATTTTTCATACCCAACTTTTTGTGGAAAGAAGTTCACAAGAGTATCTTTTATCTTTTTCCAGTAAAGTATAACAACTGCAAGTATTGCTCCAAGCTGTATTACATATGTATACATCTCAACATAGTTTGTACTAGTTCCTTTAAATCCTATTAAATTTTGAAAAATAACAAGATGCCCCGTTGAGGATACTGGTAAGAATTCTGTTATCCCTTCCACGATTCCTAATATTATAGATTTTATTATAAAAATTATTGTTTCCATTTAATCACCTTTTTCTAATTTATTATTTAGACATAGAGAAAAATAACTAGCTAAAGATTTTAATGTATTTTCTTCGATGATAGCTAATATCATGATTCCTTAAATACACAGTATAATTTCAAATAGATTATTATAATTACCAATTATTTTCCAATATATCTTATTCAAATACATATTTCTATTAATGAATATCTACCTTTTTAAAGTAAATCACTGTTGCTATAAATCCAATAATAGACGTAATAAAAATAGAAATATAAGAATATATTGGAGGGTATTCTGGACGAAAAATATTAGTTGCTATAGCTAGTATTGCTGACCATGGATATAAAGCACTATATTCTGAATTTGAAATTAGCACGTTTACCATAGTTATGGCTATAGTAACTGCAATGGTTGGTACATAATCTTTGAATAAAAGTGTCACAAATATAATTGGAGTTGACAATAGAAAAAGAAGACTACCTCCTATGATATACTCTTTAAATGAAGTTATCAATATTGTAGTGTTTAAACCTTCAAACTGTCCTATTAGTCCAAAAATTAAAGTCATAACCCAAGAAATTATAGTCAATACCATAATCCAAATTAATAGTAGAACTAGCTTGCTCACAATAAGGCTTATTCTTGATACAGGTACAGTTAATAGATTTTTTAATGTATTTTCAACATACTCTCTATTAAAAAGATAGGCAGTAATCAACCCATATAAAAGTACTCCAATTAGAAAAACAACATATAAATTAGTATCAGAAAAAACCACATTAAATTCAATAGGTATATCAGGTCTTTTGGCCTTTTGCATTACATATGCTATAAAGCACATAAAAGGTGCTACTATCGCTCCCACAATACTTACCCAAAACATATTAGATCGCTTAAGCTTTAGAAGTTCAGTATATAATAAATTAGCCAATAGTGCCACCTCCTATTAGTTTAATAAAGTAATCTTCTAAGTTATCTTCACTTATAATAATCTTTAATACCTCAATATCATTTTCTACAAATACTTTATTGATCTTTCCTTGTTCACCTAAATGGGAATATATACGAATGTTCCCTTTTTCATGAACTTCATAATCTGTAATATTAAAGTGCTTCTCTATAAGCATAACTGCCTTATTCTCGTTAGATACTTGAAATTCAAGATATTTACGATTTCTTTTTCTAAGTTCTTCAACAGATACTTCTTCTAGTAATTTCCCATCATGAATAACTCCAATATTATCTGCCAATTGTTCAATTTCACTAAGAATATGACTTGAAATAACAATGGTTACATGATTTTCTTTACATAATTTAATAAGAAAATTTCGCATTTCTTGTATACCTATAGGATCAAGGCCATTTATAGGTTCATCCAAAATTAATAACTCTGGTTCATGCATAATAGCAGCTGCAATTCCTAAACGCTGTTTCATTCCTAAAGAATATTGAGATACTATTTTCTCTGGTTCTTTGTCAAGCCCTACTGTTGAAAGTGCATATTCTATAGCATCTGAACGGTGAACTCCACGTAGCCGAGCTAATATTTTGAGATTTTCGCTCCCTGTTAAATTTTGATAAAATCCAGGATTTTCAATAATTGATCCAATACGAGGATAAATTTCTTTTTTATTCTTCATTAAGTTCTTCCCAAATATTTCAATCTCACCTGAGGTAGGTTGAACTAGCCCCATAATCATACGCAGTGTTGTAGTTTTACCTGCTCCATTACGACCTAAAAGTCCATAAATTTGACCTTTAGGAACATGAAGATTGATACTATCCACTGCTATTTGTTTATCAAATTTTCTTGTAAGTGCTTTAGTTTCTAAAATCCAATTTTCCATCTATATCGCTCCTTGCCTTAATTGTTTTCTTACTAAAATATAACTGTCTATTTTTTATAAAAAGCAACAAAATCACTTTTAAAAGAATCAATTCTAAATCTATTAGCTATTCCTAAGAAATATCCCAAATTGTTAATTATCAGTTGAAATAGCTTATATATTTATTCTATATGGTAGTTCTGACATGGAGCTTACACATTTCTTACTTTTTCTTACTTTTTGGTAGAGAAACTTGCACAAAGGTTTTTATATGTGGAGTACTTTCCATAAAAATTCTTCCCTGCATCTTTTGAACAAGTTCCTTAGATATAGCTAAACCTAAGCCATGACCTTTAGTTGACCTTGAAGAATCCTCTCTGTAAAGCCGTTCAAAGACCCTAGATATTTCATCTGAAGATAGTCCATGACCTTTATCCCAAACTTCAAAATGAACATCAGTTTCATCCTCCCATGCAGATACCCCTATAAAATGATTGTCTTTACCATAACGAAAAGCATTTTGAAGTAAATTACTAAAAATGCGAATCAATGCATGTTGATCTCCATTTACAAAACACTCCTCATCAGGAATTTGAACTTCCAAGGTTATATTTTCTTTCTGTAATGTTGGAATCCAGCCAATAAGTTCACTGCGCAGTAATTCAAATAAATCAATTGGTTCAAAGACAAGTTGTATTTCGTTAGCATCTATTTGAGCTACAGTAAATAGTTCATCAATATATTCTTTTAATGCATAAGCTTTATTTTTAGCAATATGAAGATATTCTTCACTTTCTTCCCCAGCCATACCATCGCATAATGCATCTAAATATCCTAGAACAGATGTTAATGGAGTTCGTACATCATGAGATAAGTTAGATAACATTTGTTTCCTTGCCTGTTCTGCTCGAAATGCCCTTACTTTATCTTTTTGATACGAGTCTACTAATTGATTAATTTTAAATACTAAAGGGGCGATAGCTTCCTTAGCTCCAACATGAATTTTTCGATTTTCATTACCTTCAATAATATTATCTAAAATATGCAAAGTCTCTTGGATACGGCGGCGATATTTCCATTCACGATAAATAAAAAATGCAAGAACTATTACTAAAATAATGATAAACCATATAATTTCCCTACTCATTGCCTGCTTCTCCATTAAACTTATAGCCCATACCCCAAGCTGTTAAAATGTATATTGGATTTTCTGGGTCTGGTTCGATTTTTTTTCGTAATCTTCTAATATGTACCATAATATTGTTGTCATCATAAGCATAATCTTCTTGCCATACGTTTTGATATATCTGTTTCTTGGTAAAAATTTGTCCAGGATTAGATGCTAAAAAATATAATAAATCGTATTCCTTTCCAGTAAGTGAAATATTTTCACCATTATAAGTGACACGGATATGTGCAGTATCTATAATAAGAGGTCCAAAAGCCATGCAATGTGGCTTTTCTGCCACAGCACCAAGCACTACATATCTACGAATTAATGATTGCACTCTAGCTGTTAATTCAGATAAACTAAAAGGTTTAGTTATGTAATCATCCGCACCCAATTTTAGTCCCAAAACCTTATCCATTTCATCACCCTTTGCTGTAAGCATTAGCACTGGCGTATTTTTTATTTTTCTAATATGAGTTAATGTAGATATTCCATCCATTTCTGGCATCATAATATCCAATATAATTAAATGATAGTCCTTGTTATTAACAAACTTCAAACCTTCTATCCCTGTATGAGCAACATCTGACTCATATCCTTCAGTTTCCATGCATCTTTTAAGTAATCTACATAGTTCAATATCATCATCTATAATTAAAATACTCTTTTTCATATAAACCACCTCATATTTTTTAATAACTAAATATTAACCTTTTTACTTACTAAAATACTTCATCCTTAAATTTATAATATTAAATAATTATTTCTATAACCATTTAATATTATTACACTTATTATAATAAATGTATTTGAATTAATAGTAAATTTAATAACTACTAAAAATAAAAAAATACTAGAATGAACTTATAAAATTCTCTAGTATTTTTACGAAACCTCTTAAAAAATGTATAAATTTAATTTTTATATACACTTTTTAAATAAGTCCTTTACATTTATCCCTTATAAATTTAATTTCATAATCTTCATAAAACTTGCTACATGTGACTTAATATCTTTTCATTTATATACTTTTAAATGTACCTTTTTCTATATGCAGTTCAAGTTCAATATCTGCCTTTTTATACCCAACTAATTTTATGCGATTAATACCTTTTTTAATTGGTATAGTTAAGGTGGTATTCCCTTCTACACTTGATTTGGCTGTATTTTCAACAAGAGTAACAACTGTATTGTCAGGTGATATTAAAACAATTTTTGCCTTTCCACTTTTTACTGATAATATATATGGAACTTGTAAATCAAAATCTTCATCACTTTCATATGTCCAAATAGTTCCACTTCCACTTAATTTTACTTTTCCCTTGTATACTCCTTCCTCTATTGTTTCATCACTTTTATCTAATTCAAAAGTATCAGAGTCATTAGCTATTTTACTATCATCATTATAAACTCTATCCATAAAATTATTTTTTCCACATCCTATTAATAGATTAATCATAATGATAGTGATAATAACCAATATTTTTCTCTTTTTAAAATTCATTTTAATCTTCTCTTACTTAATTTAATAATCTTCTTCATTTATATTGAATCATAACAGTAAAAATACCGTAATTTTGTTTCTGAATAATGCGACATTTTAACAAATTGTCCATTTTTCTAGTGTTAATATTAGAAGACTTCATTATTGTTATGACTCTTAATAAAATTATTATAAATTACAGTTCCATTTTATTAACCTTGTTTAATATTGAAATCATAATCATTAGGAATTCTAATATAACCTCTAATATGATTGTTTTTCTTTCTTTCAATAACTCCAGATACGTTATTAATATTGCCTTCTGCTACTATTATTAAGTCTTTTGTAGCTTCTATAATTATTCCTATATGATCATGAGGCTCATCGCAAAATACCTTATCATATAGTACAATATCCCCTTTATCAGGCAAAAATTCTTTATCTTCTCTTGAATAATAAAACTTATTTTCAGATAGGTTTGCCCATAGCTCCCACGCTTTGCACCCTGCAAAATTACAAGTTATTTTTTCATTTGGATATTTTACTGGTATATTAAACCCTGTCTTTATACAGCAATAATAAACAAAAGCAGCACACCATTTACCATCCCAATTTTCTAATGACCATTTAGGGAATAAATTGGCTATTGGTTGTATATTTGATTCTGCATTCATTACATTCCCATGAAAACATTTTTGTGCTTCTTCTTTTGCAATGTTAGCTAATTTTTCTCGTTTTATCATGTTTACCTCCCCCAATTATAAACAATCTTTACTTCATCATAATTTACAACAAATAATTAGTTATGAAAATTATAACATATTTTACTTAATATTCATTAATATATTTCATGATTTGGGTAGTGAATATTTCTAATGCTGTACTATTCAGTTTTCAAAAATCATTATTTTTGTACTAAAATTTATATATCTTCATCCATTCTTTAATCAGCATTAGTCATTATATATAGAATTAATATCTATATTAAACATCAACTGTCATCTTAATATCTGATAATGGCAATCAACTTGTATTTTCAGGCAAACACTGTTCGCCCCTACATAATATGAACCTTCAACTTTCTAATGTATTTCAATAAAAAAAAGCACCTAATATAGTGCTGTAAATTACTTATCAAAGCTAATATAAACTATTAAAATATTTTGTATTTTAATAGTTTGGTCATTTTCTACATAAAATCAAGCTTTATTATTTCAAATTGGATATAAACTTATCTGTAAGTCTTATAATTTCTTCAGCTTGTTCTCGATAAATTAAATGGGAGCCATCAAGTATGACATAGGATGCGTTATCGCCCAAACGTTCTAAGTGGGATTCTTGATATTCCATGTTTCCTGCATTTTCAATTGTTTGTTTAGCTATAATTTTTAATACAGGAATATCCTCTGGAAATGGCAAATCCTTAACTTCTGCTATACAATCATATAGATTTTCAGACTGCTCAATTATTGTGTCATTTATAGCGTAGTTATAATACTTTTTAAAATCCTCTATTTCCTTTTGTGTATGACCATTCTCTGGTGCTATAAATGTATTACTTTCTATTAATATATCTTCTGGAGTAAAACTTAATAATAATCCTGATAGCCCTATGTTTTGCCTAAATTTCCCAACATAAAGGGGTCTTATCATATCTTCTGTTATTTTTGTTGTAAATGCTGTTGAAGTAGTATCTAGTAAAATTATACCTTTAACTTCTTTAGGATATTTTGTAGCATAATATTCGCTATAAACACCTGATATTGAGTGTGGCATTAATATATAAGGAGGTTTAAAACCTGCTTTATCAAGAGAAGTTCTAATTTCCTTCATATAATTTTCAGAAGTACGCGGCTTGTCCGTTTCGTCACTAAATCCAACCCCAAAATATTCCACCATCACAACTTTATATTTTTTACTTAATTTACGCATAAGAGGAGCAAAGTCTGCTGATGGTAGAGAGTCGCCCCAACCTGATAGAAGTACAATAGTTTCCTCTCCATCCCCCATGGAATAAACGTGCATATTTTCATTATCTACTTCAACCATTTCACCATAAGGTTTTATTTCTTTTAGTTGACTTTTATAATAAGTATTATGCAATGTAAAACCTGTAAGCATAGCCAATACTATCAACCCTACAATGATACCTATAATCCAAAGAATTATCTTACCTATTTTTTTAATTTTTGTTTTCATTGTATTTCTCCTTTAACTTTTCCAATTTTTTTTACCATATTTTGGAAAGAATAGTCATCAGAAAGAGGTGAAAAATCTGGATTATTCACTATTAAATCTATAATATTTTGTTTAATTATTTTTTCATTTTTTATAAACCCAAAATTTCAAATCTAATTTATTTATCCAAGAATCAATTAAATTAAAAAAGTTATCACCGTAAGGTTCTAATTTATAAGTATTACTTGTTAAAAGTTCTGTACACTTCTTTAACATATTAAGACTTTTTTCTGAATTTCCTTGCACTATATACCCATGTGCAGCTATTATATAAAGTTCTATAGAAGCAGCAGGCAAAAGTTCTTTCATATTAAAGGCTTCTTCTATTAAGAATGCACGATGCAATATCTCCTCATATCCTTTAGTCTCATCCATACATATCATAAGATAAAAAGGAAAAAGGCTAAATAGACTTACAGCATATTGATATATTCCCATTTGCAATGTAGATTTTGCTTCATTTGTTTTGCCTTCCATTTGATAAGAAGCTGCAAGAAGATTTTCTACAATAAGTAATGGCTTATTTATATCTTCAAGTAATTGAATAGCTGATTTTGAATCTCTAAGAGCAATATAACAATTTGCTTCCATGTATTGTGCTTGTTTGATAAGCTCCACATCCTCACTTTCTTTTTTTACTCTAATAAAAAGTTCTTTTGCTTCCATAATTAGAGAAGTGGTTTTATTTATATCTTTTGAAAGATTGCTGTGAAAAAGTATCAATACTCCCATTTGTAGTAAGAGTGGAAAACAAGAATAATATTTTTTGATGATATCCCTACAATTGTTTAAAACATCATCATAGGGCTTTGATGTAAAATCAGATGCTAACTTGTTATAAAGCTTACAAATCTCTTCTTTTGACATTTGTGGCTCGTATCCCATTAAATCGTCTATACTAATGTTAAAATAAGTTGCAAGTTGCGGTAAAAAAGTAATATCTGGATAACTTTGTCCTGTTTCCCATTTAGAGACAGAAGCCTTTGAAATCCCGATATATTTTGCCAACTCCTCTTGAGTAATGCCTTTTTCTTTTCTCTTATCTATAAGTGTTCTTGCAATATTTATTTCTTTCATAGAATCACACCTCTTGCCTATATTTTACTTATTATGGTTAAAAATCTCAATGGATTAATGGTTGATTTTGGTTAACAAAATCAACCACAAAGAAATATGGAGCAATTCCATTTATAAAATTGCTCCATGAAAATACATATTTTTATTATAAATAATATTTCCTTTATAGATATTTATATTTTAGTAAGTATAATATTTTTTAATGATTAATTTATATTATCATTGAATATGTTAAATTATTAAATTAAGCTATTCCATATGCCTTTTTCAAAGTTAAAATTACTATTATTTCAATATATTTATGATACTTTGATATTTCCATTACAATTGCTTTTTAAAAAATATTTTAATTGTAACATAGAAATACCGTAAAATTCATTTCTGAATAATACGGTGTTTTTAAGAAACTATTCAATTTTACATTTGTGATATATAAATATAATTGTCCTATGTTTAATATCTTAAAATTGCAAAACTATCATTAAAAATAATATGCATTTAGTAGTATCTAAATTAAGCTTTACAGTATCTTATTCATCTTTAATAAATGTAGCTTAAAAAATTAAACTTAAATTATTTTAAAAAGCTTTTATTATTGTTAAATCTTTGGATTGGACCATTCCAACTTTCTATGCCCTTTGGTAGTTCTTCAAAGTTATTTAAAGTGTATTCTTTTATTACTTCATGCCAAAAAACATTCGAAATCTTATTATCTGGCAATTGTTTTACTTCCCAAACTCCATGAAATCTATCAAAAACATTAAAAACAACAGTCTTTCCTACTCCTTTTTTTCTATATTTCTTTAATATGAAAAATTCTGCAATACTATAATCAATTGAAAATGAGATATCAACTCCATGTTTATTAACAAGAACAAATCCTGCTAATTTATCATCAACTCTAATTATAAATGGATGCCTATCTTCTTCTGTCCAATAATTATCTAAATAATTATAATCATATAAACCATGCTCATTTAAATCAACATCTTCATATTCTGATAAATCATAGTTATATAACTCCATCATATTTTTTATTACCAATTTATCATTAATGCTTGCCTCTATTATTTCTATTTTCATTACAAATCCCCTCCCTAAAATTTTCCGAAATGAAATAAAAATCATTACTTAACACTTTGAGGTAATTCCACAATAAATGAAGTATATTCATTTATATTACTCTTCACATATATATTTCCATTATGCTCATTTACAATTGATTTAGCAATTGAAAGTCCAAGCCCATATCCTCCACTCTCTCTATTTCGTGAGTCATCAACTCGGTAAAATCGTTCAAATATTTTATCAATATGTTCTTTCGGAATACCATCACCAGTATTTTTTATTTCAATTTCTATTTTGCTCTTATCACAACTAAGCTTTACAGAAACTTTTCCCTTTGGTGGAGTATTCTTTATTGCATTATCCATAAGAATATTGAAAAGTTTTTTAATACTTTCTTTTTCACCATTTATAAATATATTCTTATTTATGTCAAAATCCAACTCTATATTATTTTCATAAAGTACTGCTTCAAAGGATAAAAGAATATTTTCTAGGGTTTTACTAATATCAAAACTTGAAAAATACACTTTCTGCTGAGGATTATCTAATTTAGCTAATGATAGCATATCATCAATAAGTTTTGACATCCTATCTATTTGAGAGTTTATGTATCCGATCCATTTACTTTGGCTTTTTACAGTTTCTTCACTATTAGATAAAACTAGGGCTGTATTGGTTTTTATTATTGTAAGTGGCGTTTTAAGTTCATGAGATGCATCTGTTATAAATTGCTTTTGCTTTTCAAAAACTTCTTTAATAGGTTTTATTGTTCTATTAGCAAAATACATACTAATCAATAACAAAATAATAAGACTAATACTTCCTACTAAAAAGAATATTTTAAGCAAATTAATAGCCATTGTCTGTTGAGGACTCCTATCAGCAAAAACAATTTTCATACCTCTCGGAGTATCCTGCTTTAAAAAAGCATAACTACTACCTTCTATCTTTAAATTCTTAGAAGATTCTTTACTTTTTATAGCTTGTGATATAGCTTCTTCAATTGATTCTTTTTCAATGTCAAATAAAGAAAAAACATCTACTATATTATGTTCCTTATCCAACTCTACAATAATACTAGTTGCAATTGCTGGATTATTAGGAGATGGCTTAGGAGGTGCATGCATTAAAGTATTAAGAGTAAATTCTGTTTGTCTTGCTGCACTAACCATAGTCATAATATATATGGTTGAAAATATTGCAATAAAAACTACTGTTAAGAGGGTCATATTTATTATAATAAATTTTCTTTTAAGCTTGTCGAACATATTTTAATCCTCCAGTTTATATCCAATTCCTCTTAATGTAGTTATAGCTGTCTCAGATCCAATATGTAATAACTTTTTACGTAAAAAAGATATATAAACTTCAATATTATTATACTCTGCTTCTGAATCAAAGCCCCAAAGTTTAATAATAAGGTCATCTTTACTAACCACATTTCTAGGTCTTTGCATAAAATATCTAATTATTTCAAATTCCTTTAATGATAATTTTACACTATTTTCTTTTCCTTCTAATTCATAGGTAGATAAATTAAGCCTAAGATCAGCAAAATCTAATATATTTTCATTAATAAATTCACCTTTTCTTCTACAAAGCGCTCTAAGCCTTGCTAACAATTCTTCTGGCGAAAAGGGCTTTACTAAATAGTCATCAGCTCCATAATCAAGACCTGTAACCCTATCACAAATTTGCCCTTTTGCTGTTAAAAGAATTACTGGAGTAGATATTCCCTCTGAACGCAATTTTTTAAGAAGCTCTAGTCCATTTAGTTTTGGCAGCATTATATCTAAAATTATAACATCATATATTTCTGTCATTGCGTAATCAAAACCTGTTTCTCCATCATATACCGCATCAACAAAATATTTATTCTTCATAAGAAGTTGTGTCAATGCCTCTGACAGTTGCTTTTCATCTTCTATTAATAATAGTTTCAAGATAATCACCCTCTAATTTTATAAATTTTTACTTTCTTTTTTTATTTTTTTAAGATATGTTAAACAAATTTTATCATACAAATCTTAAAATAACTTTAAGTTTAAGACTAATTTAAGGTTTATATTTTATGATTTATTTGTAAATTTCATGATAGAGGGAGGTGACATAATGAAAAAAATAAAGCCAAGGCATGAAATAAAACATTTTATAAACCTTTGTGATTACTATGAAATAAAAAATAGACTTAAGCATATTGCCAAATTAGATACAAATGCTGGAATTGATGGCACATATAAAATTAGAAGTTTATATTTTGATAATTTTAATGATAAAGCATTAATGGAAAAAATAAATGGTGTAAATAACCGTGAAAAATTTAGAATTCGATTTTATAATGATGTACCATCCGTCATCAAGCTTGAAAAGAAAAGTAAAATCAATGGTTTATGCTTAAAGGATTCTGCAATGTTAACAAAGGATCAATGTGATTTACTACTAGAAAATCATACTTCATGGCTTTTAAAATCCAATAGCGATCTCCTTAAGGAGCTCTATGCAAAAATGAAATACCAATTTTTAAGACCTAAAACTATTGTGGATTATACTAGAGAAGCATATATTTACGAACCTGGTAATGTAAGAATTACCATAGATAGTAACCTTAGAACTGGATTATTTGCTAAAAACTTTTTTAACTCTGAACTTCCCACTTTAGGAATGCCTGTAGATACTACAATGATTTTAGAAGTTAAATATGATGAATTCTTACCAGAAATTATACGAGATATAATCCAAACAAAAGAAAGACAAAGTACATCAGTTTCAAAATACGCAGCCTGTAGAATATACGGCTAAAACAAATTAATGGAGGTAATAAAAATGAATGGAAATAGCCAATTAAATTTCAATGATATCTTTAAATCAAGCTTTTTAGAAAAAGCAACAACGTTTTCCTTATTAGATACTGTTATAGCACTAGGATTAGCCTTTGCTATTGGTCTTTTTATATTCTTAGTATATAAAAAGACTTTTAAAGGAGTAATGTACTCAGAAAGTTTTGGTACTTCACTTCTTTCAATGACCCTTATAACTACACTAATCATTTTAGCAATAACTTCAAATGTGGTCCTATCTCTTGGTATGGTTGGTGCATTGTCTATTGTAAGATTTCGTACAGCTATTAAAGAACCTATGGATATAGCTTTTTTATTTTGGTCAATCAGTGCCGGTATTGTTTTAGGTGCTGGACTCATACCACTTGCTATATTTGGTTCAGCATTTATTGGTGTAATTATGATAATATTTGTAAATAAAAAAAGTACAGATAATCCTTATATATTAGTAATAAACTGTACTAGCGATGAAAGTGAAAATGCTGCTATAGAATATATAAAAAAATCCGTCAAAAAACATGTTGTTAAATCAAAAACTGTTTCTTCTAGTAATGGTATTGAACTAACTGTTGAAATTAGATTAAAAGAAATGTCAACAAAGTTCGTAAATGAACTTAGCCATATACAAGGTATAAATAATGTTATTCTTGTAAGTTACAATGGCGAATATATGTCCTAATATTAGGTGGTGTTAAAATGATTTCCAATAAATTTATTAATATCATAATATCTATTATTATGATATTATCCCTTTTGTTTGCATCTTTAATTGTAATTTTATCTAATAATACAAATTACACCTCTTCTATTACAGAAGCAGAATATATCAGCAAGGTATTTGATAAAAATAAAGTAATGGAAATTGATATAAATATTTCTCAAGAAGATTGGGATTGGACTATTGAAAATGCAACAGAAGAAGAATATAAAAATGCAAATATCTCAATTAATGGTGAAACATATTATAATGTAGGCATAAGACCTAAAGGTAACTCTAGCTTATCAATGATTGCAAGTGACGACACCACCGATAGATATAGCTTTAAGATTAAGTTTGATGAGTACGTAGATGGACAAACTTTACATGGCCTTAATAAATTAGTTATAAATAATGTTATGTCAGATACCACTTATATGAAAGAGTATCTTTCATACGATTTATATACTGCCATGGGAATTCCAACACCAGCTTATGCTTATGCAAATATAAAAATAAATGGTGAAGACTGGGGTCTTTACTTAGCTGTAGAAGTTATAGAGGAAAGCTTTCTAGAAAGAAACTATGGTACTTTAGAAGGAAATCTTTATAAGCCTGAAAGCACAAAAATAGGTGGTGCTATGCCTAATGGTAAGCAAGGACAAAATCCAAATAATGCTCCAGATGCTGCTCCTGGTCAAAGGCCTAATTTAAATGAACAGCCTAACTTAAATGGGCAGCCCAATTTAAATGAGCAAGCTAATTTAAATGAAGGACCTAATAGAGAAGGCAATGAACAAAATCCAATAGGTGGCGGTAAAGGTATGGGATCAGGTGGTGGTACAAACCTTGTATGGAATGGTGAGGACCCGTCAAATTACTCAAGCGTTTTAAATAGTGCTGTACTTAAAAAAACTAATTCCTCAGATCACGAAAAGGTCATTAATATGATAAAAAATCTCAATGAAGGCACTGATTTAGAAAAATATCTTGATGTAGATGAAATACTAAGATATTTTGCTGTTAATACCTTTTTAGTTAATTTAGACAGCTATGCTGGAAGTATGAAACATAACTATTACCTTTATGAGGAAAATGGTATTTTTCAAATATTACCATGGGACTTTAACCTTTCTTTCGCAGGATTTCAAATGAACGATGCTGAAAAGGCCGTTAATTTCCCTATCGATTCTCCTGTTACAGATACTCTAGAAAATAGTCCACTTATATCTAAGCTTCTTGAAGTATCCAAATACAAAGATTTATATCATAAGTATCTAAATGAAATAGTGACAAGCTACATTGATAATGGAGTTTTCAAATCTACAATAAATAATCTAGATAACCTTATTGTAGACTATGTTAAGAATGATGCTACTGCCTTTTATACCTACGAAGAATATAAAACTTCTCTTCCAATACTTATTTCTTTTGGAAAAGATAGAGCTTCAAGTATAACTGCTCAACTTGCAGGTGCTCAACCATCAACTACTTATGATAATATTCCTACAAATGTTAATTTAAGTGCTCTTGGAACTATGGGTGGCGGTAATGGTGGTTTCCCTGGTGAAAAATTACCTGGAAATAATTCTCCAAATCCGAATAATGACCTTCCAAATGGCTTTAGCGATGGTAATATGCCTGATATGAGTACAATGGAAAAAGCTATGGAAATAATTCAGGCTTCTGAAGATGGTATCCTTACAGATGAACAAATTGCAGAGCTTAAAGATTTGGGTATTGATGAGTCAGTACTTGAAATTATTAAAAACTCTCCTTTTGGCATGAAGGAAGAAAATAGAAATAAAGACTTTCAAGATAACTTAGACAAAAATCCAAATATTGATAATGAAAATATGAAAGATAATCAATTTGGTAGAGGACCAAAGGATAGAATTCAAGGATCTGAGACTCCTCAAAATACCTCTTATTTAGTTACTATTCTTATATTCTCATTATTATCTATAATTATTGCATCTATATTTGCTCTCAAATTTAAAAGAAAAAAATATCAAAGTTCATAATATAAAACAAAAAGCTGGTTAAGGTAAATTTCATACTAACCAGCTTTTTGTTTTTATTAATCATATAAATCTGTAATTTTATATCTTCCACGATATAATTGCAACTTTAGAGTTATTAGTATATACATACTTATTCTCTTCTTTTATAAAGTTTTTTTCTATAAAACTATCTATTATATTATTATTTGTTTTTCTCCCTATATCTTCTTCTATTTTTCTATATATATCCTCTATATTGCTAAAATATATATTATTTTTTACATCTATATATTGTATATTTGCATAAATACCTAAAGAATGTATTATATTTTCAAGATATATGTAGTCTAAAACTGTTTGATCCTCTATTCCTAATTCCATATAGAATTGGTTAAACATAGGTTTTTGTATAGTTCGTACTATTATAACTGCCTTTTTAGCTAAAGTATTCATGTTTTTTAAAGCATCTTTGATATTCCATATCCTATAAAGAGAATTTACTGATAGTATATAATCCATTTTATCAATATTGGCATCTTCCCATTTTCCTTCTAAGATTCTTATATTATTTATGTTGTTATTTTCTATTTTTTCTTTTAATACCTTTAACATATCTTTTGAAAAATCAACAGCTAATATATCTTTACACTTATTTGATAATGGTATTGTAAATTTTCCTGTTCCACATCCAATTTCTATTAAACTACTATCTTTTTCAATTAAACTTTCTACTATTTTAAATACTTCTTTAGAATAATCATATAGTGTAGGACTTTTATCATAATTAGGAGCTAATTTCTCCCAAAACTCTCTTTCAACTTCATCATCAAAAGCTCGCTGTTTCTCATACCCATTTTTACTTCTAATTCTATTTTTCCATATTTCCTCAAAATCTATATCTTTATAATCTAAGTACATATTCCTAGCTCTCCTTTAAAAATTTATAAAGCTTTCTGTAAGTCTTTTAGTATATTCATTTTTAGCATTTTTGTAGATTTCCTCAGCTTTTATAATTTCTACTATTTTACCATTTAGCATTACAGCTATATCATCACTTACTGCCTTAACTAAATCTATGTCATGTGATATAAATAAATATGTTATACCAAATTCTTTTTGGGCTTTTTTTAATAGCTGTATAACTTGAGCTTGTACGGATACATCTAACATTGATGTAGGTTCATCTAGTATGATAAATTTGGGTTTTAAAAGTAACACTCTAGCTAAAGCTACTCTTTGAATTTGACCTCCACTTACTTGATAAGGATATCTTGATAAAACTTCATCACTTAATCCAACAAACTTCAAATAGTTTTTAATGTATTTTTGTGCAGTATTTTCATTATAAATTTTATGTAATTTTAGTGGTTCTATTAAACTCTCTTCTATGGTTTTTCTAGGATTTAGTGCTGAATCAGGATGTTGAAATATTATTTGCATTTCTCGTCTTAAATCTCTCATTTTTGAAAAACTATAGTTTGTAATATCTTCTTCGTTGTAAATTATTCTACCACTATCTGGTTTTATAAGTTTTAATATTAATCTTGATAAAGTAGACTTTCCACATCCACTTTCTCCAACTAGACCTAAGGTCTTTCCCTTTTCAATTTTAAAAGATACTCCATCTACCGCCGTAACTACATTTCTATTTACTATTCCATTTTTAAACTGCTTACGTAGATTTATTATCTCTATCATATAAAAAACACCTCACTTCACAGCTATCTACTTTATAAAGATTGGCCTCTTTTTCCATACATAATTTTTTCTTATATTTACATCTAGGATGAAATCTACATCCTTTTGGTAAATCTGTTAAACTTGGCGCAACTCCATCTAAAGGAATAAGCTTTTTATTAGGTTGAGCATCTATTAATCCTTTAGTATAAGGATGCTTAGGATTTTCAAAAATATCTTCTTTACTACCTTTTTCTAATATCTTCCCTGCATACATTACTATAACTTCATCACAAAGCTTCTTTGCTAGCATTAAATCATGGGTTATTAGTATCATACTTACTCCCATATTTTCTTTAAGGTTTTTGAAAACATCATATACTTGATTTCTTATTATTGCATCTAAACCTTTAGTTGGCTCATCTGCAATTATCCATTTTGGCTCTAATGCCATACCCATTGCTGACAATACTCTTTGTTTCATTCCCCCACTTAATTGAAATCCATAAGAACTATACACTTTATTGCTGTTTTTAAATGAGAATTTCTCCAAAATTTTTATAGTCTTTTCCTTGCTTTTACTCTTTTTTTCTTTGTTGTGATAATAAAATAATTCACTTATTTGAGAACCTACATTGTATATAGGATTAAAGGCTGTTTCTGGATTTTGAGGTATTAATGCTATTTCCTTTCCCCTTATTTTTCTTAATTCCTGATTTTTTAAAGTTAATAAATTTTTATCATTATAAAGTATATTTCCTCCCACTTTAGCATTCTGAGCTAGTAATCCTAAGATTGAGAGACCTAATACTGATTTTCCACTGCCTGTTTCCCCTACTATTCCTATAATATTTCCTCTCTTCAATGTTAAGTCAATTCCATCTACTGCCTTAACATCCCCTTCTTTAGTATTAAAATATACTTTTAAATTTTCTATTTTTATATCTTCTTCCATACTAAAACATCCTTTTAAAGATATTGATTAAAGAAATCCTTTTTCTCGTCAAATAGATCTCTTAAACCATCGCCAATTAGGTTTATACTGCAACACAATAGCATTATGCAACTTCCTGGAGCTAATAATAAATGCGGATAGGATCTAAAGTAAGTTTTAGCATCATTTACCATTACACCCCAATCTGCCTGTGGTGGTTGAATGCCAAGTCCTAAAAAACTCAGTGATGCCATTGATAGTACAACTTTTCCAATTCTTACAGTAAAAAGCACTATAAAAGGTGCAAAAATATTAGGCAATATATGATGAATTATTATATAAAAATGACTAGCACCTAAAGCCCTAGCACCTTCTATATAATTCTCTTCTTTTATTTTTAGAACTTCCCCTCTTACTACTCTAGAGAATCCTGCCCAGGAAGTTACTACTATAGCAATTATTAAGCTTTTAATACCTGGTCCTAAAACTCCTGCAATAGCTATCATAAAACTAAGACCCGGGAGCCCTTGAAATATACTAACTAACACTTGTATTATGCTATCTAAAACACCACCAAAATATCCTGCTATAACTCCTATAGTTGTTCCTAAAAACATTGTACATATAGTTGCAAGTATTGCTAAAAATATTGAAATCCTTGCACCATATAATATTCTACTAAAAACATCTCTTCCTAATGCATCTGTTCCTAAAAGATGTTCTTTAGATATGCTTTGAAGTCTTTTCGTCATATCTATAGCATTTGGATCATAAGGTGCTAATACTGGTGCAAATATTCCTATTGAAATCATAGCAATAAGTGTTATAAATGCTATCTTATAAATAAGAGGCATATTTTTAACTTTGTTAAACCTTCTCACCGTTATTTACCTCCAAGTCTTATTTTAGGATTTAATGCTAAGTAGCATAAATCTACTATAAGGTTAAATATAACAAAAACTACTCCTGTAAAAACAACATATCCCTGAACAACAGGATAATCTCTACTCATTATACCTTGAATAACATAACTTCCCATACCTGGAAGTCCAAAAATGACCTCTACAACTGTTGCTCCCCCAAGTATTGCTCCAAAATAATTTCCTAGAACAGTAATTATAGGCATAATTGAATTCATAAGCCCATATTTTAATAAGATCACTCTTTCTGGAAGCCCTTTGCCTTCAGCAGTAACTATATAATTTTGTCCAAGAGATTCTATTAATGTAGCTCTATTTAATCTCATAATTGTTCCTATTGTTCCTGCTGCTAAAACAAAGGCAGGCATTATTAAGTGCTTAAGTGTACCATATCCACTAGTAGGTAATATTTTTAATCTTTCACAAAATATGTTCATCATAACTATAGCAAGCCAAAATCCTGGTATAGATGTTAAAAGTAATGATATAGTTCTTCCTATATTGTCAATTAAAGAATCTTTTTTTAATGCCATAATTATTGCTAACGGTATTGAAAAAATTACTACAAATATCATTGCCATTAATGATACTGAGAAGGTTATTGGTAACCTTCTCAGTATTTCTTCTGATACAGGAGTCTTTTTTATATAAGAAACTCCTAAATCTCCTTTAATAGCTTTTTTAGTCCAATTAACATATTGAACTAATATATTATCATTTAATCCTAATTCTTCTCTTACCTCTTGTATTTCTTCTTCTGTAGGAGTACTTATTCCGTCCATACTTAAAACTTCAACTGCCGGATCTCCCGGTGCAATAACTCCAAGGATAAATGCTAATAAAGTTATGCCTATTAAAACTGGTATAGTGGACAATACTTTTTTAAATATATATTTAAAAATATTTTCCACTATTTACTCCACTCCATTTTGTTTAGGGTAGTTCCATAATTTGTTGCCTCAAAACCTTTTATTTTTTTATTGAAGGCTATTAAATTAACATCTTGGAACAGTGGTATACTCGCTGGATCTTTAGCTGATATATCCTGAAGTTCATTGTAAATTTCTTCTCTTTTAGCCATGTCATTAGTTTCTTTTAGCTTATCAATTAGTTCATCTGCTCTTTGGTTTTTATATCCTAAACTATAAGACTTATTACTTGATCCCTCGCTATGCATATATCCCTCAAATATAGTAAAAGGTTCTGCATTTGGCAGCCCTTGAGGATGTATAGCTAAGTCATATTCTCCTTTTTTCATAGCCTCTTTAAATGCAGCTCCATCTAAAATTGTTATTGTTGCATTTAATCCTATATCTTTTATCGCTGATTGAATATATTCTGCTTCAGTTTTATAAGGGTAACGATCTACTCCATAAGAAGGTACTATAAATTTTACTTCTTTTGTCTCTCCTTTTAATACTTCTTTTGCAATTTCTTTAGCTCCCTCTTTATCATGAACTGGCTTTATTTCTTTTGCAAAAGGAGATGTGTGGTTTAATATATTAATAGTTGAAGTTCCATATCCTCCAAAGAATTCATCAACTATAAGATCTCTATCCACTGCTAAGCTTAAGGCCTCTTTCATTTTTGCATTACTGAATGGTCCTTTAACACCATTAGTGGAGATAAAGTGAGTTATACTTGATTTTCCAGTAGATACATCAAATTTTTCATCTTTTAATAATTCTTTAGATAATTCCGGAGTTATTGCTCCTAAGTCCATTACTCCCATAATTTCCTCAGATTTTAAAGCTGAAAATCTAGTTTCTGCATCTGGAATAACTTTTACTCTTACTTTCTTAGCCTTGGCTTTATCACCATAGTATTCTTCATTTCTTTCTAATAATGTATATTGATCCTTTTCATGTCCTACAATTTTAAATGGTCCTGTACCTTTTGCTATATCTGTAAAATCTCCTGTATTTATATCAAAGCATTGTGGACTATACATAGCACTACCAAATCTAGCCATGTTATATATTAGTGTCGATATAGGTTTATTAAATATTAATTTAACTTCATAATCAGATACTTTAACCACTTCTTTTAAATTAGGATATGTCTTTTCTAAATCAAAAGAATAAAATGGTGATCCTTTCGTTTTCATATTGATATATCGATCAAAGTTTTTAATTACCGCATCAGCATCTAATTGAACTCCATCATGAAATTTTACTCCTTCCTTTATCTTAAAAGTCCATTCTTTAAAATCTTCAGAGTTTGTCCATTTTTCTGCTAATTCAGCACAAGGATTTCCTTTATCATCTAATCCAATTAAAGGCTCCCAAACAAATAATATAGAAGTAGCATAATATGCATCCTTTGCTCCTGGCGATAAATCTCTTGCAGCTGCCAGCACAATTTCATCATCCTCATTTATGCTGGTGTCTTTAGTTGTACATCCAGCTAAAGTTCCTAGCACCATTGTTAACACTAAAAATACTAGTAATATCTTGTTTTTAAATAACTTTTTCATAGCTCCATTCCTTCTCTTTTAAATTTTCACAATAAAAAAAAGCCATAGTCAACGCCATAGCTTACCCATCTTTGCTATAAAATTAGATTTAGTTACTCCCCCCTCAATCTATTTCTCTTTAAGTTTAGGTATCCTGACTTACGATTCCCCCTTAGCCTAGCCTTCCCAGAATTAATCCAGTGGCATATTAGGCATCGTCATCGCTTACAGTGATGGGTTCGTGTTGGAATCTCACCAAACTTCCCTAAATTCTTAAATTTATTAATTTTTCAACAAAATTATACATTGTATTTAAAAATATGTCAAATATTTTATTTTCTTATAAATACTTTCAAAAACCTATTAATCACTTTATTTTTTATTTAATTTATTGCTAATATTGCTAATAAAAATTGTAAGTTAAATGAAATTTATAATAAAATTTAATTCATATCACATCTAATAATTCCAATATTTTTTAATGGTTTCATTATTAATATATGAACCCCATAACTATTTTTCTTAAATATCTAAAAAAATAGTTATGGGGTTCAATAAATTACTTCTTATTCTTCAATTATTGTAAAAAAGCTATGATATCTAAGCTTTTCAGAATCTTTTTGTTTATGATTTTTTAAAAAACTTTTCATTAATTCTATTATTTCATCTGCCTCTTCTTCCGTAAGATAGACATTCTTGCTTATAATAGTTCCATTTGATTCTTGTATATTTTTATCCATAGAGTCTAAAAATATATCTTTACTATTATCATAAAACTCTGAAATCATCATTTGACTTACTGCCAAAAGCATCATTTTAGAAGGTTCCTCTACTTCTTTTGAACATTTTATCTCAAACTTTCTAGCTAAGGGTTCATAATATTTAGTTATAATTCCCTTTATTTTTTTAGTGTAAATTAGCTTTACTATTCCCACTTTTTCAAGCTTATTTACATGATAATATATTTTTGATGGAACTTCTTTCATTTTATCAGCTATCTGTTTTACTGTAGCTGGCTCGTTCATATCTATAAGTGTATTTAAAATTCTGTATCTAAAAGGATCAGAAATAGCTTTTACTTCTTCTAAAGTAGTTAATACTTTTCTATCTTCCATCGCTTTATCCCCTCCCCTTTTGTTATATAGTAATTTTCATTATTTAAATGAAATCTTTAGCCTTTAAGCTTTTTTAAAGCTTTTGCTATAATTTAAAGATAAAACAACTACAGAAATCATTACACCTATAATTAAAAATATAAAATAAACAGATAAATATTCTATTATAATCCCCTTTAGATCATTATCTAAAAGTATTATACAGCAACTTATAACTCTCATAAAAAAACTAACTATGCCTAATATTTCTTTATATGATTTATTCATTATATAAGTATTAATTGCTAAAGTTACCATGGTATTAAAAACCAAAAGCCAAATAATACAAGCATAGGTAGTTCTATAGAAACTAAATTCATTCATATTATTATATTCATCAAAAACAATAATGTACAAAATTTATATTTAATAAAAAAAATTGAATTTTAATTACATTATTTATTTTTAAACTTTAATTCACAGTATACAGCACATACTGTAAAATGAGATTCACTAAAATAAAGTTTAAGTGAATCGCTTTATAAACAGCTTATAAAATTTAATAATATCAAGTAAAAAAGGTGTTAAACTTAGAGTAATAAATCTAAATTTCACACCTTTTAATATTAAGATATTAAAACTTTTATATTCTAACGCCTATTCCTTCAACATTATAGGTTGTCTAATTATAGTTTTTATATTATTAGGTAAACATCGTCTAGAATCATTTAAATATATTTCATGATGTAATCCTCTTAATTCATATCCACATTCTTTGATATAATTATGAAGCTTCTCTACAGTAGGACCTTCATTTGTATAAGGTCCCACATGCATAATTTGTGCAACAAGTCCTTCATCATAGTCTTTATACTCTATCTTAGAGATAGACGATAATTTCTTCTTTCTTTCTACTTCATATAAAGCTTTTTCTATATAATCTTCTGGAACAATATCAGGCTGCATAATCATACTGCACCATTTCCATATATCTTTATTAGCTATTGAAAAATCATTTATATTATCAGTCCACCATACACTTTCCAGTGGCATTACTCCATAATCTATCTTTAAATCACTATTCTTAATCATAAATTTTATAGTATAGGATAAACTGAATAATGTTTCAACTGCATCCTTGTATTCCTTTGATGTATTTGGATTTCCATGGCCATTTATCATTAAATATTTAAGCTTTGGCATCTTTAAAATTGATACTTTTTTCGCAGGCTGACTATAGAACTCTTTAAATACTTTTTTATAATCAAACTTATTTATCATGATTATTCTCCTTAAAACTCAATTTTAAAAGCACAGTTATCTGCTCCCTCTAAAATAGTGTGAAGCTTTGTAACTTTTACTGTTTTATTAAATACTGAGCTAAATAATTTTTCAAACCATCCTGCAGAGCAATTGCAATATGAAACTGGCATATCTTCTACATTTTTAGCCATTCCACAATAACATTTATTATAAATTCCAATTATGTTTCCACTATCCATGTGAAGTTCTCCACCACCTATATGTTTCTCATTCATTAAATCTAAAAATTTTTCAACATTTTCAGCTCTTTCAAATAATTTTTTTGCTTCCTTAATTGTTCTATTTGAAATGCATAAATGTCCACAGGGTTTCATTACTTTTTCTACTATAATTTCTCCAATATTATTTTCAAGTTCATTTAATATACTTTTAACATATTTTGCTTGCTTAGTAGGTGATGATTTTAAAGGTAATTCACCATATACTTCCACTATTTTTTTATAGATATCGTCCCCAGCATTTAATCTAATACTATCAAGAATACGTTCACACTTACTAGACATAATTTTTCCCCCTTATCCATTAAAATATTTACATATGTTCTTTAATTATAAATAGTCTTATATGACGTCATCATGTCATATTAAAAAAATTATTAATTAAGATATATTCAAAAAATAACTAAAATCCACCTTTATGGACTTTAAATTGCTATTATTCTTCGAAAGTGAACTTACTTGATTTTTCATTTCAATTTTTCATATATCTTATATATTTTATAACAAATTATTAGTACAAAAATAACCTATCAAACCACATAACAAATTAAGGTTTCTTTTATCTTTCTTTGATTATAAATAAAGATAAATATTTTTTAAATTAGTATTGACCATAGTAAATTTATAGTATATTATAGTTTGCATACGAACTATTTTTTTAAATCTTTCTACTTATTGATTGACTAAATATAGTCATAGGGTATAGAATTGTTTTTATATACAATTTGAGGTGATTTTATGAGTTCAAGCTTTGATAGTTTTAAAATAGCCATGTTAATAAAAGAAATATATTCTAAGTCTATGCATATTGTTGAAAAAAATCTAAAAGATAGTAATCTAACTCATCAACAGATTATTGTAATTAAACTTATAGCCCATAATAAAGAAATGACTATTTCTGAGATATGTGATGAAATGTCCTTGGCTAAAGGTACTGTATCTGGTATTGTGACTAGATTAGAAGAATACGGTTATTTAGAAAAGGTAAAATATCCTGACGATAAGAGAAATACTTATGTAAAATTTTCTTCAAAGGGATTAGAGTTTGCTAAGAATTTTAGAACCATAATACAAGAAAGCTTTGATAATATATTTAAAGATTGCAGCAAAGAAGAGCTAGAAGAATTAGTAAAGAACTTAAGAAATATTTTATCAAAAATTAAAGAGTAATTTAATTGATTTAAAATAGTTAGCTAGCACCCTTTATTTGATCCCTATATCTTTAAAAAGAAATAAAGCTATAGTTTTTAAACTATTAAATTTATTTATAATTATGATATGCAAATAAGAAGCTTTTCTATAAAATTAACCTTTTATTTGTTGTATTTTATTAATTCTTTATTTTGTAGAAATGATTTAATAAAATTAATGTTGAATAGTTCGCATGAAAACCATATATTAAAGGAGGATTATTTATGCAAGCTATAATGGAACCAATTTTTCATGTTGTATATCTTACAACAGTAATTACTATTGGAAGTATCATGATAAAAAATAGTAAAGATAATAAATATTTTAAGTTATTCGGTTATATGTCATTAATACTTGGAATAGGGGATTCTTTTCATCTTATACCAAGAATATATGCACTATTAACTACAGGGCTTGAAGCTAATGCTGCTAGTTTAGGATTCGGCAAATTTGTAACTTCTATTACAATGACCATTTTTTATGTAATTCTATATAAAATTTGGAAACTAAGATTTAATATTAAAGAAGTAAAGGCCTTAGATATTTCAATTTATTTACTTGCTTTAATTAGAATAGCACTATGCTTATTTCCTCAAAATGATTGGTTAAATTATTATGCTCCTGTAAGTTGGGGTATTTACAGAAATATACCTTTTACAATTATGGGAATAATCATGATTTATATTATTTATAAGGAAGCCACTAAAGTTAATGATAAAGATTATAAATATATGGCTTTAGCTGTGTTATTATCTTTTGCTCTATATACTCCAGTAGTTCTTTGGGCAACTACTAATAGATTAATTGGAATGTTGATGATACCTAAAACATTAGCTTATGTTTGGATAGTACTTATAGGATATAAACAATTTAAAAAATATTTATCTAAAAGTAAATAATATATACTTTAATTAGTGATTTAAAATAAATTAACTAATTAAAAATAGAATGGATATTTAAGAAAATGTACGTTAATTAACATTGAACTATATAAAACTGTAAATAAGTTTTTATAAACTTATTTACAGTTCTTTTTCTTTTGGTGATATTTAAAATAATAACTATAAACTAAAGATAAGTTACTCCTTGTAATCTTCTTTTAGAATGCTATATATCTCCAAATCTACTATACCTTTGCCAGACCATAAAGTAGCCTGCCTTAGTAATCCTTCTTTTATAAAGCCATTTTTTAAAAGCACTTTCTTTGAGGCTTCATTTTCTGGCATAACTTCTGCTTGAATTCTATTAATATTAACCTTCTCAAATAAGAATTTTATTAATATTTTAAGAGCTTCGGATGCAATACCCTGTCCCCAATATGACTCTGATAAAAAATATCCTATTGTTACCATATCTATCTTTGGCTTAAAATCCATGGCTTCAATAATTCCAACTAATATATCACCCTTATTTTTTAAAAATATACCCCATTTAATTCTATCTTTTTTATTATAATCTCTTTCAAAATGAGTAACCATATTACTTATAGTTTTAATACTCTTCTTTGGTATAATTCCACAATATTTAAATACCTTTTCATTGCTGTAAATTGCATATAATTCTTCTATATTACTAGCCTCAATTTTTTTTAATATTAAGTTTTCCAATTCCAAAACTGGAAATTCATTAAAAGCTATTCCTATATTCATATTATTCACCTGCTCCGTCTACAAAATAAATGTGAAAGTAAAATTTCTACTTAATAGGTATATATATTTTCATATTTATATTATTTGGAAATCTTGAGTTACAGACATCTGTAATCTCAAAATCAGGTCCTTCTCGTCTCTCGTAATTAGAATTTGGTAACCAATTACTATAAATATATCTTCTTGCATTTTGAACTAAATCAACTGCTCCACATATTTTAAATTCTGCATATTTCCCCTCAGGAACTTCAAAATTAACAAAATTATTATCTATATCTTCAGAAAAAGCATCTACTTCTTCACCAATAATAAATGAAAATCCTCCGTTATCTTGAAAATTACATGCTATGCCATAGCAAATGCTTGGTTTAGATCTTTGCGGAATTCGTAGATAATATTCATTTTTCCCAAAATCATTATAAAATTCAGGGATATTTTTAAAATACTCATAATCATTTAAATTTGTCTTATATTCATATCCCATAATATTTATCTTGGTTAAAATAATAATATCAGGCTTATTCATATTTATTTCTCCTTTAATATTTTTTCTATAATCAAGAAAATTAATTTTGTTTTGCTTATTAACATTTATATTAGTCTTTCGATATGCAGCCGGCGTTATATCAAAATAACCTTTAAATGCCCGAGTAAATGCTTCCTGAGAATTATATTGATAAGAAATAGCTATGTCCAATATATTTTTATTTGTTTTCTTCAGTAAAACTGCTGCTTCGGATAATCTTCTTTTTCTTATATACTCCTGTACAGAAAACCCTGAAATTGCTTGAAAAAGTCTTTGGAAATGAAAAGCTGAAAAAAAAGCTTTTGGCGCAACCTCATTAATTTCTATTTCTTCTTCAAGATTCTCCTCTATAAATTCAATAGCATTTTGTATTCTTTCAAAGTAATCCATCAATTCACATCCTCACTATAGTTATATTTTATCTATAACTCAAACTGTTTTTTTGATAATTTATGCTATTCTTGATTTAAAATAAATAAGCCTTAATTAGTTTTAATTATATATTTAAATCAATAAATAAAAAAGATTAAGAAAACTTAATACCAAATTTTCTTAATCCTATTTAAGTTCTTTATTCAATGAGTTTTTCTTCAAGATAATTAACCTAAAAAGTTTTAATTTTATATAATGTTTCCTTTATTGCTTCGCTAATTACTTCAGAATTATTTTCATATATCAATCTAAAATAAATACTTCTCAAGAAATTTTTAATATTTATAAGTAAATTATGATCTTCTGGGTAATGATTTGCTTTCTTTGCATCCTCAAAGCTTTTTATCCAATTTGCAATTTCTTTATTATTTAGTAGGTTTCTATTAATTACACTTATTATAGCTACTGCCATTCTCTCATCTTCTTGATTTACATAGCAATAATTATTAATACATACTTTAGTTTTAATTGCTTCTAATATATCTAGTAGATCTTTATATTCTATACTCTCGCACTGTGCTAGCTCATCTAAAACATCAGCAGTATGTGCTGCTGAATGTGACCATCCTTTATCTTTTACATACCCTCTTACATCTTTTTCACAAATCATATATTCAACAGTCTTTTCTTTAACATTTTTTAGCTCACTCTCTGAAAGAAAGTTTTCTTTTCTATGAAAATAAATTATTGCAGCAACTATTAGAACTGAAAATGATCTTGTAAAGACAGAATCTGTTTCCTCTTCACCAATTTTGTAGAATAAATGATTTTCATCAAGGCTAATATTTAACAATTCTTTTAACTGTTTAAATGTAAATGCACCATCTTCAATCCATTTGCTTAAGATTTCATAAATAAGCATGTCCCTAAGTTCCGGGTCACTATCTCCAACATACTCCATCATTTTTAGAGCTAATTCAAAAGTATTTAAATCATTAGGTACTTTAAAATCATTATTTTTTATTTCTTTTAAAGTTTCCTTAATCATATATTTATTATTCACCATAATTATCACCTCTTTAACAAAATTATCCATATAAACATTATATGATAATACTAATTTTAAAACAAATTCCTATTTTAAATTTTATTCTGATCAAATAAATATTATTAATAATGAAATTTGGTTCGTTACTTATGAAGACAGCCAGAATAAATTATATAAAATGAATTTAGATGGTAGTAACCTAACTCTTATTGAGTAAAATAATTATTTCTCATAAAAAATAAAGCTATATCATTGATTTTACTCAAGATATAGCTTATTTTCTATATGTAATAGCCCCCAATTTTTTCTAAATCATTTTGTAAATTTGTTTTATTCTTCTACAAATTCAATTAAATCCTTATCTAATTTCTTAATTCTAGCAAGAGAATAAACATCATATCCCTTTTCTATTAGCATGTCTCTTCCTGGTTGGAAGGATTTTTCTATAACTATTCCTATTCCACCAACCTTAGCTCCACTAGCTTCAACTAACCTCGCTGCACCTAAAGCAGCTTCTCCATTTGCTAGAAAGTCATCTATTATAAGTATGTTGTCATTATCATTTATGTACTTTTTAGAAAGTGTTAATTCATAATCTAGTCCTTTAGTAAAAGAATGAACTGTAGTTTGATAAACTTCACCTTTTAAGATTTTAGAAGTTTGCTTTTTTAAAGTTACCATTTGCAAATCCATCTGCATAGCAGCCATCACAGCTGGTGCAATACCTGAACTTTCTATAGTAAACACCTTAGTTATTCCTTTATCTTTAAAATAATTTTTAAAATAAGTTCCTATCTCATACATAAGTTTTGGATCTACACCATGGTTTAAAAATGAGTCTACTTTTAAAACTGTTTTATTTAACGCCATACCTTCTTCTAATATTTTCTTACGCAGCTTTTCCATTTTCGATACTTCCTTCATTTGTTTTTTCTTCCTTTAATATTTTATTTAAAATAAGTGCCACAATTGTACCAGTTGATATTCCTGATGAAAAAATCATCTTTACTGCTTCTGGCAATTGAGCAATAAACTCTGGGCGGAAAGTAACCCCTAATCCTAATCCTATTGATGTTGCTATTATTAATAAATTTCTATTATTTATTTCAACTCTACTTAAAGTCTTAATTCCTGCTGCAGCTATAGTACCAAACATAACTATTCCAACACCGCCAAGTACTGGTTGTGGCATAATATTAATTAATGCTGCAAACTTTGGAAAAAAACCTAATACTACTAAAAGTATTCCTGCCATTGTTGCTACTGAACGGCTTGCATTTCTTGTCAATGGAATTAATCCAACATTTTGGCTGAAAACTGTATTAGGAAAAGCACCAACAACTCCTGCCAATGCACTTCCAATAGCATCTGCTAATACGCCTCGTCCAATAATTTTCTCATCTGCTTTGACTTTTGAAACTTCACAAATAGATACTAAACATCCAACACTTCCTATAGTTGCAACAAAATAAGCTGGAATAAAAGGTAATACATATTTAAAATTAAAATCTACGCCATATTTAAATATGTTAGGCAATGCAAACCAACTTGCTTCTTTTACTAAAGTAAAATCTACCATATTTAATGGAATACATATAATATAACCTATAACCATTCCTATTAATATTGATGCACTACTAACTATAGCATTACCATATCTGTTTAAGAGTAAAGTTATAAACATTACAAACATAGCTATTGAAACATTAATTAAACTTCCATAATCAGCAGCACCTACTCCACCTGCTGCCCAGTCAACGGATACCGGTAATAATGTTAATCCTATTAAACATACTACTGTTCCTGTAACTAGTGGTGGAAATAATTTCATTAGTGGTTTAATAAAATAACTTAAAATAATTTCTACTATGGCTCCCAAAATAGTTGCTCCAATTATAGCCGGTAGTCCTGCAACTGATCCAATAGCAATTGCTGGAGCAACAAAGGTAAAATCAGTTCCCATTATGCAAGGCATTTTTGACCCTACAGGACCTATTCCCTTAGATTGTATTATTGTAGCTATACCAGCTGCTAAAATAGATGCACTTAAAACTGCAGTAGCAACTGCTCCATCAAAACCCAATGCACTTGATATTACTAACGGTACTGCTATAATTCCTCCAAAGGCAGCAAATATATTTTGAAATCCTAATAATATTTGCGTACTTATGCTAGGAGTATCATCAATTCCATAAAGCAACTCATCATTACAAAGATTTTGTATATTTTCTTCCACTCTTGTAATCCCCCTAAAAATATATTTATCATATGTTCTCGTACATCTATGTATCTTTCACAAAATAATATTGAAAATTATGTCATAGAATATTTAATAATTTTTAAAATTTCTCATTATATTTAGGGAAAAATAAAAACACCTCAAATATATATTTGAGGTGCGTCAATTTTAATAATAGAAATATAATATCCTTACTAAAACAACTTAACCCCGTAGTCTGCTAATTTTCGGCTAGCAGGTAGAAACTTTCGGACCTTATCTCCGATGATATACGAGAATATTTTATGATATAAAGAGATTATAACATAGAATAATGTTTTAGTATATTATTAAATTAAACTATTATTAGCATTAATTACAATAGTATTTTATTTAAAAGAAATATTAAGTATAGTATTAATTTTTTATTTTTTAGCTAAAGACCTAACTTCTAAATCCTTTAAATCTGTTAATATATCAATAAACTCTTCACACTCTCTGATTGGATCAAAAATTGAGTCTTCAAGCATTTTAAAAATATTTTCATATAAGTTCATTGTTAGTGATTTTTCTCCGCGTTCAATTTCATTAAAACACCAAATATTATTTAGATTTCCAAAGTCATTAATATCATTTTCCTTTATGCAACCTACCATTGTTTTTAATGCTTCTATAGCTTTACTATTTTTATTGATTTGCAAATATGCTCTTGTCAAATTAAAATATTCTGTCCATAATTTTAAAGCCCCATCTCCATCAGGTGATAATACTTTTTTAAAATCTATTGCCAACTTATAATATCTTTCTACCATATCAAAATCTTTTTCATATCTTCCATAGGAGGTAGCCAAATTCATGCAAATAAGAGATATTTCATAAATATATTTATATAATTTGCTTTGAAGTAAGTTTCTAGCTTCTTTAAATTTCTTCTGTTTAATATATATGGTTGCAAGTATATCATTAGGATCACATTGGCTTTTATGAATTTTATTTAAAGAATCTATTGCCTTATCATCTTCACCAACTTGTGAATACATAGCACCTAATGCAAATAATGCACATTCTACAAACTCAATATCTGTACAATTTGACGCTACATCTTCAAATAATTTAATGGCATATGTAAGCATATTCATAGATTTTTCTTCATCATTAGCTTTCCATGAATAAGCAAAAAATAAATGAGCTATTTTATCTTTTAGATAATAACTACTTGGATATTCTAAAATATAGCTTTTACTTTTTTCAATAGCTAAATTAAAATCATCTGCACTATTAAAAAGTTTCTCACATTCACTATAGATTTTTTTAACTTCTTTATCGGATAGTTCAATTTCAAAGTTTAATAATTTATCTATAGTTACATTAAAAAATTTTGCTAACACTGGCAGCAGCGTTATATCTGGATATGAAATCCCATTTTCCCATTTTGAAACAGCAGCCATAGAAACTCCTATAAAATTAGCTAGTTGCTCTTGCGTAATAGCTCTTTCTTTTCTTAATTTACATATCACTTCACCAATTTGTAATCTTTCCATATTCATACGCTCCATTAAATGTATTATAAGATCTTACATATTAAGTATACATTGTAACATTTAAAATACCAATGGAGGCGTAGTTGAATATAATAAATAAAACTTAACTACAGGTTAAGTTTTATTTAGGATGAAATTTATTTTAAAAAACTCCACAGACTATTGTTGTGGAGTTTTAACCTTCTATTAAAATCAAAATAGCATATCAATTAAATTTAAATTAAGAAAATTTATATTATCCATTCTCTTTTCTATTCCTAATAACTATTTCTCCCTTAATACCATCAAGTTCTACCTCATCACCACTATTTAATATTTTACATACATTTTCTACATTATATATACACGGAATATTAATTTCTCTTAATATAATTCCCAAATGTTCAAAAGGCGAACCCTGCTCCACTATTACACCTTTTACTTTATCTAATACAGGAAAAATATCCCCACAACGTGTATAAGGAATTACTAATATACAATCTTCATTAATTAAATTAGGTATACCTAAACATACTTTCCCTATAACTTTTTTCCTTAAGCCTGGAATACCTTTTAATATGGAATTAGTACCCTCATCTAAAGCCCCCTCTTTATTATCAAAATCTTTCTGTGAAGTAGGCTCTTTTCCTATATATTCAAGTGGTAATAGTTGTTTTTGTTTCTCATATATATTCTTTCTCTCTTCTACCACATGAGCAAAATTTGAATTGTATAGCAACCCTGACTTAATCTCATCTAATTTTAAAAAGTATATATCTTCTTTATCAACTATTAGATTATTGTCTTTCAATGTTTTTGAAGCAGCTGATATAGCTAAACTTAAATATACATTAGATTTTCGTTCAAAATAGCAATGATGATTATCTCTTGATAAGTAAGATTTTTCTGCTAACATGAGCTTTTTTAAGAAATCTTCTTTTTCATCTTCAGTTAATTTTTCTAAAAATAAGTTTTTAACCAATTGTTTATTTTGCTGACTTTTGTTAATGGACTCTACATAAGTACTTGGATCTACTCCAAGATACCCTCTAACATAATTTAACACTGTTGAAGGCTTTTCCATTATAGCTGGTTCTATTCGTGTGCTTATTGTATTGCAATCAAGCTGTAACATACCATACTCTTTTATATAATCATCCATTAACGATAAAAGTTCTTTAGCCTCAGGAATAATTTTTAGATGCTCATATATAATTTCATCGTATCTAACTTCATCAAATAGTTTTCTAACTTTATCCTTTGAGTTAATAATTGAAGCCATTAATATGTAATACTCTCTTTCTCTAGCTAATAAACTTTTCTCAAATACTAAATCATAAAAATCCTCTTGACTTAAATCTTTAATAATCTCCCTGCAGTAAGCTTCAAATTCTTTTACATATTCACATCCATAAGCAGCTTTCCAATGGTTTTTAGCAGTAAAATTCATATATTCTAAACTTTTATCTAAAAATTCACTTACTTCTCTAGGCGAAATATCATCTCTTACATAGGAATCAAGTGAATTTGTTAATTTCAATATTTTAGGCAAAAGAATATCTTCAAAAATATTTTTTTCACATTTAGTTAATTCATCTACTTCATATTTAAATAAACTTCTTTTCTCCTCTACATTACTTACTTCTTTATCTCTATAATATGAATACCCATTTTGCAGAATAATAACAGGATACCCAAATTCATGACCTACAGAATATGCATTCTCTTTAAATCCACAAACTTCATGTTCCATTAGTTCACACATTAATGGAAAAAAAGGCTTATCATCTTCAAGAAACCAAGTATATTTTTCATCCTCTGGGTTACTCCAGTTTATGGGAAATTCTTTTGTTCTGAAAGTAGTAATAGAGCTCCTTGCTTGAAGTACATATAATTCTCCTTCAGCTATAGTCCATTCAACGTCTACTTTTTCTTTCATAAATTTTTCTATATTTAAAGTAGTTTCATATAAATTTTCTATATATTCTAAAGGCAATATATTAGTACTTTCTGGGATTTTTTTCTCTACTATTGAACCATCTTTTTTTCTTATAGAATACAAACTAGAAGGTATTTTTCCACTTACAAAATCATCACATATACTATTTACTGCATTGATATGCATAAAATTTTCATTCATGTCTATTGTATCTACAGAAAAGTTTACTCCTAAGTAATCACCGACTATAAATTCTTGTACTATTATTCCCATCTTTAAAAGCTCAATTTTAAGGTTATTTTTTATAACATAGGCTAATACCTCGTCAGTGAAAGCTGATAAATAACATTGCTTTATGGCCATTTTTACATCTTCAAAGGAATTTAGTTCTATAAATGACTCAAACATTCCAGCCATGCTGTGCATCTTACTATCTTCACACAATGAAGAAGATCGAACTACGTATTTTATATTTGGTTTATTTTTATTAATATTGTTAAATAATTCTTCTAATTTATTTTCTATATTTATTGGAAAATTTCCCTTAAGTATAAGTTGTGATATTTTATCGTTATTAGCTAAACATTCTTCCATTTGAAATGGGATGTTATTATATCTTAAATATTCAATGAATACCTCATTAGATACTGCAAAACCTTCCGGCACTTTAAATTTACTATTTTTCAATTCTCCTAAAACACATGCTTTTTGTCCATATTTTTCATTGTCACTTAATGATAACTTTTCTAATAACTTAAACATTTTATCACTCCCTTTTTCATACTATATTAATAAACTTCCTATCCATTTATAACATTCTTCTAATTCTTCATCAGTTATCTTATCTGAACAATGTTCAAATACAAATTTACAGGTATTATTATTCTCCTTAACTATTTTCATATATTTTTCTATATCTGCCCATCCTTCGCAAGGCTTTTGACAAGGTAAAATAGGAAAGTGACTATATTCTAGATTAGTTGAAGCTTTTACATTCCATAAGTGTATTACTTCTGCATATTTTACAAATCTTTTCACGAATCCATAGGAATCAAAATTATCATCGAGTTTTTCTTGGAGATGAAGTCTACCTATATCCATACAGAGCTTTATATTGCTATACTCTTCCAATAATTCTTCTAATAAATTTGTATTATAAATATATGAATTTACAGCATCTAACTCTAATATCACTGAAATATTTAATTCCTTGGCTTTATTTGATATCCATTTAAAAAAGTCTCTACTTCTTTCTTCAAATTCATTATAAGAATATTCTGACTCATAGTAGTGCTCTGATTTATCTGCAAACCTCCAGTTTGTCCAATTTACCCTATCATCTAAAATTACTGGCTTAGGATAATGTAAAAGTACATAATTTGGATTAAATTTACTTACGAATTTAAACTCTTTATCAATAAATTCAAACGATTCCATACGTTGTTTTTCATCTTTTGATAAATATTGAGGATCTCTAAATCTCCATTGATTTGCTCTTAATGGAAAATGTATTCCTAAATTAAGATTATTCTTTTGAAGCACTTCAAATAAATTAAATATTTTCTCCTCACTTTCATATTGACAAGCTTGTACCCCAAAAAATCCTTCTCTTAAATCACGGTTATATCTAACCTCATCAAATCCCCCCAAACATATCAATCATAAATCTATTAGTTATTGTAGACATCTATATGGCTCCCCTTTCATTTAATAAATTCTGCATAATTCATCTTTTTATATTGTTGCATTTAGTAAATGTCCTTTAATTATACTTGTTCCTACAATTTATTACAATATTTTAAATAATTTACTCATATTCTCTTTTTATGTCAAAATAAAAAACCATTATATTACTTAGTAGTTTTCTATAAATATTACCCCTCTAAGGGACGGTTCATTTAAAATGCTTGTATTATATATTATCCTTAATGTTTAAGGGACGGCTCATAATAAATATTTAAATACTTATCTCACACTTTTAATGAACCGTCCCCAATTTTCTAAAAATAGATTATTTTAAATATTAATATTAAAAATTTTCTTCGCATTTTTATTGGTTTGAATCTCTACTTTTTCAAAAGGTACTTTTCTTAATTGTGCAATTGTACCTGCAACATACCTTACATAAGAAGGCTGATTTCTTTTTCGACCAATATCTGAAGGTGTTAAATAAGGTGAATCTGTTTCAATTAACAAATATTCAAGAGGTATCTCTTTTGCTACTTCTTGAAGTTTTCTAGCGCTTCTATAAGTAACAGGACCTGCTATAGATATATAAAATCCCATATCAATATATTTTTTTGCAAGTTCTAGATCTCCAGAGTAACAATGTAGTACTCCAGTTAAATTTCCATCCTGTTCCTTCTTTAAAATATTATAAGTGTCAATATTGGCATCACGGTCGTGAACTACTACAGGCAATGCCAATTCCTTTGCCAATCTTATTTGCTCTATAAACCATTTTTTCTGAACTTCCTTTTGATAATTTTCATAATGATAGTCTAATCCGCATTCCCCTATAGCTACTACTTTACTATGACTTGCTAAATTTTTTAACGTTTTGATTGAATCACAATCCATTTCATCTGAATTATTCGGATGCACACCAATAGTAGCATATAAATTGTCATATTCAGCTGCCAGTGAAACTGCCTCAATTGAACTTTCAATGGATGTTCCTGGTAATATTACTAGCTCAATACCATCATCCTTTAACTCTCTAATAATTTTATCTCTATCTCTATCAAATCTTTCTGAATATAAATGTGCATGGCTATCTATAAGCATTCTTATTCCTCCTTATATTTTTTATCTAATCTAAACCTAAGGCATTTTAAAAATAATTAGTAAGTTTGCTAAACTATTTTATTTAAGATGCCTAAATCCATTATAAGAAACAATGGCTGACATCATTATGTCACCCATTAATTTTAAATTTAAGGGACGGTTCATTTTTATTCTTATAAAATACTATAATACCATTTAAATTATAAACTCTCTAAGAAATATTAAAAAGAAGCTATGTTAAAAATAATATTTTTATATAACTTCTTATTTTTTTATTAGTCTTACATGAAATTTGCTATATGAATTAATACTAATAATATGATACTATTAATTGATTTAAATAAATAAAAATATAACTTAATGATGAAAGGTAAGAAATAATGAGTTTTAAAAATTTAGAAATTAGTGAAAATATAATAACTGTGTTAAAAAATTCAGGTATTACTAAACCAACGGCAATTCAAGAAGAAAGCATTACATTTATTAAAGAAGGTAGGGATGTTATAGCAGAAGCACAAACTGGTACAGGTAAAACCCTTGCTTTTTTACTTCCTATATTTGAAAATATATCACCTAATATAGATGCAGTTCAAGTATTGATTGTGTCTCCTACAAGAGAACTGGCTATTCAAATAACTGAGGAAGCTATGAAACTTAAAACTGCTAAAGATATAAACATTTTAGCAGCATATGGTGGGAAAGATATAGGAGCACAACTTAAGAAGCTAAAGGGAAATATTCATCTAATCATTGCAACTCCTGGTAGGCTTTTAGATCATATTAAGAGAAAAACAGTAGATCTTAGCAAATTAAAAACCTTAGTATTAGATGAAGCAGATCAAATGTTATTTATGGGATTTAAAAACGAGGTTGAAGCTATCATAAAGGAAACCCCTAAAAAACGTCAAACCCTTTGTTTTTCTGCAACTATAGATTCTCAAGTTAAGAAATTAGCCTATAGATATATGAATGATCCTTTAATGGTTACTGTAAAAAAAGAAGCAGTTACACTTAATAACATTAAACAATTTGTGGTGGAAACTACAGATAGAAGAAAACAAGATGCACTATGTGCAATTTTAGAAGAAGATAATCCATTTATGGCTATCATATTTTGCAGAACGAAGAGAAGAGCTGATGATCTTGAAATAGCACTTCATAGACGTGGATTTAAATGTGAAAAGTTACATGGTGATTTAATTCAATCAAAACGTGAAAGAATAATGAAATCTTTTAGAAACGCAGATATTCAGTACTTAATAGCTACAGATGTTGCAGCTAGAGGATTAGATGTAAGTGGAGTTACTCATATATATAATTATGATATTCCAGAAAGTGCTGAAGGTTATATACACCGTATTGGTAGAACTGGAAGAGCTGGTGAAGAAGGATATACTTGTCTATTTATAGACCCTAAAAATCAAAAGACCTTAGAGGAAATAGAAAGAGTAATAAAATTTAAAATACCTAGAAGACAGTTAAACATATAAGTTTATTCATATAAAGAGCCCTTGTGAAATCAGGGCTCTAACTGTTTTTATTTTTTATTCTTACTACTCCCTCTACATATGTGAAGTATTAACTGTAGGCATGTTTAAATAAAATAAATACAGTGAAGTTTATCTAATAAAAAGCAATATTATTTATAATTTAAAAACATATCTTTTTTATTATATTCATTCCTAAAGCTTTTCAGAACTCATCTTCTTATGACATAGTTTTTAATACACAAAAGCAAATATAATTTACAAACTGCATTTACTCAAAATAAGTACTTAACATCTATCTTCCTATATACATCTTTATCTTACTTATACGTTTATCAAGTATTTCTTCTACTTTAAATGATAGATTTTCATACTCAACTAATTTCTCTTCATCCGTTTCAGGTATACCACCTATTATATTTAATAAGAATCCACCAATTGTATCAAAGTCCTCACATTGAAGATTTACATCAAAATAACTATTAAAATCATTTAGTGAAAGAAGACCATTGATAAGAAATGTATTGTCATCTATTTTTTCAATAAGTAGTTCTAATTCATCATACTCGTCATTGATCTCTCCCATAACTTCCTCAATTAAATCCTCTATTGTTACTATACCCGAAAATCCACCATATTCATCAATTAAAACAGCCATATGAATTTTACTTGACTGTAATTCCTTAAACAAATCATCGATAGGTTTATTTTCTATTACAAAATATGGTTTATGAAGTATTGGCCTTATTTCTATATTTTCAAACCCTTTTATTTTTGCTTCAGCAAGCATATCTCTCATATATAGAATACCTATAATATTATCTGGATTTTCTTCATATACAGGTACTCTTGAATAATTTTCTTTTAATAATTTATCTAAGACTTCCATTATAGGGGTATTTATATTCAGCAAAAACGTTTCTGTTCTAGGTTTCATTACCTCTTTAGCTAACTTGTCATCAAATTCAATGATGCTATTTATCATTTCACTTTCTGTTTCATTAAAAACACCATGCTCTCTCCCTACATGAACTAATGACTTTATTTCCTCCCTTGATATCTTTTCATCCAAATTTTCTGTACTCAATCCTGATAGTTTTACAAGCGCATTTGTTGATAAGGAGAGTAGTTTTACAAATGGTGCAGTAATTTTTGAAACAATTAATATAGGCTTTATAGAAAGCATTGCAATTGTTTCTGATTTTTGTAATGCAATTCTTTTTGGGTACAATTCTCCAAAAACTAAAGTTAAATATGCTATTATTATTGTAATTGATATTAATGATATTTGATTAACATAAGGAATATTAAACTGTGATAAATACCTACTTAAATAACTGGATATTCCTGTAGCAGCAGAAGCACTTGAGAAAAATCCTGCTAATGTAATACCTACCTGAATTGTTGCTAATAATTTACTGGGCTCTTCATTTAATTTTTCTAGCAATTGTGCTTTCTTATTTCCTTCTTCTGCTAGTATTCTAATTCTATTTTTATTCATAGATATTATTGCCATTTCTGCAGAAGAAAAAAATGCATTTATTAAGGTTAATACTACCACAAGAATAAGTTGAAAAATAATGTTACTAGATCCAAGATCATTCTCCAATTATAATCTCTCCTCTATCTATATAATATAAAGCATTATATCAATATTTATATACTTCTATTTTAATTCTTCTCATTATAAAACAAATACTATATAAACTATAATATACCCACTAACACTATATCAAATACCAACTCTCACCATATGTTTTTATTCTTATTATTCTCCCCACATCTATTGAACGCTAACTGTAAAGAAGTTCAAATAAAATATATATGATGAAATTCATTAAAAAATAACTATACATAAAAGCAAAGACTTACTACTAAAAGTAAACCTTTGCTTTTATATTTACATAATTTCAATTGTATAAAACTAATTAAGACAAGAAAATCTAATATTAATTTTTCTAAAAAGCCATAAACCCTTGCTCATAGCTTTTTTCTTTGTGCCAAATCATAATTACAAAATAAAGTTATTATTTTATAGCTATAATGGTTGTTAATATTTCATCTTCATGAGACACTGATACTATTTTTGAAGTCACATCAAAATATTTTTTAATATTTTCTTCTGTGATTATATTTTTTGTTTCTCCTACTAAGTAGTCATTTTTTCCTAAAAATAATGTTTTATCAGATATTTTTAAAGCATTTTCAGGATTATGTGTATTAATAATACATGAAATGCCCTTTTCATCTACCAAATGTTTTATCAGCTTTAATACATAAAGCTGATTTTTAAAATCTAAATGAGATTCAGGTTCGTCCAAAATCAACACCTTAGGCTCAGCTACTAATGCTCTTGCAATATATACTAATTGAAGTTGTCCTCCACTGAGTTGATTACAAGGGATATCTGCCAAATGTGCTATTCCTATGTCTTCTAAAGTATCTTCTATTTTTTTTATATCTGCTTTAGAAGGTACTGAAAACATTTTTACATATCTTGCTCTCCCCATAGATGTCATCTCTTTAACTGTATATGGAAAAGCAAGTCCTCTAGCCTGGGGTACATAACCAATTTCACAAAAGTCATTAATGGACGTAATTTTTCTGCCATGTACGATGGTTTCGCCTGACTTCCATTTTAATAAACCTGATATACATTTTAATAAGGTTGTTTTTCCTACACCATTTTGACCTAAAATAGTCATTACACTTCCCTGTTCAAGAGAAAAACTTATATTGTTTAATACTGATTTTCCTTTTATATACCAATAAGTTCCGTTTTTTACTTCTATAATCATTACCAATCACCTGTTACTTTCCTATTGCGCTTTAATAAATATCCAAAGAATGGAGCTCCTATTAAAGCAGTTAATATACCAATAGGTATTTCAACTGAAGTAGCTGTTCTTGCGACAATATCTACTATAGTTAAAAATATTGCACCAATTATTCCTGAAGCCGGTAATAAATTTTTATGGTCAACTCCTACTATTCTTCTAGCTATATGAGGTATTACTAATCCAACCCATCCTATAACTCCAACTACTGTTACAGATGATGCAGTAATTATAGTAGCACAAATTATTGCAATTAATCTAATTTTAACTGGATTAACACCAAGAGAATTAGCCTCCTCATCTCCAAGAGAAAGTATATTAATCCTCCACCTCAATAGTAACAGTATAATAATTCCTGCCATTATTGGAACTGTAACTAATTTAATATCTTTAAAAGATGTTTTTGCAAAGCTTCCCATTAGCCAATAGGTTATAGCTGGAAGTTTATCATATGGATCTGCAACATATTTTACTAAGGATATTAATGAAGAAAAAATAGATGAAACTACAATTCCGGATAAAACAAGTGATAATACGGAAACTTTATTTTTATTTTTCGCAAGTAAAAATGTTAAAGCAACACTTACTATACCAAAAATAAATGCACTTAATGAAGTAAATGTAGAGTTATTAAATATTAATATCCCTAAAGCTACACCAAAACCAGCTCCACTACTAACTCCTAATACATCTGGACTAACTAATGGATTTTTAAACAAACCTTGAAAGGTAGTTCCAGAAATAGCTAAACCCGCTCCAATAAGTAGACTAAGTATAGTTCTTGGGAGCCTTATCCCAAGAACTACTGATTTTTCAACTTCATACATATTTAAATTAACTTTAAAAATATGGCTATGCAATATTTCTAATACCACTTTAGGCGAAACAATATATCTTCCCATAAATAATGATACAAAAAAGGTAATCATAAGCATGACTATCATTATAGACCATTTAATTTGTTTTTTTCTTTTCTGTTCATGCAATTTATTCATTATCAACTACCACTACTTTATATTTAATATTCTATTTATTTCATCTTCTTTTAAATTATAATTTAAAAATTTTGTATAGAAATCTTTTAATTCTTTTTTAATATCTAATTTATTAAATATTTTTGGCTGCTGAACAGTAGCCATCCATTTAATCATAATTGGAGTCTCAGCACAAGGAGCATCCCACCTATAAATCCCCATTGGAGTCTTATATACTTTATTATTTTTTACTGCATCAATTTTGCTCCAATCCTGTCCTTCAATCTTATTTTCTAAAATATCTTCTGGTTTGAAATCAGAAAAATTGCTTAAATAGATTATTTCTGGATTCCATTCAATTATTTGCTCCATGGTTACGTTTACCCATTGACCTGGAGTATCCTTAGATACATTTTCTCCTCCAGACATTTCTATAAAGGTATTATTAGCGGATTTACTACCCGCAACTTTAAGTTCTTCATCTCTTAAATACAATACTCTTGGCTTATTACTTTGTTCATATTTATCTTTTACTGAAACGAAATACTCTTCTGTTTCCTTATGATATTCTACTAATTTTGATGCTTGTTCTTGTTTATCTAATACATCTCCTATAACTTTTATTCCATTTTGAAGATCTTTAAGGGTCCCATATTTTAATGCAATACCAGGTATCCCAATATTTTTTAGCTGTTCAATTTCAGCTTCTTGGTAATCCCATATTATCATAGCATCAGGATTAAGCTTTTTTGCTTCTTCCATATGTATTGTGAAATCATTATCTACAAAATTAGTGCTTGCATTTTTAAGCTCTGGAGCCATATCTTTTAAGATAGATTTTTCATAAGATTTTTTCGCTGAAGGATGCATTCCACTAATTCTTTCCCCATTACCATCAACTGTATAAATTATAGAAGCCCATGGAATTGGTACTGCTGCAATAGATTTAATCTCCGAAGGCATTTTAACTTCTTTACCTGTAGTATCTACAATAGTCTTAGCTCCATCTGTTTTTTCTTTTTCTGTTTGCTTAGTGCTTTCCTTTTCAGTAGACTCATTATTTTTATTATTTGAACATCCCCCTATAATAAAAATTGATATTAACAGTACTGACATAACTATTAATTTTAAACTTCTTGTTTTTTTATTCATAAAAACTTCTCCTAAACTCTATTAATTTTCTAAGTATTTTTTAAAATAGTTAAATCCTTTTTCCCCAATGTATTCATAATCAATATGAGAAAACTCCCTTCCACTAAATCCTAAATAAGGGAGTGGAATAAACTTCACGTTATTTTCATATGAAATAAAATTTTGAAAAATAGGATCAGCTATAATAATATCTCCACTACTTATTTCCTCTAAAATTTTCTTTTCTTCTTCAAAAAATTCCACTTCAGAATATCCATTATTTACATAAAATCTCTCAGAATTAGTCCCTTTTTTTATTGTTGATAAGATAGATATATTATTTATTGTAAAATCTTCTTTAAGACATTTTTCTACGGCGGTGGCAATGAAAGGCTCTCCTATTATAAAAACTTTTTTATCATCTAATTTGTAGTTATTACCTATATCTATATTTGAGTGTTTTAAACGTATATCTTTAGCAATAGAAATATTAAATCCTTCTAAGGTATCTATACAATTTCTCATCCCTGTCATTCCAACTGGTAATTCTAGAATATATGGAATATTGAATTTTTCTTTCATGTATTTAGCTAATTTTAGTCCTTCCAAAGAAATAACTATATTAATCTTTGCTTTGGATAAAAGCTTTATATTATTTAAACTGTATCCATCTTCTCCAAATGTATTAATTTTATATGAAGAGCTATGTAAAGCTTCAAATAGCTCGTCCAAATGTACTCTATTCCCTAATACAAAGGGAGTATATCCGATTACATTAATATAATCCTCTCTTAAGCCTATATTAGATTCATTTAAAAACTTTTCTCCTAATTTAAACAATCCTTCAGAAATTCCTATTGGATAACTTTCAAAGCCACTAGTATTAAAAACTACAACTGGTATTTTTAATTCTCTTTCAATTTTGGAGGCAATACTATTAAAATCAACTCCAGTAAGAGCAGATATAGGCGTTCCTATAAGCGAAATAAAATCAAAGTTACTTATATCGATTTTTTTCAAGCTCTCTATAAACTCATTTTCAGCTCCAGCTATTACATGAATTTCATTAAGAGTTGTACTTAAAAGTGAAGTTTTAAAAAAATTTCTTATTTCATCTACCTCTATAATAGAGTGATCACATCCCCCTGGTGAATATAATATATTCAATGAATTCATTTCAAAAACTATTGAAGATACTCCTGAATAATCACTAGCTATTGGAGGTAAATATTTGCATAAGTTCATCATATTAAATCTCCTATTAAATTCTTAATATTTTCAAAGGATATATCATAAGATTCTTTATAGTTTACAAGTTTAGCATTAGGACATTTATTTATTGCATATTCTCCTATAGCAATTTCAATATGTTTAAATTCATTGTTATTTTTTTCTTTTAAAAAAGAATTTGTGTAAATCTTTATTTCATTTGTATTTTTAAAGGATTTTATTTTTTCAAATTGTTCCATAGAGATATTCTCTATAAATACTACCCTTACATCAAATCCCCATTGTAAAAGTGAAATAGCAATTTCTAATGAATTATCTTTTAAACCAACTGCAAGGCTTTTATGAAAAATATCCTCTGGAATACTCATTAAATATTTCTCAAATTCTTTTTCAATATTTTCAAAATCATCCTTCACTGCTAAAAATTCAGATAACTTTAGATAATTAATTCTCAAATCATCTAATATATACTTTTGAGGAATAAAACAGTATGGAATATTATATTTTTTTTCTAAGTTTTTAGCTAAATTTATTCCAAATTTGTGAGTAACTATATTTATATTACTTCTAGAAAACTCCATGAAATCTTTAAAATCATTTAAATTACAGAAATCATTGATTTTATCATATCCACTTTTATTTATTATCTTATATAAACTACTATCCTTTGAAACTCTCTCTTCTCCTAAAATATTTACAGCTTTTTTATTAATATCATTACTTGATTTATTATGAAATTCTAAAATTTCAGCAAATATATTACTTAATCTTTCCTTTGGAAGCATTCTTCTTTTTGAAAGTGGACCTCTTTGAAATATTTTTACAGGAACTTTATATTTTTCTTCAATATATTGAATACCACTGGTAAAATCTGTTCCCATAACAATATCACTACAGGAAATATATACGATAATCCCTTTTGATGTATAATTTGAATCTACGACAATAGATTCAAGAGCACTCTTTAATGACTCCATATGACTATTAGTAATTAGATCAATATTTGTAACATTAAGCATGTAAAATCTATCTAGGAGTTCTTTTCTAAAAGCTCTAAAATAAAGTACCCTTAAGCAAGATTCTGGTCCAAGAACTAATACATGTATGTCTGGAATCTTTAAGGCAAGGTCTATAACTTCATTACAACTATCTTTATGTATGGCTCTTCTTAATACTGATTTTTCCCTAATTCTTTTTAAATCATCATGTTTTTTTAATTCTTCCATAACATTCCCCTTCTAGTTAGTTCTTATATTTAAATTTATTTGTGCAACTTCTTTTGAAAATAATTCTAATTTTTCTTCACTTAAGGGATTTGGAATACTATAATCAGCCTTGTCTAATATTTTCTTTGCTAAACCAATAAATACATTGGAAATTTCAGATTCAAAAAACTTTTCTAAGACTGTTTTTCCTTCAAGTTCTGCAATGGCTATTTCTTTACTATATGGCACTTGTGAAACCATTTGTGTAGAGCATTTATCTGCAAATTTTTTTATTACATAATCATTGGAGTCATAATTTCTATGATTATGAATAAGTCCACCAAAAATAGGGTCTTGATTTTCTGAAAATCTTTTTACACTTTTCATAATATTATTAGCTGCATACATAGACATAAACTCTGAAGAAGACACTATATATATTGCATCTACATATTTTTCCCTCATTGGAACAGAGAACCCACCGCAAACAACATCACCTAATACATCATATATAATTACATCCCAAGACTTCTGAAAGATATTAAGATGTTCAAGTTCTTCCACCATAGTTATTATGCCTCTTCCTGCACAGCCAACTCCAGCTTCAGGGCCACCTGCTTCAACACAAGAAATCCCATTAAAGCCTATCTTTATAATATCTTCTTCTACGATATTGTTTCCTTTCTCTTTAAGACTTTTAATAACAGATGGTATCTTTTTGCCTATTAAACTTCTACTAGAATCGCTTTTAGGATCACAACCTATAAAAAGAACTTTAAGTCCAATACTAGAAAAAGCTGCTGCAACATTTGATGCTATTGTAGATTTCCCTATACCACCTTTTCCATAAAAAGCTATTTTCAAAGGTTTATTTTTATTCATTCAATTCCCCTCCTCTAGAATATCTTTTAAAAATTTTCATATAAAAAAACCTCTCAATTCAAAAATCAAGAGGTTTTACTATTCCTTGTGTAAAATAAGAAATATCTAAAACACCCTCCATCACTCGTAGAGTTTCGGTGAAAAAATAGGCAGGTCTTCTGACTCAAGTATTATCATCTTTTCTACCTTCCCAGTTTCCCAGTGGTTTATTTGAAAAGACTACACTCTTACAGCGGCGGGACCGTGTGGGATTTTCACCCAGCTTCCCTTTTAATTAATGCAGGCAATTATCTGCACTAAACCTATTTCTTTATTATTCAATTTTGTTACGCTACTCCGATTATACAATAACATACTAGTTAACACAAGTAGACAAAAAACTACATAGATATATTTTTTTTTTAATATTTCTTAAAAGTTTAAATATATTTTTAATATGTATCAACTTTCTAATATGTTTAAAATTCTAAGGGACGGTTCATTTTTATTCCTAAAATTAAGAGCTTAATTTAGAATATAATTATGAATCGTCCCTTAGAACATCAATTACTTTATATAGCTACTAAAATTCTCTTTTCACATATAGATTCAAGTGGGCATTCTCTACAATTAGGTGACTTTTTACAATAACGTTTAGCATGTTCTACGATAAGGCCATGAAATTCATTATATATGTATAACTCCTTTGGTATACTCTCCTCAATTTTAATTCTTAACTCATCATAATTTTTAGGTATATCATATCCAATTCTATATAATATGCGCTTAGTATAAGTATCTACAATAAAAAAAGGAATATTTAAAGCATAAGTTAAAATTGAGTCAGCAGTCTCCCTTCCAACTCCTTTAATTTCTAATAATTCATCACGTAATACTTGTCCATTTATACCCTCTGTATTTTTAATATCATATGAGTATTTTTTAAACCATGAAGTAAGGGCCTTTAGTCTAATCGCCTTTTGATTATAGTATCCACTAGGTCGTATAATTTCTCCAAGTTCTTTATTTGAAACAGTTTCTATAAATTCTGGTGATAAATTATCTCCTAAATTGGTTATTGCTTTCTCAACATTAGTCCATGATGTATTTTGTGTAAGTATTGCTCCAACCATCATCTCAAAATCTGTCTTTGCAGGCCACCAACTTCTTTTCCCATAAGCCGTTAATAGTAAATTATAAATTTGTATTAATCCCTTCATCGCTTTGCCTCCAATAATAATAATCGTTCTTTAATATCTATTCCTCCAATATATCCATTAAGCTTACCATTACTACCTACAACACGATGACATGGAATAAAAATTGGTATTGGATTACGGTTGCATGCAAGCCCAATTGCACGTGCTGCTTTAGGTCTGCCAACCTTTTCTGCTAATTCCTTATAAGTAAAAGTTTTTCCATAAGGGATTTCACATATCAATTGCCATACTTCTTGCATAAATCCTGTTCCACTAGGGGCTAAAGGTAATGAGAAAGTTTTAAGCTTTCCGGAAAGATATTTATTAAGTTGATATGATGCTTCTTTTATTATTTCTGTCTCATAAATATCTACTTCTTGTGGTAACCTTTTATCTTTAAAGTATACACCACATATCTCTCCCTTCTTTTCCTCTATTCCAATTGTTCCTATATCTGTATCATAAAAAAATAAAGGCATTATCTTATACTCACCTCATTTATATTATTTCTTTTTCTATATTCCTTTGGTGTATATCCAACTTGTTCTTTAAAATATTTGTAGAAATTAGACAAACTTTTAAATCCAACTTCATAAGCTATTTCAAGTATGTCTAAATCAGTTTTTGATAATAAGTCCATAGACCTATTAATCCTTATCTTAAAAATATATTCATTGGGTGTTAAACTATAATATTGCTTAAATAGTCTTCTAAAATAACTTTCACTTATACCAATTTCTTGAGATATAAACTTTAAGTTAAATTCACTATTATAATTTAAAGTTAGCATATCTTTTGCTTTTTCAATTAATATTTTATTAGGTTCATAAATATGTTCATTTATATCTGGTCTACATATTTTACACGGTCTAAAGCCTGCATTTATAGCTTCATCTACACTATTGAAAAATAAAATGTTCTTTTTTAGTGGTGTCTTAGCCTTACAGGATGGTCTACAAAAAATACCTGTTGATTTAACAGCATAATAAAATAATCCATCATACTGCTTATTGCAATCTATTACAGCATTCCATTTTTCTGTAGTTGTAATCTTATCCATACTAAACTCACCTCTAAAATCATATATTAATAACAATTATATACATATATTTTTAAGCTTTCTTCCTCATTTTTATTAACCTATTCTTACCAATAAATTAATCCTTTAAGTATAAGGGACGGTTCATTTTTATTCTTATATTTTAATCTTATTTAGAATATAATTATGAACCGTCCCTTAGATAAAAAATAAAAATTCAATATTCTTGCTTATTTTAATTAATTACATATATTTAGATTTGTTATTATCTTAAGTTTTATCAAAATCTTATTGTAATATTTCAAGCTTGTCCTATTTCTTACAATCATAATAACATAGTATATAAAAAATTTTTTTTATATTAACATGCTATTTTTTGAAGATTAACTTCTACTAATTCATCTAACATAGTTTTATAAAATTTATCTTTAATTATCAGTTCTACTCCATATTTGCAAAGTATAGATACATTAGATTGTGTTATGTTCTTTAGTGTTTTGCATATTTCTTTTTGGCTTTTGCCACTGAACTGGGTTAAAAAAACTGTATATATCGCCTTTGCCTTTCTACTTTTTCTTCTATGTTTTAGTTTTAACTCTATCTCCTCAACACCTGTTTTCTCACAAATAAAATTGCTTATTTCCTTTTCTGAACAATTTCTAAGTAAGATGATTTTTTCACTTTTATATTCTGACTTATCATTTTCAAATTCCATTTCTTTAAGTTTTTCTTTTTCTATATTAAACATAGTTTTATAATAGTTCTCTCTTGCTCTTCTTTTTCTCCTACCAAAAAAACTCATTATATATTCTTCATTACAAAGATTAAATCTATTTTTTTCTAGTCCTAGATACAATGATAAGCTTGAATATGTATACTCTTCTGGCTTTTCTTTGTATTCTTTTATATCTACTGGATTTCTATGTATATATTTAGAAACTTCTATTAAATATGCATCGCTATTTATGGGCTTGCTTTTATATCTATCTCTAAATACCGGTCCTTTATGATTTTTGCACGTTCTAAGATATCCTCCATATCTTAAGTTAAATTTTTTCATCATTTTACTTAAATCTCCACCATTAATGTCTATTAAAAAATGGGTATGGGTATCCATTAAACAGTAGGCATAAACCTTAAAATTTTCTTCAATCTGCAATTTTCTTAAGATTTGAAGCATTTTTTCTTTATCTTTATCATCATAAAATAAAGGTTTATCAGGAAAACTTCTAGTCATAACATGATATATTCCGCTTTCGCTTAATACTCTAGCTGTTCTAGCCACCTTAATTCCTCCAATTATCGTAGTTTTTTATAATTATTGCCATTCCTTAAAGCCTTAAACAAAATTTTCATATGATAATTAGAAAGTTTAGATATTTTTAATGAACCGTCCCTTAGTCGAAATTTAGCTAAGTAGATGTTTTTTATTCTCTACTATTATATGTTACTAAGTCTTCAGCATATGGAGAATAGTTAAGAAAGGACTCTATAATTTCATCATGCTTTGATATGAGCAAAACAAGCGATGAATCCCAAGGTACTATTTCTATTTCAGCAAGAGGATGTTGCATATTAATATTTTTAACCCAAAAATTAGGGTTTCCATCTGCATATGGTAAAGAGTATTTCAAAACATTATTTAAGGTAACATCCTTAGAGAAGGCAGAAAAAACTCCCCATATAAATTGTATTCCATTTTCACATACAACTCTCCATAAATCCCTTCCAGAAATCCAAACATACTCCTTATTATAAGGTATCATTTCATCTGGATAATCATTGCATTCATAATCTGTAATTAGCCAATTATAATTCAATTGCATATTATTAAATGCTAAAAAAATTTCGTCCATATAAGTACACTCTCCAAGTATCGCCCCTCTTATTTTAATCTCCTCCTATTCTAAAATATAAAATAGCTATATTGATTTCTGCAGCTATAACATAAAAATATATTATTAATATTGAATGGAGAACTCATTTTTACTCTTATATAAAATATTATAATATAATTTAAATTGTAATTATGAACCGTCCCTTAGTGTAAATCTTTGATAAGTCCAATAAATTTTTCTGATGCGGTGGATATAGGAATACCTTTTTTAGTTACTATTCCTAGATTCCTTTCAGGAATTTTTTCTTTAATAGGCACTTCATATAGTTGCTTTTCCTCTAATTCATTTTGAATATAATCCTTTATAACACAAGAAACACCTAAGCCTCTCCTTGCAAATTCAATCAATAATTCCATATTACTTAACTCTATCTCTGGTGATACAACTAAAGAATTTGATCTAAAATATTTATCAATATAGTCTCTTGAATTTCCACCAGTTTCTAGCAAAATAATAGGATAATTATTCGTAAGTTCTTTTAAAGTTATTTGTTTTTTACAAATATGCTTATATTTTTCACCTACTACGAAACAATCTTGTGTTTTAAATGTTTTTATAATATTAAGTGAATCTTTTTTATTAATATTCATATTTATAATTCCAATATCTATTTCTCCTGACTCTAGCAATTCAACTATTTTACTTGTAGATTTATCTGTAATATAAATTTTTATATTAGGAAACTCTTTTTTATATTTTTCAAGATAATTCATTAAGTAATATTTACATACTGTACTGCAAACTGCTATTCTTAATTGACCTAAATTAAGATTTTTAAGCTCCATAAATTTTCTTTCTGCTGTCTGCATAAACCCATAGCCCTGCTCTATATACTTAAATAAAACTTCACCCTCTATTGTAAGAGAAACTCCTTTTGGAGTTCTGTAAAATACTTGTCCTCCTAATTTTTCTTCTAACAATTTTATAGAATGGCTAACAGCTGGTTGGGATGTAAAAAGTTCTCTTGCTGCCTTAGATATACTACCTAATTTAGCTGTGACGTAAAAAATTCTATAAAGTTCAAGATTAATATACATATAAAATTTTAGTATACCTCCTATATTAAATATCAATTTTATTTATATCTATAAACTAATTATAATTAATTTATAAAATTAATCAAATAATAAAGATATGGAGGTTATGCTGTGAGATTTATATATTACTTTCTAGCGCTAATATCAGGTTTCGCCTTAACATTACAGGTAGGTATAAATGGAGAACTTCGCTCAAAAATAGGAAGTCCTATACTTTCATCCCTTATTAGCTTCGCTGTAGGAACTATAGTACTTACTATAACATTCTTCTTTACTGTATTAAGCGGCTCTAGTTCACCTCAAAATTTTATTAATATTAAAAATACAAGTTGGTGGATGTTTACAGGAGGATTATTAGGAGCATTTTATATATTTACTACCATATTTACTTCTCCTAAAATTGGATTTGCTAATATGTTTAGTCTTGTTATATGTGGTCAAATAATTCTTGCTGTTATATTCGACCATTTTGGATTGCTTGGTAATCAAATTCACACAATAAATTCATTAAGAGTTTTAGGAATTATTTTATTAATTTTAGGTGTTTATATTATTCAAACTCATTAATTATAATTAATATTTAAATCTTAACTAATAACCTATGAGCAATAGTTAAGATAATCTTTTAACATTATAAATTATAACTAAAAATATTGGAGGTAATATCAATGAAAAAAATATGTGTTTATTCTGGCTCTAACTTAGGATCACGCCCTGAATATAAAGAAAGTGCTAGATTATTAGGAAAAATATTAGTAGAAAATGAAATTGAATTAGTATATGGTGGTTCAAAGATAGGACTTATGGGTGAGGTATCAAGTGAAGTTTTAAAAAATAATGGAAAAGTTATAGGCGTTATGCCTAAAGCCCTTTTCTCTGGCGAAATAGTTCATCGAAATTTAACCAAACTTATTGAAGTTGAAAATATGCATCAAAGAAAGCAAACTATGTCTGATCTTTCTGATGGTTTTATAGCTCTTCCAGGTGGTCTTGGCACCTTCGAAGAATTTTTTGAAATACTAAGTTGGGCCCAACTTGGTATTCATAAAAAGCCTATTGGTATATTAAATATTTCAAATTTCTTTGATCCTCTTTTAAATATGCTTGAAAAGACTTGTAATGAAGGCTTTATGAATAAGTCAAATATGAAGCTTATTTTAGTTTCAGATAACCCTAAATCATTAATAGATAAGATGAAAGCTTATACTCCACCTACAATGGAAAATAAATGGTATCAATTATGTCCTAAATAATATTATAAATTAAAGGGACGGTTCATTTTTATTCTTATAAAATAATATTATTTATAGAATATATTATGAACCGTCCCTATTAAGGGAAGTTAGTTAACAAGTTATATACATATTTCTTTTATCTACAAATAATTTAAATGTTTTATTTTTAAGCTAATGCTGGGTTAATTCCACCATTATTTTTTATATCACCTATTGATTCATTAATTTCATTTTTGCAATCTGTATAACCTTCTTTTACTGCCTGCGTCACTTCATTAATACCTTTGGTAACTGTATCTTTAATATCAGATGCAGACTGTTTCAAAGTATTAGATATACTTATACTTGCCTCTTTTACTTCAGTTGCTATAGTTTTTGCAGTGGAAATTACTTCTTTGCTAACTGATACTATATCTTTTTTAATTGCGTTAACAGTAGACATTGATTCTTTAATAGTATTTACAGTATTTTTATAATTTTTTTCAATATCTTTATAAGCTGTTGAAATAGTATTTGGTATTCTCTTTATAGGCTCTTTTACAGAGTCTATTCCACTCTTTATAATACCTGCAGTTTCTACTGCTTTTTTTATAATTCCACTATTAGGATCACTTGTTACAGCTTTGATACTAGCTACTGCAAGTCCAACTTTACCTGCTACATTCACAACATCTTCACTTACAGATACTGCTGTTTTTACTGTTGTATTAATGATAGCTGTAACAGAATTTTTAACCTCTTCAGCTGCTTGTTTTAACCCCGACGCAGTAGTTGTAACTTGTTTAACAGTACTAGCTATTTGTGAAGCAGTTTTTGTTATTTTATTAGTTACTGATTCAGAAACCTTTTTTATATTTTCGCTTACTGCATTTGATGCTTCTCTAACAATTCTTGAAACTGAAGTCACTGTATTTTTAACACTTTCACTTATAGACACTGCTGTTTTCTTAACATTATTTGATATTGATGTTGTTACATTTTTTACAGTGTTTGCAGCTACAGAAAGTGATTCTGACATTGATTTAAAGAACTTACCTACAGAACTTTTAGTTGTTTTTTTCTCTGTAGACACAATTTCCGTAGTATTACTAAAGTCTTTAATAACTGATGTTTTATAATCATTATCAGTTACTTTTACATTAGTACTTTCTGTATTTGTTTTGCAATCACTATTGTCCATTTTCTTAATTGTTGATTTACATGTGTTCATATTATTAATAAGATTTAAATTTGGATTAGGATTATTAGCTATATGAGAAGATTTCATCATTCTCTTCACTCCTTTACTTATTTTATTTATTTAAACACATTATTTTAATGTGTTTATAACTTTAATTTTACATTTTAACTCTTTAACCATTGGTGTCAGTATAATATTATAAATAACTCACTCTATATTAAATCTAACTAATAGGTCAGTTGCCCTTGTGATGAATATGAATTTGCCTCCAATAAATTAAATTGATCTTCTAAAATAAACTCTCCATCTATGAATAGTTTCATTGTCCAAGCTCCATGAGGATACTTACGTGTATCATCTTCTAAATCCATCCAAAACCACATCATTATCGGATCATTATTTTCTTGTGGTGCAAATAAGTTATTTTCTGTGCTTTGAAATAGCTCTCCTTTTGGTGTATACCATGCTGTTGTTACCGCATGTAGTCCTGTGACATTAGTAAATTGGAATCTTGTCACTATTTTTTTATCTAGTATCATATTAAAATTCTTCTTATTAGCAACAAATTCTTCTTCATGAATGTTAGAAGTTATATTGTATTTTTCTATATGGGTTGTGTACTGAGTGTTATTATAAAGCCGTTGATCTTGCTCATTAATCATAATTACTGACCAAAGTTCCTCATTATCATCTGGTAAATATACATTAGCTGTTGAATCATTAAGCCTTAATTCTCCATTAATAAGGAATTTATAATGATGTTCACCTGGTGGAAGAACACATTTAAAACTCCATTTATTATTTTCCTTTAACATCTGCCCTTTAATAGGATCATAATTATTAACATTTCCTATTACGGATATTGTACTAATAGCTAAGTATTCCTTTTCCTCATATTCAAAAATTATTTCCATAATACCCTCCTAAATAAATTTCATTAATTAGACTTAGAGTTTATAAGTAAATGTAAAATCTTTTAAAATCGGGCTTTTTTATCATGAATTATGGTCTATTATAACTAATATAAAATGGTTTTTTATACAACTTATCCAGGAAAAGAGTAACCCTTATAATAAATATTTCGATGTTTATGGTTACAACTTTAAATCTTTCAGTAAATAATATGGATATCTATTGTTTTATATAAATAATTAAGTTCCTTTAAACAATAAAAAATTCACCACAAATTTGTGGCGAATTTTTTATTTAAGCTTATTATTTTATATTATGTTTCTATGATAACTATATTGAGTGACTGTAATTAAAACTTATTTGACTAATATTATTTTCATATAACCTTTTTTATACTACATATTCATTACTTTTTTGATTACTAATATCTTGAGCAGTAATATTTTTATGAGTATACTGTGTTTTGTCGTTTACATTAAGTTTCCCAATGGAAATTGCTTTCTTTGGACACCATTGAGCACAGGCAAAACAATTTTCACAGTGGTCTCCTATGATAAAATTCTCTCCTTCTTTATAAATATTAGAAAGCGGACAAACTTTTTCACAAATTCCACATTTTACACACTTTGATTTATCTATAATCTTATTATCAATTTTATAAATAAAATTAAATCCTTTTTTTAGCACTTTGCTCATGATCAAATTCTTAATCGTTTCTTTGAGCTCATTTGAATTATCAGCTCTTTCTTTTACAGCTAATGTAATACTATTTATATAATTCTCTTCATTTTTAAGAAATTCTATTTTCTTTTCTTCTTTTGTAGGTAAAGCTATACTATTATCTGGAAGAATAGCTGTAAAGCCATAGGATAGCTTTAAACCTTTTTGCTCAAGAATTTTCTTTGTAGTATTAAAACCTATGCCTTCCACACCACCACAGGTAACCACCTGAAAGATATAACTTCCCTTTGAGAATTTAACTTTTTCTAAGAATTCTCTTACAATATTAGGAATATCCATGCAGTAAATAGGTACTACAATACCTATGACCTCGTCATTAAATTCCTCAATATCCATTGCCTTTACTATAGGCATTAGCTTTCCATCCAATTTCTCTGCAATTTTCCTCGCCATGTTTAATGAGTTTCCAGTACCTGAAAAATAAAAAATTGTCGCCATAATACTCCTCCTTAATGGTGTAGTGCGCACATATGCACATATTTAACAAAAAAAATCATCCCCTGAAGTTCTATGGGTTACAATCTCCTATTAACAACCTAATTTTTTCAGTGGTTAATTCAAACTTATTTAAAAGCTCTAAAGCATTTAAATTATAAATTGTCCTTCTCTCCTCTTTTCTCATAGTAAGTAAATTCAACTTGTATATTTGGTTTAAATGTCTAGATATTACTGAACGATCTTGAACAAAATTGCCAGCAATAGTGCTTATGTCACTTTCTCCATTAATAGCTAAATATTTGATTATCTCACACCTAATAGGTTCTGATAATACTTTAAACAGTTCATTATCAAAGATTTCTTCAATACCTTTTATACAATCCATATTACATTTTAAATTTTTATTATTCATCATGTTTCTATTATATATGCACTAAGATGCACAAGTCAATATTATTATACTAACTTCACTGTATTCTCATGGTATAATAGTAATGTATATTTTAGGAAGTACATATCTTTAAGTTTAGTAGTATTAAATTTGATACTATTAGAAATCTGCCATAGATAGGGGTGTTTATTGTGGTTAAAATAAAAAATAAAGAATATCAATGTTCAATGGAATTAACAATTGATTTAATCGGCGGAAAGTGGAAATCATTAATTTTATGGCATTTATCAAAAGAAACATTAAGATTTAGTGAACTTAAAAGGCTTTTACCTAAGGTTACACAAAAAATGTTAACGCAACAATTAAGAGACTTAGAAAATGATGGTTTTATAATAAGAAAAGTATATGCACAAGTTCCACCTAAAGTAGAATATTCTCTTTCTGATTTAGGAAAAAGTGTAGTACCAATATTACAGTTAATGTGTGATTGGGCAAATGAGTATATTGACCATTTATGTGAAAATGTTAAAGATGACAAATCCCCACAGTAATTAGCGGGGATTTCAAACTTTTTTAAAGATTAAATATACATCTATTTCCCACCGTTCTAAAGCATTTATTACAAGATATACATTTAGGAATTTTATTAATATCCTCTTGCCAAATATTCACTAATTCTGGCTGCCTAATTAAAGGACGAGAAAGTGCAAAATATTCAATTTTAGTTTTATTTAATATTTCATTCATAATAGCAGGTGTTCTATTTAATCCCACAAGAATAATTGGAACTTCAACCTCTTCAGCAATTTTGGTAGCATAATCTCTAAATATAGATTCGGTATATGGTGAAAGTTTTTTATTGATTTCACCACTGATTTCAATTCCATCTATCCCCTTCTTTGAAAGCTGAATACATGTATATTTACAGGCTTCAAAGGTTTTTTCGTAATTTATTGAATCAATACAGTTTATTTTAACAAAAATATTAAAATTCTCCCCTGTTCTTTCACGTATCTCATTATATAAATCTAAAATAATTCTAGAATTTTTCTCTAAACTGCCTCCATATTCGTCCATTCTTTTATTATCTTCTGGACTTAAAAATTGACTTAGAAAAAATCCATGAGCAGCGTGAATTTGAATTCCATCAAAACCTGCTTTTTCTGCTCTTACTGCTGTATCTCCAAAGGATTTTATAATTGATCTAATCTCTTCTTGGGTTAGTTCTATTGGCTTTAACATTTGCTCATCCTTACCAGCATAATTAGCTTGAAGAATTATTCTACAATCATGACTATGAACTATATCAGTCAACTTTTTATAATCCTTAATAAATCTATCGTTATTAATTCCCATATGGCCACTTAAAGTTTTTGTATCTTCAGTCACATATGCAGTTCCAGTAATAATAAGCCCAACTCCACCTTTTGCTAAATCTTCATATACTTTAATTAATTCATCATTTAATTTCCCACTTTCATCAATCATGTTTTCCCAAGTTGCTGAACGGATAATTCTATTTTTAATTTTCATTTTATTAATCATGGTTTCATCAAATAAGGTTTTCAATATAATTGCTTACTCCTATACTGAGATTTAGCTATATTATTTATAAACAACAATATCTTCTATAGGCTTTCTTGTCTTTTTAAAAGTTGTTTCCTTCGCATATCCGATAGGTGTAAATGCTATAGGTTCCCACGAAGGATCAAACTCTAATATATCTCTTGCAGCTTGGGAGTCAAATGCACCAATCCAGCAAGTTCCAAGCCCTAAGTCTGTAGCTGCTAATATTATATGATCCATTACAATAGCAGCATCTACGTCACTATAACTTTTTCCATCTCTTCTTGACCAACATTTTTCAGGAATTGAGCAAACACCAAAAATTAATGGTGCTTCAACAAACCAATCTGTTTTATATATTTTTTTCAACTCTTCTTCTCTTCCTTTAGTAGGTATAACAATAATTTTAAATGCTTGCCAATTCACAGCAGTAGGCGCCAACCTTGCAGCTTCTAAGATCATGTCTAACTTCTCCTGCTCAACCTCATTAGATTTATAAGATCTTACACTGTGTCTTTTTTTAATAACTTCAAAATATTCCATTATATAAACCTCCCATTATAAGTATCCTTATATAACTAGATTAACAGTTATATATTTTTTATCAAGTAGACACTATTATGTAATATAGTACCTATTTGGATACCATAAATACTACCATATAGCCATACTTTTAATATATAAGGGACGGTTCATTTTTATTCTTATAAAATATTATAATATCATTTAGAATATAATTATGAACCGTCCCTTATATAATTTTTTTAACTAAAGAAATCTTATCTATTTCTCTAATAATAATTCTTTTAAAAATTATTTTGGGCTTTGTACCTTATTATCAATAAGCTGTAAATCATTTTCTTTTATTACGTTAATCAATAAATTAGAATATATATTATTTCCATTCTCATCTTGCTTAGTACTGTATCCAGCATTCTCAAGCGCTTTAGCTTGTCCAATGTATTGAGTGGCCTCAAAAAGCCCATTTTTCTTATATCTATCATTTTCAACAAGAAACTTGCCATAGTCATCTAAAGAATCTGTTTTATTTTTATATCTTCTAAATTTATCTTGTATAACATCATTATAATATTCTGATGTAGTCATACTTACACTTTCACCCTTCCAGCTGCTATCAGCTTTTATTCCAAATAAGTTATTGGCTTTAACACTTAAATCTGATTTTCCCCAACCAGATTCTAATATAGCTTGACCTATTGTTATAGAGGGAAGAATTCCGTGCTTATTATATAATTCAATGGCTTTAGGAGAAAGTTCCTCAATAAAAGCCCTATATGGAGAATCTTTTCTTAAATTATCACTTGCTAATCCTATAAGCTCTAACTCAGCTAAATATTTATGCACTTTTTCTTTTTCTTTTTCATTGAAAGATAACTTATTTAACATATCCTCTAAATTTATAAGTTTATAAGTATCTTTTTTACTACTTGTATCATCTTTCTCTAAAAAATTTTCACCTAATTCTTTTAAATTTTCAGTATTTGCTTTTGAAAAATTTTTTTTATATCTAACTCCATCAATAGCAGCTAAGCATTTCCAATTAACCTGAAGTTTTCCCCTACTTACATCATCAGCTGCATTTATATAAAGATTTATTTCTGAATCACTTAAAATAATATTATCTTCTTTAATAAAATAATTTATTGATATATATAAAATGCATATCAGCATCACTAAAAAAAGTATTTTTCCAAACATGTTAGTTTTCTTTCTTCTTTTTCGTCTGCCTATATTTATCGTATCAATCATTCTGCTTCTTTGTCTTACTATGTTACCCCACATACAAATCCTCCATATTGTTATCCTTATAAGTTATTGATTCTAATAAACACAATTATTTAATTATATTTATTAGCTCTAAATGTTCAATATATAGACCATAAAAATATATCAAAACTTTGTTAAGCCTTAAAAATTCTTATATTAATATAACTGTAATCTGTCAGTTTAAATTATAAATAAGTTATGTATTGTATTATAAGATTTATATACAAGTCATTTTAATCCTTTAATATATTTTTTCTATATATTAATATTAACGGCCTATTTATCATTTACAAATACTATAACATATTTTTTAAAATTTGGTGAAGGTAATAATTCTTGTTATTTTGAATACTTCTTAACACTTTTTCTCCTTAACCTTTTCATAGTTTAGCCATTTAATATATATAACATATTATTTTTTTGTAATGAAGTTGTAATTTTTTTTCAGAATAAAGAATAAATTGATTATAATTATGAACCGTCCCTTATGTCGTAAACATAGTTTAACTTCATATATGTATCCCATAAAAAAAGAACCGATGTTTATCGATTCTCTTGATTTTATAAATAAAACTAATTCATATATTATATTCATATTTAATTATTTATTTTAACTGGTTAATAACCCATATATATTTTTATAAGCTTTTCATTTAACTATATCAACAATAGCATCATTGCTAATCAAATTTTCAATGCTTATCATCCTAAAAAATGTCATACATAAAGATATTATCTTCGTTGCACTTAAAGCCATGCTTTTCATAAAATTTACGAGCTGGAACATCTTTTTTTGTAATCAGCGTAATACAGTGAATACTTTTTGATGCCAGATATTCTTTAATATAGCTCATTAATTTTGACCCCACACCATCATTTTGTAAATTATTATCTATAAAGTATTCATTTATATAATATTCTTTACCTTCATACCAACTTCTTGTATGTCCAAAACAAGCACCTACTATATTGTCATTTTTCCTAATCACAAATCCAATAAATACAGGATTATCCATAAATTCTTTTAAATAATTAGCTGCATGTTCTATTGACTCCCACTTATCAAACCATGGTTCGCTGCTAAAAACTTTCACCATCAAATTGGCACACTCTTTAAGTTCAGATTTATTCATAATACTTGCTTCTAACTTAAAATTCATATTATTCATCCTTTCACTAACTATAGATCTCTTTTTCTATAATCTTTATTCTATTAACTACTGATTTTATTCTAACTAATTATTATGAAAAAATCACTTTATGGAGATAACATTAATTAATTTGTGTTATTTATGAATTCAATGTTAATCCCTAGTAAATACTAGTAAAGAATGTGAGTTATTTAAGTTATAATAAGGAGGAATTCAATATGTCAAAGCAAATGAAAACCATGGATGGAAATCAAGCTGCTGCTGAAGCTTCTTATGCTTTTACTGAAGTTGCAGCTATTTATCCAATAACACCTTCTACACCCATGGCTGAAGGAGTAGATGAGTGGTCTGCTCATGGTAAGAAAAATATCTTTGGGCAACCAGTTAAGATTGTTGAAATGCAATCAGAAGCTGGTGCTGCTGGTGCTGTTCACGGCTCTTTAGTGGCTGGTGCACTGACAACTACATATACTGCTTCTCAAGGATTACTTTTAATGGTCCCTAATATGTATAAAATTGCAGGAGAATTATTACCTGGAGTATTTCATGTAAGTGCTCGTGCAATTGCTACTCATGCTCTATCAATTTTTGGAGATCATCAAGATGTTATGGCTACAAGACAAACAGGATTTGCTCTTCTAGCTTCATCAAATGTTCAAGAGGTTATGGATTTAGCCAATGTTGCTCATTTATCTGCTATTAAAGCAAGAATACCTTTCTTACACTTCTTTGATGGCTTTAGAACATCTCATGAATATCAAAAGATTGAAGTTATAGATTATGATGATATTGCAAAAATTGTAGACTATGATGCAATACAAAGTTTTAGAGATAGTTCTTTAAATCCTGAGCATCCTTCCATTAAAGGAACAGCTCAAAATCCTGATATCTACTTTCAACAAAGAGAAGCTGCAAATAAATTTTATGATGCAACACCTGATATAGTGGAGAACTATATGAGGGAAATTGAAAAAATTACTGGAAGAATATATCACCCTTTCAATTACTATGGAGACCCTAATGCAGAGCATATAATTATTTCAATGGGTTCCGTTTGCGATACTGCAGAAGAAACTATAGATTATTTAATGAAAAAAGGTGAGAAAGTAGGTGTTCTTAAAGTACATCTATATAGACCATTTTCTCCTGATTATTTCTTTAAAGTTCTTCCTAAATCAGTTAAAAAAATTGCTGTGCTAGATCGTACTAAAGAACCTGGCTCTGTAGGTGAGCCATTATATTTAGATGTATTAAAAGTATTTTATAATCATCCAAACAAACCTATTATAGTTGGTGGAAGATATGGTTTAGCTTCCAAGGACACCAGACCATCACAGATCTTTGCTGTATTTAATAATCTTAAAAATGCTGAGCCAAAAGATAGATTTACTATAGGAATTGTAGATGATGTTACTAATACTTCTTTACCTGAAGAAGATATAATTGAAACTACTCCAGAAGGAACTATAAGATGTAAATTTTATGGTTTAGGATCTGATGGAACAGTTGGTGCTAATAAGACTGCAATTAAAATTATTGGTGATAATACAGATCTCTATTCACAAGCTTACTTCTCTTATGATAGCAAGAAATCTGGTGGAAGTACTGTATCTCACTTAAGATTCGGTAGTAAACCAATAAAATCTCCATACCTAGTCTATGAGGCAGACTATGTGGCTTGTCATAATAAGTCCTTCTTATACAACATAGATGTATTAAAAGGTTTAAAGAAAAATGGAACTTTTGTATTAAACTGTCCTTGGAATGAAACTGAATTAGATGATGAACTTCCTGCTTCAGTAAAAAAATATATTGCAGAAAACAACATCCAATTCTATATAGTCGATGCTATCTCTATAGCGCAAGAATTAGGATTAGGCTCTAGAATTAATATGATAATGCAATCTGCATTCTTTAAATTGGCTAATATTATACCTATAGAACAAGCACTAGAATATTTAAAAGAGTCTGTTGAAAGTGTTTATGGTAAAAAAGGTCAAGATATAGTAGAAGCAAATAAAGCAGCTATTAATAATGGTGTAACAGCAATTCATAAAGTCAATGTTCCTACAAATTGGGCAAACTCAGAGGATATAAATATAGCTAAAAAAGAAGTACCTGAATTTATTGAAAAGATTGAAAGACCTATGGCAAGGCATGAAGGTGATGAACTTCCTGTCAGTGCCTTTAATGGTATGGAAGATGGATCTTATCCTCCAGGTGTAACAGCTTATGAAAAACGTGGTATTGCTGTTATGATTCCTGAATGGCAAATTGATAAATGTATTCAATGTAATCAATGCTCTTACGTTTGTCCTCATGCTGTAATAAGAGCTTGTTTACTAAATGATGAAGAAAAAGAAAAAGCACCAGATACCTTTGTAACTAAAAAACCACTAGGTAAAGGCTTTGAAGATTTACACTATCGTATTCAAATAAGCCCACTTGATTGTACTGGCTGTAGTAACTGTGCAGATATATGCCCTGCTCCAGGTAAAGCTTTAATAATGAAACCTGCAGAAGAACAAATTAAAGAGCAAAGTGAAAATTTTGAATTTGCTATTAATAATATTACTACTAAAGAGGGTTTAATGAGCTTACACACATTAAAAGGAAGTCAATTTGCAAAACCATTATTAGAATTCCATGGTGCTTGCCCTGGCTGTGGTGAAACACCTTACATAAAACTATTAACTCAGCTTTACGGAGATAGAATGATGATTGCTAATGCTACAGGTTGTTCTTCTATTTGGGGAGCTAGTGCACCATCTATGGCTTATACTACAAACGCTCTTGGCAAAGGACCGTCTTGGGGTAATTCATTATTTGAAGACAATGCTGAATATGGATATGGGATGTTCCTAGCTGTTAAACAAATGAGAGAAAAATTGGCTGACTTAATGAAAGAAGCATTAACAATGGAAATTAACACTGAACTGAAGGAAGCTTTTAAGGAATGGTTAGAGGGAATTGATGATGCTGATATTTCAAAAGCAGCTACCACAAAAATATTAGAAGCTATAAATAAGGAAAACTTTAAAGAAATTAATGTGTTAAAAGAAATAATGAATAAAAAAGACTACCTAATTAAGAAATCTCACTGGTTAATTGGTGGAGATGGCTGGGCATATGATATAGGATATGGTGGATTAGATCATGTATTGTCTTTAGGCGGTGACGTAAATATATTTGTAATGGATACAGAAATATATTCAAACACTGGAGGACAGTCCTCAAAAGCAACTCCTACTAGCGCAGTGGCTAAATTTGCTGCAGCAGGTAAGAAGTTAAGAAAGAAAGACCTTGGATTAATGGCTATGAGCTATGGAGATGTTTATGTAACTCAAATATCTATGGGTGCCAATATGAATCATACTATTAAGGCTATTACAGAAGCTGAAGCTTATAAGGGTCCATCATTAATTATCGCTTATGCGCCTTGTATAAGCCATGGAATTAAAACTGGAATGGGAACTAGTATAGCACAAGAAAGGAAAGCAGTAGAATCAGGATATTGGCATCTATACAGATATAATCCTTTACTAAAAAATGAAGGTAAAAATCCATTTATATTAGATTCTAAAGAACCTAAAGAATCCTATAGAGACTTTATCAATGGAGAAATACGTTACTCATCTTTAATGAAAACTTTCCCTGATAGTGCTGAAGAAATGTTTAAACTATCAGAAGCTCATGCTCGTGAGAGATATGATATCTATAGAAGATTAGCAGAAATGCAATATTAAAAACTTAGAATTTTAAAAAAGTCTAACCTTGTGTACTGCGACCAAAGTTAGACTTTTTTATTACTTCGTTATAACTTAATTTTTAATTTAAAGTAACTATTTTATTTACTTCTCATTTCCATCTACATATTCTTTAGCATTTTTTACACTTCTTTCGCTAGGTACAGTAACTCTAGAAACTGGTTTAGTTTTATGAATATTAGCCCAAGCAGCTGTTTCATGTTTTTCAATAGGTACTTCCATAAAACTATCTTTAACTTTATCTTTTTCCACAATAATACCTCCTCTCCTAAAATAACATCTTAATTTTTAGAAATATAATCTTATATAGAACCTCATTTTTTCATATTTTATATTTCTTCAATATCAAAAACATTATACATTTTAGTCAACTCTACTAAATAATTTGATTTTTATTCAATTATTGCTGTATCTTTAATCTTTTATTTACCTTAATTTTAATAAGTCTTATTGCTTATTTATTAAAAAGAAATGAAGATACCTATGCTACACTACCTTTAAACATTTTTATAAATTAATTCATATAAACATCTACAACCTCAGCTACATAATCATCCATTCCTGATCTTGCTAAAACCACAATAGATTCTTTATTTCCACCAATTTGTACACTATAGGCTTCTGCACCAATATTATCTAACTCTTCATTTCTATTTACAGTTATTTCTTTTTTATTTGCCACTCCATAATCCTCAAGTATTCCTGCAACCCTATTTTCTACATCACCTGTTGGACATTGAAGTATTTTTATTCTCTCAATGGCATCTTTAAACTTTTCCATATAACTATCCTCCCCAAATATTTTTTCTTTTTTATTATTTCCTTTTAGCTACTTTTAATTCTATTGATAACTCTACTTTTTTATCCTAGTACATTTTTTATATGAAACTAAAAACACATCTTCTTGAAAATTTTCAGCGTCGCAACCATTACTATAAAATTCTTTTATAACTTTTATCGTAAAAAAGCGACTGGTTTTAACCAATCGCTTTTTCTTTTATATTGCAAATATTATTCTTTCATACCTGTATAAATAAGAATTGCATCTCGTAAAAATGCTGCTGTTCCTGGATAATCTTTATCGTAATATAACCTGAATCTTTCATCATCAACATACATTTGCGCAAGGCCTGCATGTGCCTCTTTAGTATAATGATCCCAAGAATAATTTAGCCATTTACGATGCAAATCCGCTGCTTTTTGTGCAAGCTCACCTGCTGGATCGCCAGTTGCAAGGGCTGCTTTCAGTGTATCAATTACAGTTTCACCTAGTTCTTCGAACTGCTTATATTGTTCCTCAGTCATACCTTTGATCATTTTATTGGATTTATCGATTACGTCATTTCCATATTTTTTTCGAATTTCTTTACCATACTTTTTTTCATTATCATCAATCATTTTTTGCTTAAACCCTTCAAATTTTTCTTGATCACTCATTTTAATCCCCCCTTCTGTTAAATTTATGGTTTTATCCACATTGGCTATTAACAGATCTAATTGTTTTCTTTTTTCTAGGAGTTTTTTCCGATGTTCTCTAAGTGCCTCTACTCCATCAAAGGAAGGTGAAGTGATTATATTCTTTATACTGTCTAAACTTACACCTAATTCTCTATAGAACAGTATTTGTTGTAATCTATCAACTTCTTCTTTACCATAAATTCTATATCCTGATGAATTAATTCTTGCCGGCTTAAGAATTCCTATTTCATCATAATACCTAAGTGTTCTAGTACTAATACCTGCTAATCTACCTAATTTTTGCACTGTATATTCCATACCTTCACCTCCTTACAACATTACTTTACACCTTTACGTAGCGTTAATGTCAATAATAATTTTAAATCATTTTACTTTTTATAGATTATGGAAGAGTCTTTAAAATGTCTAATAAATAAAAAGGTTATTATTCCTAAATTGGAGAATAATAACCTTTTTATTATAATTTACTCATTAAAAAACCTGATTAAATCGATGTTACTTATATTTTTTTAAGGTTAAGAAATGCAAATAATTTTTAGCTAAGCTTATAATAAAGAGTTGATAAAGATATTCCTAAGCACTTTGCTGCTTCTTTTTTACCATCAACAGTATCACCAAAATACTCAATTGCCTTACTAATTTCTTCTCTTTCAATTTTTTTAATTTTATCAGGAAGATTACAAATTCTTAGCTCTATTTCCTCTGAGTTTTCAATAATAGCCTTTGGTAAATTCTCTTCTCTTATAACTCCATCTTTAGCAATTACAGATGTAAATTCAAGAATATTTTTCATTTCTCTTGCATTACCAGGCCAATCATAATTATAAAGTAAAGCTTTCACCTTATCCGTTAAAGATATTTTTCTTTTAAGTCTATTACTTAATTTTTGTAAATAAAATTCTAATAAATATGGTATATCCTCTCGTCTTTCTCTCAAAGGTGCTATATGAATAGGAAAAGCTGCAATTCTATAATATAAATCTTTTCTAAATTTTCCTTCTTCAGTATATTTCATTAAATCTACATTACAAGCACAAATTATTCTAACATCTATATCAATTTCCTTAATTCCTCCAACTTTCCTAATACTACCTTCTTGTAATACCCGTAATAATTTTGTTTGTAACGAATAGTCCATTTCATATATGTTATCTAGAAATATAGTCCCTTGATTTGCACTTTCAAGCAAGCCAATTTTTCTACCCTTTTTACCCTCAGTAAAAACTCCATCTTCATATCCAAATAATTCACCTTCTAACATTGTAGGTGTCAAAGTTGAGCAATTTACAACTACAAAAGGATACTTACTTCTTTCACTCTCATTATGTATGGATTGAGCATATACTTCCTTACCACTTCCACACTCACCTTCAATAAGCACAGGAACATCTGAATGTGCAATTTTTTGTGCTATATTTTTAGTAAGCATTGAAGCATCATTTACAGCAATAATATTTTCAAAAGTATATTTAGTTCCATTTGTACAATGAATCTTCTCCATTAAATACTTATTCTCTCTCTCTAGCTTTTTAACCCTTTTGTTCAAATAAATATCATCACTTAAAAATGTAACTATAAATATACCTTCAAATGCTTCTTTACCTGCATTAATAGGAAATATGTTACAGAAGTACTCCTCATCGCTTTCTTCGCATAAAACTCCTATTTTAGGTACTCTTGTTTCTATTACATCTTGTATTACCGACTCTGGGCAAATATTCTTTATATGTAATCTTTTAATATCATCAAGATTTTCACCTAACAATCTTACATAAGCTTTATTAAAAAATAATATATTTTCATCTTTATCTATAATTAATATTCCTTCACTTAAAGAATTAAATATTTTCTTCATCCATTCTGTAATTTTCATTGGTATCTCCTTCTTAATACAATCATATAACATTAATACATATTCATATTTTCATATGAATAAAAATAATTACTTAATGTATTAATTATTAATTTATTGTTGATATTCAGTAATAGAACCAAACACATCCTTTCTGATTATTTGTTTAAACTATAATTAGTTTCTATAGGATTTAGTGTTTGGTTCATTATATTTTTGATTATTTATAAAGTAATGTAACTTTAAAACATACTTTATTAAAATTAATATTAGCTATCTTTGTCTAATTTTCTTTTCTTTTAAATATAAATCCAATTCCCATAAGAATTGATATACTTCCTATCAACATTAAAATTCTATTGCTTATTCTACCTCCGGTTTGAGGAAGTCCTCCAGTTTGAGGAAAATTTGAAGTACCTTCTATAAAAACAGCTTCATGTTCATTCTGTACAACAAATCTCTGTATTTTTGAAGAACTAACTGAAATCTTTAAAATCTCATCATTTAAGTTATAACCCTTAGGTGCCTTTGTTTCCTTGATGGTATAAACTCCATAGCTGACATTCTTAAACATTGCAATTCCGTTCTTATCACTTACTGTTACAGCTACCTCTTTTCCTGCCTTGTCATATAATGTGAACTCTGCTCCTTGCAATGCATCGCTATTTATGTCAGTCTTTTTAATTTCAATTGTTCCTCTGATCTTACTATTTTTAAACTCATAAGCATAGGTTGCACCATTCTTATCAACAAATACTTCTATTTTATCCTGTGATGCTATATATTCTTTAGGAGCCTTTGTCTCCCTAACTTTATAGTTTCCATATATAACATCTTTAAATAATACAACTCCATCTGCTCCTGATATGGAAGTCTTTACTGCCTTGCCTTTAGAATCATATAGTGTGAACTCTGCTCCCTGAAGTGCTCTTCCTTGCTGATCCAACTTTTTAATCTTAATAACTGCTTTGATCCTATCATTTTTAATGTTTCCTAATTCATAAGTTTTTCCATACTCAGCTATATCAACAAAAATTTCCTTATCTGAAATAATGTATCCTTTTGGTGCTTTTATTTCCTTTATTGTATAACTTCCATAGTCTACATTATTAAATTGAACACGTCCTTTTACATCACTAGTTGCAGTATCTAAAGGATTTTTAAACTCTCTATCAGTATCCTTATAAAGTTTAAACTCTGCCCCCTCAATCGCACTTCCATCTTCTCCAACTTTATAAAGCCCTATTATTCCTTTAATCTTTGTATTTAGAACTGTATATGGAGATGCCTGTACTGTGACTCCATCTTTATTGATAGTTGCAGTAATAACTTGAGTAGAAAGGCTATATCCAGCAGGTGCCTTTGTTTCTCTTATCTTATAATCACCATACTCTATACCCCTAAATTGAACACGTCCGCTTTCATCACTGGTTGCAGTATCTAAAGGAGTTTTAAAGTCTCTATCACTATCCTTATAAAGCTTAAATTCTGCACCTTTAAGCATATTTCCATGCTCTCCTGCTTTATAAAATTCTATTGTTCCTATAATTTTTGTATCATCCTTTGTTATCGGGTCATCAACATTTCCTGGATTGTTTGGAATCTTTGTATTGGAGAATTTATATGGCTCTGCATGAACTATAACTCCATCTTCATGAATAGTTGCAGTAATAACTTTAGTTGAAGTACTATATCCAGAAGGTGCTTTTGTTTCTTTTATATTATAATCTCCATATTCTACATTCTTAAATTGAACATGCCCTTTTTCATCACTAACCACAGTGTCTAAAGGATTTTCAAACTTTTTATCCGTACTATTATAAAGTTTGAATTCTGCACCTTTAAGTGGAGCTCCAGATTCTCCTACTTTATAAAACTCTATACTTCCTCTAATTTTTCTATTAGAAATTTCATATGGATTTCCCTGTATTGTAGATCCATCTTTATCAATAGTTGCAGTTATAATTTCAGTAGAAAGACTATAACCAGTAGGTGCTTTTGTTTCCTTTATATTGTAGCTTCCATACTCTATATTTTTAAATTGAACATATCCATTTTCATCACTGGTTGCCATATCTAAAGGATTTTCAAAATTCTTATCAGTATCCTTATAGAGCTTGAATTCTGCACCTTTAAGTGGATTTTTTTCTTCCCCTATCTTGTAGAATTCTATTATGCCAGTAATCTTATCATTCTTATAATTATAGGTTATTTCCTTTTTGTCATTACTATTTTTAAGTTGGAATTTATATAATTCATTACTTAACTTATATCCTGTTGGAGGAGTTTTTTCCCTCACATAGTAGTCAATATCAAATTTAAGCTTATCAAATATAATTTCACCATTTTCTCCTGTTATCGCTGAAGTCCTTATGACATTCTGATATAAATCAAGTAATTCAAAAACTGCACCTTGAAGTTTTTTCGTTGAATCTTTGCCATCTACCTTTATAACCTTAATACTTCCAGTTGTTCCAGTACCACCACCACCGGATCCTTGGAATGAAACAACTACTCCTAATGAAGTTGAAGATTGAGTTATGCCTGTTCCTGAAAGAGAAACAGAATTTGTAAATGGTGATTTTGATTTATCTGTAACATCCGTTCTGAAAGTTAATAAATATGCTTCACTAGTTAAATTAGGTAATGTAAAGATAAATTCTCTTGTTGCAAAATCATACTTTACACTATTTTCACTCAGTGCAACTTCATCACCTTTTATAAGAGTTCCATCTGGTTTCAAAATTTGTTTATATAGTTTTACTGAGGTAGTATCTAATTCTAATCCTTCTTGAAGTATATCTATTATAGAAACGTCCTTCATTAGAATCTTATTTGAATTGATGATTACTTCCCAATCAATGTAAGACTTTCCTAATGTATAATTTGCACTTTTTCCAATTATGGTGTTTTTAATCTTTGCAGTTCCAGTACTTTCTACACCTCCTGGTACTAAATCATCGATCAAAGTTGCAGTATTTTGGTACTGCTTTTCACCATTAGTTGCAAAATCTGAAAGATCTTTAATTTTTGTCTTAAAAGTAATTATCTGCTGTGAATCAATCTTAGGAGGAAAATTGTATCTTAATGTATTAGTCTTTTTATCATAACTATAGTTTGCCTTATCAGCATTAGTTCCATTTATCATAACAGAATCATCAATAAATTCTTGTCCCTCACTTATGACATCTATAACATGAGCGTTGGAAAGAATCATATTGTTCTTATTAACTACAACTCTCCAAGTTATTTCTCTAGTTGTATAATCAAACTCTGCACTTGCTTTATTAATTACTTGACTTTGAACCCTTTGAGTTCCTTGATGATTTGAAGGTGGTATATTATCACCAGTCAATATAGCAACATTGTAATAGTCCTTATTTGTATTTCCTGCAAATACTTTAGGATCAGTTACTCTTGTTCTAAAAGTAATTGTATAGGTATCATTAATTTGTTTATTAAACTTATATGTGAGAGTTCCAGTCTTTTCTTTATCATTTTGATCTGCTTTTATATAGTTGAAGCCATTTGCATCTGCTCCATTATCAATTTTTGCTGACCCTTCCACATATTCCTGACCTAATCTGATCTCATCTTTAACTATTGCATTATCAATTGTGGTCTTATTGCTATTTACAATAACTCTCCAAGTAATTTCTCCTGTAGCCGCATTATATCCTAGTCCGTCTTTTCTTATAACACTACTTGGAACACCCACTCCTTTACTATCTGAAGCATTACTTGGAACTCCAGTCCCTGTCAAAGTAACTGTATTTTTATATTGTTTTGAGTTGTTAGAATTATATGCTCCTGGGTCAGTTACATCTGTTGAAAATGTGATTTGATGTGGTTCATTAATTGCAGACGGAAAACTATATGTGAATTTTTGACCTTCCATTGTATAATTAGTGATTTCAACTCCGTCTAACTTTACAGATCCTTTGGTTAATGTAAGCCCTTCAGGTATATCATCTGTAACCACTGCGTTTGGAATATATTGAGCATTATTATTCACATAAATAATCCAATTTATCTTTTTTGTTGTTGCATCATAGTTTCCATTTTTTCTTATATAATCTGTATAAATTTCCACTGAAGCTTCATTTGACTCTATACTAACTCCATCATGATTCAAAGTTGCTTTATTATATTGGTAGGTTCTGTTTCCTTCAGATTCAAAGGCCTTTGGATCTATAACCTTAGTTTTAAATGTTATTATCTGCTCAGTATTAATAACATCAGGGAAATTGTATACTAATCTTCTGCTTCCTGTATCATAGCTATAATTTGCACTATATGCATCCCTACCGTTAACTTTAACAGAATTTGCTACAAATTCTTGACCTTCTTGTATATCATCAATAATCTGTGCATTATTAATTTTCACATTTTCTGGGTTAACTATCACTTTCCATGTGATTTCATTCTTAGATGCATCATAGTATCCTTCTTTATAAATAGAAGCCTCTGGAGTTTCAGGTTGTTCAAAATTCACCTCTATAGTGACAGGATCACCAGTTCCTCCAAGGTCAAAAGTAACTGTTACAGGATTTCCTTCTCCTATTTCTTTCTCATCGAAATGAGTTTCTACATAAAAATATCCTGATACATTTGAATGACGCTCTGCATAATCCGTAAAAACAATAGTAACTTTTTTATCAGTACCTATAGTACATGTACCAAGAGATTCACCATTTTCATCATTCACCGGAAAAGACATTTCATATAATATCTCTATTTCCTTTGGTATCTCCATGGTATAGATGTCACCTTTTTTTACTTGTACTTCATTTGGTATTGCAAAAGTATAATTTAATTTAACTACTGAATTTTTGTTAATTGGCTTAGAATCTTTATCGATTGGCTCTCCCTTTTCATCTGTAAGACTTATACCAGTAATAAACTGAAATGCCTTTGCAGTTTCTTCTTCTTTAATATTAGTTTCAGGTATAATAGGTGAATTATCAGTTCCTTCTTTATCCACAGGAATATCTGGATTTACGGGTTGCTCAAAATTCACCTCTATAGTAGCAGAATCGTTAGGTCCTCCAAGATGAAAAGTAATTGGTACAGGATTTTTATCTCCTATTTGCTCCTCATTAAAACGAGCTTGCACATAAAAATCTCCTGAAATATCTGAGTGTTCTTCTTGGCAATCATTAAAAACAATATTAACTTTTCCATCAGTACCTATAGTGCATGTTCCTATAGATTCACCGTTTTCCTCATTAAGTGAAAAAGACGTTTCATCTAATATCTGTATTTCCTTTGGTATCTGCATGTTATAAGTGTCATCTTGTTTTACTGATACTTCATTTGGAATTGCAAAAGTATAATTCAATTTAATCTCTGAATTTTTACTAATTGGATTAGACTGGCTGTCAATAGGTTCTCCTTTTGCATCTGTGAGGCTTATACCTGTAATAAATTGAAATGTGTTTGCAATTTCTGCTGCTTTGATCTCAATTGCAGGTGCAATAATTGAAAGTTGAAAAAACAAGGTAATCACCATTGCAATTATAGAAATTTTTTTCTGTTTCATCTTCCTCCTCCTTGTAAATTAGATCATGCATTGATGCCTTAATTCCCTAAACCTCTCTAAAAGTAATTAAGACATTAACAGTAATTAATATGAATTAAATCATCCTAATATGAAGCAAAGCTTCATATTGCTAAATTTCAACTCATTATTTTTATGGTAATATTTGAGCCTCACAAATTTATCACACAAAAAAAGCGGAGAATTTTAATTCTCCGCTATAAATTCATTAATAAAGTTTTATAAAGTTTCTTAGTTGACTCTTTTGGCTCTATATCAAGTTCCTCTTTTAATAATTTATTTAAATTCTTGTAATAGCTAACCAATCTAATTTTTTGTCTCACATGAGAATATACTTGCATTATCAATTCATGAGCTTCTTCATCAAAAGGATCTTTTTTAACTGCCTTTTTCAAATATTCTTCCGCTTTATTGTAAGATTTATTTTTCATATAATATTTAGCTATATTCTTCACACCATTTACATAATATCTATCAAACTTCTCATTTAATTCTATAGTCCAGAGATAGTCCTCACTTCCAAATAATACTCCTTTATATAAATCTATGGTTTTTTCATAATTAACTATATTTTTTTCATTAACTAAAGGATTATTTTTAATAAAAGTTTCAAACTCCCAAGCATCACAATAGAAATCATTAAGGTCTATTCTATACTTTCCCTTTTCGTAGCTTACTATATCTTCTATACCTCCATCTCTAAAAGCAGTTTTTAACCTATATATAGCACTATGTAGATTATGTTCTGCTTTTTTAGGTGGTGAATCTGTCCAAAGTATATCACAAAGATGCCACTTATCTATTTCTTCTCCCTCACTATAGATAAAATATGCAACTAATTCTTGAACCTTTATAGTAGGCCACTTAATTTCTTTCTCTAAATCTCCATAAACTTTAAAACGTCCTAAAGAATATATTTTATTTTTTTTATTTGACGTTAATAAACTTTTCCTTGCATTGTAATTTTTTAATAGTCTATTTACCGTTATATTTAACTCTTCTTCCGTAATAGGTTTTAATATATAGTTTACTGCATTAACTTGAAAAGCACCTAAAGCATATTTTTCATAAGCACTTACAAAGACTATTTGTATATTTTCATCAATACGCATTACTTCTTTAGCTAACTCTATTCCGTTCATACATGGCATTTCTACATCTATAAAAATCACATCTGGTAAAAGTTGCTCTATACTCTCCAATGCTTCATTAGGATCAGTAAATTCTCCTATTATATCTAAATGTTTGTTTTTATTAATAATTATTTTCATTAATTCTAAAATTGGTCTTTCATCTTCTATAATCACAGCTCTTATCACTTCTATCCCCCACAGCCATATTATATTAGGCCTCTGAAAGAAAATAATAGACTACAGATATCATCTATTTTTGTTATACAAAAAATCTGCTCCCACACACAATTCACCTACATTAAATCTGATGATATAGGTGAACATTAAATATCCATCACTATGATTTATTATTTTCTTTAAAATGCCTTAATTATAAATTTTTAATAGATATAGCTACAGTAGTTCCTTCCCCTTCAATACTGTAAATATCTATATCTGCTTTAGTCAATCTTCTAATTCTTCTACCTATGTTTGAAAACCCTATCCCATTATTTTTATCTTCAATATTTTTTAAACTTTCAACTTTGTCAGCTGACATTCCCACCCCTGTATCTTTTACTACAATATAAATTAGTTCTTTTCTTCTTTTAACAGATAGATATATAGTTCCACCTTCCTTTTTTTTGCATATACCATGCTTTACTGCATTTTCTATCAATGGTTGAATAGATAGCGATGGAATTTTCTCATCCATAAGCTCTTCTTCAATGTCATATTCAATTTTAATTTTATCTCCAAAACGAGCCTTTTCTATCTGTACATATGCATCCACCAATTGTAGCTCCCGACTTAATGGTATAATCATCAGTTTATTATCTATATCAAAAGCAAGCCTTAGGTATCTACTGAAGTCTGTAAGAAGTTCAGCTGCTTTTTTACTATCTGTATAACAAAAATAAATTATAGTACTTATTACGTTATATAAAAAATGTGGCTTTATTTGTGCTTGCAAAAAAGCTAGCTCATTTTTTAATACATCTTCCATAGATTTTTTTAGTGTAATTAAAGTTCTTACTCTTGCTCTTATTTCTTTTTCTTCAAAAGGTTTAGTTATAAAATCATTTGCACCTGCTTCAAAACCTAAAAATAAATCATAATTGGTATTTCCTAAAGTTGATATTAATATTGGTAATTCAATAACCGAGTATTTCTCCCTAATTTTTCTGCATACATCTATACCAGAAATTCTTGGCATCATTATATCTAATAATATTAAATCAACTTTATTATCTTGAATTTTTTCTAAGACTTCTTCTCCCGATAAAGCAACTAATACATTATATCCTTCTCGCCCCAATATATTTAAAGCTGTTTGAATATTAAATATTTCATCATCTACTATTAAAATTGTGCTCTCATATGCCTTTTCATTATCTGCTTCTGAATAATCTATTGAAGCTGGTGTATGGAAATATTTCAATTCCTCTCTATTAGCTACTCTACATAAATTACTTTTTCCCTCCCAGTAAGGTATTGAAAATACAAACCTACTTCCTTTATTGGTCTCTGACCAATCTAAATATATTTGCCCTTCCATCAATTCAACTAACTGACGGCTTATATATAGTCCTAAGCTAGCTCCTTCTGAATCTAAAAACTCGTAAGGTTCAAATATTCTTTTCTGTTTATCTCTAGGTATTCCACACCCTGTATCCTCCACTGATATATAGATCATATTATTAACCCTATTACTACCTATTTTTATAATGCCTTCATCCATACTTGCAATAGAATTATTAATAAGATTAAATAAAATCTGTCTTACTCTATTTTCATCAGCTTTTACCATTATTGATTCTTTTATGTTATTAATAATTTCTATATTTTTATTTTGCATCATATATTTAAAGGCTTCTATTACTATATTGGTACAAACTTTAATGTCTACTAAGGATATATTAATCTTTAATTGACCATTCTTTAATAAAGTTACATCTAAAATATCATCTACAATATTAGATAGCCTTAAAGCTATGTTTTTTATTATTATTATGTCTTTAATATTTTTTTCTTTTAAATGATTACTATTTTCCTTAATTATAGTTTCAGCAATATTAATTATCCCGTACAAGGGAGCTTTTAATTCATAAGATGTCTTAGTAACAAATTCATCTTTAGTCTTGTCCATTTTTATAAGCTCTTCTGACATCTTTTCCATAGTTTCATATGTCTTAACGAAATTATATGCCAATGTATCAGCTGTAAATATTATGAATCCGAAAACCCCTATTGACCCTACTATATTTGAATGTATTATATTAAAAAAATATAAATAATTATTTCCTAAACAAATACCTAGACAGATTATAGATTTTGACAGCAAAAGTATTCCTTTTCTATCTAAAGCTCCATAGAAATTTTCTAAATACATAATTATCAACCTGAAAATTATCATTATTATAAAAACTATGTTTAAAATAGACATACTCAAATTTAAATGTGAATATATTGAATATGGAGCTATTAAAGGTATTACTATATATGGGATACTGACAATATTAGCTATTTTGACTATTGAATTAGGTAATATTTTCTCATCTATACCTTTTATAATCCCTGCTAATGGTATTATAGTTAAGGCATTTACAGTTTGCTGAACCCTACAAATTAAGTTAAAAGGTATACTCGGGAAAAATTGTAATATTGCCCTTTCTCCATTTACAAGAAGTGTTACCGAAAATATTAAGAAATATATACCTGAGTATAGAAAACTTTTATCCTCATTTCTCATAAAATATATACTTAAATGATAAATACCAAATAAGAGTACTAGCATAGCTCCTGTTAACTCAGCAGATAATATTGCTATAGTTATAAAATTGATATCTTTTTGTAGTCCAAAATGTATTTTATGTAATATTCCTCTATAGAGATAATCAAAGTTAGCTGTCTGTAAAATTACTTCAATTTTATCTCCGCTAATGTTAAAATAGGTACTATAAGGGGTATTTCCGGGGTAATATCCCTTATCTTTTTCAGCTGGATTACCACTGGAACCTTTAAGTATCCCATTAATATATACTCTATTGCTCATTCTAATATTACCTATCTTCATCCCAAATATCTGATCAGAAGGATTAATTTTTATAGTTAATCTATAAGTGCCAGTACCTTTTGGTGGTATATTTTGTCCATTTATTTTTCTTTTTCCAGTTGATGAGAGTTTAGCGTATCCAGTTAGTTCAGGTTTTTTATTACTTCCTTCCCTAAAATCTTCTGGCATAAGTATCTGATTATCATAATATTCCCATTCTCCATTTAATCTTATGGCCCCATTTTTTACAAAATCCCATTGTGAAAGATCTATCTTTCCTTTTTCTTCAACAGGTACATTTCTAGAAAAGATTTTATTTCTAAAATAACTTGGATCTAATACAAAAAATTGAATTGTTATCATTACTAGGACTATAATTACTTTTAATATTTTTTTCATTAAATCTTATTACTCCTTTTATATGATTAATAATAGCTACCACAGTAGATTATAACAATATATGGTTATTATATAAATATTTACCATGAATTTTTTAATTATATTACCAAATTACTTTTTTGAAACTTATATCTTATAACCATATTCTCTCAAAGCTCTCACAAATTTCTCACAAAACACCCACAAAAAATTTAATATTTAGAATGTAGTTCCTAATTTTAAATTTATTTTTAAAATACTTATGGACATCCTACAAACTAAACATTATCTCAATTACTATATTTATTACTTTCTTAACTTTTTTATTTTAGTAACTTATTTACCATAATTAATTTATATTTCTTAAAAACATTTATATTCTATTTTAAATATAAATCTATAGTCTTATCTAAAAATAATAACACCTCCTACTGCCATAATTTTCCATATTAAATTGTAATCAATTTAAAATTATATTAGAATATTACTAAGACTTAAAGAAATAGTTATTAAATTAATTAAACTTTTATAGTGTGACTAAAAGTAATTTTTTAAAGGTGATAATATGAGATTAGGTACATTTTCAAATATTAATAATATAAGTATTTATACTATAAAGCATTATATGGATTTAGGACTAATAATTCTTGAAAAGATAGGTGGACAATATTTTTTGATGAGAGGTGTAAAAAATCTCTAAAAGATATTTTTTATATTAAAAATATGAAGTTTTTTCTTAGAAATATCTATGAACATTTATTATAGGATTGACTATACACTGCGGTGGATTACAGTATAGGTAAACTTAGATTTTTATAAAATATGCTTAAAGTCCAATAAGAAAAGATAGGGCTAACCCTATCTTTTCTTGATTTTAGATAATAAAAATACAGTATTAAAATATTGATGTAGTGTAAAAACTATATCTTAAGATTAAATAAAACATCTTTTAAAAAATAATAAGTCAGTATGTTAGGTTATTTTGAATCGTGTTACGTTATCAGCACCAATCCGTGATATTCTATTATTGCTTTCAGTAGGAAATTTTATTTCCATATTTAGAACTTCAATATATACATTTGATATGGAATTATATGTTTTAAAAATTACAGAATCAGCATTAAACTTTGCTACTACATTTATACTATTTTTATTTAATGTATGGATTTATATTAAAAGAAAATAGCTTCTTCTGTAAGAATACTTTCTTTTATACATTGGTTATGTTTTAAAAGAATATTGATACCATATGATTTTAAGGGAAGCTATTTTTTCTAGCTTCCCTTAACTCTCATTTTTAAAAAATATTGCAGCAATTAAATTTTAAAAGTATATTCATTTTCTTATGTAAAAATCATAGTCAACGTCCACTAATTCATTAGGTAACTTTTCATTTAGAAATTCTACTATTTTATCATAGTCTTTAATTTCAAAGTAAAGGCTATGATGAAATCCATCTCCAGAGTAGGAAACTTTTATATTTTTCCCCTTATTTATATGAACTTCCTGTATCTTATTCCAAGAGATAAATTGTAAACCACGATATACAGATGTAAATCCATTTGAAGTTACACCAGATTTGAAATAATCAATCACATATAAAATTATTCCTAATATCCCCAATAAATAATGTATCCATGTCCTTGCATATGCATAGGTAATGTATATGATAACCCCACTACCTATTAAAAAAAATATTTTTTCAACAAGATTTTTCTTTGTGGTTATCACTAATTCTTTTAAAATCTTAAATTCTTTAAAAATAATACTAATAAATAAAACAATCAAAACCCAATTCACCATATAAATCATTTCCCTTTAAGTTAATATAAATAATCTTTATTGCACACATCAAAATATAAAATTGTAGCTAACCTATCTCTTAAATCTTTAATTGAAATTCTCCATTTTATCTAATTCTTTTATAAAAGCTTTTACATCTTCAATGTTCTCAGAAGGAATTATATTATACATCACATCCCCTTCTGACCAACCAATAATAGATATGCCAGCCTTAAGTATAAATCCTTTCTCCCCTCTTATAGTAATCTCCTCACTACTGGGAACTTTTTCATCTTTTGAATAAATTTTATTGCTTTTACTAAGTGACATTTTAAAGTAAGGTTTATTATCTTTTTCATATTGTATAGTTATTTCATCATTCACCGACTCACTTCCATACTGAAGAAGTTTAATATCCTTAATTTTATAAGATGATGACTCAGGAAAATATATAAAGGATTTTCCCAAAAAATCGTTTACTTCTTTTAAAGTCATAGTTTTTGTCTTTGGTCCAGTGGTATCAAAATTTTCTATTTTTACGTCTTCTGGAGTTTTTTGCGTAAACATTTTATCTTCAATTTTAGGTGAGAAATCAATTTTAGTATATTCGCTCTCAACTTTTAAATCTCCATCATAGGAAGTACTCTTAATTACAAACCAATTTTTCTTGTCTATCCACATGTCCTGTTCTGGAAATATGCTATTCTTTTCTTTAGGTACTGCTTTTATATGATAAGTCTCCATACCATTTATCTTTTCTTCTCCAACAGTACTTATATTGTGGCTTTCCTTTATATTTTCTAAAAATATTTTAGTTTGTTCTCTTTGAGATCTTATAGGCATTCCTAAATTATCTAAACTTTTCATAGTTAAGACTTTTTTATCACCAATATTATATATCATGACAATATTTCCATCATTTGTAGATACTATTTCAAGTTCATTCTTATCAGAATATGATTCAATTCTAACCCTCATTTTATCTTTAGAAATATCTTGCCATTCCTTTGCAATCTTATCTACAACAATCTTATTATCTTTATCATACATACGAGTTCTTGACTCCCCATAATAAGATCTCACATTATTCTCTGATTCCATTGCATAAGATACTATTGTTTCTGGTAAAATACTATTTTTTGTCCCACAACTAGAAAATATAATTAAACTTAACAAGGCCCCCATAATTGTAGAAACAGCTCTTTTTTTCTTCATTATAATTCTCCTCTTTCCCTAATTATAAAACAAGCTATTAATGTACCACTCTCCTTACTTGATGAAATAATTATTCTTCCATTATGCTTATTAATAATTAACTTTACTATACTTAATCCAAGACCAGTTCCAACCTTTTTATTTCTTGAATTATCAACCTTATAAAAAGGTTCTAAAATTCTATCTATATCTTCTTTTGGTATTTCTTCTCCTTGGTTTTTAATTAATATAACTGCTGTATTTTTTCTAAATTCTTTAAGCTTCTTTTCTTCCTCTTCACATATCCAATCTGGAAGTGAAAACTCCTCTGAAAAAGCTCCCATATGAATTGATTTTCCTTCGCCTGTATATTTAATTGCATTACTCATTAAATTATCAACTATTCTCATCATCTGCTTAACATCAACCTTATAGTTTCCCTTAACATTTATCTCTGTATTATAATTTATATTACTTTTTTCACAAACTTCCTCATAACCTGAAAGAAGCATCTGAAAAAACTCTTCTCCATCTACATTAACAAAATCCATAATATAATTTGAAGAAAGTATTGTATACATCAATAAATCTTCTAACATATTACTCATATAGTCACATTTATTCAATATGCTAAGAGCATATCTTTTGCTGGTTTCTTCCGCCTTAGAAATGATTAATTCAGTATAAGCTCTTATTGATGTTAATGGCGTTTTTAAATCATGAGAAATTGCTGCTATCATATATTCCTTTGATTTTTGCTCTCTTTCTATTTCATAATCCTTTTCTTTAATTTTCTTCTTCATATCATTAAAATGATTTATAAGTTCCCCAATTTCATCCTTTGACATATAATTTATACAAGTTTCTTCTCCTTTTGCAAAATCCTTTATGGAATCTATTAGCAAAAGAAGTGGTTTATTAAACTTCCTGTCCATTAATTTAATCATCCATATTAAAACTGCTATAAAAACAATAATAAATATACTAATCACTACAATAGTACCACTATTCACCCCTTGAATTATCTTGGTTCTTAATATTGTTACTTCATAGAATCCAATTATATTTCCTCTATCAAAAACAGGCTTTTTCAAGGTATCTGCTCTAAATCCGTGTTTTATTTCATAGAGGTTTGAATAAAGCTGCTCTTTAGAAATTGAATATAATACACTCTCATTAATAGATGAATATAATCTAATTCCATTTTTATCATATATAACTATCTTAGTACTATTTCTATCCTCTTCATCAATGAAATCTACTTCCTTAAAAGGATAAGCATAAAATTCTTTGTTGCTTAATAGCTTATCGTATTTTTCAAACTTTTTTATACTATTGATATAATCATCTATTTCTGTCTTTTCGTTGTAACTTTTCATCCAAAGAAAAAGCATCATACCAGTTAATATAGGGATAAGCACCACCGTTATATATGATAGTGTAAGCCACTTTTTTATCCTCATATTAATTTTTCTCCTACAAATCTATACCCAGTTCCCCATACAGTCTCAAGAAACTTTGGCTTTTTAAGATTATCCTTTAATTTATCTCTAATTTGTTTTACATGGACAGTTACAGTATTATTTCCATCTATTTCTTCTTCTCCCCATATAATTTCATAAAGTTCCTTTTTGCTAAAAGATCTCTTTGGATTTTGTGCCATTAAAATAAATAATTCAAATTCTTTAGAAGTTAAATGTACATTAATGCCTTCAATTTCTACGTATTTATCTTCTTTATTTATGCTAAGTCCATTTTTATATTTTAAAAGATTATTATCTTCATTTATGCCATTGTATCTCTTATATCTTCTTAAATTAGATTCTATTCTTGCTTGAAGTTCAATCAAACTAAAAGGCTTAGTTACATAATCATCAGCTCCTAAATTTAATCCCTTTACCTTATCATAATCTTCACTTTTTGCACTAAGAATAATTATAGGTATATCACTGGTGAGTCTTATATTCTTACAAAGAGTTAGTCCATCCATTTCAGGCATCATAATATCTATTATCAGTAGTTGAAATTTACCTCTTTTAAATTCTTCATAACCCTCTCTTCCTGTAGATGCCCAAAGAGTACTATAACCATTATTTTCAACATACTCTTTTATACATAAAGCTATTTCCTCATCATCTTCAACAATCAATATTTTTTCTTTCATAGAAAGATCCCTCCTACGTTTCCAATTATAAACTATATTTAGATAAACTTTATAAAACTTTATAATCCCCTTATAAATTATATTTTTAATGGTATTTACCTTACAATAATAAAATGAAATCTTTTTATAAAACTTTTCATATTTTAAAAGTTAATAAATAAATTAGAGCATTAGATTTCTCCAATGCTCTAATTTGTTTCTACTTTATTTAAGTTTCTCTGCCCACTGTTCTTCTTTGAATCCTACTAAAACAAAATCTTCTCCTACAACTATTGGTCTTTTTACAATCATTCCATTGGAAGATAATATATCTAAAAGCTCTTCTTCACTAGAAGTTTTGACTTTGTCTTTAAGATTCATCTCTTTGCATAACTTTCCACTACCATTGAATATTAATGATGCATAGTGTAAAGTCCATAATACCTTAGAGAATGCTTATCTATAGACTATATTTTTAAAATTTATGTCCGATAATACCTTTAAGGGTAAATATACGAAATATGTAAAGAAATTTGTTCTTAGCATATTTAAAAAGACAATGTTGTCAGGAGTGCAATTAGACATACGCTTACCTTTTGGAATAAATCGACGTATCAACCGGTTATGCCTTTCATTGGTTCATTTTTCAAATGATGAAATGGGTAAGTATAATACACTATGGATTTTTTATTTATTAATGCAATTTCATTTTACAATGAGTCACCTAAATAAAACATAAACATTACCTACAATTAAAATATTTCTTAGATAGATTCCACTGTACTGATAAACGTTACTGCCTTATTGTATATTCGAGGTACTCAAGTTGAGCTGACATCCAACTTATTCGTAAACTGCTTATCAGACAGAGGTGTTAGTCTTTCAATAACAAGATCCATGCCTCAAGGAGAGTTCGATATCACTCTATCTAATATAGTTGTTATACAGAAATCACCTGTATAAATATACAGTTAATAAAGGGTTATAGGTTACCTTTATCAACCTAAATTTATTATATAAGGAGTATGAATATATGAAAAAAAATTTTAGTATAAAAAACAAGCTTATAATTTCTTTTCTGTCTTTAATTTTAGTGTTTTTAGGTTTACTAGGTTCTATAATCTACAACAAAGTACAAAATCAAACCAAAGAGGATTATATCCAATCTATAGAAAAGCAAATAACTCAGGTGGATAGTAGCTTTAATAATTATATTGTGTCTTTTGAAGAAAATATAAATATGTTTTCTAAAGAACTAAATAATTTAGAGAATCAGATAACTTCGTATGTTAATAAAAAGTATAAATCTGATGAAATACCTATGACTCCTCTTAAAAATGGAAGTTTTGAAGCTTCTGCCTATAAAAAATTTGAAAACTTTACAAAAACTCATGATGGAGTAGAAACTGTTTCTATATCTTCAGAGGATAATGGCGGATATATGCAGTATCCAGCGATATCAAGAAAAAAAGGATATGACCCTAGAACTAGAGATTGGTACAATGAAGGTAAAAAAAATAAGGATGAGATTTCATTTACAGATGTATATAAAACATCATCTGGTTCTATGGTAATGTCGGTTATAAGCCCAATTAAGGATACAAATTCAAAATTTAAAGGGGTTATAACCTTGGACATAAATTTAAAAAAATTATCTGAAATGAGTAAGAATATAAGAATAGGTCAAGATGGCTATCTTATTGTAACAGATAAAGAGGGTACAATAATAGCTGATGGCGAGGATGAAGGTCTTGTTTCTAAAAGTATAAAAGAACTTAATGTGAAAAAACTGGATGACCTGTCAGCATATACTAATAATAATTTTACTACAAAAATGGATGATGGTAAGGAATACTTAATAAATGTAAAAAAATCATCCAATGAAAAATTAGGATGGTACTATATATCCTTTGTAGGAAAAGCAGAACTTGTAAAATCTGCAAATAGCATAGGGATTATGATCTTAATTTCTACTATTATATTTGCTATAGTTGCAGCATTCGTATGCATACTTATAGCAAACAAAATATCAAATCCTATTAAATATGCAGCTGAACATATAAAAGAAATGGGAAGAGGAAATTTTACAATTCCAATAGAAGAAAAATATTTTAAATTGGAAGATGAAATTGGAGATATTATAAAATCATTAGATAAGATGCAGGGTTCTATAAAATCTATGCTATCAAAGGTAAAGGAAAGCTCTGAAGTGGTTTCACAAGAGGGAGAAAAGTTATTATCAGCTTCAGAAGAAATGACAGGATCCTCAAATGAGGTATCAAATGCCATACAGGCAGTGGCTATAGGAATTTCAAACCAAGCAGGAGAACTTGTAAAAGCAACTTCGATTTTATCAAGTTTTGGAGAAAGTCTTGATGTAGTTGTAAATGAGTTATCCTCAATAAATGAAAATTCCGTCAACATAAATTTGATGGCTAATGATAGCAATAAAAAGATGGCGAACATGATGGTATCAGTGAAAAATGTAGGAGAATTTTTTAAAGACTCTTTAGATTTAATATCTAAACTTGATTATAACATAGACCAAATAAGTGATATGACAGATTTAATAAATAGTGTTTCAGATCAAACTAATCTTTTAGCACTAAATGCAGCAATTGAAGCAGCAAGAGCAGGAGAATCTGGAAAAGGATTTGCTGTGGTAGCAGATGAAATAAGAAAGTTAGCAGAAAAAAGTAGGGATTCTTCTGAAAGTATAAATAAATTGGTAGAAAATATAGCTAAAGATAAAAAAGATATTATGGACAGCACTGGAAAGATGAAAGGAGAATTAGATAGCCAATCTGAAACAATAAAAGAAACAATACATATATTTAAGGAGATAATAGACGCAATTGAAAATGTTGTTCCTAAAATACAAAATGTTAATAATTCAGCATATTCTATAAATGAAGAAAAAGATGATGTTTTATCTAAGATGGAAGGAAGTTCAGCTATTTCAGAAGAAATAAGTGCATCTTCAGAAGAGATAGGTGCATCATCAGAGGAAATGCATAATTGTTCAAAAGATGTATCTGTAACTGCGGAGAGATTAAGCGAAATGACTAAAGTGATGAATGAAGAAGTAAATAAATTTAAAATATAAAGTACTATTGAAATAAAAAAGCTCCATTTTATCAGAAAATAGAAATATTAATCATTATAATAAGTACAATAATTTTATAAAATAATCAAATTATTAGGTTTAATTACCTATGACTTACATGCATTATAATGCTAATGTATAATATATAAAAAGATGAACTGGAGCGTAACTAATGAAAAGCTGGTCAGTTAATTGAGATGTTATAAACTCTATATTTAACTTTCCTGCTGATGTACGCAAGTTTATGTACACAACTAATACTATTGAAAGCCTTAATGGTATTTATTGTAGATTGAATCGTCAGCGAAGTGTATTTCCAAGTGACACTTCTTTGCTTAAAGCATTGTACTTAGCAACTTTTGAAGCTACAAAAAGTGGAGTTTGCCACTTAGAAATTAGGGTAAATTTTATGGAGAACTATCCATAATGTATGAAGGAAGACTTCCTTAAAGCTTGCAGCTAATATAAAAAACATACCCTTATTAAGGGTGTAAAATGTATCCTATAGAGTAGACAATTTTAAAAAAGTCTATCCTATAGGTTTTTTTTATGTATAATTAAACAAATAAATTATGTGAGGGGTTAGTTTAATGAGTAATAGATAAACTTTATAATCCTCTTATAAATTATATTTTTAATGGCATTTACCTTACAATAATAAAATGAAATCTTTTTATAAAACTTTTCATATTTTAAAAGTTAATAAATAAATTAGAGCATTAGATTTCTCCAATGCTCTAATTTGTTTCTACTTTATTTAAGTTTCTCTGCCCACTGTTCTTCTTTGAATCCTACTAAAACAAAATCTTCTCCTACAACTATTGGTCTTTTTACAATCATTCCATTGGAAGATAATATATCTAAAAGCTCTTCTTCACTAGAAGTTTTGACTTTATCTTTAAGATTCATCTCTTTATATAACTTTCCACTACTATTGAAAAACTTATTTATAGGCAATCCACTTTTATGTAACCATGCCTTTAACTCTTCTTTTGTGGGATTATTTTCAACTATATGTCTATCTTCAAAATCCACATTATTTTCAATTAACCACTTTTTAGCTTTAATACAAGTAGTGCATTTTGGGTACTGTACAAATAATATTTTCATAATAAACACCTCCATTAAATGTTTTTACATTCTTATATTCTTATAATATCAGATAGTCAGGCATCTGAAAAATAATAATATTCCAAAGATGTTAGTATATTTTATATCAGAGCAATGCGCCAGGTTCTGTTTATAGTGGTACTATGGGTAGGTTAGACGACACAAACGGAAACTTAATAATAAAACACTATCAATTTAAATATTTTTATAAATTGATAGTGCCTTATTTGTATATTTTTATTGAATCTCTGTTATATTAATTCGGTTTATAGCCCTTTTCAAAGATACTTCCGCCCTTTCAACATCAATGCCCTCAGGATTTTTTAGTCGTTCTTCAGCTCTTTCTTTTGCTTTTTTAACTCTCTCTATATCTATCTCATTCGGCCATTCAACAGCATCGCAAACTATTAATACATTTTCTTTATTTACTTCCACATACCCGCCAGCAATGGCTGCTTCTTTAAATTTTCCATTCTGCTTAATCCTTAGTTTTCCGATACCTATAAGAGATATTAATGGAGCATGACCTTTTAATATTCCAAGATCTCCATTTACACATCTTAATATAACCATATTTACATCTTCGTCAAAAAAAATCCCATTAGAAGTTACTACTTTTAGTGAAAATAAAGCCATTTAAATCCTCCTAATTTTTTATTTTTTTAGCCTTTTCCACAGCTTGGTCTATGGTACCTACAAATAAAAATGCTGCTTCTGGAAGATCATCATGCTTTCCTTCAAGTATCTCCTTAAATCCTCTTATTGTTTCCTTTAAAGGTACATATTCTCCAGGTATTCCTGTAAATTGCTCTGCTACGCTAAATGGTTGAGATAGGAAACGTTGAATTCTCCTAGCTCGAGCTATGGTTTGCTTGTCCGCTTCTGATAATTCATCCATACCTAATACCGCTATAACATACTGCAACTCCTTGTACCTTTGAAGAACTCTTTGTACTTCACGAGCTACATGATAGTGTTCTTCTCCAACAATTAGAGGATCTAAAATTCTAGATGTTGAATCTAAAGGGTCTACTGCTGGATATATTCCTAGTCCCGAAATCGTACGTGAGAGAACAGTAGTTGCATCTAAATGAGAAAATGTTGTTGCTGGAGCTGGGTCTGTTAAGTCATCCGCTGGTACATAAACTGCTTGAACAGAAGTAATGGAACCTGTTTTTGTAGATGCAATTCTTTCTTGTAGTTGTCCCATTTCTGTTGCTAAAGTAGGTTGATAACCAACAGCACTTGGGATACGTCCAAGAAGTGCTGATACCTCAGATCCCGCTTGAGTAAATCTAAAGATATTATCTATAAATAATAGAACATCTTGCCCTTTACTATCTCTAAAATATTCTGCCATAGTAAGTCCTGTTAGTGCAACTCTCATTCTTGCTCCCGGTGGTTCATTCATCTGACCAAATACCAAGGCAGTTTTATCTATAACTCCTGAATCTTTCATCTCATGGTAAAGATCATTACCTTCTCTAGTTCTCTCTCCAACACCAGTAAATACTGATAATCCTCCATGCTCTTTTGCAATGTTGTTAATAAGTTCTTGAATCAAAACTGTCTTTCCAACTCCTGCTCCACCGAAAAGACCAATTTTACCACCTTTTGCATAAGGTGTCATTAAATCGATAACTTTTATTCCAGTTTCAAATATTTCAGTAGCTGTTTGTTGTTCTTCAAGTAGCGGTGCCCCTCTATGGATAGGCATATATTCATCAGCAATTAATTCACCGCCCTTATCGATGGTTTCTCCAAGTACATTAAAAAGTCTTCCTAAAGTTACATCACCCACTGGAACTTTGATTGGTGCCTCTGTATCTATTGCTTCCATACCTCTTATAAGTCCATCTGTCGAAGACATGGCAATGCATCTTACTGTATCTTCACCTATATGTTGAGCTACTTCTGCTAATACTTTATTATTAGCATCTTTTATTTCAATAATATTTAAAAGCTTAGGCATATTATCCTTATTAAATCTTATATCTAACACAGGTCCAATAACTTGAACTACTTTGCCCGTGTTCTTTTCTAACATCCGATTTCCTCCTCTGCTTATTTATTTAAGAGCTTCTGCACCACCTACAATTTCTGTTATTTCTCTAGTTATTGAGGTTTGTCGAGCTCGATTATATCCTAATTCAAGATTAGCTATCATTTCTTCAGCATTATTAGTTGCTGATTCCATAGATACCCTTCTTGCTCCTTGTTCGCTAACAGAAGATTCAACCAAAGCACCATATATAGAAATATGAATAAATTTAGAAATCAAATAATCTAGCACTGCTTCCGGTGATGGTTCGCATTCTAACTGAATATTTTTATTAGTATTTTCAGATTCCACAGTCTCTACTGGAAGAAGTCTTACTAAAGTAGGTATTTGAGATAATGCATTTTTAAAAGTAGTATATACTAGATTTATCTCGTATACTTGGTGCTTTTTATATAAATCTATAGCAAGATTGCCTATATTAACTGCATCTGCAAATTGTGGATTCTCTGATATAAGGTCAAAACTTTCTACTATTTCATAGTTATTTCTAGTAAAATAGTCTATACCTTTTTGGCCTATAGGTATAACTAATGCCTGTTCCTTATCTTCAATAATATTTTCAGTAAGTTTTAGCACATTATTGTTATATCCACCTGCCAAACCTTTATCAGAAGTTATTACAATAAACAGCTTGTATTTTGCTTCTCTTTTTTCATCCTCAGGATAAGTTAACTTAGCTACGGAGGTCAGAAGCCCATTAATACTTTTAAGCACGATTTTTTGATATGACTCTAATCCCTCTAAGCGCTTTCTAGCCTGTCTGAGTTTAGATGATGAAACAAGCTCCATTGCTCTGGTTATTTCTTTTGTGCTATTCACACTTTTTATCATTCTTTTAATTTCTTTCATCCCTTGAGCCATACTTCCACCTCTCTTCTTACATCATTTTCATTTGAAGAGCCCCAAAAATTCCTCTATAGCTTTTATAAGCTCAGATTCTATTTCTTCAGTAAGCTTTTTAGCACTAGCTATTTCTTTCTCTACATGTGAATAATTATTTTTCATAAATTCTAAAAATTCCTTTTCAAAAACCTTAATTTTTTCTATAGGAATATCATTAATATATTTATTACATACCACATATAGAAGCATTACTTGTCTTTCCATTGACATAGGGCAATACTGAGGTTGCTTTAATATTTCCATTATCCTCTCCCCATATGACAATGTTTTTTGGGTTTCCTTATCAAGCTCCGATCCAAACTGTGCAAAGGATAGAAGTTCCCTGTATTGCGCAAGTTCAAGTTTTAGTCCACTAGATACCTCTTTCATAGCCTTAGTTTGAGCAGCACCACCTACTCTTGATACTGACAAGCCAGAATTCACTGCTGGTCTTTGTCCTGAGGAAAATAATTCTTGCTCTAAAAATATTTGACCATCCGTTATAGATATTATATTTGTTGGAATATAGGCTGAGATATCTCCTGCAAGAGTTTCTACTATTGGCAACGCCGTTATAGATCCTCCACCATTTTCATCATTAAGCCTTGCCGCCCTTTCTAGCAACCTGGAATGCAAATAAAATACGTCCCCTGGATATGCTTCACGTCCTGGTGGTCTCCTCAAAAGGAGAGACATGGTACGATAGGCAACTGCATGTTTTGATAAATCATCATATACAATCAACACGTCCTTCCCATTGTACATGAATTCTTCTGCTATAGACACGCCTGAATAAGGGGCTATATATTGCATTGCATCTACCTCACTTGCTGTAGCAGATACTATAATTGTATATTCCATAGCTCCATTCTTTTCCAAAGTATCTATCAATTGAGCTACTGTAGATCTCTTTTGTCCAATGGCCACATAAATACATATAACATCTTGATCTTTTTGATTTATAATTGTATCTATTGCCAATGCGGTTTTCCCAGTTTGTCTGTCACCTATAATAAGTTCCCTTTGCCCCCTGCCAATAGGAATTATAGAATCAATAGCCTTTATTCCTGTTTGCAAAGGTACAGCTACAGATTTTCTTTCAATAACTCCAGATGCCTCCGCTTCAATAGGCCTAAACTTGTCCGCATTAATAGTTCCTTTACCATCTATTGGTTCGCCAAGAGCATCAACTACTCTTCCCACCAATGCGTCTCCTACTGGGATTTCTACAATTCTTCCCGTTCTTTTTACTATATCTCCTTCTCTTATATCTTCACTAGGTCCTAATAGTACACAGCCTACATTATCTTCTTCAAGGTTGAGAACCATACCATATACTTGATTTGGAAATTCTAATAATTCTGAAGCCATACATTTTTCTAATCCATGAATTCTTGCAATACCGTCTCCAATTTGAATAACAGTACCTGCGTCTAACACATTAAGTTGCTTTTCATATTTTTTAAGTTGCTCTTTTATTATTGAATTTATTTTTAATGCATTTATTCCATTAGACTGAAAATCATAGTCTGCTTCAGTTAAATTTAGTTTTTTTTCATACTTCTCAATTTGCTCCTTTATGATAGAGCTAATTTCATCTTTTCTAGAATTCATTAAGTTTACTCTCCTATCATAATTTAATAATTGAATTATTTATAGACGTATGAATATCATCTAGTCTTCCTTTAATACTTACGTCAATGAGTTTATCTCCTACTTTAAGAACAACTCCACCAACTATAGACTTATCAACTTTATTGGAGAGAATAACTCTTTTTTGAAGCTTTTTAGTTAAAATTTCTTTAAGTTTTTTCATACTATCAGCATTTATGGGAAGTACAGTATAAACCACTGCTTCAATAACTCCATATTTGTCATTTATCTTATCATCAAAATCCTTACCAATTCTATTAAAATAGTTTTCCATACTATTGTCTATTAAATTGTAACAAAGGGTTAGCACTGATTTTGACACATTCTCCTCAAAAACAGAAGTTAATATATCTTTTTTATCCTCTTTTGAAAGCTCTGGATGTTCAAGTATAATTTGAAATTGCGGTTCTCTTTTTATCTCATCTGATATAAATTTAAGCTCATCTCTAAATTCATCAAGTTTATCTTCATCAAACATTAACTCATTTAAAACTTCATTATATTTTTTATAAGTTACTCTATCCATTCCACTTCACCTACCTCATCGATAAACTTGTTTATCATTTCTTGGTGAGTATCTTCGTCTAAATTTTTGTCAATGGCTGCTGAGGCTACTAACATGGCCATTTCCACTATGTCATGTTTTAAACCTGCCATAGTTTTTTCTTTCTCCCTTTCAATACTTTCTTTAGATTTTATAAACATACCATCTACTTCAATCTTTGCCTCTGCAAGAACCTCCTGCTTTATTTTATCTTCCCTTTGTTTAGCTAAAGCTATAATTGTTCTTGCTTCGTTTTTCGATTCTTCTATTTTTTGCTCATATTGATTTTTTAAAACATTAGCTTCCTTAGCTTGAATTTCAGCTTCAAAAATATCATTTTCAATTTTGTTTTTTCTAGCATTAACCATATCGGAAACTGGCTTAAATAAAAAATGCTTAACTACAAGAAATAGAACCGTGGTTGAAATCAACTGAGATATGAAAATAGGCCAGTCTGGCATAATATTTATTTGAAAATTCATGACTTAAATACTCCTTTCTATGCAGTAAACATGGATGAAATCACATATTCATACATGAGCATTGCTAAAATACACTACACGCTATTCTATATTTTATAATGCTTGCATTAAAGGACGTACAACTATTAGAATAAGAGCTATAATTAACCCATAAATTCCACTTGTTTCTGAAACCGCTTGTCCTAATATCATAGTTTGAATGATATCTGACTTTGCTTCAGGTTGTCTTGCAACCGCTTCCGCTGCTTTACCTGCCGCATACCCCTGTCCTAATCCTGGTCCAAAAGCTGCCAATACAGCTATACCTGCTCCTATCGCTGAGCAACCTAATACAAATGCTTCGCTTGAAATTCCTTGCATATTTATATTCCTCCTTAAATAATCAATTCTTCATTTTAATATTACTTAGTTTTTTTCGTTTTATTGCTTATAAACACCATGGTAAGCATTACAAATATAAAGGTCTGAACAATGCCTACAAAAACATCAAAATATGCGTTTAAAAATGGTGCTATGAAAGGTATAGTAATCATAGATATACTATTTAATGCACTAAAAACTAGAGCTATTATTATAGTCCCGCTTATCATGTTTCCAAATAATCTAAAAGATAATGCAATTGGTATTACCATTTCACTTATTAAATTAATAGGCAACATTATTGGCGTAGGCTCCGTAAAGCTTTTTAAATAATCCTTTATACCATTACTATTTATACTGTTTAAATGTATCAACATAAAAGTAATCATTGCCAAGGCTAAAACTATACTGTAATCAGCTGTGGGAGCCTCTAAGCCTAAAAGTCCAAGCAAATTAGCGAATACTAAAAATAAGCTTATTGTTCCTATATAAGGGGCAAAACCCACTCTATTTTCACCCATAGTATTTTTTACTAATGATTCAACCGCCTCTACAAAAAACTCTGCAATAGTAACTATGGAACTTGGCTTCTCATCAATTTTTGTATTTTTTATCTTTCTACCAACAATAATTGAAAATATAGATAACAGTATAACTATTATCCAAGAATTTATAGCATTACCATTTAAACATATTTCCTTGCCGAACAATAGGAAATTTATGTTCATATTCACGCTATTCACCTCCTATATTACGGTGAATCTATATCATTTTGACAATACCGCTCAAAATATTTAATTATATAAACTTTATTGTTTTTTTATAAATTTAAACAAGCCCTTTTTATAAAAGACACCAAAAATTATAGTTATCTTCACAGAAAATAAACCCAGTATAGCAGTATAAAAATTTAAATAATCTGCTATATACGAAATAAATATGACAATACCATAAATAAAAGTTCTCATGGCATAATTTCCTAATATAAAAAATTTTATTTTTTTCTGTGCCATATATAAAGACCTTTCTATGCTAATGCACATAAGTCTAAAGTTTAAAACCGTAATGCATGTACTAAAAAGTAAGCCATATATATATTCCTTTGGATTTGAAACTATAATAAGAATTAACATGGATAGTATTAAGGCAATCGATAATGTTCTTTTTATTATCCACAGTTGATAATTTTCTTCTGTAATAATCATTGGATTAATACCTCCCACTTACTTTTATAGTTTAAATTAGATAAATTTCTTTATAACTACTCCCGTTAAATTTACTTTTTAATAGATTTCTAATTTTATTCCTATAATCTAAAAATAGAATAAGTGGACTAAATAGTTGGGTAATATTGTATTTATTTAAATGATTCTGAAAAAATGTTAAATGACTGTATAATAATTCAGAATTTTCTCCAAAATGATTTTCTTCCTTAATAATAAATCCTATGTTTTTATATCTATATGGAACAATTCTTCTTTTAGGCTTTGATAAATTAATTTTTAAATTGTTATGTTTATATGGGATAACTTTACTCTTAAATAGTAGGTAGGAAAATTCTCTATAATTTTCTCTATATAAATTGATTACATTTTTAATATCCAAGGAAGAAATTTTGTGTTTAATTTCAAATAATCCTAAATTTAAGATTTTTAGCGATATTAAAAGAATTATATTAATTATTACTAAGTATTTCTTTGTTTTTCTCAAAATTTCTCCCTCCTTTTCATGATAATTTATTATAACATAAATTAAGTAACTAATATAAACTTAATTTACCCTTTAAAATCAATTATTAATTTGTCAACCAATTCTATTATATTTTAGAAATATGTCATTTAGATTTCAAATCATTTTTTTGTATTATTGTAAATAATGATAGCATATAATGCAACTTTATGCTATTATCAAACAAATATTGGTGACATTATTTCATTTACAAGTAGTTTTTCTTTAATTTTTCGTTAAATTTTATTATTTAATATGATATTTCTAAATAATCATCATTCTTGAATTCAACTAAAATTTCATTTAAAAGCATAATTACAAATATTTTATAATATCCAATAAGTATTCTATCAATTATCTAAAGTATGAAAGTTAATTTTCGTAATAACTGCTAAGAAAACAAAACATCATAAGGAATCTTTAGGATAAGCTATCAATTGAGGAGATTAATTATGGTGAAATTTACGTGATAAATTTGAGGACAGTTAAGTAATGAATCTAAAATCTAAATAGTTAATTAATATTAAATACAAAAAAAGCGAAAGGTTTCATGTCCTATCGCTTTTTCTGTATTTATTTCTTAATATTTTTAAATGCTTCAGTTTGATTTTTTATACCAACCTCAGTAGCAAATCTTTCTATACTTGATGCTCCAAAGAAACCTTCAACACCATGAGTTTTTGATATTATATATTGAGCATCCTCTGGTTCTGCTATTGGGCCACCATGACATAAGATTATGATATCTGGATTTACTGACTTACCAGCATCACATATCTCTTGTACTTTTACAACACAATCATCTAATGTAAGTGCTGTTTTAGCACCAATAGTTCCTTTTGTAGTTAATCCCATATGAGCTACTAATATATCTGCTCCTGCCTTTGCCATTTCAATAGCTTGTTCTTTATCAAATACATATGGTGAAGTTACTAGATCTAATTCATGAGCTTTTCTAATCATCTCTACTTCTAAACCATATCCCATTCCTGTTTCCTCAAGATTTTGTCTAAAAACCCCATCAATAAGCCCAACGGTTGGGAAGTTTTGTACTCCTGCAAAGCCCTGTTCTTTAAGTTGCTTTAGAAATGGTTTCATTACTCTAAATGGATCTGTTCCACAAACCCCTGCTAATACAGGAGTATCTTTAACAACAGGTAGCACTTCACTTCCCATTTCAACTACGATTTGGTTAGCATCACCATAGGATAATAACCCAGCAAGAGATCCTCTTCCTGCCATTCTATATTTTCCAGAGTTGTATATTATAATTAAATCAACTCCACCAGCTTCAGCACTTTTAGCAGAAATGCCTGCTCCAGCACCTGCTCCTAAAATTACTTTTCCTGATTTAATTTCATCTTTTAATTTATTTAGAATTTCACTACGTGATTTTGACATTTTAAATTCCTCCTAACTATTTTTCATTTAATAATTGAACTAATTTTTGTGCTGCAGCGATAGAAAATTCTTCATCATTAATATTTGAATTTATTTCTATAATCTCTACTAATGGATTAGTTATATTTTCTTTTAATGTTTTAAATAACATGGCATCTTCTTCAACTCCATAGAATTGTTGACCTTCTGAATCTAAAAGAGAAACCCCTTTTAATGGAAGTAATAGTGCTGTTTTTATTTGAGCCATATTCAACTTCTCAGCAATGATTAAACCCAATTGTCTATTTTCTTCCACTGTAGTACGCATTAATGTAACCGTTGGATTATGTTTATAAAAATTACGTCCTACATATTTACTTGGAACAGATGATATGGGGCCAAAATTAACCATATCTAATGCTCCAACCGAAACAATTTGAGGTATTTTATTAAGTACAGCTGCTTCAAGTCTATCTTCTCCTGCTGCCATATTTCCCCCAAACAATTGATCACACCATTCCGTTGTTGTAATATCTAAAACACCTTCTATATAACCATCTCTTATTAAGCTTTCCATAGCTTTTCCGCCAGTTCCTGTGGCATGGAATATTAAAACCTCATACCCAAGCTTTTCTAAATATTCTCTAGATTTATTTATACAAGGAGTGGTAACGCCAAACATAGTTGCAGCAATTAAAGGTTTTTTATTTAAATCAATTTTGCTTTCAAATTTTACCATGCCTGCTATAGCAAAAGCAGCGTTAGTAAAAATTTTTGTTGAAATAGAATTTAACCCTGCTACGTCAACAATAGATGGATACATAACTATATCACTAGTTCCTACATACATAGATATATCTCCAGCTGCAACGGTAGATACCATAACCTTTGGTACCCCTATTGGAAGTGCTCTCATTCCAGGAGTAACGATTGAAGTACCACCACTTCCCCCAAAGGAAAGAATTCCATCAAATTTTCCTTCTGAATAAAGCTTTGGTAATAGCTTTTCCATTCCTCTTGACAAAATATCTGTAGCTAATGCTCTATCTTTTTTTGCTACAATTTCTTTAATGTCACCACCTACAGCTTTTACCACTTCATCATTAGATACATCTGGTGTAAACTTAGGTTCAAAAACCCCTGTGTGAATCATAAAAGTTTTTAACCCTAAACCTTCAATTATCTCTTTAACATAGCTGAATTCTTCACCTTTAGAATCAAAAGTTCCTGCGATTGCAATCGTCTTCATAGTTAACCTCCTTAATAATTTTTTTCTTTACTTTAACTTGATAATACAACTAACAAATTAAAATATACATGTTATCTTGTAATATGTTCATGTGATTTTGTAATACTTGTAACCGTTTTATTCTTTTCCCTATACTCTTTAGGAGATAAACCTGTTTGTTTTTTAAAGGATTTGCTGAAATGAGCATAATCACTATATCCTACAATATGGGCAATTTCGCTTATTTGAATATTTTCTTTTTCTAAAATTTCCTTTGCTCTATTTAGCCTAAACTGAGATAAGTATTCTGGGAAAGTACAACCTACTTCATTTTTAAAAAGTGTACTTAAATATGGCCTCGATACATGTAACACTGATGCCAAATCACTTAAAAGTATTTTATGCATATAATTATTTGAAATATATTCTTTAACAAAATCAACATAGCTATAATGCTTTTTTATTCCTTCAATCATTTTTATTAGCAGCTCATCTTTTTCATGAATTCCAGCAAACTTAAAAGATTTTGTAGTATTTGTTATTGTTGACTCAGAGGGAGTTCTTTCAAAAGCTGATCCTCCAATATACCCTATTGTTTGAGTATTTTGGTACATATAATCAATATCTATTGGTGTTTTAACAGGTCCTCCATAAATCATTTTAAATACATCTGGTCTAATGTCATCACAGACCTTAAATATTTTCGATGTAACATTCTTTGCCGATTCCAAAGATATCATTTTCTTAGCCCCTACTTCTCCTCCACCTGTTAATCCTAGATGCACACATATAATATCCGCCCCTGCCCTTAGCATTTCCACAGCTTGTTTTTCATCAAAAACAAAAGCTATGGTAAATAAATTCTTTTCATGGGCAATTCTAATAGCTTCAACCTCTTTATCAAAGCTAATCCCTTCATTTTCTAGAGCCTCATGAAACTTCCCTTCCAGCATTCCTACCGTTGGAAAGTTATTAATTCCAGAAAAACCTTTGCTTTTTATTAAATCAATATATTCTTCCAAGTTTATTGTGGGGTCAGTTGCATTAATGCCAAAAATAACTGGTATATTTTTTATTATTGGTATAATTTCACGGGAGCCAAATTCCATAACTAATTCATTCGAATTTGAGAAAGGCATCCATCCAGCAAGAGAGCCTATTCCCATTTGTCTAAATCTTCCAGAACTTAAAGCTAGTATAATATCTGCTCCCCCTTTTTCTGCATATTTGGCAGATAATCCAGACCCAACAGCAACTCCAATTATATGTTTATTAATCAGTATTTGATTTTTCAAATTATTGATTATATACTCTTTTTTAAACATAGAATTAACCCCTTTATCTATTGTGTATCATTTTTTATATTATACCCCTTATAAGTGGTATCTTATAATAAATTTTTATTACAATTTGAATCATCCTAATCTTTTAATTATAGAATATCAGATTCCTTGTGCATAAAAGGACGGTTCATTTTTATTATAAATAATGTAATTTTATTTATAATAAAATTATGAACCGTCCCCTAATTAAGAACTGATATCTCTTAATGATTCTTTAATATTTTTAGTATATATGCCACCATGATAGCAAATGATTCTGTCTATTTCATAATTTAATAATTTCTTTATAGAATTTTTTGCCTGAGCAATATCTAAAGTGTAATTTGGATTTGCAATGCTTAATTTATTGTCTTCTATTACCAATGCATCTCCAGAAATTAATGTTTTACTATCTTTTACATAAATTGAAATATGACCTGGCATATGGCCTGGAGTCGAAACTATTTCAACTCCTCCACACCATGGAAATGAATCTTTATCTTTTAAACATACATCAACATCTGCATTTTCTATTGACTCAAGCAGCTGATGAAATTTTTTCGAATTTTCTTTTTCATCTTCTGGAAGAGTATCATATATACTTTCCGCTTGCTGTAATCTTAAAGATCTTTCTTTACCACTAATATATTTTTCTTCATCAATTGATGAAAGAATTTTTATCTGTGGATACTCCCTTTTAAATTCAGCTAAAGCTCCCATATGATCAAAATCATGATGTGTTATAATTATTTTTGTTAATTTTTCAAGATTAATACCATTTGCTTCAGCAGCATTTTTTATTAAAGATAAAAAATTTGGATATCCGCAATCAATTAAAACAACTTCCTTTTCATCACACAATATAACTGGGAAAATAGTATTTTCAACGCCACCAATATCAAATTTTATTTCTAAAACTGTTACTTTATTCATTAGTTTACTCCTTCATAATTAATTTTTATAATATATTATTAAAAATGTCTTTTAGCCAATCTATATAATTTTCATCAATATAGATTATAAGTTCATTTATTAATAGTATGTCTAATTCTTCTAAAAGAAATTTATCTAATCAAGTGATTATTTCACTATATTAATACAGTGTACAACAAAATAGTAACATCCTCTTCTCTCACTTCTCAAGTTCATAAATGATTCTGTGTTAAAGTTGCTTATATGTACGATATAAAAAAGAACCTTGATTTCTCAAAGTTCTAAATAGAAAATATTTAATACATTCATCCTTTTTATGCTTCTCTAAATTAGCTTCTATTGCATTATATATGAAGTAAAGATTATATATTCTACATATATAGCTATATAAATCTTTTCTTAAACCAATCTATTTATAATTTCCGCATGTTTCTCCATATCATGTAATTTTGAACTATTTATCCTTAACCTTTAATAATGCTCACATTTTTTATTTATTTAAAATCATTATTTATTATTGATAATACTCTAAATTTTAGAATTAATATATGCATAAATTATTTAAGATATAATTTATGAACCGTCCCCTAATTTAAAATAAGTTTAGCCATAACCAGCTACGTTTGTTCATAGTTAACTTCTTAAAAATTCTAAATAACCATTCTTCCTTAACTTACAAGCAGGACATTCTCCGCATCCGTCTCCCTTTATTCCATTATAGCAAGTTAATGTTTCTTCTTTAATAATGTTAAGAACATCTAAATCCTTAGCCATTTTCCAAACTTCCGCTTTATTAATCCACATTAAAGGTGTAAGAATTTCAAATTGATAATCCATGGCTAAATTTAAGGTTACATTTAAAGATTTAATAAATACGTCCCTACAATCTGGATATCCGCTAAAATCACTTTGTGACACCCCAGTTATAATTGTGTTTATTCCTCTTTGCTTTGCAAATACAGCTACAAAGCTTAAAAATAGCATGTTTCTTCCGTCTACAAAGCTGTTTGGAACTCCCTCCCCTGGTGCTTCTTTATCAACTTCTATATCTACTCTTGTTAATGAGTTTGGTGCAAGTTGGTTTAATAAATTCAAATCTAAAATATGGTGCTCTACATTATATTTTTTGCATATATCCTTTGCACACTCTAACTCTAATATATGTTTTTGATTATAGTCAAAGGATACTGCTATAACTTCTTTAAACTTCTTTTTCGCCCAAAATAAACAAGTTGTACTATCTTGTCCACCACTAAATACCACTACTGCTTTTTCTTTGTTCATTACCATTCACTCCTATTATTATTGATAAAGCATCATCAATTTGTTATTTAAAATTGGGTCTGTATTAAATCTTCCCTCTAAGGTAGTTGATATGGTTTTTGTCCCCGGCTTTTGTATTCCCCTAGAAGTCATGCATCCATGTTCCTCTTCTATAATAACTGCCACATCTTCTGAACCGGTTACCTTTTGTATAATTTCTGCTATGTCGCTTCCAATTCTTTCTTGAAGCTGTAGTCTGCGCCCTACCATATCGGCTATTCTAGCTATTTTACTTAATCCAATAACTTTTTTATTAAGAATGTAAGCCACTGAAACCTTCATGTTATACATCAGTGCTAAATGATGTTCACAGTAGCTAAATATTTCTATACCCTTCATAAAAACCATATCATTATTATTTTCTTTTATATCTAAGTCATTTTCGAAGGTAGTGTTAAACATTGATACAATTTCATCATTGGTATAGTTCATTCCTTCAAATACTTCTTTATACATTTTAGCTACTCTCTTTGGTGTATCCTTTAACCCTTCTCTATCAGGATTATCTCCTAGTGCTATTAAAATACCTCTTATATGCTCTTCAATTGCCTTTGTATCAATTGTCATAATTTATACACCTCTCTTATTTGCGTCCCATATAACTTTATGAAGTTGCACCTGTAGTGTAACTCCATTCATATTGTTTTCCTTCATAAACTCTACAATGCTATCTAAGGAAATTCCCCCAAAAACAGGGCTCACATACACATTAGTTTTATCTATAAGGTTAAATTTATCTATTATATATTTTGCTTTCTCTAAATCATCAACGCTACCAGATACAAATTTAACTGTATCTTTCTTTGTTAAATATTTAAAATTATCTAACTCCATGTTTCTCTCCATATTGCTTGAAGGAAGCTTATAATCCATAGTAAAACTTGGCGGCTTTTCTGTTTTTAAAAACTCTTGGAGCAATACACTACCGTTAGTCTCTATTTCCACATGAAGTTCTTTATCCTTAGAAAGCCTTTCTATTAATTCTTTTATCCCTTGATTCAAAAGAGGTTCTCCTCCAGTTAAGGTAATATTTTTCACCTTTGTGGATTTTATATATGAATATATATCCTCTATAGACATATATTCATAAGCTACATTTTTTTCATTAGCCCAAGAAGTATCGCAATAACTACAATTCAAATTGCATCCTGGAAATCTTATAAATACTGCTAATTGACCACAAAGAAGCCCTTCTCCATTGATACTAACAAACTTTTCTACAACCTTAAGTTTCACTTTAGCTCTCCTCTCTTTCTTCATAGGTAGCGCTATTGGTAGGAGTCTCAAAAACTGTAGCTCTTAATACATTGAATTCTTGAGCTTTCATAGTTTTAAAGAAAAAGGCTGCAAAATTTTCTGCTGTTGGTCTAAAATCCACTTCTATTATTTTAAATCCATCTAATAAAAGACAATTTAAAGTTTCTTCTCTCATAGTTCCTTTTTCAATAATTAATCCATGATCATAATAATCTACCATATCTTTTACAGCCTTTTTTAAATCCCCAAAATCTATTACCATACCATCTAGTTGTCCATCTTTTATTAAGCTTTGAGATTTTATTTCAATTTCAACCTTCCATCTATGTCCATGAATATTACTGCATTTGCCCTCATATCTTGCAAGAAAATGAGCACTATCAAAACTCTGTTCCGCTTTTAATATATACATAGATTTTTCCTCCTCACTTTAAAATCTTACTCCCATAATAGCAACATCCTATTGCTCCATTAAATTGTGGTTCCTCTATACACACTATCTCTTCGTAATCCTTTTGTAGATATTTTTTTATAGCAGTATTATTAGCCACGCCCCCTGTTAAAATTAACCTTTTCCCTCTAAACTTATTGAGTAGTGGATGAAGTCTTTTATATAATGAATAGTTAACTCCTGCACAAAGTCTATCCATCTCCACTCCTTCAGCTATTTTCCCTATTAACTCTGACTCAGAAAATACAGCGCAGGTTGAGTTTAACTCCACAGGATTTTCACAGTACTTGCTCATTTCGTCAAGAGATATTTCAAGCACATTTGCCATATTCTCTAAATATCTACCACAGGATGCAGCACATTTTTCATTAAGTTCTAAATCTGTAATAATTCTCTTTTCTACTTTAACCACCTTTACATCTTGTCCACCTACGTCTAAGAGAATAAAGTCTTTTAATCCAGTTTGATAAATTCCTCCATAAACATGAGCTTTTATCTCATTTATTGGGGTAAAAAGCAATAAATCAGTATTGTTTTTTCCATAGCCAGTAGATATTGCTTTATCAACTTGCCCTAAGTCTAATTTTTCTAAATTTACAATAATTTTACCCTTATAGCTGCAATAATCTCTATAAAAACTCATGGTACTTATTTTTTTCTTTACTACTATATTGCTATCTTCCATGGAAACTATTTTAACTTCTCTACTTCCGAGATCTATTCCTAGCACTCTCATACTCTACTCTCCTTTAAATCCACTAGCATATCAAGAAAAGCTTCTAACCTTAGCTTTGTCCTTGCATCCAATGTATTTAACTTATCCCCTTCAATATTAAGTATTGGAATATCTAATTTTTCCTTTAGTATAATATCTTCCACAGCCCTGTAGCAAAACGCTTGAGTGTAGTGAATTATACCATCTAATTTTCTTTCTTTTATTTGGTTTTTTAATTCTATAATTCTATAATTAACATCATATGGATAAGTGTAATCATAATACTGCTGAAATATATTTCTTGCTTTATCTCCTCTAGGAAAAGCAAATTCCCTTTGCACTTCATTGTATACAAAGTGGGCATTAAATTTTTCAACAAATTCATATATATCACAGGTCATAGGCGGAACTCCTATGTATCCTAACCTTAACTTTTTATTTAGCGGTTCTCTTTTCTTAATTTCTTCAATAGCTTTTTTAAGGCTCTCTTCCAAGCTATCAATATCTCCATTTAAATCACTTAAGCTTACGGAATATAAATGATTTTCAAAGCCTGTGGTCTTATTTTCCTTATATGTTAACTCATCAATTTCCTTAGATAATTTTCTAATCTTTGCTAATCTTTTTCTAACCTCTTCTGCTGCATCTTCAGTAACATTAAAACTTTTCATAAATTTTCTTATTTCATTTTCCACATCCTCTATTTTATGACTCTGCGGATATGAAAAAGGATGTATTTTTACTCCTCTTAAATTGAGCACTTCTATAAGAGCTTTTGTATTGGAGCAGTCCCCTTCTACAACACCAACTATTTCTCTAATATTTTCCTCTATGCATACTCCATAAATCCCCTTTATCCAAGCACACAAGCTTTTCGGAAAACCATCTCTTTCGGCTATATCTATGTATTTTAAATACTTCTCTGAAGTTATAAAAATATTATTTAAATCTATTGGAGTGTATCCTGCTGCAATAAGAACTTCCACTGGTACTGTAGTGGTTAATCCTATTTTCTTCATTATTCTTCCTCCTCACTTTTAAAGTTTTTTTGAAAATAAAAAAGGGCGCAAAGCGCCCATAAACAAAAAACTACCTAAGCCGGTAGTTACGTCCTAGTTTTGTTTATAGACAGGATGGTTACGAACTGTCTTTATTCACTTTTATATTTATATATTTTACTATTACTCATTTACAATGTCAAATATAGACAGTAACTTTGTTATTCATGTAGTTAAGTTAAATTAAACTATTGTTTCTTTTAAAAGTACACATTCCCAAGGCACTCCTATTAAAGGGACGGTTCATTTTATTATAAATAGTATAATAAAATGAACCGTCCCTTTAATATAATTCTATAATTTGCTGCAATTTTTGCATATTCCGTAAAACTTAAGACTATAGTCAATTATCTTAAAATTAAAGTTCTTATCAATTTTATTTTTTATTTGTTCTAAGTTAACATCTTTTACAGGATATACTTTATTACAGTTTTTACATATAAAATGAGGATGCTGATATTTATCATTTGGTTCCATTAATTCATACCTAATACCCTCTTCATCAGAATCAAATTTGCATACTATATTGATTCTCTCTAATAATTGCATGGTTCTATAAACCGTTGAAATACCTATTTTAGGATAATCTTTTTTTATAAGCACGTAAATTTCATCAGAAGTTAAATGTTTATATCGATTTTTAATAATAATATCTAATACCTTTTCTCTTGGTTGCGTTATTTTATAGCCTTTTTCTTTTAAACTATTTCTTATTTCTTCCAATAACTCCTGCATAAATATCACTCCTATCTATGATGACATTTATAATAGTGTTTATGATCGCAATTATGATTTTTATGACAATAAAATTTTGAATTTTCTCTTTTGCAGACTTCTTCGGAATATCTTTGAAGTTTTATTTCTGCACTCTTTATTTTTTCAACTGCTATTTCTCTTTCTGATATATTGTAATAATCTCTCATAACTATTTTTTTAAACCAGCGTTTAATTTTTTCTAATTCTTCCTCATTTTCTTCTAGTTCCGAAAATTTAAACTTTTTATTTTCAATCTCTCTATTTATTTCCCGAATAATTTTCTCACACTCTTTTGATAATTCTTCATACTCTTCCTTTCGTGATTTTTCAAACTCAAACATGATATCATTTTTATCATCTTCATTTATAAATGAAATTTCACTAACAGTAGCCTTACCTTTTAATTTTATAACTTCATATCTTAATTCTTGTAATTTATTAAGCATCTCCTCATTTTTAGGAAGCAATATTATTCCATGTTGAAGATACACTGCACCTAGCTCTTTAATTGCTCTCCAAAAATACACCCTATTTTTAGATGGTTCACTTGGTATTTTATAGCTAAAAGCTAGAAATTTTGTTTTCAATTTAATCGCCTCTCTCCTACAGTGATAAAAAATCATCAACATATTTAAATTCAACTTAACATTGAATTTAACCTTTGATATTTCTTCTATAATAAACTGTTTATTATTAGGAAACATACACATCTTTAAGATTTTCATCCTACTACGTACGTAGTTATAAGCTTATTTTTGCTCAGTTAAATCCACGTGTATATTAATATTCAAATTTAATTTTTTCACAATATCATTCTGTATGTTATCCATTAATTCATCGATTTTTGATAAATTTCTATCTGAGACTATCTCTACATGTACAGAACCCCATCTTTTATCTGGCCCATAATCATGAATAACTAAATTATGAATACCACTTATATCCTTATAAGAAAATAGTATGTTTTTTATCTCATCCATAAGTTCAAATGTAATATTTCTTCCAAGTAATAAATCTATACTATTAGCTGCTGATTTAAATCCTGTATATAATATAAATATAGATACAATAATTCCTATAAATCCGTCTATGGGGAATTCTGTAAAACTTGATAAAGTTAATGATATAATTGTCGCTCCTGTTGAAAGAATATCAGTTAAACAGTCTAATACATTCAATTTCATTAAAGGTGATTTTATTTTTTCTCCTATTTTTCTATTAAATTTAACCAAAAATACTTTTATTAAGATTGAAATTATTAACGAAATCAGTGCAATATTGCTGTATTTTATTGGTTTCGGGCTCAATATCTGCATTAAGGAGTTTTTAATAAATAAAGCACCAAATAATAAAATAAAAATAGAAACTAATAAAGTAAAAATATATTCAATTCTTCCATAGCCAAAACGATGTTTTTCATCAGCTGGTTTATTGGCAACCTTAAACCCTAAAATTATTACTACCGATAAAAGTGAATCAACTAAGTTATCAAATCCATCAGCCATAATAGATATACTCTGAGATAAAAGGCCAATCATAAGTTTTAAAGTGAATAGGAAAATATTCAAAAGTATATTTACAATGCAAGCAATAATGCCATATTTTTCTCTACCCTTTATATTCTCAAATTCATTCTTCCCGAAAAATTTTCCCAATGTTATCCTCCCCTAATATTTCTAATTATCATCATGAAATATATATTAATTGTAACAGTGGTTACATACAACATATATTAATTGTAACACTCGTTACATGTAACGTCAATAACATTTTATAATATAAAAAAATAGAAATTCCTTATAATCTTAATTTCATAAAGAATTTCTACTTAACTTTTTCTTATATATTATTTTATTATTATTCCTCATGCCTTTTATAAACTTCATCGGAATATTCTTGTAATCTTACTTTTGCTTTTTCAAACACTTCTTCTGCTTTATCTTTACCTTCCGAATTAAAATAATCTCTTTTAGTAATTTTATCATACCATCGTTGGAGCTTTTTTAGCTCTTCCTCATTTTCTTCAAGTTCAGAAAATTTAAATTTTCCATTTTCAGTTTCACGGTCAAGTTCGTATATAAGTCGTTGACAGTTCTCTTGAAATTCATTATATTCTTCATTTACTTGTTGTTTGAACTCCAATATAATATTTTTTTCATCTTCTTCATTTATAAAATTAAGTTGACCTAATGTTGATTTTCCACCTAATAAATTAACTTCTTCACGAAGATTCTGTAAAATTTCATATAGGTTTTCTTGATATGGAAATAAAGCTACACCATGTTGCAGATAAATTCCTCCTAGATCTTTAATTATTCTCCAAACATAGACTCTATTCTTAGATGGTTCACTTGGAATTTTATATGTAAAAGTTAAAAAATTTGTACTCATAAATTATATACTTCCTCTCTATTTTCTAAAAAATCTCTTTTTAAAGAGTATATCATAGAAATAAAGAAATTCTGTTTAATATTTTCCACATTATTAACATCTTTAGCTTTAATTACAGTTACTTCATCAACTTTAATATTTGTAGAGGCTATATAGAAAATAAAGCTCTCGACTTCTTTATCATTGAAGTTATATAGTTTTTCAAGTCTATTAATATCCTTCTTCTTTCATTCACCTTAACAACCTGCTTGGTTTCTTCTTTAACCTCCATAGCTGAAATATTTTTAACTCACCCTTCTTTGACAGAACCTCCAATTAAAGTTGTGAAAATAACAATGCATACAATCATCATAATAAAAAGCTTTTTATTAATTTTTTTGAATATTAAAGGGACAGTTCATTTTTATTATATTATAAATAATATAATCTATTTATAATATAATTATGAACCGTCCCCTTATTATGAACTAATCTCTTGCACTATGATATATCTTCAATAATATTTAACCAATCGTAAATACTACAACCCATTCCTACCATAATAGCTACTGTTTTTTCTCCATTCCCTTTAATTAAATATTCTGCTTTTCTTCTTTCAATACTGGCTATCTTTAGCATATTTCCCACTCTCCCTTATTTATTAACATTTAAAGTTTGTTGTTACCTTATTTTGAAAACTATTTATATTTAATGTTATAAACACTATAGCATTTGCTATATCTTTAATAATATATATTTTCTATAAATCATATATTTCCTTTTAAATTTTAATAAAAGAAAACGTCAGCTACTCTTGTACCTAGCACTTTATTATATTTATAACTTCATCTCATTAAATATATTTACTAAACTTCTGCATTTTTCTAAAAATAATTCACTTCATAAGAATAATCCTTTTTCCGTTATTTTTAATCCTTATATAAGTAGATAGTGCATAGTATATTCTTTTATAATTGATAAAGATAATCATTCTTAAAGTTCTCAGAGCGTTCACCTATTGATTTGAAAGGAGGGTAAGGATGAATTGAATACCACTACAAATAATCAATTAGAATTAAAAGCTTCAAATCCGAATTTAAAGTTATAGATACTAAGCCATATTCTGAAGCTTTGCTTTATATAATGAATAAAAAACTTCATAAAATCAAAATCGCAATTATTATATATAAATTAATTTAAGAAAAGGAATGATACTTATGAATAAAAATCGTGAAGAATTAATTAATGGTAATATGTTTAAATTACTTTTAAAACTTTCTGTTCCAGGAATTATAGGAATGTTAGTCATAGGTTTATATAGTTTATGTGATGCTATTTTTGTTGGAAAGTTAGTAGGAGAAACTGCACTAGCTGCTGTAAGTATATCCTCTCCTTATACTTTTATAAACAATTGTATTGCTGTACTTGTAGGAGTTGGTTCATCTTCAATTTTATCTCGTGCTATTGGAGCTAAAGATGATAAAGTAGTAAATAAAATTTTAGGTAATTTAATAATATGTGTATTAGTATTATCATTGTCTGTTACTATATTAGGATGTTTTTTTGCAGAAAACTTGCTTAGATTTTCAGGCGCTAAGGGAGAAATATTAAAGCTCGGAGTAAACTACTTAAGAATATCATATATAGGATCCTTCTTCGTTAACTTTTCACAAAGTGCTAATATGCTCATAAGAGGCGAAGGAAAGATGAAAGAAGCTATGAGTATTATGGCGTTAGGTGCAATATTAAATATTATTTTAGATCCAATATTTATAAAACCTTTAGGCCTAGGTGTTGAAGGTGCAGCTATAGCTACAGTAATAGCTCAAATGATTCAAGCTCTAACTACATTTATATACTTTAAGCGTAATAAATCAATAATTCCACTCAATAAATTGAAATTCGCCTCTGACTTAGCGCCAGAGATATTATCCGTAGGAGGTTCAGCAGCTATGATGCAACTTATGTACTTAATACAACAAACTGCATTATATAAGCTTGTATCAATATATGGTGGAGATGAACAAGTAGTATTAATGGGTGTGGCCCTTAGAATTTTAATGTTTACATTTATACCTATATGGGGAATAGGACAAGGACTTCAGCCTATAGTGGGCATGAACTTTGGTGCAAAAAAATATGATCGTGTTAAAGAAGCGGTTAAAATCTTTAGTATAGCTTCTGTAATATTCATCGGAATATTATGGAGTTTTTATATGATTAAACCTAAGATTGTTTTAAGTTTGTTCTTTAATGATAAAGCTTTAATAGAAAGTGGCTACAATTTATTTAGACTTATGTTTTTAGCCTTCCCAGTATCAGGCGTTATAGTTATGTGCATGACATTCTTCCAATCAATAGGCAAAGGTGGAAAATCTGCAATAATAACTCTTTTAAAACAAGTAGTACTTTTCATGCCTATAGCTATAGTTCTTACTAGAGTTGTTGGAATTAAAGGCACATGGATAGCTTCTACAGTTACAGATGTAATAGTATTCTTATACTGCCTTGTTCTTTTAGCTGTAGAATTTAGAAAATTAGATAGAGTAGATTTAAAAGAATTGAATATTTCAAAATAAAATAAAATAAAATTTAATAGAACTTTTTATGAAACTCCCATAAAACTTAATAGTAGCAAATAAAAAGGTATGAAATTTGAATAAGTAAATTTCATACCTTTTAATATATAAACTATCCTAAAATTTTAAATTACATCAGTAGCATTTTTAAATTGGCTTTTATAGAGCTCGGTATAAAAACCTCCCCTATTTATTAGTTCTTCATGGCTTCCTCTTTCGATTATCTCACCATCCTTCATTACTAAGATTAAATCAGCATCACGAATAGTGGAAAGCCTGTGAGCTATAACAAAGCTTGTTCTGCCTTTCATCATAGAAAGAAATGCATTTTGTATTTTTATTTCAGTTCTTGTATCAACACTACTAGTTGCCTCGTCAAGTATAAGCATTGGAGGATCTATAAGCATCACTCTTGCTATAGTCAATAGCTGCTTTTGGCCTTCTGAAAGATTTGCTCCTGCCTCTGTAATAACTGTATCATACCCCTCTGGAAGTCTTTTTATAAAACTGTGAATATGTGCTGCCTTAGCTGCATTTTCAATTTCACTTTCAGTTGCCTCCTGCTTTCCATAGGCAATATTCTCCCTTATTGTTCCTTCAAAAAGCCAAGTATCTTGAAGAACCATTCCAAATAAAGATCTAAGATTATTTCTTTTAATTTCATATATATCTATTCCATCAATTAAGATCTTACCCTTATTTATATCGTAAAATCTCATAAGCAAATTAACCATAGTAGTTTTTCCTGCACCTGTAGGTCCAACGATAGCAATAGTGCTCCCCTTTCTTATTTCTGCATTAAAACCATTAATTAAAGGTACCTCTTTTACATAAGAAAAGGATACATTATCAAAGGTTATATTTCCCTCACAATTTGTAATCTTTTTAGTATTTTCTAAATCTGTTGGTTCTGGTGTTTCATCTATTATTGAAAATACCCTCTCACAAGATGCAAGTGCTGCTTGAAGCTGTGTTGCAACACTAGTTATATTGTTTATAGGTTGTGAAAATTGTGTTGAATAGGTTAAAAAACTTGATATTGTTCCTACACTGAGACCACTTAAAATCGACAGTAAACCACCAACTACTCCAACTAATACATAAATAATATTATTAACAAATCTAGTTGATGGATTTGTAAGTGATGAATAGAATTGTGCCTGCTGACCACATTTATAAAGCCTTCTATTAATCTCCTTAAATTTTTCTTCTGAGCGCTTTTCATAACCAAAAACTTTAACTACTTTTTGATTGCCTATGATTTCTTCAATATATCCATTTAATTCTCCTACAGTTTTTTGTTGCTCTTTAAACATTTTATTTGATCTACTTGTAATGAAGGAAGCTATTACAAAACATAATGGAGTCATAAGTAATATAACTAAAGTTATTTTTACACTTAAAGCAAACATCAATACAAGAGAACTTATTATAGTTACAATTCCAGGATAAAATTGAGTTATACCTTGAAGTAATCCATCGGAAATAGCATCAATGTCATTTGTAAGTCTACTCATTATATCTCCATGTGCATTTACATCAAAATATTTAAGTGGAAGAGTACTAATCTTATCAAAAGCTTCATTCCTTATATCTTTAACAGTTTTAAAAGCTATGATATTTGCTATAACTGTAAATATCCACATAAATAATGAACTAATTAAATATACCACTGCTAAAATAATTATTATTTTTAGCAAATTATCAAAATCCACTTTTCCTTTTCCTACAATTTTGTCTATTCCTTTTCCTACAATAAAAGGAATAAATGCCATTAAAATATTACTAATAAGTGCACATATAAGAGATATACCCATGTATATTTTATGATTTCCAATATACTTAAATAATCTAAATAAACTATTCTTTTTCAACTTCATCACTCTCCTTTGAAAGTTGAGAATTACATATCTCTTTATATACACTGCAATTACTAATCAATTCTTCATGAGTTCCAACTCCTGAAACTGTTCCATCATCTAAAACTATTATTCTATCTGCAGTTTTTATTGTGCTCACTCTTTGACTAACCATAATAACAGTCATACCTTTTGTATTCTTCTTAAGGTCACTTCTAAGTGCTGCATCAGTGGCATAATCCAATGCGCTTAAACTATCATCCATAATTAATATTTCTGGGTTACCTACAAGAGCCCTTGCTATTGTAAGTCTTTGCTTTTGCCCTCCTGAAAGATTAACTCCTCCTTGAGATATATTAGTTTCATATTTTAGTGGAAGCTTTTCAATAAATTCTGCAGCCTTACTAATTTCAGCTGCTTTTTTAACTTCCTCTATACTTGCATTTTCTTTTCCCCATCTTATATTTTCCGAAACCGTTCCTGAAAATAAAATTGCCTTCTGTGGTACCACCCCTATTTTCTTTCCAAGTTCTTCTTTAGAATATTCCCTAATGTCAATTCCATTAATTAAAATTTTTCCCTCACTAACGTCATAAAGTCTTGGAATTAAATTTATAAGTGTTGTTTTACCAGAACCAGTACCTCCAATTATTCCAACTGTTTGTCCTGATTCTATTTCAAAAGAAGCATTGCTTATAGAATATTCCTTTGAATTTTTATATGCAAAAGATACATTTTCAAATTTTATTAAACTAACATTTTCATCTGACTTTCTATCCCTTAGTAAAGCGTTATTATATTCTATACTTGAATTTGTATCGAATATTTCATTTACACGTGAAGCACTTGCAGCAGCTTTAGTAAATATTATGATGAGATTAGCAACAATAATAAGTGCTGATAAAATTAAAGTTGTATAATTTATATAAGCTATAATCTTTCCTGTTGTAATAGCACCGTTATTTACTCTAACGCCTCCAAACCATAATATAAATAAAATTGAAAAATTCATTATTATACTTGTAATTGGACTCATTAAAGCTGAGATCTTACCTACTTTAATTGAAGTATTTGTTTGATCTTCATTTGCACTTTCAAATCTCACCTTTTCATATTCCATTCTTGAAAATGCCCTTACAACTCTTACTCCAGATAGATTCTCTCTTAATATCAATGCTAATTTATCTAATTTCTTCTGAACTGTTTTATATAACGGTAGGGATTTATTCATTATCATATATAGAACAAAAGCAAATATAGGAATAGATAAATACATTATTGTTGAAAGCTTAACATCTAAAAACATTACCATTATAATTCCACCAATACATAAGAAAGGAACTCTTATAGCAAGACGAATAAACATTGCTAAGGCTAATTGAAGCTGATTTACATCGTTTATTACACGATTAATTAGTGAAGCTGTACCAAATTCATCTAGTTCATTATAAGATAAAGTACCTATTTTCTTAAATAGTTCATCTCTTAAAATCGTTCCAAAACCTTGGGATGCTATAGACGCAAAATATTGACAAGTAAAAGAAGATATAACTCCCAATGTAGCCATGAGAAACATTATACCTCCTATTTTCAGTATATACGATGTACTCCCAATTTTTATCCCCTTGTCTACAATTAAAATCATAATTGTAGGTATTGATATTTCGAATATAGCTTCTAACAATTTAAAAATCGGTCCTAAAATAACTTGTTTTTTATAGGGTTTAATAAATTTAAATAATTTAAACAAATTTTGACCTCCTTATAAAGCATCTAAAAAATTTATATTATATAATTTACTGGAATTTGCTCACAGTGAATTATAGGTAGATTGTGGTAAATTATTTCAATAGAAAATACACTAACATACTAACTTACTGCTTTTCAAGATGCTTAATATAATTTATATTGAATTATTTTTATATTTCGCCTATTATTATATCAAGCATAGATATATATTAAAAATACATAATATATATGGGCTATATACAATTTTTATATGGGAAGTGGATATTATGGATATAAAGCAATTAAAATATTTTTATACAATTGCAGAAGAAGGACAAATAACTAGTGCTGCAAAAAAACTTAATATTGCTCAGCCCCCTTTAAGCTATCAATTGAAGAATCTTGAAAATGAATTGGGAGTAAAACTTGTTGAAAGAGGAAGTCGTAATATTAAATTAACAGATGCAGGACTTATGCTTTATAATCGCGCAAAACAAATATTAGATTTAACGGAAACAACTATAGATGAATTAAAAGATTTTAAAAAAGGGATTCAAGGAACTTTATCTATAGGAACAGTATCTTCTTCTGGTGCTTCATTATTAACTAACAGATTAGCTACCTTTCACGATAAATATCCATTTATAAATTTTGAAATTCATGAGGGAAATACTTATGAATTATTAGAAATACTAAATAGAGGTATAATTGAAATTGCAATTGTTCGTACACCTTTTAATACTGCAGATGTAAATCATATTTATTTATCTTCTGAACCAATGGTTGCCGCCATGGTAGAAAACTTAAATTGGGATAATAATAAAACTATTGATATAAAAGCCTTAATGGATAAGCCTTTAATAATATATAGACGATTTGAGAAATTAATCTTAGAGGAATGTCATAAATTAGGTTTTGAACCTAAAGTTTTTTGTAAAAATGATGATGCACGAACTACTTTATTGTGGGCAAATGCTGGTCTTGGTATAGCTATTGTTCCAAAATCAGCACTTAAGCTTATAGGTTCGTCAAATTTATTATATAAAGAAATTGATAACAATTCTTTATGTACTCAAATAGCTGCAATATGGATGAAGAATGGCTATCTTTCATCTGCTGCGAAGAATTTCTTAAGTACTTTTGGTAATGTAATAATCTAATTCTGATGGCAATTTAGTTCACCCATGTTACAATTTAAATACATAAATAGCACTCCTTTTGTGATTTAGTTTCGTAGCTTTAATCATGTGAAGGTGTGCTATTTTTGTATAGTTAAAATTTAAAAGCGGTATATAAATAAAGTCTAACTATCTACTTATATCTCACTCTCTTTGTCTATATAAGAAATTTAATTTAAATTATTTTTTTGAAAATAGAGTCTTGACAATTTATCTTAAGAGAAGTAAGATAAAGAAACATTCAAATGTATGTATAGGAGGGTTCTAAATGGCTCGGAATAAATATCCAGAAATCACTAGGTTCAACATCTTGGAATCAGCTGTCCGTTTATTCACAATCAACGGGTGGGACAATGTTACAATTCAAGACATCGTAGATGATGTAGGTGACATTACTAGAGGAGCATTTTATCATCATTTCAAATCAAAAGCTGATTTAATTGATGCTGTAACTGCTGAGTTTTTTTCAGAGAATAAGTCATTTGAAAATCAACAAAAAAGTGAGGATTTGACTGCAATTGAGCGTTTAAGAAAGGGCCTTTCCTTTTCACTTGATAATCATGTTGAACATGGCAAGATTATCAAGATTCCTCACATGATAAATTCTCCAGAGTTTATTTTTCGTATGGTAAATGATGGCGTTCATGTAATTGCTCCAGATATTTTAAAACTTATTTTAGAGGGGAATCGAGATGGATCTATGAAAGTGACCTATCCAAAACAAGCAGCAGAAACCTTTACTTTACTTTTAAATCTTTGGACTAATCCAAGTATTTTCCCAGTTTCTAAGGAAGAGTATATGCAAAAAATCGAACATATTAACTTAATTCTTTCAGGAATTGGCATACCATTTATTAATGATAAAGTACGAGCTACTTTTGAAAAGTACTATGACAGTATTCAAGATTCAAGTAAAAAATAAAACTACAAAATAGTTTTATTTTTTTAAAGATATACATACATTTGAATGTATCTAAAATTAAGGAGTGAAAAAAATGCGTATTATCGAAGGAACATATGTCTTAATTCAACTAATAATGTTGTTTCTTTTAATCTTTAAGGAAAAAGGTGCAACCAAAAAAATTATAGCTTATTACTAATAAGTGGTGGATTAATGTTTACCCATATTTTAATTGAAGGTGCTCGTTGGCAGATGATACCAGCTTACTTGATAACTTTATGTTGTATTCTGTTAGTTTTTATTAAACCTAAGAAGAGTGTTTCGAAAAAACTATCTTTAAGGTTTTTAAAATTGCTTCTTATCTGTTAGTTATAGCGATTGTTGTTAGTTTACCAACGCTTTTTCCTGTTATAAAATTCCCTAAACCAACTGGCGAATATAAAGTTGGGACAACTTCTTTTCACTTAATCGATAAAAGTCGTAAAGAGGAATACGAGTATAACGATAACCCTTATCGTGAATTGATGGTCCAAGTTTATTATCCAGCAAATAGTGAGAATGAACAAAAGGCTCCATATTCAGATAATATTACATCTTTACGTGAAGCACTTTCGGCTACTCAAACAATGCCATCTTTCATTACTTCACATTTAGGTCTAATTAAAACACATTCATTTAAAGATGCTGAACCTTTAAATGAAAAAGAAAAATTTCCATTACTTCTATTTTCTCATGGCATGAGTTTATACAATCGCCAAAATACCTTCCAAATAGAAGAAATGGTTAGTCATGGTTATGTTGTGGTTGCAATAAACTATACAGGAGATGCAGCAACTTCACTATTCCCAGGAAAAGAACCTGTTCCCTTTAGACCAAGAGAAACTGATTTAGAATTCCTTAATTCTGAAATTAAAATTTGGGAAAGTGATGCCTCTTTTGTTTTAGATGAGGTAGAAAAAGGTACTAATGATGAAAAACTTAAAGCTATAACTAAAATGGTAGACTTTAATAAGATTGGGATGTTGGGTCATTCATTTGGTGGAGCGACTTCAACTCAAGTTTTAGTTAAAGACAAGAGAATTAAAGCAGCTATTGATATGGATGGCGGTTTATACGGAGAAGCAATACCTGATAAAGGTCCAGAAAAACCATATATGTTAATTAATGCATCTGATTCAATTCGTAACATGGAAGAAGCAAATAAAGCCGAGGTTGGAAATAGAGATGAACTTTTTGCTGAATCTTATAAGAGAAATCAAACCATTAAAAAGCCAGGCGTCTACACTATTGTTTTACCAAACACTGATCATGGTAGTTTTACCGATTTAGCAGGTTTTTCTCCGTTAATAAGTGTTCCTGGTTCAAACTATAAGAAAACTTTTAAACTTATCAATGAACTTTCTCTCGACTTTTTTGATAAATACCTAAAAGAAACCAACACAGATGCTCTTGATAAATTTAAAGAAAATCATCCGGAAATAGAAATGAATAAATACTAAAATATAGCAACATTAACTAAGAAATAAATTAACTGTTAATTGTTATTACTAAAATGAAGTCTGGACAAAAGATAGTATAAACCCTGCTTTTGTCCAAGCCTCATTTTTTATTCTAACTTTCTTATAAATTAAATATATGTTTCTGCTACAACTTTTTCCTCAGCATACCATTTACTTTGGGCTTCATACATTTGTGCATATTTACCTCTCTTCTCTATTAAATCTTCATGATTTCCTATTTCAGCTATTTTTCCATCATCCATAACTATTATTCTATTAGCTATTTTTGCTGAACCTAATCTATGAGTAACAATAATAGAAGTTTTTCCTTCTGACATTTCAGCAAACTTCTTATATATTTTAGTTTCTTCAACAGGATCTATAGCTGCTGTAGGTTCATCTAGAACTATCATATTATGCTCACGATAAAATCCTCTTGCTATAGATATTCTCTGCCATTGCCCACCAGATAAATCTACTCCGTCAAATTCCCTAGAGAGCATAGTTTCATATCCATTAGGGAACTTTTCCTCATCAATAATTAAATCTGATTTCGATACTGCTGTTTCTAAATCTACTTTAAGTTTTTTATTTCCTTTTTCCTCCATAGAGCTTATGGTTATATTGTCCTTAAGAGTAATCTTATATCTTTGATATTTTTGAAATACTCCTGATATTCCGCTATATAAAAACTGGGGTGATATTTTAGAGGTATCTATTCCTCCAATTTTCACATCACCTTCTGTAGGTAAATATATCCCTGTCATAAGTTTAACTAAAGTGGTTTTTCCTGCCCCATTTTCTCCAACAATAGCAATAGTTTCTCCAGCTTTTACTTGCAAAGATATATCAGATAAAGATTTTTTATCTGCTCCTGGATAAGCAAAAGATACATTATTAATAGATATATTTGGTGTCCCTTTAATTTCTATGTCTTCTCCACCTCTTTCAGGAATTTCAAGAAATCTTACAAAGTTTCTTACAGTACCTAGATTTCTAGTCATCTCACCTATATGACGACATATTATTTCTTCCATTATATTAAACATGCTGCCTATAGATGAAAATATTGCACCAAAAGCTCCTACTGTTATTTCACCTTTAAGTAATGCATCAAATAATAAGTAAAGAACTCCCATATACCCTAAAATAGTTATTATCTTCATACTTAACTCCATAAGTGCAGAATTTCTTTCCGCTTTCCATATTTTACTGTTCAAAAGTCTTAATGAAGATATATAAAGATTTTTAAAGTAATCAAAAACTCCTAAAAGTCTGGTTTCCTTATAATATTCTCTATCTACCATGCATCTTTCATAATATTCATATTCCCTTCTTATTGGAGCAGAGTCATCTGCTAGCTTTCCAAAAATTTTAACTCTTATAAATTGAGTTAAAGCTACTGGTACAAATATTAATATTAAAGATACAATTAAAATAGGCTTTAGCTTGTAAAGATATACTCCCATAAAAATAAAATAAGGAAGATAGAAAGTAAAGATAGTTGAAGCTAACAAAATTAAGTAAATACTGTTGAGCATTCCTTCATCAGCTTTACTTATATCGTCTAAGAATCTAGGATTTTCAAAATCCACAGGATATATTTTCCCAAATTTTTCATTTAGCTTTTTACCCATTTGACCATATATTTTTTTACTAAGATTGTCTCCCATAAAATTATGAATTCCATTTAATACTTGAGATCCTATTACAGTTAAACCTAAAGCAATTGCCATTAATATTACTTTAGAACCATCTCCTCCAATTGATATTCCTTTTGTAACTGAATCAAAAAATTTTTGAGTCATAAGGGTTATAGCTCCAATAGAAGTTCCATGGATAATTCCTATTAAACTATATAATAAAAAATATATAGGTAAAGCTGTTAAAATTATTGGAAGAATTCTTCTAATTATCTTAAAAACTGATATATCTTTATTCTCATTTTCCTTTATCATAGATACCAACTCCTTTGGCTTTCATACATATCTGCATAAGTGCCGTTAATCTCCATAAGCTCATCGTGAGAACCTTTTTCTAATATAGTCCCATTTTCTATAACAAAAATCTCATTAGCAAGTTTCGTTGACCCAAGTCTATGGCTTATGAAAATTGTAGTCCCGCCTCTACTTATTTCTTCAAATTTCTCATATATATTACTTTCACTTATTGGATCTAAAGCTGCTGTAGGCTCGTCTAATATTCTTAATGGTGCATCACTTATAATAGACCTTGCCATACCTATACGTTGCCATTGTCCTCCAGAAACATCTAATCCATCACTTTTTATTTTACCTAAATAAGAGTTTAAGCCATTCGGAAGTTTCTCTATAACATGTGTTAAGTCTATAATGTTTACTATCTTATTTATATCTTCATCACTAAGATCCTTGTCCATTTTTCTGATATGCCCTAAAGCAATATTGTCCCTTAAAGTTATAAAATATTTTGCAAAATCTTGATATACTACAGAACATAAAGATTTTAATTTACTATGACTATATTCTTTAATATTTATTCCATTTATTAAGATTTCTCCTTCAAATTCTTCATATAATCCAGTGATAAGCTTAGTAATAGTAGTTTTTCCTGACCCATTAGCTCCAACAAAAGCATAATGCCTTCCTTCTTCTATATTAAAAGAAATGTTTTTCAAAATATAATTATCGGTGCCTGGATATTTAAAAGATACATTTTTAAACTCCAATGACTTTAATTTTATTTCATTTTTATCGGGCTTATCAATTGCACCTTCTCTTTCTTCTAAATTAACAAAATCTGTTAAATCCTTTAGACGCTCTTTATTAGTGGCTAGTTCTTGTGCATAATATGCAAGCTGCCAGGACATCATTTGAACTAAAGAAAAAACCCCATTAACAACAGATATAAACATTCCTATAGTTAGCAGACCTTGTTTTACTGGATTTATAAGAACTATTACTATTAATATAGATATAAGTGCAGTAATTACGCTTCCCATTTTCATCCTTATATACCATTTTACGTTGGTTTTATACTCAATTTTTCTTCCGTGCTCATACTCCTGCCACCATCTTTTATTCATTTCATCTGTATAACTAAATAGTGCTCTTTCATCAACAGCATCTCTTCCAGTGATAACCTCTTTAAGATATTCATATTTTCTTTTATACTTTGATACTTCCCTATTTACCTCATAGTTTGCCTTGCCGCTTTTTAATGCCAGCGCAAATAGTGGTATGGATACTGCTAATATAATTACAGCTGACCACCAAACTTGAGTAATCAGCACAAGTAGTATTCCTAATATTCTGATAATAAGTGCCGCCATATCTAACAGAGCTTTATATGCATTTGCATATTGTACTTCTGGATCCTTTGCAACTCTCGATATCAAGTCCCAAGTATCCTTATTTTCAATGTGCTTATACTTTAGCTTGGCTCTTTTTTCTGTAATAAAAACTCTAAATTTTTCTCTGAGTTTTATCTCTAGCTTTACCTCAACTAGTTTTATAAGCTGTGATGAAATCCAGTTATAAGCAATAAATATTATCACTAAAGTTAATGGTAAGAAAATTTCATTGTAATCAGCCTTTCCACTAACTATTGCCATAGCCACATCTAAAAACTTAGCTGTTGCTATTAACTGCAGGGTTGGCACCAATCCTTGCAGAATTGAAACATTATAACTAAAGCGTACCTAAAATCACAGTTGAAAGGAATTTTTATTATATCCCCTATAGTATACTTTTCTTTCTCCACCTCTCTAATCCCCCTTTATTAGCATAAAATTCTATGAAGTTTCATTTAATTTATAAACTTATTGTAACATAACATTGTTTTGCTATACAATATCTTATTTAAATTTTTTAAAACAAATAGTTGTCTTTTAATTTGCAGTTCATTTTGCTGTTTACATATAATATTCTCTTAAAACACTGTCTTTTCTTATGTTTCCATTTAACATTAAACTCTTTCATCATACTCCAAATAATTACATTATATCATATATAATAACAATTATTCCATAAAATTCAAACCTCATATTGCTTGACTATTCTCATATAATAATTAAATCTATTATATTTTCAAGTAACTATATTCCCCTTAGCATTGTGCACAATTGCTCTTTCTAATAGCAATTTTAAAATTTATATTAGTGGAATATTAAACAATCTAATAATGCAATTCTAGTGACAGTTAACTTTACTTAAAAAATAGTACCTAGTATGTTTTATAAAACTCAATATTCAATTAGATAAAAAATTTGGTTAGAGCAATTCCCCTAACCAATATACTCATATTATATTTAATATTTTTAGCATGATAGTAATATTATCGAATTTTAAATATTACTATGAACCGCCCCCAACTTTTTATCCACAACTGCTAAAGTATAGTTTATATTTTCAAAAGCATGATAATAATCATCTCTTTCTTTAAAATATTTTTCTTCAATATCCTTTGGAGTGAGATGTTCATAAATCAATAATCCTGCTTTATCTAAATCACTTTCCAGCTCTGAATATGAATATGCTGTTTTCATAGGTTCACCAGCTGCTTCAGCCATTTTAACCATTGCTTGTACACGACTTGTGGTTTTCTCGTTATTAAAAATATCCTTAGCTGGATAATCAAATACTAATGAGCTGCCTTTACATGCAATGCTGGAAATACTTTTAAACATGTTGATTATTTCTTCTCTGCTTAAATAATATGTGACTCCTAACCAGCTAAAAAAGCTAAAACTATTTGAATCAAATCCTGAATCCAATAATGCCTTCTTAAGATCATCCTTTGAAAAATCTACAGGAACAAATTTAAGTGAAGGACTTATTTTCCAGCCTAAATCTTTAATTCTTTTTAATTTTAATTCTTGGGTGGCAGGATGATCAATTTCAAAGACTTTTATTTTCTTTAATAACTCAGGTTTTCTAAATGCAAAAGTGTCAAAACCTGCTCCAAGAATAACATATTGCTTTACACCCATTTTAATAGCATTTTCTAACATATCCTCTGTGTATCTACTTCTTGCTAAAGGTGTTGGTGATATTTGTGTCTGTACAATCCATTTTAGTATAGATTTTTCATCCTTATATAAATGTGCTTCTTTAGGATTAAAAAATTTAATTCCTTCTATCATATGTTTAGAAATATTTCCGAACTCATCATCCATAATCAGCTGCCTAGCTAAGTAATCATTAAATATTTTTGGCTCATCATTTAGTGAATGATATGCTCGTCCAAATGCTGATACAATCGCCGTAAGGCTTGCTTTGTCAACCTCCATAAAATACACTCCTTTAAATTTATTTTTTTCAAATAACTATTGACAAGTATATTATCATGTGATATAATAATATATTATGGTTTATTCATAAAAATATATCATTTAAAGTTAAAGTTGTCAATGTTTAAAATCTAAAATACAAAAGCTATGAAGTTTAGTTATCTTAACTCTACTTCATAGCTTTTTTTATATTCTATATTTAAATCTCTACCAACTTGTTTCTCTACATAAATAAAAGGATAGTTTCTATTATTAATACATAAGCTTCTATGTAATTATGAACCGTCTCCTAGATACAAAACAAAGGATTATGAAAACTAGCACTCATTTAGGCTCCTGCGCAGATAAAGTTAGTACACCAAAATAAAAAAAAGCTATACTTTCACTATTTCCCTAACAACGAAAAATACTATTTTAATACTGGAGGACATCATACCTTTCTAAACTGTGATAAGGAATTTTTTCAAGTAGTTTCTAAATTCTTAAAGAACAATAATAAATGTCTTACATAACAGAATTTCAATATTAGGAACTTTATTTTAACACGTGATGATTCATAAAATTGATATAACATATAAAATCTCTATAATCTTAAATAGATACACAAAAACAGCCAACAAATAGCTTAATATTGGCTTTCGTTAGTTGCTTTTACATTTACATATTAAATTTTTTGTTGTTTCTATTGTGTATAGGATATCTATGCTATATTTAATACTAAGAATCTCTTAAACGAGAGTATGTGCGTAAATAATTCTAATATAACAAATATTTATTACTTTTCTTTCAATTATATGAATAATGGGAATCTGAAATTGTAATAGATTTACATAATGTTCCTAAACCTTAGATAGTTCTTATCTTAGGCTGAAGAATATGCTTTTGCTACTTTAAAGGCTTGACCCAAAGCAGAGTGTCTTATTATATGATGATAAAAATCTAGGTTAAGTTGTGAATTGAAGAATTCTTCTGTCTCTTTCTTTAATAAGTTCATTTTCATCATAAATCTCTGATTTTACAACATTCTCACAATATGTTACTATTGTATCAACAAGAAATTCTAATAGTTTATTTATTTCAGAATTGTTATCCATAATATCATATAAACTTTTGCCGTTATGTATTATTTCTGTTCTTATGTATTCTGATGTATCTCTTAATTTTCCACATTTTTTGTGATAGTCAGATTTGCTTGCAGCAATAAATGGAACTATATTGGTTTTGACTTTCTTAAATTGCATATAATTATCACTTGCTAGCATTTCTAATGTACTCATAAGATAAACAAAACTTGTATTAATATTATTGAAATAATATGCCTCATTTATTCTTGTTATTGCGTTTCGACATTTTAAAAAACTGGATCAATTCTATCTGTTTTAAATAACTTGTTATGTATTTCATCGCATTCGATGTCATAACTATCAATTTCTAATCCAATACCTGACAAACTATAAATGCCGTATACTTTACCCAACATCTCTCTGGAATAATTATTTTCCATATTAACTACAATTTCACGCTGATACTTTCCAATAATTCCAGCAATGCCTGGTAGCATTTCTTTATTTAAAAAATTACACTTATTCAATCTAATTTGGTCAAGCGCTCTATCAACTTTATAACAAACCTTTTCTAGAGTATAAAAATCCTTTGCTGGTACATTATTATTAAATTCTTCTTCTGTGAATGGATACTCCAATATGGCTATTGAATATTTTTGATAATTTTCTTTATACTCATAAGCACAATTGTTTATAATATTATAAGTTTGCTCAATTATCTCACTGCTTATATCATGCACATCAAATGGCAATTGCTCTTCGTCATATAAGTATGGTGGTAAAAACAAACATTTTCTATATTAATAAATCCTTCAACAAAAAGATTCTCTACTGGAATAATAAATTTCATAAAATTCTCCTTTTATTAGTTTTCAATTTTGTATAACTATGAAATTCTCATAATTTAGTACATGTTACTATTATAATTACCATCTTAACATACCATTATATTGTAATCGAAAATTTATTATGTCTATCTTAGTTTCGTTCTATAAGTTAACTTTCTAAGTGAAAAACATGTTTAATCTCAAGTTTTTCTTTATTTAATTTTATTTTGTCAATTTCTAAAAACTTAACTAATTTTAATGGAAATAATTCTTCACTAAAACTATCTATTTTATTAATTGTATTCCATATACCTGTACTGTCTTTGTCATTTGCACTATATCCAATCACACATTCTAATTTTGGTATATTAAAATGAATGTGATCAATGTTAGTTTCGTTAATTAACTTCCAATTAGTTGTTATCATTGCTTTTTTAGTTTTTTCACTTAATTCCTCACCTTTTATATTATACGCTTTAATATCATTGATTTCAGATTTATAGAAATCACTATTCTTCAAATCATCTTCAGTTTTAAAGTCTAGCTTATCGATTAAATTATCCTTGAAATCAAAATCGTTTATAACAAAATAATCTAATCCTAGGTACTTACATAGCTTTGCAAGGACCAATGCTGTTATTTTTCCATGGTGTGGAATTATAGCCATGTTATTAAAATTCAGGTACGTATCAGCAAGCTTAGCATCACCACTAACTTCAAGTACTTTCTTTCTAATAAGTTCTTTATAGACCATCATATCATTTGGACCTTCGACAAGAAGTACTTTTCTGCTAAAGATTATTTTATTTAAATTTGGTTCAATAATTTTAATGTAATTGTTATAATCTCTAACTCTCTCTATAAGCTCATCACCTTCAACCTCTAAGATTTTGATATCTGATTGAAAGTCATCTTTAGCTTTATTATATTTAACATCAGTTTGTTTTAGAGTTTCATCAAATTCAATCCTAATTAAGCCTTTTGTATCAAAAATGTCAATCATCTTATCTGAATGGGTAGTGTAAATCACTTGATGACCATTTTCCGCCAATCCACATAAAACAACTTTGTAAAAATATTCTTGGTGATTTTCATGAAGAAAACTTTCAGGTTCTTCAAATAGAAATAAACATTTGTCTTCACTATTAGCTTCTGCTATAGCTTGAATAACAGCCATAACAAACATTGATATATAACCATCACCAAAATGATCAATGGGCACTAAATTATCAGTATCTCCATTTAAGCCAATTTTGAACATCATTTCTAAAAAGATGTCCTCATAATCTGGCAAACCAAACTCAATGTTACAATTATTATCTCTAAGATTCTTTGAATAGTTTTTTTGTATTTTACTAATAAAATTATTTAGATTAGAATCTCTAATAACACTATCGGTTGAATTCTTTATTTCATTCTTAAAATTACCCTTCTTTTTCAACATTTCTTTATCTAAATCAACAATGCTTTTAATATGTTTCGCTAGAAATGAAGTTAAATTTCCCCAACTAGTTTTTTTAGTGGAAATTTCTTTCTTTATCTCATGAAAATTTATATAAAATATCTTATAGTATTTGGAAGCACCAAATACATTCCAATTCTTTTCGGTTTGTTCACTATCTTTAAAAGAATCTATTTTAGCATTTTCAATTTCACTTCCATCCAACTCAATGTTCAAAAATGATATCCTGTTAAATCAGCACTTTTGCCATCTTTTTTTACTTCTACAGATGTATCTATTCCAGTGATGATTCTAGGAACATTATTTATATCTCGATTATGAAAATCATCTATAGTAAAAGTATCCTTATTAACATATTTTTCAGTGATTCCATATAATATTGCATTTAATAAATTAGTCTTGCCAGCATTATTATAACCAACAATTGCTGTAGGTTTCTTATAGTTTTTATCTGGAAATACAATATCCTTTCTTTCTCCAAAAGAACGGTAATTCGCTATTGATATTCCATTAATATGAATCCAACTCATCCTCATTACCACCTTTCACGGTTTTATATAATAACATGTTTTCGTTACTTATAGACTAAAAATACATTTTGACACTTCTTATTATAGACATAGCCTGTCCAATTATATGGATAATGAAAAGTTAACTTAATTTTATAAATTATCATTTATAATCTAATTTTAATATTCATAGCATTTGTAGTTTACATAAATCTTATTTAAATGCATTATATCTATCTATTCGTGCTTTATATAATTCTTCAAAAGTTGTTATATTTAGTGAGACAACATTTTTACAATAATCTATGATTATATCACTTATTTTTTCAAACAACATATCTATCTCTTGTTTATTCTCACATAATTGAACGATATCTTTGCCATGATGAAATATCTGTTTCCTATATTTATCTGAAATATTCTTTAATTCCTGCATTCTAATTCTATATTCATCTTTATTATTAGATATAAATGCTACTACATGTGTTCTCATTTTATCTTCATCAAAGTACGAAGGTTCTAAAATATCTAACGTATTAAACATATGTATAACAGAAATAGTGTAATCATTAATATACATTGCTTCACATATTCTTGAAAGAGCTTCCCTGCAATTCATATATACTTCATCATTTCTCTTTGTATATAATAATTGATATAATATACTATCTTCTTTTTCTGGAAAACATTTTTTTAGCACAAGCTCTTCTTTTGAATTACAGTATAGACTATATATTTCCCCTAATAGTCCTCTTATATATAAATCGTTTGTATTTATCATAATTCCTTGCCTAAAACCATCAGTAATCCCTGCTATACTTGGCATTTTATTAAAGTTATTAATTTTGCAATATTTTAAAATAATATAATTCATATTTCTATTAACTTTCTTGGACAGTATTTCAAGAAAACTAAATTCCTTTTCCGAATGCCATTCCCCTTTAATTAGATATTTATCTTTGAACACAGCAACAACTGATTTGCTGACTAATTTTGCTATTTCCTGACTATTTCTAATCTCAACCATTATTTCTTCGTTAATATTTAAATCATCATCTTTTAATAAATCTAAATTATACTGCCTAGGTATAAGTATCATATCGCCTAAATGAATTATATTGTCAATTTTAAGGTTACTTATTGGAATTAAAAAAATATGTTCTATTCCATTATCTGATTGCACAATCTCAACATTTTCTTCTATAGTGGGCATTATAGCCTTCTTTTCTTCAAATTTATCTCTGCTATTTTCCAATTCACTTTCTAAATCATCATAGCAATATATATCACTATCAATAACTTTGCATGCAAATCTATAAATTATAAGAAATAAACTATTGATTATTTTATTTGCATTTTTTATTGTGACTACATCTAATATACTCTTTCCCTTATGCACGACTTCTGTTCTAATTTTTTTCGAAAAAAATATAATTGATTATTCAATGTATCATATTCATTCTGACTTTTGGAAATCCAAGAAATTATTCTTTTTTTCCTAAACGGAAACCTCATATATTCTCTACTAGCCATTCTTTCAGCCATTGATAAAAGAAATGTAAAACAAATATTTATATCATCAATATGCATAGCTTTGCTTGCATTACCCAATATGAAACGATATTCTCTATATACTTCATCGGTTCTATTACTAAAAAGTATTCCATATAAATAATGATTATCTTCTTTTGGTGATACTACATTGCACTCTATTCCTATTCCTGGTTGTATAAGAAAATTATATTCATTTCCAATTATCACTTCTAATTTTTTTGCTTCATTATCAAACAAAATACCTTCTTTATATAAACCTAATACACCCGGAATACTTGGTAGCATTTCCTTTCTATCAAAACGACAGTAATTAATTCTTATATAGTCTAACGAACTATTTACAGTTTCACATTTACTCTCCAAAAATTTTTTTTATCTAAATTAGAATTAAACTCAACAGTAATATCAATCCAAGCTAATGTAATATGTTTTTTTCCACATTTTTTAATAAATTCATAATATAATTTTATAAAACTACTTACTTCTAATACTTCTGAATCATTGATATTTTTATCCATGCTAATTTCTGTGTCACTGTTAATGAAGTAACATGGAACTAATATTACATCTCCTAATTTAATTACGGTTTCAATTACTAAATTTCTTATTGGTATTAATAACTTCATTATTTAATTTGCCAACTTTCTCTTATATTTTTATCTAAAACATTTTAGTTTTCATTTCATATGTACTAAATTCCACTATTTTCTGAACTAGATGAATTTAGTTCTTTAATATACTTTTTTCTAAAGTTACTTTGATCTTATTTGTCTATATTGCATTATCAACTTCCGATTATAGACATTATCAACTGCACATAATAAGGTATATTACAATTTTATATTCTACAAAATTATAAATATACCTTCCTAATTCCCCCAAATATTCCAACATATTTTTTATTCTTTCAGAAATATGTAGAAATTAGTAATATTTTTTAAGAATTTATCATTTATCCATTTTATAAAACACAAAAGACTATGAAGTTAGTTATCTATAAAAGCTTTCTTCATAGTCTTTTTTATTTTATATTTAGTTTATTCTAATGCTTTAATTGTATTGTTTCTCTTCATTATTTTAGTTAAGTAAATAGATATTTCTGTGAACTATACTGAGCTCTAATTGATAATGGAGAATTATTGATACTTCTCTTTTATAGGAGAAGTTTTGAGTTTATTTATTTTTGAAGGGATATAGTCACTTTTATTAAAGAATCTATTCAAAGAAATTAATTTGTAAAATTAATTTCAACTACAATTGTCAATTTTCCATTCTCAATTCTCCATTGATTAAGTTGTTCCAAACTATACTGCACCTCAGGGGAACCCTAAAGGGCTTCACTACTGTTCCCCAGAGGTGGGGAAATAGCTATTTTATGCTCTTATTAAAAGTTAAAGTTATTCTCATTAATTTATAGCATTGTACTCCTTATATACTTCACCTTTATTCACAAAAGCTTTTACTGCTTCAACTATTATTAAAGGAGCTATAGATAATACTGTTACAAGCATCCAGTGATTCCAAGATAGAGGAACTACGCTAAACAGATTTGCTAGTGGTGGTATGAAGCAAATCATGAACATAATTGCCATAGATCCTGCAACTCCTTTTAAAACTGCCTTATTAGAGCTGAACTTAATTTTAAATATTGAGTATTTACTTCTACAATTAAATACATGAACTATTGATGAGAAAGCCATAACTAAGAAGCACATTGTGATACCAACATCTTTTGATGGTAGTATTGTATCTGAAATTTTTACGAAGTTTCCAACATAATAAGCTAGTAAGGTTAATATAGCAAACATTATAGATTGTAGAATTATTTTAATTCCAACTTTATCTGCTAGTATACTTTTATTTCTATCTATAGGTTTTCTAGTCATTATATCATTGTCAGCTTTTTCTTTGCTTAAACCAAATCCAGGAAGTGCATCAGCTACTACATTTATTAATAGTAATTGCATTGCTAAAATAGGTGAACCCCATCCTAATAAGAATGAAACGAATACTATAATAACCTCAGCCACATTACAGCTTAAAAAGAACTCTACAGTTTTTCTAATATTATCATAAATACTTCTTCCTTCTTCTACTGCATCTATTATAGTTGAAAAATTATCATCAGTTAAAATCATATCTGAAGCATCTTTAGCAACATCTGTACCTGTTATGCCCATTGCACATCCTATATCAGCAGCTTTTAATGCTGGAGCATCGTTAACACCATCACCAGTCATTACAACAACTTCACCATTATTTTGCCATGCCTTTACAATTCTTATTTTGTCCTCAGGACTTACTCTAGCATAAACTGAATATTTTCTAATTTCTTTTGAAAATTCATCATCACTTAAAGTGTTTAACATTTCACCAGTTATTGCTTCATTATCATTCTCTAATATCCCAAGTTCTTTGGCTATTGCCGTTGCAGTTAAGATATGGTCTCCTGTTATCATAATAGTTTTTATTCCAGCCTCTTTAGCTTTTTCTATAGAAGCTTTCGCCTCTTCTCTAGGCGGATCAATCATTCCAATGAGACCTAATAAGGATAAGTCATTTTCTAAAACTTCATTAGTCAATTCCTTTGGTAACTCAGTATAAAATTTGCAAGCTATTGCAATTACTCTTAATGCAGATTTGGCAAATTTAGAATTTGCAGTTTTAGCATGTTCAAAATCTCCTTCTATACATCTTGGAGTTAGCACATCGAAGGCACCTTTAACTATTACACAATAATTACCTTTATCGCCTAGACTACTATTTCGGATATCGTGAACTGTTGTCATTAATTTTCTTTCAGAATCAAAAGGTAATTCATAAATCTTTGGAATTTCATTATCTAATTCATCTTTAAGAAGGCCATTTTTCTGAAAGGCTGCAATTATAGCAGTTTCTGTAGGATCACCAAGGTGCTTTTCTTCACCATTTACTATGTCTACTCTTCCATTACAGCATAGTGTACCAAACTTTAATATATTTAAAGCTTCTTTATTTATAGAATTTGTTGTACTTACAATTTCATCTCCATGATGCCATATACTTTTTACTGTCATTTTATTTTGAGTTAATGTTCCTGTCTTGTCAGAACAAATTATTGATGCACTTCCTAAAGTTTCAACTGCAGGTAATCTACGTATAATAGCATGTTTTTTTACCATTTTAGTTACACCAAAGGATAAGGATATGGTTACAACACCTGTTAGTGATTCTGGTATAGCTGCTACAGCTAAGGAAACAGCAGAAATAAACATTTCTAATGGAGTCTCTCCTTGATATAATCCAATGAAGAACAAGATGGTGCAAGCGATAATCGCGCTAATAGTGATAGTTTTGCCTAGATGTGAAAATTTTTCTTGTAAGGGAGTGTTTTTAGTTTTTTCATTATTTAAAAGCGATGCTACTTTACCCATTTCAGTATTCATACCTGTTTCGGTAACCACTGCTTTACCTCTTCCATAGGTAACAGTACATCCTGAATATACCATATTTAATCTATCTCCAATAGGAGCCTTTTCTTTTACTATAGCAGTAGCACTTTTTTCTACTGGTATACTTTCTCCAGTTAAAGGTGATTCCTCAACTTTTAAGTTAGCACTTTCAATAATTCGTGCATCAGTAGGTATAGAATCACCAGCCTCAAGTGTAATAATATCACCTGGAACTATAAATTCTGATTTTATTTCAATTATATTGCCATTTCTAATGACTTTGGAATAGTGAGCATTCATGTCTTTTAAAGAATTAAGAGCTGCTTCAGCACTATTTTCTTGTATAGCACCTAATAGAGCATTGATTAATACTATTATCAAGATTAAAGCACCTTCTATATAACTACCATCGCCTTTTGAAGCTAGGAAGAATGACAGTACTGATGCGAAAATTAGCATTATTATCATAAAATCTTTTAATTGCAAAATAAATCTTTTTGCAAAACTCATAGGCTTTTTTTCTACGAATTTATTATATCCATATTTTTCTTCAGCAATTTTTATTTGATTATCATTTAATCCTCTTTCTGGATTAGTATTAAAGTTTTCATAAATTTTATTTAAGTCTTTTGTGTAATTCATAAGGAATTCTCCTTTCTTTTGTAGTTTAGGAATAGTTTTCTACCGGTAAAAATAGTTTTATTGATAAAAAATCTAGATTTTTATATACTATATATAAATTGTTAAATAAATTTAACCTTTTTAACATTTTTGATATTTTTAATAGTATTATAATTAATTATTCTGTTCAATCTACAAAATTTAAAATCTGTAAAAAACTTTACAAGGAGGTGAAAAATGTACAATTATTTTGATAAACTTAGCAATGTGAAAATAACCAAATCCCACCTTAGATTACATAAAGCTCTAATTGCTTTAGTGGAAGAAAAGGAATTAGATAAAATTACTGTAAATGATCTTTGCAATAAAGCCATGGTAAGTAGAGCAACTTTTTATAATCATTTTGAAGATAAGTACCATCTTTTATGCTTTAGCATATATTACATGAAAAAAGAAATAATAGCTTCGGAGCAGTTAATCTCCGACTTTAGTAAAGGTGAAGCTATACATGTAATCCTATCTTATATAGATAAAAATAGAAATTTTTTCAAAGGTCTTCTTTCATCAGAAGATGCTAGATTAATGCTAGGTACATTACATGAGCTCACTGTACCACAGTATTTACTGATGTTAAATGCTTGCGAAAAAAACGGAAATAAATTTATTGTTAGTGCAGACTTTTTATCAGAATTTTTTTCTGGTGCTTTCATTTCAATTGTAATTAGATGGCTTAAGGATGATAATGCTAAAACTATAGACGAGTTAACTTTTGAAATCGACAAGGTTACTGATTTACATTTATACTTTGACAAGTCTAATTAACCTCTCAATGTTGGCATATCTAAATTCTTTATGTTTTCTTAACATTTATTAAAAATATAGCTCATTTTTAAAATTGTTTCATTTTCAACTAAAAAATCCTATGAAATAGAGTTTTTAGTTCTATTTTATAGGATTTATATTATTAATTCTCCTATAATAACAAAATGTAATGTCCTAAAATCTTCATTTCTAATAACCAATGCATAAGCAATTAAAATACCTCCCTCCAAATTTGTCTAGATCTTGTCTCATTTATCTTCACTTCTACTTTATATAAATTCTTTTATAGATTGTTAAATAAACAAAAGCACCTCATACTATAGTGTTTGAGCCCATTATAGAAATTAAAGAAGTATCTTTAATAAAAATATAGCCTAGGAAATATGGTTAATTATTATAATATTATTTATATACGATATAGCTATGCCTTTTATCGTAATAACAGATTATGATTTTATTTAGAAATGAGTATAGACTCTAAAATTTATTTAAAGTTATTTATAAAGATTATGATTAACAAGAATATAAAAATATACATAAAGATAGCATCTATGCGGAAATATACATAGCAAGAAATAATTTAACATTTTATATAATTTTTCATAAAATGAATGATAGGCACTGTACAAATTTCAATTTTGTATGTTATAATGATACTCAGTTAGTCAAATTGCAAGAAACGTCAAATTTATATTTCACATTTGGAGGTAGCAGAATGAAAAAAGAATTTTCTCTAAGCACAGGAAAAGTTATGATAAATTTTACAGCAAAATATTGTGATACTGCTGAAGCATTGTTTAGTAGTTACGGCTTTAGAAGAATTTTATCAGCCTATATGGAAAAAATAAAAAGAAAAGAAACTAATGTATATAAGTATATAGACAGTACTATGAATGTAGATGATAATGATATATTGTTAGAAGATATTACTAATGTATTTAAATTGCTTATGGTTTTAAATGCAGAAGAAGTAAAAAAGATGGAAGATAAATATGAAAAGCTGTTAGAAAACAAAGATAAATTTACTTTATTGATAGAAGATTTATATAATTTTTGGAGAAAACTTGAAAGATATACTATAGTTCAAAATAGTAAAATCGGAGATGGACTTCAAAATGTTAGTTTTATAGATGCAAATAATAATTTTTCTAACCTTATATTAAAGACTTATAGAAAAATTGAAGAAAATGTTTTAGGGGAAAAACCAAGAATATATAGACAATTACCTGCAGGAGGTAATGCAGGTCTAATATTAAATAATTCTAATTGGAATATACCAAACAACTATGAAATTTTAAAAAATATTCCTTTTATAGAATCCATATTATTAGATCCACCTTTTATAACTTATCCTAAAAAGAATACACGAGATGGTATGTTTGAAGAAACTTTTCATAATCCATTAAAAAATTGCAGAATAAATTTAGATCATTGGTTTTGTTATCCTGCAAAAGTAGGAACACTTTTAGCTTATATATACTTCCATAGAGATTTTATGGCTCATGGAGTAACTTTATGCAACTTATTTGAAATAGCTACAGAGGAAGAATATAGAGATAAAAAACCAGATATAGTATATGTGTTCGGTGCGAGAGATGACAATGAAGAAATACAAACAGTTTTCTATGATGACAAAGAAAATGATATTATGCTAGGATATATAAACTATAATGAAGCCATAGATTACTTTGGTTATATGAAAAAAATGACATTGACTCTTCATAATTTAATAATGATAAAAAGAGGATATCTACCAATACACGGTGCTATGGTTAATATAGTAACTAAAAATAATAAAACTGCTAATGTAATAATAATGGGAGATAGCGGTGCAGGAAAATCTGAAAGTTTAGAGGCCTTTAGAGAATTGAGTGAAGATTATATAAGTGATATGACTATAATCTTTGATGATATGGGCGTAGTTAAATTAAACAAAGATGAAAAACCAGTAGGATCAGGAACTGAAATAGGAGCCTTTGTAAGATTAGATGATTTAGATACTGGATATGCTTTTAAACAAATAGATAGAAGTATTTTTATGAATCCAGATAAAGTAAACGCTAGGTTAGTTATACCTGTAGCAAGTTATAAAGAAATTACTACAGAGTATCCAATAGATTTGTTCTTATATGCTAATAACTATGAGTCTGAAGGAGAAAATCTAGAATTCTTTAAAGATATAAACGAAGCTTTAGATACCTTTAGAGATGGAGCAAGAATGGCTAAAGGAACTACCACAGAAAAAGGATTAGTAAAAACTTACTTTGCAAATCCATTTGGACCAGCACAAAAGATGGAAGACACAGAAAAATTATTAGTAGAATATTTCAATAAATTCTACCAATCCGGAGTTAAAGTAGGACAATTAAGAACTAGATTAGGTATAACTGGTATGGAAAAAGACGGTCCTAAAAAAGCAGCTATAAGCTTATTAGAAGAAATAAAAAATATATAGTTTATTAAAGTAACTAATAAAAAAGTTGTTATTTAAAATTTTTAATTTAAGTAACAACTTTTTTATAGTATTTATACCCTAACTCTATATCCAACTCCCCATAACGTTTCAATATATTGTGGTTCTGATGGATTTGATTCGATTTTTTCTCGTATTTTTCTAATATGTACTGTAACCGTAGCATTGTCTCCAAGAGAATCAAGACCCCAAATTCTTTCGAAGAGTTCATCTTTTCCAAATACCCTGTTAGGATTTTCAGCCATATACAATAATAATTCAAATTCCTTTTGAGCTAAATTAACTTCTTTTCCATTTATAAATACCTGTCTTGAATCTTTAAGTATTTCAAGACCTCTTATTATAATACTATTATTATTTATCTTATTGCTAAATTTATTTCTCATTCTCTCATAATTTTGAAGATGAGATTTAACTCTAGCAACTAACTCACCTGGACTAAAAGGTTTTGTTATATAATCATCTGCTCCAAGGGTTAACCCCTTTATTTTATCAATTTCTTCTTTTTTAGCAGAAACCATTAAAACAGGTATATCCTTGTTTTCTTGAATAATTCTTAATATATCAAAACCATCAATTTTAGGAAGCATAACATCTAAGATTATTAAATCGTATTTATTTTCTTTTATTGTATTTAAACCACTTACTCCATCAGTACAAATATTCACTTCAAAACCTGATATCTCTAAATAATCTTTTTGAAGTTCAGCAATACTTAAGTCATCTTCTACTATTAATATTTTTTTCATATACTTGAACCCCTCCAAATATTAATCCTGCTATGTTATATTATTTTTCCTAGAGATATCATAATGCTTGTACCTTCATTTCCATGACTAATTGCCCATATCCTGCCTTTATGTCCTTCTACAATTTGTTTCGCAATAGCAAGGCCTAATCCACTTCCACTTGCTTCACTTCTTGCAGAATCTGCTCTATAAAATCTATAAAATATTTTGCTAACATCTTCATTATCTATTCCAGCACCATTATCTCTTATCTCTATTATAATACTTGAATTTGTTTCTCGTAGATTTATATTTATTTCTCCCTGCTCTTTATCCATATATTTACGAGAATTCTCTATAATATTTAAAATAACCCTTTTCATTCTTTCCCTGTCCATCATAACATGCTGAGAAATCCTTAGGTCATTATTTAAACTTATTTTTATATTATTTTTTATAAGTTCAGGTTCACTTTCATATATACAAAAACTTAAATACTCAACAATATCTATTTTTTCAAAATTAAATGGAAGCTGTTTTAAATCTAACTTTGAATATAAAAGCAAGTCATCAATCATATGATCAATATGTTCCGCCTTTGAATAGATAGTTTTTAAGTATTTTTCTCTTTTTTCAGGTGTGTTAGCAACTCCATCTAATATTCCCTCTACATAGCCTTTTATTGATGTTATTGGTGTTTTTAAATCATGAGAAATACTAGATATAAGTACTTTACGATTCTCATCATACTTAATCTTCATAACTACAGAATCTTTAAGCTGCACTCTCATAGCCTCAAAGCCATGACATAATTCTCTTATCTCCTCATCCCCATCTTCAATAATTTCATAATTTAAATTTCCCTTACTAATTTCAGATGTAGCTTCTTTTAAAAACTTGATAGGCTTTATTATTCGCTCTGAAAAAAGATAAGACATAATTATGTTAATTACTATAAAAGATACTATATAAACCACAATAGCAATAATTATAAGTTCATTAAATATATTTCTTTCTTCTATAGGTGCTAACAATATTATGTTTTTAGTGATTTCTCCTTCTAAGTTCAACTTTATAGCTTCGACCATATAACAAATATCATTAATTACAATTCTTTTGTCTATGATATTTTCTTCTAATATCTCCATAGTTTTTTCTATATCTATTTTGCTAATATCCTTAGGACTAGCTATAATTTTATGTCCCTCAACAATTATAAATTTACCATCTAAATCTGAAAGCCTATATGATAAATCATCTTGAAGTTTAGATTTTTCAATATCTTTTATGTTATGCTTTAATATATCATTTCTAATATTGACCAATTTTGTCCTTACAACCATTCCATCTTTAAATCCATCATAATCAAGTTTCTTATTAAAAATTCTTGAAGAAATAAATAAGAAACTAAATATAGTTATAATCGTTATGATAAGTGGAGCTATAGCTGTTATAGTATTAGATATTATTAGCCGCTTCTTTATATCCATTCTTTCACCTTAAAATTCTTTTTTATCAAATAAATAATATCCCAGTGTAAAAAGTAGTATTCCATAACTGCTCATCATCATAAGCTGACGGAAAATCTTTAGAAATGGAAAACTGTTCATTATCCATAAATTATACCACTTAAACATTGATGTGAAAAATAGTCCTGAGTATTGTGAAAATACAATCTCCATTATTTTAAAAACAATAAAAACAAACACTGATAAAAAAAACACCCCTGTTCCATTTCCTATTATGTTGGTAAAGACTACAATTAACAGTACTAAAACTGCCATAGGCACTACAGTAACCATATAAGACACAAGTATTCTAATTATTCCTTGTAAAGTAAAAGAACTTGAATTAAAAATTACCCCTACAATAGTTGAAAATATCATTACAAATAAGAGATTAACTAATGCAAAAAACATTATAGCCACTATTTTAGCAGTAAAAAACTTTAATCTTGTAATTGGTCTTGTAAGTGCAATTTTCATAGTGTTTTGAGAAAATTCTCCTGAAAAACTATCTATAGTAACAAGAGCAGTAAAAAGTGGTAATATAGTGTTGACTACTATAGAAAGAACTAATATTGGAAACTCCATGCTAGAAGTGCCCCTTAATCCAAATCCACTTCTTAATCCAGTAATAGTAAGTTGTCCTATTACGATGAAAGTTAATGATATTATTGCTGCAACTAAAATCTTTTTCTTTTTATATAGCTTTTCAAACTCATTAATTACAGCAACCTTAAATTCTACCATTTCGTTCCACCTCGCTTATAAAGTAGTTTTCTAGTGAAGCATAATTATTTAATATATTTTTAGTTGTGTCTACATTAAGCATTTTTCCATTATAAAGTACTCCTATCTTAGTACAGGTAAGCTCAACATCATGAATAAGATGACTTGATATAAAGAATGTTGTCTTTTCTTCTTCTGAAAGTTTTTTTATAAGATTTCTCATATCAATCATCCCTTCAACATCTAATCCATTCAAAGGCTCGTCCAAAATAACCACTTCAGGTCTAGATATAATCGCTGCTGCAATTCCAAGTCTCTGCTTCATTCCAAGAGAAAATCTTCTTGTTTTTTCATCTTTAAATCTTTGTATTCCTGTAAGCTCTAAAACCTCTTCAATTCTCTTATCATCAACATTTTTATAATATCTCGAAAACTGCTTAAGATTTTCATAAGCAGTTAAATATTGATAGGACTCTGCTGTTTCAATGATACATCCTACCTTAGCCATAGCTTTTTCAAATTGTTCTAATACACTATATCCTAGAATTTTAACATCACCGCTATCTGGTTTTATAAGTCCTGTCATAATTTTCATAGCGGTAGTTTTCCCAGCTCCATTAGGTCCCAAAAATCCAAAAATATCACCTCTATTTATTTCAAGGTTGATATCAGTTATACCTCTACCATTTTTATAAACTTTACTTAAGTTATTTATCTCAATAACCTTCTCCAATTGTAACCCTCCTTTAAAAATTACCCAGCAATTTTTTAGTTAAAATGGGAATGGAGAGTGAAGAATTACTGAAATAATTTTACTATGCAAAGCTATAAATATGTTTTCATAAATTTTAGATATCTAAAATTTCATTCATAATTCTCAACTCTCAATTTTTAAACTCAAACTTAAATATAAACTATAAATTATCAATTATTTGCTATTCAAATACTCTGGTAAACTCACCATTATACCAATCTCTGCCACCTACTGGCATTCCAAAGTGAAATTTAGCTTCTCCTATATTAAGATTTATATAACCTTTATCTGAAGATCCTTCAATATCAAATTCTGCATCATAATAGCCTTCTTCTCTATATTTAGCATCAAAACTGATATCTGATTTATTTCCTACGTAGTCCTTATATCCTTCTCCATACTCTTCATGATATGTTCCACCAATAGATTTATGGTCAGAATGTGTGATATCTATAATTCTTTCTCCAATCTTTTGAAACTTACCATCTTCTTTTATAACAATATCATTCTTGTATTTACCTACATACATTCCAGGATTTTTTAATACATTCATATTCTCTTGTATATACTTTTCTACTTTCTTTCCAGAAAGATCTGGTTTATTTACAGCAGTAGAGTTAATATTAGATACTTTACCAAGTAATTCAAAGGTTAAAGTGTGTTCATTACCTTTATCATCTTTACCAGAAAGTACTCCTGTGCCAAAAACATTTTGTATTAATCCATCTTTATCTACAACCATATTACCTTTAACTTCTTTTACATATACATCTTTAGTGATCATCGGCATAACCTTTTCCTCTTGAGTATCTATATTAAAGAAAGATGTACTTTTTATCATGTAAGATGTAACTGCATTTACCAATGAAGGTATTTGCGCTTCACTTATAGAACCAGATAATTCTTTACTTCCGTCAGTTTTTTCATCTACTACAACATAATCTTTTAAGCTACCTACAATTGCATCCCCTATCTTTTCAATATCTCCTGCATTTTTCTCTTCAAACGGGTTTCTTAAAATCCTTCCTTCATCTGAACCTTCATATTCAGTTACAAAATAAATGTCTTGATTTTCACTGGTGTTAACCATAATGTCTTTATCTCTATAGAAATATTCTTCTGATTTTTTACTTCCATTAATTCTTGTATAAAAATTTTCACAAGAATTTTTAGTTACATCATATTTATTTACTGTATTCTCAGAGATAATAACCTTTCCATTATCCTTTATATTCATAGAAATATCCATGGTATAGTTTGAAAGCTTACTTGTAAAGCTTTCTGCAGAATACTTTAATGCATCTTTAGCTTGATCATACCCACTCTTAGATGATATCTCCGCCATGGCTGTTGTTGCAAACATTAATAGCCCCAAAGTAAAGCTTGTAATCATAGCAGTCTTCTTTTTAATTTTCACTTTAACCCTCTCCTTTATACAAAATTAGAAAAGCTTTCCTCTTATTCATTTTAAATGAAGTATCTATAGTTTTTCTAAATTAATTCTAAAGAAATTCTAAACTTTTAAGGTGTATACTATAAAAATTTAGAATAATTCTAGAAAATAGAACTTGTTCTACAAACTTCAAAGACTTTAACTATAAGGATACAATGTAAAAACTTAAAGTATACTCTGGAGAATAAGTTTTCTATAAAAATAGCTTAAATCCTTAGAAATTAAGGATTAATAATGAAGAATGAAGAATTTAGGAAAAAATTCACTAAAGGTGAATTTCTTAAAATAAAATTTATTTTTAAAAAACTCCAAAGGCTTTGACCGTGGAGTTTTAGCCATAATTATTCATCCTTAATTCTTAATTTTTAATCTATAAATGAAAATTTTTGTTATGAGAATTAAAATCATGTATAAGTTAAATTTCCATTATGGAATCCTATATAATTCCTATCTTTCATTCTTAATTTTAAATTCTAGGAGATATAATGTGAAGATTAAAATTAAATAATATATGAAAAGCTTTCAAAGAAAAACAGGTAAGGTTCATATTCGCTTACCTGTTTTTTATATTATAAAATTATGATTACTTGATTTTTTAGATAAATTACATGAAATATTTATCAATTTTTTTATTTTTCTAGAAAAACTACAAGCTAAGATTTCTTTAGTTTTTTATTTTTTTATCTCTTCTCTTTATTTATCTTTGCCATTTGTCTCATCTTTTTTATTCTTATTATTTCCCTTCTCTTTTTTATCCTTACTGTTTTCATTCTCTTTTTTATTCTTATTATTTTCCTTTTTTTCTTTATTCTTATTGTTTTCCTTATCTTTTTTATCCTTACTATTTTCGTTTCCTTTTTTATTCTTATTATTTTCCTTCTCTTCTTTTATAGGATTATTTTTATTACCGTTATTCTCATTATTGTTTTTTTTAACTTTTTCACTTTTTTCAACTTCTTTTATAGACTCCTCTGATTTTTTATCTTTTAATTCCATTATCTCATTCTTATCCTGATTTTTATTTTCATCTTCCATTTCTTTATAAATCTCCATCTTACCCACTGAAATGTTTTCTTCTTTCGCTTTATTTAATGTCTCCCTATCTGATTTTATTGTAACAACTTCAACCTGCTGCCCTCTCTCATTAGAGACTTCCTCTATCTTTTTCTTTCCTTCCATTATAAGATTATCTAAGTTTTTATCACCTTCATTATTACTCTTTAATTCTACTGACGTTACCAATACGCGGTTTGATTCATCTTTCTTAATATATCCTGCCGTTTCCACCATTTCTACAATCTCTTCTAAAGCGTCTATTAATGGATAGTTCTTCAAATCTTCAAGAGGAAGTTTTGAAGCTTCTTCATTAAGTGCTGAAATTTTTATTACACGATAATTTTTATTAATTTCCATCTCAACACTTGGATTTATATCTACAGCTAATAGAGCTACTGATTTATAATTTTCATTCCAAAACCCTAAAACATATAAAGAAGTAACTGCAAAAATTAAAACAGCAGCTACTCCCTTAGAAATATTTTTAATAGTAAAGTTTGAGTTTTTAATAATGTCTCTATCTTCAAAATATATCTCCATTCCTTCCTCTAAACCGTCACTTTTCTTTATCCTTTTAAAAGTACAATCTTCAGCCATCACAACTATACTATCATAATAAATCTCTATCACAGTGCCTTTGTAGATCACTCATTTCACACCCTTCGCTATAGAAAATATATTCCTTTAATGTATCTAAGTCACTGTTCAAAATTAATACTATTGCTATAATAAATTTTCTACTCCTTTGTATGACTTTCTTAGATACACATAATTCTCTCATCAAATCACTAACTGGTAAATTCTTACTTTTCAAAAATTTTTCTTTTAAATAATCCTTTTCAAATATGTATTTTCCAATACTGATAGCTACAATTCTAGTATCCTTATGTTTTGGAGATTCCTTTATCAATTCATCTAAAGAAACCCCATATCCTTTCATCTCCTTAACTAGAAGAGCGATGTCAAACCTAATTTCAACTCTCTTTTCAAAACTATCTATTGCTATAATATTTTCATTATAACCATAACTCTCATCATCACATTTTAACTCACTAATACAAACTTCCTTTGGTTTTCTCGCCTCACTTCGGCGATGATCTATTAATCTACTTTTTATTACCATAGAAGCAAAGGTTAAAAAATTGCCTCTTTTTTCATCATACTTTTCGATAGCCTCATTAAATGCTATTAATCCTACACTAAAGGCGTCATTATTTTCTATCTCAACATATTGTCCTAATTCATTACTAAGCACTTTTTTTATAAAAGGAATATATTCTTCAATTAGACTATTTTTATCCCCTTCATTACCCTTTTGTATATCTTTCACTCGCTCCTCTAATGTCTGTTCTCTGTTAAAAATATTGAGAAGTCTGACCATCACTTCACCTCCTCTTTATATATTACGATATTATATAAATTTTTTAGTACCCACTTTGATTATCTATTTACCTTAAATATAAATACGTATTATCATATTCTAAAGTTAATGCATTTATAGGATTCTTTAACGAAAATTCAACTTATACATGATTTTAATTTTCATAATAAAAATTTTACCATGAATTAAAAATTAAGAATGAAGAATGAAGAATTGTGGTTAAAACTCCACTGTCAAAGCCTTTGGAGTTTTTAAAATAAATTTTGCTTTAAGAAATTCACATTTAGTGAATTTCATCATTAATTTTTCATTTTTAACTATTAATCCTTAATTTCCAAGGGTTTAAGCTATTTTTATAGAAAACTTATTTTCCAGAGTATACTTTAAATTTTCACATTGCATCCCTATATCTTACTTACATTAATAAAAATGCGTTAGTTCAAGATATTAATTCTTTCTACTAACGCATTTATATATTTACATTATGAAATTAAATCTCTGTGTTTTAATAAATTTTGATATCTATAGTAATTTTGTACCATTTATAACTAATTCAAATTTAGCACCTAAAAAGTCTGCTGCCTTTCTACACATCATCATACGATTTAGAAATATCTCAAAATACTCCATTAAAGAAGAAATAGTAATATCAATCTTCATCTCCAATAAAACAATTCTTTTTTCAGAATTAATTTTAACTTTTGCTTCCTCAACTGCATAATTTACACGATCGTGAATGTCAAAAGTAGCAAAATCTCTGTTTCTCACTCTGCTTCTTCTAACATCAGTTTTATCTGCTAATATTAATGCTGCAGATACTGTATTTACAGGTTGACCTGTACCTTCATCATGATTTCCAATAGCAGAAACTATGGTAGCAATTTCTTCAGGTGGCATTTCCATTCTAGTTAAAATATTAAAAGCTAATATAGCACCTGTTTGAGCATGATCAATTCTATTTATCATGTTGCCAATATCATGAGTATATCCAGCTATTTTCCCAAGTTCTCTTTCTCTTTCGCTATATCCTAAACTATTCAATATGCTATCTGCAGTATAGGCAACCTTTCCTGCATGAACGAAAGAATGTTCAGTATATCCCAACACTCCAAGTAATTCATCACCTTTTTGGATATAGGTTTGAAATTCTTTATTCTTTTTTACATCTTCAAAAGTTATATGTTTCATATATATCTCCTCATTAATATTTCATATATGCCAATACGCCTTTTATAAATAAGCTTATATTATATTGTACCATCTATTTCTATTAATAATCCATTATAAATATATGAATTGTCTTTGGTAATTTTTTCAAAACAACTCTATTTCTATTTTCTTCATCTATATCTATTACAGATGGAATTATACTAATATGTTAAATAAAATAAAATAACATCCAAATTTAAATTTGAATGTTATTTATTTTATAGGCTTTAACCTTACAGTATATGCTTAGCTTCATTTCTTCCTGACGATGTCATGATGATTTTAATATTTAATAACCTTTGATTTCCTTTACTCTTTCTTTTATATCTTCGGTATTCTTCAAGGTATTTTCATTGTACTTCCTTCAATTTCAGCAACCATTTGAGCATACTCTTTATAAAATATATCTAGTTCTCCAATATAATTATCCTTCCAAGGCTTATTTCTTCCACAATAATGTATGATAACAGTATTTTTCCGTACCCAATCTATATCTATTCTTTTATCAAGATTTTTAAGGTTTATATTATATAGTTTTAAATATCGCTCACTAAGGTTATAAATAATAGACTCTACTGTTTTAGTTTTTCCTCCATATAACCCACTTAACACGTCTTGATCAGGAAGCAATAAACGATTCTTATTCTTTTCAATATATTCCAAAGCACTGTCTATATCCTGTTTTTCTCGAAGAAGTTTTAAATTCATCAGCATTACCCCTGAGTTAATATAATAAGCATCCTTCTCCATGTCTAAACGAATTTCATTTAACTTTTGCATTCCCTTATTAACGTGAGAAGCAGCAATATAATAATTGTCTTCAAAATCCGTATAATAGAGTTCTTTAAGAGGATTAATAACAACTAAATCCGGATCTAGATATAAAATTCTATCTAAATCCTTTGGAAGAAATTGCGCTGCAAATATCCTAAAATACATTTCTCTTGGATAGCGTTTAGTAACAGGTGCATTTTTTAACATTTCATCGGTAACTTTTACAGATATAATTTTACATCTCTTTTTATCTAAATATCCTCCTATATAACTAAAATCATCCTCTGTTAATTCTTTATGAGCAATATATACATTAAGATTTACATCTGGATTAGATTTTAATATAGAATAAATCATAATAATCAATTGCTTAATATAATTAGAGTTTAATGTAACAAGAATATTCATAAATACTCCTTTCCTTTTATGTAGTTTTCTCATAAGACATAAATAAGAATATAAAAAAGTAGCTATCAATTTTCCTTTAAATTCTTTACTAAAAACTTAAAAATTGATAACCTTACTTTATTTATTTCCTAAATATCCAAAATTTATTTATAAAAAATTCCTATTACAATAGTTAACCCATATATATTTTTTTAAAATTAATATATACGAAAATATATTAATTTTAAAGTTGTTTAACGGGTCTTATTCAAAAATTCAATAACTCTTTCGAAAGTATCTTCCCCATATTTATCTCCTAGATTAAACTGGTATTCATGACCTAGCTCTTGAGATTCTTGAGGATAGAATACACTTTCTGTATAAACACCTACATCTTTTAATGCTTTTTCTAGCATTTTTCCATGATATTCAAAGGATCCTTTATTGCCATCGGTAATAAAGGTTGGTGGATAACTAGAAGTCAACTCATCTATGATGGATGCCTCTTTAGTTTTTTCTTCACTTTTCCAATCTCTACTTCCTAAATAAGCCCAACCAACACGATCAAATATCCAACTTAACATAGGAGAACTTATTTGTGTTAACTTGGCTAAATCGAAGGGCCCGCAAAATAGTAAAACACCTTTAATAGTATTTTCATTCACAATCGGTTCTAAATTTACTTGCTGAGAATATTTGGGATTGGTTTGAATATTGACAAACTGAGATACCATTTGAGCCCCAGCAGAATCTCCAGCAAAATAAGCACGACTCAGATCAATATGATACTCAGCAAAATGCTTTTTAATATAGGAGTAAGCTTCCCCAATCTGTCTTAATGGTATTGGATACCTTCCTTTTGGTGCAAGTGCATAGTTAATATTAACTACGGCGAATCCTCTGTTAGCAAGAGAAATAGCATACGGTGTTATATCTTCTTTATCTCCAGCAACATAGGCTCCCCCATGAACCCAAAAAATTACAGGAAGCTTTCCAGTTACTTGTTCAGGCATAATAATATCAAGTTTCCCATGAGGAAAATCAGACTCATAATCAATATCTTCATAAATCGTTGTTTCTTCTTTAAGTTTCTCATAGCTATCCAATTTGGTATATTCAGTACCTGAAAATAACTTCCTTAAATACCAAACTGTTGGCATAGGAGATGTAACACAATATATTAAAACTAAGCAGAGAATTGCTATCAAACTTATGACCACTATTAATATCATTTCAAGCCAATTCATAATTAATAATCTCCTTCTTAAAAAAGCATAACCTATTAAAGGTAATGCTCTATGATCAAATTATTCAAAACATCTTTATCCATCATTGGTGAACTATAAATTTACTGAAATTAACAGGATACAGTTCAAATGAAAACTTCGATATTATATTATAAACTTAAAATAATAAAGTCAGCAATGGTAATATGAACCTTGTATTATAGCAATGTGCCCCTAACATCTTCATAATTTCATTGTAAAAAATTTCTAATTATATTTTAAATAAGATACATCATTTAAAATATAATTATGAACCGTCCCTATGATATAAATTAAGGTTACCTAAGTATATATTTAAAATACTTTTGGTAACCTTTTTTAATTATTAAAATGTATATATTTTTTAATATTAAGTTTTAGCAATTAAAATGAACCGTCCCTTAAAATATATTCCCTTTATCAAGTCTTTTTTTACTTCTCTTAGAACGGACTTTTGTAATGAACTTAACCAAAGTAGCAGATAACATAATACCAAAGCCAATGGCGCCACCTATTCCTAGTGTTAACATACCTTTATCTAAGGCAGAAGTAAAATTTTTTTCAACAAGATATGTTATTGTGCTATATGCTGACATACCGGGAACTAGAGGGAAAATTCCTGGAACATAAAACATAGAAGCGGGTGTTTTCATTATTCGTGCCATTAATTCACTATATAAATTAACTATAAAGGCACCAAAGAAAGAACCAATTACAGAACTCCCTGTTCTTTCAAGAAAAATGCTATAGACTACCCATCCAATAGCTCCACCTAATCCTGCATATAGAGCTTTTTTTCTATCAATATTAAACAATATCACAGGAAATACGCTTCCTAAAAATGCTAATATAGTCATTTTTATTAGCATTTTATCACGCCCCTTTCATTCCAATAAACAGAGCAGTTCCTACCCCTATACTAACCGCTATAATAACAATCAAAGCTTCACAAAATTTTGATATACCAGATGAAAAATTTCCATAAATTACGTCTTTTATTCCATTTGTTAATACCACTCCTGGAAGTAAAATCATAATGGCACCGGTAATAACATTATGTGCGTTAATAGAAGGAATTAGTATATGAGATAAAATACTTGTTCCACCTATAATAAGACCTGCTAAGTAGTACTCTAAAAATTGAAAAAATCCAAACTCAGCAATCTTTTCAAGCATCATATATGTAATTAGACATATGATTATTGATGCAATACCATCTCTGAGAGAGCCGTTAAAAAAAAGCGTATAAATAAATCCTGTCATACATGCAGCTATTGTTCGCACAGGTAAGGTGAAATTGGGAGATTTTTTAATTTCATCAAGAGCTTTCTTCGCTTCATCATAGGATAAAGGATTTTCTTTAAGTTGTCTTGAAAAAGAATTAATCAATTCGATTTTGTATAAATCTACCCGTTTTCGTCCAACTTTTTTCATTGTGGTAACTTTATCAAATTGGGAACCTTCCACCAATAATAAAATTCCGTTTGACATTGCTAAACATTCAGCTGTAAAACCATAAGATTCGCAGATTCTTGAAACAGTTTCTTCAATTCTATAAGTTTCAGCACCGTTCCCTAATAATATTTCACCAACTGTAAGAGCAAGCTCACTCACATTTTTTATATCCATAAGAATCTCCTTTAGCGTCATTGCTTCTATTGGTTATATTTTATAAATATAATTTTCTCTTTAACTCTTTACGATTTGTTCTAATCTCCATATTATCTTAAAAATTAATGTCCCTAGCTATATTTGTGATTATTATATCATATAATTAATTTTTTCAATAGAAATTAATTATATTTAAAATTTAAACAAAAATTAAATTATTATGAGCTTTATTTATAAAAAGCCTATTTACCATTTATATTTCATAATAAAATTCGTTTGCAAGAAAATTGATATTATTAAAAAAAACTGACTAGAATTAGTCTACTACATACTAGTAAGAATCAATGATGTTATATCTAACTACAATAAAGTATTAAAGCGTAACATGCTTTCTTAAGACAGTAAACGCCATTATATTATATTTAACTTCTTTTTCAAATATGACATGTAATTTCATATCTGTATGCTATACTGATTTTGGGTGATGAATATGCAAATTGATAGGTTATTAGAAATTGTCTTGATACTTCTAAATAGAGAACATATAACAGCAAAAGAATTGGCTGAACGATTCCATGTATCCACACGAACAATCTATCGAGATATCGATACTTTAAGTTTAGCAGGAATTCCAATATATTCTTTAAAAGGGAATGGTGGTGGAATTGGCTTATTAAAAAATTATACCATTGATAAATCCTTATTATCAGATAAAGAGCAGAAAGATATTATTTTTGCTCTACAAAGTATCAATGCTTTAAAATTTCCTGATGTTGATAGCGTTCTTAATAAAATAAGCGCCTTGTTCAAAAATGTTTCAAATACAAATTGGATAGAAGTTGATTTTGCTTATTGGGGAAGCCATCCAAAGGAAAAAACAAAATTTACATATTTAAAAGAAGCAATATTAACAAAAACAGTGATTTCTTTTGAATATGTAAGTTCTTATGGTGAAAAAACAAATCGTAATATTGAGCCACTTCGTCTTGTTTTTAAAGGACATTCTTGGTATGTTCAGGGTTATTGCAGAAATAAACAAGATTTTCGCACCTTTCGCATATCACGAATGAAAAACATTCAATTATGTAATGAAACTTTCACTAGAGAAATCCCAAATGATTTGCAAATCGAATCTCATAATTCAAAGCAAAATCGAATGGTATCATTAAAATTAAAATTTGCTTCTGAAATAGCCTACAGGGTATATGATGATTTTGAAGAAGACCAAATTGAATATGGTGATGATAATACATTTATTGTTACCATTGATTATCCTTTTGATGAATGGGTTATTGGTTATATTCTCTCTTTTGGAAATTTTGTTGAGGTTTTAGAACCAGATTTTATTAAGGACATTATTAAAAAAAGAGCTCAAAATATAATGGAAATATACAAATGATTACCAAATGTGACGTACTGCTGTCATATTAAAATTGTTATAATCAATTCATAAAAGAATAATTTTGAGAGGAGATTTTAATATGGAAAATATGATTTTTTGTCAAAGCTGTGCAATGCCTCTTATAAAGAGTGAAGATTTCGGAACAAATGCAGATGGAAGTAAAAATGAGGATTATTGCCTTTACTGCTATAAAGAAGGTGCATTTATCACTGAGGAAACAATGGAAGAAATGATTGAATCATGTATACCTCACGTTTCTTCTGGCAATCCCTATGCAAACGAGAATGAAGCTCGAACTTCAATGAAAGAGCTCTTCCCAACTTTAAAAAGGTGGAAGTAATATGAATATTATATCAGTAAATGAAAGTAATATAGATAAGGAACATATTTGCTGCGTTATTTCAGATAAAAAAGGTGAAAATTGTGTGTCGTCAAAAAAAGCATGGATGAAAGAACGCTTCAGAGACGGATTAATTTTTAAAAAAGCTGATGTTAGAGGCAAGGTTTTTATTGAATATATCCCTGCTGAAAAGGCTTGGAGTCCTGTAAACGCCGAAAATTATATGTTTATCAATTGTCTTTGGGTCTCAGGACAATATAAAGGACAAGGCATATCAAACCTGTTATTGCAAGAATGTATTGCTGATACAAAAAGACAAAATAAAGACGGAATTATCATTGTTACATCAAAGGAAAAAATGCCTTTTCTTTCTGACCCCAGGTATTTGAAGTATAAAGGCTTTGAGACTTGTGATACAGCACATCCTTATTTTGAATTGTTATGCTTAAATTTTAATAACAACAGTAAATTACCCACATTCAAGGATTGTGCCAAAGATGGCAAAATAGCTGATAAAGAAGGCGTAACCTTATATTATACAAATCAATGTCCATATACTGAAAAATATACTTCAGTACTAAAAGATATCGCAGATAAAAAAGCTATTCCTTTTAATCTGATTAAAATTAATACTCTCGAGAAAGCTCAAAATGCACCTACAGTTTGGACAACATATAGCATTTTTATAAATGGTAATTTTGTTACAAATGAAATTTTAACTGAAAAGAAATTTTTAAAATTAATAGATGAAAAATTTAATTAGATATTTTTTTGCAAAAAACTATCTTTACAAATTAAAAATGTTCCTATATTTATATATTAATCAAAGCACCAAGTCTCTTCTGTTAGGCATGGTGTTTTTTTATTTTATTAAGAGGACGTTTCATTATTATTCTCACATAAAGCAATATAATCATGAACCGTCCCTTAAATCCAAACTTTCTATTAGATTAAAAATTCTACTTTTCTTATAGATTTTCTTGCAGATATTATAGGAGTACCATAATTGTCAATATGAATACTTCCTTCAATACCATACACATCTTTTAGCATTTTTTCATTAATAACATCTTTTGGCGCACCTGAACTATATAGACCTCCTTTTCCATCCATTACAATAATATTATCAGCGTATTGTGCAGCAAGATTTAAATCATGGAATACAACTAAAATCATTAATTTCTTTTTTTCATGATGAGCCTTAGTAATTCACAAAATTCTAATTGCTTTTGCATATCAAGATTATTAGTAGGTTCATCCATTAATAATATTTCAGGTTCTTTAGCTAAAACTTGTGCAATATACACCATTTGTTTTTGGTATCCGCTTAGTTCTGTTAAATAACGAGAAGATAAGTTATCTATACATAGAGCTTCAAGTATATGCATTACAATATTTAAATCTTTATCATCCACTTTCCATGATAAGTTTTGTAATCTACCTAAAAGGACAGTTTCAAGCACTGTCAGCTGTGGTGTACCTTCTTCCTCTTGTGGGAGATATACCATGAAATTAGCTATATCACTTTGAGTATAGTCCGATAATAACTTTTTTTATAATAAACTTCCCCTTTAGGCTTCAGTAGTCCAAATATACATTTCATTAAAGTTGATTTTCCTGCTGCATTTGGTCCTACAATTGCATTTAATTCTGACTTTATCTGCAAAGAAATATTATTTAGAACCTTATTTTCCCTATATCCAAAGCTTAAATCCTTTATTTCAATCACATATAATTCCTCCCACCTTTAAAAATTAAAACTAGAAAAAAAGGAATTCCTATAAAAGATGTAACAATTCCTATAGGAATAATCACACCTGGAATAATGATTTTACTTACAGTAGAGGCTATGGACAAAATTAGTCCTCCTATTAATGCAGATATAGGTAGTAAAAATCTTTGTTCCTCTCCAACTAACATTCGCGCCAAATGTGGTGCCACTAATCCTATAAAGCCAATTGTGCCTACAAAACATATTGCTGTAGCTGAAAGCATTGAAATTAATACTATTGACATTCTTCTCATTTTCTGAACGTCCACCCCTAAACTTATTGCTTTGCTATCACTTAAACTTAAAGCTGTTAATTTCCATGCATTTTTTGTAAATATAATTAAACATAAAAATAATACAATTATTGTAATGAACAACTTTTCCCAAGTCGCTTTTGTTAAATCTCCAAAAGACCAAAACATAAACCCTTGTAATTCCTGTTCCGTTGCAATATATTGTAATACTGCTGTTAAAGCATTAAACATAAAACTTAAAGCTATTCCAAAGAGTACTATCGTACTCTTCCCAACATGCTTTTTTTGGTAAATAAGTACATTATAGTTGCTACAATCATAGTGCAGAAAAACGCATTTATAGGAATAGCAAGATTTGTAAACGAAGGTATAAATCTAACTCCTAAAATCATACCAGTTGCTGCACCAAAAGATGCAGCGGAAGATATTCCTAAAGTGTATGGACTTGCCATTGGATTCCTTAATATGGTTTGCATCTCACATCCACCTACAGCAAGAGCAGCTCCTACTACAATCCCCATCAATGCCATAGGTAATCTTATTCCCCATATAATAGTTTTCGTCATATCGTCTGGTGCTTTTCCTAATATAGTTCTAAATACCTCAGAAACGCTGAGACCTGATGATCCAATTAAGATATTAGCAAAAAATCCAACTATGATAGCAATAATTAAAAAAATTAATATTAGCTTTTTTTCTTTGCTAAGCTTTTATAAATATATATTGCTTCTTTATTTTGTGCAATCATGCCTTCCTCCATATCCTAACTTTATTTAAGTTGCGTTGACCAAACCCCATCATAATCAAAAACCATATATTTATCATAAAACTCTTTTAATGTTGCATCTGGATCAATATCTTCAAATTCTTTAGGATAATACCACTTAGCAAGTTGCATATTTGCATAGAAAGTTTCTAGGTTTAATGCTGTTGAATAAGATATAGCATATACTTTTTTATTTTTAACTGCTGATAAATTCTCCCATCCAGGTTGTTTTGCCACCATTTCCTGAAGATAAGTCTGAGCTTCTTCTTCATTTCCACCTAATCCTAAAGCATCACCACCCATTGTTATAACGTCAGGATCTCGCTTTAACAAATACTCCGGATCAATAGTTCCGCCATTTTCCAGTTTACCACTTGGTATATCATCTGCGATATCATGCCCTCCAGCATGCTTAGCAATTATTGCCCAACTCCAAAAAGATTTTGGAGTATCACCATGAAATGTTAGTTGATGAACAGTTGGTGCAGGAGTAGTTATATTTTCCAAACGCTTATTAACTAGTTCATATTTCTCACTAATAAAATCACATATTTCTTTTGCTCGTTCTTCTTTGCCTAAAACTTTACCAATAATTTCAATATTCTTTACTCTATCTTCTAATGGCTCAATATTATAACTTAAACAAACTACAGGTATTCCAACTTCTATAACTTTATCTAATGATTCCAAATTTTGATCAGACTTTTGATTAATTAATATTACTATATCAGGTTTTAGCGAAATAATTTTTTCAGCGTCATACCCACCGTTATTAGATATTTGAGGTAAATCTTTTAACTTAGGAAATTTTGCTCCATAAGTCTTATTAAATCCTTCAATTCCTCTATTACCACCTGATGTTGCAATAATCATGTCTGCCATTTCCTCTCCGCCAACAGCAAAAAGAGAATCAAACAGACTTCTGTTATTTACAACAATTCTTTTTACTGGTTTTTTAATGGTAACTTCTCTTCCTGCTATATCTGTAAAAGTAATTTCGGATTTAGATTGTGTATTAGTTTCTTTAGCTGAATCACATCCCACAAAACAACTAATAATCATAATAAAAGTTAAAAATATTATAAGTCTCTTTTTTTTCATTTTAATTCTCCCTTTGTCCCCTATTTGAATAAATATTAATATAAAATAAGAAAATCCTGTACTTTATAATGTGAAGTACAGGACTTTCTATTTAATAATAAAAATAACACTCCCTCCTCTGTCTCACGCAAAGTAAAGATATATAACAAGGCAGGTCTTCTGACTTAGCTTCATTGTAATAATTTATCTTCCCATACAATAATAGTACAGTGATCTTAATAATTATTACTCCACTTCACAGCGGCGGGACCGTTTAGGATTTTCACCTAATTCTCTATTATGTAAATATTTTTGTAATATTTACCACCTCAAAAAATATCCATATTTATAATTTTTTTACAAAATCTATTTTAGATTACCACAATTTTTGAAAAAGTTCAACAATTTTCTACATATTATGATAGTATATAACTAATTTTAATTTTTTCAGTATTTGGTTTTGATAATAGTTCAACATATACTTCATATAAATCCTTAATAATCTCTGGATTCAAAATGAATAAAGTTTGAATTGCTACGCTAAAACTCCTACAATAAATTAAAATTTTTTTTATGCTATTTTAAAAAATAAAAAACCTCCCATTAACAAATGAGAAGTTGATATAAACATATATTATGGTTGTATGCCAAAAAACCTTAATACACCTTATCTATCAACCGTAGAGTTATTAGTGTCCATTACAGGTATGTATTCTGACTCTGGTTCTTCAATCTTATAAACCTTCCCTCTAATAAGAAGTGGCATATCTTATAAAATCTCCCCAATACAGCGGCGGGACCGTACAGGATTTTCACCTGTTTCCATATTAAGCCTAATGAGGCACCTGAAATTTACAATATTAAATATTTACACACCTATTATAAGCATGTAAATTTTATTTGTCAATTTATCTATTATAGTATTCTAATCCACATTGCCAAAAAGTAAATTGATTTTCTACAATATAATTCCATAATACTTTTCTATTTTAAAAATTTATATTACTTCTTCATTCGTATAAACCTATAAGCATGTATATTAAACAAAACACGGGGTCCTTAAATTAGACCTCGTGTTTTCTTATTCTCTGCATGATAAAAGATTTATCTCTCAATAAATTTTATCAATTCCTTATTAAATTTTTCATGTTCTTCCCAGAATAATCCATGACCACTGTTTTCAAATGGCACAAGCTTAGAATTTTTGATTTCTTCCTTTTGTACAATAGCCAATGAAAACATACAAACTTTGTCATGAACACCATGAAGAATTAAAGTAGGAACATGTATTTTTCCGAGATCAGAAAACAAGCTCTCATCTCTAAGGGAAATTGCAAGTTTAGCTGTAGACCATCCTGCCGCCTGCAATCCTAATTGGAAAAACCAATCTGAGAAAGGTCCAGTTATATACTTAAAGAAAAACATATCTCCAAATTCCCGTAACATTTTAGGACGGTCATTATATGTTTCCTCAATTAGTTTAGTTACATCTTCCTTTGGTAATCCATAAGGGAAATTTGGACGTCTAGTAAAGCTTGGAGCTGCCGCAGCAAACAAAGCAAGTTTAGATACCCCATGCCCCTTATGACGAGCCATATATCTAATAGCAATTGCTCCTCCTACAGAATGACCAGCAAGTATAATATCTTGTAACTCAAGTGTTTCAATTACACAATGAACATCGTCAGCTAATCGATTGTAGTCATAGCCTTCCCATGGTTTATCTGAATTACCAAATCCTCTAATATCAATTCCAATGCATCTATATCCCATCTCTGGAAGTTTATTAAACTGATATTCAAACAAGTTATGATTTGCAGGCCAACCATGTATAAAGAGGATTATTTTCTCCCCCATTGGGTTAATATCCTCTACATAAATTCTTACCTCTGATTCTACTCTAATATAATATCCCACAGGAATTCCTCCATTAATAAAATTATCTCAGTAACATTTTATTCCTTTAATTTAAATAGGTGAATTATTTATCCATTTTCACCCAACTATCTTGATAACTAGATGAAAAATATACAAGTTCTAGCATTTTTTTCTAAAATCATATAGCTCCTTGAAAATTCTATTATACTAGAAAAAAATAGTAACACTGTATAGTAAAAATTAGAGATATAAAAATTAATTTTAAAGCCTTTATTATATTATACGAAGATTTAAAGTAGAGATTAATATGTCAAAAAATATAACTAGTATAGACATATAGAGGCAATATTTTCTTTTTTTCTACAAGTTTTACAGGTAATTTTTATGAATTTATCCCTATATTTGAATATTAGGTTATATTTTTATGATATAATTAAATCTTGAATGCATTCATTATTTTACCAGAGGGGAGATGATAAGAAATTCTTTAAAATTTTAAATTAAAATAAAAACTTTTAACAAAGTAACTGAAAAACAGGACAAAATTTGATAAGGCCAACTAATTAATTAGAGAGCCTGACATTTATTAGGGGGGATAAGTTGTGAAAAAGATTATATCTATTGTATTAACTTTTACATTAATGTTTTCAGTAACTCCAGTTGCATATGCTACAAATGATATTAAATCATCTACTAATATCATCAGTGAAGAAATGACTGCTATGAATAACCTTGGTCTAATTCAAGGCGATGAAAAAGGATTAACACCTGAATATGCAGCAAAACAACCTACAAGAATACAAGTTGCAACTATACTTTTAAGGTTAAATGGACTTGAAGATGAAGCTAAAAAATTTGAAGGAACAGAAAACTTTTCAGATTATAAATCAGTAAGTTCCATAGAAGAGAGAAATATACTTGCATATATAAAAGCAAATCCTAAAGCTTGCTTAATACAAGCTGATAAAGATAAATTTAACCCAAACAAATCTGTAAGTGAGGAAGAGTTTTATAAGATTGTTCTTCAGCTGTTAGGATATGAGCAAGGAAGCGATTTTACAAATAAAAATATAATAAAATTTTCAAAATCTATTGGTCTTAATCCTTCAGAAAAAAGTAAATTCACAAATGATGAATTTGCAAAAGCACTTAACGATTGTTTAAAAGCAAAGACAAAAAGTGGTCGTGAATATTTTGAAGTATTATTAGAATTTGGTTTTATGATGGATTTTAATAAAAATAAAGATGTACCAGAAATACTTGTATTTGACGGAAAGCCTCAACCTATATTTAAACATGATGAGGCTATTTATGAAAAAGTTTATGTGGAATCACCACAAGATACAGATCTTGATGGAAAGCGTGATTTACTTGAAGTATGGATAAAACGTCCTATTGAAACTGAAAAAGGAATGAAGGTTCCAGCAATATTTGAGGTAAGCCCTTATCGTCCTGGAACAAATGATGATCTTTATATCACTCATAATGTAGATAAAGATTTAACTGTAAGTCCACAAAGTAACATAACTTATGAAGATATAAAGTATAAACCAGTGGAAAAAACAATTCCTGCTCCAAGAAAAGTTTCAGGTAAAGCAGGAAACGGAAGAGTTGCGCCTTTTGAATTTGGTGGATGGTATAATTATTTCTTGCCTCGCGGATATGCAATAGTATTTTCTGGTGGTATAGGGACTTTAGGTTCTGATGGTGTTACAAGTACTGGTTCAGTAGATGAAACAATATCAACTATTGCTGTAATAGACTGGCTAAATGGAAGAACTAAAGCATTCACAAATAAAACTGACAATATAGAAGTATCTGCTGACTGGTGTACAGGAAGTGTAGGGATGTCAGGTACCTCATACTTAGGTACATTGTCTATAGCTGCAGCAACAACAGGAGTAGAAGGATTAAAAACAGTAGTTCCTGTAGCTGCAATAAGCAACTGGTACGATTATTATAGATCAAATGGTGTAACTTCTCCGGCTTTAGGTTGGCAAGGAGATGATGCTGACTTATTAGCAACATATTGTATGAGTAGAATGTTTGATCCTAAAGATTATTCTACAGTAAAAGAATTATTTGAAAAGAATATAAAGCAAATGCAAATTGATCAAGATCGTGACACAGGAGATTACAATACATTTTGGGACGAGCGTAATTATTTAAATAATGCTGACAAAATAAAGGCAAGTGTATTCTTAGTTCATGGTCTTAGCGACTGGAATGTAAAAACTAAACAATTTGATATGTTATGGAAAGAGCTTGAAAAATATGATGTGCCACGTAAAGTTATATTACATCAAGGGGATCATATGAGCATCAATAATTTAGCGGGAATAGATTACAATGATATAATGGGTAGATGGTTTGCTCATTGGCTTTATGATATAGATAACAATGTAATGAAAGATATTCCTACTGCTACAATACAAAACAATACAGACCTTAAATGGGAAACATTCGATACTTGGCCTGTAAAAGGAGAAAATACTAAATTTTATCTTGATAATGATGGTACAAATGGTAAATTAACATTTAGTCCAGTAAAAAAAGATTTGAAAGAAACTTTCTCTGATGACTTATCATTATCACAATTTGATAGAGAAAATCCTGATTTTACTAAATGGTTAGATACAATAGCTAAAGAACCTGAAGTAAAAAGACCTGATCGTTTATCCTATGTAAGTGAACCTGTTACCGAAGATACAAGAATAAGTGGAACTATAAATGTTTCTATAAAAGCCTCTATAGATAAGCCTACTGCCAATATAAGTGCAATGCTTGTAGATTATGGTCCTGAATATAGACCTACAACAAAAACAGAAGTTGTAGTTCCTAATGGTATAATATACGGTGGTAATGCAGGTTCTGATGATATAATAAACTTTGTTATGGATAGTGAAAAAACAGACTATAAAGTTATTTCTCGTGGTTGGATGGATGCACAAAACCGTGTAGCAAATTATCGTGTAGACACTATACAACCTGGACAAGAATATACATTTAATTTGGACATGCAACCAATGGATTATACTGTTAAAAAAGGTCACAAGATAGGCTTAATAATACTATCTACAGATGCCGAATTTACTGTAAGACCTTTAAAAACAACAAACTTTACATTTAACACAAGTGAAAGTTTTGTAGAAATTCCAATAGTAAATAATACTAAAAAATAGTAAGACACTTATAAAAATTAGTATAATGTAATAAATGCCAGATGTAAAAGGTATTAATAATTTAATTACCTTTACACCTGGCATTTTATATTTGTTAATTATAAATGCTTGTCTATACCTTAAACTTAGAAATACTTTCGTTTAATACTTCAGCTTCTCTATTTAAGAATTCAGACATTGCTTTAAATTCTTCTGATGAAGCCATTTGCTCCTCAGTCACTGCTGCTAAATTCATAGCATTTGTATCTATTGTTTTTGATACTTTATCAATTTCATTCATACTTTCGTTTATATTTCCAATGTTTGATACTATTTCGCTAGCTGAATTTTTAATCTCAACTATTTTGCTTTCTATATCTGCATTAGAATCTTTTATTACTTCAAAAGTATCACTTACATTATCAGTATATTTCTTACCTTCTTTTGTCATATTTACACTGACAGAAACTGCTTGCAGTACATTATTTGTTTGTTCATTCATAAATCCAATTATATCTACTACTTCACTAGCTGCTGCGTTTGATTCCACAGCAAGTTTTCTAACTTCATCTGCTACAACAGCAAAACCTTTTCCATCTTCACCTGCTCTTGCTGCTTCAATTGCTGCATTCAATGCAAGAAGATTGGTTTGATCAGCAATACTTGATATTGTTGTTAATATACCTTGTATTTTATTAATACTTTGTGCTAATTCTGTAATAACCGAATTTACATTATTGATACTACCTTCAATATTATCAATTTGATTCTTGGTATTTTTAATTACTACTGTTCCATTATTAGTATCTTCTAATGTTTTGTACGCAATTTTATTAGTATGATTTATTTGAGTAAAAATATTTTGAATGTCAGAATCTAATTTATCTAAAACATCCTTTATATTTTGTGTTTTCGTAGCTTGCTCAGTTGATATTGAAGAAATCTCATTTGTAGATATAGTCAGTTCCTCAGAAGCACTTGATGAATCTGATGAACTTTCTAGAATTCCTTGGGCTGCTTCTGTAACCTTTTTAGAAGATACTTGAACTTTTTCTATCATATCTCTTAATGAGTCAACAGTCTTACTTAATGCAATGTTAATTTTACCTATTTCATCCTTTCTAGAAGTGTCAATAGGTAAAGTTAAATCTCCTTCTGCAATAGTATTTATTGATTTCACTAGTGCTCCCATCGGTTTAAGCATAATTTTTGAAGCAATATAGTTAATAATTATAGAAATTCCAATTAAAACAATGGTAACTAAGATTATTATTACAGTTAATTGATGTGTCCTTTCTGAAAGGTCTGATCCCCTATAATCATATTCTACTACTCCAACTACTTTATTAGCAGAATTTAATATTGGAACAAAGGCTGATATATAATGATTCTTAAGTGATTCAACATAATACATTTCACTTACCTGTGCTTCACCTGTATCAAAGGCTTTTTTTGCCTCTTTTGAAAAATCAGCTTTTGGTTGCTTATATCCTATTTCTGTATTTGCATCACTTCCATCAATTACATATGTATAATTGTCTGAGTCATTTGATACAAAGGTATATAACATACCTTTCCCGATACTATTATTTAATGCTTGTAGCTTTTTTCTTGTATCAATATAAAATTTATCACTTCCATTTAAAGATTTTGAAAGTTTTTCAAATTCATCTCCATCAATTACTGTAACAGCTGACTTTGCAATATTTAAAGCATCTCCTTGTAGTTGAGTTACAGTGTGAGAATACATATTACTATAAAATATGTAACCCATAGAAAAACTCGACAACACTATTATCAGTGATGTTATTAATATAATTTTAGATTTCATAGATAAAGAAACATTTGATATTTTTTTAAATTTCAAAATACCCACACCCTTTCATAAATATAGCTTTATAACCTTGAAATACTTTAAGATATCTAAAATAAAATAACTATTGGAAGATTGGCTAAATATTTTGTACAGCACATGCCAATAGATTCCACTGATAATGGCAATATCAATAGTCTTTGCGAAGCAACATAGCACAAAACAAATTACCATACTTACAGCTATTTTTTAAGATATCTAAATAAATACTCCTATTACTACCTAAGAAGTTAATGCATAGCTAATATAGCTGCACCCTTGAGTATTTCAATTTATAATGCAAAATTCTTAATTATATTTGAAATTAACTCTTTATGAATTAATTTTTCACTAAGAAATCATATATATAATGCATATTAATATTATCGATAATAATATATAAAACATAAATGGTATTTTTATAATCTGCCTTAAACATAATAAAGACTTTCCTTATCCATATTTTGGATAAGAAAAGTGTTCTTAATACAATATCAAATGTGATGAACTTTATTATTCTATTTCCTCTTTTTATTCATTCTTACAGGATTCTCCACATTATGTATATTTTAATATACTAATTGTCTATTGTCAATCTTTTCTGTCAATTTTTTGTGTTTAATGTATTATAATGTCATCTTATAAATATAAGAAAATATATAAATTATCTAATATATCGAAAATAATTACCTAAATTTAATATAATTTTAAATTTCATAAAAAATATTTTTAAAAAAGGATGCGAGACTCATCTCGCATCCTTTCCTTATTTTTATTCATTTGTGAGAATTCATTTTGTTAAAGTAAAATTTCTCATCATGAAAAAATCTATATTAAGGATTTTTCTTTTTTAAGTTTAACTTGTCTATTTAAATTTTTTTAATGATTAGCATCAAGGTTAAGATAATCCAGTGTTTTCTGTTGCATGTCTCCTAGTCTCCATAATGCAATTTTGTTATATCCTAACTGTTTTGAAATGCTAAACCATTCGTCTAATGTTCTGTTATCTGCATACCAAACAGTATGGTTAATATTATTATCATCAAAATAATTAAAATAAACACTTTCACTTGATTCATCTCGTTTAGGATTATCAACTGCTTTTTCTGATAGTTTAACTGCTTCACTTTCTGTTAAAGCAGTAACTTTCCCATCGTCACTCCAATCAAATCCTCCTGTGGCAAAGGCTATAATTTTATCACCTGGAATTTTTCCCATCTTTAAACCTAAATCACGTATAAAGGATTCATCTGCTTTAGGCCCAGGACCGCTGTGATATCCATAAAGATTATAAGCCATCATCACATAATCAGGTCCTTCTGGCAATGTTAGCTTTTCTATAGGACTTTTGGGTTCTAAAACAATTCTAAGAGATTTATCGATACTGCTAAGCCTTTGGTAGAGTTTGGAGCAAAAATCAATATAATTTTCCCATATATCATCATCTATATTTTCATAATCAATTTCTACTCCACTAAATCCCTTTTGTGTAACCATATTGATAATTTCATCTACATGATTATTCCTACTCTCCTCTGTTGCCATCAACCTTTTTAATAACTCTGGATCCTTCTGAACAGCTTTACCCTCTTCATTAAATCTATCATTTACAATTGTGATATATAAATTAACTAGCCTATTATCATTATTAATTTCTATAATTTCAGGTAGAACCTCATCAAATTCATTTGTAAAATACAAATTATCATGATAATCAAAATATGCTGCAAAGACCTGCAAACTAGACAAACTTTTTCTGACCTCTTTAAAATCCTTAATCCCAGCTTCCCATTGCCAGTCAACAATCCATGCTGATATCTTTTCATGAGGTTCTTTAGGTATATCTTCATTATTGCTTGAAGCAGGTCCTATTCCGCGATATAGGATTAAAATACAAATTATAATGGTGATTATAATTACAAAAAATATCTTTTTATTAGCTTTCTTCCCAAGAAACATCTCTTTATCTCCATTCACATTAGACATCTTCAAGAAATAATAAAACCAAAATGTTGTCCTATTATTTCTTAAAGACACCTTGTCTTTAAAAGGTTTCTATTGCCCAGTCAACTAATGAATTGAAAAAGTCTTGTACATCTTTAGCTATTTTTTGAGATTTGGTGTAGCCATTATAAAACAGAATAGGCATTTCACTATCTTCTTCCTTTATAATCTGTTGAATCTTTAAATCATCAAATACCCCATCGTATATTGTGTCTTTTTTATTGATTTCACTGTATTTGGATTCTAATGCTACCCCACCCTTTACTATGGTACTGTCTATTTCTATATCTTTTGTTACTAAAATGTTATCTACCCAAATTTCTAATTTATTCCCATTCGTAATAATCTCAACATCTCTGCTTCTTTGAATATTAATGGAATATTCCTTTGTTTCTACCATACTATTATTTGGTGTTTCAACTTTAGTAGAGGATTCCTTTATATCTTGAGGCGATATTTCCTCCCCATCCAATTTTATATCTTCAAATTTATAAGAAAATAATTTTTTAAGCTCTTTCATAGGTGCTTTTTCTTCAATAATAATTTGATTATCCTGAAATGCAATGTTTGCAAAAGAGTCCTTTTCTCTATCATAACGAAGAAGTATACTCTGCCTACCTACTACATTTCCTTCAATCCTAGTACTTAACTTAATATTATTATAATCATCACTATCTTTTAAATATAATACCCCACTATCTTCTGCTGGAGATGTAAGAACAATCCTGTTTCCTATAAATTCTGCAGCACCATTAATAAGCTTCCATTGTTTTCCTCGGTTTTCGTCACCCATTACAAAGGCTAGATTCTGTCCTGTGTCCTTATTAATCTTCATCAAAAGATGATTTGTATACCAATATGGGTTAGGTTGTAATCTTTTAAGATTATATAGCTCTTCAGCACCGTTATTGTAACTAACTCCCTCTTGGTTAAAATGAATTTTAAATTTTTGTTGTATATTCTGTGAATTTACATCTTCAACTAATCTATTCATACCATTGTAAAGAGAATTAGCATGCATAATCATATATACTTGAGGCATAAAACCAAGTTTCTGATTATAAACTTCTTCCATCTTCATATAATCTTGATTTATCCGTGCCTCCATCTCAGTTCGGTTTTCTATCGGAATCATATCCTTGTCGCGGATAAAATCCATAAGATAATGGTCATAGTATGTTGCATTTTTTTTATCTTTGAATTCAGTTTCACTTTTCATTCCTATATAATTATTGTATCTATCAAATATATTTATATATGACAATCTGTATCCATTAGTTCCAAGTTCCCAAAACCCATTTTTCATTAATTTTAACAAATCTTTTGATTGAAGAAACTTAGAATCTTTTCCCTCTAACTTGTCAGCATAAGAAAGCATTGTTGCTTTGTAATTATACTTTTCAAGTATTGGTTGTGAAAACAAACTAGAGTCATTTCGTCCATCCTCAAAAGTTAAGAAAAGTGCTTTTTCGGGTAATGGCTTTCCTTCATTGTAAAAATCTAATATATCCTGCTGAGATATAGTTCTATAACCTAAATTATAAAGAGTCTCTAGTTGTTTATCTAATTGACTTTTAGATATTAATTTAGGTGTACCGGAACGTCCCACCCCAAAATATGACAATGCAATAAAGCCATTTTTATTTTCCCACTGTCTTTTATCTGGCTCTTCATATTTTTTAATACCAAATAGTGCTTTAATTAGTAGCACTGAGAAAATCAATAAAATAAGTACTTGTATTACTGTTCTAATCACTTTAATACGGTTTTTCTTACGATAATTCAGTTCATTACTGCGGGTGTTTTTATTCATGTTTATTCATCCCTCACATATTACTTTACAATCTTTCTATAGATAAGACATATTAAAAATAACTGTTCAGTATGCTTACCTATCTTATAGGGATACAATGCGAAAACTTAATATATACTCTGGAAAATAAATTTCCTATAAAAACATATTAACCCCTTAAAAATTAAGGATTAATAATTTAGGATGAAAAATTTAGGATGAAATTCACCCTTAGTGAATTTCTTAAAATAAAATTTATTCTCAAAAAACTTCAAAGGTCTTAACCGTGAAGTTTTAACCATAATTCTTCATCTTTCATTCTTAATTTTTCATTCATAGAAAAAAATTTTTATTATGGAAATTAAAATCATGTATAAGTTAAATTTTCATTAAGGAACCCTATATTCATACTCCTTCATCAGAACTCCACGATAACCTAAACTATCATGAATATCTACTTATTTATCTAACGCAAAATATACTTTTAAAAAAGAAATCTTAAAAGTCTAATGCTTCAATAGTACTTTAGAATTAAATGCTTGTTTTAATTTTATCATTCTTTTTATTATTCTTTTTCCTTGCTTTTTTATTTTTTGCTTTTATATCCTCTGGTGTTTCTCGCGTTCCCCAAGTAGATTTCCAAAATGTTACCCAAGCAACTGGCATCTGCCATAAAAGTACTACTTCATAAAAAAGACAAAATACTATTCCAAAAATCCATAACTTGCTCTTTCGGAATAATAAATGTGCAAAGCTCATAAGTAATGCCATAAGTAAAATTCCTAAAATAAAAGTAGTTGGAAGTACGTTATGAACAATAGGAACATAAATAAAGTTGTACAGCACTACTATTGGCGCAGCAATAGGTACTATAAGACCTATGTAAAAAAACAATGCCATAAAAGGTTCCTTCCTCCATATAAAAGAACCAGCTCTTAAAGATTCACGTAACCATGATCGTTTCCATCGCATCTGTTGTTTCAAGAAAACCTTTGTATCTGAGGGAACAATAGTGGAACATATTGCACTATCTTGATACCCAGTACGATGATTTTTCATAATAAAATTAGTCATACTACGGTCATCTCCAAAAGTAGCAGGTTGTCCAAGAAATTTCTGATTCAGCCAAGCATCCCTATGCTCAACTACCAATTCCTTACGATAACAAGATAGTGGACCGGAAAGGCAAGTTACACTGTCAAAGTATGATTCCGCTGCTTTCATAATACGAAAGGCAATATAATAACGAACGGTCTGCATCTTTGTAACCGAGTTAGTATATTTATTTTCGACATCTGTACGTCCAGTAACACCACCCATTTTAGGATCTTGAAAAGGTTGAACAAGATTTTTTATTGCCTCAGGCTCTAAAAAACTATCAGAATCCACAAAGACAACTAAATCATGTTTTGCCTTTTCAACACCTTTACTCAGTGCTACACGCTTACCTCCATTTTGAGATAATTTTAATACTTTTAAACGTTCCTTGAGTTTATAACGTTCTGCCTCATTATAAAGTTTTTCTGCCATCTCTTCTATTTTTTCCACAGATCTATCTGTGGAACAGTCATCAACAATAATCACTTCTAATTTATCTATAGGATAATCCTGATTAATGCAACTTAAAATAGTTCTTTGAATCCATTGTTCTTCATTGAAACAAGGCACAATTATTGATACTCCTGGAGTGTAGTTAGGATTTATAGGCACATTTCTATATAACGCTCCGAAAAAATATCGGGATAGTAAGAATGCTGCTGCAATGATGCTATAAAAGTATAAGAATATATTGTATTTGAAATATATAACACTTTCAACACGCATAAGCATGATGATTGATACTACTACAAATAGAATAGTACTTGCAGTATATACAGAATAACCCCATCGTTTTTTTTGAAAATAGTCAAAAAGGTTTTTCTCAAATTCAAAAGCCACATGAAGTTTATCCACATCTCCATTTTGCTTAGTAAAATGCCTCACCACCTTGCCATTAGTATTAACTTTAGACTCAAATCCCTCTGGCATAGTGCCCGGTGGAAGATCAAATTTAATCTTGAATTTATCTCCTACATTAAATTCAACATCTGTAGCTTCCAATTCAACTAGAATGCCCGTTGAAGAAATATCAAGAGCTTTAGCTTTTATTTTGCTTCTATTTTTTTCATTATGATTAACTAACATAACATCAAAATTTGCTATATACCTCAGACTTAACATATGTAGTTTTTGTATGTCATCTGCCTCATGCCCTCTATCTTCTAATTCAACATTTTTTAACCCTCTACGATCTTTTAATTTTCGTATATTTTCTGGATCTGGTGCATTTGAAATGATACGTCTGTCTGGTTTTGGAGCAGGCAGCACCTCAATTACGTTTTTTTTCTTTTTATTATTTTTTCTAAACAAGAATATATCTCCAATCTACATTATAAATTTAATTACTTGTACAACATTAAAAATACCTTATATATAGATAAACTACTTTGAAAATTAATCTATAGCTGAATATAGCTACGTTTTTGAGTGTTTCAATCCACAATTCACAATACAAAATTCACAATTAAGGTGGAAATTATTTTTAATTAAAATAATTTATTTAATGGATTTTTTAACTAGCAATACAATGGTTAGTTTTCCCACCTCTGGGGAACAGTAGTGAAGCCCTTTAGGGTTCCCCTGAGGTGCAGCATAATTTGGAACAACATCAATAAATTTAACCAATACTATGGAGAAACTACAGCTACTAGTTTTTATAAGAAATTACCTCGTAACTTCAAAAATAAATCAATTTTAAATTTCTCAGCTTTTGCTGAGAAATATCCACAATTGTGAATTGTGAGCTATGAATTGTGAATTCAATAGTTTCAACTATAATACTAAAAAATATCAATTATTTTCACATATATATTAGTTTTGCAGCTGGTATATATATCAACTTAATCTAATTTTATATCTTATTTATTCATAAGTTCAGATATTGTAGCAAAAGAATATCCCATACTTTTCAAGTTTTCAATTATAACCGGTAATGCTTCCACAGTACTAATCTCATCTTGAAGATGAAGTAAGATGACACTTCCCTTATCTGTGTTTTCAAGAATGAAGTTTACAATATCTTCTGCACTATTCTTTACATCCCAATCATGTGGACTTACATCAAATAGAGAAATTGTTTTATATCCACAATCTGCTATTATTTTAGCTGTTGCCTCATTAATCTCTCCAGTAGGAGGTCTAAAAAACATCTTTGGCTGCTGTTGAATTGCTTCAGTAAGTACTTGATGACACTTTACAACCTCATATTGTAATTTTTCAGGTGTTATATTTGTTATTACTGGATGGCTATAAGTATGATTAGCAACATCATGTCCTGCTTCAGCAATAGCTTTTGCTAAATTCGGGTTCTTCTCAACTCCATTACCTCTTAAGAAAAATGAAGCTTTAATATTATATTTATCTAAAATATCTAATATTTTTGTTATTGTAATATCTCTACCCCAATCATCAAAGGTGAGGGCAATTTCTTTTTTATCTGTATTTACCTTATATACAATGTCGTATTGACTTTCTCCAATCTTTTCATTTATTTTAGCTGCATCATATCCTTTTATAGACTGAAGTGGTTTTCTCTCATAGCTACCTTCAAGTAATTTACTTAAAGGCACTAGTTTATATCCTACATCATCAACGGCTTTTGCAATTAATGGAATTGACTGAATAACCGCCGGATTTTTATCAGCATTTAAAGCTATTATCCCTCCACGAGTAATATATTTTGCTATATAATCACCAATCTCTTTTGCACTTTTCATATCCCAGTCCTTAGGATTAACACTGTAGGTAATAATAGCTTCCAATCCACTCTGTGCAGCAGCTAGACATACATCATCATTGTAGCTTCCAGACTTAGTTCTCAGATACTTTGGACTTACTCCTGTTTCTTTTTTAATTATTTCATTAGTTTTCTGTATTTCCTTATATATATTTTGATAACTCAACCCAGTTAAATCCACTCTATTTAGGGTATTATTTTCAATCTCATGTCCTCTTTTTAATATGTCTTTTGCAATTTCTGGTTCTTCTGCTACTCTCATTCCTGGAAGAAAAAATACTGCCTTTATTTGAAACTTGTCCAGTTCATCAAGAAGTTGCTTCATCATATTTTCATCCCCCATACCACTAAAAGTAAGAGTTAACTCTCTCTTTGTAGTATATACATAAGAAATAGCCTTACTTTTTTCTCCGTCATATTTAGGTATACTTTCATTTGTCTCTATCTTAGGTGGAGAAGTGTCTTTCTCTTTTAAGTCCTTTTTCCATAAACCACTTCTACATCCAGTTATATATACTAAAAATAATATAATTATGGCACTAAGACTGATTAATTTCACTTTGCTTTTTTTACCTTTTATATCTTCCATTATCATCTCACCTTTTATAAAGAGTTTTAGTTAATAGTAATAATTATTACTATATATAAATCTATCCCTTTCATTTAAATTCATTACTTTATATATAATTATTTTTTCTCACTTAAATAATTACATAAAAATGATATGTACTAGAGCAGAACTAGATTTAACGACTATAATTACAGTCAATGTTTCTAATTGGATAAATACTTTTTAATCTTCTATTATTAAACCTAGAAAATTATCTTAAAGAACTTTTACTAAGTTAAACTAAATGTTTATATATGTAATAATCTATTTTGTTAGTCAATTTAATTCACATTATTTACAATTAAAAAAACTCTAACATAATATAGTAACCTTTCATTGAGAATAGCTAAATAATCAATGCAGATAACATATATGCTAAAGCTTTCCAAAACAAATACTACCATAATAATTAACAATTTTAAAGACTTTTTTCCTGTAAATTTCACTATAATTTATATTTTTTTCAAATAAATGGTATAAAACTATTTAAGAACCTTATTATATCAATGGTTCTATAATGTCTTATAGTAAAATAATTAATATTAATAAAGAATTAGAATCTATGATTAAAACTCCACCGTCAAAGCCTCTGGAGTTCTTTAGAATAAATTTTATTTTAAGAAATTCGCACTTAGTGAATTTCATCCTAAATTCTTCACTCTTAATTATTAATCCTTAATTTCTTATGAAAAAGGATATATCTTAAATTAAGATATATCCTTTAAATTGTAAAGATAATTAGTCCTTTTTCTTTTTCATGTATGTGACAATATAATTAATTGTAAATAATTCTCTTAATACAATTAGTTATCTATTTTAGAGCAAAATTGATCAAATTTCCGTTCTGATAAGCTTGTAGAGCTAGTCTTTAGTACTCTTCAAGTTGTTCTTTAAAACAGCTTCTTTATTTTTTACTTCTGTATATGTTAAAAATACTATATGTAAAAAGTATTAGAGTTCATCAAAGCCTATAGTGATATTTAAAATTTTCTTAATGGTTGTCCATTAAGAAAAAGCAAATAACTATCGTTCCCTCTTTTTTTAAATTAGCAAATATAATTTTTAATTTCTAAGTTATCTTCTAATAATTCCTTTATTTTTTGCTTCAGATAACCAACTTGGAAACTCCTTTAACAGGCGATCATACAACTCACTATCTGAAACTTTGTTAAAGTCATCTAGAGCAAAGAAACTAGCATTATCTACAACTCTACCTTTAATTGTATCTAAATGCTTTAATATTCCATACCCAAAACCACTAACTCCAACAAACTGCCAAAATATAGGATATTGTGATGATTCCACCACCAAACTCTCAATTTCTCTTTTAGCTCCTACTCCACCATCAGTAATAAATATAATATAGGCCGGTATAGAACTGTTACGATATTCTTCAATAATTTCTCTCATAACAGCAGGTTCATAATTCCCACCTCCAAGAGATAGCATCAAAGATTTATAATCTACTGGAACTGCATTATAATAGTTGAACATAGTAACGTTGTCCATCCTCTTTGGCTTGGTTCCATAATACCAAAAATCCAATTCTTCATTATCATCAAATTGTATGGCTAAAGGCAATATTTTATTAACAATTGATTGAACCGTTCTATTTTTATATATCCTAGTCATTGATCCAGATATATCAAGTATAAGCGCTACCTTTGCAACTATATCCGGAACTTTATTTTTTTCTAATGCTAATTTTAGTGGTTTAGCTAAATTTACAAGTTGTGGAGCATTTTTCTCTAACTTTTTCTCTAATGAAATTTTTGAAGTTTGGATAACTGGTACTGGTTGCGATACTATAGGCTGTGTAGGCTCATCATCTTCCTTCTCTACTCCACCATATTCTTTTAATAGTTGAGAAAGACCACCATTAAAACCATTTGCTATAGCATTCATTCTCCATTCATTTTTATTGTATATCTCAATAGCAATAATTGCTTTTTGATCTTTAAAATTACTACCTGTCAAATTTAGCTCCAAATCTTCCTGATGAAGTTGTGATAATTTAATGTTAGCTTGATGGATCATCCCCATAGTTCCATCACCATCAATGCTAATTGTAAACACAAGCTTAACAACCTCAGAAGGTAATTTAGCTAAATTTACATTAAATGTAGTTCCATTCATGCAAATTGCATCATCTGGTGACTTTAATTGATTATAAAAAATCATGTACATATCATCATATAGCTGGTCATTTTTATCCACAGCGAAACAACTAATATCATATTCTGATGGTCCAGCAATATTAAAATCAACCTTGATAGGTATGTGAATATCTCCTAATTTTGTACGATAACCTCTTTGTATAAACATTGTAATCAAATCCTTCCACTCTAGTTAGTTTTACTTATGTATCTTTTCTTATTAATAATATTAGTTAATGTATAAGCAATACAGATAGCACCGTCATTTATATGATAAATTCTTTCATCCTCTTGATTCATAACTTCATCATTGGAAAAGTGATTGTATTTTTCATCTAAATTTTTAATAATATCATTAGATTTTTTTTGGGCTTTCTTTAACCACTTTTTAGCTACTCTTTTATCTATATTATCTGTATCTTTAAGAAAATTCACAAAATAATCCATCATTTTTTTATGGCCATCATTATGAATGAATATCCATTTGTTATTTAATTCCTCTTCTTTCAATTTGTCACTTTCTTCTTGATGTATAACCTCTAGCCTTCTACATTGTTCAATTATAAAGTTCTTATTCAAGGTATCACCGTCTTTTCCATTAAATTTACCCTAGCTCTTTGTATTATTAAATAACTGAAGGAAATAATCCATATCATTCTCTAATTCTACTTGCAATTGCTCATAATACATAAAGACATTCTTATCATATTCTTATAAAATAATATAATTATGAACCGTCCTTTATGATATATTTCTATATATCGTTTATATTTCCTTTTAAATTTTGACAAAATAAAGCATCAGATACTAATATATCTAGTGCCTTATTGGATTTATAAATCCATATAATTAAGTGCCCTTTGAAGTCTATTTAATTCTTCTATATATAGAGTATATGTTTCCATCATGGATTCTAAAAAATTCCAAAGAGATTCGTTATTCAATTTTAATTCTCCCTTAGCCCTTTTAGTAAAAAACTGATAATCTCAATCTTCAATCATAAGGCAACTTATTATTGAAGGTTTCAAAACATAAAAGACCATGAAATTCATTTGCTTAAATGATATTCATGGTCTTTTTCTATTTTAATTATACTTTTTACTATAAACAAACTAACTTAGAATTTTATCTAATTCTTCAAAATTAGTATATCCTTGTGAGATTATTCTCCCATTGTCTCCTTCTACTGCAATAACTGTTGGAAAACTTGCTACACCCATTTCGGAAACCATATTAAAGTATTTAAATGTTTCCTCTGCTAAATTTTCTGATAGAAATTCTTTTTCAAATTCCTCTTTAGAAATTCCAAAGCTCTCAGCTATTTCAGTATATGTCTCTAAATTATTAGTATCCTTTCCTTCTATAAAAAGTGCTTCTTGGATTTTTTCAAGGAAATTAAAAGCTATATCTTTTTTTAATCTTTGGATTAAAACCACTGCTTTAGCTCCTGGAAAACTGTCTAAAACTATATTATTATTTTCTAATATATTTTTATTAAACCCTTCTCCAAATTTTCTACCAGTTAATTCTTCTATTCTCCTATTATGACCTTTTATATAATCACCTAAGCTATGATTCATAGTTTTAACATTATCACCTATCCACATACCTCCGGGTAAAATGTTAAAATCATAAACTTCTTTGTACTTTTCATGTATCTTAGTTATAACATCGCTAAAACCATAGCACCATCCACACATAATATCCATAACGTAATATATTTTTATTTTCATATATTTCTCCCTCACAATTAAATTAATATCCTACTGTAAATCTTCTGTGTGAGAACTTAGGTTCTTCAACTTCATCCAGCATAGCAAAAGCAAAGTCCTCAAATGAAATACGACTAACACCTTTTTCATCTACTACTAAGTAATCTTCACTAGTACGATAAGCTCCTGTTCTTTTTCCTGGTTCTATAAATGCAGCAGGACTTAAATTTGTCCAATTAAGATTCTTTTCTTGTTTGTACTGTTCTAATGCCTCACCATGAGCTAATGCAATTGGCTTCCAGTCTGAAGGAAAATCTTTTGTTTCAACCAGCTTAATGCCCCCTTCTACAAGAAGACTTCCAGCGCCACCCATTGATAAAAGACGAGGTACACCTGCTTTCTTTACTGAATTTATTAAACTCTTAGTAGCATCTACTAAACTTTTTTCTTCTCCATGTTTTGGTCCAAAAGCACTAATAACTATATCATTTCCTTCGATAGCCTTTGATAACCTTTCTTCATCAAATATATCTCCTTCAATAAACTTTAAGTTATCCTGTGTACTTTCGACTTTTGATATATTATGGACTATTCCTGTAACTTGATGTCCTCTTAATAATGCTTCTTTTAAAATAACTTTTCCCACATTCCCGTTTGCTCCAATTAATGCTATTTTCATAAATAATCATCCTTTCAATATAATTTTATTATTCTCTAGTTGTAACCAAAACAGTTACAACTAGCATAAAAAAATAGTAGTATATTCGATGTAACTATAGTAGTTACATCGATGTTAAAAATCTTTAGCTGAATTCTACTTAATCTTTTCCAACAATCCTTCAACAATATCTTTCATTGTAACGTTTCTTAATACATCTTCCATTGCCCCTTGAGCTTTAAGTAATATAATTTCTAGCACAAGTTGAATATTAGCACCTATAGGGCATTTTGGATTGGGATTTTCATGTATTTGAAAAAGCTGCCCTTCCTCAACTACCTCTACTGCCTTATATATATCGAGCAAAGTAATGCTTTCTATAGGTCTTAAAAGATATGCTCCTCCGCTACCTGGATTTACGTTAACAATACCAGCTTTTTTTAACATTCCAGTAACTCTTCTAATAATTACTGGATTTGTATTTACACTGCCAGCAATCCATTCTGAGGTACATAAATTATCTTTTTCCATAGATAACATGGATAGTATATGGACTGCTACAGAGAATCTACTACTAATTTTCATGCTTAACTCCTCCTGTTGTAACCATTATAGTTACAACTAAAAGAGTTGTCAATAGAATGTTAAAAACTTTTTTTAAAAATCTGTTTTTAATATTCTATCTCTTATTTAAAACAAATATACAAAATAATATATTTATTTAAGCTCTCAATATCTTATTTTGTAAAAGGTCTAATCTGCTCTTTTTTTCTGTGTCGACAACACACTAATGCAATACTTAATATTTATAATTCCATAGGTGCAACTTAATATAAGAGAAATTATATCTTAATAATATTCTTTATTAATTCCAATTTAGAGTTTACTTTTAAAAATGGTATATCTTCTTTAAAGATTATTCCATACAATTATTAATAAAATAGCTAGTCAAAATTAGTGATTCTAACTTCGACCAGCCATAACTATCATTTATAAAAATTCTTATCAATTATATATCTAAGCTCAATTTCATCAATTAAACTTATATTTATTGTTTTTCTTAGCCTAAAAATTTACTATGCTGGTTAATTTATTCGCTTGCTACTTCATCCATTGGTGTACTTTTCTCAAAATTCCAAGAGTTTTTTATTAAATATCTATTTCCAAAAGGAGTGAATATTGATAGAATCGCAAACACAGCCAATATCATACAATACCATATATAAGGCACTATTTGAACAGGGCTTATCAAGCCATTAGTAAAGCTTGCTGCTATCAATAATTGAGCGCCATAAGGTATTAAGCCTTGCATTATGCACGAAAAAGTATCTAGAAGAGATGCTGTTTTTCTTGGGTCTACTTCATACTCTTTAGATATTTCCTTTGCTAATTGGCCATTAACAATTATAGAAACTGTATTATTGGCTGTAGCTATATCTGTAAGAGCCACTAACGCACTTATACCTAATTGAGCGGATTTTTTGCCCTTTATTTTTCTTTTTACTTTATATAATAACCAATCAAGTCCTCCAGCATTTGATACCATATTAGCTAAGCCACCAGTTAATAAAGATAATAAGAAAATATCAAACATTCCTGTAAAACCTGAGTATATCTCTTGAGATAATCCTAGTAATGTAAAGCTTCCATAATAGATTCCAATTAATCCTGATAGTACAATTCCACCAGTTAGTACTACTAATACATTCATTCCTGTTAAAGCTGTAACCAATACAAATGCATATGGAACTATTTTAATTATGTTGAAAGAGTATTCTTGAATTTCTGGGGTGTTAACTGGTTTTCCAAATATCAACAAAAGCACTATCGTAACTAAAGCTGCTGGTAATGCAAAGCCCATGTTAGCTTTAAATTTATCCTTCATAGATATCCCTTGAGTTTTAGTTGCAGCTATAGTTGTATCAGATATTATAGATAAATTATCCCCAAATATAGCTCCTCCTACTAATGCACCTAATGCTAGAGGTAAACTTAATCCTGCCTTTTCCACTAACTCAACAGCTATAGGAGCTACAGCTACAACAGTACCAACAGAAGTCCCAGTTGAAATGGAAATAAATGCAGATACTATAAATATTCCCACAGTAATAAAATTAGCTGGTATTAAAGTAAGCCCTAGATTTACTGTAGATTCAACACCACCCATGGTGCTAGAAACTGTAGAAAAAGCTCCTGCTAATAAGTATATAATACACATGGTAATTATATTTTCATCACCACATCCTTTAATGAATATGTTAAATTTATCATCTAAAGAGCCTTTTGTTAAAATAAAAGCAAATATTATTCCTATAAGTGCTGCTATTGGAGCTGGAAATTGATAAAATGCCATTTCAACCCCTTGAGCTTGTAATATAATACCCGAAGATAAATATACAAATATAAAAATACCAAAAGGTAATAAAGCTAATCCATTACCTTTTTTTTCATTAAGATTCTTCATTTTAATATCCCCCTTGTTTTTTTAATCTTTCATCAATAAATTCAAATCTATTGGATATTTACCATAGGTTTTAGCTGCTTCCATGAACATTTCAATTTTTTCAATTGGAGTATTCATAGGAATTTGACAGCCTGTACTTAAAATATAACCTTTCTTAGAATCATATCCCTTTTTAATACACTCTTTTACCGATTTAAAAATATCTTCTCTAGTCCCTTTATGAATTACATCAACCGGTGGAACATTTCCTGTGATTATAACTCTATCTCCCATTACTTCCTTAGCCTCTTCTAAATCCTCTATATTATCTATACTGAAATTAGAAATTCCTGTGGAAACAACATCTTCCCAAATTTCCTTACTCTTTCCACATATATGTATACTAGGGGCACTACCAGTCTTCTCCTTTATCTTGTTTACATTTTTTTGAAGATAAGGTAAAGAGAACTCCCTAAATTGTTTTGGACTTATAAGACTATTAGATGAAACTGGATCAGCAAACCCAATGGATAAACCTAATTTAGCTACTTCTTCTATATATCTGTTGTTAGATTCTGATACTATTTCCATTAAAGTATGAACTTTTTCAGGACATCTGATCATCCATTTTAACAGATTTTCTGTTCCTACTACAGAAGCTGCTACACTAAAAGGACCAGACATTGCCGCACCAACATCTACTTCTTTTATAAGTGCATCTCTAGTAAGCCTTAATGCCTCAATTAAAATTGGTAATTTTCCGTCCTTTAGCGGGTTGACAACTTTAAGAGATTCTATTTGGTCTACAGATTTAATAGCTGGTTCCAATAAATATGAAATACCATAATCAGGATAGCCTACCTTAGAACCCATAGCCTCAGCAACTCCTCTAAGACTAGTGGAAATTCCCACACTATCATGACCAAGCCTTCTAAATAAAGCTATTTCTAAATTTGCCATAAGTTCAGCTGAATGATAATACTCTCTAGCTGTGACTCCAATAAAAGGTGCCATAGTAACTCCCATATCAGGAATACAAATTACACGATCTATCTCTTCCCCTTTAGCAAAAGCATCCATCCTTTCCCTAGGAGTCATTTCTTCCTTTCTCAATTAAAGCACTTCCCTTCTAAATATAAAGAATAAACCTGATATTTAGGCATCTGAAACAAAATTATAAACCAAAGATGTTAGTATATTTTACATCAGACAAGGCGTCAGGTCCTGTTCATAGTGGTGCTATGAGTAGGTTCTGACAACGCAGTATGATGAAAAATAGGATAACATACTGGTCTATTATTTTTTGAAGATGCCTTACTAACATATCTAACACTAACTGATTATATACAATTTAATGGAATAAGTATAATAGATTTATTTTATAGACGGCACACCTTTAATTGAATTATTAAATGATTAAACTTCATTGTAAAACATACTACTTAAAAACTTAGCGTGTATCTTCTTTATATTTTTAAGATTAATATAGAAAATATTTTTGTATATAACTTTAATTTTAAATACAAATATATAAACTTACTACATTATTCGTTCTTTTTATGCATATATTTTATTATAATAAGTTGCTAATTGCAAAGATTTTAAATAACATTAAATTTATTTGTATAATAATTGCAATTTTATGTGTGAAACTAATTAGCTATAAAAACCTTATAATTATCTTCACTCTAAGTAGCTTATAATATAAAAGGACTAAATGTAAGTATATATTTCGTTGATTCCTATAGTTGATAGTATCATGATACTAATGAAGTTAATAATTGATTTTTCAACTATAATTTAAGAAGAAGTTATAGCTAAGAAAATATTTTAAATGATAAATCACAAAAATATCTTGAATATGAGACATAGTTATAAGATTTTAATGAAAAACAAGCTAAGTGTACACTTAGCTTGACAGTTTCTCTTTTATAAAATATATGCTCATTAAGTATTATGATTCTCACATTTATTATTCAAAATATAATTTTGTATTAATAGGTAAATATTCACTTATAAAAAAGGCATAAAATATCCCCTATAGAAAATGGCGCTTTTTGCTGCATGCTAATAATCACCTAATATAAATTATATTGCCCAGTTTTTAGCTTTTTCCATTTCATTATACATATTATAATATCTTTTTTTATTTTCCATTAACTGTTTGTGATTCCCTCTTTCCTCTAAAGAACCTTCATTTAAAACTATAATCTGATCAGCATCCTTTATAGTATTTAATCTATGAGCTATTACTATAACTGTTTTATTCATTGTAAGTTTCTTTATGGCTTTTCTTATTTCTAATTCATTATCTGCATCTAAAGATGCTGTAGCTTCATCTAATAATATTATAGGTGCATCCTTTAGTATAGCTCTAGCTATTGATATTCTCTGTTTTTCTCCTCCTGATAGAGTAGATCCACCTTCTCCAACTAAGCTATCATATTTATTATCCAGTTTTTCTATAAACTCATGACAATTTGCAATTTTAGCTGCTCTTATTACATCTTCTTTAGTAGCTTTTGGATTCCCTAATTTTATATTATTGTATATTGTATCATTTAAAAGATAGACCTCTTGAAAAACCATGCTTATATGCTTTAATAATAAATCTGGTTTTATATCTTTTATATCTCTTCCGCCAATTCTTATACTTCCATTATTAACATCCCAAAACCTAGCTATAAGGCTTATAACTGTAGTTTTTCCTGAGCCAGAAGGGCCAATTAAAGCTGTCATAGTCCCTTCCTTCGCTTTAAAACTTAAATTGTCTATAGTATTTTCTCCTTTTTCATATTTAAAGTCTACATTTTCAAATTCAATATCATAATTATCAAAATCTAAATTTTCATATTTATAGCTCATTTCAGGTTGATTATATGTATCTATCAACTTTTGTGATGCTAATTTAAAATATCTAAATACTCCATATTGTGCTCCAAACCCTCGTAATACGTTTGTAAGCGCTATATTTATTATAATAAATGTTAAAAATTCTATTTTTCCAATACTTCCTGCTCCAAATTTTGTTGTTGCCATAAGTAGTAATATTGGAAAGCTTAAATCAACTATGATTTGAAAGATTAGTACAAAAGGTACAATTGCGACCTCTGTTCTTATACTTTCTTTCTTAAAGTCACTAAAAGATTTCTCTAATCTCTGAAATTTTTCTCCTACTAAATTATAGGATTTAAATACTTGTATCCCATTAATATATTCGACTAATCTTGATATAACTTCATTCATTACCTTTTTCTTTTGATTTCCTATAGTTGTAACTTTCTTTCCTCCCACATAAATAATCGGCATAGCAATAAATACTACTATTAATTGAATAAGCCCTAATTGTAAATCGATAAAGAAAGTCATTATAAGAAGATATACACTAAGAAATACTGTTTTTATTAGGTCACTAGTACTGTGGGTTATTACATTCTCAAAGTCTTGTAAATCATTGGTCATTATATTAGATACGCTTCCTATACTATTTTTATTAAAAAATCCTAAATTTATATTTCTAATATGATCCCCCAGTGAAATACGCATATTTTCTATAGCACGAGCTCCTTTAGCTTGTATGCCAGTATATCCTTTTGCATTAACTAAAGCTCTAGTAATAAAAGCAACCACCATCATTATTGAATATTTTTTAATTTTTAAGAAGTTTAAATCCTCTTTGATTAAATCAAGCAATACAAAATATAACATTGAATAAAAAAACATATGAAATAAAGTATCTATAGTCAATAGAATTATAGGCTTTCTAAGTTTTTTACTCTCTTCACCTAATAATTTCTTTATATCAGTAAGCATATCAAGCTCCCCTTTCTGATTCTATAGCTTCATAGTCATACATATCCCAGAGATGCCTGTATAGTCCATTTTTCTTCATAAGAGAACTATGAGTTCCTTGCTCTAAAATTTTCCCCTCTTCTAAAACTATAATTTTATCTGCATTCTTTATTGTATATAATCTATGAGCTATTATTATAGCTGTTTTATCTTTTAATAATGTTCTAAGAGCTTCTTGTATTTTCCCCTCATTCTCTACATCTGAATATGAAGTTACTTCATCAAGAACTACAATAGGGCTATCTTTTAATATTGCCCTAGCAATAGATATTCTTTGTTTTTCGCCTCCGCTAAGCTTAACTCCATCTTCTCCAAGAGACGTATTATATCCTTTAGGTAATGTCATTATAAAATCATGAATTTGTGCCTTTTTAGCAGCTTCAACAACTTCTTCATCACTTTTATTTAGCCCCATCTTAATATTTTCTAATATAGTATCTTGTAACATAAAGACATTTTGAAATACAAAAGATATTTTATCCATCAGCTCTTCCATCTTAACTTCTCTTATGTCTATACCATCAATTGTAATACTCCCTTTTTGTATATCCCAAAATCTTCCTAATAATTGAGCTAATGTAGTCTTTCCTGAACCGGAAGGTCCGACCAGTGCAACTACATTTTTAGATTCTATAGTTAAGGATAAGTTCTTTATAATCTCTTTTTTATCATATTTAAATGTAACATTATTAAATTCTATCTTTCCCTTAGAATTTTTATCTATAATCTTACTTCCTGACATCTGAGGTTCTTGTTCAATAATACTTCTTACCCTTCCTGCTCCCTCTAAAAGCATTGAAAAAGTTCCTCCAAATTCTAGCAACTGCTTAAAAGAAGCAAGAAAGTTTGCACTTAAAATTAAGAATAATATATAGGTAGAAGCATTTATACTTCCATTTAAGAACATAATTCCACCTATAGGTATCATAAATAAGAGTCCTGAATCTATAAGAACTAAAAATATTCCGTAGAGTGGAGCACTTTTCATGGTTACATCAATCCAATAATCTGCATATTCCTCTGTAACATCTTTATAATTTTTAAAAGACTTTGCAGATAGATTAAATGCTTTCATTACATTTATTCCATTTATATATTGTATTATGGTTGAATTGAGTCTTTGAAGTAAATGATGATACTTCACCATTCTTTTCTTCATACCTTTAAACATAGCCATTTGACTTATAAAAGCTAGAATAATTGGAATAAATAAAACCAATGCTAATCTCCAATTTAAATACATAAGATAAGAGATGACTATAATTGGCGTAACAATTGCTGAAGCTAAATCTGGAATTTGATGTGCTATGAAATTTTCTAGCTTCTCTATATCTTCATTTATAATTTTTTTTACTTCTCCAATAGTATGTTCTGTAAAGAATCCCATGTTTAATTTTGATATATGATTTACAGCTTTCATTCTAAGCTCGTAAAGTATTGTAAATGCTGCTACATGAGAAAATACTCCTGATGCTAAAAATATTATCATTCTAACCACTACAACAATTCCCACAACTATAGCTAAATATCTAATTTTTTCATAATTCATTTCTACTTTAAAAAATTCTAGTATTATATTGTACATTAGAATATACGGTGCTATTGCAAGAAGAGAACTTATTACACTAAATATAGCAGATATATATAATTTATTTTTTTCTTTGCCAGATACCTCAAGAAGAAATGCAAAGTTTGATTTCTTTCTCATTTTTTCTCCTCCTAAAATATAATTTTATTTTAAATCTTATTTTAAACTTAGCTAAATAATCCCATATATATCCCTTCTTTCTATAAAGTTTTAAAACATATCCAACATATTTACAATATAATTATAATTGATAATCATTATCAATATCTGCTCCAAAAAAATAAAAAATGCTCCAAAAACAAAAATCAAACATATGATTTTTGTTAAACTTGAAACATTTCTAGTATATTATTTAAGAAAATGCTAGAACTACTTATCTAACTTTTTTATTATAATTTTCTGTATTTCAATGGAGTTATATTATTATAGCGTTTAAATAGATTTGCAAATTTACTTGGATTTTCATATCCTACTTCGTTTGCAATTTCTATAATGGACATATTGGTATTCTTTAATAAATGTTTTGCTTTTTCAATTTTTAATTTTTGTATATATTCATAAACAGTATACCCTGTAGCATTTTTAAATCCTTCTTGCAATTTATATAAGCTTATGTTTAAACTATCAGCTAATTCTTTAACAGATGGTGAATTTTGAAGGTTTTTATTTATTATATCTTTAGCCATAGTTACAATCTCTGTTCTTCGATCTTTTGAATTCTCTAAAACTCTTTTATTAGATTTCTCTTCAAGAACAGTAGCTAAAAACTCTATTGTTTTCAATTTAAGATTCATATAGCTCATTATATCTTTAATTGAAATAAATTCTATTTGTTCTGCTATTTTTTTTATATCATAGCTAGCTTCTTCAATTACTAATATATTTTCTTTAAATATATTATTTATATTCTCTTCCCAATCTATTATTACTTTATCTTCCCATATTGGATTTATAGCACTTTTAATGGTGTTAAAATTCATTTGAATAGATATAATCTTGCACTTATTATGTCTAAACTTAAAATAGTCCACATCATTTAATGCCTTATAAATAAACATATTTCCCGCTTCCAGTGTATACTTTTTATTATCAGGCATTGAAAAAATTTTCATGTTACCATTATAACAATATCCCAATTCTAAAATATCTCCATCAAATTCCCTGTTATTAAAAGCCATCTCCATTTTATAGTCAATGTCAATTTTTGATATTTCCAATCCATCTTCTATTCTCATCCTTGAAAAATTTCCTACACCAAATTGTTTTCCTATAACATATTTCTTTCCTAATAATTCATCTGAAGTTTTACAACAATATTTTGCTTCAACATGTTTGTAATATATGTCTACTATATCTTTTTTAATCTCCAAAATTATCACCTCCTATTCTCCTGAACCTCTTACGACTAAAGTCGTAAGGTTCTTAGGTACTACCCAAACTTCTTTTGGATAGCCGATAATTGCTAAAGCAATATCGGTTGACACCAAATACTGGCTTGGTTTCCCTAAGACTTTATCGGGCAAAGTTTCCGTTGAAACTATTATCACCCTACGGGGTTTATCATATTGGCTCGGTTCAAAACTATATGCCCCAAAGTAGCATGGACTTTTATAGTCCTATGCTACTTATTTGTTTTTTATCTAATTTTCTAATTCTTTCTATTTCTTTATTATGCAGCTTGAAGAAGTTTTCAAAAGTTGCATTTGCTCTATCTATATCTACTTCTTTTAAGTTATCCTTTGTATTCATTATTAGAAATGCAGAATACATATCTCTTTGGATATTTCCTTTCTCAAATTTGTTCCAACGTTTTGATAATGGCTTTTTAACATAAGTTTCTGTAAAGTGTTCAAATTGACTTGCTTTAACTTTGTAAGTATCTATTTTCTTAATTGAAAGACTGTAGTATTGAAGTTTGTTATCTATAAGAGCTATAAGCATACTCGGTGCTTTGTTACTAAGAGGTTTTCCAAATCTTTTCTTGCGATTAATCTTTCCAGTTTTCTCATTTACAGTAGTTTCTTTTGCTCTTTTTTGAAGTCCTTTAAAATTCATAGTTTCAACTCTTACATCAAGGCCAAGAGAAAGTATGTGATTAGCAAGTTTATTATGAGATTGTTTTCTCTTATCTGCTATTTTCCTTTGAATTTCTGCAAGTGCAAGTTTAGTTTTGATATAACTTTTACTTTGAACCCATTTCTCACGATTTCCTACTTTAATTGTGCCATCTTCACTGTATTTATTGGGATTATTTGCTCTACGTTGTCTATCGAGTTTTCTTTGAAGAACTCTTTTAAGTTTTTCGTCTATATTTATATCTTCTGCAAGTTCTAATATTTTAACTTCTTTCTCACTTGCGATAGCAAGAGTAGAAGTACCAATATCTAAACCCACACGAGCATTTTCATTAGTAGAGACCTTACGGTTTTTCTTTTGTAGTGGAACACCCTCAAAAGTCATTTGAACAAAATATATATTTTTACCACGGATAACTTTTTTGACAAGTTTGCAAAACTTTAATTTATCTAAAAAACATTGATGTGCATACTCGTCATTTCTTTTTATGATTACTGGCATTGTTAACCCAAGCCATTCCATTACATTTCTATCTTCGAAATATCTAAAGCCTGTGATATTTCCTTTTTCACGTACAGAATAGAACTCGCCATAGGCTTTAAATCTAACTTTCTTTGCTTCTCCAAACATTAATTTTTCAAAAGAAGTAAAAGAACGTTCTGCGATTTCTTGAACCATTTGAGAACCTAAGTTTTGTTTAAACTTTTGCCCCATAGGCTTTACAAACTTGTTTAGGTCAAACTTAGTTACACCAAAGTCTTTTCTAAGTTTATTGAATATTGCATTACGTTCTTTACCTTTTTCCATTTTCATTGTAAGATCATATTCTTTTTGTCTTTTCATTAATCTATATCTTGAAAGAATTTCTCCAAGACAAGCATTGTAGATTTGACGAGCAATATTTAATCTTTTTTCTAATATATCTTCTTGCCACTTTTCCGTTTTCAATGGAAGTGTCAAAACGTAGTTTGCCACTAAAGAAATTCCTCCTTTATTTTTTCTGTTGATTTTGAATATATTTTCTTATTTGTTCTTCTGTATTTTCTGATGCAGTCGCTACGAAGTAGCTTGGGTTCCACATATGTCCACCCCATAGCCTATTCTTAAGTTCTGGGTGTAACTGAAACATTCTTCTTGCAGATACACCTTTTAATGATTTTAGAATATTAGGTATATAATGTTGTGGAGTACACTCTATTAGCAAATGTATATGATCTTTGTCGGTTTCCATTTCTACAATGGTTATTCCATTATCATTTGCAAGTTGATTTATTATATTCTTTAAGTCTTTCTCTATATTTCCAACGAGAAATTTATGGCACATTCATCTTGGCACTGAAGTACCGAGTATTCTGTGTTGTGTGATAAAATTAAGATTTTTTAATAATGATATTGCAATTCACTTTCATTTATTTAAATTATATTTCTTTTTATTTTTAGAATCAATTCATTTTAATGAATTCTTTATCTAAAACAATATATTATTTAGTTTAATGTAAACTTAATAATATATATCAAGCTCCTGTTTTTAAATAATTTATTAAGAAATCCATAGAAAAATTAAGATTGGAACAAATAAAAACCTAAAAATCTATATAGACTTTTAGGTTTTTATTTGTTTATTTTTCAGAATCAATTATAAATAAGCATTACATGCTTTTTGCCTATATCATTATTTTACATATATTATTTGTAAATTCTACAGGATCAGCTATAGTTAATCCTTCTATAAGTAATGCTTGATTATATAATAAATCTGTATATAATTTAAGCTTGTCTTTATCACTCTCATAAGCTTCTTTTAATGACTTAAACACATCATGATTTGTATTTATTTCTAAAATTTTATCTGCTTTTATATTTTCATTGTTAGGCATAGCATTTAAAATTTTCTCCATTTCAATTGAAAGCTCACCATCGTTTGATAGACATACTGGATGATTCTTTAATCTTTTTGATTCTCTAACATCTTTTACTTTATCTGATAAAATATCTTTCATATGTTCAAAAAGTTCTTTATTGTCCTTATCATCTGAACTAGCTGATTTTTCGTTTTCTTCCATTTCTATACCTAAATCACCACTTGATACAGATTTGAATTCTTTATCATTATATTTCATCAGCATTCTTATAGCAAACTCGTCTACATCCTCTGTAAAGTATAATATTTCATATCCTTTATCTAATACAATTTCTGTTTGTGGTAGTTTCTCAATTCTTTCATTTGATTCACCAGCAGCATAGTAAATATATTTCTGATCTTCTGGCATTCTAGAAACATATTCAGCTAAAGTTACCATCTTTTTCTCTTTTGAAGAATAAAACATTAATAAATCTTGCAGCACATCTTTATTGCTTCCAAAATCACTATAAACGCCATATTTTAATTGTGTTCCAAAAGATTTGTAGAATTCTTCATATTTATCTCTCTCATTTTTTAGTATGTTTTCTAACTCATTTTTTATTTTAGTTTTTATATTTTTAGCAATAAGTTTTAATTGTCTATCATGTTGTAATATCTCTCTAGATATGTTAAGAGATAAATCTTCTGAATCTACTATACCTTTAACAAATCCAAAATAATCAGGTAATAAATCTCCACACTTATTCATGATTAGAACACCATTTGAATATAGCTCTAAACCTTTTTCATATTCTTTTGTATAGAAATCATATGGTGTTTTTTCTGGAATAAACAAAATTGCATTATAGCTTACAGCACCATCAACACTGGTATGAATATGTTTTATTGGTTTATCAAATCCGTAGTGCTTTTCAGAATAAAAGTTATCATAATCTTCCTTGGTAAGCTCGTTTTTATTCTTTCTCCATATAGGAACCATACTATTTACAATCTGTTCCTCTAGATACTCTTCATATTCATTCTCAGTACCTTCTTTAAGTTTCTCTCTAGTTATGTCCATTTTTATTGGATATCTAATAAAATCAGAATACTTCTTAATTATAGACTGTAGTTTATATTCCTCTAAATACTCATCAAAGTTCTCATCTTCTGTGTTTTCTTTTATCTTAAGTATTATTTCTGTACCAATAGAATCTTTTTCACATGGTTCAACGGTATATCCATCGATACCTTTAGATTCCCACTTGTAAGCTTCATCACTACCAAAAGCTTTACTTATAACAGTAACAGTATCAGCTACTAAAAATGCAGAATAGAATCCTACTCCAAACTGCCCGATTATGTCATATCCATCTTTTAATTCATTTTCTTTTTTAAATTGTAAAGACCCACTTTTTGCTATAACCCCAAGATTATCATCAAGTTCTTCTTTTGTCATTCCAATACCAGTATCAGAAATTCTTACTGTTCTAGTTGTTTTATCAGAAGCTACCTTAATATAATAATCATCTTTTTCAAAAGTCAAAGACTCGTCCATTAATGCCTTATAATAAATTTTATCAATTGCATCGCTGGCGTTAGAAATAAGTTCTCTTAAAAAAATTTCCCTATGAGTATAAATTGAGTTAATCATAAGATCTAGAAGTCTCTTAGACTCTGCCTTAAATTGTTTTGTTTCCAAATTTAATCTCTCCCTTCACAATAAAAAATATATACAAATAAAAGTCTTTCATCCTGTTTTTAATGAATGTGACCTTTCAGCTAATTATTATAAAATTTTGAAAACAAGTTATATTATCAGTTAAATTACTTTTTAAAAATTAATTTAACTATTATTAAGCACTCTGCTGTTTTCATATAGCATGATTATTAGCACTCTTTTCCCTTGAGTGCTAACAGCTATTATTTTTATAACATATTTTACATGTTATGTCAATATTACTTATAGAACTAATAAATACTTTTCATATAACTAACATCAAATTAATTTATCTAGCCTATCACTACTTATTTAAGTTTTAAAAATCTATATTACATATTCATTTATTTTAAACTAATAGCTATCGCTATGCCCCATGCCAGCAATACTAAAAAAAGCGTCACTAATTTGTGACGCTTTTAAATTTATTTTTGTTAATGATATTTATATTTAATAGCTATAAAAGTTTTGCTTTATTATTTTATATCAGTTCCTTTTATAGGCAATTTACCATGCTCTGTGTCTACAATAACATTTAATATATCTCCTTCAACAGAACCTTTTGCTATATATGGTATTTTTTAATAAGTTTTTTGATTTTTCCTGAGAATTCAAATTCATTTCCATTTAATTTTCCATTGGAAAAATCATTTTTTTCACCCATAATATTTAATAAGCCGCTTAATACGTCACCATCAACTACAAAAGTAATTGTATCTTTTTCTACTCCCATTGGAGTTTGTATTGTAATGTTATAATTTTCATTCATAAAATAATATAAACATATCTTCTTCAGTTTTTATTTGGTAACAAGTGTTAGCTATGATGACTAAATGAAAAACATAAAGTCATTATCTTCTCTTTGTTTTTCATATTCATTTGCTAATTCATATAATGTAATTTTTTTTAAACTTGTTTCAATTGCATTATCAAGTGGTTCAAAGACGAATGACTGCATAGCAGATTCTAGTGCTGATACTTTGTTCTCAACAGTTTCTTCTGTTTTTTCAAATAAAGAAGTTTCGATCGCTGACAAAACCTCAAATACGGTTATATATCTAGGCATTCGTGTCAATCTATATCCTCCTTGTGCACCCTTGATAGATGTAACTATTTCTGCTCTTTTTAATAATGAAAATGTCTGCTCTAAATAAATTTTTGATAAACCAAGTGCTTCCGATATTTTCACAATTGTAATGTACTCTCCATTTTGATGAAGTTGTGCCATATAAATCACTGCTGCCAAACCATAACGTCCTTTTGCTGATATTCTCACTATATTCACCCATTTCATAGTTGTTTAATATTATTTATATGTTACCTATAAATAATATTAAAGTCAATATCATACTAATCATATATGTATTATAAAAATGAATTTTGAAAACCTATTGACTTTTCATCTTTACAGAGCTACAATCTTATTCATACTAAACATATATGTATTATACATTTTAACCTTAGGAGGTGAGTTATATGGACATTGATTTTATTTTAAAAAATATTCCCCTTTACATAAAAGCTACACAGCTAACCCTTACTCTAGCTTTCTGGGGTGTTGTGTTGTCAGTACTTATCGGATTTATCTGTAGTTTAATCATTTATTACAAAGTGAAAGTTTTAAGGCATATTGTTAGCGGTTATATTGAACTTTCACGAAATACCCCTCTTTTAATCCAACTCTTCTTCCTTTATTATGGATTACCTAAGATGGGTATAAAGCTTGAAGCCTATACTTGTGCTGTCATTAGCCTTGCCTTTCTAGGGGGAAGCTATATGGCTGAGGCATTTCGCAGTGGATTTGAAGCAGTAAACAAAATTCAAATTGAATCTGGTCTTAGCATTGGACTTACTAAGGCACAACTGATTAGATATGTAATATTACCACAAGCTTTTACAGTTGCAATACCTGCCCTAGGTGCTAATGCAATCTTTATATTAAAAGAAACATCAATTGTCAGTGCTATTGCCCTTGCTGATTTAATGTTTGTAACTAAAGATTTAATTGGAATGTATTATAAAACAACAGAAGCCCTAGTTATGCTTGTAGGAGCTTATTTAATTATTTTATTGCCATTATCACTCCTACTTACCCTAATTGAAAGGAGAGTACGTTATGCAGAGCTTGGGAATTAATGTTTTCTTTCAGGGAACTAATTTATCTAGACTTTTTGGAGGACTATGGGTAACTGCACGAATTGCACTTATTTCTATTTCTATTTCCTTAATACTTGGTGTCATTTTGGGTATTCTTATGACATCTAATAATAAACTTATAAGATTTATACTAAGAATTTATCTAGAAGCAGTAAGAATTATTCCTGTACTAGTATGGTTGTTTCTTTTTTACTTTGGACTTACTAAGATATTGAACATACATTTAGATGGTGAGCTTGTTTCTATACTTGTGTTCACCCTATGGGGAAGTGCTGAGATGGGCGATATTGTACGTGGGGCCATTACCTCACTTCCAAAACATCAAAAAGAAAGTGGTAAAGCAATTGGGCTTACTGATGCTCAAATTTACTTTTATATTATTATTCCACAAGCATTACGTCGTCTAATTCCTGCGGCTATCAATCTTGCTACTCGTATGATAAAGACAACATCTTTAGTGGTGCTTATTGGAGTTGTTGAAGTCCTAAAAGTAGGTCAGCAAATAATAGAAGCATCAATTATTAAAAATCCATCAGCATCATTTTGGGTTTATGGATTTATATTTTTTCTATATTTTATAATTTGCTATCCTATATCTCTTTTCTCAAAAACATTAGAAAAAAAGTGGCAGAACTAAGGAGGTGATGTTATGACATTCCAAAATAAGTTATTGGAAATCCAAAATTTAAATAAACAATATGATGGTACAAAGGCATTATCTGACATTTCTTTTGATGTTTATAAAGGAGAAGTTGTTGTTATTTTAGGCCCATCTGGCTGTGGTAAAAGTACCCTATTACGATGCATTAATGGACTAGAAGAAATTCAATCAGGTCAAATCAAATTAGATGGTCAAGTAATTAATAAAGATAGTACAAAATGGCATTCAATTAGAGAGAGAATTGGAATGGTCTTTCAAAACTACGACCTATTCCCTCATATGACTATAATGGAGAACATTTTGCTTGGACCCTTAAAGGTGCAAAAAAGGGACAAGTCCGAGGTAACTAATCAAGCATTAAAATTATTAGAGAGAGTTGGATTGCTAGATAAAAAAGATGCATACCCAAGGCAGCTTTCAGGTGGACAAAAACAAAGAATAGCTATTGTAAGATCTCTTTGTATGAATCCAGAAATCATGCTATTTGATGAAGTAACTGCATCATTAGATCCAGAAATGGTCCGCGAGATACTTGATGTCATGCTAGAACTTGCTGAAGAAGGCATGACAATGATTATCGTTACTCATGAAATGGAGTTTGCAAAAGCTGTAGCTAATCGGATTATATTTATCGATAAAGGAAAAATTACAGAAGAATCCACTGCAGAAGAATTCTTTAATAATCCTAAAACAGAACGTGCAAAAGGATTCTTAAATATATTTAATTTTGAAAGAGGTGCTTTATAATGAAAAAATCTAATAAAATATTATACATATTATCTACTCTTATTCTTGTAATGGGTATATTAGCTGGCTGCTCAAACTCTAATACTACAACTGGAATTGAACAAATTAAGAAAAATGACAAAGTCAGAATTGGTGTATTTAGTGACAAACCACCCTTTGGTTATGTAGATTCTAATGGGAAAAATCAAGGTTTTGATGTGTACATTGCAAAACAATTTGCAAAGGATTTACTTGGTGATGAAAATAAAGTTGAATTTGTATTAGTTGAAGCTGCAAGCAGAGTTGAATATCTTGAATCTAATAAGGTTGATATTCTTCTTGCTAACTTTACTGTAACTGATGAAAGAAAAGAAAAAGTTGATTTTGCTAATCCTTACATGAAAGTATCACTAGGTGTTGTTTCTCCTGATGGAGCACCTATAACTAATGTAGATCAATTAAAAGGTAAAAAACTTATTGTAAATAAAGGTACAACTGCTGAAGCATATTTCACAAAAAATTACCCAGATATTGAATTATTAAAATACGAACAAAATACAGAAGCATTCCAAGCTTTAAAAGATGGTCGTGGCGCTGCACTTGCTCATGACAACACACTACTATTTTCTTGGGCAAAAGAAAATAAAGGCTATACAACAAGCATTACTAGCCTTGGAAATCAAGATACAATTGCACCTGCTGTAAAAAAAGGTAATACAGAACTTCTTAATTGGATTAATGATGAATTAACAAAGCTTGGTAAAGAAAACTTTATTCAAAAAGCTTATGACGAAACTTTACTTCCTGCCTACGGAAAAGATGTTGATTCTAAAGAAGTTATCATTGAAGGCGGTAAACTTCAATAATTTACTTAATAAAAAATAAGATGCTCCACATTCTAAGGAGCATCTTATGCAATTGAGAATTGAGAATGGATAATTGACAATTATGGTTGAAATTAATTCTTTATAAATTAATTTCTTTAAATAGATTTTTCAATAAAAGTGACTCTGTCACTTTTAAAATAAATGAATTTAAAACTTCTCTTGTGAAAGAGAAATATCCATAATTTTCCATTGTCAATAGCCAATTTTCAATTGTATAAAGTTTATCTATATTATGCCTCCCACGAAATCCCTTTTCGAATATTCCATGTATCATTTTCATATAAGATTATACTATTATTGTATCCAATTGCCCCTTTGGGACCATGCCATCTAGTAATAGAATATTTAAATCCCTTACCACTTGGTTCATTGCTCACTTTATCAATTTTAATTAAAACTCCATCTTTAAATCCTTTTTCGTTTATATATCCCTCTTCTTTTAATTGTTTTTTGTTTTTTAGCTTTATTTCACTTGAATAATCTTTTGAAAGCTGTTCCAATAATATCTTCTTATCTTCTTCACTAAAGTTTGTAGCTTGCTCTAAATCTAAGGCAATTACTTTCAAGACATCATCTTTCGGTGGATAAATATCATGAATAATTGTAATATATCCTTCTACAATACCTCCTTCTATAACATCATTCTCTGACTGTTTTGAGGTACATGAAACTAAAAATAATATGGAAAATATACAAAGTAGCAGTAAAAAAGAAGTCCCTCTTCTTTGACATTTTTTATTTTTACTCATAGCATTTCTTAACCATTCTTTCATCATCTACACCTCTTTCATATCTTCTATAAGGAACGGTTCATAATTATATTTTATAAGATTATATTGTTTAATGAAAATAAAAATGAACCGTCCCTTAGCTTTAAATGAAATAAATAGATAAATTATTTGTCGAATTTTTTTCAAGATTTATTCATTAAAATTGTACCATCCTCCTTACAAACGAATACTATGATATTAGAAAGGAGTTGGTAAAAAATGGTACCAGAAAACAATAATTATTACAGAGACATGCAAAGTTTACGCGATAGATGTAACATGTATTTAGGCTTTCACGTTATTATAACAATGACAGATGGAAGTATGTTTGACGGAATTATTGACGATGTAGATATGGATGGCGTTACTATGTTGGTTGGCGAAGATATGATGGAAGACGGTCCAGATCCAGATCTAGATCAATATCGACAATTCAGACCTCGCCGTCGTAGAAGAATGTTCAGACGATTTAGACGTAGAAGATTTCCATTTGCTTCTATAGTTGCATTATCTTTATTACCATTTCCATTCATTTTTTAATTAGTGAGGAATACTTAAACAAATGGAAATATCAGAAAACTTAAAAACTGTTCCTTAAAATTTAAGATACATTCTAAAAAATAAGATTGATTTACATATCCGTAAGTCAATCTTATCTTAAAAGCTTCTACATTCTATTTTATATAGGTAATAGTATTTTCCCTTCTTGCAGGTGCATTAGTTAAAGTATCTCTCTTATAGCCAAATGATACTGCATGTATCTGCCTAAATCCTTCTGGTATTTTAAGTTCATTAATAAAATCTTTTCCTTCATCACTATTTAATAAGTATTCAATGAATCCAATCCAACATGAACCAATTCCTAAAGACTCTCCTGCTATTAACATATTCTCTACTGCTGCTGCAGAGTCAATTGAAGCATATTTATTACCTATTTCTCCAGAAACTAATATTACCGTTGGCGAGTTATAAAACACATGAAACTTCTCATTTTTTCCGAAATTTCTCATATAATCGTTATCAGATTTTTTAGCAAATTCTTTAAAGCTATAATTTAATCTATCTATTAGATCTTTATTCTGAACTACTGTAAAATGCCAAGGCTGCTTATTTGTAGCACTAGGTGCATAAATCCCAGCTTCTAATATAGCATTTAGTTCTGATTCTTTGATTTGTTCTGGTAAAAAGATTCTAGTACTTCTCCTATTTCTTATAGTTCTTAAAATTTCGTTCATAATTAAGCCTCCCTACTTAATATACTTTTATTTAATTCCACTTTTTAACATATATTATACTATATATTTATTATAATTGATATGACATAAGCTTTAAAGTATGCACTTTTGAGTAAGATACTATACAAAAGGAGAGAAATAGAATCTATGCCTGTTCAAGATAAAAATAATCATATATGTCCAATAGAATATACCCTAAGTGCCATTGGAGGTAAGTGGAAAATACTTATACTATATCACATAAGTATAGGTAAGATTATGAGATATGGAGAGTTTTAAAAAAGACTTAATAGAATTACTCATAAGATGTTAAGTCAGCAATTAAAAGAATTAGAAAAAGATGGTTCAATTAATCGTAAAGAATATCATGAAATTCCTCCTAAAGTTGAATATTCCTTAACAAAGAAGTGTGAAACCTTATTCCTTGTTTTAGAAGTTATGAATAAATGGGGAGAGGAAAACTTATAGATAATTATAAAATCCTTTAACTTAATATTATATTATAATTTCTATACCCTTTAATGCTTCCCTAATAGACCTTTAATAACCAAATATCTCAACAGTTAACATATGCATATGTTTAAGGGACAGTTCATAATTATATTTATATATTTATAAGATTATATTATTTAATGAGAATAAAAATGAACCTTCCCAAATAAAGTTAAATTTGACGTAAAGTAATATTTTTAATAAAATGTAAAATATATGTATAAACTACTTATATTTTAAGCAAAATATTTTATTATTGGTGGGGGAGAATTATGAGAAAATTAGAAGGTAAAGTTGCACTTATAACTGGTGCTTCTAAAGGAATTGGTGAAGGAATTGCAAAGGTATATGCAAAACATGGTGCAAAAGTTGTTTTAATTGCAAGGTCTTCTTCAGTAGAAACCTTAGCAGAAACATTAAATAAAGAAGGCTTTGAAGCGTTAGCCATAAAAGCTGACGTATCTGATATGGACAGCATTAATAAGGCAGTAAAAGAAGCTACTGATAAGTTTGGAAAAATAGATATACTTGTAAATAATGCTGGTGTATGTAAACTCGGTAAATTTTTAGATATGTCAGATGAAGATAGGGATTTTCATATAGACATAAATATTAAAGGAGTGTGGAATGTTACAAAAGCTGTTCTACCACTAATGATAAAGGAAAAATACGGCAAGATAGTCATAATGTCCTCTGTTACAGGAGACATAGTAGCTGACCCTTTAGAAACTGCTTATGCTACTACCAAAGCTGCCTTAATTGGATTCACTAAATCTTTAGCAAGAGAAGTAGCAGAGCATAATATAACTGTTAATGCTATTTGTCCAGGATACGTTAGCACTCCAATGGCTCAAAGTATCGCAGTTCAATCTAATTCTGAAAATCCTGATGCTGTTATTAATGGAATTGCAGATGCTGTTCCATTAAAAAGATTAGCAGAGCCTGAAGAAGTAGGAGAACTTGCTGCCTTTTTAGGATGTGATGAATCTTCTTACATTACAGGAACACAGATAGTTATAGATGGTGGAAGCACTCTTCCTGAGACGATTAGTGTTGGAGTATAAAAATTTTAATTTCATTATAGAAAGTTTTGGAAGAAAAATTTAAGATTTAATAGTTTAAAACTAAATTCCTATATTTTTATATAATATTAAATATCGAACACTAAAATATGTGCTTGACCTTTATAAGCATGTTATTAAAATTAGCATTTAAGTAGTACTTAATTTTAATGTATTGTAGCTTTTTACGTCAAGCACATATTTTTATAGCATTTGTAATTTATATAAAAGTTAGTTTTAAAAATATCTCCAAAATGGATCATTTAACTTTAAAATCTCCATACCAGTTTCAAATTATGAATTATAGCTTTACCATCATCCATATTAACTAATAAATATTTTTACTGAAATACCGATCTCCTCTATCAGGGAGAACAGTAATTATATTACCTCTATCAATTTGATTAGCCAGTTTTAAGGAAGCAGCAACAGCAGCCCCAGAAGAACTTCCAACAATAAGCCCTTCTTTTAGAGCTAGAACCTTAACCATTTCATAAGCTTCCTCATCAGTAACTTTTATAACCTGATCCACTAAACTCATATCCATAGTGTTAGGTATGAAGTTATTACCAATACCTTCAATATCGTAGCAACCTTCCCTTCCACCACCCATAGTAGATCCCTGAGGGTCAGCTAAAATTCCTTTAATATTTAAATTTTTTCCCTTAAGAAATTTAGTAACTCCTGTAAAAGTTCCTCCACTACCAGCTCCACAGACAAAATAATCTATTTTCCCGTCCATGGCTTCATACATTTCTGGACCAGTGGTTTCATAATGAGCAAATGGATTCGATTTATTTTCAAATTGCCTTAAACTTATTGAATTTTCTATAGTCTTTAGCAATTCCTCGGCTTTTTCAACGGCACCTAGCATACCAACTTTTCTAGGTGTATTTATTATGGTAGCTCCTAATGCTCTCATCAATGCTTGTTTTTCAACTGAAAATTTTTCTGGAACTACAAAGATTATATTATAACCACTATTTATTGCAGCGAGAGCCACACCGATTCCAGTATTGCCAGCAGTAGCTTCAACTATTGTATATCCTGGTCTTAGCCTTCCTTCTTTTTCAGCCTGCTTAATCATGTACACTCCTATTCTGTCCTTAACACTTCCACCTGGATTATAATTTTCAAGTTTTGCAAAGATATTAACTCTAGGCTTAATGTCTAAATTGTTAAGTTTTATAATAGGGGTATTACCTATAAGCTCTTTAACACTATCTAAATATTTCACTGCTAATGCCCTTCTTTAAAACATGTTTTGCATACTCTTTTGCTGAAAATAGAGAGTGATCTCTGTAATTTCCACATTGTACTGCATTAGTTGCAGGAACTTCTTCTGTTTCTATAACTTTATTTAATGCATAATTTAATGCTTCAATAACAGTATTAACTTCAACTTCTCCCCAAGCTATCATATAAAATCCTGTCCTGCAGCCCATTGGAGAGATGTCAATGATATTACCCATCTTTTCTCTCATATATCCTGCTAGTAGATGCTCTAAGGTATGGACTGCTGCTGTTGGCAGTTCTTCCTCATTAGGTTGTAAAAATCTTAAATCAAACTTAGAGATTGTATCTCCCTTTTGTCCTTGTTGAGTTCCACATTTTCTTACAAAAGGTGCCTTAACTTTTGTGTGATCTAATAAAAAGCTTTCTACTTTAACCATTTTATCTACTCTCCTTTAATGCATTTTCTAAATCTTTTATTAAATCTTCAGGATTTTCTATTCCTATAGATAATCTTATTAAATTATCTACAATACCAATCTTTTGTCTTAGTTCATAAGGTATGGAACCATGAGTCATAGAAGCAGGGTGGCAAACTAAAGACTCAACCCCTCCTAGACTTTCTCCAAAGGTTATCATTTCAAGACTTTCAAGGAATTTTTTATAATCATAACCTTCTTTAAGAACAAAGGATAACATTCCGCCATAACCTTTAGCCTGTCTTGATTGAATTTCATAACCTGGATGATCCTCAAAACCAGGATAATATATCTTTTCTATTTCTTCTCTATTTCTTAGGAATTCAGCAACAAACTTTGCATTTAAGTTATGCCTATCCATTCTTACTGCCAAGGTTTTAATTCCTCTTATTAAAAGGAAAGAATCAAAAGGAGCTAGAACTCCGCCAGTAGAATTCTGAACGAAATGAAGCCTTTCTGCTAGTTCCTTGCTATTTACAACAACAACACCTGAGACTATGTCGCTGTGACCTCCAAGATATTTAGTTGCACTGTGAATAACTATATCTGTTCCAAGAGTTATTGGCTTTTGCAGATACGGAGTCATGAAAGTGTTATCAACGATTGTATATATACCCTTTTCCTTAGCTATCTTTGAAACTGCTTCGATATCTGTTACATCCATAAGAGGATTTGTAGGACTTTCTATATATATGGCCTTTACCTTTTCATCAATGCTGTTTCTTACCTCATCTAAATCTGAAGTATTAACTATAGAGTATTCAATACCAAAGTTGTTAAATACCTTATCTAAAACTCTGAAGGTTCCACCGTATACATTATTCGAAATTGCTATCTTATCTCCTGATTTAAATAGTGAAAGTACTGCAGTTGTAGCAGCCATTCCTGAAGCAAAGGCAAAACCTGCATATCCTTCTTCAAGGTCTGCAACAAGCTTTTCTAATGCTTCTCTTGTTGGATTGCCTGTTCTAGAATATTCATATCCTTTATTTACACCAAATTGAGGTTGTTTATAAGTTGAAGTCTGATAAATAGGCACATTTACCGCTCCTGTATGCTCATCTCCATCTATTCCACCGTGAATTAATAATGATTCAAATTTCATTTTTTATTCCTCCTAAATTAAATATAATTATAATTTTGCTGCGCTAGCTAAGAAAATTCCTGTTTCAGTATATTCTCCTTTGCTTGAATAGCCTTTGCAGCTTAAATCTGTATTTTCTATTTTTATATTCTTAAAGCCAGCATCTTCTAGCCATTTTGTCATTAGCTCATTTGAAAAGCCAAGCCATTCATCGAACATTTCTTCTCTTGCCCATTCTCCTTTATGCTCCATGACATCTGAAATAACAACTACTCCATCTTTTTTTAGAACCCTGTACATCTCCTCAATTGCCTTTTTAGCATCTTTTATATGATGAAGTGCCATATTTATAAACACTGTGTTTAGTGACTCATCAAATAGCGCTAAATTATCAAGTGAGGATTTTATAGGGTAGACATTTTTATAACCTTTTTTTGAAATAGTAGTTGATAATTCCTTAAGCATGTTTCTAGAACTATCAACAGAAAATATCATGCCTGCTTCATTAGCCAATGCTAGAGAAACAAACCCTGTACCGCAACCTAAGTCAGCCACAACTTTGTCTTTTACATTTGTTATTGATAAAATTTTATACTTTAATCTTTCTTCAAAGTATTCGCTTCGTATAACGTTCCAACTTTCAGCTATGGAATCAAAGTATTGTAAAGAATTCATAATAATCCTCCTATATATTATTTTTTTAAAAATAAAAAAACCCCTGCCTCTAAAAACTTAGAGGCAGAAGTTATCTTCCGCGGTTCCACTCTAATTATCATGTGTATAACAAAAATATACAATGACATCTCATTTTTGGTACAATCATACCTCAACGCTGTAACGGGCGTACACGCTGTCGTCTACTATATTTCGAGACAGTGCTCAAAGATGCATTCACACAAGTTACACTTAAAATCCCTTTCAGCTAGGAGGACTTCTCTCTGTTAGTTTACCTTATGCTACTATTTCTTATCATAGCATTTATTAATTCGTAGTATTTTACTCTGAATAATAATTTAGTATCATGATATGTCATTATAATAATTTTGTCAACCCAAATATTATAAAATTTTTAATATTATTTTTAGTATCAATAAATGATTTGTTGAAATTATATTATGTCTATTTAAGGAATATGGTGCTTATAAAGCTATAATTAGTATCTATAGGCATCCAATATGAAAACTTAAAATATACTCTGGAAAATAATTTTTCTAAAAAATAGCTTAAATCCTTAGAAATTAAGGATTAACAATTAATAATGAAGAATTCAGGAAAAAATTCACTAGAGATGAATTTCTTAAAATAGAATTTATTTTTAGAAAACTCCAAAGGCTTTAGCAGTGGAGTTTTAACCATAATTCTTCATTTTTTATTCTTAATTTTTCATTCATAGAAAAGAATTTTTGTTATGGAAATTAAAATCATGTATAAATTAATTTTTTATTGTGGAACCCTATATCAAGTGCTATTATGAAAAACATAAAAACTCAAAACAAAAAGTATAAAAATAAACTCATTATAATTAACTTATGCTAAAATATAACCACTATAGAAACATTAAATAATGATAAAACAGCAGAAAGGGATGAATATATTGAAAAAGCATCGTTTTATTTTAGTTTATCTACTGCTAATTTTTTCTCTTTTATTTACCAGTTGTCGTTCTACCCCTCAACATCCAGCTTTCGAAAGAGGCCTGTCAGCCACATTTTATCCAGTAGGCAAAGGTGACTGTATTCTCTTGCAATGTGAAGGCGAGGCTATGTTAATTGATGCAGGCTATTCTAAAAATACTGATGATATACTTTCTTATCTTTCCGAGCAAAATATAAGAAGCCTTTCTGCCATTATCGCAACTCATCCTGATAAAGATCATATCGGTGGGATATCAGGGATTATTTCCAGTGGAATGGATATAGGCACTCTATATAAAACGGACGTAGTAAAAAATAATTCCGATGACTATTCTGCAATGCTTTCAGCTATAGAAAATTACAATATTCATGTGGAAAATCCTAAACCAGGAAGCCATTTTTTACTGGGCAGCGCCACAGTTACCTTTCTTGCACCTTTATCAAATGATTATAATGATGTAAACAATACGTCAATTGTAGTAAAGGTAGACTATGCCGGAAAATCAATGCTGTTTACCGGTGATATTTTAAATGATGCAGAGAATGATTTATTAGATACAGCAACAGATTTATCCTCCGACATACTAAAAGTAGCGTATCATGGCCGTTCCGGTTCTTCATCTAAAAAGTTTCTTGAAATGGTACATCCTAAGTATGCTGTTATCACCTGTGATGAAAATAATGGCAATGCTCCTTCAACAAAAGTTCTAGATAGGCTAAAAAAATTAAATGCAACTATCTTACGAACCGATAAGGATGGCATCATTATTATTACTGTTAATCCTAAGGGTGAAATTGTTCTAGCAAATGATATATAAAAGATACTATAGATATACCGGTGCTAATATTAACATATAAGTAAAAATAATTGCTATTTTTTAGTAGCTATTTAAAATTTTAAATTCACAATTCACAATTGTTGATAGTTGTTTAATTGTATCCATTATACTGTAATTAATGCTATAATTAGTATATTAGTAGACTATAATTTAGATATAATTATAATAAAGAATGATGTAAAAATTATTTATATTAGTTTTACGGAGGAATTTCTCATGGAGAAAGAATATAGAGCCAAATCATATAAACTTTTAATAATGTGGACAATTGGAGCTTTAGTATTGATGATATCAACAAGTATTGTAGTGACAAAATATTTTTCAGAATTTTCAACATTAGTTATAGCGAAAATACTCCTGCTACTAACCCTCATTGTTCTTCTTATCTTATTTTATATCATATATAAAACAGAGAATATTTACTGGATTAATGGAACAAGCTATGAGGCTGCAAAATCTGCAACAAGTGAAAGGCGTAAAAAATTTGCTATAATCCACTTAAGAATTTTTTTCAAGGCAACAGCTATTTATAGTGTTTATTGCATAATAGGTATTCTAATTAATACTTCTGTAATTATAGATACTATCATTTTTTTGATTCTCACTATTACAGCAGCTGTAAGGACAATACCTATCAGATTATGAGCATAATTATAATGTACAATTGAATACAAATTTAAATTAATAAATAAAAATATATTTTGTGTAAGGTCGAACAATGTTCTCCCCTAAAGTATCAATGATAATAATCATATGAAAAATATTAAAATAGTACTAGCATTAATATTATTTACAAAATAAAAGGCATAAAATTAAGATATAAATCTAAATTTCACGCCTTTTTTATTTTCTATTTATTTATCATCTAGCAGGAATATCCTCTTTTAGTGTGAAGTTCTGCACTTAATATTTCTTCTTTTCTATCAAGAATCTCATTCTCTAATATAGCCTTTGAAACTTCTTTAAAGCCAATTCTATCTACCATGTCTCCAAATCTTTCTCCAGTTTTACCCTTTTCTCTATAATATAAAACTGCTTTTTCTATTATGTTCATAGCTTCATCATAGGAATAAATTTCTTCAATCATTTGTCCTCTTTTCGGAACTTTTCCCCATTTTCCACCTATAAATAATTTAACTCCTTCTTTTCCACATTCTATTGAATCAAAGTGGCATTTATCTATACATAATCCACAGTTATTACATTTTTCTATGTCTATATGAAGCTTTCCATCAATAACTTTAGCTGCACCTTTTCTACAGGCTTCTTCCACTGAACATTTTTTGCATCCTGAGCATAAATCTTCATCATATGCTGGAACTCTTTGTCCCATTATACCAAAGTCATTTAAGTCAGGTTTTATACAATTATTTGGACATCCTCCTATACCTATTTTAAACTTATGTGGTAAAAGTACATTATAATATCCTTTGTAGAATCTCTCATGTATCTTTCTTGCTAACTCTTGCGTATCTAAAAGTCCAAATACACATACGGTCCCTTTACAAGAAACTACCGGTCTAACTCTTGGTCCTGTGCCTCCTGCTTCAAGCCCAGCATCTTTCAATTCATCTTTTATCTTTGGAATATCTTCATAGTTTAACCATGGTATCTCCACTGTAAGTCTTGTAGTATAGCTCATATATCCTCTTCCATATTTTTCAGCTATATCAGAAAGAACCCTTGTTTCATTAGAATTTAAATTCCCATCTTCTGTGATTACTCTACAAGCAAAATGTTTTCCATCCCTTTGAGGAATAAATCCCTGTCCCTTTAATTTTGATTTTTCTTCTGCCGAAACTTTTATTGCCATTCTCTTCACTACCCTTCCCTATATTTGTGGTATTGTCATTCCACCTTCTAATATTTTTATATCTTTATATCCTAAAGCCTTAAGCTTTTTATAAGCTATATACGCTATTTTACCGACCCTACAAACTAAAATTAAATTTTCATTCTTTTCAATATCGTTTATGTGCTCATTAATATTATCAAAAGGAATATTGATTGCACCTTCAATATGTTTTTCTTCAAACTCATCTTCACTTCTCAAATCAATTACCCTATACTTATCTTTATCTCGCCAGAATTCTACAGGAGTTACTGTATCAACTTTTCCATTCATTTTATTTAAAAGCACATTTGCAGCCACTATAGTTGATGCCATTGCCATGGAAAATGGTGGCGCATATGCAAGGTCTAAATTTTCTATATCTTCAACTTTTGCTTTAAAGGTTATGGCAGTAGCCAATATATCAATAGGTTTATCTATCACTCCTGGACCTATAATTTGTGCTCCTAATATCCTTCTAGAATCTTTATCTGCAATAAGCTTTGTAACAATATTTTTAGCTCCTGGATAATAATGAGCTCTATCATTAGTTGGAACTAATATACTTATGGGATTGAATCCTGAAGATTTTGCATCCTGTTCTGATAATCCAGTTTTGCCTGTATTTATATCAAATATTTTTACTACAGTAGTACCTAAAACCCCATCCAAGCCTTTTCTCTCTCCTGATATATTAAGAGCTGCAATACGTCCCATCTTATTTGAGGTTGAACCCATTGGATACCATACTTTGCTTTCTGTAATAATATTTATATTCTCTGCACAGTCTCCTACTGCATATATATCCTTCTCACTGGTTTCCATATATTCATTGACCCTTATGGCATTTCTTTCTCCAAGGGTTATTCCTGCTCTTTGTGCAATCTCCGTATTAGCCCTTACTCCTATTGCCATAACTACCATATCTGCCTTTATTTTTCTTTTATCTGTTATTACTTTCTCTACTCTATTTGCTCCTTCAATGGAAATTACTTGTTCTTCCATAAGAGGCATCATTCCTTTATCTAAAAGATGTTCCTGTGCAATATGAGATATCTCCATATCAAATCCTGGTAATATTTGTGATGCCATTTCTATTAATGTAACTTTTACTCCTTGTTCTATAAGATTTTCTGCTACCTCTATTCCAATAAAGCCTCCACCTATTACAACTACTCTTTTCACATCACCTTGTTCTACAGCTTCTCTTATCTCCACTGCATCTTCAGGAGTCCTAATAGTAAAAACTCCCTCTAAATCTTTTCCTTCTATTGCTGGCACAAAGGGAGATGCTCCAGTAGCAATAACTAATTTATCATAGTTTAACTTTTTTATTTCTCCACTTCTTAAATCCTGTACTTCTACCTCTTTTGAATTCTTTAATATTTCCTTTGCTTCCAATTGTGTAAATACCTGAACTCCGGTAAATTTCTCAAATTCTTCAGGTGTTTTAACTATAAGATCTTTTTTATCTTCAATAACTCCACCAATATAATAAGGAAGTCCACATCCTGCATAGGATATATGCTTGTCTCTTGTTATTAAAGTTATATCGTAATTTTCATCTTCTCTCTTAAGCTTTGCAGCAGTCTTGGTTCCTGCGGCAACTCCTCCTATAACAAGTATTTTCACATTACCCCCACCTTTAACTTAATTTGTTAATTTATAAACATAATAGGTTAAATTGAAATTTTTGTAACATCATCATATTTATTATATCTCTGCTATGGTATAAACTGAACTTAAGAATAGTTATAGTAGAATAAAAATTATTTATATTAAAATTAATTAAAACAGCATAAAATCTCTATAAGAAAAGGCTGAACTAGAGGGTCTCTTTCCCTAGTTCAGCCTTATTACATTCCTTTTTACAAAAATCAATAAAATTATTTATGAATTCCATATTTGAATTCTTTAAATATATAAAATTAAATTCTCTTTTTATTGTTAAATTTTTAATTGGTAATATCTTAATCTTTCTACTTATCACTGAAGGCTTTAAGGCTTCACAAGATACTACCGTAGCCCCTAATCCCGATTCTACAAGAGATATGATTGCAGTTATATCCCCAATTTCCATGTAGGGAATAATTTTCTTAGGATCATATCCCTGCTCAGCTATATAATCTTCGAAAACCTTTCTCGTACCTGATCCTCTTTCTCTTAATATAAGCTTTTCCATAAGAACCTCTTCAATAGTTATACTTCTTCTTTTAGCCAATTGATGTTTTCTTGAAATTGCAAATACAAGTTCATCATCTTTGAGCTTTTCATAAATAACTTTATTCTTATCAAAAGGTCCTTCGATAACTCCTAGAATAATCTCTCCACTAAAAAGCTTTTGAATTATAGTTTCCGTATTTTCCACCTGAAGTATTATATCTATATTTTTATTACTCATTTTATAATTGCCTATAATAGGAGGTAGTACATATCCTCCAATGGTAAGAGTAGCACCTACATCATATCTTTTTATACTACAAGCCTCATTAGTTATTTGATTTTTAACCAGCTTACTTATTTTATCTACCTCTAACGCATATTTATACAATATATTCCCTGCCCTAGTAAGTTCCATAGTCTTATGCTTTTTTTCTATTAACTTTACATTGTAATATTCCTCTAAAAGCTTTATATGGTGAGAAATTGCAGGCTGAGTCATATTTAATATATTAGCAGCCCTTGTAAAGTTTTTTGTATTAGCCACAGTTATAAATGTTTCAAGCTTTATATCAATCACAACTTACATTCATTCCTTCCTATTTGACATAAGTAAGCATTAAAAACCTCTAATTTTTCTAATTTCATATTTCTTCTTTGCCATTATCTTTAAAGTATATAAAAATAATATTGTTTTCTAATTTTAGGTGCATGAAACTAAATAATAAGTCAAAGATGCAAAATAAACTAGTACACTGACTTATTTATTTTTTCATGTACCTTATATCTACTATAACGTTAATCAATTCTCCTGCTTTCTTTGGAATTTATATAAAAATAATCATACTTTCCATTACTTATTTAACATAAAAATCATTATATAAGAGTAAAACTTATAGTAGAATTATTTTTCATTCTCTCCCTTCATTATGGTGTATGCACCACTAAATGCTCCGAAAAGCACACAAGTAATAGGATATACAATCCAGCAAATTCTCCATGCACCAAACGCTAAACCCCAAATAAAGAATATTGCAGTAGCGAGTGGCCATACAACTGCTGCAACAGCACCAATTACTCTATTATTCTCTTTACTTTTCTTAGAATATTCTTCAATTTGTAAAAGTATGCTATAACTACCGTTTATATTTCCAACCCTTACAAACATAAATACAGCAATTGCTACCATTACTAATAATATAACTACTCCATAACTGGATAATTTATCTTCATTTCCTGTTATTGAAGATAAAATAATTAATGACACAGGCGATAACACGCAAAGAATAACACCAGCAATGATGTTCGTAGTGAAAGTTGATGAGAATTCTTCTTTTTTCTGTTGAACTCTATTTTTTACATGGTATGGAATACTAAAATCCCCTTCTAAATACTTGTACTTTTCAAGCTTAGTACCAGAATAGATAAACAAACCAACAGCAATGGCAATTAAAAGAAGTAGTGGTATAATACTAATTGCATTGAAAATTCCCTCATAAATTCTTATTCCAGATATATTATTTGTTACAAGCTGTTCAATAAATATTAATGTTGCTGGTGCTAAAATACATAAAAATACTCCAATAGCAATCATATTTCCATACTTCTCTTTGTCAACCATATATCTTTCTGCTTCTTCCATAGAAATTGTTCTAATATTATTTGCTTCCTTTGTAGTATCAATGCCAAATTCCTCAATCAGTTCATCGATATTACCGAATTCTGAGATAACAATACCAATGGCTTCATTTTCTGTCTTTCCACTTTTTTTGAGCTCATTATATTTATCTTCCATATTGTATAACAGCTCTTTTTTTAGCTTCATAGTTTCAGCATTCTTCGGCAAACTTGCAAAGATGTTATCTAAATAATTTTTAATTGTCTCCACTTTCATTCATCTCCTTAATAAATTTACTCATTACTTCTTTTATAACTTTCCACTCTTCACATTTATCCTTATAATACTCACGACCTTTTGAAGTGATTCTGTAATAGGTTCTCCTCTTTCCAAAAGTCTCATCTCCATAAAAAGACTCTATATATCCATTGTTTTCTAATCTAGTAAATGCAGAGTATAATGTTGTCTCCTTGATGATATACTTTTCTTCTGAAAGTTTTTTTATGGTTTTAGATATCTCATATCCATAGGATTCTTTATCTAAGAGTGTAAAAAGAATAATTGTATCATTATAACCTCTGATGACATCACTACTTATCAAATGTTATTCTCCCTTCTATTCAATAACTATACTAATCTATTTTATTAGATAGCTATTATCCATACTATATTAAGGCACATTCAATAAAATAACCAACTAGTATAGGTCATATATTTTCTTCATATGCTTTGTGCAATTACTACGTCTAACGTACTTCACCTGTCGTAGTAATTATACTATATCATAATTACTACGACAGATAAAGTACTTTTTTCATATTTTCTTAATTTATTTGTTTTATAATATCCTTTGTATACTTTTAGTTTAAAAATAAAAAAACTAAGAGTTTTCCTCTTAGTCATATTATGATTTAAATATTATTTGATTTACTGAATTATTCCATATTTACCTGTTATACCATCTCTAAAAAGCGGTAAATGAGGTGGATAAAATGTAAATATCATAAAAATTAAAATTAAAAATATAAAAATATACATAGAAATATGTGAATTTATACCTTTAGAATATTTATAAAAATGAAATGCTAGTAATTGACCAAATAAAATACTTACAAATAATATAATAATATCTACAATTAATATCTCAACTCCAAATGCCTGAGTGTAAAAATAATATAGCATTGGAGTTGTTATAATGGATGTTACTAAAGCTATCAAAGCACTAGTAAACCATTTGTTTTTATCAATATTATATTTTTTACCCTTTATTAGATAATAATTTCCCCACCAACAGATTACAGGTAAAAGTATCATTTTCAAGTGTTCCCAAATACTTTCATTTATAGGAGAAATGAGACCAATTATTATATTTTTTCCACTAAAATCATAAAAAAAGTGCATAAAGCTACCAATTAAGAAAAGAATAGGGATACCTTTTAGAATCCATTTTTGTGCTGCCGATAATGACTTATATACCATAAAATACCTCTATATACACAATAATCTTTTATTAATTTATATGATAGAAGTATTTTATTTATTCCTTTATTTCCTTAAAATTCATATAATATTTGCTTACATCCATTTAAAATAATTACATAAATAGTGAAAATAGATATAAAACAATAATATTGAGATTTAATATAATATTTATTTATAATTTGAATATTTTATAGACTTAAAGAGAACCCAAAGGATGTCTAATATAGCTATTATTATTATAATGATAATACATACATTTAACAGATTACCCCAGTTCATTATAGGAAATTTGTGTATATTTGATAATATTGATATTTCAGTTATAAAATTTGAGTTCCAAATCTTTGGATTTAATAAGAATATAATTAATATTGCTGTAGATAATCCACTTAGAATTGAATAAATTACAGCTGATTTTATGGTCCATTTACCAGCAATAAGTTTTACTAACTCCTTAGATATTCCTAATATAAATAGGATAATTATAATAAAACCTAAACTTTTTATTGCATCTAAATTAAAAATAGGAATCATTCTTATCTCATCATTAACAGTTATATATGCTCCTAAATGTTGTGGCATAAAATAAACTACAATAAAAAATATAGTTGTAAATATAATGCCCACTATAGATTCCGATGTCTTAATTCTAATTTTTTCATTTGGTACTTCTGGTAAGCTGGACGGATCCCAAGTTTTTTTATCTTTACCATTCCCATCTATACCTACACCTTTATATTCAATAATTGCAAAAATTCCTGTTACCCAAACTGCACCTTGAATAGCTCCGGAGAAAAGTGAGGTAATATACACTGTAATTACGTTAGCTATTTGAGATACATTTGCAGGTACATTAAATATTCGACCAACTATGGTCGCTACTGTTATTCCTAAAAATACCGCTAAAAATACTATTTTTAAAACATAAATATACCTATCAAAATATTTTGGCCCAATTAAATATCGTTTCTCTCCTCTATAATTATCTGCAAGTACTTCAGGATCTCCTAATTCTTTAAGAGCTTTATATGACTTTTCTTCATAGGTTAAATTTTCGTCATAACCGTTGATTATATCATCGATAAGCCCCCTAATTTCTTCCTCTACTTCTTTTCTTTCCTTTTCTGGTAGTTTGCAAACTACAGCATATACATATCTATCAATAACATTCATAAAACCCCTCCTACTATTCAATAAAACTATTGGTTGTTTTCACGATATCTTTCCATACATCACAAAGTCTTTTAAAAACAATTTCACCTATTTTACTCATCACATAATATTTTCTAGGCTTCGTTCCATCAGTATCCCATGAACTTTCCAAAATTCCCTGCCTTTCTAATCTTCTAAGTAAAGGATAAAGTGTACTTGCATCTATTATCATTCCTTTATCTTGAAGACTTGTCACAAGAGAATAGCCATATTGTGGTGTCTTTAATTGACTTAATACACTTAAGACCAACGTTCCCCTTCTAAGCTCTAGAGTTAAACCTTCTATTAACTCATCTTCCGTAACTTTATCCACAATATCACCTCCTATTATAATTATACTGTATGTCATACACTATTGTAAATAATATATTATATGTTATTTTATAATATTTTGTTCATACAAAAAAAAGCCCTGATTAATCAAGGCTTTAAAAATTTATTTGTTCTCTTCATAAAAAATATAAACTTATCATAAGGCTCACCTTTTCTAATGTATTCAATCTATTTTCCTTGTTGTGCAGTCACCTTAAATGGTTGCGTAAAGCTTACTCCGCCTTCTCCTACTATTACTGCACGAACATATGGAGTAGGTGATGTAACTTCCTTTAAATTTAGAGAATTTCCTCTTCCTAGATGTCTACTATTTGAACCTATCCATTCAATATATTGGATATTCTCCCCTTCTATTGTTATGGTATCCTTATCATTATCAACTATAATATTAGTAATAGTTGGAGCTGGAATGTTAGGATTATTTTTTCTATTATTCTCTGCACTTATATTAGCTGTAAAATAAAACTCTCCATTTTCCATAGCTCTTTTAAGTTTTTCTGCAGTATACTCTCCATCTATTAACATTTTATTATAACTTGTATTAATCTGATTAAGACGATGTGAATCAGCATTTGCGAATCCCCATACATTTCTCTCCCCTATTATATCTGTTAATATATTGTCCCATAACTTCCTATCATTGGGATATCTATCATCTCTATTTATAACTTCTAATCCAACTAAACTTGGAAATTGTTTATATAAATTCACATACCACATATGTGACTTATCATACCTTCCTGGATGATTTAAATGTGATATTGCACCTTGCCCTTCTATATACTTTAGTACTTCTTCTTCAGTTGATAACTTCTCAAATTCCTTTAAGAAAAACCCATTTATATGATGATGTTTAGATGAAAACTCAGCGCCTGGTATACCATTTAATCCTTTTGGTATAATTACATTTTTATCACCTTTTTTAGGATCATTCCAAGGATATGTTAAGCGATCATGGTCAGTTATTGCTAATACATCATATCCAAGCTCTGAGTGCTTATTTAATACTTCTTGTATTGTATCTCTTCCATCACTTTTGTTTGTATGAGCATGGAAATTAGCTTTTAATTGATTTGCTGTATGCCAATCTATATTCTTATAAGGATTGTCTATTGTATAATCTACATTCTCTACAGCTTTAACTTTTATAGAAGATTGAAGTTCTCCACCCTTAGATGTAGGTATTGCTATGTTTTTATCAATACCCTTAGCAGTTATAAATCTACTGCCTTTTGAAGGTAATACTTCTATTGCTTTTCCTTCTTTTAAATCTATTAATTTATCCTCATAATTTATAGTTTCTATGGTTTCATTCGGCATTGAGCATAATCTAGATATACTTGTATCTTGTTCATCTGCTATTCCTAAAGCCTTTGACCCAATAGTTGACGCTACTATAGTTGTCATTAAAATACACTCTATTATTTTCTTATGCTTCATATTATATCACCTATACTTTCACATGAATTTAATATTTTATTGTAAAGATCAAACTTATTATAAAACTTCAAGCAGATATCTTATAAAAGTATTTTAAAATTCTTAAAGTTATAAAATCTATATATAATTATTTTGTCCAAAAAATTAAAATATATTTTTTAGTTTTAAAAATAAAAGTAGCCACCTAAAAATAAAATTTTAAGATAGCCACTTTTAAAAATTACTTAATTTTATAAAAACTATAACATATAAATTTATATTAGTTATTCAACTTTTCTTAAGTACAAACTAACTTGTATAATACCACTTTAATATTAGTTTTCTATGCCGCTGTTTTTTGCCTAGATAAGACAATAGATGCTCCAACAATGAGTATTCCGCCTATAATAGAATACATAGATAAGGATTCTCCAAATAAAATAAATCCCCAAGCCGTATTGAAAAATATTCCTATATATCTTACTACTTCCACAATTACAGCATTGGCATTTCCAAAAGCACCTGTTAAGAATATTTGTGCTAACAATGATACAGCTCCTAAAATAAATAACAAAATAAATTCTCTTACTGTTGGTACTACAAAATTATTTCTCATTAGTATAGCAGCTACTATAGTAGATGCTGATAAGAAATAAAACACAATTTCATAATGATGATGTTTCTTAGATTTGGCCAATTTTCTTATAGTAATTGAAGCACTTGCTGATAAAATTGCACTTAATAATCCAAAGATAGCATAAAAAGAATAAGTAGAATATCTAAAAGGATTTATAATGACTGCCGCGCCAAATAGAATAATAATTATAAATATCCATGCATTTTTCGGTAATTTTTCTTTTAGAAAAATAGATGCAAATATCATTACAAAAAATCCAGATAAGTGGGCAAGTATTGCTGCATCTCCTAACTTCATTGTGGAAATAGCAAAGAAGTAAGTTACCATATAAAGTCCTCCAAGCATACCTCTAAGTAACAATAATGGTTTTTGCTCTTTAGAAAACTTTACATTAGAAATTTTCATTAAAATTAATATTAATATTGTTCCAATTATACCTCTAAAAAATGCTATTTCATTAGATGGTATTCTAGAACTTACAGACTTCACCAAAACATTCATTATACTAAATGTAAAAGAAGACAGTATTGCTAACATAACACCTTTATTTACTTTCATTAAATCGCTCCTCAACTATAATTTTTGCATTATTTAAGATATCATCTTTAAATATATGATTATTCATATTTTCTTTTCCTTTATCATTAATAAATCTATTCAAATGCATATCAAACACATATATTAGGTCTTTTGTATTTTTCATCTCTATATCTAGCATAGCCCCAATATTGTATAAAAGTTTAATCTTTCTATAGTCCTCGAAGGGCATTCTAGGTATATTCCATTTACCTAAGCTATCTTTGTAAATTTTAGGATAGGGAACCTTTGAAAACTCAAGATATTTGCCCTCTTTATCAGGAATAGAAAAAGGATCTATTAATATTGAAGAATATCTAACATAGAGTAAATACTCCTGTTTTATTTTACTGTATTGAGTAAAGCTATCTATATCATCTCTGGATATAGATTCTTCCATCACAGGATAATTATCATCATTTAAAAACTTAAGAAGATTCATAGGTTTAATTTTTAGATGACTATATACATTAGATATTTCTTTCCATAGAGAACACATGGTGGCAATAGTTTTCATTGTTATTGGTCCCTCAGGATATAGCTTGTACACATATTTATTTGTTTTATCATAATCAAATACTTGATTTAAACTAATATCATTAATCAAGAAAGCTGGATGCACAAATACAGTTATGTTCTTACTTTCTACTTCTAATGGTTCATCTAATATTTCATAAATAACTCCGATTTCTTTTAAAAAGCTTTTAAGAACTAGTATTTTAGAACTCTTTTTAAAAGTTGAACCTATATATATCTTTTTCTTCAAAGCTTTTGTTGTTATTTCTAATAAAGATTCCTTAGAAGTATACTTTGTAGCTCCAAAATAATTTGATAAACTAATTATTTCAATATCTCTTGCATACAATTTTAAATAATTAGAAACCAAGATGCTTGACCCAAATTCTGGTGACATTAAAATAATAGTTTTGATTTTTTTTAGTTTGTTAAAATCCACTTTTTCTAACACTTCTATATAACAGTCGCAAGGCACACACAATATAATAGTTTCCCAAATATCTTCTATGTTAGAATAATCTATATATAAGTTTTGTAATCTATAACTTCCTTCCATCATAGCTAATTCTTTTTTAGCTACATTTCCTTTTAATGTGAAATTGTTGTTTTTTAATTCTTCTACAAAACATATAGACTTACTACTATTTCTAATAACTATTCCAATTTCATCTGAAAATCCCTTAGATAAATTAATTATCATGTTAATTGCTACTGGTCCAGAACCTATTATTAGTGTGTTTTTTAAACTGTTACTCATATTTTTATTCATCATAAAGTTTTCTCCAAAACTACACTTTCATAAATATATTTATTATCTTTTATTATTGTTTTTTGGCAGTTCTTTATTTCTTTTATATCCAAAGGATAATTAAATATACTTTTTAATTTATTTCCATATCTCAAAATAACCTTTGTATCACCATCAATATTTTCTAATAAATATTTTGCCATATCTAATTTGGGTTCAACTAAAGAAGCTATTATAATATGGCTAAAACTATTTAAATCAAAATTACTTATATCTTCTGATGAAAATGATATATTTTTAATGCCATACTTATCAGATAACTTCTCTGATAGCTCAAGTGCTTCATTATCCACATCTAAACAAACTACTTCAGAATTAACTTCATCATTTATAGTGAATGCTGTTATAGGCATAGCCCCAGAACCTATAAATAAAATTTTTGATTTATTATTTATATCAAATTCTAATATTTCATTTTCTACTGCAAACCTTAGTTCATCAGAATACTTAAATGAATCTAAGTTATTATTTAATATGCTGCGAGCTTGACATTTTTCAACCCATCCTAAAGCCTTTGAATTAGCCTCTCTCACTTCTTTCACTAAAGTATCATAGTCTTCTTTTGATACATATTTGCTCCATTTTAAATTGTTAGAACTATCTAATATAAAATCGCATACGTAATCAAGCTTATCTTTCAAAACTATAAAACATTCACTATGTTCCTTACATAAACTCATAATTTCATTAATATCCACGTTTATTAATTTTAAATCTAATAAAAATTTATGTTTTTCCATATACATTAACCTCTCAACCTCTTTATACTTTTAATATTCAAACATTAATAAAATAATGTTATATCAATACTAACTGCAATTAATTGGTGTCACACTAAGATAACCTTTCTTTGTACAACAAACCTCTACTTCTACTTTATATACCTCTTTTAATAGTAATGGATCTAACACTTCTTCCGGCTTTCCTTCTTTAGCCACATATCCTTCGCTAAGTAGTATAAACTTATCACTGTATCTTGTAGATAACGCTAAATCATGGATTACTATAATAGTAATAGCATTGTTTTCTGTGGTGTATTCTCTTGCTAGATCTAAAACCTGTAATTGATGCCTTATATCTAACGCACTGGTTGGTTCATCTAATAGTAATATCTTTGGCTTTGAAACTAAAGCTTGTGCCATAATCACAAGTTGTTTTTCTCCACCACTTAAACTAGAAAACTTATTATAGCTTAGATGACTTAAATTTATTTTCTTTAATATTTTATTTGTTTCTTCTAGCTTATCTTTAGAAATCTTCCATCTTAGATCCTTCATATGTCCAAGCAATACCATTTCAAATACAGTTAAATTAGAGTTACTATTACTCATCTGTGGAACATAGGCCATTTTCTCTATAGGAATTTTTTCCTTTGGATTTCTGTCCATATGTATGGTTCCTTCATAATTGATCATTTTTGACATAGCCTTTATAAATGTAGTCTTTCCTGTACCATTTGGGCCGATAATAGAAGTTATTTCTCCCTCGTGAAAGGTAGCGGTAATATCTTTTAGTACTTCTTTATTTTTAAACTTAACTGAAACTTTTTCTGCTGTAATAAAACTCATTATTCTGCTCCTTTCGATAGTAATAAAAATAATAAGAATGGTACACCAACGATAGATGTAACAATTCCTATTGGTATTAAGGCACCTGGCTTTATTATTTTAGATATTATAGAAGCAACAACCATAATAAGAGCGCCAAACATGGCAGAAACAGGAGATAAATATCTTTGATCTTCTCCAACTGATAATCTAGCAAAGTGAGGAGAAATCAATCCTATAAATCCAATAGGTCCTATAAAAGAAACTGCCCCAGTTGTTAGTAAGGTTGCGATTGTAAATACTTTTAGTTTTAGCTTGTCTACATCTATTCCAAGGCTTCTTGCTCTTTCTTCACCAGCAGATAATGCGGTTATTTTCCACACTACTGTTGTGGTTAATAAAAGGCATATAATAAAAATTGACATTGTAACAAAAACACCAACCCAAGTAGATTTTAGTAAACTTCCAAACATCCAAAATACAATTTGTTGAGATACTTCTGGTGCAGACATATATTGAACTAAGGATTGCAGTGCCTGAAATAAAAAGTGAATAACAATCCCTGTTAATATCATTGTTATAGATTTCATCCCTTTATTTTTTCCTATAAAGTAAATACACATACTAGATATAAATGAAAATAAAAATGCCATCAGCGGTATAGAAAGCCAACCTATATTTCCAATAGTAAACCCTGTTAAAATAGCAAGTGAAGCTCCAAACCCTGCTGCTGAAGAAATGCCAAGAGTATATGGACTTGCTAAAGGATTATTAAGTATTGTCTGCATATGAGACCCTGCAAGACCTAATGAAGCTCCAACAAATACACATGTGAGGGTCATTGGCAGTCTTATAGACCACATCACAGCTGAATGTACACTTTTGTTCTTTGGTCCTTGTAACAATGTACTTATTACATCAGATAAGGACATACCAGATGGTCCAACAGCTAAATCTATGATACAAAATACAGCTAATAATGAAATTACAATAACAAATAAAAGAAGTCTTTTTTGATTGATATTTTTGTATATATGCTCTCCATTATTTAAATCTTCTAGTGCTTCTTTTTTATTTGTCATTATCTATTCCTCCTTTATCATAAAAGTACCCTCTGGTTTTACAGGTAAATACTTTGCATAGAACTCATTTAGGTTTGCTAATGGATCTACATCTGTAAACTTTTCTGGGTGAATAACTTTCGCAATATATTGAAGATATACGTAGTCATAAAGTGTTCTAAGTCCACTGTGGTCAACACCATATATTTCTTTATCCTTCACTGCATTTAAATTCTCCCAACCTGGTCTTTTCAAATACATATTCATTGTTTCTAAAGCTCTTTCTTTTTTAACATCAAATCCCATTTCAAATCTTTGTTTACCTTGATCTTTAGAATTGGTTTGTCCAGAAAAAATTATAAGCTGTGGATTGCTAGAAATAACATACTCAGGATTTAATGGTCCATAGTCTGTAATTTTTCCCTGTGCTATGTTGTTGCATTTTGCAGTTTTAAGTATATTTCCCCATAGAGAATCTCCATAAGAATTTCCATAGGTTTCTGGTCCTTGGCTTGCAAGCTCAAAATAAACAGATTTAAATTCACTTTCTGGTATTTCTTTTAACTTATTTTCAACATCTTCTGTCTGTTTTTTATAGTTTTCTATAAGTTCTTTTGCTCTTTCTTCTGTTCCAAGAAGCTTACCAAGTATTTCTGTGCTCTTTATATGTTTTTCTAAAGTAAATGAATTGTAATCAACTACTGCTATAGGTATTCCAAGATTTTTAATTGTGTTAATACCATCTCCTAATTTTTTTGCTTGATAAGGTGCAAGAATTACTAAATCTGGTTTGGCATCAATTAGCTTTTCCATACTGAAACTATCTAAATAAATTGAACCTGTATCTATACAGCCTTCTAAATTTGGAATTGCTTCTGCATATTTAGTCCACATTGCATTCATTAAATCTTTTGTTTCTCCTTTTGATATGGCAACGATTCTATCTAACTTAAAATCTCCAGATACAGCAAGATAATTTTCTATATAAAACCCTAAAAATATTTTTTCTGCTGGTTTTTCTAAAACAATTTTATCTCCGTTAATATCTTCTACCTCAATAACCTTACTTTCTGCAGACTCACTTTTCCCATCTCCTTGTGAGCAGCCCCCTAAACTTATAATCATTAATAAAGTTAATATAATACTAAATACTTTTTTCATAAGTATTCCTCCTAAATTAGTTCGGTAATTTGAAATTTTCCGATAATTGTAATGTGATTAAAACTATTTCTCAAATTTTTATCATTCTTATATAATTTTATGTGCATTTTAAAATGTATATTATTAATTGATAACGCACATTATTTGCATTATACAAACCTTTTTCTCTAAGAAAACCTTTCACCTCCTATAAAATAAATTATTTTTTCATAAATAATAGCCCTTTAACAACAGTTAAAGGGCTATTTATCCAAAAAAATATTTTTCAAACATTTATACCCCCCCATCGCTCGTAGAGTTATTAGTATACTAAAACAGGCAGGTCTTCTGGCTTAAGCATCAACATTCCTGCAGCCTTCCCAGTTTCCCAGTGGCGCAATTGCAGGAACTCATCTATTACAGTGGCGGGACCGCGTGGGATTCAAACCCACTTCCCTTTTAATTAATAGATATTAAAATATCTATCAAACCTATTTTCAATATATTCAATTTTCCAAAATCATTTTAGCACATTATGGTTACATTTAGCAAATACTTTTTAATATTCCATGATAAAGACCATACAATTTAGATTCTTAAGAGTCCAAATTGTATGGTTTTTTGTCTATTTAATTACATTTTTCACTTCAATGCTATAACGCAAAATTATGATAAGTAAAGTCTTTTAAAATTTTAGTTAATTTATTAAATCTGCTAGTAAATTCAATAATTGATATTGCTCATGAACCTAATTTCCACACTTCAATAAATAATTAAAATTCTTGGATATACTTTATATATAACTATTTTTTCTCTAACTTTATCACACACTCAAAATGTATTATAAAATATACTCTGAAATCCTCTTCCTTATGAAAACCTAATCAAATAGGTTGATTAACACTACTTAAACTAAATATTTTTAATCAAATTAACCATTTCAATTGCTGTACAAGCAGCATCATATCCTTTATTTCCAGCCTTTGTACCCGCTCTTTCAATAGCTTGTTCAATGTTATCTGTTGTAAGCACTCCAAAAATCGTAGGGATTCCTGTTGCTAACCCTATAGAAGCAATTCCTTTTGATACCTCTGCACACACATAGTCATAATGGGTAGTAGAACCTTTAATAACTGCTCCAAGACAAATAACTGCATCATATTTTCCAGATGACGCCATCTTTTGTGCCACTAATGGAATTTCAAAAGCTCCTGGAACCCATGCAAGGGTAATATCATCATCATTAACTCCATGACGTATTAATGCATCCTGAGCTCCCGATATTAATTTTGATACAATAAATTCATTGAATCTTGCTGCTACAACTCCTACTTTTATATTGCTTGCTACTACATTTCCTTCCAATTTTCTCATTTCTTTTCCTCCAATTATTCTTTATAATTTTCTTCCCTTAACCATGAATACTTTCGTCATATCACACTAATAAGTTGTCATATGTTCCATCTTTATTTGTTTAGTCATAAGGTAAAATCTATCATCTTTGTTAGGATTAATTTGAATAGGAACACGCTTTTTTATAGTAATACCGTAATCAGCTAGTCCTGTTATCTTTTTAGGATTATTTGTTAAAAGTAAAAGTTCTGTTGCTCCTAAATCATATAATATTTGAGCACTAATTCCATAGTCTCTTAAATCTTCTGGAAAACCAAGCTTAATATTAGCCTCTACCGTATCACACCCATGTTCTTGAAGTTCATAGGCCTTTAACTTATTGATAAGTCCTATTCCTCTTCCCTCTTGACGCATATACAGAATAATTCCTCTTCCTTCTTTTGCAATAGCTTTCATAGCAGTATCAAGTTGTTCACCGCAGTCACAGCGACGGGAGCCTAATATATCACCAGTTAAACATTCAGAATGGAGACGACATAAAACAGGTTCTCCATCAGCCACATCTCCCATTACTAAAGCTACATGCTCCTCTCCATTTAATGTGTTTTCATAACCATAAATAGTAAATTCGCCGTACTTGGTAGGTAGCTTTGCTTTTGCACTCTTCTTTATAACACTTTCTTCTTTTAATCGATAAGATACTAAATCTGCAATAGTTATCACCGTTAATTTATGTACTTTTGCAAATTCCAAGAGTTCTGTGGTACGCATCATCATTCCATCTTCTCTCATAATTTCGCAGCATAATCCACATTCTTTAAGTCCTGCAAGCTTTACCAAATCAACAGTTGCTTCCGTGTGTCCCCTTCTTTCAATTACGCCGCCATCTTTTGACTCTAAAGGAAACATATGACCAGGACGTCTAAAATCTTCCGGCTTAGCATCATCTTCTACCGCTTTTATAGCAGTAATGGATCTTTCATAAGCAGAAATCCCTGTAGTGGTATCTACATGGTCGATAGAAACAGTAAAAGCTGTAGAATGATTATCTGTATTATTGTTTACCATCTGCTCTAATCCAAGCTTCTTAGTTAACTTGGCACTCATAGGCATACATATTAATCCTTTTCCATAACATGCCATAAAATTTACATTTTCCTGTGTTGCAAATTCTGCTGCACATACTAAATCTCCTTCATTCTCTCTGTCAGGGTCATCGATAATTAGAACGATTTTTCCACTTCTGATATCTTCTATTGCTTCTTCTATTGTGTTTATTTTTTTCATAATATCATCCTCCTAAAAACCATGTTCGATTAAAAACTGTTCCGTAATCTTACTATTTTCTTCTGATTCCTTTGATTTTAAAAGCTTTTCAACATATTTTCCTACCATATCACATTCCAAATTTACCTTATCACCAATTTTCTTATAAGATAAAATAGTTTCTTTTTGCGTATGAGGTATAATTGATACTTTAAATCCCTCTTCATCTACACAGGCAATGGTCAGACTGATTCCATCTATTGCAATAGATCCCTTTTCCACAATATAGCAAAGCTGTTTTTTATCTGTGGTAATGGTGTACCAAACAGCATTGTCATCTTTTCTTATGTGCGATATGCATCCTATCCCATCAATATGTCCAGATACCATATGTCCTCCAAATCTTCCATTGGCAAGCATAGCTCTTTCTAGATTTACTTTTGAACCGCTTCCAATATTCCCAAGAGTGCTTCTGTTCATTGTTTCAGACATGACATCTGCAGTAAATCCATCCTTTGCCATATCAGTTACGGTAAGACATACTCCATTAACTGCAATGCTATCTCCAATTTTTGTTTCATCCAGAACATCCTTACATTCAACAGTTAAAATAGATGATTTGCTTCCATTTCTAACTGACTTTATAGTTCCTATCTCCTCAATAATTCCAGTAAACATAATTTCAACTCCTCAAATATCCTTCTATGCAGAAATCATTCTCAAACTTTATTATTGTGGTATCTTCTAGTTGAAAGGCATCACTCATCTGTTCCCGTCCTTTACCTTCAACAGGCGTAAGTGCTTCTTTTCCTCCAATTATCTTAGGTGCTATGTAAACATACGCCTTTTTTATAATTCCTGCCTCTAGAGCTGCCTCGTTTAAGGTTCCTCCCCCTTCAAGCAGAATGCTATCAATGCCTTTTTCGCCAAGCTTTTCCATGAGCTTCTTTAAATCAATTCTTTCATTATCACGAAATTCCATAAGAGTTACCCCTGCCTTGCTAAGCTTATACTTCTTCTCTCTATCTCCTTTGCAAAAAGCAATGATCGTCTCAATTTCATGAGATGATTTTACAATTTTGCTCTCTAGTGGAATTCTTAAGTTGGAATCACATATGATTCGAATAGGATTTACTCCATGGTCTATTCTGCAGTCTAACATTGGATCATCTGCTAGTACTGTTCCTATTCCTACCATAATTCCTGTGTATCTTTTTCGGAGATAATGCACATGTTCTCTAGTATCTTCTCCTGTTATCCATTTGGAATTCCCTGTACTAGATGCAATCTTTCCATCTAGGGTCATTGCATATTTTAATATGACAAAAGGTTCTTTCGTGGAAATGTAATGAAAGAATACTTCATTTAGTTTCCTACATTCCTTTTCTAATACTCCAATTGTTACTTCAATGCCATGTTCTCTTAAAAATTCAATTCCTTTTCCACCAACTAGAGGATTAGGATCAGTACAACCTACAATAACCCTCTTTATCCCATATTCCACAATGGCTTCTGTACAGGGTGGTGTCTTCCCATAGTGACAGCATGGTTCCAAAGTCACATACAATTCTGCCCCTTTCGTGTCTTCTATGCAGCTTAAAAATGCATTTCTCTCTGCATGGAGATCAGCATATTTCATATGCCATCCTTCACCTATGATACGTCCATTCTTTACGATGATGCATCCTACCATTGGGTTTGGAGATGTATATCCAATCCCCAGTTTTGCAAGCTCTAAAGCTCTTGCCATATAATTTTCATCCAAGCAATCCTCTCCTTTTTACTTCAGGCAATAGTTAGGAGAATTTTTCTTTTAAAACACAAAAAGCCCTGAATATAAAAATATCCAGGGCATAAAATTCGATAGTTATTAAATTTAGATTGCATCAAAAAAACATCCGCAAAATAAATATAACGACTGCATCAAAATAAGTAGAGATATTCTCTCTGCTTCTTCTCCCATCCAGACTTTACTGTCGGCTTTGGAATTGCCAGATAATCAATTATCAGCTTCACCAAATCAGCAGTCCATGTACATGAACCGCTCGCGGGCTTTACCGCCGGTAGGGAATTTCACCCTGCCCTGAAGAACTTATTTTCTTATTAACTTTTACATTATTTAATATAACATTAAAAAAATACTTTGTACAGTACTTTTCTTAATTTTCTGAAAGAGAAATTTCCTCTCAATTATTAAAGTAAGTAGCAGTTATACTAAAAAATTTTTATTACTACTAAAGAATTATTAAATTAATTACTCAAAAAAACCTTTATGAGAAATCTTTATATCATTATTTGCATTTATTTTTATATTTAAATTGCCACTTGCATTTTTTCCAACAATTCTAATAATATATTTCCCACTTTTAGGTGTAGTAAAATTTATATCTCCACTTTCATTTGATTCATCTTTTTTAGCTATTATATTATAATCTGAATCTAACACTACAACATAAAACTTACCTTTGTTAATTTTTGTATTATCATTTATAGTTATTTTATTATCTTTGTCTGAAGTAAACTCTATTATTGACCATTTACCTGTAAATCTATCAAAATCAAAGCTTTTGCCATCTTCAGTGTCTTTTTCATTTTTCATAGAATAAACACTTCTTTTTGCTTCTTCACTTGATAGATAGCTATCTGAACTAATATAAAGTGAGCTATTTTTATATAACATACTTCCTATTAGTAAGATTGCTATTATAAATGTTAGACAAATATTTATTAACCTACTTTTCTTTTTCATTCTATTCTTCCCCCATTTTTATGTTATCAAGTTATGAATAAGTTATTGTTATATGTAATACTACTGGATAAATATATATAATATACTTATATTATCCAATATTTATTGTATATAATATTACATATACTTTCAATGCATGAAAATTATAATAATAAAAATATACCCCTTTGAATTAAGGGGTATATTTTTATATATTAATATTATTTAACTTAGCTTTCTTTTTAACCATTTAGCAACAATCGCTATTAAAATTAAAACAATACTACCACCAAGCAGCCAATATTTTTCATCAAAACTGCCATTCTTCATAGACAATATATAAAAATTGCCTACATACTTATTTTTTGTGGCCATATTTAATATTAAATAACCAATAGAAGCCATATAACCAAGTATAGTACTGCCTGATATAGCAGATGAGCAAAGTCCTACACTTCCTAAAAATACAGCAGATAAAAAAGTACCTAACATATATTTTATAAGTGGAAAATCACAGCCCTTATGCTTTAATATCAATATAAAAGAACCCACTAAAACAAAAATAATTACTAAGTTTAGAATTATTCTAACTGTGTAAGGTATAAATAGTGACATTGGTTTTGATGCCACTATTTCATCAATTTCTCTTTCTTCCTCAGGAGCAAATATTGGCACAAGAAGTATGATGCCAATGATAGCCACATAGTTTTCGAGACAAATTGCACTGGACACTGCATTAAGGTTTGATGTTCCTTGAATGAAGGGCAGAGCAAATAAAAATACAACTGAAAATGCTAAGTTAGCGAGTGTACTTAACTTTAGGTTTACTTTTATTAAAGCTAAACCATTTCCCCATTTTTCTCCTAATGTCAAGCTTACCCCTCCTTTTTTGTTCATATATAAATACAGTTATTATAACTATTAACAGTGCAAGTCCTGTAATTACAAGTCGATTTGTCATAATTTTACTAAAATTTTCCCCAATCAACATACCCTTGCCACGATTATTGTGACGAACAAATAATCCTAAAAGTGGATAGTCACCTGTAAGTTGTATATTGTTTATGTTGAAAAACCATATAAATAACTCTACTGCAATAGCCACTGGTGTATCTGTCAGTGTAGTTAGAAACATTCCTATAGCTGTAACAATCATAAGTGTAGGCAATATCCACCACACTATATATTTTACAAATGCAAATAAATCAATAGTCAAATTCTCACTGTTTGCAAAGGACATAAAAGTTATAGTTTCTTTAATGCCTAATATTATGATTGGCAACATCATCATAAAAACAAGTGAAAAATACCGTGATAAAACAAGCTTTAAAGAAGAAGTTTCCCTAAAATAAACAAGCTCCTCCATTTTACTACGTCTATCCTTAATTGATGTAAATACCACTACAAATATAGGAAATATCCCCATAACAATGCCCATATAGTCACAGAATAATCGTGCATATCCGTTGGTTAATTTATCATTTTGTATCATATATTCATATTCTTCAACTGCTTCCTCATAGGTAACAGGTATACGAGTGAACCTACCGATAAAATCTTCTCCATAGGCAGAGCCTCCTCCTAAAAGCTTATCAATACTTGCCATTAACTCCTTAAATCTCTCGAGTGTTATATCTTCACTAACTGGTAAAGAAGCGGAATTAGTATTCTCCCATAGTAAGTTTAATTCTTCTATAGTTTTCCCAGTTATCTCTTCCAAAAAAAGTTCTATTTTTTTTGTTTCACTATCATCTAACTTAACAATTTTATAAAATCCCAGTGGATAAGTCACATATGAATTTTCTTTATATTCACGATATAAGTTATCTACTGTCTTTGGTATCATTTCCTTTGACGGTGTAGACTCTTTTTCACCATAAGGAGCATAATGTGTTTCCATATCTATTTTAGGTGGTGGAGAAAGTAATGTTTTTAAATCCTCCGAAGTAGTAATTCCCATTTGTGAGATATAAAATGATACTGCAACTGCAATAAAAATATAATATATATATGTTTTCAATATATTTCTGCACTCTTTAAAAAATAAGCTCATTTTGCCTGCCCTCCCATCAGTAGCATATATCCATCTTCGATGGTAGAGTTGCATGGTATAGCAGTATCAAAAGGCTTACTATCTGCCAAAACTCTAAGGGTGACATTGCTGCCTTGTGAGAGCATAGAGGTCACCATACATTTATCTTTAATATTATTCAAATCCTTTTGCGATACAGTAATTGTATAAACCTTACCACTTGCAAACTCAGCAAGTTTCCCAGTTGTACCTTTGTAAATAACTTTGCCATTATTTAAAATTGCAATGTTTTCACAAGTTGCTTCAATATCTTCTACAATGTGAGTGGAAAGGATAACAATTCGATCCTTTGCAATTTCACAAAGTAAATTTCTAAAACGTATCCTTTCCTCAGGATCAAGCCCTGCTGTTGGCTCGTCAACAATTAAAATCTTTGGCGCATGCATAATAGCTTGAGCAATTCCCAGTCGTCGTTTCATGCCTCCTGATAGTGCCTTTACTCGTACTTTTTGACAATCATATAAATTAACCTTATCTAACAGTTCTAAGATAATTTTTTTCCGCTCTTGTTTTGGTATTTCAGACAGTACACCTAGATAATCCATAGCTTCATATACTGTCATGTTTGGATACATAGAGAACTCCTGTGGTAAATATCCTACCATTTTACGAATATCTTTTGTATTTTCAATAGGAACACCACATATCGTTACAGTTCCTTCATTTTTAATTAGAAGTGTAGTAAGTATACGCATTAGTGTGGTTTTCCCTGCACCATTTCTACCAAGTAGTCCAAACATACCACTTGGTATTTCAAGATTTATATTATCAAGTACTGTTTTCTTGCCAAATTTTTTAGTAAGATTAGATATCATAATTTCCATAAGTTTTATCCTCCAATGTATTAGTTGATAAATATTCAAAAATAAACGCAATAGACAATCCCCCAATGGTTAGAGGATATATTGCATCACCAACAAATTGTGGGTACAATATAACAAATATAAAAGCTATTATAGTGAAAATCACAGTACCCGTGGCTTTTATAGTAAGCCTGCGATTAAGGGCTTTTATACGAACTTTTTCAAGTTCTTCATACTCTAAAATATTGACTTTACACCACATACCATTTAAAAATTCTCGTTCACTTTTCATTTTGCATATCCTCCTTAACATATTTTTGAAGTTTGTTTCTTGCCCTATAAAGGATGATTTTTATTTGCGGTAATGACTTGTCCATAATTTCTGCAATTTCCTTGTAGCTAAATCCATAAATCTCATAAAGACAAAATGCAATACGGTAATCAGCCTTTAGGCTATTAAGTAGCTTTGCTGAATATTTTAGCCTTTCTTGCTGTTCCATTAACTCATATAAAGTTGGTTCTGTACTTACTAAGTTTACATCTTCTAGACTTACAATATTAGAATCTTTATTTTTGCGTATAAAATCTATACACTTGTTTCTTATCACTGCAAACAGAAATGTTTTAAATGTATTTTTAGCCTTGTATCTATGACGATTTATGTATATAGCTGCAAAACTTTCTTGTACAATATCTTCTGCCATATATACATCTGTCAAAAAGCTAAATGCAAAACCAATTGCTTTTTCTCTATGTCTTAGAACAAGTTGTTCAAAAGCTTTTGTATCACCATTTTTAGTTTGCTCCATTAACATGTTGTCATCACAAATATAAATCACCACCATTCAGTAAAAAAGTTAATTCCTAACTCTTCCTTCATAAGCTTACACGAAAAAAACTTGAAGAAGTTACACTTAAATTAAAAATGATGAAATTAATTTAAAACAAATTAATTTCTTTAGATATTTACTAAAAAAGCCAGTAAAGATTTCAAATTGAAATCTCTACTGGCTTATATATTTAACTTATTATTCAATTCTACATTCAACTTCATTTCACTCTTCCAGCAAATAGTTTATCTCAAGTTTTTTAATATATTCTTTTATCTATAGTTCCTCTCTATGTAAAAGTAAAAGAACTATAAAATAAAAACCTTGCAAAATAACTATGTATTTGCAAGGTTTTTACTTATTATTTCATCTGAATATATACAATACTTAAATGTCAATCGCTAACTTTTGTAAAAATTTCTCTCTCTTCACTTGAGCGCCTTTAGAAACATCCCCACAATGAATCCACTTGGCATTTTTAATTCCAACACCTTTTAATGTAGCATTAATAAATGTTTTCTGAATCATATTACCAGCAAGATATTTTACATACCAACGTGGAGCTTGACCTGTTGTTATCACTTTGGCAGATTTAATATGGGTTAATTTCCCCTTTAAACCTGAACTCGATTCTGTATATGAGAAATTTTTCAACATAACTTTATCAATGAAACCTTTAAGGATAGCAGGGGTATTGTACCACCAAAGAGGAAATAGAAAAATAATTTCATCTGTTTTTTTTAGCATATTTTGATATTTTGTTACCAAAGGGTCCTTATGTTGTCCTTTTGAGTACAAAGCCAATTCCCCTTCAGTCATAACAGGGTTAAAGTTATCTTTATTTAAGTCAATTACCTGGTATTCCTTTTTCTTTTTTTCTAAAGCAGTTGTTATTGTATCCAGTATAGCCTTATTAAAACTTCCGTGCCATGGATGAGAAAATATAATTGTTACCATCTTGAATCACCTCTCAATAAATATTATAAATATTTTAAAATGTCTGCTCCTAATGCATAGGAAGCCTTTTTATATTGATTATTTTCATAAACCTGCAATTCATATGTGCTTGCATTAAGGTTTTGTATAAACTCCATACCAAGATAATTGGAAAGCATGTTGATGGATTTAACGATGTTTTCAACCCCTGCATTGGCTTCATTGATATCGCCATAGGTAGTTAATAGTACAATTTTTTTATTTAATAAAATATTATGATCTACTGCATATAACCGGTCTAAAAAAGTTTTTAACTGTCCACTCATATTAAAAACATAAACAGGGGTAGCAAAAACCAAAATATCTGCTTTTTCCACACTTTTATAAATATCCTGCATATCATCCTTTAATACACATTGACTTTGACTACTTTTTTGACAGGTGTTGCAGCCTGTACAATATTGTATATTTTTTGACTGGAGATAAATTGTTTCTATTTGGGCTGATGGTGTTAAATCTTCTACACCTTTTAAATACTCTTTTAATAAAATAGCTGTATTTCCTTGCTTTCGTGGACTTGCTAAAACAGATAATATATTCATATTTATTCTTTCCTTTCAATTAATTCGGTGAATGAATACTCTTATGCACATATATGCATATTATGATGTTTTTAAAAAGGCATACCTGCCTTTTTAAATTTTACTGCTGTATTAATTTTTTTAAATTGATTGCTGTTAACTCAAATTTTTCAAGAATATATTTATCGTTCAATTCATAAAAAACACTTCTATTTTCTTTTGTTTTATTAACTATTCCATATCTATGCATTAATTCTAAATGTCTTGAAATAACTGAACGGTCCTGTGTAAAATTTTCAGAAATATCTTTGATATTCTTAATGCCATTAACAGCAAGATATTTCATAATATCACATCGTACTGGATCAAATAAAGTCTTAAAAAATTCAAAATCAATACTTTCTTCTATTTCTTTGGCGCAGTCTAAAATTAAATCATTTTCATTCATATCTATCACCTAATTAAGATTATATATGCACATTCATGCACATGTCAATAATAATTTATAAATATTATTATGAACCATCCCTTAAATATATATAATCATATAGAGTTGACAAGATGTAAATATCATGTTACGATATCAAAAATTAAAATTTCATAAAAATCCTCATCCTTAAGGGTGGGGTAGAGGCGCGATTGCTAATATTAACTATATCGAGGTCGGAAACCTATGACATATAGTGAAAGGAGCCGTCGCCGAAGTTTCAGATACCAAAATCTGATGCTGGGTCTGTATTTAATAGGTACAGGACTGTCATCATCGTATTTGCTCGATACTTTGATGTTGCGCTATCTCACATTGAGCCAGAAAGGAGAGGATGTCTTTAGCTTTGCTATACGCATATAAGCACCCGACAAACCTGTTAGGTGTTTTTATTTTTCGTATTAATTTTAATTTTCTTACAATATTGTAAATTTAATGAACTAACATTGATAATTAATTACTTAAAAAGGAGGATGAATATATGGCTAATAATAATTTAAATGATTTAACTCAAGTAAAGGATTCAGGTTTTAAAAAAGAAATTAGTCTATTTGGTGGGGTCAGCATTTTAGGAGGTATAATGGTAGGGTCAGGTATTTTTTATCTAGGCTCATATGTATTAATGAGAACTGGAATGAGTCTTGGCTTAGCTTTATTAAGCTGGATTATTGGAGGCTTAGTTTCTCTATTAGGTGGTATTTGTTATGCTGAGCTAGGCGCTTCAGATCCCCGTGCTGGTGGACTAACTGTATATTTAAGTGAGGCCTATTCACCTATGGTTGGTTTTTTAGGTGGTTTTAATAGTTGGTTAATCGCTGGTCCTGGCTCTATTGCTGCCATAGCAATTGCACTACCAAGTGCTTTAACCATTATTATGCCTCTTGGAGAATGGACGATTAAAATTCTTGCTATCTTTTTAATCATAGCATTGACCATTGTAAATTATTTCGGTGTTAAATTTGGTTCTAAACTGCAAAATCTATCTATGATCGCAAAATTAATTCCTATTGGAATCATAATGATCTTAGGACTTTTATTTGGAAAAGTATCACCTGATTTAAGCCTAGTTCCCAAGACAGCAGATGCAAGCTTTGGCTCAGTTATTAGTATGATAGCCTTTGCTGTAGTAGCAAGCTTGTGGGCATATGAAGGCTGGACTAATTTAAATACCGTAGCTGAAGAAGTAAAAAATCCTAAGAAAAATTTACCCCTTGCTATCATTATTTCTATCCTTTCCATAACAGCACTGTATACATTATTTAATTATTCCATATATAAGGTTATACCTATTGATGAAATTGAAAGTTTAATATCTAATAATCAATATTATTTAGGAACTTATGCAGCAGAAAAATTGCTAGGAAATACTGGTAGTATTTTAGTTGTAATAGGAATGGTAGTTGCTATGTTTGGAGCTTTAAATGGTTGTATCTTAGCCTTCCCAAGAATGTATTATGCAATGAGTGAACAAGGTCATTTCTTTGAAAGTTTTAGAAAATTGCATCCTGTACACAAAGTGCCCTATGCTCCTTTAATAGTACAATGTGTAATATCTGTGATACTGGTATTACTTAGAAACTTAAATCAATTAACTTCTTTAGTTGTATTCTCTGGAATGATGTTTAATACTTTAGGTGTATACGCAGTTATGATTTACAGGAAAAAACGTCCTAATGTAGAAAGACCTTATAAAGTAATTGGCTATCCTATTACAGTAATCTTAACAACTTTTATCTTCGTAGGATTAATGATAAATACCTTTATTGAAGATCCTCAAACCTCAATTATTGGTTTATTGGTGCCAGCCATTGGTACATTATTTTACTTCTATTTTGATAGAAAAAATAAAACTTTACAAGAAAATATAAGGGGATGATATTTTGAAAACAATTTTACAAAACTGCAAAATCTATGTTGAAAAAAATAATTTTCAGGAAGCAATCTTTATTGAGAATGGTGTTATTCAGCAAGTTGGTACCAATGAGGAAATCTTAAAAAACAATGCTGATAATATCATAGACCTTCAAGGAAAAACTGTTTTACCAGGTTTCAACGACAGCCATCTTCATATGTCACATATGGGAGATGCTATGAGTTCCTGTAATTTAACATCCGCTAAATCAATTGATGAAATTATTCAGTTGGGTAAAAAATTTATAGAAGAAAATAAAGATATAACAGTTTTAAGTGGTAGAGGATGGAATCAAGATTACTTCACTTCTGGTGAAAAGCGTCTATTAAATCGCTTTGATTTAGATAAAATATCTACAGAAATTCCAATTGTCTTTGATAGAGTATGTGGACACGTTTCAGTAGGAAATACCAAGACTTTAGAAGTACTAGCTGTAGATGAAAGTACTATTATAGATGGTGGTGTAATTGAAGTTGGAAACGACGGAAAGCCAAACGGTATATTCAACGAAAACGCTGTCCGTGTTATTCAATCAGTTATCCCCAAAAAAGATGATAAAGAGAATGAAAACGAATTTATAAAAGCTGCAAATTATGCTTTAAGTGTTGGAATAACCTCTGTTCAGTCATGTGATATCATGGGCAATGATTTTAAAAGAATGTTCGATATAATTCATAATATTTATGACAATAAAAAATTAAAATTAAGATATAGTCACCAATACAATTTTCAAAATATAAATGATTTCAAAGCTTATATTGAAACTGAACATAAGACAGGACAATATGATGAAAAATTCTTATCAAAAGGTGTATTAAAACTATTTAAAGATGGTTCTTTAGGTGCTAGGACTGCTTTAATGTTAAAGGATTATGAGGATGCTCCAGGTACTAAAGGTGTAGCAGCATTAAGCGATAAACAGCTACAAGATTTATGCGATTTAGCAACAGAACATGGAATTACTGTAGCAACTCACGCAATTGGTGATGGTGCCATAGAAAGTGTTATTAATGCCTATGAAAAAACTATGAAGAATGAGAAAAATCCTCTTCGTCACGGCATTGTTCATTGTCAAATCACAAGTCAGGAACAATTAAAGAGAATTGCTAAATTGAATATCCCTGTTATGTACCAACCTATTTTCTTAGACTACGATATTAAAATTGTAGAGGCACGTGTTGGAAAGAAATTATCAAGTACTTCTTATGCTTTTAATACTTTATATAAATTGGGAGCTCCAATAAGTTTAGGAACAGATTCTCCAGTAGAAGACTGTAGCCCATTCTCAAATATTTATTGTGCAGTAACAAGACTAACATTAGATGGTAATCCAGTGGGAGGTTTTTATCCAAATGAAAGGATGTATCTTGAAGATGTTATTGATGCCTACACAATTGGTAGTGCTTTTAATGAGTTTAAAGAAGATTTTAAAGGAAGATTAAAACCAGGTTATGTTGCTGATTTAATCGTATTGGATAGGGACATATTCACCATAGATGAATTTGAAATCAAAGACATTAAGGTTGAAAAGACCATGATAGATGGAGAATTTGTATATGAGAAACAGGATTAAAAGTTAAGTTAAATTAGATCTATAAATTATAATATAAAATACCCTAGTAGGTAGTTCACCTGCTAGGGTTCACATATAAAAAACTACTTTAAAGATAAGGGTTCCACAAAATTCATTAATAGAAGTAATTTTCTATTTTTTTCTAACGTCCTAAGTTTTTAATCTTAATGCCTATTTTCCCTTTTTCCGCATATTTTTTTAAATATTCCGCTGCTGTCTGAGTATTACAGCTATTTTTAGCTATAACAGGCTCAATTTTTCCAATTTTTTCAGCAATTTCTAATGCAAATTCATGTAGTGGCTTTATATAAATACCTGCCATTATTACAAAATTATTCATAGAATTTTGTAATCGAATTTTTTCATTATGTATATTATTTGCTATTTTATTTAAAATGTTTTTAACCTCTTCTAAATCTATTTCACTATCATCTAATATAGTAAATAAAGTACAATAAATGGCATAGCCTGCACATACTATTAGTTCCTCACTACTATTGAGCCACTTTCGTGCAATTTCAAATCCAAAGGGAGTTTTTGCTGCAACTACAGCTACACAGCGGTCACTAAGCATATCCCAATTAGCAGCTTTTATCCATTCATCCATTTGATCAATAGAAACTTCTTTAGGATCTTCTATGAGTCCAGCAAGGTACATTGCATCACTATTGCCAGTGTTATACAATTCTAAGGCTAAATTATGATTAGTCTTAATTTTCTTTTTTAGCAATTTTAAATCACCAAGCTTTACGCCATATAGAGGTTCTTTTGCCCCATGGCTTAAATAGATTTTTTTGGTTTGTTCATTGCCATGTTCTTTTAAATATATCATTACTTCTTCTTTAGTCATTTTATTCTCACCCTACCTTTTCTTAATTTTTTATTTCGATTTTACCTAATTTGCTTTTTTTCTTCTTTTTCTTTATTAAAATTTTTATTGATTCTAGGGAATAATCTATACCAGCTCTGCTAAATTTAATAGGTAGAATAATCAATTGCTGTAGCATCTCTAAATACTACCTTATTCATATTTTTATCAATTAACATTTTCTAAAGTTTGTTATAGATAAATGCCCTCTTAACCTTTCCCGCATTCCTCTAATGCATGTAACAACTATTAATTATTGTACACCCTAAAGTTTATCTTAAATAATTATACCTTTCTTAATATAATGTAACAATATTTTCAGTATGCATTTATGAACTTGTATTATATTTATGTATAAAAGTTTAGAAGAGAAGCTACAATAGCTCCTCTTATTTTTGTATTTATGCAGTACAAATATTTTTAAATACTCCATCCTTCCGCTGTCTTTCTTATGTCTAAAAATCTTTTATAAACACCTTTCTGATTTATTAATTCTTTATGAGTTCCTCTCTGTACAATTTGCCCCTCATCCACTACAAGTATTTGATCTGCGTTTTCAATAGTAGCAAGACGATGTGCAATTATTATAATGGTTTTTCCATGTACTAAAGTACTAATAGCCTTCTGTATTGCATGTTCATTTTCTGGATCTATGCTGGCAGTTGCCTCATCTAGAATAACAATAGGAGCATTTTTTAACATTGCTCTAGCTATAGATATCCGTTGTTTTTCCCCTCCAGAAAGAGTTGAACCACCGTCGCCAATCACTGTTCCATATCCATTAGGAAGACTCATAATGAAGTCATGACAGCAAGCTTTTTTAGCTATCTCCACTACCTCTTCAAAGGTTGCCTCTGGTTTTCCAAATCGAATATTATTAAGCACCGTATCATGAAATAAATATACCTTTTGAAATACCATACTGATGTTTTTGAGAAGGCTATCACAAGTCATTTCCCTTACATTCATACCTCCTACTGATACACTTCCTTTATCAACGTCATAGAATCTAGCAATTAGATTACATATAGTTGATTTTCCACTTCCTGAAGGACCAACAATTGCTGTAGTAGTATTTTCTGGCATAGTGAATGATATATTCTTTAATATTTCTCGCTTTTCATATGCAAAGGTAACATCTTTAAATTGAATATCATATGCGGATAATTCCATATCCTTGCTGTTTTTATCAATAAATTCTGCATTTTCTATACTATCTAATTTATCTAATGTGGCATCAATAATTTCTAATACATGAGCTGCATTATTTATAGCTTCAATATGTCCAAAGATGACAAAAGAGAAAATAGCCATCATAAGCATGGTAGGGATATCCATAGCTCCATTTGTCGCCATTATTGCTGATGCAAGAACAATGCCAACAGATACTGCCTTAAGAGCGAATAAATGGAGACAGTTATAAGGAACATAATTCTTTTCAATTTTCATATTTATATCTTTACTCATCTTGTAGGCATTGTTAATACCTTCTATGGAAACTCCATCACGTTTAAATGCCTTAACTACAGGCATTCCTCTGATATACTCAATAGTAGCTGTAACCATGCTATCTTGTGCCTTTTGATGTATCGGTGCATTTTCACTACTCTTATTACCAAGTAATTTTAAGAATAGTGCAGATAACAATATACCTACTACTGCAATCAGAGCAATCCATAAATTATAAAATGCCAGACAAAACACCATTGTAAATGCACTAATATATCCGTTTACTACAACATCAATCATCTTCATTCCGTACATCTCAATAAAAGACAAATCTGTTGTTACAGCTGAAGCAATTTCTCCAGCACTCTTTTTGCTAAAAAAGCCCAAAGATACTCTTTTTAATATGTCACCAATTTTAATTCTTTGTTCTGCTGCTACTTCATGTCCAATACTTTCTTGAGTAGATGCACGAAGATAAGCAAACAAAAATCTACCCATTACAGTAAAAATCATAAATCCTAACATATAGAATACCCAATCTATTGTTAGCTTGCTATTCCCCTGCATGTCCTCTATAATTAGATTCAATCCATATGCAGCTCCCATAATTGGCATGGCTGTAAACATAGTATTAAAGAAGGAGTATATAAACCCTATATATAAACGCTTTTTTCGCTGTCCAGACCACTCAATAATTCTTTTTATTGATTTAAACATCTTACTTCACTACTCCTTTCTCATTGTTAGCTGCCCATTTCTTTGCACCAATATGAGCCTCCCACATTCCCTTATAAAGTTCACACTCCTTAAGAAGTTCGTCATGAGTACCTGTATTTATAATACATCCTTTTTTCATAACGATAATTTTATCTGCATTTTTGATGGTAGACAATCTATGAGCAATCACTAATAAGGTTTTACCTTTGGTAAGGGCAGCAATAGATTTTTGAAGTTTATCTTCATTTTCCGGATCAGTAAAAGCTGTTGCTTCATCCATGATAACAATAGGTGCATTTTTTAATATAGCTCTTGCTATAGCAATTCTTTGTTTTTCTCCCCCAGATAATTTTCCTCCTGCCTCTCCAGTATTGGTATCATATCCCTTATCAAGATTTTGAATAAACTCATCACAACAAGCTGCTTTTGCTGCATTAATTACTTCCTTATCTGATGCCTTAGGATTACCAAGTCGTATATTCTCCATAATTGAACAGTTAAACAAGAAATTATCCTGAGTTACAAAACTCACTGTATCAGCAAGTTGTGACAGTGGAAGTTTTTTTATATTAATACCTCCAATTTTCACTTCTCCACTACTCACATCCCAAAACCTTGCAATCAATCTTGCAACAGTGGACTTTCCTCCTCCTGAAGGACCAACCAGTGCCGCAAAGTTTCCTTGTGAAAGTTTTAAATTAATATTATTAAGTACATCATTTTCTTCACTATTTAAATTATCATTTTTATCAGTATCATAGGAAAAAGATACATTTTTTAGCTCAATATCATATTGATGAAGGGTTACTGGTTCTAATGAATTTTCAAGTTCTTTCAAATTTAAAAATTCATATGCATCCTTTACAGCATATTCTATAGCTTTAATCTCATTTACAAATACAGTAAAACTAGTCAATGGTGCTACAATTCCCAATGACAATATTAAACACATTGTAAGGTCCGCTGGACTTAAAGAGCCATTGATATAAAGGTACATACCAATAGGCATAGTACCAAGTAGAGTTGATGGTAAAACTGATCCACCAAAATTCATAAGTTTCCAAGTGCTTTCAAACCAGTTTAGTGTATATGCTTTAAAAGACTTTACTGCTTTTTCAAATTTTTCATAAGAGGATGAAGACCGATTAAATGCCTTAATAACTTCGATTCCCTCTACATATTCTACAACCACGCTATTTACATAGTTGCTGGACTCCATATAATCCGCATACTGTTTATTAAATGTCTTCATCATAATTGCATATGCTACAACTGCAATTGGCACCGTGACCATTGCTGCAAGCGCCATGCGCCAGTCTATCATAATGATGTAGATAAACACACCTATAGGCAAAAGTAAATTAGAGATTCCCTCTGGAATCAAATGAGCTAACGGAAGCTCAATAGTTTCAATACGATCTACAATAACATTCTTAAGCTTTCCTACTGGCTGATTCAACACAGTACCAAGTGGTGCTTTCATTAATCTATCAGCAACCTTAAGTCGCATATTCTCTAATATGGTATATGCAGAAAAATGGGCTAACATAGTAGATATGGCATAGAAACTAAGCTTCACCACATACCCTACAAGACATATTACTGACCAAAATAATATATTATTTAATGTTTGACTTCCATCGAAAAATGAAACTATGATTTGATAAACTCCTACATAAGGTACAATTCCACCTGCAACACTGATTATGGCGCATATTACTGAAAAGATCATTTTCAACCTGCACTCTGATGCAAAAGTTAAAACTGTTCCTAACCAATTTTTTTCTTTCATTTTACACTCTCACCTCTCACAGATTTTTTAGTTTTAAAGACTATACCTTTTTCTTGTCTTTCTATTGCGGTATGAATGCATAGATTTCTATGTCTATAATTAGTCTTTTAAAACAATTATAGGGATTAGTTACAACTAACTAATCCCTATTTTAATCATTCATAAATATGTCTGCCACTCCGCAAGGGTTAAATATGCTCCAATTGGACATTAGAGTTAGGATACCCTAACTCTAATGTCCAATAAAAGCGCCTTTCGGCACTTATAAACACATATATGATAATGTTATAACAACATAAAAGAAGAAGACCACTCCATTTATACAAAGTTTTTTCTATATTCAGAAGGCGAAATATTCATAAGTTTTTTAAATGCAGAGGCAAATTTACTTGAATTTTCGTAGCCAACTTTCCCTGCAATTGTAGTAATACTTTCATTGGTTTCACGGAGCATTAACGCCGCTGTTTGCATACGATAAGATCGCATATATGCAGACATTGATGTACCATAAACGCCTTTGAAGCAATTCTTCATAGAAGTAAGTGGCATATCAAATTGAGTGGATAATTTCTCTAAGGTAATATTTTTTTCTATATTATCAGTCATATATTTCATAATTAATTTTACTTTTTCAACTTGCTTTTTAGAAAAATATGGTCGTTCTTCAGCTTTTTCCGATACATCTACTACTGTTAAAAACAGTAGTAGTTCTAAAACCTTAATCTTAAAATAATTTATACGAATTTTATCAGGCACAGTATAGAGTTCGGAAAAGATATGTTGAATGGAGTCCTTTGCACGCATAATAAAAGGCAATTTTCCTAAACAAAATTTGCTATATAATTCTTGTAGATCAATGGAAAGACTGCCAAAAATATTTGATAATGTTTTCGATGCTTCCTCAATATATATTGCCACTGTAATTCCATGATAATGTTTTAGAGGAAGTCCAAATCCTATAGCATGATGATTTCTTGAATTAATCTGTAAATCTCCCTCCTGCAAATACATATATAAGCCGCCCTCAAGTTCCCATTCGATACGACCCTCTTGACAATGATCAATTCCTATCATCTTAACTTTAGGTAAAAACTCTGAGAAACAATTTTGCATGTGAAAATCATTATACATCAAATCAATGCCAGGAAACACATTATAGCAGGTCATGGTACCTTCTCCAGTGATATCTTCCATTTTATATACAGTACAATTTTCATCTCTTTTTATTACAGTAATATTATCACCATAAAAAGCTTTTTCTTCCGATAATCTATCCAATTTGACCCATCTCCATTTCTATCTTAATGAGAAACCTAATAATAGAAAGCTTAAAAGTATAAAATCTTGTGCCTCCTAAAGTTTATCTTAAATAATTATACCTCTATAAACATTATCACTTAATCCATTCCTCTTTTAAAATCCCCATAATAATTTTATCATGAAAGCTACCATCTCTATAAAATGCTTGTCTCATAATACCTTCTGTTTTGAAATCAGCCTTAGTATAAGCTTTAAGTGCTCCTACATTTTTTTCAGAAGCAGTAAGCATTATTCTATTAAGACCTAAATCTTCAAATCCATATTTAACAATTTCTTTTGTTACAAATGTACCAACACCTTTTCCATGATAAGATTTATCTCCAATAAATATAAAATATTCACCAGATAAATCTATTTCACTGATTTGAACTATACCAGTATATCCAATTAGTTTTCCATTACAGTTATCTACAATAGCTTGATTATAAGATGATTTATCCAATAAAAGTTCATCAAACCAATTTGATATTTCATCATTGCTTTTCATTTTTTGAAATGTAGATAAAGAATATCTTATTACCTCCTTATCTTTTATCCAAGAAAAGAAATATTCTTTATCAGATGGCTGTAAATCTCTTAATTTAATATCCATACAACATCTCTCCTATCGGTATCATCCAATATTTATTTAAATATCATCTATTTCTTACATGCATTTATATAATAATATTTAGAATCTTGCTTTTTACCATTTAAATAACAATAATCTATATGGCGTATTTTTTCTATATCAAAATTGTGGAATAAATTTAAAATATCTTGCCGATTTGCATAAAAGTGTGGTACATCTTTTTCTGGGCCATCTTCTTTATTTATTACTGTATTTTCATCTATTTTAGGGAATCCAGCTTTAGCAAAATCCCAAGCTTCCTTAGAACACATTGATGTATATATTTCTCCACCTTGTTTTAGCACTCGCTCTATTTCACTTATAACCTTTTTTGCACCTAATGTGTCTGTATGCGAAATAACATGATATGCAAATACGCAATCAAAAGAATTGTCGGCATAAGGTAAGGCATTCATATCCCCAACTCTAATATCAATATTTAAGTTTTCCTTTTCAACCCATTCTTTTAGGTTGTCCATTGCGTAATCTGATAAATCTATAGCTGATACACTAAAACCTTGTTTTGCAAAAAATATAGAGTGTCGTCCTAATCCAGCACCTAAATCTAAAATATTTTTAAAATTTAATTCTAACCATTTATTAGACAGATAATAACTATCTTCAGTTGGCTTTAACCAAGGTGACTGATTTACTTTTTCCCATTCCCATCCTTTTGAATTTACCATTTCTATCTCCTCAATTATTTAGATTTTTATTATATACATTAATAAGATTACACTTATTTAAGCATCCTATAAATTTTTAATATTCAACCTTTTAATCTAATATTTTTTCAAAACTTACACTATCACACCACTTTCCATTTTGATAAATACACTGATTGCTTCTCCCTGTAAATTGAAAGCCATTTTTAATTAAGACAATTTGTGAACCTATGTTGTCAGGTGATGTCCCTGCTTCTATTCTGTGAAGCTTGTACCTATTAATTGCTTCATTTAAAACAAGACCTACCGCCTTAGTTGCATAGCCCTTACCAATGTGTTCTTTACCTATTCTATACCCCAATTCAGCCTTATTGAAGCTTCCCCTTACTATAGAAACTAGATTTATTCTTCCAACAATCCTACTACAATCGTCCTTTATCAAGTACATATATAGAAGTCCATTTTCTTGTTCATCTATAATATCCTTTAATATGCTTTTGAAATTATCATAGTTATAATAACTATCTCCTCTAGATAGCACCATAGTTTCAAAGAACTCTCTATTTTCACATTCAAATTTAAAGAGTTCCTCTCCATCTAATTCCTTAAGTAAATCTATAAAGATATTTGACATAATTCCCTCCCAAATAGCACGTTAAACTTATTTCATATAAACTTTCAATAATTATACCATTTACTTCATAGATATTACATTATTTTGTAATACTTAGCTAAATCCCATATACTATATTATTTTGTCAGAAGTATAACAATATATGAAATCTTTCTTTTCCTATTGAATTCAAAATGATAAAATTAAGTAAAATTGTTAATATATTTAAGGAGGTAGAAGTCAATGCTTTCATATCCTGCTTCAACTTCTAGGGATGAGAAATTAGAAATTATTAATCTTATAAAAAATAAATTACTATCTATTTATAAAACAGATATAATCGCTATTGGAGTTTATGGTTCCTTAGCCTTAGGAAATGATGGACCATTTTCAGATATTGAAATGCACGTTGTAACTAAAGATGGATTTAAAATAAAAAGTTACGAATTTATTTATAAAAAATTCAAGATTGAGATTAATACAAAGCAAAAAAATGAATTTTTAAATGAAGCCATGATGGTTGATGACTCTTGGGCAATACGGGTAGGTATGTTCATAAACATTTTATCCATTTATGACCCAAATAATTTTTTTAATGACGTAAGAAAACTTCCTTTTCATGTTCCAGACGCAGCTATCAAAGAAACAATGAGAGAATTTATGATTTGGGAGCCTTATGAAACAATGGCTAAAATAAGAAATAATTACAATTGCAAAAATTTTAATTACCTACCTCTTGGTGCCAAAGATCTGATTTGGCAAACCTCAAAACTTATTGGACTTGCTAATAAGCAATATTATAGTACAAGAGCAAGAACCTTCGAAGAATCTTTAAAAATGAACAGTAAACCTTCTGGATACGAAGAATTGGTTTTTTGTGTAATGGATGGGAAGTTGAATGATAAAGAATATATTTATAAGCTCTGTGAAGGTCTATGGCTTGGCCTAAATGATTGGTATGCAGAACTCGGAATTGATTATAAAGTTACCAAACTTCCCTTTTAAATTTTATTGAATAACAAGATTTTACTTTAACAGCAAAAGAGCTTAATTATTTAGCTAAGCTCTTTTCTTAATTAAAACTAGCTCAAATTTTTTGAAGAAAAATAAAATTACTATAAAATTCATTTCTGAATAATACAGTATTTAAGAAATTTGTAATATAATAGCACAAGGTGTTATACCTATAATTTCTCTATAATCTCAATGAATAATTATTTTTTCTATATTTTAATATAATATCATCCTTACTATTTTCTAAAAAGATATCTAGATAAATAATTTGAGAATAGCAAAATTCTTCTATCTGCTTTTCAACTATTTCTCTTTTGTAATAATCGTGATTATATCTATTTCTAAGTTTTACACACTTATATAAATAATCTTTAAGTGTTTCATCAAAGAATTCCATTTCATAGGAAATCTCTATTAATTGTAGTACAGAGGTAGAGCTATCTATTTTTCCGTTATTTATTACTATATAACTTTCACACATATCAATGATATATTCAGAAAAATCTTGGAAAAAGGCAAATATAGCTCTTCTTATAATTCTGTTATTATTTTGTCTATATTCACTTAAAGAAGCTTTTAAATCTTCTAATGCAGATGTAGCACATTTATACTTTTCTAAAAACTTTTCTTTTTTATATTTATAATATAGACTCATCGATAATACCTCCAAAGTAAGTATACTGTTCATCAATTTTAAGTTTCTTTTCAAAATCTCTATTATTTCTTGCATATTTTAGTAGATAGTTATGAAAATCATGCCAGAAATCATAATCAATTATATATACTTCTTTACTCACTATTTATCTTTAGAGTTAAAGATTATATATATGCGATATTTTTTCTATGATATAAATTTTATACATTAAGTTCAAGAAAACATAATATAATAAAAAAAACAAATTGTATTCACAATTTGTTTTTCCATACTATTTTTTTAAAAACTTCTTAATTCCTTGAAAAGTTTCATCACTGATTATATGTTCAACCCTACAGGCATCTTTCTCAGCTATTTCTTCACATACATTTGCTGTTTGAACAAAGAATTCAGTCAATATCTGATGACGTTCATATATACTTTCGGCTTTCTCACGGCCCATCTCAGTCAAAGTTATATATCCTTTACTATCTACATTAATATATTTTGATTTTTTTAACAATCCCACTGCATGGCTTACGCTTGGTTTGCTAAAACTAAGTGCTTTTGCAATGTCAATGGATCTTACTCTACCGTTGTTGTTTTCTAATATTAAAATTGTTTCTAAATAATTTTCTCCTGATTCATACATTGCTACCCTCCATAATATAAAATATAATATTATATTGCTAGTGAACATATTTTTCCACTAGTTAGTGATTGTATTCACTATAATATAACACTTAGGTAGTTTTTTCAATGAATTCAGTTTTTTCTCTTATATGCCTATAGTAGCTAAAAGCTAAGAAAAAAGCTTAAACAATTGTTATAGACAAATGCCTAAAGTTACTAAATATTATATGCATGTATTACAGAATCATCTAATATTTTTTCTTATCTAAAATCCATATTAAATATAAGTTTCTTCAATTATTTCTTATACAATTCCTGCTTTTTCAAAATGCTTATGAAGAAGTTTTTTGCCCCATAAGCTTCCTACATATGCAGCAATAATTGTTATAATGCTTAAGATAATCATAGTTTGAACATTTACTATATTTAAACATCTTTTTAATATTTCTATGGACTGTGAACCCTTTGCGGATTCTTGAGCAATATATGCCTCCTTCATAAAAACAAAAGGAATATATTCTCCTAGAGCAAATCCAAGCATATATGTAGCAAAACCTGTAGCTGCTGCTAAGAATTTTTTTCTGCCCATAATGCTAAATATAACTTCTCCAAGTACTCCTCCAAAGAAAGTACAAATCCCCATAACACCACCAGGTGCCATAGTTAAAAAGCATAGTCCAAGAAGTGTGCCACTTATAACAAATATTCCAGTCATATCAGCTTTTGCAATGATAAGCATAAAGATAATCCCCCCAGCAAGTGCCAAAATAATTGGCAGTACTACTAAAATTGGTGGAAACAGACCTATAGTAAATCCTAAAAGAAAAAATATTGCAATTATCAAGGCATTAAATATCCCAATTGTTATCAGCTTTCTTACATCATTATTGTTATCTTTCTTTTTAGCCATAATAACATCTCCTTTATTATAAAGTTATTTCATAGTTCTTGAATAAATTAATTCACTTGAATATTCATTAAAGGGTAAACTACTGAATTTTCTATTATCATCAAAATATAATAAACGGTTAAATGTATTCAATGCAAACTCATAATCATGGGTAATTACAAAAATACATTTTTCCTCTTTTGCCATATCTTTTAAAACATCACTAACTATTTTCATATTTTTTGCATCTAATCCACTAGTAGGCTCGTCCAAAAATAAAAATTTACTATCCTGCATACATGCAAGAGCAATTACTAGACGTTGTTTTTGCCCACCAGAAAGTGATGCAGGATGAGAATCCTTATAGTTTTCTAAGTTAAATAACTTAAGATATTTTTCTACTTTTTCCTCTATATCTTTAGTCGTTTTTTTACCAACAAGCATTTCATCCCATACACTTGGAGCAAATAATTGATAATCTACATCCTGCATAACATAGAAAGAATTTTTAATACGACACCTCTTTCCTGCAGGCTTTCCATTTATGTATATCTTTCCATACTTTTGTCTTGTAAGCCCCATAAGTACTCTTGCTAAAGTACTTTTTCCAGCACCATTTCTCCCCATAATTCCTATAATCTCTCCTCCATTGGCATTAAAAGAGATATTAGACCATAGTGTTTTTCCCATCTTATAAGCAAAGCTAAGATCATTTACTTGAAGTAATGGATAACTTTTTTCTTTTGCTGAAATTTTTTTAACCTGTGGAGATGGAAGTGTATCTAATGCAATATGACGAAGTCCCATATCATCAAACCATTGATTTGATTTTTGTTTAAAAACTTTTCCTTCAAGGATTTTTTCTATTTTTCCTTTCTTCATTATAATTACTCTATCTACTAAATCCTTTAAATAATATAGTTTGTGTTCAGAAACTATAATTGTATGTCCTTTAGACTTTAATATTTTTAAAATCTCAAAAAGTTGTTTAGTTCCTTCCACATCCATATTGGCTGATGGCTCATCTAAAACATATATTTTAGGTTTTAGTGCATAAACAGACGCAACTGCAATCTTTTGCTTTTCACCACTTGATAAATTTAAAATTTGTCTATCCATTAAAGAATCTAATTTCAAATCCTCTATGGACTTTCTTACATTACTCTGTATCTCTTCTCTGCTAATTCCATAGTTCTCACTTGGAAATGGAATTTCGGTTTTTACATGTAAGGTAAAAAATTGTGACCGCGGATCTTGAAATACAGAACCTACCTCTCTTGAAATTTCTCTAAGTGGAGTGGTACTTATATCCATACCATAAATAATAGCTTGTCCCTCTAGCTCACCATCATAAAATTCTGGTATCAAACCATTAATACATCGATTTACTGTTGTTTTCCCACAGCCGCTTTCTCCTGTCAGTACAATAAACTCTCCCTGTTTTATCTTTAAGTTAAAATCTAGTAGACTTTTTTCTTTGCTGTCTTTATATGTAAAATTAACATTATTAAATTCAATTACATTTTCATTAGTATTGTTCCTTACTTTGATTCTCATCCAAATCAATCTCCTCATTTCTTTCCATTATTTAAATGAAAATATTACTGTTATGAATTACTATAAATAAGACGGAAATAACTATGCATCCAAGGCAATAAATAGCATCTCTTATTTGAAATTTCACTTCAGTACATGATGTTCTTTTATGTTCTGTATCAAACCCTTTACATAGTGATGCAGCTGATAGCTCCTCAGATACTTTACCACTTCGTATTAACAGCGGTATCATAAAGTTTTCTACAGCACTTATAGGATGTGTTATTATTCCAATAAAAGAAGTATTTATTCCTCTCATCTTTAAACTTTCTCTTACTTGTTTTATTTCATCCTTTATTGTTGGAACATAACGATACACTACGGCTAATGGAAGAATTACTACTTTCGGAATATGCATCTTTTCCAATGCATACAAAAGCTCATCCATATAGACTTTCTCAAGTAGTATAATACATGCCATGTAAACTGGAAATAAACGAAGACACAAGAATATTAATGTTGTAAACATCATGGTAATAAGCGGCACTTGTAGATATATAAGCAAAGCATTACCTACATATAACAATATATAAGTAATTGCAAACCTAATAGCTGTTGAAGTCATATCTTGAAATATCATCAAGATATCCATTACAATAAATAAAAATAATAGCTCTATAGGACGATTTATTACAAAATTGAGGCTTGATACAACAATCACTTGAAATATCAATACTCTAGGATCAGGTTTTGATGCTTTAAACTCCACTTTATTCAACATTCTCACCTCCTGGATTTCGAGAGTTAGTCTATACTAACCAAATATGATGATACATTAGCTTTTTTCACTTTTCAATTATTTTTATAACCTTCGTCTAATCATGGTATATTTTCGTCTAATCGTGGCATAACAAATATTTTTATCTACAACCATAAAGAAGCTAGAGGATGATGCATATCTTCTAGTTATAAATTTTTATATTTATCCTATTCCAATAGATTATTCCTAGGAAATACTCTCCGTTTTTCTTTTAAAAATTCTTCTTTAAATGATTCACATGACAGCTTATTTTCAATTTCTATTCTCATCTTCTTGTCTATTTACTGATTAGACGATATAATGATTTAAAGTTAGTTTTAACTAACCTTGATATGAAGTATAGGGATACAATGTGAAAGCTTAATATATACTCTGGAAAATAAGTTTCTTATAAAAACAGATTAACCCCTTAAAAATTAAGGATTAATAATTAAAAATGAAGAATTTAGGATGAAATTCACCCTTAGTGAATTTCTTAAAATAAAATTTATTTCACGAAAACTCCAAAGGCTTTGACCGTGGAGTTTTAACCATAATTCTTCATTTTTCATTCTTCATTTTTCATTCATGAAATCCTATAGGTAGTCAATTTAATTTTAATATATATCTATTTGAAATGTTTATTCATTTAATTATGGTATAAGGAGGTAATGAGATGGAGGATATTATAAAAGAAATACATGATCCCTGTCTAATGAAGTATGGTTTTTATTTAGATAAGGAATATAAAGGTTTTAACAGTGAAGGTATAACATATTCTATTCTCTCTGAAAAAAGTTCTGGTCATTATTGGGTTTATACTCATAAAAACTTATTTTCTATTTCTATTCATGATTTTGTATTTTCCGAAGACATATTTCTTGAATATAAAATACCAGAATATTTAAGCATTAGTTACTTTGAATCAGGATCAGGAGAAGAATTTAAACCATATAAACGAATAAATTGCGGCTGTATCAGAGGTTTTATTGGAAATTATAATTTATATCAAGCTCTATTTCATAAAAATATTCCTATTCGTTCTATTGGCATTGAAATTATGCCGGAATACTACAACGATTATTTAAAAACAAAGTACCCTGGAGAATATAAAAATCCATGCTCCGCTTTTTTAAGTATAGATGGTGCTACTAATTTTCCTGAATTAGTCCATTTATTGAAACAGCTCAAGAACTATCGCGGAACTGGTATGTCAGCAAAACTATTTTATGAAAGTAAAGTAGCTGAAGCCATCTCTCTAATAGTTGATAAATCAAAAACTCTGGCTTCTACATCACCAGCTAAAAAAATATCCAATCAGGATATGGAAAGTATAAGAACTGTAGCTTCATATATTGATGATCACTACTCTTTTGATATTCATCTAGAACAACTTGCCAGAATTGCCTGCATGGGTACAACTAAGCTCAAATATACATTTAAAAGTGTTTACAAATGTACAATTACCCAATATATACAAAATAAAAGAATGCATGAAGCAGAACATATACTTTTAAATACAGATTTAAATATCAATCAAGTAGCACAAATTGTAGGTTATAAAAATGCAAGTCGATTTTCTGAATTATTTTATAAAAATACAGGCTTACTTCCAAATGAATTTCGTAAAAATTTAAATTTTTAACTATATTTACTATAGATTCTCCTATGACATTTTAATATATAAAAACAAATAGCTACTAGCTATAAAACAATGTTTTTTGTTTTATAGCCAGTGGCTATTTTTATAAATATCTCAATACTCTTAATATGGATTTATAAATTTTTAATCTATTTATTGTTAAAAATTTATAAGAGAAGTCCAATTGACTTCTCTCATTTTAATCTTTATTTAATTTTATTCAGCTCACCTACAAAAATTAGCCTTTTTATATTTAAGGCAGATATTTATCAATTGTTATGATTTTCTGCTTATAACTTAAAGTAAACTATACTGATTTAGATTTATCACTAATTTTAGCTATTTTTGAAGAGCTTGATTTTCAAATTAAAACTTTTTTAAGTTTATTACTTAAATACAACTAAACAAATTGTATTTACAATTTGTTTAGTTAAGTCTTCATATTTTTGAATAGTTATAATATCCTATCTCCTATATACTCTTTCTTTGATATATTAAAAGATTATTCTTTAATGGTCATTGCTTGGGAACCCATTTGCTCCCATGCCTCTTCAAAATTTACACGATTTATCTTTTGGTTAGCTTCTGGATAAAGCGGATCATTAATATAGATAAATTTATCATCATAACCTGTAATAATCACACTATGCTGATTATAGGTAACTTGCATCTCACCTATTTTGGTATTCCAAGTTTCAAATTCATCTGAAGATAATACTTGAAAACTGGAGTTGTTTATCACCCAGACTGGATGACCTTGATCAATTTGATTATATAAATCTTTCATACTTTTTCCTGTAAGATTTATAATTCTTTCAGAAGAAACATATTTTTCTGCTAAATCAATGATTGGCTCAACATAAACACCTAAACCATTATTATCAAAAGTCTCCATATCACCAACAAAACCTTCATGCATATTTCCACGTTGGCCATCTTCATCTATAAATGGAACATATTTTATCCTTTTTGAAAGCTCCATTTTATCCACATCTATGTTCATATACTGCAAAAGCATTGCAAGACTAGTTACTTCACATCCTCGTGCTAGCTCTGGTTCTTGCATAATTAGCGGAACTTCTAAACATTGCTTTACTTTAGAAACATTATCTTTAGAATTAATAACTGTTTTGCTTTCTTTTCTTCCGGCAGCTTTAGCAATATATTGATTGTCTATTACTTTCCAAAGAATAAAAAACGCAGTAATTAATAATAAAAAACTTACTATCTTCACAAAGTTTATTTTATATTGCAATTTTTCACTTTTCATTTTAAATTTTCTCCTTTGTATTATCTTCTATATGTGAAAATGAACCCTTATCTGCCTACATCTAAATTTGTTTAATCTTTAATCATTTTCTTTAGCACTCCATCACTAAAGAAAAACTGCTTGTCCATAATTTTATTATAAACTTTAAAAGAAATTTATTAAATATTAATCTATAAAAATTAAATTTTCCATTGCATCTTTTTATCAAATTATTTTTTATTTGGATTATTATTTTTTTCAAATTTCTTACCTATTGACTGACTTGTATTAGCCTACCTTCATTAATACCTAAAACTACATCAGCAACAGAAGTAACCTTTTTAGAGTGAGTAACAATGATAACACATTTATTCTCCTGATGAGCAAGGGTAGTAAAAATTTTGAGAATTTCCATTTCAGTATCTTTATCCAAATTTCCTGTAGGTTCGTCCGCAATTATAATACCTGGACTATGAGATAAGGCTCTTGCAATGCCCACACGCTGTTGCTCTCCACCAGAAAGTCTTAGTATTTTACGATCTGCAGTTTCTCTATCAATACCTACATTTTTCAAAAGCATATATGCAAAAGTTTTTTTATCTTTTTCATCACTACCACTGATATTCATGGACAGTACAATGTTCTCCACCGCAGTTGCATTTGTTAAAAGATTAAAACCTTGGAATACCACTCCGATGTCCTTTGACCTGTATTTGTCACGATTAATATTTTTAAGATTTCCCTGCCTATACAATATCTCGCCGCCCGTACAAACGTCAAGTCCTGAAATAAGGGAAAGCAGTGTGGATTTGCCAGAACCAGATTTTCCTACAATGGTGTAAACTTTTCCTGCTTCAAATTCTGCACTCACTCCATTTAAAACTATCTTTTTTCCACCTTCATATTTATAGCTTACATTTTTTAATGACAATACACTCATATGTCTCACCTAATTCCTTTCCATCAGTATTTTAATAGGTTCATATTTTGTAATTTTACCTATGGAAACAATTCCTGAAACTGAAGCAAGAAGTAATGAAATGGCAATAATTTCTCCTATTGTATCAAGTCCAAGGGAAACGTTCATATTATCTAGTGGCTCTGCATTTGTAGTTTTTGCCGGTTTTCCACCTACTATTACCATTTTAGGCCCCCCTGCACTTGCCTTAGTTTCTGCTAACTCTGCTGCTACAATTTGATTATCAAGTAAAATATTTGCTACAGGTTGTGCTGCAACTGTTCCTGAGCTTATTCCAACCACTAAGCAGATACAGGTTATGATGAGCATTTCTGCCCAAAGTCCTAAAGCTACTTTTCCTTTTTTCATACCCATAGCTCTTAGAACACCAACCTCATATTTCCTTTCACGAATAGAAATTGAAGAAAGAAGTGCAAGAATGATTCCACCAAGAATCAAAACTATGATCATAAAGGTAAGAGAAATGCTCTTTAAGCCTTCAACTGGACCTACGATTTTATGGTAGCTTGCTTCATCTGTTGTAACATCATATATTTCGTTTAGACCCTTTTCGTATACTTCACTTCTAAAATTTTCTATCATATCTGGATTCTTCAAATAATAGGTAGCAGTAATCTCTATGCCTCTTTTTTCTGACTCCATGGGAGCTAAAACTGTGTCAAAATCAGATAAGATTTCATTACGTCTATTCATATAAGGACTTTTGAACATTGAGTTGGAATATTCTTCTGTTGTATCATAAAAAGTACCAACAACAGTTAATGTATACGTAATATTATGGGTATTACCTTCTTCGTCAGTAAGCATTCCATCTAAAGTAATTATATCTCCGACTGAAATATTGTTAAGCTCAGCAAGATCTGTGCTTATAACACATTCATCTTTATTTTCTACCATCTTGCCCTCTGCAATTTCACGATCTCCAGCTTCAAAATCCTCCCAAAGATTTCCGTAAAGACGCATTTCTGGCTGAAAGCCATTTGCTCCTTCCCGTCCCATCATTGTGGGTTTACCTTCTATTGCAGTTCCACCTTCTGCGGTATCTGCATCCATTGAGGTAATACTTTCGCTCTTAACACCCACAGCTGCCGTATAAGTGCTGTTTAAAATATATTCTGAATCACCAAAGGCAATATATTGGTCAGGTGATATAGGTGGACGCTGCATTCTAACAGTGGTTTTACCATTATCCACCTGTGTTTGGGTCTGCTGTTTCATTTTTTCCATATTTGGAGTAATGGTAACCTCCGAGCCAAAACGAGCTTTATAATCGTCAATAATTCCACTTGCGGTGTTATTGATAATCAGCGCGACTACTGTTGTAACAATAATGGCAAAAATTATAATACCCATCAAAATATTTCTTCCACGATTTCGCACTATATTTTTTAATGCATTTTGAAAAACATACATATTGATTTTCTCTCCTTTAACGTCTTATATTTTGTGAATAACCACTCCATATTTAACATTATAATTTCTCAACCTTTAACGAACCTTAAATGGAAACTTTATTCTCAAACACTAAAAAATACCCTTAAATAGTGAAGCACTACCGAAGGGTTATGACAAATTTATTAACAATTTTGAATTATGACTTGTGAATTCTGCATTGATTGTAGCGGAGAACAGCGTTCTCCACAAAACCCAAATCTATTTCCATTGTCAGATATTGAACATATAAAAAATGGCGAACAATGTTCGCCGCTACAAAAATCTATTAAAGAAATTAGTTTGATTAAAACTAATTTCCGCCATAATTGTCAATTGTCCATTGATTAAAGTTGTGAATTAAAATATTTAGAGCTGTAGTTATATTGAGCTGCACATTAAAATTAAGATGAAATTTACTGTTAGTGAATTTTTAAAATAGAGTTTATTCTAAAAAACTCCAAAGGCTTTAGCCATGGAGTTTTAACCATAACTCTTCATCTCTAATTCTTAGTTTTTAATTCATCATGAAGAAGCCTGCATTATCCAAGTATAAAAGTAAAGGTCGCACCTTCATCTTTTACACTGTCAGCGTAAATTTTACCATCCAGTCTATCTATAATTGCTTTAGCAATAGACAATCCTAAACCATAGCCACCATTTTCTTGTGTTCTTGCAGAGTCAGCCCTATAGAAACGATCAAACAGCTTTGTTATATTTTCTTTTGGTATACCCTTGCCACTGTTTTTAATAGAAAACACTAATTGATGTCTTGTCTTTTTTAGGATAATATCAATACGCCCTTTTTCATCCGTATATTTTATTGCATTATCAACTAGTATAGTAACTACCTGTTTAATTTTTTCACAGTCACTTTTAATAATGATATTTGCTTCTATATCTTGTAAAAGTCTAATGTCTTTCTCAAAAGCCACAGCCTCCATTGATAATATGACATCACTTACTACCTCACTAATATTAAAAGGTATATAAAGTATTTTGCTGTTTGTATCTTCTGTCTTAGCCAAGTATAAAAGATCATTTACAAGTTTACTCATTCTATCAATTTGGTTTTTTATATAATCAAGCCACTTCTTCTGACTTTTAATGGTTTCCTCCTGATTTGCAAGAAGAGCATCAGAATTAGCATTTATAATAGCAAGAGGTGTTTTTAATTCATGAGAAGCATCAGCAATAAATTGTTTTTGCTTCTCCCATGCCTCTGAAATAGGCTTAATAGATCTATTTGCAAAGAAAAGACTGATTACAAATATAACAAAAAGCATAATAATCCCAACAAAAAATAATGTAGTAAAGAGCTCCATCAATGTTTTGTGAGAATCTGTGACATCTAAAAATGTAATTTGATAATTGCCATCATTAAAGTTTATTATAGTTTTGCTTCCATTTTCATGAGTTATGAAATTTCTTCCAATAGGAGATATTTTATATTGCCATCGTCTGTTTTCAAGGGAAATGATGCTATAATCTTTTTTCTCATTCCAAGCAAGTTCTGCTGCCTTAAAATATATTTCCTCAGACATGTCAATATGTGAAATTATTTTAACAATGTTACCATCTGAATTTACAAGTATACGAAAAGAAGAAGAAGAGTCGGAAGGAATCATACTAATGATTCTATTATCTTTTTTTGTACCGTCTGGTAAACTAAGAGCCCCTGTATTTACTCTTGAAGATAACATTTCAAGTTTATCTCTATTTTCTGTTTGTGTGTTATTATACGTTGTAAAATAAATAACTACAAAGGCACTAATCATCACCACGGAGATAATTGACATATTTAGTATAATGAATCTATTACGTAACTTTTTAAACATATCAATCTCCATCCTTTGTAGTGTTTAAGACATATCCAGCACCTCGCACTGTTTGAATGATAACTTGAGATTTTATACGACTTAATTTTTTACGTAAGAAAGATATGTACACTTCCACATTATTATCCTCTGCACAGGTTTCATACCCCCATAACTTCTCAATGATAGAGTCCTTCGAAATAATAATATCTTTTCGCTTGATTAAAAGTTCTAACAGTTGACATTCCTTTAAAGTTAATTTAAATTCTTTGCTGCCACAGCTAAGGTTTAAAGTAAGTGGATTCAATTCAATATCTGCGTATTGTAAAATGTTGTCTTTTATCAGCTCATTTTTTCTCCGACTTAAAGCACGTAAACGTGCCATCAATTCTTCTGTTTTAAAGGGCTTTGCCAAATAGTCGTCAGCTCCACTATCAAGACCTATAACCTTATCCTCAGTTTCGCCCTTTGCTGTCAACAGGATAACAGGTGCCTCAATACCGTTTTTACGCAATTCTTTTAATACGCCTACTCCGTTCATTTTAGGAAGCATGATGTCGAGAATAATAATGTCATATATACCAGAAAGCCCACAGTCTAATCCATATTCACCATCAAAAGCTAAGTCAACGCTATAATTATTTTTCTTTAGAACCTGTTCTATAGCTTCCGCCATATATTTTTCATCTTCTACCATTAAAATTCGCACATGCATCTCTCCTTTTTACTACGTCAAAAGCATAAATTATTGATATAATAGGTAATCTGCAACTTTATCCTAAGCAGTTATATTGAAATTACTAATATTTATTCTTTAAATATTATATCATAATAGCATCCGCACCAAAAAAGCTGTTATACCAATTTGTTGCGGATACTCTTTGATTTCTTCTTTATTAAATTCTTATTTAATTTCTATAGACATACCTTCAGGAAGATCTTCACTCCAAGTCTGACCACTATCCTCGGAATAAAATCTTGTTCCATTTTCATTTTTCACCATAAAACTATTACCGCCTTTAGATAAAATACCATCTTCAGACTTTACCTGTCCACCTATAAAAAGTCCTTTTTCTGTTTGACCAGAATTTTTAATTCCTACTTTTCCATCTTCTTTGGTGAATGCCTCAACGCCTTCTGGAGCATTTTCACTCCACGTTTGACCTCCATCTTTAGAATATAATTTAACACCATCTTCTAACTTTACTTTTACATTAATTCCGATATCATCTTTTGAAATATTAGTATTTTTAATTTCTATTTTCCCATCTTCGTTCTTAAATTCTATCAAACCTTCAGGAGCATTTTCACTCCATGTTTGACCTCCATCTATAGAATATAGCTTAACACCATCTTCTAACTTTACTTGTACACCAATACCAATATCATCTTTTGAAATATTAGCATTTTTAATTTTTATTTTCCCATCTTCGCTCTCAAATCCTGTCAAACCCTCAGGGGCATCTTCACTCCATGTTTGACCTCCATCTATAGAGTACGTTATAACTCCATTTTCATTTTTTACTTGAACAGAATCATCAACATCACTAGCAAAAACTTTTCCTGTTCCTAATGTTAGAACAAGTGCACCACAAAGGATAGAAGCACCTGCTTTCTTTTTTGTTATATTCATAATGTTTTTCATACTATCTATACCTCCATTAAATTCTTTATAAGTAGCTACCTTATGACTTAATTATAAATGTCATACCTTTAATGAACCTTAAATAAAAAATTTTCAAAAGAATTTTTGAGAATTTTACTTCATTGACATTTTATAAAACATTATGAAGTAATATATCTATTTCTAAAATCCAAATGTGCTTTTTAACTTTTATGCCGTAAAGCATTTTAAATGATATATGTACTTTATTCAGAACAAATAAAGAAGATAGTTTTACAAACTATCTCCCTTCTTTTTTCTCTTTATCTTAATGTATTGACCTTTGTCATTAAATAATCAAGTCTATTTTTATATTATCTTTAACTTGTAGTATATATTATTTGCTATAACGATCTAAAAGCTCCTTAACTCTTTCTGGCTGAACAGGATAACCCACTTCACGAACAGTGTTCATCATAGTTTCAATATTTTCAAATGGTGTTTCTACCGGTAAGCTACATCCCGACATGACAACATAACCCTTTGGCGAGTCGTAAACATCTAAAATTCCCTCTAAGGTTTTGATGCGAACGTCCTTAGGGGTTCCGGAATACATAATCCCAGCTGGATCAACATTGCCTAGAATCTTGGTTTGACTTCCAATTGTATTTTTACAATCTTTTAAACTTGCAATATTATCTATGCTCATGCCGCCGATACCCAGATCCCCAATATCCTTCCAAATTTTATCAGTCTGTCCACAGATATGCACTACTACATTACTGCCATATCCCTTAATATAATCAATAAGCTCCTTCAAGTAGGGCAGAGAAAATTCTCTGAAATCCTTAGGACTTACAACTGTACAAGAAGACATAGGCTCAGATATGGTAGGACTAAGTCCAATATCAATTGCTGCCTTTGCATAAGCTTTACAGGTTTCAAGAGAAACGCGACAAAGCTTATGTAGTGCTTCAGGATTTTTGTGTATGAGCTTCAGCGCTTCATTGACACCAAACAAGAAAAATGCGTTAGTAAAAGGTCCCACAATACCAGCAGAACATTTTATTTCATCCTCTGCAAGATCCTGAAGATATTTCATTGCATCAAGGTGTACTGGCAATCGTCCATCTTTATAAGGATTAGCAGGACGCAAAGTATCAATATCCTTTACACTAAAAATTGCCGATTTTGCCAAATCAGCAGTATCATCATCAGGGAAAGTAACAGTTGCCCCCATGGCTTCCGCCCATGTAAACAAATCAGTAAAAATGCGAAGACTGTCGCAGCCAAATTTACGATAGGTTGCCATTTGTGCCTCTGCAATGACTCTAGGATTGTGATTAAACTCAGAAATCTTACAGCCATATACCCTGGCAACTCCATTTGCAATATTAGGGTTGCATGGCAATCTATCCACTTCCATTCCCTTGGCAATAGCAGTCCCTCTTTCAGCTGGAGTCATAGAATCTTTATTAAACACAACTAACCCCTCCTCATAAATCTATTTCCATATAAGTAACTATTTTTATATCGGTAATGCTAAATTTTTTTAGCTATTTAAATTAGCTTTTAATTCCATTTCATAAAAAGATCTTACTGTTTCTACAATTTCATATAGATTAAAAATAATATCCATTTGAAATGTATTTAAGTCTTTTTTTATTAATAATTCAAGGTCAAATCAGTGGCTACATAAAAACTAATTTTTCTTTTATTTTAATAATTAAAATTATATAGTACACCATAGGTATTGTCGAATAGCCAATATTTATAGCAAATCTCTAGCTATTTGTTTTTTAAATAATTCAGATATTACTACATATTCATTATTTATATATTAATCTCTCTTTTTAAAATTCAAAAAACCTGTACTTTTATACTTAATACAGGTTTTAGCTATAATTATTTATATGGTTTACCTAAATATTCATCTTGCCAATAATTATAGTAATCATTTGTCCATTTACTTCCATTATAGTATTTAACATCTCTAACACAAGCAATTACTTCTTTTATAGTTCCATAATTTGTATATAAGTTCCATACATTGTTATAGACTAATGTTTCATTTTCAAATTCTTCCTCACCTTTTAGTACTTACTCTTTATACTCTTTTTCATTATTTTAAATCTGTTCTTTAACCTATTCTACCAAATAAGAAAAGAGCCTTTGAAGCCACCATCCCAAATTCAAAAATGGTAAATCTTCAAAAGCCCATATTTACTAGTTTTCATCATGCTACTCCTTAAAAAATGCCTCTTTAAGTAACCTTAGCGCTTTTTCAAAATCCTCCTCTGAAACTCCTGAACAAGATAACAACAATGTTGGATATTTGCTTTTCTCTACAGAATCAAAGGCTTTTACTAAAACCCCAACCTCCTCAGCACGCCTTGCCAGTTCCTTAGATGAGAGATTACTTTTCACCTCAACTTGAATTAAAAATCCTCCAGAACCTGATATTGCTTTGGCTTTGTCTTTAAAAATCTTATTTACAGCAAGACAAAGCTGATTACTTTTAGCCATATAGAGTTTTCTTACCTTTTTTATCTGTTTCTCTAAGTGGCCATCTCGTATGAATTGACATAGAGCAATTTGTTCAGTTTTTGAAGCTGTCTGATTATAATCCTCTCCACACTTACTATAGGCATCCATTAATTCCATAGGCAATACCATGAAGCTAATTCTTAAAGAAGGTAGTAAGAGTCTTGAAAAAGTCCCCATGTACACCACTTTATGTCCTCCATCTAGCCCTTGTAGAGATGGAACAGGACGACTATAATATCTAAATTCACTATCATAATCATCCTCTATAATCAAGCAATCTTGAGCCTTAGCAAAGGATAACAACGAAAGTCTAGTCTGTATAGGCATAACATCTCCCCATGGTGTGCTATTGGAGGGAAATGTGTATATTATTTTTGCCTTTGCTTTCCCAAATTCAGATAGATCATTAGCCAACGGACCATATATAAATGTCTCAAAACCTCTATCTTGAAAAATTGATCTCCCTTGTTCAAATTCTCCTCCTGTAAAAAAAACTGGTGACCGTACCCCTGTTAAGGAGCACAAAATGTGTAACAAACTCTGTACTCCAGCACCAACAACAATTTGCTCTGGAGTACATATAACTCCTCTGCGTTCAGCTACATAACGTGTTATAGCTACTCTAAGATCATACTCTCCTTGAGCATCACCATAAGATAAAAGCCTGTCTCCACTTCGAAGTGCACTCTTAATATATCTGCTCCATAAATCAAAGTTAAAGCTTTTATGATCAACAGTGGAGCTTACGAAATCATATAATGGCTCTTCTTTTACTATTGACTTTGTATAGTTTAAAAGGGATGGAGTTTGTATATCCGTATAATTTAGGTCACTCACATAGAAGCCACTACCTGCTCTAGATGTAATATAACCTTCAGCGGCAAGTTGTAAGTATGCCGCTTCAACTGTTGTACGACTTATCATTCGCTCTGATGCACAGCGCCTTATAGATGGAAGTTTGCTACCCGATTTAAGGCTGCCTGACGAAATAAGTGATTTATAGTGATTATAAAGCTGAATATATAACGGCATTCCCAATAAATTCTCAGTATTAATAGTAGTTTTACTAATCTTACCCATATAAAAAAACCCCTCTCCCTAAACTGTCCTTGTTAAAATTCTAATATTTGTACATTTTAATAATGACAAATATTATGTATAGTATATCAAGGGATATAAATTATTCAAGTGAGGGGGGGAAAATTAATATTGGAAATTTTAAAAAGAGTTGCTGCAATACATGATTTATCAGGCTTTGGAAAATGCTCATTAACTATTGCCTTACCTGTAATTTCTGCTGCTGGAGTAGAGTGTACCTGTATGCCTACAGCAGTGCTATCAACTCATACTGGCGGATTCACTGGGTATACCTTTCGTGATTTAAGTTCAGATATGTATAACATGGCAAAACATTGGCATTCTTTAAATTTAAAATTTGATGCTATATATGCAGGTTATTTAGGAAATCCTCATCAAGCAGAGATACTAGAAGATATTGTAACATTAATTAAAAATGAAAAAACTATAGTTATAATTGATCCTGTAATGGCTGATAACGGAAAATACTATAGCAAATTAGATGACGAAATGTGTAAAGGTTTTAAAAAGCTTTGCAAAATTGCAGATGTTATAACACCTAATTTTACAGAAGCTGCTTTACTCCTAGGAGAAAAATATGTAAAACCGCCATATACCCATGAGTACGTGGAGAGTTTATTAAAGAAACTTTCTACCCTTGGCCCATCAAAAATTGTACTTACTGGAGTATCTTTTAATGATGATCAGATTGGTGCTGCTTGCTATGATTCAGTAAGTGGAGAAGTTCACTATTCTTTAACAACAAAGATACCAAACAGTTATCACGGTACTGGTGACCTTTTTACTAGTGCTCTTTCAGCTGCAGTAGTAAGAGGGATTAGTCTTCATGAGGCTATAAAAATTGCCGTTAATTTAGTTAAAAATTCAATTGAACGTACATATTTACAAGGAACTGCATCTAATTACGGAGTTAATTTTGAAGGAGTATTGTACTCCTTCATTGAAGAAATTCAGAAAAATTGTACTGATCGTACTGTATAAAATTAAATAGAAGCGAACAATACTAGGAAACAAGTGAGTGAGGAGGGTCGTTTACTTAGGTAAATAAGCACCATAGCCAACGCAGTTGACGACGTAGTGTGAAGCTTATATTGATTTTAGAAAAGTTAATATAAGCGAACAGAACAAGGAAGTGAAGGAACGAAGAGCAGAGTTTACTAAAGTAAATGAGCACTGGAGTGACTGAAACTGACGCAGTAATGTGAAGCTTATATTAATCTTAGGTCAAGCTACTTAAATTATTAATAATGGAGGGTAAATACATTGAATACAAAACAACATAAATTTTCTATACACACTATGGTTTTAATTGGACTTTTTTCTGCTCTTTGCTATGTAGCCTTACTTTTTAAAATACCAATACCATCTCCTGTTGGTAAACCATTTTTACACATGGGAAATATGTTCGTAATCTTAGCTGCACTACTTTTTTCAGGCACCATAGGAGGACTTTCTGGTTCTATTGGTATGGGTCTATTTGACCTAATGAATGGATATGTCTCTAGTGTTCCAAAAACTTTTTTACTAAAATTCGGTATAGGAGCAATTGTAGGAATAGTGGCCTCAAAAGGAGATAAAGAAGATGCAAAATCACCTATAAAATTGATATCCATTGCTTCAGTCATACTTATTTGCATAGGTATTACACTTTTTATTATTTCAATGGTCTTTGGTAATGAAATTACTGTAACTGGAATTGAGAAAAAACTAGTAGTAAACCCTGTGTTATATATATTTTCTCTTATCCTTGGCATAGGATTAGGCAGTGTATGTATCTCAGCTAAAAAACTATCTATTAAAGTTCAGTATGCAATTTTAGGTGCTGTAGCAGGCATAGCCTTTAATCTTGTAGGAGAATTTTTATTTGGAATCATAACACTTTTATTCGCCGGAAGTGGATTTACAGCAGCTCTATTAAGTTCAGCTGTAAGCTTACCTGCAACACTAATTAATGGTTCCTTTTCTATATTTGTAGCTGTAGTACTTTACATTCCACTTTCTAAATCTATAAAGAATTAATGTCATACCTTTAATGAACCTTAAATAGAAAATCTTTTAAAAGAATTTTACTTCACTGACATTTTATAAAGTATTATGAAGTAGTATATCTATTTCTAAAATCCAAATGTACTTCTTAGCTTTTACACAGTAAAGTATTTTAAATGATATATTTACTTTATTCAGAGCAAAATAAAGAAGATAGTTTTACAAACTATCTCTCTTCCTTTTCCTCTTTATCTTAACCTATTAACCTCTACCATTAAATAATCAAGGCTTTTTTTATTAATAGTTTAAATCAGTAATTACATAAAGGTTTACTTTTCCTTTATTCCAATGATTATACATATTCATTGTTTATATATTAATATCTCTTTTTAAAATCTAAAAACCTGTACTTTTATATTTAGTACAGGTTTTAGTTATAATTATTTATATGGTTTACCTAAATGTTCATCTTGCCAATAATTATAGTAATCATTTGTCCATTTGCTTCCGTCATAGTATTCAACATCTCTAACACAAGCAATTACTTCTTTTACAGTTCCATAATTTGTATATAAGTTCCATGATCTATTATAACCAAATCTTTCACCTGCTTGTATATTTGCTGACTCAGATTTACCTTTAAATAATTGATTTTCTCCAGCAAGTATTCCTGACTTAAGAGGATATCCATTACCATCATACATAAGGATACCTACTGTAAAATTCTTAACAACTTTATTTGTATTATTTTTCACTATAACTTGAGCTTCATCGTGAATATTAAAATAGTCTGAAACTACACTGCTACTAATTATAACTAATTCTTGCACTCCTTTTAATTCTTCAATTTTTTGTTTCCTTTCAGCTTCTAATTTTTCTTGTTGTAATTTTTTATATGTTTCATTTTTTGCGGTTAAATCCACATCATCTGAAAAAACTGATATTGCTTCAGACAATGTTGTTATTGCTTTATTATAGTCTTTTTTATTTGCAAATTCTTCAGCACTTTTTAATATTTGATCTTTATACTTTTTTTCATTATTTTTAATCTGTTCTTTAGCCTTTTCATAGTTCTTATCATCAGATATTACATTTTTATATTCTTCTATAGCATTTTTTAAATCATTGTTTTTAAAAAACTCCTCTGCTTTTTTAAATGCAATTCTTGAATTATTAAGATTATTAACTTTAATGATTGAATTAGTAGCATCGGTTGGCACTAAGCGTGTATTTTTTATTGTCTCAAGCCTACTTTTGGCTTTATCATAATCTATTTTTTCATCCACAAATGATTTTTCAATTTCAGCAATTTCACCCTTTAAAAATGAAATTGCTTTCTCTTCTTTGTCTGAATCTCCTTTAATTTTATTATGATAGAGTTTAACCGCTTCTGTCTGTTTATTATTTATAATTTCACTTTTAAATTTTGATACAGGATTATTAAAATAAATAATTCCAGATACTGCACAGATTATTATTATTAAAACTGTGCACAACATAATAAGATTTTTTTTGTTATTAAGCAATTTTATTTTGTCCTTAATTAATCTTTTGCTTTGTTTTTCATTATTTGATGATAACTTTGTACCACATTTGTTACAAAACAAACTATCCTTTTGATTTTCAGCTCTACATTTTGTGCATATCATTCCCAATCTCCCCTTTTATTAACATACAATTAAATTATAGTATATTTATGTATAAATTCAATAATTTTGTTAAATTATTGTAACATTTCTTCTCTATGTACCTTAAATAGTTACACTACTCCATAAAAACTATCATAAGTATCATAATAATTTCAGTTAGTATAATAATTTTTAAAATTAATTATTATATAGAGTATTATTTAAGTTAAATATAAAAATATTAGTATATAAACAATTTAAAAAGTTTGTTTTATATTTGACATTAAAGTTACTTTAAGGATTAGAACGTTGATAATTAAAAATTGATATTTAAATAATAGATTAACTAGGAGTGATAAGTTGATGACATCTATGATTTATATAAAATTGGAATTGATGAGTTTAATAATGGAAACTTTTTAGATGGTGCCCCATTTCCAACAAGAAAAGTTAAGTTTTTACCTGCTTTAAGCTATTGTAATTTTTTGATAACTAATGGTTTAGTACTTGCACAAAAATATTATAAAGAAGGAATGTCTTTAGATATAAAGAAGAAGGATGAAGAAGCTTTTAACATACTTCAGAATATTTTTCCGGATAGAAAAGTGATTGCAATAAATACATTACCATTAAATTTATATGGAGGTGGAATTCATTGTAATACTAGAAACATACCAAAGGTAAGTAAAGTTTAGTTATGATTGCATAATTAAAAGGACTTTTATTATAAGTTAAAAGTCCTTTTGTTAATTAAATTTAATCTAATAATTCAATCCAAGTTTTAAAATAGTCATATTGTTTATTATCATAAGCAGATAGTAAATATCTACAAATTACAGTTCCAGTTGAATAGCCTTGATTTTTAATAAATGATAAGTGTTCATCTAAATCATTATCTAACCAATCATTAAATGCAGACCTAACTATACATAGAGCAAATTTATTTCTAGTTGCATTTTTATCCCAAAGTATCTCAGAATTATAAAAATCATAGGGTACAGAAATGCAATTACATAGAAATTCATTTTTATGTTTATCAAAAAAAATTGTGTAATGATATTGATCTTCTAAATATAGTTTTAGCTTATCTTCCTCCGTAAAATTAAAAGAGACTATCTTATCCACATCCGGGAAATTAAGTTTATATTCATTATTCTTAATTTCAAGCAATTCATCAATTTTTCTTCTTCTTGATTTTAATTTTTCATTTATATTAATTAGTTTATCTATCTCTTCTTCAAGATCCACTTGTGTTTCATTAAGCATTGAATCTATCATAGAAAGATTTAACTTACTTAAGTCTTTTAACTTTTTTATTGGTACATTAAGGCTTCTATAAAATATTATATCAGATATTTGAAGCATTTCTGGAAAGGCATATTGGCGGTAGCCATTTTCAGTATTTTTATCAACATGAATTAAATTTTCTTGTTGCCAATAACGTAATGTTGGGGCAGGAACATGAAAGATTTTTGAAATTTCACTAATAGTAAAAAAATTTTTCATAGAATACCTCCATGGTTTTATAAAGATTAACATTAAAATTAAAGTATATAAATGTCTATAATATTAATCTAATATAAGCTTTTTATAATTATAGCAAAAATACTCTTTGCATTAAAGTTACTTTAACTCTTGAGATAATAAGTATTCTCTTTCTTTAAAATATATCTTAAAAAAGTATGATATTTTTTATTGATGATTCTACTACCACATCTGCTTTAATTATACTTTCTATTAACTTTGATGCTTTCTTCTCTGATTCTCCAATTATTAATATCTTATATTGATTACTCTGTATTCTTTAAAATTTTAATTCTTATAAAATAATATAGCCTTACTTAAATATAATTATGAACCGACCCTTAAACAAAATACTTTTCTATTACCTTCTAATTAGTTATCATTGCAGCTTAACTCTAATACAAGAAACATTTTACATTTAAATTATTTAATATGTTGTTCAAATATTATCAATTTATTACATTTTCCTCTCCATATTAATGTTGTGGAGTAATTATACAAATATAAATTTTTGTGAATATTTTATAAAATTATAATTTTTCAAATAATATTATTGTTTTATATAAATAGTTCATGCTATAATTTACATAACATGAATTATTTATGCAATATATGTAATTTTAAGGATTTTAGGGTTAAAATACCATGAAAGTATATTGATATTATTTAATCAATAAGATAAGAAAGTTTATGAGGCAATATTTTAATTTTTTTCGTATTAACAAGCATAAAGGGTACTCTACTAAAGCATAAAATATATTGAGCTTCTCTGAAGATTATAAATATACATTATTTATAAGAAGTTAATATATTAGACGTTTATAAAAAATCCGCACATGCTATTGACTAAGAAATTTTATTGTAAAATTTAGAAAATAAATATCTTAAATTTTTTCTAAAAAAATCCAATGATATTTTTTCAAAATCTGTAGCAATAAATTCTTCTACAATAGTATTAACAATTATTTAAATATCAATCATTATAAAAAGTAATGATAATTCTACGTTTTTTAATTTGAATCCATATCATTTCCTGGTAAATATTATAAGTTATAGTAACCCTTACAATAAAAATCCTCTAAATCTTTACTTTAGTTATTGTATTAGTATTCATGTTAAAGTGAATTTATCAGTTTAACTATCACAATAGTTTAAATTGATAAACTCAATTGACATCATATACAAGAGGGGGATAAATATTATGAGGCTAAAAAAACATTTTAAAACACAAAAATTATTAGTATGCTTATTTCTTAGTTTATGTGTTATTTCCTATCCATTTGTTACCTTTGGTAAAACACTTACAGTTAAATCACCGGTTACAACAAATAATTCAAGTGATATCGATTCTGGTATAGCAAACTTAAATTATGACCGAAATGCAATTCTAGCAGTAAATGGTGATAATATAGAAAGCTTTGTTCCAAAAGAAGGTTTTGAATCAAAAGGAAAATTTATAGTAGTTGAACGTAATAAAAAATCACTTACAACATCACCAGTAGATATTTCAATTATTGATTCTGTAACTGATCGCACATTCCCAGGGGCATTACAACTTGCAAATGATGCTTTTGTTGAAAATCGACCTAATATATTAATGTGCAAAAGAAAACCTTTAAATATCTCTATAGATTTACCAGGTATGAAAAATGGAAACACAATAAAAGTAGAAAATCCAACATATGGTAATGTATCTGGAGCAATAGATGAATTAGTATCTAATTGGAATGAAAAATATTCAACAACACATACTTTACCTGCAAGAACACAGTATTCAGAATCTATGGTTTATAGTAAAAATCAAATATCAAGTACTCTTAATGTTAATTCTAAAGTTCTTGATAATTCACTTGGAATAGACTTTAACGCCATATCAAATGGAGATAAAAAAGTAATGGTTGCTGCATATAAGCAAATATTCTATACTGTAAGTGCAGAATTACCTAATAATCCATCAGATCTTTTCGATGATAGTGTTACTTTTCAAGAATTAACTCGTAAAGGAGTAAGTAATGAGGCACCACCTGTTATGGTGTCCAATGTAGCTTACGGTAGAACAATTTATGTAAAATTAGAAACATCATCTAAAAGTAAAGATGTACAATCCGCATTTAAAGCATTACTTAAGAATACAAACGTAGAGGCTAGTGGACAATACAAAGATATTTTTGAAGATAGTTCATTTACTGTTGTAGTATTAGGCGGAGATTCAAAGGAACACAACAAGATTATCACAAAAGATTTTGATGAAATCCGAAATATAATTAAGGAAAATGCGGAATTTAGTCCTAAAAATCCAGCATATCCAATTTCATATACAAGTGTTTTCTTAAAAGACAATTCAGTTGCTGCTGTTCATAATAAAACAGATTATATTGAAACTACATCTACAGAATATTCTAAGGGTAAAATAATTCTTGATCATAGTGGTGCATATGTTGCTCAATTTGAAGTATCATGGGATGAGTTTTCATATGATGAGAACGGAAAAGAAGTACTAACCCATAAAACATGGGACGGAAACTATCAAGACAAAACTGCTCATTACTCTACGGTAATACCACTTCCACCTAACTCAAAAAATATAAGAATTTTGGCAAGAGAGTGTACAGGCCTTGCATGGGAATGGTGGAGAACAATTATTAATGAATATAATGTTCCATTAACAAATGAAATTAAAGTTTCAATTTGGGGAACTACATTATATCCATATACTAGTATTAGTCATTAATAAATAAAAATTTTAATACCATAGTAATCTTTTTATAAAAAAGTTACTATGGTATCTTTTTATTTAACTATTTCATTGTCGTTGTATATATTGGTTATATGCTTAAATTTCTTTATAAAAAATAATTAGGTTATTTCTTTTATTCATTTAAAAGAGATTTATCTGGAGTTACAAGAATCTTTACATGTTTTTTCTTTTCAGGCCCTGTTAGAGCTCCAAAACCTTCTTCTACTATATCATCCAGAGCTATCTTCTTCGTTATATATCCTTCTGCTTTAATTCTTCCATCGTTCATTTGTGCAATTGTTGCTGGGAATTCATGTCTATAAGCTAAGGTACCCACTATTTTCTTTTCAGAAAACACTAAGGCATTAGGATTAAAACTTACATCCTCTTCCCAAATACTTGTCACTACAAGAGTTCCTTCATACTTTAAGCTATTTAATCCTACATCAAAGCCTATCTTTGCTCCTGTAGTTTCAAATGCTGCATCTACACCTATTCCATTAGTAAGTTTTTTAACTTCCTCGGCTATATCAACTTCATTTGGATCAAGTACTACATCTGCACCTGCTCTCTTTGCATATTCTTGTCTAATTGATTTTCTTTGTAATACTACCACTAATTTTGCTCCTGCTGCTTTTAAGCACTCAATGGTTGCAAGCCCTATTGGTCCTGAACCAAGTACAATAGCAGTATCTCCTGTTTTAAAATTAGAAATTCTAATAGAATGAAGCGCTACAGCCATTGGTTCTATTAATGCTGCCTGTTCATAAGACATACCATCTGGTATTTTATGTATAAATTCTTCTGGAAATACAGTATATTCTGCAAGTCCTCCACCGCTGCCACAAAGTCCATGGAATCCTAGTGAAGAACAGAGATTATATTTACTTTCTTTACAAGCTGAACATTCTCCACAAGCTACTATAGGTTCTACAGTAACTCTATCTCCAGCTTTAAACTTAGTTACACCTTCTCCAACTTCTACAACCTCTCCTGAAAATTCATGACCTAGAACTACTGGTGCCACATTACCGCTTAAAGGATGTGGTTGTCCAACTGGTATAAAAATAGGTCCTCCTAAATATTCATGTAAATCTGAACCACATATTCCACACCATTTAACTTTAACTTTTACATTTCCTTTAGTAACCTTTGGTTCCTCTATTTCTTCAACCCTAATATCTTTTTTATTGTACCATAACGCTGCCTTCATAATAAAATACCTCCTAAAGATAATCATCATATATTGTTAATTTTCTCACATACCTATGAAGCAATTATTATACCAAGACATCGAATTGTGATACTTTTTTAGATATTATTTAATTTCTCTTACTTACTTTGTTATACACAGCTATATCAAGCCATTTTCCTATGATTCAAATCTCTATAATTAAAATTCAATTTAATATGAAAAATAATTATTAAAATAAATAATCTCAAAATGATACATATTTTACTGTTTCATTTTGAGATTATCTTTATTTTATTCTCATTTTGATACATATACAATGCTATTTATTGATAGTTAAAAAACAAACAAAGCTACACATTTTTTATATTATATTTCTTTATCTTTCTATAAATAGTAGCCCTACTTATTCCTAACATTTCCGCAGATTTTACTATATTACCTTCACAAAGATTAATAGCTTTTATTATACTTTCTTTTTCTAAAACATCTATTGGAAGTATCTTATCTAAATCCTTTGATTCTTCATTATTAAAACTACTTTCTATTATGGAATCATTTTCTGAATACTGCATATAGATCATATCATTTTCACTAGAATAATAATCCCTCTCTATTACATTCCTAAGTTCTCTTATATTACCAGGCCAATCATGCTTTTTTAATTGATTTATATAATCTTTTTTTATAAGCTTACATTTATCCATATTTTTTATATTAAGATTATTAACAAAATATTTTGCTAGTATTTCTATATCTTCTTTTCTATCTTTTAAAGGAATCGTTTTTATGTTCATTACATTTAACCTATAATATAAATCTTCTCTAAAGGTTTTTCTATTTATTTCTTCTATTAATTCTTTATTAGTTGCTCCTATTATTCTCACATCTAATTTCTTTTCATAATTTCCACCAACTCTAACAATGGTATTGTTGTCTAAAACTCTCAATAACTTAGATTGCATATCTAGTGGAAGTTCTCCTAATTCATCTAAGAAAATAGTTCCCCCATCAGCTAATTCAAACTTTCCTGGATGCCCTTCTTTAGCAGCTCCAGTAAAAGCACCTCTATCATATCCAAAAAATTCACTTTCCATTAATTCTCTAGGAATTGAAGCACAATTTACAGCTACAAAAGGACCATTACTTCTTTCACTGTAATTATGTATAGCTTGAGCTATCAACTCTTTTCCAGTACCGCTAGCCCCTTCTATTAATATATTACAATCACTTTTTGAAGCTTTCTTTGCAAAATTTATTAAGTTTATCATTTTCTCGTTACTAGTTACAATATCTTTAAATGTATAAGTTGCATTATAACCTACTACTTTATTTACAAACTTATGTACAAATTTACTTTCCCTAAAAGTTATAACTACTCCCATAAACTTGTTATTAACACTCATTGGCACCACATTCAATATACATTTTATTCTTCTATTTTTAATATGAAAATCACATTCTATATTATTATAGGACTCCTCATGGTTTTCTATAATGTAATTAAAATTTAAATTTCCTAAGGCTTTTTTTATATTTATTTTAAAGATTTCATTTCTACCTATACCTAAGATATTTTCCGCTCTATGATTTACTTTCTTAATATTAAAATTTTCATCTATAACTATCATACCTTCTACAATAGAATCAAAAGTTATATTTAATAAATTATAGGATAATATAAGTTCTAATTGTTTCTTTATAGATTCAGCTGCTGCAATAACTATTCCTAAAGTATGCAGATGAGCATCTTTACATATACCAGACATATTAATACATCCTAATATTTCCCCATCACTATCATGAATAGGTGCTGAAGAGCATGTCCAAGAATGTTGCTCTATTCCATAATGTTCAGCACCTATAGTTTGTATAGGTTTATTTAAATACAAACAGGTTCCTATAGCATTAGTTCCTACTACTTTTTCTGACCATAATGCTCCCTTTTCAAATCTTAATTCCTCAGCTTTCTCTAAAATATTCTCATCACCAATAACATCTAATATATATCCATCTTTATCTGAAAGAAATAGTGCAAAACCTGAACCTGATATTGTGTTATACAAATTCTCCATTATAGAATATGCCACTGAAACTAATTCCACATTCTCTCTTATTTTAATTTCTACAGGAACTTTATATTCTTCAATACCTCTTCCATCCATATAGTCTACATTATATTCTTTGCACCTTATCCATGAATCTCTTATATCCTTTTTAATTTCTTTATTAACCTTATTATGTTTTACAAATTCATTCCAAGCTTTTTCAACAAATTTCATATAATCATTCATATTACCACCCCTTCCCCCTATGTAAATAGACTATCTTAAAATTGATATATATGTAAAAATAGTTGATATTTTTTAGTATTATGATTAGAACTACTGAATTCACAATGCACAGTTCATAATTCACAATTATGGGTATTTCTCAGCAAAAGCTGAGAAATTTAAAATTATTTATTTTTGAAGTGATGTAGTCACTTTTGTGCAGTAAAATTTATTCTTATTGCTTATCTCCATTATTTTAGTTAAATAAATAGATTTGTTCCAAAACATACTGCACCTCAGGGGAACCCTAAAGGGTTTCACTACTGTTCCCCAGAGGTGGAAGAACTAACAATGTATTGCTAATAAAAAATAGTTTAAGAAATTAATTTATAAAGAATTAATTTCAATCACAATTATGAATTAAAGTCCCCAACATGTAGTTATATTAGCTGTAATCTTGAATATTTCAATTAACACCCTAATTTTAACAAACTATTCAATGTTAATAAATAGAGATAGCTTCAAAATAGATTTTATAAGTCTTATTATCCTTTAGTTTAGGGCATGTGAAAAAAATAATGAATCAAAGATATTAGTATGTTTTTTATCATACAAGGAGTTAGGTTCTGCTCATAGTGGCGCTATGTGCAGGTTCTGACGACGCGATGTGATGGAAAATAGGCTAATATACTGGTCTATTATTTTTTTGAAGATGCCTAAAAGAAGTTTATAAAGAGGGTGCTAATTTTGCACCCTCTAAATCATTTAAATTTATTAAATTTTTTAATATATTAATTATTAAAATTATTCCACTATATCTTTAGCCATAACTACTTTGTATTCTTTTAAATCTGTATATATTTCATCTTTAAACGGATTTCTCTTATATTTTATTATCCTTCCAAAATGATATATAAATACTGCAATATTAGCTGCAAGAGCTAATCCACTAACTACCCATAATGCAGCCTCATTATGCGATGAATACACAGCAAATTTAGAGGTATCTGCAAATGTTGGAAAGGTTAAAGAAAACATTGTCCAAAGTGCTAAGGTTTGAGCACGATGTTGTAACCAAGCACCTTTCTTTATAAAGAATGCTGGAATTGTGCATGATAATAATAATATTGCACCTGCATAAAAGGAATGATCAGCAATACAGTTATAAACATAAGCAAAATTCCAAAGATCATAGGCAATTATCCAAAACCAAAGTTGATCTGGCCAAATCATATCTTTACTCTTATCCTTTGATACATAAATTCCAATCCAGCCTGAAATAGTAATAATATTTAAAATACCTGCTATTCCATTCATTATATTCCAAGGTCCACCAGAGATAAATATATTATCTACAATACCATTAAAATTATAACATTGAAATTCACGAAAAACTGCTTCTAAAATATTAATTGAAAGGATAAGTGGTGGAAATGCCAACATCCATTTCTTAGCATCTAAATTTTTAATATATCTTAGTGCCATAAAACCAAGTACTCCTGCTAATGCAGAATAGGTTTTCACCCATGGGAACCAATAACCTACCGTTGTTCCTTTACCTGCTGTTTTAGGCCACACAGCAATAGTCATTACAATAGGTAATACAAAATACATTAATATAGCAAGCCATTTACTTCTTCTTGTTATTTCATTAATAAATATTAGACCTGCTAATACTACAAGTCCTACTAATGCAGAATACCATGGTATATTTTCGAATAAAAACATATTCTCTCCCTCACAATTCTTAAAATTTAAAATCCTAAAACTGTATTTCTACATTATCCATAGTATATAATTTACAATAATATCTACAATATGCTTCTCTATTAATATTGCTTCATATGTTTTTTGTCATACCTCAATTAAATATTAACACATATCCAACAAATTTTAAACAATTTATGAAAATTTTTACATTTCATATACCCTTTTAAATTCAGATATAATTCATAGTTATCTAATGCCGAACCTTAGGTAAAATTTCTGGTTTTTTAGGTGATATAAAAGAACATTGTCACACTGAAATCATGAATAAATATATCTTAGATTTTTTAATGAACATTTAAAATGTACAAAAAATTCAAATTCTCTTCTCAAAGGTTCTTCCTCAAAATATCCTGAGGTTACTATAGATATAAAATAATTTTTATTTTTAATGAATTTCTAAGTAATCTCCAAAAAATTAATTGAAACTTCTCTATAAGTGAGAAGTTTCAATATAAGAATTCTAAATATATAATATAACTTTTTAAAATTTATATAATACTTCCTTTATTTTAAGTTTATTTAATCTTACTAAGTTCATCTAAAAAAGCTGGCCTTCTTCTATATAAAGCACTTAACTCATTTAATACTCTTTTTTGACTTTCTTTACCAGCTATCTTTTCATATTTCCTAAGTATTCTGCATACTCCTTTATAATGGATTCTACATGATGAAGATTCTGCTTCTGATTTTATATAATTTTTATAAATTTCTACAACCTCATCCTCAAATTTATCTACCAGTATATCTGCATACTCTTCTATATTTTCTGGATTTTCTCTTACAAATTCCATTATCTCATCCAAATCATTTTCCTCTATTATAAGTTTTAGGTATATGCCTCTCCCCTTCCAACTATTATAATTTTTCAGCTCTTGTTTTAATTTATTGTAGAATACTTCTTTATCTCTTGTAACTAGTGCCTTTAGTTCTTTGTAATACTCAAAGTTTCCATCAAATAAAAGATCTTTTGCTAATTTTTCTTGTTCTTCTTTAAGTAAAAGTTCTTTATAAGCTATATATCTTATTTTTTTCCATTTTGATACTAAACCTGCATATTGTTCATCTTGTTTTTCTCCTTCTAAAGCCAATTCTATAACTTTATGGTAGTTTTTTTCTTCAATGTACTTATTTATCAGCATCTCTCTAAAGTATGTAAATTTAAGATTATCTTCTATAAATTCTTCTGCTTCTTCTTTAGTACCATATTCATTTATCATATAAAATAATATTTTGAGAATACTCTCATTTGTATACTCTACATAATAATCACCAGAATTTTCATTGATTATACATTCCAACTTTTCCCTTAATTTATTTCTAAATTCTTCAACATTAATAAATTCAGCACATATTCTAAGCATATCAATTTTATAATCTTCCCATCCATCAAAAACCTTGCTATCGCTTTTATTTAATAATTTATTAAATATTTCTTTCTTTTGATTTATATCTAAATTTTTACTGTTAGCTATAGTTTCTCCTATCAAATATATTGTTTCTGATACAAAATTTCCTATGCCTCCATCTGAATCATCTGTATATTGAAAAGCTTCCATACCTTCATCTAAAACTAAAAAGGCAATATCTAATGCTAATAGTATATTATCTGTATTCTTTACCTTTTCTAATAGTTCTTCCATCTCTCTTATAAAATTATCAACTTCTCTATAAGTAATAAAGCTTTCTCTGCCTCTATATTTTCTTACTATAGAATCTATAAATTTCTTGCATTTTTCTATTTCTTGTCTCTCATCCACTTTTGAATATCTAAAAATTATACTATTTTTTAGTGTATTATCTTTTTTAGTTATATCTACTATGATATTAATTAACTCTTCTTTTGAAAGATTATCTAGTACTTTTTCTATTTCAGGTTGCTTTATCACTTCTTTTTTCATTCCTTCACAATTATCTTCACTATTTAAAATATCAAATAGTTCAAAATAAGCTGCCACTTGGTGCTTACATATTTACCAAAATCATAAGGACAATCACAATCTGAATATAGTATTTCTCCATTGTTATTTATCTTTACTACAACCTCGTAATCTTCACTTCCTTGAACTTGAAAAATATATTCGTTCTCTCCTTTATTATATGTTTCAGTTATATTCCCTTCGCTGTAATAGACATATCCTCTATCTAAAATTGTTTTGTTAATATGATTTTCAAAATTATTTATGTTCATCCAATATTCCTCACTATCTCTTCCTAAAATGTCAAATCATCAATATCATTATTTAATTTACTGTTTTCCACTAATCCATCTTTAATAGCTTCTTCCCACGTTATACAAAAATTAGTTCCATTAAAAGTGTATCAAACAATATAGTAAAAATATTCATTACTTTCTTGATAATCTATATCATAGCTCCCTGTATTCATTAACTTTTTCTTCTTTTTTATTTTTTAATATCTCCTTTAAATGTATACTATAGATTACATTCTGCTTTTTCCTAATATTACTTACAGTATCATCAGAAGTTCTATTGTTTTTTTATTAATTGTCTAATATTTTCTTAAAAACACATAATCTGCGATCACTCAAATTTTATAAGAATAATTATATTCTTATTACAGAGTTTACGCAGATTATTTTCACTTTTAAGTATTTTATTAAATTATTTTGTATTTGCACTGATATACTCAATATTAGGTGTTCCATTTTTCCCATCATAACTAAAAATATATTCACTAGTTAAATTTTCTGAAGTAATCTCAACCTTATATTGTGGTATTCCTTCTGGACGAATGAGTTTAGTACTTAATACAAAATTTTCTGGAGTTTTTTCACATTCATATATCTTTTTATTAGGAGCAAGGCTATTATCTGTAAATTCAAGAGACCATATTGAAATGGTCGAATTAGTATTTTTCGGAATAAGTAATATCTGCTCATTTGCCTCATCTAACTTAAGATTCTCACTAATGGTAACTGACTTTAATTGATCACTGCTAGGATTATTAACAATTAATAACATCACATCTTCTGGTATATCTTTTCCAAAGGTTTCAAAAGGTGATGATGAATTAGATGTGTTAGATTTTGAGTCAATTTCTCTATTATTTTTACAGCCTACTAATATAATGCTGCTAAAAATGGTAGACACTATGAGGACTATGATAAATAATTTTTCCATTTATAAATCACCTTAAATACCTCCATTAATGAATTTAGAAATTATGAAAATTTATTATTTCTTAATTGTTTCATATAAAATAATTGTTTCGCACTTTAAACTCTTTATTCTTTACTCTTCTAAAATATAAGATTTCTATATTATCTAGACGGAACATTATCCTTCATTATATAAATTTATTTACAGCTGCAACAAACTCTTCAAAATCCCCTAAGTGATTTTCTATAACTTTTTCTAGAACTTCTAAATTTAATTTCTGATAATTATGAACAGCAATATTTCTAAATCCTATCATACCTTTAATTTTATTTAATAAGATATCATTGATAATTCCATTAACATTTAAAACCTCAAAAGCGTCTCTGCTATTTTGAGGAATACCCAATTTTTTCTTAGATACTATATGCATGGATATATCAATGCATGCTTCTACAACTCTTTGAATATTTAGTATTATTGAGTCTTGTTTTGTATAGTCTTTTAAATTTTCTGGATTATTATCATATACTTCTTTAATTCTTATTAGACATCTTTCAATTATACTAATTTTATTATATAGCACATCATTAACCATAAATTTTCCCATCCTTCTTTATAGCATCTAATACTACTTGTCTTTCCTCATTAAGCTTTGCATAATCCTTAAAAGCTCTAATTTCATATTCAATTCTTTTATTTTCTTCTATTGAATAAATTATTTCTCTAGTCCCAACTATTTGAGCACTAAAAACCGTACTTATATCTTTTAAATTAATTAGTTGAACATCTCTTTTTACAATAAAGCTAAGTTCATTAGCCAATGTAAATAGTTCATATTCATCAATCTTACCATCTACATGTACTGCTACATCTATATCACTATCTTCTCTTCCTTCACCTCTAGCAAAAGAGCCAAATAAATAAATAAAATTAGGCTGTAATTTTTCAACTAAAAACTCTACAATTTTATTCACATCTTCATTTTTTAAAAACATAAAAATTCACCTCTTTAACTTCATTAAAATTTAATTAACTCTTTTAATAAAATAACTTAATTATAGATGAAGCTACTAAAATCAACATCTCTTATGTACTATTAATTATACCCAAATGAAAAGATTTAAACAACTACAACAGTTAGTTCATAACTTTTTCAATCCTCCATTTTTATATGATATTCACTCCTCTAAAAATAGTTAAAAGGAGATTTAAGTATTTTATGGAATATACATACATATACTTACTTGGAATTTGTTAATTTAGGAGGGATATTTTTGAAAGATTTGAAAGAACTAATTAAAGAAGTATTGGATTTTCTAAAATCTAATGGTGCTAGTTACTCTGACATACGTATTGTAGACAAAACTAAAGAATATATTTCAACTGAAAATCTTAAAGTTAATAACTTAGAAAACTCCAGAAGTAAAGGAATAGGAATTCGAGTTATATATGATGGTTCTCTTGGATTTGCCAGTTCTCAAAATATAGATGATATAAAAGAAGTGGCAAAAAAAGCTGTAAGGATTGCTAAAGCTAGTAGAACTATTCAAAAAGAAAAGATAAATCTTAGTCCTAAAGAAGTTGTTGTAGATCATTACTCTACCCCTATACAAATTGATCCTTTCACTGTATCAAAAAAAGAAAAAATAGATTTATTGATTAAAGCAGAAGAAGCTATGAGAAGCAGCGGAAGCCTATTTAAGAGCAACGGTTATATGCAATTTCAAAAGGAAGAGAAAATATTTGCTGATACTGAAGGCAGCTATATAACCCAAACTCTTTATGAATCTGGTGCTGGTATAGAAGCCATAGCTGCTAACGACCATGATAGACAAGTTAGAAGTTATCCTGCTTCTTTTGGTGGGAATCATGGCACAGCTGGATATGAATTTGTAACTTCCTTAAATCTTGTTGAAAATGGAAACCTTATAGGTAAAGAAGCTCTAATGCTACTTGATGCTGAAGAATGCCCTAGCGGAGTTTATGATTTGATAATAGACAGCTCTCAAATGGTACTACAAATTCACGAAAGTGTTGGACATCCTTTAGAACTTGATAGAATTTTTGGCTCTGAGGCAGCTTATGCTGGAATGAGTTTTGTTACTACTGACAAAAAAGAAACTTCTTTTAAATATGGCTCAGAACATATAACTTTAGTGGCTGATGGTACTTTACCTCAGGGGCTTGGTACTTTTGGCTATGATGATGATGGTGTAAAAGCCCAAAAAACAATATTGATAGATAAAGGAATATTAAAAAATTTCCTCACTTCAAGAGATACTGCATATAAAATTGGTGAAAATTCTAATGGAACTAATAGGGCTGATGGATGGAATAACATTCCTATTGTTAGAATGACTAATATAAGTCTTATGCCTAGAGAATATGAATTTGATGAACTTTTATCTGGAATAGATTATGGATTTTATTTATCCACTAATAGCAGTTGGAGTATAGACGATAAAAGAATTAATTTTCAATTTGGAACTGAAATAGCTTATGAAATTAAAAATGGTAAATTAACAGGAAAAATATTTAAAAACCCTATATATACAGGTATCACTCCTGAATTCTGGGGCAGTTGTGATGGAGTATGTAATGAAAAGTACTGGAAGCTTTATGGAGTACCTAACTGCGGAAAAGGTCAACCTGGTCAAGTTGCCCATGTAGGTCATGGCTCATCTCCTGCTAGATTTAGAAATGTAAAGGTAGGTGTAAAAGATGTTAAATAAGTCAGAAATCTATAATTTAATGGATAGTGTTTTATCGCAAGGTAAATATTTTACTTCTATCACATTACAATACGAAGAAAATGGCTTAACTCGTTTTGCTAATTCTGAAATTCATCAAAATGTATATTCTGAAGATTGTGAAATAGATATATGTGTATTTCACAGTAAAAAAATGTCTAAACTCTCCACTAATATTTTAGATGAAGCTTCACTCCTAAAAACTTTAAGGGATGCAGAAGAAAATTTAGAGTTTCTTCCAGAAGGAGATTATGAATATTCTCATACTGATAGTCCGAATTTTTTAGAATATGAAGACTCGCATATCAATAGTTCAAAGAACCTAGATATTGAGGACAGAGCAGCCATATTAGAAAAATCTCTTAAATCATTACCTATAGATTATTTAGCTGCCGGTGCACTTTCAAGAACTGCTACTATTTTGGCTTTTGGAAACTCTAATAAAATTAAAAGGTTCTCCTCAAAAAACTCCCAAGATTTCAATGTAGTAGTAATGCATAAAGATGGTGCTTCTGGCTATGGAGAAATTACTGCTAATGATCCTGAAGATTTTTTAGTTGAGGAAACCTTTAAAAAAGCTTATGAAAAAGCTGTTCTTGCACTTAATCCTATTTCCTTAGAGCCTGGAACTTATGATGTTATCCTTGAACCACTAGCAGCATCTGAGTATGTATCCATGGCAGCTTATATTGGAACAACAGCAAATAGTATTAAAGATGGAACATCTTTTTTAGAAGGTAAAAAAGGAGGAAAAGTTTTTGATTCTAAAATAACTATAAAAGATGACTGGAAAAACAAAGACAGTTTTCACCTTCCTTTTGACTTTGAAGGCTATGAAAGAAAATGCTTAAGTATATTTGAAAATGGAGTATTTAAAAATATAATTACTGATAGCAAAAATGCTTCTATATTAAAAGAAGAAAACACAGGGCATTCATTAGGATATGGCTCTGGCTCAGTTCCTATACATCTAGTTATGGATGGTGGAAATAAAACTCTAGCAGAAATTATTAAATCTACTAAGAAAGCTCTTTTAATAACTAGATTCCACTATATGAATGTAGTAAATCCTAGAGAATCTTTACTTACCGGTTTAACTCGCGATGGAGTATTTTTAGTTGAAGATGGTGAGATTAAGTGTGCTGTTAAAGATATGCGATTTACTGAATCTATATTAAATGCCTTCAATAATGTAGAAGAAATAAGCTCCGATAGAGAAAAAATAGACTTCTTCTTTGGACCTATAATAATACCAGCAATGAAAATAAAAAATTTTCATTTCACTGGAAAAACAGAATAATAAATATTCCCATAGTAATATATATGCTATGGGAAAGTTTATTTATCGCAATATATTTTATAAATAAATTTTATATTAAGTTTATTCTTTCAATAATAAATATACATTTTTTAAATTCTATTATTTAAACCTAGCAATAATATTCAATAAATCTAAGCACTTACCAGATTTATGCCTGCTTGAAAAGCAAGTAAATTTTTATCTATGCTACTTTTAGGTACATTTTCACAGATAGCTTGCCTAACTGCTTCACGGCTTACCATTTTAGTAGTTTCAGTTAGAATACCTAAGCATAGCATATTTATAGACTGGGAATTTTTTAGAATTTCTTCAGAATATTTCACTATGTCATATTTTCTATACCTTTTATTTCCTTCTAATTGAAGATTTTCATCAACGATGATAATAGCATCTTCTTTAGAGCATTGTAGAAATTTATCCAACCCATTTTGACTTAAGGCAAATAATATATCTGCATTGCTTACTCTTGGATAATAAATCTCCTCATTAGATATAATCACATCAGATCTACAGTAGCCTCCTCTAGATTCTGGTCCATAATTTTGGGTTTGCACAACATGTTTTCTCTCCAGCACTGCTGCCTCTGCTAATATAACCCCAAATTTTACTATGCCTTGACCTCCTAAGCCTGTAAGAATTATCTCTTTTCTGTCCATGCTAAAACACCTCTTTAAAACTTTTTAAGTATTCTTCTACATATTCTGGTTCTCTTACATTCTTTAAAATGCCTATTTTAAATTTACTATCTTCCCTTTCGGAGGCTTCTTGCTTTAGAAGCTTAACCATATCTGAAGGCTTTCCTATTTTATTTCTTCTGCCATATTGTACTGGACAAGGAGTTAAGGCTTCAACTAGAGAAAATCCCTTATTATCAAAAGCTTGCTTTATAATATTTACTAAATGTTTATAGTGAGCTACAGTGCTTCTCGCAATATAACTTCCTCCCGCTGCATCGCAAAGCTTGCAAATATCAAAATTTCTTGATATATTTCCCTCTTCTGTAGTGGTGGTTCTTGCATGAATAGGAGTAGTAGGAGAACATTGTCCACCAGTCATACCATATATATTGTTGTTAAATACTATTACATTTAAGTCTATATTTCTTCTGCAAGCATGTATGAGATGATTGCCCCCTATAGCAGCACAATCCCCATCCCCTGTTATTACTATTACTTTAAGCTCTGGGTTAGCTAGCTTTATACCTGTAGCATAGGGTATAGCTCTTCCATGTAAAGTATGAATGGTATCAAAATTCATATATTGTGCCGCTCTTGAAGAACAACCTATACCTGAAACAATGCATAGCTTATCCTTCTCTATATTTAAAGAATCTATAGCTTCTATCATGGCACTTAAAACTATTCCATTACCACAGCCAGCACACCAAATATGAGGAAGACGGTGTTTTCTTAAATATTCATTCATTAACTGTTCCTTCATTACACATCCACCTCCCTTATGCTATTAATTATTTCTTCTGGCTCAAATATCTCACCACAATATTTATTTATTCCTATAACCTCACATCTTCTGCCTACTATTCGTTGTATCTGATAAATCAATTGTCCTGCATTCAGTTCAGGAACATAAATTTTTTCAATAGCATTTTTATTTACTATATCTAAAAGTTCTTTATCTGGGAAAAGTATAAAGTATAGGGTATAAACAGACCTGTATTTTTTATCCTGTTACTTTGGACTAGATCCATGCATAACCTTGATACGGAACCAAAGGAAACTATAAGATTTTTACAATTTTCAATGTTTACTCTATCAAATAGTACAATATCATCTCTATTCTTATCTATTTTAGACAATATTCTAGTTAATAGTTGCTCCGCCACTTTCGTAGAGTTTGATGGATATCCATATTCATCATGATTAAGTCCAGTTACATGAAATCTATAGCCTTCCCCTAGGTCTGCCATAGAGGGGACCAAATCCTCCGTATTCTCATAAGCCTTAAAAGCTTCTTTTTTAGATGGTTTCTTTCTACTAACTATTTCTACTATATCCTCTAGCTGAACGCTTTCTCTCATATGAGCTATAATCTCATCTAATAAAAGTATTACAGGCACCCTATATTTTTCTGAGTAATTGAAAGCTTTGATGGTTAGAGTATATATGCTGGAAACGCTGGTGGGTGCTATAACTATAATAGGGTGATCTCCATGAGTCCCCCATCTGCTTTGCATAACATCTCCTTGAGAAACAGAGGTAGGCAATCCTGTACTTGGACCTCCTCTCATAACATTTACTATCACACAAGGAATTTCTGCCATAGAAGCATAGCCTATAACCTCCTGCTTAAGTGAAAATCCTGGTAGCTGGTAGCAGTCATAGCTTTCACTCCTGTAAGAGAGGCTCCTACCACGGCAGCCATACTTGCTATTTCATCTTCCATCTGTATAAACTTTCCTTGAACTTCAGGAAGCTTTAAGACGAAAGCTCTGATATCTCACTGGCAGGACTTATAGGATATCCTGCATAGAACTTCATACCTGCTTTTATTGCTCCCTTTACACATATTTCCCTCACTACCCTGCATCAATATAAAATTACTCATCCTTATCCCTCCTTAAATGAATGGCAAAGTCAGGACAAATATTTTCGCAAATACCACATTTTATACAATGCTCTTCCTGTGCGATTTCTGCCTTTCCTAAAGATTTTATTAAAACTTTTTTAGGACAAAAGTCTACACAAAGACCACACCCCTTGCAAAAGCTTTCATTTATATATAACATCAAACAATCCCCCTAAGCTTACATAAATTATTTATGAACCTTATAATAGATAAAATAGTCAAATTTAGTTTTGAATCTATCCTCCCATTCACCTATGAACTCACCCTTGAACTTAGAATGTGCTATGTTAACTATGGGCATCCAATATGAAAACTTAAAATATACTCTGGAAAATATCTTTTCTAAAAATTTGAAGTAATTACTGCTTTTTTCTTAAGCGATGAGTACCTCAACATTAATAAAATATAAAATAAAATCTGTCAGGTAGATTTGTAACGTAGGTTTCATAAGCTTATTGTTTGTATTTCATTTCAGTAAGCACTTATACATTACCTTTTACGGCTTTACTAACAATACTTACAAGTTCATTACTGTATGTTTGCAGGTCTACTCTTTTTGTTATAGTATTGCCAACCATATATTGTTCAATTGCTCCTTGAATCATGCTCGCTATGACGTCTATATTAAATGTTCCAAATTCTCCGTTTTCCTGACCTTTTCGCAATATCTCTCGAAGTAAATTTACAGTTGGCTCTTCTTCATAATCACCAGCAAATTTATAATAAGGAACATCATTAAGTGTTCTTGCGTTAAAAATAATTTCTATCAAAGCAATAGTATGCGTCGGATTTGTATACTGATAAGTTAAGCTGGCTTCTATAAATTCCTTTAATTTCTCTTGCGACGTACTCTTTTTGTCTACTCGCTCTGAAATATATGAATTTGCTCTTTCAACAAGCTGCATCAGTAAATGATTCATCAAATCATTTTTATCTGAAAAGTGATAAGAAATCAACGCTGTACTAATTCCTGCCCTTTCAGCAATTTGAGAGAGACTGGCTTTTACATATCCAATTTCATCAAGAGTTTTTATAGCTGCCTCAGTAATTTGTGCACGTCTCGCTTCTGCTATAAATGATTGTTTATTATCAGTTTTGTTTTCATGTTTCATTAATATATCACCTCTTTAAATTAAAAACTCAAACAACAATGAAATTCTCATCATTATAGATAATACTTCATCGATTAATACAATTTTAAAATTTATAACACTTTATTTAATTATTCTTTGTACTAGTTTTAAGCATTTTTATTATTTGATTAACTATTCAAATTTTTGATTACTTAATCAAATATTATCATAGAGAAAAATAGCTGTCAATAGATTAAACATTAATAATAAATATATTCTTTTGATAAAATTCATCACGTCTTTTTTCTTCTCTATAAAGTCTAAAATATAAAAAAAGAGTGTATCTATAGATGAATTTGTCTATAGATGCGGGATCTCGCTAACATTTTCAAAATGTTAATGATATCCCAATATAAAGTTTTAGTTTTATAAGTGGTTAGTTAATATTTATAAAACATTTTAATTTCTTATCAAGAAAAAAATTACAAAAATATATTGTCAAAATAATATGTAAATGTTATATTTTACTTACCTACCGTTAAGTAATTTTTTAAAAAATATTAATGTAAAGGAGATTAACGATGAAAAGATTAGAAGGTTTAGATTTTGCAAGATCCCTAGCCATATTAGGCATGATGCTTGTCAATTATAGTTTAGTCTTTAATGCAGGAGAACCTAAGTGGCTTGCCCAAGCATTTACTCTATTTGAAGGAAGAGCTGCTGCTGTTTTTCTGACATTAGCAGGCATCGGTATTAGCCTCATGACACGTAAGGGTCGCACAACAGGAGATAAGAGTATTCAGCATAAAGAACGTGTCACTATCGCCAAACGTTCAATTTTTCTATGGATCATTGGTCTAATTTTATTTACAGTTTTTCAGTGGAGCGCTGATATTTTACATTACTATGGAGCTTATATGCTCCTCATGTTGCCAATTTTGTACTGGAAACCTAAAAACATAAAAAAATTAATGATAGTAGTGTTGCTTGTCACCGGCTATTTGCAAATGACATTTAATTATATTGCTGGTTGGCAATCAGACTTCATACTTATACGGATTTCTGGACCTTGTCAGGTTTTTTTAGAAATCTCTTCTTTAATGGCTTTCACCCAATTTTTCCATGGTTTACTTTCATGCTCCTTGGCTTTGTCATAGGGCAGCTGGATTTGACGAGCCATTCCCTAAGAAAGCAGCTTTTAGCATACGGATTCACCACAGCTATAATCACTGAGTTGACTTCTATGGGCTTAATCGCCTTGACAGGTGGTACTGAGTTAAGTATCTATTTATTTGGTACAAAACCTATGCCACCAAGCCTTTTCTATATCTTTGCTGCGTCAGGTTGGGCAATTTGTTGGATTACTCTCTGTCTATCATTAATCGACAGATTCCCAAAAAGCCGTTGGGTTCAGGTTATGGTGAAGACGGGGCAAATGGCTCTTACTCATTATATTTTCCATAGTGCCTTTGTGTTATCCCTTATGTTCTTTTTAGGGCTAATTACTCAACAAAGTTCGGTATTTGTGTTATTATTATCATTAATAGTTTATGGCGTCATGATGTGTTTTTCTGTGCTATGGCGTTTCAAATTCCAGAGAGGTCCCTTTGAGACCCTTATGAGATTAATATCAGATACTAGGGAGGATAAAACTCATGTCAACTTATGAACAAATTTTAGAAGCTGCCTTTAAAGAATTTGCAGAGCTAGGCTATGAAAAAGCCTCATTGAGTCTTATTGCCAACAAAGTTGGTATTTCAAAACCTGCTCTTTATCATCACTTTACATCTAAGGACGCTTTATTTGAAACTCTTTATGATGCGATAATTTTGGAAATCATTAACGGCTTTCATAATGATCTAGAGAGCTGGACAATGGAGACGTACATTGAGAATTTAACAGAGGTCGGCTTAGGTGACATTCACTACTTAAAAGAGCATCCTCAATTAGGGAGTATTTTAAAACAATATCATCTTTTGTCCATGCGTCAAGAAGGATTAAAACAAAAGACTCAGTATTTAGAAGAAAAACCTTCTCCTATCATCAGCGCCTAATTAATCGTGGAGTAGTCTTAGGTTTTTTCCAAAAGGAAGAAGCCGAATTCATTGCTGAGGTATTTAATTCTCAATTAGCAGGCATTTCTTGGGGGATTATAGTAAGACCAACAGGTTCTTACGAATTATCATGGCAAATTTTTATGAGTAAATTGTTAAATCATAAAAAATAAGACTTCCTTTGGATACTAGTGTTACAATAAAGTAAAATATACTTGTTGACAAGTATATACAGAATAATAAATATTCCCATAGCAATATATATGCTATGGGAAAGTTTATTTATTGCAATATATTTTTTAAATTCTATCATTTGAGCCTAGTAGCAATATTTTATTTTTAACTACTTCTTTCATAGCCTTTATAGGTTCCCTATATGCGGTGCTTTACCATATAGCCATGTTATCATTGCTATTTAATACTTCTTTTAAAGAGCCAAAGAATGCTGCTAATACTTCAGAGAAAATATTTATCTTACATATTCCCAATTCAATGCTCTTTTTAATTAACTCATCCGGAGTACCTGAACCTCCATGCATCACCATAGGAACAGAAGATATTTCATTTAAAGCTTTTAATCTGTCAAAATGAAGTTTTGGTTCATGAACATAAACTCCATGTGCTGTTCCTATTGCCACTGCAATAGCATCTACATTGGTAGACTTTAAAAAATATTCTAATTCATCTGGATTTGTTAAATAATCATCTGGATTATCAGAACCTTCCTTTTTCAATCCAGTTTCAGAATCTCCAACTATGCCATCACCAACATGTCCTAATTCTGCCTCTACTGTTACTCCATATTTATGTGCATAATCTACAACCTGTTTTGTATTTTTTATGTTTTCCTCTAAAGGTAATACTGATCCATCATACATTACAGATGTAAAGCCACAATCTACTGCTTTTTTTATCAAGTCAAAATCTGTTGCATGATCTAAATGCATGCATACAGGAACTGAAGAGTTTTCTGCCATAATTTTAATGCCTTCTAATAAACACTCCAATTTTGTCCCTTCTAAATCCACCTTCAATCCCATAAGTATCACTGGAGATTTTAACTCCTCAGCAACCTCAATTACTGCTCTTGCCATATCATGATTGCTAACATCAAAAGCCCCTACTGCATATTTATTTTTTCTTGCATCTTCTAATATATCTTTTAAATTAACTAATGACATATAATTACCACCTCTCTTATATAATTTTTTATCTCATTAACATTCCGCCTGTTACATCTATAGTTGCACCAGTTATATAGTCTGATTTATTTGATGCTAAGAAAGCAACGGTATTTGCTACTTCTTCTGGCTCTGCTATCCTTCCCAATGGAATTCTCTTTAAATAATATTCCTCATCAGTAACTGAATTTAAAATCATATCTGTTTTCATTATCCCTGGAGCCACAGCATTTACATTAATTCCATGCTTTGCAACCTCCCTAGCCAAAGATATAGTAAAGGTTACAAGTCCACCTTTTGAAGCTGCATAATGAGCATGTCCTGTTGTAGACCCATGAAATGCTGCCTGTGATACTATATTTATAATTTTCCCTTTACTCTTTCTACTAATTAAATGATTTACCATCCTTTTACTCAATATAAAAGGCGCTTCTAGATTTACTTTTATAGTTCTTTCAAAATCCTCAACTTTCATATCTTTAACATATGCTTGATACCAAACACCAGCATTGTTTACTAATATATCAACACTTCCAAAGCCCTCATAAGCTTTATCAAATATACTATCTACTTCATTAGACTCAACTAAATCCGCCTTTACTCCTAAAACCTTCACTCCATACTCTCTGCTTAAGTGATCTGCAAATTTTAGCGCTTCATTTTCCTTAGATCTATATTGCATTAAAATATTAGTGCCTTCCTTAGCCAAGGTTTCACAAATAGCCTTTCCTAATCCGCCACTACCGCCTGTTACTATAGCTACTTTTCCCTTTAAATTTAAATCCATATTATTTCACCTCTTTCTCAAATTTATTTAGTTATCCTAAGTTTATCTTTATTTGCACTATACTCATCTTTATTCACAATATATCTTGAATCCTCACCTTTAATAGCCTTAAGCATTTCCATTGCTAATAGTTTTGGCGATTGAGTAAATGCATCCTTTGTACCTCCAGCTAAATGAGGGGTTATAGTCACATTATCTATTTTTACTAATGGATAATCTTTGCTTGGCGGCTCTTCATTAAATACATCTAACGCCGCTCCTATAATTTTTTTATCTTTCAGCGCATTATACAGAGCATTTTCATCCACTAATCCTGCCCTAGATGTATTAATTAAATAGGCTGTTGGCTTCATTAAACTTAAGAATTTTTCATCAATTAAATGTTTTGTATCCTTTGTAAGTCTTGCATGGACTGTTACAAAATCAGAAACCTCTGCCAACTCCTTTAAGGAAGCTTTTCTTACATCTTTTAATTCTTCTGATATAAAAGGATCGTATACTACTACCTTCATATCAAAAGCTAACAATCTCTTAGCAACCTTTCGTCCTATCTCACCAAAACCTATAATTCCTACAGTTTTATCCTGTAAGTCTGGAACTGAATCTCTATTAGCATAATCTCTAACCCAGTTACCATTTTTCAGCTCCATGTGACTTTTAGCAATATTTCTACATTCTGCAAGCAGCATTCCAACTGTAAAATCTGCAACTGCATTTGAATTTCTTCCTGGAGTATTAAATACGATTATGCCTTTTTCCTTTGCATAGTCTATGTTGATATTTTCATATCCACCTCTTAAAACTCCAATAGCTTTTAAGTTTATACAACTATCTATAACTTTTTTGTTGATAGGACAAAATTGAGTTATAATTATATCTGCATCTTTTACCTCATCAATTATATATTTCGGAACTTCATAAGCCTCACTTCCATCCTGTTCAACTAGAAGGTTTATATTTTGTAGCTCCTCATAATCACTTAAATCCCATTGGATTGTTTTAACCTCTATCCCCAAATCCTTAAAGCTTTTAAATCCATCTTCTATATAATTTTTAGGTATTAATAAATCTCCTATTCCTACAATTTTCATGTCAATTCCTCCTCAATACAATTTCACTCAATCTTTATTTAAAACTTACTCCATAAACTTGATAATGATTTTATAGTTTCTAGATACAGTTTATATTTTTTATCATAAACTTCCTTTTTAAGCTCATTAGGATTACACACATAGCCTATATTAACCATGGAATCTGCAGCTTCATCAAAAGATTTAAAAGTACCTCCAGCTACTCCAGCGCATATAGCTGCTCCTAAAGCTCCTAATTCTGTACTAGTTGTAACTTCTATAGGTGTTTGTAATATATCAGCAAACATCTGAACCCATACTTTAGACTTAACTACACCTCCAGCCATTCTTATACTCTTAGGCTTTTCTCTTAGCTCTAATAATTTTTCTATATGATATCTATGGCTATATACAACCCCTTCATATAAAGCTCTTAATATATGTGCCTTTGAGTGCCATCCGTTAATACCTATAAATGCTGACTTTGCATCTAATCCTACATTTGAACCAAATAGGAATGGTAGAAATACTATATTACTCTCTTCAGGGCTTGTACTTTCTACTAACTCATTACAATATTCATAGGAAGACTTTCCACCTTTATCTAATTCATCTATGAATTGTACAACAAACCACTCTAAATTATTAGCTGATGTAGGGCTTGCCTCAGTTATTAACCAATGTCCCTCCATACAATAAAGAGATGTCATGAATAAATCTTTTTGAATAACAGGTTTCTTGCTAATATACTCATTTATACTCCAAGTTCCTGCCACTAAACAAAGTTGATTTTCCTCTGTTATGCCTGTTGCTATAGCTGATGCATCTATATCAAATAGTCCTCCTGCTACAGGAGTTCCTCTCTCTAAACCAGTTAGCTCTGCCACTTCGTCTGTTATATATCCACATACTTCTGTTGAATACTTTATTGGTGGTAGCTTGGACATGATGTTCTCTAACCCAAAGATTTTTAATAAATCTAAATCATATTTAACATCTCTTATATTCATTAAATTACTTCCAGATATATCAGTTATCTCTGCATAAGCTTCTCCTGTAAGCATATATCTTATGAAATCTTTACACATGAATACATATTTAGTTCTCTCTAGCACCTCTTTATTATTATCTCTAAACCATGCTAGTAGTGAGACAGGTTGTCCTGCCCATATTGATTGCATTGTCATAGGTAGTATCTCATCAAATACGCCTTCTTTTCTCCATTTGTCAATGTAACTATTAGCTCTAGAATCTGTTGATATTATCCCGTTATAAGCTGGTTTACCATCATAACCTATTAGATACATACCATTACCATGCCCTGTTGTAGCTACCCCACTGATATCCTTAGGGTTTACCCCGATTTCTCAACTACCTCTTTTATTGCTTTAACATTAGCCCGCCACATTTCATTCATATTTCTTTCTGTAAAACCAGGGTATGGCATAAGAAGTTCTGTTTTACAACATGAGACAGCAATCTCCTTCCCCCTCATATCATATATGGCAGCTTTTATAAGTGTCCCCCCATTATCTATTCCTAATAAATATTTATACATATCCCTACCGCTCCCTTATAAATGTTAAATAAATCTATTCTAAGTATTTTAAAAAGATATTACACTATTTAATAATTTTGAAATCCATATAGCAAGCCAACCTAGTGGTGTTGTTGCCCCTCCAACCATATTAGCCATTTGAGTTCCAGCTACACCATCTGGCATTGCAACCTTGGATAAATTTGCGGCTTCTGTATAATAAGGTGCAATAAATGTTCCTGCATACAACACTATAGTCACTATAACTATTCCTGAAATAAATATTCTAAACATATTCTTTTTACAATAAGGAGATATCATTGCTATTAAAAATACCAATGAAGCTAAATCTACAAAAGGTAACATTCTATTTCCTGGCAAGATTATAGCTAGTAATAACGATACAGGTATTAGCATTAAACCTGTTGCAAGTACACTTGGATCTCCTATTAATAAAGCAGTATCTAATCCAATATAGAACTCTCTATCTGGAAACTTTTTCTTTAAGGTTACTTCTGCTGCAGTTCTTACTATCAATAATCCTTCTACTAGAACGTTTACCATGCTTGGTAATAGTACCATTACAGCTGCAACTTTCACTGCTAATCTTGCTACAGCATATACATCCCAACCTGCTAGTATTCCAAGAACTGCACCTAATATTGTTCCTAGAGTTAATGGTTCTCCTAATACACCAAATTTTTTATTAATCATATCTGGATTTATATTTATATCTTTCACACCTGGTATTTTATCAATAATCCAATTTACAAAAATACCTACTGGAACAAAAGGTGCTGATGTTGCATGTGCAAAAGATACACCTTTTAAATTGTATGCTTCCTGAATTTTCGGTGCTGTTTTATCTGCTATAAACAACACTATTACATAAATTATTAAGCAACATATAGTTGAAAATAATATACTTCCTGTAACTATATAGACAACTCCACCAGTTAGTAATAGGTGCCAGTAGTTAAAGATATCTATATTTACAGTTTTAGTTTTATTTATTAAAAGTAATAATATATTTATAGCTATAGCTCCAAAGACTACAAATGGAACTATTGGTGATGCCCAACCTATTGTTGCCCCAACTGGCCACCCCACATCAACCACACTAAAATTTAGTCCAAATCTTGTTACCATGTCTTGAGTTGCTGGTCCTAAACTATCTAATAATGCTCCAACTACAAGGTTTATACCAACAAATCCAATCCCTACTAACATTCCTGCTTTAAATGCTTTCCCTATTTTTACCCCACATACAAGTGCCAAAACAAAGAATATTATAGGCATCATAACTTCTGGTCCTAAATCAATTATGCTTTTTATAAAACCCATCATAAGCCCTCCCTATTTTTAATTTAAAATTCACAATGCAAAATGCACAATTAAGATGGAAATTATTTTTCATTAAAATAATTTCTTTAATAGATTTTTTAACTAGCAATACAATTACTAGTTTTACACCTCTGGGGAACAGTAGTGAAACCCTTTAGGGTTCCCCTGAGGTGCAGTATACTTTGGAACAAGACCTATTTATTTAACTACAATAATGAAGATAGGCAATATAATTAAATTTTGCTGTGCAAAAATTACTACATTACTTCGAAAAAAGAATCAATTCTAAATTTCTCAGTTACCACTGAGAAATATCCACAATTGTGAATTGTGAATTTAGTAGTTTTAGTTACGATATCAATAAGCGTTAATTGTTTCTCATATAGATTGAATTTAAAAGTGTTACATCTATTATTCCTCCCTCCTCTTCTATAAAAATATAAAAATCCTGCTTAAAGCACTATTTTTCAATAGCTTTTAAGCAGGATTCAAATTCACTATCCAACTATATATTTTGTTGTAAATTTATATTCCACATTTCTTTATCGCTGACTGTAACACCCCAAAAGCCTTTACTATAAGCTGTTCTTATTATGTCAGCATCATCTATAAATCCACCTAAAATCAAAGACACATCCCTAATTTGTTTTATGTCCTCTGCAAATTTAATTCCATAATAAGAAGGTATAACCTCTATGGCATCTGCTTTAGAGCTCTCTATTGATTTAAATGCTGAATCTAAGGATTTAGAATCCATGAGAATTACCCTATGAATAACTTTCATCCCCATACTCTTTGCCATATTAATTTTAGATACATTAGATCCAATTACTATATCTACTTTATATAAATTTTTTAGCAAGCTTATGCCAACCTTATCTAAAGCTAGTCCACTTATTAAGTCCATATTAACTGCTGCATATTTATTAGACTTATGACATAAATCAACTAATCCTTTTAAATTTCCAATATGTACATCACTTAATAATATATACTTATTACTAAGTTTTAGAGAATATTCTAGTTCCTTGATTCTTCTTATGGATGGAATTATGTTGAATTTTTTATTATCTTCAAACACCTAATTACCACCTTTACTTTTAGCTTCACTTCTTTACTAACATAATAAGTTTTTTTTAGAGTCTTGTCAACTAATTTTCAGAATATTTGATTTTTATAATTTTATTTTTACATTGTCCTACTAAGTATTTCACCTGGAAGTCCATCAATTTCACATATTTTTTCTGAAATAAAATTATTCTTTAATAATATTTTCTTTGATGCTACATTTTTAGGATCTATTATTGCTATAATTCGATGCAGTAATTTTGATTCTTCAGCTTTATTTAATAATATTTCTGCAATTTCACTTCCATATCCTTTTCCCCAAAATTCAGGAAGTAGTAAATATCCAAGTTCTGCCTCACTAAAATCATTTTCGTTTATTTCTAATTTTCCTAAACCTATAAAATTATTTGTAGCTCTCTCTAAAACTTTAAAAATTCCGAATTCTTCATGTTTTTCATTTTTACACAGCAATAATTTAAAGTCATTTCTCGCTTCTTCTAAAGGAATTGCTCTTTCCGTAACCATTGCCATCACTTTTGCGTTAGCAACTAAGCTAAAATAATCTTCAAAATCTTTATCAGAGACAAATTTTTGCATATAGATTCTATTTATCATTTCAACACCTCACTATAGGATTCCATAATTAAAAATTTAAAATGCAGAAGTTGCTCATCAGCCCATAACTTCTGCATTGATTAGTAAGTTCCTTTAATTTATATACTATAACTATAAAAACATTAAGTTATAAGCTATATCTGTATTTCTTAGCGTACTAATCTATTTATCATAATGCTTTATAATTTAAATAATTTTATAACTCTAATAATTCGTTTAAAGACCTAATTATAGGATATTTACTTTTAAGATCTTCTGTATCGTACCTATCAATTAGTATTGGAATCATACCAAACTCTTCAGCAGCTACAAGATTTGATTCACTATCATCAACAAATATTGTTTCCTGTGGTTTTATCCCTAATTCTTCAATGGCTATTTTAAATAAGGTTTTTTCAGCTTTATATGAACCATATATAGAGGACATTATAAAAGTTGAAAAATACTGTTTTAAATTTTTGTTGTTAAATACTCTTTCTAATGATGGTAAAGTATCTGAAACCACTCCTAATAAATACTTTTCTTTTAACTTAATTAATGTTGACTCTACGTCATCGAAGAATAAAAATTTCTCATCATTATACACATTATCCTCAGCTAATAGTTCTATAATTTCATTACTAATATCGGGATAATCAATTTCTTTTAGTACAATTTCATAAAACTCTTTAAACATAGAGAACTCATCTTCTTCAGTTTCTACTAATAGTATTTTATTAATATGATCAAAGGCTTTTCCCATTGCTTCATCTAATTTTTCCTCTGTACAAGTAAAATTTGAATTCTCGATAATATTAAAAAAATTAGGCGTAATAAACCAATGTCCTGTTCTAGGTATATTTAAGGTACTGCCTGAATCAAATATAATTGCTTTAATACCCTTCATCTCCATTATAAATTCCCCCATAAATTTAATCATAAACATAAGTACATATGAATTTTTAGCTTTTCATCGATTCTACCCTTGCCACATGTATTGATTTCTTTTTAACTACATTATTTTACTAAAATCCATTTTAAATTAAAATAAATACTAATTCATTCCACATACTCCTCAAAATCAAATATATCAGAAAAAATGTAATATCTCAATTTTATATTTTCATATTCTAACAAATCAAATTAATTCTTGACACCCTCTTTAAGATAGTGTAATATGAAGTTGACTTCACATGAAGTTTACTTCATATGAAATAAACTTCATATTATACATATTTAGGAGGAATTTGTTTGAAAAATAGATTTACACAACTTTATTTATGTTCATTAGCAATTCTTACAATGGGGTTTTTTGAAATAATTTTCAATTATACTAAGGCTAATATTACAGGAGAATTTTATTTTGGTGTTTTAAAGTTATTTATAGGTATAATTGCTTTAATACCCTTCATCTCCATTATAAATTCCCCCATAAATTTAATCATAAACATAAGTACATATGAATTTTTAGCTTTTCATCGATTCTACCCTTGCCACATGTATTGATTTCTTTTTAACTACATTATTTTACTAAAATCCATTTTAAATTAAAATAAATACTAATTCATTCCACATACTCCTCAAAATCAAATATATCAGAAAAAATGTAATATCTCAATTTTATATTTTCATATTCTAACAAATCAAATTAATTCTTGACACCCTCTTTAAGATAGTGTAATATGAAGTTGACTTCACATGAAGTTTACTTCATATGAAATAAACTTCATATTATACATATTTAGGAGGAATTTGTTTGAAAAATAGATTTACACAACTTTATTTATGTTCATTAGCAATTCTTACAATGGGGTTTTTTGAAATAATTTTCAATTATACTAAGGCTAATATTACAGGAGAATTTTATTTTGGTGTTTTAAAGTTATTTATAGGAGTAATATTTTTAGTTTTTGCTATAACTTCTCACATTAAATATAAAACTAATTCCAAACAGTTAGAAAGAGAGATGTCAAGAGAGTATGATGAACGAGATGATTTAATAGATGGAAAAGCTTCACATTTTACTATGAGTGTTCTAATGATTGTAATTTTACTTATGATGTTTCTTTCAAAATGGATTACAATTCCAACAAATACTGCATTATTTATCATTATAATATTTTCCATGATTACTAACATATTAGCTAAAAAATATTATAATTACTTTCTTTGATTAGGAGATATCTATGAAAAATAGAATAAAAGAATTACGGTTAAAACATGGAATAACACAACAGAATTAGCTGATAAAGTCTGTGTATCTTCAAGAACAATTATCTCTTTAGAGAAACAACAATATAATCCATCTGTTTTACTAGCATATAAAATATCTTCAATTTTTAACTTACCAATTGAAGAAACTTTTATATTTGAACAAGATGACCAATTATAGTAGTATACAGTACGATTATGGAATAAAATTCTAACATTACAGTAAAGCACAAATAATAAATGGAGGTAAATATATGATAATTCACAAACTATTGTTTATACTTTTTGGAGTAGTCTTAATATTATGGGGTACATATAAAATGAAAACAGATGGTGCATTTCTAGGAAAAACCCAAACAAGAAAAAATATTTTTAATTTTTTCTTGCTTGGAGAGGCTTCTGGACTAGGACAATTTTTAGGTGGAATCATGTGTATAGTTTTAGGAGTTTTGTCATTTATAATTAAATAATTTGTAAATAAAAGGAGTTAAACTATATTTTAAGTTTAACTCTTTTATTTACATCTCATATTCCATACTCTCATTACGCAATATTCAAATATTATGCAATAATTTTGAAATACTATGAAGTAGTACTACAACTTATTATTTCTATTTGCTGCTACATTCATTAATACCATACTAAATTTTTATTCATTCTATTACTCCCTATGCTTTTAACCCCTTTCAATTAAAGAACTCCTTTATTTTAATTTTAAGAAATTTACCTTTAGTGAATTTTTTCCTAGATTCGTATTCTTAACTATCAATCCTTAATTTCTAAGGATTTAAACTATTTTTTAGAAAAATTATTTTTAGAGTATATTTTAAGTTTTTACATTGAATACTTATATCAACGTACATATAAAATTCTGCTAAAAAACTTTACATTTCAATTATTGACCTAGTGGTCTAGTTTTGCTATAATGTAAAACAAACCACATGGTCGATTTTTATTTTAAAGGAGGAAAACAATGAAGCAAGAAGAAAAAGTCAAATTAGCAAAGAAAAAATATTAAATGCTGCTATTGTAGAATTTGGAACAAAAAGCTATGAAAATGCTTCACTTAATAATATATGCAACAATAATAATATTTCAAAAGGACTAATCTATCATTATTTTAAAAATAAAGATGAATTGTTTCTTAGCTGTGTAAAAGCTTGTTTTGATGCACTTGTTGATTATCTCAGTAAAGAGGACTTTAACCAAAATAATTTTCAAGACAGCATGGAAAAATATCTTAATTTACGATATCGCTTTTTTCAGAAAAATTCTTATTACAGCCAAATATTCTTTAACATCTTATTACAACCACCTATACATTTGAAAGAACAAATCAAAGATTTGCGAAGTGATTTTGATGCACTGAATATCAGTCAATATCGAATGGCTTTATGCAATGTAACACTGAGAGAGGGTATTAGCGAAGAAGAAGCAATTGAATACTTTTTCATTTTTCAAGAGATGTTCAATGGATATTTTCAAAGTAAAGCCTATGAAAGCTCTGATTTTAATTCCCTAATTGAAGCACACGAAGTCAATCTTCCGAAGATACTTAACATTATACTCTATGGCATTGCAAAGGAGGAATCAAAATAATGATACTATTGTTATTAAGACTTTCATTAGCAATTACAATTGCTTTTCTTGTGGGTAAGCTTGTTTCAAAAATTAAACTGCCTGCTATTTTAGGTTGGCTACTTACAGGTATGATACTTTACCACACGCATTAGGACTTATAAATGACGCAGTTTTGAATGCACAATGGTATCAAACTGTTGTACATATTTTGGAATGTGCTGTTGGTCTTTTAATTGGCACAGAGCTTGTCTGGAAGAAAATAAAAAAATCAGGCAAGCAGATTATTGTAACGACCTTAACTCAATCATTAGGTACATTTTTTGTTGTATCCTTGGTATTTGGTATTGTGTTTTATCTTACAGGAGTACCACTATATCTTGCGGTCATTTTTGGCAGCATTGCCCTTGCAACCGCACCTGCACCTGCACTATCCATTGTGCATGAATTTAATACAGACGGTCCTGTAACTAAAACCTTAATTCCCATGGCAGCACTTGATGATATGGTAGGAGTCATTGTGTTCTTTTCGACTATTTCCATTGTTTCTGCCAATATCTCAGAGCAAAACCTACCTGTCTATATGATTTTATTTGTTGTATTATTACCTATTGTTATCGGTATCGTGACAGGACTTATAGCAGGATTTGTGCTAAAAAAAGAGCGCTCACCATTAATGACAGTATTACTTTTAATTGCAACAATACTTGTAGCATCAGGAGTAGGATTTATATTCAACAATTTGATTTTGCCAAATCCTGTGCTTAACTTTATGCTCATAGGTATGGCTTTTTCAGCAACTTTTTCCAATATGATTTCGGAGGAGCGATTAAATCAAATAATGCATTCCTTTAATCCTATTCTTGGAGTTTCTATGATTGTAGTGATTTTAAATCTTGGTACCCCACTGGACTACCATCTAATTTTCGGAGCAGGCTTATTTACTGCAGTTTATATTATTGCAAGGGCTGTTGGAAAATACGGTGGTGCATTCTTTGGTGCAACCATTACCCATTCACCGGAGACCGTAAAGAAATACTTAGGACTTACCTTACTCCCTCATTCTGGTGTATCTCTTGTGTTTACAGGAATTGCGGTATCTGTTTTAACTGTTCCAGCTCCAGAATGTGCAAAAATTATACAAGGTACAATTGCAGCAGCGGCAGTTATCAACGAAGTTATTGCGGTGATTGCCTCTAAAAAGGCTTTTGAATGGGCAGGAGAATTCAATAAAAAAGTGGAGGTAAGCAATGAATGTAATATATAGAGAAATTAAAAAAAGTGATTATGGTGCAATTGAAACCATTATAAATAATAGCTTTGGACTTTATAAGTATATTAACGACCCAAAAGTCTTGAAAAGCCTTTTGAAAATGTACCTGCAAAGCTGCCTTGCAGAAAAAACATTTAGTTGTATTGCAGAAAAAGATGGAAAAGTCGTAGGTGTAATATTAGGTCAGGCAAAAAGCGATTATAAATATTTGTCGCACTTAAATCATATTTTTGCTATGAAATTTCATTCAGTAGTGATGACTTTAAAATCTACTTTATACAAATGTAGCACCAATGACTACAAAAAAGTCCATGAGATTTATCATAAGCTTATTTCAGGTAAAGAAAAAGAATTTGACGGTATACTTACCCTTTTTGCCGTCACACAAGATTGCAGAGGTTTAGGTGTTGGTAAAAAGTTACTATTCAATTTTTTTGAGTATTTGAAAAAGAAAAACTCAACACACATTTACTTATATACTGATTCCTCTTGCAACTATGGCTTTTATGATAACCAAGGCTTTGTGCGACTAGGTGAGGAAACTGTGCAAATCACAAGCGAACACAAAGCAAGCACACTTGATGTATTTTTATATGACTACACATTAAAATAATTAAAAGGACACTAGACCAAAACTATTGGCTAATGTCCCTTTTTTATTTACAATGCTACTTTAATATAGATTCCACTGTTCAGCTGGCAAGAATGAGATTTGTCCTCCCTTGAAAAAAGATTCAAATATCAGTTTCTGCATTTTCTGTGAATGCCTATCCATGTGTACTTATCTGCACTTAATTCATCTTTACACTTTAAGGTTCTTCCGAAATAATATCAATACTTTGGAATCTGCTTTTCAATACTAGCTTACGTAAAAAAGAATTGTACATAAAGGGACATTTAAATAGTTTCAAAAATATTTTTAAACGAATATTAAGAGTTTTTAATTTATATTTTTTGTTTACATTTTTACTATGAGCATTTAAAACTTCACTCAAAGCTCGTGCACTGTTGATAGCTGAGCTGATTCCCTCTAGTGAACTTGGACTAATAAAGCCTGCAGATTCCCCAATCAAAAAAGCGTTGTCCTTACCGCAGCAAAAATCATGAAATGCTGACGGTCGCAGTACCATACAGGCCTCGGTTTTTATAGGTTCTCCGAATCGAAATCCAACTTTCTCAAGCTTTTTTTTCTGATTTTCAAACCGTTGCCGAGAATTATCCATGGGAAATGCACCACCAAAAATAAACTGATTGTCCTTGGAGATGGACCAAGAGCAGCAGTCGGTATTCTCCATATCGAAGATACAGGAATAAAATGGATTGGTATGTGTTTCAGGAAACCATTGCTGGATTGACATATAAGTTCGTATTTTCTTTTTGGGATAAAGTGTTCGGCGTACCAAGGAATTGGCACCATCTGCCCCAACCAGATATTTTGCAATGATAACTTGTTCCATACCATTTTCATAAAAAGTTACTCGGTAACCTTCCTGTACTTTTTCAATAGCAGAACAACAAGAATTGTCGTGAACTTCTACACGATTCGGAATAAGTGATTTCAGCCATAAATCAAATTTATGACGATCAATATTAATATAAAATCGTTGGTAATGGCGGATTAGGTCATTTTTTAAATCTATAGTTTTAACAGCAAAAATCTGGGGGTCTACCATCACATCTTTTGGAATGGTCATGTCTAACTCTGCCAGTGCTTTCTGTGCGTCGGAAGATAGCAATCCGCCGCAGGGTTTCTGAAATCCATTTTTGTTAGAGTCCTTTTTATCGATGGCAATAATTTTATATTTTTTAGAAAGCAGTCGTGCCAGTGTGGAACCAGAAGGTCCCAACCCAATAATTGCAATATCATATGTCATAATCATTACCTTTTCCTCTTTATTTTCCATTCTCTAAATCATCATCTTCTCTATATTCTAAAATATCTCCCGGTTGACATTGGAGTATTTTGCACAAAGCATCAAGAGTAGTAAAACGAAAAGCTTTTGCTCTCTGATTTTTAAAGTTTGATACATTTGCCATTGTCATTCCTAATTGTTCTGATAACTCTGTTAGAGATATTTTACGTTTTGCCATCATAACATCTAAGTTAACTATAATCATATTTGATTCCCCCCTTTTAGAATGTCAGATCATTTTCTTCTTTGATTTCAGCAGCTCTTTTAAATATGTTAGACATTACCAAACATAAGAATCCGATTGTCACCGCAAGAAAAACTACAATTATCAAAGGCATTATAGTTACTGCATATAGATAAAAATCAAATACTATATATAAAAATAGATTACTCAGAATGTAGATAATAGCTTCCACAAATGCGCAGATGGCAATCACTTGAAACTCTTTTGATATAATTGGTGAAAATGAATTTTCACCTGTAAGCAATCTACAAATTTTTTTTAACTTAAATAAAGCTGTCACGTAAGGAACTGCACACAGATAAATACACACTGTCAATATCCACTTTATATTTGGAGTTGATAGTTTCATACTTGAACTCTTTAAAAATGCTGTCAGCACAAGTGGAGTGCCTATAAGAGCAAGAATTGTTAAAATAATTCCTGCAATAACTAATCCATTTAATAGTTTTGAACTTGTTCTCTCTTTCATAAAAATTACCTCTCTTTAAAATAGTTTTTCTTCATTATTTACAACCTTATTATATATTATAATTTTAACTATTACAATAATTATTTATCGTTATTCTTTATGTTTTTATCGTTTTAGTTATCTTTCTTCTTTTATTTAGGTATTAGAATGATGTACTATAACACAAACTTCCCATTTGTAATCTCCCATAGTCTTTTGCTTAATCAATTTGTAGTTATTAATAACATCTATACTTATCGCTGAAAATAAATTCATCCTTGAACTCCTGAACATGAGCTATCAAATATAAATATTTTCTTATGATTATTTACATAGAGTGCAATATATGCTATATTAAAAATAATAGACCGGTTGGTATATTAACTGATACTTTAGTTAATTTCTGTAATTAGTGAATATGTATACTATTGCTTTTCTAAAACATTATTTAAGTAAGAAAGGAAAAATGCTTTTATGATAAATATTCAAAATGAAAATTATATAAAAAGAAAATTTACTAAGTTTATAGAAAACGATCCTCGAAATGTACTTCATGATTATAACAATATGAAAATTTATGATGCTCCTCTTATTGGTATTGCTTCAGCTAATGACCCATACTTTGAAGAGTTTCGCAAGCCAAATATTATTGGGTCAAAATTTATTTTACCCAATGAATGGTTACCAGGAGCAAATTCAATCATCTCTTTCTTTTTTCCTCTTACAAAAGAATTGAGAGATACTAATCGAAATGCCAGCCTCCCCTCTGAAGAATGGGTTTCGGAAAGGATTGAAGGTCAGGTTTTCATTGACGCTGCACATGCTTTTCTTGTTGAATTACTAAAGGGATTAGATGTGGAAGCTGTAGCACCAAGTATAGATCCACGATTCCAGGTTGAGGACAGAATATCCAATTGGTCTGAACGGCATATTGCTTTTACAGCAGGACTTGGTACCTTTGGGCTACATCGAGCTCTTATCACTGCCAAAGGAACGGCAGGTCAAATTGGTAGTGTAATCACTACACTTTCATTGACACCAACACTACGTCCTTATACTCGATATGATGAATACTGTCCTTTTCTCACAAGTGGAAAATGTGGAGCATGTATGCGAAGGTGTCCATCGGTTTCAATCAATGAAAAAGGTAAGGATAATCAACTTTGCAGTGAGTATATTGATAGAGAGGTATTGTCTAGATTCTTTCCACGATATGGTTGCGGCAAATGTAATATAAATGTACCCTGTGAAAATAGAATCCCAGTAATTTAAATATACTTTATATCTCAACAAATAAATAACAATACTTAAAAAGCCGTCTATTCAGACGGCTTTCCTGTTCTATACAAGAAATTAAATATATTTATCAATCATTTTTAAATCTCTTAGAAGTTTTTCTAATTCATTGATGTCTTTGCTCATTCTATAAAATAATAGATATCCTTCATACATAGCAAAAGCACGTTCTGCAATTATTGCTGCTTTATCTTCAGATATGCCGGATCTTTTAAGAACATCAACAAATATACCTACTTGGTTTTTGATTGTAGTATAATATTTTTCTGCAATGTCTGGCTCTAAAAAAGAAATTTCCATACCTAATACAGCATTTGGACAACCATAGCTATTTTGCTGCTTTGCTTTTTCTATTTCATCACCCACAATTTTTTCAACGAATGATTCCCATGTTCTTCCTTCTGCAGCTTTCGAAATCTCATTTACTTTAATTCTATTATAGTACTCAGCAACCTCCATAGCTAAGTCTTTCTTACTGGCAAAATAAAAGTAGAAGGACCCTTTTGATAAACCTGCACTATTTAAAATATCATTTATACCAGTTGCATTATATCCTTTTTCCAAGAATAATTTGGCTGCACATTCAATTAAATTTTCCTTAGATTTTTCTCCTTTAGTATTTTGACTCATAAAGGATTCCTCCAGTCTTATTTATTTTATCCTAATAATTTATCAACACTGATCAAAATAAAAGCCCTCTTATCAGTATTCATATGTTTAACTTTTGATTATACCCTACAAATATTTATTTCTATAAAATAAATATATCAGTCTATTTTCAGATTGTAACATATCTACTAGCCATGTCAAGAACTTGAATAACCACTTCTTTTAACAAAAGGAGATCTTTTTGAGCACACTGTTCGCTAAAGCTTTTCAAAACTTACTAGCATAGCATGTAGTTTTAAATATACAAAAAAAGTTTTGCATATTTTATAATAGTGTAATCATCCCCACATGTATCATCTATAACAACATATTTGCTGGCTGCAATTTTAAGATATAATTATAAACTTCCCCTTAAGTATTAGAGTGGTTAATCTCTTTTAGTATAAATTTATAAAACTTTTTAAACATAAAAACAAGGGCACATATTTGTATGCCCTTATTTTTATATAAAATTATTAGCAATAAACATTAACTGAAAACTCTATACATGTTAAATTCTTTTACTTTTAATTCTATTGTTATAATATCTATGGTGATTCCTTAAATCTTTATATTGTATTATAAATTTTTCCTATAAACATAACATATCATATTATTCTCTTTTCTATGGCTTTAAAATTACTTTTATACACTCATCATCTTTTTCATCAAAAATTTTATATCCATATTCAGCTTTGTCTAATGATAATCTATGAGTTATAATATCCTTTGCATCAAATTTATTTTCTTTTATAAGCTTTAATATAGGGTCAACATAGGAGTGAACTGGACACTGTCCCATCTTTAAAGTTACATTTCTCGAGAAAAAGTCCCCAAGAGGAAAAGCATTATATCTTGCTCCATAGACTCCTACTAATGATACAGTTCCGCCTTTTCTTACAGCTTGAGTAGCTATTTCGATTGCAGATTTTGAGCCTCCTTGCAACTTTAAAAGTGTCTCTACTTTTTCAACCATAGTCATTTTACCATCCATACCAACACAATCAACTACAACATCAGCACCACCATTGGTTATCTCTTTAATATACTCACCTACATTATCATGGTCTTTTACGTTAACTGTTTCTACTCCGTTAAATTTGCTTGCATGTTTAAGTCTGTAATCAATATAATCTACTGCAATTATTCTTTTAGCTCCCATATAAGCTGCCCATTTTTGTGATAAAAGTCCTACGGGACCACACCCTAATATTACAGCAGTATCTCCATGTTTAACATTACCGTTTTCAACTCCCCAATATGAGGTAGGAAGTATATCTGTTAAAAACAGAACCTCTTCATCTGTAAGCTCTTCTGGGATAATCACAGGCCCCACATTTGCATATGGTACTCTTAAAAATTCTGCTTGACCTCCATTATATCCACCTAAAACATTGCTATATCCAAATACGGCCCCAATCTCTCCATTAGGGTTTGAATTATCACATTGACTCCATAAATCATGTTCACAATACCAACAGTGACCACAGGATATTGGGAAAGGGACTATTACCCTATCACCTTTTTTCACTTTAGTTACTCCTTTTCCTACTTCCTCCACAATTCCCATAGTTTCATGGCCCAAGACATAATCTTTAGGAGTACTAGGTATCATCCCATGTAATAAATGCAGATCAGAACCACAAATTGCTGTTGACGTAACCTTCACTATTATATCGTCCTCTTTCTCAATAATAGGATCTTTCACATTTTTTACTTTAACATCACTTATACCTTGATATGTTAATGCTTTCATTACAAACCTCCTCAAATATACTTTATTTTATCTTTCCCCAAAATTTTTAAAGTAACATTTGAGAGATTTATATATTAATGTTCTATAAAATCTAATCAAGGTCAATGGTAAAATGTATTACTCTAATTTAGATTAACTTTTTGCACTATTTATTTATAAATTATCTTTTATTATATAGTTTTTTAAAATTTAATATCTTCTAATTCTCTTTTTAAATGACTAAAGTTCTCCATCATACTATGTTCATTCTGATTATCAAATAAGAATTGCTCAATAAATTCCCAAATATCCTCTAATTTGCGTTTTATTTTATAAAACTCTAAAGCTTTTTGGTTAATTTTAAAATTTTTATGGTATCTACAATAGATATCTATAAATAGATTATAATAAGGCTTATCTATTAAAAACATTAAGTCAGCTTCTGGAGGGGCCATCTTTAATCCTTCCCAATCAATTAAAACTAACTCTTCATTGCTTTGCATTAAATTCCAATAATGAAGATCTGTATGACACAGTACCATTTTCATACTCTCCCCTTTTAAAGATACTGATAAATTTTCTAGAGTATCAATTAAATAATTAATAAATTTTATATGGATATTTATTAACTCTTTTACTTCCCTAGGAAGAGTGCTATTTTCTCTTTTTAATTCCTCTCGAAGATTAGATAAAAAAGGAACCTCAAAATTTTCCTTTATGTCTTCTGTATTAAAAGGTATTTCATCATTGTAACAGTGTAGTACAGAAACAATTTCTGAAAACTCATATATTTGCTTTTTTGATAATTCCTTATTTCCAATGGTTTCTCCATCAATATATTCATAAAGCAAGTATATTCCTTCATGGTCTTCACATTTAAATTTTCCCTCCTTGGTCAATAACGGAACAGGAATTTTCTCTCTTAAATTCGTATTATTATTAAGCCAAATAGTAATAGGAATGTACTTCTCAATAAGTGCTGTTAATTTAGGAGTAGAAGCTCTACTCTTCTCATAAACCTTTAGAAAGTAGTTATTCACTCCATCTGTAACTTTATATGCTAGTGCCGACCATCCTCCTATTTGCTCGATAATACTAATACAATTTATTCCATATTGATTTTTTATTATATTCTTAATCTTATTCATAGCTCCTCCTATATTAATATCTATTTCATTAAAGACTAATTTTTAGTTTAAAGAAAATCTCTTAGAAAATAAAGCCAGCATGTAATATACATCTTAATCATATATTGAACCATTATAAATGTGAAGAAAAATGCATAAGTAAGTTTAAAATTTTTTATCTCTAATTAAAAATTGATATATTCATGTTATGTTATAAATTATTTCTGCTCTCTATTTACTTTTTAATTAAATATTTTTGTAATATGGTTTTTGTATTTGTTCTACATCTAGTTCAAGATTTCTAACTCTTAAGATAAAACTAAACAAATATATAGCCCTCATTTAGTTCTGCATATTTGCTAACTTTCCTAAAAAGAAAGGATATTGAAGTTTTTTATGTTAAATAGTAACATAAATTCCCAATAATCAATAATATGTTATATAGAAGTTAAAATAGGAGTGGAATAGTAAAATGAAAAATTTCAAATCCTTTCATGGCACCATTATCATGATTGATGATTTTGCGATAACCCCAAGTGGAGAAGGGTTAGGATGTTATAAATTAATGTCTGTAGAAGACCAATTGGGAACTTTAATAAATTTCGTCGTGTCGCCATCTACTTACTTTGTAGATCATGTAATGGTAGCAGTAGGAGATATGGTAACTGGATTTTATGATGCAAATGCACCTGCTCCCCTAATTTTCCCACCACAGCTTCGAGCAATTGTTATGGCGAAAGATACAGAACACCAAAATGTGAAAGTAGATTATTTTAACAGTGAGTTAGTAAGTAGTGATAACCAGCTAAAATTAAATATTGACCAAAATACTCCGATAGTATTAGAAAATGATCAAAGATTTACTAGAAACCCTGCAAACCGAAACCTAATTGTTGCATATGGTGCAACCACAAAGAGTATACCAGCACAAACAACGCCATATAAGGTTATTGTTATGTGCTTATAGTCTGAAAAAAGAAGCTATTTCTCTTTTATTTCATAAATTTACTTATTTTTTTCATATTTAGCTTTTGCCATTTTTGAAAGGAATTAGTTCAGGCTGTAGAGAAATTCTCTAATATCCAAAACCTGAAAAGGCTTTTAACATGTCATTTTATACATGTTAAAAGCCTTCTTAAATCATATCACTTAAAAATAATAAAATCTTTTATTATTCTGTTACTATTGTTTAAACTAAAAAATAAGTAACTAGTTTAATTTTAAAGGAACTTTTGCAAATTCACTTTCATCTTCAGAAATTAAATATAAATTAAATTCATTTAAATTTGCTATTTCTGAAGTTGGTATAGAAAATTCAATGTTTTGTACTCCATTGGCATCACTTATTCTACAATCTAGTATTCTATTTGAAATGTCAGTATAAGCATAAGATACCTTTCCTCCTTCTATAGGAATGGAGAAATTCGTCAAATTAGTATCTGATTTTTTAAAAGTATTATTTTTTGTATATGCAAACTTACTTTCTAAAAGATTAGAATAATCTTTAAAGTCCTTATTATAAGTAGAATTTTTCATTTTATCTACAGGAAAATAGTAATTTGTATGAGTATATTCTGTAGACTCAAATAAAACTATATCTGGATTAAAAATATTTATATAATAATCATAATCAATTACGTTATGATAATTATGTATCATAACTAACTCTGAAAAATTCTCTTTAAGAAATTTTTCTCTCTCTTGAAAATAACTTCCACCAAAAATAAGTATCTTAGGTGCATCTTTATTATCTGGATTTTTATAATGAGAAAAAGCTCTAAATTGTTCAGATTTTTTAATTTCATCATTCAAATCAGTAATATATTCAGATTTTCTCTCTTTTAAATTATAATGTGTAGTTTTTTCATTTATAGAAAAATATGAAGCTGGAAGAGTTGTATTAGTATACTCTACAGGTTCAAATTTATTGATATCAAATTTATCCACTGTTGAATCTAAATCATATAATCTATCTAATATAGATGAAATTCCAATGACAGCTCCAGTTTCATTCCAATGCCCAGCATCATATTTTTTATCAAAAACTTGCTTGGAATCTTTAGCATCTATCAAAGCTTGTCCAGTATATAAATAGTTAATATCTTTATTTTCAAGAAGACTTAAAAAGTAATCAAGATTTTTATTGTCATAATTATATCCCTCTGGTAAAAACTCAGAGTATACAGTTGCTTTACTAGGCTCAAGGGAATATAAAAATTTTATATCTCTATCTATGCAATATTTTTGAAAATTTAATATAAAGTCAGAATAGACTTCTTGAAACTCTTTATCAAGTGGGTTTTCGTGTAATTTCGAAAAAATATATCCATCTTTTCCGTACTGATAATTTGGATGTATCATTTCATCAAATAACAAATCCATCCCTTTAGTGTACATATTAACCATTTCAGTTCTAAACCCTATACGATCTTCTATATAACTTTCTACATTTTCAGTAACATTACCTTGTGAAAATATCTCTGAAGAATCCATAAGTTCTCTATTATCTATATCTGAAACTTGATTAGACTTTAAATTTATATTAAATATAGGCAATACTATAATAAAAAGAAATATACCTATTCTAAAAAGATGTATCTTTTTCATACACTAACACCTCCTTTAAAATTGAAAGTAAATAAATGGACTATATGTTGAATTAACTATAAATATTATTGCAATAATTAATAAAACTCCAATAAATATTGTTTTCACTATCTGGAACGCTTTTTTATCTTCATATAATTTAAATATATTATGAATTATCGGAAGAGAACCTATAGTCGATATAAATATCCAAAAAACTAATGATTTATTAACAAAGTAACTAAATTGGAAGGTAACTGTTGCAGCTTTATTTATCCCAAACATTATTGATAAATAATCTATAGCTTCCATTAAACCATTGGCTCTAAATAATACCCATCCTAATATAACAATAAAGATAGTAATTGTTCTTTTTATAAAAGATGGAATTTTTACATACCATGTTTTTTTATTTATAAGCTTTTCAATAATTATAAATACGCCATGCCATACTCCCCATACAACAAAATTCCATGAAGCTCCATGCCATAAGCCTGTAACTAAAAAAACAATAAAAAGATTTAAATATGTATTGCCTGTCCTATTTCCACCCAATGGTATATAAAGATATTCTCTAAACCAAGTAGATAAAGATATATGCCATCTTCTCCAAAATTCAGTTATAGATTTTGATATATATGGATAATTAAAGTTTTCCATAAATTTAAAACCAAATAAATGTCCTAATCCAATAGCCATATCGGAATATCCTGAGAAATCAAAGTATATTTGAAAAGTATAACAAATAGCTCCTAACCATGCTGTGGGTAAATCAATTCCCGTACTTGAAAGTGAAAATATTGTATCAGCTATCATAGCTACAGTATCAGCAATAATTACCTTTTTTGCTAGTCCTATAACAAATCTTTCAATACCATAACTAAACTGTTCAATAGTTTCTTTTCTTTCTCTTATTTGATTATCTATATCCTTATATTTTACAATAGGACCTGCTATTAGTTGCGGGAAAAATGATACATATAAGGCAACAGAAAAGATATTTTTATTAACATTTGCATCATTTCTATATATATCAATTATGTATGACATACCTTGGAATGTAAAAAATGAGATGCCTATAGGTAATATAATTTCCTTGTATTGAAAACCGGTATTGAAAATACTATTAATATTTTCAATTGCAAATCCATAATACTTATAGTAAAAAAGTAAACTTAAATTTAATATTATACCTATTAATAAAACAATCTTTTTTAATTTTTTCTTCTCTTTTAACTTATCAATAAGTATCCCAAATATATAATTTATTAAAATACATACACCTAATAATGGTAGATTCTCTATTCCTCCCCAAGCATAAAATAATAAACTTGCAAAAAGAGATATGTAATTTTTTAAAAGTTTACTAGGAAAAAGATTCCCTACGGTATAATAAATTAACAAAGTTATTGGTAAAAATACAAAAATGAATATTTGAGAACTGAATACCATGCCTTTCCTCCTTGTATAAAATAATATAAGTTGTAACCAAGTTGTAACCATTTTGTTTATTATACCATGTATGTCAATACCAAAATTTTGTTTTTAAGTACTTGAAAATATTGTTTTTAGTCCAATATAATTCTTATTTAAGAGCTTTATCTTTAGTTTTTTTGTTATGTAAAAAAATGCATAAATATTCATAATTTCTTAATATTTTTCATGTAGAAAATTTACAATAGATATTCTCATTCTAGATACTCTTGTTTGAACTATAGTTATATATCTACTAAATTATTTATAACTTCTAATGATGTTATATCTTTATTCCCTCCTAAATAATCAATTTTCAATAATGTAATATTATATATTAATTTTCTATATTTCTCTCATGTTTGCAATTCAATTTGCTGTATGCTAAACTTTGATTATACGTTTTCATACCTTTGAATAAGCTCTTCTATTATAATATAGTTTACTAATAATAATAGAAGGATTTCTTTTTTATCCTTATATCTATAGACCTTTGTATAGAAATAAAAAATCAATTTCAATTTATTGTAGAGGATAATGATTTTACCCAAAATTTCTTTATATATTCTGCAAAGAACTGGGTCATTTTGGAACAAATTGAGAATCTAAAAATTTAATAAAAAGTGAGAAAATACAAAACATATAGTTTTCAAATATTCTCATTCTTGATATGGAGGTATTCTTTTGCATTCTAGGAATCTAAACAAAATATCATCGGAAACATTTTCCTATAAAAAAACAAATATCGAATTATATGCTACACTATATCGAAGCACACAAAAAACAACTCGTGCAACACTTTTATATTTTCATGGTGGAGGCTTGCTATATGGAAAAAGAACAGACCTTCCAGAATATCATATTAATACATTTTGTGATGCAGGATACTCTATCCTTGCCTTTGACTATCGCTTAGCTCCAGCAACTAAGCTACCTAATATCATAGATGACCTCAAAGATGCTATTCTATGGTATTTAAATAACCGTACAAATTTATTTTATTCTAAATGCCCATATTTCTTGTGGGGAAGATCTGCTGGTGCATACTTATGTCTTCTTGCTCCAAGGATGGATTTACCGGAGAAACCAATTGGAATTCTTTCTTATTATGGCTATACCTTTGCTCACGATTTCTGGTACAATCAGCCAAATACATATTATTCACAATTTCCTTCTGTAGATGAGAAGACAATCATCTCTATGTGCAAAGAAGGTGAAACAGCAGAAGGCTTACTAGATACACGATACAGCTTATATGTATATGCCCGTCAAACAGGAAAGTGGATACATATGCTCACTGATGATTCTATAGAGAATTTTTATAATTTATACTCATTAAAAAAATCAACAGATTTTAATTGTTATCCTCCCGTCTTCCTTGCTCATAGTTTTCATGATACAGATGTACCTTTTGCAGAATCTCAAATTTTATCTTCTTTGCTACCTAAATCTCATCTATTTGTAGCTTCTGCCAAGGCACATGACTTTGACAAGGACACTACCTGTGAGGATACCGTATCTCTAATAGAGGAATCCTTATACTTTATGAATGAAATAAATTCTTAAGTAAATCACATACTATATAATATTTACAAATTCACTTACTATGTGCCAAATTATTATCCATTTTAAATATACCTCCTTTGTTGGTTATAATGGACAAACCTACTTTTATTTTACATGGGAGGTACTATTTTTTGTGCTAATAGTTAAAAGCTTTTTAAAACCACAGGTATAACTTGTGGTTTTTTATGTACAATAAAGTGATCTATTATTTGTCTTCTGTTAAAATCAGACTCAATTGTAATTGAAATATAAAATCAGAGTCGTCTATTTTTCGCTCCAGAATATCTTCACATTTTTTTATTCTATATTTTACCGTATTTCTATGAATAAACATCTTATTTGAAGTTTCTGTAATATTACATTTCAATTCTAAATAAGTCTTTAAGGTATTTCTAAGTTCTAAGGTCCTCATATTCTCCGGATATGCTAATGTTCTTAGATTATAAAGACAAAATCCTTCTATCTGATCTCTAGGAAGTGTTTTTAGCAATTCAGCAGCATTTTTAGTTTTATAATATTTAATATAAGAAATATTGTTTCTTTCTTCTCCCATCTTATAACTTTCTAAGGCTTCAAAATAAGAGTATTTTATTGCTTCTATTTCTGACATTCTATTACCATATGAAAAACTAACCTTCACTTGTAACATTGACTTAAGCTTATCATGATAATATCTAAGCTTTTCTGTTAAGTCATCTGTATTGCCTTGGATTAAAAAGACATATCTGTAATTTTTAATTTCTGGCAGCAAAATCACACTATTACGATACTCCTTAAACAACTCTTTTTCTAACCATTCATAAATAAAAATATACTTTTGTTCACGATGAGAGAACTTATTAACATGAAATTTATTATTTTTAAAAGACTCCAACGTTACCAAAATAACATAATAGAACTTACTAGGCTTTAACCCATGTGCTTTTCCAAGGGTTAGTAACTGCTGAGACGTCAAATTATCACCTTTATGTTTATTTAATATAGATAGTAACGATTTTTCATCATCTTTTAATTTGTTATATGAAATACACAGGTTTTTATATAATAAAAATTCAAATGCAAGCAATACCTGCTCTATCACTAAAGCCGATGTATCAGCAGACAATGACTCTGAATCAAAAATAAAAAGATAACAAGAATTTTCATCAAAAGCACGATAAGGATAAATGGATATTCTCTCTTTTTTATGCTTTGTATCAATATAATGTTGCACTGTACTCGATTTTTTTTTATATAGTGGAAGAGAAAAAAATAATTCTTTTGCTGTTTCTATATTTTCTTCTTTAAAATTACAATTGGTACCGATAACATTTCCAAGGGGATCTATAAGTAAAACTGGCTTTTTTAAGATATTACTCAAATTATTCAACAACATTTCTGCAGATTCACCCTGAAAAAGAAGATTAGAGAACTTTTTCTGAGTATTCAATGCATGAAGTATTTCCTTGTTTTGAACGTTCCATAAATAAGAAAGCACCTGTTGATACACTTCTCCCAGCGTAAGCTCCATAGGAATTTGTAAAAGAGGAAATCCCAACTTATCTGCCGTCATGATAACCTTTTTATCTAATTCATCAATAAAACGACCTAATTTGATTGCCAATGCTGCACAGGGTAAATCATTTAATTTATAAATAAGTTCACAAAGCTGATCCTGGTTATCCTTATATACCATAGCCGTTGTAATAAGTAACGTATTTTGAGGTAGATAGGTAGCTACATCTGGAGTTTCTGTTGACTCTATTGTCTCTACTTCTCTATATAAATCAGCTTTTGTATTAATTACCTTTAATTTAGTCAAGTTCAATAATTCAAAAACAGTCATCTAATCCCTCCTATTGAGTTCCTGTAAATCATTATAAATATCTATTTCGCATGATAATGTCACAACTTTCAAACCTTAGACAAGCTTTAAATCATACAATTATTAGGTATATTATAGCATATGTTGTCAATTTTCGAGCTAAATCATCCATACTATTCAAATTTTTTAAAATAAAGATTTAAAATAAATAAAAGCACCACAGCTCCTAAGAGTGTGATGCCTAAATTATATTATTGAAACTTGAAATTAAAACAGTATTCTTTCAAAAATACTGTAAAACTTATATTTTTAATTAACCTTCAGCATAAATTTAGTATTATTAATCTAAGGTTATAATAGTTCCACTTTCACCTCTTAATGCTAACTTTGCCTTGTCTAGTGAAGCAATAATTGCTTTTTTACCTTTTTTAGATTCAGCAAATTTTAAAGCCGCTTCAACTTTAGGGAGCATACTTCCATTAGCAAAGTATCCTTCCTCAATATACCTTTTAGCATCTTCTACTGTCAATTTATCTAGATTTACTTGATTTGGCTTACCGTAATTTATTGCAACTTTATCAACAGCTGTCAATATAATAAGTTCATCTGCATCAATATCCTCTGCTAATTTTTCTGAAGCAAAATCCTTATCTATTACTGCTGCTACCCCTTTAAGCCTTTTATCTTCTAGCTCAACTACAGGGACTCCACCGCCGCCTACTGTAATTACTACAGTACCATTATCTATTAATGTTTTTATTGATTCTATTTCTACTATTTTTTTAGGTTTAGGTGATGCAACTACTCTCCTATACCCACGTCCTGAATCTTCTACCATCACATAATCTTTTTCCTTCTGAAGACGTTCTGCTTTGTCTTTTTCATAAAATGGTCCAATAGGTTTTGTTGGATTTTTAAATGCAGGATCATCTTTATCAACAACAACTTGAGTTATAAGACTTACTACTGGCTTCTTGATCTCCTTTTTCATAAGTTCTTCTCTTAAGCTCTGCTGTATATGATAACCAATCATCCCTTGACTCATTGCACCACAAACATCAAATGGCATAGCAGGAGTTACTTCACTTGCATATTCATTTTGTATTACAATTCTTCCTACCTGTGGTCCATTACCATGAGCTATTACTATCTCATATCCTTCTTCTATTAAATCAGCAAGATGAACAGCTGTTTCTTTTACAACTTCTAATTGAGACTCTGCCGTTGCTTCCTTGCCCTCTGCTTGAAGTGCATTGCCACCTAAGGCTACAACAATTCTTTTCATAATATTCCTCCAAAAAATTTAATATATTCTAAGTTCACATTAAAAACTTTTTATTTTTTTATTCACAAAGAGTTGCAATCATAACTGCATTCCAGCAAAATATTAAATCTTCTAACTATTTAATATTTGATAATCCAGTTCTTTTTCATCTTTTGCAATTATCATTGCAATTAGCGCGTCAATATCTACATTTAATACAGTTCGAAACATACCAGAAAACCAGTCTATCCCAGAAAGTAATGCAATACTTTCTAGCGGTAGTCCAAGACTTGGTACTACCATTGTCAATGCTATAAGTCCTCCTCCAGGTACTGCCACTGTACCTAGGCATGCTAATGTTGACAATATGACTATTTTAATCATATTTATCGCAGATATTTCAATTCCGTAGAATTGTGCAATCATAATGCAAGAGAGAGCTAAATACATTGCTAACCCATTGCTGTTTAAAGTCATTCCAAGTGGATTTACTAGTCTAGACACTTTTTGGCTAACTCCTAGTTTCTTTTCGCTATCCTCCATTTTGATAGGAAGTGAAATTGCTGAAGATGTAGTTGCAAATGCAAATAATGTCATTCTTGACAACTTATTTGCAATACGAATAGGATTAACTTTACAATAAAAAGAAACAAAAAGGATTACAAAAATAAGATGAAGACATGAACCTACAGCAAAAATCAACAAGAACCTCATTAATGGTATTATTACTTTAATCCCAGTACTTCCAGTTGTATAGGCTACTAGAGCACATATCCCTATTGGAGCTATTTTCATGATAATAGTAATCATTTTTAAAATAATTCCATTAAACTCTTTCAATATTCCTAAGAACTTACAATTTTTGTGTTCTGCATTCCAAGCGCTTAAGGTAACTCCGAAAATAACGGAAAAAACTATTATCTGTATCATATTTGAATCCACCATGGATGAAAAAATATTACTTGGAAAAAAGTTTAAGATAATATCATATATACTCTGATCTACTGTCTCCACTATGTACGTGCCTTGGGTAACACTCGCTATTTCACCTGACATAAAAATCTTTCCTAGAATCATGCCTAATGCAGCTGCTAAAAAAGTGCTAAGCATAAACCAAAAAAACATTTTTCCTCCAATTCTCCCCAGTTCATGGTAGTCTAAATTTCCTACTGCTTCAATAACAGCTCCCATAACTAATAGTACTACAGGCATCATGAGTATCCTTAAAAAGATATCTCCTATAATCTTAATTCCGATTACCTTCTCCTTAAAAATAATCCCTATTAAAATTCCCAGAAAAGCACCAATAAGAATTTGTTTTGTCATAGAAATAGTCTTTATTTTTTTCATAGGTTCCCTCCTATATCAATTACCTAAACCAGTTTGTAGCTTTTTAATCTATAAATTTAGCCCTACAAGAATGCCCGCCATCATATCACGTCCTGAGGTATGTCCAAATTCAAGAATTTTATCTATACTTCTTCTCATCATTTTTTTATCAACTGTAATCAACGCCTGATACATATCAAGCAAAGCATCATTATAACAATTTTCAAAAGCACTGATGTAATAATGTGCACTAATATCTGTTGTATATTTTTCTTCTTTAATAATTTCTTCTAGTTCTTCTAAAAATTCCTCACTTAATATATTGCATATTCTATGGGCAAATAAAATACCTACTAAAAAATCATCTCCTGCTGGAGTTAACCCTAATCCATATCCTACCCATTTTAATAAAACTGACTTTATAAAATCTTTTTCTTTGCTTCGGAAACTGGAATATAGTGTCTCTCTTGCCCTATTATCTTCATTTATTAATTGCCCTAAGGATACTCCCAGTCCCGTCTTCATATTCATATCAATATTATCTTTAAGCAAATCAAAACAGCATCTTGATACCTTACAGGGCTTCTGGTCTAAAAAACTGCTAAAGGATTTGCATCCTTTAAGCTCTATTGTGATTTCTTCCGTTACCAATTGACTCATTTCTTTATTCCAAAGAAAACTAATCTTTCTGCCATTTATTAATTCTAATAATGGAGATATATGCTGTTCTTTAAGTAAAATACCATATGGTAATTTCGTATTTTGTCTGTTTCCAACAAAACATAAAAATTTATTTACTTTTATATTAAATCCACTTTCAAAGCAACTATGAACAGCATATTCCTCTTTATCCTTTAGCAGCTTCATTAACTCAGCAGAAATATTTTGGGCTTGCACCTTCATCTCTATTCACCTCGTCATACATATGAAGCTTTATATAAATGTAATTACTCTGTATATCCTAATTTTTTTGCATATGCTATAACTGCTTTTTCAAAGCATTCAATAGGCGGATGCACTGTTCCCGCTCCAATTTGGCCTAATCCCGCTTTTTTATGAGCAATTCCTGTATTAATAACTGGAGTAATCCCTTTTTCCACCACTTTCCTAGCATCAATTCCAAGGCATATTCCTTTGAAATTCCATGTTGGGATAATGAAATTAGGATTTTCATCAATGACAATCTCTCTCATTTCATTACTAATTTCAAGTGCATCTTCAAAGCCTCCAGTTCCTACAAACCTGGTAACTGCCGGTGCCGCAATCATTGCCATTCCACCAACACCAAATGTTTCTGTAATAGCACTATCACCCATATCAGGACTTGCCATATCTCCGTCATATCCGGCAAAATACAATCCCTGTGGAGTATTTACAGGTGCTGTAAACCATTCATCTCCCATTCCTGCTATCCTAATACCAAAATTTTCTCCATTCCTACACATAGCTGTAACAATGGTTCCCTGCTGAATTTTTCTCGCACCGTCCATAATCGCTTTAGACGAAGCCATAATGATATTAAGGAAAAATTGATCTGTATCTGCAAGAAATTTGATAACCTGGCTTTTATAATCCTCTTCTATATCAAGCTTAACAATAACAGGACTTATCTCTTTCAAGAATATTAAAGAAGCTGCAATGTTTCTTTGATGAAATTCATCTCCCATGGCAATGGCTTTTGCAACCATAGGATTAACTGCTAATCCACTTGGAAAAGTTCTAAGAGCTTTTCCTAAAATCGGTCCTAACACATCTCTCATCCATCTAAGTCTCTCAATTACTTCTTCAGAATAAGCTCCAAATCTTAATACTTTACCGATTCCTTCATTTAAAGTGCAATATGCCCTGTTACCCTCTGTTGTATTTTCTACAACTAGCACTGGCATATTACCAGAAGTAATTCCACCCATAGGGCCAACTGCCTGTACATGATGACATGGAATAAATTTGACTTTACCTTCATTCAGGAGATTTCTTGCTTCTTCTTCTGTATCTGCCCACCCTTCAAAAAGTACTGCTCCAATACATGAGCCCTGCATAGGTTCTGGCATATTGTCCCATTTAATAGGTGGACCTGCGTGTAATAAAACTTTCCCCTCATTGAGTTCCTCAATTACTGTATTTGCCGGTACCACATCTAGAAGAACGGGAGATGAAGCTACTATTTTACCAATAACTGCCCTATTGGCAGCATCTATTGTTTTATAAACCATTTTAAAAGCCTCCTATCCTAAGAAAATTTATAATTTCTCAAATAATTTAATGCTCCAATCATCTGCATATCCCCGCCTGCTGGTGGAGTCCAATTATACTGAACCACTTCACAGGAAAATTCTTTTAGAACTTTAGAAAAGCTTTCTAATCCCACATTAATGATTTTTGGTTTTTCCTGAAGTAATCTACGAAGAGCTTCTGATATACTGCATTCTGGCTGCTCTGTTGTTTTTTTCATAGGGATAACAGGCTTTTCTCTTTCATTAAAATCATAGCCAATCAAAGCAAGGGATGTTTCTACAGCCTGTTTATTGCTTTCACAAACAATAACTCCTGCATCCTCCATAATTTTCTTTTGTTTATCATAATTCTGATAGTCTTTTCTTGTTCCACATATTGTTGTGACGAAATATAAGTCTCTATTTTCCTCTTTTACCTTCTCCTTTAATTCTCTAATAGCTGGCAGTAAAGATCCTGCCATATCCTCATGGGAACCATATCCTAATACAATATCAAACAATATAACTCCGGTGGATTCATCTTTAGCTGCCTCTTTCATACATTCTACTCTCTTAGTGGGATCAATCATCGGATGCGGTTTTCCTTGAGTATATGCGTCATCTCCTAAATCCACCACAGTATGTCCTGATGTATTTAGCATATAGCCTGCCTGTTTTCCTAAAGGTACAGATAAATCCAATATATCACGAATCATCATTGCAGCTTCTGCTGCCAATGTTCCTCCTGAGTAGTATCCTTTAATTGTCTTATTTTCTTTAGCAGAAAAGTTTTTATCTACATTAACTTTAAACTTATCTCCTTGTATGTTTTCATTTCTTAGTAATTGCACTGCAATTCTAGCTGCTTCATCTAGTGTGTATGCATGATAAAAGTTTTCTTCATGGACTTCAGGTTTTTCACCAAGAAATAATGTAACTACAGGCTTTTTAAAATGTCTTAGACGTTCTACTACATGATTACGAACTTTCTCAGCAGGTGGTTTTGAGATAACAATAACTACCTCTGTATCCTTATCCTCTTCCATTGCATTAATGGAATCTATCATAGTAATTGCTCCTACCTGTTCAGATAGATCTCTTCCCCCTGTTCCAATTGCATTGGTTACTCCTTCTCCTAAACGATCAATAATCGTTGTCAACTCTTGTATGCCTGTCCCTGAAGCTCCTACAATTCCTATTTTTCCAGGTGTAACATTATTGGTAAATGCTATAGGTACACCTTTGATAATTCCTGTTCCACAGTCCGGTCCCATGACAAGTAATCCTTTTTTATGAGCTTTTTCTTTTAGCCTTTTTTCATCTTCTAATGTAACATTGTCACTAAACATAAACACATTTAAGTTCTCATCAAGTGCTCTGTCAGCTTCTGAAGCTGCATAAATTCCAGGAATTGATATAACTGCTAAATTGGCATCCGGAAGTTTCTCCAAAGCTTTATCCCATGAAATTACAGTATCAGATTCTCCTTTTTTATTGGATTTTGCTGACTGACTTTTAAAAAACTCATCTACTTCCTTCAACACCTCATCTATGATATCATCTTGTGTTTCCACTACAATTGCCATGTCATTGGACCCTGCTTCTAATAATTCAGGTGTAGCCATTCCACTTTCTTTGTATATATCTTTATTTGAGGGTGTTGCCATCATGATAGAGACTTTACTAACACCCTCCATTGTTGAAATCTTGTTAGTTAATAACATAAGCACAACAGAATCGTGATAATTTCCCTTCTTTATGATTGTTTTTAACATAAAATCACCCCATTCCTGTTTTATTCTGCAAATTTATTCTTATGATCATAGTTATCAAAGTGAATAGCATCGCTGATAAGATAATTATAGATGTCATCTACAATCTCAACGCCCTCTTTATCATATTTTTCTTTTCTAATTAATGCTCTCTCTCCTGGATAATTAACCTTATCAAAACCTTCCGCTGGTTTTATTTCTCCTAATTCATCTAATACGGTTGACATGTTCTTTTTAAAGCTTTCAATATCCGTAAATCTGCTTGGATCAATTACAATATGAAGCTGTCCTAAATCTCTACCCTTGGATAGATCTTCGTACATAGAACTTACATGTTTTCCAAATGGAAGACCTAACAATACTCCAGATAATACGTCAACCATCATCATAAGTCCATATCCCTTTGGCCCTGCAATAGGAACTAGAGCATTTACCTTAGTTGAGTCAATAGTAGGATTTCCATCTTCATCTACTGCCCAAGTATCTGGAATTGGTTCTTTTTTAGAACGTGCAACTAAAATTTTACCCCAAGCTTGAACTGTTGTAGCCATATCAAATATTACTGCTCTGTCATCTGCAGTAGGAACTCCAAAAGCAATTGGGTTTGTTCCATAATAAGGCTCTGAACCTCCATATGGTACGGCCATAGGATCTGACTGACACATTGAAATTGCAACTAAGTCTTCTTTTGTAGCCATCTCTACATAGTAACCTATACTTCCGCTATGAGATATATTTTTTACTCCTACAACTGCAACTCCTGTTTCTTTTGCCATCTTAATAGCTTCCTCCATAGAAAAAGTTGCTGCTACATATCCACATCCGTTATCTCCACTATATATTCCGCTGGCAGGACCAGTTTTCTCAAATGAAAACTTTGGATTTGTATTAATACCACCTTTAAAAATTCTCTCTGCGTAATACTCTACTCTTACTGCTCCATGTGAATGATAGCCTCTTTCATCAGACCATGTTAAAATTTCAGCTATTATATCTGCATGTTCATCACTAAGTCCAGCCTTATGTAGCTTATCCTTCATCAACTGTTTTAATTTTTTGTTTTCCACTTTCATTTTTTCAGTTCCTCCCTTAATAATTAAATATTAATTTTGCTAAAATGTATCTCTATTTTCATTTGTATATTACGAAAATCCCTGTGGAAATCTCATTTAAAATCAAGTCTTTTTTCTCTTAAATTAAGAGTACATTACAGAGATTTTCGTACTATAAATTTTTTATCTGTATTATAGTTTTATATCTCTATTACAGTCTTTTGAATAAATGTATGCAAAGTCCTCATCCCTACCAACTCCATAAGCTGCTTGCAAACTGTAGGCACCCATAAAGAGGTAATCTCCTTTTTGTACTGGAATCCAATTATTATCTAAGTTATACATACCTTGTCCTGAATAGATATATGCTCCATGCTCCTGTACATGTGTTTCTATATATCCATGACATGCTCCTGGCTTAAAAGAAAGTATATGAAAATTCATATCAAATCCAATATCTGTAGCAGACGGTAGAAAATCTTTTATTAATACATCCTTCATTCCTTCATATTCCACCCACTGAATATCATTTATATTATCAATTACAGTATAGGCACTATGTCCTTCTATACGGTCATATTTTCTTTTATATAAGAATGCCCTTACTTTTTTATCTCCACTGTTCTCAAAATATAATTTTCTATTTTCTGGACAGAAGATAAATCCCCCATCTGTAAGTTGTGCCTCTTTTTCTTCATTCCATACTTTTAGATTACCTTCAAATACATAAAGGAAGGTTTCTATTCCATCTTCACCAAATCCTGAATGGTTGTATCCACCTTTCTCAATGTTCAATAGGTAATCTACAAATGAAGCTCCTAGCTTTGGAGAGGATAATATGGTAACCTCACATTTTTCAAAGTTAGGAATTACATTTTTCACAATACCATCCGGTTCAATCAGTGCAAAATTTCCACGTTTTACAATAGATCTATTAGTTAAAATATCCTCTCTATAACCTGTAACTTTATTTAAATAACTCATAATACTTCCTCCTAGTTTTTTTAATTAAGCTGTATGTTTTACATTTTTGAAATTCTTAGCATTAAATATTGCAAATAACACAACCCCAATAACTAATAAAAATGCTCCAATATAAAATCCTAATACTCCAGAACCTGTTGTATCCATGATAATTCCTGTTGCTGCTGGAGCAATAATTGATGATGACATTCCAAAGAAATTAAAGGTTCCTAAAGTTGTGGCAAGGTTCTTTTTATCTGCTTTATCTGAAACATAAGAAATCAATACTGGATCAACTGCCATTTTCCCTAAAAATCCATAAAGTAATAAAATTATAGCTAAACTACTTGTATTAGGTGCCATCATAGATATTGCAACTAAAACAAATGCTGCAACTTCAAGTCCAATAATTATATATGATTTTTTATCTCTCTTTTTATCTGATAAGTAAGCAAAGAATAATGCTCCTGGAACTGCAGTTACTGAAATCATAGATACTATTAATCCAATTAACCCTCCTGTAATTCCTCTTTCAGTCTCTAAGAATTTTGGAAGCCATGTAACAATTAAATAATAAGCATAACATGTACAAAAATACAGAATGTAGCAAGAAACCATATTTAAGCTAAATAATGAAGATTTCTTTTCTGATGAATCTATTTCTTCAACAGTATTTGCTTTGACCTGATTGTCTTTTTTTACAGTGTCTGTATTTTTTATCATAAAGAAGAACCATAACACCATAAAAAAGATTAATGCTGCAGAAATATATACCATTGACTGCCATGGCATTTCCAATGTTTTTACAACATAACTAGATCCAGTCATACCTATGATGAAACCTAAAGCAGAACCACTATTTACTATTGCTGTTGCTATTCCCTTTTTACTTGGCGGCACATGCTGAGTTGTCAATGAGAAAGCTGCTCCATAATAAGTTCCACAACCAATCCCTGCAAGCACACTACCCATATAAATAGTTCCTATAGTTTTTGATAATGCAATACTTACTGCACCTAAAGTAAATATAATAAACCCTGGTATTAATACTTTTTTCTGACCAAACTTATCTACCAAAAATCCTGAAGGAATTTGCATAGATGTATAGCCGAAGAAATAACAACTTGCAATCAATCCCATTGCTGCATTTGTTTGCGGCCCTATTGTTCCCTGAATTTCCGAGTAAATAGGGGATAACATTGCCCTATATATCCAAATAATTGTCCAACCTAGACAAAAGGTAAATACAATAGTCTTCCAATAGTTCTCTGAAAATGACTTTGATGAATTTTCTCTCATTTTCTATCTCCTCCATTTTTATATGCTATTTATATGCTAATTGATATAAAGTTGCCTTTAAGGTATCAATACCTTTACTTATATCTTCTACCTTTGTATTTTCAGCTGGATTATGACTGATTCCCTTTATACTAGGTACAAATATCATACCTGTCGGAATTCTAGGTGCAATTATCTGAGAATCATGTCCTGCGCCACTATGCATAATTTTATAATTTATATTTTCACTCTTACATACGTTCTCAATTACATTTATAATATTGCTATCCATAGGAACTGGATCTTCATTCATCCAATTATCAATTTCTATTTCTACATTAGCTTCTTTTGCAATACATCTCATGTCCTCTTCTATTTCTTTTGTAAAGCTATGTAAAAACTCTTTATCTGTATGTCTACAATCCATTGTAAATAGCGCCTCACCTGGAACAACATTTACTGTATTCGGTTTCACTGAAACCTTACCAAAGGTTAAGACTAATGGATCTCCCTCTGCTTTTGCCTTTTCAATAGATTCTGTTACAATTTTTCCAAAAACCTGCATAACATCTCTTCTATATTTCATCAATGTTGTGCCAGCATGATTGGCCTCTCCTTTTAAAGTAATGTTATATCTCTTCTGTCCTACGATACTGGAAATAACGCCTACAGATTTTCCTTCCATCTCTAATGTGTTTCCCTGTTCAATATGAAGTTCTACAAAGGCTTTCACATCTGGAATAGAACATGTATTATCTTTTTTAAAGTCAAATCCGCATTGATGCATCGCATCCACAAATTTAATTCCATTCACATCTGTGATATTTTCTACATCTCTTTTATCTGCTATTCCAAAAATATTCTTACTTCCCCAAAAAACATATGGGAATCTGCTTCCTTCTTCCTCTGCTAAGGATATTACTTCTAGATTTTTCTTAGGTCTACCATATGTTTCTAGTAATTGTTTTATTGCTAAATATCCACCTACAATTCCTAATTGGCCATCTAGCTTGCCACCGTTTACAACGGTATCAACATGTGAACCTGTTGCAATTGTTTCATCTCTATTGTCTGTTCCTATAACCTTTCCGTACAAGTTACCAATTTCATCAAATCTTACTTCCATACCTAATTCTTCAAATTTTTTCTGTAACCCCTTTTGTACTTCTAACCAGCTTTCTGAATATAACAGTCTGCTCGTTCCACCTAAATCATCTAATCCAAAAGAAGAAATCCAACTTATCATATCCTCAATTTCTTTCAATAATTTACTCATTAGTTTATCCCCCTTTACCTAATCTTGATATTATCTTACTTTTTAGAAAATAAGAAAACAATATCTAAAGTAGACAAGTTATCTTCTGTTTTTTTGTTTATTGTGAACATTCAGAAATCCATAATTTAGGTAATTGTGTGAATATTAAGTGAAATTTTTATTTATAAATAGATAATTTTACTATATTTTTTAAAGAATAAATGCTAGTAACTAGGATGTCTTCAACTTCATCTTAATTTGAAAATGGCCTAGTTACTAGCTTCAAAACCTGTGTGGAAATTTAGTTATAAAAAAAGAACTCCATTTCTAGAGTTCTTAGTATTTTAGGATAAAACATATTTAATTTTTCTGATTAGTGGCTTTATAGATAAACTAGCTTAAAGATTAATGCATACCAAATATAACTCCACACTTGAGCATTTTAATTCACAATTCACAATTAAGGTAAAAATTATTTTGGTTAAAATAATTTCTTTAATGGATTTTTTAACTAGCAATACAATTGCTAACGTTTTATTGTAGAGGCAAACAGTGTTCACCAGACTTACCACCTCTGGGGAACAGTAGCGAAGCCCGTAAGGGTTCCCCTGAGGTGAAGTATAGTTTGGAACAATCTTAGTGATTTTACACTAAGATTATGGAGATAAGCAATGTAATTAAAATATTAGTTAATGTTGCAGATACACTACCATATTATACTGCACCCCAGGGGTTTAAATAGAAAGTAGTTATACATTAGAATTTTATGATTACTTTGATTTTATTTAAAACCTATAATTTTGTTGTAAACCCCAGGGGTGGAAGATTAATGCTGAGAAATATCCACAATTCTAAATTTTGAATTTAGTAATCTTAGGAACGATACCAATAAGTGTTAATTATTTTCAGAGATAGATTAAATTTAAGCGTGATATATCTATATACACTTGTAAAATCAAAGTCAATTTTAGATATTATTGACGATGAAGAAATATTAATATGTATCAAGACTCTTTCTCTACTTTAAAATTTTGGACTTCTGTAATATTAATTTCATCTATAAGTGCTTTTATCTTCATAAAAATTCTTTTTTCATTTTTATTAACATTTTTTCATACAAGAGTATACTTATTGGCACTAGCTTCTATTGAAAGTTGTACTCCTTACTGTCACATCTCTCAGTATTAATACCCTCAAGGATAAAGTGCCCAGTATTTTTCTCTTCAAAACTTGGAACAGAAAAACATACATATAGCGGCAATCCATGTAAACCATGTGGTATATCTTTTTCCTTTGATGAAATAAAAATTGCAGTAGGCCCACATGATCCACCAATAATACCAAAGGATGATGTAGCGGTAGGGCTGAATTTTTCCTCTGGTGTCTCTGTGTATTGGATACTGCTGGCAAACTCTAGAGTATCACCTTGTGGCAAAGCAGGCTCTATTTCATATATTAACTGCATAGTGTGAAAGCTGCGACTTTCCTCTTCATCAGCTGGAAATTCCACCAATTCCGGGTCTTGAAAATATAGTGTATGTGTTATTCCTGTTACAGGATGATTAAAATAAATCTCCTTCTGTTTTTCATTCACTGACATATCTAAATGTATGTCCAGAGGTACAAAATCTTGTACAGAATAGGTTGATAGCTTCACTTTCTTTACCCTGTCCAAGCGTAAAAACCGCAATATTTTTCGGAGTTTTGAATCTGTTTTAGGATATGGAACAGAAAAACGTTCACAAGCAAAATAAGCATTCTCCTTTAAAATAGACGAATATGCTTTTCGTACAGATATTAACTCATCATTTTGTTCTTGCCACGGTGTGTTCATAGTACCACTGGAGGAATATCCATCTTCTTCTTGTTTTCCATTTATCCATATTTCTTTTATTGGTACAGACTGATAGGGATGTTCTTGTTCTGCACAACGCTCTTGTAATGGTGTTAATGCTTTCTCAATGCTTTCATACTTCTAAAAAAATTCATGGAGTTTTGTTTCATCTAAAATTGTAATAATATCAAAAACAATGCCTTTTGAAAAACGATATATAACAGGTATATACCGCTTTGTTCCTCCAAATTCAAACTGCCAGTTTACTCTCTGCGTTAGTCCACAAATCCCTTTTCCTCTGTTCCACATACTAGAGTTATAATATATTTTCATTTAGCTATCCTCCGCTTTATCTATTATATATTATTCCCAATTTATGTTTTACAAATTTATACCTTCTAAAGATATAATTCTAATTATACGGTTCATATATAATTATTAAATTAAATTTTTCTATATTTACTTCCCATATTCTTTTTATATAGCGCTCTTAACTTATCACAGGTTTCCTCATCCATGTCTTTCTTTCTTATTAAAGATGCTTGGTTCATATTAAAATAATTTATAAAATAATCCTTTGATTCTAATACTTGATAAAATTGATTATACTTAATCTTAGACTCACCTTCAAATACTGTGCTTTTTATGATTAGAAAATCCTCATAAAAATCTAATATTTCTTCCGAATTAAATACTCCCGTCTTATCTGTTTTTATTCTTTGCTTGTTTTTTCTTTCAATCTTAAAAATTATTACTCCCACTGCAACAGCCGCTAATAGAATCCAACATATAAAGAATTCTATTATATTCACTTGATTTTCACTATAAGAGAGATATACAGCCATTAAAGCAGATAGCCCAAATATAAAAGGAATTATTACTTTACTTCTTAAAAATGTTGCTATATATAAAAACTTATGATAGTCTTCTTTTCTCATACCAGTTTTCACTGTAAATAGTTTGTCGTCCATGCCTTCACCTCAATTTACTTTATATTCACTCCAAGCTCTTAATCCTACTAATTCATTTTGCCAATAATAATTATCATATATTATTTCCATCATCAAACTCTCCCCCTCTATCCTTTTCTTTGATTATTAAAATTTACCACCTTTATAAATTATATCATTATCATACTTTTCTTCAATAAATTTCATAATGAAGCTTCAATTGGTAATTTTAATATTCCAAAAACATGTGAAATAAAAGATTCAACTAAGCACACCTTTTGAAATAATTATTGCCTTGGTAATTACTGATAAGATATATGCAGAATATTAAGCGTATATTTTAATACAATAAGAAACATTCTGTTATTTTTTATATTTACACCATTCAGCAATATCTCTATTTATTACAGCAAGTCGTTGTCTCTATAAACTCAAAAATCCCCTCATTATAATTATTGAGGGGATAAAAATACACTTTAATTTTTTATTTAGATATTCTACACAACTTGGTATAAAAGTACTTCTTCTCTATATCTGCTATACATTCAATATGTACAGAGTATTGTATGTGTATAAATAATATACTTGTGTTTACCTAATATAAGTTAATCTTATTTTCATTATTTTTAAAATTAAAATTACAATTTAGAGCAATTTTTTGCTTCTGATTAAGTTACACAAAATTATAGTAAAAATTCTAATTGGTAATCTCTTGGGTCATTTTCGTATAGTTCTTTATTTATTTCCTCCGCCTCTTTACAACCTATTGCAAAGTAAAAAGCAATTGTTTCTTCAGCAGAGCCTGCACAAATATAAATTTTATCGGCATTCCACTCTCTTGCAACATTTGCAGAAATCATAAATAACTTTTTGCCTATTCCTTTATTTCTATGTTCTAAGGTTATAAAAAGTTGTTCTAATAAAACGTAATTACACTTTTCACCAAAGAATTCACGATTGATTGTTGAAAATCCCAATAATTTATTATTGCTATCAAAAGCACCAATAGCACTTCCACCGCTTAAAATAGTTTTTTCAAATTATTGAAATGATATTCATAACCATTTGGTACCAATCAGAACCTTGATAATTGATTTCTACTAATTTACGTTTTCCCTCCACCTCTCTCCATGCTTTTCCTATGTATTGAGATGGATTCATTTGCTTTATATATTCACACTCTTCTAAATTTAACTTCCTATAAATAACATTTATCATACCTTTACCTCCAAACGTACATTATATAGAAATCAATATAAGCTTTATTTCTATTGTTTTATATTTCTTGTTACAATGTTAGAACGTAAGCACCTTGTACAAATATATATTGTTTTTGGTGTACCATCCTCTAATATTTTAACTTTTTTTAAGTTTGGCTTAAAAGATCTATTTGATCTTCCACTTACATGAGAACGGGACTTACCAATTTGCTTCCCGTAAACTGTCGATTTTTCACATACATAACATTTTGCCATTATAAAAACTCCCTTTTATTATTTTTTATTCTTTTGCTTATTAAAAATACATTGGCATAAACTCACCCCTTATAAAAAATAAAAAGGCTGTAATGAAATTAGATTTTATTTACAACCTCAATAGGATTATTGATATACTATATATGCAAAATATATATACAAAAACCTATCTATTACATGAAAAAAACATACGTCAAGTATGCTATCTAATAACATATCAAATACAAAAATATGCAAATTAAAAGAACATGACAAAACATATACATTTCTTTTAATAGCTAAATTTATAAAAGTTCTAAACATAAAAATTATTTTTTAATGTTTCTTATCTCAAAAATTATATCTATATATTCTAATATTTAAATTAACTATATAAATTTACTCCAGCTTCAATTGCTATACTAATAATAAAATCTTTTTAATTATATTTATTGGGATTATAATCCCCTAACTATATACTAAATTGTTTTTACTAATTATTTATACTTCACTTGTCTTACCATTGATACTATCCTTCCTTGAAAATTCTATTTAAATGATATCACTACGTAAATCCCCCTATCAACCTACAACATTTTTCTGAAATAAAAATGCGCCATTAAGCATTTTGCTTATGGCGCATTTTATTATTAGATTTCTCTTTTTATTTTTAAAATAATTCTTTGTATACTTTTGGGAGATAAATAATACATTTCAGAAAGAGCTTTTACGGATATCCCCTCTTTATATTTCTTATAAATCTGCAAATTTCTATTATAGGTTTCCTTTTTGCTCTTGGTAGTCTCTCCCCAAGGCTTTCTATTACATTCCTTTTTAGGAATATAAATATATTTACCTTCAACGTATTCTTGAATTAAATCTAATACTTCCTTTGGCAACACTTCTGTTGCTTTAACATAGCTCATTAATATGCTCCTCCTAAATATAAATTCATTTTAGGATTGAGCAAAGGCTATTTTATATTTTACTATTATTTATTAATATTAATGCAATAGCCTCTGCTACGCATTAAATGCAGGTGTAGTCATAAAGTTATTTCCCCTCTCTCCTTAATTTCTTATAAATACCTTTCAAATAGTTTACCACAAATTATAATATAGTTCCAATTATATGAATATTTAGAATTACCTGAGCCCCAAAGATCTTTTAAAGATTCAAAAATCATCCATTTATTTTTTAGCTTTTTTAGCAACACATAACATTCCGCATGTGCCTTATGCTGGAACATATCTATTAGTTTCACTTTTATAGTTTTATGTCCTAATTGATTTATAGTTTTTATATCTATTACTAAAGTTGCTGCGTTTGCTACTTCACTTAAATATAAATTACTACTATTTATTTTAGACCTTCAATTCTCTCAACTATAGCTTTAAGCATTTCTTTATACTTTTCACCTTTAGCTTTTTCAACATCAACTATAGCCTGTGGTGCTTTTGCAACGAATTTTTTATTAGAAAGCTTCTTTTCTACTCTATCAATTTCACTTTCTAGCTTTTCTTTTTCCTTATTTAATCTTTCTAATTCCTTTTCTACATCTACTAAATCTAAAAGTGAAAGATATATTTCAGCTCCTTTAGTAACCACAGATATAGAATTCTCTAGGATTTGTTCTTTAGAAACTAAGAACTCAACTTTACTAGCTGAAGTTAATTTTTCAAAATACATTATTCCTTTTTCAAAGACTCCTTTAGCTTCACTTGAAGCAAATACTATTAATTTAGCTTTTCTTGAAAGTGGAATCTTCATTTGAGCCTTTATATTTCTAACAGTCTTAATGGCTTCTATAACATAGGTCATTTTTTCTTCTGCATCTTTAAATGAGTTTTCTTCACTATATTCTGGCCACTTAGATATTGTACTTGACTCATATTCTCCATCTAAATAAAAGAATTTTTTCTAAAACACTAATGGAGAAAAATTCTCCTTTTTTATAATTTATTATTTTAAAATAATAAATTATACTTCTTTTAAATCTGAAACATTTACCATAAATTCGTTATTATTGTTTAAATCTTTTACTAACACTTCATTATTACCCTTATTTACTGTTTCCAACCAAACTAAATTTCCATTATAGCTTACATTTATTACACCTAAAGATTGTTTTATTTCCATAACCCTATGTAAATCCATAATTATTTCTCCTTTTTTCATTGTATTTATTAACTATATTATTCCCTTCAAAACAATATAGTATGTTTATTAATTTGATACTTTTTATACTTTTTACTTCAATGTAATAAGAGAAACTAAAACGTATAAATAAACTATTAATTGCCAAATATAATAATATATTTATTTTAGATACGATAAGGAAGTGTTTTTAATAGATGAAAAAACAAAAACATTTTAGAAGGTTTTTATAAAATAAAAAATGAAGTAAATTCTAATAGAAAATAATAGATTAATTAAATATGTCACTTTGTCTATTTTATACCACATATGGTGTTTATATTCACATATATTTTATTATAAAAAGGTTAAACTACAAATGTGCTTGAATATAGTATATATTTTTGAAGGGAGTAATATTTATGAATAACAAAAATTTAGAAGAAGCTAAACAGGCAAATGCTCAATCAAGAGCTAATAGCGGCATGACTAATAGTGGAAATACTGGTATGACTAGTAGCACTAACAACTCTGAGTTAGAGGAAGCTAAACAAGCAAATGCTCAGTCAAGAGCTAATAGCGGCATGACTAATAGTGGAAATGCTGGTATGACTAGTAGCACTAATAACTCTGAGTTAGAGGAAGCTAAACAAGCAAATGCTCAGTCAAGAGCTAACAGCGGCATGACTAATAGTGGAAATACTGGTATGACTAGTAGCACTAATAACTCTGAGTTAGAGGAAGCTAAACGAGCAAATGCTCAGTCAGGAAATCCTATGAAGTAACTTAAAATAGGCAGAATAAAGTCTGCCTATTTTAATTTATATTATTAAGAGTCTGTCAAGAATTTTGTGTAAACTTCCATAAACATTTTAAAATATTCAATATTTTTGCAACAAGGTAGCATGTTGATTTATTATTACGTATCAACATTTTTTTAAAATGACTGATTGTAAAATGAAATTGAACTAAAAAAATCTATAGTGAATTATTCTGTATTATGATTTAATCAGAAAACAAAATCTAAACAGGAGATAACCACTATGAACTACACAAATAATAACACAGAATCGCGTAAATTAAATCGTCCTATAAATACTATTCTTAATAAAATTCATCGTGGTACTACTACTCAGATTAAGCAAGGAAGAAAAGTTGAAGTTTATCTTGCTGATACTGGTGAAGCAATCTATCTTAAGAACCGTCAGAACTCTCATCATCTATATAAGCCTCTTGAATGTAGCACATTCATAAACTATGTTATAGATAAGATTATAAACGATTCATGGTCTCCTGATGCATGTTTTGGCAATGCTCTTAAAAGAGCTGAATTTGAACGTTCTCAAATGGTTTCTCTATAACTATATTGATCTTGGTCTTTTAAGGGTTAAGAACTCAGATTTAACATTAAAACTAAGACACAATATAAAGCTATCTAAAGTTCGTAAGAACAAGAAAAAACTTGGCAAAAGCATTGAGGAATGTCCTGATTCCATTAACAACAGAGAAGAATTCGGCTATTGGGAAATAGATACTGTAATTAGTGAAAAAACTAATGATGACCGCGTTCTATTAACTATTCTTGAACGTAAGACTAGGAATGCTCTTGTACGCAAAATCCCTTCTAAAACATCTGAAGCTGTTATGAATGAACTTACGAGTATTCGTCAGCTGTTTGGTGATAAATTTAGTCAAGTTTTTAAAACTATAACTGGCGATAATGGTTCTGAATTTGCAGAACTATCATCTCTTAAAACTGATACAGAGACTATGGTGTATTATACCCATCCATATTCATCATTTGAAAAAGGAACCAATGAAAGGCATAATAGGTTGATACTCCGATTCATCCTAAAAGGTAAGAGTATAGATGGCTATACTTCTGATAACATTGCTTTTATAGAAGACTAGATGAATACATTTCCTCGAAAGATACTAGGTTATAAAACCCCAGAAGAACTTTTTGAGGAATAACTGGATATAATATATGCTATCTGGAGAGCATCTGGAAAATTAAGTCATAATAAGAAATAGTTCAATTTGTTATTACAATTTATCTCTTAATATTCCTTAACCTTTACTCATCTTTATCAAAGTTTTTACATGTTATTGATTAATTATCAATATCATACATTAATTTATATTTTTTATGCTATTCTAATAACTCCTGCTAATGTTGCAGAATTCAGATACGGATGTCCGTAATGAAATGTAGTTTTCTTAGTTTCTTCTTCAAATATTTCTTTAAATTTATCCCTATCATATAGAATCTTTAACTCCTTATCCCTGTCTTCGATCATTGTAATTTATATTAGTACTTATTAAATAACTCTCATCTAAACCTTTTTATAGTAATTGCTATTATATTCTACATTTAGTTCAGTAATGCCTGACTTCAATAATTTCTCTTCGATTACACGTTTTTTTTCATTACTTTCCATGATGTTGATGGTATTGAATACTCCATCTGCAATTGTATCAAATTGATGCATCGGTATGCCTACTGCTAATTCATGATCTTTCCATCCAGATCTATGCCTAGTTCCAATACATAATAAGGATACTTGCATATCTTGTGTCACATAAGGTTTAGCACTACATTCATAGCATATAGCTTGATTGCCCAAGAACCCAATATCCTTTCTTGCTCCATAGTGATATGAATATCCTTGTACTATTCTCATTAAATTATAGGGGTTAGTTACTATTAGCGCGATGTCAGGAGAGTCCTCGAACATACTTAAAGGCTGGACTAAAACACCATATGGCTCCTCTTTAGAATATGAGAGGCTATCCCTAACTTCTTTTGCAACTTCAGCATCTTTATACAGTCCTAGCCGTACCCAATTTTGGCCTCTTTCATTTACAGTATCTTCTTGAAATCCAAGAGTTCGAGCAGCGCTAGTACACGCTAACATATCTCCAGTTGCTTTCAATGAGTGTCCACATGTGGCACTTTTAACCATTCCACAATAGTTTATTTTTTTTATAGGACATTGACCACTTAGTAGTTCATATTCTTTTTTAGAAAAAGCAAACTTAATTCCAACTATTTGTCTTTCTAAATCTAAAGCACAGTTGAGTTTCAATAAAGCTTGTTTCCAACTTGGTTCCATATCATTTCTCCTCTCCATGTATATATCTAATATTATATAAAACAGCACTGCTATTATATAAATTGCTGTGCTGTTTTAGTAAATTGTATTAATTAAATTTTTACTACAACTATAGGGATACAAGCTCGAATTTTAAATTATTCATGAACCTTAAAAATATTTCCATGCAAAATAAAGCATTGATTTTTAAGTGGTCACGAGCATGCATCACTATTTTAGGTTCCAAAATTTTAAATGTATAAGTTAAATTGTGATTTTGGAACCCTATATTTGCTTTTCATTTTATTTATAATGAGTATATACCCCTGGGAATTTAGCGTCTATTTCATCTTTTACTGATTGTATTTTTAGACATTTTGCATAGTCAATAGCCCATTGCTTGTCTTTGTTTTCTGCTTTAACTACAGGTCCAATTGGGTAGTCTACAGATTGTTTATCACGAACTAAATATGTAGAAGGATTTTTTCCTGCATTGAACATATGAGTGAAGAATACTAGTGATCCATCCATATCTTCTAGGCTTCTTACAGTTTGAGCTTGTTCCATATCAATGATTTGAATATTTTTAGGGTTTTTAGCTACATCAGCTACAGTATATGGACCTTTATGGTCTTTAGCTAATTCAATGAGACCTGCGTCTTCAAGTACATGCATACCTATATCCATGTTCATAGCATCATTCATAATTGCTATTTTAGCACCTTCAGGAAACTCAGATACAGATTTATATTTTTCTGAATATAGACCTATTCCTGTATAATAACCATATGGTTCTAACATATGTAAGTCTCCTTTTTGACCTTGATTAAATGTTTCAATAAATTTCTTATGCTGACCTATAGAAATATCTACTTCTCCATCATTAGCAGCAGTTACCACCAAAACATTTGAATCAAATAGAACAAATTCTGTCTTATATCCTAATTTAGCATATTCTTTTTCTATAGCATCATAGGTTACTTTAGAGATTTCAGTACCTCCTACTCTAATTACATTCTTTTCATCTTCTTTTTTATTGCCACAACCTACCAACAATGATGATATCATTATTGCCAAGGCAATAAACTTTAATAATTTACTTGCTCTAAATTTCATTTTTTTCTTCCTTTCTACTTTAAAATTTTATAAATAAATCTACCTAATCCTTGAATTAGAAGAACCATAATAAGTAAAATAGCCACAATGAAATACATGATTAAATCGTCAAACCTTTGATATCCGTATGCAAGAGCTACAGCGCCTAATCCACCAGCTCCTACTGCACCAGCAATAGTTGTAGTATTTAGCATATTTATAATCATCATAGTAAGATTAGATACTAAATTTGGCAAGGCAACTACATACATAACTTTAAATACAATTTGTAGCGTTGAAGCTCCCACAGATTTTGCAGCCTCTATTAATTGTTTATCTACTGTTCTCAACGAATTTTCAACTATTCTAATTGCGTAGGGTACACCTGCTATAGAAATTGAAAAAATTGCTGAATTTGCTCCAACAGTAGTTCCTATAATCAATCTTGTCAAAGGCATTAATGCCACTATGAGAATTAAAGTTGGGAAAGACCTTAATATGTCGGCACATTTATCAATTATGATAAATACAAATTTATTTGGTATTAATCCATCTTCGTCAACAAGTACTAATATAGTACCTAAAACAAGTCCTATAATAATAGAAAACAGAGAAGAAAAAAACAATATTTTTACTGTCACCCATATAGCAGGAATAATCACAGTAGGTAAGTACTCAAATAAGCGGGTATTACTTGCATCCATCAATAACACCACCTTTACTTACTAACCTAAATTCAACACTCTTCTTCTGTAAAAACTCTATTGTTTTATCAAAATCATTTTCATCAATATTTATAAGTAGATTGTTGTAACGAATGGAATCATTATTATAAAAATCACTATCTAATAAATTAAAATCTCCTGAGATATATTTAGCTAGTTGAGAAACTACACCATAATCTCTGTTTAAATTAACATTTAGTCGAATATTAACACCACTTTTAGGTAAAATGACCTCCTTTTCTCCTAATAAGTTTAGAAGAGACTTAGGTTTATCTGAAAATAAATCAATAACATTTCCTGATTCCGTTATTTTACCTTGTTCTAAAATAGATAGTTCATCACAAATACCTTGTACAACATCCATTTCATGTGTTACAACCAAAACAGTTATATTCATATCCCTACTAATTTGTTTAATGAGATTAAGAATAGATTTTGTAGTATTAGGATCTAAAGCTGATGTAGATTCATCAGATAAGATGTATTTAGGTTTTAAAGACAAGGCTCTAGCAATTGCAACTCTTTGTTTTTGTCCCCCGCTTAATTCAGTTGGGTAAGCATATATTTTATCTTCCAAACCTACCATTTCAACTAACTCTTTTACACGATTATGTATATCATCTTTTTTATATCCCCAACATTCTAAAGGAAATGCAATATTTTTATATACAGTCTTCCTATCTATCAATGAAAACTGCTGGAAAATCATCCCCATATCTTTTCTAAAATTGCGCATTTCATATCTATTTAAATCTTCTACTTTTATACCATCTACAACAATTGATCCTTTATTATACTTCTCCAAACCATTGATACACCGTAGTAGGGTGGACTTTCCAGCACCGCTTTGCCCTACAAGTCCATATATCATTCCAGTATCTATTTTTAAATTGACATTGTCTAGCACTTTGCGAGTATGAAATGACTTTTCTAAATTGACAATTTCTATCATATTTCCTCCTTTATATGCATAAATATAAATAAAAATTAACTTAAAGTAAAATCATTACTTCTTATTTTTTAAAATTTCTTATTATATACTAATTATTTGAGAAATTATAATAATCATTAATAAAGTATACAACTTTGTATAACATTTTAAAAATTTAAAAATCCAATAGATACATAACTATCTATTGGATTTAACTATATAAAAAATATATTTTTATCATATAACAAATTCTCATAATATTTACCTGAATTATAAATTCATTTGAATCCCTGAACTACTTTATATTTAAATATACAATTTATATGGTACTACTACCTTAGTATAGAAGAAATATATATCAACTATATTTAATAGTTTTTGTCATTACTCCTTCTACTTAAGTCTTGTAAATTTATTAATTTCTAGCTCATCTTTCTCTAAAGACTATACTTGTACTAATAACTTTTGAATCTCATCTTCTTCTAACATTCTATACTGCCCTTTTTTAAGTGTTTCATCTAGCATTAACTCTCCAATGGAAATCCTCTTTAAATAAATAACATAACAACCTACTGCTTTTAACATACGTTTTACCTGATGTTTACGTCCTTCTGAAATTGTGAGATATCCGGATACAACCAGTTGTTCATAGTGATTTGAATCTATATTATAAAATCTTCTAATATCTGTGTCCTGTTCAAACTCTTTATATGTTCCACATCTTACCTCATCTATTTTTGCAGGCTTCGTCAATGCTTCACCTTCTCCTATAGAAATGCCTTCTTCTAACTTTTTTATCTCCACTTCATTTAGGGAACCTAATGCAATAAAAAAATATTTCTTTTCAATATGCTTTTCTGGATACATCAATTTATGATTAAAGTCTCCATCATTGGTAAACAACAACAATCCTTCCGTATCCTTGTCTAATCTTCCAACATGAAATATTCCACTAGTGTTAACTCCCTGTAAAAAATCAAAAACTGTTTTATTTACTGCATCTTTTCTTGCAGTAATACATCCCTCTGGTTTATGAAACATATAATATACTTTTCCTGTGTAGGCAACCACCTTATCAAGATACTCAATAACATCAGTACTTTCACTAATTTCCATTATCGGTTCTGTTACAACTTGTCCATTGACTTTAACAGCCCCTTCTTTAATATAATTTCGAACATTTTTCCGTGTTCCAACTGCTGATTCTGCTAAAAATTTATCTAATCTCATGTTTCCTCACTTCTAATCATTTGTAAAATAAATTTAACTATATTAATATATAATATTTTTATTTTGGAGTAAAGATTATAACTCTAAAATTTTAAAAAAGAACTAGGTGATTTCTCTCCTAGTTCTTTTTACCTCTTTCATTTTATACTTGTGAATTCCATGAGTTCCAGCATTAATTCTCAAGACTTAACCATGCTTCCATAACTATATCCAATTCTTTATTTAATTCTTCTTTTCTACAATACAACTTATTAAGCTCTTCATAATCTAATAAGCTGTTAGACATAGCTAAATCAAGCTCTCTTATTTCATTTTCAAGACTTTCAACTCTTTTTTCAGCCTTAGCCTTTTCCGCTTCCTTCTTTTTACTTTCATCAATATTTCTTGGCTTCTTAATTTTTTCAGCCTTTATCACCGGTTCTTTAGGCGCCTTCAAACTTAATTCATCTTTTATGCTTTTATAATAATCATAATTACCAGAATAACTTTTTAGTGCATTGTCCTCAACAGCAATAACTCTTTCTCCAATTTTATTGATAAAATATCTGTCGTGAGAAATGAAGAATATAGTTCCTTTAAACTCTTCCAAAGCTTCCTCAAAGGTTTCTATGGAATCAATATCAAGATGATTAGTTGGCTCATCCAGTATCAATAGATTTATATCTTCATACAATAATTTACCTAACTTTAGCCTAATCTTCTCTCCTCCTGACAAATGTTTTACTTTTTTAAATACACTTTTACCATAAAACATGAACTTCGACAGGTATTCCCGTGCTTTTCCCTCCAGTATAGAAATATCTTCCCTAAAGCACTCTAACACAGTGAGCTCTTCATTTTTAAAAGTTATTTTCTGTGGTAAATATGATGCCATAACATTTGCTCCTAATTCTACTACTCCATCATCAGGATGTTCTTCACCTAATAGTAATTTTAAGAAAGTGGTTTTTCCGCATCCATTGGGACCTATTAATGCAACTCTTTCACCAAAATTAATCAATAAATTTGCATCCTTAAAAATAACCTTATCTTCAAAACTTTTAGAAAGTTCTATGGCTTTGATAGTCTCATTACCTGACCGCTGTGCAGATTTTAAATTTAGTTTCATATTTTGTTTTTCAAAAATTGGTTTTTCTATTTTATCCATTTTATCAAGCTTTATTTGTATACTTGCAGCTCTTCTAAAGAATTTATTATTATCAGCTCTCATAGCCCAATCTCTTAAATCCTTTACGGTCTTCTCCATAGCATTTATCTTCTTTTGCTGTTCTCTAAAATTCTCAAATTGAATTCTCATATTTTCTTCTTTTTGATTAACATAAGAAGAATAATTGCCCTTGTAAGCTATAGACTTCATATCCTCTATTTCTACTATTTTTGTTACTACATTATCTAAAAAATATCTATCATGAGATACAATAATTACAATTCCTTTATAAGCTTTAAGATAGCCTTCGAGCCATTCAATAGAATCCATATCCAGATGATTTGTAGGTTCATCCAGTAGTAATATATCTGTATTATCAATCAAGAGCTTCCCAAGAACTACCGTAGTTTTTTCCCCACCACTTAATAAACTAAAGTCTTTATTTAAAAAGCTATCATCAAATTTTAGTCCAGTACAAATTTTGCCTAATTTTTCTTCTATATCATATCCTCCATTAACCTCATATAGTTGAACTAAGTCACTATACTGCTTCAACACTTTTTCTAGCTCAGCACCTTCTAAAGCTTTCATTTTATCTTCTAATTTATGCATTTCCCTTTCTATGCTGTGAGCTTCCTCAAAAGCCAAATTTAACACATCAATAACTTTCAAACCTTCAGGATATTGAGGTATTTGTTCAAGATAAGCTCTAGTGGCTTCTCTAGGTATAGAAATAAATCCTTCATCATATCCAGGGCTTGTAGCACCTGGGTAACCAACGCAATAATTCATTGGTTCTATTCCCGCTATTAATTTAAGAATAGTGCTCTTTCCACTTCCATTTGCACCTACTATACCAACCTTTTCTCCTGCATAGACTTGAAAAGTTATATCTTCAAGAATAAGGGTAGCATCCATATATTTTTTTATACCATCTAATGATAATTGAAACATAAAAATTCCTTCTTTCATCCATCTTTTAAATCAGCATCTTATGGATAGGCAGAAAAAATCTTAACTACTATACTATTACATTTTTTAAAGAAATTTTAAAAATAAAAAGACCATAAGAAGATGATTCTTCTTACAGTCCAAAATACTCTATTATTATAATTTATTTAAACCTAGATATAATCAAAAATTACGAATGTAAATAAAAACATCCATTATGCTTATATACCTAATTGCAGAGTTTCTCAAAAACTCTAGCTCAATATTTCAAAATAAATATTTGAAACATTATATAAATTATAATATTGAATTTCAGTAAAGTAAGTTACCTTCTAAATGCCTTATTCCATAAAGAGCATAACAATAAAACCTAAATATAATTAGGCAAATTTAAAACTCATTATAAAATACATATTAATTTAAAATTAATATTAGCAATTAGCTGGTGTCATAACTTACTTCCCTCCTTCAATGTTTTCTTTATTATATCATCATTTGTATTTTATGTAAATAAGTTAAAATAATGCATTTATTATCTAAAATCTCTTGAATGATTATTACCTTAAGCTAATCCTTTATTTCCCATTTATCCTGTTTATTATTGTAATGTACATAAAAACTTTTCTTTACTGGCAACCTACAATCTTTATCCTCAAAAATATAAAAATCACCTTGAACCTGGCCACAGTGTGGGCAAATGTGTACTGCATAAGGTGTCTTAACAATAGATGTCGAGCGATATTCCATTTTTATCCCTAAGTTATTAGCAAAATCCGCATAAGATTTAGGTTTATTCCATGTTAAATAATATTCATATGTTTTAGTGTATTGAAGGTTCTTCGGTGGTTTAGAAAATGGCTGTAATATATCCATACCCTTTCCACATCTACAGCAGGGGTACCCTTCTCTGATCTCCATAAATAACTGTATATCGTTTAAATCATTTGAATAATCATCTTCTTGTAAGATTTCTTTCCTTTTTTCACTATCTGCATAAATAAAGACATCAGTATTCAACCATTTCAATACAGGTATTAAATCTTTGCAAACAGGAAAATACCAGACTTTTCTTTTAAAATCCCACTTTGCCCCTGCTTTTTTCGCTTCTTCTTTTTCTTCGTATTTTACATTTAATTTAATTCCTTTTATTTCCATATTCTTCTCACCTTTACAAGTATTTTACTGTAAATTTTGAGTTCTTTATTTATAATGTTAAATATTTTTTCATAATATGATACTTTTTAAAGAATAAAAGTTACCGAAATCTAGCATGTACTCTAAGACATCAATCATCGTAACTTGTCTAAAATGCTGAACTCTATTTTAACACTATACTTAGTCACATCTGTTCCCTTAACAAAATATCTAAATATCTTTTCAAAGAAATCATCTGCTGAAAGTATGGTTTCATTACATAGTATGGAATCTAAATTGAATTTAAAGACTATTTATCAGGCTAATTATAATTTAGTAATATAAGTTCGCTCTTTCCGAAATATTTCTACAATAACGCACTTTCTAGTTCCTTAATGCCCCTCACATACATCTCGCACATAAAACCTTTAGTTTTAAATTTATCTATTTCATCAATATAAATTCCATATCTAGATAAATAAAATTTTCTATGTAATTTATATTTAGATACAATTTATATGCACTAACTAATTATGTAATAAAAAAAATATATATATGATCATTTAACATAAGGTTCGTGTAGGCATACCTATACTATAAACTCTATTCCTATGATTATATCACCTTATATTGCATTTAATTTAATACATTTTTTTGAGCAAGCCACTCGCACTATTTAATGAATCTTTCAAGCAATTTATATCACCAAATATAAAAAAATGATCTTTTGCACGAGAAACAGCCACATTCATTAAACTTTTATTTGCATCAATAAAAAAACAACCATCTAAATTTCCATATACTGTAGACATCACTATAATTTTTCGTTCTGCTCCTTGAAATGTATGTATGGTTCCTACACTAATTTTCATATATTGTTCTGGCATTTGTTTCTTTAATTCTGCTTGTATACATATTACTTGAGCTTTAAATGGAGTTATAATTCCAATAAGATTTTCTTTTTCATCTTCTGGGTAAGCTTGTACAATAAATTCATAATTCTCTTTTAACCAGATTACAATTGTTTCAGCTTCTAAACAATTCATTCTGCTATTATCCTTTTTTAAAGAATATTCTGAGCTAATTTGCTTTAACCCCATCTGAGGCCATTTCTTTATGACAATCTTTTTATCTTGACTTCCCCTTCCTCTCATAGGCTGAAGCTTTCCTTTGTATACTAGTTTATTGCTATAGTCAATAATTTCATCATAGCAGCGGCGATGTTCACTTAAGAACAAACCTTTCTCATTAAATTTTTCATACTTACAACATTTAGTAGAAACTTTCATAACACTTGAGCAAGAACTATTTAATCCTATCTGTTCTAGCAATCCAAATTCACTGAAAGATTGTATTACCCCATTTGACAGTGCCAGTGTTTTGTCAAGTGCCCGATTTACGCTCCATACTGGTTCTATCTGATATATGTCTCCAACAACAATAGCCTTTTTAGCAAGCGAAAATGCCCCGGCAGCAATTTCTGGAGATACTTGTCCTGCTTCGTCAACAATGAGTAAATCAATGTAATTATATAGGAAAAAGTTTTTTTGATCTCCATATGCTAAGAACTGCTTAGGTAGCATATAAAATGTCATAACCATGCATGGTGTTATCATACTAAGTCTATTATAAAACATATCTAAAACATTTTTAAAGTTTGTACCTTTCTGGTTATCTGACAGTTCACCCTCTCCACTCACCCATCTGCACTCAAAATAATGTACTGCCAACCAAAACTCCATATATCTAATCTTTTTATCTATTAAGTTATTTATAAAGTCGATATTAAGGTTATATTTTTCATCTTCTTTTTCATCCAATATTATATTATGATGTTTAAGCTGCTCTAGCTCTTTGTCATATTGTCTTTTGATTTTTGGACTTGATCTTTTTTCTTTTTGAGGTCAGAAAGCTCTTCGTTATATTCAAAATATCGTTGACTATATCTTTCTTTAATTTCGTCGAAGCTCATATATTCATTTATAAAACCATGTTCTTCATCACTCATAAATAATCTAAATTCAGTTTGAATTTTTTTTGAAAAACATTTTATAAACCTTAACAACTTATATAAAAATGGAATACTCTTGTAGTAGCTTTCCCAATCACTAACTCTTTGATGAATATTAGAGATTTCTTCTTGTTTTTTCTCAATTTGATGTTGTAAATTGCTTAGGCATTTATCTATAGTTTGTCCATTCAAATCATATCCATCAACTTTCTGAGCCAAGGACAACAAAGCATTTTTACTTTTTTCGCAAAATAATAATTCCTCATGCAATTTATCCTGACAGGCAGTTATATCTTGATACTCAACTCCAAAATATTCATTACAGCTTTTTATAAGCCTAATTTTTGAACTTTTAATATTTTCTTTATCTTCAACATCAGAAACAAAAAATTCACCTTTTTGATTGGTATATTGATATCCTTTATTTTTCGCTTCTTTTATCTTTTTGGCAGACGGGAAATAAGTAGCAAAGCTATTTACTCCTTCAATCCATCTTTCTTCCAGGTTAGATATTCCCACTTTTTTAATATTTCCGAAAGAAGCAATGATATTAGTTACTGCTTGATTATTAGTTGAAGAAGCTACAATCAATGGAGCTCTCTCTTTATTTATTGCTCTTTTAACATACATATCCGCAACTATTGATTGCAGTAAAGTAGTTTTGCCTGTACCTGGAGGACCATTAACCGCTAAAATCTCATCATCACTCATGCAATTGAAATGATTAACGACTTCTCTTTGTGATGGAGATAAAGGATATTCTCCACCCATCTGCCCACAGTGTATCTGCATTTTTGATAAATTATTTTCTATAAGCGGATTTGTATTTGTTATTTTAGTTGATATAAAATTATCATAAAGTGGCTTAGGTTGATTATCTTTTATTAAATGATTGTATAAGCTCAGAATATGGTAAGTGGAATGAACTGTTTTGTCTATGAAAACATACATATTGTTTTCCAATTCAAAGAAGGGCTCTTTATCATCCATATTCCGAATCGTATTCTGTTCAAATTCTGATTCTGTGACAGACTCATAGAACTTTTTAAAAAATTCAACATATTCTAACCACGTTTTAATTTTTTCAACTTGATCTACATGATCACTCATAAAATTGTCAACTATCTCTGCTTTTCCTATGGCTAATACAGGCTCTATCATAGGTGTTAAATACTCTCTCGGAATCCAAGGCAACTTTTTATTTCCTTCATCAAAAAACAAAGTGCCTTCCATATCAAGAATTGCAGGTATGTACAGTAAGCCTGTTAGTTCATCTATTTCATCTTGCACTTTCTCATTTTCACTAAAAATTGTCTTTACTGTTTTTGCACAAATAATAACTGAAACTTTTGATTTTTTGCTAATTGGAATTTCATCATCTACGCCTTGCCTATTTAACGTGGAAAAAATATCCTTGCATACTGTTAACCCAAGTTCTCCATTAATTAACTCTTGCTGTTTGATTATAAAAAACTTATCTGATTTAAAATCTATCCCCATATTAGATTGCACTGCCACAGTATTTCTAAAATAATTTGTTATCTCTTTTGTTTTGTAATTCATTTATACTACCACCATTATTAATCTGATTTTTCAAAAGTTTTGAAAATATCTTCAGATACATAAATATTACCAGAATTATGTATCTCTTGATAATTAATTTTTTAAATCTATTATAAATGTAATATTCTACAAAATTCCAAATATTCCTTCTTAATTACCATAAATTTGACAATACATATTTACATTTTTCACCAATATGCAACGTATAGATATAAAAATCATGAAATTATAAAACTGAATTAGCTTCTTCATAACCTTTTTACTTTATATTAGATTTATAGTTACGTATCTACTAATACCATAATAAATTACTACTTCTCTCTTTATTTAATTGATCTGATCGTTATCTTTAAAATTATTATCATTTGTATTAAGATCGCACAAAACTTCAAAATAAATAAATTCAACGACTACAAAAAAATCCTTGTAATATATTCCTACCACATACTCCACACGCCTCACCCGTGAATTTTATATAAAATGCCCCTATTAAATACCTTTAATAGGGCAACTCGATTTCTATTATATGAGATTAACGAATAGAGGAATTGAGCAATTAGATTTTTACCGAAAGAAATCTTTTTTCTTCATACTCCTTCACTCAGCACTATATTGATTAACTATTTCAAGTAGCTGCTTAACTTTATCATCAGAAACATTTTCAGAAAGTCTTGCACAAGCCAAAATAGGCGCCCATAAAAATATTTGTTCTTTGTTTAGATGGCTCTTTTCACAATAAAGATGGAGATATAATTCAGCTAAATCCACAGAAAATTGCAAATATAAAAGATAGGAACGATACACATCAGCAGCTATATTACCACAGGATGAGTCAACCCAATCAATTATTACAATATCATCTTTTGTCTTCATAAGATTAAATATATGACAATCACCATGACAGAGATTATTTCCATAGGATATTTTATTCATTTTATCTAACAGCCTTTGTTTAGTCATATGACTTGGTCCTATAGCAGCATTTATTTTTTCCGTAAGCTTTTCTGACATTGGCTGAAATTTTTCAGTGGGCACTGCATGAATTTTCATCTGTGTTTCGATTGCTAGTCCCATATAATATTCTGCTTGTTTCATATCCTTATAAATTAGACTACCAAGAGATTCTCCCTCAATATATTCCATAACAATTGCTTGCCTTCCATTAATTAATGTAACATCATAGACCTTTGGAACTGTTAACCCGCAATTGTATGCATACTCTTGCTTTGCTGCTTCATAATAGGCTTCACCTTCAGCTGCCCCTTTATGAAATAATTTAACTGCCTTATCTTCCCATTGATATAATTTTGCTGTATTTCCTTCTGCAATTAGTTTATGCAATCCCATATGAAAAACCTCCATCTACATTTTTTATAATGATATTTTGAAGTAATGATTCTTCATAGTCTTTTATTAATAGGTCTAGTATTATAATCTTTTTATTTTGAATTTTCTACATAATAAACTTATACATGTATCCTATAAACTCCACAACTTTAAAGAGTTATTCTGACTTTCTACAGACGCTAATAATGCTAGGAGCTAAAGGTAAGAATGGAGTTTTATCCCAATCTGAATATTGGCTTTCAATATTAAAACCATTGTTATTTAATATTGATTTAAGAGTATCATTATTAGTAAAACGACAGGCAATTCGAGAAGTGGTTTTCTTAAATCCCCAATCACGGAAAGTCGCCCAATGCATTATATGATTTTTTTCATCATAATATTGAGTTCCAGATACTTGAACTGATATTCCGTCCTTATCTATAAATTGTCCCCAACTTGTTTCCTCTTGGTTTGTTAAATCAGTTCCCATAGGATTACGTGTTTCAAATGCAAATATACCATTTGGTTCTAAATGCTTATAAACCGTTTTAAGTAAAGAATTTTGATCTTCATCACTCAAAAATGCTTGGAATGCATTTCCTGTTAGATATATCATAGAAAAACGCTTTTTGCATTCAAAAGTTCTAGCATCACCTTCAATAAAAGTCACAGGCAACCCCTCTGCTTTAATTCTCCCATATTCAAGCATCTCTGCTGTAATGTCAACGCCTGAAACTTTAATTCCACATTTCGCTAAATGTATCATTGTTAACCCCGTGCCACATGCAAGTTCTAAAACTTCCCCGTGAGTCAGCTTAGCAAGTTCAAGATAAAAATTATATTTATCAATTTCACCACCAAACTCAAGATCATAATTAATCGGATCTCGATATTCTTCAAGATTATTGTGCTTTATCATAATACTCTCCTCCAATTAAATTAAAGATTAAATGTACTTAACTAATACTCAAGAAAATAATAATGTAAATAATATTTTTATTGTATATTTTAAAGCGATTTATTTCAATGATAAAGCATTTAATCTTGCCATATATTTTCATGTTATTCATTAAAATTGGCTAATAATAAAACCTCAGTATTTTAACTGAGGTTTTATTATTAGCTTCTATCCCTTTTAAATAAACATTTCTTAGTAAGTGCTTACCTTGGGTATCAGCAAGTACTCATTGCTAGAAAATATGGTAAAAAATTTCTCAATTTTTTTGTGAGAGTATGTCATTGTATTTGAATGTGAAATAAAGTTTCAGCATTCAAGCATGCTGATTTTTTTATTTTAATCTATTATCGAACATTAATTGAATTTGAATACCAAAAGGGTCTTCAATAATCCCGTATGCTTTACTAAACACATTACTGGATAATGGCACAATGATTCTAACTCTGTTATCTGTAATTAAGCTATTATAAAAATGCTCAATTTCGTTTAAGTCAGCACTTTGAATACATAATGATGTGTTATTACCAACTTTATATCTTTCATTAGTATCCATTGTATCTTCTGCAATCATTACTTTAGTTTTTCCAATTGATAAGATAGAGTGAGAGATATAATTTTTATTTTCATCAGTAATCTGAATCGTGCTATCTCTTTTTGCCATATCTTCGTATGTAACCAGCAATAATTCCTTTGCATTGAAATGTTTTTTATAGAAACTTATGGCTTCTTGTGCTTTTCCGTTCATTGAAAGAAAAATAGCAATTTCTAGTGTTGTACTCATAGTATCAATCTCCTTTTGTATAATAATTTTTAGGCATATATTTAATTGATATATCCCCTTAAATTTATTATAATATGTAAAGGTATCAAAATATGACACCTTTTAAAAGGAGGATTGTATGAAAAAATCAGAAAGATTAAATGACATGATACAATACTTAAATGGTCTAGAGTTCTTTAATTTGAGTGACTTAATGGATAAATATAATATTTCAAAAAGTACAGCTTTGCGTGATATTAGTTCATTAGAACAGTTAGGTATGCCTATTTTTTCAGAGTATGGTAGACATGGAAGATATGGTATTTTAAAAAACAGGCTATTATCACCTATTATCTTTACTCTTGATGAAGTGTATGCTTTATATTTTGCAATGTTGACGTTAGAGTCTTATCAATCTACGCCATTTTATTTAAGCGTTAATAAACTAAATGAAAAATTCGAAAATTGCCTTTCTAAAGAACAAATAAAACAGATTCATCAAATGAAAAAAGTATTGCAATTTGAAGCATATCGGCACAATAATGCTAGCCAGTTTTTAGATAAAATTCTACAAAGTATTCTTAATGAAATTAGTTGTAAAATTCACTACTTAAAAAATAATAAACAAGTAAGTTATCATATTCAGTTTTTTAAAATTTCTGCTAAATTTGGACAGTGGTATGCTACTGGAATAGATCTAAATACAAATAAACATAAAGTTTTCAGATGTGATAGAATAACTTTGTTAGAATTTCATAATGATAAATCACAATTTTCTGTAGAAGAACTTATCCATCGTTCATTAGACCTTTATCGTTCTGAAAAAAATATTGAGTTTGAAGTAGAAATTTTAGAACAAGCAAAGGATATTTTTTATAAAGAGAATTATCCATCGATGAAAATAGAAAGTGGAACTAAGACACTTATAAAGGGGTTCTATAACTTAGGTGAAGAAGAATTTATTGCTAATTATTTTATTAGGTATGGTAATTCTATTACATCAGTAAAACCTGAAGCCCTAAAGCACCTTATTCAAGAAAAAATAGAAAATTTATTAAATCATTATCAAAAATTATAAATAAGCATGCAGATCACAATACTGTGAAGCATGCTTATTTCTTTATAATATTGAAGAACATGGAGAAATAAGTATCCTATTATAATAATCCTTCTAATATTGTGTTTTAGTTTGTTAAGCAGCCTTACCTATAAATATCGCCTTATATGTGATTCCTATTCGTAAGACCAAAGATTTGACGCTAACTTTCCTAAGATTTCACCTCACGATGAACACCCTTGTCTTAAGCTATACACTTACCACTACTAGGTCGTATTAAGAACTTTCACCTATAAGATTACTCTTACACTGGTCACAGCTTAAAAAGAACCCACAAAAGTGTGAATCCTTAATATTATTATTTATTTTAACTAAATGAACCTAATAAATACATACCACCAAAAATAAAAATTATAGCCATTATTGTAGCTAATACCAGACGTCCTACATTTACCTTTTTAGCCACATTAATATTATCTTCATTTGTATCTAAATCAGCTCGTCCAGATAATACGTATTCTGCATATTCGGCATTTTGGCTCATGTACCACTCTTTACTTTCTGAATTTTTCTTTGCCATTTTTTTAGCAAATTCAAAATCATTTTTCACTTTATTTTCAAAATCAAAAAAACTTATTTTTTCAGCTTTCTTTTGTATCAATCCACCTATCGTTGCTAAAATTATTCCTGTAACTAAAGCTACTGGAATAATAACTTTAAGCTCCTCTATGTAAGTTGGATTTGTAGCTGTAAAAATTCCAAATAATAGCATAACAATTGAACCTATGCAAATCCAACAAACTCCTTTTAAAATTGCTCCTAACACACTTAAAATCGTTGCACGTGTACTCCACTCATAAATTTTATAACGAACATTTACAAAATACATACAATACCTCCTAATAATAACAATTACTTATATAATGTATAATAACTGTAATAATAAAGCAACTAATAAGATTATTAGGCACAAACAAAAAAGAGTTGATTAATGATACTGGATTAGCTCAACTTTTGTTCAATCTATATGTAAAGTTATTAGAGAACCAAAAGACTAATCATATGGTATCGTTGCAGTATCTGAAGTTTTATTTAACTCAAGTTACTTTGCACTTATTAAATTGAATAACATTTATCATTATAGACTGTATACTAATATAACTGTTTTACGTGAGATTGTATTATAGGGTTGCACAATAAAAATTTAATTTATACATGATTTTAATTTCCATAACAAAAATTCTTTTCTATGAATTAAAAATTAAGAATGAAAAATGAAAAATTATGGTTAAAACTCCACCACTAAGGCCTTTGGAGTTTTTTTTAAAAATAAGTTTTATTTTAAGAAATTCACCTCTAGTGAATTTTTCCTAAACTCTTCATTATTAATTGTTAATCCTTAATTACTAAGGGTTTAAGCTATTTTCTAGAAAAATTATTTTCCAGAGTATATTTTAAGTTTTCATATTGGATGCCTATAGTTTCTCCTCACTGCTTAGACGTGTTCTCAATTATCGGAAATAGTAATTGGATTGCAAAACCCTTCCCATACTCAGACTCAACTTCAATTTCAATCTGCAATTCATCGCATAATTTCTTTACAAGATACAATCCTATTCCACTAGACTTGCTTTGACTAGAATTATCTCCTGTAAACCCTTTATCAAAAATAAAAGGAAGATCAGAACTTAATACTCCAATACCATTATCGGAGATTCTAAAATAATACCTATTTTTTACACTGTCAAAGCCAGTTTTTATCCATATAAAGCTCTCAATTTCTTCATTGGAGTATTTTACTGCATTAATTAATATTTGCGTAAAAATAAACTGAAGTGTCTTTTTATCCGATAAAATTGGTACATCTTCAATCTGAGAAACAACCTGAACTTTTTTTTCTTCAAGTAATGTTTGAAGTTCCAGCAGTACATCTTCAAAACACAGATTTAATGAGACTCTCTCCAAAAGATAGTCAACATGGGATGACTGTAATCTTGCATAAAATAGTATTTGTTCAACATTATCACTGATATTAATTCTTGCATGCTCAAGCCTTTGATACACCAACTTTGACATTTCTTCTCTGCGATTTTCCAAAACTAATGCTTCTAAAAAAATAGGTCTCTTTATCTCATGAACCCAGCTTTCAATAAACTCTTCATAGTCTATGAATTTCAGTTTTGCATCATCTAATTGATCATTTTGTATCCTCAGCTTATTAGCTAGATAGTTGACTTCTTCCTTATGAGATTCACCAATGAATTCTATAAATAAACATTCATGATCCAACGAAGGTTCATGAAGGAAATCATAGAAGGCTTTGTGCTGTTTTTTCTGTTTTTTGAAGACAAGTAATATCCCAAAAATAATACTAATTGCAGAAAAAATAACCATAATACCAACTAAAAGAGCAAATGTTTCTGGATATGCTAACCAAGCCACAAAAATGAAAAAACTATCACTTATGCAAAGAAGTAATATCCAAGAAGCTGATTCCTTTAAAATATTAGTCCAATCTCTTGGTTTCATTCACAATTACCTCCTTTTAGCTGATACCCAATTCCTCTGATTGTCTTGATTCTATTAGATAATCCAACTGTTTCAAGTGTCTTACGTAATCTGGTCATATTTACTTGTAATATGTTCTCATCAACATACTCGCTACTTCCCCATAGTAAGCTAAAAAGCTCCTCTTTTTTTACTACTGAAGGAGCAGCTTTCATCAAGGCTTTCATAATAATTCCTTCATTCTCCGATAATGAAATAGAATTTTCTCCAGAATATAATACATTTGTATTCTCATCTAACTGAAAATCACCAACATCTAACAGAATCCGCATATTTGCATAGAGATGAATCAACTTTTGAATTCTAGCAATTAGACGTTTAGGATGACAGGGCTTTGTTAAGTAATCATCTGCACCTAACTCTAATGCATGCAGCTCATCACGAAGTTGATTACGTGAAGTCAGTACCAAAACAGGACCTATTCCTCTAGCCTTAAGTGCCCGGCAAATATCAAATCCAGAAAGCTTGGGTAAATTCAAATCTAATATAATTAGTGAAGGAGATGCTAAAATAATGTCTTCCAAAGCAGTATCGAAAGAAGAGATACACTCTACAGAGTATCCCTCTTTCTCTAATATATTCTGTAACTCATCACGTAGGAAAATATCATCCTCAACAATAACTATTTTTTCCAAGCTTCAGCCTCCTATCAAATCTCTTTTAATTTCTTTATCTCTTCATCACTATTTCTCTGAATCATCCATATATAGCAAAGCTCAAAAGCAATAAAGATAATAAGTGCAATTCCTGCCAGTAAAATAATACTGCTGCTGTTTGATTCTTTTGGAATAACTATAAAAGCATCTATCATTGACCAAACTCCAAAAATTGAGCTAATCAACGCTACAGCAATCACCAAACCAAAATACCACCATATTTGTATCCTAGCTGATGAACACAGAGATTTAACACTTGCTCCTAACATAGATAAGGTAGAATATCTATGTCTTGTGCTTCTTTGCTGCATAAGGAACTTCAATCCTAACACCGTGTTTGCAATAATAAGGAACATCACACCTAAATAAAGTGTGGTATAGCTGCCTGCAACTATATAAAATATCTGTCTTCCCATACTTGCAAGATAGCTTTCATAGTTTAATCCAGATGTATTAAGTAAATTATCTACTTCATACATGGCTTGCATTAATCCTTTTTCGCTAACAAAATCAGGATCTAGAACCATATTAAAAAGTGTTGATTCTTTAGAATTTCCAATCAACACATTGTACATATCATCGGTAACAATCAATCCATAGGAAATAGTGATGGCTCGATCTGCAACAAGATTGCTTGTATATAGTGTTGATGTTAATTTATATGGTTTTTCATCTATATAAATTGTTGGGTTAGTTTCTAATACTTTACTTAACATACCATGAGAAAATGGAAACTCACTACTAGAATATACTGCAGCTTCATTATCTCCTAGTACAATAGGAGATTTATTCATAGACTCAAGTACCTTATTATAACTAGAAACAGTAATTAAATATGGGCTATCTTGATAAGACAAATCCCTTAATAGATATTCTTTTTCCTGTGAATTTTCTTCTTTTGAAACTGCTTCTTCTAATCCTGCCCAAGAAAAACTTTCTGTTCTCAAATTGCCAAGTTTCATAGGATAATAATCCTTTATATAAGGTTCCAATTTATCAGATGTCAGTACAGAAACAATTTCTTTTTCTGATCCTTCAAAAGTAAAATCTGCGGTTCTGGCTGATGCTCCACCTCGAATTAAAATTGTAGAAATACCAAAAGCAAAACAAACCATCGCCAAAAGAATTAAAAGTGACGATATAGCAAGAGAACTCGATTGATGTAAAACATTCTCTTGAAGCTGTCTTCCTGTAAATGTAAATAATCCGGTAGACGAACTACTTTTACGTCTTATCCATCGTCCAATGAAACTTCCCAATCCGCGAAATAGCATAAAAGTTCCACTGATACCAACGAACAATATTAATGCAAACATAAGAGCATCAAGAGTATGCAAATATAAAATTGCTAATATATAAGCTGCACATAGCAAAACTACTCCAAGTATCAAACTAATCCATCCCCATGCAGGTGAAAGAATTCTTTGTGATTTTTCTTTCTGTTCATTGAGTAAATCTACTGGTTCCTTTTTGCTCATCATAAAGCTAAGAATAAACATAGCTAATAATTGCACCATAATAAAACCAAGTACAGTTAATCCTAGACCAGTCCATGAAATATGAAACTGATGACCAATGATGCCCATTCCAATAAGTCTAGAAGTTGTAAGACTAATTATCTCCGTTAAAAATAAGGAAATTGGAATTCCAATAAGCAAAGCTATTAACCCATTCCATAATGTTTCTCCCATAATCATTGCGAACAATCTGCTACTTTTCATTCCCATCATTAAATAAATTCCAAATTCATGACTGCGACGCTGCAACTGGTATCTGTTAGCAAAATAAACTAAGAAAAATACGAAAAATAATGAGACCACATATAGCATAGAAATCATTAATAAAAGCCTAGCTACAGCATCACTCTCAATGGTCTTTAGATATATCATAACATCCTGTTCTCCAAGAGAAAGGATGACATAAAAAGCAACAATAGAAATAACCAGTGAGGCAAAATAAACTCCATTTTCTTTTCGTGTTTTACTACTATTTCGTTTGACGAAATCAAAGAACATTAGCACTGCCTCCTCCCAACTGTGCCATAACGGTTAAGATACGTTCATAGAACGAATTCTGGGTTTCTCCTGGCACTTTCTTTCGAAGCTCATGAAAAATTACACCATCTTGAATAAATAAGATTCTAGAACAAAAACTTGCTGCATTGGCATCGTGAGTAACCATCAAAATCGTAGTCCCATCTATCTGATTGATGGAAGATAGTTTTTCCATCAAGCTTTTTGCATTTTTTGTATCCAAGGCGCCGGTTGGCTCATCTGCTAATACAATGCTTGGATTTGAGATCAGCGATCTTGCTGCTGCAACCCTCTGCTTTTGGCCTCCTGACATTTGAGATGGAAATTTATTTAATACATCCTCAATATCAAACTGCTTCGCTAATTTTTGAAGTTGTTCCTCATTCTTTTTGGAATTCTCTCCATGTATGGATAACGGCAAAATAATATTTTCTCTAGCAGTTAAATTATCTAATAACTCAAATTCTTGAAATAAATATCCAATTTTACTTCCTCTATATTTTGCTAATTGCGATCCTCTAAATGAGGAAATATTCTGTTCCTCCAATAAAATCTGTCCAGATGTCGGTTTAATCATTGTTGCAATACAATTAAGTAATGTGGTCTTGCCTGACCCGCTTGCCCCCATTATTCCAAGAAATTCTCCTGGAAACACATCAAAAGTAATTCCTTTTAATGCAATAGTTTCACTTTGCCCCTTACCATATATTTTATATACTTCTTCAACTCGAAGCAATTTATCTGAAGCTTTCATAATATCTCCTCCCTGTACTTTTAGGTTAGTGTAAAGTTTAAAATTCTATTCAATTTATTTTTTAGGTTCAATTTTTAAAGCATGTTTTACACTATCATCTTTTCATACAAATACTATATAATAAAAATTCACCAATTAACACTTACAGTTGTTGTAAGGTTTGTAATGAGAGGGATATCTCATTTATTAAGTTAATTATCTGATCCTGTTACCTTCTTAAATTTCATATTTAAGAAGATAATCATAATTAGTTCTTATTATAATAAATCCATTGTCTGGGATATTTATTTTACCTAGCATGTCTTCCGAAATTTCACTATTCAATTTTCATTATGTTATGCACTGAACCATGCGGATTTTAGCAATACAATACCTTCTCGTATCTGTTGTTCACTCAGTAAGCTATATCCTGCAAATATAATATTTCGTGGACAATCATTCCTGTTATTCCAGAATGGAATCATAGAATATACTTTGACTCCGACTTTTTCTGCCTGTTTAATAAGCCAATCCTGTTCTTCACCATCTGTAAACTCCAAAACGAAATGCAACCCTGCTCCGCGACCATGTAGAATTACTTTGTTTCCAAACATTTTTGTTGCTTCCTGTACAAATACATCATGACGCCTTTTATAGGTGATACACATTTTTCGAATATGGCGCTCATAATTTCCATCCATCATATATTCGGCTAAAACACGTTGTGTCAACCATGATACGGGGGAATTATAGGAACGGAACAGACTACAATATATAGTCAGCAGCTGTACTGGCAGCACCATATAGTTCATCCGTAGTGAAGGAGAAAGAGACTTCGAAAAAGTTCCAATATAGATAGTACGGTCGTTGGTATCTAGGGAATGGAGCGCCGGCACTGGATTGGCATCATATCTGAGCTCACTGTCATAATCATCCTCAATGATATATGCATCGTTAGCATTTGCCCAATTAAGTAGCTCCTTGCGCTGAGAAATTGGCATCACGGTTCCGTAAGGAAATTGATGTGAAGGTGTTACATAGGCAGCACATGCGTCAGAACGGTAAATGGATGAGATGCTAAGCCCCTCTTTACTGGCTGGGAGCAAATGTAGATTATAATTATTATTGATAAATACATCCCTTGCCCCATTATAGCCAGGCTCCTCCATAACAATAGTGTTGTTTTCTTTTCGCAGAAGAGTACACAAAATATCTAATGAATAGTGTAGTCCACAGCCAACGATAATTTGTTCTTCACAACAAACCATACCTCTTGATCTATGCAGGTGTTTTCTGATTTCTTGTCGTAACAACAAATCACCCTGATTATCTGGATACTGATTAAATACTTCTTTTTGCGATGATAAGAGAATTTGAGAGGTGTATTTTCGCCATAACTTAAAAGGAAATTGCTCATAAGGAAATGCACCATACTGAAAATCATATAGACTTACAGGTTGCTTCAGTTCTGCTCTTTCAATAGATGAAGCATTTATATCCTGCGGCACGTAATTCCTCTCCGTAAATTTACTTGAAGTGTCTAGAACAAAAAAACCTGATCCATGTCTTGCTTGAATATATCCCTCCACAGCTAGCTGAGTATAAGCCTGACTAACAGTATTGCGTGCAATACCTAATGTTTTGGCTAATGTGCGAATACCTGGAAGCCTTTCTCCATGTGTAATATCTCCTTGTTCAATATCATTTTTGATCTGATGATAGATTTGAAGATATATTGGATCATCTGAATTTTCTTGAATATAAATCATATAATTATAACCATCCTTATGTCAAAGTGTATCCTATATTATATCGTATAAGTGTATCTTTTAACAGGTACACTTATAGGATATAATATGTTTGATTGTACATCAAGTACATATTTATTCTTGAATGACGATCAAGTTCAAAATACAAGGAGGATAATGAAATTATGCAATATAGAATGAAGAAATTTCAATTAACGTCGGAGCAAATTGACGAGCTACTTCATCGTGCGGATACCGGACGATTCGCTACTATCAATGAGAATGGCTATCCATATGTCGTTGCCATGCACTTTGTTTACTACAATAATAAAATTTATATGCATGGCCTACCAAAGGGACAAAAAATCGATAATGTAAATCGTAACTCCAAAGCATGTTTTGAGGTTGATGAATTGTTTGGTCTCTTGACTGACAATATCGAGAATGCCTGTGACACTGAGGCGGAGTACAATAGTGTTGTGATTGCTGGAAACGCTTCGCTGCTTGAGGACTTGGATTATAAACGTGAAGTATTCAATAAGTTGGTTGAGAAATACACGCCACAATTTGCTAGGAAAGCGCTTCCTGATAACATGATTAAGGGGACTGCTGTGATTGAGATTGATATCGTAGAGTGTACAGGAAAATATCATAAATAGGGCAAAAAGCAAACTTATTTTATCTAATTGCCATAAAAACCAAATATGATTTTCCCAATAAAATTTATCCCGCTTTTTATTGCGGGATAAATTTTATTAGCTTGTTTTAAGACTATGTGTAATATAGGCATCCAATATGAAACCTTAAAATATACTCTAGAAAATAATTTCCCCCAAAAATGGCTTAACTCCTTAAAAATTGTGAATTGTGAACTGCGAATTTTAAATTTAGGAGTGGTATATCTATATCATGACTTTTCGAAAGTTAATTACTTATTTTGTTCCTGTGCTACAATTACACTTTCTACTAATAATAAAGCTCCATATTTTAGTGCATTATCATCTGTAGCAAAATAAGCATTATGCCAAGGTGCACTTCCCTCGTCTTTTCCTACACCTAGCCAATAAAAAAAAGTTGGCACATATTTTGAATAAACAGCAAAATCCTCTGAACCTAGACAAGGGTCAGTGCCAACTACACTTTCCTCCCCCATAGCTCTTTTCGCAGCTTCACATGCAAGGTGATACATCTCTTCGGAATTATGAAGAAGTGGTACATCTCCGTCATAACTTAGACTTGCTTTACACTCATAAGAAAGTGCAGTATTTTCTATAATAGCTGCAAGTCTCTCCTTTGCAGTATCTCTTCCCTTATTGGATAAAGCACGAATAGATCCTGTCATAACAATTTCATCTACAATAAGATTCTCCGGCGTACCTCCATGGATGGAGCAAATTGATACTACTACAGCATCCAATGGATCTACATTGCGGCTTACAATAGTTTGAACTGAATTGATAATACTTGCTCCACATACAATTGGATCAATAGTTAAGTGAGGCATTCCTCCATGACCTCCTACTCCACGAAGAACAATTGTGAAATTATCTTTTGCAGCCATTAAGCTTCCTTTTTTTACAGCAACTTTCCCAGTTTCAATCTCAGGACGATTATGAAGTCCAAATATATAGTCTATTTTTATCTTGTCGAACAAGCCATGCTTAATTAGCTCTGCGGCACCTGATGTAGTTTCTTCTGCTGGCTGAAAGATAAATACAACATCACCACTTAATTCACCTTTCATATTTGACAAAACTTTAGCAGCACCTAATAGTGCTGTAGTATGAAAATCATGACCACAAGCATGCATTAGTCCTTCTGTTAAAGACTTATCTTTTACATCAGCCATCTCATGACACTTGATTGCATCAATGTCTGCACGTAGTCCAACCACCGGTCCTGATTTTCCCGTTCTTAATATGCCTACTACTCCTGTATCCATCCCCATATTCTGCAATTCAATTCCCAATGATATGAGTTTTTCTTTTAAGAACTTAGTTGTTTTATATTCTTTCATAGAAATTTCAGGATGCTGATGTAAATATTTTTTAATATCTTTTAATTCATTTTCTTCTGATTCACTTATATGTAACATTATTCCACCCTCCATTATTATTTTTCATCACTTCCAAACAGTACAAGTACCTACCTTTTCTCAAAATCAATTTGCTGGATATGTAATATGCAGGAACATAAAATATATCCTAATCATTATATTTAAAGTTGTTTTATTCTTATTCAATTAGTAAAATATCATTCTCATCTACACCAAGATATTGAGGTAAAAATTCAGTATTATTATGTTCACCAATCTTTTTTTCTCTTTTCCAATATATCTTACTTGATTCATAACTATGGGTTAATTCTCCGCTAGAAAAGATAATATTGTATTCAAATGGTGCCTCAACCACATTTAGTGGATTTACCTTTATTCTATTAACACTTTGTCCAATCTTTTTTTCATCGTCTATTGTGATAGGATAAAAATCATGAGCTCTAATTCCAACGCCAGACAGATTATCTGGAACTCTTTTGCCTGTTTTTAAAGTGACTCCCCAATCTAATGCCCTCACTTCATATTCTCCTGTTTTTGCTGCCTTTGAAAAATTTTTGCATCCTGTTAGTTTTGCAACTTGATGTTTTACAGGATTTTCAAACAATCCTTTTGTTTCGCCCTTAGCTATTATACTTCCATAATCAATAACCATAAGTTCATTACTTAATTTATATACCTCATCTCTGTCATGAGTTACCATAATTGCAATTCCATCAAAACTTTTTAAAAGTTTTGATAGTTCAATTTGAAGTTCTTCTCTCAAATAAGAATCCATTGCTGAGAATGGCTCATCTAAGAGGATTACTGATGGTTCATATGCTATAATTCTGGCTAATGCTACCCTTTGCTGCTGTCCACCTGATAGATTTACCGGATATCTTTTTTCTAACCCTTCTAGATGAAATTGCCTAATTAATTGGTTTATCTTATTATTCTTATTGTCAGCAGATAACTTTGAAGTAGCGAGACCTACCCCAATATTCTCCCTTACAGTCATATTAGGAAACAAAGCATAATTCTGAAATAGATAACCAACTCTTCTCTTCTGGGGACGCAGATTTACTTTTGTCTTTGAATCATAGAGGTAGTTTCCATCTAATATAATTGTTCCTTCATCTGGTGTAATAATTCCTGCAATTGATTTTAATGTAACACTTTTACCGCAGCCAGATGCTCCGAGAATTCCAAGACAGCCTGGGGATGCTTCAAACTCTATATCTAACATAAATTCTTTTAACTTCTTTTTTATCTTTACTTGTAATGACATAACTTCTCCCTCCGCATCAGTTAAAAACAAAATAACTTAACATGAACTCAGCGTGAAAGTACTTCTCTTTCTCACTGGGTTCCTTGGTTTTAAATAATAGATTACGCTCCTTATCTAATATAGAGATACAATGTGAAAACTTAGTATATACCATGAAAAATAAATTTTCTATAAAAGCAGTTTAATCCCTTAAAAATTAAGGATTAATAATTAATAATGAAAAATTTAGGATGAAATTCACCCTTAGTGAATTTCTTAAAATAAAATTTATTCTCAAAAAACTTCAAAGATCTTAGACGTGAAGTTTTAACCATAATTCGTGTCTTTCATTCTTAATTGTTCATTTATAGAAAAGAATTTCTGTTATGGAAATTAAAATCATGCATAAGTTAAATTTTCATTAGGGAACTCTATATAAAATTTTTAGAGTTATTCCTTTTCTTCACTGGCTTTCTAAAATATATTTCACTATTTTCGCCGTTTATTATATTGCTTTACAGCAAAATAATTCATTAATACCACAATAGCAAAAGATATAACAACAAGAATCCAAACATATTGGTACGCATTATCCATATTTCCTGCTGCCACGTTAGAATAAACTGCCAAGGATAATGTTCTAGTTTTACCTGCAATATTACCTGCAATCATTGCAGTTGCACCAAATTCTCCTAATCCTCTTGCAAAAGCAAGGATTCCACCGGATACTACACCGGGTAAAGCATTGGGCAATAATACTTTCCAAAATATCCACCACTCAGATCTTCCAAGTGTTCTTGCCGCATCCATTAAGTTACCATCTACTTGTTCAAATGCCCCTTTTGCGGAACGGTACATTAGCGGAAAAGAGATAACAACTGCTGCTATTACAGTTGCCGTCCATGAAAATGCAATCTTGACATCAAAATAATCAATAAATAATTTACCAACTGGTCCATTTACTCCGAAGATAAGAAGTAAAAAGAAGCCTGCAACTGTTGGAGGCAGCACCATAGGCATAGTCAAGATTCCGTCCCATATCATTTTACTTTTTTCATTATTTAATCCAATCACTGCCCTCGCTGCCAATATGCCTAAAAAAAATGTAATTATAATTGAAACAACAGCGGTTTTTATAGAAATCAAAATTGGTGATATATCCATAGTGCGCTCCTTACTTATTTTAATTCACAACTTAAGTCAATGCACAATTCACAATGCAAAATGCACAATTAAGGATGAAATTATTTTTAAGCAAAATAATTTCTTTAATATATTTATACCTAGCAATGCATTTGCTAGGTATGTGGCGAACACTGTTCGCCGCTACAAAATCAATTCAAATTTATAAATTGTGAATCTAATAGTTTTAGTTGCTATAATATAAAACTCAATTATTTTATATAGTTTTCCTTACCTTATATATGCTGTTTTTACATAGTTCCATTATTTATTTGGCGTAAAGCCATATTCTTTAAAAATTGTGCTTACTTCATCAGAAGTAAGGAAATCAACTAAAAGCTGTGCTGCTTCTTTCTTTTTAGAATTTGTTACTATTGCTGCAGGATATATTACTTTTGTTTTTAAGCTTTCTTCTGGAGCTTCTGCAATTACCTTAACCTTATCTGTGCTAATAACATCAGAGCCATATACAATACCTGCATCTGCACTTTTTTCTGCAACCCAGTTCAAAACTTCAGTTACGTTGGTTCCAAGGCTTGCCTTTTTGCTTACTTCATCCCAATTACCTAAATTAGTTAATACCTCTTTTGCATATTGTCCTGCTGGTACGCTTTCAGGATCTCCAATTGCAATTGCATCAGCATTAGTGATATCTTTAAAATCTTTTACTTTTGAATCTCCATCTGCTGGAACAATTAGTACTACCTTATTTTCTAATACGTCTACAATAGTATCTTCATCTACCAGCTTTTTATCTTTTAGTGCATTCATTTGTTTTGTAGCAGCAGACATGAATACATCTGCATCCAGCCCTTCTTCAATCTGTTTCTGTAACTTTCCTGAACTATCATAAGTACCTTCCACTTTAACCCATGGATACTTTTCTTGGAATGCTGGAATAATTTTATCCTTATATGCATTCTCAAGACTTGCTGCTGCAGCCAACATAATAGTTACATCCTCATGAGCCTTTTCTTTCGTTTCATTCTCTGCTGTGTTCTTCTTGGCACTTGAACATCCTGTCATCACAACCATTGCAGCCAACATTGCTGCTATCCCCTTAACTAAACGATTTTTTTTCATTTTTTTACCCCCATCAATATTCTATTTTCTTGCACAGTCTGAACTAGATCCTTTTAAAATTCTAATTCCATGTTCTAGCTCATCTATGATAAATCTCAGGCTTTCTATTACAGCTTTTTTGCTTCCTGGAAGATTTACTATAATTGTTTCATTGCGAATAACAGATGCGCCCCTGCCTAACATAGCTCTCTTTGTAATATTCATTGAACCATATCGAATTGCCTCTGCAATACCTGGAGCATTTCTAGTAGCAACTGTCATAGTTGCCTCTGGCGTGCAATCTCTAATAGAAAATCCTGTTCCTCCTGTAGTCAATATTAAGTTAACCTGTCTTTGATCCGCCAATCGAATTAGATTTCTTTCAATTTCTTTTTGTTCATCTGGAAGAATCATGGTTTCCATAATCTCATAACCTGCTTCTTTTAGTATAGTAACAATTGCAGGACCACTTTCATCTTCTCTCTCTCCCTTAAAGCCCTTATCACTTAATGTAATAACAGCCGCAGTAAGTTTTGCATCCACAGAAGGTAATTCCATGTTCATTTCATCTTCCACTTTCATTCTCCCTCCATGTAATACCTTTGCAAATACACCTTCTCTTGGCATTATACAGTCTCCCATTGCTTTATATATCTGACAATGACTATGACACTCTTTTCCGATTTGAGTCATCTCAAGAACTACTTCTCCACAATGAAATCTAGTACCAACAGGCAGGTTTCTGAAATCAAAACCTTCTACAATAAGATTTTCTCCAAAATCCCCCAAAGAAACATTTGCTCCTTTTTCTCGAAATGCTTCAATTTTATCAAAGGAAAGAAGACTTACTTGACGATGCCAATTGCCAGCATGAGCATCATCTTCAATTCCCCAATTTTCTATAAAATTTGCCTCTTCAATCTCTCGTTTTTTAGTACCTCGCTTTTCGCTGATACATATTCCTTTTATTATTCCCATATGATTTATCTAACCTTTCATTCATGAATTTAAGCCTAGTTTCTTAACAGCAGCTTCTAATCCTATCCTCCAATTTTAACCATAGCCTCTCCTTCTGTAATTTTCTCAAGATGGTCAAAGCAATGAGCTTTTGGTTTATTTTTGATAACTTCTTTCATGTTATCTAATAATTCCATTTGACTCCCATTTCTTAAAACTTCTTTAAGATCAGCTCCGCTCTCATAGCATAAACAAGGTTTCATAAAGCCTTTTACCGTAATCCTAATTCGATTACATCCTTTACAGAACTTACCATGCATTGCACTGATAAATCCTATGCTGCCATTAAATCCTGGAATATGATAATAAATAGCAGGGCCATTACCATGTTTTTTCATGTCTTTTTCTATGCTTGGATATTCTTGTTTTATTCTAAGCAATAATTCTTCATTATTAACTGCTTTAAATTTTCTTCCATAACCTATTGGCATCATCTCAATAAATCTTACATCAACAGGTATCTTGTTTGAGAACTGAATTAATTTTCTCCACTCCTCACCATTTTTTTCTTCCATTAATACACTATTTATCTTAATCGGAATCTTTTTCTCAACCGCTTTTTTTATTCCTTCTATAACTTTATCTAAAGCATTTAGTCCTGTTATTTCATAAAATATATCAGGCTTTAAAGTATCTAGACTAACATTAATACCATCAATCCCTGCTGTTATCAAATCTTCAAGATACTCCGATAGTAAAACTCCATTGGTAGTTATGGTTACTTTCTCTATACCAGGTATTTTCTTTATCATACCAACTAACTTCGCACAATCCTTCCTTACAAGCGGTTCCCCTCCTGTAATCTTTATGGAATGAATGCCAAGAGAAGCTGCACTTTTGCAAATCCTTTCAATCTCTTCAAAAGTTAGTATCTCATTCATGGAAGTCCATTCAATTCCATTTGGCATACAGTATTTGCATCGAAGATTGCACCTATCTGTAATAGAAATTCTCATATAATCAATTATTCTTCCATAAGAATCAATCATATTAACACTTGCACCTTTCCGCTTCATCATATATCTTTGGGATTCTGAAATAGCCCGCTTTTTCCTCCAGACTTTTGGCTTAAACGAATATTTCCAATCTCCATGGTTTTGTCTACAGCTTTACACATATCATAAATTGTAAGAAGTGCAATAGATACTCCAGTAAGTGCTTCCATTTCTACTCCGGTTTTTCCATAAGTTCTCCCAATACAACATGCTTCAATTTCACAGCTCTCTTCCTTTATCTCAAAATTAATTTCTAATTTTGTCAGGTTTAGAACATGGCATAAGGGAATTAATTCAGAAGTTCGTTTTGCCCCCATAATTCCAGCAATTCTAGCCACACTTAATACGTCACCTTTTTCTACAGTTTTGTTTACAATTTTCTCAAGGCATTCCTTGCCCATATGAATACGTCCCTTAGCAATTGCTTCTCGCAGAGTATCTGGCTTTTCACCGACATCTACCATTACTGCATTACCCTTAGAATCAAAATGTGTAAATTCCATGTTTATACCCCTTTTCCAAATCCACAGTTTGGGAATGTACAGATTGGACAAGACAAACATAATCCTCCTTGCCCTAATGCCGCAAGTTCCTCTTCTGTAACTTTATCATCTGCCATAATTCTTGGAAGAATTAAATCAAAGATTGTTTTCTTAGAATACATCACACATCCTGGAAGTCCAAGGATTGGTATAGTGTTTTTATAATATGCCAATAAGAACATAGCGCCCGGTAGAACTGGGGCACCGTAGGATATTATCTTAGCACCAGTATTCTTAATTGCCAGAGGAGTTTTATCATCAGGGTCTACACTCATTCCCCCTGTACAAAGAATAAGATCAACTCCTTCTTCAATCATACTCAAACAATTCATGGTTATCTTCTCATGGTTGTCATCTAAGGTAACATGTTTTATAATCTCTACATCATATTCCGCCAGTTTTTCCTCTAAAACAGGGGTGAATGTGTCTTCTATTCTTCCATAATACACTTCATTGCCAGTGGTAATAATTCCAACCTTTTTATGAGAAAAAGGCAATACATTTAGAATAGGTTCTTCTCCACATAATCTCTTTGCTGCTTCCATCTTCTCTTTTTCAATTACTAAAGGAATAATTCTAGTTCCAGCTAATTTATCTCCTTTTTGTACTGGAAAATTACCATGTCTTGTGGCAATCATCATCTGCCCTAACCTATTGATTTGTTTTAATTTTTCATTATCTATTTTAAGAAGTCCGTCACATGAGGCAATTAACTCAATTTTACCTTCCTTAACATCGGATCTCTCTATATGATTTCCTCGACAAATAGAACATAATATCTCTGCTGCTTCATTTTCATGAAGCATTCCCTCTTTGTTTTCCCATATATAAAGATGATCCTTTCCAACACTTAATAATACAGGAATATCTTCCCTAGTAACGATATGACCCTTTCGAAATACAGTATCCTTTGTAACACCGCGAATAATCTGGGTAATATCATGGCATAGAACATGTCCCACTGCATCTTCTGTTTTTATTAATTTCATAACCTTTTCTCCAATCAATTAATAATAAAATCTTCTATAAGAATATCCATGGTTCCTCCGCAGACCATACCTTCACTTTCAGCAACTTCTCCTGTTAAATCTTGATGTACCACTTGATATTTTCCTGTTCCTATAATTTGAATTGCTATGTTTATGATGTCTTTTTCCGCGCATCCTCCACCAATACTTCCATATACTTTTCCATATGAATTAACAACCATCTTAGCACCTACACTTCTTGGAGTAGACCCTTTTGTACTCATTACAGTTACAATAGCTGCTGGTTCTTTTAATGAAGCTAAATATGTGATAACATCAGAATCTAAGTCAGAGTTAACAACATCCTTTTTCATATTTCTATTACTTCTTCGAATATTGCTTCCTCGTTTATATGAAATTAATTCTGCTAAAATTGAGATAGCAATCTCATCTGGAAGAACTGCTCCAATATCCAGTCCAATAGGTGAACAAATTTCACCTATTTTATCTCTATCGTATCCCTCTTCTTCTAAAATCTGAAAAAGGCCTTTTACTCTTCTTTTTGATCCTATCATCCCTAGATAAAATGGTTGAGCATGCCCCAATACATATCTCAAACAATCTGCATCATAACGATGTCCTCTGGTTATAACGGTAATATAATCTGTATCCTTTATAGATAACTTTCTTAATGCAGGCTTAAAGCCCTCACAAATTACTTCACTAGCCCATGGAAATCGCAGATGATTTGCAAATTCTGGCCTATCATCTATCACAGTTACATGAAAGCCTGCCTTAGATGCAAATTCACATAAAGGCAGTGCAACATGACCGCCTCCAAGTATAATCAGTCTATCCTTTAAAGCAATGGGTTCATAAAAAGATATACTTTTATCTTCTTTAAGAGCAACAGGTTTTATGATAGATTCTCCTGTTATCTCATCTAATATAAGCTTTTTTGATAGGTCATCATGAATTCTGCCTTCTTGTCCTGAAAAGGTTGTCACAATATTTACTCTTTGTCCCTTTTGTAAAGCCTCTTGAACTTGTACATAGATGTTTTTATTCATCTCTGATTACTCCTTATCATATTTTGTTCTAAAAATATTTCATTTTCATAGTAAAATATCGAATTGTTTTTTAATACAACTCGCTTTTAAAAAAAAATTTGTTTTATTATTTTATTACGTTTTTTCTAAAATATCTTCCATAAAATATTCTCTGAACTTTTCATCAACAATTTCATTAATCTCTTTCTCAAAGCACTCATAGTGTTCTAAAAGTTTTGATCCTTTCTCTGTTAAAGTAGTGTATCCTCCGCCTATACCGCCTTGTTGTCTATTTACTACCTTAAACCCTAACTCCTTCTCCATGTTTTTTATCATATTCCAACTTTTACTGTAAGATAGATTTAGGTTCTGACAGGCATACCGTACCGAGCCAGTATATTGAATCTGTTTCATTAAACTAGCAGAACTGGAATCAAAAAATGGTGTTTCTTTCGCCAACCTTATTTTTATCTGTGCTCTAAAAAGCTGATTGGTGTGAGATTTTAATGTCTCTTCATAATCTTCTTTGGTATCCGTATCCATTAAAACACCTTTATCATCTACTTGGATTAGTGTCTTATTATAACCACAATTTTTAATGGCTTTTCTAAGACCACCCTTTCCCTTGTAAGATAAAATGTTATCTAAAACTTTACAATTCAATAGAATTGGATGACCATTCCTTCCTTGGAAAACAGGTACTGCAACCATGGCATCTGACTGTAATAATACTCTTACAGTTTCAACAGTAAATAGAGGAATATCCGCTGGAGTAAAAATAATCTTTTCACATTTGTCTTTTAAATGCTCTAATCCAATTTTGGCTGATTCGAACATGTCAGTTTGAGCATAATCTTCATTTCTTAAAAAGATTATTCCCATATGACGAAGTTTATTTTCCAGTTGTTCGGCATTATTACCGGTAATAACCACAATATAATCTACACCAGCTGCTTCCGTGGTATGGATAATCCGCTCAATCATTGTAATAGAACCTACTGGCATCATGGGCTTAAATTCACCCATTCTAGAAGACATACCTGCTGCTACAATTATTGCTCCCTTCATAATACCCTCTCATTCTAATGCACAGAGAACTTCTGCCCTGTGACCATTCTTATTAATATGAATTAAGACCATCTATAAATGCAATTTACCGTGAATGTCTACAACTAATAGCTTATTTTAATAGGATTTTGAATTATTTTGTGGAGCTAAGCTATTGTTGTAAGCTTCAACTCAATCATTCATCCATACTTCCTAATCATGTAGAAAGTATGTCTACATGATATCAACTATTATAGACACATAATACTCCTTTGTCAGAACATTGTAAATACTCTATTTAATAATTATTTTCAACCCAAATTTATCATTTATTTCCAAACTAACCCACACTCTTTTTGATACACCGCTTAAAATCAATCTTTTTTATATCACTATTTTCCATAGCTACACCCTCAAATATTTCAATTCGCAATGCAAAATTCACAATTAAGATTGAAATTATTTTTTACAAATTAATTTCTTAAACTAATTTTTACTAGCAATGTATTGCTAGTTTTCCACCTCTGGGGAACAGTAGTGAAGCCCTTTAGGGTTCCCCTGAGGTGCAGTATAGCTCGGAACAATACTAATAAATTTAACTAATACTATAGAGAGGCTACATTTGCTGATGTTTTATTGTAGATGCGAACAGTGTTCGCCAGTTCTTTTTAATACGTCTTATAGTTTAATATTTATTCAATAATATATGGCGAACACCGTTCGCCGCTACGGTTAATCAATTCTAAATTTCTCAGTTATTACTGAGAAATATCCAAAATTGTGAATTGTGAACTGTGAATTTTGAATTTAATAGTTTTAACGGAATACCATAAGTGTTAATTATTTTTAGAGATAGATTAAATTTAGGAGTAGTACATCTATAATAGGTGTAATATTAAATTAAGATGGCATAGAGCCACCTTAATTTAATTCCCTTACATCCTCTGAAATAAACAACGAAGATTTTCATGCATTTTCTATAAAACTTTATTTAATCCTATTTTTCTTCCGCTATAGCAGATATATTTAATTTGTCATATAGATCCTTATTTGCTTTAGCAAAATCTAATGACATATGTCTGGCCTGCTCTAAAATGCCCTTTGCTTCGTCTATTTTATCATGTTCCATAAGGGTTGCTGCACAGTCATGGTAAGGATCCATATAGTTATGATCCGTAAGTTTCACAGCATTTTTAAGATAATTTATGCCATTTTCAACTTCCCCCAATTTGCATAATGTTAGGCCTAACCCTTTATTTGCATATATATCATTGTGATTTATTTTAAGAATTTTTTCATTTATCTCCTTAGCTATAGTATAATTCTTTAGCATAAAATTTACGTAGGCATAAAGATTTAAAAGCTTTATATTCTCCTTTTCTAAATGAGCTGCTCTTTCTAATAAAAGTTCAGATAATTGAAATTGTCCAATTTCTGCTAATTTTTCTGCATTTTCAAATAGATTATCTATATCATTTATAGCTTTTATTTCTTCTCTTTTTCTATCCATGGCTATGTAATATGAACAATATCTATTTTCTTTGTATATACTATTCTCCATACATAATCTTGTATTAGAGCATCCACCAAGGCATATATCCCCATAATTACATTTACTACAAAATCCATCTATTTTTTCTTTTGTAATTTCTCTATTCCATTTAAAAGTTTCAGAATTTGTCCATATATCCTTTAGAGAAGTCTTTCTTATATTTCCTTCAATAAATTCTTTATTTCTTATAGAAGTGCATCCCACTATATCCCCATTACATAAAATACCTAAGCTATGCTTTCCAGCTCCGCAGCCTTGCCATATGTAATCATTATTAGAAGAAGTCTTTCTTACTTCCATTTCTTTTGTATTATAATATCCTATGCAATCCGCAAAGTGTATTTTTATTTTATTATCATTTAAATTTTTATATCCAAAATCGATTATTGTATCAATTCCCTCGTTATCTAAAACTAATTCACAGTTTTCTTTTAAATTTCCCATTGGCATACCAATTTGAAGCTGCCATGTAGTTACTCCGCTTTCTATGAATACATTTTTCATATCTTCTAACTGATTTATATTCTTTTTATTTACTGTAGTTATTACTGCAGAGTACATGCCTTTATCTTTCATAAGCTTAAGAGCTTTTATAGATCTTTGAAAGGAATCAGCCTTTCTCATAAAATCATGAGTTTCTTCCAAACCATCTATACTTATAGCAATAGTATTTATTCCTGCTTCAATAGCCTTATCAATAATTTCTTCATTTATAAGCCATCCATTGGTTATCATAGTTGGAATAATACCATTATCCCTAAGTACCTTTGCTATAATATGCCAATCATCTCTTGTGGTAGGTTCTCCTCCAGATAGAGTTATATGTTTAAAACCTAATGTTCCAAGTTCTTCACATAAACTTAAAGCTTCCTTCGTCGTTAGTTCGTCACTTTGTGGGCTTTCACATATTGATCCACAATGTTTACAACGCATATTGCATCCCATCGTTATTTCCCATACACCAGTTATTGGCTTATATTTCATAACCATCCTCCCTCTTAAGCATGTTATTATTTATTGTCTATTATATAAAAGATTTAGAATTAAGATATTGGGAATGACTTAAGCCATTCCCAATATTGCTTATGATATTTCCTAAATTTCTACTGGTGGAATTCCATATAGAGGTTCTGGTTTAGAATTATCCCCCATTGTGTTAAGTGATTGTGTAACTTCATCTGTAGATATAAACTCCTCAAGACCTTTAGTTAATTCTTTGATATCCACATAAATGCCCCCTTTCTATATTTATTTTACATTAATACTAAATAATATATTTAATGTAAATATATTATTTAACTGTATATTATTGTATAATGTATAGATAGAAAAGACAAGCTTTTGCACAAGATTTAACAATTATATTGATGGAACTTTAGAACTAGCTATTAAGAAGGAGTGGTAAGTATGGAAAAAGCAACTTATGATAAAGAAAATAGAGAATCTTTTGCCCTATGTATGTCAGCATTATGCAAACATTTTGGTACTAAAATCTCTGTGTCTAAAATTAACAGCATTATAAATTATAAAGAAGAAGATTTAAATATTACGAATTTAGAAGATAAACTAGGATTTTCCATTAAACAGCTTAAAGGAAATAATATTGAAGATATATTATCTTATTGTCCTATACCTGCAATAGCATATATAAATGAAAATGAAATCAATCATTACATAGTCATAAAGAAAATAAATAATGATAAAATAATAGCATATATTCCCAAAAAGGTGTTACAAGCTTTTCTTTTGCTGAATTTATGGATATATGGAATGGTATTATGTTTATAATCATCCCTAAAATACAGTTAGATTCAGAAAAGAAAGGGCTATTTAAGAAATTTTCTGCCATCCTAAGATATCAAAAAAAGTTTATTATAAAAATATTTTTTAGTTCATTACTCATAACAATTTTTGGTGTAATAGGAGCATTTTATTTTAAGTTTCTTATTGATAAAATAATTCCTAATAATTCTAAGGATTTATTAACTAAATTTTCTCTTTTATTTATTTTGCTTTTCACCTTTAAAACTTTATTTGAATTATTTAGAACTCAGCTTCTGTTATATCTTGGACAAAATATAGATATAGGGCTTATGCTCGGCTATTATGAACACGTTGTTGACTTACCTATGAACTTCTTTGATAGAAGAGAAGTTGGAGATATAATATCAAGATTTAATGATTCAGGAAAAATAAGGGATGCTATATGTAATGTAGCTTTAGCAATTATGATAGATGTTCTTATGGCAATTATAGGTGGAACTATGCTTTATCGCCAAAATGCTATATTATTTTTAGTAACCATTATTCCCATTGTTTTTTATGGCATAATAGTATACTTTTTAGAAAACCTTTAGAAGATATAAATAGAAAAACTATGGAAAGTGGATCAAATCTTACTTCATATTTAATATCATCACTAAACGGAATAGATACTATCAAAGCTTTTAATACGGAAAATGAAACAAAGCTTAAAGCGGAAAAGAAATTTTTAAATTTGGCAAGAAATGCTCTAAAAAGAGGATGGACTACCAACCTACAAAGTTCTTTAAAAGCCTATATTAAAGTTATATTTAACGTAGTGATCTTTTGGATTGGTGGAATAGAAGTAATAAGGGGAAATTTAACTTTAGGTGAGCTCCTAACCTTTAACGCTCTACTTGTATATTTTTTAAACCCAATAGAAAGCATAATAAACCTGCAGCCATCTATTCAAACAGCAATAGTTGCGGCAGAAAGAGTTGAAAATATATTAAATATTGAGAAAGAAAAGATAAAGTATAAAGGTTCTTTAAAACCTTCTTTAAAAGGAAATATTAGATTTGAAAATCTTTCCTTTCAGTACAATTCAGATAGCCCTGTGTTAAATAATATTAATATTGATATAAAATCTGGTGAAAGAATTGCCTTTGTAGGTGAAAGTGGTTCAGGCAAAACCACTTTAACAAAGCTTTTAATGAATTTTTACTCCATAGAAAAAGGAAATATATTTATAAATAATATTAATATAGATGACATAGATCTTGATTATTTAAGAAAAAAATTGGATATGTTTCTCAAACCCTGTTTTTCTTCAATGGAACTATAAAAGAAAATCTACGTATGGGAGATTTTTTTATAAAAGATTACGAAATAATTGAAGTTTGTAAAAAAGTTCATATAGATGACTTCATAAGTTCTCTTCCTAATAAATATGATACTATCATAGATGAAAATGGAACTAATTTATCAGGAGGTCAAAAGCAAAGGCTTTCTATAGCAAGAGCTTTATTAAAAAATCCAGATATATTTCTACTAGATGAGGCCACTAGCAATCTGGATTCTATAACTGAAAAAATTGTTGAAGAAACTATATTGGAGTATGCAATGAATAAAACTACCATAATTGTAGCTCATAAATTGAAGTTTATAACTTCCTGTGATGTTATTTATGTTATAAAGAATGGGAAAGTAATAGAAAAAGGGTCTCATCAAAAACTTATAGAGGAAAGTGGAGAATATTATAAGCTCTGGCATAAACAATTGAATGATTAAAATATATGCTTTGAAGTATTTTCAAGTGTAATTGAAAATACTTCAAATGCAGGAATCTATTTTATAATTTTCTTTTAACATTACTTATAATAAATCCACTTTTCGGCAATGTGGGTATTCTTACCAGACTATAGCCTAAATCTTGCTCTGAGGCTTCAAACTCAATTTTGTTAACAAGGAAATCTAAGCTTCCTCTCATAATTTCTATGGTAATACCCTCACCTGGACAACGGTGTGTCTTAGAAGGGTCACCTCCACCTTGAGGGATAAAATCAAATAAACTTCCTTTCCACTCTTTAAACCGCTCCGGATTAAATTCATCAGGTTTTTCCCATATACGTGAATCATGGTTAGTACCGTACATATCAAGTATCACGAGCATTTCTTTTTTAAATTCGTATTCATTTAATATAAAATCCTTTCGCACTCTTGCACCAATAAAAGGACCGAAAGGATAGTACCTGCGGACTTCTTGCACAAACATTTCAAGATAGTTGTTGTCACCAGAACGCAACTTTTTTTTACATTCTGGATGCTCATATAAAGCTAAGGCTGCAAAGGTAATAAAAGTTGAAATAGCAACAATAGGTCGTAATACATTAATAAGTTCTATAGCCGCCATTTGAGTATCCATCTGACTACCATCAAGCTCCTTATGAAAAGCCATAGCGTATAATGCTGAACATTCTTCAGCTTCCAATCTACCAGAGCGAACATCTTCAATAATCCCCTCTATCCACTTTTCAGCTCTATATCTTGCCATTTTTCCTTTCCAGTACCGCGGTCCAATCGCCCCTAAGGCATCAACCATTGAACTAAAGTCCTCTGCCCGATTCTTTATTTCTGATTCATGTAGTGGAACTCCTGCCCACTGACATGCTACCTGGCATAAAATTTCTTTTGCTTCATCAAAAAGCACAATCTCCTTGCTAACCTGCCATTTACTTATAGTAGCTTCCCATTTCTTCATTACAAGTTCAGCTAATTTCTCTTGATGTGGTTGGGTCATAAGTGACATAAAAAGATTCTTTCGATGAATGTGTGTTTGTCCATCCATAGTCTGGATTGCATTCTCTCCAAACAGTGTTTTTTGTATCCGTTTAGGTGCTGCACCGCTTCGCTGAAACCGTTCTTGGTCATAAAATAACTCTGCTGCTTGCTTACCGGTCATGCAAATTACCTTTTGTCCTAATAAGCGAGTTTCAAACATGTCAGACTGATACTTATCAACTCTATTTTTGATAAACAAATATCCTTCCTGCAACAAAGCGTGAGTGTTGTCAATACTTTTATCCTGTGCGATATAGTCCTTAATTAACATACACTTATCTTCTCCTTTTTACTATAATTGTAAAATCAGCATATACTTTAAGTATTGAAATATAACTTTTTAGATATAAAAATAAATACCATTCTTATGTCTTATTCATGAACATTAAAAAACCACCACTTACAAATAAGTAAATATATTACACATTTAAATTGCTCCAACTCTATTTTGAAGACTTCTTTCTTATATATTCTTTTACATGAAATCTATTATGTGTAAAAAAAGTATTTCTATACAAATGAGCTTAATGAATCTACATAGTTAAAAACAATATTTCATGTTATAACAAAAGTTATTAATAGTATGGAATAGCCAAATAGTAATATATAGAGATACAATGCGAAAATTTAATATATACCCTGGAAAACAAATTTTCTATAAAAACAGCTTAAATCCTTAGAAATTAAGGATTTATAATGAAGAATGAAGAATTCAGGAAAAAACTCACTAAAGGTGAATTTCTTAAAATAAAATTTATTTTTAAAAAACTCTAAAGGCTTTGGCCGTGGAGTTTTAACCATAATTCTTCATCTTTCATTCTTAATTTTTCATTCGTAGAAAAGATTTTTTGTTGTGGAAATTAAAATCATGCATAAGTTAAATCTTCATTAAGGAACCCTATAGAGTTCATGTCATTAAGTTTAAGTAAAACTTCTTATCTTGCAAATAAAGCAAAGAATAAATTATGACATTATATTTAAGTTGTGGCACTACAGATATCTTTAAGAAGAATTTAAAGACCTCCCTTAGTCATTATAATAACTAAAAGAGGTCTTCTAATTTTTATTTTAGCAGGCTATTACTTCTTTAATAAAAAATTCTCTTCCACTTAATATTTCCCAGTGAATACTCCCGCAGTTTGGACATTTTTTATGGTTTTGAATAAGGTTAAAAACCTTGTTGCAATCTTTGCAAAGAGCATTGCCCGGTAATATCTCGATTTCTAATTTTGTGTCTTCTAATATTGTACCATCAACTGCCGCAGGATAACATTGCTCTATATACATAGGAATCATTGATGAAAGCTCCCCAATTTGCAGTACCAATGTATCAATTTTAGCTAATTGATTTTCTTTTGCAATTTTCTCTACTACCCTAACAACCTCAATCACGACACCTAATTCATGCAAATTAATCACCTATCCTTTACAATGGTAAAAGCCTTATACTTAAGAACTTATAAATAAATTCTTAACCTTTTTAACTGCAATTTTTCCTTTACGTTTAAGAAGTTGTTTAACAACTACCGGTTTCATATCTTCATAGGCTACACCTTCACCATCATATTTTCTAACAAGTGAAATAGCATCAAACTTGCATTTAGTTGTACATTGACCACATCCTACACAGAGGAATTCATCTACAACAGTAGCACCACAGCCAAGGCATCGCTCTGTTTCCTTTTTCATCTGCTCTTCTGTAAAAGTACCACGTAAATCCTTGAAGGTTTTTTTAGATTTATTTTCATCCTCATGACTTGCTTGCTGTCTTGGAATAGTATCGTATCCATCAAATATAGCCTCTGATTTATCTAATGAATGATACTCTTTTCTGTCACGACCGATAATTAAGCTCTGTCCTGAATTAACATAACGATGTATTGAAATAGCACCTTCTTTACCTAAAGCAATAGCATCGATAGCAAATCTAGGACCTGTAAATACATCTCCTCCAGCAAATATATCTGGCTCTCCTGTCTGTAATGTAACAGAATCAGCTTTGATTGTCTTATTAGGATTTAATTCAATTTTGCTGTCTGTAATCAAGTTACCCCATTCCATTGCCTGGCCTACTGAAAGCAATACATGATCTGCATCAACGATTATTGTATGATTTTCGTCATACTGTGGATTGAACTTTCTATTTTTATCGAAAACAGAAATACATTTTTTAAATTCTACACCAATAACACGTCCATTTTCTGTAATAATAGACTTTGGACCCCAGGAATTATTTATTGTAATATCTTCAGATAAAGCTTCGTCAATCTCTTCTTCAAGAGCTGGCATTTCTTCACGGCTTTCAAGGCAAAACATATCTACTTTTGAAGCATCAACTCTTACAGCGGTTCTTGCAACGTCTATAGCAACATTACCTCCCCCGATTACAACTACATTTCCTTCAAGTTTGGAGCTGTCACCTAAATTTACATTCCTTAAGAAATCAATGCCTGTAATAACTCCTTGTGCATCTTCACCTTCAATCCCAAGTTTTCTTCCTGCCTGAGCACCGATTGCAAGATAAAAGGCTTCATATCCTTGACTTCTTAAGTCATTAATAGTTACATCTTTACCAACTTCAACACCTGTTTTAAACTCAACATCTAATTCTCTTAAAATATCAATTTCAGCATTAATTACATCTTTTTCTAGTCTAAAAGACGGAATTCCAAGTGTTAACATTCCACCAAGTTCATTTTGTTTTTCAAATACTGTTACCTTATAACCATCAATAGCTAAGTAATAAGCACAAGAAAGGCCGGATGGACCTGCACCGATAACACCAATTTTTTTGCCATATTCATGTCTTCGTTTAGGTACATAGCGACGTTCCATATTTAGATCTTGCTCTGCAATGAATTTTTTGATGTCATCAATAGCAATAGGTTCATCAATATCTCCTCTGGTACAAGCAGATTCACATTTCCTTGGGCAAATACGTCCGCATACTGCTGGAAATGGATTTTCATACTTGATAAGCTCAAGGGCTTCTGTATATTTTCCCTGAGATGCTAACTTAATATAACCCTGAATTGCAATATGAGCAGGACATTCTGTTTTACAAGGACTCGTACCAGTATCAACTACATTTTTTCTATTAATACGATAATCTGTATTCCATTTCTCCGGACCCCACTCTGTATCACGTGGAGTTTCTTTTCTTGTTATTGCTTCAGTAACCGCTGTTTTAGAACACAGCTTTTGACCCAATTGTAATGCATTAACTGGACAATTCTGTACACATTCTCCACAGGCAACACATTTATCTTTATCTACATGTGAAACATAGTTTGAACGTACCATGTCAGCATTTATAAACATCTCAGCAGTTCTCAAGGAAAGACAGGAACATCCGCAGCAATTGCAAATTGCATGAGTTTTTCCTGAACCATCTAAATTTGGTATCTGATGCATCAAACCGTTCTCTTCCGCTCTTTTAATAATTTCAAAAGCTTCTTCACGGTTAATCTGACGACCTCTGCCTGTACGGATATAGTATTCAGCAGCATGCCCCATCTGAATACACATATCTTCTTTTAAATGACCGCATCCTTCTCCCATAACTTCCCTCGCTGTACGACAAGAACAATCTGAAACCGTAAAGATATCGTTTTCATTAAGGTATTTAGAAACTTCCTCATAAGATGCTCTTCTAGTTTCACCTTCAATAGCTCTTTCTATAGGAATAACACGCATAAGCCCTACCCCTACAGGAAAATTACCTGTGGTTTTTGGTCCTCTTACTCTTCCGTATGCCTCAAAAGCTTCTGCAATTTGAGGATATTTTGCAACATTTTCCTTGTTATTGACCATCATTTCCATAATACCTGGAACCCAAGTGTCATACCAAAAATGATCTACTCCATCAATTTCATTGACAAAACAAACACCTGCAACTGCCAAATCAAATAATAATTTAGCGGTTTTCTCTAAAGATTTACCGCACAGTGGAGCAAGCTCTTTTGCAGTTGTCTTTTTACGTATCTTCATACAAAGTGCCACTTCAGCCATCTCTTCTGTAACAACAGGTTCAAGGATCATATATTCTGGATCTGTTGGTTTAATTTCATTTTTTGAGCCTCGTTTTTTGTTGCTAATATGATTGGCAAGATCAAGTACTTTTTCTTTAACCATAAGTTTTACCCTCCAATAGAGATTATGATAATGCTAATTTTCATTCCACTTTTTCACTTCAGCACGTAGCCAATCTACCCATCCATCAATTCCTTTGCCTGTTTTTGCAGAAATTTCAAAAATTTTAATATTTGGATTTAATTTTTTTGCTCTTTCCTTACATGCTTCTAAATCAAAATCGAAGTATTCCAATACATCTATTTTGTTTATCAAAAGAACATCAACAATGGAAAACATTAGTGGATATTTCAGCGGTTTATCATCACCCTCAGGTATACTTAAAATCATGGCATTTTTTGATGCACCGGTATCAAATTCCGCAGGGCATACCAAATTTCCCACATTTTCTAAAATAGCAAAATCTATATTTTCAGTCCCTAAGCCAATTAATCCTTGCTTTGTCATATCTGCGTCAAGATGACACATACCACCTGTATGAAGTTGAATTACTTTTACACCAGTTTCGGAAATAGTGTGAGCATCAACATCTGAATCAATATCTGCTTCCATAACTCCGATATTCATTTCATTCTTTAAAGCATTAATTGTTCTTGTAAGTGTTGAGGTTTTACCAGAACCTGGTGATGACATTAAATTAAGTAGAAAAGTTTTCTCCTTTTTCAAATCTTCTCTAAGCAACTTCGCTTGGCAATCATTGTCTTCAAAAATACTTTGTTTAATCTCAAGAACTCTAAAATTATCCATAATTTTAACCCCCAAATATTTTATTATTCAGCAAATGATTTTACTTGCTGATATTTTTTCATATCTACATAAAGTTCATTTTTGTATGGATTTCTCTTGGTCTTTACAGTCTTATAACTCATGAAAATCAATACTGCAATGTTGACTACTAATGCTGCAAAACTCCATATAGTTAATGCACTAGTATTATATGTGGAAGATACAGCAAATTTTCCACTATCGATAAATGATGGGAAAGTTTGTGCAAACATACACCATAGTGCTAATGTGTGGGCACGATGTTGTAACCAAGCACCTTTACCAATGGTAAATGCACATAGAGTAGGAACTAACAGTAAAGCAAATCCACAGTACCATGCATGACCTGGTAAGCAGTTATATGTGTATGCAAAGTTCCAAATGTCATAGGCTACAATCCAGAACCACATCATATCTGGCCATAACATATCCTGACTTCCATCCTTTCCAGTTTTCTTACGGATACAGATGCCAAACCATCCAGTGATAGCAATGATATTTATGATACCTGCTGCTGCGTTCATAAAATTCCATGGACCTCCAAGTACATACATTGCTTCATCAGCAAGAAATCCACCTTGTGCATAGTTAAGTCCTACTTCAATGTCACGAACTACTGCTTCACATATATTAATTGCAAGAATCAATGGTGGGAAGCAAAGTGCAAAACGACTGTCAGAAAGACGCCATTCTTTTCCGGTGTTCTTATTTTTGCCATGCAAATGACGAATACACCAAAAACCAATACAACCTGCGGTAGAAGAATACACCTTAGCAAGATGAAACCAGTCAGTATAAGTAGTGTCACTCAATACTGTAAACCAGAGAACAGAAAGTATAATAGGCATAATAATAAAACATAAGAATCCTGCTTCCTTGGATCTTCTTGTTACTTCATTTAAAGCAAATAACAGAACAAATACCAATATCCAAACAAGCCACACAGAAATTGCGGATGCACCGCCTTCATAGTTGAATATAAACATTCCAAATCCCCCTCCTTATTTACTCCAGTTTCGCTATTCTAGGATAGTAAACTGTCCATTTTATGATCTCCATTTCTCTGGTCATACCAGTATAACAGGTGTGGTTTTGATAAAATATTAACATAAATATGCTCTATATGCAATATTTTACATGGTTTTTAATACTTTTTTTCTATATTTTTCTTGTTTCTTTAGTGCTATTACATTATAATTATTATTGGCTTCTGTACATACCACAACCAGTTTAAAGGAGTGATAAAACCATATGGAGTTTAAGAAATTGAGTTCACCATCGTTAAAAGAATTATTTATTAAGGAACTAGAGATTATGATTCTATCTGGCAAACTACCCATAGGAAAAAAGCTTCCTTCAGAAAGAGAACTTGCTGAATCCATGCAGGTCAGCAGATCTGTAGTCAATGCTGGTATTTCAGAACTTGCCAGAAAAGGCTTTTTATTAATTAAACCAAGAGTGGGTACCTTTGTAGCTGATTATCGTAGAAACGGAACTATGGAAACTTTAATTTCTATTATGAATTATAACGGTGGAATATTAAGAGAAGCAGAAATACGTTCTATTTTGGAGCTTCGAATAGCATTTGACTCACTTGCCATAGAATTATGTATTCCAAAAATTACAGATGATGAAATTAATATATTAAAAGGATATGTAAAACAAATGGAGGAGGCAACCTCTCCAGAAGTGGCTTCTGAGATTGCCTTTAGCTTTCAACATGAACTTGCCTTTCTTTCCGGAAATACACTAATACCTTTGATCTTCTACTCATTTAAGGTTCCCATTCTATCCTTGTGGGAACGTTTCTGTAGATTATACGGTTTAGAATCTTTACACAAAAACACAGCTATTTTGTGTGATTACATTGAAAAAAGAGATACAGATAAAGCTTTAGAATGGCTAACTACCTCCATCAATGATACCATCAATGGCAGCAGACAAATTTACTATTAAAAATTAAGAATAAAAGATACGAATTATGGTTAAAACTATTGAATTCACAATTCACAATTGATTAACTGTAGCGGAGAACAGTGTTCTCCATAAAACCCAAATCCATTCCCATTATCAGATATTGGACATATAAAAAATGACGAACAATGTTCGCCGCTACAAAAATCTATACAGAAATTAGTTTGATTAAAACTAATTTCAACCACCATTTTCAATTGTCCATCGTCAATTCTCAATTGATTAGTTATTGGCTGTATATTAATCTTTAAATTAGTATATCTATATCTGCTCTTCCTTTATGAGGATAACGGCTTAATCCCCCGCAAATGTTTCTGCGAGGGATTTTGCTTATGGCTAAAAGTCTTTTACTACACTGATTCCCACTGCGTTAGCACTAGTCATCATAATCTCATCTTTTTATATATACTGATACTTAAATCCTAGTTAATTTAAGCTGAAAATCAAGGTACATCATTAATTATAGATTTAGTCATTCTAAAAATCCCTTTAAACTTTCTCTTGCAAAGACTAATATATTACCCTTAGTCTTTATTTCTCGTTATTTTCAGAATAAAATTTTAGGGCTTCTCCGATAAATTTGGATGAACCATTTCCATATTCCTTATTAGTTACTTTTATCATAATAGAATCTGACAAATAAAGCTCTGCTGTATACCCCCAATGATTTTCTCCCTCATCTACTTTTAAAGCTTCATTCTCTTCCTTGGTTTCCTCTGCTATTTCTTCAACAATTTGTTGAATCTCTTTTGAATTAGGATTTTTACTTAAGTCAGATACAAGCTTTTTATATAGTGTATTTAATTTAGGCTGCTTATCTCCCAAATTATTTTTTAGAGCTTCACCAATAAATTTAGATGCACCATTTCCATATTTATTATCAACTGCTTTTATCCATTCAGGCGCAAATAAATAAATTCGCACCATATAGTACCAGCGATCGTCTCCATTATCCATTTTGAAAATTTCATAATCTTTTTTAGCTGTATTTGTTATTTCTCCAGCAATTTGTTGAATCTCCTTTGAAGAAGAATCTTTATTCAAGTCAGATACAAGCTTTTTATATAATTCTTTTAATTCAGGATGATTATCTTCCAAGCAATCTTTTTTAAACTCATCATATTGTTCTGCTATAGTGAATACATCACTATTAAGATTTTTCTTCATAGCTTTAACATATTTTTCAATACTTCCATACTTCTTTATAGCCATTTTAGCAATTTCAGCTTGATTAGATTTAAATTTTTCAATATATTCATTATATTTATCTACACTACCATAATATTTAATTACCTTATCCTCATGTTCTTTTTTAAACTCTTCTAATGCATTAAAATATTCACTCATATCAAATTCTTTAAAACTCATTGTATTTTCTCCTTTTAATGTTCTATTTATAAGCTTTATTAAATTATTTAATCTGTTGCGTTTTAAAATAAGCAACCTTTTATGACTTTCTAGCGCTTGATTTTTATCAAAGCTAGGATTATCCATGATTTCTTTAATCTCTTTCAAAGGTAAATCAAGTTCTTTAAAAAATAAAATCTGCTGCAAGGTTTGAAGAGCTTCATCGTCATAAAGTCTGTAACCTGCATCTGTGAATTTGCTTGGTTTTAGGAGTCCAATCTCATCATAGTAATGTAGTGTACGTACACTTATTCCTGTAAAATCTGAAACTTGTTTTACTGTTCTCATTTCTACACCTCCAAGTTTCCTTTTAGAGTTATCAATACTGTCTAACAGTTTGCCGGCTATGATTTCTTGTCACTATCATCAAACTCTATCTTTACGTTACATTACCACGTAACGTTAGGGTCAATACTTTTTTAGGTTTTTATGCCCAAGATAATGTAAACATATCTTTATCTATAAAAAGACCTTTATTATTATAGTTTTTTATAAAAATAAATATCTTAACTATAAGAACTTCAAGAAAAAACTACCAAGTTATTACAACTTGGTAGCTCTTCAAATATATTAAACACATGCTTAGTATTAAATGTAAGATTATAAGAATTTAACAAATATGATTCCAATCATCATCAATACTAGAGTAGCAATTCTTCTACTATCAATCTTTCTTTTTTGTAGATTAAACATTCCAAACTGATCAATTATTAATGCCATAATCATTTGACCCAGTAGGAAAATCATAGTAGTTAAAACTGATCCAAGTACAGGCAGCAAGATAATGTTGCCTGTTAGAATAAATATTCCAAATATACCTCCCATATATGTCCAAATAGGAATACGCTTTTTTTCAGTGTTATACAAAGGAAACTCTAAGCGACGTTGAGTAATCAATATCAAAGTAGCCAAGATAATGGTGCCAACGAAAAAAGAAATAAAGGTAGCTCCTAAAATAGAACCGGTTGCAACACGAAGTTTTCCATTAATGGCAGTTTGCAATGGTGGTAAAAATCCAGCTAGAACTCCCAAAATTACCCAAATAATTTTACCATCCTTCTTTTCTTCTTGTGACGCCATAGTTAAATCTTTTCTCTTTTTAGGTTGAACCAATGAAATGGCGAAAATCATAATGACAACTCCGAGTGTTCTAGTAATGGTAACGGGATTAGCTTGTACACCGAACCACCCAAAGTGATCGATTAGGATTCCTACAATCATTTGCCCAGTTACGGTTACTAGCGTTGTAATTGAAGCACCAAGTTTTGAAAAAAGAATGATATTAGCCACATTAAAGCCAACACCAGTTATTGCTCCACCGATAAAAACATACAATGGATATGAAAAATCAATTCCAACTGTAATTCCTATAGGATCTATTATTAAATTTATAACCAGCAGTATCACTGTTCCTAAAGAAAATGCGATAAATGAAGCTGTTAAAGGTGTTTTTGAATAAGAGCTTAAACGAGCGCTTATAGATGCCTGAATAGGGAAAAACATCCCGATAATTATACCCATAATTAAGTAAAGTGTGATTTGCATAAGTTTGCCTCCTTTTATTTATTTATTACTTTTATTTTTAAATTGTAATGATACGATTAAAATTATTTTCTGAAATAACAATCAAAAATCAGTCTTTTTATCTAACTATCACACTAGGGACAGTTGAATAGATTTTCCGTAATATTGCCTTATATTTAGAATCGATAAAAGATATTTAACTCAATTGATTTAATATTTATCCATACCAATAATCAATCAAATTTATAATTAAAGATTTCAAAGACTCTTTATATCTTTAATTAATTAAAAAATAAGAGTGGATTATAAATCCACAGATATTTTCTTAACAAGATCTGATATTTTTCGATTCTTTAATTCTTCCTCCATTTTTTCCTCCGCCGAAAGCATCACTTTTTTTATAACGCATTCTGAATGAGATTCTAAACAGCAATCAAATAAAGATGATTTACCCTCAATAGCATGTATAATGTCCAAGAATGAAATATCTTCCCAATTTTGACTAAGCGAATAACCTCCGTTGACACCTGAAGAAGAATTGATCATTCCTTCCTTAACTAACTTGGTCAATATTTTGGACAAGTACGTTGGAGAAACTTTTTGTTTTTCTGCTAACTCCTGTACACTCACAAGTTTATTCGGTGTGTCTATTGCAAGAAAAAGCATGGTATGAAGAGCATAATTTGTAGCTTTTGAATACTTCATAACGTATGAATCACCTCCAATTAAAGACTTCATATATCTATAATAACCTTAATAGTCTTACTTTGTCAAATAGTTTTTTATTTGCTTTATATAACTTATTTATAGATAAACTACTTTTAAAATTAATGTATAGGTGAATATAGCTGCACCCTTAAGTATTTCAATTCGTAGCTTAAAATAATGCACAATTCACAATTAAGGTTGAAATTAGTTTTAATCAGACTAATTTCTTTAATAGATTTTTTAATAGAAGTGACTGCGTCACTTTGAAAAGAAATAAATTTAGAACTTCTCTTATAAAAGAGAATTATCAATAATTCTCAATTGTATAAGAGTTCCTCTAAGATTTAGTATAACTCAGAACGATACCAATAAATTTAACTAATACTTTGAAGAGACTACAGCTGCTAATTTGTTTATAATAAGTAACTATATTACTTTAAAACAAATTAATGCCGAATTCCTCAGCTTCCGCTGAGAAATATCCATAATTGTGAATTTTGCATTTTGCATTCAAAGTTTTAAGGGTGGAAGCCGAGTATTTCTTCATCTAATGAATACTATTAGATACATTGTTTGGACGTATATTCTGTAGTTTTAAATCTTTTTCTAGTTTATCTAATACTTTTAAACATATATTATAATAAGTAATTTCAAGGCTTTCATTCTTTAGACTTCTTTTACATATAATAAAAGTTAGAATTATGATTATAAAAAAAGCTGCTAAATATAAAAACATTGAATAAAATATATTTTTATTCTCACCTATTAAAACAAATCTATTAATAAAGATATTTAAAAAATTTGTAACAACTACTAGGATGGAAGCCGAGATACGTGTAAAAAGGGTCACAAGCTAGATAAATTTTACATATATAGATTTAATTTAAATAATTTAGGGTAGTACCAGCATCCCTGTCATGTACTGAAAGGTATCTGGAGTAAAATGGAACAAAAAAGTATAAGACATTAACCTAGCACAACAAATATAGTTAGGCTTTATATATTTAATAGTAATTAATAATCTGTGCCATCTAAGTATCCATTTGTAAATAATTGAAGATCTTTTTTTTATTTGGTTAAATGGCAGTATACGATATATTATATATGTACATAGTGTTATAGACTAATATCACTCGGTTTTAACTGTCTTAGTATAGATAGTCTGACAAAATCTACGCTAAGACATAAATTTATGAATTAAGAGTTAAATACTGTACTCCAGTTAAAATTCCCAGATTTCTTCGCTTTTTTAGGCCAATTGGAACACCATTTGGACACTAATGGTGTTTCTCTCTATCAAGACTAGGTGTGTATGGTTTAATATCCAAAACAGGAATTTCATTATCAGCATATATATAGGCTAAGCCAATAATGTCGTTTTGATAAAAAAGGAAGTCTGAGAATAATCAAACTTCCTTTTTACTTTAGAATATTCAATTGATATTTATACTATATTTTTAATATCATATGGTAATAAATTCTTCACTTATTAACCATTAATTTATAATTCTAGCATTAGCCCAATCAGCATGATCATTGTCTACACCATCTCCGCCGTCAGTAGCAACAAGCTTTAACTGGCTCACTCCAGTTACATTTACGTTTATTGATTTAGCTGGTGTACCTCCAGTAATCACACCACTGTCATAAAGTTTAACTCCATCCCCAAATACTTGGAATACTACACTACCATTATTACCAACCTCACTATCTACTCCTACATCAGCTCTGAACATTGCGAATTGATTTCCAAGGTCATAAACAGTTTCACTTACAGCATGTGTGCCAATTCCCTTTGTATAGTGTTGTCCATTAATACTAATTTGATTAGAATATACACTCTTATCCTTTTGTGTTGGAAGTGAAGGGAAAGTTGTGGTTGCAGATGTCCAGTCAACATCACTTAGATAAGTAGATGTATTGTATAATCTAGCATTAGCCCAGTCAGCGTGATCATTTGTTTCACCATCTCCGCCGTCAGTAACAACAAGCTTCAACTGGCTCACTCCAGTTACATTTAACCTTATTGTTTTAGCTGGTGTAGCTCCGGTCATCAAGCCACTATCATAAAGTTTTACTCCATCTGCATATACTTGGAATATTACACTACCATTATTAACGACCTCACTGTCAACTCCTAAGTCAGTTTCAAAATTTGTGAATTGCTTTCCAAGGTTATAAACAGTTTCACTTGAAGCATGTGTTCCAATTCCCTTTGCATAAGTTTTTCCATTAAGTGTAATTTGATGAGAGTCTACACTCTTATCTTTTTGTGTTGGACGTGGAGAGTAACTTGTGGTTGCAGATACCCAGTTAAGATCGCTTAAATAGGTTAAATCAGTAAAAGCATTCACACCATAAGATATTTCAGGAGTTGCTGCTTTTACGGATGTTGTTGGCATCATTGCAAAAGTTTGAAAAAATACTGTAGATGTGATTAGAGACGTAGCTAATAAAAGTTTTAATTTTTTATTCATTAATACCTCCAAAATAAATTAAAATTATTATTTTACATTAATTACCTTTTAAGTATATATATTCTTTTTTAGCTTGTCAATCATAATATTTATAATAAATATAAATCCTACTTACAAAAGGCTATAGATTATTTGAAATTGAATTGTCCATTTGATTAAAGTTTACTTAAACATATAATGGAAGCTGAGATACGTGTAAAAAGGGCCACAAGCTAGATAAATTTTATTTGGATATGGTTCTAACATGGGCCCTGTTCAAACTTCAAAGCATATTAGGGGTTCTATTACACCTCATATGATAAGTTTTACAAACAAAAGACATATTACAGAAGAAAAATTAGATAAAGCTCTAGTTGATGTTATTAATTTTTATAATAAGTTTTCCTTACCTAAACTGTGGTGAAAAGTTAATGTAGTGGCAGCAGATGGAACACAGCTAGATACTTATTCTCAAAATTTATTAGCAGAAAATCATATTAGATATGGTGGTATTGGAAATATAGCTTACAATCATGTTTCAGATACATGTATAGCATTATTCAGTCATTTCATACCCTGTGGTGTATGGGAAGCAGTGCATATAATAGATGGGCTATTGAAGAATAAATCTGATATTCAACCTGATACGATTCATGCGGATACTCAAGGACAATCAACAACAGTATTTGCATTGACACATCTTTTAGGGATAAATCTAATGCCTAGAATACGTAACTAGAAAGATCTAAAATCCTACAAAGTTGACAAAGACTTAAAATATACTTATATAGAAGCATTGTTTAATGCTACAATTAACTGGAATATCATAGAAACACATTATAAGGATCTATTTCAAGTTGCTTTATCAATTAAGGCTGGTAAGGTATTACCTTCTATGCTCCTTAGGAAACTTAATAATGAAAGTAAAAAGAATAAGCTATCCCAAGCGTTCAGAGAGCTTGGCAGTGTAATAAGAACTATTTATCTACTGGAATTTATATCAAACTTTGAACTAAGAGAAAAAATAACTGAAAGTACTAATAAAGTTAAAGCTTATAATTGGTTTCTAAAGTGGTTTTTCTTTGGAGGAGAAGGCATCATCTGTGAAAATGATCCAGATGAGCAAAATAAGATTATAAAATACAATGAATTATTAGCAAATGCAGTTATACTTCATAATGTAATTGACATAAATATTGCTCTTGAAAAATTAGCTGTTGAAGGTGTAATTGTAACCAAAGAAGAGATTAAATCTTTGAGTCCATATATGACAGCACATATTAAAAGGTTTGGAGAATACATTATAGATTTAAATGAAATTCCTGATCCAATACATGAAGTTGATCTTGAACAAATAATAGAAGAGGCTGCTGTGTAAATTTTTTACACCTTGTGGCCCCTTTTACACGTATCTCGGCTTCCACCCTTTAACTATGTCACTAAAAAGTAGCAATTAGCTTCACATATATTTAATATTAAAAATAGTATATCTACACTATACCCCTCTATAAATTTTTAGATACATGAGAAATATGGATTCATGCCAATGACTATCGGGTTCGTCATGTGTAGTGTTTTTTAGATTTGTAGTTTCATCACCGATCTCATTTCAAATTGTATTTCTATTACAATTTTCTGTTTACTTAATGTAAGTCTGAAGATAAATACACTTCAAAAGTCGTTCCACTTTTATCTGCTTTTACAATCCGTATATCTCCATCATGAAGTTCAACGATTTTCTTTGCAGAGTCAAGTGATACCGTTGCCTTTTGTTGCATGAGAGGTATCGCCCTGATAAAATTTATCAAAAATACGTGCTGCCGTTTCTGAGTTCATACCACTCCCCTGATCAGAAATAGTGAAGATAATATTTCCTTGTTTATTAATGATACGAATATCAATAGCTGAATTTTCCGGTGAAAATTTAATAGCATTATCAATTAAGTTAATCCACACCTGTTTAAGCAATTCTTCATTTCCATACAGAAAAATTCATCGCAATCGAAAGAAATTTCAATATTCTTCTTTGTCCATTTACTTTCCAACAATGCAACCACCCTACGGACTTGTTCGCTGACATTATAACGAGCCCTGTCTGTTACGATTGTTTGATTTTCTATTTTTGAAAGATTCAGTACATTGGTGGCTAGGTCAGCAAGACGATCTGATTCACTGATGATAATATCAAGATATTCATCCCTCTCCTCTTTGGAAAGGTCATCATATTTCAGCATTTTTGCAAAGCCCCGTACAGAAACGATGGGCGTTTTGAATTCGTGGGAAAAATTATTGACAAAATCAGAGCGTAACATTTATGCTTCCCAGTTCTTCTGCCATATGGTTGAAACTTATGTTCAGCTTTTGTAATTCGTCCGCCCCTTTTAGATGAATCCGCGCGCTGAAATCCCCCTCAGCCAATCTGTCAACTGCTGAAATAATTACACGCAAAGGAGTAAGCGGAATACGACTGAAAATCATCGCAATGATTGTTCCTACAAGCACACTGATCATAGCAAACCCAAAACGGCATGATAGGCTCTCGTGAAGGATTCGGATTATACAAGCCAGTACGGCTAAGTATCAAAAACACTACAACCAGAAATAATGTCGACAATAACATAATTATAAAAATAATAGCTGCAAACATCATCGCTAGCTGAAACCTCCCTGGCTTTTTACAAAATTTATTCACACTTCTTCACCGCCTTATATCCAATACCACGAATAGCAACAATTTCAAATTCGGTATAGCTTTCAAAACCGCTTACGCAGACGGGTAATATGCACATTTACCGTAGTATCTACCGTTTCAGACTCCATTCCCCATATCTCATCCATCAATTGAATGCGAGTAAAAATCTTATCAGGATAAGACAATAACTTATAGAGCAGATAAAACTCCTTTTGTGGCAGTGTCTGGCTTTCTTTCTCTCTAGTAACTGTTAATGCGTCGTAATCTAGTGTAACTTTGCCAATATGCAGTTTACGTTCGTTTACAATCTGCGCACGGCGCAGCAATGCCTTGATACGAAGCAGCATTTCTTCCTCGTTGACAGGCTTTACCATATAATCATCCGTTCCAACAATAAACCCCTTACATTTATCCTCAGGCAACTGCTTTGCTGTTACCATGAGAATCGGTGTATTAATTTTACAGCTGCGAAGCTGTTTGGTAAATTCATACCCGTCCATTTCCGGCATCATAATATCCAGAATAATCAAATCAATATGCTGCGTATCCATCAGCTCCAGCGCAGCAACACCATTTTCCGCATGAAGTGCTTCATATCCTGCGTGTTTCAGCACCGCCTGCATCAGTCGTGCAGTATTTTTATCATCTTCTACAACTAAAATCTGAAACATAAAATCATTCCTCCTATCTCATTTTTGCTTTCGGCAAGTAATGTCAGAACTGTTCTCTCGTCATGCTCAAACTCGAAAATACTTCATAATTTCAAGCAAAACTCAAAATGCCTTTCACGTTCTCGGTGACTTCGCTCGTCAAATAATCATAAATAACCCTGCTTAAACAAACTTAGCATCACTGTCCATGATTACTTTGCCCTGCCTTTTATAGGTATTATACCCTGGGAACATAAACCTAAAATAAACTAATTCAAATTTTATTTTTTACTGTCTGAGTTTATTTTCAGTTTTTGAAAATATTGTAGAATAGATTCTGTTGAAAAAAATTCTCAATAAAGACAAAACAAAAAGGAGTTGACACAGTATGCTTCAAATCAAAAATATATGCAAAAAATATACCACAGGGGATTTGGTGCACTCCGCCCTCGATGGTGTCAGTCTGAACCTTCGTGACAACGAATTGCCATTCTTGACCAGCGGTTCTGGTAAAACTACATTACTGAACATCATCGGCGGTCTCGACCGCTATGACAGTGGCGATCTTATCATCAACGGCATCTCTACTCAAAAGTACAAAGATGGCGATTGGAATTCTTATCGCAACCATACAATCGGTTTTGTTTTTCAAAGCTATAACCTTATTCCACATCAGTCAGTATTGTCAAACGTTGAATTGGCACTGACGATTTCTGGTATTTCCAAGAGCGAGCGTCGAAAACGTGCGGTGGACTTTGAAAAAGTAGGGCTGGGTAATCAGCTTCACAAAAAGCCGAATCAAATGTCCGGCGGACAAATGCAGCGTGTTGCAATCGCCCGTGCGCTTGTAAATAATCCAGATATTCTTCTTGCGGACGAACCAACGAAGTACGGATAGCGAAACAAGTGTACAGGTTATGGAGCTACTGAAAGAAGTAGCGAAAGACAGACTTGTAATCATGGTTACACATAACCCAGAACTGGCAGACCAATATGCTACCCGTATTGTGAAACTGCGGGATGGAAATATAACCGACGATTCCAACCCATATCAGGTAGATGAAAAACAAACTGTGCCTCCACAGCACAAAAATATGGGTAAAACATCCATGTCCTTTCTAACAGCCTTATCTCTAAGCCTCAATAATCTGAAGACAAAAAAGGCAAGGACGATTCTTACCTCATTTGCCGGAAGTATAGGCATCATTGGAATCGCACTAATACTGGCGCTTTCCAGCGGTATCAACGCATATATTGGAAATGTGCAGAAAGATACTCTATCAACCTATCCTGTCAGCATTGAAAGTAACAACACGGATATGACCTCCATGATGTCTGAATTTATGTTTAAGAATACAGAAGACGGCGTGGATCATGACCTTGACAAGGTATATTCTAATAACATTACCACGAGAATGTTTTCTACACTGAGCAAAGAAACAAAGGCAAACGACTTGGGAACTTTCAAGAAATATATTGAAAGCGATGAATCCAACATTCTCGATTATGTTTCCTCCATTCAATATGGATACGATTTAGACTTGCAGATTTACAGTTCCGATACCTCGGATGGCGTTTTACAATTAAATCCCAGTGAACTATTGAACAGTAGTGGCATGGGCAACATGAGTGGTTTCGGTGCCCCAAGCATGATGAGTATTGATGTTTTTGAGGAAATGCTCGGCAACAAAAAGCTTTTGGAATCTCAATATGATGTTCTTTCCGGACGCTTCCCGGATGAAGACGCATATAACGAGGTAGTGCTTGTAGTTGATGAAAACAACGAAATCAGCGATATGACTCTTACTCCATAGGTTTAATGAATCAGGAAGAATACAAGGAAATAATGAAGGCTGCCATGAGTGGTGGTGATGTCAAAGAATCTGAACAGGCTTCCTTTACTTATGATGAAATTCTCGGTACTACATTCAAACTGGTACTTTGAACACTGATTACTATAAGTATGACAAAGAATCCGGTGTTTGGGAAGATATGCGAAAAGATGAAAATTATATGACCAAACTGGTTGATAATGCCCTTGAGCTGAAAGTTGTTGGTATTCTTCGTCCAAATACTGAAGCTAGCGCTACTTCCATCAGTGGATCAGTGGGATACACCTCTGCACTTACCAAATACGTTGTCAATGGTAACAATGACAGTGAAATTGCAAAAACGCAGCTTGCTAATCCTAACACCAACGTCTTTACCAATATGCCTTTTGATATGGACGACTATGCGAATAATCTGACCATGGATGATGTGAACAAATATGTGGCAACGTTGTCTCCTGAGGAACAGCAGCAGGTTCAAGTGATGTTGTCCACCATGAGCGAAGAAGAAATTCTGAAGACCTTTGGTGAACAAATGCAAGCAAATGCCGAAGAGGAATCCTCTTACGAGAATAACATCTCCACATTGGGCATCGTAGATATGGATCAACCGTCTGTCATCAATATCTATCCTGTAGACTTTGAAGCCAAAGATGAAATTACATCAATCATTGAGGATTATAACGATGCACAAACCACCGCTGTACTATGAAGAAATGACTATCGGCTATACAGATATGGTTGTATAATGATGTCTTCCGTGACAACTATCATCAATATGATCAGCTATGTATTGATTGGATTTGTGGCAATATCTCTGGTAGTATCCTCAATTATGATTGGTATCATCACCTATATCTCCGTTATAGAACGTACAAAAGAAATTGGTATCTTGCGTAGTATCGGTGCATCTAAGCGAAACATTTCCAGCATCTTCAATGCAGAAACTATGATTGTTGGATTTGCTTCTGATGCCCTCGGTATCGTTATCACTTTACTACTGTTGATTCCAACCAATGCAATCATCGCCTCAGTGTCCGGTGTTTCCGGCATTGCTTCCTTGCCATGGGAATATGCAATTATACTTGTTGTAATCAGCATGGTATTAACTTTGATTGCTGGTCTGATTCCTTCCGGAAAAGCTGCTAAAAAAGATCCAGTTACAGCTCTCAGAACAGAGTAATATTATAATACACAATGCTTCCAGCGAAACTTTTAAGCCAAAAGTATTGTGATATATCCTTTCATATTCCATAAAGAAGAGGTTTAAAAGCTAATTTAATAAAATCCCATATTTAAAAAAGAGGTATTGTTTTTACAGCGATACGCTCCTCTTATATATGGACAGTTTAGAATTCTAATAATTCTCATATACTTGAAAGGGAACAGTACACAAGCAATGTCTCTACTTTTATTCAGATTGTCTGTATGTTACAGATTTAATAGGTGAAATTGAAAAATTTGATTTTCCTATTTAAAATTGTGTTAATAGGGTGTCATCATTCATAAATACCCGATGTTATCTATAAAAAACCCTAAAAATCAGGGCAAAAAAGGGGCATTTTTCGCCCCAATTTTTGTCCGTTTTTCACGTCATAACCACAACATCTTGTGATCAAATTGCCTTATTTGTCCTTTCAATCACAATTCATCATCAAACCTATGCACTCAACGTGTGCTGTCTGTTGGAGCATGTCTACTGGTTGTACTTCTAGGGTTTTATATCCTAACTCATTTAGTATTCTTAAATCTCTTACTAGAGTTGCTGAATCACAGGAAAGGTAGACTATTTTTTTGTGGTGATATTTTGACTATGGCTTGAAATAGTGATTCCTTGCAGCCTTTTCTTGGTGGGTCTATTATTTTTTGAAGATGCCTTACTTAAGGCATAATTATGAACCGTCCCTTACATGTATAAATCTATTCCTCAAGAATACAAGAATATAAACAAAGGATAGAGGCTTTAGATGAAGAGACTATTAACGTTATAGCTACAGATATATTTGATATTGATAATTTAGATGAATTGCAAAAGTATCTTTAAGTGAATTGTGGTGTAAAATTATGTACTTCAACCTCCCTTTTAGATACTCAAATACTTTTATAAGACTTACAAATTGAAAACTAATTTATCATGACCTAATTCTGAAAATATATTTGTAAGCACAAAAGAGCTAAACATCTAGTGAATAGGGGCTTTTTCCAGAGTATCTTCGCTGCGTGCTTAACTCTCTAATTGAGAAGCATATAAATATATATTTACATAATAAAATCTACTCATTCTCATCTATATTCCAAAGCTATTTCTCATCATTCCATAATAAATTAATTGTAATCTTTCTATAATATTTGAAAATTTATTACATGTAGTATATAATATGGTTATAAAGCTTAATTAAAGATATTTTTCATATTGCTACAATTTAAGTAAAACAAAGTAATTAGTTGTATCTACCCATTTTTTTATATTCCAAGTATGGCTTTTTAATTAAAAACATATAAATTAGGGCTTATATAAAAAGAGGAACTCCTAAAATATTTATAAGAAGTTCTTTTTTTATGCGCTCATTCTTCTAAAATTTCAAAGGAAATCAAAGGGAATATATTTGTTCTTTTAATAAGAATACAACTAGAGGTTATATACATATAACCTCTAAAATTATGCCACCATTCTTTCGCTAAGCTTACCAAATATAGAGTTCCACAATGAAAAAATTTTATGCTTTTCAGTATTATAATTTGAACTATTGGATTCACAACTTTTTCAATTCACAATTCACAATTCACAATTTTGGATATTTCTCAGCAGAAGCTGATAAATTTAGAATCTATTAACTGTAGAGGAGAACAGTGTTCTCCACAAAACCCAAATCCATTCCCATTATCATATATTTGGCATATAAAAAATGGCGAACAATGTTCGCCGCTATAAAAATCTATTTAAAGAAATTAATTTCCTCATCAATTGTCAATTGTCCATTTTCAACTCTCCATTGATTAAAGTTGTGAATTGGAATATTTAAGGGGTAACTATATTTGGCTATACATTAATTTTTTAGATAGTTTATCTATATAGTTCTTATCTAGCTGGCATTAGTGGTCTTTGGCTATGGGTAATTATTAAACCATAATTTTAAAATAAATATATTGTATAGGAGGATATACACATTGGATTTACTCTTAAAAATTAGTATTGTATTATTTGTTGGTGTTATTGGAGGAAGATTAGCTAAATATCTTAAACTTCCTAATGTAACAGGTTATTTAGTAGCTGGATTATTTATCGGTGCATCTTTTTTAGGAACAATTACTGAACAAGACATGGCAAGTTTTTCAATCATCAATGAAGTAGCATTAGCAACTATAGCTTTTAGCATAGGTAGTGAATTTGTGTTAAAGGATATGCTAAAGGTAGGTTCAAGTATTCTTATAATCACAATAGCTGAGGCCATTGGTGCTGTAATATTAGTATTTATAGTGACTTATTATGGATTTAATCAATCCTTTGCATTTAGTATTGTAATAGCATCTATGTCTGCAGCTACAGCTCCTGCTGCAACAATGATGGTAATTAGGCAATATAAAGCTCACGGCCCCCTTACAAGGACTATTTTACCGGTTGTTGCAATTGATGATGCTGTAGGAATTATGCTTTTTGGACTTGCTATGTCCTTAGCTAAAATATCTATTGATTCAACAAGCCATTCTTTTTTACAGATGATTAGTGCACCAATTATAGAAATTTTAGGCTCTCTTTTACTTGGATTTTTACTAGGAGCTATACTTACATTTGCAGCTAATAGAGCGAAGAGTAAAGAGGAGTTATTATCAACTGTATTAGCCTCAATTGCTGCTAGCACTGGACTAGCTAATTTATTAAATCTATCTCCCCTTTTAACTTGCATGATGCTTGGTGCAACTCTTGTAAATTTAATGCACAATTCAAATCGTGTATTTACACTTATAACGGATTTTACTCCTCCTATTTATTTGTTATTTTTTACTTTAGCAGGAGCCAGTTTAGATCTAGGTATTCTAGCTCAAGTTGGTGCTTTAGGTGTAGGATATGTTATAGCTAGAGCCACAGGAAAAATCCTTGGTGCTTTCTTAGGAGCAAAGGCTGTAAATGCAGATGATGCAGTGGTTAAATATTTAGGACTTAGTCTATTGCCACAGGGTGGTGTTTCCATAGGATTATCCATAATAGTAAGGCAAGAATTGCCACAATTTGCCGCCGCCATAACTACAGTTATTCTATTTAGCGTATTAGTTTATGAAATTTCAGGACCTATTCTAGCAAAAATCGCCATAGAAAAAGCTGGAGAAGTTAATGGATTAAATAAGGTTTCAAAGCAAGCCTGTTAAATACAATAGAAATCATTGGAAAAGCACTCTTTTTTGTATATAATTTAAATGACTAATTATATGATGAAAGTTGGTGATACAATGTACGTATTATTTCTAGTACTTAATGAGGTTGATTACTTAGACGATATTCTATCTACCTTTTTAGATATTGGTGTAAAAGGTGCAACAATTTTAGATAGCCAAGGAATGGGTAGTGTCCTAGTTAATGGTGAAAATGGGGACATACCTCTCTTTAGATCATTAAAAAGTTTTCTAGATAGTTCTAGACCTTATAACAAAACAATTTTTACCGTTATCCAAAGCGAAGAACTTGCTAAAAAGGCTATGAAAGCAGTTAATGACGTAGTTGGAGATATTTCAAGACCAGGTGTAGGTTTAATGTTTACAATTCCTATAGGTCATATTTATGGTATGAATGAAAATTGCTCCTATGAATAGTTTTTAAAATTCCTTACCAATTTTTAAGTTGATAATTGATAAGTATAAATAAAATTTTAACCATACTAAAACTTCTAAAAATATATTAAGGATTCTGCTTAATCAGAATCCTTTCTTCTTTAACTCTCCATTATCAACTCTTAATTTTTAAAGATGGCTTCCATGTTTTATTTTCAGTTGTGAAACTAAAGATTCGTCCATAAATTGAAATAAAGTAATACTTGAACATCCAATTAGGCAGCTTTTAAACTTTTTCTATTATAATTTTTTTATCTTTCAAAGATTTTACCATAAACTCCTTAATTCTTGGAGTTTAGAATTTATTTTTTGCACAAGGAGCTGCGCACTAATTATTTAATGCGCAGTCCTGTTATTCTATTCTCTTTTGTAAAAATCTTGGACTATTTCAATAAATGCCTGCATTTGCGGAGTCACCCATTTATTCTTATGATAAAGGAGCTGACTGCACATCTGAATCGTGGGGATATCCGTTTGAATCCGTGATAACGTGCCTTGCTTGATTGCTTTTTTTACTGAAAACAGAGGCAGAAAGGAAACTCCTACGCCTTCTTCAAGCAGATGGATTATGGTTTCGGTGTTGCCGATTTCCAACACAGGTCTGATGTCCATCTCCTGTGCGGCAAGCATCCTTTCCAGTTCATAACGATAGCTTCCACCCTTTTCCGTCAATATGAAGGGTTCTTTTATAATATCTTGTAGGTCAATCTTTTGTCCATCTATAAAAGAATGGCGGCTCGAGGTCACAAAAACAATATCTTCCTCCTGCTGCACGGCTCGTACCCATTCTGAACCGTATATCTTTTGATCTAATGTAAAGAGTAGATCTATATCATTGCATTTAATCATATTTATCAATTCTTCTGTCTTAGCGGTTTTTATAATTGTCTCTACCTGTGGACAAATGTGATGAAATTGCAACAATAGTTCAGGAAGTATAGCGGTACACAGGGATTCCACTCCTCCAATGCGAAGAGACCCTGTTGGAACATCAGCATTAGATGCAAAAGTCATAGCTGCATTTGTAACCCTCATGATTTCATTAGCATAAAGAATAAATGCCTCTCCTCTATCTGTCAAGTTCACTTGTTTGCCAATCCTTTCAAAAAGTTGTGTCCCAAGTTCTCTCTCCAATTGTTGCATCTGAATTGTGACGGTAGATTGAGAGTAACCCAGCTGCTCTGCTGCCTTTGAAAAATTTCTTGTTGCTGCTACCCTCAAAAAAGTTGCAATATTTCTAAACTCCATGTATATCACCTATTAATATTTTTAATGTATATTATGAAATCTATGAATTTCACAAATATATAGTTACATGCTACTATAGGTAGTGGGAGATGTCAATCTTTTAGTTTGACGTTTCTAATATACTATATATGTAAGGTGACGATAGAATGAATAAACAGAAAATGACATTAAATAATCAAATACAACATGCAGTTGAAGATTTTATTCAGGCATTTTGTGCTGACAGGCAGGAATTAGCTGCTAACAAAATTATGCATGAAGCCGATGAAAACCAAATTTCAAAACTTAAGAAAATTGACATACCCGCTAAGGGATGCCCTATAAATACAGTGGTAACCGAAATGATGGAAGACGTTTATAAATATAGAGCCTGCGTAAATCATCCCCGATTTTTTGGCTTCGTTCCGGGACCGGCGTCCATGCTATCCTGGTTAGGTGATGTTATGACATCCGCTTATAACATTCATGCTGCAAATTGGGCGACAAGCTCTGCAGCAAGCTGCATCGAAGAGAAATTGATTGACTGGCTCTGTTCTCAGGCTGGCTATACAAAGAAATCTGGTGGATTGTTTGTGTCTGGTGGTTCCATGGCTAATATGACAGCACTTACTGCCGCTCGTGATACGATATTGAAAGAGGAAAAACAACACTTAGGCGTTGCCTACGTTTCAGATCAAACTCATAGTTCTGTGGCAAAAGGCTTGCGCATTATCGGAATTCCAAACACCAGAATTAGGAAAATTCCTACTGATTCTTGGTTCCGAATGGATATGAATCAGTTAAAAGCTGCCATTGAAAAAGATATAGCGGATGGGCTTATTCCATTTGTTGTGATTGCAAGTGCCGGAAGTACCAATACTGGAAGTATTGATCCACTGCAGGAAATCTCCTCTTTGTGTCATAACTATGGCATATGGATGCATGTGGACGGCGCATACGGAGCTTCTGTGTTGTTGACGAAGAAATATAAGCATCTACTCAAAGGAATTGAAGCTGCAGACAGCATCAGTTGGGATGCGCATAAGTGGTTATTTCAAACCTATGGCTGCGGTATGGTTCTAGTAAAGGATAGATCAACCCTGTTCAACAGCTTCAGTACCCATCCAGAATACCTTAAGGATTTGGAAGCAAGGGAAGGTGAAGTAAACTATGGCGATATGGGAATGGAACTTACGCGACCAGCCCGTGGCCTGAAATTATGGTTTACTCTACAAGTAATGGGATCAGAGGCCATTGATGAAGCAATAGAGCATGGATTTCAACTTGCAGAATGGGCAGAGGATGAACTGAAAAAGAAAAGAGATTGGGAAATCATTTCTCATGCACAGCTTGCCATAGTAAATTTCCGTTTTGCTCCATCTGGCTTAACGGAAAAACAAATAGATGAACTTAATCAAAACATCTCTAAAGCAATCATTGATAACGGCTACGCAGGTGTCTTTACTACAGAATTAAACGGCAAAAAGGTTTTACGTATTTGTGCACTTCACCCTGATACTACAGAGAGTGATATGAGAAACACAATCCGTCTGTTGAATGATTATGCCCAAGAGTTTTATCAACCGATGAGAGCAATGAGAATTAGCAGTTAAGGCTTTTAATAACTTATATTTTATAGATTGAGTTATTAAATTAAAAGGTTGTTGTACTACAGAAGAAAAATTACAAATAAAGCCTGCTCTCTTTGCAGGCCAGGCTTTTTTATTATGTGCTTTAGCCTGTTGAGAATGGACGTTATATGGGCATTTAACACAGGCTAAAGCACATATAAATACAAAAAAGTCAAGTGCTGTTGCAGTTGGCTTCTTTGTATTTATATTGTTTTATATCCTAATTGATCTAGAATTATTAAATCTCTTGCTAAAGTTACAAAGTCATAGTAAAAATAGACTATTTTTACTATGACACTTTAACTATTATATCTAGTAAGCTTTATTTAATTTTCAGCTCCTAAAATAATAGAAATTCTTATTGATTTTAGATAATATGTTAAGTATTTATTTGTTCTAAAATCTCATTAAGCCATAAGTTAACTAAGTTTATTGCCCCACGAAAGCCTATAAATGGTGATTCATAAGGATTTAATCTCCATTTTATATCGGGGTTAGATATTTGAAGATCTATGTTTCTTTTTGCCCATTTCAAAGTTTCTCCGCTTGCCATTAAAAGTCCATTTTTCTCTGATGCTATAACCTGTACCCATTCATCTTCCGAAAAATAAGGGATTTCTTCGCTTGTCATACTTTTACAATCACACCAACAAGTTCCCCTAATTAGCGATAATTCTTGTTCTGCATAAGAAAGAATACCTTTTACCACATCAGCATGACCTCCTAATGAAATTCTTCCTCCATCAGGATGTTCTCGTATTATATGTTTAAAGGCAGTAATTGCAGGTGAAGTTTGATTCATAATTTTTTCTTTTTCTAATTTTATAAAGCTATTATCTGGAGTTAATCCAGAAATCTTAGCTATCTTATCTATCCATCGAAGAGTTCCCTCAATTCCATAGGGTCTAGCTAATAAATATGGCGTTCCAAATCTCTCTTTTAGTTGTTTTGCAGCAGGTTCACCCTCTCGTCGTATTACTAAATTAATATGGGCACCACCCATATTCTCAATTTCTTCCACAGATGTACCAGAGGTCATAACACAAAGTTTTTTCATACCAAAAGCACCCTTCATTATGCGGATAAGTTCTTCTGCATCAGCGTGAAAGCGAAATAAATCAGCACAGGAACCAATTATATTAAAAGTAGGCTCTTCTGTTTTTTCTATATCCTTTGGTAATGTTTTTGCAAGAAGCAAAAGTGCTTCCTGAACACCACGATGTCCACATATATCAAAACCTCCATATCCAAATGGAAGTAAAGGAATATTAGGATATTCCGGTTGTAATTCTTCGCATATAGCCATTAGGTCCGTTCCAATAATCGTTGGTACTGAAGATGGTAGCAAGAAAACAATCTTAGGCTTATCCCTTTCTACAATTTGAGCAATAGCACGATTAAGTCTGTTAGTATCACCTAATGAAATATCTGTTTCATCAATGTGAGTAGAGTATAGTTTGCACCCTTCAGATATCCCAGCTTGATTTAAAAACATTCGTCCATACTGCATGTGTCCCATACATCCGTATTCAATCAAAGCAGCGTCACGTATTGAAGCAAGGGTCCATAATGCCCCCATTCTACCTGACATTGGTGGTTTGAATTTATGAATTCCCATTGCTGTTCCTCCTTATTTCCTGCATGTTTACTTTTTCATACACATTTAGCATCCTACTTAATAAAGCTACTGTTCTTTCATAGCCCATTTGTCCATACAAGTCCTCTAAGTATGGTACGCAAGGAACTGAAACTGAATCTTTTAGAAGTTGTCCTAAAGAAAATTCTGTTTTAATACGTTCCAAAAGAGCTATATCAGCATTATTATTTACCATATGACATATCATAGGATCATAACCTTGCTTTTTAATAGCTTTTGCCCATTTTCTATCATCAGGATAAAATTCATCCATATGTAACAGTATAGGATTCATTTCAAATTTAGTTAAATATAAGACAAGAGGTAAAGGCATCATGGCACCAATATGAGTCAAAATATAGTTTTTCTCTTTTAACACATCTTTTGCCTGATTTTGTAGTGTAATAGCTTTTTCTCTTGATTCATCAAATTCATGGTTAAATTTAATTTTCAATGCTTTTGCTACAGCTTCATAAATGTTATCAATTTCAGATACATCATAAATTTCATGAAGACTTATAAATGGAACTTGAAACTTCTCCCACATCATTTCGGCTAAAGGATTCATGAAAGGTGAAAGTACAAGATTAAGAGCTGCATCTGGTGAAACAATAAAATCCTCAACATCAGATTTTGGAGCAAGCATTCTAAGGTAAAATCCTCTTTTCTCCAATGCTGTTAATAACTCAGGCATAGGAACATGTTTTTCTCTCGGACTACGACCAAGAATATTGATTGTATCAGCTCTTGTTTTTCCCCTCTTCATTAAGCTTTCAAATGCTACTAAGGTTTTCCAATAACCTGAAGGATAACTATTACACTTAAAATGTGCCATTAATACAAATGTAAGTTGTGCTGAAACTTGAGGCTGTAGCTCATGTACAATTGCCTCTATATCTTCACCAATTACCTCTGGAACACAGGTTAAAATTATCATAATGGCTTTTGCACCGGACTTATCCATTTCTTTGATAGCTTTAATCAATCCCTTGCGACATCCAAATACAACCTCGGTTGAATCTAAAATATACGTCCAATGTAGCTCACCTTCTTCGTTTTTAATACGAGAAATAATATTACGACTATAGGTTCCACATTCTGGTGTGCCTACAACCAATGTAGACATCCCCTTAACTTGTGCACTAAGTGCCAATGCAGTATGCATAGGACAGTGATTTCCCGGGAAAGCGGCTGGAGTTAGAAACTTTACACCAGCATTTGTCTTAACTGAAGATAAAGGCTTTAAATGTTCTAATTCCTTCATTATCACTTTCCTCCCTCCAATAGAATTTTTGCTAAAGCTCGGTAATTCTTTGTCATCTCACATTCTGGGAAAGCTTCAACTACAGTTTTTCCTAATGCCTCAGCCTTCTGTACATAGGGATCTCGTGACATGGAATAAATTACTGGGCTTTCAATTTCCTCTGCAACTTTTCTAACTAATTCTTGTTCATTTTCAATGTTTTTAGAGTTGAGTATCAGTCCTCGAAGAGATGCATATCCACGTTTACCAAAGCTTTTAACAGCATGTGCAATATTTGTAGCTGCGTAAAGTGACATCATTTCCCCTGATGTTACTATACATACCTCATCAGCATATCCTCCTCTAATAGGCATAGCAAATCCGCCACATACCACATCCCCCAACACATCGTAGAGGATAACATCCGGCTTATACACTTCATATGCATCTAATTCTTCCAATTTTTCAAAAGCAGTGATTATTCCACGACCAGCACAACCTACACCGGGAACTGGCCCTCCTGATTCTACGCACAAAACCCCAGTACTACTTTTAAATACAAGGTCATCTAGATTGATATCCCCTTTTTCTCTCAAAGTATCCAATACTGTGGGGATGTTTTTACCACCAGTTAGATTGCGAGTAGAGTCCGCCTTAGGATCACATCCAATCTGCATTACTGTTAGTCCCATTTCTGCCATAGCTGCGGATACATTGGATACTGTAGTGGACTTACCAATGCCGCCTTTTCCATAAATCGCAATTTTTTTCATATAACCATCTCCCTTTAATACTATTTCTACTACTTGATTAGTTCATAGGAAATACATGTGGGACGGCCTGTTTTAGATCCCCACACAATCTCCGCATCAATATTGAAAGTATCTTTTAAAACCTTTGTAGTCATAATTTCTTTAGGTGTTCCATGACTTATAATACTTCCACTACGCATTGCTATCATATGATCGGCAAAACGTGCCGCTAAATTTAAATCATGGAGCACCATAACGATTGTACGATTTTGTTCCCGATTCAAATTGTATAAAAGCTCCAACAGCTCTAGCTGATATGTCATATCCAAATAAGTGGTAGGTTCATCTAACAATATCAAATCAGTTTGTTGTGCTAATGCCATTGCAATCCATACTCTCTGACGCTGACCCCCTGAAAGGTTATCCACCGCAGTGGTTTCAAGTTCAGTTAACTTTGTAATCTCTAATGCCCACGCAACTATTTTCTTATCTTCAGAGGACAGTTTACCAAGTCCCCTCTGATAGGGAAAACGACCATAGGATACAAGCTCACCAACAGTAATACCTGGTTGAGCCTGAGGAGTTTGGGGCAATATCGCCATCTTTTGTGCCACATCCTTAGTGGAAAATTTTCTAATATCATCACCATTTAAGTACACCATGCCATTTTTAGGCTTTAAAATACGCCCTATAGTTTTCAGTACAGTTGATTTTCCACAGCCATTGGGACCAATTATGGTAGTTATCTTACCCTTAGGTATATTCATATTCAAATCATCGACTATGAGTTTATAATCATATGCAATGGATAAATGCTTTGTTGCAATACTGTTCATAAGTGGTTACTCCTTATATCAAATACATATTTTCTTATAGTAAAATTTGTTAACTTAGAATTCTAAGCATAAGTGTAAAATTAAATCATATTTTGCATTATTAATAATTGAGAATACAGCCCCTCTTCCACTTAATTCTCCTATTGTTATTGGTTGCTACGAGAAAGGAGATAAAGAAAATATGGTGCCCCTATAACAGCTACCACAATTCCTGTTGGAATTTCAGAAGGTTGAATTATAACACGTCCAATAGTGTCTGCAATAGATACTAATAAAGCACCAACAAGTGAAGTAGTCAATAAAAGTGTACGATGACGTGATCCAACAAGTCGCCTTGATAAATGTGGTGATATGAGGCCAACAAAGCTAATACTTCCACTAACAGATACACATGAAGCAGCAAGCCCAACAGCCACCGTAAGTAATCTTCTACGCTCTTTCTCTACTGAAACACCAAGTCCATAGGCTATATCGTCGCTAAGGTTTAATATATCCATAACAGATGCTTTGGTTAATGTATAAGGAATTAATACCAATAACCATGGCAATAATGCTAAAACAAAATTCCAATTTGACCCCCAAATACTTCCTGACATCCAAGCAACAACAAAGTTATACTGTGTTTCATCTAACTTCACCACCAATAAAGTGGTTAATGCAGAAACCCCAGCTTGTACTGCAACTCCTGTTAAAATAAGTCGCATAGTTGTGACACCTTCATTTTTCTTATAAGAAAAAATGTACACTAAAACTGCCGTTGCCCCTGCCCCTATCAATGCTAGAAAAGGTAAAGTAAATACTGATAGAAAGGATTCCGTACTAAAAATCATTACATACAAAATTACCATTAAACTAGCGCCTGCATTAATACCTAAAAGCCCTGAATCGGCTAAAGGATTTTTTGCTACATTTTGTATTATGCATCCTGATAGAGCTAGTCCCATTCCTGTCAGCATTGAGATAACTATACGAGGTAGCCTAAAATCAAATAAAATCATCTTTTCTTGGTCTGTACCTTCCCCAAATAAAGTCCTTAAAGTATCAAGTGGAGATATTTTAATATATCCAGCATTCATACTTATAATTAAGGAGATTATAAGTAATACTAAACATCCAATTATAATTAATGTATTACGAATAGCTATCTTACGTTTATATGCTTCAGTTATTTGTTGTTGTTCTTTCATTACATTGCGCTCCTTTGCTTACGAGCTAAGTTTAAGAATAATGGCACACCAATTAAAGAAATTATAACACCTATTGGAGTTTCAAAAGGAGGGTTTAAGGTTCTTGCCCCTAGATCAGCCAATACAACTATCAAAGCTCCTATTACTGCTGTAGAAGGAATAATTAATCTATAGTCCATCCCCACAAAGAAACGTGCAATATGAGGAACAATCAACCCTACAAATCCAACTGCACCTACTACAGATACAGAGGCTCCTACCAAAATGAGAACTATAAATGAAGATAATGCATTTACTACTTTTATATTTGTTCCCAATCCCTTAGCAGTATCTTGACCTAAACTTAAAATAGAAATAGAACGTGATAATCCAATTGCCCCTATTAATCCCCCAATTATCAAAGGAAACATTATTCTAACCTGCTCCCAATTAGAGCCAGCAACACCACCAACTGTCCAAAACATTATGCTTTGAGCCACATTAAAATAAAGGGCAATCCCCTGACTAAGTGCTATAAGCAATGTATTGACAGCTGCACCTGCCAATACAAGACGAATAGGTGTTGCTCCCCCTTTTCCCATAGAAGCAATTCCATTAACTAATCCAGCTCCAAAAGCTGCTCCTAAAAAAGAGATCAATATAATATGCATATATTTCATTTCGGGAAAGAAGGCAAAACATATTGAAAGAGCAAATGCTGCCCCAGCATTAAGCCCTAGTAAACCTGAATCAGCTAGTGGGTTTCCTGTAGTTCCTTGCATAATTGCTCCTGAGACAGCAAGAGCAGCACCAACTAGAGCACTTGCTATAACACGAGGTATACGGATATTAAGTATAATAAGATGATTCATTTCTCCATCATTGAAATGAAATAGAGCATCCCAAACAGAAGATACTGAAATATTTGCTGCTCCCTTGGTAATAGAAAATATCATAATAAAAATAAGTAATCCTAGTCCACCCAATAGAATAAACCACATCGCCCATATATGACCTTTTTTCTTCATATAACTGCTACCTCCTCATTACTGTAAACTGTCTTTATTAGGTCACAGAAATCACAAACTTTTATTTAAATCTAATATAGTCTGTGAATAAAGGTTATTTTGATAGGGCTTTTATTAAATTTTTAGCTGCAATCTGCAATGCTAGTGGACTTTCACTATTTAAAGAATCATCGAAAAATAAAATATTATCGTTCTTTACTGCGTTAAGTGACTGCCATACTGGAGAAGATTTTTCTTTTTCAATAGCAGAATTAACAATATCCTGAAAATGTCTAAATATAATATAATCTGGATTCATCTGAGATAAACCTTCTAATGAAATAACCTCACTATTTTCAGGGTAACCATTAGGTATTGACAAATTAAAACCATCATCCTTGTTATAATAAATGGTATTACTTGAGCCAAATGCAACAAAATTTCCCTTTCCATCAACTCGAAGTAAAGCAAATGATTTGTCTTTATGCTTTTCTAATAGCTCTCTAGTTTTTTGAATTTCATCTTCAGTTTCATTTATAATTTTAGTAGCTAACTCATCTTTTCCAACAATTTGTGCACATTGCATAGTTTTATTTTGCCAAGAATCTTTAAAATCTATTTGAACCACAGGAGCTATTTTAGCTAATTTATCATATATCTTATCTACATGACCTTTAAATGTCACAATTACATCTGGCTTGGATTCAAGAATTGCCTCTATGTTTAAATCTCTAGCACTACCTAAATCTATAATATTAGCTGTACCAGCATATGGCTTAAGGGTTTCAAATTCATCTAAAGCTTTCATTGCGTTACCAACCGTTGCTCCAGCAGAAGCAGTTGGTGGTGTTTCCAAAGCAAAAAAATAATCCAAAAACGCCGCATGAAGAATTGCTATTCTCTCAGGTTTTTCATCAAATTTAATCTCCTTTCCTGTTGCATCCTTTATAGTCCTAGGCCACTGAGAGTTTCCCTTATCTTCTACCTCTTTCGTAGATGTATTATCTGATTTACTTGCACTATCCTTATTATTAGCTCCACTACAACCAGATAGTATACCTATGATTAATGTAAGTGAGATAAATAATCCCATAAACTTTTTCATTTTCATTCCTCCTAAATAATAATTTCAATAATATAGATAAATTCCTTAAAGTTTAATATATAGCTAAACATAGCTACAGTCTTGAGTATTTCAATTCACAATGCAAAATTCACAATTATGGTGAAAATTAATTTTTACAAATTAATTTCTTTAAAAGATTTTTCAATAAAAGTGACTGTGTCACTTTTAAAAGGAATAAGTTCAAAACTTCTCTTATAAAAGAGAAGTATCCGTAATTGTCCATTGACAATCGTCAATTCTCAATTGTATAAGTGATTGTATCACTTCAAAAATAAATATTTTTAAATTTCTTAGCTTTTGCTGAGAAATATCCACAATTGTGAATTGTGAACTATGAATTGTGAATTCAATAGTTTCAACTATAATACTAAAAAACACCAATTATTTTTGCATATATTAATTTTAGAGATATTATATTCATATAATCATATTGATAAAGTTAGTCATGACTAATTTAGCTATGACTAATATAGCAAATAAAAAATACTATGAAAATGGATGATTACTGAATCCATAATGCATTATTCCTGAATTTCTCTTAAATTACAAATTAGAAAATTAATGGTATGATTGAATTTTTTTCATAAGGTAAGATGCAATCTCTATTGTGATTTAAAGAATAAATCAGTCTTAAAAGTCGTAAAAAATAGTTTAAACAAAAAAAGAAAGTTCTTAAATCCTTAAACAATAAGAATTTAAAAACTTCCTTTTATATACTTCAATATAAAAATTAATTAATATACCATGATTCAATTCTAGTAAAATGTAACACAGACTTGAATCATCACTCTTTATATCTGAACTTCTCACGAAACTTACTTGGCGAATCTCCAAATTGTTTTTTAAATCTCTTACTAAAATGATATGGATCATGATATCCAACGCTTTTTGCTATGGCTATTACGGGAGTATCAGTTGTTACTAACAATTCCCTTGCACGATTAAGTCTATGAATCATAAGATAATCTCCTGCCCCCATTCCTACATATTTTGAGAACACATAAAATAACCTATTCTCATTTACGCCATGTAGTTCTGCAAGAGAACGAATAGTAAGAGTATCCATATAGTACTCATGAATATAATCTGATACTTGTTTAAATAATATCCTATCATCACCATTTGATTGGTTATATGCACATGTAAAGATTTCATCTAATGCACAGCGAAATGCAGTATCTGTTTGAAATTTAGCAATTGATCCTGGTTGATTTGATACTCTCCATAATCGTTGTAACAACTCAACAAGCCGAGCACTTTGTCCTATAACAAGTTCAAAATGTGCATTCTCTAATGAAAATCCTTTTGGCTCTGGCTTACGCATACTGTAGAGAACTAAAATATAACTCCATTTTTTATCACCAACCACACTTTTACTCAAACTCATATTCGCGCCACCATGAATCACATTTCCAACACTTGCTATGTAAGAAGTGCCATTAAAAAGTAAGTCCGCTTGACCTCCTAATGGGAAAATAAATCCGGGAAAAGGTGCTGTTTTCATATTACCAGAACTTCCTGGTTCAATACTATAATTATATACTCCTTCTACTTGAAAAGCGGTATTAGCGAAATGTTCTACAAGATTAAGTAATTCTATCCCCATTTAATACCTCCTTTCACACTATGTTTTATAACAGCCATTTAATAATATTACTTTATAAAAAATAGTTCTATTAATCTATGATATGTGCTTAAATATTTAGCTCATTATAACTTAATTATTTATAGTTTACAATCTTCCTCTGGTATCATCATATAGACATCCCGTATAAAAACTTAAAATATACTTATGTGGATGATTTTTATATAAATTACTATATTTTATCCAATGGAATTTGAATTTCAGTCAAGTATTTATCAGGATTTCTCTCATTCCATGGTCCACGATGAACAATTTGCCTGCTTTGCCCAGTCATTTTATATTGATTGTGTTTCTGTAACCAATTAGCAAAGGCTAGAAATGCATTGGCAATATTCTTAAACTCACCATATACCATTGTGCAAGCCATTATTGGTATAGGTTCTGTATTGCGATATACAAATCCATTCATATTTTCCCCTATTTTGTCTACAGGTGCACATAGTTCAACATCAACATCTCTTTCTTTATATTCTGTATCATGATAAATAGAAAAAGTGTTATTGGAAATGGAAATATTATTTTCATCTGAAAACTCAGACATTTCTTTCCAAAGCTCACCTTCCCCATAATAGTCAGGAATTACTTTTCTCAAAGAAAGAACTTTATAACTAGGTATGCTTTTAATAGTAACATTGTAGTGAATTGACATTTTTTCCTCTTGAATATCTTTCATTGCTAATTCTATCTTACTCAATTTATCCTGTTCTTCCTTAATGGCATTCTCAATTTCTAAACGTTTATTTTCAAGTTGATTTGTAATAAAAGTATCATCCCAGCGACTAAGTGCAATTGCAATTTCTGATACATTAAATCCTATATCTCGTAGAAAAATAATTTTATTAAGAATAGGAATTTGCTCTGTAGAATATAACCTATAGCCAGAAAATTTATCTATTTTTGCAGGTTTTAATAGACCAGTTTCATCATAATATCTTAGCATTCTAACTGATACTTGGGTTAATTTAGAAAACTCACCTATCTTGAACATTACTATCACCCCTATATCAAGATATTATAGTGATTGTTCTACTAAACTTCAACATACTTTATTAAGGACGAACCATGAAGCAATGTACATCACAATATTATTAAACAACACCATAAATAAAGCAATTTTTATATTTATTGCTTTTTAGTGGTTTCCTCTTTAACTTCTAGATTTTATACTTTGATATGACAAAAATATGATAGTTTATAGTTCATCTATCGACCTACATATAAAACTAGAAATTAAATTCCTTTTCCCAATTAAAACTGCCAGATTCCTCTAAACTTTTGTACCAGTGACTGCACCATTCTGGCACACCAGGAGTCTCAATTCTGTCAAGGCTTGGTGTATATGGTTTTATGTCAAGTACAGGTGTACCATCATTAGCATCAATATAAGGAATTTGAATGATACCTTTCTCATAGTCAATGTAAATAATTTGCACTACAGTCAATGCAATAGGGTTTGGACGAATAGGTGACCTTGTAGCAAATATCCCCATTATATCTGGAGACTTTTTATATGGCTGTGATACTTCAAGTGTATTTCTTGCCTCTTCATTATCAAAGCCACTAAACCACCAAATCACATTAATATGACTAAACCCATCTAATGCCTGTAGAGCTGGAATATAACTTGGCTTAATTTCAATAACCATTTTCTCCTCATTGACGCTAATTTTTCCAATAGGACTTACTTGAAAACTTTTCATAACTCATTCCTCCACATGATTTTTATTTTCCCATAAACCCACTGTATACCCTGACATCATGTGAGAGTCAATATGAAAAATAATCCTCATTAATGTTTAAGCCCATTGATGAGGATTATCATTTTTGCCTTAATAGCTATTGAATTATATAACTTGATCAGTAAAGATTTTTTTCGTTTTACCTAAGTATATCAGTGATATTATAAAAAATAGAAGTATTGCACTCTCGTAATGAATAAGTTTATTATTTTCATTTGGTATAATGCGGCAGGAAAATCTATTAATGCATGTATCAATATTGCTATAAACAAATATATATTTTTTCTATATTTTATAGCATATAGAACTATCATTGTTAAGCCTATTTGTATCCCAAATGCAAATATTCTTTCCGTAAAACTAATTATAAAATTACTAACAGGTGTTTGTATCAGTATTTCTTTTAGTTTCAAAAGTTGACTTGCTTTAGAAGCAGGGACTTTTGAAACTATATTATATCAAATAACCCTCTATTTATTAAATTACTATATATTATAAATTGTACACTTGAAAAAACACCTATAATTATAGCTTCTATACCACCATGACCTATACCAAAAGCAATGCCATCTTTCCATTCATGATTATTTTTAAGAACTGTTTTAAAAGCAATAAATCTGCCCACTTCTTCAAATATACCCGCTGTTAATGCTCCATATATAGAAAAAAATATAGGATTTTTAATTAAATTATTTCCTATTACAACCATATGAAGAAGTCTTTCAAGTATTTGCGTAAAAATAAAGAAAACAATGGCACCTATAATAACAGGCTTTAAACTTATTTTTTCTTTCTTTTTAAAGTATATCAGTACAATTATCGGAAGTAAAACGCACATAGCTCCAGATATTCCCGCAGAAATTATTGATGCTGAGTTCACCAAAAAAATCCCCTCTTTTTTATATTGTTATGTTTGTTATATATATTATATAACAAATATAATAAAAAATCAATATTTATGATAATTTACTAATATTTATGGCAAATAGCTAAAAAACACAATTTTAATAAAAAAAGACTCTATTGAAATTTCTTTCAGTGGAATCTTTTTTATGCACCTACTTATCTTTTAAGTCCTTTAACTCATTGAAAAGAGCTTCTGTCTTTTCCTTCTCTTCGTAATTTATATAAATAATTTTTTCCTTTGTAGCTATTTTAATTACTGAATTTTTATCATCCTCTATAAATAATTTAACTCTATCTCCATCTTTTGTTCTAAATTGTCCCACCTTTTGTTCCCAATGGCTCCTCCATTTTGTTTAGCAGCTATTGGAGGAAGAGATTTTTCAAAAGACAATTCCACTATATCTTTTCTATCTATATTTTCAGAGTACATACCTTTAATAGTTACAACTTGTTCTCTTATTTGTAAATCAACTTTCATTGAAGTAGACGCATAAACTGTCATCACAATAGTACCTATTATCAATAATGCTGTAAGAGCCATAACTACTTTTCCCATAGGACGTGCAACATTTACGGTCCAACCCACGCCTGCCCTCTTTTCTACAAAAAATGCTGGATCATTTGGATTATAATAAATCATACCAAAAATGTAATTATCATCATCTTCTCTATTAATAACTAATGTATCTTTATCTTGTCTATCTTTCTCTATTGAAATATTTTTTCCGCTTTGTCCCACTTTATAGCTATATATAATCAATGCAAACCCTAAAATTATACTAAATATGCTCATAGTTGTTGCGATAATAAACTCATTTTTAGTTGATATTAAATTCATATTTCCCAAATTTATTGCAGTAAAAAGTATGGCTATAGCATAGGTAAACATAATTATAAATATTGACATTATCCTTCTAAATTTTATACTTTGAACTCTTATATCTTCAACATTTCCTCCATTTAAGTTTTGCTTTGATTTGCTAATTGATAAAAAACTAAAAAATAATACAATTATTGTAAAGAGGAAAGTTATTAATCCTATAATCTCTACTTCTTTCCAATTTCTTAATGCTATAAAAAACACCAATAGGAAAAGTAAAACTGGAGGAGCAAAATACCATTTACTTAACTTTTCATAATTTCTGCCCTTAGCCTTTATATCCACTACTACTATATTTTCATCAGTTAATAAATCTTCCCAGTTTTCTCTTTTTTTAATAGTTTTTACTCTTTTATTAGTCTTATAAAAGCACCAACTGTTCTCAAATATAAATAAAAATACGCTGAATATAAGTATAATTGACCAGTACTCTTCACTTACTTTAATCATTATTAATATACTTAAAAGTACAGTTAATAAAAAACATATATTTAAATTTCTTTTATAATTTTTATCTTCTTTTATCAAGTCTTCTTTTTCTCAAAACCTATTGGAATTCTAACTCCGTAAAAAACAGCTCTTTGAGAAAATTTCTGCATAAAGACAAGAGGAATATAGGTTATTATCATTATAATTAAAAATATTAATATTTCTGCTTTCACAAAAATCACCTACCTATTTAATATCATCATATTTGTCGCTAATTAACTTAATTATTTCTTCCTTACTAGCTCCTTTACATATGCACCTGCATAAAAAAACTTCTAGTTCCTCATCTATGGAATTTAAGAAATCCTTCTTATTACCCTTATTAACATTAACCATAGCACCTTTTCTTCTATCTATTGATAAGTACCCCTCATCTTTCAAAAGATTATAAGCCTTATTAATAGTATGAAGATTCACTCCAATATCTACACTTAAGTCCCTAATAGACGGGAGAGCCTCACCCTCTTCTAGCTCACCTCTTGCAATTGCTTTAATAATTTCATTTTTTAATTGTACATATATTGGAGTTTCACTATCGAATAATATCTTAATCACCTCACCACCACCTTTAAATCCTAACATTTATTCTACATGTTATATTTGCTATATATATATTATAACAAATATATTAAAATTCAATATCATAATTATTTTTTTAATTTTATTGTCAAATAAAAATTAGATACTGCGAGAATGAAAACTTTTGAGGGATTTTTATAAGTTATAGTTTTATTCAATTACCTATTTAATGAAGTAAAAAAACTCCTCAAAGGCTTGTATTTACAAGATTTTAAGGAGTAATATGAACTCTTATTATACACTTTAAAATTAAATTTGCTTAATACTAATTTATCACTATTTAATCATTGGACCAAAATCAATTTCAATACCATATATATTCTTTAAAGACAGAGCTTGTGTATTGACATCCTAAATCACTATGAAGTATTAAAGGTTTAGTTGGCTTTTGAAGCCCCATGGCGTTCTTTACAGCTTGCAGAGCAAGAACAGTGTCAAGGTGTTTAGACATTGAATAATCTATTATTTTTCTACTATATATATTCATAACTGAAGCTAAACAGCACCAACCGTCTTTAATTGTAACATTATAATCTGTCCCTCCTATTTACGCCGCATCGAACTGACTATTATATAGGTCTGCATAGAATCCGCCTTGTTCCATTAATTCGTTATGACTTCCGCTCTCCATGATATCCCCATCTTTCATAACAAGAATCAAATCCGCATTTTTAATTGTTGATAGTCTATGGGCAATAATAAATGAAGTACGTCCTTTCATTAACTCATCCATGGCATTTTGAATGATTAACTCTGTACGAGTATCTACAGAACTTGTAGCTTCATCAAGAATTAACATTGGTCGATCTGCAATCATGGCTCTCGCTATTGTAAGTTGTTGTTTTTGTCCTGCCGATAGATTCACTTGATCATTTAACACCGTATCATATCCATGTGGAAGCGTACGTATAAAATGATGCAACCCAACTGCTTTACATGCCTCTTCTAACGTTTGTTCAGAAACATTTTCTGTACAATATACTAGATTTTCACGTACCGTTCCTTCAAAAATCCACGTATCTTGAAGCACCATACAAAATTGTGCATGAACATCCTCACGTCGTAACTGATGAATTGGAATATTATCAATCTTAATTGTACCACTTTGTATTTCATTGAAACGCATTAAAAGATTCACAATCGTAGTTTTCCCTGCTCCAGTTGGTACAACAATTGCAACCTTTTGACCTGGCTTGGTAGAAACCGAGAAATCATTAATAATTGTTTTATCTGACCCTTCATAACCAAAATGTACATCTTCAAAATCAACCTTACCTTGTACATTTTCAAGCTTTCTTGTCTTTGTTGACTCTTCTTCCATTTCTTCCGCTTCAAGAAATTCAAACACACGCTCTCCTGCTGCTGCAGCCGATTGTAAAGACTGGGCAGCTTGCGCAAGCTGGCTTAATGGCTGTGTAAAATATCTTACATATAATATAAACCACGATTACTCCAAAGGAAATCGTTTTATTCATTGCAAGAACGGCACCAACTACACAAACTGCAACATAACCTAAGTTACCAATAAATGACATCAGGGGCATCATTAACCCTGATAAACATTGAAGCCATAAAAGTACTTTCTCGAAGTTCATTATTTAAATAAACAAATTTCTTTCGTGCTTCAGCTTCACCATTATAAGCTTTTACAATGGTATGCCCGGCATAAATTTCTTCAATATGTCCATTGATTTCACCTAGATGCTGCTGCTGACATGCAAAGTATTTTTGTGATTTTCCCATTATAAGCATCATTAATACAACTCCAATACAAGTTGCAACAATTGCTGTAATTGTCATGATTACATTGGTCTTTAACATCATAACCAAAGATCCAACTAATAAAGTAATTGCAGAAACTAATGTCCCCACACTTTGATTTAGAGACTGCCCAATGGTATCTACGTCATTAGTCACACGAGATAGCACATCTCCTGTTGTTGTCTTATTATAAAACCACATCGGCAAACGATTAATCTTAGCAGAAATATCTCCACGTAACTGTTTAGATATATTTTGTGTAATAGTAGCCATCACCATACCTTGTATTAATGACAGCAGAAAACTAAGTCCATAAAATATAACCAATGTCCAACCAATTCTAGCAACACCATCTAAATCAATTCCAGTCACAATTCCTTTGTAATCAAATCGGTAAGTTCTGATAATTTGTCAGGACCAATTAAGGTTAACACAGTACCCATAACTGCACAAAGTAATGCAATTACCATAACTAACCAATATTTTTTACAATATTGAAGTAACTTTACCCATGTTGTCTTAAAGTCTTTGGCTTTCTCACCACCGCCGCCCATACCTGGTCCTGGTGGTCCCATTTGTTTTCTATGATTAGATTGCCCTAATTTATATTCTTCTTTATGACTCATGCTAACTCCTCCTTCGATAATTGTGAATACGCAATTTGTTGATACACTTCACATGTTTTCATTAATTGTTCATGTGTATCAATTCCCACTACTCCCCTTCATCAAGTACTACAATTTTGTCTGCATCACGAACAGTTCCAATACGTTGTGCTACAATCAGTTTGGTAGCATCTGCACACTGAAGTTTTAATGCATCACGTAATTTACGGTCTGTCTTATAATCTAGCGCTGAGAAGGAATCATCAAAAATAAATATTTCTGGATGTCTACAAATCGCTCGGGCAATAGATACTCTTTGTTTTTGTCCACCAGATAAATTGGCACCGCCTTGTGCTACAAAGCTATCATAGCTTTCTTCTTTTGCTTCTACAAATTCAGCTGCTTGGGCAGTACTAACTGCCTCTATAATATCAGTGGCAAGAAATCCATCCTTACCATTATCTCCAAAGGCAACATTCGATTTGATAGTTCCTCCAAATAACGTTGCTTTTTGGGATACATACCCAATTTTATTATGAAGTGCGTATTGGCTATATTCCTTCACATTAATTCCGTCTACTAAAACTTCTCCTTCTGTTACATCATAAAAACGTGGTACTAAATTAACTACCGTGCTTTTACCACATCCAGTGGAACCGATAAATGCCACCGTTTCCCCCTTTTTGCAGTGAAACTTACATTACGTATTACATATTCCTCTGCATCTGGATACTTAAAACTTACATTTTTGAATTCCACTTCACCTTTACATTCTGTTTTTGAAAACGTAATCTGTCCATCTACGATAGTTGGTTTTGTATCTAATACTTCTAGAATACGTTTCGCAGAAACGGAAGCACGAGGTAACATAATAAAAATCATAATTAGCATCATAAATGCCATAACTACTTGCATTGCATAAGAGGAGAAAACTATCATATCTGAAAACAATGTCATTTTCTCCATCATACTAGCTTCTTGAATTAGAATCGCTCCCACCCAATAAATTGCTAAGGATAAACCACTCATTACTAACTGGATAGTTGGCAGCATCATAGCCATTACACGGTTGGCAAATAAATTGGCTCCCGTTAATTCTGTATTTGCTTTTTCGAATTTACGCTCTTGATATTCTTCTGCATTATATGCACGAACAACCCGAAGACCAATAAGGTTCTCTCTCGTTACTCTGTTTAGATCATCCGTTAATTTTTGAAGTCGCTTAAACTTAGGCATTGCTAAAATTACACAACAACCAACAACAACTATTAGGAACAATACCGCAAGTGCTGTTGTCAATGTCCATTGCCAACTCTTACCATAGATTTTTATAATTGCCCATACTGCTAGAATAGGTGCTTTAATCATGGCTTGTAAGCCCATTACAACAAGCATTTGCACTTGTGTAATATCGTTGGTGGATCTTGTAATCAAACTGGATGTAGAAAATCTATTGATTTCTTCCATCGTAAAGGACTGTACCTTATCAAATAGATTCCCTCTTAGTCTGGCACCGAAGTTGGAAGCAACTTTTGCGGCTAATGCAGCAACAATAACGGAACCAACAAGACTTCCTAGTGCACATGTTAACATCTTTCCTCCTGCAGTTAAGATTTCACTCATTGTGCTACCTTCGATCTGCACCAACATTGTAATTTCACTCATATAATCTGGTAATTTTAGGTCCAACCATACCTGTGCTATAATAAATACAAGGCTGATTCCTACAAATAACCATTCTTTTTTCGTTAAATTTTTAAATAATTTAATCATATGATTCTCCTTTCTGTAAGTTAGGAATATCATATCGCATAAAAAGAAACTGAAACTAAACTCATTATGCATTTATATTAATACATAAAAAAAGAGCAATTGTTCTAAAACAATTACTCTAATCAATATATTATTATACTCTATTTTGGTAAAATAACAGAAAATTTCGTTCGCTCCTTTGAGCTATATACATCAATTTTCCCTTTATGAAGTTCTACAATTCGTTTTGCAATGGATAAACCAATTCCCGTACCTTCCGAGGCATGAGAGGTATCCCCTTTCCAAAATTTATCATAAATACGTTTAGTTTCTTCCGTATTCATCTCTGGTCCATGATTAATGATGGATACAGTAATCAAATCATGTTCTTCTATCAATTCAATCTCAATATCACTATGGGTTGGTGAAAACTTAATGGAATTATCCAAAATATTAATCCACACTTGCTTTAATAATTCTTCACATCCTTCAATATAATACTCATTAAATTCCACAGTCATTGAGATTCCTTTTTGCATCCACTTATTCTCTAACATTAATACACTGTTTCGCAATTGCTCCGAAAGATTAAATTGAGAAATGTCCGTTAGAATGCTTTGATTCTCAACTTTGGTCAAATTAAGTACATTGGTTGCCAGCTCAGAAAGTCTAGTAGATTCCTCCACGATAATACTTAAATACTCCTTTTGCTTTTCTTTCGAAATCGTATCCCTTTGTAATAACTTAGCAAACCCGCAGATTGACACAATTGGTGTTTTAAATTCATGGGAAAAATTATTGACAAAATCAGAACGAAGCATCTCTGTATTTTCCAATTCTTCTGCAAGTGTATTGAAACTATTGGATATGTCCATGGCAAACGATACGTGTCCTAAATCTATTCGTGTTTGATACTTTCCATTGGCTAATCGATTCATGCCATGAATGATTGTATTGATTGGCTTTAAGGGTATACGGCTAACAATAATAGCAACTACAGTCCCGATTAATATACTAGCAATTGCAAACCAAATAGTTGGGATCCAAATATTTGGTGTGTTAAAGGTATCAATAATTTGTAGTTTATTTAACAATACAACAAAAGAACCTACAATCACCATAGTAATCCCCAATATCAAAAAACCAAAATAGCAAATACTAACGTTAATATCACTGGTGTGGGATCTTTAGTACTTATGTTTCCTTATGAACTTTATCATACTAACTTCACCGCCTTATACCCTAGCCCCCGTACGGATTCAATTTGAAATTCTGACCAACCCTCAAATCTCCTGCGTAACCTACCAACGTGTACAGTTACAGTTTCCCAACCCGAGTCACTCTCTGTCCCCCAGATTTCATCCATAAGCTGAATCCTTGTAAATATCTTACCCGGATAAGATAATAATTTAAATAGAAGCTGAAACTCTTTTTGTGGAAGCACTTGTGTTTCTCCCTCTCGTGTTACCGATAAAGAGTCTGCATCAAGTACTACATTTCCAATCATTATTTTTCGTTCACTTGTAATTTTAGCACGACGTAACAGCGCTTTAATGCGTAGCACCATTTCCTCTGCATCTACTGGTTTTGTCATAAAATCATCGATTCCCACTTGAAATCCTTTTTTCGATCAGCAGGAAGTTGTTTCGCCGAAACCATTAATATAGGTAGTTCATTTTGTACGCTACGCAAAATCTCTGTAAATTCATAGCCATCCATCTTTGGCATCATAATATCTAACACGACTAAATCAATGTGAGTTGTATCTAAAATATCCAAAGCTTCCACTCCATCGGAAGCTGTAAATACAATATACTGTTCTTCTTCTAGCACTGCTTTCATAAATCTTCTCGTATTTTTGTCATCATCTACAACAAGAATATGAACCATACTTCATCACCTCCATTTTATTATAATACATTTTCATAAACTCATTCTAAACAAATTGATACTTGTATTCTTAATAAGTATTATACTGTAGGCGTATTTATGTCACTGCCTTTATCTCTATCCCTTCAACCGATATCCTACCCCCATGCCCTTTGAATATACCTTGGATTCGATGGTTCTTTTTCAATCTTCTCTCTTAATCGATTAATATGAACCTCCACCGTTGCACTATCTCCTAATGCATCCATGCCTCATATTCTTTCATATAGCGTTTCACGGTCAAAGATAATATCCACATGAAACATAAAGAATAACAACAACTCATACTCCCGATTTTTTAAGGCAACTTCATCTCCTCGAACAAAAACACGATGTGTATCTGTATTTAATTGAAATTCTTCAATGGATAGAATTGGATTCTTTACCGTAGGAATTTCTTTCAAACGATTATAGTAATCAATATGAGTTTTTATTCTTGCCAACAACACATTGGGAGAAAAGGGCTTTTCAATATAGTCACTGGCTCCCAATCCTAGTCCTCGAACTTCATCAATATCTTCTTGGCAAGCAGTTACCATTAAGATTGGAATATCAGCTTTTCATTCAATTGCCTCCACACCTTTCCAATTTTTTTGTTTTCTGAGTTCTATTTTTAGATACAAAAAAGAAACCACTCATTCTCAAAAGCTTGAAAATAAGCGATCTCCACACTCTTTACTATTTAATTGAATGATTATAATAACATTATTTTATGAACTGTAAATTTATGTGTTTCGAGACACCATATCAAGAACTACAGATACATTTACGCCATCATAAATTGCTTTTTTTCTTCTCTTTTCAATCTTCTTGAGAAAAGCTGAAATCTCTCTCAAAGTGCCTAAAATCAAGGATTTTTATATACCTGTTCGATGTATTGCAACTATGGTCTCCACATGTGCCGTCTGCGGTAATATGTATACTTGTTGTACTTCTAGAGTTTTATATCCTAATTGATCTAGAATTCTTAAATCTCTTGCTAAAGTTACAGAGTTACAGGAAAGGTAGACTATTTTTTATGGTGATATTTTAGCTATGACTTGAAGTAGTGATTCTTAATGGCCTTTTCTTGGTGGGTTTACTAATGTAATCTAAATTTACTTAGGATATAATTATGAACCGTCCCTAATAATAAAAACCAGTAGCTATTATGGTAATTCAGAGTGTCAATAAACCCTTTTTAGGAGAAGTTGAAAAGCTGTCCCATTTGCTGGATTTGTTTTACTTCCATACTTAAATAATATATAATAATATCTAATTAGTAGGTCTTTGTAGTAGAAAGCAAATTGACATAACAGAATGTAATTATGAACATAGTCGGGACCTATATGTTGATAAAGGAGTGGTTACTATGTCATTAATTTATTTTCCGGGGTGCAAATACACTGCACATTCACCTATAAATAGTGATAAAATTCAAAACTATCTCAAAAAACGATTTGACATGCACATTACAGGCTGCTGCAGTACAAATATGAGCGGAGTATCGGATGAAGATATAGCAGTATATGTATGTCCTACATGCGGGGCTTTTCTCCAAGAACATTCTCCTCAGATAAAGTCAATCAGCGTGTGGGAGATTTTAGATGAAGATAGTGATTTTCCATGGCCTGATTACCGTGGCGAAGTGATTACTGTACAGGATTGTTGGAGGACCTATGATAATCGTGCACTACAAAATGCTGTCCGTAGTATCTTAAGTCGCATGAATATTGTAACCGAAGAAATTGAAGCATCATATGACAAAGCTGATTATTGTGGAATATCTCTTTTAAAGGCATACTCTCCCCGTTATGAGCGTTTTGCCCCAGTGCGATTTATTGAGAATGCAGGAGATAAATTTGTTCCTCGCACTGAAGAAGAACAGAAAGTTTTGATGCAAAAACACTGTGCTCAATTTAAGACTGATAAAGTTGTATGCTATTGCACAGGTTGCTTGGAAGGATTATCAATGGGAGGAGCGAACGGCATTCATCTAATGGATTTAGTAATGAATTCCGTACAGTAGATAAAATGATCAAAGAAATACCCCAAGAGATCTATTTATGATGTATCCATCACCATCGTGGATTTCCACTGACGGGTACAGGCTATACGCCTTTTCTTTCATGGGACCTTCATCAAGATATTCTGTATGGTCGCGATGATTTTCAAAATATTGATTCTCTTTAGTGATGGTAGTGCGTATGACGTCCTCATACTCCATGGCCTCTGACGGGGTTATTTCCTCCGAAGGCTCATCTAATCCTACTCACCTTGAGGATAGGGGATGATGTTCAGAGGAGAAAAAGATAAGCATCATTTCATTTACCATTGTGCTTTCCTTCAATCTTTATTGAAGTGATAGATTTTGAACTCTAAAAAAGGCATAAAAAAGCAGGATATCTTCTTTAGAAAATACGCCTGCTCATTCATTTTCAGAGAATAGTTATTTGTGTTCTTGATGAGATTAACTTGTTATCCTCCTTCATTGCTATGCATTATATAAAAATATGAGATATCTATTATAATTAACTTTTATAAATTTTGATAAAAATAAAATAATGGCAAGACGAAAATAAATTTTATAACATGCTTATAATTTTGCGTGCTCGCTCAATTACACTTCCGGGTGGAATTTTTATACACGTATATCCAAAGGACTTATACGTTTTTTCATGAATATCTTCAAAACATAAAGCTTCCTCAAAGCTAATCTTTCTTGCCTCTGAGGGCTGGCAAAAACCCAAATTCTCAATAAAGAATACCGTCTTCTGATAGATTTGTTCATTCTCAATTCTATTTATTTCTTCCAGAATATCTTTAGATGGTTGATATCCAAGATATTCACTTAGAGCATATGTGCAAAAAACTGAGCGGTCATAAATTTGAACTTCAGATGGAAGAGCTGAAAGCTGTACTTGCCTTTGTTTTTGCAATTCCACAATTTTATTAATAAAGAACGCATCCTTCCATGGCTCAGCATTACCTTGTACTTGCTCTAAAGCAATTATATCAGTTGCGGCTTCTTCTACTACCAAATAACCCATTGTTTCTAATAATCTAATAATTGAAGTTTTTCCACTTCCTGGTGCACCTGTTAAAATATATCGTCTCATAAAACACCTCCTAAAAAAATTTAATTTAAACGCATAGTCTGCCATTGTTTTTGCTCCTTCAGTTGCATATCCGTTTTCATAATATTTTTTAATCAAGATATATCCGATTCCCTAAACTTCTTCATGGTCTACAGTCTCTTTTAAAAGGCAATTTTGCCTACGACTTCCTGTGTGAGCTTATTTATAGCTAACAGATAGATATTCGTTCTTCAAAATGCTCATAATGACGATATCATGCCAACTTCCATTACGATAGAGTGCCTGACGTAATTTTCCTTCATGTATAAAACCCATTTTTTCATAAAGCTTTATGCCTCTTTTATTGAACGAAAATACTTGCAAATATATTCGATGCAAATTAAACTCATTAAATGCAAACTCTAGTATTAAAGAAATAGCAGCTGTACCGATTCCTTTTCCCCACATCTCTTTTACTCCGATATCAATAATACACTCAGCAGAGCGATTCTTATAATCTATATTTATTAAAGAAATGATACCGACTGCTTGATTAGTTTCTTTGTACTCAATAATATAACCCTTAGCATTAGATTGAGTGGCTATTGCTGAAACGTATTCTTCCGTTTCTTCCAAAGTATACATATCGAGTTGTGGACTAGTACTTTGCATAACCTCTATGTCGTTACGCCAATTATGATAGGTAGAATAATCATTTAAAGAAATTTTTCGTAATCTTATCACTTCATTTTCAAACATTATATGCTCCTCCTTAAGATAGAATACTCTCAATCATCGTATTCAGTAAATCAAATATTTTAGAAAGTTTAATACTCGGACAAAATTGATTATATTGTTGTAACATAATTCCATCAATCATTGCGATAAGTAATTCAGCAAAGGAATTTACATCAATTTTATCTCTAAATTCTCCTGCCTCAATCCCCATGTTAATGAATAACTGAATAGCATCCGCAAGCTTTTCATGCCTTTCTTGTAAATATGGAATTTCAGAAACATCATGTGAAAGAAAAAATTCTGATTTTGCACGTACTAAATTCGTTTCTGAATTTTGTATTGACAATACTGTTTTCTGAATCCAATCTTTTAGCTGCGGTAATAAGGGTTCTTTGGGATTAGGGCTTAAAACTGATTCCATGTTTAAAAAATCATCATATTTTAATGCAGCTACAAAAACAGAATCAATATTTTCAAAATGTGCATATAAACCGCCCCTCGATATTTTTGCTTCATCCATAATGTCTTTCATCGTGGCATTAGAATAACCTTTCTTAGCAAAAACATTAATGGCAGCTTTTGCAATCTTACTTTTTCGTGCTTCTAAATATTTCTCACTTACCTGTGGCATTAAAGTCACCCCCTACACTAAAATAGACATTATTGTCTATTTTAGTGTAGGGCTAAATAGTGAATTTGTCAATACTATTTCTTAACAATCTTCCAGTTGTTTTCATTCTTTTCCAATACTAAATCAAACTGTGATACTTGCATTGCCTTTGTCTGCTTAGATAAATATCAATTAAATAGAATGATTTTATTTCTTTTTTTTAATAGAGATAAAAGTTTCTCATTTTTTCGTTGTATACTAATCACTTTTCTCCTGATTTTTTACACAAAATAGGCACTCATTTCTGAAGATCCAGACATAAAAAAGAGATACCATTTTCACAGTACCTCATAACTTTTAATTTTATTCTATTGTATCTCCACACTCCATATCAATAACCACGGAAATGTTAATATATTTTTTTAACTGTTTATTACGAATATTATCACCCTCATTTGTAAAAACAAAATGGTTGAAGAAGTACCTAAAATTAAGGACTTCTATATAATTTTTCGTTATAGCAACATACAAGTCTCCACATGCCTTGAGGATCCAAAAAGATACCGTTTGGGCATGGTAGTACCTTGGCGGCAAGTTATAATTCAGAAACAGTCGCCTGGATAGGTCATTTTTTGTGTCAATTTGCACCTACTTTTGCATTACAATTCAATTTACTGTTTTGATATTCCCATTAATGAGGTTACCAAGTTATTTTAGAATTTATTTTTATATAGGGACTTGACGGTTACGTTACGTTACAGACTATAATGAAGAAAAGCAAAATATGCAAATAGAATTTCGGAGGATTTATTATGAGTAAAACATTGGTTGTATATTACTCTTATTCAAATACAACAAAAAGTTTGGCAGAAGATATAGCAATCATTACAGATGGAGATATTAGAGAGTTAATCCCGGAAAAACCTTATTCATTTACCTACAATGGCGCAACAAAAGAAACAAGAAATGAAATTGAAAGGGGTACTGTCCTAAGTTGCTGTCTGGAAATGAACCGGTAAACAAGTATGAATATATTTTTGTAGGAACACCTAATTGGTTCAAATCTTTTGCACCGCCAATATTGAGTTTTCTGCGTAGTGTTGATTTGAGCGGAAAAACAATCATTCCGTTTTGCACTCATGGTGGTGGTGGATTTGGGCAAATAGAAATCAATATATCTAAAGAATGCCCTAATTCAAAATTGTTACCGGGATTTGCGGCAACAAGCGATTTTGATGATAAGCATGTTCAAGATTGGATTGACAGCATTGAGATGTTAAAGTAAATGAAGTTCTAAATCTCAACGTTAATGGGAGGATGCTCAAAGTGCGAAAGCAGTATTATACAGTAAACGAAATAACCAAGATAGCAGGAATTACACGAAGAACCTTACATTACTATGATGAGATAGGTTTGTTGAAAGCAACAAACCTATCCTCTCATGGCTATCGCTTATATGATATGAACGATTTTGAAAGACTACAAATTATTCTGTTTTTGAAAGAAATGGATTTGCCATTAAAAGATATATCTTGCATTCTTCAATTATCAAAACAAGAACAAAACAGAATATTGGAACGTCACTATAAAATTTTATCAAAAAACAGAAATTGGAAAAGATGATGTCCAACTTAGAACGTTACTTGTCCGGTGAGGATATATTTGATTTAGATATATTTGAAAACACAAATGTTCTTCCTCTAAAAGAGCAATACAAGAGAGAGGCAAAATTTGCCTACGGTGAAACAGAAAAATTCAAAGAGTATGAGAAAAATATGTCCCTATTAACCAGCGAAGAAAAAGATAAACTCTATACTGAGTTTGATGATGGCATGAAAGAGCTGTTCAAACTATTTGCCAAGCATATGAAAGAATCTCCTACTTCGGATAATGTACAGTCCATTGTCAAACAATGGGCAGACAGCTTTCAAGACTTTTGTATGTGATAATGAAATCCTGAAATGCATCGCAAATACTTACAAGTTTGATAGCAGATTCAAAAAATATATAAACCAATTTAGTGGTGAAGATTTGAGTGATTTTATTTACAGAGCTATCATTTTCTATTGTGCTGACAAATGACTTCTAAATAATCTCCACCACCTCAACGGAAATAAGAAACAAGCCTCTAAGCTTGCCTCTACTTCTTTTACGGGTTATGTCATCTTTTTTATCTCTTCAATGGTCATCTTACAATCATCTAAGCTAAAAACCGCCTGGACACCTTTATTTATCAAGGTTTCAGGCGGGTTCAATTCTCCCCACGGCTTCTGTATGTGCTGTCCGTGGAAACATTTCTACTTGTTCTACTTCTAGGGTTTTATATCCTAATTGATCTAGAATCCTTAAATCTCTTGCTAAATTTGCAGGGTCATAGTAAATATAGACTATTTAACTATGGCTTGAAGTAATAATTCTTCACAGCCTTTTCTTGGTTGATTTGGTTCTATAATCTGAATTTACTTAAGATATAATTATAAACCGTACCTTAGATATATAGCAAGGAACTATAATTGACAGCTGGTTTGCTCCATTCTCGTATCATAATAATCTGCCATTGCATAGCTTCCAGTTGGTATTAAATTTATATTTTTATGAGTTAGACCCTTGGCACTTTCTACATTCCAAATATTTAATAATACTACAGGCTTATTTTCTTTATGTAGGCTTCGAAATAATTTTGTTTTTTCCTTTATTGTCATATTATGACCCCTTTCATAGTTGATACACTCATTATAAAGTTATCCATAATTTTATGCATACGAAAAATGAACATCTATTTCTTAATTAATGATCTAGTATAATCCTGTAAACACAAGAAGCGGAACAGCATAAAAAATGGAATACACCAAATAAGACATATCCCATTTATACTCATAGAAAATATAAGCAAAATTTCTATATTTCAATTTCTATGTTATTAATTATTAGGTTTTCCACTCCTAACAATGGATGGGGTGTTCTGGGTAACATATACCTACCCGTGTTACCAAATACCGGAAGCTCATATGATTATTTTCCACCTGGTCGATGAAGTTATTCTCATGCTTGTTAGACCATAGAATATTAAGATACAACCTTATCCTTATCCTCAATGACAGCAATTCCGTCTATTTCAAGAAGGCAAGCTGGGCGTGCAAATTTCGAGACAAATAGGACGGTGACTAAAGGTGGATTCTCTAATAAACCTACCATTTCTTGGAATACTTTGTAACCAATTCACAGGTCGCATCCACTGAATAAATAGATATTGAGTTTAACCAAATTGGCAAAGCTTGCATTTTCAGAAGCTAAAATAGTCACGATATTATTAAGCGCTTGCTTTGTCTGCAATTCCAAATCACCGACTCCAATCAGCTCACCTTTTGAATTAGTAGCATTTTGTCCGCCTATATAAATTTTTTGCCTTTCCGCTTACGGTAATCGCTTGACTAAATGCTTTTGATACGAATAGCCCCTTTGGGTTTTTATGCTCCATTTTAAATTCACTCATAATTTTTGCTTCTTTCAATCAAATCTATCCTTTTGTTTTTCTGCACTTTTAAAGCTATCTGCCCATTCTCTTACTCTACAGATGCTTTCTTCTTCTGATAAATCCTCAATCCTGGTCATAATAGACCATCTTACCCCAAAAGGATCCAAAATGCTCCCGAATCGATCACCTGAAACAAAGTTAACAATTTTTCCCTAACTTTTGCTCCCCTTGCCACTGCATTTTCAAACACCTGATCAACATCTGAAACGTAAATTGCCAAAGAATAACATGCATTATCCTCAGTTGGCGGCAAGACCAATTTGTATGACGGATTCTCTACTCCCAGCTGCAAAAAGCCATTGCCAAAATCTAATTCCGCATGAACAACTATTTTATTACCATTTCCGTCGAAAAATTCAGTAGTATCCTTAACCCTTGCATTAAAAACTGTCTTATAGAACTCTATTGCTTCAGAAGGATTCTTCACTACTATAAATGGTGTTATAGTTGTAAAGCCGTTGGGTATTCCATTCTTTGTATATTTACCTGTTACTCCTATATATTTTTTGCAATCAGCCATTTTGGTACCTCCTTTAAATTATGCCAAAATATTATTAAGCATGTGTTCATTGGATCGAATTCATCAAGCGTAATCAATCATTTATTTGAATCAACGCTTTTCATCATTATAAAACAGCTTCACTGACAACTACTGTCAGCAAAGCTGTTAAATCTGATAATATTCCATTAGCTCCGATGCAACGGTAACAAGTTTTTTCTTCAAACTCTGCGGTTCGATTACTTGAATGGCCTTTCCATAAGATAGAAGAAAATAAGGTACATATGCATGAATGGCTCTTTCGTCAAGTAAAAAAACTGCTTGATTTGACGTCCTCTCTTTCAGATGATGACCTAAAAACCAATGAATGCACAAATCGTCCAAAGCTTCTGCTCTGCCACTGATAATTAATGAAATCACTCCATCCTTACCTGTTGAATCAGGCAAAAGATTCTGCAAAAAATTTCCTAACAGAAAAGGTTTCAGGTCTTTTAAATATCATTTGTGTTCGTTTTATCTGTAAAATCCGTTCAGCTCGAAAGCTTCTGATTTGATTCCTAAGATGGCAAAATCCTACCGTATACCATTTATTGTTCCAATAAAGTATTCCATAAGGATCAATCACTCTTGACCGGGGTTGTTCTTCATGGCTTGTGCGGTATTCAATTTCTACAGAATATTCGTTTGCTACAGCCCGCTCCAGTTCTTCCAATGTCGTCTTAACAGAAGGGGCAATATTACGGTTTATCACTTCGAAACCAGCTAAATGGCGATTGAGAATACTTTCTTGTTCCCGGTTTGAATACATTTTTAATTTTTGAGTTGCATTACTTAAGGACTCACTGAAAGGGTATCCTGCTTCTTTGGCAAATACAGCGGCATGAAGAAGCGCTTTTTGTTCTTCAACATCAAAAAACAAAGGTGCTTGGATAAAATTGTTCAGCAATCTATATCCACCGTTCTGCCCTGCATCTGATAAAATCGGTACTCCGCTTGCACAGAGCGAATCAATATAACGGTAAACGGTTCGTATATTTATCTCTAATTTTTCCGCAATTTGCTTAGCAGTTATTTTTGCTCCTGAATTCAGCATCCAAAGAATTGCCAGCATATTATCATTTTTTGCCATGAGACACCCTCCTCTCCTACTTTTCTTCCAATGCAATTACTCTATGATCTTCAGCCAGCAATTTCATCTGACTGAGATAACAAATTTTATTCCTCCGACATTTCGGTATAATTCAATTTTTTATATGTTTCTCTAATATATACTCTAGTAGCTAAAATTAATTATGTCAAATGGAATGTTAATAAGAAGTTTTCATAACTTGTTTATTCAAAAACTAATTAAATTTTATTTCATATTGACATGAATAGAGTGCAATCCCTTGTTCAAGAAATGCACTCTATTCATGTTCTTCATATTCATTTATTCAACGGTATAAGGAATAATTTTTTTAACAGTGATAGATATCAGATAACCTTAGAAATCTACTTTATCCGGATGAAGCCCTGAGCTTCCACAATCGGTTAGTCTGTCAATCTTCTCAACATCTTGTGCACTGATTTCAAAGTCAAATACCTCAAGATTATTTTTAATTCTCTCCGGTGTAACAGACTTTGGCAATGGAACAATTCCCTTTTGAATAATCCAGCGCAGACTAAGCTGAGCTACAGATTTTTTGTATTGATCCGCAATTTCCTTTAATGCTGGATGCTTCAAAATCTGTCCGTTTGAAAATGGAGCCCATGCCTCCACCAAAATATTGCGTTGCTTACAAAATACTACAGTTTCCTCCTGCAACATGCCGGGATGGAATTCAATTTGATTCACCATCGGTTGAATCTTAGCGGTTGCCAGCAATGGTTCTAAATGGTGCGGAAGAAAATTACTAACTCCGATTGCTTTAATTTTACCCTGGTTATGAAGTTCCTCGAATGCTCTCCAGCTCTCGCTGTTTGCTTCCTGCCAGTTATTCTTGGATGCTTTTGCAATAGGCCAGTGGATAAGGTATAAATCAAGATAATCAAGCTGTAAATCCTCTAAGGTTTTATTAAAAGCAGCTAATGTCTTTTCATATCCTTTGTCATCATTCCACAGCTTACTTGTTACAAATAATTCTTCACGTGCCACACCGGATTTACGTATGGCTTCACCAACACTTTTTTCATTTCCATAAGCAGCAGCGCAGTCGATATGTCGATATCCTGCCTTGATTGCATTTAGTACAGACTGCTCTGTTTCCTCTCCACTAGGCGTGCGGAATGTACCGAATCCTATATTTGGAATCTTATAGTTGTTGCTTAATGTGTAAAAATTTTCTTTCATAATTATTTTCCTTTCTGATTTATTATCGTATAAAATTTGTTATAACATGGTCTTCATCTACAGGAACAGGTATTTTTTCTTTTTCAGCGTCAATTATCTTAAGGAGCCAGGCCATTGATCTGGCATTTTTACGAAGGGTCTGAATACCTTCTTCGTCCTGATGAACTTCTCCTCTTTCCAAACCATATGCTACTGTCCAGTATTGAGACGGCGGCATAACTGTCTGGGCTAAGTTAAGATAGTTATTTAGCTGGTGTACTACATCTACACCACCGGCACGTCTTACAACTGAAATGGAAGTTGCAACTTTATATTTGAAATAATCTGAACTCGTGTAGAATACTCTGTCCAGAAAAGCCTTCATTGTTCCTGCTACTCCTGCATAATAGGTAGGGGATGCAAGAATAAAGCCATCTGCTTCACGCATTTTTTTTGCAACCTCATTGACAATGTCATTCTTAAAAACACAGTGATTTTCCTCGGAAGTCCAACAGTATCCACAGCCAATGCACCCATGAATATTTAGCTGGCCAATTTGAATGATTTCAACTTCTATACCCTGCTGCTCCAGCTCATCTGCCATAACCTTAAGTGCCTGACTTGTATTACCGTTTTTACGGGGACTACCATTAATAACTATCACTTTCATAAATTCACACCCCTTTCTCTGCTATACGGCAAGTATAGACCCTACACCTAACTGTAAGTCAATAGTATATGTAAAAAAAATTTTTCATATTCATAAATTCATACTCCTTTCCCTACGATACAGCAAGTATAACCTTACACTTAACAATTTTCATAATCATCCTTGACTTAGAGTTAAGTGTAAGTTATATAATATATAAAAAACTATTTGAGGTGATAAACGTGAACTATACCATAGCACAAGCCGCTAAAAAAATGAATTTAACAACATATACATTAAGATACTATGACCGTGAGGGACTGCTCTCTAATGTTAAAAGGGATAAATCAGGCAATCGTATTTTTACAAGGGATGATATGGAAATGCTCTCACTTATATGCTGTCTTAAGAATACTGGAATGCCTATTAAGAAAATTAAGCAATTCACAGACTGGCAGAATGAAGGTAATCATACCCTTCATGTCCGTAACGATATTTTAATAAAACATAAAGAAGATATTTTAACGCAAATCGAAGATTTAAAAAAACATCTTCGTTTGATTGACCGAAAGCTCGATTATTACCATGATGCCTGCCAGGCCTATGATACAGACTCACCAATTCCAACCTGCTGTGCATATACAGACAATGAGTTGGATTTTTAGGTCTAATTTTAACAACTATTTTTATTTATATAATTTTGATATAAAATGTTTAATCCCAAAAGGACGCGGCAGGATAATCTAAATAAAATCCTTCCGCGTAGTTTTTAATATCAAATTTTTTAGATCCTAAATCAGTATTCTTATGGGATTTGAAATCACGTTGTTTCAAAATTTCCTTGTTATGATTAATCCAATGAGGATTCCGCTTCTACAGCCAAGCATTCTCGCTGTATCTCCTGCTTCAGTTCTTCATTAGCCTACAAATAACCTTAAGTTCATCTCGTATATTTTACAGGACTTTGTAAGATAATAAAATTGTGAGCATGCACACATGGTTATACTATAATGAAATATGGAGGCAAATATGGAAACAACTAATCAAAATTCAAACTGGTATCCGTCTGCCTATGGCGCGGACGACGAAATCGGTGCGGCCAACCTGCTAACTCAGGAGGTAGTACTACAAGCCATGCAACTAGTAAAACAAGGTAAAACACTGCCTTTGGCTGTTCCGGTCGACAAAAACTTTCCTGCATTCCGCCACCGTAGTTTTCGATTGTACAATATACAACCAGGGCAGCAAGACGGGAAGACTCTTGGTCCAAACAAGTTTACCTTTAACGATGAATTGGTGAACGCCTGGACCGGTGTGGGTACTCAGCTTAACGGTATCTTACCATATCGGTATTGACAACGTTTATTACAATGGCAACAAGGCTGCTGATTTCGTTACCATAGATGGAGTAGAAAAGCTTGGCATCGAAAAAGTGCCGCCAATTGTTACCCGTGGAGTAGTGCTAGATATGACTGCATATTATGGTCAGGACATTATTCCCGGTGGCACCGAGTTCACTGTTGCAGACATTCAGGTACCGTGTTGAAGAAACAAGGCATTGTCTTACGCAAGGGCGACGTAGTATTGTTTAACACCGGTTGGCTAGAACTCGTTGGCAAGGACAATAAGCAATTCCTAGAAATGGAACCCGGTATCGGTATGGCAGCAGCTCAGTGGCTAGCCGATCAGAACATCGTAGCTTTCGGCGGTGACACATGGGCTTCGGAAGTGTACCCTGATTCCAAAAACGGCGAACAATTTCCTGTTAACCAGTTCCTACTGACCAAACGGGGTATTTATAACCTAGAGCTGATTGATAGCCGCTCACTAGTACGTGATCAAATTTGGGAGTTCCTGTTTGTGCTAGGACACCCATTATACGTTGGTTCTACACAGGTTAATATCAATCCGGTGGCGATTTATTGATGCCATAGGATATTGTGGATTATAAATTCGTACATAGTGGTCATCCTATTCTGTTTCGTTTAAGTGGAAATTAAAAACGCCTTGATGCTTGCACTGAGCATCAAGGCAAAAATTTTATTCTGTGCTTATCTTTCTACAATTCATCTTTACGACGTTCATCTCTCTAAAATGAACAGGGAGTCCCATAACTCTCTTCCACCTCTTAAATCCACTATAGCCTATTATTCTTATGTAAGTATTGACTGTATCATTTACTATAAAATCGGTAAGTTTTATAGTACAAGTTAAAGCCTCAATAATAGGTTAAAACAACATATGCTACTAACCATCCCACGGTAAATTCACGAGCCCACTTCCTTCCAATATCCTTTTCATAGGATTTTTTAAAAATACCATTTCAGCATGTTATTGTCAATCACTTTTTCCAAAAAAAGGGACACAACTTCCCCACCTAAAAAATGTAAAAAAATATAGTTAACTATTTACAGTTATATGTTTCGTACTAAGTCCTTACATTACTTTTGAAATAGTGCGGAATCATACTCCTTGCTTGTTATAAGTCGCACAATACTCCACGTAATCTACTTAGTGCTTTTTCATTCATAGTATTCATAGATTTTATTACACCTTCTCTTTGCTTCATTCTATAGCTTTCACCTTTAATAGCAACAAAATGGGCATGATGGATGAATCTGTCCAATATAGCAGTTGCTAATACTGGATCATAAAATATTCTTCCCCATTCTTCAAATACTTTATTTGATGTGATTGTTACAGACCCCTTTTCATATCTTTTTGATATTATCTCATAGAAATCATCAACACTATTTTGATTGAATTTCTTTAATCCAAAGGAATATAATCTATATAATTGTCCGTGTCTAGTACCAAAAATGATAGCTATTTCTTATAGAGTCCTTTTTTTACCATATATACAAATAAAGAAGTTAAAATGAGCCCTTTTAATACAGCACTAATACTCATGCTCCACCATACCCCTGTCATTCCTAATGTCATGCTTGATAATATTAGAGCTCCAGGAATCCTTAGAAAATTTAAAACAATTCCCATTGCTGCCGGGATTTGAGTTCTGCCTATACCATTAAATGCTCCTGCTGATGCCATCTCAATAGCTATAAAAAATTGAGCTAGTCCCAAAATTCTTAAATATACTATTCCTTGAGTTATTGCAGTAGCATCCTCTGGTGTAAACATTTTAAATATGGGCCCCCCTGCAAATATAAGAATGAGGGTTGCAAATATTCCTATAGTGCCAACTATTTTAATTCCTTTATAATATCCTTTTTCTACCCTTTCATAATTTCTAGCACCATAATTTTGCCCTATAAATGCTTGTATTGCGGAGGAAAACCCTTCTGCCGTCCTCCATGATATGCCCTCTATTTGAGAGCCTATAGCTTGTACAGCTACTGGTGTTGGTCCCCATTTAGCTAATATTTTTACCAAAACTATAGATACAGATACAAGGGCTCCCGATTGTAAGAAAGCTGGAAATCCCAACTTGAATATCCTCTTAATGTAATCCTTCTTTGGTAATTTTAAAATATGTAAATTGGAAAATAAAACTTTGTTTTTTCTTGATGCTAATATAAATATTAAAGTAATCACAATCTGGGCAGCTACGGTAGCTAATGCCGCCCCTTTTATACCCATTTTAGGGAATGGTCCAATCCCAAAGATTAAAACAGGGTCTAAAACTACATTAGTTACTAATCCTATAGAATTTATTATAAAAGGCGTTAAACTATTTCCCGCTGCATTAAATATTGCTGAATAAATTGGACCGATAAAATGAAATACAAGTCCACAGGCTATAATTACATAATAATCTATTGCCATTTGAATGGTCTCAGAATCACCCAAATTAAAAAATCCTATTATCTTATATCTAAATACTAGTAAAATCAATGAGTAAATAAGCCCTATAAATATGTCTAATTTTATTGCATTGGAAATATACTTCCTGGCATCTTCCATATCATTTCCTCCATAAGCTTGAGACACACCCACACTTACCCCTATTGAAGAAATCAGAACTAATGCCGTGCCAAACCACATAAAATATCCTACAGTACCTGCTCCGGCTACGGCCTTGGTACTAAGTCTACCTAACCACATCATATCTGTTAAGTTATACATCATCTGTATAAAAGATGTACCCATAATAGGTAATGCTAATTTAATAAGCGTGCTGGAAATATTGCCCTCTTTTAAATTAATGTTTCCTTTCATATAATCCTCCTCTGTTTATCAACTGCAAGTAAAACTACAGCAAAACTTGCGGCAAATCCGATATATGTAGTTACAACATCACAGTGCACAAATTGCATAGTATCGTATATAACTTATCCTGTGGTAATCGAACCACTAGGGTTATTAATATAAAGCTGAATACCTTTATCAGAATTTTAATCGTCTAAAAACAAAAGTTGAGCAATAATGGAGCTGGCAAGTGTTCCGTTAATTTCTTCTCCTAATAAAGCTAACTTTGCACCTAAAAAAGTATGTTACTAAATATACATATTATTTTACAACATAAGTAATCTTGACCTACATTGTTTACGATGCCGATTTATGTTGAGCGAAAGACTATCTTTAAATGAATGTGAAAAAAATAAAAACCACAAGTATAAACCTGTGGTTAAAGTACGGCGTATTTAAATCATTTTACGAGTAAAACTTATTCAGCATTGCGCAGTAAGGAGGATTCCCTATATTTTAATGGAGTAATACCATATTGCTTTTTAAATGCTGCACAGAAATTGCTAGAGCTTGAATAGCCAATTTCATAGGCAATTTCATTAATTGATTTCTCTGTGTTCAACAGCATCGAAGAAGCCCGTTGTAAAGAAAATTTCCTGTGATAGCTAAAAATAGTATCTCCATAAATAAGCTTGAAACCTTTGGTCAGTTTTTTAGGATTAATGACCAACTTTTTAGATAGTGAAAGAATGCTTGGTAATTCAAATGGCTGTTCAAGCAGGATTTGAGGAATTTCCTTGATTTTTTGTAATTCATAAGGGGTGAGTGCTATCAACTCATATTTTTCATGCTTCATAATTTCGTCTGATACGATCATTGATAATGTCTCCATAACCTTACTTTCGTAAAATAAAGTGCGGGTTTTTTCAGGGAGGCGACAATTAAATATTTGCAGAAAAGTGGCAGCTATTTCAGGAGGAGTGTTCAAACCTAAATAATACTCCGAGCGATGCTGATCTTCCAGTTTTTCTATCGTATCATTCCATACTTCAATTCCAGCGCTGCCAAAATAAGAGGGAATTGCACTTCTACTGGATATAATAGATACCCCTTGATATTTTTGGTGGGCATATCGTTTCACAGTTCCACACATATCTTGTGACATAGATACAGATAAATTGTTTGGCCCAAAACATGTGTCTCCTGCTTTTCCTTCTTGGATATACATACACCCATCTATACAGTATTCGATTTCAAAATAACCCCCAGATAAATCAAACGCTGTTTCTATGTCCTTAGAAAAAACACAGTCATAAATAAACAACATAATATTGCCTAACAAGTTATAAATCTGTATAGTGCCTTCTCCGTATTCTGGCTTTATATCGTAAACAATGCCTTTACATTCATCATGGTTGGGCAAGAAACGAGCACATCCAATTTGTTCATGCATGGCCCTATACTGCTCAAGCATATTTGTGTATCCATTTCTTGAATTTATATAGAATTTATGCTCCATTTACAAGCTCCTTTCTTACCCTAATACTGCCAAAAAACTACCTTTAAGTAAACTCTTAAACAAATTAATTATACTATATTGTCCTATCTATTTCTATTCAATACTTTTAAATACATATGTTGTTTTATAGTTTCTTCTCTGTTATTAAATATTCTCCTAAAGTGGGTTATTCACTGCACTACAGCTATTTGTATGTTTGTAATCAATTTTTCTGAATCAATACTTTCCTTTAATATTCCATCATTTTAACCTTAACATCAATCCTTATGGCTTCAATGATTCTTGCCACTTAATTTACAAATATGTTATCGTAAAGGGTAATTCTATCAATAATAATCTTGGCACTACCATGCATAATAAAAAAGGCATTCCTAGGTAGAAATGCCTTTGCAAAAAATTCTATTTATCTTAGTTCCGTTGTTACCTCTGGGTATCTATCAATCCTATCATCAATTAAAGGCTCTTTTATCCCCTTAAGATATTTATTAAAAAATGACAGTATATAATCATTCATGATATTTTCTTGTTTATCACCATCGATTTTACCTAAAACATCAAATCCTATACTTTTTACCCCAGGAAGTAAAATTGTCATATCTGTGAAATCATTATGCTCAGCTTTATCCACTGCCACAATTAACATTTTCTGTTTTGGATGATACCCATCTATTATCGTTTCTTTACCTTCTGAACATGTCATAAGCATGAAAGGCTGTGAAAGATTATTATAGACAAGAAATGGTGAGCCATCCATATTTATTCCTGCCTTGAAACGCTTATCCACTGCACAAACTTGACCAGCTGTTGCTCCTCCAAAAGAATGTCCAAAAACGCCCATATTGTTTACATCCAATTTACCTTTAAACTGGCTCAAAATTTCCCCTTTATTAAGTTTCTCTATCTGGTTTGCAACAAAAATGGTGTCATCCTGCCAAACATTAAGACTTTCAAAAACTGTCCCCTTTTCGTCAAGTGTTTGTTTGTAATACTCATAGTTGGAAGCTTCTTGAAGATAAGAGTATTTATCCCAATCATCATCTAATTTATTGATTTGTTCTTCACTGAATGGAATGCTTACCCCATCAGGAAATCTACTCTCAGCTGCTTCATAGGTATGAGCAATACTGAAGACAATGTATCCATTGCTAGCTAATGTTTCCATTTGTGCAGTATTCTGCCCTATAAGCCCCGTATGCCCATGAGAAAAAACTATTACTGGATATTTGTGTTCCTGGTTAGAAATAGGAACCTCCTTATAGCTGTTAGTTTTGACTGATGTGAGGTGTCTAAGCAGATAAGGTATACCTAAAACTCTTTCAAAATTTTTACAACTCTCTTTCTCCATATAAAATTCTGGTTCTTTATCTGTACAAAACTTTGCCTCTGTAGGGTACCATACTTGAACAGGAAGCATTCTCTGCGTATTCGAGTTTGTATAAATTTCTTTGCGAGAATTATCAGTGAAGCTAAATAATTGAGTACCAACTTGATATTTTCCCTTTGGGCTAGGTAAATCTACTACAGGCAAAATTAAATGAATAGCGATTATTAACAGTAGTATGACCCCAAGTAAACTAATCATTACTCTTTTTGTTGTTTTAGACATAATAAATTTCATCTCCTCTCTTCTTTTGCAAGGGATAAGTCAAAATCGATATACTGCTGGTATATCCTTCTATGTACCAATCACATTATTGTTTTTAGGTTTATTGTGCCTTTCAGATCCTTCTCGATTTTATCTCTAAGTTTACTTATATAAACTATAATGATATTTCTCAAAGATACTTTGTTCCTCACACAGCCTTATAAGCTTCCTTCTGCCTTTCTAAACAGTTCTTTATCCATTCAATCCCTCCTTAATTCATTTTCAGCATAAAAAAAGCCGCATATTCACTTTTGAATAATACGGTATTTTACTATATTCTATGTCTATTAAACCAAGGAATAAAATAATCAATAAGCTTTAAAACTTGTTTCGATGTAACTTCTTCCTTCCCCTTAAGCATTAAATCTATATATTTAAAACTTGTTTCACCTGGAAAATAATAATTAAGTACAATAATTATATCCTCAATTTTTGTTATCCAACTTTTATCTATTACTGCAACAAGACAATATGCTCCACGAATAATTCTTTTTAAAGCTGAGATTAGCATATTACTATCTACTTCATTTTTAATTATATTATCTTTATAATTTATAAGAGAACTAATAATATCTTGATTTAACGATTGACATATGATTCTATTAGGTTTCATTTTAGGAAAATTAATAGATAAATCTTCCCCATATATGCAAGTACATATATGCTTAATCCAAAATCCCCAATAGTATAAATTTTCCTCTTTCAAAACATCATTTAGTGTTCCAATATCAAAATCTATTTTAGGAACCATTTTATTCTCTTCTAAAAACTCGTTCTTATGATTATTTAACTTTTCTAACTCTTCACGAGTGAGCTGTAAATTTAATACTATTGATAAATCAATATCTGATTTTCCCAAAATAGCTTCACCTCTGCCAACACTTCCATATACATATATGCTATGCAATTTATCATTCAAATCTTGCTTCAATAATTGTATTAGCTCTTCTAATATTAATAAATAGTTTAAACTTATATTATCTTTTGAAGCATAGTTTATTATATATCCTTCTCTATCTGTCCCTATCTGAGTTGGAAAATTCATATAATCACCTTCATTTCTTATTGATCTTTAGATTGTCTTATATAATTAATTTTTTTAATATTAAGTGTTTTATATAAACCATTATATATACAAATACCGCATTATTCAATTTTCAAAGAACATAGGTAAAGTCTCAAAATTTCGAGGATGATCGGCAACATAATTGAATACCGATCCGTCCGATATTCTAGAAACACTCCACCTCTGCATCAATTACCTTTGTATTTTAATGGGCAAAAAAGGTGTAGCAACATAAAGCCACTATACTTTTTTATCGTTCACTTAATTATTTGGCAACCTCACCCATAAGATTATGCTATATAGATACACTATCCATATGAACTCCTTCTTCAAAATTATCAAGTCCAGTTCAAAGCCTTCTTAAGCAGTATGCAATATTAGGCATATGAAAGAAAATAATAGTTCAAAGATGTTAGCATATGCTTCATATCAGACAAGACGTTAGGTTCTGCTCATAGTGGCGCTATAATCGGATTCTGACAACGCAGTATGATATTAAATAGGCTAACCATACTGATCTATTATTCTTTTGAAGATGCTTAAGTCTAAATAAATTGTAAACGCTACAAATCCTATAGATTCCAGTTGCCTTAAGTTAAAGTATATCCATGTCTTAAACTTCTTTATTTAAAACACTTGAATATAAACTTTTTGCATCAACCACAATTCTTTGATTCTCAAATGTAAAACTGTATCCTACGTCCGTAATAAAATATCCGTCTACTGTAGGTAGAAGTTCAACAGGTTGATCTAATCCTGGTAAATTAGCAAATAACTTATTCTCTTTCATAAATACTTCAACATTCTTTTCATACTTACCACAAAATGATGGGTATTGCGAAGTGTTTGGATTTTTATCTAATAATTCTTTAAAATCTCTTATTGGGCTTGGTTCTTCACCTCTAATGATGCTATTTAATCCATACATGAACGTTGCACTTCCCCATTTATTAGGTGTCTCAATATTAGATAAGAATATAAACGTTAAATCTTTATCTATATAGCGAACAAAGTCTGTTGAATAGCCTGGCCACCCTCCGGAATGTAGTATTATTCGTCCCATTTTCTCATCATTTCTAATTGACCATCCATAGCCATAATATTCTATTTTCCCATTATCATACGCTGTAGGTGTATACATTTCTTCTTGAGTTTCATGAGATAATATTTTACCTTCTTTTAAAGCTAAGCTCCATTTAAGCATATCATGTACTGTTGAATTAACTGCTCCATCTCCTTCTATACCGTCTAAAGGTATGACTTCACTGTATCCTTCAGAATCATCTGGCAAAATATACTTACCATTTTCATAGACATAGCCATACGCATAATTATCAATTTTTTCTCCATTCAGCCTTCTATGGTACACTTGAGAATCTTTCATCCCAGCTGGCTCAAAAATTTCTTTTTTAAGAAACTCTTCGTAAGATAAACCAGATGCCTTTTCAACAATAAGGGCAAGCAGTGAATATCCTGTATTAGAATAATCCCAACCTTCATTTGGTTCAAAGTGTACAGGAAGTTTTGATTCTGCAATAAACTTTTCCATGATTTCATTGTCAGGGATGGTATTATTTTTTCTACCATTTTGTTCAACCCAATCCATATAATCTGGAAGTCCACTTGTATGGTTTAAGAGATTTTTTACTGTTATCCCTTTATACGGTATTTCAGGAAAGTATTTTTCTAATTTATCAGATAGGGATAATTTCCCCTGATCACGTAAAATCATAATCGATGAAGCAGTAAATTGTTTGCTTACCGAAGCTAGTTCAAAAACAGTATCTATATTGAGATTTTTTTTATTTTTTTGATTTGCGAAGCCTATCGCATTTTCATATATAATTTGATCTCCTTTTGCTAAAAGTACGGTTCCATTAAATACTCCTCTCTTATACGCATCATTGATGTACTTATCCATTAAATCTTTGTTTATATTAATTTGATTTTCATTTTTCTCTTCAGCTTGATTAGCTTCTATATTTGAATTTCCACAAGCTGATAATGTAGCACCCATCAATGCTAATCCAATTACAATAATTAATACTTTAGAATATTTTTTCATTTTTACCTCCTTGTAAGATAAATAGTTTAAGGTGGCAGGAAGAAGACCTGCTGATGTTAACAATAAATTTCTTCTACTTTCATCTGCACTTTCCGTAATTTTGTTTTACCTTGAAGTAACATATTTCGTTGTAAAAAATGCTACAATAATGGAAACCGGTAGTACACTCAAGGCGATAACCACAGGAGTTATAGGCAACATAAATGCCACATATATCAACCAGCATACTGGTACATACAAAAGTAATATCCCAACACCAAGTACAGTTGTCGCTATCAATCTGCCTATATTATACTTCTCTAAAATTGCCACAAGCAGAAGTCCTAATGTTGATAATGTGAACAGATAACTAATCGAAATAAAGAAAACAGTGGTTCCGATGATCAGCAGCAGTAAAAGCGGTAGCAAACCTGCAAGAGCTTCGGTAAGTGATTGTTTTCTCATACGGAAGAAAAATATTGTCAGAGTGCCAACGGTAAGCACCATGGTTTGACAAAGGAAAAGCGTTTCAGTGTTGCTTGATTCGCTTAAATGCATTATCTGCGTTGTCAATGTTACAATACACCAACTCAGTAACGTCATAACGGCCATTGTTTCAATCAGCCGGCCCGCGCTAATGGCTATCCCGCTGATTCGGACCCTGCCATACCTGATCTGTAAAATAAGCCATAATAAAGCAGCCAAAACAACAAGTCCTGAAAGGATATATGCCACAGTATTGCTCATTAATACTAAACGGCCAGGAAAAAATGGAAAATAAACACCGTCTTGTTTTGAACTGTTGCCCTGAAATTGCTCTTTTGCACTATAATCAGCCATTTCCCTAACAGTTTTCAGATAATTATATGCTGTTCTAGGATTGAAGTTCTCATAATTGTCTGACATTGCGCCATAACTCTCAACGCCTTCTGCCACTGTAAAATTAAGTCCAGAATACCCTGCATCTAAAAAACTAGTCATATCAGTAGTATTTGGCATTTTACGATACAAAGAAGATGTAAACGAAAAAGCCAAAGGACGGGAATTTGCCGATTTAAAATAACGCATGAGATCATAATTATAAGCAGAAGATTCAAACATAAGCACTCCTCCACGATTACCGCGACCATCTACGTTAATTACAAGATTAATAGACTCTTTTAATTCTGGATGAGATTTAACAAAGGCTTTTGAACCAAATGCCCCTAACTCTTCGCCATCACAAAATAAAAAATAGATATCATTTTTCAAGTTAGTATTTTTTGATTGTTCACGCATAGCTTCAAGCAAGGCGCATACAGAAATCATATCATCACCTGCGCCAGGAGTACCCTTTTCAGTATCGTAGTGAGCCATCATCAATACACCACGGTCAGTATTTGGCGCATCCAATTTAACTAAAATATTTTTTAATATTAATTCATCATTTTTATTAAAATGGGCTTCATTCCGAATATGGTCTTCTATTTCATTTTCTTCGCCCGGCTCAGCGCCCAGCCCAGATTTAATATCCTCAATTGTGTAAACCTCAGTTTCAACAATAGGTTCCAATCTCATTTCACGGATTTGTGCCAAAATATGTGTGCGTACTGATTCAAGCTCTTTTGAACCGGCTGGGTGCGGCACTACTGTCATGTCTTTCAGATTGTCAAGCATCCGTTTATAAGCTGGATAATCCGTATCCGATTCCGATGGTACTGCTGGTGGCTTCATTTGTAGAAGACCTACCGAAGTACCAACCACAAAAACTATAATCATCAAAAAAATTGGTATTTTTTTAGATAAATTTTGCTCTTTGCCTTTAAATAAATTTTTTAATGAATTCCAAATTGTGTCCATTTTATACCTCCACGAAAATTAGTATATACTCAGCATAATTCAAGGAAAATTAAATAATGGTAAATAAACAGCTTACTGGTAACATTGGCAAACCTTTTCTTCTTCTCCTGTTATATTTTATTGCATTATAAATTCCCTCAATACTCCGGAAACTTTGTTTCTGACACTAATATTCTTATTTAAAATATCAGTTGAAAGCTCATGTATTACTTTTATAAATTCAACAGTAAAAATAACTTAATAATTTTTTAAAGACGACAAATTTCAAGCTATACTTTATTTATTTTTACCTAAAGGCTGTTGCTGAGTAACACAGTACAGCATTCCCCCATGCTGATACAAGTTAATAACATCAATAGGTATAATTTCTCTGTCCTCATACAATTCGGATAAGACTCCGATTGCTAACTCATCCTTGACATCATTGTAAACAGGTAATAAAACTACTTCACTCCCAATATAATAATTAAGATAGGATCCTTTGCATTTAAGTCCCTCCACGTTTTTTGAGGTCAGAGGCAGCTCAATAATTTTATATGGTTCTCCTTTAGCATAAAGAAAACAATGGCATCTATAATAACAGGCTTTAAATTTATTTTTTCTTTCTTTTTAAAGTATATTAGTACAATTATCGGAAATAAAACTCACATAGCTCAAGATATTCCCGCAGAAATTATTGATGCTGAGTTTACCAAAAAATCCCCTCTCTTTTCTATATTTATATTTGTTATATATATAATATAACAGATATAATTAGAAATCAATATTTATGGCAAATAGCTAAAAAAAACAATTTCAATAAAAAAGACTCTATTGAAATTTCTTTCAGTAGAATCTTTTTTATACACCTACTTATCTTTTAAGTTCTTTAACTCATTGAATCTGCTAAAACATTTTGTTTGCCTTTACATAAAAATCTTCAAAATTCCATATCTTGTTTTATCTCTCCAAAAGTACCTTCAACTTGTGTACTTCGATTCATTCTAAGCTTGCAACCTTCTTGACTTGCAATTCTTTCAAAGTCTTCTTTGAGAAGTTCGTTAAACAACTTTGAAGTTTCAAGGCTTTTCACTCTTTCTTCTAATGGCGTTTTGCAGTTGTTTTCTTTTATGAATTTGCTTTTGTGTGAACAGTTACCACATTCCTTAAATGAAATTAAAATTTAATGATGTATCCTGTTTGCTAAAAAGTAAGTGTCAAAGGCACTACATTTTGATGATGGGTTTTAGCTATACTATTTTACACAAAAGTATGGCATCAAACGAATTAATAGCTCATGTAATAAATTTAAAATACCAATACGCAATGTCTTTATATTCCCTAGATTAAAAAAACAAATCAATAATTGACCTTATAAATCATAAATAACTCTGTCGCCTATTCTTATAGATGAAAATAGAGATGCTTTTATATTTTTGATTTCATCATAAATTTCTTTAATGCTATGCTATAATTGCTATACAATCGAACTGTACTTTTTTAGTGTCTGGATATAATACGATAAATGAAGAAGAAAAAGAACTATATGATGTAATTATTATTTGTGCTTTAGGATGCGTCCGTGGATTTAAGCATTGTAAAAAATAATAAATGGTTGAGGTAATAAAATGAATGTAAATGAAATTCGACCTTATAAAAAAAATAGCTTAAGCAAAAAACAGGTGGGTATGAATGTTATTTTATTTTTTGTTATTGGTATAGTTTTAGGAATTGCATCAAAATATATGGATACTGTACCATCAAACGGTGTCATTGGAAGTATTATAAATGTTATTGGAAATATTTTCTCACAAATTGAAGTATGGGTTCTTATTGCTACAATAATTTCTTCTTGGAGTAAAACCCCCATATCAGCAGCATTAAATGTTTTTATGTTCTTCTTTGGAATGATATTAAGTTATTATATTTATTCAATGAAATTATTTGGATTTTTTCCAAGCTACTATTTTATTCGCTGGGGACTAATAGCCTTATTATCACCTTTTGGAGCATATGTAACATGGTATGGCCGCGGGCAGGGCTGGATAGCTGCATTATGTGCTGCTCTTCCTATTGGGTTGCTTATGTCTAAAGGATATAGCTTTTTTTACTTATTTGATATCTCATCTGGTTTTGATCTTATTGCAGCAATTTTACTATACTTCATTTTACCCATTAACAAAAAACAGTGTTTTAAGATTTTACCCTTGGCCATTGTAATTGCTTTTATTTTTAGACGCTCTAGTATTTTAAGCCATATTTTTGGCGGCTTATAAATATAGTGATGAAAATATAAGGATATTTATATATTACAAAAATAATATCCATAGTGATCCTTCTAATCAATATCTTAAGTTATAAAGTAAAATAGATAATCCATATAATATATAAATATGAGCTGGATAAAATATATAAAATAGCTTCTTCATAGGTTTACCCTTTTCTCCATTATATAAAAACATAAAAATTACAGCAAAAACACCCATCCATTCGTAGTAGTTTGTAAACATAAGTTTTAAACTAATAGGTCTTATAAGTAAGATTGGTAATATAATCATCCATAAAAACTGGAACAGTCCAAAAGCTGTTATCTGTACTTTTCTGTTTTTGTAAAAAATATATAGTATAAGTCCAGATATAATAATATAAATACCTCCTTCAACTATAGAAGGCGCTGGTAAAACTGTATAAAATAAAATATTTGCATAAATTCTTAGAGAATCTGTTAAAAAAGGAGATAAAAATGATCCAATAATATATGGTGCAATAAAAGGCCCTATTAAAAATAGTACTCCTTTAAATATTTTCTTTTCCCTGAGATAGTCAATTCCCCTAAACATAACCATAAGTATAACAAAGGTAGATAGTATTCCATTCATAGCATAAAAGCCATCTCCTCTTCGAAGTTGTGGAATAGTTTCCAATAAGAATCTTACAACTCCCATTGCAATTGATATTAAATAAATCCTTAAAAAATATTTTTTCTTATTAGAAGTATATGTATATCCTTCTATCATCATAAATAAAAATAATCCACCAGCTAATCTCCCAATCCAAGAAAACACAACAGGCACCTTACCTGTAAATTCAAAAAAATAATGGATATGATCAAATAACATAAATATAAGAGCTAATAATTTAATTTGAAATCCTGTAAATCCTTTTTTACTTGTTTGTAATGTCATTTTAATTTCTCCTTATCAAGTAATTATTAGTAGCTACTAGATATAATCTAACATCTAATTATAAAGAATTTATAAAGTTTATCTAAAAAAATAGGGGGTAGTGCTAAAAGAGCCCCTTCTATTATTTAAAATCATTAGCTAAAAAATCAAATAAATGATTTTGACTAGTTGAAGGATAAATGGCCCATACTGTGAACTACTACCACTTACTTCGTTGAAGTAGTAGCTTCATGGTCAATACTCCCAACGGAGCAGGCGCCGAAAAAGCCTTGTATTATAAGGCTTTCCAGGCGAAAAACCAAGCAACAAGGGATTTATAAAACCGCATTCTATGGCGTGACAAGACGCATATAGCAGCACCCACAGAAAAACGGGGTGCAGTGGCCACTAATCGGCTACCGCGCCCCGTTATTTTTTATTCATCAAACTAAATTTTGGATTTTACTGTTTGTATTTTCCCCATTTTATATACGCAGCTGTAGTCACAATGTTTTTCTTCTATTACTTGAAATTTATGTGTATGAAAATAATCTTTTTTATTACATGAAAAAAAGGTTTTGAAAGATTTGGGTTCAAGCAGCTTCATTGGAGAAAACTTTATTTTTTTCATAACTTCTTTGGGCTGTTCCCATTCCAAAACCAATAAATATCCTGTGGTTTTTAATACACGATATGCTTCTTGCAGGACTTTTCCTGCAAGATTACTGTCTATTTCATGTAGTACTAATGCAATCAGAACTATGTCAAATGAATTATCTTCAAAAGGTATTGAACTTGCATCAGCCTTATAAACTTCAATATTGTTAAATTTTCCTTTTTGAATTTTATCCTTTGCAATTTTCAGCATATCTGAAGAAATATCTATTCCAACTATTTTTGCGTTTCTTCAATTTTCAGCAATGAGCAAACTATTTGATGCAGTTCCAGTACACATATCCAAAATATCAATAGGCAAATCTGGAATTGCTTCAATAATAGCTTTTCTTGGATTTATCCCTTTTTCCTTAAAATAGAATACATCAATTAAGTCATAAAAACTAGATAATAACTTATATGTCAAGCTCATAAGCTTGCTCCTTTCTGTAATAAATTAATTATATCACTTGATGATAGAAAAAATTTAAATTACAAATTTGGCATCAGAACTGGCGTGCAATATTTTTCCAGTGTTAATGCAGCTTCAAAAAGACGTATCTCATCTGCACCATAAAGTATCATGCCACGAGGCATACCATCATCGCCCATACCGAGGCGTATTGCTAACGATGGCAGACCACAGAAATGCATAATGTTTGTTGGTCCAGTCATCACACAAGCATCAAATCCACGTAAGCTTTCAAGTATTTGAGTACGAAGCCTTACACGTTCACTTAGCGCAGCTAAATACGTCATATTGTCAACTTTTCCAGAGATATCATCCAAAGCACTGCGTAGGAACGAGTTACCATATTTCATCATATCCTCAGGATTATTTTCATAAGCGCAGACAATTTCTTTAAGTGTACGATGTTTTGCATTTGAATTAGCGAGATAATCTTCCAAGTCATGTTGAAATTCAAAATGCATCACATCTCTCTGGCATGGTACATGCGCATGGGTGACTTCATCTATGTGAACGCCATCCTGCCGCAACCCATCAAACACACATTCATACCTTGCAAGTTGTGCTTGAGAAACTTGTTCCTTATCAAAGTTATTTACAGCTATACGCATACTTTTAGGTTCCTTTGGATTTATTGATGTAAGTGGCTTTTCACGCATACATGAATAAATCAGTAGTGCATCTGCCATATCTCGAGTTATTGGTCCCGCACTATCAAGTGTTCTAGCAATAGGAATAATACCTTGAAAGGATAAGGATTCGTGAGCTGGTTTCAATCCTGTCACTCCATTTTCCGTAGCACAACCTATAATAGAAAAAGAAGTGTCAGTGCCAACAGCGGCACTACAAAAGCCAGCTGACATTGCGACAGCCGAACCAGAACTTGACCCACCAGGGCTTTTCTCACGATTATAAGCATTTTTCACCTGACCACCACGTGAGCTATAGCCACTAGGCATGTTGGCACTAGTATAGTTTGCAAATTCCGTCATATTGGTTTTACCGAGTATAATCGCACCATTTCGCCGTAAGTTTGATATAATTTGTGCGTCACATTTGGCTAAATTATCAGCAAGTGCAAGACTTCCTGCTGTAGTATGGAGACCTGCTACATCTATGTTGTCCTTCACAAGTATGGGAAGTCCGTGTATTGGTCTGTTAAATGCTGATTTTTGATTATCCATCTGCCTTGCTATATTTAAGGCATTTTCATTGATCTCAGCTACTGCATTCAACCCATCTATCCCATCATATTTTTCAATACGCTTAAGATATGCCCGTGTAACCTCCTCTATCCCTAAACGCTTTTTCTGTATCTCTCGGATAAGCTGGATGGAGGTCATAGCAAATACTTCATTCATAAAGTTTCATCTCCTCACATATCATCATTTTGATATACAGCTGAACTTCTATAGTGTTTTATTAATACTTATACTTCTTGTCATCCTAGTAATTTTCCTTGTAGATAAGCCTTTATTTTTAATATTACTAAATACTCATTTACTGAATCTATCAAAATATTTTATTAAATTATAATAGAATTTATAATTTCGCTAAGAAAATCTGATGTATCTTTAATTAAATTGAAATCTATTTGGTCAATAGTATCCATTTCAGTATGTGTTATATCTAAGGCAGATTCAAACAAATCACTTGAAGTAACTGCAATACAGGGTATTTTCTTAAATGCAAACATTGTATGGTCTCCTGAATACCATTCTTTATCTATTACAACATTTTTACTTTTTTCAATCCCATTGCTTAATTTCCCACTTAATTCATTTGTAAAATTATAAGTTAAAATTGCTGTTTGCGAGTTTCTACGACATGGTGAATCAATATTAATAATAAGTTTAAAAATACGCAAAAACAAAACCTTAACGCAGACATCCTCAGTTCTGCGTAAAAGTACGCCCTAGGCCAAAAATTCCCCCAAACCTTAGTTTGAGGGAACATAAAACACACTTCAATATTTACATGATATTGACAGAACAAGATAAAGCCTTGTAGACATAGGTCTCTTTTTGTTAAATCAATACTTATACAATAATTCAAAGTAAATATATTATGATTTTCCACTTTTCAATTTTATCTCAATAATTTCAATTCTATCAGCAGGATTAGAAATTTCTATCTTAGAATTTATTTTTGAGAATCAAGAATAAACATAGATGCATCATGACCCATAAATATTTTATTTCCAGTATAAAAAGTTTTGGATTTAATATCCCTGTACCCAATTTTAGTCATAATATCAGTTAGCTTTACTTGATCAAATCCGTTATGAACCATATCTGAAACTATTTCTTCATTTTTATTAAAATCTACGATTAGTAAATGTCCTCCTGGATTTAGAACATCATATAATCTTGATAGAACTAATTCAACATCATTAATATGGAGTAGAACCTGAGCCATAAAAATATAGTCAGTATGTAAATCCCATTGACCTTCCTTTTCAAAATCAAAGCATAAGGTCTCTACATTCTTAATATTGAACTGAGAAATCTTTTGATTTACTTGATTAATCATGTTTTGTGATGTATCCAGAAAAAGCATAGAATTAAAATCATTTAACAAGTTCATTCCTACAAGCCCAGTTCCACACCCAAAATCAATAGCCTTCTTACTTTTGGTGTCAACTAAATATTCGCCAATGGCATCTGATGATACCTTAGCAATTTGGATTCTTTCAGAAGTGTCATATCTATTAGCTATCATTTCAAACTTATCAGTATTTCCCATAATTACCTCTCCAATCTGCTTTAATAAAAGCTAATCCCATTTTTATTATCTATTCAAGGACTTTAGCATATACACCCAAGCAGCAATGCAGCATTCATAATTGATAAGACACTCTAATAATCTATTAATACTGGTTTATAGTCGTCAGGCAATTCTTCTTCACTTAAGAATTGAAAATTATCATCATTTAGTATTGGAAAGAATGCTTCATATGGAATCCTAGAAAACTCACATGCATAATCATTAGCTCCGAACCATCTACCCTCTTTGCTGCTTAAATTTAAACCTCTAGCAAATTTTGTATAGTTTGAGCAATCATGAACTGCTAAATTCCAGTTTTCTTCATCAGCTATTTTCATGAATTTAAAAGTTAATTCCCTACTCCAAATTGGAGATATGTAGCCCTGTCTTGAAATATACATGTTATCCTCAGAATAGTTGTCTATGTTGTTCTCATTTAAATGTAATTCTGCACAATTGATAAAATCCAGTTTTGTATCTAAAATAGCTTGCTTTTTCTTAAAGAATGTTTCGAAAAACTCAGGAGTCATTGGAGTTTCAACACCCACATTTTTAATATATTTTTTCGCAATTCCAATATTCTCAATAACTTTATCTGAACAATTAGAAGCACCAAGGTTAAAACGTATCTCATCAAGACCAGCTTCACCCAATGCTTTCAATGTCTCTTCTGTAGCTAAAGTTCCGTTGGTGTATAGATGTTGATGAATTCCTGCATCACTAAATTTCTTTATAACCGAATAGTATTTTTCAATTTCCATGAATGGCTCTAAATAAACGTAGGAAATACCTGTAGGTTTCTGGTGAATGGAAAGAAGCAAATCAATATCCTTCTCATAAAATTTACTTCCCCCAATTTCCCACATACCTTCTCCAATAGGAGGAATATCTTCTAGTTGTCCATAATTATAACAGAACTTACACTCTAAGTTACATTTGTTTGTTTTTCTAATTGCACTTAATCCAGTCCCTAAAAGGCAAGAACGACATCCCTTTGAGAATTTATTTTCATTTCCGACAAAAAAAGTTCTATTTTCTAAAGTCTTTAAACCTTTAATTTCTGACATTAATTTATCATTTCTATGATCGATGACTGCCTCAATTTGTGCTAAGGTAGCATAAATGATTTCCTCATGTTTTACACTAAGCCCTTCATCCTCAGGCAATTGGGCAAAAAAATCAAACCATATCAACGCATCACTCTTTGAAATTTTCATAATGTATCCTCCTCTAATTAATCCGTTAGTGTAAAATTTTTTACACTATTTTTTAGATTTTCTCTTTATATCTCAAGGGTTGCAGAGTTTTTTACACAAAAAAATAATGCCTCCCTTTTTTGGTATAATTGAGTTCACTTACAACGTAAGACTATCCAAAAGGAGAGTGTCATTGTTGAACCCAATTATATCATTTTTATTCCTATATAATCAATATTTATTAAAACAGATGGATCAGTTACTTTTATAGGGATACAAGCTCGAATTTTAACTTATTCGCGAACCTTAAAAATATTTCCATGCAAAATAAAGCATTGATTTTTAAGTGCTCACGAGCATGCATCACTATTTTAGGTTCCAAAATTTTAAATGTATAAGTTAAACTGTGGATTTTGGAATCCTATATCCATCTCTCACTTTAGAAGATGGGAGAATTTCGCACAGGAGGGTTGAAATAAAAGTAAATATCTTATAACAAAAGCACCAAGATTTTTATATCTCAGTGCCTTTATTTTCTATGTTAATAATAAGAAAATTTCATATTGGAAAATCCATTTATTCTTCTTCAATATATTTATAATCTACTGCAATTTTTTCTATGAATAAATTTGATAGCTTATTTCATCGTAAACTCTTCCGTTGACGGCCGACCATTCCAGACATCCCCGTTGGAACGGTAGTATACTCTTTCTACAGAACCGTCTGTTTTTGTATAGTCTATAACAAAAACTTGCCCTGTTTCTATAAGCATCGGATAATTGTCATAAGGCAGTACATTGCCCGTTTTCTTCTTATCCTTGAAATCGTCATAAGCATTTTCCAAGCGCCAAAATTCCCGACATGCGTAATCTTTGAATCCTGTCAAATCTTGTTTTCCGAAATAAGACGCCTCGTAATCTTTTTTGTTGACTGTGATTTTATCCACTCTGAACGGTTCAATGTCTTTCGCTAGCCAAGCTAAGTCCTCCGAATAAATGGCGTCGCCGTAACGTTCCTTTAGTTGGTTTGCCATACAAGGAATAGATTTAGTCATATAGTCCATAGCACCAAAATCCGTATGAGCTCCGCCGTAAATCCCCATAATGTTCTCACCCTTTAGTTTGTCAAATTCGCGGATAAAGTTTTCTACCATCTTGTTTTCGCGATATACATCATCAGAATGTTCGTAAAAATACTTGCCTTGCTCAATCGCTTCTTGTGCCAATAAATATTGCTCGGAGCTTTCCAAATTATTTTCTTCAAGATACTTCAAAAATCGTTGTCCAGTAGTATGGTACTGGTGACCCACATCCGTACCGTGGAAAATAGTTTCGGGGCACTCGCTTTTTATTTTCTTATAAAATTCCTTAGTATAAGGGGTGTATGACGCTGTACCTTCCCAATCCTTATATAATTCCTCCAGAATATCGTCGCTATCCGACTGCATCCACAAGTTTAAAAACTCTGCAGAATAGTATGAATCTTCAACAAATAAATGTCGCATATTCTCGTTATGGTAGTATTCATGCCACAGCTCTAATTCTTTTTCCAATATTTTTTCAACACCATGCTGCTCTCCATACAGATAAATCTGCCCCGTTGATATCTCTGCAAATTTCTGAATGCGTGGCTGTATCAACCAGCGCGGCGCTGTCTGAACAAGTAACCAATGCTGACAGCATGATTAATGCGACAGCAAACATAAAGAATCTTGTCTTTTTCATAGTTTCACCTCATAATATAAATTATTTTTGTTAACTTAATTTATCTCAAAAAGCAAAAAACACGAAAAAATATGTCTTTCACGCCCTATAAATAATATTTTGCTTGTACTATACGCTTGTATCACAAGTTAAAAGATTGTCCAAAGATATAGTAAAGCCTAAAGACTTATACATATCCACATCTATATCGGCACAACCTACCCAGCCTGACGTTACACTTTCTGATTTCCTTGTATCAAAAACATAGTTTGCAAGGTTACTTGAAACTTATTCCAAATATAGATAATATTCCATATCAACTATAACATCCAAATCATCTTCTTACAATAGATTTAGGTGATTTTATCAAATAAAAAGAGCGTCTACGACGCATTAAAAAACTATCTCTAATTAAACTTAATTCTAAAAATTTATTTTCTTCTTATCTTGATGTATAGCACACGCTATTAATATTATTAAAAATCAATTGACTTCTGTAAACACCAGATTAATACATCTTATGTCATTACTAAAGGCATTAATGAGTCTTCTTTAGATGGTACTTCTTCGCTATGTGTTCCTAAACCAGACATTGCACTATATATGGAATATAGGGAGAAAAGAAAACTAGAATTAGAAGATTCTGAGAGTAAAGATTCCTATGAATTTGTAACTACATAGAAAGATTGCTTTTGGTTCTGTCAAAGGCGAACGTATCGAGTTTATTTTACCCTTGACCGGACCAAAAGAGCAATCTTAGGAGATATTATCTCATAGAAATTGATGGATTAAAATGCGGGTTGGATTTTCCCCTTACCCAACTAATTATTAAAAATAGACTGCATATTTTTTCTTACTGCCTTTATCAGTTCTTTTGGTAGTTTTTCTACTTGTTCACCAATCATTACTCCATGTGGTTGTTTATATCCTTCATTCCATACGAAGTTAAAGATTTTTTCATTTGTTTCGCTATTTTTTCCTATCTGAAAAGCATAGACTTCAACATTTTTAGATAATAATTCTTGTACAGCTTCTTTTGATGATCCTGGAAAACTTGATGCACCATCTGTAACTTCAAAGACTATCTTTATTTGTTTCCCTTTTTTAAGTTCACTTTCCTGTATGGGCGTAATTTTATTAGATATTTCCCTAAGGCAGCTTGCATCATCTGTTGCCCCATCTGTTGCATTTAGCTTTACGATTGAGCGAATTATATCGCTTTTCTCTTTTTCACTCACATTTTTATCATTAAATTCTTTAACATTATAATACTTACTGCCAAAAAACCAAGTTTCGCTTAAAACTTCTACTTTCTGATTCAATTGCTCTGCATTACTTTTCAAATATCTATTAAAATCATCTATAGACAGCAAGGTCACTGCCAAAGCTTTTCTAGCTGCCTCAATTTTTGACGGATTCATTGATCCTGAATTATCTATCACAAAGGAAATCTCTATTCTTTCAGGCAATATATCTGCTCGAGTCTCTAGTAAGTATCTATTGAAAATTGGAAGATTTTTATAATTTCCCTTTTTTTCAGCTTCTACAAAATCTGGATAAAAGTTAATAAAACTATCCACATCTAGTTTTCCCTTTATTTGACCATCTTTTTTTACACTTACTTCTTTTTTTGCGTCCCCTATTAACTTTTTCCAAAATTGGCGCATTTGTTCTCTTTCTAATTTCATTTTATTTGAATAAAATTCAAACAATTCTTGATCTGATTGGCTAATCCCATAGGTCTCTAAATCTACCTTGCCTTGCATGGCATTTTGTATACTCTCACTTATTTGATCTTGTTGATCCATCATTTCTTCTAAAATCTTTTCTACTTCTTCTTGAGTAGATTCTAGTGAATCTGGCATCTCATCTGCCTTTGACTGTTCAAAAGGATTTTCACTTTCTTTAACCTGCTCTTCTTTCTGTCCTTTTGATTTATAAAACATCATTTCATCAATTTCTTGTTTCCATAATTGTTCAAAAGTTGGATAGATGAAGGAACGAATGAATGGATCTCTCTCTCTAATTCCTTGATCATTATTTATCTGTCTAATTAATTGATAATGAATAAAATCAAAAAAAGGCTGATTGAAAATTTTTCTATCAAATGGATTTTCAGCACATTCTTCAATTTTAGGCTCTATTTTATATAATTCAATAATAAAAAAGCTATTTGCAAAAGCTCTATGCCTAGGCATTTGAGAAATTGACTCAATGGTCTTACCTGTTTTTTTCATATATGAGACAATCTTTTTGAAGTTTTCTTCATCCCTATATATAGGACACATCTGCAAAACTCTTAAAAATGATGTCTGTTTATCCAGTAGATGTAACAAATCAAAAATTTCTTTTCTTACATAATTAGAAATAATTTTAGGCTTATATGCGGGGTCATTTTCCAATCCTTCTTTTTTTATCCTAGCCATAATATAACTTGTCATGTGATCAGTTTCTTTCTGCCAATCTTTTTTTCTATTCAAATATTTTTTAGTTTGTTTTTTCCAATCAGGATATAAAGCTAGCTCATAGTAGATATGCCACATGATTTGATTATCATCTAACTCTCTATCTAGAAAACTTTCCAAGGGTAAGTACAAAACTCCTTTGGAAGGATTTAATAAAAATCTTTGTAGTTTTGAATCAGGAATATACATCAAACTAGAATCTCCTGTAAATGTGGCTAATGAGCGTTGTTCTTTTTGCAAAAACTCTTCGCAATGTTTTTTAGATTCTTCAATTAGTGTTTGTTCATCAAAGTTAAACATACTCATTCCTCCTATTAATACAGCGGCAGATTCCACAAGTCTTTTGGTGTATCAATTCGATCAATGTGTAGCAGATTTAATTTACCTTCTATATCCATCAGCAGATATTTTGAAACATCTAATTTAAGGACATTAGTAAAAAATATATCCTTAATCGTTGCATCTTTATTTAGATACCAATTTCCAAAATTCTCTTCAAGTAAGTATATGATTCCATCTTCACTTAAAACTATAGCTGTGCCACTTTTAGATTGAACATCAAACAAATTACCTTTTAAATCATTCAATTCTATTTTTATATTTTTTGAGTCTTCATATAAAGGAAATATCTTAAGCTGACCTTTATTGCCTGCCACTATAATGGAATTCTTATTACCATTTTCATCCTCTAAACATCTAATTTGCCTTATTTCATCATTTAGAAAATCAATTTTTTCTGTAATAGTAAATTGTTTGTTCTCATATTTAATAAAATATAATTCTCCCGTCTTTGTTCCAACTACAAAATAATCGTCATTTATTTTTTCTAGTACAGTCCAATTTGGAATAGTGCAATATATATCTTTATGAAAAAGCAAACCATATTCATCATTTTCTTTTATTATTTCAAATAAATTTAACTTTTCATCTCCATTTTCCACCACAAATAAACCATTTCTAATTGATAAACATCTTCCAAACCCATTGAAATCATGATCTATTTGAACCCTTTGAACTTTAACCTCTCCATTAATATTAGGCAGCTTATCAAAATTATCACTTGAAATTAGATAGCATCCTCCTCTTACTCCCAAGAGCAAAATTTCTTTATCATTTAATTTGCACATAAAGGAAATTGTCTCTTTTATTTCTTTAATAGGAGGGCTCCATTCTCCTTCAATTTGATTATGATCAGAAAAATCATCCACAACATCTATATAAAAAAATTGAACTTTTCTATCCATACTACTTGTAATGAAAAGGCTTTTATTAATCCTCAATGTAGTTTGTAAAAAACTCTCAAAACTAAAAGCCCCCAATTGTTTTATCGGATTTATCCTCATTGAAGTCTTCTTAATATCATTTGCATAAACTCGATAATAGGGAATTAAATCAGTCAATAACTCTTCTTCTATTTTTAAAAGTTTGTTTAATTGCTCTTTAAAACCATCATCTAAAATTCCATTTCTTTGGCATTCATTCAGCTTTTCTCTTAGCTCTTTAACTTGGCTCCTAAAATCCTTGACCTCTACCGACAAATTTATTTTCATTTTTCTTCTCCATTACCTTCTAAGTATTCAAGTAAATCTTTTGAATGCTCTAAGTGAGATAATTGTTGGTCTAGCTTTTGATACTCTGCCGCATCAATTCGCGATGAATCATCAATAGCAGCTTCAAAAGTTTCTTTTAGTCCTTTTGGTAAAGTTTTTCTCGGAGTTCCTTTCCCAAATATCAGATGAACTACATCTAAATAGCTTAAAGTTTCTGTTAATGGTCGGACATAGTTATATGGACGAGTACGAATTTCATCATATGTTGTGGTTGCTTCTCCTATACCTTTTGACTCAACCTTCCATCCTTCTCCCATAGGAAAAAATCCAAAACGTACTGCTTGTGAGAGAATATAGTTTTGGTCATCAGGATAAGTGATTGAACTAATAAAGCCATCCCACAAAGCTTTGCTTAGGTCTTTTTCTTCTCCTCCATTCCAATTATTTAAAACGTGCAAAATATTACGAATTGATAATACAGACTCCCTTAGCTCTAGTTCATCCATTCCGCAATCTTTTTGAGCTTCGTCATCTTTCCATTTACCCATAAAAACATTTTGAGTAACTCTGCACAATTGAGAAAATCTAAACAATTCTTCTAATGTTCTTTTGGAATTAGGAAGATGGATATTTCCATTTTTATCAGCTAATCGCGCTATTATCACTCTAAAAAGTTCATTTCTTTCTGGGAACTCTTGATCTTCTAAAGAACCAATTGTCTTTTGAGGTACATAATTATATTCAATGGTTACGAAACGGGATTTAAATGCTGGATTTAGCTCATTGGTTCCTTCATAATTGACCATTTGACTTGACAGGTTTCCTGTACCAATAAATCCAAATCCAGACTTAATCAAAACAGGACCAACTCCTGTGATATAAGCTGTATTCCCTGCATGACGCTGCAGAATATCATTTAAAGCAATTAAGTTTTGCATAGCAATTGTATTTAATTCGTCTACGATTACAGGGCGGCCTTCTTTTACTGCAATCAAAATTTCTCTTTCTATTTTTTTGATTTCAGTACCAAAAGCACTATTACTTGCTACCAATAAATCAGAAAAACTTTTCCATATTTGAATCTTAAGTTGTAACTGTTCTTCATCAGTCATCTTCTCTAGTCTAGTTCTGTGCTCATCCATCCACTCATAAAAATCTCCTATAATCATGTTCAGATAATCCGCAAAAGATCCTTGGGAGAAACTGTGTTTGAGAGACAAAGTTTTCTCTACAAACATATCTTCATAAGTTAAATTGTGGGAGCCAGATATAAATAGTGGCTGCAGCGATTCTATTTCCTCTTTACTTCCATTAGTTAAAATATTTTTATAGTGTAGTTTTCTTTCTTCATTAAATTCTCCAAATTTTTCAATAGCATCACTTTCTGTGGCATTTGGATTTCTAGAAAACCAATCCTCCATCTTATCTTCTAATTCTATTTGTATTCTATTTTGAATAGTAAAATCTAAGGCTGCTTCAGTTGCTAATTGTGTTTTTCCACTTCCCAAATGTCCTACAATATACACAGGAACACCTAAATTCAACGAATCTATTACTTTTTGTTTTGCTTCAACTACATAAGGTACAGTTACCAAACGCTGCTGATGTTGGGTTTCTATATCACTTGTCAATTGACGTTTATGATAAAATTCCCATGCTTCTGGAGAATTTTCTAGAATTGTCTCTAACTCTTTTTCCAATTTTTTTATGCAATCAACTCGATATCTTGTAGCTGAATTACTGCCATAATGACTATAATTATTACTCTCGCTGTTGACCCTTCTTTCCCAACGAAGAAAAAACTTTTCATATTCAATTGAATTTTCAATTTCTTGTATCTTTTTGCCCTTGTTTTCCGTTTCTTCTTCCACATAAGTTTTATATTTTTCGTAATAAACATTGTTTCTTTTAGAATCTAGAGGAATTTCATAATCCCTTTCTTCAAGTCTTCGAAAAGCTTTAAAAAACGTCCCTTGCTCTTCTATTTTTTTATTATTTTCGTATTCCGATGATTTTAGAGCTTCTTTTCGTAAATCATCTTCATACCAGCTTTGCATTTCTCCTATATTAGGAATATAACCTTGCTTAAGATCTGTTTTTTCTTTCACAGAAGTTCCTCCTTCGTATGATATTCTATTATATTATTAATATACCAAGCAGCCATATAAATAATAACTATATATAAATTAAAATCCCGATTTTTTTAAAATTCGGGATTTCAATCAAATTATCTAACTGTAAATGTCATTAAATAATTCCATATTCTTTTAATAATTTTTCAACGTCTGTTCCTGCTACTTGTTTTAAAACTTTACGTTTAGCCATTGGTGGTAAATCAAGTTTTGGTTTTTCTCCATCTAATAAACATACACCTGCGCTTAATAAATAGCGGATGTCATATCTTGAACCAAATACCTCAGGAACTCCTTTTTCAACTCCAGTTAAAACATATACTGCTTCCATAGCTGTACGTCCTGAATATTCTATAGTAAATACAGTATCACGGCCTGGATCATCTAATGTTTCAGCAAATTGTCCAAGGAAAGCAAAGTTTACTCCATTCTTTGGTACAACATATGGACGATCTCCAGCTGCACGAGGCATAAACATAGATGTAATAAATGGCATCATAACAGGAACTGCAGTACATGATCCTGCTAATTCTTCAATTTCATCTGTAGGAACGCCTATATGATATAACCATTCTTTTGTGATTTCCTTACCAGTACAATCTCTCATAGGTTTCTTAATATAATCTCCTGGAACATCAGAGAATAAACCATATACCCAAACAACAACGTCTTTTTCAGGCTGTCCATAATATTGTTCTTGACGGTTTATCGTCCAACTCATCAGCCATGAAGAGTCAAGAGCTGAAACTATTCCTCCTGTTACAGTACGTCCGCCATATGGTGAACGTTTTGTGATTTTTTCAATGTACTCAGGAACACGTTCATCATGACAAGTTACTGTACAAGATTCCCAATTAGATTTTTCTGTATGTGTACAGAATTTATCAGGTCTTCCAAATTCATCTGATTGAGCTGCTATATTTCTCCATAACTTCCAGCATCCTTCTGGCTCTCTATTAAATGGTGCAGGAGTATTGTCATCACCATATCCTGAACTTTCAGTCATAGAACCATTAGTGATAAACACTAAGTCGTTTTCTGTTAAATCAATAGATATATCTTTTCCAGTTTTATCTGTTGCAACTATTTTCTTTGCAACCTTTTTATCATTTGAAATTGAGAATTCAACGTTATCAACAGTAACTCCATATTCGAATTTAGCACCATGGTCTTCTAAATATTTAACCATAGGTTTTACAAATGAAGTGTATTGATCATGTCTTGAAAATTGTAGTGCAGAAAGATTTGGCAATCCGTCAACATGGTGAATGAAACGATTCATATATAATTTCATCTCTAAAGCACTATGCCAGTTTTCAAAAGCGAACATTGTTCTCCAATATGTCCAGAAATCAGTGTTTAAAAGCTCTTCAGAAAAAATATCTTCAATAGCTTTATCTTCAAGTTCTTCATCTGGCATATTTACAAAAGCAGCTAATTCTTTTGCTAAGTCTTGACCCAAATTGAATTTTCCATTGTCATAGCGCTCACCTTGATTTTTAGTAATACGACAATTGCTAAAGTTTGGATCATCGTAGTTTGTATAATAAAAATGATCTAAAACACTCATATTAGGATCTTCTGTAGATGGTAATGAACTAAATAAGCTCCATAAAACCTCAAAATGGTGACCCATTTCACGTCCGCCACGTGCTACATAACCCATATTCTGACGAACTTGACCGTCTAAAGATCCGCCTGGAATGTCTAATTGCTCTAAGAAAGTAATCTTACTGCCATCCATGTGAGCATCACGAATTAGAAAGCAACCAGCAGCTAAAGCTCCAATTCCAGTACCAATTAAATAAGCTTTTTTATCTTCAATTCCTTTCGGCTTTCTTGCATTTACTAAAGCATGGTAACTTCCATTTGTAAGAGTAAGTCTATCATCATGTGTTTTTAATTTCATTATTATCTACCTCTTTCTTAATTTTTTTATAGTTTTCTAAATACTACTATCATATTTAGAGTCCTTCTATATTCACTCTACTAGTATGCCAATATGGTGTCATAATAATAAGTCCTCATTTAATTTTGTGGATACTTATTATCTGTAAGCTTTCTATAAGTCTATGATATAGTCTTTTTGTGTCCTTTTCATTAGATAAACAAACTGCGGTGTTCGAAATTCGAACACCGCAGTTTGTTTATCTATTTTTTAGGCATTTAGGTCAAAATGTCTGATATAAAAGAAATTTCATATTTATTTTTGCTAAACATCATTTAAACCAGCACTTCGCTTAAGGGATAACTCAATATTTCCATCGAAGAGGTACCCAATTCGTCTGATGATAGTATCAGGGTCTTCCTTCATTCCAGAAGCAATCCAGCGTAGTACCATTTCAGTGAGGGCACACTGATAGAAGGAAGCAATTAGTTTTCTATCTTCCAAAGAAGCTGAGATACCATCACTTACTCTTTCAACATACCGAATCATAACATTTCCTGATACATTGAATATATAGTTCACTAACTCTTCTCTCTGCATGGAATTATATACATGATAAACTGCTCTTCTGTTTTCTAAAGCAAATTTAGCAGCCACAGTAAAACTCTCCTCCCAGGAGAGTGTATCATTATATTCATCAATGACTGTCTGAAGTTCTGTTTGGAAGATTTCTGACAAAAGTGCATATACATCTGTGTAGTAATAATAAAAAGTATTTCTGTTGATCTCACATTCTGTAGCAATATCCTTAACTGTGATCTTGTTAAGTGGACGCTCATTCAGCATCTTTATAAATACCTCACGAATCATTTTTTTGGTATATTGCTGTGCCAAATCGCCACCCCCTTAATGCTTTATTTATACTCAAAATTATACCATAGGGTAAGCTATTTTTAAATAATTCATCATAACTCTCAACTCTTTAAAATAGCGTTATCTAATCCGTCAACACAATCACATATAATATTGTGAGTTAAATTTAAAATTAGTTATTATTATTGTACAGTTCACCATATCAGTGACATGTAATATAGTTTATTAGTATATCGCTTTTGACAATTGAATATTCACCATTATTCCCATCTGAAAAATCGAATAGCTATACCGGTGCATATTACCATAAGAGCAATCATCACAATGCTTGGCATCATTATATTATCTACAGCTAAACCAAGTGAAGTTGCTTTTAAAAGCTTTATTCCTTGCGTCAATGGTAGTATATTAGAACACTTTTGAAGCGCTGTTGGCATAACTTCATAGGGCAGCGTTGCCCCTGAAAAAATCAACATGGGAAAATATAACATACTTGCCATAACACTTGCTGTCTTTAAATTTGGAGCAATTCCTCCTACCATAAGCCCTATACTAAATATAGAGCCCATCACTAAGAAATAAGAAGCTAAAAACTGGATCCAAGAACCATTTAATCTAAAGCCAAAGAAAATTGCTGCAATAGCATAAACAAGTATAAGTGAAGCAATGGCGTAAAATGCATAAATTACTACCTGAACTGTTAAAATCACAGCAGGGCTTATAGGTGTTACTTTAAACCTCTTTAGAATTTTTTTATGACGATAGTCAGATACTACCAGCGGTAATCCCATGACGCCACCTGCACATATTGCAATTGTAGTAATAGCTCCAAATGATTGTTCTAAAAAAGTGTATCCCGCACCATCAAATGCTGATTTATCTCCGTAGATAATACCGATAAGGATTGTTACCACTACTGGCATGCAAATTGCAAAAATAAACATGTCCATCCCTCGCAGGGACAATTTCAGTTCTGTTTTCAACATTGTTTTAAATGCTTTCATTATCCTCTTCCCCCTCGCCTATATACCATAAATATGCTTCCTCAAATTTTTCATATGGACTTCCTGCAATTGCTTCCTGTACTGTTCCATAGAAAATGCTTTCCCCTTTTTTAAGAATACAAATCCTATTACACAATACTTCTACCTCATCCATAAAATGCGAAGTTAAAAAGATAGTAAGTCCTTTCTTTTTTAAATCTAAAAGTCCTTTCCATACCTCTCTCCTTGCTCTAGTGTCAAGTCCTGTAGTTAGTTCATCTAAAAACACAACTTCTGGGTTAGGAATTAAAGCGAGTATAATAAATAGTCGCTGCTTTTGACCACCTGAGAGCTCACTCACTTGGCTTTTACATTTATTTGAAAGGCCAAACTGTTTTAACAATTTCTCATAACTTACTGGCTGTTTGTAAAGAGCTTGTGTAACTTCGCAAAGTTCTTCTACTGTTAGTTTGTCTTGATAGTTTGATTCTTGAAATTGGATTCCAACTCTCTGATATAATTCTTTTCTCTGCGTTTGTGGATTCATTCCTAAAATAGAAATTGAGCCGCTATCAAATTTCTTCGTACCTAAAACACATTCAATGATAGTACTTTTCCCTGCCCCATTAGCACCAAGTAATCCAAATACTTCTCCATTTTTAACGGATATGCTAACCTTATTTACAGCTTGTATACTCCCATATGATTTACATAAGGCATGAATTTTAACTGTTTCCATGTTTAAAAAACCTCCTATTTTTAATACATAAAAAAGAATAACACCAGAATAAAGTCTGGTGTTATAATGTAGGATTTATATTAAATTTTTCTTGCATGGATTTTAGCTGACTTAAAACACAATTTGCATTTAACTCCGCGTTACTTAGTGAAGTAAGAAGCTCATCACATACTGTTACAATATCTTCATCAGCTTTTGGGGTATCAATAACTTCCCGTATATCGATTTCTGAATTATTGGATAGTGCATTTACCATGCGCAAAATTGCCGCAAGAGAATAATTTGCAAGGCGTAAAGAACGTATTATCTTCAATAATTGAATATCGTTTTTAGTGTATACCCGATATCCATTTTGTTTTCTTTTTACAGAAAATAATCCATTCATCTCCCAATTTCTTAACGTATCTATGGTAATATTCAAATGTTCTGCAGTTTGTTTTCTTGTGAAAGCTACGTCATCTTCTTTCTCCTGTATACCAGAGAGTAATTTTTTTGTAATTTCTATAGACTCTTCTGCATTTTTCTGTTCTATTTTAACTTGATCTATATAGCTATTAGTACATACAATTGCCTTTTGGAATTCACCTTGGGCAGATAATTTAATAATATTAATCATATTTTTCCTAAGACCACTTTGCAACACCTCAACTTTAAGTGCTGTCCTAGCCAGCTTAAATTGCGTAATATGAAACTCTGAGAAAACCCGATATCCATTGGATAATCTTTGAGGTTTAGGTATCAATTCTAGTTTTTCATACAATCTCACAGTATTAGGGTGTATACCTATTATCTTTGCTACTTGTGCTGTCTTATATCCATTTTTCATAGCATCCTTACCTCCATTTATCTCTATCATAATGAATATTTAAAGTCTGGTGTTTTAGTGTATAGTTTATTATTAATAGTGGTAAATCAACAAACCCTGTTTATAAATCATCTTTCTCAAACAAAAGCAGTTCATCTATCCATCTTTCAGCTACTTTACAGCTAACATCAGAAAAAGACTTCAGTAAATTGCTGAAGCTAGTGGTTGTAATTTTAAAAGTTATATTTTTTGAGAATAATGATAAATACTTATATAGTCAATTCCTTGCATCTTCTTGCATTTTTTCTGTTTTCTTCTGTTGTTATTTAACTATCGAAGAAATCCTAGAGTGGGTAACCCCAAATAACACTTAATTCGACAGATGTCTTAATAAATTAGAGATACAACTATAGATGCACTCTATCTATAGACTAGAAGGCGCTTTAAACATTTATGGTGGACATTACAAATTCGTCTTCCCGTTGAATTCCTTCTTTATGGTATTGATAACATCGAGGATGCAAATAAATTTCTGGACTCTTATATTTATACTTTCAACAGCAACTTTACAGTATACCTTGAAGATATCTAGAGAGCTTTCACAAGCCCTCTCCTAGATATAACCTTGATTACTGCCTCATTGTAAAAATGTAGCGTCAAATCGTTAGGGGAGGTGTGCCCTCCTACGGAAGTAAGTTATTTAATATTGATGAATCAAGAGCTTGATTCATCCTCAAGGTGGCTCAAATTCCGAGCGTTCTATAGGTTATTATTAATAGTATGATTTGATGCAGATAAAGATATTCGCAGTATGTTGTAGGATATCTCTCTAAATAACTATGTTTAAAAAGATAATAACTCCTTAGAGAGTGAAATTTTGAAAGTTTACTAAAATTGGTTTTTATTGTTTAATACTACTTTGTTTAATGTGTGCAACACCCCATGTGTTCATAGAATCCAAGATTGGTTTCAATGAGTGTCCAAGTTCGGTCAGTGAGTATTCTACCCTCGGTGGTACTTCCGGATAGACCTTTCTATCAACTATTCCGTCTGACTCCAACTGTTTAAGCTGCTGCGTTAACATCTTCTGGCTTATTCCACTAATTCCTTTACTTAGTTCAGAGAATCTTTGTGTTCCGTTATTAAGCAGATTTCTTATTATTAGGACTTTCCATTTATGCCCTATCAAATTTACAGTATATTCAATCGGACATGATTTATCACATGGCATTATGCTTCCTCCAATTCATCTTTATTAAATACTTACTATTTGGTTAGTATTGAACCGAAAAGTGCCTTCTTGTAAAAAGAAAGTAACTATACTATGATAATTTTACAGTAACTCATTTGTAAACTCAAGCGCTTGTAATTTATTCATTGTTATTGCTGCATACTGAAATAAATGTTGGTACTATGAAAAATTTAATAAAAAAATATACACCGATATTATTCGGATTACTAATGAGCAGTTTTACATCATGTATTATTTCCTCTGCTTTAGGATTTGTGGGCAATACATCTGGTATTTTTTTTATTAATTGGATAAAAGAGAGAATAATTATTCTTTATTTAGTTCTTCTATCGCAACATTTGTTCCCCTTATAATCAGAAAAGGGATTATAAAAATTACAGAGGATTGACTAAAAATATAAATACAACAAAACTATATAAAAAAGGAGAATTTGTTATGCAAAAAATTAACATTGAAAATATTTTAGACTTTGCAGTTGGCAAAAGTGCCCGCAAAGAAATATTCAAAGAAGGTCAGTTAGATATAGGTCTTTTGCTTTACGCCCCTGGACAAACAACACCTGATCATAAACATTCCAATATTGACGAAGTTTTTTATGTAATTTCCGGTGAAGGCACAATTACTATAAATAACGAACCAATGCTTGTAAAAGAAAAAGACATCATTTTTTCCCCTCATGATGAAACACATGGATTCCAAAATACGACTTCCTCTAATTGGGTCGTATTGCAGATTAAAATGGCATTACCAAAAGAAAACTGAATACAGAGCTTATAAACACTAAATAATGAACTAGGAGGTATTAATGAATGTTTACACACATTGATCATATTGCAATTTCTGTAAAAGACAGAAAAAAGTCTATTGACTTTTATGAAAAAAACTTTGGGTTTAAAAAATATTTTGAACATGATGTTCCTGGTGTACCCGAGATTGAAAAAGTTGTCTATCTTCAACTAGGTGAGACTGTATTAGAACTTGAGAATTGGACAAATAAAAAAGTGAATTCTGGATACCACTTTTGCCTTATTAGCGATGACTTCGATGCAGATTACGATAGACTCATAAAAGCAGGTGTACCTGTTGTGACTAAGCCGCATATCCCCAGTCCTAGAACCCCTGAAGAAAAGGGTTGGAAAAGGGTCGTCTTTAAAGGCCCGGACGACGAACATATCGAATTTCGAGGTTAAATCAAATCAATGAAAAAACTACTTGAAGTTCTAAATGTTATCTATTTACCGTTTTAAAAGTGCAGCTAAACCACGATAATTACAAATTATCGTGGTTTTTTATTGTCTTATTTAGAATTACCTTCCAAGTTTGAAGATGACGAGTATTAATGAATTGGAGGTGAACTAATGGAACATAATAACTTTGATAGGCTTAAACTGCCAGAAATACAAAAGGACTTACACGCGAATAGTTAGCTGAAATCATAAACATAACTCCTCGCTATCTCATGTCAATTGAAAATGAAAATAAGAAACCAAGCTACGATGTCCTGTTCCAGCTTGTCCGAGAGTTAATCATATAGAATTAAATAATAGACCTGCTGACAAAGTCTCTTTTTTAGAAAAAACATCTATGAATCCTGTATAACTACGTTATAATTCTAAAATAAATTCGGCTTTGCCAGCATGTCCAATAATTAAGAATTTCTTAATATCAAATTTTATGAATTATTCAATGGGAAGTTTTGAAAGCATTTCTGCCACATTAAAATACATTTGTTCAATTCCGTTTCGATCATATTTCATTCCACAAACCTCAATATGATCTGTATTATCCAATTCACCAAGATAATTCCATGTACCCTTTACGGCAGTTCCGTTATAATCCATCATTTGGTCTGTTGAACCAACCTTAGGGTTTATGGCTGATATCACACTCACAACTCCGTCATTTCTCCACCAGCTTTTATCTATAGGAACTTCACCACTCTTATTGTTTGTATACATACCCATAAATATCGAAGTTTTTATAAGAATCGGATTCATATTTTTATTTGGTACCTGAAAATGAGTTAATCGATCTTCATGAGTATTTACACATGCAATTGAAAAATAATTGATATCACTTTGTGCCTTAACATAGGAATTAAATTCCTGTGCTCCTTCCGGTGACAAATCCCAGATACTTAAATCCTTGCTTTTTTTCCAGATTTCACTGTTAATTACTTTATTGCTGTAGTCTAAACATGATTCGCCAGGTTTTCTTCTAAGTCCCCACTGATCTAATTGAAAATCGTAATTTAGGTCACCTAAATCAACCTTTCTGCCTTTTATTGCGGCAATGGCTGCAACAAATTGATGTGTGAGGGGCTCAATATCACATTTTATATGCGCTTCCTGACTTCCATCATGTGGAGTAGCAATAGATGTAATACTGGATACCCATGATTTTCCCCCAGTAAAAAGTGGATTGATGTTTTCGTCTGTGGTAAATTCTAATTCATCAGGATCTCCATTTTCTAAAAGCTGTGCCAATAGGCGGGTTGTCTGTCCTCCCATACTGTGTCCAATTAGGTGAACTTTCTGAATATTGCCAGATGAATCTTCTGTTCCAATTTCTTTGTACACGCCTGGATAACTTCGTCCGTATCTTGCATGTCCATATTTTTTAGAGTGTGATTCACCATAATCAACTGTGCCGCCTACAATATATGTATACAGCTCACATGCTCTATCCCAGTTACTTGAAACAGGTCCGATAGATGGAGAATATACAGTATAACCCTTCTCCCTAAGCTTTTTAGTCAGACTTTCCTGACCTCCCCAGTAATAAAGACCGGCTGCCTCATTGCTTCCCCAACCAAAACATCCATGTACCATAACTATGGGATAATCATTTCCAACTACCATAGCATCACTGTTATCAACAGCTTTTACAGTAGAAATTGAAGTGAAACCAAAAATTGTACACATGATAAGAATAGATGCCATAAACCTTTTAAAATAAGATTTTTTCATACCCATGCTCCTTTACATTATAAATTCTGTAGTCAGCAGCTAGGCTATAGAACTTATTTTATTTTGATCAAATTAATAGTAACTTTCAATTGGAGTATCCTAATGTTAATTATTCTTAACAGGACATTAAAGAAGGTTAGTTCGTTCATTTTTGATAGAGTACTATAGGGTTCCACAATGAAAATTTAACTTATGCATGATTTTAATTTCCATAACAAAAAGTCTTTTCTTGAATGAAGAATTAAGAATTAAAGATGAAGAATTATGGTTAAAACTCCACGGCCCAAGCCTTTGGACTTTTTAAAAACAAATTTTATTTTAAGAAATTCACCTTTAGTGAATTTTTTCCTAAATTCTTCATTCTTCATTATTAATCCTTAATTTCTAAGGATTTAAGCTGTTTTTATAGAAAATTTATTTTCCAGAGTATATATTAAGTTTTCATATTGTATCCCTATATATTATTACAAAAGCTTGTCCACTGACTTAAGTATCACATGCTGCTTACTCAAGTGTTTCATCTCTAATGATAGCCGTATTAAGGCATTTTCATTGGATAAAAGCTGATTATATGAGACTTTAATCAGTATTTTACTTAGGATATTCCTTTTCTGATTTCTCCATTTTTTCTATAGAAAGGTAGTGATACCATAAAGAAAGCAAATGACTTATCTGCCTCACTTATAAGTGTTGATGTTTATGCCTACGAAAATATTATCTGAATTTTAGACTGTGACCAGAGAAAACTTCTTTAATTTACTGTCCCCAATGCTCAATTTGATGTGGATAAGATTATTGATAAACTTTCCGTATTTTTGTAATTTCACCTCCTTTTAGCTACCTTTCTTTTTGCTAATATTTTATTAGTTGTTAATGTCTTCGTTATAGCATACCATTATATTACAGTCAATCTTATGAAATGACTATAATAAGCCTAAAATACCAAATATCCAAAAATATCTTCCTTTTTTTAACTATTACATTATTTTCCTATTTCGAAAAAATAAAAAAGGAGAACCTCTAGATTCTCCACTACGAATGATAGCTTCAATTCAGCAATACAGCTCTGATGAGAAAGCTTTCTTTTTCCAAATCTTTTCCGTTTAAAAATTTATTTGCAAAAGCATATAGTATTGATTCGACATCATACTTATAGTCATTGTTTATATCTTTTACTACGTGTATAGCATTAATTATTTTATCCGCTATCCCTATTTTTCCTCCCATAATAGGAGTGAATGTTAAATATATTATATCTTGTTTTGTAATATCCTTGCCTAATTTTATTTTTTCAACAAATTGAACTATTTCTAATTATAACTTAAATTTCCAGCCATTTTTAAAGATCATATTTAATTAAATATCTTTTGATGAAATGTATTCAGCGAATCCTCTCACTCTCTATCTAAGCTTTCACTACAAACCTTCTCTATCTTATTTGCAGCTGCACTAGCTCCTCCAGCTTTCTGTAAGCTTTTAGAAATCACTTCTGCATTTCTTTTGTAGGATATATCATTCAATACTTGTAAAACAGTTTCTCGAATACTACTTGCAGTATCTGACTTTAATCTTTTTCCAGCATTTAGTTCTGCTACTCGGTTGGCCACCATAGCTTCTTCACTGTGTAATGGAAATAAAACGGATGGTACACCAAAATATAAACTTTCACTTATGCTATTCATCCCACAATGAGTAATAAACACATCAGTCTGCTGTAAAACTTTTAATTGTTCAACTTTGGGATAAACTTTAAAATTGTCTGGTAACTTATCAAAACTAAAGATATCTGCCTTTTCTCCAACAGACATGATAACTTGGCAATTTACATCAGCTAATGCCTGAATACAGTTTTGATAAAAATGTCTATTTTGATTCAACACCGTTCCTAATGAAATATAAATCAGTGGATATTTCTTTTCAATTTGTTCAGCTTCTGGAACTCGGAAAGAAGGTCCTACAAAAGCATACTTATCTGAAAATGTTTCTACCATAGGCTGAAATTCTTTAGATGTATAAATGATTGTATCAGTATCATTGTCATTTTGAATAATGCTTATAAAGTTTTTTACATTATAGCCTTTTTCCTGGAGCAGCTTTATCTTTTTATTAATTCTTGGAATGCCTATAAACATACGGAACACTTCTTTTAGACTCTGTTTTATTAACTTTGCAGTATGTTTGTTCATTGCAAAGGTCGTAGTAGAGCAAATATATGGTACATTTAATTTTATTGCAAATAATTTTCCCCAAATACATATAGAATCTGATACTATACAGTGCGGCTTAAATTCTTTAAGCTCTTTACATACCTTTTCATCTAGACTCATAGTCATATCTGCTGTCATCTCTATAAGGGATGCAAAATCCTTTCCCACTTTCTTTTCTATATCTGGCGTAAGTTCTGGCAAATAGCTATCGCATGGAATAAATTTTGCACCTGCGTTTTCAATCTTCTCCTGAAACTCATAAAAGGAATAATACCAAACTTCATGACCACGTTTTACCAATTCATCTACTACTGCTATAGTAGGATTAGTGTGCCCATGAGCTGGGATGCTGAAAAATACTATTTTACTCATCATCTTCTCCTTCAGACTCACTCAATTTTTTTATTTCTTTAGCAAAAACAAGTGAATCTTCTTCCGATTCCAATGGATAAATCTCCCGTGCTTTACCTGCAAAAATTGCATCAGCAATCTTAGAAAAAATCTCATACCGTTCAATTGCAATACCTTTTTGGGCATCTGCAAGCAAAATTAAAGTATCTCCTGGAGAAATATCAAACATATCTCTCACTTCCTTTGGAATAACAATCTGTCCCTTTGGACCTACCTTCACAGAACCCATATATTTATCTTCCGAAGCTTTTTTATTCATAGCAATCTTCCTTTCAGTATTACTTTTTATACTAGTTATACTTAACATACTCTTGTATTGAAATTTTGTCAATGTAACTAACTTAAATATTACAAAAAACTCCTAAACTATCAGTCTAGGAGTGTATAACATATATTTGAAAGTAAATCGCTAAAACTATCCCATTGATTTTATATCTATAAGTGTTTTTTTATTCTTCGCTACCTACTGACAAATTAATTTCTTCATACGTTATAACCTTATTTTTGCTATCTCCAAACTTTCTAACAACTGGCGTAGGATTTTGATTAAAATTCATGCTTAAACTTTGATTTGAATAGTGCCCTGCTGGATCAATGTAGTATTTAAAATCTATTATTTTTTCTACATCTATTTCTGCATAAGCTATTCCTTCTGTTTCTGCTGGGATCATTTCACTTATTGGTTCTCCATCTGGTCCATAAATGCAAGTATGTCCACTCTTGAATGTATCAAAGTATTCTCTTTGTTCAGGGGTTAAACAAATCATATCTTTCATTTCTTCTGAATAAATTGATGAAGTCATTAATACAAATGTTTGAGTAGAAATTGCATAGTATCTGCTTGATATTTCATCATTGAAATATCCTGGCCAAGATGCTACATGAACTTGCTCATTTTGTGAATTCATTGCTAAAAGATCTAATGGCACTTGATGTTCCCAGCACATACATCCACCTAAATTACCTATTTCGGTTTCAAATACTGGCATTAAACTTCCGCTTCCATCTCCCCAGATTAATCTTTCTGCAACTGAAGCTCTCATTTTTCTATGCTTTCCGATTAAATCTCCATCTGGATTAAACCATAATTGTGATAAATATAATGAACCGTTATCTTTTTCACTACAAGAAATACATACATATGTTTTATTTCTTTTAGCTGCTTCACTTATTTTTTGAACTGCTAAACTTGGAATTTCAACTGCATTTTTGTATAATTCATGATAGAATTTTCTTGTATATTCAGGATGTCCGATAAATGCAAACCAAGGATAACCTGGAAGGAATGCTTCTGGAAATGCAACTAATTTTGCTCCATTTGATGCTGCTTCATCAATTAATCTACAAGATTTCTCAACTGTTGCATCTAAATCTAAATATACTGGTGCAGCCTGAACTGCAGCTCCTATGAATTTTGGGTATTGTTTTGCCATAATTATATCCTCCTTTAATTTAACAAAAAAGACGTATTAAGTTATTATTTTTCACTTACATACTTCTTACAATTATGGTATTATAGTGTAATCTATATATCAACAAGTAAAATTCAGATCTGTGCTAGTACAGTACTTAAGGAGTGATTCATTTTGCTTAAATATGAAGAGATTATAGAATATATTAAAAACAGTATAAAAACAGAGAAATTAAATCATCCAAAAAAATTGCCTTCTATAAGATTTATTCAAAAATTGTTTCAGTGTAGTACTGGCACAGTTTTAAAAGCTTATTCAAAGCTTGAACAAGATCATATTATCTATTCTGTACCTAAAAGTGGATATTACATAGTTGATAATTTTTATAAGCTAAGTACTGCTAAGGAAACTATAATTGATTTTTCAGCTGTAAATTTAAGTGCTGAAGCTTTTCCATATGAGAATTTTCAACACTGTCTAAATAAATCAATAGATTTATACAAAGAGAAACTATTTTCTTATTCCGATCCTAGAGGCTTGAACTCATTAATTAATGTGCTATCAAAACATATTCAAAACTATCAAATATTTGCAAAGCCAGATAATATACTTATTACATCAAGCTCTCAACAAGCATTAAACATATTATCAATAATGCCGTTTCCGAACGGAAAATCTAATATTCTAATTGAACAGCCTACATACCATGGAATGATAAAATCTTTGGAGCTTAATAATATTCCAGTTTTGGGCATAAATAGAGATTTTAATGGACTAGATTTATATGAATTAGAAAAATTATTTAAATATGGAAATATAAAATTTTTTTACAGTATACCTCGATTTCATAATCCAACTGGAACTTCATATAGTAAACTTGAAAAACAAGAAATTGTTAAATTAGCTCATAAATATGACGTATACATTGTTGAAGATGATATTGCTGCTGATTTAGATATGAATAAAAAAAATGATCCAATGTTTTCTTATGATATTTCTTCAAAAGTAATCTATCTTAAAAGTTATTCAAAAATACTTATGCCTGGTTTGAGAGTTGCTGCTCTCATATTACCTGATTTATTAATTAATAGTTTTTTAGAACATAAAAAATGGACTGATATAAATAGCCCTATACTATCTCAGGGAGCCTTAGAAATATACATAAAAAACGGAATGTTCGATACTTATATGAAGCAATTAGTTAATTTATATGCCGAACGCATAGGCTCTTTAAAAAATACTTTATTAAAATATAAACATCCAAGAATAAAATATAATATTCCTGAATCAGGATATTTTGGTTGTATTTATGCGGATGGCTCTTTAAAACATGATAAAATACTTAATTCATTACACCATAAAAATATCAAAATATTTAATACAACTGAATGTTTTCTTAAGGAATATAGATGCAATAATTATTTCAGAATTACTATAAGCGAAGTAAATAACAATCAAATAATGAAAAATGTTCCTATAATACTTGATACTATAAAAAAGTACTTGGTCTAAAATAAGTTTAACTTAAACAAAGAATTAAATAATTATAGAGGAGAAATTAAAGTTCAATAATCCAATATGTCTGTTGTTGATGAAGCGAAAGCATTATCTATTTATTGCAATTTCTTATCTATTGGATTAGTGGATATGAAGAAAATACAATTAAAATACATTTCTATGACATTGAACGGCACTCTATTCATATCAGTATGAAATAAAAAAACTAAGACAGGGAAATAACGAATTAAGAGAGGATTTAGAACTAAAAAACTCATAGAATTCTTTTCTATGTCTATATGTGTTGATTTATACTTAAAATTGGTTCTTCGTCAAATTTGATGAAAGCCACCATTTGGTGGCTTTCAGGATACATACTAGCATTAGTTACGCTAGTATAATCTTTAAGTATACCTTTTACAAAGCTTTTTATCTCTTTAATTTTAGAATTAGAATAATGTGATATCCATTCATCTAAGAGGTTTGGATTCTTACCATTTAGTACTTCTTGTAGTGAAGCTATCGCTAAAAACGCTTCATCTAACATTACCCCTCCCCCTAAGTCAAATTTAATTAATTATTTAATGCTATAATCTAAATTTACTTAAGATATAATTATGAACCGTCCCTTATATGTTGAAACTATATTTTTATTCTAGCGAAAGAGGCAATACTGAATAATTACCATTTCTTATTATTTCATCAAATTTAAAGTTTACAGGTTGTTTAAAAAGTGGTCCATCATATACAAAAGTGTGGTATTCTCCGTTTTCTCCACAAATATCTGCGCCTTCAGCTACAATTTCTTCTATAAGTTCTTTTGTTAAAGTTTTTCCTAGAAACTTTTCACTAAGTCTAGATGAATCCACAATGGTTATAACAGCTTTAAATCCACTTTCTATAAATTCATAAACCAATTCTTTTCTACTTTCATTCCAAAGTGGAAATATACTTTCAATCTTAGCAGCTTTACAACGAGAATCACACCAGTCATAATGAGCTTGTATATCAATATCACCAAAAATGCAAGCATTAACACCGCTGTCTTTAAGTTTTAACAATGCCTTTTCAAAATCTTTAGCGTAGTCGTCTCCAGCTCCTGTTTTTACAAGCTCTAAAGGAATATCTATAAGTTGTGAAACTTTATTCAAAACCTCTACTGGTACCCCATGAAACCATGAACGATTAGCACTCTCGTTATAAGTAGTCAGTAAGCTTACTGGCTCATACCCGCTTTCTATAGCTCGATACAGTGCAAGCATACCGTCCTTCCCTCCACTATAAGATGCTACAAATTTTATCTTTTTACTCATACTCATTTCTCCTTATTTTTACTGCCTTTTGCTCAGATTCACAACTGTCTCCACATATATTTTGGCTATAAGATGATACTGATACGTAGAAATATTAGAATAGACTCCCTATGCCCCCTTGAATTAAAGAGACATGATCACTTACTTTAGATTTATACTTTTACGCAATAATTACAATACTAAACAGTTATGCGTTCACTAGTAATTCACATGGTCTGAGAAACTGCTCAAAAAATTTCTTTCTCATTTTATCATCTCCAATAATAGTAGCCATTTTTACCATATTAAACAAACCAGCTCGACCACCTTGTTCAATAACAAAATTCTTAATCTGGTCTGATGTTTTTGTATTTTTCCACAATATTGCTATCAGTATGTGATGATGTTCACAATTTCCAAATCCCCATACATATGGATTAAGTTTTTCTTAATAAATTAAAACCTTCGGCATGGTCTTCCTTCTGCCATTGACAAATACATCATAACGAATAACATTATAACAAAAAAAGACTGGATAATAAAAATCCAATCTTTTTGTAATCTGAAATGCAGCTCTTCATTCATCCATCATTTATTCTCGGCCTTATTCTATAAAATTCTATAGGGTTTGCTTTTCATTTTATAATTAAAAATGGTTTCACCAATATATTAGTTAACTAAAAATAACGTCAACTTTCCTTCTTTAATAATAGCATTCTAAAATAATTTCATCAACGATACATATCCCGGCTCTGCCAGTATTCCTTCCCCTTTAGGGTAATCCTACTGCCGCCTCTTCCCTTTCTGATTTTTACAAAACCCTTTTCCTCCATGTCCTTTAAAATATCCCGAATCTCCTTTTGAGATAATAAAAGATGCTGGCCCTTCGCCTTTAGCATCAATTTATCCCTTCCGATAAACTCATCCCGCTCCACTGCCATATAAAGCTCTTCTAGAACGAACCAAAAGGGCGAAGGCACCTCCTGCAGTCTCTCCTTCTTCTCCACATTCACCGTTCTAAATGTCCGACCATGGAAAATAGTAGGCGGTAAATCGTCCATCTCAATCACCTGTTTTCCGGTATAAACAAAGTATTCCACTGTGTTATGCAGTTCCCGGATATTTCCCGGCCAGGAATACTGACGCAGAAAATGTTTTACTTCCTCTGATAACCTAAAGTCACCCTGGAGCTCCTCTTTAAAATGCTCCATCAAAAGAAAAACATCCTCTCCCCGTTCCCGTAACGTCGGTACTACAACCGTCAAGGTATTCAGGCGATAATACAGGTCCTTTCGGAAGCTTCCTTCCTCCACCTTCTGATCCAGAGATTCATTGGTTGCTGCAACAATTCTGACATCAACACTTATGATTCCGCTACCGCCTACACGCATGACTTCGCCTTCCTGCAGAATTCTTAGTAGCTTTACCTGCATGGCCTGACTCATCCCTTCTACTTCATCGAGAAATAGGGTACCACCATGGGCAAATTCAAACAGACCGGGACGTCCTCCTTTTTTTGCACCAGTAAATGCACCTTCTTCATAGCCAAAAAGCTCGCTTTCCAAAAGATTTTCCGGCATGGCTGCCACATTAATGGCTATAAAAGGGCTCTTGCTCCGTTTAGATGCACAATGCACCGCATGAACCAACAGTTCTTTTCCCGTTCCTGTCTCACCTACAATTAAAACCGGACTTTCGGTAGCTGCCATCCTTTTTAAAATCCTCTTCGTCTGACAGATACAATCTGACTCTCCGATTACATCATCAAAGGTATACTTGGCACAATGACCCTTTTTCAGCAGCTGGCTTCTTAACTCATTCTGCTTGGATTCCAGCTCACTAAATTCCTGCAGGGTAGCAAATGCACCGATGCATTCCTTCTGACGTAGAACCGGTATAACTGCAATACTTACGTTTACGCCACCCAACTTAATCACTTTAGGTGGAATTTCTTTCTTGTCCCTCAGGGCGCTATAAAAGGGAATATACGGAAATACTTTTTCCCCACATCTGCCAAGAACAAGATTCTCCTCAATCTTTGCAATTTGGCAGGCTTTCTTGTTGCATGCAAAGATTTCACCCTTTTCATTAACACCTACCAGTCCCTCATCCAATATTTCCATCAAAATATGGAACTGACTTTCCAGTCTTCTAGAACGGCCGTATATCTGATTAAAACTGTAATTATTCGTTGCCATTTCATGAAAATAATTCTGGAATTTTTTCGTCTCCAGCAGCTCTTCAAGTTCTAGACGCAAAGCAATCTCAATCATCATCCCCGAAGTACAGGAACGGTGTCCGATATTTAAAACCTTCTTTATGCTCTGAGGTACATATCTCTCCTCCTCCGGCGTTACAGCCATATCCACCGGCTCTTCCAAAATATCACCTGGATAAAATGGAATAAAACGAATATGATTTATTCCCAGCTGCTGCAGCTGTGCAATAGCCTCCCGGGCCATGGTATCCGTCAAGTTTACAAAAAGCGCTCGAGTTCCCTTTGGTATCATACTGAGTTTTTGCAGTGTACTCCACCGATAAGAAACCTCAATGCCCATGGTTAGGCTGTCTATAGGAACATGGCGGGCCACCTCTTCTGCAGAACCATATGCATCTGTTGAAATCACAAATAAATCTGCCTTGGGCAACGTTCCCATGGCAGACCCGTCACTCACACTGTATGTTGTTATTTCTACATATTCCCTAAACAGTTCATTGATTTCTTTTGCATAAAATTCTCCGGCCTTGGAATCCAAAACTACTACAGATATCGTTTTTTTCATGTTTCCTCCACATTTCCTCATGTTTTCTCTTATTTTCTCATATTAGCTACATCTATTATAACTTAAATAATAAGTGAATACAATTTGCTCCTTTTTTATATCTTCACTTAAGTTTCCACACCTATATGCTATATTTAAGCTGTGCATAACAAAATGCATTCAATGGAAAAATGCTTATGAAGTTATCACTAAAAAATGAACAAAAGCAAATTCTATCACCAAAAATAATTCAGTCATTAAAAATCCTCCAGATAGCTGCCGCACAGCTTCTAGAAAACCCGGTTCTGGAGCTGAGTGAAAAGCAACCGACTTCACTACTGCACAGGACTGAACGGAATTGTTCTTCATCATTCCAATGAAGCCTGGCAGCAGCTCCGGTACCGCCGGCCACTCCTCCTATAATTATCATTTTCACCACATTCTCCTTATATGATAAAAGGATGCTGCAAACGCTGTTATCCCACCATGCGTTTTTATGTAGCATCCCCTTTCTTTTTATTTTATTTTTTGTCTCTTTAACAGCCAATCCTTGGCTTACACTAAGTATCTGCGTTAGGTCCGATATTTCTTCCAGGTCTTTTTCTTAACCTTCTAAAACCTTTTTGATATCCATGGTCAGTTCATTGTTCTCTAAAACAAAGCATGGAATTCCCAGGCTTTCTGTTCCTCTGATTTCATCGTAAAGAGCATTAGTATCTCTCAGTTTTAAATATTCCTTTAAATCTGCATGGCAGGACAGGATATCCTTAAAATCAATATCTGCTCCACCAGCAGAAAGCTTGTTTAATGCAGCTAAAGTATCTGGGCAAAGATGGCTTCCAATTACAGTAATCTTCATATTATTTCCTCCTTATTTTACAGCAATTGCTTCAATTTCACATAATACACCCTTTGGAAGGGTCTTTACTGCCACACAACTGCGGGCCGGCTTTGATACGAAATATTTTGCATAAACTTCATTAAAAATTGCAAAATCCCCCATATCTGCTAAAAAGCAAGTAGTCTTAAATACTTTTTCAAACCCTGTGCCTGCCGCTTCTAGGATGGCACCTACATTTTCACAGCTTTGTTTTGCTTGTTCTGCAATTTCCTCTGGTATTTCTCCACTTTCTGGATTAACCGGAATCTGACCAGAAGTGTAAACTATTCCGTTCACCTCATATCCTTGAGAGTATGGTCCAATAGCTCCGGGAGCTTTTGTTGTTTCGATAATTTTCATGTTTCTTCTTCCTTTCTTTATTATGTCTTTAATATCTTTTTCTTAGTCCTCTAGGGCCTTTTTGATATCCATGGTCAGTTCATTGTTCTCTAAAACAAAGCATGGAATTCCTAGTCGTTCTGTTCCTCTGATTTCATCGTAAAGAGCATTAGTATCTCTCAATTTTAAATATTCCTTTAAATCTGCATAACAGGACAGGATATCCTTAAAATCGATATCTGCTCCAGCAGAAGAAAGTTTATTTAATGCAGCTAAGGTATCTGGGCAAAGATGGCTTCCAATTACAGTAATTTTCATATTATTTCCTCCTTATTTTATAGCAATTGCTTCAATTTCACATAGTACACCCTTTGAAAGGGTCTTTACTGCCGCACAACTGCGACCGGCTTTGATACGAAATATTCTCATTAAAAGTTGCAAAATCCCTCATATTTGCCAGAAAGCAGGTAGTCTTAAATACTTTTTTACTTTATATCCCTAAGATGCTCCGTTAGTTTCAGGGGCTTTTGTCATTTCCAGAATTTTCATCTCTTCTTCTTCCTTTCTTTTTATTTTATTTTTCTCTCTCTTTAACATCCAATCCTTACCTTCTACCAAACGTGCGACAATCATGGATGCAATGGTATCACCTGACGAATTGAGGCAGGTAGCTGCTGGATCCACCAAAAACCCAATAGTAGCAACTAATGGGAATGCTTCTCCTGGAAAACCAAAGAAGCTGACAATCAACATTTCTCCTACCAGACCACCACCTGGAGCACCAGATAATACAAATGCACTTAAAATTGCTACTATTACAGCCATTGCATAGGTTCCTACCCCTGTAAAGGGCATTTGGAACACACCAAATAGAAAAGCAATTTTAGTTATGGATGAAAGTACGGAACCATCCATATGCATGGTAGCTCCCATAGGCAGAACGATGTTAGAGATATCCTCTGGTACTCCGATATTTTTACATGCTTCCATATTAACAGGCAGGGTAGCTACAGAACTTTGTGTTGCAAATGCAGTAATTGCAGGATTAAAAATATTCTGAATCATTTTCTTTACTCCCAGCCTTCCTCCGGCAAAATATGCATAAGCCGGGTAGAAAACTACTCCATAAACAAGACACATCGGATAATAAATTAGCATTGTACGTCCATAATCTCCAATCAGCTGAGGACCAAACTCACCAACTAGGTTTGCAAAATAAGCACCCAATCCAATAGGAGCTAGTTTCATAATCATTTCTACAATCTTCATAATCACATCATTTAAGTTTCCTAATAACTTACCTACATAGCTTTCTTCACCACCACAGGCAGATACAGCCAGACCGGAAATGATGGCAAATACAATAATCGGCAGCATATTTTTACGGCTCATAAGACCAGAAAAATCGTCAACTGTCAAAGTGCCTACAATCATAGAGCTAATGTTTGTAGTCTCCTGCATCTCTGCACTTGCCATTGTAATTGCAGTATTTGCTGCTGGCGGCCAGATATTGACAACCGTCAAAACCAGAACTGCTGCGAAACATCCAGTTACCACAAAGGTTAGCACCATACTTCCTAGGATTTTACCCAGACGTTTCATATTCAGCATACTTCCTACAGCAGTTGCTATTGAAACAAATACCATCGGAACTACGATAGTAAACATTAAATTAATAAAAATATCTCCCAAAGGCGCAAATACTGTTGCCTTTTCCCCCAAAACAACACCCAGTATAGCTCCAGTAATAATCCCCCCAAGCAAAATGAGAGGAGATCGATAATGCTTCCATAGTTTCTTCTTATCCATACCTTCTCCTTCCTAGCATTTCACAAAAACGCTCCCCTTTGTATTTTATAATTTATCAACTGCTTCCTTTAGCTGTTTCAATGCCTGTTCTAGTACAGAACGTGGACATGCTGCATTAAGTCTCATGTAGCCGGAAAGACTACGCCCGAAGCTACATCCTTCATTTAAGCCTAAACCAGCCTTATGGATCATAAAGTCACGAAGCTCTTCATTTGTCATGCCTAATTCTCGACAGTCTAACCAAATCAGATATGTAGCATCTGGAACATTTGGCTTGATTTTTGGAATATTTTCATCAAAATATTTTTTAATAAAATCAAAGTTTTCTGAGACGTAAGCAAGCAACTGTGTAAGCCACTCTTCGCCTTCATTGTAAGCTGCTTCCATGGCTACTGAGCTGAAGGCATTGTTTCTATGAATATCCATATTCATCCAGAAACGGTCAAACTTCTGCTTCATCTGTTCATTTGGAAAGATAGTCGTAGAAGCCTGAAGCCCTGCTAGGTTGAAAGTTTTAGTTGCAGATACACAGGTAATGACTTTTTCTCCAATTTCTTTAGAAAGTGTTTCTGTAGGCGTATGCTTCTTTCCATGGAAAATTAAATCTGAATGTATCTCGTCTGATACTATAAGCACATCATTTGCAATACAAACTTCCGCCATCCGTTTTAATTCCTCTGGCTCCCATACAATCCCAAGTGGATTGTGAGGATTACATAAAAGAAAAATCTTACACTCTTTTGCCTTTTTTTCAAAGTCCTCAAAATCAATATACCATTTTCCATTTTTTTCTATCAACTGGTTTTCTACCACTACTCGTTCCCAAGCCTCTGTGACATCATAAAACTCTGGATAAACCGGAGTTTGAATCAAAATCTTGTCACCAGTGTGGCTGAAAATTTTGACAATAGACGATAATACAGGAACAACTCCCAAGCTCCAGCTCATCAGAGATACGTCAACATCCCATTGACTTCGCCTTTTTTGCCACTCCTGTACAGATTTAAAGTAGCTGTCCGGCCTAGAAGTATAGCCCCAGATGCCTTCCTCAGCTTTCCTTTTGCAAGCATCGATGATTGGCTGAGCAGTTCTGAAATCCATATCCGCAATCCACAAAGGAATCACTTCACTTGTACCAAATTTTTTCATCCGTTCATCATACTTTGCAGCACGGTTATTACTGCGGTCAATGATTTCATCAAAATCATATTTCATAATAAATCTTCCTTTCTTCACTGTCCTTGTTGTTTGCAGTTGATGCTAAATGTAATGAGCAAAAACCATGCCAAAATTTTTTTTTGTCATTTCTTAAAAAAAATTATATTTTTTCGCCTTCACAGTTTGTTTTAATTGGTCTATTTGGTTATATATATGGTTAATACGTTTTATTTGACCATTTTAACCATATTTTTTGATTATTTTACCTTTCTTTCTGGTTCTAATCTTCTCTTTTTCTCTGATTCGAAGATTGGCATATTCTTTGCTTTATAAAGTAAAAAACAAACCTTGAAAGGAGATTTTCCCAATGCTAACAAAAGAAAATTTATTAGCCTTATTAAAGCAGGAGGTTGTTCCTGCCCTCGGATGCACCGAACCCGTCTGTGTAGCACTGGCTGCGGCGGACGCCTATCATGCCATAGGAGGCAAAATTGTTTCTATTAAAATAGAGGTCAATCCGGGAATTTATAAAAACGGAATGTCTGTAGGCATCCCTGGCTTCGATCGGGTCGGCCTTAAATATGCTGCCTCACTGGGAGCAGTTATAGGAAATCCTGAGAAGAAGCTGGAGCTTTTAGAGGACATCACTCCAGAGGTAAGCCAGAAAGCCATAAAAATTGTAGAAGACAGCCAGGTTATAGTAGTGATTAAGCATGAAGAAGTCCAGTTATACGTACGGGCGGAAATCATCACCACTGCCGGAATCGGAATCAGCAAAATCCGCGGCACTCATTCCAATATCATTTTTACCAAACGAAATAATGATGTGCTTATGCAGAAGGAATACTCTGCCAACTCTGACGATTCTCTTCATCAGCAGCTGAAGCTTATGAGCGTAGCTGAAATCCGTCAGTTGATTGATCAGTGTAGGGAAGAAGAACTTTCCTTCCTGTTGAACGGCATTGATATGAATGAAAAGTTGGCAGACTATGGTCTGGAGCATTCTCTGGGAATCGGCATCACTTCTGCCCTCCGGGAAAAAATGACCGCAGATATTATGGGAGATAATTTATTCAGCCGTACTATGCTCCGCGTTGCCAGCAGCGCTGAAGGTCGTATGAGCGGCTGTCCCTACACCGTCATGAGTAGTGCTGGCAGCGGCAATCACGGAATCACAGCCATTCTGCCTGTAGCCGAAATGGCCCGTTACTTAAATTCTTCCAAAGAACAGCTGGTAAAAGCACTGGCATTTTCACACACTCTGAATGTTTATATCAAACTTTTTACAGGCAAGCTGTCTGCCACCTGTGGCTGCGGCGTATCCGCTGCTACAGCAGCATCGTCCGCTATGGTATGGCTGATGGGCGGAAATGACCGCCAAATTACCAATGCCATTATCAACATGAGTGGAAATTTAACAGGTATGATTTGTGATGGTGGCAAAATCGGTTGTGCCTTAAAGCTAGCTACTGCAACAAATGCAGCATTAATGTGCGCTTATCTGGCTGTGTCTGACGTAGCGCTGCAGCCATCAGACGGAATCTGCGATGTAACAGCGGAACAAGTTATACGAAACATGGGACAAGTTAGCAATCCTGGCATGGTTGAAACAGACCGAGCTATTCTCTCTATCATGATAGAGAAAGACCAAAGAGAGTAAAAAACACCCTGTAAGATAGACACAGAAAAGAAGCTGTGTTAACTTACAGGGTATTTTTTTACTAGTAAAAGCACCTCTTGTAGTAGATGGAAATATTATTACTGCAATTGGTATGGCTTACAGGGAGTTTGCTATAGAAGTAGGCCGTAAATTAAAATTTGATTGTGATGAAAGCTGATTTAATGGAATTAAAAAACCTATTAAACTAGAAGATTATACATTTTTTAGAAATGCCCAGCAATTTATATAAATATACTATAATACAGAATGATCTTAAAAAATTTTTCTTTCCTCCATATCTACTGTGTAAATTATGTATTTTCTGACTTCACAAAGTTATCCACAGATTTAAAATTTTATAATTTCCTATAGAAAAAATAAGAGTTATACAGTAAATTGCATAACTCTTATTTTCTATTACCATGGTTTAGGATCTACTTCTGAACATACAGCTATTGATTTATTATTAGAATAATCTTTATTAATAGTTTTTAATTCTTTTGCAAATGCAGTAGTGTAAAGTGTATTAACAGCTACTAACCCCATTAATACTAATATACCAATTCTTTTTTTCATTTTTAAATCCTCCAACATTTATTATTTATAAATAATATAATTATTATAATAACTTATTTATAGTTAAAAATTGAGCTTTAATATTTTTAAAAATCTATGTAACTAAATGCTCTTAAGTAGATTTCTCCTAATGCCTTTTTCTTATCATAGTTCTTAATTTTTTCATCTATATTCTTTAATATTTCTAAATTCCTATTCTTATTATCTTTTGATTCAAAATAATCAAATATTCTATTTACTGCGTCTAGTATTATCTGGTTATCACTTATTAAAAATGCTTTATCTAATGTTTTATTAAAATAATGAAGCATTTTATCTTCATCAAATTTCATATAAATACAAAACGCTTCATGAAGAATTTGCGCTAATAATTCATTATCAATATTATTACTACTAACCTGTAAGGCCATATCAATGTAAAATTTGGCTCTTCCATAATCTTTTAACAAATGATAATAATATGCTAAATCATTATAGGCAATTGCCATATTTCTATTACATTTTATTTTAATATTTAAGTCTAAATATTCACGCAGCTTTATTTCTGCAAGCTTGTAATCTCCATTTTGCCTATAAAGAGTTCCTTCTAAAAGTGTTATATCATTAAGCTGACCTTCAGTAAGCTTAAATTCTGATTTAAGTTTATTTATATAGTGCAATCCCTCTTTGCTCTTATTCAATTTTTTACAGGATAGAGCTATATTAAAATATATTCTTTTTCTATATGTTTCGTTATCTATTTTATTATTCTTCATAAATTTTAATATATATTCACCTAGATGCAATATACTAGAATTTTTATTTAACTCTATATATATTTTCATTTTAGTAAGTAATGATTCAATATATTCTATCTTATTTTGTTCTATTGATGATAAATCTAACTTTTCCAATATGTAAACTTCAGCCATTTCATAACAAAAATTATTATAATAAAATTCAATAATAATTTTATAAAAATCATACAATATGTCTTCTGGTATATTATATGAATCAATTATGTTTTCAATATCATTAACTTTTAATTTAAATTTTTCTATTGATCCATTCTCATATTTACTTAATTCTGTTATACCATTTTTTACAATTATTATAGCTTGTTCTTCTTCACTTAAAAGTAGTTCATCTGAAGTTATATGTGGTAGTGTATATGCTCTATCATCTATTATTTTATTTAAGTTATCAGCAATAACCTCAGCTGCATTAATACTTAATGCAGCTTTCTTATTTTCAATTGCACTAATAAAATTTCGGCTTATGCTTTTGCTAGAAAGTTCTTTTTGTGCTGCTTGTATCATTATCCTTAGTTTCTTTACTTTTTCTCCTGGATGTAAAATTTCATTTTCAAAATACATTGTAATTCTCCTCACTTTTCCGGAAGAAATCTAAAATTCAATATACAATTTTAATATTTTTCTAAAAAATGTTCTTACAACCCTTTTCTATAAACCCGCATAAGAATTACTGCTTTCGCTTGCTACTAATTCTACAAAAATTCATCCAGTATTCTAATTTATTACATTCATTCAACTAATTCTATATTAAGAGATATAATCCTTTATTTATAAAATATTTTTACCATTATAAACTTTTAATTTTTGAAGCTCTTCTAATTTCACATAATGCTCTTGCTCACGTTTGATTTGCCAAGCTATTATCAATTCACAACAGAATATTTTCATGATGACATAACAGAAAATTTATTTTACTATATCATCATCAAATCCCCGTATAGATGCACTTTTATCTTAAATTTCATTTTTTATTTCTCTCTTTACCCTATAATGATTAATTTTGCCCCCGTAACTTACATTGACAGTATCTTCATCTTGATAAACTCCTATATCAATTTCATCAAACATTATAGAAATCACAGGAAAAGACTTTTTGTTATAATAAATCAACTGATTCCAAGATACAACATCAAGAAGGTTTCTTAGCTTATCTATATCATCCCTGTTCGATATTTTTATAGTATTGGCACTCATTTCAATAACCACCTCATTGGTATTATTAAATATTTCCAAAACTAGCCTTTTGCTATGTGTTTCTATAAACTTATATACAGATACTAGTCCAACAATAGCCACCACAGCAAATAATTCAAAAATTTTAAACTTCTTCATAATACTTTATACCTCGCTGGATTTATACATAACATAGTACCACATCCCGTTAATCCTATAATTCAAAATACTTAGTATAAATTCTTGTTCAAAACTTTGGATATTGTATTTTCCAATTTCAATCTATTTCTTTTCTAGCAATACAACCGTCTCCACATTTTCTGACTTCACAAAGTTATCCACAAATTTAAAATTTTATAATTTCCTATAGAAAAAATAAGAGTTATACAGTAAATTGCATAACTCTTATTTTTATTACCACGGACCCGGGTCTTCATCTGCACGCATCATAATGGTTTTATTATAGAAGTCCTTATTAATAGTTTTTAATTCTTTTGCAAATGCAGTAGTGTAAAGTGTATTAACAGCTACTAACCCCATTAATACTAATATACCAATTCTTTTTTTCATTTTTAAATCCTCCATAACGTATTATTTATAAATAATTTAATTCTTATAATAACTTATTTATGGTTAAAAATTGAACTTTAATATTTTTTAGAAATCTATGTAACTAAATGCTCTTACATAGATTTCTCCTAGCTCATTTTTCTTATCATAAGTCTTAGTTTTTTCATCTATATCTTTTAATATCTCTAAATTCTTATTCTTATTATCTTTTGCTTCAAAATAATCAAATATTCTGTTTATTGTATCTAGTATTAGCTCATTATTACTTATTAAAAATGTTTTATCTAATGTTTTATTAAAATAATAAAGCATTTTATCTTCATCAAATTTCATGTAAATACAGAAAGCCTCATGAAAAACAATTGCTAATAATCTATTGTCAATATTACTAGTGTTAATAACCTGTATGGCCATATCAATATTAAATTTAGCTCTACCATAATCTTTTAAAAAACAATAATGATATGCTAAGTCATTGTAACCAACTACTATACTTCTACTACATTTCATTTTCTTACTTGATTCTAAATATTCATGTAGCTTTATTTCAGCAAGTTTAAAGTTCCCAATTTGCCGATAAAGTTTACCCTCTAAAAGTATAATATCATTAAGCTCAACTTCGGTAAACTGAAATTCTGATCTAAGCTTATTTATATAGCACAATCCTTCTTTACTCTTATTCAGTTTTTTACATGATAACGCTATATTAAAATATATCCTTTTTCTATACGTTTCATCATCTATTTTATTTTTATTCATAAAATATAATATATATTCACATAGATGTATTATATTCGAATTTTTATTCAACCTTATACATATTTTCATCTTGGTAAGTAATGATTCAATATATTCTATTTTATTGTGTTCTATTGATGATAAATCTAACTTTTTTAATATATAAATTTCAGCCATTTCATAATAAAAATTGTTATAATAAAAATTAATAACAACTTCATAAAAATCATACATTATGTCTTCTGGTATATTATATGAATCAATTATATTTTCAATATCATTAACTTTTAATTTAAACTGCTCCATTGATTCATTCTCATATTTACTTAGTTCTGTTATTTCATTTTTTATAATTCTTATAGCCTGCTCTTCTTCACTTAAAAGTAGTTCATCTGAAGTTATATGTGGTAGTGTATATGCTCTATCATCTATTATTTTATTTAAGTTATCAGCAATAACCTCAGCTGCATTAATGCTTAATGCAGCTTTCTTATTTTCAATCGCACTAATAAAATTTCGGCTTATACTTTTACTAGAAAGTTCTTTTTGTGCTGCTTGTATCATTATCCTTAGTTTTTTTATTTTTTCTCCTGGATGTAAAATTTCATTTTCAAAATACATTGCAATTCTCCTCACTTTTCTGGAAGAAATCTAAAATTCAATATACAATTTTAATATTTTTTTAAAAAATGTTCTTCCAACCCTTCTCTATAACCCGCATAAGAATTACTGCTTTCGCTTGCTACTAATTCTACAAAAATTCATCCAGTTATATCTAATTTATTGCATTCATTTAATGTAATTCTACATTAAGGGACATAATCCTTTATTTACAAAATACTTTTACCTCCTTGTTTTTTGTTTGTTTTTGTCTTCACCTATATATGACTAGGAGATATAAACTGCAGTGATCTTTTTAGCAAAAGGAGATTATTTTTTTATATGATCATCACTAAAGCCATTCTAAACATACCCGCATAGCAGGTAGTTTTCTAAATACAAAAACAGGCCATACACTGGAATTGTAATCCAATGTGTGGCCTTTTTCTTTCATTAATATAGTTAATACCTATTATCTGATGTTCACAGAATAATTTGAAACAGTTTTTCCTGAAAGATCTTTATAATAGAAATTAATATTTGTATTACTATTGCTATTTATTAAATTTATAAGCAATCCATATGCTCCATTATTTCCTTGCTTCATTGATCTCATATTTGCATATGTGAAATTAATAGGAACTGCTGAAGAATACTTGGAGCATTTTATGTCTATTTATAGTATTAATAAAAAAACAAACGTTGTACTCGAATTTTATTTTTATAAAAGATGAAAAAAGACAATTACTAAATAGTGTTTTTTTATTTAGCAATCGTCTTTTCTCTTTAAATAAACGGAAGAATATGTTCTTTTATAAGCTTCTCCCTATAACGTGGTTGTTGAGTGATTCTGGAAGCAATTGCAATAGTTGCTCTTTTTTCTGGAAATATGCCAATTAAATTTCCACCAGAACCTGCTGCCAGAATGCTAGAAATCTCTTTATCTTTATCTATCCACCAAAGATATCCATAGTCATTTCCATGAGACGTCGTTGATAAATCCACCCATTCTTTACTAATAATCTGTTCATTCTCCCAAACACCATTCTTCTGGTAAAGAAGGCCGAACTTTGCCATTTCACGTAGGGTTAATGTCAATCCCCAGCCACCAGCTGAATATTGGTTTGGGTCACTTACCCAGCCACGTACATCATCGCCGAACACATGAGCTAAATCAAATATCATAGGATAATCTGGCATCTTTTCAATTCCTAAAGGTTCAAATAGATGGAGATTAGCAAACTCACGAGCACTCATACCAACGCTTTTTGTTAAAATGGCTGATAGTATATGTGCACCCGCAGTTGAGTATTTAAATTCTCCAATTCGTCCACCTTCTCCAAGTATTTCAAGAGAGTATTTAATCCAGTCTTTTCGACGAATCATTCTGTATAATGGCTCTCCCATGTTTGGAAAAGGAAAAGGTGCAGTCATAGTTAAAAGATGATGAATAGTAATATGATTTCGATTTCTATTGTTATCATTAAATTCATATTCTGGGAAAAAAGAAATCACCTTTTCATCAATATTTTTTATATAACCCTTATCTATAGCAATACCAATCAAAGCTGAAAGCACACTTTTTGTCACAGAGGCTACATGAAATTTATTCTCCTTGTTTTTACCGTGGTAGTATTTTTCATGAAGAATATAACCATCTTGTAAAATAAGTATTCCTTCAATATTTGTATATTGTGTTTTAATAATAGAATCAAGATTCGATAACATTTCTAGATCTAACTTTTCCTTTGCTTCCCAAACTGCATTTGGAGTATAGCCATTTTCCATTTACAAATACCTCCCAGTTAATGAATCTTTATTTTCTTTGAGTTGCTCCGGAGTTCCTTCTGCTAATATATTACCACCTTCAATACCGCCGCCTTTTCCTAATTCTATAATCCAATCACATGAAGATAAGATATCTAGGTCATGTTCAATGACTATAACAGAGTTTTCATCAATAATTAATTCATCAAGTAATGTAATTAATTTGGCAGTATCATATTGACTTAATCCTGTGGATGGTTCATCTAGTATATAGAGAATGTTTCCTTTTTTCTGCTTCCCAATTTCTTTGGCTAATTTAATTCTTTGGGCTTCTCCACCACTCAAAGTTGGAATTGGCTGACCTAACTTTATATATCCCATTCCAATTTGTTCCAATACTTTTAGAGGTTTGAATGAAATCTTCATATCTTCAAAAAAGGTGAGGGCTTCTGTAATACTCATTTCAAGTACATCATAAATATCTTTGTCCTTGAATTTTATGGATAAAGTATCATGATTAAATCTCTTACCATTACATTCATGGCAGCTTTTATCAAAATGAATATCATTACCTATTGAAATAGTTTCTAATCCACTTCCCTTACAAACTGGACATGCACCTTTGGAATTAAAAGAAAAGTGTCCAGCTGATAAGTTATTTTGCATAGCTTTTGGTTGTTGTGAAAATAAAGTTCTTATTTTATCCCATAATCCAAGATAAGAAATTGGTGTTGAATTCATTTTGCGTCCAATAGGGGCTTGAGAAATTTCCACATAATCTTGGATATGTTCCATACCATCTATTTGATTTACAATAGGTCGCAGGAGAGGAGGTGTTTCATCATAATCATCTTCAAATTGTTTTCTTTGCGTATTTTTATAGAAGTTATTTTTAAGTAGTGGTAAAAGTGTCTTAGAAATGAGTGAACTTTTTCCACTTCCAGATACTCCTGCTATACCTACCATTTGATTTAAAGGTATGGAAACAGTTAAATCTTTTAAATTATTCGTTTTTGCATTATGAATCGTTATATGTTTCATGTTTGTTTTTGGCAGATTTTTTCTTTGTCGCACAGGAAATGGTATTCTTCCTGACAAATATTTGCCTGTAATTGAGTGCTTAGCGTTCAGTAATCCTTCAAAGTTTCCTTGATAGACAATATCACCACCATACACACCAGCTTTTGGGCCAACATCAATAATATGCTCGGCAAGCTTAATAGTTGATTTATCATGCTCAACAATAATTACAGTATTACCAGACTTTTTAAGCTTAAGAATTGCCTGTAATATTTCTTGTTTTTCAAATTCGTGTAAACCACTGGTTGGCTCATCAAAAATATATATAAGCGAATCCATTCCAGAATCCAAATGTGAATTAAGAAAAATTCTTTGTAGCTCTCCACCACTTAATGAAGGCATTTCACGATACAAAGTCAAATGCCCAAGCCTAACTCTTATTAATTCATTAATCTTTTTCAAAACTGTGTTCGTCATTTTAAAACCAAATTCTGTTAGAGTGTTTTGAGACAATAATTCTTGCAAATAATTACGAACTTGCGATAAAGTCATGTTACCAATTTCACCAATATGACGATGATCTAGAAAAACACTTCTAGCTTCTTCACCAACCCTAAATCCATGACAGGATTCGCAAGTTTCCATTTCATAAATTCCTTTCAAGCTCTCACCACGTAAATAACGATTATGCAAGACTCTTTCAATACAGTAACTAACATTATTTGAGTTATTTGTTGGAATGCCATAAATTAACTCATCTTTGAGGTCATAGGGTAACTGATTAAAAGGAGTATAGAAATATTCATGGTATTTCCGTTGTAATAAATTCATATATCCAGAAGTAGCACCAATATTTTGGAACACTTGTTGCATTGTAATTTCATTATTTGGAATAATTTTATCTAAATTGACGTTGAAGTATTTTCCACGACCACCACATTTCATGCACATACCATTTGGCGATGTATATGAAAAATAGCTTGAATCTAACTTTTCATCATCCTCTATATTAAAATTTGTCTCTTCATTCACCATTTTGCCATCATTAGAAAAAAGGAGGGCAAGCATATTTAAAATGCCAGTTTTCGAACCTACTGTTGAACGAGAATTTGTTTGACGAACAAGACTTTGTTTCACTGCAATAGTTGGACTTAATCCAGTAATACTATCAAATTTGTTATCGTCAAATTCTAAACTCATACCTAATGATTGTAAATATTGTTTTCTTCCCTCCTCGAAAATAAGATCAAAAACTAAACTGGATTTTCCTGAACCGCTAACTCCAGTGACAACAATTAATTTATCTTTTGGAATTGTGACATCAATATTCTTTAGATTATGCATATGAGCATTTTTAATTTTTATTTCTTTCACTAAAATTCCTCCTCTATTTTAGAAGAGTGGTTCTATAGGCAAATAAATATCTACAATATGTTTATGTTGCGGATGTTCATCTGGATCATTCATATATACTTCAAAGGGAAAATAATCCCTGGGGAAATAACCACTTTGTGGCAACCACTCTCCACATAAAAAATCCCATGCATCTGGATATTCACTTTGAAAAATTTCAAAATGAGCGACTGCATAAGTTCCAGACAAAATAGACATATACCCAATATCACTTTTATCATCAATTGTTATAGGCTCCTTGATGGAAAGGCAGATACTTGTTCTTTGCTTTTCTTCATCTGAAAAATCTGGGTGGCTATGATAAACAGCAAGTAGTTTTGACTTTTTTTCATCAATTAAATTTTGCTTTGTGGCAAAGGTAAATAATTTTTCTATAGAATCTGAATAATTATCCAATTCTTTATATGCCCCAATTTTTCTTATATAAATAACAGGTAGTGAATCCATGGTAATTATTTCAACATCACCCTTCACTGTATTAACATTGCTGTTTACATTCTTAGTATAGCTCATTTTTAATAGAGAATCTTTGCAATTGTTGCTATATTGTTTTCTTAATTCCCTTGGGCTCATATCATAATATTTTTTAAATGTTCTTGAAAAAACAGCTGAATCACTAAATCCAAATTGATAAGCAACATCAGTAATAGATAAATCCGGTCGAGCAATTAAAGTACTTGCTGCAAATTCTAGTTTTGTTCTTGTGGCATATTGAAATACTGTTTCTTTTGTCATACTTTTAAAAATACGATGAAAGTGATATTTCGAAAATCCAGACACCCCTGCAAGCTTTTCTAGCGTGTGTGTTTCATATAAATTATTTTCAATATAGTCTTGTAATCTATATATACGGTTTATATATTCCTGCTTATAATTAATACCATCCATAATATTTTTCTCCTTTTCTAAGCATCAAAAACATTAACTAGATTATAACTTAAAGAAATTTATATTAGAATAACTTAATTAAAAGAGTGTGTATTATTTGATAATCTTACAATTCTCCTGTTTCTGTAAAGTCAACTCAAACCAACCTTCTACAACTATGGATATCTACTCACATATTACCGATAAATTAGAACTTAAATGGTACTAAAAGTTTTTTACAAGCTACACAGCCAATGTTAGCATTTCTGCATATCTCATAAATATTTTTATGTCATTTTTCGTTAAAAACTTTGTGATATTTGTTTACTATAAATATATTGGAAAGCCTTGAAAAATTGCCTATTTTAGCCATCCCTTTCTCTAATATATATATTATAAAGTCTCCAATTATGGTAGGATCAAGAAGAGAATTATTTTTTTATCGAAGGCTTTTAATGATCTCAAGATATCACATAAACTTCAATGCAAATAAATCTAATTACATAAACATCTTTAGTCTTACATAAAAGTTCACCCATCTTAAGTAAAAAGTCCCTCAAACCTAAAGTCTGAGGGACATACAATGCTCTTCAATATTTAATTAAAAATCTTCGAGATCTTTAAAATGAGATTATTTTTTTACTCAAATGGATATTTTTGAACTAACATCTAATTCATCTTCATAACACAACTGTCCGCAAGCAGCACTAATTTCAGAACCAAATTGTGTTCTAACAGTTACACTAATACCAGCTTTCTTTAGTGTACTGCAAAATTGCTTGATAGCACTTGAAGATTGAAATTTTAAAGTTGTTTTGTCTGTAGAATTATAAGGTATCAAATCAATGTGATATAAATGCTCCCATGAACCACGATTTTTCAATAAACCTATAACTGCCTCTGCATGTTCTTTCGAATCATTAATTCCTTCAAGCATAATATAAGCAATAAACACTCGTCGTCCCGTATGAATGATATGTTCATCTAATGTCTTCATTACCTCATTCAATGGAAATCTTTTATTTATAGGCATTAAATCACTTCGTTGACTTTCAAATGGTGAATGAAGTGAAAAAGCCAAATTCACTTGTGGAAATTCTTTGGTCAATCTTTGAATTCCTGGTATAATGCCAATTGTTGAAATAGTAATTCTTCGTTGACTTAACCCAAATAAATTTTGATCAGTTAAAATTTTTACTGCATCAAATAACTCCGGATTTGCAAAAGCCTCACCCATTCCCATAAATGAAATACTATTCAATCTATGGTCATTAAAATAGAAATAAAGTAATTGGTCAGTTATCTCATCGGCAGTAAGATTGCGTTTAAATCCAGCACTTCCCGTTGCACAAAAACGACATCCAAAACCACAACCACATTGGGAAGAAATACAAAACGATTCCCACCCCTGTTTATACTTTAATCCAATAGCTTCTATTCTTTCTCCATCAGTCAATTCGAATAACAATTTTTGAGCTTGTTTAGAATCTTGTGAAAAAACAGGTATTACACTAGACACATTATTTCCAAACTCATTTACTAAAGCTATCCTTAACGCTTTTGGTAGTATATGCATATCATCAAATTTATCTATTCTTTGATGAAAAATAGCTTTTGTAAGCTGCTCATATCTATAATCAGGTAATTTTAAATTTGATATTATTTGTTTTATTTTTTCATATTTCGTTTTTGTCTGTTTCATGTAGGCTTCCCCCTCACTATTAATAGTTAGGAAGCAAAGCCAGTATAATTAGCGACTTATATTACTCCATGCAAGCGTCGCCCAAAACATCTGGCTTTGCATGGAGCCTATTGTGTGTTACTTTTATATTTCCATTAAACATATTAATTGCCATTTCTACCTTTATAATTTTATTATTTTTGTTGCAACATTTTCACAAAATACACTATCATGCTCAACAAACAAAATTGTAGGTTCATGTTCAATTAACAATTTCTCAATCTGCATACGAGAAATGACATCAACAAAATTCAATGGTTCATCCCAAATATACAAATGTGCCCGTTCACACAAGCTTTCGGCAAGCAATACCTTTTTCTTCTGTCCTCCACTAAAATCCTCGATATTCTTTTCAAACTGTTCTCTTGAAAAATCAAGTTTTCTAAGAATCGATTTAAATAAACTCTCGTCAATACAGTGTTTATCTGCATACTCAGATAAGCTACCATATAAATCCGAAGTATCTTGTGAAACATACGAAATAATTAACTTATTATTCTTTCTTACAACTCCACTATGGGGGATGTCTTCTCCATAAATTAATTTCAATATACTCGACTTTCCACTGCCATTCTTTCCTTAAATAGCAATTCTTTCACCTTGTTCTATAGTGAAGTTTACTCCTTCACAGACAATTCTATCATCATATTCAATTGCAACATCTGTAAGTTCTACAAGCTTTTTATCATGGAAGGTAAGTGGTGCTATTTTTAAACTTTCATTAGATTCAATATTTTTAAGAAGCTTTGATTTTTCCTCAATCATGTTTTGTTGTCTAGCTTCTATATTTTTAGCACGCTTCATCATTTTTGCAGCTTTATGTCCAACATATCCTTTATCTAATTTGCTCCCAGAATTAGTGGTTCCATGCTTGCTGCTTTCAACACTATCCGACCACGTAGATGTACGTTTTGCCGAGCCGGAAAGTCTATTAATATCCTTTTTCAATTTTTCGTTTTCTGCTATCTCAAAACCATCTTGTAATTCTTTGTTTCTCCACCATGAAGAAAAATTTCCTTTTTGTATTTCAATATTAGTTTTATTAATAGACAAGATATGGTCAACACAATTATCTAAAAAAGACCTATCATGCGAAATCAGGATAAATCCTTTCTTTTTTTTCAAGTAATTACATAGTTTTTGCCTAGCTTCAGCATCCAAATGATTGGTAGGCTCATCAATAAGCAATAAAGAGTTCTCCTTCAAAAACATAGCAGCCAGCAATACTTTGGTCTGCTCTCCTTTAGATAGTGTATAAAACTGTCTATATAAAGCATCGTAGTCCATATCTAACAAAGATAATTCTTTTACTATTTCCCAATCCATTGAATTTGGACTAATCTCATTTATGACATCTATGGTGAAATTGCTTTGCTCCTGCACCTCATAAGGAAAATATTCAAAAGTCACATCAGCTGAAATGTTTCCATTATATTCGTATTTCCCAAGCAATAGATTTAGAAAAGTAGTCTTTCCTCTTCCGTTTCTTCCAGTAAAGCCTAATTTCCAATCAGTATCAATTTGAAAACTTACATTTTCAAAAATATTATCATAACTACCTTCATAAGCAAAGGTTAGGTTTGTAACATTTATTAAAGACATATTTTTGTCCTCCTCTGTATTTAATAGTATAAATAACAAAGTCGGAACAATAGGCGACCTTGTTATTACTCCATATAAGTGTCGCCTACAATATCCGACTCTATATGGAGATTATCATGTGTTAACAAAGTATCTTTATTTATCATAATATTATTTACCCTCCTTATTCGAATTATTTATAAAAAAATAAGAGCCGCAAGAATTAATTATTCTTACAGCTCATAGATATACGTAGTTAAGCTAATCATTATAGCATAACACAAGTGTATATATTACAGAGAAAAAAGAATAACTTTCTTGCATAAGTACAACAAAACAAACAGACCACACCTGTTTACCTTTGTATTAAATGTACTTTAAAAATTAGCAAGAAAAATTAATCATTTTTTCACCTCAAATTTCAATTTTTTTATCATTATACTATTATGCGTCGAAAAAGTCAATAAAGAGTGAATCAAAAAAATCTATTTCTTCTCTATCTTCACAACACACTCTACATGCCTTGAGGATACAAAAAAGATGCCGCTTGAGCCTGATGTGGCCTTGGCGGACACTCTATTTCTGAGAATCAAGAATAAACAAAGATGCATCATGCCCCATGAATATTTTACTTCCAGTATAAAAAGTTTTAGATTGAATATCCCTGTATCCTATTTTTGTCATAATATCAGTTAACTCTATCTGATCAAATCCGTTATGAACCATATCTGAAACTATTTTTTCATTTTTATTAAAATCTACGATTAGTAAATGTCCGTTTTCTTTTAGAACCTCATATAATCTTGATAAAACTAATTCAACATCATTAATATGGAGTAAAACCTAAGCCATAAAAATATAGTCAGCATGTAAATCCGAAAGACTATCTTTTTCAAAATCAAAGTATAATGTAGCTGCATTCTGTATATTAGAACTCGAATTTTTTTTGCTTTATTTCATTAATTATGTTTTGTGATGTATCCAGAAATAGCATAGAATTAAAATCGTTTAACAAGTTCATTCCAACAAGACCAGTTCCACACCCAAAATCAATAGCATTCTTACTTTTAGTATCAAATAAATATTCACGAATGGCATTTGATGATACCTTTACAATTTGGATTCTCTCAGAAGTGTCATATATTAGCTATCATTTCAAACTTATCCGTATTCCCCATTATTACCTCTCCAATCTACCTTAATAAAAACCTAATGTCATCTATTTTATCTCCTCAAGGATCACTTTGTCACTTGAGCTCTAAGCTCAATCAAACCCCTTATTTATCAAGGTTTATGCTCGTTTCAACAGGCAAACTGATTCTATATGTGTCGGATTGGCAATAAGAACAATTTTCGATTAACTCACCCTGTTGATAAGAACACATTTGAGTGTTAAATTTGGAGTTAGGATTAACTAATATTTGGTGGTGAAAAAATTCCGTTTTAACTTGTACCAAAACTTGACAGAGGACCAAAGGAGGTTGCCCATGCAAGAATCACTTGTGCTTTCCTGAAAAATTGCTTTATATGCCTGTGCGGTCAGCCCGGTCGCTTTCTTATAGGCATTGCTGAAATGAAATTCATCATAGAAACCCAGTGCCAGCGCAACCTCGCGGAGAGTATATTTTCCCTCCATCAGATAGGTGTTTGCCGCATGAATCCTGCAATTCATAAGGTATTCCTGCGGACTTATCCCTGTTCGGTGCTTAAACACGCTGCATTCCTTCGGGGAACTATTCGATTTCTAACATAGAATCAAGAATTAAATCAATCTGGGCGTTCATGGATATGATATCATTAAACCAAAACATATTGCTTGGAGCTGAAATGACTCTATTTTTCTTCACTGCCGGAAGGCTCTTCCATACATTGCTGTCTCCAAAATCATCCAGAGAACCATTTACAAGGATAAAATCACCCGCATATTCATTTATTACTTCATATGATAATTTCACACCACCCGCATGGGCATTCTTACTATCCTTCATTGCTTCTTGCAGTTTTTCAGGAGCATTAAAACCTAACAAATCGTACATTAGCGGTGCTCCCCGTCCCAGCCAAGATGCCGACAGAACATCCTCTCGCTTTTCAATGCACAATACGCTTTTATTGCTTAACCCTTCGTTCGCAAGTTTTTGTTTTGCATTCTCAATCTTGCTTTCAAATGCATGAATCAGTTCTTCTGCTTTTTCAGAACGGTTGAATATTTCTCCCAAAAAGCGAAGCCTTTCTTGGTAGTTCATTCCGAAATAGTTACAGGCTATTGTGGGAGCAATGTTTGAAAGAGATTGATAGGTTGACTCATCTTCTGTATTCCATAAAATTAAATCAGGATCTAACGCCATAATCTCTTCTTCGTTAATGGAAAACGCATCTATCACACTAATCTCTTGCACTTCATTTTCGAAGGCGGCACCGGTATTGAATGATGTCGCCACGGGTGTTATGCCGAGTGCTAACAAATCACCTTGAACAAAAATTACGACCACCCTCTTCGGATTCACCGGCACCTCCACATCGCCCATAGCCGTGCTGATGGTTCTCGTTCCTTCCTCCACAGGCTCTGTTGCTTCCATTTCTGGTGCTTGTGTTGTCACCGCCGAAGTCTGTGTAGAATTCGTTCCGCTGGTATTCGCCGGTGTAGTGCTGCAAGCCGAAAGTAGTAACATCAGCGATAAAGCTGCTGCAACCCCCTTGCTTCTCATCTGTTTAAACATGTAAGTTGCTCCTTTCCCTTTGAGTTCGCCAAGACTAACTTGTCCTTTCTCATTATAGGGAAAAGTAATGAGATTTCCAAGGACACCATCTCTCATATCGTACGACACATTCTCTCTAAAGGCATTGGGGGTTATGCCGATATTCTTTGAAAACATCCGCTGTAGATTGCGTTCATCCTGAAAGCCACAATAATCGGCAATTTCCCGAATAGACATCCGACTGTTTTGGAGTAGCTCCATGGCTGCTGTCAATCGGGTGTTGATCAGATATTCCCGTGGGCTTTTGCCGGTCTGCTGCTTGAAGCTTCTGTGGAAGTGGCTATAGCTGACCCCCAGCATTTCACACATTTCCTGAATAACGATAGGCTCTGAATAGCACTTGTCCAGATATCGAATAGCCATCGCCACAACATCCGGTTCGAAAACGCGAATGTCTCCTTGCTCCAATTCTTCATAGATCTCGTAAACAAATCGAGAAAAGGCGGCTTTGCCATAAAAGAGATTGAGAGGCGCGGGACCTTTCCACTTCTCATACATTTTTCGCAGCTCTTCCGAAAAAAAGATGGGGTTGTCTGGCACAAATCCATATTGCTGCCGGAAGGGGTTGGCTTGTTCTAGTAGCCGCATATATTCTCCTTTATGAAAAGGCGATTCTCCGGCTTTGTACATCACCAGATAGTATTCCAACCAGTCGCATCGGGGCTGAATGGTCAGCTCTGTTCCTTTGCCCCCATGGAACAGACCGAATCGCTCTACACTATAGGAGGTATCGCCTAGCGATACCTCCGCTTTTCCGCCGTTGGTATAGAGAAATGTACTTACGGGCAGTCGGTAGCCATGCAAGGCTTCCTCCGGGGAAATTAAGTTATGGCGAATATCCAAAAGGGAAATTGCCGCCCGATTCCAAACTTGGATCGCAGCGGCAATTTCTCTCTTTGAAAAGTTTGATGTTTTTTTATTTGTGTACATATCACACCTCCATGGTAAATAGGATAGTTAGATAAAACTAACTTTAATTTTATCATCTATTACACCGATTGTACATCATTTGCCATCAAGATATTCTAAGCAATACTATTTAGCTAAATCCGTCAAAGCATCGTACACTAAATCCAGATAGTGATTCTTCAGTATTATCAATAACCCATAGGGCGAGAACTTCTTTTTTCCATGCCAAATTTTGTGCATCGCTCCCGTTTCCGGGGAGCAAATACCAATGAGAGGCATCGTCTGCTCGGTGCGGCAGCTAAGATTGGTAAATGTATGTAAAATTTTAATAAAAGTTTTAATTTCTTCCTTTATTATCTTCTGGTAACGTTCATCAAAATCAATCGTTCCATATCTCATAATCCATCATTATCATATCCATCAATAACTTTATGTAGATTCAATGTTGGATTTTCTTCTAACTTCGTCACAACTTGTGCCGAAGTTAAATCAAGCTCGCTTTCCTTGCTGCTTGAGTGCCTCCAATTTAATTTGGTATGCAAATGCCTTCTCGCTTGGCTTGATTTTCTCTCTCAGCAAATTACTATCTACCATTGCAATGACTGCTTGGCAGTTATCAAGATCACGAATAATAACAGGTACTTCTGTTACTTCAACCCATTCACAAGCTGCTTTTCTTCTATGCCCTGAGATTAACTCAAAACCTTCTCCATTCGGATTAGGTCTAGCAAGTAATGGAACAAGAATTCCATCCTTCTCTATGCTCTGCATCAGCTCAAACAGCTCAGTATTTCTCTCGACCTTAAATGGATGATCTTTGAAATTTACAAGCTGATTAAGCCTCAAAGTCTTGATTTCATCCACCTGTGTATTCGTATTGCCTTCTGTAAGAACCTCTTCCTGCAAAGAAGAACAGTTCTTCTTTTTTGCACCCATATTCATGACCACATCCTTCCTATAAATAAATTTCTGAAACCAAAAGAGACCGTCCATTCTCAATTAGCTTGAAAAGAAACGGTCTCACGACTTTTTTATATAATTGAATAATGAAAAATAGTAAAAGTGTTAATTTAATTCTCATGTGTTCCCGGACCCCTATCAAGAACCACTGATACGGTAACTCCATCAGAAATTGCTTTTTTCTTCCCCTTTCGATCACTTTGTAAAAACTAAAAAAATCTCTCAAAGTGCCTAAAATCAAGGATTTTTAGATATCTTTCCGATGTAGTAGTATAACCGTCTCCACATGTGCCGTCTGTGGAAACATGTCTACTGGTTGTACTTCTAGGGTTTTGTATCCTAAGTCATTTAATATTCTTAAATCTCTTGCTAAAGTTGCTGGATCACAGGAAACGTAGACTATTTTTGTGATGACATTTTAGCTATTGCGTGGAGTAGTGATTCTTCACAGCCTTTTCCTGGTGGGGTTAGTTCCATAATCTAAATTTACTTAAGATATAATTATGAACCGTCCCTTATACATTCTACATTACTTGTGTAGGATGGATTCTGTATTTTCAAGGCCTAAAGCGCCTTTCGGGACGATTGCGAATCACTTGACTAGATGTTTTTTGATTTTCTATCAAGTTAATATCGGTTTTGAATTAAGTCATGTCATCCCGAAGCGCGTCAATGATATTTTCTTTTTTTATCTTGCTAATGGCATACAGCATTGTAATGAACACGATAAAGAGCACGCTGAACACGCTGATTGCCATACTGCCCCACGGGAATACAAAATCCAAGTTGTCCATCCTTTCTTGGGCCACCAACCCTTCGTAAATCAGCCACGAGATGATTCCCGCTATTGGAAGCCCGAAGAGCAACGTCCTCATGCCATAAAAGACACACTCGAAATTCATCATCTTATTGAAATCGCGGTCCGACATCCCCACAGAGCGGAGCATGGCAAGTTCCCGCCTGCGCAGCCTGATATTGGTGGAAATGGTGTTGAACACATTGGCAACCGCAATCAACGAAATCATGATGACAAAAACATAGGTGAACACATCAATAACAAATGTCATACTGTGGTATTGTTCAAGTATCGAGTACACATTGTACAGGGTATACGCAGACGTAATCCCCGCGCCCTGAATCATCGCTTCCATTTCAGTCACCGATTGTGAAGGATTCTTTGACAGAAAGCCCAGGCCTATAGCCGCATGGGTATCAGAGGTTTCAAACTTCTCTTTGAGCGAATAGGGGGCCACCACCATAAAAACGTATAGATTCTGCTCGGGCTCGGAAGATTCCTTTGGGGGCGGATCCACCGGGTACGTATCGACAAACGTAATGTTTATGCTTTGCCCCTGTTCCATCAATGGCTTGTCATTTGTTTCGGGAGCGACACTGAAAGTCATGGAAAGACTCGCAAACATATCAAACACTTCACTCGGCCTGTCTTTCTTGTCAACCCGCTGTTTGGCACAGGCAATCATTTTCGCGTCCTGCCCGGTATATTCTTTTGCGGACAAGCCCAATTCTTTGATAAAACGCAGATATTCGCTGTCCTCAATAAACTGGATGTCCATTGGCAGATGAACCGTTTCGTCCGGCGCAGTATAACCCGCGTATTCCCGGTAACGGTCTGAAAAATCGCTTGCCTTAACGGCGCATGAATACGCAAAAATCGCTTGGTACGAGCTTTCGTAAACCCCGTCTGCGTTTTTTAGTTTGTCGTAAAGCGGGAGCATTTCGCTGTCATCCATGTCCTGAGTGACAAAACCGATGTCATAGTCCATGTCCACTACATACTGTTCCGAAAGCCGTTTCAGAGTTGTTCCAAAAGCACTTCCCGATACAAACAGCACGACGCTTAAAGTAAGCGATAACACGATGCTGCGATAGCGTTTTTTATTTCTCTTAAAATTCTTCAGCGCAAGGGTTCCCTCCAAACCGCAAATACGCTGCGCAAGTTTTGAAGTTTTCACGGCTTTGGATTCAACTTTGACCTCGTTGGTCTGGCGAATACTCTCCATCACGGGAGTGTTTGCGGCTTTCCTGGCCGGGATATAGGCTGAAATCAAAATGGTAACCAAACTGACCACCGCCGCCGCGACAATCGCGGGGACAGACACCGATAAGGTTAAAGGCACGGTGCTTGAGACAATGTTCCCGAAATTCCCGGCAACAATAGGAATTACAAGCCCGATACTGCCTATGCCGACCATAACACCAATGGGTATGCCGACTGCGCCAATGCAAAATCCCTCAAATAGCACCGAATTTCGTAGCTGCCTCGCTGTGGCTCCCACCGACGAGAGAATCCCGAACTGGCGTGTGCGTTCGTTCAGCGAGATGTTGAACGAGTTATAAATCAGAAAAATCGAGCCTACCATTATTATGGCAACCAAAATGCCGCCAACCGTGTACAGAAGCGCGTTAAACAGTTTATTGTCCGAAAGACCCATGAAGCGCAACATATTATCGTTAAAGACATAGCTATGGCTGACCGCTGTGCTGCTTGCGTAAGTCTGGACTCCGCGCGGGTTTTTAAGCGTGACAAATATACTGAAGCTGTCCGCTTTGTCTTGAGTATCTGCTTTCGTTATCAAGGTGTATCCCGGTGCGGAATGTTCCTCAAAACCGGGTCTTTCGCAGATACCGACAACCGTGTAGGTTCTCTCTGCTTTTGGCACAAGAGTTTCTTTCCCGGAAATGTAAGGGGCATGTTGACCGAGATTCTTGTTGCCATTCATGCGGCTTCCAACAGCAAGTGAAAGCGTGTCGCCCGCCCTGAATCTAACGCCGCCCTTTGCCGCGACGTGGCCCGGGACAAGAATCTCCCCGCTATTTTCAGGCAGCCTGCCAGAAATAAGGGTTATGGGCAAGGTATCAAAGGCTTCCTTGCTGAATCCGGCGATAAAAAGATAGGGCTTTTCAGGGCTTTTCCCGCCGTCAAGCGTTGCATAGCCGATATTTTCAAACGCTGCGGTGTTTGCAACTCCATTGTCGTGGGTTCGCTCCTGCACGAAAGAGGAATCAACATCCAAAAACTCAACGTGCCAACCGCCGTATTTCACAATAGAACCGTTTACCAGAAAATTTAACAGGAAAGTGCCAAAGGTAGCTACTGCCGTAATCATGGCGACGGACAGGATAACTCCGATAACCGTTACAATTGTTCGTGTGCGGCTTTTTTTCATGCCTTGCAGTGTAACTTTGTTGAAAATGTTCATAGTCTCACCCTCTCGTCTCGCACTACTTTGCCGTCTGATATGCCGATAATGCGGTCTGCTTGCAGGGCGATATTTTCGTCATGGGTGACGAGGAGCAGAGTCTGCCCATATTTTTTATTGCTTTCTTTCAGCAGTTTGATGATTTCATGCCCATTTCGGCTGTCCAAACTGCCTGTGGGTTCGTCTGCAAGCATGACCGCTGGGGCGTTCATCAAAGCGCGTCCTATGGAAACGCGCTGTTGCTGACCGCCCGAAAGCTGATTGGGTAAATGCGTTTTGCGGTCTTTTAGCCCAAGCATTTCGAGCAGGTCATTCAGCCGTTCCTCGTTGCCCTTGCGCTTGTCCATCAGGATAGGCAAGGTGATGTTTTCCACCACATTCAGAGTGGGAATGAGGTTGTGAAACTGGTAAATCAGCCCAACCTGCCGCCTGCGGAAAATGGCGAGTTTTTCATTGCTTTGGGCATATACATCCTGCCCGTCCAAATACACCTTTCCGCTTGTCGGCACGTCCACGCCACCGATGATGTGAAGCAATGTGGATTTGCCGGAGCCGGAGGAGCCGATGATTGCGGTAAACTCCCCCTTTTCGATTGTAAGTGAAACATGGTCAAGCGCGGTAACTTGGTTTTCGCCCTTGCCATAGACCTTGCATAAATTTTCAATTTTTAAAAATTCCATTATGCGAGTCTCCTTTCTCATGTTTACCTATATAATAGAACCTTCAACTTACATCTCTGTGACTTTCAGGTGAGAGATTCGTCACTTTGGGAAACGAATGGCAAATATCGCGCCACCCTGCGGGTGATTTTTTGCGGTAATCGTCCCTCCCTGCCGTGTTATAATCATCTTGCAAAGAGCCAATCCAATCCCATATCCTGTCGCACTTGCGTTTTTCCCACGATGGAACCTGTCAAACAGGCAGGGTAAATCTTCTTTTTCAAAGCCTGCACCGCTGTCGTGGATGGCAATCTCGGTAAACAATGAGTTGTCCTTGCAGACAATCTCAATCTTCCCGTTCTCGCCTGCGCTCTCCATGCAATTTTTGAGGATGTTTTGAATTGCTTCCGAAAGCCAACCTGAATCGCCCTGAATAATCATCCCTTTCGGTGCATCTATTTTCAAATCAATATCGTGCAGTTCCATTGGGATTAGGAACGGGCGAAGCGCGGCGCATATCAAGTTGTTTACATCTATCTGCTCGCTTTGGAACACCACAATACTAGCGTCCAAGCGGGATAATTTCAATAGGGAAGTAATCAGCCAATCCATCCGCACAAGCAATTCCTCTGTTTCCCGTATCAATGCTTTCCGTTCATTTTCGTCAGAGTTATTCTCTAACAATGACAGAATAAGATTCACGGATGTGAGAGGGGTGCGGAGTTGGTGTGCTATGTCAGCCAGCGAATCAGCAAGATGTTCTTTTTCTTTTTTCAATGCGTCGTTTTGCTCCCGAATACGCAGCGTCATTTTTGTTATCTCACTTTGCAAAATAGAAAGTTCGCCCTCGTCCGATTCACCAATATACAGATGGTCAGCGTTATGAAGCACAAGATCGATTTGATCTGAAATCTGCGCAATGCTTTTATATCGGGCTTTGGTAAACGCAAAAAACGCTGTTCCAAAGGCGGCGGCAGAAGCAATGACAAGGATTCCAGCCGCCGCATTTATTGCAAATCCCAGCATTACAGCGGCGGCGGCCATTAAGGAGAACAAAATGGCAAACTGCCGAAACTCTCTATTCCGAAGCATACTCGCCCCCCAATCTATACCCCGTCCCGCGAACGGTCAGAATTATTTGCGGGCTTGCTGGGTCATTCTCTATCTTCTCTCGCAAACGTTTGATGTACACGGTCAATGTATTGTCATTGACAAACTCGCCCGCCGCGTCCCACAATTCGTCAAGTAGCCTGCCCCTCGTGATAATACTTTTAGGGTTGCTAATAAACACCAGCAACAAGCGATATTCTAATGCTGAAAGAAAAACCTCGTTGCCGTTTTTTTTCACAACGCCGCTTGCCGTATCGACATGAAGCCCGCGAATTTCAAAATCCGACCCGGAACGCCCGCTTTTTCGTAGGGCGGTTCCAATTCGCGCAATCAATTCACGCGGACGAAAAGGCTTGGTGATATAGTCGTCCGCGCCCATGTTCAGCCCGGTAACAACACTCGCCTCATCACCAGAAGCCGTCAGAAAGATAACGGGAACATCTTGCGTTTCTTTGATTTCCGTGCAAACCGTAAAGCCATTTCCGTCAGGCAAAGAAATATCAATCAATGCCAAGTCAAATTTATTCCCGGCAAGGGCGGCAAGGGCTTCACTCCGCGTAGGGGCGTGGGTGACTGTAAATCCCTCCGAGCGGAGCAAAAGTATAAGGTTTTTAGCGATTGCCTTATCGTCCTCAACCAAAAATATCCGTTTCATTTATTTTCACCATCCCTTACTTTACTGCTCCTGTATCGTCCGTCAGCCGGTTTTTCAGCGTCAACCGGAACAAGCCATGTATTTCCCATTTTTTTAGCTCCCTTAATTCGTCCAGCAGAGCAATGGTACACTACCATTCTGTCTGTGATTCCCCAATTTTTCGCTGCTTCTTTTGTCGTTATATAATCCACGCATAACACCTCCATAATTTTATTATATTTCTTTTGACAGAAATATACAAACTAAGGTATAAAGAAAAAAGACACTCATTTCTGAACACCTAAATTAAGAAAAAAGGAGTACCATTTTCACAGTACTCTTTGATTCTCAATTTTTATTTTCTTGTATCCCCACACTCTATATCAACCACCGCAGAAACATTGATATAGTTTTTAATGACCTTATTTTTGATTTTATCACCCTCACCTGTGAAGATTATATGTTTGAAAAAGTGCCTAAAACAAAGGATTTCTACATATCTACTCGTTGTATCAACACAATAGTCTCCACATGCCTTGTTGCTGCAATTCTGATGACTATAATGCCTAATATCCCCTTGGCAGTAGAATTATATTTATTAAAACTTCCCCTTCATGCTATAACTGGTTGAATAGCACATATTGTTTTAATGAACAACTTATGTCCTAATACATTTTCTATTCATTGAGAACTATCTGCCAAATCTAACTTATTAGCCATAATTCAAATTATAGTTTCAGCAACAAAGCGGGACGAACGCCGCCTGTACATTTACCATCGCTGATGTTGCCTTTCAATATATTGTTGCCTTGGATACCTATATTACCGTCAGTCCCGAAGATGTACACGGCTTTTACATTAACGCGGCCGGGCGACCGAAGCCACCACCACCAACCCCATTCTTTACCCTGAAGTCTTGCTATTCGCTTACTGTTGTTTTCATCTTTTCTTTCAAACCAATATCTTTGATTTTTTCCTCGGTTTTGCAGTTTTGAACGGCTATCACCGAAATATTTGCACACTTCCTCAATGCTTAATAAAAATATATTGTCTTGCGTATCTTCTCCGCCCTTTGAACCATACCACTGATTGTCAGGATTTTTGTTTGTCACTGGAATTATTCTTGATTTATCAATTTCATTAAACTTATCATAAAACTCACCGTTAAGATATTTTCTTAACGAGCAGTCAGCCCATGTTATATCTTTATAAGCGTCATGGTAAACACGTTGTTCAAGCACTGGTATCTGTTCTGCAGAATACATTCTATATCCTGTAAATAAATCGACCTTTACAGGTTTTAATAATCCAATCTCATCATAGGCTTGTGTCAAGCAATAGACTAAACTTTTTTAAACACCTTGCAAATACGCCAAAAACCCAACAATAAACTGTTTAATGTTGGGTTTCAGAAAACTAAGTTAGAAAATATTGATAATCAAGTAGTGGTGTTTTTTGGCTCGCAAGTTAGAAACTGCTTATTCTTTACGGATTTATTTCGCCGTTTTATTGATAAAATCAATTTCATACTGACATTCACCGTATTTTTTTTCGTTGTCAGTAATCGTCCCCTCTGTGAGGGAGATACGCAGAACGATTGAGTTCGGATTGTCTTCGTCGCCAACTTCATCGAACCAATTGAAGATTTTTTTAAATTTCGCTCTGATTTCCGCATTTTTCTCGTCCTTGACCCAACCGAGATTTTCAGCCGTACCTTGGAAGGCGTACCAACCTAACCCACCGACGGAAACCTCGTTGTTCTTCTCAATTTGCAGCGTTTTATTCTTTTTTGCGTCCGTAGAAACATAAAATACGCCGTCTTCATAATAAGCGCAAACCATACGGACAGCAGGGCGGGGATTACCGGTAGCGTTTTGGGATAGTGATATTGTCGCAAGGGCAATAACTTCTTCTTTACCATTTCCGCAACGTTCCTCCATAAGTTTTATCGCATTTTCATATTTGCTCATTTTTATTTCCTCCTCATAATATTATAATCTCAGAATCTCTAACCTTATTTTATGGGGCTTTCAGAGTATTCTTATTATCTTCTACTCCTTTGTTTGATACTGTTCTTATATCTATCAATCTCCATTATATACCAATAACCTAAAATTTTCAAAATATTCATTCATTTATCTACAGCAAATGCACCCATTAATAAATGAGTGCATTTTTATTTAATTTATTTTGTAGTATTAAGTAAGTAAACTGTCTCTATCTCCCTTGAGATAAAAAAGATGCCCATTAAACCTAACTTCCGTCTGAAGTTCTGCAAACCTGCCATTTGTCAGGCATTTCGGCGTTGCAACAGGATTACGGTCTCCACATGACTTGTCTGAGGAAACATATCTACTGGTTGTACTTCTAGGGTTTTGTATCCTAAGTCATTTAATATTCTTAAATCTCTTGCTAAAGTTGCTGGGTCACAGGAAACGTAGACTACTTTTTTGTGGGGACATTTTAACTATTGTGTGGAATAGTAATTCTTCACAGCCTTTTCTTGGTGGGGTTAGTTCTATAATCTAAATTTACTTAAGATATAATTATGAACCGTCCCTTATACACGATATTTAGGCAAAGCAGTAGGATGAAAACCAATCGAGTATTTCTTTATAGACGATAAAATCTGCTCAGGTATTATTTGAGATAGACCAACAACAAACAAATAATCGATATTACTATTTTCGATATCATTAGCGATATCATTTACCTTAATGAATTTTTTATACTGGATATTATTTTGCTCTGCATACTCGTGTAATGGAAAATAATCCGAAACATTTTCAGAAATAGATTCGTCTAATGAAAAAACAATACTTACCTCAATTCCAAATTCTAAAATTGTTTGGAGAGCAATTTTGCTTAATAATACCGAACCAATAAAAGCTGTTCTCATCGTAACCTCCTCCTCTTATACAAACATTGTAAAAATATTATAGTTTATATGTATTTGTGTATAGTAAATTTTTAACTTTTTAGAATATTGATATTATCTATCAACAGCAAAGTGATTAGACATTATAAACAGTTGGTAGCTCTATACCTGCGGTATTTACGTTCCAAGTCTCTAACTTTCTCTATTTAGTAAAAAGCAAAGTTTATAATCTCAAAGCAAGCGTTCTTCAAGCAATTACAACAATATGACTAATCAAATATAACCTCCCATTTTTCATTCTTATGTGCATCAAAACACATTTGGATTTGATCATAAACATTTTTATTTTCATCTATGATAGGCAAATTATCAAGAGAAAAGAAATTACTTTCAGTTGTTTCATTATTTGATTGAAAACTACCACTTATTACAGAACAAAGAACAAACACTTTGCAAATTCCATAAGCAAATTTCGGAAAATTGTGTTTATTTCTATCCTGTATTGCAATAATCCTTAAAGGAATAATGTCTAAACCCGCTTCCTCTTTTACTTCTTTAATTGTATTCGAAGAGATTGACTCATTGTAATCAACCCAACCACCTGGGAGTGACCATTTATCTTGCTCTTTTACAAGCAAAATTTTGTTTTCGTTGAATATTGCCGCTCGTGTTTCTATTTTAGGTGTCTGATAGCCAGTTTCATTACAAAACAAATCTTTAACCTTTTCAATCGGAAATCCTGTTTTCATACTTACTATTTGTGCTGATATTTCCCTTACTCTCTCAAAACGCTCTTTATCAAACGGATCTTTTGTATATGTTAAACCATTTTGAGCTATTGATTGTAATTCCATTGCAAACTTTATTAATGCATCTAAATCATTCATAAATTAACAACTCCTTATGTATCTAAATTTTTTGTACATTAACACCTTACACTTAATGGTATTTGTTTTACTTCATGAAATCAAAAACTGCTGAATATGAGATGCAACAACACTTTCATCTTCATTTTTGTTCCCATTATATTCAAGAGATATAACTTGGGGGTTTGTTCGACAAAGTACCCACTCCAACAATGCAAAATCCTCATCCTCCATTGCTTGATGAGAATCTATAAGAGTCCCATTTTTATTTAGACCACACCCATTTATATGGATTTCCTTTACTCTATTTAACAACAACGCATTCAAGTATCCATATATATCCCATCCATGAAATCGTGCGGCAATCTTTGCATGCGTAATATCTAAAAGTAATGACACATCATTATCATGTAACAATCTATTTATTTGATCTGGAAAGACATATGGAACAAATTTATAAAATCGTCTTTCTACAAGACAGTCCGGCGTGTTTTCAATTAACAAAGGTACTTTTAACATATTTATTAATAAATATAGATATTTCTTCTTTCACCTTTCACATTCTCCTTCCTATTGTACAAAATCAACTTTCCATTATATATTAACTTATATTATACATAACCAGAAATTTACTTAAAACTAAATTTTTAACCTTTTTATTAATTTTTTCAAAGCAACACCCAATTGTGCTATTCTACAAAATTTCAAGTATCCCTTTAAAATATTCATAAATATTACAATTTGTTTATATTTTTTATCAATATATAAAATATAACATCAATTTCACAATATACATTTATAAAACACAAAAAGACCATGAAGTTTTAACTATAATAGCTATCTTCATAGTCTTTTTCTATTTCATATTAAATTAACACTAACATATCCACTCACACCACTTTAAATACCAGCTCTTACCTTAACACCCTTAACTTGCTCTTTATTTCTAAAATCATCACCTTTTGTGTTAAAATTAAAAAAGCTCGTAAAGTGAGTAAATTCAATGATTATAAGGTATCTTTGCGACGTATTCCTACTACTGTCTCCACGTGCGCCGTTTGCGGAAACATGTCTACTGGTTGTACTTCTAAAGTTTTATAATCTAAATCATTTAGAATTTTTAAATCTCTTGTAAGGGTTGCTGGGTCACAGGATACGTAGATTATTTTTTGTGATGACATTTTAGCTATAGCTTTAAGTAGTGATTCTTCGCAGCCTTTTCTTGGTGGGTTTAGTTCTATAATCTAAATTTACTTAAGATATAATTATGAACCGTCCCTTATATGCAGAGGAAAATATAAGCAGTATTGCTGATATAATTTCAGTAATCAGAAGCTTTAAGAAGACTTAAATCATACTAAAAGTTTTTTACAAGCTACACAGCTAATATTAGCATTTCTGCACATCTCATAAATATTTTTATGTTCTTTTTCGTTAAAAACTTCGTGATATTTGTTTACTGTAAATATATCGAGAAGTCTTGAAAAATGGGCTATTTTAGTCATACCTTTCTCTAATATATATGTATATAAATTATAAAGTCTTCAATTATGGTAGGATCAAAAATAGAATTATTTTTTTATCGAAGGCTTTTAATGATCTTAAGACACCACATAAACTCCAATGCAAATAAATCTAATTATACAAACATCTTTAGTCTTGCATAAAAGTTCACCCATCTTAACCAAAAACTCCCTCAAACCTAAAGTCTGAGGGACATACAATACTCTTCAATATTTAATTAAAAATCTTCAAGATCTTTAAAATGAGACTATTTCTTTACTTTTTAAAATATACTTCTAATAAGTAACCTTGCCAATGGGTAAATTAGAAAAATCGTATAAATTGTCATAATATAAAATTGTTATATCATCTTATTTTTCTTTTCCCTAGCAATTGTATATGTCAATTTATTAAAATCATCTCTTCTTCCAGCTATTATTATGATCGTCACGAAGAGAGTCAACGTATTGCTGAGATGCCTCTCTTTTTTTATTTAATTTTATTACTAATAAATCGCTACTGGCCCATGAGGACCATCAATAATTTCTATTTTTGTTTCAAAAATATCCGTCAAAACTTCTGGATCCATAACCTCTTCTGCTGTTCCAAAAGCGGCAATTTGTCCATTTTTCATAGCACAAATTCTATCAGAATATTTGGCCGCAAAATTTATATCATGCATAACAGTCAGAATCGTTCTTCCAAATTCATTAGCAGCATGCCTCAAATGCTCCATCATTTGAACAGAACGAGCAACATCAAGATTGTTCAGCGGCTCGTCCAAAAGTACATATTCAGTCTCTTGGCACAAAACCATTGCTACATATGCTCTTTGCCTTTGACCACCAGAAAGCTCATCTAAATATCTATTTTCTAAATCAGTCAAGCCTAAAAAATCGATATATTTAGAAATAATAGTTTCATCCTCTTTCGTTAATCTTCCCTTTGAATAAGGAAAACGTCCAAATCCAGCTAATTGTCTAACAGTAAGCCTGGTTACAAAATGATTTTCTTGCCTTAGAATAGTCAAAATTTTTGCTAAGTCTTCTGATTTAGATTCAGAAACATCCATATTTGCCACCTTGATTTGACCTTCATCCATATCTAAAAGTCTTCCAATCATCAAAAGTGTCGTAGACTTTCCAGCACCATTTGGTCCAATTAAAGAAGTAAGACCAGCCTTTGGTATTTTAATATTCAAAGGTCCTATTTTTACCTCATCACTATACACCTTTTTAACATTATCAATCTTTATCATAAAGTCCCCTTCCTTAAAATCACAATCAAAAATGTTATGCCACCAAACATTTCGATAATAACTGAAACTACACCTTGGGCAGCGAATACATGATACATAAAAAAATATGCACCAGTTAGTATCAAAAATCCTATAGCAAGAGCCATTGGAAAAATATATCTATGATCATAAGTTGGCACCACTTGATAACTCAAAGTTGCAACTAAAAATCCATAGAAAGTGAGTGGTCCAACCAAAGCCGTGGAAATTGACATCAAAACAGAAACTAATACAAGAGTATAAATTACACTAAATTGATGATTAACTCCCAAAGAAGCACAGACATCCTTTCCAAGTGACAATACATTTAACTTCTTAGAATAAGCAAGAATAAGTAATGCTGCAATTATTACAATTGGAATTGCAATAAAGAAATATTGAGAATCAGCATTATTGACAGACCCAAACAATCTTGCCTGTAAAATATCAAACTCAGACGGCGCAAGAAGTCTTCTCATAAAAGATGACAAAGACTTGAGCCCAGTTCCAATAATAACTCCAACCAAAAGCATAAGTTGTAAATTTCCATACTTTCCAGAAAGCAACCATCCATAAAGTATCAAACACATCAATACCATAACAACAACTTGAAATATAAATGATCCAACACCACTAAAATTTATAAATGTACTAGCACCAAAGAAAAATATTGTACTAGTATGAATTGTTGAGTAAAGTGCTTCAAAACCTAAAAGTGAAGGAGTTATAACCCTATTATTCGTGGTGGATTGAAACGCAACGGTTGACAAACTCTGGCAAACTGCAGAAATAATCATTGCAACAAGAGCTACCATCCTTCTTCTAACAACTGGGATAAAAGAAGGGGAATTTATTGGAACTGGATTGTTATAAACCAAAAGTCCATAGGAAGAAAGAGCGCCCAAAGCAATCAGCGTTATCAGCAAAATCCAATAACGTTTTTCTTCTTTCTTAGAACGAAAAGCTCTAGCTGATCTATTTTCATTATGAAGGCTAGAGACGATTTCGACGTTTTCATTATTAGGATATTCTAATTCACTCATCTTAGCCTCCTTTTTCTCAATAAAATAACAATAAATACCACTGATCCCACTGTTCCAAGTATCAAAGAGACAGGTACTTCAAAAGGCATTATAATTGTTCGAGAAATTATGTCACAAACAGTTATCGTACCCATTCCCAGCACACATACCCAAGGCAAATTACTCCTAAGATCATCACCTCTATACATTGAAACAATATTTGGTACAATTAAACCTAAAAAAGGTAAGTTTCCAATAACAGCCGCAACAATTCCAACTGCAAAAGAAATAAGACCAGTCCCCAAAAGAACTATCCTATTATAATTTACTCCAAGACTTGTTGTAACATCTTCCCCTAGTCCAGCTAAAGTCAATCTATCAGCATAGATAAAAATAAGAACAGTAATTATAACAATTAACCATAAATATTCATATCTTCCAATTTGAACCGATGCAAAAGAACCTACAAACCAATTTTCAATATTTTGCGTCATTTGAAAAACAAGTCCAATAAAAGTTGAAATTGCAGAAATAACTGCTCCAAGCATCATCCCAACAATGGGGACAATTAAAGACGAACGAAGTTTAATTTTTCTTAAGAACAAAAAGAAAATCATAGTTCCTATAAAAGAAAAAATGATTGCACCAGTCATTCGTTGAACTAAAGTTGGTGCAGGAAATAATAAATAGACAAAAACAAGCCCCAAACCTGCCCATTCAATAGTTCCTGTTGTGGTAGATTCAACTAAACGATTCTGTGTAATAAGTTGCATTACCAGTCCTGACATTGACATTGCAGCTCCAGTAAGCATTAGTGAAACTGTTCTTGGAACACGAGTTATGAAAAACATACTCATTCCATCCTCTTGTCCTAATATATCATAAACTCCAGTAAACAGTGATATAATACCTAGGATAATAACAACTGTAATTGCTAATATAAAAGGTTTTGTCCATATTTTATTGTGATTATAATCTTGGGGCTGAGAGTTCTCAGCCCCATACATTTTTTGTATTGTATTTTTCTGCACTATATTATACTCCTTTATGCTACTTAGCTAAAGTATTTGCAAATTTTTTAAATAACTCTAGATAAGTTTGTATTGATTCATTTGTGTAAGTATCGTCTGGTGCATAAACGATCTTTCCTTCAGAAACAGCAGTTGTTTTTTGAAGAGCAGGTGATTTATCGATAACATCCTGAGCAGGAACTGCATCAGTTGTAGAAGATATTGCAGCATCACGATCTAGTACGAAAATCCAATTAGGGTTACTTTGTGCAATAGCTTCAACAGAAATATCATCACCTTGATGATCAGAAGAAGCATTGCCAACCTCTAATGCTGGAACCCATCCAAAAATTTCATACATTGGTCCCCAAACACGTCCAGAATGAGGAGCTGAAAAACCAATATCTCCACCAGAAACTACAATACTCATAACTGTATCAGTTCCATTATATGCAGACTTAGCATCTTTGATAGCTTGACCAAAATCAGCTACCAATTGTTCAGCCTCTTTATTTTTATCAAAAATTTGTCCCAAAGCAATTGTAGAATTCTTAAGTCCATTTACTAAGTTTTCTCCAGGTTTATCAGCTGCCTCAGAAACATCAAAATTAAGGTCAATAACAGCTGCATTTGGCACTATTTTTTTTATTTCTTCATAAAAACCAGCAAATCTTTGGCCAATAATTACAAGTTCAGGGTCTACAGCCGCTATAATTTCAAGATTTGGTTCACGATGATTTCCAATATCTTTAACTGACTCATCTTTTACATATGGTGAATCCGCAGGCATTACACTCTTTGGAACAGCTGCTAATTCAATTCCCCAATCAGCTAAAGTTTCAAAAGTTCTATTATCCAAAGCAACTACATTCTTTGGATTTACAGGAACAGTAACAGTTCCATGAACATCAGTGATTTCAACCGTTGATTCAACAGGCTCATTAGTTTCAGGGCCACCAGCTTCATTGTTTGAATTTGTGCAAGCTGTCAACATTAAAGCACAAATCGCCATAATAGCAGTTAATTTAAAAATTTTAAATTTTCTCATACATTTCTCCTTATATGTAAATTTTATAAATAAGCAAATTATTGAATTGATAAAATTAATATCTACGTTATATTTTTATATATAATTTAAATAATAATTATTTTTATTTCACTATAGTGCACAGAGAGAATACAAATCCATTGATATTAATTATCATTTTCAATATTTAAGTTAATTATAACAAATCAGGAAATATTGTCAACTATTTTTGATAGCTTTGATACCCAAATATTGTTAAAACACAATGTCTTCCTGTATATCTTTTGATATGCACTTTGCCAACTTCAAGTTGCATCTATGTAATTAGACCATTTCCGCCTCTTGGATTGTATCATTTTTATACTATGAGTTCATAGTTGTAAAAACGTTACCCAATACCATTAGGTGCCTAATAGAAATTTATTTATAAGGTAGCTTCAATCTCAAAAATATGGTTAGCATACACTCTCCATCCCGTGGCATATATTTATATTTTATTTTTCGATTCCTATAATTTATTCTAAACTTCTCCGCAAGGAAAATTTAATGCCTAATCAAAAATACAACCATAGGTTGTAGCAATTAGGCATAATGAAATGATAAACTCTGAGAAAACTACTTAATATCTAGTAAAGCGGATGCCCTATGTGAGCATCCGCTTTTATATGTGTTGCAATAGACTAGTACGTCGCCATCAATAGATACCAAATACCAAGATTCATCGAAATAACATTTTTTTCTTACTTAATTATTAACATTAACTTGTACTTATCTTTTAAATTAATCTAATGAGGCAATTTATAAGGTTGCTTCAAGCCAATAAACCACAATTTATTAATGAACTTTAATAAATTCAGCCAATTCATTTTTTATTTCTCTCTTTACCCTATAATGATTAATTTTGCCTCCGTAGCTTACATTGATATTATCTTAATCTTGATAAATTCCTATATCAATTTCATCAAGCACTATAGAAATCACAGGAAAAGATTTTTTATTATAATAAATCAACTGATTCCAAAATCCAACATCAAGCAGGCTTCATATACAAAAACTTAACTCTGCTAACTTGTATTTGCTAACTATCTCAAAATACTTTGGATCAACATTAATGTTATTTACATATTTATAGACTTTGCCCCAATCATTTAATTCAATTAAAGTATTTAGTTCCATATTTTCACTTCTTTTGTATCAAAACATTTCTCTATTTCATAAATAAATACAAATGAATTTAATACACATCACACTGTTTTCTCTAAAAACCTTTGGAAATTCATAAGAAGACGAACCGGGTTAGGAGTATCACCCTTTGTCCTCCCATCAATTACAGCTTTTGTCATTAACATAAAATTCTTTGCTCCGTCCGATGTGAAACCTGCTTGCTCTAACGTACTTTCCCATTCATCAGGTAAAATTTGCTGTAATGTAACATTCTTATTGAGTACTTTCTCAAATATCCTTACTATATCCAATGAGCTATAATCCTGAGGGCCACAGACTTCGTATATTCGTTCTTGGGGCGTTTCTCGAATCATTACATCAGCTAAAAACTCTGCAACGTCAATTGGAGAAATCATTGGCAATTTCATTTCCAGTGGAAAAAAAGTCGGTAAGATACCTTCTGCCATTATTAATTCCAAATATCCAATCCAGTTGCTATAGTAATATGCAGGTCTAACAAAAATCTGTTCAATATTAAGTCCAGAAAATGCGTGTTCCAACAGGTATGATGCAACTAGATTCCCTGTATCCGATTCATGCTGAGCACCCATAGAAGATAAGCCAACTATTTTATTGATGCCAGATGCTTGTATGGCCTCACGATAATTGTCAATTATCAGATTGACTTCATCAAGATAATTTTCAGGGTTGGGACTTTCAGGCGTTAAAAGAAAAGCGGTTTTTCCACCACGAAAAGCCTTTATTAATGCTTCTTTATCGAGATAATCTGCAACAAAAACCTCAATTCCTATTTTTTTTAATTCATGGGCCTTAGCCTCATCTCTAACAACCGCCCGTACTGGTTGACCCTTCTTAAAAAGGTTATTTGCCAACATAAATCCTATCTGCCCTGTAGCTCCTAAAACAATATTCATATACTACCTCCTACTATCACATAAAAGTAATCTACATCATAAGATTGATTTCTTACTAATATCAATATACAATGAAAACATGTCAGTTATTGTCATGTTTTTTTATTTTTATATTATTAAAATGGAGGGAAGATACTGATGTCAAAAGCCAAATTGCTATTTGATTTAATCATCTATGTAAATACTAAACGGAGCTTTACTGCCCAGGATGTAGCTTATGAATTTAATGTATCGCTCAGAACAGCTCATCGTTACCTAATTGAGTTGGGTGAAATGGGTATTCCAATTTATACGGAACAGGGACGAAATGGTGGCTATCGAACTCTGAAAAACAGAACTCTCCCGCCTATTCTATTTGATGAGGATGAAGCTTTTGCCATATTCTTTGCATTCCGATCACTGAATTATTTTCAATCATTACCTTTTAGCATAAACATCGATTCAGTATCAAGAAAACTTTACGCAAGTCTTCCAGATGATACAAAAAACAAAATTGACCGCTTGGAATCTGTACTATTAGTTTGGTGCAAGAAAAGAAGTGTTCCTTCTCCATATTTGAAGGAAATTATTGAAGCATCAATAAAAAATCATGTGGTAATTATTAAATATCAATCAAAAACAGAGGATAAGATAAAGGAAGTCAAACCCATTGGAGTATATACGGATAATGGATTTTGGTACATGCCAGCCTTTGATATGGAGCATAAAACGATACGGTTATTTAGGGTTGACAGAATCCTATCCTTTGAAGATTCAAAAAAAGTGTTTAATGTTACGACAAATTTAGAGAGTTGGCTAACCAATCACGTTGTAAATAATCCTGTCAGACTTCATGTCAAATTGACAAGGGAAGGGCTGCGACAATGTCGGAGTGAAGCTTGGCTTGAGCCCAACATTATTTCATCTGAAGATGGAAATGGATATGTTGATATGGAAGTTGATCAAAGTGAGATACCATTTATATCTGAGTATTTTTTCCATTTGGGCATAGATACAAAAGTAATAGAGCCAAATGAGGTAATTGATTATATTAAAGAGCAGACGAGACAATTGCTTAACCATTATCAATAACAGGTTTACATATCACATTTGCAAAAGCACATAAAACAACAATCAAGGAAACTGTGCCACTTTTCATAGGCAGGACCTTCCCCAGATCTCATACGGGACTTAATATCAATAATCATACTTTGGGCACGACCTTCTAATAAAGCTCCCTAGGTATAATACGTATTTTATCAAATGTCATGATTTATTGCAGCAGTTAAACCATACAAATTTAGAAAATCGATTAGATGCAAGTCTTAAACACTTTAGTAAATATAGACTCTTAATAATAGATGAATTAGGCTATCTACCAATAGATAAGGAAGATTCTAAATTATTTTTTCAGCTTATTGATATTTAATATGAGAGAAAAATTACAATTTTAATAACAAATATAAATTTCAATGCTTGGATTAATCCTCCTTTCTCTTAAATATCTTACTATCTTTAATATTTCCATAATATCTCTTAATACCATGCTGATAAATTTTGTTATGATACAATCAAATTTCCCTTTTGTTGTCTTCTTTGGCATTTTCTCCAACCCAGTTCTTCCATTCCTTCTTAATCCACTTTTTCCAGTATCAAAAAATACACCAGTGAAAATCCAATTCAGGTGTTCACTTATCATCTTTATATATGATTTAATTTGCCAATTAAGGTTAAGTCTCTGAGCCGAACCTAATGTGCTGATACAACAACATGCTACAGCTTTCAGCCTTTTATGTTCTGGAGGCTTAGGTGGTATAATCATAATCTTTCTCATAAAGTTGTTCTCCGTCATCTATATAAGATAGAAGAACCTTTGTGTTTTTCTATCAAAAGAGGACATGAAAGTTTTACTTTCATGTCCTCAATTTTAGATCATTCTTATGGTTTTATCTTAAAAAATTCAACTGTTTTTCTTATGCAACATAACTACACACTCCACCGTATTACCTTTATCCCACAAAAGTTCCTGCACCTCTCTCCCATACTTAAAGACTAGAAAGTTAAAGGTAATGGACTTTAGTGGCACTTCTACTTCTTCACGGGTGTATATCTGAATTTCTTTAATTAAAGAAGGTACAAGAACTTTTCGCCCTTCATCACTGATTCTATCATACATTTTTTCAAAGTTAATCATCAGAGTGTAAACATTGTCCAACGTTATGGCGTTCATTTCCACAGAACGGCGTTTTATTTATGCGATAACTATCAATTACTTTAGTCAATATAATTTATTTAATAAGAGTTGTAGGAGAGGTTTTTTTGAAAACAATCATTCCGTTAAATGTGTCATTTGGAACAATGGTAGTTGTATAAAAGGATTTCAAGAGCTTTTGCCACCCCGCTATTCCTACATTTAGCGTTGTAATTTTTTGCTGACCCTTCAAAATCCCTTGCCAATTTTCATTATCAGCTACTTTTAAAAAATCAATATAATAAAAGTTACTCTCCATATTGCCAAGCTGACTATTCAACGCATTTTGGTTTTTAACTTCCATAACACTAAAATTTCCATTGTTATCTTGTGAATTAAATGTTGTATTCTCTGCATCTGTCCCAATAGCAAAATAGTTTTCTCCTATGCCGTTCGTCAGCAATTCGCCCAAGCAAGTATAACCGGAAACAGAGGTTTTTCCAATATGTCCGTTATGACCGCTAATAAAGAGTACACTGTCATCTCCATGCTGTAGAAACCAGTTTACTTTATCAGACATATACTTATCCCGTAAAGAGTTATACTCGGCGTTATTGCTCAACAGTATTTCGCTATACTGATAGATTGTATTTGCACTTTCCCTTGCAAAATCAAAGGCAGTTTGTCCAGAAATGGTTACAATATCCGTTTCAGCAGCGTCCATTTCTTTTAACAACCCTAAGGCATCCATTTTGGACTTATCCAAAACATCACTACTTAAAGTCAATCTTGCTTCATCAGTTAATTGTGAAAATGCCATTTTATATTTTTTACTTAAGGCAGGTGACGCTATATCTAACACAGAAAACAGATATTCCTTGTTATTATCGTATCGCTGTATATCCATTCCGTAAAAATGCAAGTCTTTTCCCTTAGGGGCACTTTCATTATAGGAACGCATCCAATCCACTAAATTAGCCATCTCCCGTGTGCGATAAATCGCAAAACCAATTTCTCCAGCAGCATCTTCAGCAGTTCCCTCCCCCCCATGAATATAGTCATCTACCTTTAACGCACCTCCAAAGTCACCTTCAATAATAAATGTCCGGCATCCATTGTTTGCGACTAATGCTTTGAACACTTCTGCTTTCATCTGATGATATTCTTTTACACCATGGCTCGCTTCTCCAAGCCCCACAACCTGCACATTTTCAGATACAGTTAAAGTGCTAATATCTGTTTGCAAAGCGGATAAATCCGCCGATATTGTATTTGTTCTATTCCCACACCCCATAAGCAGAGTCATACACAATATTGCCATTATAATAATACTTAAAATCCATTTCTTACTCATAATTGATTTCCTTTCATATTTCTTTTTGCTGATTTGCCATTTCTTTATCATACATGATCAGAAGCAAAATAAAGAACCGGCACCATTGAGTTGTTTCTCACGAGGTATCGGCTCTGCGTCTATGCGTCTGGCTCTTTGATAACAGCTATATTCATTTGTTGGGCAGAAATTAAGGTTTCCTGTTTACATTTAGGACAGTATAATGGGAAATTTTCAAGTCTGGTGTCCTCTCTAATTTTAAGGCGAGTTTTATTCTTACATACAGGACATAAAATCCATTTATATTTTTGCATGCCACTCCTCCAATCTCTTTATTTCTGTAATAAAAGAAAAGTTCTTGATTCAAACAATTAATCTTGTTTTTCTCCTTCATTGAGCTTCTTTTCAATCCTTTGCTGCCCTTTCATATTGAAACAGTATAGAATAACGAATACAACGGAATTAAAAATAGCTGCAGAGATAAAAGTAACCACTAACACTGAAATAAAGAGTCCGTCTAATATTCCAGTATACTTATCCCCATATAGAGAATAGTTTCTTATTCCGTTTATAATGCTTATAGCAAGACTTGAAATTAAAATAGTCGATACTGTTGATACCTTTCCACTTTTAGAATTGTTCATAAAATCGTATCCGACTAACATACTCCTTACCACAATGTAAGCTATTGATAAAATAATAATACCAAGCTCAAATGCATACTGTGAGAACGACATATCCATCACATAGGACTTAATAAAAACAGAAACAGCCGCAAGGAATATCACTATAAGATAGGCTTCACTTTGAATTTTGTTATTTAACTGTAAGACACGTTCATCTTTGATTTTTTTGCTTTTCATTATGGTTCCTCCCAAAATAAGTCGTTTAATGTTTTGTTGAGAGCTTTGCATATTACAATACAAAGTTTCAATGTTGGATTATAATTTCCGGACTCTATCAAACCAATAGTTTGACGTGTGACGCCAACAATATCTGCTAAGTCCTCTTGACTCATATCGCATTCAATTCTGGCAATTTTGAGTTTTTTATTTTTCACCAAACTCCTCCTTCTTCTGCCTTGATGATTAAATTGTATATTATATATTTCATAATGTCAATTATATATTGCATAAAGGAATTTATAATTGCTTTTAGACATATCATTAGACCAATTTTTCCCAAATCAACAAATAGACAAATCTACGCAACGCAGACAACTTGACAGTCTGCTTGATGATATAAGCAATAAGGGATTGCGAATAATCAGTGCCACAACAAAAGAGATTACGTAAATCGAAACAGTAGGCGAGTGAATGTCCATGCTACAATCAAATAGCAGTTGAGAAGCGTTGCAGACGATACGGTTTTGCAGCGTTTTTCTTTTGAACTTATTTGACGAAATGAGGTTTTTCCTAGTTGCAGGTATCAATGGCAAAGTAAAGTGGCAAGCAGAGCAAGGCGGTACACACCTTGCGATTTTGCACGAAATTCCCTTACGGGATTTTGGCAAATCTGCTTGTTGGGGAGTATCCCCACTCCCCATTGAACACACAATAAATTGTGTGGCTACGCTCCCTTCGGAGCTAAAAAACACAGGAAATATTATCTTTGTTCCTCTATCTTTTCTTTATCCGACATATTCTCCCCTAAAGCACGATCAACATTTGCCTATATAAAAAAAGCTGTCTACCCTACTCAGAGCAAACAACTTTTTGTTTTTATATATTTGGTTATTAAATTAATTAAAAATGTTTTAAGGCATTGCATCTATCTTTTCAGTGTTCACTGCTTTTACGTTGATATATGTTTATGATTTTTTGTTGAAAAGAAGTACAACATTCTTCACATGCATTGTTGCTGCAATTCTGATGACCGTCGAGCCTGGTAACCCCTTGGTGTTAGATTGACATTATTATAAAATACATCCTAATAAAATTGCCACACTATTTTTTGATATAAATACCAATATAAAATCAATCTTACACTATATTGCTGGATATTCACTCCATTACAGATCACAAACCCTATAAGAATAGCATATTTATTTTAATAATAAGCAATTGCTTACACCTGCAGTAAAAAGTAAATTTTATACTACATGACAATAATATGCATTTACCCCATCTAAGACTATATATTATTTTCTTAACATATATTTCTTTGTTGCTCAAATAAAATATTTCATTCAAGAAATCGAAGCCGTTTTTCGTTTTCTCAAATCTAATATTGAAATATTTATGTATAGTTGTATTTTATCTGTGTAAACATGATTTCTGATAAACCTCACACTTCGCTCATACTCACTATCAGTAAAACAGGCAATAAGATAAAACGCATTCTTATAATTGGTAGACAGCATATAGTCTGTTAGTTGTTTTTCATATCCTTTCTTTAAATACGAACTATTTCCTCTTTTTATTTCGATTAGTAATTTCTCTTCTTCATGATTAGTTTTATATAGCTTAAAATCAACTTTTCCATTTCCTAATAAAGCCTCTCTGGTAATTTCTACTTCTTGATTATAAAAATAAGCGTCCATTATATTTTCTAAAATTAGTTGTATACGTTCCTCTTTAACTGGAATATCATTCTCCCAAAAAAGTTTATATAAATTTCCATACTGTATTCTGTTATTAATATATTTTAACATTGAAGAAACTTCACTAGTGAGTGTAACATGCTTTGTCTTATATTGTTCCTGAATGTCAAGTGGAAATAGTTCAAAATAATAATCGATATTAATCCCTAACAGCTCTTCAATATGTGTGTCTCCAACTTTTCTTTTATTATATATTGCATCAATAAACAAAAAATCCGTATCTTCAAACAATGAATCTGGATATGAAAAAATATCATAAAAGATTTCTCTGTACTCTTTGAGAGTCCACTCATCATTCTCAACAAAATCAATCTGGCTAGCTTGTTCAATCAACAAATGACCTTTTTCATCAAAATAGATTTGATTAAATTTAGGTAACTGTTTTTGCAATTCTGCCATATAATCAATAAAATTATATAACAGTAATTCGTGAAAAGCCCCCATCTGATGATAAAAGGAGTCCTCTGTCCAGTGTAATAACTCTTTAAATATTTTCGTACATTTAGAATACTGTTCTCTATACAAGTATTTAGGCAGAAGAATCTCTATCATATCACCTATATCTGTATCTTCATTGAAAACTTCCATTTCCAAAAAATGATGTATAATGTGATTATATACTTCCTGATGATAAGTTTGAAAAAGTATCATAATTTTCCTCCAATTATAAATGGATTAGTAAATTTATTATTTTTAAAAATACTATTCAAAACACACCCACACATTACCATAAAACACCATAACTCGTTGAATTACTTTACTTTGATTTTCGCTCCAGCATCATGACCGTTTCAACATGTCTTATTGCTGCAATTCTGATGACCATCGAGCTTGGTACCCTCTTGACGTCAGGGTATATTTTTAATAATTCCGCCACTCTAGCCCCGTTTTTATAAAATCGTTGTACTGATTATAACATGGCAACTCATACTTTCCGATATTCAATTAGGAAAAATCAAAGCAAAATTTATTTTTATTAAACATTTCTATCAGAAATATAATAATCTATCATCTATCATCAATAAACTTTCCGAAGTCTCTATTTTCTCTTTTATCAGATCATAAACGCTCTTCTGACATCCCACTTCCATCAAGTCCATCATAGAAATTGGAATAATGATTTTACCTCCCGATAGTTGATATTTAATTTCTTCATTTGCTACTGAAGAAAACCCTTCTTTACTAACAATAATTGCAGCATGAATTCCTTTTGCTTCCATCGTTGGTACAATATTTCGGATATCTGCTACAGAAACTTTCTTGTTTCTATTCTTACATTCAATTAATATTAAAGCACCTAGTTTCCAGAGTATAGAATCATGCGACCTATTACAACACAAAATGTCCACTTCAGCTCTTGCTCTTTTAGCTCTTACATCAGTCACTTTGAGCCCAGGAACTGTACCAAGCATATACTGTATTAACTCTTCTAAATATATGCCTTTTTTATATGAGGAAGTAATACTAGCCAAATTGTTTAATTGTCTTTGCCAATATGTATAGTCAAAAGTATTTGTATTAGTGATTTGATCAAATTTAATACCGCATTCTTTTTGGATAAATTGATGAACAACTGGTAAATAATTATATCGATTTCTCATCATAATCAATACATTCTTGGAAATACCAGGCTCTTCTTCTCCTTTTAAGTAATTTCTAATGTTATCCATAATCCTTTTAAGTACCAGAATAAACTGGTTCATCTCGATAATTGTATCTTTAACATGAATATATGGACATATATGTTTGCTTATATATTTACAAAAACGTCGATATAAAAATTCAAAATCAACATTCTGTAATTCACTCTCATCTATTGTCCCTAACACATATAAGAATACATAGAACCATTCAGAAACCAAATCCATATGCTGAAAATAATATCCAAAGGCATATAAAGGATTTAACAATATTTCCTCAATCTCACCTATGGTCCATTTATGGATATGGCTACTATTAAGTTTACTTATTCCAGTTTTAAAATCATATGCTAATGGTAAATATACTCCACCTTCAAGTACTAGCCCCCAACCGACTTTATTATCTGGAATTGTAGCCAATACTTTACGACCATGTAAATTTTTTAAAATAAAAGATTGCGTTAGACACTGATATCCCTTTACCATAGGCTTTTCAAGGCTTATCCAAAAAGAAATTATCCGATTCACTTCTTCTATTGGATTATTAGAAGGATTCGACGACCAGTAAAAAGCTAAGATAGTAGTGTCTTCATATTCACCTTTCCATGTCAGTGGATAATTGACATATTCTGTTGTAATCAGTTCCGAAAGGTATATCCAATAGAAAGATTCTAAACAATAATTTTCAACACTACAAATTTTATTTTTGATTTTTTTGAATATCTGCTCGCCTTGAATTATTTTATCAAATGTTTGTTTTATGTTGTTTCTCCATATTTGTTCAACGTAATTTATCTTATCTTTATGTCCAGCAATTATATAGATTCTTGGAACTTTTAAATCATCTTCAAACTCAATAAAATTGTGATTATTCCCTTGAACTTTCCGCAGAAAATCGCCAAAAGGATTATGATAATTATCAACTGTCTTAAGTGTAATCGTTTCATCTTTTATAAAGCCATCAATAATAGTCAATAATAACCCTGTCGTATCTGGAAATCTCATTTATTTCTCCTCCATCTCTGAACACAATACCTTCCTAGTTAATCTGCCTCCGTATTTTGTAAGTATGGAATTGAACCTTCATGACATATCAGGTGTATAAGCTCCTTATTATATTTAAATAATAACCCACTGACATCTAATTAAGTATACAGATTACTATCTGCACCTCCTATTATTTTTTTAACAATTCAACTATTTTTTCGTTGCATCAGAACCACGCACTCCACATGAGCTGTCTGTGGAAACATATCTACTGGCTGCACTTCTAGGGTTTTATATCCTAAGTCATTTAGAATTTTTAAGTCTCTTGCAAGGGTTGCTGGGTCACAGGATACGTAGACTATTTTTTGTGGGGACATTTTTGCTATTGCGTGGAGTAATGATTCTTCGCAGCCTTTTCTTGGTAGGTTTAGTTCTATAATCTAACTTTACTTAAGGTATAATTATGAACCGTCCCTTATATACCAGACAAACCAGTGAATGTTTTACCCATATCTCCCAAAGTTCGCTGTTCCCAAGTAAAAATTGAGAGTGGGAAAGTGAAAATTTCACCTCCCCACTACTAGTAAAGTCTAAATTTGCACGCCTAAAATCTTCAATTGTTCATTAATTGCTGCCTCAAGTTCTGCAATTTCTTTATTATCTTGCTGCAGCTGTTTATTCACTTCTTCAAGATCAATCGGCGCTTCTTCTTCAAAGGTATCGACGTATCGAGGAATGTTCAAGTTATAGTCATTTTCCTTAATTTCTTCCAGTGATGCCACATGAGCATATTTATCAACATCTTTTCGTTCTTTAAACGTAGTGATAATTTTATCTATATTCTCGTTGCTCAAGTTGTTTTGATTCTTACCTTTTTCAAAGTCGTTACTTGCGTCGATGAATAAAATGTCTTTTGTTTTACGATTTTTCTTGAACACTAAAATGGTTGTTGGAATGCTTGTTCCATAGAATAGATTAGCAGGTAAACCAATTACCGTATCAAGATAATTCTTTTCAATCAACGTTTGACGAATTTGCCCTTCAGCTGCACCACGGAACAACACACCATGAGGAAGCACAATCGCCATTGTTCCAGTATTATTCAAATGATAAATACTGTGCAAGATAAACGCAAAATCTGCTTTTGAAGCTGGTGCTAATTTTCCATATTCACCAAAACGTGGATCTTTTAACTTAGTTTCTGAATTATCCCATTTTGCTGAATAAGGCGGATTTGCAACTACCGCATCAAAACTTCTCGGATGGTCAACTCCTTTTGCATCTGGTCCATCTGGCCAATCGCTTTCTAATGTATCAGCGTTATTTAACATCATATTGTTAAATGACACATCGTGCATCATTAAGTTCATTCGTGCTAAGTTGTATGTTGTTGTGTTCAACTCTTGACCGAAATATTTCATTGGTGTGCCATTTGGTAATTCTTGTCCAACGGTAAGTAGCAGCGAACCAGAACCCATTGTTGGGTCATAAACGCTAAAGAATTCGTCTAATTTTTCTACTCCATTAGTGACAACTTTAGCCAAAATCTTACTTACTTGATGAGGTGTATAGAATTCCCCACCTTTTTTACCAGCACTTGCGGCAAATTGCCCAATTAAGTATTCATATATTTCTCCTAAAATATCTTTACCGTTATCGCCCTTGTATTCAATTCCATCCACTAACTTCACAATATTATTAAGTGATTTGGCACGAGCCGTTGTTGAACTTCCAAGACGTGAATCTCCTAAATTGATGTCATTAAACACACCGCTAAAGTCCTTAGCTGCTTCTTTGTTCAATTCGGCATTTTTATTAAAGTTGTCAAAAATCGTTTGATAATCACTAGGAATGACTTGGCTATTATCAATTTTGTTGTTCAAAGATTCCCATGTATCTTCTGGTGCAATTGCATATCCTAAACTTGATGAAATATCTTCCAAATAATCGGCTAAATCATCTCCTACTGCTTGTTCTTTATATGCATCGTTGACTGATTGCCCATCAGCAACATCGATAACATTATTTTCAACTAAATATTCTTCTTGATGTTCTGATAAATAGCGATAAAACATAAATGCTAAAATATAATTTTTATATTCTGAAGCATCCATATTCCCACGCAGTTCATTGGCCATTGCCCAGATTTTACTGGTTATTGTTTGTAGGCTATTACTCATTATTTTGATTTCCTTTCCCTTTTCAAATTATTGTTAAACAAACATCTGTTGTAGTAATGCTCTTTTACGTTCTTGCAAATGATTCAACTTATGCTGATGAAGGGTGATGAGATGGTCTAATTCTTCAAAAAACTCTCCAATTTTCTTCTGTTCTTCAACACTTGGAGCAATAAATTGAAAGTCATTCATATCTGCTTGGAATAAATGGGGAATACTACTTCCTGATACTTTCAAATAGATAAGACGTTTAAATTGGTCACTACGCAACACTTGATAGAAGAATTTTGAATCTATTGTTTCATCAGTTCTAACTAACATCATAGTTGAGTTAATTGTGGCTAAATCCTTCAAGTTATCGATTAGTGCTGGATTTCCAAGTGAACCATCTTTTGAGAAAATGACATCACCATCTTCTAACATAATCTCTGGTGATTCATCATAACGCCATTGTGGAATATGGTCAACTTTAGTCCAATCAATGATCCCGTCAGAGATATGTTTCCCAGCAATCATGCTTGGTCCTTCATCTGTGTACTCGTTTTGTTTTAAACTTTTCCATCCTAAACGACCTTTGATAATAGCGTTATCACCCAGCTTACGTTGTTCCCAAGCGTCAGTAAATCCTGGGAAACGAAGTTCTGGAAAATCTTCACCATTCTTCGGAAACATTTTTTGAAGCAAACCTTTTTTCTCATCTTTCAAGTGATTCAACTTACGCTGATGAAGGGTGATTAGGGTGTCCAAGCTAGCAAAGAAATCACCTATTTTTTGTTGCTCTTTATAACTAGGTAGACCAATTAAAAAATCATTTAAGTAGTCTTTTGTAATTGTACTTATTGTCGCACCCCAAGCTTTTTCTTTTTCTTTTCTAAATAATTCTTTAATTACTTGTGCAAAATACTGTTTATCTATCTCAACTTTATAACTTTCAAATATTAAAATAGTTCTATCTACATAAGCATCATATTGTGTAATGGCTGTTCTACCTATGCTTGTCTCGATACTACCTTGTAAAGCTACTATTACTTTTCCTTTTTCAACAAATCTACTTTGTTTTTCTGCTAAATTGCTAATGTGAAATCTTGTATCTTCATTTAATTTCAAATCATACCCAATATCAGCTACTTGAACAAAAGGTTTTCCGTTTTCTTCATCAAACCATTCGGGATTTGTATATGGTTGTGGAAAAGAACCACGGATATAATTTGCTACATCTTTCAACCTCCGCTGTTCCCAAGCGTCATCGAATCCAGGAAATCTCATTTTTGGTACATTTATGTTACTTTCACTCATTTCTGCTCTCCTTGTATCCTTTTAATCTCCCTATCAAAATCAGAAACTATTTTTTGATGTTTGTTAAATTCTTTATATTCACCAATTGCCTTTTGTTTAGCTGTATTGTGTGAAATACGTCCATGTCCTTCTAAAATTTCATAGCGATTGAATTTTAAAAATTCATCAATACTACTTGCAAAGTCTTCCATCCCTAGTAATCTTTCATCTTCAAGAAGTCTTTCCACATAATCAAAATATGAAGAAACATTTCTTTCAAGTCTTTTGATTTCTTTTTCTGATAAATAGTTTTTTGCAACTACCACATCAGATTGCAAAATACGACCATCTGGTGAGTTTTTCCATGAAGTTAGTCCCATATGTTCCTTATTCTTATCTGCACTATCATATATAATCTCTGCAGCTGTTTTACCCGTTATTGCATAGTGAAATTTATTTTGAACAGTGGCATAGAACTTTTTCGTGATGTCGGAATTCTTATCATAGTCATAAGAAATTTCTGCAAACACATCTGTTATTTGTTGCCAGATTCTTCGCTCGCTTGCTCGAATAGAACGAACGGTTTCAAGCAACTCACGGAAGTAGTCTTTCCCAAAGACTGTTTCCCCTTGTTTCATACGTTCAACATCAATCTTAAATCCTTTTTGAATATATTCTTTCAAGACATCAGTTGCCCAAATACGAAACTTCGTCGCCTTTTGCGAATTGACACGATAACCTACTGAAATAATCGCATCTAAGTTGTAATATTTTACGGGCTTGGTCTGCGTTTTTCCTTCAATAGCACCGTGTTGAGTGGTATGTGCAATTTCTGCACATACCACTTTTTCATCTAATTCGTCTGTTTCAAAAATATTTTTCAAGTGACGAGAAATTGACGTTCTATCAACATCAAACAACTCAGCAATCGTCTTTTGAGTTGCCCATATTGTTTCTTCTTGAACAAGAACTTCAACCCTTTCATCAGCATCGTACATTAAAAATTGTATTTCGTTCATCATATCCTCCCTTTTAGTTTCCCTCCAACTCATCGGCTAATTCATAAATAGCTTCACGCAAGCCATTGCGGTACTTGATTTTAGATAAAGCCTGAACTTCTTCATCATGTGCTAAGGTCTTATAATCCACACTGGCTTTTGCAATAATGTCTCGAATTTGACCTGTATCATCTAAATCTTGCAAGCCATATCTATGACGGCTAAATAATTCACGCATTTCTTTGCTACTTATGATATCAATAATACCCCACTTTATTCTAAAATCTTGAAATTGACGGTCAAGACTGACATTATTTGCTGCTTGAATAACTTGCTCACTATCGCTTAATTTCACAGGATATTTATCTACTGTAAAATATCCTTTAATAATAGCAGCAGCCGCATTCATAATCTTCGTAGCGTAATTTCTATCTTCCAGACCATTGGCAAATTGGTCAATTTTTTCTTTCGTTTCTTGAGCTTCTTTATACAGCTTGTCATGCACTTGATTCAACAATTGTTCAACAAGCTCAGTTAAATAGTCATAGTCTATTTTAACTTCCTTGACGTGGGTCATTTTTAATTCAATTTGATACAACGGAATTTTCTTCTCTTTTGCAATATGCTGTTTTAACTCATTTGTTAGAACAGTTGTAAGCATAACTTCTTGTTCACTGGTCATACCAAGAGCTTCAACTAATTCATCAGGGTTATCGTAGTTAAAACCTATTTTGTTTCCATCAACTTCTTCTGGATCATATTGTTTAAGTTTAGACATACCCGCATTGTAATCTCTTAGTAATTCAAGCATTTTTTCTTTTTGCTTTTCACTAGGTGGCAATTGTTGAAATTCACTGGTTAAGTTATTTAACTGTCCGACTACCTTCTTCACTTCGTTAAAAACATCTTCAAATGGTTTAGCGATAATGCCGTCTTTTTCATTGATATTGCGTTGCTCTTCTTCTGATAAAATTGCTGAATCCTTATTGGCATAAATCGCTAAGGCTTTATTCATGAGTTTTTCGTTTTGAGCTGGCCAACGATAATTGACAATACGTCCCCAAGGCTTTTCTTGCATATCAGCAATACGGTTTGTTCTTGAATATGCTTGAATAAGGCCTGCACCTTTCAGAGTTCTATCCACATAAAGTGTATTAAGTTCTGGTGCATCAAATCCAGTCAAAAGCTGGTCAACTACAATCACAAGATCTAAAAAGTTCTTATCCGTTGCTGTGCGGTTTAAACGACTTGTAACGTCTTGTGTGTAACCAGGGATATCATCCATACCAAAATTTGTACCAAATTCTTTATTGTAGGCTTGAATCGCATCGAATAAACCTTGATTAGTCGCAAGCATACTATCATTATTTGATGGATTTGGGCTAAAGGTAACAGCGACTTTCAGAGTTTGTTCACCGTTTGCTTTATTTTCTACATTCACACGTTGAAATTCGTTGAAATACATCATTGCCATAGGGGTACTAGCTTTTCCACCACCTACGTGCGTCGTAAACAAGGCATTGTATTTCCCTTCATTAGAACGATTACGCCAATTTTTGAAAATATCTTCTACAACTAACTTCACGTGTTCAGGATTTTCATCATAAAAACTTGGTTCAACTGCATCATCCATATCATCTTGAGAAAGATTAGCGATTTTATCTTGAATTTTTTCTTCTGTCCATTTTGGATAACGTTCACGATAAAAATTCGGCAAGTACTCCGATTTCATTTGACCTTCATCAATTGTTGTTTCAAAATCGACTTTAAACCCTAAAACATTTCTGTCTGCAATTGCTTCACGGATGGTATAAGCATGTAGCAATGGGCCAAAAATATCTTCAGTACGTAATCCTTGAGTTGTTTCATCGAACATTGGTGTTCCAGTATAGCCAACCCATGCAGATTTTTTAAATGCCTTTTGAATCTTCTCAAAGTTTTCGCTTGCGGTGCTTCTATGAGCTTCATCGACAATAAAGACGATATTTTTATCAGGAGCTTTAAAGTTTTTACGATTGACTAACGTTCCTAATTTTTGAACGGAAGTTACAATGATGTTATTGTCTTTGCTTTTCAACTTACGACTTAAATCATTGGTGCTATTTGTGCCTTGAACGCTTCCTGCTTTAGTGTCATCTGTCACATCGCCATCAGGGTCATATGCTTTATAGTTTTCGTTTGTTTGTTTAGTTAAAGCTATTCTATCCACCACAAAGACCACTTTATCAACTTTCGGCATACGACTTGCAAGCCATGCTGTTTTGAAACTTGTAATCGTCTTACCTGAACCAGTCGTGTGCCAGATATAACCTACTTTATTAGTGCCAAGTTCAAAATCAACTTTTTTCAGATTTTCGATAACGTTTTGTGTCGCATACACTTGATAAGGACGCATTACTTTAAGTGTTTGCTTATTTTTAGTTCCATCTAAAATCATGTAGTTTGTCGCCATTTGATGTGCCATTGGAATACTAAGCATTGAATTTGCAAACTCTTTCCAGTTACGAACAATGGCGTTATCGCTTTTACGCTGCCAGTTAAATGCGAAATCTTTATTAAATTTATCTGATGTGGTATTAGCCATGTATTTTACATTATTTGGTGTAATCGCAACTAAAATCTGCAAAGTTGAGAAAATATCACGATATTGATTTTCATCAATATATTGGTGCATTTGATTTAATGCCTCATTCACGTCATGAGTATCACGCTTTTCTTCTATTTGAATAATTGGTAAACCATTAATTAAAAGTGTTGTATCAAAGCGGCGATTTTTTTTCCCAGTGATAACTGCAGGACGTTCGATTTGATTAACCACCTGATAAACCGTATCTCCTGCACCAATTTGTTTTTGGTCGAAAACAGTTAGGAACACATGGCGGCCATCATCTAAGTCAATCTCAATTTGCGATACCCCGTTCAAACCGTATAAAAATTGCCCAGCCTCATAGGGTGTGCGAATATCTGATATAATTTTCTTAACTTGATTAAATTCAACCACACTTAGAGGATGTTCAAGAGTGTTTTGATTGTGTTGTTCTAGGATTTTTTTGAAATTATCCCAAAGTGCATCAGTGGTTTTGATACTAGGTTCATACTTCCATAACTTAGTTTTAACAATATAATTAGCTGATTTTTCCCGCACCACGAAATCATCCGAACCATCGGATATCTCTGAATTATTTATCGTTCCACTAGTAAGATATTGTATTAGTTCAGTTTCAAATTGGTTCTCATTCATTTTCCAGTCTCCTCCTCTAACTTGGCTAGTCGAATAGTTGTTTCAAGATTCGCAGCTCTATTTCTAAGCGCTTGTAATCGCAATTGTTTAAAGTAAACATCGCCAACAATTTTTTGTTTTTCTATTGATGGTAGTTTTGGTATCTCAAGTTCTTTTAATTGTTTAAGCGTGTATTTTAGAACTTGCGAACCTTGCAGCCCCATCATGAATTGTTTCTTAATCCTTTTATCTTCATTAAGTAGATAAACTAAAAATCTTGGGTCAACGTTTTTATTGGGTATTAGTTTAACGTAATTTTGCGTATATAAGTAACCTTCGTGTTCTTTTCTTATAATTGAAGCAGTTCCCGATATTAAACTAAACACGACATCCCTTGCACATAAAGTATTCACTTTGTCCTTTGTCCTAACTTGCTTATTGTCTGAGTCACTTGAAATAATGTCGACCAAATCATCTGATAAATCTGTTTGACTATAAAAGGTATATAATGGCGCTTGTTCGTCCATCACTTCAGTAATTCTGAATTGAGGCGAGCCACTGACAAATTCAACCATTCCACTCAATTTACCCATAAATTATCGTGCCTTTCTAAAATTAACTTTTTCCTTGATAGTATAATCATATCAAAAATGAGAATATTTTGCAATACCTTTAATCTTTAATTTTATGAAATTACAATTTTATATATTTTTCCATGTAAATAATATCCACTAAACCTAACTCCTACCAAGCCACAGTGACTCCCCAAATAACAAAAAATCGCCAGAAACCCCAACCACCAACATTTGATGATTAAAGCTTCTGACGATTACTAGCAATCGACTACAATCCGCATGATAACGCCTACTTACGTATGAGCAATCCCACACACTCCACATGACTTGTCTGTGGAAACATATCCACAGGCTGTACTTCTAAAACTTTATAGTCTAGGTCATTTAGAATTTTTAAGTCTCTTGCAAGAGTTGCTGGGTCACAGGATACGTAGACTATTTTTTGTGGGGACATTTTAGCTATTGCATGGAGTAGTGATTCTTCGCAGCCTTTTCTTGGTGGGTCTACTACTACTACATCTGCTTTGATGCCGCTGTCTATTAGTTTTGGTATTTCACTTTCTGCTTCTCCAACTATGAACTCTGCATTAGTTACTCTATTTGTCTTGGCATTTTCTATTGCATTTTCTATTGCTTCTGATACTATTTCTACTCCATAAACCTTTTTAGCTCTTTGAGAAAGGAATAAGGATATTGTTCCTGTTCCACAGTAAGCATCGAAGACTGTCTCATCTCCTGTAAGGTCTGCATATTCTAGAGCTTTTTCATATAATACTTCTGTTTGTATTGAGTTTACTTGAAAGAAAGATAGTGGAGATATGTTAAATTTAAATTCACTTATAAAATCTGTTATAGTATCTTTTCCATATAAAGTTTTTGACTTTTCTCCTAATATGACATTGGTTTTATTTTTATTTATATTTTGAATTATAGAAGCTACTCCCTCTATATTTTCTGTCATAAGCTCTACAAATTCATTACTATATGGTAACTTTTGCCCATTAGTTACCACAACTATCATTATCTCCCCAGTTTTAAAACCTTTTCTAATCATTATATGTCTTATAAGTCCACTATGATTTTCTTCATTATAGGTTTCTATATTGTATTTTTCTATCCATCTTTTAGTTAATTCTACTACCTTATCTGCTACTTCATCTTGTATATGACATTTTTTCATGTTTATTATGTCATGGCTTCTTGACGCATAGAATCCAACAACTACTTCACTATCTTTATTTCTTCCTACAGGAAGTTGTACTTTATTTCTATAGTTGTATGGATTTTTCATACCTAGAGTTTTATGTACTTTAATATTTTCAAGCTTTCCTATTCTTTTTATAACTTCTTCTACTCTTTCAGTTTTAAAGTTTAACTGAGCTTCATAGTTAGTATGTTGAAGATTGCATCCGCCACATCTTTTGTAAATAGAACAAATAGGATTCTCTCTTTCCTCTGAAGGAGATATTACTTCTAAAAGCTTACCTATTCCATAGTTTTTATTAACTTTAATTACTTTTATTTTAACTACTTCTCCTTTAAGTGCTCCTTCTATAAATATAGTAAAATTATCTATTTTGCCTACACCTTCACCTTGGTGTCCATTACTTTCTATTTGAAGTATATATTCTTTATTTTTTTCTACTGCTGTATTATATTCTTTTAACTTTCCCATCTTATCACCTTTCATTGAAGTAATATTATTTAATCAGTTCACAATTCACAATGCAAAATTCACAATTAAAGATGAAGCTATTTTTTATAAAAATAATTTCTTTAATAGATTTTTAGTTAGCAATACGATTGCTAGTTATTATATGGCGAACACTGTTCGCCGCTACAGTTAATCAGTTATAAATTTCTCAGCTTATGCTGAGAAATATCCACAATTGTGAATTGTGCATTGTGAATTGAATTTTAGTCCAAATACTAATAAGGCTAATTATTTTCAGATATAGATTAAGTTTAAAAGTGATAGATCTATATTGATTCTAGCCCATCTACTTATTGTAACAGAAAGAAACAATTTCAACCATAAAAATAATAAACCAAAGCTCTTAAATTTCTCACGTCAGACAAGACGTCAGAACCTACTCATAGTGGCGCTATGTGTAGGTTCTGACAACGCAGTATGATAGAAAATAGGCTAACATACTGATTTATTATTTTTTTGAAGATGCCTAATTAAAAATGACATGCTGCGTAATGCAACATGTCATTTTAGGAGGTTATGCTTTATCACTGGAGAACTGTTGAGATTTTACTGTTTAAAAGTTTGACACTGAGTTCTTGCACTGGTTAATGCACCAGGTCCATGAATTTGTATATAATCAGCTGAACATTTTTCGTCAATATTATATGTACAGCTTACAGCATCACATTGTATATGTGGGCTCATTTCTATAGATGAATTAGTAAACGCCTGTCTTAATTCTCCTGGTATATTCATATTAAATACATTTGAAATAGCGTTTTTTAATCCTCTTTCAGCAAAGGTTCCACATTGAGTTAATGAAGTACTATGAGCATTTGATCCTAATACTTGAATAGTATTAGCTGAACATAGTCCTGACATATTATGTACACAGTTTTCAGCACTACAACTTAAAGATCCATTCATAATATCACTCCTATTCTTCCATGCTTCTACCTTTATATAGAGAACCAGGCTTTACAATAGCTTCACTATATATAATAACCAGGCTCTCGTGAACTACTACCACTTAATTTGTTGAAGTGGTAGCTTCGTGGTCAATATTCCTATTGAAACAAGTTTACCCACGCTCAAAAGGTCGAACCAACCTCGTTTAAATAGCTTTATAAGCCAAACATAAAGTTTTAAACTTATAAATCTATGAATCTATTTTGTGTAGAAATTTAAATTTTATACATAAAAGAATATAAGTAAATTTATCCAATTAGTATTTGGCAATGAATATCACAATTATGATTAAAATTACTATATAATTTTAATCATAAATCAAGTTTAAGCTTCTCTTATAAAAGAGAAATCATAAATAATCTTATTTTTACACTATTATGTAATTTTTACAACAAAATTTATTTTTGTACACAAAAAAATAACACCCAAATAGGGTGTCAATAATAAAAATCAGTTGCCTATATGTTCCATCTAGAATACTGTCCACATATTTATAATATTATACATAAAATGGATTAATGCATCTGAAATAAAATAACTAGCTTATTTTTTTGAAGGCACTTAAGAACTTATATTTGTTCTTCCACTGTAAACTAATCCACGTTTAGAATCCATGGTTATAAAGGAACCTGTTTTGATAATTGATATTGCATCTACTGCACTATATATAATTGGAATATCTCTAGATGAACATTCTAACACAACGCTTGTGCTCATCTCGTCTTCTTCTACAATTATTCCAGCTACATTATCTAATACATCTAGGAATTCTCTACCTAATCTTTTTACTACAAGTATATCTCCCTCTTGGATGTTATTTATAGCATCCTTTGCATCTTTTGCGTATAAAGCTGTACCGAAGGCAGATACATCTGCTGTTCCTTTACCTTTAAGCAATACATCTCCTACTATATGAACTTTCATCATATTAGTACTTCCTACATAGTTTGCAGGCACTCCTGCTGCCATAACTACAAGGTCACCTTTAGATACATATCCTCTTTCTAATGCAACTTCTGCACATTTGTCCATAAGCTCATCTGTACTTTCTACTTTTTCTGCTTGTATTGCATATACACCCCAGCTTAGAGCTAGACTTCTTGCAACTTTTTCATAAGGAGTAACCGCAATTATAGGACATTCTGGTCTGTATTTTGAAACCTGTCTTGTAGTATGACCACTTTGAGTTGCAGTAATTATAGCTGATGCATTTAATTCTTTAGCAGTAGCACAAGTTGCTAAACTTATAGCATTTGATACATTAGGGATATGACTCATTTGACTCTTAGATAATGACGACTCATAGTTTATATGTTTTTCAGAAGTTATTGCTATTTGAGCCATTGTTTTAACAACCTCTATTGGATATTTACCATTAGCTGTTTCTCCACTAAGCATTATTGCATCCGTTCCATCAAATATTGCATTAGCAACGTCTGATGCCTCTGCTCTTGTTGGTCTTGGATTTCTAATCATAGAATCAAGCATTTGAGTTGCTGTAATAACTGGTTTTCCTGCAGCATTACATTTTTCTATTATCATTTTTTGAACTACAGGAACCTCCTCTGTTGGTATTTCAACACCTAGATCTCCTCTAGCAACCATTATACCATCAGAAAATTTTATAATTTCATCTATGTTATTTACACCTTGTCTATTTTCTATTTTTGAGAATATTTGAATATCTTCTCCACCATTTTTGCTTAATACTTTTCTTATATCTAAAACATCAGAAGCTTTTCTTATGAAAGATGCTGCAACTATATCTATTTCATTTTCTATACCAAATATTAAATCTGAAACGTCCTTTTCAGTTAATGAAGGAAGGTTTATTGCAACATTAGGTACATTAACACCTTTATTGTTTCCTATAACTCCAGTATTTTTAACTAAAGTATTAATTTTGTTCTCTTCTACACTTTGAACCTCTAAAGCTACAAGTCCATCATTGATTAAAATAGTATCATTTTCATTTACGTCTTCGCAAAGATTACAATAGGTTACAGAACATTTGGTTTCATCACCTAAAATTTCTTCTCCACAATATATAGTGAAATTAGTACCTTCTTTAAGTTCAACAGTATCACTACTAAATTTATGAGTTCTAATTTCAGGTCCTTTAGTATCTAGAATTATTGCTATATGTTTTTGTAGTTCTACTCTTGTTTCCTTAACCATATCAATTCTTTTTTTATGTTCTTCATGACTTCCATGAGAAAAATTTAATCTTGCTGCATTCATTCCTGACTGTATTAAGGTTCTAACTATTTCTTTATCGTCAGTAGTTGGTCCAATTGTACATATTATTTTTGTTTTTTTCATTTCTTTTCCTCCTTTAATTATGCCCATCCTTTAGTTGCTAGGATTATATATTAGTAAGATAGAGCCTTTGATATATTATATAGCTTCTCATCAAAACTTCTTTCCATTTTAAGAGCTTCATTAATATCCATATCAATGATTTTGCCTTGTCTCATACCAACAACTCTTCCACCTTTACCTTGTATCAATAATTCTACTGCTTTTGCGCCTAGCTTTGAAGCTAGTACTCTATCAAACGCACTAGGATTTCCACCTCTTTGAATATATCCAAGCACTGTAGCTCTACTTTCAATGCCTGTAACTGCCTCAATTTTTTCTACTAATTGGTGAGCTCCACCAATATTCTTTGCTACACCTTCTGCTAATATAATTAGATTATGTAGTTTTCCTCTTCTCTTACCTTCAAAAATTGCTTGGCATATTTCATCAAAATTGAATTCTTTTTCAGGTAATATTACACTTTCAGCACCACCAGCAATACCGGCATGAAGTGCTAAATCACCACATTCTCTTCCCATAACCTCTATAACACTAACTCTTTGATGTGAAGTAGATGTATCTCTTATTTTATTTATAGCATCTAATACTGTATTTAATGCGGTATCAAAACCTATAGTATACTCAGTATAAGGCAAGTCATTATCTATTGTACCTGGAACTCCTATAGTTGGCACTCCTTTTTCTGATAAAAGTTGTGCTCCTTTAAAAGATCCATCTCCACCTATAACAATTAATCCATCTATTTTTAAAACTTCCATAACATTAATAGCTTTTTCTCTTCCTTGAGGAGTCTTAAAATCATCACTTCTAGCAGTTTTCAGCATAGTACCGCCTCTGTGAATTATGTCCGCTACAGAGCTTCTATTCATTTCCATTACATCTCCATGAATAAGACCATTATATCCATTTTGTATTCCTAATACTCTTAAATTACTATCTGTACCCATTCTTACTACAGCTCTAATTGCTGCATTCATAGCAGGAGAATCTCCTCCACTAGTTAATACTCCAATAGTTTTCAATGTAATCACTCCTCTTCATTATTAGAACTATCATGTATAAATATTGGAATAAGGCATCTGAAATAAAATAATAAACCAAAGATGTTAGTATATTTTATATCAGACAAGACGTCAGACTCTGCCCATAGTGGCGCTATTGGCAGGTTCTGACAACGCAGTATGATGGAAAATAGGCTAGCATACTGGTTCTATTATTTTTTTGAAGATGCCTAAATTCAAAACTATCACTATATAAATTGTAAGCAAAATTAAAGATATAATCAATAAATTTAACACAGGTTTAAAGGTTATACCTATATAATTCATAATTCGCAATGCAAAATTCAAAATTGTGGATATTTCTCAGCAAAAGCTGAGAAATTTAAAATTGATTTGTTTTTGAAGTGATATAGTCACTTGTTATAAAGATTAGATGCTGTAATATCTCTATAGTACTAGCTGAATTTATTAGTCTTATTCCAAAATATGCTGCACCCTTATACAATCCACAATTCATAATGCAAAATTCACAATTATGAATATTTCTCAGTAGAAGCTGAAAAATTTAGAATTGATTCTCTTTGAAGTGACGCAGTCACTTCTTATAAAGATTAGATGCTGTAATATCTCCATAGTACTAGTTAAATTTATTAGTCTTATTCCAAAATATATTGCACCCTTATACAATTGAAAATTGACTATTGAGAATGGAGAATTATTGATACTTCTTCTTTATAGAAGAAGTTTTGAGTTGATTTATTTTTCAAGTAATAAACTCACTTTTATTTGAAAATCTATTTGAAGAAACTAATTTCAACCTTAATTGTGAATTGTTAATTTTGAATTATGCATTATTTTAAGTTGTGAATTAAATAAATCTAATTTCAACAATAATGTATATTATTTTTAAAAATAGTATCACCATATATGATTGCCAATATTTTTTATATCAATACTTTTAAATAGGTTTATGCTATGAATTAATCATAGCATAAACCTATTATTCAACAACCTTTACATTTTTTTCTCCAAAGGTTTCTTTCAATATTTCTATTGTATCGTATTCGTTACTAAGCCATGCAGATTTATCCATTAAATAGGACTTTCTATCATCTGCTGTGCATAGATATACTGGAGTGTTTCCTTTAAACGCTTTAAGTCCACTTTTAATTTCATTAGCAGTAGGTGTAAGCAAAGTTTTATCTTTAATTAAAATATAGATCTTATCCTTATTGATATTAATAAGAGGCTTTATTTCCTCACATAATATTTTAGTTTGCTCATCTTCCCTTACTGCCACTCTACCTCTTACAATTACAATTTCATCTTCATCAACTAGATTTCTGCAGTTTTCAAAGGTTTTAGGAAATACTACAACTTCTATAGTTCCATATAAATCTTCTAAGGTGATAAAAGCCATCATAGTATTATTTCTAGTTACTTTTCTACTTACAGCAGAAATTAACCCTCCAACTATAACTTTATCTCCATCGCTAACCTTAAGATTTTGTTCTTCTAGTTCCACTCCATCCTCAAAGCCATCTTCTAAAAGTAAATCTGAGATATTATGACTTGTTTGAACTTTTAAGGATTTTTCATATTCATCAAGTGGATGACCAGATAAATAAATTCCTGTCATTTCTTTTTCCATAGCTAATAGATATTTCTTATTAAACTCCTGTATTTTAGGGTATTCTATCTCAAAATTTTTCTCTTCTAAAATCTCTTCAAAAAGACTTATTTGTCCTTTAACATTTCGTTTTTTCTCATTGTGAATTCCATCTAACACTTTTTCAAATACTGCTGATAATTGTGAACGATAAACACCTAAAGAATCAAAAGTTCCTGCTTTTATTAAGCTTTCAACAGCTCTTTTATTCACTTGTGCAGTATCTATTTTATTACAAAAATCCATAAATCCAGTAAACTCGCCTTTTTCTTCTCTATGTTTTACTATGGATTCAATAACATTTTCTCCAACGTTTTTGATAGCAGAAAGCCCAAATCTTATAGTTTTATCTTTAACAGTAAACTCGGAATAACTTTCATTAATATCCGGTGGAAGCACACTTATACCTAATTGGTTAGCAAACCTTATGTAATAAGCAACCTTTTCATTACTTCCTTTAACACTATTAAGCATTGCTGCTATAAATTCCGTTGGATAATAATACATTAAATAAGCAGTTTGATATCCAACCACTGCGTATGCCGCTGCCTTTTCCTACTCTTACTTTCATAAGCCTATATTTAATATAGTTGTAGGCTGGACTATACCATGTACTAAATGCTTAGTACCTCCTATTATAGTCTCTGAACGTCTTTCCCATGTAATCTTTCTATTTTCTCATCATTCCAAAAGGTTTCTCTTATGGTATTACCCTCATCCCTAAGCTTATATATTTTTTTAATAGATTGCTTATCTAAAATAATACCATCTCCTAAAGTACATCTTTATTGGGAAATTTCGCTGCTGATAACCCATTCTATTTTATGTAACTTCATAAAATAAATACTTAGAATTTACTCATATATCATCTACTTAATTTTTTCTGACTTTCGTCCACCATCACATCTGCCTTTACAAGCTATGTTGTGGTTTAAGTAGCTTTAGGGCTTCCCAGCAATTTAAGGAGTTTTTAACTATACATCACTATATAGTGCCACACTAAATTTATAATTTATGGCTTTTGTTGAACGCATAACTTGCAAAATCCATCATTTGATCAAATATCTTATTTGCTGCATCTTCTGATATATCATTTCTTAAACAACCAGGGACTTCTATATCTCCCTCATCATTTACTATTCCATAAATAAAATTCTTTCTTTCCTCTTCCATGACCTTGTGCTTTTTCTTAGACATAGCCCTTCGCACCAAGTCACTTCTTCCCAGGGAATAACCCCCTAATTTCCTAACTATTTCCATTACCTGTTCTTGGTAGACCATTACCCCATAAGTAACATTAAGTATTGGTTCTAGTTGCGGTGTTTCGTAGGTTACTCTGTTTGGATTTTTTTTACTTTCTACGTATCTTGGTATTTCTGCCATTGGACCGGGTCTATAAAGACTTATTCCCGCTATAATATCCTCTAGTGAGTCAGGTTTTAACTCCTTCATAAAGCTAGTCATACCTGATGACTCTAGCTGGAATACTCCTGCTGTTTTACCTTCTCCTATCATTTTGTAAACTTTTGGGTCTTCAAAATCTATTTTATCTAGATCAATATCAATACCTCGATTTTGTTCAATATAATTAACTGCATCTCTCATTACTGTTAAAGTACGAAGACCTAAGAAATCCATCTTTAAAAGCCCTAATTCTTCTAAAGTACCCATAGTAAATTGAGTTACAATCATTTCCTCATTTTTTTGAAGAGGTACATAACTTACAAGAGGCTGAGATGCTATAACTACTCCTGCAGCATGAGTTGAGCTATGTCTTGGTAGACCTTCTAAATCTCTTGCCACATCAATTAATTCCTTAACTCTCATATCACTTTCATAAGCTTCTTTAAGTTCAGGATTCATATTTAAAGCTTTATCAATAGTTATATTCAAAACTGTAGGTATCATTTTAGCTATTCTATCTACTTCTGCGTAAGGGTAATTCATAGCTCTACCTACATCTCTAATACAAGCTCTAGCTGCCATTGTTCCAAAGGTTATAATTTGAGATACATTATTAACCCCATATTTTTCAACAACATAATCAATAACCTTTTGTCTGCCTTCGTAACAAAAATCCGAATCTATCTTTTCTACCCTGCCTTTCAGCATATTTAACTTTTACACTATTCGTAAAAAGGGAATAGACCATATCTTTATCCACCGTCCTTTACGGTTTGGATATCCCCCGCTTCGAAAGAAATAAATTCTTTCTACTCTCCTATGAGATGGTCGTTGAACTTTTCCCATATATTTTTATACTTAGGGACTTAGCTGCTTGGTTATCCAATTCTTATAATTTTTATAGTCATGCTACCATCACGTTTATCTTTCGATTCCGCTGTGGTTTATAAGACTCTAAGGACTTTCCAGCAATTCAAGGGACTTAACACCTAATGTTTCCATTAAGCTCGACTATAAACTAATTGTTTTAAATATAGGTATTTTAAGATTTTTATATAATATTAGTATACTTTAATACAATTAGTTTTTTAATCTGGCATGCTCACTCTCTCCGGATTTAAAAATCTCTCAAAGAGTAAGCCATATTTTATTGGATCTATTTTTGTTATTCCTAAGGTATAGGCTACTATTGATCCTGCTGCTGAACCTCTTCCTGGTCCAGTTGGTATTCCATTTTCGTTGGCAAATTTTATAAAATCCCAAACAATTAAGAAATAATCAACATAACCCATTTGATTTATGATACCTAGCTCATATTCCAGCCTATCAACTATTTTTTTTGCCTCGTCATCCTCTTTAGTTATTTTTATAACCTCTTCGAAGTCAAAAGGCTTTTCTATTAAAGATTCAAAAACCTCATACCTCTCAAAGAGACCACTATAACAGGTTTCTTTAAGATAATCATAAGGGTCTACCCCCCCTGGTAATGGAAATTTAGGTAATTTTGATTTGTGGAATTCATAATCAAAATTGCATTGCTCTGCAATTTTCACTGTATTCTCTAACGCCTCTGGAACATATCCAAAGATTTTTGCCATTTCCTCAGGAGATTTTAAATAAAATTCATTGGAAGGATACTTCATTCTCTTTTCATCTTCCATTGTTTTTCCTGTTTGAATGCATAATAGTATTTCATGAGATTTTGCATCCTCTTTATTTATGTAATGAACATCATTAGTACATATTAATGGAATATCACATTCTTCTGATAGTTTAATTAATTGTTCATTAACTCTTAACTGCTCATCCATGCCATGATATTGAAGTTCTAAGTAAAAATCTCTATTAAAAATTTCTTTAAATCTTAGTGCTGCTTCTTTTGCTTTTTTCTCATTATTTTGAAGTAAATGTGATTGGACTTCTCCTCCTAAGCAGGCACTACTTGCAATAAGCCCTTCACTATGAGCTTTTAAAAATTCATGGTCAACTCTGGGCTTATAATAAAATCCCTCTATGGATGCAGTAGAAACAATCTTCATCAAATTTTCATATCCCACTTCATTTTTCACTAACAATACTAAATGATTGGTTTCATTTTCACTATTAGCATCCTTAATATGCATAGATTTAGATGCAACGTAGATTTCACATCCTATAATTGGCTTAATACCTTCTTCTTTTGCAGCCTTATAGAAATCAACACAACCATACATAGTTCCATGGTCTGTAATAGCTATGGTTTTCATGCCTAATTCCTTGACCTTTTGCACCATTTTACTTATCTTTCCTGAGCCATCTAAAAGACTATATTCTGTATGGACGTGAAGATGAGCAAAACTGCCTAAATCTATTCTTTCTTCATTATTTTCCATATAGTTTTATCACATCCTATTCCTTTAGTTTACCTCTCACTATTAACCTTTGTTTCCCATCATCTGTACATGTAACTAAAGTTATAGTAGCATCCTCTGTAGGATTTAATACTTCTAGCGCATCTTCATTTACCACTTCCATGCCACTAACTCTATATACATAAGTATTCTCATGAGTTCTAACTTTAATCTCATCTTTATCAGTTAGTTTATGAACATTTAAAAAGAACTCTCCAGTGGTATAGTTTCTATGACCAGCTACTGCAAAATTTCCTTTTTTACCTGGCATTGCAGTGTTTTTAAAGTGACCTACAGCGTAATTAAGTATATCCATTTCTATTCCTTCTTTAACTGCTACTTGCAACTTTATCTTAGGTATTTCCATTATAGCAATAACATCATCAGTAAGAGGAATTTCTTCTTCTTTTTTATCTTCCTGTTTTTTATTTTCTTTAGTTGTCTCATTATTACTATCTTTAATGTGATTTAAAGCTGATTCAAAGTTTTCTATCATTTCTTTTTGTTTATTATTAGTTTTAACCTTATTATGAATTCCATAACCAACCATCGAAGTTCCTATAACCAATAATACTATACCAAAAATTTTAAAAACTTTGTTTTTCATAGTTCTACCTCATTTCTAGTCTTTAGGAAAACTCTATGACAACCCAATTATCATGAAAACCTATAGACATGTCTGGTGCAAAATATAATACCTATTTTTAACTAGTTGTTTTCTTTTATATGTCTTAATTAATTATACTATAAATGATTAATATACCATAGCTTTAACAATGGAGAATTATCGATATTTCTCAGTTATTGCTGAGAAATTTAGAATTAATTTATTTTTGAAGTTACACAGTAACTTCTTATAAAAAACTAGCAATTGTATTGCTAGTAAAAAATTATTTAAAGAAATTAGTTTGATTAAAACTAATTTCAACCTCAATTGTCAATTGTCCATCGTCAATTCTCAATTGATTAACTGTAGGGGAGAACAGTGTTCTCCAGAAAACCTAAACCCATTCCTATTATCAGATATTGGACATATAAAAAATGGCGAACAATGTTCGCCGCTACAAAAGTCATTTAAAGAAATTAATCCGTAAAAATTAATTTCAACCATAATTCTTAATTTCTATAGTCTCTCCACAGTATTGGTTAAATTTATTGGTGCTACTCCAAACTACACTGCACCTCAGGGGAACCCTAAAGGGCTTCACTACTGTTCCCCAGAGGTGTGAGAAAAAAAGAGATAGCTACATTAATGTATTTACCTCTTTTTATAGCTTAATTAAGCTGCATCTTCACTTTTCTTTTTCTTGTTAAATAAGAACATTGCTATTCCTAATAATGATACTAATGAGCCTAGAGATATAAAATCTTCACTACCAAACTCTAGACCGGTTTGTGGTAATTTTTCTTCTTCAGAATTATTATTAGTTGAACTTGGTTTGCCTTCCGGATTAGTTACTTCGCTATCCTTGTTATCAGGTAGCTCTGGTGCTAAATGTTTAATATCATCCCAAGTTATACTTCTAACATTTGGAGTTCTTCCATCTTCAGAGGTTGGAATATCAACTTTACCTTCATTTATAAGTTTAACCGCAGCATCTCTTTTTGCTTTATCAAAATTATATCCTGTAAGCTTCCAGTTATTATCCATTGTTGGAGTGATGACTCCATTTTTCTCTTTTACAATATATTCTCTAATAAAGTCTCTTACTGCTGATAACTGCTCATTTGCGGAGTCGTAAACAACTTCTACATTTTCACCTTTAAATATACCAGAGTCACTATTTAAAAGTGTTGTATTAGCTCTATAGTTATTAACAGTTAAATAAATTATATCCCCATCTTTCACAGCTGTTCCATCATTATAAGTTAAATTTTCTATTCTTGACCCTTCAGGTTTGGATATATTTATTTCATATTTAACTCCACCAAACATATCATAATTGTACATTCTTATTTTCTCATTAAAAGAAATTGTTAAATCTCCTTCTTTAAAAGTGTTATAATATTTTGCTGACCACTCCATATATTTCTTTAATTGATTTCCATTAATTTTTAAAGTCATCAATGTATTATCATATTTATAAATCTTTGAAGTATCCGCCTTTTTGATTTTTCCTTCTTTTGCATTAGCCTTTGAGTCAAAAATTGCGGCAGCGGAAACATGATGTGCTCCATTTGGAACATTTTTCTTTCCATAATGCATTTGAACTTCTAAAATTAAATCTAATAATGGAGTATCTCTTAATTGAGCCTCAGTAATTCCCTTTATTTCATTAGCTGGTGCTAAATCTCCACCCTTAAGTTCCCCTATTATTATATTAGCATCTGCTAAAGCTTTTTCATGTTGTGGAGCTAATTTTGATTTTAAAGCTTCATCTTCCTTATAAGTTTTAACTTCTACTAAATCTGACTTAATATCTGTACTTCTATTTTTAATTACATACTTTCCGTCTGAATTTTTAGTTAATTTTATATCTACTTTAGAAACAAATTCCCCATATTTACCTGGCTCTGTTATAAGTACGCCATTTATAACTTCCCCTTTTATAGTTGAATGGGCATGACCACAGATTATTGCTGCGATTTCTGGACATGCTTCTGCTATTTCTGAAGCACTATCCCCCAATCCATACTCTGTGTCTTTTCCCATATGAACAGTAGCAATTATAATATCTGCTTTTTTATTATCTTGAATTTCTTTAACTGCTTTTTTTGTTTCCTCAACAGGGTTGGTAACTTTATATCCTTCAAGATTAGGACCATCCCATTTAGTAATATGAGGTGAAACCATTCCTATATTAGCAACTTTTACTCCATTTATATCAACTATCTCATAAGCCTTACCAAGAGGTTCTCCATTTGGTTTATATACGTTTCCACATAAGATAGAAGTGTTTGTAAATTGTGACATCATTTTTTCTAAGGTTGGCACCCCATAGTTAAACTCATGATTTCCTAAAGTCCATGTATCATATCCTATTTCATTCATGGCTAAGACCATTGGATGAATATCATCTTTTAAAAATAACTGTGATGAGTTATCCTGTACAGTATCTCCCGCATCTACAACCATTGTGTTAGGATTTTTTTCTTTAAGCTCTTTTATTAAAGATGAAATTTGACTAAGACTTCCCTTTGTGTTTGCCTCATTCATAGCATATTCATAAGGCGCAAATCTTCCATGTAAGTCTGAAGTTCCTATTATTTGTATTTCTTTTGTTCCCTCATTAGCAAAAACTTCTTTTGTACTATGGAAAGAAAACAAGGTAAATACCATAGTAAATACTACTAATAAGGATATAGGTTTTTTCATTTTAAAGAGCTTTAACACATTCAACTCCCCCTAAATTAAATATTAAGATAAATTATTTAAATTTACTGTTATAAGGATAATAAGTACCTTGTTATAAATATTCAATGTGAAAACTTAAAATATACTCTTGAAAAAGAATCTTTGTTATGAAAATCGAAATGTATAAATTAAATTTTTATTAAAGAATCCTATATACTAACAAGGTACTTATATATCAAATTATACTTTTTTATTAAGAAAGGTTATGCTGCATCTTCTTCCTTATTTTTTCTATTTCTTACAAACATAGTTCCACCTAAAAGAGTAACTATAGTTCCTAGAGTTATAAATTCACTACTTCCAAAACCTGAACCAGTTTGTGGTAATATTTCTTTATCTTCTTTTGAATTATCTGGTTTAGTTTCTGGATTAAATCCTGGTTGAGTCTCTGGCTTTTTGCCTTCTATTAATAAGCCTTGAGAAGTATAATCTATTTTTCCTTCTTTTTTCATAATTTCTACCATACCATCTCTGATTGGTTTACCTGTATCTAAAATGTTTTTACCACCTGAAAAATCAAATTCGTCTCCGCCTTCAGCCATAAAGTCATTAGTAACAACTTTATAATATTTGTCCATTTCTATTGGAGTACCATCTAATAATTCCATATGATTAATTCTTTCTCCTGATGGCTTTTCTTTGTCATAATAAGCTCTTACACCATAGAATTGAACCCATCCATATGTTTCATTAGCAATGCCATGTTCTAAGTTTTTCTTAATATCAGAACCTTTTAAGTCCATAGTAACTAAAGTGTTATCAAAAGGCATAATTGTATACATACGTCCCATTGTTATTTCACCTTTAGGTAATGGTGCTCTTATTCCTCCACCATTCATAAGTCCAATTTGAGCATCAGCTGACATTGTCATATATTTAGCTGTAAGCTCTCCCAGTGGACTTAATCCTTCTCTTCTATCATGAGGTAAATCAACTGATAAATATGCAACTTTTTCATTTAATACAGGTGTTAACTCGTCAGTATACTTTCCTATTAAAGCTTTAACTTCTTCATTTTCTTTTAAATCTTTTCTTTCATATAATACGTCTACAGATGGCTCTATTGAAGATAATTTATTATCTTTATCAACCTTTATAGAAAGCTTACCTAGAGCTCTTCCATTATACATAGCTTGTACTATAGGAACGTTATTAACTTTTCCTGAAACTTTTTGATGAGTATGTGAAGATATTATTCCATCTAACCCTTTAACATTGTTTGCAAGTTCTGCTGCTTCTCCAGTTATTGTTCCATCTTGGCTTTGAGCACTTCCTACATGGGTTAATGCTATAACTACATCAGCCTTTTCTACATTTCTTAAATGATCTACCCAAATTTGTGCTGCTTCTGATGGGTCTTTAAATTCATAATTCTTAACGTTTTCAGGCTTTGTTTTAACTGCTGTTTCTGGAGTTGCAAGTCCTACAAAACCTATTTTTACTCCATCAATTTCTTGTACTGCATATGGCTCAGCCCATTCTACAGGCTTTCCTGTTCTTTTATCATAAACATTTGAAGCTAAAAACTTAAAATTTCCTTCTTGCTGCCATGAAATTAAATGCTCATCGCCCCAGTCGAACTCATGGTTTCCTAAAGCTGAATATTTAATTCCTATTGAATTAAATACATCTGTTACTGGTTTGCCATAAGTCAAGTTAGACATAGCACTTCCTTGAAAGGCATCTCCTGCACATACTACAATACTATTAGGATTAGCTTTTCTTGCTTCATCAATTGCTCCAGCAAGTTTTGCTGCTCCTACATTTTTTCCACTTTCCTCTAGTGATCCATGGAAATCATTGAAACTTAAGATATCAATTTGTTTATACTGTGAATTTACCTCTTCAGCATAAACTAGTTTAGCATTAAATTGAACTACCATTGAAAATACGAAGGTAAATGCAATTAATAGTGCCAATTTTGCTTTGTCTTTGAAAAATTTCTTCATATTAAATCCCCCTAAATTAAATGATATAATTTAATTATATTATAATTTTTATTATGTTGAAATATAAAAAAGCCTTTTTATTTTAAATTATTGTTAAATTGTAAATATTAACCATATAAATAAGCTTGTCATTACAGCAAGCTTATTTATCAATATATTTTAATATTCTTTAAGTTTGATTTTAATTTTATTAACTCTAATTGTTGTATTTTAGTTTATTTTTCTTTTTTCTTTTCTTTTAAAATTTCCATTAGTTGAAAGGATAGTGCAATTTCTTTAACAGGTGTTTGGATAGATGCTATTCTCTTTACATCAAAAGATGGTTCTCTCTCTTTAACTACTTTTAAAAATGAATCATATAAGTTCTCTCCATTACCTAGTTTTTCTTTAATTTCTTCACATTCTTCTATATCTAATCCTAAAGTTCCTTTATGTAGTATCATAATTTTCTCCTTTTCATATGCCTTATACAAATATATTACAATATTATACTATTTTATACTGTTTTAATGCAATTTAATCAATTGAGAAATAAAATTCTGCAAATAAACCTTATTATATGATAATTTAGACAGCTCATGATGAGAATAAATTTTCAAGTAATAAATTCCTAATATGTAACACATTAACTCATAGTTAATATTATATGTAGTAGTAAACAATATTAGGAGAAGTATTATGTTATCAAGAGAGGCTATGTTTTCAAGAGAAGAATTTATACAAATGTCTTTACAATTAAATTTATTTTTTCTTAGGATTCAAAAGGAGCATTCAACTTTTTTAGAAGCCGGATTCACACAAAAAAATCCAGATAGAATTGAAGAAGCAGCTTATTTTAGAAGAAGTTTTGATCAACTACTATTAGAAGCCGTAAGACTATCAAAGAATGTCGTTCCTTCCGAGGTTATGCTCTCTGGAGAATTTTTCACAGAATTTACATTAGATGCTGAACTCTCTACTCAATTTTTCACTGGAATACCTATAAATACTAACCTTACTAGGATCCAATTAGGGATGATTCCGGGTCCTGAGTCTGAAATCCCTGGTATTCTTGAAAATAGGGTTACCTTCTTAAATAAAAGAGCTATTTATTTAACTAATAACCTTATAGACTTTAAGAAAAAACTATTAGAAGATGTAGTTAATTGCAGAATATTTACTTTTAATTATCCATTACTTATTGACCACATATTAAGAGAAGCTGAGCTTTTTGTTACGTTATTAACAAGATTACAAAATAATCAATTTCTTCATTTAATGGATGAAATTGCAGAACAAGAAGTATTCTGGGATAGAATTATGGCAGAGCATTCACTATTCATTAGAGGATTATTGGATCCAACAGAGGAAACATTAATAGGTGTTTCCAACAATTTCGCAAAAGAATTTGAGAAGTTACTAGCAGAAGCTCAGAATGCCATGGAAGTTTGCGATACTCTTTCAAATTTAACAAAAGAAACTTTAACTTCAACAAGAAACATTAGAGATTTTAAAAGAGATGCTACTAAAGGTTTATTAGACTGTAAAATTCAGGGTCTTATACTTCCTCTATTAGGAGACCATGTATTAAGAGAAGCAAACCATTTTCTTAGATTGTTGCAAAGGTATAACAAAACATTAAAGTGCTAAAACCTTATAAATAATAATAACTTTTTAATATGCTCATATCTACAAACATAGTTTTATTAAATTGGTAGTAATTTTCTTTTAAAAATGATTACTACCAATTTTATTTAATACTTTGCCTTTGACTCACTTTAAACTGCTATTAAAATCTACTTAACAGTAATTCTTATATTTAAAATATTAAAGAAAATAATTATCCAAAGATATATCCTTAAAATAGTATGGTAAAAATACAGAATTATATTGACTAGTTATTTTTGAATATATCTTAATTTCTATATTTTAAATTGTGAAGTATATAATTCATAATAAAATCCTTTAGATTCTATTAAACTTTTATGATTTCCACGTTCTATTATTTCACCACTTTTAATTACTATTATTTTACTTGCTTCTTCTATAGTTTTTAATCTGTGAGCTATTATAAAGCTAGTTCTTCCTTTCATAAGATTGTTTAAACCTTCTTGTATTTGAAGCTCTGTTCTTGTATCTATGTTACTAGTAGCTTCATCAAGAACTAGTATATTTGGATTTGATAATATAGCTCTTGCAATGGAAATAAGCTGTCTTTGTCCTTGGCTTAGGTTTTCTCCTTGAGCTGCAACAACTGTATCATATTTATCTGGTAAGTAATCTATAAAAGAATGAGCATTAGCAAGTTTAGCAGCTTTAATAACCTCTTCATCAGTAGCTTCTAATCTTCCATATTTTATATTATCCTTTATTGTACCTGAAAAGAGAAAACTATCTTGAAGCACTACACCTATATTTTCTCGTAAAGAATCAATAGTGTAATTTTTAATATCTAAACCATCAATTTTTATTTCACCACTGTTTATATCATAAAAACGTGTTAAAAGATTTATTACAGTAGTTTTTCCAGAACCTGTTGGTCCTACTAACGCTATACTTTCCCCTGGTTTAGCATTGAGATTTATATTCTTCAACACCATTTTTTCTTCATTATAACCAAAAGATACATCATTAAAAACTACTTCTCCTTTTAAAGACTCTATATCTTTAGCATCATTATTATCCGCTATATCTGGAACTTCATCCATAATTTCAAATACTCTTTCTCCACCAGCTATAGCCGCCTGAATTGTGTTATACAATGTAGCTAGCTGATTAAGTGGCCTTGAAAATTGTCTTGAATAGTTTACAAAGGTAGCAATAACGCCTATGGTAGCTAGGTTCTTTAAAGTTAAAAATCCACCTACTGCAACAACTAAAGCAAAATCTAAATTGTTGACAAAATTCATAAGAGGATTCATTATACCAGAATATATTTCAGCTTTTAAGGAAGCTTCTTTAAGATTGTCATTATTAACGTTAAAATTGTCAAGGACTTCCTCTTCTTGACCAAATAAGGCTATTATTTCCTGACCTCCTATTGTCTCCTCTATAAAACCATTTAATTCTCCTAGTGTTTCTTGCCTCTCTATAAAAGCATCTTTTGTAAATTTACTTAACTTCCTAGTAATAAGAAATATTACTGGTATTATAATAAATGCTACTATTGCCATAATCCAATTTAAAGAAAGCATAGCAATAGTTACTCCTATAACCGTTAAAACACTTGTTAAAAATTGAATTACACCTTGAGTTAAAGCATTATTTAAATTATCTATATCATTGGTTACATGACTCATTAGTTCGCCATGCGGATGATTATCAAAGAACCTTAAAGATAATGTTTGAAATTTTGAAAACAAATCTGCCCTTATATTTTTTATAGTTTTTTGAGAAATTATAACCATAATATAGGTTTGAAGCCAGGTCAATAGGGCGTTTGAAATATAAACTACTGCCATAATTCCAAGCATTTTTAATGTCCCATTTAAATTTTTATTAATTATGTAATTATCAATAGTAACTCCTATCAAATATGATCCTAAAATCCCTAAAATTGATGTTATTATAATTAATAAAATAACCAATGTTAGTGCCTTTTTCTGTTTATTTAGATATGCCCAAATTCTTTTTAGAGTTCCTTTGGCATTCTTCGCCCTCTTCACCTGATCAAATCCACTTGAATTATTGGCCATATTAACTCGTCTATTATCACTCTTCATATGCTACCTCCTTTCCACCTTGAGAAAGGTATATTTCTTTATATACATTACAGTTTTTTAATAACTCATTATGAGTTCCCTGTCCTACAAGTTCTCCTTCATCTAATACAAGTATTCTTTCTGCATCAATAATTGAAGAAATTTTTAATGCAATTATAAATGTAGTTGTATCATTAAATTCTTTATCTAGTGCCTCTTGAATTATACCTTCCGATCTAGCATCCAAAGCACTAGTTGAATCATCTAAAATAAGTATTTTAGGCTTTCTTATTAAAGCCCTTGTAATAGCTAATCTTTGCTTTTGCCCACCTGAAAGATTAGTTGCCATTTGAGTTAACTCATATTGAAATCCTTGCTCAAAAGTACTTAAAAATTCCATAGCACAAGCTGACTCTGCTGCCCTTCTCATTTCTTTTAGTGCTGCATCTTCCTTACCATATTTAATATTACTTTCTATAGTACCAGAAAATAATAGTGGCTTTTGTGTAGCCATACCAATAGCACTTCTAAGGGAAGAAATTGTTAAATCTCTTATATCCATACCGTCAATTAAAATTTTTCCTTCGTCTACATCATATAGCCTAGGAATAAGTTTAACTAAAGTAGATTTACCACTTCCTGTTGAACCTATAATACCAATTTTTTCTCCTCGATTAGCCTTAAAGCTAATATGCTTTAACACCATTTCTCCATCATCATTGTAACTGAAAGAAACGTCTTTAAATTCAACATCTCCATTAAAATTATCCATTTTTTTTGCATTTTCACTATCCATAATTTCTAGTTCAGTATCTAAAACATTCATAATCCTTTCTACTGAAGGTACAGATCTTGCTATATGAATAAATATCATAGCTATCATTGTTAATGCCATTAATAATTGAAGAAGATAATTTAAAAATGCTATAATTTGGCCAACTTGAATAGTTCCCTTATTTACATTAATAGCACCTAACCATAAGGCAACAACTATACCAAGATTCACTACTAGCATAATTACAGGAAGTAGTATAGATATAGATTGGACTGCAGCTGTATTCACCTTTGTCAAATCTTCATTGACCTTACCAAATTTATTTATTTCATACTCTTCTCTTACAAAAGCTTTTACAACTCTAACTCCCGACAAATTTTCTTGCATAGTTGTATTAACTTTATCTAAAGATTCCTGTACTTTTCTAAAAAGCATACTGGCTTTTTTACCTATGATAATTAATGCTATTACTAAGGCAGGAATAACTCCTAAAAGCACCGGTGAAAGCTGATAACTATTTATAAATACCATCACTATACTTCCAATAAAAAGTAATGGAGATCTTACCATAGTCCTAAGCATCATCATTATAGCCATTTGTACATTACTTACATCAGTAGTTAATATAGTTATTAATTTTCCACTTGAAAACTTATCAATATTTCCTCCTGAAAACCCTTGTATTTTTTCATATAAATCCTTTCTTAAGTCAGTAGAAGCATTTATTGCAGCTGTTGTAGAATATTTAATACAAAGTACACCACCAATAAGACCTATAATTGAAACTACTACCATAAGTATTCCCGACCTTATTACATAGTTAAAATCACTATTTGCTATTCCTACGTCTATGATATTTTGCATTATCTTAGGCTGGTATAAATCCATAATTACTTCTAATACCATAAATAATGGTCCAATAATAGCAAGAAATTTATATGGCTTTAAGTATTTAAGTATTCGTTTTGTATATGCCATACTCTTCTCCTTTCCTTACACAGTTAATTTAAATTATTTATATTCTTTGATTAATTTTTCTTATATATTCATAAATAACTCGCTATCTATGAATTTTAAAATATACTAAAATTATTTTTCATTGCTTTAAGTCGTGAATTAAAATACTCCAATTAAAATACTTAAAAATAGTATTTATTTTATATAATATAATTCTTTCTCAACTTAACTAAATTTTTTATTCTTATTCAATAGTTTTTAATTATAAAATTCTTTAAAATAATAAAAGCGTGACATTAGCCACGCTTTTATTATTTTTCACAAATATTTCTTCCCATCAATACTCCCATAACTGAAGCCATCATTAATCCTCTAGTCCATCCACTTGAATCTCCTAAGCAGTAAAGACCCTTTATATTAGTTTCAAAATTTTCATCAATATTAATTTTATTACTATAAAACTTAATTTCTGGTCCATATAATAATGTCTCTCTACTTGCAAATCCTGGCACTACAGTATTCATAGCTTTAATAAAATTTAATATATTAGTCATGGTTCTATATGGCATTGCAGAAGTTAAATCTCCTGCTTCTGCATCTGGTAAGGTATGTTTAACATTTGATTGGTATAGCTCATGTTCCCAAGTTCGCTTTCCATCTAATATGTCACCATATCTTTGAACTAATATTCTACCATTACCTAACATATTAACCAGTTCAGCTACCTTTTTACCATATTCTATAGGTTCATTAAAAGGTTCTGCAAAGTTATGTGAGCTTAATATAGCTAAATTTGTGTTTTCCGATTTTTTATCTTTATAAGAATGGCCATTAACTATAGCCAAATTATTATCATAGTTTTCTTGACTTACAAACCCTCCTGGATTTTGACAAAAAGTTCTAACCTTATCGTTAAAAGGTGCTGGATATCCTATAAGCTTAGATTCATAAAGTACATTATTTACACTTTCCATAACTTCATTTCTAAGCTCTACACGAACTCCAATATCTACAGTTCCAGCACAATGCTTAACTCCATGCTTAATACACATATCCTTAAGCCAATCAGCACCTTTTCTTCCTGTTGCCATTATAACTTTATTACCTAAAACCATTTCTTCATTGGTTTTGTTTTTTGAATCCGTTAAAATTATGCCTTTAATTTCATCATTTTCAACAACTATATCTTTAACTAAGGTATCAAACCTTATCTCTACCCCTGAATCTAACAAGAAATTTTGTATCTTTAAATATATTTCCTGTGCTTTTTCTGTTCCCAAATGCCTTATTGGGCAGTCAACTAACTTTAACCCACCTTCTATGGCTTTTCTTCTTATTTCTTTAACTTCTTCAGTATTTCCTATCCCTTCCACCTTTGTATCTGCACCAAATTCAAGATAAATACCATCAGTATAATCAATAAATTCTTGTGCCTTATCAGTTCCTATAAGAGTAGGCAAATCCCCTCCTACTTCATAACTTAAAGATAATTTTCCATCAGAAAAAGCGCCAGCTCCTGAAAATCCTGTAGTAATATGACAATATGGTTTACAAGAAACACATTCCTTTGTTTTTTCCTTAGGACAATGCCTTTTATCAATGCTTCTTCCTTTTTCAATCACTAAAATTTTTTTATTAGCTTTTTGCCTTACTAATTCTAGTGCTGCAAAAATTCCAGATGGACCTGCTCCTACTATTATTACATCGTACTTCAAAATAATCATCTCCCTTAAAGATTTTCTGTAGAATTCGTAATAATAATTCTTGCACTTATAGTATAGAACTATTTACGGTAGCTCGGTAGAAACATCTAGCCCATATCGCTAGACTTATATAAGTGAACATTATTATGTTTTTTTCATAAAAAGTTCCCTACATTACGAAAGTTTAATATATTTTTTATAAAAAAGCAATAGATTTTATTCTTTTTCACATATTATTATATTAAGTTTTTTGATAAAAATTCTTATGAATATTTAATATTTTGATTAAATCATTTTTATCTATATAAATGTACTAGCTTAATATAATTCACAATGCACAATTCAAAATCCGCAATTAAGGTGGAAATTAGTTTTAATCAAACTAATTTCTTTAACTAGTTTCTTTATAAGAATTGACCGTATCACTTCAAAAATAAATCAATTATAAGTTTCTCAGCAATAGCTGAGAAATATCCACAATTGTGAATTAATGATAAACTCAATCTTATAAAAATGTAAGAAATAATTACACTTTTGTAAGGTTAGAGTCATTTAATAAGATATTGTGTATGCTATACTTATATCATCAATTAACAGGAGGTGTTAAAATGAAAAAATTAATTCCAATTCTTATGGTGATATTGATAGTTCCTATGGTATTGACTGGCTGTAGTGATAGATATAATCCTTTTGCAAGTAAAACTTATTACTATGTAGTAATTGAAGGAGAAGGAACTCCACAAAAAGATGATAAAGGTGAGGTTATGGAAAGTAGAGAATATAAATTACCTGCATATGACAAAGAAGGTAAAGAAAAAATTATTACTTTCACAGGTATAAATCAACTTCGTGAAGGCGCTTTCTTAAAACTTACTTTAAAAGGTGAATCAGTAAAAACATATGAAGAAGTTCAAAAAGAAGATGTTCCTAAAGAAGCTATAGAAAAAATGAAAATAAAATAGCTATTATCCTTAATATAATAAGCTTTAAATTTATATAATTTTTAGGTTAACTTCTTATAAAACTGGTGTAAATATAATTTTATATTAGTTTATTACATAAACAAATGTTATTTTAAAATAGTAACTTTATAAAAAATTTAGGAGGCATAAGATGAAAAAATTAATTCCAATTTTAATGGTTGTATTGATGATACCAGCAATCTTAACAGGATGTGATTCAAAGTATAATCCCTTTGTAAAGAAAGTAGATTATTATGTAATAGTTCAAGGAGAAGGAACTCCACAAAAAGATGACAAAGGTAAAGAAACTTCATCTAGAGGATATGAATTAACTGGATATGATAAAGATGGTAATGAAAAATCTGTTAAATTTTTAGGAATGAAACAACTTCGTGAAGGTGCTTTCTTAAAGGTAACTTTTAAGAAAGATGAAGCACTTTCATATGAAGAAGTACAAAAAGAAGACATTCCTAAAGCAACTGCTGAAAAATTAGACATTAAATAATTATATTAATAAAAAATAAGTGATAAAGATTAATCTTTATCACTTATTTTTTTATATTTAAACTAGAAGTTAATGCTTCAATTAAAAAATATAATAGGCTTCCAATATATGAGAATACTCAGTAAGATTTGTCAGTGTAATTTATTAAAATGTTATATAAGCTTCATTTACATAATATACGTAATGATCTTTAAAATGGATATATAGTGCCTTACATTAATAGTGCATAAAAAATAAATATATTTGTTTATCAAAAAACAAAAAATTTTATCTTATAAAAACACAAAATTAAATTTAAATCTATATACTGATTGTAGATACTATGATGAAGGAGATATTATTTGGATAAAGGATATGCTAAAACATGTTACAGAACTGCAAGTGAAGATTTTAGCATTAAAGTTTATTAAGAACTATAGATATATTGAAATTGCTGAAGATTTGAATATATGTAGACAAGCTATAAATAGAACTATAGGGGTACAATACAAAAACTTAATCTATACTTTGGAAAATAAATTTTCTATAAAAACAGCTTAAGTCCTTAGAAATTAAGGATTAATAATGAAGAATGAAAAATTTATGATGAAATTCACCCTTGGTGAATTTCTTAAAATAAAATTTATTCTCAAAAAACTTCAAAGGTCTTAACCGTGAAGTTTTAACCATAATTCTTCATCTTTCATTCTTAATTTTTCATTCAAAAAAAGATTTTTTATTATAGAAATTAAAATTATGTATAAGTTAAATTTTTATTGTGGAACCCTATAAAATATAGCTTTACTAACTTTAAAAAAATATTAATTAGATAAGGAGTAAAATATGGAAGGTAAATTAATAGAATTAGCTTCTTCTCATGGTATATGGGCACTTTTAAGTGTGGCACTTATCTTTTATATACTAAAAATGCAAGAAAAAAGAGATTTAAAACAAGAAGAAAGAGAGTCTAAATATCAAGAAATAATCTCTAGTCTTACAGACAAATTAAAATTAATTGAAGATGTAAAAAAAGATATAGAAGATATAAAATCTTATATTATTACTAAAAAGGAATAATATTAGAATATATTATTTTTAACTAGAACAGTCTAATAACATAAAGACTCTTCTAGACTTAATATCTTTTCATATATTATTTTTATTTAGTTTAAAATAATCTTTATAATAAATGTTTACACTTTTGCGAAAATTTCATTCTTATTAATTGTATTTAGTTAATCTACTAAAAAATAAAATATGTGAGGGGGAGTTTTATTAAAATGAAAATTTTCGTAAGATTTGGCCATGAAATTTTAACAAATGGTAGCAATACTTCAGCAGTCGGTTATTTAAACGAATATACAGTAATAAGAGAATATGCACCTAAAGTTGTTAAATATCTACAGGATATGGGGCATACAGTAAAGGTCTTTAATCCTGCTGAAAGAAAATATTCAAGTGCTAGTTCAGCACTTAGTGCAGGTGCTAGTGAAGCTAATAGCTGGGGCGCAGATTTATTTGTTAGCTGTCACGTTAACGCCTATACTACTGATGTTGCTACTGGAAGTGAAGTTTGGTATTATACTGGCTCATCAACAGCACAAAACTATGCAGCTAATGTAAGTAGAGAAATTGCTTCTAGATTATCACTTTCAAATCGTGGAGCTAAAGCTTCTACTGGTTTATATGAATTATCTGCAACTAGTATGATTGCAATAATTATTGAACCTTTCTTTGTATCAACTTCTAAAGATTGCAACGCATACAAAAATGCAGGATCAGATAAACTTGCAAGAGCTATTGTTAAGGGATTGACTGGAAAAGAACCTTCTGGAGGGTCGACTGGTGGTGGGACAACCACTTACTATAGAGTTGTAGTTGGTTCATATAATGAAAAAGCTAATGCTGATAGAAGAGTTCAAGAATTAAAATCTGCTAGTATAAGTGACGTATTTATAGATTATAATAATGGATATTATAGAGTTATTGCCGGTTCATATACTGCTAGAGCTAATGCTGAAAGCAGAGTTCAACAATTAAAAGCCAAAGGTTTCGATTGTTTTATAGCTATATATGAACTTTAGAAATTTAATGAAGTGGCTGTTGAAAAATCAACAGCCATTTTTTATATAAAAAATGATTTAAACTTAAATAATTTCTGATTTTTTTTTGTAAATTGTACTTATTCGTTAAAGCCCATGAAACCAATACGCAAGAAAGGATTTTATCAACTATATTACCTCCAACTCTTGGTATGAATGCTGATGAAAAAATTTTAGTTCCAGAGCTTTTAAGTATTGTAAAGAATATATCATTAACTGATCCTGTGACACCCCCATAAACATAGACAACTATTGGTGTTCCAACTAAAGGACATGCAATTGATAAAATTATTCCAGTTATAACTGCTGTTTTTATATTAAATTTAAATTTCTTAGCAATTAGTCCTACAATTAATCCAACCATAGCATTAACAATAAAAAATGGAATATCTTTTGGATTTCCTGAAAGTATTGGACTTAGTATATTGGAAACTGCCCCTACCATAAAACCATAAAATGGGCCAAATAATATTGCACTTAATATAGTTCCCATAGTATCTAAAAATACTAGTGGAATTTTTAAAAACTGTACTAAAGTTCCTAAAACAATATTTATAGCTACAGATAATGCACTTATAGCTAAAATAAATGACTTACTTTGTTTCAATTTTATCCCCCCAATTAAAATATAGATTTACTAATCTATACTAATACTAAATAAAACAAAAATGTAAATATACATAATTACAAATCAATTATATATACTCTGAAATATAAAGTACAATTGGAAATAATAATCAATAATATCTTATCTATTTCAAAAGAAAATACTATTTATACAATGGAAAACTTAACTTAATTCATAATGCACAATTCACAATTATGGATATTTCTCAGTATAAGCTGAGAAATTTATAATTGATTAACTGTAGGGGAGAACAGTGTTCTCCAGAAAACCCAAATCGATTTCTATCATCATATATTAAAAATATAGTTGATTTTCAATAAATAATATTTCAAAATATTATCCTAATACTAAAATTGATAAATATATTATTATGGCAAATCATATTTATACAATCAAGTGCAAAAATTTAATCATATTAAATATATAAAAATGACCAACAATGTTCGCCTCTGCAAAAATCTATTTAAAGAAATTATTTCGTAAAGAATTAATTGCCAATTTAATTGTGAATTGTTCATTGAGCAAATTCTCCATAGTGGAAAACTAGCAATGAAATTGCTAGTAAAAAAGTCATTTTAGTAATTAAATATATAAATCCATTAATATTTCATCATCAAAGTTACCATTTATATTGAAGTAATTTTTATGAAGCCCAACTTTTACAAATCCAAGTTTCTCATACATCTTAATTGCGTTAATATTGCTTGCCCTAACGCCAAGACTTATATTTTTTATCCTTCCACCTTCCTTTGCAAACCTTATTATTTCTTCCATTACAGCACTGCCAATTCCATTTCTCCAATAATCTTTTTTAACAGAAATAGAAACTTCACTATTATGAGCTATTCTTTTCCTGTTAGAACTAGTAATTTCTGCAAGGCTAACAATATTATCATTTATAATTCCTAACATCATAAGTGAATTGGAATCATTATTCATCCTTTTAATATGTTCTCTTTCCTGCTCAACAGTAAGATGAAATTCATCCTTACCAAATAATAGATTATCGCTTTCTCCACCAGCAATATTAATATATTCAATCATTCTTTTAGCATCCTCTATCACAGGTCTTCTTAATACTAATTGCTGACCATTTTTTAATTGTATTTCCTTTAAAATATAATTTGATAAATTTATACTCATAAATATCCCCCTTAAACAATTGATAATTGACTATTGACAATGGACAATTATCGTTACTTCTCTTTTATAAGAGAAGTTTTAAATTGATTTCTCTTTGAAGTTACACAATAACTTCGTATAAAAAACTAGTAATTGTATTGATAATAAAAAATCTGTTTAAAAAATTAACTTGATTAAAAGTAATTTCAATATTAATTGTCAATTGTCCTTTCTCAATTATTCATTGATTAAAATATAGGGACGGTTCATTACAAATTATAGAATCAAAGAATGAACCCTCCCTTACTTATACAATGTACAATTATTGATACCTCTTTTTTATAGGAGAAGTTTTGAATTGATTTATTTTTGAAGTTACATAGTAAATTCTTATAAAAAAACTAGCAATTGTATTGCTAGTAAAAAAATCATTAAAGAAATTAATTCTTAAAGAATTAATTTCCTCCTTAATTGTGCATTATATGGTAAAACTATATTCTTACTAATATATGGTTTATATCTTCACTAACCTTAATTCTTTCATCATAAACCCATTCTTCATCAAAGTTTAATTTAAAAGCCTTAGAAAATGAATAATATAAATTTATTTTTTGATAATAATCTTCTAGCTGATACAAATCTTTAAATTTATATGTAGGCTTTGTAATTTTTTTACTCTTAGAAATGAATATTTCATCCATATAATAAAGAAAACAATTCATAATATTTTTATTGCTCACATCAAAAGGTATTTTTAAAAGTTTCCATTGAATTACTTCATCTAATTTATAATTTTTAATGCTATCTAAAACAATTAAATATTCTCCTATATCCATCTTTCTATAATAAGGTATATCTTCTTCCATAGTACTCCATAGTGCTAATTTCTCTCTTAAAGGCAAAGTTTTAATTTTTAAAATTTCTTCACTTGGTCTTAAAACTGCTGATTCTATAAGCTCATCTTTTATCTCTAAATTATCACTAATAAACTTTTGCGTATTACCATAAGAAGCCACGAATCCTTCATTATAAATTCCCTTTCTTCCAGCTCTTCCTGCAATTTGTTTTACTTCTTGAGAGTTTAAATATCTTACTTCATTTCCATCAAACTTTTTAATTTCCATAAACACTATTCTTCTTATAGGTAAGTTTACTCCCATACCAATAGCATCGGTAGATACTAGCATACTGCTTTCACCTTTTATAAATTGTTCATACTGTTTCCTTCTAACTTCTGGCGGTAAATCTCCATATATCATGCTTGACTTTATTCCTAAGGTTGAATAAAAGCTTCCTAATTCTAAAACTCTTTTTTTAGAAAATACCACTAGAGCATCTCCCGGTTTGACATCTTTATAAGAAAATTGTTTATACTCCATGATAAGAGGTATATTTCTTTTATACTCCTTTATTTCATACTCTTCTCCACAGTCCTCTAATATATCTATTAATAACTCTTTTGAATTTATGGCACCACAAATATGTATTTCCTTACAGTTTAATGCTAATAATGCTCTAGTCCATGAAGCTCCCCTCTGATCATCATTTATCATTTGAATTTCATCTATTATAGCTATTTCGTATTCTTCATTTATATTTAATTTCTCTATAGTACAAGAAATATGTTCCGCTCCTTCAATTATAATTTCTTCTTCACCGGTTATTAAATTACATTTAATCCCCTCTTTGTTGAGCCTTTCATAATTTTCTAAAGCAAGTATTCTCAGTGGAGAAAGATAAATACCCTTTGAAGACTTTTTAAGCCGTTGTATTGAGTTGTAGGTTTTTCCTGTATTTGTTTCACCAAGATGAAGATAAAACTTTCTTTTAAGCTTCCTTACTTCCTTATATTCATCCTTAGGGTTTAAAGGGAAAACCTCCTCAAATTCCTTAGCCACTATTTTAGGAATATGCTCTGTAATAAGAAGTCCCATAATCCCTGATTTAAGGTATGAACTTTCTTTCTCTTTTACTATATCTTTAAAATTAAAATCTGTATTATTTTTATAATTATAATCCTGTAAAAGCTTTTGCGAAGCATAATTTAATAATTCTAGATATTTATTATAAATTGTTTTATATTCTTTAACATCTAATTCCTTATATTCCTTTAACATTCTAAGTTTTTTTCTTATAGCTGCTTCATGTTCCCACAGATTATGAGATTTACTATGCTTTACTATATTCTCAATATGATTAAACTCACTTTTTATCTTCTTAAAATTTCTTTCTGCTGCTTTATTTTTCATAAGTTCTAACTACACCGCCCTTTTATTGGATTCTATTGTAGTTTGCTCTTATTAAGATAAATCCATGTACAAATATGTTCCTTTAGAATTTAGTCTATATGTTTATATAGCGATGTTTTTAAATTATTTTAGTTCACAATTTTTTCGATTCATAATGCAAAATTCACAATTGTGGATATTTCTCTGCAGAAACTGAGAAATTTAGAATTGATTTATTTTTTGAGTGACATAATCATCTAAAATAAAAATACTAGTAAAAAAATTATTAAAAAAATTAGTTTAATCAATGCTAATCTCAACCATAATTCTTCATTCTTCATGCTTAATTCTTAATTCCTATAGTCTCTCCATAGTATTAGTTAAATTCACTAATTCTTGTTCCTAACTATACTGCACCTCAGGGGAACCCTAAAGGGCTTCACTACTGTTCCCCAGAGGTGAACTAAATTCACAATTGTGGATATTTCTCAGCAGAAGCTGAGAAATTTAGAATTGATTTATTTTTGAAGTTACACTAGATGTGAAAAAAGAACCGGCGAACACTGTTCGCCCCTACAATGTTGTTAGCAATTATATTGCTAGTTTAAAATCTATTAAAGAAATTAATTCGTAAAGAATTAATTTCCACCTTAATTCTTCATTCTTCATACTTAATTCTTAATTGCTGTAGATATAGGGACGGTTCATTACTAATTGTATAAGAGCCTTTAAAATTGTCCAGATAAAGTCTAACTAATTTTATCAGTAAGTAATGCTACGAAATTTGCTTATTTATAGTATATTCATTAAAATAATTTATATAATATGGAAATTAATAAATAGTTTGTATTAATAAGACTACGTAAATGTGAACTATTAGAAAGCAAAGAGTATAAAAGGGATGAGAAGGGAAGGTGCATAAATTGCTAATTGATAAAAATTCATTTAATAATATTGAGAGTTTTATTGAGCATTTGAAGAAAAATGAAAATATTATAGGTATAGTAGAATATGGGGGAAGAACTTATACAGACATGTCAGTAGGTGGAGATTATGATTTAACTGTAATTTTTGACAAATCCGTGTCTACTAATTTTACAGGGGTTCATTTCCATATTAATGGCATTCCAACTGACTGCATGATTTTATCTAAAGAAGATTTTATGTTAGATAACCCATTAAATGAGTTTTTGCTTGTTCATCTTAATTGCAATATTTTATACGATAAAGACAATATTACATCGGAATTATTGAAGAAAATTCAAACTACATGGGCATCAAAAAATAAATTATCTGATTCACAAATATCTCTATATAGATTTACCTTTAAGCATATACTTGATAAATTAGAACATAGACTTCATGATAATGAGCTTTATACAAAATATTTTATTTATTCATCTGTTGATTGGTTTCTATCCTGTTATGCTAATATTAAAGGTTGGGAAATTGGAAAACCAAAATTGTATTTAAAACTTATTCAGAATCAAGAGCCTATACTATTTGAGATTATTTCAAGGTTGTATTCAGAAAGTTCCTTAGAAACACAATTTATATTACTTAAGGAATGTGCAGAGTATATGCTGAAAGATATTGGAGGGCTATGGAGAGAAAATGAAGTTTTATTTCATTTATCGCCAGAAGGTAAAAATGATGAAGATGAACAAAATAGACTTCTAAACATCTTGTTCAATTAATAGAGTTAATTTTATAGAATAATTTTAAATTATTGTTTATTAAACTAAAAAAATAATTTAAATAAGGTTGCCTATCTGAAATATGGGGACGGTTCATTACAAATTAAAATTATAAAATGAAAATTATTAAAAAGAATGAATCGTCCCTTACTTGTAAATTAAGGATTAATAGCTAAGAATGAAGAATTTATGGATATTTCTCAGCAGAAGCTGAGAAATTTAGAATTGATTAGCTGTAGTGGAGAACAGTGTTCTCCATAAAATCCTTAGATATGAAAAAAGAACTGGCGAACAATGTTGCTAGCAATTGTATTGATAGTAAAAAAATGAGTTAAAGAAATTAATTCTTCATTTTTCATACTTAATTCTTAATTCCTACAGTCTCTCCATAGTATTAGTTAAATTTATTAGTGTTGTTCCAAACTATGCTGCACCTCAGGGGCACTACTGTTCCCCAGAGGTGAAAAAAACTAGCAATTGTATTGCTAGTTAAAACTTTCCTCTTGATTTATTTTATTATATCTTGGAACTCTCCATTTATAACACTTAAAAGTTTGTCTGGAGATATTTCTATTTGCATTCCTATTTTTCCACCGCTTACAACAATCTTTTCTATATCTTTAGCAGTAGAGTCTATAAATGTTTTGTAACTTTTTTTCATTCCTATTGGTGAACATCCTCCTCTTATGTAACCAGTTAATTTCAATATATCATTAACAGCTATCATTTCAACTTTTTTCTCTCCAGCTGATTTGGATGCTTTTTTTAAGTCTAATTCTTCTTTAACAGGTATTACAAAAACATAGATTTCTTTACTATTTCCTTGAGTTACTAATGTTTTATATACAAGAGATACATCTTTACTTATTTTTGTTGCTACAGAAATACCATCTATCTTACCATCAGTATTGTCATAGGTTATAATTCCGTACTCTATATTTTTTTGATCTAAAATTCTCATTGCATTTGTTTTCGCTTGTGCCATAATTTAACCTCTTTTCGTAAATATATATTACTGCATAAATTTATATCTATAAATGCTAGCTTATCTTATGTAACCATAATAAACATATTTTTATTATAATATATAATTTTATAAAAATATAACTTCTTTCAAAGATACTTAATTTTCCATAATAAAAAAGAGCAATGTTTTGCTCTTTTTATAACTTACTATAATTAAAATTTATTTGGGAATTGTTTAATTATACCACTTGAAATAATATCAGCAAATTTAATTATATGCTCTTCACCTTTATCAAAGGCATCTATATCTCCTGTCCAATTACCATTTAACCTATTAGTAACCTGAGCTATTATAAAATCTAAATGTTTATATAGCATATCTTTTAATTCTTTATTTGACCATTCTGGATTTAGATCACTTAAAAATTTAGCAATATCCTCTGCACTCTTATGCCAAAGCTGATTATATTTATTTAAATCCTCTTTATTTCCATTTTTAGCAGCATCAACAACTTGACCTGCAAGTCTAATATGCCCCTTTAAAAGTTCTGTAAGCTTTTTACTATTTTCTGCACCATAATATGGTTTAATTAAATTTCCAATATCCTCTTGGTTCTTAAGAAGTCTATTTAAAACATCACTCTTATCTTCAAGATTAGATAAGTCACTTTTTATAAAATCTCTAGTCCAGAAAACATGTTCAATCCAAAACCTTCTCCCTTGTTCTCTTAAGTTCTCAGCCTTTTTGCTACAACTATCCTTATAGGCAAAAGCACTTTCTACAGCATAAGCTTCATAAGGTACTGTTATTATACTAAAAGATAATAAAGCGAACAGTAAAATTGATAATATTTTTTTCATTTTTCTACTCTCCTTTTAGGCATTTGAAAAAGAATAACTAATTAAATATGTTAGTTATTCAGTTTTTTTTCAAGTTGCTTTAATTTTTAATGCAATAATATTTTGCTCAAAAGTAAAAAAATTATTAAAAAGCAATTTAATTTTTACAATATATAAAGATATATTAAGGCATCTTCAAAGAATAATAGACCAGTATGTTAGCCTATTTTTCATCATACTACGTTGTCACACCCCTCTTATAGCACCACTATGAGCAGGTTCTGGCGCCTTGTCTGATATGAGGCATATTCAAAAAAATAGATAGTCAGTATGCTTATCTATTTTTTTGAATATGCCTAGAATATACTAACATCTTTAATCTATTATTTTCTTTCAGATGCTTCAATTTTAAAGATTCTTAAATAGTTTTTTAATTATCATATATTAAATCAAAATTAACTTCTTCATCCAATAGCCCGTACTTAATTATCTCTTCTATGCTTACTCCATTATAACTTTCCTTCATGTTTGAAAACTTCTTTTTCAACTTATCAAAAAGCTTTATCATATATCTTCTTCTATATGGAAAATATTTTTCTATTTCTTTAAAATAACTTTTACTATATAAATTCTTATTTGCTGCTATAGCAAAATAGATTAATTGTAAGCAATTCTTCTTTATTAACTGTTTTAACTCTTTTATATTTTTACATTGAAAACATTCTACATCCTCTATTAAGTTAATAGTAAAATTTATTAATCCATTAGTTATGTTGTCTAAATCCCACTTTTCAGCTAACTGGGATATTATAGTCATATGATTATTTTCTAAATCTTCTGTTGCATCTTGCAAGTCATCACATATTTGAAGAAGTATTCCATATCCATAACAGAATCTTGCTTCTTCATAATTTAGTTTTCCCTTAACTAAATAACCATCTGCTAAAACAGAACTTCCACCCTTTTCTATTGATATACCTAAAATATCGGTTTCGTAGGGTGATGTTCTCTTTCCTTGCTGAATCATACTCTTTACTTGACCATTATAAATATATATTAAGCTTTGAAAGACCTCAGTATAAGTTTCTCTATCAAAAGTGTTTTCAATTTTTGATACTAGCTCAAATACCTTCTTTTCATATTCATTATTCGACTCAATTAAATGTCCTTTTAATCTTTTTTCTAGTCTTTTATTAGTATTCGCTTTTTCTTCCTTTGATATTTCTGGATTATCTAAATAGTTATCTGTATAAGGATATAACATGCTGTATCCAAATATTGAGTCAGTAAATGATACTTTCATACCAAATAACATTTGAAGTATATTCATTATCCATACATTTCTCATAGCTTGACCTATATCTTCTGCGGAAATATTACTGTCAAAAGTTTTTGCTACATTTATAAACTCCTCTGTACTTTTTAATAATTCTCTGCTCAATAAAATTTCTTTATCTTTACTATTAATTAAGGGAGATTTATTTATAAACTCATCTACTATATCATTAAATCTATCTCTCCATTGCTTCCTCTTTGCCTCTTCATTAGGAAAACTTTCTATTATCTTTATAATTTCATTAATAAACTTATCTGTCTGTTTTTCCATTTTTATTTTTTCAAAATAACTGACCTTTCCATCTAACTTTGGAAAATCTTTATTTGTGTTCCACCAAATATTTTTATATAAATTATTTAACCCCAATGTGTCTTTTGTCATTAAATTCGTATTCTCCCTCATAAATTATTACCCCTAAAAACAATTTAAGCAATGGATAATTGAGAATGGACAATTGACAATTTATGTTGAAATTAATTTCTTAAATTGATTTTTTACTAGCGATTATATCGCTAATTTTTTATAACAAGTTACTACGTAACTTCAAAAAAAGATCAATTCAGAACTTCTCCTATAAAGGAGAAGTATCCATAATTCTCCATTGTCCATTGTCAATCCTCAATTGTATAAGTATTACTATATTTATATCTAATCTTTACTCTATTATTACATATATTGCATAAAATTGAAAAATAAAAAGTTAAAAATGTAATTACAATATATAATATAAAATTAAAGTAGAAATTTTATTGCTACTTTTTTATAAAAAGTTATTTCATAACTTCAAAAAATAAAATTAAAACTTCTCCTACAAAGGAGAAGTTTCCTAAATTGTCCATTATCAATTTTCAATTCTTAATTACATAGAGCATTTTACTTTTATTCTAATTGAAATATCTGAACTAATTTAAACCATTGCTTCATAACTCCAAAGCAAATAAATCTAAGACTTCTCTCTAAAAGAGAAGTGTTCTAAATTGTCCATTGTCAATCCTCAATTCTCAATTGTATATCATGCTCCCTTTTCATTATGACTTTTGCTATTTTCTACTTCTTTTTGCTTTTCCTCTAAATAATCGCATATTTCTCTAAAATCAATAATCCATTTTATTTTAGCTAGTTCTCTTAAATCTAGTATTATTCCTGTATCCTTTTGTTTTATATATTCCATATCATAAATTTCTGTTTCTATAAAACCTTTTTTGTAATCATATATACAAGGAACAAAATAACTCCAATTATTTTCAAAATATTTCGTCTTTGCAAAGCATAATCTATATATATGAAATATCATCCCTAAGGCTGAAGTTTTTTTAGCAAATTTATGACTGAAGTACTCCTGTACAGGATATTTTTCCTGTATTCTCTCCCAATATAGTCTTCCATTTGGATGAAGATCATATTTATCTAATATTCTGCACTTTTCCTCCCCTAATTCCTCTCTCATAATCTTCTCTCTAATTTCTGGTCTTAAGCTTTTCAAAGTATCATTATCCAAAGAAATCTCCTCCTTAATACCATAAAACTATAAATCTGTTAAATATATATATAGATTTTATCTTACTACTATTAATAATATATAAAACTTACTTTACCTTAATTCTAATAATAATTCTCTTTGATTTCCAATACTAATTATTTATGAACAAGATATCATCTATAAGTTTTTTAAATAAATAAAAATATAACTTTATGATTTAAGCTATCTAAAATACAATAATTTTAAAAATCTTTTAATTAGCAAAAAATAATCTCTACAATAAGGTTGTCCTTATTGTAGAGATTATTTTTATGACTCTAAAATTTTGATTTAATACATTTTACTTTTATTCTATATTAAGAATTACCTCTTAAATATTCCAAAAGGTTTACCAACTGGTAAAAATTCTCTTCCAAAGTGTTTGTTTAAAACTGCAGCACCTGAACCATAAAATGAAAGTATAGAAATTATAAATTCAGAATATGCAGCAATCTCATGACCAAGCTCTGGCATAATTCCAAGGGAATTCATACTTAACCCTAAGAATAAAAAATCAATAAATAAAAAAATACTAAATAATACCTTATGAGTTTCCATAGCTCCAATAGTCATGAATATAGTAAAAATTAAATACCCTACAAATGCAAAACCTAATTGCTTAGGATCTACCGATGTAGCAAGTTTTTCTCCAAATACTCCATTTTGAATTAACCATGTGAATGCCATTCCAAACCAAAAAAACGCATATCCTCCAAAAGCTGTCGCTCCAAAAGTGTTATTGTGCTTAAAGTCATTGATACAAGCAAATAATTGGGCAAAAGCGCCTAAAAATATTGCCCAAGGTAATAACAATGATATTCCTTGAGTAATCCCAAGCTTCTGCGAAGAAGCTACAAGTGTAATTATTGCTAATCCAAAAAGCCCTAGTCCAGATGGGTCAGCAGTAACTATTTTTACTTCTTTTGATTCATTCATAAATTTTCTCCTTAGATTTCATTTAAACTTTATTAAATATTTTAACTAGGAAATTTTATCAAAGAAAATTTATCATGTCAATTCAAAGAATAAAAATATTAAGTTTATATAGATTTTCAAATTACACTTCTACATATTATTTGCTAATAATTTTAACTTACATTTTTGTGATTTATTATTATATTTAATCTTTTCTTTAGATGTAATTCTTATATCATTTAACAAACAACAAATTCACTTTCTTTTATATTATTATCTTCACATATTTTAATATCTGTTCCTATAGAGGAAAATGTCTCTATAATATTTTCATATCCACGTTCTATATGCTCTATACCAGTTATATAAGTAGTCCCTTCTGCTGCTAACCCTGCTAAAATAAGAGATATTCCTGCTCTAACATCACTAGCATGAACATGTGCTCCTCTTAATTTACGATTACCTGGAATTACAAAGCCTTCCTCTTTAATTATAATATCTGCTCCCATTTTGTTTAATTCAAAACAATGATTAATTCTATTTGGATAAACAATATCTTTTATCATACTATGACTATTTGCTTCTACAAGCATTGCTGTTAATGGTTGTTGAAGATCTGTAGCAAAGCCTGGATACATAGAAGCTTTTACATTTATACCTCTTAAATTACCTTCTTTAATTGCTCTTATATAATTTTCTCCTGTTTCAATATGTAATCCTGTTTCTTCAAGCTTGGCTACACAAGATAATAAATGTTCAGGTATAACATTTTCTACTGTAATATTTCCTCCAGCAATTCCTGCACTCATTAAAAAAGTTCCTGCAATTAATCTATCTGGAATAACGCTATGATTACATTTTTTAAGCTCATTTACTCCATCTATAACAATTGTACTAGTACCTGCTCCTTTAATATTAGCTCCCATTTTATTTAAAAGAATAGCTAAATCTACGACTTCAGGATCTCTTGCAGCATTTTGTAATATGGTTTTTCCTTTTGCTCTAGCTGCCGCAAGCATAAGATTAATAGTAGCACCACTAGAAATTATATCAAAAAATATTTCTGCGCCCTTTAGCTCTTCCGCTTCTACTACATAATAATCATTATAAAATTTAAACTCTGCTCCTAAAGCTTTTAATCCTTTAATATGCTGGTCAATAGGTCTACTTCCAAAATTATCTCCTCCAGGATATCCTAAAGTAACTTTTTTAAATTTTGAAAGTAATGCTCCAATAAAATAATAAGATGCTCTATAAGCTGAAGCTTTTTTAGGATCAATTTCAGCTCCTAATATATTTGTTGGGTCAAGTAATAAATAATCTTCTTTATTAATTATATTAAATCCAATATCTCTGCTTATATCTTCTATCAAAGTTACATCAGAAATATGAGGTACATTTTTAAGTATAATTGGTTCATCACTCAAACAGCACGCTGCCATCAATGCAAGCGAACTATTTTTAGCTCCTGGTATACTCACACATCCATTTAAATGTTTCTTCCTTTTAAGCTCTATCCATCGCATATAAAAAAACCATCCTTAATTGTATTCTAATTTCTATTATATTATACCATCTAGCCTCAGCTTTGTTAATATTTGTTAACAATTATAAATTTTTATTAATATTTTTTATTATTTATTCATTTTTATTATCTTTATTATTTTTTTTATTTTTATGTAACATATGTTTTTGTAAAAGAAAACTACTTTAATATAAATTCTTATAAAGCATCTCCATTATACAATTGAGAATTTAAAATTAACAATTATTGATACTTCTCTTTTATAAGATAAGTATCAATTGATTTCTTTTTTGAAGTTACGTAGTAACCTCTCATAAAAAACTAGCAATTGTATTGCTAGTAAAAAAATTAGTTTAAGAAATTAATTCCTAAAGAATTAATTTCAACCTTAATTGTGAATTTTGAATTGTGCATTGTGAATTAGTTAAGATAGTGTCTATATATAATCATAGGTTATGTTATGTATTTAAGTAGGAAGGTATTCATATATGCGTAAGGTTATGTAGTATTAACTTTTAAAATTAAAAAACCTATAGGAATTGCTTCCTATAGGTGATTTATTACTGTTTAATTATCTTTGGAATCCTCTGTTGTTTTGTTGCTTTCTAGCTCTTCTACAATCAGGGCATCTTTGTGGTTCATTTTCGAATCCTTTTTCTTTGTAGAACTCTTGCTCTCCCTCAGTGAAAACGAATTCTTTTGAACAATCTTTACATACTAAATTTTTATCTGCCATTTTAAACATTTCTCCTTTTTATTTATATTAAGATTTAAAAAACGATCTACTCTATACACCTAAAAAGGGAATGTTTTAATCATATTAAATCTTTATGTTTCAGTTATTTAACTGATAACTTCTTTAGTATATCATGCTTTTTTATACAAGTCAATACTTCTTTAAAAGAATTTAATAAGTATTTTTACAGTGTTCCTGCTTTTACCATGGCTTTGCAAATTCTCTTCTGTAATCATCACACCATGCTATTAATCTTGGTCTTAATTTGGCTAACCAATCTGGATCTTTCACAAAATCACTATCTTTCATAGACCTCATTAAGATTGCAAAGGATAATAAATTGTCATACCTTCTAAACTTTGGTATTAATTCTATATACTCACCTTCTATTTTTTCAACGGAACAATATCCTTTTAAAAAAGATTTTAAAATTATTTTTGACTTGCCATCTTCAAGCTCATCTAACTCTAATGCCCGCACAATATCCATCATATACCAATGATATATACTATCATCAAAATCTATGATATTAAAAGAACTTGAGCTATCATTCCAAAAAACATTATCTAACTGAAAGTCATAGTGAATTAACCCAAAATTTTCATTAGATATTGGCATGGAATTCAGCCATTCATAGACTCTTTGCAACTCATTTACTGCAGATTTCTCCTCTGGAAAATCCTCTAATATACTTTTCACATATTCTAGTTGGTCTTTCCAACTATTACGAATATAGTTTTTAGGTTTATATTTTTTAGATAAATTGTGAAGTTCAGCTAAAGATTTCCCCCATATTTCAAGTTGTTCTGTAGACATTTCAGTAATATCTAAATTTTTACCTTTTACAGCTTCAAATACCACCGCATAGCATGTTCCTATCTCTGTTTCTACTGTTTCAATATACCTTCCATTTATAGATTTAACAGAACAAGCAACCGAATAGCTATTCTTATTTAAATAGAGTACAAAATCTAATTCAGAAGTTATTCTTTCTATAGAACTTTCATCTTCATGAGAAAATCTTAAAAAATACATCTTATTATTATATTTAAATCTATAAACAAAATTAGTACTAGCACGCCAGAATATAACTGTATTCTCATCATGGTGCCAATTATTTAAAATTTCTTCTGCAGTTCTATCTGTATCAAGAACCATTTTTTTTAATTGCATCATAGTTATATCTCCCCTACATTATATTCTTTTTTTCATTTTTCTATTCATATTTATTTGAAATTGTCTTTGACTCTTACTTAATCTTTGTAGTTCACCTAATTGCTTTTTGTAACTTTCAAATCTCTCATTGGTAATGATTCCATCTTTAATAGCTCTTATAACTGCACATCCTTGTTCTTTTTCATGAGTACAATCTTTAAATCTACAATTTATAGCTATACTAGTTATATCTTGAAAGCTATCCTCTAGTGCATCTTCACTTCCCCATAATTGAAGCTCTCTTAATCCAGGAGTATCAATTATCATGCATCCTGAATTATGAAAAAATAGTTCCTTACTTGTGGTGGTATGTCTACCTTTTCCATTTGAGTTACTAACGGAGCTTATTTTTTGTTTTTCTTCTCCCAGCAAGTAATTAATTATAGTTGATTTTCCTACACCAGAAGATCCAAAAAACACTACTGTTTTACCTGATAATAAATACTCTTCAAAAATATCCATTCCTAAATTTTTTATAACACTTATCGGATGAATTGGTATATCCTTTGCAATCTCTTGTACTCTGTTTTGATAATCAGTAATATCATCACAAATATCCACTTTGCTTAAAAGGATAACAGGGGTAACACCACTGGCATAGGCTAAAGTAATATATCTTTCAATTCGATTAATATTAAAATTTCCATCTAATCCACTTACAATGAAAGCGGTATCTATATTGGATGCAATAATTTGCTCCTCAATTGATCCTCCAACAATAATTCCATTTTTTATCTTTCTTCCACCAGATATAGGTAGTTTTCGTGCAAAATAATTTTTTCTTGGTAACACTCCATATATTATCGCCTCACTGTTATTTTCAATTAATTTAATTACTACCCAGTCGCCTACTGCTGGAAAATCTTTCTTTAAAGCTGCTTTATATCTAAACTTACCAGCAAGTTTTGCACTTATTATTTCTTTTTCAAAGTGCACAAAATAATTATTTTTCTGCTCTGATAACACTCTGGCAGGAAAAAATCCCTTAGTTAAATAGTCTTTAAAATGTTCTTCAAAGTAATCATTCCAACCTAAAAGTTCTAAATTCATATACTCACCTTCTCTATGAAAATAATAAAATATATGAAGGCTTAATTTTTTAAACAAAGCAGTATTAAGGTTTCTTAGAACAACTTAATATTTAACTTCTTTAAAATACATAGAAAAAAATTACTATATTTTATATAAAATAAAAGTTATTTTTCTTTCTACATAATCAAATAGAATAGATTTTTACTTACAAATAAGTATAAAAATTCCACAAAGAGATAACCCCTTTGTGGAATACCTAGAATTTTTAGCATAAAAAAAACAGGCTAACCTGTATCCTGCTAATTGCCTCTAATTAATTAGGCTGAAAGGTTATACTTAGACTTTCACAAAAGACACCACAAATAAAGGGAAATAATTCCCCATTTAAATTGCCTTTTGTTTCATATGCAGTTAATTCATAATCACCTCAACTACTACTGTCATAATAACACTCCTTTCACCTATTATATTTTAAGCTTTCAAATTTATTATATTATAATTTTTCTGAAATTTCAATAATTTCTCTATATTTCCTTTAATCCTTCATAGAATTTCTATCAATTTAGAAGTGCCATAAATATTGAGGACTAAATAAAAACAGGACCTGCTAATAGGTTTTCTATTAGCAGGTTCTGTAAACAAATATTACGAAAAATAGTTTATAATACTGACTATCTATTTTGGCAGATGATTTATAGTACTTTTACTATTCCATCATATCCTCTTCTAGCTCTTCTAGGATATAATGTTTTATCTTGTTTTAAATATCCTAGTGCTATTGTCATTACTATTGTTTTATCTTCACTTAATTCAAATTCTTTCTTTATACCTTCAAAATCAATTCCACTCATAGGATGAGAGTCTACCCCAAAATTTTTAGCTGCATACATTATAGACATTGATAATAATCCGCCGTTACTTTCAGCAAATTTAATTTTATTTTCTTCTGAAGTTCCATATAAATTATAAGCGGCTTGTTGTGTATTCTTAACTGCTTCCTTTGATCTTACTGCAATTATACTCCAAGGTTGAAGATTAAAAGCAGAAGGTGCAAGTACTGACAAGTCTATTATCTCCTTTAAAAGTTCCTCACTAATGTCTTTGTTAGTGTCAAAGAAATTTATTGCTCGTCTTTCTTCATATACTTTTTTTAAATCCATAAAAAATCCCTCCTATTTATCAAAAACTCCATTATTATAATCATCTATTGCTTTAATTATTTCATCACTGGTATTCATTATAAAAGGTCCATATCTTGCAACTGGTTCTCTAAGTGGATTTCCACTTATATATAAAAATCCACCTTCCCCTGTAACTTCTATATTCCCACCACCAGTTATAAAGCACATATTGCCAGATTTCACAGCTACATTTTCTCCTTGTGCTTCTACGTTTATCTCTCCACTATGAGCATATAAGAGAACTGTTTCCATTCCTTCCTTTTCAAATCTTCCACCATTAATTCTAACATCTATATAATCTACTGGTACTGTGGGATTTGTAACTCCATTTTTATCTTTATAGGTTCCTGATATAAGTTTTACTAGAACTCCTTCTTCCTTTATAACAGGAATTTCTTCATTACTTATATGCCTATATTTAGGTTCAATCATTTTCTTTTCCTTTGGGATGTTAAGCCAAAGTTGATATCCCCATAATTTTCCGTCTTCCATTACTGGCATTTCCTCATGAAGTATTCCTCTTCCAGCAGTCATCCACTGGACATCTCCTGAATTTAACACGCCTTCGTTTCCTTTTGAATCTCTATGCTTAAAACTGCCCTCTATCATATAAGTTATAGTTTCAATTCCTCTATGAGGATGCATAGGAAAACCTGCCATATAGTCACTTTTGTTATCACTTTTAAACTCATCAAGAAGATAAAAAGGATTTGCATTATCTAAATTTCTACTTCCTATAACTCTATTAAGTTTTACTCCAGCTCCATCTTTAACAGCTTCACCATTTATAATCTTTATCATAGGATTACCTCCTCTTCCATATTGTATATATTTTCTTTATTAATTATTCTTTATTGACTTTCTTACAAAATTAATTGAAATTATTTAACTTACTTTATATAAGTATCGTACTAAAAGTAAGTATATATTGTCAAGTAAGTTTTTAATTTTTTTATATTTACTTTTATTTTTATAGAAATTAAATTATAATTGTAGTAGTAATTCTTTCATAAATTTAAGCATTTATAACATACTAGAATGAGAGGTGATATGATGAGTGAATTTCATATGTGTCCTAAATTTGAATATGCTTTTACATTACTAGGTAAAAAATGGACTGGACTTATAATAAAAGTACTTTTAAGTGGTCCTAAACGCTTTTCTGATATAAAAACTATGATTCCAGAGCTTAGTGATAGAATGTTAGCAGAAAGATTTAAGGAATTAGAAGGAGAAGGGTTAATTAAAAGAATAGTTTATGCTGAAACTCCTGTAAGAATTGAGTATGAACTTACTGAAAAAGGTAAAGAACTTGAAAAAGCTATGATAGAAGTTCAAAACTGGGCTGAGAAATGGGTGTAGAAAGATTTCATATAGACTTTTTTATAATTAAAGTTATTCAATTTACAACTTTATTCAATTCACAATTCACAATGCAAAATTCACAATTATGGATATTTCTCAGCTTTACTGAGAAATTTAAAATTAATTCTCTTTGAAGTTATGAAGTAACTTCTTATAAAAAGCTAGCAATTATATTGCTAGTAAAAAATTAGTTTAAGAAATTAATTTGGTTAAAATTAATTTCCACCTCAATTGTGAATTGTGAATTGTGAATTGTGCATTATCTTAACTTCTCCATTGAAAATATCTACTTTACTCTTGACTTAAAACCAACTTACTTCTAGAATTAAGTTAACTTGGTATACTTGGAGGTAAGCTTATGTATGAAAATTATTCAATGCCTATATATCAAAAAATAGCTTTGGATATAGCCAGTGGCATATATAAAGGAGATATTGAGGAAGGGAAAAAATTACATGGTCGCTCCACTTTAGCAGGAAAATATAATGTTTCTCCTGAAACTATAAGAAGAGCAATAAAACTTTTAGAAGATGTGAATGTAGTTCAATCATCTAAAGGAAGTGGAATAACTGTTCTTTCAAAAGATAATGCTTTTAAATTTATAAATAAATTTCAAAATATAGAAAGTATTGCTTCTTGTAAGACTACCCTTGCGGACTTAATTGCTAAAAAGCGAAAACTTGAAGACGAAATAATGGAAACTATAAATAAAATAGTAGACCACTCTGGCAGATTAGGCAATATAACTCCAGTAACACCTTTAGAAATAAAAATTCCCGATAGCTGTAAGCTAATCGGTAAATCTATTTCTGAAGCTAAGTTTTGGCAAAACACAGGAGCCACTATTGTAGGAATAAAAAGAAATAGTTCTCTTATACTTTCTCCTGGTCCTTATGCAACCTTTAATAAGGGAGATGTGCTTTTACTTATAGGTGATGAAAAAGTATATAACTCTGCAGAAATATTTTTATCCGATGATTAGAAAGTATATCCAACTTAAAGTTGGACGTACTTTCTAATCATCGGATTTTTTAATTTAATTCACAATTCACAATGCAAAATTCACAATTGTGGACATTTCTCAGCAGATGCTGAGAAATTTAGAATTAATTACCATATTAATTACCTAGCCGTAGCGGCGAACAGTGTTCGCCATAATATTTTTTATATTAATATTAAATTTTGATATGTATAAAAAAATGGCGAACAATGTTCGCCACTACAATAAATCTATAAAGAAATTAGTTTGATTAAAACTAATTTCCACCACAATTTTCAATTGTCCATTCTAAATTGATTAACTACTTAGATATTAATCCCTGTTCTAATAAAAAGTCTTTAGCTACTTTTTCAGGTGATTCTCCAAGTTTATCTACCTTATAGTTTAAATCTCTCATTGTATCATCATTTATTTTACCGGAGAGCTTGTTCATAACTTCTTCAAGCTCTGGATGTTTTTTTAATGTCTCTTCTCGTATTATAGGTACTGCATAATATGGTGGGAAAAAGCTTTTATCATCCTTTAATACCTTTAAATCAAAGGCTTTTAACAACCCATCTGTTGCAAAGGAATCTATAACATCACTTTTCTTATTATCTATTGCAGTATATCTTAGTCCACCATCTACAGGTTTTAAATCTTTAAAGCTCATATTATACTCTTTAATAAGGCCTAAATATCCATCCTGTCTATTAGTAAATTCTATGGTCGGACCTATTACTAAATCATTACTTACCTTTGCTAAATCTGAAAAGCTCTCTAGATTATACTTCTCAGCTGTATCCTTAGTCACTGCTAACACGTAAGTATTATTAAATCCAAGAGGATCAAGCCATTTTATATTATACTTATTCTCAAATTCTTCTGATACTATATCATAAACTTTATTTGGATCATTTACTATATCTTTTTTCAATATATTCACAAGACCTGTTCCTGTGTACTCTACATAGGCATCAACTTCTCCAGCAGTCATTGCACTAAAGGCAATATTGGTTCCACCTAAATTTAGTTTTCTTTCAACTTTCAAATCAGTATCATTTTCAATTAAATCTGCTAGCATATTACCTACTATAAGTTGTTCAGAGAAGTTCTTAGAGGCAATAACTATTTTATCGTTATTTCTACTAAATGCAAAAATGGTACCTGATACAATCACTATTAATAGTAAAGCTGCTATTAAAGGATTCTTATTAGATCTCTTTCCATTAGATACCTTTTTTATTTTCATAGTACCATCAACCATCTTAATTCCACTAGGCGCCACCACTTTTTCTACTTTTCCAACTATAAAGTCAATTACTAAGGCTAATATACAAGCAGGTATAGCTCCAGCTAAAATCATATAGTTGTCTACTGTTTGTATTCCTGAGAACACCATGTATCCTAACCCACCTGCACCAACAAAAGCTGCTATAGTCATAAGTCCAACTGCTGTTACTGCAGAAATTCTTATTCCTGCCATTATTATTGGAAGAGCTAAAGGGATTTGTATAAGTCTAAGGATTTGTCCTTTGGTCATCCCTATTGCCTTTGCAGCTTCTAGCATATCTGGATTTATATTGGTAAGACCTGTGTAAGTATTCTTTATTATAGGTAATAAAGAATATAGCACTACCATTAAAATAGCTGGCTTACTACCTATTCCTATTATGGGAATTAAAAATCCTAATAGTGCTAAGCTTGGTATAGCTTGAATGAGGTTTGCTAACATAAGTATTGGCTTAGAAGCTTTTTTAACCCTTGTTATTAATATACCTAAGGGAATTCCAATTAATATGGCAATGAATACTGCAAATACCGTAAGTTCAATATGTTCTAATAAAAGCTGAAAAATTTGCCCTTTTTTATCTACTAAAAATTCTAAAAAACCTTGCACTAAGCATTCACCTCCATGTCTATGAATTGTTCACTCAACACTGAAATTAAACTGCTTCTAGTGACTAATCCTACAAGCTTATCTTCATTATTTACAACGGGAACATATCCAATTGCATGCTTATTCATAGTTTCTAATATATCTATTAAGTTATCTTCATCGTGTACACGTATAACGTTCTTTTCCATAACATCTTCAAGTTTTAAAACCATATTTGGATTTTTCTTTATATTTTTCAATGTAACTAATCCATTTAGAGTTCCACTTTTATCAGTTATTAATAAGCTGTCTACCTTCATACTTCTCATAATTTCGATTCCTTGAAGTATTGTTCTCTTACTACTTATTCTAACTGGATCTTCAATCATAATATCCTTAGCTTTTATATACTCAGGATTGTTCCAAATTTTATTCTTTCCTATAAATTCTTCAACATATGTTCCTATTGGATTCCTTAATATGTTTTCAGGAGTATCATATTGTAATATTTCTCCCCCACTCATAATGCAAATTTTATCAGCAAGTTTTAACGCCTCATCCATATCATGAGTTACAAACACTATAGTTTTTTTAACTTCTTGATGAAGATTAAAAAGCTCTTCTTGAAGATCACTTCTAGTTATTGGATCAAGAGCACTAAAAGGTTCATCCATTAATATTATTTCCGAATCTGTAGCAAAAGCTCTTGCAACACCTACCCTTTGTTGTTGTCCTCCACTTAATTCACAGGGATATCTATCTATAAATTTATCAGGATCTAATCCAACCATTGACATAAGTTCTTTAGTCTTAGCTTCAATCTTGCTATCATCTAGTTTTTGTAACTTTGGTATTAACTCTATATTTTCTCTAACAGTCATATGAGGAAATAGACCTGTTTGTTGAATTACATATCCTATTCTTCTTCTTAATTCAATAGGATTTTCACTCTCTATATTTTTTCCGTCTATAAAAATTTCTCCAGATGTAGGTTTTATAAGTTTATTTATCATTTTTAATAAAGTAGTTTTACCGCATCCACTAGAACCAATAAAAACTACGAACTCACCTTTATCTATTTTTAGACTTATATTTTTCAAAACAGATGTATCCTTATAAGATTTTTTTATATTTTTAAATTCTATCATATTCTTCCTCCTTTTCTCCAGAATATTTTACACTTTTCAACAGTAACAACTTAATTGTAGCATAAGGTTGTTACTTTTGCAAAATTCACTATTGGTATAAGAAAAATTTTATAGTTAGCAATACTATAGAATTTAGTATTTTCTAAGACAGATTGTACTTATACATTAAAATTAAAAACCTATGAAAATTATAGAATTCTAAATTATTTAACTTATAATTCTATAATTCTCATAGGTCAAACTTTAAATATGTCTTACATTCTTTTAAAATTATTCTGCTGGAGCTACAAAAGTTCTACTTGCCAATTCTTGATCTAACAAATATAGAGAAGGACCTTCCACAAGTTTTAATTTAGAAATAACTAAATTTACAGTTGCTTCTTCTTCTATTTGTTCATTATTGAACCACTCCAGGGCACTAACAGTAGCATAGTCCTTTTCTGCCATAGCCATATCAGTAAGATCATAAAATCTTTTAGTAACTAATTGTTCATGTTTCAACGTTTCATCAAATATTTCTTGCAAAGAATTAAATTTTGTTTTTGGTGCTGGAATCTCTTTTAGCTCTACAACAGCACCTCGTTGATTTATATAATTAAATAGCTTCATAGCATGAAATCTTTCTTCTTCATTTTGCACCAAAAACCAATTTGCAAAGCCATCTAAATTTTCATTATAGCAATATGCCGCCATGGATAAATATAAATGAGCTGAATAAAATTCGTAATTTATTTGGTCATTTAATGCTTCAGTTAACTTCTTACTAAGCATAAGTACACCTTCCTTTTTATTATTAGTATTTGATTAAATTTCTTTTCTATACAAATTTAATCATCTGATCATATATGTAAATATTTTTAACTTTTCTTATTTATCAATGCTTTTTAATTATAAATGCTCCTAACCCTATCATTAATATTCCTATCCCTAATATTGATTGGGATGAGAATATGTTACCGGTTTGAGGTAGTAGCATATTGATATACAGTTTATCTTTAAACCCTGTCTTTACTTGTTCTGCAACTAAAATATCCTGTATAGATGTATCAAAGGGCTCATAATATTTTTCAATATAACTGGTTAAATTGGTACTAATATCAATGTCAATATTTGAAATCTTATTTGATTTTGGTGTTTTTATATAAAACTCTTTATCTATAATCACTGTATTACCAACAGCTTCTCCATTACCATATACCAATGTTGCATTTTTACTTAGTAAATTTATTTTTATTTCTTCTGATCTTTCAATATCTCCTTGTATTTTTATTGGTCCAAAATAATTAAAGCCTTCCTTCTCAAAAGCAATTTTATTTATAGTGTCTTTGTTATATTGAAAAGTAATCAAACTTTCTTCTTTATTTTCTTCTGCTTTACTTATAAGATATTTAACACCTTGTAATATTCTCTTATCTACTATATCCTCTTCTACTGAAAATTTTATTATATCCCTATTAGCTTCTGTATAATGCCAAAGTGCTAATTGAGTTACTGCATAAGCTTCTTCTAAAGAATAATAACTTTCTTCATCAAGTCCAGATTTTTTTGATAGCATCTCTGGACTGACAACTGGAAAACCATTTACGAAAACCTTATTTAGTTTATTTCTATCTATACTACTTGATAATTCTCCTAATTTATACTCTGTTCCATTATAGGAAGGGTATTTCTTATACATATCAATACAATAAGCATATAAATCTTTATTTTCTTTACTAGTTATTATAAGAATTGTATCCTCTCTAATTCTTTTACCATTTTTTACATAAGAAAAATGCACATTAGCACTTTCTTTAGTAGGTCTTTTAGAAATAAATTCTCTTGCAACATCCTGAGCTTTAACAATATTGCAACTGAAAATAAATGCTACTAAAAATATTGTCAAAAATCTTTTTAGTTTTTTCATTTTTTCATCTCCTCAACAATTAATTGATCTTTAATAAAATTTTCCACATGTATTTTAATGAATAAATTAAGTTATATTTCTCTTATAAACATCTATAAAACTTCACTAATAAATATGTTTTTTTTATTATTAGTTATATATAAGGTAATTATTCCTAAAACTTACCTCTTCCCCCTAAAATTTTGACAATTGAGAATTGAAAATTGACAATGGACAATTATGGAGACTTCTCTTTTATAAGAGAAGTTTTCAACTGATTTCTTTTTTGAAGTTACACAGTAACTTTTATTAAAAAATCTATTTTAAGAAATTAATTTTATAAAACCAATTTCCACCTAAATTCTTCATCCTTCATACTTAATTCTTAATTCCTGTAGTCCCTCCATAGTATTAGTTAAACTTATTGGTGTTGTTCCGAACTATACTGCACCTCAGGGGAACCCTTATACAATTGAAAATTCACGATGCAAAATTCACAATTATGGATATTTCTCAGTTATCACTGAGAAATTTTGAATTGATCTTGTAGCGGCGAACAGTGTTCGCCACATAACTAGCAATTACATTGCTAGTCAAAAAATTTCTTCAAAGAAATTATTTTTCTAAAAAATAATTTCAACCTTAATTGTGCATTGTGAATTGTGCATTGTGCATTATTTTAAGTTGTCCATCGTCAATTTTCAATTGATTAAGTTTTCCAGTAAATAAAAAGTAACTCTTACTTAACAAAAGTAAGAGTTACTGATTTGAAATTTTCTCAGATATTAATGATTTTCCTATTATTTTTTCTGTTTTTTTAGAGTATATTTTAAATTTTCACATTGGAAACCTATAAGGTCTCATCGGAAACTAAATATTTTTGTGATTTATTAACTGCTGCTTAACAGGTAAGGTAATTATAAAATTACTGCCTTCATTTATTTCACTTATTACTTTTATATTTCCTCCGTGCAATTCAACTAATGATTTTACCAAGGTAAGACCTATTCCACTACCTACCTTCTGCTTTGATATAACATTATTTGCTTGTCCAAATCTATCAAATATTATTTCATGATATTCTTTCGCAATACCACTTCCATTATCCTTTACTGATATTTCGATGAAATCATCTTTATCATATATGTTAATCCATATAGTTCCACCTTCTTCAGTAAATTTAACAGCATTAGATATTAAGTTTATAATACATCTCTCTATGTCTCTAGCATCACATTCAATAAATTTTTCTTCAACTTCTGGATCTATTATAAGCTCTATACCGTTACTTTCTACAAATTGTTTCATAGACAATGCTATATCTTCTACTAAATATATAATATTTTCCTTATTAATATTTAATCTGTAACTTCCAGATTCAATTTTAGAGGTATCTATAAGCTCATTGATAGTATTTAAAAGACTGTTGGAATTACGCTTTATTATACCAACATATTTATTTAATATATCTTTTTCTAATACTACATCCTCTTTACACATCTTTTCAAATAATTGAACTGCAGATAATATTACATTTAGTGGACTTCTAAGCTCATGAGATAAGTTAATAAAGTATTTATTTTTAAATTGTTCATTTTTTATGAGCTTTTTATACAACTTATCATTTTCTTTAAGCTTATTGTTTAGCTGAATAGTTCTTTGTTTTACTAAACTTTCAAGTATGGTTACATAGTTCCAAACTACGTATATAACTATTAGAATTAATAAAGCGTATAATAGATATGCCCACCAAGTTTTCCAAGGAGGTCTTAAAACTGTAATAGGTATTTCCGTAACTTCACTCCATATACCATTACTATTTCTTGCCTTTACTTTAAAAGTATATTTTCCATGTTTAATATTAGTATAGCTAGCATAATTTCTATAATTCGAATATACCCACTTCTTGTCAACACCTTCTAATTTATAGGCATACTTTGTTTTAGTTGGGTTTTCATAATTTGGTAAGAAAAAATCTAAAGAAAAATTCTCTTGATTATGATTAAGTTTTATTTCATTCCTGATATCCATAGGTTTACCATTTATAGCGAAAGACTCTATCACCACTTTAGATGAATAATATTCTTTCGATAAATCTTCTGGATAAAAGTTATTTAATCCATTTACCCCACCAAAAAACATTTCTCCTGATTTACTTTGAAAATATGAATACCCATTAAATTCATTGCTTTGCAACCCATCGTTAATGTTAAAATTTACAATTCTATTATCATATACATTTATTTGGGCCAATCCACCATTTGTACTTACCCATGGATTATCAAGTTTATCTATTAGAACCCCGTAGACATAATTATTACAAAGACCATCATCTTCAGTATATCTAGTAAATTCTTCTTTTTCTTTATTAAATTTATTTACCCCATAATGAGTTCCAATCCACAAGTTTCCATTTTTATCTTCTGTTATGGATTCTATACTATTATTACTAATGCTCCTGCTATTTTCTTTATCATATTTATAATTCTTTATCTTATTAGTTTTTCTATTAAATTTAATTAGTCCACCTTCTAGTCCACATCCTAGCCACAAATTCCCATTCAAATCTTCATAAATTGCAGATATATAATAGTCCTTTACTCCATTACTACTAAGCAGCCAATTATAATTAGTAAATTCTTCTTTTTCCTTATTAAAAGAGTCTAAGCCATGACGTGTACCTATCCATATAAGTCCTTCACTATCTTCGTATATATATCTTACTTCATTGTTTATTAAACTATTGTTATTATTATTAAAGTATCTAGTAAATTTTTCTGTAGTCTTATCAAATTTATTTAATCCATAACTAGTAGCTATCCATAGATCTCCATCTCTATCTTCAGTAATTGACCAAATACGATTATGACTAATGCTTTCATCATTATTGGGATCATTTGTATATTGCTTTACCTCTCCATTTTTTCTATTAATAGAATTAAGCCCTCCACTATTAGTACCAATCCATATTACATCTTTGTCATCTACATATATTCCATTTATCATATTGTCATTTAAGCTATTTTTTTCAGTTTCATTCTTTTTATAATGGTTAAACTTGGAAGCAGGATTGAGCATACTTATACCGCTATATGTTCCTATCCAAAGCATACCAGCTTTATCTTCATGTATATTTAACACATTATTATCTATTAAACTATCTGAGTCATAATATTTATTTTTATATGTGAAGAAGTCATCAGCATCCCTATTGTATTTACTTAATCCATTTTCTGTTCCTATCCATAAAATTCCCCTGTTGTCCTGAAAAATAGTTTGAATAGAGTTAGATTGTAATTGATTCTTTTTATTGCTGCTTTTATAATGTGTAAATTTATTAGTTTTTTTATTATATTTATTTAATCCACCTATTAAAGTGCCTATCCAAATATCCTTATTTTTATCTTCATAAATTTCAGTTATATAATTATCACTAATGCTATTTGTATTTAAGCTGTCATGAGTATATCTTGTAAATAAATTTTTTTCAGTATTAAAGCTGTTTAATCCATTCTTAGTTCCGGCCCAAATTAATCCATCACTATCTTCATGTAATGAAGTAATAAAATCATGACTTAAACTATTATTATCATTTTTATCAAAGAAATATCTTATAAAAGTATTTGTTTTTTTATCGTATTTATTTAACCCCTTATCCGTTGCAACCCATATATGTCCTTTACTATCCTCCATAACATCCCATATATTATAGGATGATAAACTCTTGATATTATTAGGGTCGTTTACATATCTAGTAATTTCGTTTGTATAGGTATCTAGCCTATTTAATCCTTTAGTAGTACCTACCCATAAAAAACCCTCGTTATCTTCTATAATTGAGTTTATGTAATTAGATGTTAAGCTGTTATCATCATTAAGATTATACTTATAAACTTTAAATTCATGACCATCAAATCTATTCAATCCGTCTGTTGTACCAAACCACATATAGCCCTTACTATCTTGAAAAATGCACTCTACGGAAGATTGAGATAAGCCATCCTTAATAGTTATTCTTCTAAACTTAAAATTATTTTCTATAGCTTGTACAAGAAATTCATTAAAAAATAAGCTAAAAATTACTGCAATAATAAATACATTTAATTTTTTTATTTTTTTAATCATTTTACCTCCAATTATAGGATTATCATTCTAAAAATATTTTCCCATAATATATATAAATTTACAATAGCATATATTACAAAAAGCGACATTTAATAGATAAAAATGCTCATAAAATTAGTGATAAAATGTTTTTTCAATTTAAAATTAAGAATTTAAAGAATTTAAATCAAGAAGATAGGTAAGTATGTATATGGATGTACCACTGCTAGATTTAATCTATACACTTATAAAATTGTGTTAAAAAATTATTTTAGCTTATATTTATACAATACGAATTGACGATTGACAATGGACAATTATGGATACTTCTCTTAAGAGAAGTTTTGAACTTATTCCTTTTAAAAGTGACGAAGTCACTTTTATTAAAAATCTATTAAAGAAATTAGTTTGATTAAAACTAATTTCAACAATAATTGTCAATTCTCCATTATCAATTGTCAATTTTTTAAGGTCGTGAATTAACATATCAGAGTGTTAAGCTATATTCAGATATACATTAAATTTTAGAGTAGTTTATCTATAGATGTATTGTTTCTAATATAAAACTCCACCTTTTTTAAGAAGATAGATTTTTAAAAGCTTCTCTAAGGTGGAGTTTACAATTTACAGTTTTCTGTTTTCTCTAGTGACATTTATATAATTTAAAATTTCTTAATACCTTCACTAATATTATTTATTTTAATTAATTTTAAGGCATCTTTTGCTGATATTTCTGTTACCAATTCTAATTTATCAATGTATTTTAGAATGCTTTCACTTATTTGAATATTATTAGTAGATGATACCTTAATTCTTTCTATAAAACTTTTAACCTTTACGGTTTTAATTTTATAATCAAATATAGAAAGTATCTTTAAATTGAATAGTGTTAAATAAATATCTTTATTCTCTTCCCACTGTTCATAAGTATTTATATTAGTAAATATATCTTTTATAATATTATTTATTTCATCATTAATTTTTTCTATATTTTCTTCATATATAAATGTAATAGAATCTATCTCTATGAAACATATCGACAGTTGTTTTATTATAGAATTTTTTATATTCTCCGATTGCTCTTCATTAAATAGAAAATTTAACTTTGAAAAACTGATATTTTTTAAAAATATATTTTTAAAGTACATTATGAAACTTTCAAAATCCTCTGAGTTATTTCCTAATTCTATTTGAAATAACATTCTAAAAAACAAATTCCACTGAAAGTCATTATTGATTGATTTTAATATTGCAGTACCAACAGTATTACAGAATTCATCTTTAAATTCTACTTCTCTTTCAAATTCTATTTGAGAATTAAAGTTCATATCATCTTTTCCTATGGCATTTAATCTAGATAAAGTTTTTAATAAAGTTTCATTATAGTCCTCTAAATCTTCTGCATTATTAGTTCTAAATATGTATTTTACTATAGCATCACAGGACTTTTTAAAATCTACAATTAGCCCTATACTTTTTTTCATTTGTGTAGAAAATATATCATAGATTATTTTAGACAGTACAGTTTCTAATTGAGCTTTCCTAACTGTTGGATCAATAGCATTAAATTTATTTACTTGATCATATATGAGTAAAAGTTGATTATCTATCATAGAAAGATTTTTCTTAATTGCTCCCATTATATTTTTATAAAACTCATCAACTAACATATAATTATTATTTTTATATATTATTTTATGCTCTATTTCACCCCAGAATATATTAACTAAAGATTTAATTTGAAGTTCAAAATTGAATTTTTTATCATTATATTCATAGAAACCATCTATTCTAAATATTTTAAATCCATTTTTCTGTTCTTGAGGTTGTTTATCTGATAATTTTAATTTTATATTTTTCTTTGATGAATTATAATAATAGCCTTCCTCATCTATTTCTGTAAAATGTGTTTTAATCACCTTGTATATTTTATTTTCATCCTCAATAAATCTACATTCAATTCTAATTCCTATTAAATCTGAGAGGTTAGAAAAAAATTCCTCCACAGTGCTATATTTTTTATAATAATTATTTCTAATAATCTTTTCTTTTAAACTACTAATAGATTTTACTCTAGAATTAATATTTAAAACTCCTTGATCTTCTTCCATTAACATTTCTTCAAAATAACACTCTATATCTTCACATAAGGTATCCAAATGGGTTTCTATATCTTTAAAATATATAATAGAATCATCAATAAATTGAAACATCTTTAATTCCATAACCATCCTCCTGAGTTTTGTAACCAATATTTTTCATATTACAAGTTTACCATAAAAGTATTTAAAATTTAAACTTAATAAAAAATCCTAGTTTAAGGTATCCATATAATTTTGCAATTTTTTTCTTTAATCATAATTTGGCATGTCAAAAACTAAAAATGACTATATCTTTGGAAATAGCCACTTTTACAATTATAAATTTTCTACATTTGAGTTATAGATAAGATATTAAAAATTAATAATCACTATTATAATTTCTATTATATATTAATATAATTTAAGAACAGCTTTTATCTTTATATATAAAGAAAGAGCTTTTTATATTTTATAATTAAATTAATAGGAGGACTTATTTATGAAAAAATTATTTAACAGCTTAATATTTAAGCTAATTCTTGCCGTTATAATAGGCCTTTTAGTTGGACTTAATTCTCCAGCTAATTTTATACACGTTGTTGTTACCCTGAAATATATATTAGGGCAAATAATATTCTTTGTTGTGCCACTAATTATAATAGGGTTTATTGCTCCATCAATAGCAAAGCTTAAAAGCAATGCATCAAAATTATTAGGATTTGCAGTATTATTAGCATATCTATCCTCTGTTGGAGCAGCGGCATTTTCATCATTTTTTGGATATGTTTTAATTCCTAAATTATCTATAACTCCCGTTACTGAAGGATTGAAAGAACTTCCTAAACTAATATTTAAATTAGATATAGATCCAGTTATGTCAGTAATGAGTGCTTTAGTACTTTCAATATTGATTGGACTTGCAACAGCTTGGACAAAAGCTGATTTATTTGAAAAATTACTTGATCAATTTCAAGGTATAGTTTTAAGTATAGTAAATAGAATTGTCATTCCTATACTTCCTTTATTTATAGCCTCTACATTTGCTACTTTAGCTTATGAAGGTTCTATAACAACACAATTACCGGTATTTATAAAAGTTATAGTTATAGTTATAATTGGACATTTTATCTGGCTTGCAGTATTATATCTTATTGCTGGTCTTATATCAGGAAAAAATCCATGGCAAGTACTTAAAAATTATGGACCTGCATATTTAACAGCTGTTGGAACTATGTCCTCAGCAGCTACTTTACCAGTGGCTTTAAAATCAGCTAAAAAATCTGATGTGTTAAGAGAGGATATCGTGGATTTTGCAATTCCATTATGTGCAAATATTCATCTTTGTGGTTCAGTATTAACTGAAGTATTCTTTGTTATGACAGTATCACAAATACTTTATGGACAATTACCTTCTGTTTCATCTATGATATTATTTATTCTTTTACTTGGTGTGTTTGCTATAGGGGCCCCTGGAGTTCCTGGTGGAACTGTAATGGCATCTCTTGGATTAATAATAAGTGTTCTTGGATTTAGTGATGCAGGAACAGCTCTTATATTAACAATATTTGCTCTACAAGATAGCTTTGGAACAGCATGTAATATAACTGGCGATGGAGCTTTAGCTCTTATGCTTTCAGGAATTGCTGAAAAGAAAAATTATGCTAAATAAGTTTGTAGTCATTAAAAATAATTAGGTTCTTAAATTTATATATAAAAAAGCATTAAGTTTTTATTTAAACTTAATGCTTTTTTATTTTAATATTATCAATAAAATATCAATTAATATTCTATTTATCAAATAATCCACCAGTTTTTTTACTGCTTTTTCCCTTTCTTAGTTGTCCCATTGATTTTTCTGCCCTTTGCATACAATTTTGTTTTGAACTATTATTTTTCTTTTCTTCAATAATTTTTTTCATCATTTCAATATTTTTACTTGTCATACACTGTTCTCCTATTATCTTACTAAGGTTTTAAAGTAATAAATACATTTAAATTTTAAAAATTTCACTAGAATACTTTTAATACATATAAATTATTATATTAGAAAAACTAGGATTAATCATCTATTAATTTCTTTAATTAATAGTAATAATATTGCTATTTCTCCACCTCAGGAGAAGTTAATCAATGGAGGATTGAGAATTGAAAATTGACAATTGTGGTTGAAATTAATTTTTTACTAGCAATACAATTGCTAATTTTTTTTACCCAGTTACTGTGTAACTTCAAAAAGAAATCAATTTAAAACTTCTCTTATAAAAGAGAAGTATCAATAATTGTCCATTGTCAATCGTCAATTTTCAATTTGTTTAAATGCTAAACCTTAAGAATTCTTAAGGTTTTATTATAATTTTTTTAAACTATTTTTCTTAAAATCAAAGTATATTAGCCTTTAGCCAAATATTTAAAGTTATTTTCAATAAATAATCTTAAATATTGCTATTAGTGTTAAATAGAAATTATCTAATTTAAGGAGGAATAGTTTTGAAAAAATTATTTAGAGGGGTATTATATATAATAATTATAGTTTTAGGTGTTGTTGGAATGGTTAAAGTAGCAAGTAAATCAGATATTTCAAGTGAGGTAAGTGTTGAAAAAAATTCTGATGATATTTTAGTACTAGTAAATAGAGAGCATTCTATAGGTAAAAATTATAAGCCTAAAGATTTAATAAAACCTAATGTGAGATTTTTTTCAAATATGACAAAAGAAGAGAAATTAATGAGAAAAGAAGCCGGTGATGCTTTAGAAGAATTATTTAAAGCAGCAGGAGATGAAGGAATAAATTTATATGCACTGTCTGGTTATCGTTCCTACAAAACCCAAAAGAAGACCTATGAAGAAAGAGTAAAACGTCAAGGAGAAGAATTAGCTGATAGCTTTGTTGCTAAACCTGGATATAGTGAGCATAACACAGGTTTGTCTATGGACATAACCAATAAAGATTTTAGTACAAGTTTTGAAACTACTGCTGAAGGAATTTGGTTAAAAGACAATTGTTATAAATTTGGATTCATAATAAGATATCCTAAAGGTAAAGAAGATATAACAGGATATAGTTATGAGCCATGGCATATAAGATACGTTGGAAAAGAAGTGGCTGAAATTATAACAACACAAGGCATTACTTTAGAAGAATATCTAAATAAATAATCGATTTTATTTGGAGCTTATAGTTATGAATCTATATTGAAATTATCTTTGATAATTATAGTATATATGTTTATATAAAATTGTCCTATAATAGTGTTGTATACATCTATAAATGTATGTATATCTCAAATAGCTACTTCAGAATAATGGATAATTGACAATGGACTATGGACAATTATGGATGAAATTACTTTTTACTAACGATATATTCTAGTTGTAGCTAAATTAATATAGGAGGGTTTTATGGATAAAAATATACTTATTGTAGATGATGATCATGAAATTGTAGATTTATTAGAAATTTACCTTAAAAATGAAGGATATAAAATATTTAAAGCCTACAATGGCGTAGAAGCATTAAAAATAATTAAAAATACCAATATACAACTTGTTATTTTAGATATAATGATGCCTGAACTGAATGGCATAGAGGTATGTAAACAAATTAGGACAACATTAAATATACCTATTCTTATGTTAAGTGCCAAAAATGAAGATACGGATAAAATTACTGGATTAATCACTGGTGCTGATGATTATATGGTTAAGCCTTTTAATCCATTAGAAGTAACTGTAAGAGTAAAAACTCTATTGAGAAGAGCTTATTATTTTAATGAAAATATGATGAATTCACAAGATGAAGACATTATTAGAATTGATTCACTAGTTATAAAAAAATCCACTCATTCAGTACTTGTAGATGACATAAATATAAATTTAACTTCTACTGAATTTGAAATTTTACACCTTCTAGCAAGCCACCCTGGAAGAGTTTTTGGTGCTGAAGAGATATTTGAACGGGTATGGAAAGAAAAATATTATCAATCTAACAATACAGTTATGGTTCATATAAGTAAGCTTAGAGATAAATTAGAAAAAGCTATGGGTGGAGAAAAAATAATTCATACAATTTGGGGAGTAGGTTATAAAATTGAAAAAAAGCACTATCTATAAACTTCAAATAAAATATATATCTGTAATTGTTCTAAGTATGTTTCTCTCTTACTTAATTTTAATTACTCTTAAGGATATGTTCTATCCTATTCTTATTGATTCTGGATATGATCCAATTATGTGGCGATTTTTGAAAATTCCTAGAAGGGTATCAGACTATATTCCTTTGAGCGAATTACGTTTTCTATCCTACATATTGTGGCTTTTTATTTTTATATTAATTTTATTTTTATTTACTCATAAAAAAGCAAAGCACTTTATTCAAATTATTAATGCTATAGATCTTGTTGCTAAGGGAGGTTTTGATGAAAAGCTTACTATAGAATCAAGAAATACACTAGGTAAAACTGCTAAAAATATGAATATTATTATTGAACGATTAAATAATTCAGTAGATGAGCGTATAGCAGAACAATCTAAAAATGAATTAATCACAAATGTTTCTCATGACTTACGCACTCCTTTAACGTCAATCATTGGATATCTTGGAGTGATTGAAGAAGACCGTTATAGAGATGAAGTTCAATTACGATATTATGTAAATATTGCCTATGAAAAATCTAAAAGATTAAATCTTTTAATTAATGATTTATTTGAACTTACCCGAATGGGAAATGGTGGCGTTAAAATTAGTAAAAATCCAATTAATATTGTGGAGTTATTAAATCAATTAATTATACAATTTCGTTTTCAACTTGAAAGTGCGAATATGGAAGAAAGATTATTTTTTTCAGAAGATAGACTTATAGTTCTTGGTGATGGCGATAAATTAGTGAGAGCATTTGAAAATCTAATTTCCAACGGTATAACTTATGGTAAACATAGCAAATATATTGATATTGTTACAAATAAAGAAGATAATACTGCGGTTATAAAAGTAATTAATTATGGTGATCCTATACCAGTACTTGATTTACCACATATTTTTGAACGTTTTTATAGAGTGGAAAAATCTAGATCAGAAGAGACTGGTGGATCAGGACTTGGTTTAGCTATAACAAAAAATATCGTCCAATTACATAATGGAGAAATAACTGCATATAGTGATGAAGAAAAAACCACATTTGAAGTAAAATTACCACTATTAGATTTGACAGATTAACTATAATAGATATAAAGTTTATACTTATTTGTTAGCTAATGTAAAAAATCTTAAATATATTGAATAAATCACTATATTATTTAATATATTTTGTAGAATAAAGGATTTTCCTATTGATTAGTGGAATATATTACCCTTAACCATGTATAGAATCATAGGAGGATGATTAAAGTGAGTCTAGAACATCTTATTAACTTAATACTTCCTTATATTATTCATTTTTTAGAATTAATAGGAATTATTATAGTGGTAATTTCTGCGCTTAAGGGATTTTATCAGTATATAAAAAGCTTATTTAATCCAAGTACTAATTTAATAAAAGTAGATTTTGCTGAAGCTTTAGCACTTGCTTTGGAATTTAAATTAGCAGGTGAGATATTAAAAACTGTACTTATAAGAACCCTTGATGAAATGTATATTTTAGCTGCAATAATTTTATTAAGAGCAATATTAACCTTTGTTATTCACTGGGAAATTAAGTTTGATAAAACTCATCATGCTGAACAATAAAATAATGAAATTTAAAATATTTTTTTAAAAATTCTGTTAAAATTAAAAACCTATTAACCTTTAGAAAGTTAGTAGGTTTTTTGCTATTTTATCTATATAAATAAACCTGCTATCTTTTTTATATGAAAAATAACAGGTTCATAAAAGGATGGATTAATGGAAATAAAAATATATTTGTTAACATTGATTTTTATGACTCATAGCATATTTTGCTAAATTATTAGCTGTAAACTTACCACTATAAAGAGCACCTTGTATCCATGCATGGTTAGCAGAGGCATGTTCTCCCGCAAAAAATATTCTTCCATTATACTCTGGTTGTAAAATATTATAGGTAAATAATTGTTTCTGTCCTGGTGCATTTACAGCAAAGGCACCTCTAAAATATGGCTCTGTATTCCAGTCAATACTTTTATACTCTTTTACTATGTTATCTAAATAACCAGCAGGAAGTCCATGCACTTTTTCTACTTGTCTTTTAGTTAATTCAAATTTTGCTTCTTCTTTCATACCTCCTACACGAATAGAATCTAAAGATAAGCTATAAGAAGCTAATAATATTCCTGGTTCTTCTGGGCAATAAACCTGCCTAACTGCATGATCAGAAGGATAAACAATTGACTGAATTGCCTCATCAGTGTAAGATACTCCCCCTAATATACCACCATAATATTCGTCATCTTCCCAAAAGCGCCTTTTGCAGTAAAAAAATGTTTTAAGGGAGTTTTCATAAGTAAATTCTTTAATAGCTTGCATTTTTCTAGCGCTAAACACTGGAGCTACATCCACTTCCCTTAAAGTACTAAAAGGAATAGCACATATTACATAATCAAAAGTTTCCATATAGGTTCTATTATTATCCGTATTCCTATACTCAATAGATACTCTTTCATGTTTATTACTCGTTTTATATATTCCGGTTACTACACAACCTGATTTCCATTTACATGTTCCTAGCATATGTCGAGGTATATTTTCATATTCTGTTGGCTCTTCAGAAGTTAAGCTTCTATGGAATGCAAGTGGAAGGTTAACCATACCACCATCAATTTGATACAAATAGTTAAAAGTTACTGGGTAATTTTCCTGCATTAGCTCATTATAAGAAGCGTTAAAGAATGGTGATGTTAAAACATCAACTCCAGCTATTAACTCTATAGCACCTTGGCTTAATTTATTCTTTTGCAATACTTGACGTATACTAAGGTTATCTAGATATTCATATGGTAAGCTATATCTAGGAAGTATCCTTAAAATATCTGTTCTTTCTTTTGGGGTTAAATTATTCATAGAAGAAATCATTCCATAATTATGCAGCTCATCCCAAGGTGTATCTCTTTCCCATTTTCTTAAAGGAAATAAAGGATAGATATATTTCTCTATATTTTCACTAGTATTTCTTATCCTTCTGTTTCTAACAAGTAAAAATGTCATAGGATTATATTGAACAAAGGGATTAGTTTTTAAACTAAATAAGTTTATATAATGCCATGTAGTTTCATGAGATGCAGGTACTCTCATTGCTCCCAGTTCCCCATATAGTTTTTTAGATTTATCAAAATAATAGGTATAAATTCTTCCACCAATTCTATCTTTTAATGCTTCATAAATAGTTATATCTGCTCCCAATTTTCTTAATTCAAAAGCAGAACTTAATCCTGCAGCACCTCCACCTATAATTCCTATTTTCACCCCTTTTAAGGATAATGGTGGAGCATAGTTTGTAATATCAGGTGGAGGACTTAATAAGTTAATTACATTATAAAAATCTTCTGGTCTTCCCACTTCATTTAATGATTCTTTAACCATCTCATATCTTTGCTCATTTGTAGGATTGCTTGGATGTAATTTAAGCATTTCTACAGCCATTAATATTACCTCTTAAAATTTATTACATTAATATAATATTAATGAATTTTTAAAGTATTACTAAATATGACGGAATAATTAAAAAATATATTGTAATAATTTAAAATTAAAAAATCGTGATATTTAATCACGATTTTTTATTGAATAATTTTAATAATTTATAATGCTTTTTGATTCTGCTCCAAGTTTTTAGAAAATATTATTCTAAATCAATAGAGCCCCCCCTTTTTTGTTTTTTCATATCTCCATTTTTAATCATTTCTGGTTTTTCATTTTTAGTATATTCTTTATTAGTCTTTTTTGCTTTTTTTGGTTCTCTATGACTCATAAAAACGCTCCTTTATATAATAAGTTTATTTACTATTATTTTTTCTCTTAATATAGAATTTATTCCTTAACTTATTATTTAAAATATATTTTTTCTATTAGCAAATTCTTATGGCATAGTTTGATAGCATACTGAATAGTTTTTAAAAATATTTTATAAATTTTTTTCCTAATTGCATATTTGCTTATTAGAGTTATGTATTTTAGGAGGAATGGCTATGTTATATACTAAAATTGATAATAAGGTTTTAAATTATAATATTTCTGTTGGAGCTTTTAAGCTTCATTTCTTACTTCAAAGTATGTGCTATGGAGACAAGCTTCAATGCTTCCCTTCCCAAAGCTATTTAGCTAATATTTTAAGAAAATCTGTAAGAACTATTCAAAGATACTTAAATGAGTTGATAGCTGCAGGAATTATAAAAAAGCAAAGAAGAGGAAGTACTTCAAATCTTTATACAATAACTTTAAAAGTAGACCCAATAGAACATCAAAAAAATTTACTTTTTAAAAAGAATAAAAATATTAAAAGCAAAAATATCAAAGCCAAGAAAGAAAGTATTTGGAATAAGATACCTAGCAGAAATTATAATTTTGATTCCTTAGAAAAAATGCTTCTTGGAGAAATAGAATTTAGTAACTACAACTTATATAAATGATTTAATGTTTTTTCTATTGATATAAACCTTATATAGAAAAAACTATTTTTTAAACCTATTTTAAATAGGTCTTTTTGTATTTTTGAAAACTACTTATTTAATAAAATTTTATTAAGATTTACTATCTCCTTGCAGCATATTTTTTTAAAGTTATAAATTATCCTGTTTCTCTCTAGAGTTCTTTATTTTTAAGAAAGAATGAATATATTTTGTCGCATTAAATACGTCAAATATAATCTTCATTATGACATTAAGTACTTTTATTATAAGACACTAAGTAGCTAGGAATAATAAAAAGATAATAATAAAAATTTAATAAGGAAAACTATAATAACCTATATATACTACTTTAAAATTTAATATATATCTCTATGGTATTTTAATTCACAATTCACAATGCAAAATGCACAATTAAGGTGAAAATTATTTTTGATCAAAATAATTTCTTTAATGGATTTTTTAACTAGCAATACAATTGCTAGTGATTTATTGTAGGGGCGAACAGTGTTCGCCAGTTTTTTTTAATACGTCTTATAGTTCAATATTTATTCAATAATATATGACGAACACTGTTCGTCGCTACGGTTAATCAATTTTAAATTTCTCAGTTACCACTGAGAAATATCTACAATTGTGAATTGTGAACTGTGAATTTTGAATTTAGTAGTTTTAGTGACTATACCAATAAGTGTTAATTATTTTTAGAGGTAGATTAAATTTAGAAGTGGTACATCTATATATGATATTTTATAAATGTGTAAATAAGTAAGTAAAGTCTTTATTTTTTTCCATAATTGGTTTATGATTAAAGGTAAATGTAAATAAATATAGTAGAGATATCAATAATTATTAACTATGTTTGTTTTAGACATCTTTAAAAAAATAATGAGATAGTATGTTAGCCTATTTTGTATCATACTGCGTTGTTTGGTTCTGTCTATATTACTACTATAACAGAACCTAACGACTTATCTGATATAAGGCATATGAGATAAAATAGACTAACATCTTTACCTTGTTATTTTCTTTCAGATGCTTAAATAATTTAACAAGAGAGGTATGCATTATGTCAAACGAATTTAATTCATCTAACTTCATAAAAAACATAGTAATTGAAAATTTAAAAAGTGGTAAGCATAAGGAAATAATAACTCGTTTTCCACCTGAACCAAACGGCTACCTACATATTGGTCATGCTAAATCAATAGTTTTAAACTTTGAGCTAGCTGACGAATTTAAAGGAAAAACTAACTTAAGATTCGATGATACTAATCCTATAAAAGAAGATACTGAGTATGTAGAATCTATAAAAGAAGATGTTAAATGGCTCGGCTTTGACTGGGATAATCTTCATTTTGCTTCTAATTATTTTGAAGAAATGTATAATAGAGCAGTTGTTTTAATTAAAAAAGGTAAAGCTTATGTTTGCGACTTAAATCCAGAGCAAATTAGAGAATATAGAGGTACATTGACAGAGCCAGGAAAAGAGAGTCCTCACAGAAATAGAACTGTTGAAGAAAATCTAGGCTTGTTTGAAAAAATGAAAAGTGGAGAATTTAAAGACGGCGAAAAAGTATTAAGAGCTAAAATAGACATGTCTTCTCCAAATATCAATATGAGAGATCCAATTATCTATAGAATTTCTCACTCTACTCATCATAATACTGGCGATAAATGGTGTATTTATCCAATGTATGACTTTGCTCATCCACTTGAAGATGCTATTGAAGGCATAACTCATTCTATTTGTACTTTAGAATTTGAAGATCATAGACCACTTTATGATTGGTTTGTTAGAGAATGTGAAATGGAGTCTGTTCCTCAACAAATTGAGTTTGCAAGATTAAATATAACTAATACAGTTATGAGTAAAAGAAAACTTAAAATGTTAGTTGATGAACATGTAGTTGATGGATGGGATGATCCAAGAATGCCAACAGTAGCTGGTTTAAGAAGAAGAGGATATACGCCAGAGGCTATAAGAAACTTCTGTAGAGCTATAAGTGTTGCTAAAGCTAACTCTACTGTAGATGCTCAAATGCTTGAGTACTTCATAAGAGAAGACTTAAACCCAAAAGCTCCAAGAGCTATGGCTGTGTTAAGACCATTAAAATTAGTTATAACTAACTATCCAGAAAATGAAATAGAGATGTTAGATATCGAAAATAACCCTGATGATGAAAATGCAGGAACTAGAAAAGTACCGTTTTCAAGAGAATTATACATAGAACAGGAAGACTTCATGGAAGAACCACCAAAAAAATACTTTAGGTTATTCCCTGGAAACGAAGTAAGATTAAAAGGTGCTTATTTCGTAAAATGTAATGAAGTTATCAAAGACGAAGATGGAAACGTTGTAGAAATTCGCTGTACTTATGATCCAGAAACTAAAAGTGGTACTGGATTCACTGGAAGAAAAGTTAAAGGAACAATTCATTGGGTAGATGCTAAACACAGTATTCCAGCTGAGTTTAGATTATATGAACCATTAATACTTGATGATGAAGATGGAGAAGATAAACATTTCTTAGAGCAAATCAACCCAAATTCTTTAGAAATACTTAAAGGCTTCATTGAACCAAGTGTTAAGGGAACTAAACCTCAAGATAAATATCAATTATTTAGACATGGTTACTTTAATGTAGATTCTAAATATTCTACAGGTGATGAAATAGTGTTTAATAGAATTGTTTCATTAAAAAGTTCATTTAAATTAAAATAATCGAAAAGCAGTAGAAAGTAATTTTCTACTGCTTTTTTGTTTGTATTGCTTCAAACTTATATATATCTAAATATCCAAATAAAAAAGTAATTAAACATCCTATAACTAAATATATTAAAAGAATAGTTTTGTCTTTAGTAACAAATTCTAAGAACGGTATTCCTATGAAGAAATATAACATTACAGGTACATATATTAATTTTCTTAACTTTTTAGTTCTTATACATTCATCTATTGGTATTAATAGCATAAGTAATTGTAATATATCCATTAATTTCACTCCTTAATATTATTTTATAAATGAATTAATTAAAACTTACTATGCATAGCATAATGCTTATCTATATATCAAAATAAATATTATTTTTGGTACTTTAATTAGAAGTATTAAATTCACAATGAACAATTTAGAATTATTGATACTTATTCTATAAATACATAAAAATAAGACCTACCATAAGCAAGCCTTTTAAACTATTAGCCATCTAAATTATTATACTAAAACTTATAATATTGTCTTTACATTCTGCCCATATTTTTCCCTCATGAAGCTCCATAATTTTTTTTGCTATAGAAAGTCCTATGCCACTACCATTTAAACTGTCCTTTCTTGATTTATCAATCTTGTAGAACTTATCAAATATTTTATTTATCTCATCTTCTGATATATTATCTCCTTTGTTCTTTACTGTTATTTTAACTTTGTTTTCTACTTTATTTGCTTCTATTAAAACCTTTGAAGGCTTATAGGCATATTTTAAAGCATTAGTCAGAAAATTGTCTAAAACTCTCATAAATTGATCTACATCTATATTAGCTTTCAGTTCTGTATCTTCAATTTTTTGCTCTAATATTAGATTATTCTGTTCAAATATTGGTATATATTCTCCTACAATTTGATTAATTAATGATGATAAATCTACATCAATTTTTCTTAATTTAAGATCATCATTATAAAGCTTTGTATATTCAAATAGTTCATTAACTAATTTTTTCATTTTTATTGAAGTATTATAAGCAGATTTTATATACTCTTCCATTGATTTCTCATCTTTATACTTTTTATCTTTTATAATTTCAAGATAACCTATAATAGATGTTAGTGGAGTTCTCAAATCATGAGAAACATTTATTATTAAATCATTCTTTATTCTTTCATTTTCTCGTTCACTATCAAATTTTTCTTTAAGTTCTAAAGACATTATATTTATACTATTACAAAGCTCAGCAATTTCGTCATTTCCTTTAACATCAATGGTATATCCTATATTCCCTTTTGATATTTCTCCTACTTTTTCAGATATATATTTTATATATTTTATTTTTTTTCTAACCATTAAATAAAAAACTAAAATAAATGTTATTATCCCTACTACAAATACCATTATAACAAGAAAGTTAAAAATAGTTACATTTAGGTTATATTCATTTTTTGAGAAATAATAAACAGAAGTATACGTTGCAAAAATTGTCCCGATTATTATAGATAAAGTAAAACTAATAATGAAAACAAGCAGAAGTTTTATGCTTATTTTGCTCCTAATTAAGTTTTTCATATCTTATATCCCACTCCCCATACAGTCTTAATATATATTGGATTTTTAGGATCTTCCTCAATTTTCTGCCTTATATTTGTTATATGAACCATTACTGTATTATCAGATTTAAAGAATTCTTCCTTCCATACAGTTTCATAAATTCTAGGAATACTCATAATTATTCCTTTATTTCTAACAAGAAGCTCTAAAATATCGAATTCTTTTGAAGTAAGTGAGACTTCCCTATTCCCTACAAAAACTTGCCTTGTGTCAGAATTTATCTTTAAATTTCCTATTTCAATTATTTTCTCATTCTTATCTATTTGATTATATCTCTTATACCTTCTAAGTTGTGACTTAACTCTTGCAATAAGTTCTACTGTACTAAAAGGCTTAGTAATATAGTCTTCTGCTCCTGAAGATAATCCTAATATTTTATCAATTTCTGCATCTTTAGCAGATAAAAAAATTATAGGCATAACATAATTTTTTCTTATTTCATTGCAAAGTTCTATCCCATTAAATTCAGGCATCATTATATCTAATAATACTAAGTCTATAGACTCTGCTTTTATAATCTCTAGAGCTTTATATCCATTTTCAGCCTGTAACACTTCATATCCTTCATTTTTAAGATATATGGATACAACATTTCTAATTTCATTATCATCATCAACTATCAGCACCTTTTCATTCAAATCAATCACTCCATTTTATTTATTTTTACATTTTAAAACGTGAGCAGGTGGAAGATTTAAAAACACTCTTTTTCTTTTAATATTTCTAAAATAATCTTTAAAAAGTTTCATTTTAAGCAAAGTATACTGAAAAGTTATAAACTCTCCTTTAGTTCCAAGTATTTCTTTTGTAGCAGATAATATTTTATGACCCATAGAATCTGGTAAACTAGTAAATGGAAGACCTGATATTACATAATCTATCTTATCAATATTATATTTATGAATATATTCTTTTAAGTTTTCTGCTGAATCATTCACAAGTATAAAATTATTTTCTTCTTTAAATTTATCTTTTAATATTTCATAAAACTCCTTATTATACTCTATAGCTATAAATATAGTGCTATCCTTCTTTTTATTCAATATTTTTTCCGTGAAAACTCCTGTACCAGGACCATATTCAATAATACAAGAAGCATTTAAAAAGTTAATATCTTCTATCATTTTATATGCTAATTTTTCTGAACTTGGAGCTACAGCACCTACTGTTTTTGGATTTTTTAAATATTGTTTTATAAAATTACTTAATTCCACTTTATAATACCCCCTATTTTTAATATGAGAGTAGTATAAAATATAAATCTTAAGCTACAGCTTAAAAAAGTATTAAGATTTCTTAAGATTTAATATAAAATAAGAAAAGTCGTGAATTTCTCACGACTTTTCTTATTTATTAAAGATTTAAAAATTTATTAAATCTACTTCTAACTAAATCTTCATCCATGATTTGCATTATAGTATATAAATCAGGTGTATTAGCTCTATGAGTTAAAGCAGCTCTAACCACTCCAGCTACATCTGAAACCATACCTTTATAAGCCTCTGGTTCTTTCTTAAAGCTCTTTCTATCTGTAGCATAGCCCAATTCTACAGCTACAGCTTTAAGTTCTTCAAACCAAGTATCTTTATCTGTGTTGAAATTATAAGCTTTACTATAGGCTTCTATAACTCTTTTAGCTTCTTCTAGCCCAACATTCTTTGGAAGCTCTATATTTTCTGTAGCATCTTCTTCAAATAATTTATCAAAGAAGAAGAAAATTTTCTCTCTTACATCTTTCCATTTTGCAAAGTCTTTTCTTGGTTTTGGCCCTTCTTTATCTATGTTAAAGATTTCTTTAGCCATTTTCTCATTACTAATCATTAAATCATACATTTCTTTATCATATTCTTTAGCCCAATTTATATAGTAATCATATACTACTGGCGCCTTTAATCTGCAAATAACATTTTTACTTACATCATTTAATTTTATAATATCAAACAGTGCACCACTTTTGCTCATTTTTTCTAATTCTACTGGGAACTCTTTATAGTCTACAAAAGGATTTTCTTCTCTCCATACTTCAAAGTTTGAATTGATGATATTTAATAAATATTCAACAACTGAAACCATTGGATATCCTTCTTCACTATAATAACTAACAGCACTTTCTGGATCTTTTCTCTTGCTTAATTTTCTCTTAGAGTTTCCATCAAGCTTCATTATAGTTGGTGTATGACAATATTTAGGTTTGTCAAATCCAACAATATCAAATAACTGAACATGTGTTGGAAGTGATGATAACCATTCTTCTCCTCTAATAACATGAGTAGTTCTCATTAATCCATCATCTACAGCATGAGCAAAATGATAAGTTGGAAGTCCATCAGATTTTATTATAACTATATCTTGATCGTTTTCTGGGAAAGATATATTACCTTTAATTAAATCTTGAATTTCCACTCTATTTTCAATGTTTCCTGGAGATTTTAATCTTAAAATAAATTTTTCTCCCTTTTCAATATTTTCTTTAATTTCTTCAAAGCTTAAATTTCTACATTTTGCCCATTTTCCATAATATCCTGGGTTGGCTTTTATAGATGTTTGTTCTTCTCTTGTAGCATTAATTTCTTCTTCTGAACAGAAACATGGATAAGCATATCCTCTTCTAACTAAATCTTTAGCAAAGGTTTTATATATTTCCCCTCTTAAACTTTGTTTATAAGGACCATAGTTTCCTATCTCATTAGTTTCATCAATCATACCTTCATTAAAATTAAGACCAAAACTTTTCATAGTTGAAATGGTATCAACAATAGCACCTTCTACTTCTCTCTTTTGATCAGTGTCTTCAATTCTTAAGTAAAAAACACCTTCACTTTGACTTGCTATTCTCTCATCAACAAGTGCTGAGAATACTCCTCCTATATGTTGGAAACCTGTTGGACTAGGTGCATATCTTGTAACACATGCACCTTCTTTAAGGTTTCTAGCTGGATACTTTTCAATATAATATTGTGGTGTTTTATCAATAGTAGGAAAAAGAAGTTCTGCTAAATTTTCATAATTCATATTATTCACCTTATCTTTCTATATATTTAATTGTATTACTTATTTACATTAATATTGATTTGAATTCATTTCCACCCTTAGTGTGCAGCATGATATGGAGGAATATTTAATATAGTAGACAATACTTTAGTTATATTGCATATATCCATAACATTAATTAAATTCACTAATTCTTGTTCCACACTATACTGCACCTCAGGGGAACCCTAAAGGGCTTCACTACTGTTCCCCAGAGGTGGATTTAATTCACAATTGTGAATACAATAAAAAAAGTCCTTCATCCTAAAACTTAGGACGAAAGACATACTTCCGTGGTACCACCTATATTGGCTAATTTATTAGTAATTTAACCCACTCATTTCTCTTTAAGGGAAGAATCCCATTAGTTTACTCCAAAAATTTATTTCAACTAATAGCTCCAGAGCTTCCTTCCATAGTTTAACTTACCAAGCTTCCACCATCCTTGGCTCTCTTTAAAATCTGCACCTATGTACTCTTCTCCTTCAACGCAAAACTATTTAATTTTACTCTTAGACATCTAAAAAAATAACTAGTTAGATGCCTTGTTTAATTATATCTTTGAAAATTATTTTTGTAAACCTATATTTGTTAGTATTCCCCTTTTTTAAGATTAAATCAGTATATATACTAGTTTGAGAATTAATATATATATGAAGATATTTTATTAAAACATATATTAATTCAATAATATATGCAAAGCTTTAGTACAGATTGTTCTAAAAAATACATTAAGGAAAGTAACCAGACTTCCCTTGAAAATTATAAAATATATTTTAAATCTTTTATAAAAGCATATATACATGCAGAATTTAACACAATAAAAAAAATTATATAATTAATAATTTTTTTATTCTCTTTTTTATTTCTAGAATCTTTGCATTTTAAATAAATTAAAACTAAAAATATTAGTGCTATTCCAGATATAATAACTCTAAATACATCAAGAAATAATCTTATATTTTCAACTGTAATAAAAAAAGTTAAAATAAAAACTAATTCATATAATATATAAAGTGATTTTTCATTTAAAATATCTTCTTGCAATTCATGTAAGAATTTATTATTCATAATAAACTAATCCTTTCAGATTTCTATACACCCTAAGCTATAAAGCCACCTAGATATTTTTTAAAATTTATTCGTTTTATTTATCATTAAATAAAAATAGAAACTACTTTATAAATATTATAAAGTAGACTTGCTAAAATAAAAATATCTATTAATATACTGAATGAAAATTGTCGCTTTGTATAATCTTTTTGAATCAAATTCTTATTTTGGATATTGAATTTTCTTTGTTGCCTTACTTCCATAAAATATAAAATGATTAACAAAAATGTAGCTATTATATTTTCAATATCGAAGTAAAATCTAATACTATCATCTGGGTGAAAATGTTGTTTTATTGATCCTATTAAAAGCTGAACAATAATAAATAATATAATAAATTTACGATATTTACTTTTATATTTAGGATTTTCATTTGAAAACATATATACCCCCTTCCATTAATAACAAAAATATATATATTAATACTAATTTGTATGTTTTTACAATATAATTATATACCTTATTCAAAATATTGTAAATTGGGAATATTCTTGCTATTTATTTTTAATACTTAAATGATTAAGCAAAAAATAAACAAATGAAAACATTCATTCTTATGATTGTTTTTAGATTATTTTTCATGATGGTTGCTATTTTAAACTTCAGGAACTTAATTATACCTAAAATTATTGAAAAAAATTAAAAAATCCCCCTATGTAAAACACAAAGAGATTTCAGTTGAAAATTTATTTCACAATATTATCTATAGCTTTCTCTGCATATTTAGTAGTTACTATTTTATCATACGGTGCTCTTTTATCAAGTTCTCCTGCAAGCTCTATTACATCCATTAATCTATTTAAACTTTCTTCTTTTAGTATTGGATTTTCACACCATGCATCTATTTTCTTGTATCTTTCAATTACAACTACTAAATCTTCCATCTTAATATCAGTAAAGAATGGCTGTATAGATTTAGCTATATCTTCAGAGCTATGATTTTGAACATATAACTGTCCTTTATATAAAGCATTTGTAAACTTTTGAACTATTTCAGGATTCTTTTCCATATATGTGTTGGTTACAGAATATGCTGTAAATGGAATTTCTCCTGATAATTCTCCTACAGATGCTACTATATAACCTTTATCTTGTTTTTCCATAGCTGTAGCCAATGGCTCAAATAAGGTTACATAATCTGCTTCTCCTGCACTAAATGCTCCTCCCATTACATTAAATTGTATATCTGTTCTTACATTTACTTCTCCTGCTTTAACATTTTCACCTATAGTTAGCCCTGCGTTCTTTATTGCATATTCTAAGCTCATTTCAGGCATACCGCCTTTTCTTCCACCAAGTAGTTCTTTTCCTTTTAAGTCATTCATTCTAAAATTCTCATGGGCTTCCCTAGCAACTAAAAAACTTCCATCTCTTTTAGTAACTTGAGCAAAGTTTATAGCATAGTTTTTACTTCCTTTATTATGAACATAAATTGAAGCCTCTGGTCCCATAAGCCCTATTTGTACTTCTTCTGAAACAAGGGCAGCCATAGTCTTATCTGCTCCTTGAGCTGCTATAAGCTCTACGTTTAACCCCTCATCTTTAAAGAATCCTTCATTAATGGCTACATATTGAGGAGCATAGAATATAGAGTGAGTAACTTCTGCAACTTTTATCTTAACCAAATCATCCTTTTTAGAACAGCCACCTAAAATTACTGCAGCTATTGATAGACAAGCTAAAATTGATGCCATTTTTTTTATTTTGCTCATAAATTCACCACCACAATAAAATTTTTATATAAGAAATATCTTATTATTTATTTTTTCCTATTTCTAAGTTTAAGAATTACCTTAATTTCTTTTTTCCCTATAAAGCTTTTCTATCACATTAACAATTTGATACATAACTAATGCACAAATTGCTAAAACAACAACACCCATCATAACTAAATCTAATTTAAACACTTGTCCACCGTATACTATTAAATAACCTATACCATATCTAGATACTAAAAATTCACCAACAATAACCCCTACCCAAGACATACCTATATTTATCTTTACTATATTTATGATGTTACCTATATTTGAAGTAAGTATAAATTTTCTTAGGATTTGTCCTTTAGTAGCACCAAAGCTTTGCAGCATTTTAATCTTTTCTTCATCTGCATTTACAAAATAGTTGTATGCAGATAAAATTGTTGTAACTACTGATATTGTTATTGCTATTACAACTATTCCCTTAATTCCTGCTCCTGCCCAAACAATAAGAATTGGAGCTAGTGCAGTTTTAGGTAGAGCATTTAAAACAACCAAATAAGGATCTAGAATTTTAGAAGCAGTTTTAGACCACCAAAGCATTATAGCTATTAAAATTCCTAAAATCGTGCCTATAGTAAATCCTAATACAGTTTCCCATACAGATATGCCTATATGTTTAAATAATTCTCCATTCCTCATATAGTCCATGAATAGTACATGTATATCTGATGGCTTACTAAATAGAAAAGTATCTATAACATTAACTCTCGCCAAAATTTCCCATAATCCTAAAAGTAATACAAGAATAAATATTTGCCAAAATAAAATCATTCGTTTTTCTCTTTTTCTTTTCCTTAAAAAATTTTCATATGGGGTTAAAGAATTATTTTTCATAAATATCTAACTCCTTCCATAAAAGATTAAAATAATCCTTAAATTCTGGCGCCTTCCGTGCAGATAAAGGAGTTTTTTCTTCATTAACTGTAAGGTTAATATCATATATGCCTTTTATAGTTGATGGCCTTTTCGATAAAACCACCACAAAATCAGCCATTGATATAGCTTCAGATATATCGTGAGTAACAAGTATAGTAGTTTTTTTCTCATTCTTTATGATTTTATAAATATCGTCACTAACTAAAAGTCTAGTTTGATAATCTAATGCTGAAAAAGCTTCATCTAAAAGTAAAATATCTGGATCAACAGAAAGAGTTCTAATCAGTGCAACTCTTTGTCTCATTCCACCGGATAGCTCTTTGGGATACCTATTTCTAAAATCCCAAAGCCCATAAACTTTTAAAAGATTTTCTATTTTTTTTCTAGCTTCATCATTAAGTTTTTTTTGTATTTCAAGACCAATAGTTATATTGTCCATTATAGTTCTCCACTCTAAAAGATGATCTCTTTGAAACATATAACCAATCTTACCATTGATCTGAACTTCTCCAGAAGTTGGTTTTAAAAGATTGCTCAAAATATTTAGCATTGTAGATTTACCACAACCAGAAGGACCTAAAAGGGCTAAAATTTTACCCTCTTCTACGGAAAAATTTAAATCCTTAAGAACTTGAAGCTCTCCTTCTAAAGTATAAAAGCTCATATTAACATTATTAACTTTTACAATAGCCGACATTAACCCACCTCCCAATACAATACTTGGGCAAATAAATAAAATTTGCGTAATTATCCTTATACTATATTATTAAAAATGACATAATTTGCTATAACATAATATGAAATATTTACTACATTCTTTATATAATATAAGTAAGGTAGTATTTTATAGGAGAAGATAATGAAAGATACACTAAAAAACTTATTACGTAGACCTTATCGTCTAATTAAGTATAAAGTAACAGCCCTAAATGATGCTTTGAGAAAAGATCCTAACTATATATCTACAGCTACAGATTTTGTAAATAAAAATAATTTTGCTAGTAGCACTAATTATTTCATTTGGGTGGATACTAAAAATTTTAAAGTAAATATATTTCAAGGTTCAAAAAATAATTGGAAACTTATCAAAAGTTACTTATGTTCAATTGGAAAGCCATCTACCCCTACCCCTAAAGGAAATTTCACTGTTGGAATTAAAGGACTTTCTTTTGGTGCTAGTCATGGATATATAGCTAGATATTACACACAAATAAAAGGTAATTACCTCTTTCACTCAATTTTATATAACCTTGATGGATCTATACGAGATGGAAGACTCGGAATGGCTATTTCTAACGGATGTGTACGTTTAGCTCTAGAAAATGCTAAGTGGATATATGATAATATACCAGAAGGCACGGCTATTCATATATCCTAATAACCATTAAATAAAGATATATAAAAAAATAATGCATGTATAACCTAATATACATGCATCTTTTAATTTATATAAATGCTATTTAATTTTTAAAATGTCTATTTAATATGTGGATAAAAATTGACTACAGATGTTTATCTCCTTCTTGCCAATCTACTGGACAAAGTCCTCCTGATTTAAGTGCTTTTAATACTCTTAATGTTTCATCAACACTTCTACCAACATTTAAATCATGTACAACTGAATATTTAACTTCTCCACTTGGATCAATTATAAATAATCCTCTTAAAGAAATTCCTTGTTCTTCAACAAGTGTGCCGTATTCTTTTGAAACTTGCTTTGTTATATCTGAAGCCATAGGGAAATTAATTTCTCCAAGGCCATTTTTTATCCATGCTTGATGTGAATATTCTGAGTCAACGCTTACTGATAATAACTCTGCGCCCATTGCTCTAAAGTCATCCGCTCTCTTACTAAATCCTGTAATCTCTGTTGGACATACAAAAGTAAAATCTAATGGATAAAAAAACATAACTAGCCATTTACCATTGTAATCTGATAATTTTATCTCCTTAAAATCACTTCCGTCACCAGCAACTGAATTCATCTTAAAATCTGGTGCTTTTCTACCTACTAATCTTTCCATACATTTTTCCTCCTTAAATTCTAATTACCTTATTTTTTTCTCATTTTGTGTTTTATATACCCTTTATGACCTCATTATATACTATATGAAAACAATTATCAATATCAAATAACAATTATTATTGATTTAAATAATTAATTTTTATGCTATATGCTTTGGAAATATTTACTTTATAATTTACATATATTAGAATTTAGTTATACATATATTATAATTTATGACCATAAATAAGCTATCTTAAAAATGAGAATCAATTTTAAATTTCTCAGCTTCTGCTGAGAAATATCCATAATTGTGAATTGTGCATTGTGAATTAAGTAATCTAAAATATATATATTAAAATTTGTAAAATACAATTTAAAGGAGGTTCCATTATGTTTAATAGATTTCAATTAAAACTTATAATGCTTTTTTTTATGTTACTTGACCATATAGCAAGCTTTATACCCAATACCCCTTTATGGTTTCACTACGTAGGAAGATTAGTAGCACCTATATTTTTCTTTTTATTAATAGATGGGTATTTTCATACAAGAAGCAAATACAATTATGCCAAAAGACTTTTTGTTGCATCTGGAATAATGGCATCTGGTAATATATTAATAACCACTATTTTTCCTTCTGGAATAACTAATGGAGACGCAAATATATATTTAGTTGGTATTATAATTACAGCTGCAGTACTACTGTCAACTTATATTGCATATAAAGCTCCTTCTGAAAACATGTTTAGAATAATTTTCTGTGGAGTTATAATGCTCTTAGCTCCTATAATATTTTCTATTATCTTCACTGATGTTAGAGGAGTTAAAAATAATATTTTCTTATCTATGGCATTTTCTATAGTATTATTAAATTTTATTGAAGTACGTGATAAAGAAAATAATAAACCTTTAACTTCTTTATCCATAATGATAATACTATTTTTATCATTGTTTACGGAAGGTTCTATTTTAGGTCCTATACTTACCTTTATTTTCTATTATTTTAGAGATAAGAAGCTTTCTTTAGTTTTATTTTATTCTATATTTTCATTATTATTTATAGGAAGCGACTTTAGCTATAATGGATTATTCATAGAAAACATACAATGGATGATGATATTTTCCATACCATTCTTCTTTTCCTATAATGGAAAGAAAGGTAGTGATTTAAAATATTTATTTTATGCTTTTTATCCTATACATATATGGATACTCTATATAATAGGATTTTTTATGAAAAGATGATTTGAGGTTAGTTATCTACCTCTGATGAACAACTTCATCAATGGACAATTGACAATTAGGGTTGAAATTAGTTTTAATAAAACTAATTTCTTTAACTGATTTTTTAACTAGCAATGCAATTGCTAGTTTTTATAAGAAATCAATTTAAAACTTCTCCTTTATAGGAGAAGTAACTATAATTGTCCATTCTCCATTGTAGAAGAGAGAAGTTTCTACAATGGTTAACTGTGAATTAATTATAGCTATGCCTATCTTCCTCCGTTGATAATTGAGAAAATTTATTAAGGACTATTTTTATAGCTATAACATCATCTAAAAATCCTATTGGAAAGATAAAGTCTGGAATAATATCTGTTGAGATAATGAAGTAAAGCAGTCCACTTCCAAGTATTATAAGTTCTTTAGTAGTTATATTATCAGAACAAAATAATCTATACATTTCTTTCAATTTATCAACAAATGCTCCAGTTTCACCAACATTTTTTATTTTTTCACTAAAATTATTGTGAACCATTGAACTGCCTTCTGATGTTAAAACATATTTCTCGTATTTATCTAACTCTCCTTTAATTTGTTCATTTATATAATCATCTTCTAAAATATTAGAGAAGTTAAATATATCCTCTATGTCATCAATTTTATTATTATAATTATATTTTGATTGTTTTTTCTCTTTTACATTATTTAAATCATATCCTGAAGCTATTAGTAAATTTTCTAATGGAATTTCTAATGCTTTAGACAATTTTTCTAAATGTTTAATATTAGCTTGCTGTTTTCCATTAAGAATTCTAGAAATAGTTGATGTATCTATACCTGTAATCTTACTTAATTTTCGAATTGAAAGAGATTTTTCCTCTAAAATAGGTTTAATTATTCTCCCTATTCCCAACTCCTTTTTATTTTCATTCAAGGATATCCCTCCTATAAATTATATAAAAACAACTATTAAAACATTTTAAGTTAACTACATACTGTGTTTTTATTTTTTAAAAATGTATAAACTTATAATTTCTCATATTACATTATATGTAGCATATTTTCTTTTATTTAACTGTTGCATTTTTATCAACATTTTTTTGCTTTAATAGCACTTTTTTATAAATTTTAACTACTATGTATATTGAGAATATAACAATAGGAGGATATATCTATGTTAGAATCAATATTATTAGTTACATCATTATGTATGGATGCCTTTGTTGCTAGTTTTGGATATGGAACAAATAAAATTAAAATTCCCTTTACTTCAGTAACAGTTATTAATTTTATTTGTTCTGCACTTTTGGCTATATCTCTTTTCTTAGGTTCAGTAATAAAAGACTTTTTGCCTGAAAGTGTATCAATTGGAATATGCTTTACAATTTTAATGGTACTTGGAGTAAGTCGCTTTTTAGAAGGAATTATTAAAACTTACTTAAGAAAAAAATCTACTAATAGAAAAAATATAAAATTTAAGCTATTGGATTTAAATTTTATATTAGATGTATATGTTGATAATACTAAAGCTGATATGGATAATTCTAGAACTCTTAGCCCAGGTGAAGCTTTTTATCTTGCTATTGCTTTAGGTTTAGATGGAATAGCGGTGGGTTTTGGAAGTGGTTTAGCAAATATAAATTATATTCAAGTAGTACTGTTTTCATTAATTTCTGATATGGTTGCAGTCTTAATTGGATGTTACTTAGGTAGAAAGTTTGTTGAAAAAGTAAATTTAAATCTTTCTTGGTTAAGTGGGCTAATATTGATTATTTTAGCCTTCATGAAACTCGCATAAACTTTATAATAAAAATCTTTTCATGTAATTAAAGAAGAAATTAGTTTTAATCAAACTAATTTCTTTAATTAATTTTTTTACTAGCAATTCTATTGCTAGTTTTTTATTTTAAATTTCTCAGCTATTGCTGAGAAATATCCACAATTGCAAATTTTACATTGTAAATTGTGAATTGTATAAATTATAGATTAACTGCTAAAAACAGCAATTATTTTATATATTAATTTTATAAATATTATCACTACATAATGTGGAAGACTTTTCTAATTACCTTGGTGTATAATTAAAAAAGGGGGTAATTATATGAAGTTTAAAGAATTTACTAAAAATATATCATCAGGAATTAAAAATAGTATTAAAAGATTTCCAGTTTCTATTGTTCTTTCTTTATGTTGTGCTATCTTATTAATTTATATTTCTGAGCTTGGTTATGATGCGAATCCTGATATAAGAGAAAATTTTATGAAATTAGCTAGAATTTTTGCACTTGGAATTCCACTCTTCTTATGTATAAAACTTTTCTTTGAGAGATTAAAAGAATATAAAAGAATAACAATTTTTCTAACATATATAGGTGGAGCTATTCTTCTTATACTTTACTATTTATTTCTACTGAATGATTTTAAAATGGTTTCAATGACAAGATACTTTTCTGTAACACTAATACTTTATTTAGCCTTTCTTTTTATACCTTATATCTCTAAGAAGGATAATTTTGAGTTATATATTATAAAGGTTTTTACAAGTTTTTTTACAACCTTTATATACTCTATTGTGCTGTATCTTGGCTTATGTGCAATTTTATTTACAGTAAACAAACTTCTTGGAATAAATGTTAAATATCAAATTTATTATTATACTTGGCTTATAGTTTCTTTTGTATTTGCTCCATGCTTTTTTCTTGCTGGAGTTCCATATAAAAATAAAACTTTTGCTTTAAAGGATTATCCAAAACTTTTAAAGATACTTATTTTATATATCATAATGCCACTAATCACTATATATACAACTATATTGTATATATATTTTATTAAAATAATAATAACTTGGCAGTGGCCTCAGGGATTAGTATCTCACCTTGTACTTTGGTATTCAGTCATAACTGCTGCAGTTTTATTTTTTATTTATCCGTTTATTGAAAATAATTCTTGGGCAAAAACTTTTATGAGAATTTTTCCAAAGGTTCTTATTCCTCTCATTGTTATGATGTTCTTTTCAATTGGAATAAGAATAAGAGCATATGGAGTTACTGAAAATAGATACTATGTTGTAATTCTTGGACTATGGGTATTCTTAATTATGTTATATTTTTCAATTTGCAAGAAATTTAAAAATATTATACTACCTATGTCCCTGGCAATAATTATTCTTATTTCTACCTTTGGACCATTTAGTAGTTATTCTATATCAAAATATAGTCAAAACAAAAGGTTTACTAATATACTTAGTAAAAATTCCATGATATCAGAAGGTGAAATAATTCCTAATTCCAATATATCAACTGAAGATAAGAATCAAATAAGTAGTATCCTTAGCTATTTTAACAATAAACATAGTCTTAGTGATATAAAATATCTACCAAAGAATTTTAGAATTCAAAATATAGATAGTGTTTTTGGATTTTCTTATATAGAAAATGAGTACAATAGCTTAAGTTACTACACTTATTTTAATAATTATGAAGATAGAATACCATTAGAAATAAAAGATTATGACTATCTTATTGATTCGGAAATGCTGAATATAAATAATAGTTCGGCTAATGAGTTAAATGCTGAGTTTATCCCTGAATCAGGAATTGTAAAAATAACTCGCAACGGAGACGAATTATACTCAAAGGACTTAAACGAATTTACTAAAAAACTTATTGATAAATATGGTATAAATAACGGTGGTCAAAGTGTTGATTTAAAAGAAATGACCTTTGAAGATGAAAATGAAAAAGTAAAAGTTAAGTTTTTGTTTTCTCACATCTCAGGAAGTAAAGATTCTTCAACAGGTAAAATTGAAAGTCATGGAAATGATTTTTATATATTATTAAAGCTCAAATAATTTAGATATAAGATAAATTATAAAAATCTAATGTTAAAACCCAGCAAACAAATATTTGCTGGGTTTACTTCATAATAAAAAATTTTTAGTTAAGAAATACTGTAAAATTGATTTTGAAATAATAGTGTATCTAAATAACTGTTTCTTTCTTATAAAAGTTTTTAAATTTTAAAAACTACAATATATATTATTTAGTAATAGGAACCCATATTTCGCAAATATAATCATCAGAACTTGTATCCCCTGGAGGGTAAACTTCAATTTCATAATCAGCTGCTCGTTTGTATCCACAGGTTTGAAACCATTCAGTTGTTATCCTTGTCCACATTGCATCAATTGGATGTCCCTTGCCGCTAAGGCTACCTTTTACAGTAAATATTGCCCATTTGTTTGCTGGAATATCATAGGTCTCTAAATCCGTTAAAACATTTGCATCTGCTTCAGCACCAATTGCAAGTAAAGTTTCTCCATTCTCAAGTGTTTTTGTGAAACCCATCTGCCACATAGGTGCACGATAAAGGTTGTAAACATATGCAATTTTCTCATCGATACCGCTGTTTAAAAACTCATCCCATGCATTCCAAGTTTCACTCATAGCTTCTTTCCAATCATTTGCCATAATATTTGCTGATTGTCTTTTTATATGCTTAACCATTCCCACTAAATTTATTTCTTGTTTTTCTTCGATACGATATTCCATCTCTACATCCCCTTTAATTGAAATATGAAAAGTGATGCGTGGATAGGCTTTAAGTTTTACTCCTAAAGTGCGCGCTGTCTTAGGAGTTACACCATGCATTCCGAAAAAAGCACGAGTAAATGAATCCGGTGAACTATATCCGTACTTCATAGCAACATCAATGACTTTTACATTCCCACTTTGTAGTTCTAATGCTGAAAGTGTCAATCGTCTACGACGAATATATTCAGATAAGGATATACCTACAATATAAGAAAAAACACGTCCGAATTGATGCATTGAGCAGCAAGCAATTTTTGCTACTTCATCATACATGATGTCATCAACTAAATGATCTTCAATATAATCCACTGTTGTGGTCATTCTTTCAATCCACTCCATCTCACATCCTCCTTTCTTATTTAATTCTAGCAAAGGTAATATTAAACTACCCTGCATTCTAAGTACAAATATGCAGGGAATGTAGATCATTTTAAAAACTAGTGTATAACTAATAACTACATTATTAAATACTTAAATTCACAACTTTAATCAATGAAGAATTGAAAAAATTATAAATTCAAGAATTCTAAATTTTATAGAGGGTTGCTACGTAATTTCATATTTAATGTATTTAATGATATAAGGTATCCATTATAAGGATTTATAGAAATTTCTATATTTGAGTTTTCTGATTTATTTTCAAAAGTAAACATATACTCATTTGTATTAAAATCTTCCCAATAGGTTTTATTAATAAGTTTATAATTATCTATATTATAAAGAGGCAGTTTTTGTATATATTTATTTGCTAATTCTTCTAACTGCGTTTCTGATAACTTATCACCTGATTTAACCTCTTGCCCTAAAGATGCATAAATCTGTAAAATCTCACCTGTATTCAAATTAAGACTTATGAAAAAATAATCCTCAATATTCTCTTTATGTGTTAAGCGAATATATATCTCATCACTATATCTATAAACACTTTGCTCAGTTTTTGGTAGATCAGTAACATAATCATTAAAATTTATTTCTGAATCAAAAATTGTTGATAGAATTTCCTTAGACTTATTTATAAGTCTATCATCACTTATACTACTATTATAGTTCCTTGTAGTATATTCATTTAAAATCATATCTCTTTCATAAACTGTATTTTCGTTAATAGGATTTTGTATGCTTAAAAATACTAACAATGCTGCTCCTAAAAACACAGTGGCAATTGTAATCGTATATCTCATAGGTTTACCTCATCATTAAATAGTATTATAATTTTAGTACCTTTACCAAATGTACTTTCAATACTCCAATTCATATGGTGAATTTCTAATATTTGTTTACATATAGATAGTCCTAATCCAAAACCATTAATAGAACTTTGCCTAGATTTATCAATCATATAAAAAGGTTCTAATATTTTCTTAAGTTCTTTTTCTTCTATTCCTACACCTGTATCTTCAATTTTTAAATAATTCTCCATAATTTCTAGAATTATAGTTTTTTCCGCTCTGTCATTTAAAGCTTTTATAGAATTATCTATTAAATTTGTAATTAACACCATAAAAAGTTCCTTGTCCACATTTATATGATAACTACATCCCTTGACTTCTAAAGCAATATCTTTTTCTTTAAGCTTAGGTTCAAAGGTAGATTTTACTTCCTTCAAGGTATCAAATAAATCTATATTTTCTTTATGTAATACAGTTTTATCTAAAGTTATAAGTTTTACAAGCTTTGAAGTAAGAGATAGTATTTTTTTTCCTTCTCTATTAATATTTATAAAGGAATCTCTCATAAGATCTAAATCAGTAACTTTCTTATTAACCATTAAGCTAGAATAACCAATTATAGATGTTAAAGGTGTTCTAATTTCATGAGTTAGATTATCTATAAACCTTTGTTTAGATTGGTTTTGCTCTTTTAATAGTCTAAGTTTATTTTCAATTTCATCATTCATCAAATTAAATTGCTCTGAAATTACTTTAAATTCATAAACATTACTAGAGTAATTAAGTTTTTTAGTATAATTGCCATTTATTATTTCTTTTATATTATTTATTAATATTTCTATAGGTTTTGTTATTTCCTTAGCAATAGAATAAATTATAATTATGATTATAATTGCTAATAAAATATTTATTGTAAATATAAAGTAAATATTATTTAACCTATCCTGCTTAAGAAAAGAGATATCATCTATATATGTAAAATAAATACCTGATCCATTGAGTATAATTTTATTATTTATAATCAGATAGGTTTTATCTTCATTCTTTGTTATTAAATATTTTACTTTATTGTTTTTAATATCAAAAATTTCATCTTTAATAGGTACCTTATTTTTTGAAGATGAATATATAATTTCTTTATTTAAGTCTCTAAATTCTAATGCAATATTTTCATTTGGAAGGTTTCTTAAATAATCTTCTGTTTTATGTTGTAATATTTCTTTATTAGTTAAGAAAAGATTTTTTAAGTTCTCTCCTGTTTTTATATTTGAATATATTAAAGAATAGCTAGCAAAACTAGAATCTATAACTTTTTTAAAATTAGTATTATAGGTAGTTTGAATTAAGAAATATGCAAAAATATTAATGGTTATAAAAAACATAACTCCAAAATTAATTAACATCTTTTTCTGTAGTTTCATATATGATTTATCTCCTTTAACTTTTACAGGATTCTATTCTTTAAGCTTATACCCTACCTTGTACATAGTTTGTAAATAATCTTTCAAATTAAGTTTTTCTCTTAATCTTTTAACATGCATATCTACGGTTCTAGTTTCTCCGCAGAAATCATATCCCCATATTTTATTTAATAATACCTCTCTAGTTAAAACTATGTTTTTATGATTTAAAAACTCTAATAATAAATCAAACTCTTTTGGTGTTAAATATATTTCCTCATTATTCATAGTTACTGTTCTTTCATTTTCTAATACCATAATATGTTTAAATGTAACAGCTTCAGATTTCTTTTTATTCGCCCTACTCCTTCTTAAAAGTGCCTCTATTCTAGCTAATAATTCCAAAGGTTCAAAAGGTTTAGTTATATAATCATCTGCTCCAAGTTTAAGCCCCATTACCTTATCTTGTATAGAACTTTTAGCAGTTAAAAAAATTACAGGTATATTTTTGTTTTGAATTTTATGAAGTACTCCATATCCATCTATTTTAGGTAACATTATATCTAGAAGAATTAAATCTATATCCTCTTCATCAAGCTTACTTATAGCTACCTCTCCATCTTCAGCGGCTACAGCATTGTAATTTTCCATTTGGAGTGTTAATAGAATTAAATTTCTTATTGTACTATCGTCTTCTACAATCAATATTTTTGCCATAATATTCTCCTTATAAAAATCCTTTTTTTAAATTTAATATAGTAACTATTATATCAAAGAATCAAGGAAACATTAATTTCTTTAATGCTGTTCACTACAAGTAAATTATTACAATATTTATTAAAAACCTAGAAAGTGCTCTATGATTTAGCACTCCCTAGGTTTGTTATTTATAATATATAGATATATGGCTTTCAGTTTTAATGTATGGATTACGTAATTATTTTCTTAAATTATTTAGAATACTAAAGGAATGATACTTGTTTTAATATATTAATTTTAAAAGACAATATATCTATATATGGACTACCTTAGAAAATGTATAGCTACACTCTCAAGCATTTCAATTCACAATTCACAATACAAAATTCACAATTATGGTGGAAATTAATTCTTTATGAATTAATTTCTTAAACTAATTTTTGCTATCAATGTATTGCTAGTTCTTTATAAGAAGTGATACAATCACTTCAAAAATAAATAATTTTAAATTTCTCAGCTTTTGCTGAGAAATATCCACAATTGTGAATTGTGAACTGTGAATTGTGAATTCATTAGTTCTAGCTATGATACTAAAAAACATCAATTATTTTCATATATATTAATTTTAGAATAAGTAATCTTGTATATACTATGTATTTTTTTATTTGATAGTTTTAAACTTATATCCTTGCTCTTTTAAATACTCAATTATATTTGGTAAGGCATTTGCAGTTTCTTCCTTACCATATGTATCATGCATTAATATAACTATTTTGTTTTGCTCTCCTGCTGTATTCTTAACCTCAGCTAATAATTCTTCTGCATTTTTTCCAGTACCATCAGCATCACCATTCATAGCATTCCAATCTATACTATCCCAATTCTCTTTTTTAAGTCTTTCATTAAACGCTCCTAGATTAGGATCATTATAATATTCTCTAGACATATATCCACCTGGCATTCTTAAAACCTTTGTATTAAAGTCTTGTCCAATTGCTTCTTTCATGGCATTATCAGTACTCTCTACTTCTTTCATATAGGTTTCTATATCAAGTTGATTATTAGGATAAAGTGTTTCTAAACTATGAGTATAACTATGATTACCTAATGCATGTCCCTCATCATAAATTCGCTTAACTAATTTTTTACTTTCTTCATTTTTTTCAATATTTTCTCCTAGTTGAAAAAATGTTGCTTTAACATTATATTCATCCAAAGTATCTAGAATTTTTGGTGTCACTGATGTTGATGGCCCATCATCAAAGGTTAAAAAAGCTACCTTTTCTCCATCATCTTCATATGTTCCTTTTAACATCTGCTCAACTTTAGCTGCATCAACAGCACTTTCATCTAAATTAAATTTTTTATCTTTTCTGTCTTCATCTTTATTTGATAGATTTTCACTTTTCTCACTTAAACTTTCATGATTCTCTATAAATACTGTTGTAGGTTCTTCACCTTTTATAGCTTTTGCTGTTCCCAATATAGTAACTACCCCTGCAATTATTCCTAATGCTACTAATTTCATTAATCCTTTTCTTCTCATTACAGTACCCCCTTAAACTTCTGTTTCTCAGTTAGTTTGTTTTTCTCTCTCATAAGACATTATATATATCACTTTAGATATTCTTTTATAGAGGTTGTATAGAAGTTGTAAAATTTTTCTTAAATTTTTCTTAAGTAGATTTTTTAGTTGTTAGAAATAAATGAGACTATTATTTAGTAAGTTAAATTATTATATTAATTATTTGTACTAAAAAATCCACCAAAGTTATTGGTGGATTTTCATTATATTTGATAATATTCTTTAAAATATCATTAAATCATTTTCTTTTAAAAATTTAAGTTTAACTTTTGCTCCTAAAGGTAAATCAATATATTTATTGCAGATTACTTTCAGTTCACTATTTTGACTTTTTAAAGTATAAATATACCTATCCCCTACATAAAGTTTCTTATAAATAACTATAGGACTGTTTTCATCTAATACGATTTCAATATCTTCAGCTTTAGATATCAATGTTGATTTATAGGAAGCCGATTTATCTACCTTTAAATTTATATTAAAAATATCATTAATAAAATGATTATCTTCAATCAATCCTTCTATTACATTACAGTTTCCAAAAAAGCTGGCAACCTCTAAAGAATTCGGTTTCTCATATATTTCATAAGGTGTCCCAACTTGAAGTATCTTTCCTTCACTCATAAGAGCTATCCTATCTGAAATAGTTAGTGCTTCCTCTTTATCATGAGTTACAAAAACAATAGTCAATTTAAAGGTATTATGTAGATCTTTAATTAAATTTCTCATGGTTTCTCTAAGATTTATATCTAGGCTTGAAAATGGTTCATCTAAAAGTAGAACTTTTGGTTCAGTTACTAATGCACGTCCTAAGGAAACTCTCTGTTTTTGCCCCCCAGAAAGCTGATGAGGATAGCTTTTTTCAAGTCCTTTTAATTCTAGAAGTTCTATTATTTTAGAAACTCTATTATTTATTTCAGATTTAGGAAGCTTTTTTATTTTAAGCTACCAAAAGCAATATTATCAAAAACCTTCATATGAGGAAATAATAAATGATCTTGGAATACAAAGGGAGTATTTCTCTTTTCCATAGGAATATTTCTAACATTTTTTCCATCTATTAATATTTCCCCTTCATCAATAGAATATATACCAGCTATAGTTTTTAATGTGGTAGTCTTACCACAACCTGAAGGTCCTAATAGTGTGAAAAAACATCCTTCTTCTATAGTAAGATTTAAATTATTTAAAATGGTTTTACCACTGAGAACTTTAGTTAGATTTTTTATTTCTATAGAACTCATAACTTTCTCCTTTATACAAATTTCTATAAATAAAAAGATTTCTTATAATGTATAGACACTATCTTTTCTAAAACTATAAGTACCAATAGTGAAGAGGCTATAAACAGAATACTATAAACTGATGCTAATGTTCTATCTCCACTTTGAATATAAGGTATTAAAACCATAGGTAAAGTTTTTATTAGTCCTCCACCTATAAGAAAAGTTGTAAAGTACTGGCTAAAAGCAATAATAAATACAAAAGCACAAGAAGATATTATGCCAGGTAAAATCATTGGAAATGTAATATAAAAAAATGCCTTTATAGATGAAGCACCTAAACTTTTCGCAGCTATTCATGTTTTTTCCCAACTATAGACATAACATTAGATATAAGTCTTACTCCATAAGGTATACAAGGTATAGTATTTATAAGTGTTACTCCTAAAATTGTATTAGTAAGCCCAAGTTTTATAAATAGTATATGAAGCCCCATAGTAATAGAGGTCAGTGGAAGTATTAAAGGTGAAGTTATTAGTAAAGTAAAAAAAGTTTTTCCTTTAAACTCCTCCTGTGATAAAGCTCTAGCTGCAGGAATGCATAATAGAACAGTAAACAATGTAACTAATAATGCACAGCCTATACTATTAAAAGTTATAGATAGTGACTCTGTACTTAGTAAGGCATTTATTCCCCTAGTAGTAATATTATTAGGAATAAGATTTGGATAAGCCCAATTTAAACATAGTGCATAACAAATAAGTATTATAATAGGAAAAATAAATGTAATAGTTAATAATATAGTAATTAGTCTTTTCAAATAAACTTTCCTTTCTTTAAACATCTTTAATTTGTATTTATTGAAGATGTGACTTATTTTAAAGCTTTTCTAAAAGCTCTTTCATAAAACACTATAAGTATTAAAGATATCAATGCTAATATAGTATTTATCGCCATAGCATAGAGTACCTATTAAACAAATCAGGGCTAGAATATTCTATGAAAGCTTTTACTGGTAATGCCTTAGGCGTAGTTGGACCTAAAAGATATGGAACTTCAAAGGCTCCAAAAGAAAAGGCAAGAATTATTATAAAACTAGTGATTATACTTTTTTTACTTAGTGGAAGGAGTATTTTAGTAAATACTTGTGTATCATTAGCTCCTAAGTTTCTAGATGCTAATATTAAATCTTTATTTATATTAGAAAGGATTCCGTAGGTTATAATACCACAAAAGGTACTTCCTTCCATAAGTAAGCAATTATTATACCTATTCCCAACTTATCATTGACCAAAAGTGGAAAGGAACTGGAATCTTTTATTATAGATAAATTATATAATATACGACTTAAATATCCTCCTGTAGAAAATATGGAAATCACTATAAGTACAGTTACCATATGAGGTATTATTACAGGTATCTTCATAATCAAATTATTAGTTTTGCTTTCATGTTTAAACAACATATATGCTAAAAATACTCCAATAATAACAGCTAACACTGATGAAATTAGAGAAGTTTTTAAACTGAAAATTAAAGACTCTATAAAATCTGGTTCTTTAAAAAGTTGTATGTAATATTTAAAAGTTATCTCTTCCATTCCTAAAGAAGGTATAAAGCCAAGGCTTTGGAGAAATCCTTGAATTACCCCAAAGCCTAAAGTTACAACTAAAAATATAGTACATGGAAGAAGCAATATATAGGGAGTTAACTTCTTCACTTATTAGTCCCCCTTAGCAACAGTCTCTAACCATATCTTCTCTATTATAGGTATAAGATGAGCTGCTGGTTCTGATTTTCTATGAGATAAAAGTTCATCTTGCGGTACAATAGCATCGCTAATTTTAGCTTTGTCAAATATAGATTTTTCTTCATCTGATAACTTACTGTTATCTAATACCGGTAAATCACCCCAAGTAATTGGGTCGTATTTAGTACTTTGCATTTCTACAGATAATATAGCATTTGCTACAGCCATAGCACCTTCTTTATTAGAAGCATTAAATGGTATAGCTACGAAATGAGTATTACCAATAGTTCCTTTTTCAAATATAGCTGATTTAGCTTCCTTAGGGTACTCTCCAGTTTTAATCTTTCCATCTATAGAATTTGGTGAGTATGTTACAGTTCCCACAACTTCTTTATCTGCAAACATATTATCCAATTGAGCTATAGTTGCTGGATAAGTTTTTCCTTCACTCCATAAATAAGGCTTTAACTCATTTAAATAATCTATAGCAGGTTGTATAGCTTTTTGAACTTCTTCTTTAGTTTCAAGTCCATCAAGTTTTTCCTTACCTACAATATCATATATTATGTTTCTTACAAAAGCACTTCCAGTAAAATCTGGTGGTGCAGGATAAGTAAACTTTCCAGGGTTTGCTTTACAAAATTCCATAAGTTCTTCTGCACTTTTAGGAGGTGTTTTTACAAACTCATTATTATAAACCATTACTAGTTGAGCCTTACCATAAGGAACCTCATACCCCTCTACTTCATATCCAAAATCATGTGTAACATCTGGAGATTTTTCATCTATATATTTATTAAAATTAGGCAAGATATCTGCAAATGGACCATAGAGCAAATCAGCCTTTTTAGCAGTATAGAAATTCTCACCATTAATCCAGACTAAATCAATAGTACCACTTTCATTATTTGCTTGTTTTTCACCAAGCATCTTATTTAATATGTTATCTATATCCATTGGTACTCTTTTTAGAGTTATGTCATAATCTTCCTTAACTTTTTTAGCTAATACATTATCAATCCAATTGTTTGTAAATTCACTGCCGCCCCAACCATAAAAGTTAACAGTAGAACCTTTAGCTTTGATTAAAGCCTCTTCCCAATTAGCCTTTGGTTCTTCCTCTTTTGCAGTTTCTTTCTTAGTGCAGCCAACTAGCGAAAATACAATCATTGCTGTCAATAAAATAGATATTATTTTTTTCATCTAATCCCACCCTTAATCTATGTTATAAATATACTATTTAAACAATGGAGAATTGACGATTGACAATTATGGATACTTCTCCTTTAAGGGAGAAGCCCTAATTTAAATTTTTTTGAAGTTACATAGTAACTTTTTATGATAAAAACTAGGAATTGCATTGTTTGTAAAAAAATCAGTTAAAGAAATTAGTTTTATTAAAACTAATTTCAACTATAATTGTCAATTGTCCATTTTCAATTATCAATTGATTAAATAGTACATATTTAATTATACATAGTTTTATAAAAAATTACATATTTCTACTATATGCTTTTATAATAGAAACATGTTAACTATTGATAATATTAATAAATAATCAATTTTCTCCATATATCTTATATTAACGTGTATTTTTTATAAATTTAAAAGCTTTAACATACTATGATAATCTTCATTAAAATTACTAATGATTTATGAAGACATTATCTATGTTAAAGCTTTTAAAGTACTACTATAAATTAAAACTAATAAATTTTGTAAAGCATGATTTAGGCATCTTCAAAAAAATAACTAGTTAATACTTTAGTATATTTTATTTCAGATGCCTTATCTATGGAAAAATTTAAAACATTGTAAAGAAATTTGTTACAAAACTTCTTTACAATTACGCAGCCAATTTTAAGAATTGTTTTATAGAAATAGCGTATTGTATTTCTTTTGTTAATTCCTTATCTTTTATAAAACCTACTTTTTTAAATGCTCTTTTAGAACGATCATTCTCAAAGTTGATTTTTGCAATTACTTCATCAACTCTCCATTCAAAAAATGCTTCTTTCAAGCCTTCTTTAATTGCATTAGCTCCTAAACCTTTTCCCCACTCTTCCTTGTCTCCAATCACTATGACCATCTCTGCTATTTTTCCCTTAGGTACAAGTCGTAGAAAACCAATTGGTTCTTTTTCATCCGTTGTTATCATAAAAAAGCTCCCGTATTGATTAAATAAAGGAGTAAGAATAGGCATATTAACTCTATATATTGTTTCTCTAATGCTATTTCCAACATTTTGTCTTTCATTTAAGTATTTTATTATTTCATCATCTTCTAGCCAATCAATAATTTTCCAAGCATCAGATGTAAACACTTCTTGGCGTAATTTTACCGTATTGCTTTTCATTAGTAATTTTCCCCCTAAAAATAATAAAAGCCCTACTATAGGCATACTCCTGCCCAATAATAGGTTTAAAATCAATTACCTTGAAAGTGTACCATCATCACCCATTTAAATCAAATCCTGTAAATAGGGCTACAGGAGAATACTGATTAAAAGAGGATTATTCCTTACCTTTTCTCCATATTCGACATATACTTCTATTTTTAGCGGTAAAAATACAATTATTAGTAAGATATATAATTTGAACGTGGAATTTAATTATTTCAGAAGATGATATTCAAATCATCTGAAATCTTGTTCTTATAAGTAATTATATTATATTTACAGAAAAAGTCCAGTTTCTATAAATTTTATAGAAAAACACAGTATTAATCACTTCACAATTCACAATGCAAAATTCACAATTGTCAATTTTCCATTGACTAACTGTAGGCGCAAGCAGTGTTCACCATAAAATCCAAATTAGTTGCTATTATTAAATATGGGGACGGTTCATTACAAATTATAAAATAAAAACTATAAAAAAGAATGAACCATCCCTTACTTCTTAAAAAATGGCAAATAATGTTCGCCACTACAAAAATCTGTTTAAAGAAATTAATTTATAAAACTTTTCTCATAAATTTAATCACTCTAGTATTTTTTGAGTCATCAAATATATCTATTGGATTACCATCTTCCACAATTTTTCCGCCTTCCATAAAGATAATCCTATCAGCTACTTCCTTTGCAAAGTTCATTTCATGGGTAACAATAATCATTGTCATATGAGCATTAGCTAAAGTTTTTATAACTTCAAGAACTTCTCCTACAAGTTCAGGGTCTAGGGCAGAAGTAGGTTCGTCCATTAATATTATTTCTGGTTCAACAGCTAATGCTCTTGCAATAGCAACTCTTTGCTGTTGTCCACCTGAGAGCTTAGATGGATAGGAATCCTTCTTCTCTTCAAGACCTACCTGTTTTAAATACTTCATAGCAATTTCTTTTGCCTCAGTTTTTTTCATCTTTTTAACTGTTACTAAAGTTTCCATTATATTTTCAAGGGCAGTCTTGTTTTTAAATAAATTATAACTTTGAAACACCATAGCTGTTTTTCTTCTAATTTGTAATACACTTTTTTTATCTCTTTCTTTTACATCTATGTTAATATCCCCAAGAGTTATAGTTCCCTCATCTCCATGCTCTAGAAAGTTTATACATCTTAATAAAGTGGATTTTCCTGTACCAGATGGACCAATTACAGCAATTACCTCACCTTTCTCTACTTGAAGATTTATACCATCTAAAACTCTATTACTACCGAATGCCTTATGTAAATTATTAATCTTTAACATATCCATCACCTTAATAAGCCTTATTTAGAGTTGCCTCTAACTTCTTTTGAATAAATCCAAGACAAGAAATTATTATCCAATATACTATAACTACGCCAGTATATGCTTCCAAAAATTTATAACTTGAAGCAGCTTCCGATTGAGCAGATGCCATTATTTCCGTTACTCCTAATGTAAATGCTAGTGAAGAACCTTTAACTATATCAGAAAAATTACTTGTTAGTGCTGGTATAGCAACTCTTGCTGCTTGTGGTAAAATTATTCTTCTCATAGCTTGAATATAGGTCATTCCAAAGGCTAATGCTGCTTCCATTTGCCCTTTATCCACTGAAAATATAGCACCTCTAAGAGTTTCAGAACAATATGCAGCAGAGTTTAAGCTAAGTCCAAAAACTGTAGCAGTGAATCCATCTAACCCCTTAAGAGCCGGGAATAATTGTATTAATCCAAAGTATAAAAAGAAAAGTTGAGCCACTAATGGAGTACCTCTAAAAAAAGATACATAAACTTTTGCTATAGGATAAAGTATTGGTGTTTTAGCATTTATAATTAATGCAATAATTATAGCTAAAATTAAACCGAAAAATAGAGAATAAAGAGATAGTGCAATTGTTACCTTAACATACTTTAACATCACTGGAATTATTCTTAATAGAAAATTAAAATCAAACATAAAAATATACCTACTAAACTAATTATTTTCTTTAGTGGTATCTAATTCAAACCATTGGTTTGATATTTTACTAAAAGTACCGTCTTCATGCATTGATTTAATTGCTTTGTTCACATTTTCAATAATCTCTTTACTTGCTTCTTCCTTCCTAAAAGGATATTTGTTGATTTCGAATACACCAGTGTTAATATCTGCTATTTTTAAGTCTAAATTTCCCTTTTCTATAGTAGTTTTAGCCTTAACTTCACTTAACCATCCTGCATCTATTCTTCCTACTTCAACATCTTTTTCCATTGGCGTTCCATCATAAGTTACTATATCTAAATTTAAATCTTTGCTTTTATTTAATTCCTTTATAGTTTTTTCTCCATTTCCTCCTAAAACACAACCAACTTTTTTCTCTTTTAAATCTTCAACTTTACTTATATTACTTTCCTTTGGAATTACAAATTTATATTTACTATATGCATAGGTTTCACTAAAGTCATATTTGACTCTTCTTTCCTCATTAGTAGACATTTGATGTGCAACTGTATCAATTTGTCCTGAGTCTAACATTCCCATTAATCCGCTAAATTTTGAAACTTTGAATTCTATTTTGTAGTTAGCTCTTTTACCTATCTCATTCCATACATCAATTTCAAAACCTTGTAGTTTGTCCTCCTGTTTAAAACACCATGGAAAATATTCAGTTGAAACTCCTACTTCTATGATTTTCTCTACTTTTTCGCCTTCATCATTCTTTGGCTTCTCTGAGACATTTTTTGTTCCACAGCCACTAAACAAAGTTACTCCTAGTACTATTGTTGATAATGCTATTAACAGTTTTTTACTTCTTGTTCTCATCTCAATTCCTCCCTGTTAATGATAATACCAACCTCTTTACTCCCTCTTCCAAAACACTTCTTGGGCATGCAACATTAACTCTGATAAACCCTTCTCCACCAGTACCAAAGCTATATCCTTGATTTACCAAAATCTTTCCTTTTCCTATTAAAGAATTTTCTATATCTTTTGGTTCTAAATTTAATTCTCTAAGATCAAGCCAAGCTAAAAAAGTTCCTTCTGATTTTATCATCTTTATTTCTGGAATTTCTTTTTCTAAAGTTTCCTTTAAAAATTTAAAGTTATCTTCTACATATTCAATCATTTCATCTAACCACTGTTCACAATAATCAAATCCAGCTTTAAGTGCTGTAAGTCCTAATAAGTTTGGCTTATTAATTCCATCTTTTAATTGATCATCATTATAAGCATTTCTTATAACCTCATTTGGAATTATCATATTGCAGATTTCAAGCCCAGCCATATTAAATGTCTTATGAGTAGATACACATAAAATACTCTGATTTGCAACTTCTTTACTAATACTGTGAATAAAATGATGCTTATATCCCTTAAGCACTAATTCAGCATGAGCTTCATCTGATACTATTAAAATTTTATTTTCTACCAATATATCTGTAAGTTCTTTAAGCTCTTCTCTTGTCCATACCCTACCTACAGGATTATGAGGACTACATAAAATAAACATCTTTACCTTAGGATCAATTTTTTTCTTTAAATCTTCTAAATCCATAACATATTTACCATTTTTTAAAACTAAAGAATTCTCTACTACTTCCCTGTGATGATTCTTTATAGCATCACGAAAAGCTGGAAAAACTGGTGGCTGAATTATTATTTTATCGCCCTCTTCAGTAAATGTTTTTAAAATTCTGTTAATAGCATTGACTATTGTTCTACTAAATTGAATCCAGGATTTATCAATACTGAAATTATGTCTTTTTTCATACCAATTAATAATTGATGCATATACATCCTCAAAGCCACCACTATAACCTAAAATTTTTTCATCGATTCTATTAATAAGAGCATCTCGTATAGGTTTCGGAGTTTCAAAATCTAAATCTGCTACCCAAAGAGGCAGTAAGTCATCTCCCTCAATTCCTAAACGTTCCTTAATACCATCATATTTTAATGAGTGGGTATTTCTTCTATTGATTATAGTATCGAAATCATACATCTCTCTCACCTCTCTTGCCATAGTTTCAAGTAAATAATATCATAACTTCTTTATTTATACTTATATTGAATTACTATACATATTTGTGCATCTATTTACTTTACCTATTTATTATATAAACTAATGTAAAAAATAACTTTTATATACTAAATTCAAATTATCTATCTCATGCAATTTTAAGAACCTGCTTTTAAGAAACATATCTTTATAAAATTTTTTTAAAACAATAAAAATCCTAAAGCTAGAAATACTAGCCTTAGGATTCTTATTAATTAATTATAAATTTTATTACAGCTAATCCCCATAAGTGTAATGGGTAAAATACATAAAACATGTATTTACTAAATTTATTATTTAGTCCTCTTTCTCCATTATAAAGAAGCATAAATGGGACTACTGTTATAAATAAAAAGTCTGAGTTGTACATAAGCATATCTATAGTCATATCTAATGTTGGATAAATAACTAAATTCATTTTAAGCATTATGGCGAATAATAAAATATATCCAATTAATAATTTTTTATTATTTCCTCTAAAGAAATAAGTTATTATTATAAATGGTATAAGATTCATTCCACCTTCTACAAATAGTGCTCCAGGAATTAGAAGAATAGATAATATTATTACTCCTATCTTTTTATTTCCTTCACATTTTTTACTGTACTCTAATAGATTTATAATAGTAAGTCCAAGTGCTAATGTAGCAAATATATTATTGGATACACTTACATTTTTAGATATTAAGAGCATATTAATGATTGAGTTACCAAGCATCATAAATATAGCCCAACCTACTAACCTTATATTATACTTTAACTTATTTCTAGTATGAAATAATCCTTCTACTAAGAAAAATGCAAATAGTGGTGCAACAAATCTTGATAGTGGATGAAACCATATTGGAAACACCTTTGGAAAAGCAAACCATAAATGGTCTAATAACATAATTACAAGTGCAAAAAACTTTAATTGAAAAGCATTTAATTTTTTCATATTTTCTCCCTTCATTAACCAAGTTTATAAAATTATTATATAAAATTAATGTTGAAGGAGAAATTTAAGTTTATTACACTTAACTTACATTTTTGTAATGTTAAAGTAATTAGTCTTTTTTACTATTGTAATTAGAGCTATTATACTCACAACTTTTTCAATTCACAATGCACAATTATAGACGTTCCTCAGCAGAGACTAAGAAATTTAGAATTGATTCTTTTTAAAGTGATCCAGTCACTTCTTATAAAAAGACTAGCAATTGTATTGCTAGTAAAAAATTAGTTAAAGAAATTAGTTTAATTAAAACTAATTTCCACCTCAATTGTGAATTTTGAATTATGCATTGTTCTAAGTTGTGAATTGAAATATTTAACAGCATAGTTATTAGCTATACATTAATTTTAAAGGTAGTATATTTATAAATTAATTACATACATAAAAGCCAATTGTTATCAATTGTAACAATTGGCTTTTATACTACTTTTTATATCATTATGTAAAAGTATTCTTTTAAAATAAAATCATTTTACCTATAGATACATATAATCACTTAAAAAATAAATAAATTTAAATCTTCTTTATTAAAAATCATCGTATTTACTTTAAACTATTGCACTATAAATCTATAAATTAATTATTATAGTAAAGGCTTTCTGAAGGGTATTCAGCATCACAAGTTAGATCTATGCCTAATTTTCCTAAAGTCTGTTCATCATTTCTACTTAAAATTGTAGTTGAGTGAGCTTGACATCCCTTTAGCATTGCTAACTTTTTCATAGCTACTTGTGCTGTTGGATTTGTAGCTGCACATATACTAAGAGCAATTAATATTTCTTCACAACTTAAAGCTGTACTCTTACTTCCTAATGTCTTTAATTTAAAATTTATAATTGGTTCAAGTATAACTGGAGAAATAAGATGGATTTCATCAGATATATTTGCAAGGTATTTAACAGCATTTAAAACCACAGCAGCTGTTGCATTCATTACATTTGAGCTTTTACCAGTTAATATTGTTCCGTCATTAAGTTCTATTGCTAGAACAGGGCAAGCATCATTTTTATTAGATGTTTCCTTTAACTGAGCTGAACGTTCCCTTGCAGGAATAACAACTTTTCTATCTTCTTCTTTTAAGTTAAGTTCTTCCATAATAAGCTTAATTCTTTGGAAAGTTTCTTTATCTACATAACCTTTTTTATATTCACAACCAGTTTTAAAATATCTTCTAATTACTTCTTGCTTAGATGCTTCTTTAATAACTTCGTCATCAATGATTCCAAATCCAACTCTGTTAACTCCCATATCTGTTGGAGATTTATATACAGACTCTTCTCCTGTTATTTTTTCTATAATTCTCTTAAGTACAGGAAATGTTTCAATATCACGATTATAATTTACAGCTATTTTATTGTAAGCATCAACGTGGAATGAATCAATCATATTTACATCCTTAAGATCTACCGTTGCAGCTTCATAAGCTATATTTAAAGGATGTTTTAGTGGAACATTCCATACAGGGAACGTCTCAAATTTTGAATAACCGGCTACTTTACCTTGTTTATATTCATGATAAAGCTGACTAAGGCAAGTTGCTAATTTACCACTTCCTGGTCCTGGTGCTGTTACAACAACAATAGGTTTTGAGGTTTCAATATATGGATTTTTACCATATCCTTCGTCACTTACAATTGTATCTACGTCTGTAGGATATCCTTTAGTTTCTCTGTGTTTATATACTTTTATTCCTCTACGTTCAAGCTTATTTATAAAAACAGTTGTTGCTGGCTGTCCTTCATATCTTGTTATTACTACACTATTTACATCAAGTTCATATGCTCTTAAGTCATCTATCAATCTTAAAACATCAACATCATAAGTTATACCGAAATCTCCTCTTATTTTGTTTCTTTCGATATCTCCTGCATATACGCAAATAACAACTTCTACTTTTTCTTTTAATTTATGTAGAAGTTTAATTTTTGCATTTTCATCAAATCCAGGTAAAACTCTTTTTGCATGAAGGTCAAATAATAATTTTCCTCCAAATTCTAAGTATAACTTATCATAATTATTAACTCTTTCTAAAATGTACTTTGATTGCTCTTCTAAATATTTTTTGTGGTCAAATCCTATCTTCATCTTTACTCCTCACTATATGAAATTATTATAAAACTTTTGTATTAATTATTTGTATTATTTGTATAAATTTATATCTATAATTACTTGTTTTCACAATTGTTCATTATTACACAATTTTAATTTAAAGTAAACACCATTATAATTATTCTCTTATATAATTAATTTTACTACTAAACTATATGCTAAATAAAATAATTGGTACAATATTATATTAATTATTTTATATTTAATATAAAAAACCGTATACACTTTTTGTGTATACGGATTATTTTTTGTGAATTATGAAGTATAATTTTAAAATTAACAACTACTTTTCTATATTTATACAACCTTTAGCTACTGCTAAAACTTCATAAAAATTATCCATATTCATATCAATAAATTCTAACAGTTCTTCCCTTGAGGGTTCTTTATACCTATGAGATATTCTATTTCTTAATAGCCTTGCTTGATTTAAAAATAAATATAATTTTTCATCAATTATATATTTATTTTTTAAAATAGATAATGATTCCTTCATATCTATTCCTATCTTAAACTCTTTTAATTCCTTTAATATTATAGAGGTTAGATTTTCTACTGTTATGAAGAAATCTACAAAAATTTGCTTTAATCCAAATTCAATAAATATAGTTGTATTATTCTCTTCAGTTGATTTTAAAATTTCTTTACAATCATTAAGATTTTTTACAACTTCAGTCATATCTTCTATTATTTTAAGTAATCTTTCTTCATTCATGATAATAAATCTCTCTTTCTATAATAAAAAAAATTTTCATTTTCTCTATAGTACCATTCTAATTTATCTATTAACTCTTCTAAACTTTTATTATTATCACTAGTATACAAAACTTTACCGGTATTTAATATGTTTATTTTTATAAACAAATCTAAAGTAGTACTATTTAAATCAACAACATCAATAGGGCGGTTTAAAATTTCTTCAAAAAATAATTCTAAACTTAATATATCATTTAATTTTAACTTTTCATCTGATAAAATTGCTATGTCCACATCAGAATTAATATTAAAGTCATCAGTAAGAACACTCCCAAATACTAATATATTTTTTATCATATAATTCTTACTAATCTCCATTAAATCCTTTGATTTTATTTTTTCTAGAATTTCTATCTGTGAATTATTCAAAGTTATCTCCTCCCTATGACTTTTTCATCAATATTGAGTTTTTCTATATATTTTTATTATATCCTAATCTTTAAAAACTTTAAACACAGTAAAAATTAAACCTTGCATAACCAACTTTATTTTAGCACTAATGAAAAATTTTATGAATATCATCATACTAAAAAATAGCTAGCACGCTAACTAGTTATTTTTTTGAAAATGACTCGTATATATTACTACTCATTCATTTTCTTGCAATCATAATAAATAATTCATAATCAACATTTCTTTCTTCTATGCTTTTGCTTCCTTTATAAAAGACTTTATTTCTTATGTCTTTAAATCCTATATTTTTCAAAGTTTCCATCAAATCATTCTGATTAAATCCATTATGACCTTCAAAACCTTTTTCTGAGCTATGAAAGGTTCCATCTTCTTCAACTAAATCTACTATATACAGTTCCCCTTCTAAACTCAGCAAACTGTGTAGTTTTTCTAATACTTTACTTATATTTACAATATGATGTAATGTCATAGAAGTATATATGACATCATATTTATTTTCATCATCTATTTCATCAATATTTCCACACCATGTACGAATATTATTTACATTTTGATTTTTAATTTTTTTATTTACCTCTTCAATCATACCTGCAGAATTATCTACCATCATAATATCTTTAAATTTATTTTTTAAATTAAAAGTTATAAGACCAGTTCCACATCCAAATTCCATAGCATTATTATTTATTTTGTCCCCTAACCATTTATCTATTTCCCCTGAAATTAATTTTGCTCTAGCTATTCTTTTATCATCATCCCAACTTTTAGCTTCAAAATCAAAATTCATATAATCACCTCCAAATTTAATGTATAAGTTAATATAATTGTATACTTAAATAATTTATAATGCATCCCTCTGTGGAATAGTTTAGTCAATGGACAATTGACAATTAAGGTGGAAATTAATTTTTAATAAAAGTGACTGCGTCATTTCAAAAATAAATCAATTGAGACTTCTCTTATAAAAGAGAAGTCTCAATAATTCTCCATTGTTAATTATCAATTGTATAAGGGTTTCCCTGAGGTGCAGCATAGTTTGGAGCAACACCAAAAATTCTAATTAATATTAATAAAGATAAGCAATATAACTAAAATATTCTTAATGATGTAGATATTGTGCCCTACTATACTGCACCCCAGGGGTATATTTTAGAGCTTAGTTTATATATTAGGCTTATTCATGTATTTTAATTTCTGTAAAACTTTTTTAATCTGTTACATACCCCAGGGGTGGAAATTAATTTCTTTAACTCATTTTTTAACTAACAATATAATTGCTAGCAACATTGTAGGGGCGAACATTGTTCGCCGGTTCTTTTTTCATATCTAGTATCACTTAATTTTATCACCATAGTTATATGAACATGATTAGTCATAATAATATATTTATCAAACTTGGTATTAGAATAATATTAAAAAATATTTTTTATTGAAATATCAACTATCTGTCCAATATGTGATGCTGAAAACTGATTTAGGTTTTCTGGAGAACACTGTTCTCCCCTACAGTTTAATCAATTGAGAATTGAGAGTTGATAATTGACAATTATGGTTGAAATTAATTCTTTACGAATTAATTTCTTTAATAAATTTTTTACCAGTAATACAATTGCTAGTTTTTATTAAAAAAGAAATAAATTTAAGACTTTTTCAATAAAGAAAAAATTTCCTCAATTGTCCATTGTCAATAGTCAATTCGTATTATATAAAGCTTACACCTATTGATATAAGCTTTTGCTATATTTTATTATACTCTTCTATCCACTATTCTTCTTATCTTCCCTGTACGTCCTACTCTTTCTATTCCAAAGGGTGGTAATAATTCAACTTTTAAATCCTTAATTAAATTCTTTTCATAATCTGTCCCTAAACTTCTAATATTACTTTTTAAGGAAGTTACTATTTTATCTTTTAATATATCTCCTTTTAAAGCCATGTCTTTATCCTTTGTTTCTATCTTAAATGTTACATTTCTCATTTCATCTACATTGTCAACTAACACTTGGAAGAAAGGTGATACTTCATTAACATCCTTTAATGCTTCATGTACATCATTTATATATATATCTGATACATTAAATCTTATAACATCATCAGTTCTTGACAATAGTTTAAATTTCTTTGAAGTTCTGCCGCAGGAGCATGGTTCATCAATCCACTGAATACTATCTCCAAGTCTATATCTTATTATAGGATTAAGAAATCTATTTAAGGTTGTTACAATTGCATCTCCATTTCCATCTCTTTCTACATAACACCATTCATCCATAACATGATGCTCAGTTCCCTTGCAGCATTCACACTGAAAGCCTATTGGTCCAACTTCTACTGCTGCATATCCAAAAGATGCTATCTTCTTTGCACCAAATATTTTTTTCACATATTCTTGTGCTTTTGGGGACATATGCTCCCCTGCATAAAATATTTTTTCTAGTTTAATATTCTCATTTAATTTTTCTACCTCTTGAGCTAAAAGTACAATATTTCCTGGAAGACTTATAAGTACATTAGGTTTAAATTTTTTTAGATATTCTATAGTTTCCTTCTCAGGCTGGTTAGCTGTTAGAGATAGTATTTTACAACCTGTTTCCTCTAAACCCTCATTTACTGCTGGAAAAGCAGTCCAAAGGGCACCGGCTTTCATGTAATTAACTGCAAAATCATTTTCATTTATCCCAACAGCTCTAAAACCATCTCCAAATATTTTTTTCGATTCTTCAAATTCCTTGCTGGAATAAGCTACATATTTCATTCTACCTGTAGTTCCCCCAGCTGAAAAAACATAAGAGCTTTCCATATTTCCTGTAATCATATCCATGCTTTTATCTACACTATTTTCATAAATATGCTTCTTTTCAAGTATAGGAAGATCCCTAAAATCCTGTAAACTTTTTAATGGTAAAGAAATGTCTTTATAAAATTCTTTATAAAATGGTGATTTTATAGCCTCATTAATAAGAGAATTTAACCTCCAAAGTAACATATTTTCTTTTTTATGCTCATCAACATATTCAAGTCCTAAATTATCTATATCAATATTTTCTTTATTTATAAATCTTACAAGTAAATTAGTAATATACATTCCATCATGAGGTAAAGAATCATCCTCACTTTTACTCATAGCTCCTGGTTTGCAAAACCTCATTATTCCAAAATCAATAAAATCTTCAATTATATTTTGTATTCCACCATTACATGCTATAGCTAATGTCGACATATAGTATTTTAGGAGTTGTATGTTTCCATCTAAAATATCCTTATAGCTATCAACTACGTTAACATATATAGTTCTGTTCAATGGTGAGTCAACAATATTATTTTTCTCTTCCATAATTATAGTATGATTTGCATTTTTACCTTCTAGCACCAATGCCCTATTGTTAAACTCTTCCCATTTTGCAAGTTCTCTTTTCTTTCTTATCTCAACAGCAGAATCTATATCTAATTGATTTTGAGGAAATTCTTTTCCTTTTTCTTCTAAAGCCTCATATAAATATTGAATAAAACTTTTAACATTATCACTATTTTCTATAAATATATTTTGACAGCTTGTACACGCTCTTTGCTCCCAAAAAACTATATCATCAGCAAAACCTTTTGCAGTTTCTCTTAATTCATCATCATTTAAACCTTTACATACCATGCCAAAGCTTATTTTGGGACCAAAAGAATAAAGCTGAGTATTAACAGATAGACCATTCTTATAACTTTTTACTGCTTCTTCTCCTCCAAATAAAAGTATGGCATCAAAGCTGTTTTTAGCAATTGTATCTAAAGCTTTATTACTACTTTTCCAATAAGTAATAGTTATATATGGAGTAATTGTTTTATCTATATCTACTTCTTTTAATGCTCTGTAAAATAGTGTTGGAAATAAAAAATCTTGACTAGAAACTTTTAATATATTTATATTTTTCGTTATTATTCCCATAATTAATGAATCTATTGAACCTAAAAATATGTTTCCTGCTGCTATATGAAGAACTGAGCCAATTGGAACTGCTCTAGTTATCTTAGAGTATCTATTCTTTGTAAAGGTGTCTAAACAATGATAATCTCCAAGACTTTTTAATCTTAATTTTAAGGAATTTATACTTAACATTTCTTTAAGGGCATTCATTCCCATATCAACCATTGAGGAAGAATAGCTAATTAACTCAGGCATTTTTTCCATTATTTCTTTATAATAGTCTCCATCTTTATCACATAGTTTGTATGCAGTTCTTTCTAAAATATAAAGTATTTTATTTATAGGTGTATTACTAAACTCCTTAGATTTTTTCCTTAAAAGAGCTGAATCAAAATATTTATTTGCCTTTTCTTCTGTTAATTCTCCTTTTATTTCTAACTGTTCTCCAAAACATATATGTTTAAAATCTTCTAATCTCATACTCGTACCCCCATGCAATCTGATCACTTAGTTATTTAATATTTCTTGTGCTGCAATGGCACATCCTTTATGCTTAGTTATTCCACCTCGTCGTATTTTTTCAATATAATCTCCCTTTATTCCGCAAGGACAATCCTTTTTAATTACAGCTAAATCTGTTGATAATACTGAAAGATTAGGTTGTGCTGTATTATAAGGAGTTATAAGTTGCAAAAGTCCTTCTTCTCCATATCCTTTTTTCTTAAAAGTTATAGGATCTCTTGCAATTATTCTACTGTAAATAGGACCATGTAAATGTCCTTCACTACAAGAGCAATAAGGAACTCCATGTTCTGCCATACCATAAGTATCCCTTATATTTTCACGTTTAAGTCCAATATTTTCTTCTATATAGTCCATAAAATCATTTAGTGACATGCTTTTCCCTAAATGATTCTTCCATCCACCTCCAGCTATTATAAAAGAATCCTTATGAACTTCGATTTTTCCATAGCCCTCTTTAATTTCCTCCACCATTTTATACATGAATGCTGGAAATCCTAATAATCTTACAGGTGCTTCATTACTTAATTCTTTAAAGATTTTAGCCCATTTTTTGCTATCAAAAACAAATTCACTTTTATCTTCATCCCATTCAATCATCCAATTAACGGATAGTGCAGGTGCAAGACTTAAAATTTGTTCATCACTCCAACTTGTGCCAACGTTTTCTGCTTTTTTTATATCATAGGAAAATAGGAAATAATGTACTGGGGTATGACTCTTAAAACCTATAGAATTGAAAGTATTTTCTGCTAAACTTTGAAGTCTTAAAAATGAGTTTTTATCGAGGAATAACTGAGTTTTTTGACCATTAGTTCCTGAGCTTGTTAAGATAAGTTCTAAATCACTTTCTTTAAAATTGCAAAAACCATTTATTTTCATAGTTCCAACAAATAAATTAGGAATATTATATATATCTTCCATCGTATTTAAACTGTTAATATCAAAATTTTCTCTTTCAGCTAAGTATTTAACATATGGTTGATTATCAAGCTGAAACTTATAATTTTCACTCATAGCTTTTATAAACAATTCTTCTGTTTCTCTTGAAAAATTAAAAGCGTCTTCCCTACTACATAGCATATCTATATTATTGAATCTCATATACTAATCCTCCTCTTTCCATTACAAGCAATATCACGTTCTTTTACGTGGTCAATTAAAGTATTTCCTATAACGGAATTTGCATATATGTTTTCGTAATTAATGTCATCATTAATATATTGAAGTATCACTTCATCTTCATCGCCATTTCCAGGCATAATACCTGCAAAGAAAAATCCAATTTGCTCCATCTGGTTCCATATATATATGCTGCTTTTATTACAAAGTTTTAATTTTAAAAATATTGCCTTTTTCCTTTCAAAATATAATTTATTAAATTGATTTAGTATTTTATTCATTCCATCTTTAGCAAATTTGTTGACATATATTGTTCCTGTATCGTAATTATCTACAATAGTTTCTATAGAAGTTACCTTTGAAAAAGTTTCATTATCATCTTCTAGTTTTCGAAATACTATTTTTACTCCTAAATTCTCATATATATCATTAATAATTTCTTTGTATTTCTCTGGTGCATAAATATATTTTTTACGCTGTTTTTTTAAATATTTATACTGTATTATAAGACTTTCTCTTTTTTCGCTTTTATCATATATATCTTTGAATTTTAAGGCTGTAATTCTTGATAGAAGTAAAGCACAATCTTTAAATCCATTATTTTCTGCTGATTTTTGAGAATATATATGGCTTGTTACTGCATGTACATATATTCCTACATCCCCTCTTTTTTCACTTTCCTCTATTGCAAATCTCGTCAAATCTGTAAGACATCCTCTTCCTCTAAATTGAGGATCAACAAAGGCATGTGAAATCTCACATATGCTAGATTTTTGAAAGTATTCTAAAGCTACATGTCCAATTACCCTATTTGTTTCATCTAAAGCTATATAGGATATTATCGTTTCTTCATGATTTAATTTATTTATCATTACTTTATCATAGATATATTTGTGTATATAAGAATTTCCATAAGTTCTATAAGCACAATTTACTATTCCTTCAGCTTCATCCTCTAACCTTTTTATTATTATTTTACTTTCTTCATCAAGTGTTTTTCTTGAATTAATCTCTGAATTTAAATCAAGTTTGTCCTTCATTTTTTCAGTTATTAATACCATAAAATTTTTTAGCAAACTATCACCTCTCAAATCACACATTATTTTTCCTTCTAACTTTATACCCTTTTTATACCACAACAGCCAGTTTATATTATAATTGTTTAATTTTTCTTTTGCAACTTTTCCCTTCTTTTATTTTCTTTAAGAATGCTTTCTTTCAATTTTTCTGTATCTTTATAATAAAAATGACTCAACTAGTTTTATCCCTAGTGAGTCATTTTTTTATTATATCTCATTTAATAAAATACATCATTATTACTATACATTTAAATCTCTTTTTCTATAAAACACATAAGTTGTACACAGTAAAACTGCAATAATTATAACAGATAAGATTACAAACGCAGGTTCAAAACCGCCGCCAAACATAAGATTTTTAGCCTCATAATATTTAAATGGTATAATGTATTTTAGTCCATCAAGATTACTATTCATATCAACTATCATGGATAATATAAAAGTAATTAAAAGTATCCCTGTAGATGCAGTGGTTGCAACCTTTGGATTTTTGCTTATAGCTGCTATTCCTGTACCTATAGTCAAAAATATTAACTGTAAAATAAACATTCCAATCATCAATATTACAATATCGCTAGTTATTCCCTCACCTTTAGCATAATACTCAACAATAGTGATTGAACTAATTAGGGTGATAATATTAAAAATAACTATATTAAAAAATGCTGCTAATAACTTTGATGTGATAATTTTATTTCTTGAAATAGGTTTTACCATTAAAAACTCTGCTGTTTTATCTCTCTCTTCCTTTGAAATTATATTAGCTCCTAGCATTGAAGCATGGATAGTAGCCATTAGAACTAAATATGAAAAAATTACTCCATAAAATCCACTAGCCTTTGATAAATCAAAGGAAACTGTACCAAACATAATCTGCAAAGATTTAGGCATTGATGATATAATATCATTCATATATTGCCCTGAACTTGATACTACTCCATACTTACCCATTCCAGCAACAACCATTAATATTACACCAATGCACCATAAAATAAGTGATTTTCTATTGGCTTTTATTTCTCTAATAAATATATTCATAGTCGAATCTCCTTTACAAGAAAATTTTGTGTGCTACCATGACTAAACTGCATGAATATCTTTTTTAGAATATATTAGGTAGCTGATAGCAGTAGTAATCCCAATAAAAAGTATCTCTATAATTATAAAGGAAGCTTCATAAGCAGAATTTTTAATTATATATGCTGTATCAAAATATTTAAATGGAGTTATATAACGTATTGCATTGTCCCCAATGACAGACCCAAACATACTTATAATAAAGAACCCAAATACTGTACTAAGTGAAATTGGAAGTACAGATTTAATTTTAGGAACTAACACAGAAATAATAACTCCCAATGATAAAAACATAAGTTGAACAAAAAATCCTGTGATAGAAATCATAAAAAATATCTTGAAGTCAAAGGATCCATCCGTTACAATTAATGCAACTATAGTAATTGCTGCTATATAAATTACATTAGTAATTATCAATGAAGTTAATACTGCTAACAGTTTAGATGTAACAACTTGCATACGAGTTACAGGTTTTGTTAGTAGAAAATCAGCAGTTTTTTCACGGATTTCCTTTGATAAAATTGAAACACCTAAGTTCATAGCCTGAATTGAGCTACATAGTACTATATACAAAAATATATAAGAATAGAAACCTATAAAAGTAGAAATAGTATCTATAGAAATTCCCAATGCTTTTCTTACGCCCTCTGGAAAACTCTCAAGTATTTTATTGAATTCTGCAACATCCTTTGAAAAGGACGGAAATAGCGATAAAAAGAGAATACTTACAGCTACTAATACACATGTCCATACAATTGTTGATTTTCTATATGCCTTTAATTCATGTAAAAACATATTCATATTTCTTAATTCTCCTTTTCATAATAATGCATAAAGATTTCTTCAAGGTCAGGTTCATCTACCCATAAATTAGATAGCTCTATTGAGGAAAGTTTTTTCATAATTAAGTTGATATTACCTCTAAATAAAAAGCTAACTGTATTATCTTTTACTTCTAAATTACTAACACCTTCAATATTAAAATAATTCTTATCTATATTACTTATAGTTTCAATTTTAATTTTTTTATGATTATTTTCCTTTAATGTACTAATCTTTTCAACGGTTATTATCTTTCCTTCTTTAATAATCGCAACTCTATCACATAGTTTTTGAACCTCACTTAAAATATGTGAAGAAAATAAAATTGTAGTTCCTTTCTTATTTTCTTCTTTTAGTAAATCAAAGAATTTTTGCTGCATAAGTGGATCTAGTCCACTGGTAGGTTCATCAAGTATAATAAGTTTTGGTTCGTGAAGTAACCCTTGAACTATTCCTACTTTCTTTTTATTTCCAAAAGATAAATCATCAATTTTTTTATTGAGGTCAAGATCCATTATTTTTGCTAATTCCTCTATCCTTTTACTACAATCTCTTTTATAAAAACTAGCAGAGTACTTTAAAAGATCAATTACTTTCATTTTGTCATAATAAAATACTTCTGATGGCAAATATCCTATTTCCTTGGCAATTTCAGGAGCAAACTTTAAAGAGTCTTTACCAAAAATTGTAGCACTTCCACTGGTTGGATGTATAAGTGATAATAATGTTCTAATTGTTGTTGATTTACCTGCACCATTAGGTCCAATGAATCCAAAAATTTCACCTTCTTCAACATTAAAACTTACATCAGTAATTCCCCTTGCGCTACCATAATTCTTGGTCAAATTTTTAATCTCAATAACATTCATTTTATGACCTCCCTATATTATTTATAGAAACAGTTTTTAAACATATCTATGTAAATATCTGCTTCAGCAAAAACTTCACTATAATCAGGCTTATCTAAGGATAATAATTTTGCTTTTTTAAGCGCCTCATCTCCTAACCCCTGAAAAGTCCAAATCATAACATTAATAGCTTTTTTTACGTCAATGTCTTCTTTAAACTTAGAAAGGTCAATGCCTTCAAATACTTTAATAGAATTAATCTTAATAAGCTTTTCTTTTCTTTCATCTAACTCTTTCTTAACACTCTTTGAGGTTTCCATATATGCTGTTTCAATAAATCTAAACATTTCAGGATATTTGTTTAGTAGCTCAAATTTAATTACACACATTTGATTCAACCTAATAAAAAAGTCTTTTTCATCTAAATTAATCTTTTTATAAAATTCATTGGTGCTTACATCAATACAGTGATCATACAAGAATAAAAATAGATTTTTCTTATCTTTAAAATAATGAAATAGTAGCCCCTTTGATATATCAGCTTCTTTAACAATCTCATTTGTAGAAGCTTTTTCAAAACCCTTTTGTGCGAATTCCTTCATTGCTGCGTTTAAAATTCTATCCTGTTTTTTCATATCTAGATTTAAAAACTTTGAAAACATATTGCACTCCTCCTTTGTAATATAAAACAAAACGTTTGACCATATCGGTCAATTATATTGTAACTCTTTTTGACTACTGTGGTCAATTGTGTTTAAAAATATTTATTAACAACTTTATTGCTAGTTTTCTCCACCTCTGGGGAACAGTTTGATCAATGGACAATTGATGATGGACAATTGACAATTATAGTGGAAATTAATGTTGCAAATTAATTTCTTTAAATATATTTTTAATAAAAATGACTGCGTCATTTCAAAAATAAATCAATTGAAAACTTCTCTTATAAAAGAGAAGTCTCAATAATTCTCCATCGTCAATTGTCAATTATCAATTGTATAATGGTTCCCCTGAGGTGCAGTATAATGTGGAACAATATACAAAAACTTAACCCAATATTAATGGAGATAACCAATATAATTTAAATATTAGTTAATGTATTAAATATTGTTTTATACCATACTGTACCCTCAGGGGTATATTTTAGAACTTAGTTTATATATTAGACTTATTCAGGTACTTTAATTTCGCTAAGACTTTTTTAATCTGTTATATACCCCAGGGGTGGAAAATTAATTTAAAACTTATCCTTTATAAGATAAGTATCAATAATTATCCATTGTCAATGGTCAGTTCTCGATTCTATAAAGTATATTCATTTTTAAAGCTTTGTTTATTTCCATGACCTTGTATATGATTTTTATTATGAGAATAATTATTATTTTAATTAAATCGTATTTTAAAATTACAACTATAGCAGTATAATTTAAGTAATAGTAAAAGCGTAGTTAAATATACTGTTACAAAATATATAAAGTTAGGAGAGATTATATGAATTTAAATAGAAATGACTTATGTTGGTGCGGCAGCGGATTAAAATATAAGAAATGTCATATTGATTTTGATAATAAATTAAATGCTCTAAAATCACAGGGATTTCAAACTCCACCAAGAAACATTATTAAAACTAAAGAACAAATTGAAGGTATAAGAAAAAGCGCCAAAATTAATAATGCTGTATTGGACTTAGTCGGTAAAAATATAAAAGAAGGTATGAGTACTGAAGAAATTGATAAATTAGTTCATGACTATACCGTATCTCAAGGAGCAATTCCAGCAACTCTAAATTTTGAAGGATATCCTAAAAGTTTATGTACCTCAATCAATGATGAAGTATGTCATGGTATTCCTAGTGAACATATAATTCTTAAAAATGGAGATATAATAAATATAGATGTGTCTACAATACTAGATGGATATTATTCAGATGCTTCAAGGATGTTCATCATTGGTGAAGCATCTGAGGAAGCAAGAAAACTAGTAGAAGTTTCAAAGGAATGCTTATATAAAGGTATAGAAGCAGTAAAACCTTGGGGATTTTTAGGTGATATAGGTGCAGCAGTTCAAGAACATGCAGAAAAGCATGGTTACTCTGTAGTAAAAGATTTTGGTGGTCATGGTATTGGACTTGAATTTCATGAGGAACCTTTTGTAGCTCATTATGGTAAAAGAGGAGAAGGCATGATTTTAGCACCTGGTATGGTATTTACTATAGAGCCTATGATAAATGCTGGCTCTTATGAAATAGTAATAGATTCTGATGATGATTGGACAGTATTCACAGAAGATGGATCACTTTCTTCACAATGGGAACACACAATATTAGTAACGGAAGATGGGATAGAGATACTCAGTAAATAAAGTTGATTAAATTTATCTTCATATGATAATGTGCAAAAAATCTACACGCTAATATGAAAATGTATTAGTGTTTGTAGATTTTTATTATTTTAAAATATATAATTTAAACCTTATATTTAATATTTAAAATAACTAAATATCTAAGCATCTAGTTTAGTTGATTTATAGCTTCATAACTCAATATCCATATATCTTAAAAACTAGACTTTATTAAAAATTTCTCTTATATATGTTGGTACTTTACCTATATCACCACTGATTAACACATATATAATAACTATAGGTATATATAAAATTAAAAATCTTTTTCTTATTGATATATTTTTCTTACTCAAATGAGTGTCACCTACAATAATTTGTATATTTAAACTAAACCACCCTATGCAAATATTATAACATATAATAACATATTTATGCATTATATGTAAAAATACCCCTTATATAAATCATTAATAAATTCATATATATTAATATGTTTATATTAATTATTCACACTCTTCATCAATTTCAAGCTTTGTAAAACATAAAGCTGCAACTAATACCATAGAAATCCATAATACTATTAAAATAATATTTTTTATTCCAAAGGTATTATTGCGGAAGTTGTACATAGCAAACATTAGGACTGTAGCTCCAATTCCACCACCTGTCCCTCCAATTAATCCTCTTCTTAATTTATTATTAACAAGGGACTTGTCGCAGCATTTACAATGTATATTATTAAGGCATCTTCGAAAAATAACTAGTCAGCATGCTAGTCTATTTTCCATCATACTGCGTCAATAGAACTCACTCATAGCTTAAACTATGAGTAAAACCTGTTTCCTTGTCTGATACAAAATAGGCGTCGCATCTTTGACTTATTATTTTATTTCAGATACCTAAAATTTGTTAGAAAAAGCACCTTCCATGATGGGATTTTATTATTGCAATTAGCACAAGTTATCACAAAATAATCCTCCTAGTATATTATACTTTTTCATGATTATACCATTATCATAATGAAAATAATGTAAAATCCTCTGAATTTCATTTATTAAATTGCTTAATTTTTATTAAGAATTAATAATTATTTTCAATAAATTGAGAGAACAGGAGATAAAATAAGTAAAATCAAATAAATGTAAGGGGTTCTCCTTTTATGCACCTATATCCAAAAATTCCAATAAATTCAATTATTGAACATATATCTAAAGAACGATATAATTCAATTGAGCGTTAAAAAATGTTCATAAAATTATAAGAATATTCATAATATTATAAGAATATTCATAAAATTATATCTTTTAAAGGAGGATTACTATGAAAAAATATGCAATTTTAGCTTTAACAGCAGTTATGGCTACCAGTATCCTAACAGTTTCAGCAAAAGCTTCACCTCACGGTATTGTGGAAGGTGGATGTGTTCTAGGAAGTGAGTTTTCAAACGATTATTGCATAATGGAACCTAGAAATGAAGGTTTCGTACCATTTTATTTAAGAACATGCCGTCCTGGAGATGTGGATACATTTGTTACTAGAGACGTACAACATTTACAGTGTCTTCTTACCACTATGGGATATAAAAATTTAGACGAAGTTGGAGTGTTTGGTCCTAAAACTGAAGAGGCAGTTAAAGATTTTCAAGAAAAATATGGACTTGATATAAATGGAATAGTTGCTCCAGAAACCTGGGAAGTAATTAGAGATGTATCTATTAATGAATTAATAAACTAGAAAATTAATAAGTTTATAAATTAATAAATATAAAAAAGATATAATGCAATTGTTATTAAAGAATATCAGTAAAATTACATTTTTAGAGGAGGATTACTATGAAAAAATATGCAATCTTAGCTTTAACAGCAGTTATGGCTACTAGTATCTTAACAGTTCCAGCAAAAGCATCTACTGATGGAAGCCAAGGTATACTACCAGGTGGATGTGTTATAACCGGTCCTAGAGATTATTGTGATATGGAGCCTATAAATGAAGGTTTTGTACCATACTTTTTAAGGACATGCCGTCTTGGAGATATTGACAGAGGACCTGTTGCTAGAGATGTGCAACATTTACAATGCTCTCTTACTCATCTAGGATATAATGATTTGGATAGGGTTGGATTCTTTGGTCCTAAAACAGAAAAAGCAGTTAAAGATTTTCAAGAAAAGCATGGACTTGAGGTAGATGGAATAGTTACTCCAGAAGTTTGGAAAGTAATTATGTATGCATAATATAATAGACATAAAAATAAAATAAATATTTCATAAAACATAGAATTAGAATACAATTTTACTTTTATAATACTTTACTTCTTTATAGATTGCGTTTCCTTTTTTATGTATTATGTAATTATTTGCTCATTATTATTATATTTAAGCGTTAATAAATTGAGACAATAGAATCTAATATGATTAAATTTAAATAAATATAATATTTTCCCTTTCATATGTCAGTCAATAAATTTTAATAAACTCATTTATTATCATTAAAAAATATTCATAAGATTATAAGAATATTTATAAAATAATATCTTTTAAAGGAGCATTACTATGAAAAAATATGCAATCTTAGCTTTAACAGCAGTTATGGCTACTAGTATCTTAACAGTTCCTGCAAAGGCATCTACTGACCAATATCAGGGTATTGTAGAGGGTGGTTGTGTTATAACCATTCCTAAGGATTATTGTGATATGGAACCTATAAATGAAGGCTATGTACCATACTTTTTAAGGATATGTCGTCCTGGAGATCGTGGAAGAGCCGTACAACATTTACAATGTCACCTTAGTAGTATAGGATATAAGAATTTGGATGCAGTTGGAATCTTTGGTCCTAAAACAGAAAAAGCAGTTAAAGATTTTCAAGAAAAACATGGACTTGAGGTAGATGGTGTTGTTACTCCAGATGTTTGGAAAGTACTTGCAGATGCATTATAGTAGGCATAAGAAATAAAATAAATGTTTCGTAAAGCATAAAAGAGAATATGATTTTATATTTTTGCATAAAAGTGTTAGATTTATTAAAATCTAGCACTTTTATTCTAGATTGCTTTAATATTCTATTTGCTATGAATTTATAATACTCTAGCCAAATAGTTTCTAAATATTAAATGCAAATACATTTAAATAGAGCTGTAATCCAATTGAGCGTTAAAAATTGTTCGTAAGATTATAAGAATATTTACAAAATTATATTTTTAAAGGAGGATTATCATGAAAAAATATGCAATTTTAGCTTTAACAGCAGTTATGGCTACCAGTATCTTAACAGTTCCTGCAAAGGCTTTAACTACACAACCGCAAAATATTGTAGATGGGGATGCGTTTTAATACCTCATAGTAAGCGCTGTGAGATGAAAAAGGATGGCTTTTCAAGGACATGTCGTCCTGGAGATCGCAGCGAAGATGTTAAACATTTACATGAGCATCTTCGTACGAGGGGATATAGTGACTTGGATGAAGATGGATACTTTGGTCCTAAAACAGAAAAAGAAGTTAGAGATTTACAAGGAAAACTTGGACTTAAAGTAGACGGAATTGTTACTCCAAGGGTTTGGAAAGTAATATAGCATAGATGTTTCTTAAAGCATAAATTTAAAATACAACTTTAAATTTTAAATCAAAAGTGTTGAATTTATTAAAATTCAACACTTTTATCTTTAAAATACATATTAAAATACTAAAAATATAAATTATGATTATATACTTCCTCTATTCTGCAAAGCCTTCTCCACTAGTTCTCGATTTTCAAATAACGTACATCCTCCTTTATGATCCTTTAACACTCCATGTAGATTTCGGATCTCTTTTAATGTAGGTGAAGCTAAAGCCTCTTTAAGAGTTAAATCTGTCAAATTAACGTCAGAATATGGTGCAAAAGGACATGCTTCAACCCCACCTCTTGAATTGATATGAATAAATCCTCTACCAGCAGCTAAGCATCCTCCAAATACCTTTTCATCCCCAGGAAAAGATATAAATATTCCACTATATTTTTTTCTCAATTCATTAAGTGTGACATCAAGTTCACCCCTATTCGTATCAGATATCACAAGATTTTCAGTAGTGGTATCAAAAGGAACATATTCTATAAAGAAAAATGCTCTGCATCCTTTATCAATATATCTTTTAATAAAGTTTTCACTTAGAACATCATAAAAATTTTCTGATGTAATAGTTATTGATATTCCATAAAATATATTTCTTTTTTTAAGTAAATCAAAACTTAATGAAACTCTTTCAAATACCCCTTCTCCTCTTCTACCATTCGTTTGCTCTTTATCTCCTTCTATACTTATAACTGGCATAAGATTTCTACATGTAGCAAAAAACTGTGTCCACTCTTCATCAATCAATATCCCATTTGTAAACATAGGAAAAATAATCTCTGGAAATTTTATACACTCTTTAATGACTTTATCTTTAGTAAGTGGTTCACCACCTGCAAGCAATATAAATGACATTCCTAAATCCCTGGCCTGAAGAAAAATATCTGACCACTGCTTTTCACTAAGTTCTAATGAACATTTATGAGCTTTTGCTCTATCATAACATCCCTTACACTTTAAATTGCATGTGCTTGTAATAGACGCTATCATAAATGGTGGTACATGAAGCCCATTTTCTTCATATTTACTTCTAATATTTCCTGTGTTTTTTTGTTTTAATGCAATTTTTATAATATTTTTTGCTGAAGAGAAATCGCTAAGAGCTATTTTTGCAAAATCTTCAATAAGAAATCCAATTGATTTATTCAACATTTTTGTTAAGTTTTTATTAGATATATCAGAACAATTTTCTTTTTCCATTACCCCATCCTCCAAATTATCACTTTAAATATCTAAATAACTATAGAGATACAATACGAAAATTTAATATATACTCTAGAAAATAAGTTTTCCATAAAAATAGCTTAAGTTCTTAGAAATTAAGGATTAATAATGAAGAATGAAAAATTTAGGATGAAATTCACCCTTAGTGAATTTCTTAAAATAAAATTTATTCTCAAAAAACTTCAAAGGTCTTAACCGTGAAGTTTTAACCATAATTCTTCATCCTTCATTCTTAATTTTTCATTCATAGAAAAGAATTTTTTTTATGGAAATTAAAATCATGCATAATCTAAATTTTCATTAAGGAACCCTATAATGCAGTATTCCATAATAAATCTATATATCTATTTTTAAAATCTCTCAATATCTAGATTATTCATATCTTTTAACCTAAATTCTCTTTTTCATATATCTAATTTCATCAATTATATCTAAAATTCCTTCATCAGTGTGACTCTCTCTTTATAATTTTTAAAGCTTCATTCATTTATCAGTAATAGATTATGTTATAAAGGGAAAATTACAATTTGCTTTAATGGAGAAATTTTAGAATAAAAAGTGCCATCAAAATGTTTTATTATATAAGTTTTTTAGTAAAAAAGTGAGCCATCTCACTTGTATATTGAGATAGCTCACTTATTAAAACCTTAATTCAATATTAATTTTTAAGCTTAATCCACTCTTCCAATTGCTACTTTTTCAATCTGTTGGTTATGTTTATCATTTAAACGTCTTATTTCATAAATTAAGAATAAAACTGTTACTAATGATGCTAAAAAGTCTGCTATTGGACCTGCAAACCATATGCCATTTAACTCCATAAATTTAGGTAATACCAAAAGAAGTGGTATTAAAAATATAACTTGTCTTGTCATACTTAAGAATATAGACTTTTTAGCTTTTCCTATGCATTGGAAAAAGTTAGAACTTACTATTTGTAAACCTACTATAGGTAACATAAACAGATAAGTTTTAAGACCTTTTGTTCCTACTTTAATAAGCTCTGCATCATTATTAAAGAACTTTATTATAGCTTCTGGGAACAACTGTATAGCTAAAAAGCCCAATATACAAATTGATGACGCCCCTATTATTGCATACTTTAATGTATCCTTAACTCTTTTATAATTTTTTGCTCCGTAGTTATATCCTATTATAGGTTGTGCACCCTGATTAATTCCAAAAATAGGCATTAAGAATATCATAGATACACTACTTATTACTGTCATAGCTCCTACAGCGGTATCTCCACCATAAGTACTTAAAGCCCTATTAGATATAGCTGATACAACACTAGCTACTAATTGCATTGCAAAAGGAGATATTCCTATAGCAAATATTGATTTTACTATGTGAGATTTTAATTTGAAATTCTCCTTTTTTATCTTAAGCATACTATTTCCTCTAAAATAGTACATTAGGGTCCATATAGCTGATCCTATTTGGGATATTACTGTAGCTATGGCAGCTCCCTCTATTCCCATACCAAATACAAATATAAATATAGGGTCTAATATAGTATTAAGTCCTGCGCCAAATAGCATTGTATACATAGATATTTTAGGATTACCCTCTGCCCTTATAAGATTATTTAACCCAAAAGCTACATTATTGAATACATTTCCAAGTAATATTATTCTTATGTAAGATAAAGCATATCCTACGGTCTTTTCTGATGCTCCAAGGCCCCTTAATATAGGTTCTGCAAAAATTAGTCCAAGTATAGTAAGTGATATATTGATTACTATCATAAGAAAGAAAGCATTACCTAAAATCTCTTCAGCCTCATCCTTCTTTTTCTGACCTAACCTTATAGATACCGTTGCTCCAGCACCTACTCCTACAAGCATAGCAAAAGCAAGTAAAATTGTTACTATTGGAAAGGTAAGTCCTATTCCTGTAATAGCTAAATTACCAGTCTCAGGTATTTTACCTATAAATACTCTATCTACTATATTATATAGTGCATTTACTAACATTCCCACCATACTAGGAATGGAAAAGCTAATAAGAAGCTTCTTTATATCTTCACCTGCTAATCTCTTGTCTCTATCCTTATCCATATTTCTCCTCCTTAAACGTGATTTTTAGAATTATTAACCATTCTTTTTAATAAACTTATTGCTAAGGCTTTTTCTTCTTCTGTAAAATCTTTAGTAAGTACTCTATTTGCCTCTGCTAGTATTTCAAAAAACTCTTTTTCTATGTATTTTGCTTTATCAGTTAAAAAAACTCTATAAGCCCTTTTATCTTCCTCATCCACAACCCTTATTATATATCCTAGTTCTTCTAATCTTTTTAATGCTCTTGCAGTAGTGCCTTTATCTATATTTAAATTTGAGCTTATACATTCTTGATTAATTCCATCATTAGAATATAAATGTATCAAAAAAACATATTGTCCACTACCTATACCAAATTTACTAAAAGATTTTGAAGCTAGTTTTCCATTCATCCTATACACTTGTGCTATATATTTCCCTATGCTATCACACTTATGCAAGTGCCTACACCTCGCTTTAAATTAGTTGCAATGCCAACTTTTTGGACGCAATTATACATCTATGGTAGTCTTTTGAAGAATTCCCCTCCATAGTTAACTAAATTTAGTCACAATCTATTTACATGCTTTATAACAATAATACTTTCAAAATTAACTTCTTATTAATTTAAAATTTAGTTGTGTCCACAACTAATTATATCTAATTGCCTCTATCATAGCAAGATTTTTTATTATGATCAGGCCTACTATTTCGATTTATATAGGATCCACAATAAAAATTCTTTTTTATGAATGCAAATTAAGAATGAAAAATGAAGAATTATGGTTAAAACTCTGTTGCTAAAGCCTTTGAAGTTTTTTTAAATAAATTTTATTTAAAAAAATTCATCTCTAGTGAACTTTTTCATGAATTTTTTATTATTAATTGTTAATCCTTAATTTCTAATGATTTAAGCTATTTTTATAGAAAACTTATTTTTCATTTTAAAATTTATCAATATCTAGATTATTCATGTCTTTTAACCTAAATTCTATTTTTCATATATCTAATTTCCTCAATTATATCTGAAATACCTTTATCAATATAATCTTCTCTTATATTTGATACATTTAATTTAAGCATTCTTTCCTTTAGAAAGAAATCCAAATAATGTCCTTCTTCTGTGGCTACTATAATAGATTTCTTTTTTAATCTATTTATGAGTTTTTCACTGGATATTCTATTATCTATGGTTATATAGGTATGAACACAAGGATTTTTAACAGATTTATATTCAAAAATACCACCACAACTTTTAAATTGTTTTTCTAAGGAATTATTTAAATACCTAGCTCTTAAAGAATAAGAAGATTTAATCTTTTCTTTATGACGATCAAACATACCACTTTTAATATAGATTTCTAATGCTGCTTGAGAAAGCATAGAGCTATCTACATCCATAAGTCTTTTATATTTACTAAAGTTTTCAAGGATAGAATTAGGGATAACAGCAATACCTATTCGTAAGCCTGGAAAGATAATCTTTGAATAGCTCTTTAAATAAATAACTTGTGAGAAGTCATCATAGGTATAAATAGGATCTGCTTTCGAATCCTGTTCTAGATCAGCTAAATAATCATCTTCCACAATAAACACATCATATTTTTGTGCCAGCTTTACAATAGCTTTTTTTTCTTTTTGAGAATAAGACGTTCCTAGTGGATTATGAAATCTTGGCATTGTATAGAAAAATTTAATATCTTCTGTTTTAAATAGTCTCTCCAGCTCACCTAAGTCAATTCCTTCACTAGTTCTTTTAATGCCTATCACAGGAATTTTATGAGTTTTTAAATAATCTATAAATAAATGATAACTAGGTTGTTCTATTAAAATTGTTTCTTTTTTATTTGGAAAAGGTATTGTACTTAATATAGCCAATGCCTGTTGAACTCCAGAAGTGATAAAAATATTTTCTTTATTAGTAAAAACCTGATAATTAGCTAACTGTTTTTGTGCTACATTAATTAAAGAAGTCAGCCCTTTTGGAGTTCCGTATATAAATAAATCATTTTTATATATATCAATTGCTTCGTTAATGCAATGCTGAAAATCTAAATACGGAAATACCTCTGGATCCGGTGCTGAAGATGCAAAGTCCAATATTAAATTTTTATTATTAGAATTATTTTTTCTCTTTACAACATAATATCCACTTTTAGGTATAGAATAGACCATATGCTGTTTTTCTAATTCCTCTAATGCTCTTATGATAGTACTTTTATTGCAATTATAACGATGAGTAAAATCACGAATAGAAGGAAATTTATCTCCTTCTTTATATTCTCCATTTTGAATTAAACTCTCCATGTGATTTAATATTTCCAAATATTTGTACATATATTTTCACTCCTACTTTAAAATCTGTACCGGCATAGATAAGATTTATTTATATTGTATCATATACATTAATCCACTAATATATAAGTGTAATTAATGATAAGTCTATAAAGGTAACCTTTATTCAATTGAGAATTGAGAATGGACAATTGACAATTAAGGTGGAAATTAGTTTTAATCAAACTAATTTCTTTAATAGACTTTTTAATGAAAGTGACTGTGTCACTTTTAAAATAGATGAATTTAAAACTTCTCTTTTAAAAGATAAATATCCACAATTGTCCATTGTCAATTATGTAGGATAGAAACCCAAATAATCAATAACATAATTATATAAATATCTAGGAGGAATATATAAATGAAATTTTCATATAAAAAAAAGGCTTATTGTGCTGCTATATTAAATGCTCTTATAACAGGTCTCTCTTTCTTGTTTACAAAATTAACTCTAACTGTAGCAACGCCTATTGATATACTTGCGCACAGATTCACAATATCGTTTATTTTTGGTTCTATACCTATTTTATTAGGATGGATAAAATTAGATATAAATAAAAAGGATATACTTCCTATCCTTCCACTTTCACTATTTTATCCAATTATGTTTTTTGCTTTTCAAGCTTTTGGACTGACTTATATTTCTTCTTCTGAAGCAGGAATAATTCAAGCAACAGTTCCTGTCTTTACATTAATATTTTCAATATTCTTTCTAAAAGAATATCCTAGTATGTTACAGAAAATATCACTACTCTTATCTGCAACTGGAGTTATTTATATATTTCTTATGAAAGGTATAAATTTAAAAAGCAATGCTTTTATAGGCATAGTATTTATTCTTCTATCTGCACTTTCTTCTGCTGGAAACAATGTGCTAGCACGAAAATTGACAGGAAAATATAGTCCTATATGCTTAACTTACATTGTAAATGCTATAGGCTTTTTATTTTTTAATATTGTGTCCATTACTAATCATAGTTTAAATGGAACTCTTAATCTTTATTTTAAACCCTTTACCAATCCATTATTTGTAGTTTCGATAGTTTATTTAGGTATATTATCATCACTTATCACATCGCTACTATTAAACTATGCATTATCTAAAATAGAAGCCTCTAAGATGAGTGTGTTTATTAATCTCTCAACATTAGTAACTATGATAGCTGGTGTAATCTTTTTAAAAGAAAAATTAGAATACTTTCATATCATTGGAGCAATCATGATTCTTCTTGGTATAATTGGAGCAAATTTTTCAAATAAAAAAACAGTATCTTAAAATAATATTTTAGAATTATAAAAGTTGTAGATACATAAATATCTACAGCTTTTATTTTTACTAAAAACTTTTTATAATTCTCAATAGAATAATTTTTACTTACTTTTAAGTTACTATATAACAAGGAAGTGCCTACTTACCTCTTTTTTTATAATGATATATAGTTTAAATATGCTTAAAGCTAATTACAATATATAAATGGAGGTATATTTTATGAAAGTAATAGCAATTAACGGTAGTCCAAGAAAAAATGCCAATACAGCTACTCTTTTAAAAAAGGCACTTGAAGGAGCATCATCACAAGGTGCGGAAACAGAACTTATTAATCTTTATGATTTTAACTACAAAGGTTGCATCAGCTGCTTTGCCTGTAAAAGGATAGGTGGTAAAAGTTACGGAAAATGTGCAATAAATGATGATTTAACACCAATTTTTGAAAAAATCGTGGAAGCTGATGCTCTTATTTTTGGATCTCCTATTTATTTTGGTGATATAACTGGAGCAATTAGGTCTTTTATGGAACGTTTGATGTTTCCTTATACTGTGTATGAAGAGAATTATCCCTCTCTTTTTAAGAAAAAAATATCAACAGGTTTTATATATACAATGAATATTAGTGATGATTATGTAGATGAGGCTGGATATAAACATAACTTTAAAATTACAGAAAATTTTATGAGAAACATTTTTGGCGCATCAGAATCATTACTTGTTACTGATACCTATCAATTTGATGATTACTCCAAATATGTTTCAACAGTATGGAATGAAGAAAAGAAAGCAAAAAGACGAGAGGAAGAATTCCCAAATGATTGCAAAAAAGCCTTTGAAATGGGAGTAAGATTTGCTCAATAAATTGTTTAGATAGATAAAATTCTAATGTTAAATATTTATATTATTATTTTTAGATATAATAAAGGACCTACTTTAATGCAGTAAGTCCTTTATTAATTGAATATTGACAATTGACAATTAATGATGAAATTAATTTTAGACAAATTAATTTCTTAAAAATCTAATTAAAAACATAGGTTTTTAATTATTTTCTAATAGAAACCTCCTAAAATTTATTATATAAAAACAAAATAATAAATTTTAGAAAATACATCAGTTAGGAAATTCTCATGCTTTGCTGAGAATTCACCACAATTGTCCATTGTCAATCGTCAATTATCAATTTTACAAACTATCATATCCAAAGCATACAGGAGATCCGTTTTCTTCATCAATCATAATTCTTGCTTCAATGTTAAAAACTTCTTTGAGCACAGGTTTTGTAATTATTTCTTCTGGCTTTCCTACAGCAATTATTTTTCCACCTTTCATTGCCACAATATTATGAGAAAATCTTGATGCATGATTAATATCATGTAGAACCATAACTACAGTACGCTTTCTTTCTTTATTTAGCTCTTCTACAATTTTAAGTACTTCTAGTTGATGGGACATATCAAGATAAGTAGTAGGTTCATCAAGAAGTAAGACATCTGTTTCTTGGGCTAATGCCATGGCTAACCATACTTTTTGTCTCTGTCCGCCAGATAAACAACCTATTTCACGGTCTTTAAAATCAGTAACTTTTGTGATATTTATAGCCCAATCTATAATTTCTTTATCTTTAGTTGTCAATTTATTCATCTTCTTACAATGAGGAAATCTTCCATAAGAAATTAATTCTTCAACCTTTAACTCTGGAGGCGCTACAGGATTTTGTGGAAGAAGAGCTAAATCCTTTGCAATATCTTTTGTATGGATTTTAGTAATATTCTCTCCTCTTAAATAGACAGCTCCACTGCTTGACTTTATAATACGTCCCATAGTTTTTAATAAAGTAGACTTTCCACATCCATTAGGTCCAATAATAGTAGTTACTTTTCCTTCTTCTATTTCTAAATCTATATCTTTGAACACTTTAAAGTTTTCATAGCATGTTTCTAATTTATTAACTTCTAATATACTCACCTTAATCACCTTCTATACTTTTGCTTTTAATAGTAGATACACAAAATAAGGTATGCCAACTATAGAAATAACAATTCCAACAGACAATTCTGCAGGAGCAAATACTGTTCTTCCAATAGAATCCGAAACTATAACCAATAACATTCCTATTAATCCAGCTACGGGAATGGCTCTCTTATGTTGTATTCCAACTAAACTCTTTGAAATATGAGGTGCAAGTAATCCTACAAATCCAATATTACCTGATACAGAAACACATGCACTAACAATGCCTATGGCTGACAATAATAATATAGCTTTTTCCCTTTCAGTAGATATTCCTAGACTTTTAACTGTATTTTCTTCTAATTGAAAGAGATCTAAAATAAATGCTTTTTTTAAAATAACAGGAAATAAAACAACTACCCAAGGTATTATAGATAAAATATATTTCCAATTGGCATTCCATATACTTCCGTTAATCCAAACTGTAGCCATTTCAAAATCTGAAGGGTTCATTTTTAAGGATATAAATAGTGAAACTGCTCCTAAGCCTGAACTTATTGCTATCCCTACTAAAATAAGCCTTTGGGTATCCAACCTGCCATTTTTCCAAGCAAAAAGATAAATTAATATAGCTGACGTAAGTCCACCCATTAAACCAAATAAAGGCATAGCAAAAACAGAAAACCATCCTGTATTATTAATATTCCCTTGGAATAGGAACATGAATAATACAATTGCCATTCCAGCTCCTGCATTTATACCTAAAATTCCTGGATCAGCTAAACCATTTTTCGTTACTCCTTGAATTACTGTTCCCGCAATTCCAAATCCAAATCCTACTAAAGCTCCAATTACAACTCTAGGAAGACGAAATTCAAATATAACCAAATCATTATTTGGATCAGGATTTATTCTAAATATTGTATCTATCAAATCCTTAATAGAAATATCATAAGTACCCTTACTTATACTTATATACATTGCTGCTAAAATTAAAATAATACTTACTACAATTACAGTACTATACCTTTTTAAAGAATCTCTACGCATTTTTTTGCCCTCCTTTAGTCCTTGCTAAATATAAAAAGAAAGGCACCCCTATAAGAGAAGTTACAACTCCTATTGGTGTTTCAAATGGATAATTCAAAAATCTACTTACTATATCACAAACTGCTAAAAATATAGCTCCAGTAACCGCAGAGCATGGAATAATCCACCTATAATCACTTCCAATTAAAAATCTAATTATATGAGGTATTATAAGCCCAATGAAAGCTATTTTCCCGGCCAAAGCTACTGATATTCCTGTTAGTATAACAACCGTAGTCATAGCAATAATTTTTATAAGTCCAGTTCTTTGTCCAAGACTAATTGAAATTTCATCCCCCAAAGATAATATTGTTATAGATTTAGATATTGCCATTGCAGCTATCATTCCCACTATAGCAAAAGGTATTATAAACTTTATTTTATCTGGGGTAATTTGATGAAGCCTAGCATTGTACCAAAAACTTATGTTTTGTGAAACTTGAAAATATGTAGATAAAGCCAAAGAAATACTACTTAAAAAAGCACCTGTAATTGTTCCAATAATGGCAAGCTTTACTGGTGACATTCCATTTGGCAAAAGGTATGCTAGTCCAAAAATTATTAATGCTCCAATGGCAGAACCTATAAAAGAACAAATAATTAAACTCAATGAAGATGCTTCTGGGAAAAATATCATACAAATTGTAACTACAAAAACTGAGCCATCGGAAACTCCCATAATAGAAGGGGATGCAAGGTAGTTCCTTGTCACCCCCTGCATTAATGCTCCAGATACTGCTAAAAATGCTCCAATTAAAAGTGCACTTATAACCCTCGGTAAACGAGAATACATTATAATTTGATGATTTACGTTGGTTGAATCAAAATTTAAGAAAGCATCTCTTATTATGTTTATATCAATGTCCTTTGCTCCATATAGGATTGATAAAACCACTGTTAACACTATAACTATTGGCGATATTGATAAAATTAACATTGGTTTTGAAATCTTTTTTGACATAACACTATTTTCACTCCTAATTATTTAGATAACTCTGATACAGCCGCCTTTAAGAAATTTGATTTACTCCAAGCAGTTCCCCCTTGACCCAATGGATCAACAGTATTTACAAAAACTTTTCCTTCTTTTACTGCATTAATACTTTTCCAAATTGGATTATTGTTTAGTTCTTCTAATGCTTTAGGCTTGTCTGCATTTTCATTCTCTGAAAATTGAACAAAAATATAATCTGGATTTAATTCTGAAAACTTTTCTAGTGAAATCTCTTCTTGAGCTTTTGCAGCCTTAACTGGTTCTGGAGCTGTTAATCCTAAATCATTATAAAGGACTGGATTAAAGAATACAGTTTCAGGATAAATAAATATATTGCCGCTTCTTATTCTTATAGTAACTACTTTTTTATCTTTCATTTTATCACCAAGTTTTTCCTTAGCTTCTTTTGCATCTTCTTTATATTTCTCTATAATTTCTTTTGCTTTATCCTCTTTACCACTTAATTGCCCCATAAGCATAAGGTTATCTTCCCAATCTGTAGATATGTGTGAAACTGGTATAGTATCCTTTACTTTGTTTAACTTTTCTAAAGTTTCAGCTGGAAATTTAGTTGATCCTAATATTATATCTGGTTTTAACGATAAAATAGTTTCAATATTAGGTTGAATTTTCTCTCCTATAGGTTTTGTTTCAGCTGTTATTTCTTTAAACATTGCTGGAAATTCTCCACCTACAGTAATTGCACCTAAAGGTTTTACATCAAGTATTAATGCATCTTCCATTGACTCCATAGTTCCTGTTATAACAATCTTTGCATCTTTACTTGGTACTGTATAATCTTTTCCTAAATAGGTTATTTTCTTTTCTTTGTTTTCTTGCTGTGATTCGTTGGTACTTTGTTGTACTTCTTTATTACCATTTGATGCATTTTCTTCGCTATTATTTTTACTACCACAGCCAGTTACACCAACAACCACCAATGCTGATAAAGTTAATACTAATAATCTTTTTTTCATTAACATCTACTCCCCTTTAATATGTTATGTATTTTTATGTGCATATAAGTGCTTAACCTACTAAGATTAAAATTTAAGTACTTATGTGCCATATGTAATTAAATTCAATATAAGGTTTTGTTTATATATAAACTTTTTATTGATAATGAATATCATTATTGATTATACTTATTAATAGTTATATTTGTCAATAAATTATTTATTTTCCTTGTAAAAATTATGCTATATATATTTCTTTTACGTAGAACAATCTTTAATTAGCCTACTTTTACAGCATCTAAACCACTTATTATAAATATCTAAAATAAAATTATTAGTAAAAAAATATATGCAAACTTTTATTTATAAATCAATTAAGCGGTACTATACAATATATGATATTTTTTAATCTAAACTTAAAATAATTCCAAGATTTAGATGTTTATCTACTTGCCCATTTTTTAGTTAGATGATATAATTCAGTTTGTTTACATTCTTGATAATGATAATCATTATCTTGCATAAATAATATATAACAATAAATAGTCAAACTTAATAGGGGGATTATAAATGAAAAGAATTGCAATATATGGGAAAGGTGGAATAGGTAAATCTACAACAGTATCTAACATTTCTGCTGCACTTTCTGCTATGGGAAAAAGAGTATTACAAATTGGCTGTGATCCTAAAGCAGATTCAACTAGAAATTTAACTTATGGGAAACCTATTCCAACTGTACTTGAAACCTTAAGAAATATCGATGATAGTGATGTAACTTTAAAAGATTTAGTATTTGAAAGTGACAGTGGAGTTCTTTGTGTAGAAGCAGGTGGACCTATGCCAGGAGTGGGATGTGCAGGAAGAGGTATAATAACTGCCTTTGAAAAATTAGAAGAACTTGATGCCTATGAATACTATAAGCCTGATGTAGTCCTCTATGACGTTCTAGGAGATGTAGTTTGCGGCGGTTTTTCTATGCCAATAAGAGGAGGCTATGCTGATGAAGTATGCATTGTCACCTCTGGAGAAATGATGTCTCTTTACGCAGCAAGTAATATTTCCTATGCCGTAAAAAACTTTGGAAAAATGGGCTATGCTTCTCTAAAAGGTCTCATTTTTAACGCTAAAAACTTTGAAGGTGAAAAAGAATTGGTAGAAAAGACCGCAGAAGAAATTGAAACGGAAATAATTTATAGCATAGCTAGAGATCCATTAGTTCAGAAAGCAGAAGCTATGGGTATGACTGTTGTACAAGCATTTCCAGATAGTGAAATGGCAAAAAAATATCATAATCTTGCGAATATAATTTACGGAAATAAAATTAATGAATAAATTTTGTAAGATTATTTACAAGAGGTGAATTATGGAAATTAATTCTATTTTAAAAGAAAATACTGCTATTGATAATTTAAGAAAACTTTCAGATATAAAAAAAGATAAGGATATTAAGCAAGGTGCACATGCCATTTATCCTGGTCCTAGATGTCCTCTTGCATTAGTAACTAATGTTTTTTCAGGAATAAAAGGAGCTTCAACGTTGATAGTTGGTACAGCTGAATGCACTTATTACAATAAAAATATCTCCATATCTTCCAAGGATGAATTTGATGAAAATACTACTTGGTCTTATTCTTTAGATCCAAAGGAAGTTATTTTTGGCTGTAGAGATGGTATTATTGAGGCATTGCAAGAAATAGATAAAACAGGTACAGAGGTAATAATTTTAGTATCTGCTTGCGTTCCTGAAATGATTGGTGAGGATTTTCAAGGAATAGCCCGTAAAGCAAATTCTATTTTAAATTCAAAGGTAATTCATATAAATGCTGCTCATTTTAAATGTTATAGTTCTGTTCCCTCAAAAGAAGCTTCTTTAAGTTCTCTTTGCGATATTATGGAAAAACAAAATGTTGAAAAAAATACTATTAATATATTAGGTGAGGGATCTAATAAGCTTCATAAAAGTGAAGTTATAACTTTGTTGAAAAATCATAATATAAAAGTTAATTGTACGATTCCACATAATCTAACAATTGATTCTTTACGTAAAGCTCCTTCTGCTGAGCTTTCTATTGTTACAGATATAGCAGCACTGCCATTAGCTGAAAAAATTTATGAGAAGTTTGGAACTCCATATGTTCTCTTTCCTCACCTTTTAGATATTGATGAAATAAAAAATGCTTATGAACAAATAGCTAGTTATTTAGATATATCCATAGAAAGTGAAATAGAAGAACTTTATATAAAAGCTAAAGAACAAATAGAAACCTATAAACCTGTTCTTAAAGGAAAAATATTTGCTAGTGGATATATGACATTAGATCCATTTATTCATTCAGCATTTCTTTCATCTTTAGGGATGAAGCCAGTATACATAGAAGCAGATTATTTTTTTGATAAAAATAAATTATGGAGTAACAAAATACTTTCATTAGATTATAATCCTTATGTAGGACATACATTTAATTTTAGTACTATAAATAGAGCTTTAAGTTCATTTCCTATAGATTACTTCTTTGGTTATACACCAATAGAAAAAAATGAAACATTATCTATGCAATGTATAAGATATAAAGCTGGTGATTTTGAACTTGGATTTGAGCAACCTTTAAGCATCCTTAAAAATATCTGCTCCGTAGATAAATCTTATAACCATAAAACTAATAAGGAGGTGAATGAATAGTGGCTCTTTATAAATACTATCCTATACCTTCTGATAGAATGGGATCACTTTGGACACTATTACCTATAAAAGATGCTTATATACTAGAGTTTGGTACATCAGGAACTACCAGATTTGAATTAAACAGTTTTGCCAGAATGCAAGGTGAGCAAAATAGTAAAATCTTTACTACTCACTTAGATGAAACTGATATAGCCTTAGGAGAAATGACTCGTCTTGATAAGGCAATTGATGAAATTATTAAAGCTCATAATCCACCTGTACTTTTTATTATGCCATCTACCCTTTCGGCAACTATGGGATCAGATATTGCTATGAATTGTAGAAAATATCAAAAGAAGTATAGTAATACACAAATAATACCTATAAAAAATGATGGCTTCCAAGGAAATTGGACTATTGGAATTCGAGATACACTGGATATCTTAGTAAAAACTCTTCCTGTAGATGTGAAGAAAACAGAAAATTTAACTTTTAATATAATAGGGTCTTGTGCAGATGATTTTAACTATCTTTCAGACATATATGAAATTAAGAGAATATTAAAGGAATGTTTTAATGCTAAACCAATTTGTATAATGACTTCTGATACTGATATTTCTGACATAAAATCTATGGGAGCATCTCATGTAAATATTGTACTGAGAAATGAAGGTATTAATGCTGCTAAAACTTTAGAAAATCGTTTTGGAACGCCTTATGTTTTTGGAAAACCTTACGGTCTTAAGGGAACTTTACAATGGATTGAAAAAATTTCAGAAACCTTAAAAATGAAATGTAATGATGAATTTATAAAATCTGAAGTAAATGAGTTAGAAACTTCACTAAAAGTTGCATCATCTTATACTGCTCAATTTAATAAACCTTCAATTGTTATTGGAGGTCATATTGACGTAGTAAGTGGAATAAAAGATTTTTTAAAGGATGAAGCTGGATTTAACATAGCTCATGTATGGTGTACTTCTCCTGACATGAAAACAGATAGTATTCCATTTTATAAAGAAAATCAATGGGAAGAAATAATTAAAAAAGAAAATTTTCAAATTCTTATGGGTAATGCTGTTACACTTAGTTTGTGTAAAAATAAATGTAAAAAGATACAAATAGATATTCCAAATTATGAATTTTACTTTTTAAAATATCCTTATACACCTTATGTAGGTTTTAAAGGAGCATTGCATTTACTAAATAAATGCTTAAATCCTTAAAATACCGCACAGTTTACAATGTAGAATTATAAATAAGCTAATTTTTTCCTTCTAATGTATTGTCATTTCCACCTCAGGGGAACAGCTTAACCAATGGAGAATTGAGAATGGAAATTTGATAATTATGGTTGAAATTAATTTTGTAAATTAATTTCTTTAGATAGATTTTTAATAAAACAATTATTGATACTTCTCCATAAAGCAGAAGTATCAATAATTGTCCATTGCCAATCGTCAATTCTTAATTGTATAAGGGTTCCCCTGAGGTGCAGTATAATTCGAATCAATACCTATAAACTTAACTATAATAAATATACGTATTACAATTAAAGTATTAGTTAATATATTAAATACTACAATTGTAAACTGTGCTTTATAAATTTAATAATTATAATTACAACATTAAAAAACAACAACTTTTCCCATGAAGACAGCTTTGAAATATATAAGCCGTCTTTTATTTTATCCAATAATATCTTTTTGCATTTTCTTACTCAAAGAATTTAATACTAATTCATATGACATATCTATCATTTGTTTTAAAATATCATCTGGAACCTCACCATCTAAATATACAGAGTTCCAGTGTTGTTTATTCATATAATATCCTGCAACAATGTCTTTATATTCTTCTCGTAAATGCTGTCCAAATAGTGGTTCACACTTTAATGTAATAATTGGTTTTTTATCTTTGTCTCCACCCTGCATAGCAAACATTTTACTTCCTATGAGATATCTTGTTGCATCCCATTCTATCTTAAAGTCTTTTACTGCTCCACTTTTAGAAAGACAATACTCATCAAGCCATTCATATTTCATATAAAACACCTTCAATTCTAATTAATAAATTACATCTTAATATAAAACAATTGTGTAACTTATTTATGTGCTAATTATAACATTATTTTCCGTTATAATTTGCTTAGTATTTTATCTATAATTTCCTTTCCTTGTACTACATTATGTCCTGAAATGCAAGTATCAAAATCTATATTTGTATATTTTAAAAGTGTATTAGTATATACCTTTGGTTCGCAACAAAGACTTGGAATAATTTCCTCCATATTATCTCCAATATTATCGCCTACATTGATTACTTTTTCCTCCTCGTCGATAATACTTATTGAGTCAATTGTATGTCCTGGGGTATATATAATCCTTATTTTATCTTCTGGAAAATACAATTCCTCCTCAAATACTAAATTAGGCAAATACATTTCTACTTCACCACAAACATAATCCCTATTTTTTTGCATCATTACTTCCCAGTTTGATTCTATCATTTCTCTACATAATTTATGAGATATAATTATATTATCTTTCATGGAGCTGTTACCCCATATATGGTCCCAATGATAATGTGTATTAATTACCACTACTGGCTTAGGATCATTTTTTATATATTCCTTTATAGGAGCAATCCCTAAAGAACCTAATCCAGTGTCGATAATATAATTATTTTTTTCTCCCATAATTAAATGTAAGTTTAAATCCCAGAAATCTGATGGAGAACTAGTAAATAAAACATTTCTATTTTTTATTTTTTTAATTTCCATTAATTCATACCTCTTTCCTTACTAAATTTTATAAAATATAACAGTATATTCCCTTCACTGTTCATAAACTCCTGCTACATTCATTATAATAAACAATGACTGACCTCATGGTGTCAGTCATTGTATTGATCTAATATTTTATTTGCATTTAGGCATATGAAAATAAATAACAAGTCAAAGATGCGACGGATATTTTGTGAAATACGATGACTTGGAATCTACTAATAGTGGTGCTATTAGTAGATTCTAAGGAAGAAGTAGTTCGCAAAATAAACTAGCATACTGACTAGTTATTTATTTGAATGTGCCTTATCTTAAATATTTAAGTTCTACTACTTCACAATTTATAATTTTATATAAAACATCCTGATTTTTTCATTATTATATCACTGTCTATTAATGTTGCTTCCTCTACTGAAATACCTGTATTTTTTAGAAATCCTTGTACTGCATGATATCCTACTGCATATCCTGCACTAACTGGTATACCTGTAGATTCGCATCCCTCAACATTTACAAGTTGATCTCCAAATACATATTTACGAACTTCATTAAATCCAGTAATATCAAGTGCATCTCCTATAATTTTAAATGATTTTTCTAAATCCCTACCTTGGACTGATGTAACCCATGGTCCTATAAATTCATCTCCATATAAGCTTGCTGCAAAACTTTCTGCTAACCCCTCTAAGGCTATATATTGACTAACAGATACATTCATAAAATTCCACTTTACATTTTTCATAAGTACATTATGATGAAATTCATGTGCTATAATTGACTTTAAACGTGGTAAATTATATTCATTAGGTGCAATTACTATTTGAATATATCCTGGGATTGATCCCATACCAGTATAGCCTTTCATATTTTCAAGAAATTCAGGATTGCCTATGAAAATTCCCAGGGTAATACTTTCTGGTAAATCTATATTAATATTTTTAAACCTTTCAGCAGATTCCTCAAGTGCTTCTTTCGCCACGCTCCAAGCATTTTCCTCTTGAAGCATATTTAACATATCATTTATTTCATCATCATGACCATTAAGGGGCAAATACCCCATCATTTCAGGTTCCATTTTCATATTCATTATATTATACATAAACTCAAATGGCTTAGCTAAATTGCTTTCGTAAAATTCTAAACGATTTTCTTTAGGTAAATTAATCAATTCTTTATATAAATTATAAGTATCTAAAATTTTAATCTCCATACTATTCTTCCCTCTATCTAGGTAGTTAGCATTAGAATACCAACTACGTTTATTTTTTATTTGAAAATATTTTCTATATTTTAATGGTGTTAACCCCATCTACAATCTTATAATAGTCCTTTACGGACCGTTAAGGTCAACAGTTATTTTGAAAAATAATAATGAAAACCTTAATTACCAATATAATGATAATTAAGGCTTGTTAGTCTATAATGTAATCTTTTAAATTTTGTGGTGTTAATTCTAGTGGAATTATCAGTTATATAGCATAATAAATATAGACGTTATTATTAATTTGCTTAAAGTTTTCTTTCTTCTCTAAAACTACTACATACCTATATCATCTTCGTACTTTAGCCTCTCTGACCAGTATTCCTTATCCAAAATCTGTAGTATCTCTTGAGTATTTTCTTGAATTTCTGTGAAAGAGATTTAGAACCTTTCTTTTTCATTCAGATGTCCTAACTTCTATCATCCTATTACCTCTCCTAAGGGTTAAAATAACTTTACTATATTTCCGAGGTAAGGGCTTTCAACATAACAATATATATTTAAAAATAGTATGTTATAATAAATTTATTGCGTCAATTTACAATTATAGTATATAAAAAGAAAGAGGTGAATACTTCTGAATAGTATAAAATGTGAACGTAGAATATACGATTATAAACTTAATACACATGCTCATTTATATGCTCAATTGATTTTACCCATTCATGGGATACTTTATATAGAAACCAATTATAAAAAACTAGCACTAGACGATGAGCACCTGTTCTTTCTTCCTCCAGATTGTAAACACAGCTTTAGAGCTAATAAAAGTAATGAATTCTTGGTTTTAGATATATCTAATAATATGCTTAATAAATATGATATGGAAAAGATGATAGGTGGAAGAGAATTCTTATTTGATGATAAATGGAAAGCTATAAGATATTTATTGTTAAATGAAGCTAACAATAAAAAAAGTTCTAGCTCCATTAATGACTTATTCCTCTACTGTTATCATTTTATTGCAGATAGAAGTATACCTGATTCTATAAAATATATTAACGAACATTTTACAGAAGATATAGATTTAAAAAAATTAGCAGATATTGAGCATTATAATATAAGTTATTATAGTGAATGGTTTAAAAATAAAATGAATGTCTCTCCTGTTGAATATATACAAAATCTAAGAGTGAAAAAAGCAAAAGAACTTCTTTTAAATACAAACTTAACAATTTTACAAATTTCTCAAATTGTGGGTTATGAACATAATTCATCATTTACTAGAGTATTTAAGTATTTAGAAAAAATATCACCTACAGATTTTAGAAGAAAAATCAAAAAATAAGCTAAATACTAACTAGATTTTAGAAAAGACTTATCTATCCAAAAAGTTATAATAGTATGTAGATAACATTTTAAAGGACTATTTTAAAATAGTTCTTTATTTTTTTAAATAGTTTAGGGGGTAAAAATGAATAATAAAATAGAGATAATTATAAAACAATTTGTAGAACACTATTCAGAAATGAGAGATGTTCAAACTAAATGGAAAGAACCTTTGGTAGCATATGCAGATGCCATGGATGAAATGTTTTATAATCTTAAAGATGTAGTAAGTCCTTCTCATGCAATACCTCAAGATTTTTTACCAGAAGCCAAAACCGTAGTAGCATATTTTATACCTTTTGATGAAGTTGTAGTTGAAAGTAATATAGAAAGAAAAGAAAGTTCGAAAGTTTGGGCAAAAGCATATGTAGAAACTAATCAACTAATATTAGATTTAAATACTTTTATTAAAAATGAGTTACAAAAATTAGGGTATAAATCAAATATTATGCCAGCAACGCATAATTTTGATAATAAAAAATTGATTAGCGACTGGTCTCATAGACATGTTGCCTTTATTGCTGGGTTAGGAAAATTTGGGCTAAACAATATGTTAATTACTGACAAAGGATGTTGTGGAAGGGTTGGTAGTTTTATAACTGATTTAAAAATAGAGCCTACTAAAAGAAAAAATAAAGAGAATTGTTTATATAAGCATATGAATGTATGCAAAAAATGTGTGGATAGATGTGTAAATAATGCTTTAAAAGTTGATTGCTTTGACAGACATAAATGTTATGAAATGTGTTTGCATAACGATAAAATTCATTCAGATATTGGTTTATCAGATGTTTGTGGTAAATGTTTAGTTAACGTTCCTTGTTCTAAGACTAATCCAGTAAAAATAAATAAATAGTTCTATTAATACATATTATTCTTATATTGTGTATCAAATCGAAAGGAAGGTGTTTTTATGGTTACTTTTGACGATTTAATGAAATTAGATATACGAGTTGGGGAAATTATCGAAGTGGATTTTTTTGAAAAAGCCAAAAAACCTGCTTATAAACTATTGATAGATTTTGGTAACGAAATTGGTATAAAGAAATCGAGTGCCCAAATTACTGAATGTTATAAAAAAGAAGACCTTATAGGTAAGCAAGTTTTAGGGGTAGTAAACTTGCCGTCAAGACAAATTGCCAATTTTATGTCGGAGGTATTAGTATTAGGAATTTATGCTAAACAAGGAGTGGTATTAATTCAACCACAACAGCCTGTTAAAAAAGGTGATAAATTAGGTTAATGCATAATTTTCTTAATAGATGAATCAAGGACTTACTTTATCATAGTAAGTCCTATTTTATTAAGTCTATATCAATGATAACGACTATGTTTGTATTATGTTAAACTTCAAATCTTATAATACTGATACTAAGAAGTCTACGTCATTTGTGGTACAGCTCTCCGTACCATAAGTAAAACATTTCTCCGTATGCAGAATATTTAATACTATTATCAAGTTTAAATTTTTCATCAATTTTGAAAATAAAAAGTCATAAATCTAATTATGACCTTTAAATATTTATAACTTTCAAAATACTATATTTAAGTTTCCCTATAAAATTAATTTAAAATAGCTTTATCAATAAACTCTTCAACACTATTTATTATATTAAATAGTTCATATTCCTTCCACATCTCTAAATTAGATAATAATACAATCTGTTTATCTTTACCTTTTAATTTATATTTTAATAAATCATCTATCATATCTACCTCTTTAGAGTCATTTAAACTATAAACTACTGTTCCTACTGAATTTAAGTTTTTAACTAATAAAATATTGAAAAGTTGCTCTCGATTTCTAAGATAAAATTTGTTACTAAAGGATATCCTACTATAACTGCTACCAATATTGCAAATAACATGCATTATTCAGAATATGCTCAAGTTGATAAGGTTGCGTTGGCTTATGAACCTCCTGAAAATAATAGACTTAGGGATATTATAGTTCATACCTTATCTGCAAAAAGAAATTAAAATACTTTCTGCTCATAACCAACATAAGTAGCAAAGACATAAATGCAGTAGAAATATTTTACTTTTATAATAGACGCCAAACTATAGAAGCTTTCTTTAAGATGGCTAAAATGTATATCATATAAAGAATCTCAGAACGCCAAAGTCATATGCTATCTATAGTTTCTTATGGCTAATATTTATAGCACATAATCTTATAAGCTGATTTAAATCTACAGTTCTATATGGAACAGAACTGGAAAGTGTAGGAGTAAGAGCCTAGTCAAACGTATTGGCAATATAAAATGCTTTGTTAAAAGAACTTCTGAAAGACTTAGCGTAAATATTCCATCAATAACAAGCTTATCAAGACTAATTGCTGACGTACTTTGTGACCTTAAATATATTCAACTCACCTTAAATATCTGAAATTTAAAATCGACACTTATTCAATACAGCTTAGTAAAAAATCGAAAAAAATTTTAGCTCTTTTTAGTATTACTATTTTTAAAATTTGTATATTATTCTAGTAGTTTCACATAAGGTATTAGGAGTTAAAAGAATATTATACACAATAATTACTTTAATTTTTTAATCCTTTTAATAGTCTTGTTGATATTTCGCATTCTTCTTCATTTACCATATAAATTCTTTTGTTTTTTATATCAATTTCTTTTATATTATTTTTATTAACTATGTAGGATTTATGACATCTATAAAAGTTACTATCTAATTTTTGTTCTATATCTTTCATTTTTCCATAAAACTCTACACGTCTATCTATAGCATGTACTATTATTTTATGTATTGTAGATGATGTCTCAAAAAATAGTATTTTGTTTAATTCTATATTTATAATTTTATCATTTACTTTAATACTGAAAATTTTTTGAATATCTGTTGTTTTAGCAGAATATTTGGTATTTGCATCTATTACACATTGATGGAATTTTTCCCTTATATCGTCATAATTATTTTTTATTATATAATCCATAGCTTCTACTTTATATAAAAAAGTTAGATAACTCATTTCTGAATGAGTGGTTATAAATACAATAAACCCTCTTGGATCATATTTTCTTATCTCACTTGCTAGTTCTATACCGTTTATATCTAATTTTAGATCTATATCTAAAAAATATAATCCACATACATTACTTCTACTTATATGATTTAAAATTTGATTTGGATCCTCAGTAGATAATACTAACTTCATATCAAAGTTTTCTATTAGGATAATATCTTGAATTATTTTAACAAATTTTTCTCTTTGTTCTATATTATCTTCACATATAAATAAATTAAGCATAATTACCTCCTTATTAATACTTAATCATATAAAAGAAAATAATTAGTAAAAAATGCACTTAATATTATTTTTTATATAAGATTTTTTCTAGTAAGTTATATTATTACTAGATTATAGTTAACACGGATATCTTAATAAATTAATTAATTATAATTTTTAAGATATATCATTATTAATCTCAAGAAGCTGTTTAAATTCTCCATTCTCTAATAATGTATCTAATGATACATTATTATATTTTCCTATAATTTCTCTTAAAATGCTAAGCCCTAATCCTCTATTATTATCTTTTGTAGAAAATCCTTTCTCATAAATCTTAGATATATGTACTTTTCCAGAATAATTATTTATTATTACTATTAAAACAGACGTACTTTTATTTATAATACCTACTTTTAGGAAAGACTTGTTGCATTTTTCAACTGCTTCAATGGCATTATCAAGAAGTATACCTATTGATTTACTAATATCTATAATATCCATATTTAAACTTTCAATAGGTTCTATAATATCGACAAATACATCGATTCCTAATTCTTGTGCTCTTATAAGTTTAGATGAAAATATTCCTTTAATTTCTGGGATTCTTATATTTTTAAGTGTTCCTAATTTAAAATTATCACAGTCCATCTCTTTACTTAACGGCAATATTTTTTCATTAAAAATTTTTTCAATCCCATCTATATCCTTATTTTGTATATATCCAATCATAGAAGATAACATATTTATATAATCATGCTTAAAAACTCTTATATTAGAATATAACTTTTCTAAATTATTTGTATATTCCTTTAAACTTTCAAATTGCATTTGTTTATTTTTAATTTCTAGCTCTTTTGTAACACTCTTAAATAATATGTACATTACTACCATTAGCAATGCAAAATAAATAATAAATAATATTCCATTTATTTTTATAATTTCATTTTCTAAGATATTGCTAGATTCAAAAATTATATTTACATAAAATATTATAAGCGTCAATATTAAGCTTATAATTATTAATAAAGAAACTTTTCCTCTAACCTTTAATTTGTGTATTTTAATTTTTTTATTAAATATAAATCCAATAAATCGACTTACTAAGTATACTAAGACATATGAAATACTCATAAATCCCCAATACAACTTAATATTACTCCTTATTATTGATGTACTGCCTCCAAAGATTAATATATATATATTACTAATTAAATAATCTATAATTACAGCTATAAGTACTGAAATTATAGGAATTAAAATGCTCTCACATATATTTTTGCTTTTAATATATATATATATATTTGAAATTATTATAGTAGGAAATATTATTAAAAACTCGCTTAAATCTATTAAAAAAGATGAACTAACCTCTATTAAAACTATTATTAATACAATTTCTTTCATTTTAAAACTGAATGAAATTAAATTTATTATAGAAATATATATTAATATAATAGAGCCTAATATTATTATATATTTTTCCATATTACACATATTTCTCCTTAACTATACTACTATTATATCATAAATATGTATAATATTGTATATTGCTAGAAATTTATAATCAAATCATCTTGTAAAAAGATGTCCCTAGATTCTTCATTATTAACTTCAATGATTTAACTAAAAAAATAGCTACATATTAAATTTTGTAGCTATTTTAGTGTCAATTAAGCTTCATAGTTTATATATGCACTATGATAAAATTTAATTTACACTCAGTTTAAAACATTCTCCACAAATTCTCTGTTTTTAAATAGTGTGTACCCTTTTTTATGCTCCTTTGACATTCGATGAATATTTCATATTTTCTTTATTATAGATAAGCTTAACACATCTTAAATTCATATAAATGTTCAATTTCCCCTAAGTTAGAATTCTAAAAATCTCTTTTCAGCTGCAGGAAAAAATAGAAATATTCCTTTATATTTTTCTTAATTCTTTAAATCTGACATCAAGTTCTTTATTATGGTTCTCGGATATTAAAAAATTTTCAGTAATGTATCAAAATGGATACATTCAATAAAGAAAACTGCTCTAAATTCTTTATCAATATAGTTTTAAATAAAACCTTTATTTAAAACATGATAAATCACAAATACCAAGCGTAATGCTATTTGATTACAAAAAATAACCCTTACTGACACGTTCATGTTAAAGTAATAATTGATTAGAAAACTGCTTTAAAAGACGTAATTGTTTGAGTTATAAATCTATTACTATAAATGAACTCTGTTGTTATAGTAGAGCATTTAAACTGTAATAGATTGTATCAAAAATTAGTATAGAAAATATTTTAAAAAATAAACTAAAATATATTTTAGTTATACAATATCATTAGAAATTTTTAACGAAGAACAAGCTAAGTGTTGCACTTAGCTTGATAATTTATCACTTGTTAAATTTAAAGGTATGCATAACCTTTTTTATAAGCATATTTAAAAAAGTTGCTCGTATTTGATATTCCGAATTTTACTGTAGAATTCTCTCCAAGTTTAATGTCAACTCCACCATTTACAGTAGTTGTAGCATTATTGTAAAAATTTCCATTTACAATCCAGTATATTTTATTTGGAGCTTCTAGATTAGCATAAACAGTTCCATCAAAGCCTTTGCTTATGCCTCTATAATTTCTATTCATATCTATATTCAGTATTTTTTCTATTGATCTAAAACTACTCCCTTGCCACTCATCTGTTTGACAATAAAATTCTACAGAAGGCTTATATGTTGAATCAACCTCAAAAGTATTAGTTATTGTTCGATATGTCGCTGCTCTAGCCACCATAGATTGTTTCTTCAATCCTGGTTCTGTAGAAAAATTTGATTCAACTTGACGAGCTGATTCACTTAACGTGATATTATTATCCTTAGCTATTTTTTGAACGATTTCATCAAAAGTTAACACTTCACTTATAATTGTTTGTGAGTCTCCTACCTCAGAAACCATAGTAGCAATATTATTATTTTGATTGTCGTCGTTTAATATATTTTCCTGTGCAAAGCATGGAAAACTTGACATTAAAACAATACTTAACGCTACTCCTACACTTGACATAATTTTTTTGCTTTTCATAAATATTCCTCCTTAATTACATTAAATATAATTTATTACATAATATCACATTTTATTTTTAAAAATACATTAAAGTAATAATCGTTAAATTTTAAGTAATGAACGTTAAATTTTATATAGAATTGCATTACTAGTAATTAATATTTTGCATATTATTGATATTTGAAATTCTCTATGATTAATTCAAAACATCTTTTTCAATAAGCCTTATAATACTTCAAAGAAAATTAAATATATTCTGATTACTACAAAAATCAAAATAAAGGGCAAGAAATAGCATATTTAGAACACAAATACAGTAATATTCCATGATGAGCTAATAGATCTCAGATTAGAAATTAGAGAAAGTTATTAAATATAAAATAAATATAATCTTTTTACTTCTGTCTTTTAATTTATAACTTAATGTATTTTCTAAAATAATAAGGAAATTAAAATGCAATTTCCTTATTATTCTAGAAAAAGTATTTACAATTGACTAAATTTAGTTTAGAATAATAATATAAAATATACTAAAAATTCTGAAAGGAGGCTGTAAAATGTTAATTTACAAAGATAGAATTAAAAAATCCCTAAACAACAATATATACAGTCTGCTGTCAGTAAATTATTTATGTTAAGATTTAATAATATCTTGTATTATTTATGTGTATAAAATTTTGACCGCAGACTTCATATCTGCGGTTTTATTATATTCTATAGATATTAATGTGAATTACTTTTTCAGTTTTATTCGGTGACCAAACTACTGATATACTATCCTATGTAAGTTAAGATAATCAGTAATACTACTCTAAATAAATTTTTCTAAGTTCAATGAAAGTAATTCAAACTACAGTGAAAGTAAAAATCACCGTATATCTATTTAAATTTGTATATACTTACCGCAGAGAAAATCTGCGGTTTTTTAATTTGTGATTTTATCCTATGTCTATTGCTGTTAATACTACTTCTTTTACAGCAAGTAGATAACCAATGGATAACTTCTTTTAATCTTCTATTAGAGTACAGTATTACTCCTAAGTTAACTCTATATGAAGATAAGAATCACTTTATCAATATTTTAGCCGCAGTGCAATGGAATACTTTTAGAGTTTCCATTGTTTCTGCGGCTTTTATATATTTATTCTATATCTATTATTGCTAACACTTTCTATTAGCAAATTTAAGTTAAGTAATAATAAGATTATTAATAAGCTCTTTTTAGCCTTAGATATAATAAATCATTATCGCTAAGAACGCTTATGACTTGAAAATAGGTAACACAAAATTATCTTAGGAGGGTTTAAAAATGAGCCTAAAATAAAAATACTGCAGTCAGTAGTAAAATTCAAATTTTTAATAGGAGGCAAAAAATGAGGTTAAGATTTTTATAGATAGAAAGAAATTTTAAAATATTATTATAATAGATATTTAATTGGAGGAAATTATATGATAACAGGAAATATTAATGGAATAAAAAAAATAATACTTGAAAAGCTAGAGGGTTTATATGAACTTACAATAGATAGTCACAGCATTTTTTCTTATGAATTGGTAGAAAAAATCAATGAAATTAGTAAAATTATAAAAAAAGAAATATGTGTGGTTATTAATAGACGTGGAAAAATTACTGCAATTTCAGTTGGTGAAATTAATAATGTTGAAATACCACATATAAATGTTGCAAATAAAAAGCTAAGTGGATTTAGGGTAATTCATACTCATCCTACTGGTGACAGTAAGCTATCTTCAATGGACATTTCGGCCTTAGTAGATTTAAAATTAGATACTATTGTTGCCATTGGAGTTAAAGAAAATATAGAAGATGCCAATATAAATATAGGCTTCTGCGATGTTTATAATAATAGCCTAACCTTTAGAGAACTTGAAAATCTAAGTCTAGAAGATTCATTACAATTAAACTTTAAAGATAATATAGATTATATTGATAAAATAATTGGTGATGTAGTGCAATGTGAAAATGATGTTGAAAGAGCTATTTTAGTGGGAACTGATAGTGAAGAAAGTCTTGAAGAACTTAGTAACCTTGCCAAAGCTTGCAATGTTGTTCCTATATACAAAATACTTCAAAAGAAGAACAAAGTGCATTCTGCTTATTATGCAGGACAAGGTAAAGTTCAAGAAATAGCGCATTTAAGACAGCTTAAAAATGCTAATGTAGTAATATTTGATGATGAGCTATCAGGTTCTCAAATTAGAAATTTAGAAGAAGCTATTAAATGCAAAGTAATAGATAGAACAACCTTAATTCTAGATATCTTTGCAAGGCGTGCTAAGAGCAAAGAAAGTATATTGCAAGTTGAGCTGACTATGCTTACTCATAAACTTTCTAGATTAAGGAATGCAAATGCAAATCTTGCAAGAATTAAAGGTGGTGTTGGAGTAAAAGGTGGTGTTGGCTCAAAAGGACCTGGAGAGAGAAAACTTGAAACTGACAAAAGGCACATTGAAAGTAGAATAGAGGAAATAAAAAATGAACTATCTAAAATAATAAATCAAAGAGCTATTCAAAAAGTAAAGAGATCTAAAAATAATATTAGTAAAGTCGCTATTGTAGGATATACTAATGCAGGTAAATCAACTTTAAGAAATAAAATATGTAAAATTGCTGCTTCTAATATTATAAATAAAAAAGATGTTCTAGAAGCTGATATGCTTTTTGCAACATTAGACACTACTGTTAGAGCTATAACATTAAGTGATAACAGAAAAATTACTCTTTCTGATACTGTTGGTTTTATTAGTAAACTTCCTCACGAACTTGTTGAAGCATTTAAATCAACCTTAGAAGAAGTAATTGAAGCTGATTTACTCTTGCATGTAGTAGATGGATCAAATAAAGAGGCAATAAAACAAATAAAATCAGTAACCATGGTTCTTAATGAACTTAATGCTAAAAATAAAAACACTATAATTGTTTTAAATAAAATTGATAAAGCTTCTGATAAAAATTTAAAAGAGTTAAAAGACTTCTTAAAAGATGAAAAAATAATAGAAATTAGTGCCATAGAAGAAATAAATTTAAATGATTTGCTTCACATGATAGGTAAAGAGATTCCAATTAAATTGGTAGAAAAAGATTTTATTATACCTTATAGTGAGCAAGAACTAGTTTCAATGCTTCATGAAAATTCCAGTATCATTAATGAAGACTACATTGAAGAAGGAACTCGCATCAAAGCCTTGGTTCATGAAGAAATTTATAAAAGGTGTGTGAACTTTGAAGTAAAAGCTTAGTCAATTGAAAATTGACAATGGACAATTGAGAATTAAGGTGGAAATTAGTTTTAGTCAAACTAATTTCTTTAATAGATTTTAAACTAGCAATTTTATTGCTAGTTTTTTGTATATATAGTATCATCAAATACTACTACCATAATTATATGAATCTGATTTGATTTTCTGAAGAATACTGTTAGGCCTTACAATCAGTCAATTAAGAATAGAAATTTTGCAACAATAATAAAAGTATAGTTACATATTAAATTAACTATACTTTCATTTATGTACTATAAAATTTATTTTACTATTGTTGTTCCTGTTAATCCATTAATAGCTTCTTTTGCTTTTTCAAGAGAAGTTATAATTGCTTTTCTACCTTCTTTTGATTCTACAAAATTCATAGCTGCTTTTACTTTAGGAAGCATTGAACCTGGCGCAAAATGCCCTTCTTGTATATATTTTTCTGCATCACTTAATGTTAAATTTGAAAGATTCTTTTGATCTGACTTTCCGAAATTAATAGCTACTTGCTCTACAGCTGTTAATACAATAAATGTATCAGCATTTAATAGCTGTGCGATTTTACAAGATGCAAAGTCTTTATCAATTACTGCTGGTACGCCTTCAAGAATTCCGTTTCCTTTATCTATTACTGGTATACCACCGCCACCAACAGTAATGACAACATGGCCTGCATCAACTAAAGTTCTAATAATCGGTTCTTCAACTACAGATACCGGCATAGGTGAAGGCACTACTCTTCTCCATCCTCTATTAGAATCTTCTTTCATTGCATATCCTTTTTCTTGTATTAATTTTTGCGCTTGCTCTTCTGTAAAAAATGAACCTACTGGTTTGGTAGGATTTTTAAATCCTTCATCATTCTTATCAACTATAACTTGAGTTATAACTGTTGCAACTTCTTTATTTATACTTCTCTTTTTAAGTTCTTCTCTTATAGCCTGTTGAAGATGGTATCCAATATATCCTTGACTCATCGCTCCGCATTCTGGGAAAGGCATTATTGGATTATTTTCATTTACATATGCTGCAATTTCATAAGTAGCTACAATTTGACCTACTTGAGGCCCATTACCATGTGCTACAATTACCTCATGCCCTTCTTGTATTAAATCTACAATAGCCTGTGAAGTTTCTTTTGCTGTTATTAGTTGTGCCTCTGCTGTAGTATCTTTTGGATTGGCTTGAAGTGCATTTCCTCCAAGTGCTATTACTATTCTTGACATTTATAATTCTCCTTTCTTTATAAATACTCTAGTATAACTTTATTTTTCCTGTTCCAATCATTACTATCATAAATATTGCTAATAATATTATTATCCCCATTGCTCCTTTTTCTTTTGAAGTAATTTCTTTATTTTTTTCCTTTTTAGCTTTTACATAAATACCTGTTCCTAATGCATACATTATTAGCGCCGCGCCTAAATACTGTAGTCCTACTGCAAAAATTACATATAAAGAATAGGCTGAGGAAGCTATTGATATAATCATATCTTTATATCCTAATTTATCTTCTTTTGAAACTTTAATAGCATATAAGCTTGAAAGTAAATATGGAATTAATATACAAGTAGTAGCAATTAAAAATACATTATTATATGCTGTTTGAAGTGCTGGTAAAAGCAGTGATAGTAAAAAAATTTGAATTAATATGTCTGTTAATAATAATGAATTTGAAGGTGCTCCATTTTTATTTTGTTTCATAAACCATTTTGGTATTGTTCCACCTTTTGCAGCGACATAGGGAATTTCTGCTGCAAGCATCACCCAACTAATTAAACAGCCTAATAGAGAAATAATTAGTCCTAATTTAACTATTACTGGCCCTGATCTACCTATTACCGTTCTTCCTAGCACATCGGCAAGTGGGGTTTGTGAATTTAAAAGTATTTCTCCTGGAACTACCCCCATTGATACTACGGAAACAAGCATATATAAAGCTAGTGTTATAATTAAGCTTAAAATTGTTGCAGCTCCAACAATTTTAGATGATTTAGCTTTTTCTGATAATACAGTAGCAGCCTCTACTCCAATAAAACACCATAAGATAATCCCCATTGCACTATTAACTTGTTTAAATAAGTTTGTTTGCTCACCGGTAGCAACAAGTATTGATTTCCAATTTTCTACATTAAATATTTTTAAATCAAATACAGTAACTCCTAAGATAATCACTAATAATAGTGGAATTACTTTTGCAACTGTTGCTATTGCATTTATTATACCTGCACTTTTAGTTCCTCTTAACTGAATCCAATGTACTGCCCAAAGTATTAAAGATGCTATTAGAAATGATACTATAGGCCTCATTTCACCAATTAAACTATTTAAGGTTTTAAACATAAGAATAAAAAAAGCAACATTTCCAAGCCATGCACTTAGCCAATATCCCCAAGCTGAATTGAAACCTGTAAAGTCACCAAACCCTTCCTTAGCATAAGTAAAAATTCCTCCTATAAGCTTTGGTCTTTTATTCGCAAGTAATTGAAATACTAAAGCTAAAAATATAACTCCAATACCACCAATAGTCCAGGATAATAACACTGCTTGTGGATTTGTATTACTAATAAGATCAGTAGGACTGTTAAATATTCCCCCACCAATCATTGAGCCTACTCCAAGAGCAACTAATAACGATAATCCTAACTTTTTATCACCATCCATTTGTTTTGCTCCTTTTCTTTAGTCTTATTATTTTTAAAAAGCTCCAAAAGTTTTGACCATGGAGTTTTTACCATACTTCATATTTTTCATTGCCAATTTTTAATTCATAGAAAAAAATTTTGTTGTAATTGAAGCTAATTCTTTGTGAATTAATTTCTTTAACTGATTTTTTACTACCAATTATATTGTAGGGGTGGAACATTATCCGTCAGTTCTTTGCATATATAGTACAATCAAATACTATCACCATAATTATATAAATATGATTTGGCTTTTCTGGAGAGCACTGTTCCCCCCTACAGTTTAATCAATGGAGAATTGACAATGGACAATACGAATTAAGGTAGAAATTAGTTCTAATAAACTAATTTCTTAGAATAGATTTTTTAAGAAAGATGACATCGCCACTTTTAAAATAAATAATTCTAAATTTCTCAGCTTTTGCTGAGAAATTTTCATAATTCTTCATTATTCATTCTTAATTTGCATTCATGGTAAAAATTTTATTATGGGAATTAAAATCATGCGTAAGTTAAACTTTCATTAACGAACCCTATATATCTATATGTTTTAATTTATTGACCCAATGTAGCAACCATTACTGCTTTAATAGTATGCATTCTGTTTTCAGCCTCATCAAATACTATTGAATGCTTACTTTCGAAAACTTCATCTGTAGCTTCCATAGCTTCTAAGCCAAATTTTTCGTTTATCTCTTTTCCTACAGTAGTTTTTAAATCATGAAATGATGGTAAACAGTGCATGAACTTAACATTTTCATTACCTGTCTTATTTAGCATTTCCATATTTACTTGATATGGCTGTAATAATTTTATTCTTTCTTCCCAAACCTCTGGTGCTTCTCCCATAGATACCCAAACATCAGTATAGATAACATCTGCACCTTTAACGCCTTCGTCGATATTATCTGTTATAGTAATTTTAGCATTAGTTTCTTTTGCTATTTCTTCACATCTAGATACTAGATGTTCTTCTGGGAATAGACTCTTTGGAGATACAATTCTAAAATCCATACCCATCTTAGCTGCACCAATCATTAGAGCATTTGCCATGTTATTTCTTCCATCACCACTGTAAACAAATATAACTTTATTTAATGGTTTATCAAAGTATTCAGTTATTGTTAAAAAGTCTGCTAAAATTTGAGTTGGATGATCCTCATTAGTTAATCCATTCCAAACTGGCACTCCTGAATACTTAGCTAACTCTTCAATTATTTCTTGACCAAAGCCCCTGTATTCAATACCGTCATACATTCTTCCAAGTACTCTTGCTGTATCAGCTATTGACTCTTTTTTACCCATTTGGCTTCCTGTTGGTCCAAGATATGTTACATGTGCACCTTGATCATATGCTGCAACTTCAAAGGCACATCTTGTTCTTGTTGAATCTTTTTCAAAAAGTAGTACTATATTTTTTCCTTTTAGTTTTTGTTCTTCTGTTCCTGCATATTTTGCTCTTTTAAGATCTCTTGATAAGCCAAGAAAATATTTTATTTCCTTTGGTGTAAAATCCATTAAAGTTAAAAAATGTTTGTTTCTTAAGTTAAACATAATTTTTCCTCCTAAATTTTTTATATAAGTATCTTTTACTCTAAGTTACTTCTATTTAAAGGCATACTCATACATCTTGGGCCGCCTCTACCTCTTGAAAGTTCTGAACTTGGCATTGTTATAACATTAACTCCACGTTTGCTTAAAGCCTCATTTGTTACATAGTTTCTTTCATAAGTTAGAACTTTACCTGGAGATATTGCCAAAGTATTGGAGCCATCATTCCATTGTTCTCTTGCAGATATTATTTCATCACCATTTCCACATCTTATTAAATCTACAGCTGGTAAGCTTAATGCATCTTTTAAGACATTATCTAATGTATTTTTATTATGAGTAATATCTAATCTTCCATTCTTTCCTTTTGTAATTTCAAAAACATTCAGTGGTCCTTCTATTCCCGGATGTATAGTAAACTTATCATAATCAACCATAGTAAATACCGTATCAAGGTGCATAAATGCTCTACGTACTGGTATTTCAAAGACTAATACTTTTTCAAAAGAAGTATTAGCATCAAATAAGTTTTTCGCTATAAATTCAATTGCCTCTGGTGAAGTTCTCTCACTACAACCTATAGCAACGATTTTATCTGACAATACTAATTCATCCCCACCTTCCGAACTACTTTGAAATCCTCTATCATACCATAGTGGAATTTCAGAAAGTTTAAAATTTTTATGGTATTTATGGATATATTTCATAAACAGCGTTTCTCTTCTTCTTGCTGAAGTTTTCATCGTGTTGATTATTAGTCCATTTCCTACTGCCGCCGCTGGATCCCTTGTAAAGTATAAATTTGGCATAGGATCTAAATAAAATGGATATTTATCTTCCATAAGTTCTCTTAAAGAACGTCTCGTTTTTATTTGTACTTGTTCTTTTCTTACTCCAGCCATAAGGGTATCAATCATATCTTTAGTTGAGCGAGAAATTAAATCTTGATATAATGCCTCATATATATCCATATTATTAATATGACTTTCTTTTAAAAATTGATTTAAAAATTCATCCTTTATTTTTTTATCTTCCAAAGCTTCTGCTGCTAAGTTTTCTAAATATAGTACTTCTACACCATTTTCTCTTAATATTTCAGCAAACCTGTCATGTTCCTTTTTAGCTATTTCTAAATATGGAATATCATCAAAAAGTAATCTTTCTAGATGTTCAGGAACTAAATTTTCTATTTCATTTCCTGGTCTATGTAACATTACTTTATTGAGTTTTCCAATTTCAGACGTAACGTTTATAAAGCTCTCCATATGTTTTCCTCCTTGTTTTGTTATTTATAGGTTGTTGAATAACTAATTTTTACAAGTAATTATTTAAGAAAAATATATTTATATTTTTTATTACTACAATTAGCTACAATACATTATTTATCCTATACATAATGTATTATTATTTAATGCTGATTAAAATATACTTATTTGTAGTGTGATTTAAGATCTCTATATTTTATAATAAAAAATGCATTAAAGTAGATATTATAATCTACTCTAATGCACTTTCATTTTTTTAATAATTTTCATTTTATAAATTGTAATGAACCGTCCACACCTACAGTAATTAAGAATTAAGTATGAAGAATTAATTATTATGGTGGAAATTAGTTTTAATCAAACTAATTTCTTTAATAGTTTTTTATAAAAAGTTACTACGTAACTTCAAAAAGAGATCAATTTAAACTTCTCTTGCAAAAGAGAAGTTTCCATAATTCTTCATTCTTCATTATTAATTCTTAATTAATAAGAATGTCAGTTCTAAATTCCTCAGCTTCTGCTGAGAAATAGCCTCAATTTTGAATTAAATTAAATTGTGAATTGGTTTATTCCCATATTTTCCTCAATAACTTTAGGGTTATTTTTATTGATAAAAAATATGGTTATAATTGTTCCAATTAACCCTATAATAACGAATATCATACAACTAGTTGTATTAAATATATCACCCATTACTGTAGGTATAATTACAGCTATAGTATTATTTGCCATATGAGCAATTATGGCTGGCCATAGAGATTGTGTTTTATATGTTATAAATCCAAATATTATTCCTAGTAGGCTAGCATAAACACCTTGAATAAGATTACCATGATATATTCCAAATAAAACTCCTTGAATAATTATTGTAACTGGTATTGATATATTTTTACTTAAAGTTCTATATATAACTCCTCTAAATAAAAACTCTTCTGCAAAAGGCGCTACTATTCCTATTGTTAATACCATAATAAATAAATTTCCTTCAGTTAATGGGTTTAAAATCTCATTCATTCCTTGGAATTGTTCCATAAGCAGTCCATTTAATTGTAACAAAACTAAAATTCCAGAGTTAAATAGCCATACACTTGTACCTATTAATACTGCTATAACTATGTTCATAGGTTTTGTCTTTTTAAGAAGTATTTCTTCAGTTAGTTTTTTCTTTCTAATTGCATATATTATTAAAAATATCAGTACTGTTACTATAGAAGATATTAATAATATATAATTCAATTTTCCTGCGACTTCATTAACTACATTAGTCATACCTTGTTGTTCCATGTTGTAACTTTGTTTATAAGCATATTGAAGTCCTATAAGCATTCCTCCAATTACAGACACAAGCACTTGGATAATAAATGCCATTAATAAATATCCAAGTGCAGCAAAAAAACTTTTTAGTTTATTTCCCATTCTAATCCCTCCTTATAATAATTATTAGAAATATATTCCATTTAATTATACCTCATATCACTTAAATTTGGTAATTCATATAAAACTTTTATATTTGAGTTAATATAAATTTTAAAATGTAAAATTTAAAATCATAGATAAAACTATATAGAAACTTTTTAAAAAATATAAAATAAAGGTGGAAATTCTAAAAAAATTTCCACCTTTATTTTATATTTTTCCATATCTTATTACAGATCTTTAAAACACAATTACTTAGCCACATTGGCAGCTACATTTAATACATCCCAAGTTCTAGCAAAAGGTGGTGCATAACATAAGTCTAACATACCTAATTCCTCTGTAGTCATTTTTTTAAATATTGCAGAGGCTAATACATCCACCCTTAACACTGCACCTTTTTCACCAATAATTTGCCCTCCAAGTAATACCTTTGTCTCACCATGGTAAATTAACTTTACATAAATATCACTTTGTCCCGGGTAATAATTAGCTTGATTCTTATCCTGTATAAATACCTTTTTATAGTTTATATTCATTTTGCTTGCATCTGCTTCAGAAATTCCTGTTCTACCCGCTTCTAAGTCCATTACCTTTATTGCTGCTGAACCTAAGGTCCCTTGAAAAGAAACTCTCTTCCCTACAAGATTTTCTCCAACAATTCTTCCTATTTTATTTGCTGTAGTTGCAAGTGGTATATATACATTTTCTTCTTTAATTAAATGATATACGCTAGCACAATCTCCTGCTGCATATATGTCTTTTATACTAGTTTCACCATATTCATCTATAACTAAGGCTCCATTTCTGAGCATTTCAATTCCTGTAGTTTCCAAAAAACCAGTATTAGGTCTTACTCCTGTACATATTATTACTAAATCTGCTTTATAGCTTCCCTTATCTGTAATTACTCCCTCTACTTTTTCAGTTCCTTTAAAAGCCTTAACAACCTCATTTAAATTAAGCTCTACTCCATGATTTAATAATTCTTTTTCCATAATTGAAGTAATCTCTTCATCAAAGGTATCCGGTAAAACTCTAGAATCTAATTGAATTACTCTTATATTCTTACCTAGTTTTTTCATGGCTTCTACAGTTTCAATACCAATGAAACCTGCACCTATTATAATTACATCCTTAATTTCATTCTTTTTAGCTACTTCTTTTATAGCTATCCCATCACTAAATTCTTTTAAAGTAAATACATTCTTTAAATTTTTATTTTCTATAGGTGGTATTATTGCACTAGCTCCTGTAGCAACCATAAGCACATCATATTTATCATCAAATATATTTCCTGTAGATAAATCTTTTACCGTTACAGTTTTACTTACTGGGTATACTTTCAAAACCTCATGTTTTGTTTTTACATCAATTCCACTCTCTATGAATTTATTTAATGGTCTTGCTATCATGGTATTGGGATCTTCATAAAAATCCCCTACATAATAAGGCAATCCACAAGCCCCCCAAGAAACCATATCTGATTTTTCATAAACCACTATTTGAGAGTCAGAATCTGTTCTTTTAGCTTTTGATGCAGCACTCATTCCTGCGGCCACACCACCTATAATTATAATCTTCATAAGCCTTCCTCCAATGCAAAATTTTAGCTAGTTTCTTCAATAGATTTGTTATTATATATTTCCATATCTAATTCCTTCATAATCTTTCCTGAAACTACTCCTGTTACCATAGAACCACTTACATTTAATGCCGTTCTTGCCATATCTATTAATGGTTCAATAGCAATTAATAATCCTACTAATCCTACTGGAAAACCTAATGCTGAAAATACAGTTAATGCTGCAAAAGTTGCACCACCACCTACACCTGCTATTCCAAAAGAACTTAGTGTAGTTATAAGTATCAACTTCACTAAAAATCCTGGTGACATTGGATTAATACCTAGTGTTGGTGCTACCATTACTGCAAGCATCGCTGGATAAATTCCTGCACATCCATTTTGACCTATACTAACACCTAGTGATGCTGAAAGATTTGCAACCCCTTCTGAAACTCCTAGTTTATCCACTTGAGTCTTAATGTTAAGTGGCAATGCTCCAGCACTAGTTCTTGATGTAAAAGCAAAGATAAGTACTGACGCTGATTTTTTAAAATAGGTGATAGGATTTAGCTTAAATATCATTAGGATAATAGAATGTACAATAAACATTATTAATATAGCTACATATGAAGCTACTACAAATTTCATAAGTCCGAGAATTTGTGAAAATTTACTTGTTGAAACCATTGTTGTCATAAGAGCTAATACCCCAAAAGGAGTTAATCTTAAAACTAAAGTTACCATACGCATTACCACATCATGTAATGCATTTAAAAATCCAATAAATATTTCTGCTGATTTAGATCGTTTCTTTTTAATTCCTAATGTTGCAATTCCAATAAATCCTGCAAAAAATACTACTGATAATGTAGGTGAATCACCTTGCCCTGTTAAAGAATAGAAAGGATTAGTTGGAATTATATCTATAATTTGTTCTTGAACTGGCTTTTGCTGCAAATTAGTTAATTTTTCTTCCAGTTCTTCTCCTCTCTTGATCTCTGTATCTCCTGTTTGCAATCCTTCTACACTTAATCCAAAAGTATTAGCTGTAGTTGCGCCCACTAATGCGGATACTGCTGTAGTAAGTAAAAGTACAATTAGGATTGTGCCCGTAAGCTTTCCAAGATTACTAGACTTTTGATTAATTATAGCACAAGTAATTGACACAAATATAAGTGGCATTACTATCATTTTTAATAATCTTACATATCCACTTCCAATTACATTGAACCAGTTGTTAGCTCCCTCAATAACTGGAGATTCCACTCCAAAAATAATTTGAAGTATTGCTCCATATACAATTCCTACTATTAAGCCTGTAAGCACTCTAGCAGTAAAAGAATAGTGCTTCTTTTGCATCCAAAATATCGATCCAATCAAAATAGCCATTACTATTATGTTTAAGATTATTAATAGTGTGTCATTCATTTTTTCACCTTCTCCTTATTATAATATTTACCCTATATTTATAAATGCTGTTAATCCATTTAATGTTACACTTTAGTTATAAATATAATATAACCCATTGTTTGCATAATATTAATTAGCATAAACCCTTTCTTTATGAATTGTGAATTCAATGGCTTCAGCTGTTATACCTAATAAATATCAATAATTTCCATATATATTAATTTTAGAACTGGTATATCTGCAAATCATATAATGCATATATGTTTAGTATGTTTAAAATTGTAGCTCTGTAAAGATGAAAAGTCAATAGGTTTTCAAAATTAATTTTTATAATACATATATGATTAGTATGATATTAAACAACTATGAAATGAGTGAATATAGTGAGAATATCAACAAAAGGACGCTATGGTTTGGCAGCAGTGATTAATATATAGCTAAATATAACTATACCCTTGAGTATTTCAATTCACAATGCATAACTTTAAGCAATGGAGAATTAGCAATTATGGTGGAAATTAGTTTTAATCAAACTAATTTCTTTTAAGTAATCTAAAAAGTGCGGCAAAACTACCTGCTAAAGTAATTTTGCCACACTTTTATCTTTTAACTAATGAATTAATTTTTTATAACGGAGCTGTCTTGCTGACTTTAAGCCCTATCCCATCTAAAAAACTCTGCAATTTTTCTTTATCATTTTTATTTACCTTAAGTTTAACTTCTGCATCATAAAAATTATCATGGTATTTAGGTATATAAAATATTATATTTCCATTTCCTCTTTTATCTTCATCACCCCACTGATATGTTTCTATTTGATTCCACTTATAAATCTCTTTTCTTATATAAATTCCATCATCTCTTATTTCATTTCTCATTCCTGTTATTAATTTTGGGATGCCTATAACTATAATTATTATATTTCCTTTCACCATATCCATAGACATATCTCTTTGAGAAATAAAAAACTCTAGAATAAATAGTATAATGAACAATATTCCAATTATTCCATATAATATGTCACTATTAATCCTAACTTTTCCCCTAGTAATAATTACTCTATGTTCATTGATTTTTCTAAGCTCACTTATTAAGTCTTTCACTCCCAATATAATTCCTAATATAATTAAAATATTAATTATATATTCTTTCATAGCATCCTCCCATATATCCTCATCAAAAATCAACTTATTTATATCTTACATCATATGGCTAATTATACTATAATTGTTAACTCAATTCCAATAATATACTATTTTATTATTGAGTTTTAACTGATAATATAGTGAAGTTTATAAGTAAGGAACTCTTAACAGTATTTTTACGATAAGAGTTTCTATTATTAAAGTTATACAAAAAAATCCACAGCTTTATGATTAATATCATGTATACTGTGAATCTTTATTTTAAAGTATTACTTCCAATTAGATGCATTTTTTAGTGCAATTTCTATTAATTTGCTCATTGGTTCAGATATACTTTTATTTTTATGGTATGCAAGCTGAGTTGAAAACTTACCTAATGATTCTTTTAGTCCTATCATCTTAAGACTTCCTTCCTTTATCTCATCTCTTACTGTATATAAAGGTAAAAATGAAATGCCAAGACCATTCATTACACACTTTTTAGTAGCTTCTATACTTGAAAATTCTAAAGGATTTTTATATCTTATTTTTTTCTGCTTTAGGTAATTTTCAAAGGCTATTCTAAAACTACACCCATTTTCACTTAATATAATGTTTTCTCTTGCTACCTCATTTACCAAGTTTGTAGATAAAAACTCTAAATCTGCATCTGGTGAAGCAATAATTGCCATACATTCATCTTTTAAATTTTTAACTACTAAATCTCTGTCCATAATTTGAGGTTCAATGGTAAATATAATATCTATCTCTCCACTATGCAATTTGCTTCTTAAATCACTACAAATTGAATTCTTTAAAATAATGTTCACATTTGGAAAGTTTCTTTTATATTCCTTTAAGATTTCTCCTAGTCGATATATAGACAGCGATTCTCCTGCTCCAATAACCAAATCACCTGATATACCTTTTTGTTCTGATGTAATATTCTTAATTTCTTTATAGACATCAAGCATTTGTTTTGCATATGGAACTAAGTCCTTACCTACATTGGTTAAAACAATTTTTTTACCTAAGCGATCAAATAAAACTTCCTTTAGTTCACTTTCTAAGATTTGAATGTGAGATGTTATAGTAGACTGAGCATAACCTAAATGTTCTGCTGCTTTTGAAAATCCTCCAAGTTCAACTATAGTTATAAATGTCTGTAAATGTCTAATTTCCATCGTTCTCATCCCTTTATAATTTAATTATATAATATAAATTATAGTATCATATATTTCGATTATTTACTTCATTTATTTCAATTTTACTGATAACGTAAATAGCGTTATACTTAAGAACATCAGATATATAGGGTTTCACAATGAAAATTTAACTTATGCATGATTTTAATTTCCATAACAAAAATTCTTTTCTATGAATGAAGAATTAAGAATGAAAGATGAAGAATTATGGTTAAAACTTCACGGTTAAGACCTTTGAAGCTTTTTGAGAATAAATTTTATTTTAAGAAATTCATTAAAGGTGAATTTCATCCTAAATTTTTCATTATTAGTTATTAATCCTTAATTTCTAAGGGGTTAATCTATTTTTATAGAGAATTTATTTTCCAGAGTATATATTAAGTTTTCAAATTGTATCCCTATAGATGTTCCATTTTTAAATTTAATCTATGAATTTATAGAACTCTATTATTAAATCGTTCAAGTTTTCATTTAAAAGGAGATGATTGAATATGAAAAAAGTATTATTACTTCTTGCTAATGGGTTTGAAGCAGTAGAGGCAAGTGTTTTTACAGATGTTATAGGTTGGAATAAGTTAGAGGGTGACGGTACTACAGATCTAGTGACCGCTGGAATGAGAGAAAAGTTAAAATGCACTTGGAATTTCACAGTAATTCCTGAAATGCATATAAGTGAAGTTAATGTTAATGAATTTGACGCCCTTGCAATACCAGGTGGATTTGAAGAAGCAGGATTTTACGAAGATGCTTATGATGAGAATTTTTTAAACATAATAAGAGAATTTGATAAAGCAGGAAAAATTATAGCTTCTATTTGTGTTGCTTCATTACCTGTTGGAAAAAGCGGTGTGCTAACTGGTAGAAATGCCACAACATATAATTTGTCAAATGGTAGAAGACAAAAGCAATTAGCTGAATTTGGTGCTAATGTACTTTGTGATGAACCTATTGTTATAGATAAAAACATAATCACTTCTTATAATCCATCCACTGCTTTTAATGTAGCTTTCAAGCTTTTAGAACTGCTTACATCTCAAGAGAACTGCAACAATGTTAAGCAACTAATGGGATTTAATTGTTCCATTAAATAAAAAGTCTTCTATCTAGACAAACTATTGAAAATGCTCTATAAATAAAGGATTAGGCCTTCTTAGCCTAGTCCTTTTGAGTTATAAATCATCATTAATCCTATAACCTATTACCTCTAAATACTCTTTTTGTTTTACAGATAACAATTTTCTATAAAACCAAGTGATTTATGATACAATTCATTATTAATTATATTTTAACAACCCCTTATTATCAGACTTTTTAAAATTATTGATTGACAGATTTTTCTTGTAAGCATATAATTTTATATATAAAAATATTTATTGTAAAATACAATATGTTCTTATGGAAGGAGAGATGTTATATGTTAGCTAATTTAAAGGTGATTGTTGCTTAGAACTAAATATGAGCGAAAATGTAATTTTAAGGGTTGTTCTACCCTCTATTAGTGTTGCATTTCCGCAGCTATTGATAACCTTTCATAAACATAAATGACTATTGAGGATAACAGTATACCTGTTTTTTGCACCCGCAGATAGCATCCAGTTTTGAGGTTGCTTACTGCGGAATTTTTATGCCCATTTTTAGAGCTTATTGATCTTATTATAGGAAAAGGAGATTTTAAAATGTCTGAAAAAATATTAAATCAATATATTATTTTAAAAGAATATATATCTGAAAAAGATTATAAAGAAATAAGCCAACTTGAGGAAATTTGTAATTTAAATGATAAATGCAATCTAAAATTAGAATTAGACTATAGACTAAATATGTCTAGAAGTTCTGATATAGGATTAAAAACCGTCAATGAATTTCTTTATTATGTAGATGAAACTTTAGTATCATACATTAACATTTCAAGCTTTGGAGGTAATATAAGTGAGATTATTGGTATGACTCATCCAGATTGGAGAAGAAAAGGGTTATTTAAGAAGCTTTTTAAACTTGTTATAGATCAGTGCCAAAATAGGAACTTTAATAAAATATTACTACTATCAAATGGTAAATCTAACTCTGGAATTGAGTTTATAAAATCTATGGGAGGAAACTACGATTTTTCAGAGTATAGAATGAAACGTTCTGATAAAACTCCTATAGAAATAGGAAATTCAATTACTCTAAGAAAATCAAACAAATTAGACACTAAAGAAATTCAAAAGCAAAATTCAATATTTTTTAATCTTGATAGAGATGACATTGAAAATTTTATAGATGATGATAATATAACCACATATATGATTGAGCTTAATGGTGATATTATAGGTAAAATCAGAATTGAATGTAATGATAACTCATCCTATATAGCTGGCTTTGGAATATTACCTGATTTTAGAGGTAAAGGCTATGGAAAAGCAGCTTTAAAAGAAGCTTTACACTTAATAAATGAAAAAAATATATACGACATAGAACTAGATGTAGAAACTAAGAATGCTAATGCATTAAATCTATATAAAGCTTGTGGTTTTGAAGAAAAATCTATAATGAATTATTATGAGTATAATATTGAATCTTAAGTGATATCATATTAAATTTTTAGAACTATAGTTTATAAAGTGATTCTAAGGTTAAGATGAAATAATTCTTTCTCCACCTTAACCTTAGAAAAGCTTATTCATAGATATATTTTGATATTAACTCAATAGATCCTTAAACTATTCTGTTCTTTTATTCCATGTGTATAACTTTCCAACTATCTTAAATCCTACGGATTCATATAACATAACTGTTAAGTTACTCTCTCATATAAATAGTGCGAATATCTTTAAAATGATTAGTCTAAAAAATAATTTTCTTATAAATATAGTTATATAACTTCTTTAAAGTATATAAATTAAATAAAATGCATGTTGTTATACAGAGATAGATTACCTTTCTTTAAAATCATTTATCTTAATGCAAGAACCTCTCTGTAAATAAACTTAAATAAATGGACGATTAAATCTTTTATCAAAAGCATTGTTTTGTTTCAACATTTTATTCCACCATATATCACCTAAACCTATATTAGTAATGAATTGCAGACTCTTAAGTTTAAAGCCTGTAAGTTCATATGGTATTTTCATTTTTTCAACAATTTCACTATCAAATCTATTAGTTTCTTCATATATCCTACCTAAATCAGATAACATATTAAAGAGCTTTTTATTAAGAAAATCTGGTTTCACATAAGTTCCTGCTGCCTCACCTTTCGTTACAGTTCCTAAATAAGTTCTGTTAAGTTCTATAGATAGAGACCTAAAATAAGCTTCTGCATATTTGCACTGAGCTGTTTCCATAAATCCACATTGCAATATAAAACCAATAGATTTTTTTTCTGAATCCTTGGCAGGTTCTAAATAATTAATAAAACGTATTGTAATACCTGGTATGCTATGAATATAAAGTGGAAGTACTAAAATAATATTTTCAAATGACTGTACATATTTAGCAAGTGATTTCGGATCTTCACTACAAATATATTTAACTTCATAAGGAGATTTCATTTCTTTTATAAACTGTTTTATAAATATTTCCGAATTACCATTTTCGCCTTTTGGTGATCCATTAATGATTATTGTATTCATCAAACTTCCCTCCACTCTTCTATTCCTTTTACAACTATATTTTTTGAAGCAAACTGGTCAAATGTACGACAAATATATTCTTCTAAAATTTTTCTACCCTCTGGATTTACAAAATTACCTTCATAATAAAATTCTATATCAGGATATTTTTCATATCTAGGTACGTGCCTTGACTCACCAGTTGAGTATTCTACATAAGGAAGAAATAACGGTATCATCCTATCAAAAACTGTTTTTAAATTACCACTTACGAAACCTTTTACAACTTTAGAAAAAATAATCACTCTATCTGCTTCTAAATATTTTGAGTAAAAAGTATCTAAATCTTTACTTATGCATCTGCCTGGTGTTTTCCACCAACATGCCCAACAACCACAGCAGTCTTTAATTTCTATTTTTAAAAGATCTAGCTCATATATTGACTTAATGTTATAATCTCCGAACTCTTTTATAACTACTGTCTTCATAATTTCACCCCATTAAAATAAGGCACATGAAAAAATAATGGTTTAAATATACCTTCTATACTAGTTCATTATTTTTTAATATGCCTAAATAATTATCTTGCTTATATATTCAGTCTAAAGGTAGGAGTAACCCACAGGTCAATAATATCTTACTTTACTGGAGCATAAATTTCTAAATAGAAATAGTTACCTCCATTTTCATATGTGCTTATTAACATGTTAATATATACTACTCCAAGTAGTTCATAACCCATTTTCATTGCTATATTCCTAAATTCTTTTTCCATTTTTTTATCAAGCTCTTCTCCATTTTCTTTTAACTTATCATCAATAACAGTATAAATACACTTTGGATAAGAAATTATTTCTCTCTCTGTTTCTTTATCATCTTCATTTATTTTTTTAACCACTATATATTTATGTCCTATTATTCCTTTATCATCGAAATTGATAACCCGTGTCAATGTTTTTAGGGTTGTAGCTTTCTTTAGGTTTTCTTCTCCTTCTTTTAAAAGATCATATTGGTCCAACATATTTTCTAGTTGAAATTCACCTTTTACTTCTACTGGCTTCATTTCTTTAATGCTATATTTCCATAAATTCTCCTTAATTGTTTTATAATTATCCTTCACAGTTTTTATATTATTTAAAAGCATTTTCTTATACTCTATTTCTTCTTGTATTTTCTCTTCTTGTTTATCTAATAAAGACTCTATTTCCTCTAAATTACCATGATTTTTTAATTTCTGAATCTGTTTGATCTCAACATCTATCTCTCTATAAAAATTTACTGTTAATACATCATCTATATCAAATAGCGAGTATCTTCTGTATCCATTTTCTTTATCTTGCACCGGTTTTACTAATCCCTTTTCCTCATAGAACTTTAATGTATCTCTTGATACTCCTAAAAACCTAGCAACTTGTCCAATTGTGTACACTCTCATTCCCCCAATATACTAATTATACCTATTTATAATAGTATAGATATAATATAAAGATTAAAAATATACTTTGAGAAATAAATTTTCTATAAAAATAGCCTAATCCCTTAAAGTTAAGGATTAATAATTAAGAATACTAATTGACGATGAAATTCACTAGGTGTCAATTTCTTAAAATAACTTTATAAAAATAAGGAGCCAATTAGCTCCCTACTTCATTATTTCATATTCGACTTTAATTAATCCCCTTTTAACTGTAGAAAAACGCTTATTTTATCTGCAAGATTTGCAATGGAATGGCCAGTTCCTAGAAGAATATTTATATTTGCATGAGGAAGTAAATTTTCTAAGCGTTTTACAGTTTTTAAAGAATGTAACATTATATCCTTTTCCCCAACAAACAGTTCAATAGGCATTGTTAATTTCTTTAGTTCCTCATCAGAAAATATAGGAATTATCTCTCGTCTATAATTGAAATTTTTTTCTATAAGTTTTTGATATTTTAACATTACTTGAGGTATTTGATTATTACCATTAACTTTATAACATAATCTATCCATTCCTTTTTCTCCAAAAATCTTATAAAATAAAGCCTTTATAAGAAAAGATGTTTTTTGCGGTCCAATACCTGACGGACTAATCAACACAAGCTTATCTAAATTTTCAGGATAGCTTACAGCGAACCTTACTGATAGCCATGCTCCTAGGGAAATACCAATAAGACTTGTTTTTTCTATAGATAAGCTGTTAAAAACATCCTTGAGCCACAGTGCATAAAAATCACCTTTTAAAGGCAATTGATTTTCAGCACTTCTTCCCGGTTCACCAAGTATGTCTACAGCATATACTCTATAGCTTTTAGAATACTTCTCCATATCTTTTATCCACATAACAGAATTCATTCCACTGCCATGTAATAATATAATCGGTGGATTATTTTTATCACCACTTGCTATAATATGGGTATTTCCATAACGGGTATTAATATTTATCCTTTCATAGAGAAAAGAACATTGATTAACCATAAAATCATAATATTTAAAAATATCTTCTTTTCCTTTTTGCGATTTAAATACATTTGTTGTTTTCATTTTACTCTTCTCCAATTTAAGATAAAAGCCAGTTTTCTGCTTCAGTAACATTTTTAAACACTCTAAAATCATTACCTTTATTGGCTTCAAAAACCATTTCTCCAAATTTTCCCTTAATCTTTTCTTCATTTGCTATAATGGCTGCAGCTTTTATATTATAATTGATTAATTTTTGAAGCATGGTTCCTGCTAATCCTGTTCTAAGGTTAAAAAAATCTTCTGAGAATACTTCGCCATGAAGCATTAAGTAGTTACATCTATGCTCCATACAAGAACCAATAATATCTAATACATCTTGTTCAGAAGAAATCTTCATTTCTTTTGAAGTATATTCAATATATTTTTTATCATTTTTATTCACTATTCTATAGTCCACTTTGACTACCTCCACCTCTTAAATTATAGCTCTCTTTGCTCTACTAATATGGAAATTGTGCTCATCATTTCCTCCATGAATTTTACTCCACCCCACAGCATTATTCTTAGTCTATTTTCACGTTCATAATAATTCATATTAATAGTTGAGTTCTCCATTTTACTATCTTTAGTATTCATCATAGCTATGAGCATATTAGATATTCTCATGTACTCATCCTTATTTATTTCATTAATATCTACAACGGTAGATACATTTATTTTTTGTTTTACAGTTCCTACTTCTTCACTAGAAACTGAAAATTTAACATTTTCTTCTCCACTTGTATTTTTACTTTTTATATTAACATTATTTTTCTCCATAAAAATACTTAAATCATGACCAGAAATTCTCCACTGCTTTCCAACTTTATTAGCTCCAAGCTTACCTTCTGTTATAAATTTTCTTATAGTTTTATGATGCATGCCTAAAATCTCTGCAACCTGATCAATTGTATAAAATTTGCTTTCCACAAAAAACATCCTCTCATAATTACTTTATGAGTGGATTATAATAGATTTTATTGCACTTGTCAATCATTTTAGTATACTTTATTGTACTTTGTTGTACTTTATTGAGTTTTATTGACTCATAAAATTGCTATTTTATATAAATTGTATCAATTAATTTTTTTATTTAAACAATAAATTATTATATGATTTATAGTCATCACATTTATCTTCTAAATGGCATGACCTGTATATCAAACCAAAATAAGCAGCAATCTCTTTAGTTTCCTCTACTTAATATGAAATAAAAATTCCCCTTTATAATTAATCTTAGTTATATTATAAAGAGGAATATACGACAACTGTATGTCGAATATTATTTGGATTGCGCAATAAAAAATCGCAAATTCAATCTCTTGAATAATGCGATTTTTTACGTTTATTATTATAGTAAAATAGTTCCCTTTGCCAAAATAGCTACCTCTCCAGACACTAATATTTCTTTTTCAGAAATGCTCATAGAAACCTTAATTTTACTAGGTCTGCCGACAAATCTTCCTTGATTTATTATAATCTCATGACCTACATTAAAAATATTATGCTTATATAAATATGCACCTAATGGTCCAGCTGCACTTCCTGTTGCAACATCCTCAACGTTTCCTTGATTATCCCAGGTCCGTCCTTCTATATAATTCACATCAAATATATAAGCAAATTTAGCACCTACTTCTTTTAACATTTCTTCAAATTTAGAACTAATTATTTTTGCATTCTCTATTCCTGAAGTTAATGGTACTAATAAGTATGGTAATCCTGTTGATACAACTTCCATAGGAAATTCTTCGCTTAAATTCTCTTCTGACAAGTTCAATGCGTGTACATATTTATTTCTCTTCTCTTTTGAAACTTCACAGAGGAATTCCGCTTTTCCTTGATTCATTTGTACTTCATAATACTCCTCTATCTTTTTTGAATTAACTATAATTGTTTTTTGATTTAATTGAAATGTAATTGCTATATCTTCTTCATTTCTAAAAATATGACTATGAATAGTAGCAGCTGCTCCCAAAATAGGATGCCCCGCAAAATCCAATTCTTCCTCTACTGTAAAAATTCTTGCATTAAATATACTATCATCTATTCTTCTCACAAAAATTGTTTCAAATTGCTTAAACTCTTGTGTTAATTTCAACATAAGATTATCTTCTAATTCCTCATTACAAAAAACAACAGTTAATCCATTGCCAGATAAAATTTCATTGCTAAAAACATCAACATGAAAATATTCCATTTTAATTCCTCCTTATATAAAAAATATAATTAACATTTATTTTACCTAAAATTATAACATATAGTGTAAATACCGCATTATTTAATTTTCAAAGAACATCTTTATCATTTACTACGCAAAATAATCAAATTATGAAACAAAAATACCGCTTATTCTTTTGAATAATACGGTATTATGAATAATTTATTTGATTTTACAGTTTAGTTGTTAAATATGAATAGTATGTCCTAATGTCTACATATGTCAGATGTTTTTATCTCCTTTGTATATTAACTTCAAAGGTTATTGGTCTGCTTTTTTCTCTTATTCTTTTCATTAATAAAATAAACTACCAATAAAATCAATAAAGAAGTCCAATATATTATATTAATGATTATTTGTGCTGTTTTACCTACATTGCTATATATGCCAAAAGATTTTCTGTAAAAAATTCCTGTAATAGCCATCAAAACTATAAGTAAATTAGAACCCTTTTTATCTTTACTAAACTTAATTATAAAATATATTCCTATGATAATAAAAAATAAAATTGTACCATAATCCATAACAATATCCTCCCTTCTGGTCCGTCATATCTTACTATCATGAATTAATTATAACATATTTTGTAAATACCGTATTATTCAATTTTCAAATAACATTGTCTGTATCTTCATTTTCAAGAGATACATCGCATTTTAATCAAATTGTGACGTAAAAAATATCGCAAATTCATCTCTGAATAGTGCGATATTCTAATATATTATTTATGTTTTTAACTTAATAATGTACAAACTAATAAGCTCATCAACAAGCTGAAATTTATTTTTTATCTTTTTTGTTGATAGCAACTAAAGCGCATAAAAGAGCAGCGCCTATTATAATCCAAATGGCAATATTCATTTGAAATTTCCCCTGTCAAATTCTAATTTGAAATCAATCATACATAATAAAAATACCATAAAATTCAACTTCAGAATAATAGGGCATTTTCATAAATAATCCGCTTTTATTTTTGTTGCATATATAAGGTATTAGGATAAAATCCAAGCTTCTTATAAAAACATATCGTTGATTCATTTTCCTGGGACACAGTTACCCCAATCACTTTACAATTCATTTCCTTCATCCATTCTATATGTTTGGATGCAAGTTGCCTCCCGATTCCATTACCTCGATTACTCTCATCAACATGCAGTGATTGAAGCTCTCCCGTTCCATCCACTATGGTTGATATACAATATCCTATATATTCATCATTGCTTTTAGCCACAGTTATTTTCATTGTATCTTTATTAAACATAGAAAAAGCCTTTATTCTTTCATCAAAGTTAATGGAGCGATATGATTCTTTAAAGTATTCTGAACTATTCTGATGATATAACCTATTCTTTTCCCAAAGGTTCTTGATGATATCAATGTCATTATAAGAAATATCTAAAATCTCACTCATAATTATCTACTCCTTAATATATTTATTGCGTATAATTATACAATTATGATTAAAACATGTCCATTTTATCTACATTATGTCATACTTTCAAATGCCGTATTATTCAATTTTCAAAACTTTCTTGATATTTTTTATTAGGTTCAACTAAAAATAAACCTTTCATAAATTACTCTCCCATTTTTATATTATAAGTTCTTTTCATCTAAGTACCTTTTTGCCTCTTTTATTGCTATTAATTCTCTTTGATTTATGTATTCTTCATACTCATTTTCTTCCTCAAGGATTTTTATAGCCTCATCTAAGGTATACCATTCCACTTGATACCCTTCTTCTAATTCATCTGGCATAAAATTAGGCTCTAAAATTTTTCCAACTACTTTTACAAGATAAAAATATGTAATTTGCTTCATTTTTCTCGGTTCTAAGTTTTCAACGACTATTCCTAACTCACTAATAATTTCAACATTTGCACCGGTTTCCTCTCTTAACTCTCGATACAAAGCTTCCTTTATATTCTCACTTGAATCCACTCCACCACCTGGTAACATATGAAAATACATATTTGTTAAATTCATTAGAATTATTTCTTTTTTATCATTTAACACTATTCCCGCAGCTCTATTTCTTTCTGTAAAATTACCATTTATTTCTTCCCCCAAAATACCTATTCTTTTCATTTTACTCTCCTTTTTAGCCAAACTAAATGTGCAGACTACAAAATCAATTCATTAAAGATTATACCATATTTTGCTATATATTTATCTTCATAATATCTTAATGAATGCCCACTTCCACAACCAACTTCAAGCATTGTTTTTCCTGCTACATCACCAAATAAATTCAATTCATCTTCTGTAACAAATTGAACGCCATACTCAGATAAGGCAGTAGCACCAAACCAGCTATCAGAATTTGCATTATAATATGTCTTATTAACTTGATGTATAGTTTTGCTTTCCATATAACTGTCCTTTCATACATAATCTAATTAATATTTAATCCGCATAAATTACTATTATGGATTAATTATGGCATATTTTGTAAATGCTCTATTATTCAATTTTCAAAAAATATTTTTTACTAACTAGTTCATTCTATATTTGAAATGTAACGTAAAAACACCCCAAAATTCATATTTGAATAGTGGGATGTTCACATAAATTATTCGTTTTTTAGTTATTACATTAAATAAAAAGAATAGGACATAAGGTTTCTATTCTAATTGAGAATTAATTAAGATTTTTTAATTCCTAAGAAGATACTTTTTCTATAAGCTTTTTTGGATTTACTATTTTACCTAAATTGTATTTTTTCCCTTCTTTCTCTATTTCCACTACATCACCTGTATATAATACTGCTTCTAAAAACTCATCTGGAGTTATATTAGGATTTACTTGGCAGCATAAAGTATATAAAGCTGCTATATAGGGAACAGACCAACTAAGTCCACCTTCTCTATAAAATACATAATCTGATTTTCCTGTAGGTGATGCCGTGCACCTGCTGTCCATTGGTACCATAAAGTTCTTTTCTATATTAAATCTTTCATTATGAAATTCTTCGTCATTTTTTAAAAATGCATCTTTCCAAAATACTCCTGGTTCATAACTTTTAAAATCCTCTGGATTTTTCATACTTTCTCTTCCAAGTCCCCAAAAACCAACTCCATAATATTTATCAAAGCTTGTAGAAACTACTAATATTCCTTCATCTTTAGCCCTTTTTACTGCTGAATCTACCTCATTAAATCCTTTCTGTCCTTCAGTCCATCCTATAGACATAGAAATAACCCTTATCTTTTTTTCTTTAGGCAGAGTCTTATTTATTTCTATAATCCTATCTATAGATTTTGCTAAATACTTAAAATCAAAGGGAAAGCCAGTTACCATACTACTCAAAGTAAATTTTCCGTGAGTTTCTGCGATGTAGTATAAATCTGCCTCTGGTGCAACACCTACAGTTTTTCCCACTGCAATAGAGCTAACAGCTGCCCCATGCATAGCACCATCCTCTTCACAATTATGGATTTCTTCATAAAATTTTAATCTATCTTTATATTCTTCATGGTCTACTAAAAGAGTTTGATCGATAATAGCCATGCTCACTCCTTTTCCTGTAATACCCCTTTCATGAAGTTTTCTTAAATTCAATCCTGGGTTTTTTCCATATTCCATAATAGTTTGTCTATCAAATTCTTTTGGAATATCAGAAGGCCATTTTGTTTTACTATCAAAATCAGCATGCATTAAATCCTTTAAGTTATTTTTAACATTAAGTTCTGATAAATCATAGCTTCTTAAATCAACCTGCCACTGTTTTTTTGAGTTTTCATCATATTTAGGAAGTTCCTTAAGCTTTCCTCTTTTATAATCCACAGCATTAGGCACTCTAGCTATTCCACTATTTCCATTCACCTTAGAATCTACATATTTGCCTAGTGGAAAATTGAAAGCAAATATTAAAGATCCCCCTAAGATAATAACAAGTGTAAAAAATATTTTCTTTTTTAAACTAAACTTTTTAATTTTATTTAGCATAATTATTCCCCCTTATCACCTTCATTTTAGTACTAATAATCATATGAAGAAATCGAAAGAGGTTAAATTTATCTTACATTTACCTTACGCCTATACCTTATACTTACCATAGTACCAACTCCAACTTTTGCTTGAATAGTTACGTCGCATTTTTTTTGCAGTGCGACATAAACATACCGTAAAATCCATTTCTAAATAATATGGTATTTATATAAAATATTCGATTTTAAATTTTAGTCATTAAATAAGAAATATGTACCTTAACTAAAGCTAAAAACTGTATTTTTATTCAGCTCTACAAATTGAAATTTTGCGATTATAATCTCACTTTTTTTCTACCAGTAAGCAATTCCTTGGTCCAATATAACCAATAGAAAAAACAAGTATAACCATAATCACTCCCAACGTTATAATTGAAATTACAGGTTTAATAAACCAAGACAACAAAAATCCAGATATACCCACCGCTAACATTATAACAAGTACTTTTTTCAAACGGCATATGGCGATTCGAGGATCATATTTTCTCTGTTCCTCCACATCCATTTGCCAATACCACTTTATCCACTTAGAGGATTTTTCAACATTCACTATTGAAAGAACTATATATATTGCCAATGAAGCAAAAATAATTACAACAATACCTCTTTGAAATTTATCCATTTTTCCCACCCCACAGTTTCCGATTTATTGGATTTTTTATATATAATTAATATATCACAACATCTTACCATTGTAATTTAGCTAATAGTAATTATATTATATTTATATAATTACGTATGGTTATTTTTACAATAAATGCAAAGCGATTTTATTTCCTAACACTGTATTATTCAGTTTTCAAAGAACATTGTTCGTATTTTCAATTTAAATAGTTACGTCGCCTTTTAATCAAATTGTGTCGCTATATAACTCATTAGCCTCTAATAGATGATATTACGTTAGCTTTATGGATAATATGGTTATGATATGCTCCTTCCAAACTCGAAAAACAATTTGTTTTATACCACATTTTTTCATATATTTCATTGTTTATCATATCGTAAGAGCGAACACTATTCACTAGTTTACATTTACCCAGCTAATGTCATTGGATTGTAAAACATATTTATATGGATGTAACTTGTCATAATAATATATTTATCAACCTTGGCATTAAAATAATATTATGCTCTATAAAGTATTTATTAAAGTTAATATAAAATTATAAAATATTTGTATTACCACGTAAAAACACGTACAATTCACTTCTAACTAATACGGTGTTTTAGTAAATTATTCGTTTTTTCAGTTATAACGTTAAATAAGAATATTGAGAGGAAATCGGCTAAAGATTATGCTCATTTTATTTATAAACAAAAAAATTAAATAATGCAATTATTCCACTTGATGCAGTGGCTACAATTAATCCAATTAATGTACCGATAATGGCACCTTTAATATGATGAACGGGATTTTTATACTCTTTTACCATGTCCTCAGTCCCCGGGATAATTACTCGTTTGTTATGACAAAATAGCCATATGTCTAATATAAATAAATCATAAAGATTAACTGCAAAAAATAATATAAATATATGCATAAAAGCTTCTATAAATGTTCTTGAACCAGAAGCCCATGCGATTACTGTCATAAGAATAATACATAATAATGTAAACAATAGTTTAATCGTAATATGTTTAGTTTCGTATTTTTTAATTGATGACTGATATTGGGGCAAACTTTCTACCCTTTCTCTAATCGCTGTAGGATATGACATTATGCAATTTAATGGATTTTTATATAATGGTGGAAGCACCATTAAAGTAAATAGTCCACATAGAATAATGCATTCAATAATTAATACCATTATCCATAACCTCCTAACAAAATATAAATAATCTTTGTTACATAATATACTACTATTGTTAATTAGCTAATAGTAATTATATCATATTTATACACTAATGCATGGTTTGCTTGGGAATAAATACAAATTACTTCCACTTCCTAACACCGTACTATTAAATTTTCAAAGAACATTATTTATATTTTAAATATCATATTTACGTTATAATATATTTGTTTCACGACGTAAAAGCACCGTAGAATCCATTTCTGAATAATACGGTGCTCAAGTAAATTATTCGTTTTTTATAGTTAGATCATTTAATAAGAAAAAACAGATTAATAAATCATCTGCTAAATATATGGTTTAGTAGCAGATTGAGCTTCTTGCCCCATTGCTTTTAATAAAGATAAACCAATTTCTCTTGCAGCTATTACTGATTCTCTAACAGCATCTGAATCTCCAGTAACTGTTATAATTACTTCGTTTGTGTGTGCTGTTCCTGCATCTGGACTTGCATATGTTACCATCTCAATATTTGCAGTTTTCATTGCTGTATCTGCCATTACTAAACCGATACCAGCTGGAGCACCAGCAATTATCCCAAAAGCTTTTCCAATTGGAGCACCAAATGCTTTTTCTGACGCCAAGCTTGCTCTTGCAGTATATGAAAGCTCCAAGTGTCCTGAATCACATACATAAACATCTCCAAAAGTTCTATCTAATTCTTTAAGAACAACTTCTACTGCTCTTCTTACATCTGTTACGTCTTCTGCTGCCAGAATGATTAAGCAACCATGTCCTGCTCCACCCTTTGTATCTCTTGGCATTTCAATCTTTACTACTTCTGTATTAGTAGCTTTTACAGCCTCATCTGCTGCCATAATATGTGGCCCTGCACCTGTTCTTGCACTAATTATTCCTATAGACCGATATTTTTTATCTAATCCCATTTTTTCATGAAGAAAACAATCAACATTAGCTATGACTAAGCCAACGGTATCTCCAATTGCTGTTCCTACAAATTCTGTTATTGATGATGGTGTATTCATTGTTAGTACCTCTCTTTTCTGCCACATTCTTATCTTCACTTACTTGAACAACTTCTTTACTAAGTGTTTTTTCTACTACTGCTTACATAATTTTGTTCAAAATATATAGTTTGGTAATCATTACCTCTTGGATATATTTTATTTAAATTACTATTTTGATTTTACTAAAGGTAATTATATCATAATTTTTATTAGTAAAGATAATTACCTTTCCAAATAAATGTGAAGTAATTCTACTTTTTCACACCGCATTATTCAACTCTCAAAGAACATTGTTCCTACTCTCAATTTCAATAGTTATGATTCGCATAATAATCAAATTGCGAAATAAAAATACCGCTTATTCTTTTTGAATAATACGGCATTATGAATAAATTATTTAATTGTATATCGGTTTCATCATTTAAGAATATTGAGTGCCAAATTTCACTTAACACCCCTTAACCATACCTATTTTTTGCTTACAATTAATTTAAAATGCCTCGAAAAATATTCAGTATTCTCAATGTTATAATATTCAATTTCCTCAATAGGGATTTTAACGAAGTTATAGTCCTTAAAGTATTTCTTTATATCTTCTATATCCACATAAAAATGAGGAACGTCTTGTTCAGTATCATGTTCACTTCTTAATATAGTATTATTATCAATACGTTTATTCTGGTCAGCATTCTGATATGACAATGTATTTTTTGAATTTAACGTAACAAATAATTCTCCCCCACTTTTCAACACTCTCGTAATTTCTTCAAGTGACTTTACAAACCCTTCAGTGTCGGTATGATAAATTACATTGTATGCCATTATGCAATCAAATGTATCATCAGCAAATGGTAAATTAAGCATATCACATAACCCTGTGTTAATTTCCAGTTCTTCTTCCTCCGCCCACTTTTTCAAATGATTAATTCCGTCTTTAGATAAATCTGCAGAGTGAACGTCAAAACCTTTCTTTCCAAAATAGATGGAATGTCTTCCTAATCCGCAACCTAAATCAAGAAATTTGTCATATCCCTTTGATTTCCATGATTCAGCCAAATAACATGACTCAATCGTTGGGACTAACCAATAGTCACTTGTATTTTTACTCCAATCCCAGGCCTTTGATTCAATCATAGTGCTTTCCTCCCCACAAAAAACAAATTATTCTATTCTAACCAAAATTAGTTCATAATTTGAAACTATTATAAATTTGTTATGGTATATTTTGTAAATACCGTATTATTCAATTTTCAAAAAAACATTATTTGCACCTCTTATTTAAGTAGCTCTATCGTCTAATAATCAAATTACGTCATTATATAACCCATTAGTCTTTTATGTTAGCATTGTGAATAATATGGTTAAATTAAATCATATAAATGCCCAGTGTCATTAATGCATTTCACAATGCCCTTATTATTTTTAACATCGTATTTTACAATGCTTATACTACAATTATCAATATTCATATTAAATCTTTTATATTGTTCTAGCCCTAAAAAGTAACTTAAAAGTATAGCAATAGTTCCCCCGGAAGTGACTATTGCTATATCTTTATAGCTTTTTTCTATTATTTCATCTATAACTTTCAGTGTCCTTTTACATACATCCCCACCACACTCCCCATCGGGATAAGGTAAATCTTCTAAATGCTTATGCCATTGTTTTGCATAATGCTCATTGTTTATATATCGTTCTTCAATGGCAAGTGTGTCCCATTGGCCCATATTTATCTCTCTAAGTTCTTCTTTAATAATAATATCTTTACAAATATACTTGTTTATAATTTCAGATGTTTCCATTACTCTTTTTAAATCACTTGAATACATAATATCTATACTATAATTCTTTAATCTTTTTCCAAGCAATTCGGCTTGTCTTCTTCCAAAGTCATTTAAATCCTTATCTGCAGTAGATTGATATCTTCCATCTCTATTTATGTTTGTCTGACCATGTCTCAAAAAATAAATATTCATTCTTCCCTCTCTAATAAACAATATTTACAAATCCTCATAAGTATCATATTCTTTTTGCTGCCTTAAAATAAATAAATTATTTAATTATATAATGTGCTACGCTTTATAAGAATATTTCAAATTAAATTATTATCTTATTGGTAGCAAAATTGACTTTATAATTCAAAAGTATTCTCTATAACTCCTGGTAATACGTTATATATAGATTTCCCTATTTTTTCATCAAAATAATTTTTCAGCTCCATGAAAGCCTTCCATTTTGGAACTATATGTTCACTTATCCCATGTCGTAATGCAACATCTACAAGCCTTTTTTCTATAAGTGTAAAACCATTATGTAATCCTAATGCGTCACATAATTGTATTAGTTTATCATAATCATCATATTCAACTGTATTTAAGAAATTTTCAACAAAATTATATCCATCATCTGTGTAACTTTCTTTAACTTCAAAAATATCTGAAATATTTTTACTTGGACAAGAGTGTGTCACACAAATTTTAGCTAAAAGATTATATCCTCTTTCCATAGAATAATTATATCCCTCCATAATATGACCTATAGTAGTTTTTCCACTTGGCGTTGTTTTACCAATATCATGAAGAAGCCCTAAGATATATGCCACATCAGGGTTTAAATCCTTACAATTAGTTGCTATCAATTTTGCACTTTCTGCAACATATTTACAATGTCCGATCCATAGTCCTGAATTTATCTTTTCGGCCTCTTCCAATAATAACTTTGCTTCTTCTAAAGTTGGAAGCCCTTGTACAATATGACTTTTCAATTTACTCATCCCCTTAATAATCAAATTGTTTGTCAGCATAATACAATTATGTTATAATTTATATAAAAATTATAACATATTTTACACTTTATTGTATTATTTCCTCATATTCCTTAGGAACAATTTTTATCTTCTAATATTGTATTATTTAGTTTTAAAAGAGCTTAATTCTTAAGTGAACACTGTTCGCCCCTACACAAAATATATTTATTTTTTATAAAATGCTTACTAAATTTAATATAGAATCTTTAAATTATAAAATAAAAATACCGTAAAATTCATTGCTGAACAATACGATATCTTAATAATTGCTATCTATTTGAGAATTGATTTTAATATCAATTTTCAATAAATTTTTCCATATCATTTAATCCTTGAAGCACTTCTCCTCTTGAGAAATCTCCTTTAATAAGTTCTTCATCACTTTTTGAAAGTAAAATATTATAAAAATCTTTTCCTACATTAACTAAATCATTTGAAGGATTTTTATTCAATTCTTCAAATAGTATATTTTCTGCTTCATTATATTTACCTTCAAGAACAAGCTTTTTTAATAAAATCTGAAGTATTTCTTCTGAAGATAATGAATCTAAATTAATATTTTCATATTCTTCTTGCTCTTTGTCTAAAAGTACCTTTGCAGCAAATTTTCCAAGGTCTTCTACTAATCTTAATATATAATCATTATTCATTGTAATCTCCTTTTTATTTTGGTTCATAAAAGCTTGCTATTTTAACTTAACTAATTAATACAATTACTGGACTTCTAAATAATATCTTCGAATAATGTTAAGAGAAAAATCACATAATTTCTTTCTAAAATTCCCTTCTAAAAGTTTTATATTTTCTTTATTTAAATAAAAATTGTATAAGTCTTCAATCACTTCTAACTCTGACCTATCTGAAAAGAGTGTCTTGCAAAACAGAAAAATATCACTCTTCTTTATGCTTAACAATCCTTTACTAATACATATACATCTAATTGCTTCCCAAGCATTTTTTATTTGAGTTATAGTAGCATTTTTCATATCATAATCAGAAATTCTGTCTCCTAAATCCATAATAGATTTTTGTATTCTTTCCATGCGAATAGGAACAAAGTATTGAGGTTCAATTTTAGTATAGAATTGTGTTATATCTTCCCCATATATTACAACATGATGCTTAATGCTATCAAAAGCATATAACCACAACTTTAGATATCCTTTTGGAATATTGCTTACACTCCATTCATTTAATTCTCTTTGCCCACATTCTTTTACAGTATTAATATCTTGCCATTGAATATCATAAACTAGTGGTTTTCTTGGATATTCTCTTTTAGGCAATTTACTTTGAATATTTTTTATCACTTCTTCTACATACTTTTTAACTTGTAAGTCTATATTTTTATGAGTGGTTGTAATAACGATGGCATCTGAAAGAAAATAACAAGTTAAAGATGCGAAGTATATTTTATATCATACAAGGAGATAGGTTTTCATGATAGTTGGGCTATCATGAAGTTCTATCGAGGAAGTAGGATGAAAAATAGGCAAGCATACTGACTAGTTATTTTCTTGAAGATGCCTAATCAATATCACTGGAATCTTCAATAAAGTCGCCTTTTACAACACTTCCATCAACAATTACACTAGCAATTTCATTCTTTATTAATGAACTTATTCTTTGTAATTCACATTGTAATAGTTGTATATTTTCTAAAACTTCATTTAGTATCATAACACCATTTTTTCTCCTATTATATTGTTAACTAATAAATTAGTCAGCTTTATCTCAATAGTCAATTTCATCTAATAAGAATTTTAAGCCTATTGAGTTTCTGAATGATTATTTAATTTTCCATAAAGTCCATATTTATTCTGTTAAGATACACATCTTCTCCATATTCATCAGTATATGCTTTTTCAAACCCTAAAGATTTCCAAAATCTTCGGTTATTCTCGTTGGATAAATTAAGTGCGAAATATTTAGCTCCCTCTGCAATGACCTCATCTTTTAAAAGATAAAAAAACTGCTTACCAAGCCCTTGATTTCTATAATTGAAATCTATACAGTAATCAACTATGAAGCACTTTCCGTCCTCAGAAATATAAGTTACATAAACGCAAAATCCAACATATTCATTATTTTTTCTAAAAAGTAAGATATTCAATTGATCTTGATTTCTATTAAAAAGATTCATTATATGATCTTTGTATTCTCTCGAGAAAAACCATTTTTTGACCTCTTCATCCAGTGGATTTCCTAATGTGCAATTTGGAATTATATCTTCCTTCATATATTGATCTCTTTTTTCCCAAAAAAACTCAACTTCTTCCTTCAATTTAACCTGATATAAACTCAGCTCAGAATTCATTTATTTCCTCCTAAATATGCAAAATTATCTAAATATTAGTAATATTGTAACATATTCGGTGTATTACTGTATTAATTTTGATCATTATATAAGACTTCCTCTGTTTTATCACTCAAAATATTGTAGGGGTAAACATTGCTCGCCAGTTTTCATTCATAGGTTTCTAGTATCACTGCATTTTAAAGCGAAGATTATGTAAATATGATTTGAAATAATAATATATTTATCAATTTTACTGCTAACATAATGTTTTACAACATTATATATTGGAATATCAGCCGACTATTCAATATATAATGTCAGAAACAAATTTGAACTTTCTGGAGAACACTGTTCCCCCTACAAAATAATATTATATTCTATAAAATACTTATTGAAGTTAATATAACATCGTAAAATATCTGAAATACGACATAAAAAATATCGCATATTCATATTGAATAATACGGTATTATAGAAATTTATTTATTTTTATTTGTTACAACTTATATTAAATCTATTCCTAAATTGGAATTTATCAACTTAATGTTTGTAGATTAAATAATTCAGTTTTATAATCTAATATCTAGAAATATTTAAATGAGTTTAGTCATATTTATTATTTAGTAACTTGAATTCATTCTTATAAAAATCGATTAAACCATCTCTTTTCATCCATGCAAGTTCCCTAGATAGGGCACTACGATCTACATTTAAATATTCCGCCATTGCTTCCCTATTAAAAGGAATTGATACAACTTGTGTTTCAGATTCACGGCTGAGTCTAGTTAAATAAGTTAGAACCTTATCACGAATAGTTGGCATAATCAAACAATCATTTCGATCATGTAACTCTAATGCTCTCTCTGCAATACTATCAAAAAGATTACCAAGTAATTGTTCATGCGCCATACACAACTTTGAACAATTTGCTAACACATTTTTTATAGGAATAAAAAGAACGCTAAGAGGTTCTAAAGCCTGTACCGACATAGGACATTTACGTGTACGGCTGGCTGCTGTTAAAACAGCAGTATATCCACCTGGGTAATGAAGAGATACAATAATTTGTTTACCTTTAACACTTAATTTAGTGCTTTGAGCAATACCTTGAAGTATAATACCAATTTCATTGACTTGATCCCCTTCACAAACAACCATTTCATCTTTATCATATTCTTTGCGCGTCGCTGATAGACACATAAGCATTTGGGAAATATCAGTTGGTTCAATGCCTGAAAACAGGCTAGATTGAGCTAATAAATTTAATTCTTTCATAACAAACACCTCGTTGCATATGCAACATATTTTTTATGTTTATTGTAATATACTTATAATAAACATACAATAACTTTAATTATTTTATATAACAAGTCATAATGGAGGAATAAAAATGCAAAAAAAAGACAATTCGATAAAAGCAAGATATCAACTTTTGGCAACAAAAATAATTAAAAATCTTCAAAGTAGAAATTTTGAAGCTTATTACTGTGATAATGCTACAGATGCAACTAAAAAAGCACTATCACTTATCCCAGAACACTCATCGGTGTCATGGGGTGGATCTGTTACACTTAAAGAAATTGGACTTATTGACCAAATATATCAAGGTAATTTTACTATAATTGATCGTGATAAAGCTCAAACAATAGATGAAAGATATGAATTGATGCGTAAATCATTGCTATGTGATACCTATTTGACAAGCTTCAATGCAATAAGTGAAGATGGTATATTGGTTAATGTAGATAGTGTAGGCAATCGAGTAGCAGCAATTACTTTTGGTCCTAAAAGTGTTATAGCTGTTATTGGTATGAATAAGGTTTGTAAGAACATTGAAAATGCTATAGATAGGGCTAGAACATATGTAGCTCCAATTAATGCTTTACGCTGTTCTTCAGATTCATTTTTAAATTCTACTACAAAGACACCTTGTGTTATCGATGGTTCTTGTGGAAATTGTAAATCAAAGGATTGTATTTGTTCTTACGTTATTGAAACTAGAATGTGCAAAACAGAAGGAAGAATAAAAGTTATCCTAGTTGGCGAATCTCTAGGCTTTTAAGTTTAAATACTATAAAATGTTTTTACTTTCACACATATAATTTAAAACAAGCATTTAATCTATCTGAACGGTCAGGATATTAGAATGGGTATAACTTATCTAATCCCTGTCCGTTCTTATACCTGCATCACATAAAACTCATATACTCTGTTTTTCCCTTCATTTTAACACACTCTAATAAATAATCTCACCATCAAATTCCTATTTATCGGCTAATTTAATAAACAACTAGTTCACATAATTTTACTATCACGAATCAATTGTAACATATTTTGTAAATACCGCATTATTCAATTTTCAAAGAACAAATTTTAATACTTAGTACGTCTTATAATCAAAGCAAGACGTAAAAAATACCGTAAAATTCATTTTTGAATAATACGGTATTTTAAGAAATTATTCTTTTAATAATCATGATGTTTAATAATATAAAAGCCTACTAACATAACATTGCAATATAATCTTGTATATCAAAATGCATTCCATAAGAATATAAAAATAAACACACAACCCCATGCGTTATCGGTAAGTTCCTTTATCATAAGCATACCATATATAATAATAAACACTGTAATTCCTTCAATTATATTCTCTGCTGTAACTCCTATGATTCCATGAATTAAAAGGCACATTATAGCACAAATAATTGCACCCCAATTCAGCCACTTTTTTTCACTTGGATACCTAATATTAATCTTTTCATTGATTACTACATAATTAAATCCTTCAAAAAATCCCCAAGCAATTGAAATTAATACCATACCAATTATATTTGCAGGAAATGAGCTTGCTAATACCTCTTCTGTCATACCCACACTTTGAAATGGTAAATACCTAGTTGCTTGCCCTGTTACAAATCCAAATATAATATTCGGTATGAACACAACTGTAGAAAGAACGATTGACTTTAATGCCCCTTTTCTCTTCAGCCCATATCTTAAAAAACTTTCCTTTCTCAAAATAGAAACTATTGTTATCCCAAGACCTGCAATGCCAAATTGAATGAGAGCTATAACCATTGTACGTAATATAATATTGATACTTTTATTTTCTACAAAGTTCATAATTTGATTTCCAAATATCATAAAACTTCCTAGAACTATAGCTGTTACAATAACAATTATATATAGATCCATATCCGCTTTCTTTTGTTTTACTGTTAATTCTGTATTTACCATATTTCCCCCTCATATAGAAACATTAAATTTGTTTATTCTTATCAACAAATTTAAGTTTCAGTAATATTGTAATATATTTGGTATATTATTATATTATTTTTGTGTACAATATAATATTCTTTAATTAATTTCTGCCATTATATAAAACTTTATATGTTTTATCATTTAAAATATTGCAGGAACGAACATCATTGGCTGATTTTTCTTCTCATATCTAGTATCGCCAAATTAAGTGATCAAAATTATATGACATATACTCACATAAAGACGGTGAAAGGAAAAGCAGAATAGCTGAGCCAATGAAGGCGAATCTACCCTGCTTCTACATATTTAGCACATTCAATTAGATGGATTAAAGGGCTTTCTCATATCCTGTATAGTTTCACAATAAAAATTATATCTCATTACTACTCAACAATGATTCCCCAAAGACTAATTAAATCAGACGCCTGAACCATGCTGATTTTAGCTCCTTTGAGTTCACTTGGTGGCGCAGATACCGTTGGAGCAATAAGCTCATTTTTTGTAAAATCAATACCTGCCAACATTGTCTTGAAGAAGTTGTTTTTAATAAAGCGCGAATTTTTTGCTTCGAACCTTTTCAATTTAGCTTCAGTTATAGATACCTCGGTGACATCCGTATCCTCAAAAGCAATGTCTGTCATTTTAGTTTTATCGAAATAGGAATACTGAAAATTTGATCCTTGCATAGATGTGTGCTTGAAAATAGTGTCGCTCATATTTACTCCTACACATTTACAGGCAACAAATTGACACCTTTCGAAATATGCGTCTGTAAAATTGCTGTTTGATAAGTTACAGCTTTTGAATACGACGTCAACAAAGCTTGCCCCTTCAAAACTGCAATCAAGGAAGGTACAGTTTTCGAAAATACTTTTATTGATTTCGCTTTTGGAAAAATCAAAATGTTCAATATGTTCTTCATAGCTCTTTATCTGAATGATTGGTATTTCCTCATATAAATATCGCTGTGCATATGATGAAAAATCGTCTACCTTTATCGGATCTGCTGGAATTTGTGGATTGATGATACTCATGACTTTCTTTACTTCCTTTCAATAGAAATTATATGAATAATAGGTTTATCTTGAAAAAATGCTTCTCGTCAAAAACTTTTACTAAAAGATCTCTTTTGCCTTGGCATACAATGAAAATACATTAATCCATTATATAAATTAATGATATCGTAGGGGTGAACATTGTTCACCAGTTTTTATTCACATATCTAATCTATATAGATTATAACATTATGACTATATGAATGTAATTTGTTATAACAATATATTTTTAAATATTGATGCCAAGTTAATGTTTGGAAATACTAACCGTATATCCAATATCAAATAATATGATTCAATTTAAATTTTCAGGCGAACACTATTCATCCCTACAGAAAATAATATTATGTTATAAAAATCACTTATTGAAGTTAATATAACATCATAAAATATTTGAATTATGATGTAAAAATACCGTAAAATTCACGTCTGAATAATACGGTATTTAAAAAATTATTTATTATAAATATAAAACTAACTATTCATTATACTCTAATATTATGCTATTTAAGTCACTAATCTCACTTTCTTCTATTTGCTTAAAGGCATTTGTAGTTTTACCAAGTTTCAATGTTGAAATGACTTTTAAATCTTTTAATAATAATAATGCTTTCATTCCATCTGCAGTAGTAATTATTTTAGAACTTATAACTTCTTCTTCATTATCTGATGTATTTGAATTTAAATTCTTTTTTATATCACTTCTAAGCTTTTCACTATCTTTAGATATAAATTTTTCTTTTGCTGATTTTTTATAAGGGCTAGAAAATTCCTTATAATTAAAAACATTTATACTTTGTAACTTCATGCACTTCCCCCCCCTCCGTTTTACCATAGCTAGTCCTACATAATTATATTATATTTAATATAATTATATTTCAATACCGTATTATTCACTTTTCAACGATTCATGATTTACTTCGCAGTTGCAAACGAAAATAGAAATATAGTTTATTTTCGTAGCAAAGAACATATTTTACTTCCAATTCGTCTTATATTCAAATTACGTTATCATATAAATTTATGACATCTTCAGTAGATGATATATGGTAGAGACGAACACTGTTCGTCTCTACATAAATTAAATAATATATTAAGTATAATGTTTATAATTCTTTTAAATAAATAACATAAAAATTTAAACTTCTATTTATTTCTTATATATTCTAATAAAAAAGCGCCTAAATATACTCTAAAAATTACTTATTAATGTTAGTATAAAATATCCGACCACAAAAAAATATCGCAAATTCATTTCTGAATAATGCGATGCTAGATGCTTTAATCTATTTGTTTTTGCTAATTCTTACTGCAATAAGATTGTAAAATAAAATTATCACAAATAATATTCATTTTACTTGTTTTTCTTTTTTTCCATTTTATATTTTTGGTAAAGGATATCTTTTAAAATCAAAACAGTATCCACATCGTTAAAATTGAACTCATTTTTAAAAGTGTCATACAACTCGGATATCTTTTCACAGTAGGTATTTATTCCTTCTATACCTTGATATGAAGCTAAAATAGGATGCTTTTTACTCCATGCGCTAGTCCAATCAATTTCATCAACTATCATTTCAATACTAGTAACATCACCACCAATATGGCTTTCACTAATAAGATAGTCATAGCTTACATTGTACAGCTGACTTAATAATTTTGCTTTAATCAATTCAGGGACCGTCTGGTTAGTTTCCCATTTACTTACTGTTTGTCGAGATACATTTAATTTTTCAGCCACATCTTCCTGTGATAAACCTGCTTTTTTACGCAAATACAACAATCTTTCACCTAATGACATAATAATCACCATCTTTTCTTTTATTTCAATTCTCTTTTATCTCAAGTTAACTTGTAGATATAGTATACTAAAAACTAAAATTGTTTTCTATCAAGTGAAGATGGAGATTTGTCAACTAAACTTAACATTTTCAGATATTTCTTTCTTATGTATTCGCTCTATTATAAAGATATTAGCAAATGTAGTCTCTCCATAGTGTTAGTTAAATTTTCATTTATGTATTTAAAATTAAAAATTAAGGATGAATAATTATGGTTAAAACTCCATAACCAAAGCCTTTGAAGTTTTGTTAAAATTAATTTTATTTTAAGAAATCCACCTTTAGTGAATTTTTTCCTGAATTCTTCATTCTTCATTATTAATCCTTAATTTCTAAGTATTTAAGCCTTCACATTGTATCCCTATATTACTTCCCCTACCAAGCTCACAACGGATTTTCACCATCAAGTTGATCCCGATGCTAGGACCAGAAAAAAGCCATAATGATATTAAGATTCATTATGGCTGCTGATTTATACATAAAACCTAGATACTCTTAAAAATGCAGGATAGATTTTTAATAAACACTGTATCCTTAACAGTAAGAAACAAATACTTCTATTCTATTTTCAAAATTTCAAATATCTCTGCTCTTATTTCTATTTAGCATCAATAACTTGATGAACCATTTTAATCAATTCATCTTGTGATAGATCAGAATCTACTACTAAGAAAGAATAATGAATTCCATCTTGCATCCAACGTAAATATTGAATTTGAGAAATTTTTTCTTCGACAGATCCAAAGCTAAATACATATTTTCCAGACGCTTCATCCTTCTTATCTTGTTCTGTCATTGTATAATTTCCTGGGACTAATTTGTTGGCATATGAAGTATAATATAAATCTATACTATTATAGTTATCAACAATCTTTTCTTTTCCTGATTCTCCTGCCAATCTTCCCTCATCCATATTAAGAGTTACTTCATCATTTCCTTTTGTATAATCAAAACTCAATGCTTTTGCTTTTAATACAGGATTTCTTTCTGAATCATTACCTGTCTCATCAAAAATATGTCCACCTTTAAAGGTATATCCATTATCAAATTCCTTAACTAATTTAGGATTAAATCCTACATCTTTTTTTACTTTTTCTTCTGTAGGTATGGTAGTATAATTTGGTATATTACTTCCATGTGACTCTATAGATACAATTTTTCCTGCAGCAAATACAGTTGTTCCTACTACCATAGCAGCTACTAGTGCAACCATAGTTCTCTTTCTAAATGATGCTTTTTTATATGATTTTTTATTTTCCATTTCACAATTCTCCTTTTGATCTGGTAAGCTATTTAATGTAGACCTTACCTTATTTTTAAAATTTTCTGGTGTATCTGGAAAGGCATTATCCCAATTATGATTATTCATACGATACCTCCATATCTTCTAGTTCTATTTTTAATAACTTTCGTCCTTTTGATAATCTACTTTTTACAGTTCCTGCAGGTATTTTTAAAATTTTTTTAATTTCTTCTATTGAGTATCCCTCTACATAATAAAGTACAATTGTAATACGAATCCGCTCTGGTAATTTCTGAATTGCCAAATATAATCCGCTATAATCCTTTTTATCATCAGCCTTGGTAAACTCAAAGTACTCTTCATAAGATACAGTTGCACATTCACTACGTTTTAAACTATAACATTCATTTATGAGTATCCTAACTAACCACGTCTTAAAATATTGTTCTTCCTTTAATGTATCTAATTTGTTATAAGCTTTTAAAATTGCTCCTTGAACTGCATCCTCACAATCTTGATCATAAATCAAAATTGATTTAGATACATGATATAAAGTAGACTCAGTCTCAAGAACTTTATCTATAAATGTATCTTTATTCAATTGACTTCCTACCTTTCCTTGCAAATTGCAGCGCTACTTTTTTGCCTTACACTAGTTAGACGCATATACCTTCTAAAAGGTTCATTTGATTTTCACTTAAATTTAATTTTTTTATAATATCTGGAATTAACTTTATTTTATAATAATTTTATGTAAAACTATAATCTTTATATTATAAATTAATTGTAAAACAAAAATATCACAAATTTATTTTTGAAGAGAGACGTAGCCGCTCTTTAACCCTACTTTTAATAAGTGCTAGTATCAGAACTAGTAACCATTGGATAAATATAGGCATGACAAGTGTTTTAGTAAGTTGTACACTAAATATGTAAGGGAGTGTGTTATATGTTAATTTGTGATAAAAAAAGATTAGAAGATAAGATTATTACTTTCAGTAAGTTCGGCGCTACAGAAAATGGCGGAATAACAAGATTATCTTTATCAAAGCCAGCCCTTCAGGCAAGAGCAGAATTTTCAAAGAGAATGAATGAACTAGGAGCAAGTATAACAACAGATGATATGGGAAATATGTATGCTACTTTCAAAGGCTCTGAAGAAACCCTTCCTCATATTGCAATGGGATCACATTGTGATTCAGTAGTACAAGGTGGAAACTATGATGGTATTTTAGGAGTACTTACAGCAATGGAAGTAGCTGAAACTATAGTTACAGAAAAAATTCCACATCGCCATCCAATTACAGTTATGATTTGGACTAACGAAGAAGGTGCTCGTTTTGACCCTGCTATGATGTCCTCAGGTGTTATTACAGGTAAATTTGATAAATCAAAAATGCTAGATTCTAAGGATAAGAATGGTATATCCTTTGGTGAGGCACTGGATGCAAGCGGATATAAAGGTGAAGAACAAAACAGAATAAATCCCAAAGATTATATGGCTCTTCTGGAACTTCATATTGAACAAGGTCCAGTTTTAGAATCATCAAAAGTAGATATAGGTGTTGTAGAAGGTGTTGTTGGAATGGTAAATTATGAATTTGAATTTATTGGCCAAGCTGGTCATGCTGGAACAGTTCCACAAAAAATGAGAAAAGATGCTCTTCTAGCAGCTTCTGAAGCTATTCAATATTTGCATAAAGAACTTAATAAACTTGATGATAAATTAGTTTATACTACTGGTAGAATAATTTGTTTCCCTAATATACATACAATTATACCGGATAATGTTAAATTTACATTAGATGCAAGACATCAAAATCCAAAAGTAATACAACAAGTGGTTGAAATTATTGAAAATATCCCCAAAGAATTAGCAAAATGTAAAGTTACTTATAGGAAATTATGGTCACGCAAAACTGTTAGTTTTAATAATGAATTGATTAATTTTGTAGAGAAAAATGCTAATCTTTATGGTTACTCTAATATGAGAGTGTACAGTGGTCCCGGCCATGATGCCCAATTTACGGCAGATATGTTGCCTACAACCATGATTTTTGTTCCAAGTATTGGCGGACACAGCCATTGTGAAATAGAAAAAACACCACTTGATAATTGTTTAAAAGGAGCTAATGTGTTACTGCAAACAGTTCTAGATATAGATAAAAAATAAATATTCGCTTATATGCAATCTCATTAATATTTTTATTGTTACTGGGATTGTATATTTATAATTTTTCAAATGTTTATTTTTGTAGCCCATAGTGATTATCTCCTGAAAGGGTCATATTATAATTCATTCCCAAGCACCACAATATTTAGTTTTCAACAATTAATTTTATTATATTGCAACATAAAAATACCGTAAAACTCATTTCTGAATAATACAGTATCTTAAAAAATTATTTAAATTTGTAGCCTTCATATCTTATAAGAAAATTGCGCTCACTATCCTTATAGCAATTTTTCATATAGTCTAAACCAGTTCAGTCCATAGTTTCCAAGTCCCAGGTCAACTGTATCAATATATTTAAAACCACATTTTTCATATAATCTAATAGCAGGTGTATTGCCTTCGTAAACATCTAATCTAATTGATTTAGCTTGTGACTTAATACTATGTTCAATAGAAAAGTCCATTAATGCTTTGCCTACACCACATTTCAAAAATTTGGGATGAACTACAAATGTATATATAACAAAAACATCTGAATAGTCAGATTCAAATTCCCATTTAGCCTTATAATACGCAGCCTCTGGTTCATGCCTTAGAATGACAGAACCAATGATTTTTCCATTGTGTTTTAATACATATAGATTACCATCTTTAACTCCATTAATTGCATTTTCCCGAACAGGATATATCCCTTTTTTCCATCCAGGATAGTTTATTCCTTGTTCTAAATAGTCATTTAGATCGTTATAAAGCTGTTCTAATTCATTAATATCACTTTCTTTTCCTAAATCAAAAATTATATCCATATCTTTGTCCCTCCAATCAACATAACATAAGTAATCTCCATAATATGCTACAATTATATACTAATATATCTATCAATTGTATATAATTTTCTAATACCATATTCTTCAGTTTTCAACAATAACTTTTATTATATTGCCACATAAAAATACCGTAAAACTCATTTCTGAATAATACGGTATTATAAAAATCATTTATAGTTATTAATTAAATATAAATATATTAAGCTAATCTAATATTTAATTGTCCTTATTTCATAAATTTAAAAATATTAATACTTATTAAGAGAATCTTAAATGAACAATTTTATTATTGAAACGCTTTCTAAATGATGGAATTAATGCTAGCCGCCCAAACCAACGCCATCTATCCTTATGGTAGTCAAAATAATTCCACTCCTCAATAAAATCAATTCTTTCGTTAAATTTTAACATTTCTTTTCCACTGTTTATTCCCCATTTAAAACTAACCCCAACCTTATTTACAGTGTCATGTTTATTACTTCTCTTCACTATACTAGGTGTCATTGTTTCAAAAAGCATTTCTGCATTTGGAAATGATGACACTAATTTATTTATTAATTTTTTCACTTCTTGGTCTGTAAAATACATTAATAGTCCTTCAATTATAATCAAGATTGGTTCATTAGATACTTTTATTTCATTAATCCATGAATAATCAAAGACAGATTTAGCTATCATTCTGTATCTTTCCATTTCCTCAAAAAATTGCTTTTTTATTCTAATTGGTTCAGGTAGATCTAATTCATACCATACAATTCTATTATTATCTAATCTTAAAAAGCGAGTATCCAATCCACAACCAATATTTATAATTATAGCATTAGGATTTTTATCAATAAAAGATTTAGTAGCATTATCAAGAATTTCAGTTCGTACAGCAACTCCAGTTTGAGACATCTAAGCATTATCAAATTTTGAGAAATCATAATCAATATTTTCCATCATCTCTATTGCTTTATAATCTTTTATTATTGGATTTGAATTTTTAGTTTCAATTGCTCTAGCCCAAAGTGGAATAAGTAATGTTTCAGGAACCCCACTTAATTTCTGTTGCATTTTATTATACCTCCCTTGGTATGACATTGACATTGATATTCATTCTTAATTATACTCTGGTTTCATATTACCAAATAAAGTATTCCATGTCAAATAAATCAAAGGAGGTCTTCTTTTCATTTTTAATGTTTTAAGCTATATAAAAATTAAGAAATAGCTTAAATCTTTATAAATTAAGATAGTCTCCACCTCTTGGGAACAGTAGTGAAGCCCGTTAGGGTTCCCCTGAGGTGCAGTATGATTTGATACAACACCAAAAACTTCAACTAATATTAATGGAGATAAGCAATATAACTAAAATATTCTTTAATGATGTAGCTATCGTGCCATACTATACTGCACCCCAGGAGTATTTTAGAGTTTAGCTTATATTTACTAGGCTTATTCATGTATTTTAATTTCCATAAAACTTTTTTAATCTGTTACATACCCCAGGGGTGTAAGTTAATTTCTTTAGCTAATTTTTTGATAGAAATACAATTACTGTTTTCTCGTAGGGGTGAACAGTGTTCGCCAGATATTTTTTACATATATAACATCATCAAACGCTACAACTAAAATTATATAAATATGGCTTAGGATTTATGGAGAACACTGTTCTCCGCTACAACTAGTCAATTTTAAATTTCTCAGTTATTGCTGAGAAATAACCACAATTGTGAATTGTGAACTCCCTCTTTATAATCAATACATCTGTGAGTTGTGAATTCAATAGTTTTAACTACAATACTAAAATATCATTTTTTCATATATATTAATTTTAGATCTGGTATATCTATATATCAAATATCAATCTCATAATTAGAAAATCATAGTCATTACCTCTTATAGTATTAACAATTTCTTCAATAATTTTAAAACCTAATTTTTCATATACCTTAATTGCCCTTTTATTGAATTTTGCTACTGTTAAATCAATGTAACTTAAATTATATTTTTTCTTTCCAAAATTAATTATGGCCCTTACAAATTCTGTACCAAAGCCTTTTCCAGTAAGTTCTGGTCTCATTTGTACACCTAAACAGAAGAATTCTTCAATATAATAGAATGAACAATTGCCTACAAGTTCATTTTGCTCATTATAAATTGAAAAATTATCATCTGAATTAATACAACTCTCTATCCACTCTATCTTTTCCTTCTGAATGCTGTTATCATAAAATGAATATATTCCATCATATTTCCATGTCAAAATATCTTCAATGTCACTTTTTACAGGTATTCTAAATTCCAACTTCATCTTTATCCCCTCACTCAAATTCCATTATTGTTTATAGCTTCATTCTAACATCCACATTTTTATATTAAAATCTTATAAACGGTTCATAATAGAATTCAAGCATATAGCATAAGTTTATTCTTCTTTGCCACTTTGTAGAGATTTTTGCTAAATTATATCCAACGCTGCGATAGATACAAAAAAAGCCTTATTATCAATACTAATTGAAATAAGACTTTTTTATAATAAGTATTAACGTTTTTCCTTACTTATTATCCCTCTTATAGTTTTTTCTGAAAGATAATATTCTTCTGATAGTTCAACAACAGCACTTCCATTTATATATTTATAAAATATTTCATTATTTCTTTTCTTAAAACTTTTCTTTATGCCATTCTTTTCGCCCCAAGATTTTTCATTTCCATTTTTTCTTGGAATATATAGACATTCTCCATCTACGTATTCTTGTATTAATTTTATTACTTCTTCTGGTAACACAGTTTGTGCACTAATATAAGCCATATCTTGCCCTCCCTATTAATATAAAGTTATGAGCAAAGACTACTTATAAAGTAATTTTTATAACATCTTCATAGCAGTCTCTGCTATGAATTTACAAATGGCTTTAAGCATGGATATTTCATAAGAATCACTCCAATCACAATGTTTTTCATTTCTAATTTATAAAATTATATCTGACTGTACTTTAGATTTTATCATAATTTTATGAAAATTCTACAAATCCAAACTTCTTATATAGATTATATGCAGGTTTATTATCAGCATGAACATCTATAATGATGTCTTTTACACTTCTCATATACATATCATCTATACATGTGAATAATAACTCAGAGGCTGCCCCTCTATTACGATATTTTGGTGAGACATGTAGTGAATAAATGTGCATTATTTGGTCTTCTTGTGGAAATCCTATTAGAATCCCAATAACTTCATCATTATCATATACAGCTATAATATATCTTTTTGAGAAATCTCCAAAAATGCCATTTTTAAGATTTGTAATAAATTTGTCTGGTTTTTTACCTGCAATATCTGGATCTAATGTTCCCTCAGTAAATATTGATAAGCAATATGTTAATTTTTCTTCCAGTTCTATACCTTCTAAAGTCAACTTTTTATTTGAAATTTGGATGGATTTTCTGCTTGTCCAGTTAAACTTTTTTTAAGTTGTACTTTCATATGCTTCTCCCTGCCAATTAATAGTCTAATCTCATAATGTGTTCACCATCAAATACTTGTCCATTGAAATCAAAACCTACACTCTTATATAAATTTACAGCTTGAATACTTTCTTTATGGACCCCAAGAAAAATCTTATTATGTGACTTATCTTCCTTTATAATCTCTAAAAGCTTCTCTAAAGTTTTTTTACCGTATCCATTTGATTGATAGTCTTTATCAATCATTATTCTATAAATCCAATATTCACCATCATCTTCATCAATACAATACATTATAAATCCTACCATGGTATCATCATTATACACTGCAAGTGGTATACATTCTGGTTGGACTTTTGCCTGCGCAATTGAAACTGCATTAGATGCCACAAAACTTTTCTGATTTTCTGTAACACTAAGTTCAATGCATTCCCAGAAGTTTTCTCTCGTAATCTCTTTAAACAATATCAATAGAATTCCCCTCTTTCTAGTTAAATAAATTTATAATTTTTTACTAGCAGTTACACTATATATAGATATATTTTTTCTTATACATACGCGTAGCTATTGTTCTTGATTAGCAACATGTTTTAGCTAATGTCACATATTTTCTTTTTCATGGTAATATAAAAAATTAAATCCATTATCTTCTGAAGTGCCAATCCAATCCTCATGAATATGGTAGTCAAAGTTATATTCTTCGTCATCCGCCATCCCCGTCATATGCCTAGTATCATAGGCAAATTTTAAAAATACATCTCTGTTAGTTGAGATTATTAAAAGGTTTTTGAACCGCTTTGTAGTTAATTTTCTGTCAGTTAACCAGTGATTAGGATACTGAATATGTGTTTCTTCAATAGCTATATCTCTAAGTTTTTCAGAAACTATATTTGTTTCTTTAATAGCTTTAAATATTTCTTTAGCTTTAAGCTGAACTCCATGATAATTTATAAGTACAATATCCATATCAAATATTCCATATTCCCATATATCTCTATACTCATTTAATTTTGCAGGATTTGTTGGGATATATATAAGTTGTTGAGCCTCTAAACTTGAAGCAAAAACAAACATTTTTTTAAGAAACTCATAAGCAGTTGAATTACCAAGTATCGCCTTGTCCCAAACTATTGGATCTACAGCTGTAAGTTGCTTCGGTATTTCTAAAGGTACATAAATATATAATTTATTATTTCCGTGTAATATTTTTTCTCTTACTTTAAACTTCATATCTTCCTTCCTAAAATAACAATTACTTTTAATGATTTAAGTTTTTCTGTTGAATTCGTAAGTCTTTAATCTTTCATAAAAATAACTAGTACTATTTCATTCTAAGATTCTTTATAGTTGCTAGTTATTTCAATGTTATCATTATCTGAATTATCAACTAATCTGTATTGATCTTAGATAGTTAATAAATTTCTCTACTAAAACTCTTCAAGCTTTTCTACAGTTCTTTCATTTATTACATTCCCAGTATTCAACGTTGTTTTTGCTTCAATTAGCATTACATGTACTTCCTCTTCAGCCACAGGCATATGTTCAATTCCTTTTGGAATAATGAGAAACTCTCCTTGGTTTAAAGTAATGTCTTTATCCCTAAATTTAATAATCAGTTGTCCTTTTAATACATAAAACATTTCATCTTCATTTTCATGAATATGCCATAGGAATTCTCCTTTAAATTTAGCAACTTTCACATAAGATTCATTGACCTCTCCTAAAATTTTAGGATTCCAATATTCATTAAATAAACTCAATTTTTCACAAACATTAACTTTATCCATTTTTACGTCCCCATTAATTTACTGTATTTATTATACTAAGTGCTACTAATATTAATAATAAAATGAACTTCATTTAATATGAAAAATTTTTCTTATATTATAAGTACAGTATAAATTTTATAACTATTATATCAAATCAAATGTAAATTATATACTTTATTGTAACTTTTATATCATATTTGTGCTAACGTACTTATAGAAAATAAAAAGACAATGTAAGTCCAATCTTTATGTTGTCTAATAAAGTCTAATGCTATTTAGTCTTAAAAGTTAATACTATATAAATATAGATATATCAGTTTTAAGATTAATATATGTGAAAATAATTAGCGCTTTTTAGTATTATAATTAAAACTATTTAATTCACAACTTTTTCAATTCACAATTCACACAAAACAAATTCTATTCATAATTTGTTTATATCCCTAAAGATAATTATAAAAAAGGTATTTTCAAGCTATAATTTAAAATTAATACTTGAGAATACCTTTTATTTTAAATATTATTTTATGATAAATTCTTTCTTAAATAGAAACAATTTATCAAAGAAATTATAATTACAACACTTGCAATTACATAGAATATTGGGAAAGTAATACTTCTGCATGCCATATCAAGCTTTTTACATCCACCAATTAAAACAGCTGGTATCAAAAATGTTAAAACACCTAAAAATATATTTGATATGCTTATTCCGAATCTAATTAATTCTGACTTTGCTAAAAGCACGCAAACCCCAGAAGCTATAAATAAAATTCCAACACCTAATTCAGCACGTTGAGTCCAAAAACATTTCATAATTTTTTCTCCCTGTGGACAAACAGGTATAAAGGTTTGCGGTCCAACAATCAATAAAACACCTACAATTAAATAAACAATTCCTATTCCAACTCTATTCTTCACAAATGCTGCCCTCAACTTTCGTCATTTATTTATCAGCTAAAACTTCATGCCATAAAGAATCCATTAATTTATCTGTATCTTTATCTTCACTAATTAATCCGAATGTTTTATAATCATTAATAATACTACGTAAAGTATCATCAGTAGCCTTATCAGAAATATCAAATTTATATGTTTTAGCAATATCTAATACTAAATCATAATCTCCTGAAGCCCATTTTTTATCAAGCATAATTTTTACAAACTCTTCTTTATTTTTTTCTATCCAATTACTTGCCTCTTGGTGAGCACGAGTAAGTTTTTTTACCGTAATAGGATTCTTTTCATAAAAATCACTATTTACTGCATGAACACAACATGTTTCTTGTGCAAAATCCTCATCAAATGTTAAAGAACGAATAATCTTTAATGTACCGTCATCTACAAACTTCTTTGCAAATTGATCGCTTAAAGTTACTGCTTGTACTTCACCATTTTGCATTGCCAATATAACAGCACTAGATTCTACTGGTTTAAATTTTACTTTATTTGGATCTACATTATCATGATTTAGAAATCTCAATGAAATGTTATGATCAGATCCGCCAATACCATCTCCAACAGCAATTGTTTTTCCAACTAAGTCAGCGGTTGACTTTATTCCAGAATTGGCTAATACATAAAGTGATTTACAACCTGTATGACATCCAGTTGTAAATACCATATTAACACCATTAACAGCTGGAACTAATAATGTTGCAATATGGTCTCCTGCTACATCTACTTGTCCTGTTCCAAGAGCATCTGTTTGCGATGTCATTTTCACTACTTCAGTTTTTAGTCCTTCTGCTTCATAAAAGCCTTTTTCAGATGCAATACCAAAAGCTCCTAAACAAAGTCCTCCATTATATCCAATTTTAATTGATTTCCCATAAGCAGGTTCTAATTTCCAAGCTTCTTCTTCCGAAAGTCCTTCCTTATTTGAAACACTGCCAGCAGAAACTGGCTTATCTGCATCTGCACTTGAATTATCAGTTTTACTACAACCAACTAATCCTACTGATGCTACTAAAATAGCACTTAGTATTAAACTTAATAATTTCTTCTTCATTGTTTTCCCCCAAATTAAAATATATTTAAAGTGGTTGTCTCAAGGTAAATTTAATTTAAGACACCTCTTTATTACTACTCATTTTTACCAAAATTCAGCATCTCCAATATCTTAATACGATATTCTAAGAACTTTTTACTATTACGATTTCTAGGATATTCTAAATCAATAGCTATATCCTCTCTTATTCTTCCTGGCCTTGGTTCCATAACAACTACCCTTGTGCCCATATATATAGCCTCATCTACATCATGAGTAACCATAACCATTATTTGTTTTTTTTCTTTCCACATACTAAGAAGTTCATCTTGCATATTCATACGTGTAAATGCATCTAATGCTCCTAATGGTTCATCTAATAAAAATACTTCTGGCTCGTTAATCATTGTTCTTATTAGTGCAACACGTTGTGCCATACCCCCGGATAGTTGATGGGGATAGGAATTACGAAACTCATCTAACCCTACCATATTAATCATTCTATCAACATTATTTTCATTTCCTTTTAGTTGTTTTTGCATACGAAGACTAAATGATACGTTTTGCTCTACAGTTAACCAAGGAAATAATGTAGGTTTTTGAAATACCATTCCACGTTTTGGATCTGTTCCTTTTATTTCTTCATCATCTAAAGTAATTCTTCCAGTGGTTGGAACAATTAGCCCTGCTATTAACCTTAAAATAGTTGATTTGCCACAACCACTTGGTCCAACAATACTAACAAAATCTCCTGGATTAATTTCTAAATTTATATTTTCCAAAGCATTGGTTATCCCCTCAGCATCTGTTCTTATAAAACTTTTAGATACTTTATTTAACTTTAAATCTCTAGATGTTTTCATTATTGTACCACCCCTTCCTGCCAACGTAGTACACGCTTTTTAATAAGTGAAAAAATTACGTTAACTAGAATGAAGATCAAACATATTATGATGATTGCTGCATACATCTTAGCAAATTGTGCCCAGGATTTTTGCCATGTAATATACCATCCAAGTCCTGATTCAACACCTAACATTTCTGCTACTAACAAAGCAGTACATGCACTACTCATACCAGTAGTTAATCCTTGAAACATATTTGGTATTGCTGATGGAATTGCAATTCTAAATATTAACTGACTATTTTTAGCACCTAAAGTTTTTGCTGCCTCATAATAGGATTTATCAATATTATTGATACCCGTAATAGTAGCCATTGTAACTGGATACCATACCCCTAATGCAATAATAAATATACTTCCTTTAAATAAAGAAGCTGCAAGAACCATAACTATAGGAAGCCATGTAGTAGATGGTATAGGTCCTAATAATTTCATAAATGGAGATATCCAATAATTAATCTTTTTACTATAACCACATGCAATACCAGTAATCAACCCTACAGCTGCACCTGAAAAGTATCCTATAAACAATAAAATTAGAGAATGCTTAGCACAATCAAATAAATACACTCTTTCATCTATCATTGCATTTAATAATTGATCTACACAAGGAAAATAAGGCATCATCAATATACCAGTCTTTAAAGTTAAATAATCATAAAGCATTAGTAAAAAAAATACAAAAATATAAAAAGGCGCTAAATGTCTTAATTTACTAAATACACTTTTTTTAAACAAGCTCACTACAAAACCTATAAAAACTGCCAACATAAGTGCTCCTATGAATATACCATAGGAGTTTGTACTTTGATTATTCTTATAATTGGGAAGAAAATAATATTCTAATAAAGCAAATACTCCCATAATAATAGGCCCAAAACAAATAAGATAATCCATTAGCCTTTGGAGTTTTGTTTTTGGTGCACTTTCAAGTTCTATGAGCTTTTCTTTTGTAATAACAATATTTTCAGATCTTTCCATAACATCACTCCCCTTTAATTTAATATCTAAACAATACAGCCTTTTTCCATTTTGTATAAACGATCAAAATAGTGATAAAATTCTTTTTCATGAGTACTAATAAGCACTGAAACTCCATATTCTGCAGATTTTTTTAAGCTCTCCATAACATTAATGCCATTTTCATAATCTAAATTACTAGTTGGCTCATCTGCAATAATAATTTTAGGATTTTGCATTAATGCTCTTGCAATAGCTACTCTTCTTTGTTCTCCACCAGACAAACTAGTTGGATATGAATTTGCTACATCTTTTAAACCAACAGAGTCCAAAATCCTAACAGCAGCACCAGTATCCACATTTTTATTTCCTGCTAAATATAATGGCATACAAACATTTTCTAAAATCGTAAAATTAGATAATAGATTATATCCTTGTAAAATATATGCCATTACTTGCTGCCTTATATTAGCCAATTGTTTTTCATTTTGATTCAATATATTTATATCATTTATAAATATTTCTCCCTCTGTAGGTTTTAAAATTCCTGCAATCATATTAAGTAAAGTGCTTTTGCCACATCCAGAATGACCAACAAGTCCTACAAATTCCTTATCCTGTAGTTCTATATTAACACCATTTACAGCATAAAATTCTTGCCCATTTCTTATGTATTTCTTTTTTAAATTTACAGTTTTTAAATTCATAATATTTTCCACCTAGTTATCTTTTAAACTTGATTTTCACTAATTAAATGATATGGTTCTTTTTTCCCTACTGTGTATGCTGAGTATAATGAAGCTATTACTCCTGATATTAATGAAATTCCTATGCATACTAAAAAGTTTTTGAATATAGCTGGTCCGTATAATTGCAATTTATCAACCTGTAATTTCACAGCAATAAAATTTTTAAATATAACAATTAATCCATAAGAACAAGTAGCACCTAAAATCCCTCCAATTAAACTTATTATACTAGCTTCAATAACAATCATTTTCACAAGCTGAGATTTTATCATACCCATAGTATATAAAATTCCAAATTCTCTGTTTCTTTCTTTAATAGTCATAGAAAATATAAGAATTAAAGCCATAAATGTCATAATGAATAAAAGAGTTATTAAAACTGTGCTATAACTTTGAAATTGCTTCATATTATTCACAGTATTACTAACTAAAGTATTTGCAGTGCAAACATTAATTCCTTGTTTTGGGAATGCATATTCAATATTTTTCTTAACTTGCTCTATATCATAACCCTCTTCTACATCAATGGTGACCATAGAGCTTAAGTTGTCATAGTTATTAAATTTCAAGTAACCTTTTGCTTCCTTGGTTTGTACCAATTCCTTTGCGGTTTCAAAAGACATAAAAACACATGTATCATAACTCATATTTGTTTTTTCCATTTTATTTTTTACTTTTAAAGGATAATTAAAATATTTCAACATTCCATCTTGCCCAACAATTAAGTCACTTCCCACGATAACTTCATCTTTTTTTAATTTACTATCTTCGCGGAGCCATGATTTTACTATAAAATCTGTAGATTCATCATATGCAATTAATTGATTGCCTCCTACACAACAAAGGCTATCTGTCATAGTAGCTAAGTATAATTGTGGACTAGCTTTTTTAACTCCTTCTACAGAAGACAATTTCCCCGCCCAATTACCTTCAAAGTAAATGGTACATGCTTCTCCCGTAAACATAGATGTTTTTAATTCTTCCTTATACCCCTCTGGGATTACAATAATATCAGCACCCATTCTTTCTACTGCCTTATCCATACCTATTTTTATGTTAAAAATGATTAAGGAACTTGTAAATAAAGATGCAGATAACAATATAATAAAAAAAATCATTGCTATACTTCTAAATTTTCGATATTTTAAATTTTGAACTGCCATATAAAAAGTATTCGATGATTTAAGTGATTTCATCATTCTTCTCCTTTAAAAGCCTTATGTTATATTTTTTTATTATTTTATATATTGTTTGTATTTTTTGTAATATTTATAATGTTTTTAGTATTTTTAGTATTTTTTTGAATTAATTTTAATTATATTGTACATTGACAAATTTGTACAATATAAATGTCAAATAATTGATGTTATTGTTATAAATTTTCATAATACATGCTACAGATTTTTTATTTTGAATTTATGTACTACACTCCACATTAGGATATTTCTATTATTTAATTGCTATTAATTAAAGCTTGAAGTACTAATTAATATAACAACAAGTTTCTTTTGAAAACATAAAATTCTTCATTATACAAGCATATTTTTAGGTAAGGCTACTAATATTAATAGAGAAGATAAATGATATACATTATTTAGATATACCAGTTCTAAAATTAATATATATGTAAAAAAATTAATGCTTTTCAGTATTATACTTGAAACTATTACATTCATAACTTTTCAATTCACAATTCTCAATTGACTAACTGTAGGGGGAACAGTGTTCTCCAGAAAATCCAAATCAGTTAAAAAAATTAATTTACACCATAATTCTTCATTTTTCATTCTTAACTTTTAATTCATGGTGAAAATTTTTTGTTACGAAAATTAAAATCATGTATAAGTTAAATTTCCATTGTGGAACTCTATATTAGTTTTGATGTAAAATATTTAGTGCTACTTATATAAATAAATTTTAGAACATAAATAAGGAGATAATATAATATGGATATTAAAATATATAAAGAAGAACAAGAAGATTATACTACTGTAGAAGAAGTGATTAAAAAAGCTTTTGAAAATGCTGAACACACAGACCATTGTGAACATAATTTAGTATCAAAATTAAGGAAAAGCCCTGAGTTTATTCCAGAACTTTCTCTTGTTGCTAAAAATAAAAATCTTATTGTTGGACACATTCTTTTTACTAGAATGTTAATTAAGAATCATGATTGTGAATATGAAGCTTTAGCATTAGCTCCATTATCAGTACTTCCTAACTATCAAAATAAAGGAATTGGAAGTAAACTAATAAATGAAGGTAATAAGATAGCAAAAGAACTCGGTTTTAAAGCTGTAATTGTATTAGGTCATGAAAAATATTATCCTAAGTTTGGTTTTAAAAAAGCTAGTAATTATAATATTAAGGCACCATTCGAAGTACCAGATAATGCATTTATGGCACTAGAGCTTATAGCTAACGGATTATCTGGAGTTAGTGGTACTGCCATATATTCTAAAGCATTTTTTGAAATATAATCAATTTGTTAATTTTAAAGTAATTTCATAATAAATATTATAAATGAAAATAGATGAAATAAAACTTTTTATACAAGCTTTATTTCATCTATTCTTTAATTATAAAGTTATACCTGGGAACATTAAATTTTTCTCTATGACTGCCCTTGACTCATGTGATTTATGCATTCTGTTTTTGAACTACCTTGGGTATAAAGCCACAAGGATTCTTTTAGCGTAGTTTGATATTTAAGTTTCCACTTATATTAACAAGCAACCCTTATACGCTTGGGAGAGTTCAATTTCCCTTTATCCCTCATAGCTCGCACTAATTCAGGAATACATTTTTCTGATTTTCTAAGTATGTTTAGACTTCCATTTACATCAGAATTAATCAGTCCATAACTGCTTACAAACAATCCTCTTACTATTCTTCTTGATTTATCATAATTCTTCTTTGTTATAGGTTCTAAATCTAATGCAGAACAACCACTTGTATAACTTTCTTCTTGAAATTTGACTTCTATTCCTTGCAATTTAGCTTTGTAACTGATTAATTCAGCTAAACACTGTATCGGAACTTGGACAAAAGTCTTATTATAATTCATATCTTGTTTAATTCCTTTTAGTTTACCTATAACTATTTTACCTACATTATTAGAAATTGCTTTATCAATAATAAATTTGCTAACTTTGTGAAGATAATCATTGATATAATTATTTCTATATCTTCTAAGTTTATTAATTCTTTTAGTATTTTTAAACTTATCAGAACCACATTTACTCATTTCTATTGATTGTAAATGAGATATTTGCTTATTAGTATAGGAATTAACTGATTTAAGTTTTTTACCACAGAATATATATTGATTTAATCCATCTTTAAAAGTTAGTGTAGCAATATTATCCAGTCCTAAATCAATACCCATTACATTAGTTTTATCGTTCTTTAATTCTTCTTTATTGTAAATGACAATTAAAAACCAACATTTCTGAACTTTATCATAGTTAAATCTTGCTTGTTGTAAGCTGTTCCAGTTTATAATGCTTTGAAGCTTTTTAGAAACCCCAAAATTAAGACTTTCCACATTAAATAATGACTTTATAGCTTTAGATAATGATAATTTTAATAATCCATCCTTATATCTTATAGCAAGATTCGTAAATATAATTTCATTCTTATTTTTATCAGTATTTTTAAATTTTGGTGGTCTTGGTTTTGCTTTGTATTTACTTGGGACTTCCCCAAAATCTTTAATACTTGCAAAATAAGATTTCCAGTTTTGTTCTAAAACTTTAAACATTTGCTGTCTTGTATGACTATGCAAAAAATCACAATGCCAATTTGATTTATATTGTTTTTCAATTTCATAATAACCTTTAAATCCATTTTCCCTTAAATCATAATTTATTACATTGTATAGTTTCGTTGTATGATAAGATAATTCTTCTATAATCTCTAATTGTTTATTGTTAATATTAGGTTTAAATTTAAAACTTAATTTCATTTTATTTCACCTCCTTACATAGTTATCTATATATTTATTATAATACTACATTAGATGAAGGATTATACAAAAGCATTAGAATATTAGCACTCCAAAGAGGCGTAAATGCTAATGACTTAATCGAAGAAGGAATGAAATACATCATTGAAAGAGAAAGTAAGAAAGACCAGTCATAGCGTATATAATATTAATTATTATATAGCCTTTTGTCCAAAATATAGGCATAATATCTTTACTGGTGAACTGGAATACGAAATTTCCAAGCTCTTCAAAGTAATAGCCTATAATTACGGTTTTGAAGTGTTAGAAGAAGAAATCATGTCAGACCATATTCATTTATTTATAACTGCTCCTCCAACTATCGCCCCAACTGAAATAGTAAAAACACTTAAAAGCATTAGCGCCAACGAAATATTTAAAGCATTTCCTAACTTAAAGAAATCTAAGTTTTGGGGTAGCGGACTTTGGAGCAAAGGATATTATATTGGAACTGCTAGAGCAGTTAGTTCGGAGATTATTAAGAAATATATACAAGCCAAAAACTAAAGTAATGGAGCTTACAGCCACGCCCACAAGGTGAGCGTGGTTTTACGCCCTTTTATTATAAAAATTATTCTACAAAAATTTCTAGATATCCGATGATTTCATTTACATTATACTCTTCCAATACTCCTAAGGATGGGTCGTAATACTCTCCATTATAAAACAGCAATAGATGACTACGTTTCTCAGAACGAGCATTTATAATACAGCACTTAGGTAATTCCTTTACTTCATTACGCATATAAATCATTTTAGATGAATGAGCAATCCCATAGTAATCTAAGGTTTCAATTACCTTACTTAAAGATGCTTGCCATCTTTTTGATTTCATAACATTAACTACTTCTTCTATGGATACCCCTGCTAACATTGCTACACATGTTTGACCGCACATACCACTTTGCGGCTGAATAATACTTTCTATCTTATCTATTTTTCGTATAGGATTTTTAATACTGTATGGACTATTCTTATTAATCCTAGTCAATCCATCAATTATTTCAAAAGATACATTAAAATTTATATGATTTTCTATCTCCTTAAGAATTGGCTTTGTGATCGGGATATAATAGTTTCCATTACCTTTAGGTACAAGTTTACATTCAAAAGTTATATTATTTACTGTGACTTTTACAGGTATTATGCGCTTTTGCTTGCATACTTCCCACACATTGAAAGGTATTACTATGAATGTTCTTATATTCTCCTTTAATAACGTTCCTTCAAACTTATATTCCATAGCTTTCCTCCTAGGAATTTTTCTTAATTTTATTGCAATCCATACTTCCTGCCTATTATCTTGCAAATAACATTCTATTACTGGCAAATCATCAAGTTCATAACTAGAACTTGGTAACCATTCTGTATAAAATTTCTTATAAATATTCTGAACAGCTTCTGGTAATGCTCCATTTGCTTCAAATATTGCCCATGTGGCTTTAGGAAATTGGAATTCATTCATATGACTAGGAATGGTAACCTTAGCACATTCATGTGTATGAACATAAGTAGTTACACCTAAATAATAGTCCATTTCCTCTGAATTCCCACATTGTTCTCCAGTGCTGATTCCAAGAAGCCCTACAGGACGCATATCTGCTTTACTCCAAAGGTCAAATAATTGTTGCATAGTCCCATCTCTGCCCGCTGTTTCCCAAATCTGTGGAATAAGTTGGAAGGCTTCATCAGTATTAATTCTTCTTCTTATTCCTGAAATAGTAAAAGGCTGTACCATTGTTCAATCTGATAATTCATATAACCATCTCCTTTAATTGTAATATGAAAGGAGATTTTAGGACAAGATTTAAGACTTACTGTATCTGTACGTACTTTTGATGGAAGAACTCCATGAAACTTTTGAAAGGCTCTTGTAAAAGAATCATGAGAAGTATATCCATATTTCATTGCAATATCAACAATATTTACTTTGCTATTTAAAATATCAAAAGCTGCAAGAGTAAGTCGTCTATTTCTAATGTATTCCTTCAAAGACTTATCTGCAATATAGGAAAACATTCGTTGAAAGTTATATATAGAACATCCAGAAATTTGTGATAATTTCTCATATGAAATTTCACCATCTAGATTTTCCTCAATATAATCTACAGCTCTATTGATGTGTTCTATCCATTCCAATTGTATCATCTCCTATCATACAATATCATACATTTTATTAAATAAATTCTCTCGCTTTTTTCTGCCCCAATTAGTCGATAATGCAAATTTCACATAAATCACTTAGTTTATTTCTGTATTCTCATAAAGTATATGTAAAGTTATCCATATTTCCAATCATCCCCTCATAAGAGAGTTGTCCATAACCCTACCCTATTCTTCAACTTTAAACTGCAATATATTTATTACATATAATTCCTTTAATTATATTATTTACAGAAAATTAAAACAATACAGGAAGTTAAAGAGTTTAAATTTGCTATAGGTAGAGGTGTCCTCATTGTAATGGTGAATATATATTAAGGAATAAATATAATGGTAAACAAATATACATTTGTAGAACCTACAGGAAGAGTTTTAGTGACTTTACTAACTTAAAAGCAAGAAGACATTAGATAAGTGGCTTAAATATGCTAAGTGTATGCTTAATGGCTACTTTATAAGTAAATCTGCTGAAATAGTGGGAATAAATATAGCAACAAGTTTCTTTTGGAGATATAGAATTTCTGATTATATAAGTACATTTTTAGGTGAAGGACATGCTAATGAGGTTATTGAAGCAAACTAAGTGTTCTTTGCTTATTCTTGCAAAGGAATTGTACCTAATTATATGCTGCGAATTAAATGAAAGGAGATAGAATTCATATGAAGAAATTTTTAACAACTAAAACTTTAGGTGTTATTGGTGCAATTTCATGGACTGGAACAATTATTTTAAGAGAGACAACACTAAATAGTATTCAAGTATTGAATTTTATATTAGGTATCGCTCCAAATATTGCAGCAGCATGGCTTTTTGCTTTTTTAATAGAAAATATTTATTCTGCACTATTAAAAAGAAAGTTTAAAATTAAAGACGCTCTTGCAATATCGATGACTATTTGGTTATTGAGTTTAGGTTCAGAAATTATCCACGATTTATTTCTAAATAGCCCATTTGATATAAATGATATAATAGCAACAGCCTTTGCTTTAATAGTTTTCTCCATAATTTTTTATTTTAATAATAAAGATTTAAATAGCGAAGTGTAAAACAATAAATAGTATTATTCATAATAGGGGAATTAACTCCCAAGAAGGACAAGCACGAACTTGTCCTTTGATTTATACTTAATTATCAACAATGGTTCAAAACAGAGCAAAATCTCAAGATTATTTCAAAACTCTACTAATTCTATATTAATTTCATTTTATTAAGAAATTGCTTGTAACCTTTTAAATTCCGATGTCTTTAATATATCATCGTATGCTCCACTTTGAATAATTTCACCATGGTGCATAAGAATTATTTCATCAAATTGTTCAAGCTGTTGTTGAGATAATTTATGGGTGACCATGATTATAGTCTTGTCTTTCATATCCATTAAAATATTCTGTAAAATTTTTGTTGTGTTTACATCCGTTGCTGAAAAAGGCTCGTCCATAATACATATTGGAGTATCTGCACTAATCATACGGACAATATTTACTATTTGCTTTTCTCCTCCGCTTAATTGTTGACAATTCTCCTTATATTTTATATTTTCCAATATATTTAAGTTTAACTTATCAACAACTTCATTAATTTTATCATTTTTATATGTGGAAAACATTGAAACATTGTTTATAAAATTTTCTGCAAATATATGCTCATCTTGATTTACACAACATACTATACTTGAAGTATCCAATGTATTTAAATTCTTATTATCAATATAAACACTTCCACTATCTAATTCATTATAATTCATAAGAGTATTTACTATGGTTGATTTACCACACCCACTATGCCCAATTAAAGCGTACTTTTTACCTTTTTCAAATTTATAAGAAAAATTCTTAATTGAAAAATTTTCATAATTAATGTTCACATTTTCAAATTCTATATATGAGTTAAAGTTCTTCTTATTTACTTTATTAGAAAATTCATATTCATTAATATAGGTAAACACTTTAGATTTTACATGCTTTAAAGAACTTATAGTATTTATATCCCTTAAAATTTCATCTATAGGGTTAATAAAGCATTGAATATATCCAAATGTAGCAATTCCTGTGCCTATAGTAATTTCATTTTTAAAATAGAATTCCTACTGCAATAAAACTAAATACCCCAATAATATCTACAGCAAATCCATTTATTCTAAGTGTAACAACTTTAAATTTTCCGTATTCATATCTCTTATCTGCTGTTTCTTTAATAATTTTATCATGCTCTTTGCATATGTTATCTCGTGTCCTACTGTTAATTAATTTGAAACCTTCAAAGAAATCTTTTATACAGGATACATACCGTCCAACCTGAGTTAAATAGGTATTACGACGTTTAGCTAATGTTTTTGCAGTTATTTTAGGTACGAATACCGATACAAGAGATGATAAAAATATAACCAACGCAACTCTAAAATCTACAAATACAAACATTATTACACTATAGATGATAAGCATATTTATAGATTGAATAATTGAAATTAACGGTTGAAGATAATCCTGTTCTAGAGCCGTAATATCATTACCTTGTATAGATATATACTCACCAATATCTCTTTCAGAAAATCTCTTATAACTATATCTAGATATTGATTGAAAAAAATCCTTTTTTAATTCTGTTTCAAAAATTATAGACCTTTTCCAAGTATATTTTTCCGATATATACAAAAATATTAAACCAAAGATCATAAAAATGAAATACAAAAGTGAAAGCTTTAAGACCCATCCAATCCCTTTATCCAAAGCATTGTCAAACAATAATTTCTGCATATATGGAACTATAGCAATTGTCAATGTATATAAAGCATCAAATATAATTCCTATCAAAATATACCATTTAATTTTATTAATATATCTCCTCATTACATAGCCCTCCCCCATAATACTTATACAATTGACTATGGACGATGGACAATAGACAATTGTGGATATTTCTCAGTAATAACTGAGAAATTTAAAATTGACTAACTGTAGAGGAGAAAAGTGTTCTCCATAAACCCAAAACCATATTCATATAATTTTGGTTGTAACATTTGATGATGTTATATATTCAAAAAATAACTGGTGAACAGCATCCACCCCTAAGAAAAAACTGCAGCTATATTTCTAGTAAAAAAATTAGTTTAAGAAATTAACTTCCACCCCTGGGGTGCAGTATAGTATGGCACAATAACTACATAATTAAAGAATATTTTAGTTATATTGCTTATCTCCGCTAATATTAATTAAAGTTTTTGGTGTTGTTCCGAGCTATACTGCACCTCAGGGGAACCCTAAAGGGTTTCACTACTGTTCCCCAGAGGTGGGAAACTAGCAATTGCATTGCTAGTAAAAAATCTATTAAAGAAATTAATTTCCTCCTCAATTGTCCATTGTCCATTGTCAATCGTCCATTGATTAAAATTATACTACCAGCACTTTCTTTATTCACTTTCGCAAATGATTCTATATAGAATTTGGTTTTTTATTTATCTTCTACATAATAAAACCAGCAGAACTATAAAGCTCTGCTGGTTTTATTCTTAACTACTTAACTTTTCACTTTTTATTATTCTTCTTATGCTACTTTCAGAAAGATAATATTCTTCACATAGTTCCTCTATACTAAATCCATATATGAATTTCTTATATATCTCAACATTTCTATCCTTTAAAATACTTTTTATTCCGCTCTTCTCTCCCCAAGATTTCTCGTTGCCTTTTTTTCTAGGGATATATAAATATTCACCATCTATATAATTTTGAATAATTTCTATTACATACTCTGGTAAAATACTTTCTGCTTTAACATATTTCACTTCTATGCACTCCTTTTAATCCACAATATAACTATGAATTAAGTGCAAAGACTACTATATGTTAAGCCTATTTTATCTACTATATCTAAATTACTCTAAGCAAAGTTGTAGACTTAACATTAAAATAGCCTCTGCTTAGAGCATCTTATACTATTTAATATAAACTTTAAGCTATACATTTTATTCACCTCACTCTTATATAAATATAATAAAACATTCTACAATTTCACCAGTTTTCCTTCTCTTTAAATCATATTGCAAGCGAAAAATCGTAAACTTTTCCATATATAATATAATTAGTGTTTTTTAAACTTAAATTTTTGTTATACCTCTATATAAAAGTAGCTAGTAAAACTTAATATATTTTACTAGCTACTTTTGTATTAGGTTCCACAATAGGTTTGGTATGGACAACTTGATAGTTCAGGTAATGTAGAGTAATAATCCTGTTCTTTAGAATGAGCATAAGGCTTTGAAAGTGCATCTAAAAGTCGTTCCATCACACTATAATCTCCTTGCTCTACCGCAGCTTTTAGTGCTTCTTCTACCCTGTGATTACGTGGAATTACTGCTGGGTTACTACTTTTCATAAGCTCCTTTGAGGAGGCTTTTGATTCCTCTTGACTTGTTAATCGCTCCTGCCATAACTTATACCACTCATCAAATTCCACTTTCCCAAACAGCACTGTATCCTCTATGCTATCAAAAGTTAATGCGCGAAAAGTATTAGTATAGTCTGCACCATATTTCTGCATCATACTTAGAAGTCCTTCAATTAGAGACTCATCCCCAGACTCTTCGTTAAATATGCCAAGCTTTGCTCTCATTCCAGAAAGCCAATTGCGCTTATACAACGTAGTAAAATCTGAAATTGCACTCTGTGCTAACTTGAGAGCTTCCTCCTGATTAGTATGCAACAATGGTAGCAGAGTTTCAGCAAACCTTGCAAGATTCCATGCCCCAATATTAGGTTGATTGCCATAAGCATATCTACCATGGATATCAATGGAACTAAATACAGTTGCAGGGTCATAGACATCCATAAAGGCGCAAGGACCATAATCAATTGTTTCTCCACTAATTGCCATATTATCAGTGTTCATTACTCCATGAATAAAACCAACCAGTTGCCATTTTGCAATAAGCTCAGCTTGATTTTTAATTACTTCCTGAAGTAAGAAAAAATAACGATTTTCTTTGTTATCTGCTTCTTTAAAATGTCTTTGTAAAGTATAATCAGCTAGGGCTCTAAGTTCTTCAACTGTGCCCCATTTTGAAGCATATTGAAATGTACCAACACGTATATGGCTTGCAGCTACTCGAGTTAGTATTGCACCAGGCAATTCAGTTTCCCTTATTATTGACTCACCTGTTCTAACTACAGCCAGACTACGGGTGGTAGCAATGCCCAGCGCATTCATTGCCTCACTTATAATGTATTCTCTTAGCATTGGACCTAGTGATGCTTTACCATCGCCTCTTCGTGAATATGGAGTTTCACCTGAACCCTTAAGTTGAATATCAAATCGCTCACCTAGTGGAGTGATGTGTTCTGCTATCAGCAGAGCTCTCCCATCACCTAACATGGTAAAATGCCCAAATTGATGTCCTGCATATGCTTGTGCAAGAGGTGTAGCACCTTCTGGAGTCTTGTTTCCTGCAAGCATATCTACTCCATCAGTACTTTCTAAGCCCTTAGCATTTAGTCCTAAAGAGGTTATTAACGGATAATTAAGTGTAACTAATTTTGGTGAAGGTACTTGACTTGGGCTCTGTCTAGTAAAAAATATTTCTGGAAGGTGAGCATAACTATTGTCCAAGTTTAAACCTATTTCTATTACTACTTCCCTTTCTTTCATGCTATCTCCTTTTCTTCTTTTATTTTTTTATATAACCTTTTTACATAAAACAAAAATCATAGTTTCTATGATTTTTCAGATATAAACTTCTATAATGCCTTAACTCTTTTTAGTTTATACTTATAAGAATTTATTATTCTCGCTATATTTCTCTTTAGCTCCTAACTCTTTAATAACTTAATCTATAAATTTGTATTTCATCTCTTTATAAGGACAATTTACTCCAAAGGATTCATGTGCTCTAAATTATCTTTAATTTATTACTTTTAACTATTAGAATATTATTATGTTTTAACTGGTCAGTTATATAATTAATATATTTCAAATTCAAATTTCTATTATATTCTTTTATAAATATTATTTATTATAAATCTTCGATAATTTTTTAATACGATGAATAAGCTCTTTACGTACATTTTCAGGGCCTAAGCATTCACATTTATCTCCAAATCCTAGCAAAATATTGTATCCTAAGTCATCTTCTACAAATGGAAAATCAACTATAAATTGATCATTGCCATAAGGTTTAATATTTTCTTCCCCACAGCGTTCAACCATTTGCTCTCTAAGAGACCAATCAATTAAAAGTTTAATTGTGACGAGTCTTTTATCTATCCAACCAGATCCATCCAACGGTTTTTCTTGAAATTCTCGTGGTGCAAATGTAGAATCTGAAACTTGAAGATTTGAAATTCGAGATAGTTTAAAAACACGAAAACCATTCCTCAAAGTACAGTAACCTTGTAAATACCAATTTCCTTCTTTTAATACCAATTTATAAGGTTCAATACAACGGTTATTTTTCTCTCTGTTCCCACTATAATATTCAAATAATAGATATTTACTGTCATTTAGAGCTTTTTTTATTTTTTCAAGGTTGGGTTGAAAATTCTTATTACCCATCCATGTGGTGAGATCTATGGTTATTTGATTTGCTTTTAATTCAATATCCTTAAATTGTTCTTTTGGAAGTAAGCTTTTTACTTTTTCTAGCGTACCTATAATTTCTTTATGAGATAACGTTGTTGAAATACTTCCAAGTCCCATTAAAAGTGTTGAAATATCTGAAGTAGTAAAAAATTTTTTATCTACTTTATATTCAGGTATTATGCTAATACCACCATTAACACCGCTGTGAGTAATAATTGGTATACCTGCTAAAGATATTGCTTCTATATCCCTATATATAGTTCTAGGTGTAACCTCAAACATTTCAGCAAGTTTTGTTGCACTGATTCTTTCACAATTTAGTAATATCATGACTATGGACATTAATCTATCTATTTTCAATTGTATCGCTCCTTAAAATCATATATACACTAATTTTAAAAACTTGACATAATGCTGTCAAGTTTTGCGTGCTATATTAAAACTATAGAAGATATTCTATAAAATAATAAACTTATACGAGGAGGAATATAAATGGATTTTTTACAAGAATTTAATAGAATTATGACAGAGCAAGGCGAGATAGCTTTAGCAACTTGTGTGGACAATATCCCAAATGTTAGGATTGTAAATTTCTATTATGATACTAAAAAGAAAGGGATAGTGTATTTTTCAACTTTTAAAGATAATCAAAAGGTAGAGGAATTTTCGAAAAACAATATAGTAGCATTTACTACTGTCCCACATAAGGGAAATGATCATGTTCGAGTTACTGAGGCAATAATTCAAAAAAGTAATTTAACAATATATGATTTAAAAGATGGATTTGTTAAAAAAATTCCTGATTATGAAATGACAATAGAACAAGCTGGAAGTCAGTTGGATCTTTATGAGATTTGTTTTAAAGAAGCTGTGGTGACATTAGATTTCGCTCACTCTAGTAACATAATTTTATAATCTCAAAACAACTGCCCCACTAACTTTTACAGGTAGTCGGGCAATTGTTCTATTAATTAATCAATTTATTATAAACAAATAACAGATTTTTATTTGAAATAGGTCTCTATCCTAAATTAATAATACTTTATTTTTTCCTAGCAGATATTATAAGAAATATTGGCCTTCGTAATTCATGTTTCATTTCTGTGTTTGTTTTTAATAATTCTGGATCCGGCTTTGGTTCAATAATCTCTACTATTTCAAAGCCTGACTTAATAAGGCTATTTACATAAGTTGTAATAGTTCTATGATATTTTAAAACACCCTCACCTAAAAAGTTAGTCTCACGTATTCCTTCATAGAAATAGTTATCAACTGGCCAGTGCAATATATTCCCCTGTTTATCATTATACCAACTTTGTTTTTCATTAGATGTAAAAATGGGATGTTCAACTGAAAAAACAAAATCTCCACCGCTTGTAAGACAAGTATTAACTTTATTAAAAATATCTTTAATTGACTCTATATAATGAAATGCTAATGAGCTAATGACTACATCAAATGTATCTTCTGGATAATTAATATCTTCAATTGGCATTTTAATATATTCTATTGATGTATATTTTGTATTCTTTTTAGCCTCACTTAGCATTCTTTCTGAAATATCAATACCTATTACAGACTTTGCACCTTGTTCAATTGCATATCTACAATGCCAACCAAAACCACAACCTAAATCTAAGACACGTTTATTATCTAAGCTCGGTAACATCTTTTTAAATACATGCCATTCTCCTGCTACTTTCAATCCCCCAACTGAACGGGGCATTTGTTTGTATTGATTAAAAAAATCTATATTATCATACTTATTCTCTTTCATAATTTCTCTCCCTAATTCTTTACTTATATCATATAGTTTTCTAATAACTCTACTAAATTCTTTATGAATAACTAACTTATAAAGATAATACTACAACATAAGTTAATAAAGTTAGTACATAAACAATTCTGTCTCATTTATAATCTTGTATAAGGCATCTGAAAATAAATAAAAGAGATATCTGATTTTATACAAATATCTCTTTTATTGATTATCTTTTTAATAATCTATATTCTCTTATTATTCTTCTTATACTACTTTCGGAAAGATAGTAGCTATCAGCCAGCTCTTTAACTGAGGCTCCTAAAAGAAATTTATCATATATTTCTATATTTCTTTTAACTAACTCATTTTTAAAACCACTATCTTCCCCCCAAGATTTTTTATTATCATCTTTTCTTGGTATATATAAATATATTCCATCAACATACTGTTGAAGTTGCTCTATAATATCATTTGGTAATATATTTTGTGCATTTTCATATTTCATATTTTTGCTCCTATTCACTATTATTAATGTAAATACTGATGCAAAAACTGCACAAAACTATTTTGATAAACTGTCAATTTCTAAAATAGCTCCTAACAAAATATGTTCTGCATTCTACAGCTTTTGCTCGGAGCTTGATACAATTACTAAATGATCTGTACTATACATATATTGTCCCCCCTTAGTAAAAAAATATTTTACTAGTATACTTTAACATAAATATAATATTATAAACAAAATTCATCCTCTAAAAACTTAATAGTTTCTGATATTCTCTTCTTGTTTACCTTGTAGAATACCTTATTATCTTGTTTAGATATTTCAACTAAATTTAATAAAAGTAAATTATTCATATGATATGAAACACTAGCATTTGAAATCTTAAATTTCTCAGCTATCTCTTGTCCATATCTCTTATCATCTAATATATACTTCATAATGCCAAACCTTGTTTTATCACAAAGATTTTTAAGAATTTTAAGATATGTTTCCATATAATCATTTTGATTAATAATCTCTTTATGATAAGGCCCCACTACTAGATAGCAATTTTCCGTATTGCTTCTTAATGTAAAATAGATTAAATAACTATCAAAGTAGGAACTAGCTATATATATTTTTTTAAAGTCTTTTAAACTAATAAAATTATTTGTATATTCCTTGATAAATTCAATTCCTGTAGAATTAATTCCTTTTGTTATATAGTTATTAATCTCATCAATAAACTTACTTTGATTCTTATATAACTTATTAAATTTAGGAATATAATCTTTGATTAACGTAATAAATTCCTGTTTATATTTCTCAATATTATCTATAAAGCAGTAAAGATCCCATTTTGATGACTTATTAATATCAAGTTCTTTAATAAAATTTAAAGTATTCTCTTTATTGTCTGCAATCTTTTCTATACAATAATCATCATTTTTAAGCTTGTCATCTATCAACGTCTTTACCAACATTGTTTTTAAGGAATGTTCGCTTATATCCTCAATAAAACTAATATATTCTTCAATAGACTTGCTTTCCCATATTTTTTCAAAAATCATAAAAGCTCTAAAGATTTTTGATTCATTATCAAAAAAGAAGTTCATTTCTTCTTTCTTATCATTATGTATTTCATTTATATAGTAATATTCCTCTTTGAGTTCTTTTTTTAATGTTATTCCAAAGATGCTTATATGTTTTTCAAGTATGTGTACATTCCATCCAAGGTAAATACTAGTAAATAGACTGTAAATCTCCCCTGCCTTTGGGCTAAAAATTATCTCCATCTTTTTTTCCTCCATTAATTCTGAGTCACTATACGTATTTGGCTATTTCCTTGGAAATCTCTCACTATCAAAGTTACAAATTTTTAAGTTTATATTAATTAAAGATATTTTTTAAACCACATTACTGCCTGCTCCATCATACCTGTAGTTATCTTATGATCTACCTTGTCTTCTTCTATAAACTGAAACTTCTCTGAAATTTCAGCATATAATGGCAGCATTTTATTAAAAAATATCCTTTGGCTTTCAATTGGTACCGAAGTATCCCCTGTACCATGTAATATTAAAATAGCTCTTTCTTTCAATTCATCTCCATTGTTCATAGGATCGTAGTATTCTATTAGTTTCTTATTATCTTCACTGACTTGAGGCAAATAATCCTTTTTAATGGAGTCCTGCCATGAAAAGCTTCCATTAAATCCAACAAGACATTTTACATTAGGATTATCAATAAAAATTCCACCAGCAGTAATTGCCCCCATAGAACTACCTGTAATTCCAATCTTTCTAGGATCAGCTTCATGATCATTTATAATTGACTCTATGAATTTTTTAGATTCCACAACACTTTGAAGTATTATTTTCCACAAATATCTTTCAAGATTTTGTGGATTATCATGATCAATTGAATCTCTATCTCCATGATGTAGTGCATCTGGTACAATTACTTGATATCCATTAGTAGCAATTATTAATGCTTTGAATCTTATAAAATCTTTACTAGAATGCCATCCATGATAAAAAATCACTGTTGGCATTAATCCTGTATACCCCTTTGGTTTAAATTTTAAACATGGAATCCCGTTAATTTCTTCCTTTGTAGTTGTAATAAAACTATTCTCATACTCAAAAATTGACCAAGGCATTTTCATAACCCCCTTATTATCTATCATCAAATTTAAAATGTTTAGATGCATATTAAAACTCATTTTAAAATTACATCTAAATTGATTGTAATTTACTCATACTTTATTGTCAATATTTACAAATTAAAAATTCGTAAAAAGTAATTCATTATAAGGATATTAGCATTTTTCTTAAGATTAGCCTCTTATTAATTAAACACTTCTATTATAATGGAAAGATGATTTTATATTTTTCAAATTTACAAGTTCCATAGATTAAAGACTATAAAAAAATTGGGTACTAATCAGCACCCAATTAATCTAAAATTGATTTTACTTATTTATTTCGATAGTAAATTCCTCTCCTACCTGTTTGAAATCATTGCTCATTTTTCCACTCTCTTTAGGGAAAGCTACTGCATAAGGCATAAGTGTTAATGTCTTTGCATCATCTGAAATATTAAATCCCTTCATTATTCCTTTTCCATGAGATTGGCTTGTAAGCTTAAACATAATTTCATTTCCTAAATCATCTTTTCCTCTTAATTCAATATCATATGTGACTCCTTTACCCTCTGCTGAATAATAAATTTTTTGTCCTACTGCATTACTAGTGTATTTTTCTAATATTACTTTATTGCCATTTTCTAATTTAAAATCATAATCTATATTCCTTTCTGCTGTCTCTATAGCTAACTGATCTCCATTAGTTTTAAATTCAAATAACCAAGGCCCTTTTCTTTTCTCTACTTCATCAATATATGCATTTTCATATTCTATCTTTACATTTAAATCCCCGCTTGGAATCTCTTCATCCAATTTATAGGACATTACATCCTCCATGGTATAATCATCTATTTGTTTAGATGAACCACCTGCTCCACCAAATATATTCTTACCATTTATATAAACATTTTCTACTGTTCTTATAAGGCCAGGTTCTCCTAATTTAGTGTCTGACTTTAAAGTTGTGGAAACAATTAATTCGTCCTTATTTAGGATAACTTCATTTAATTGAATTGTTACTCCATCTTTAGTTATAGTCTTACCAACTATAGTTTTATAATCTGATAAATCTTTATTAGTCCCTAAGTAATTCCCCATATCAAAGGCCATTAATCTTATCTTTGCTACTGCCTCATTTCCAATATTAGTTCCAAACAATGTAACTGCTAGTACTCCTGCAGCCACTGCTACTGCAACCCCTTTGTTTTTCCTATTCCTATCTTTATGAATAGTTTTCTTAAATTTCTTTTTTATTCTTCTCTTTTCAATATCATTAAAGCCTTCTTTTTCTAATTCCTCTAAATTTATTGAGTTATCATTCAACATATTATATATATTCTTTGCCATAATACTATCCTCTACTTTCTACAATTTTGAATAATTTTTTATTTTCATTTTTCCTCTAGACAGTCTGTTATAGATTACGTCTTTTTTAAGTCCTGTTTCCTTACTTACCTCATTCATATCTTTTTCTTCCACATATAATTTAAGGAAAAGTTGTCTATCTTCTTCCTTTAAACAATTTAATAATTCTTCTAAATCCTTATTTAATTCCTTTGATGTAAGCTCCTTATGAGCAGAATCTTCTACACTGATATTTAAATCTTCTATATTGTCATATTCCAAATTTTTTAAATATCTTCTCTTATAGTCAATAGCTTTATACTTTGCAACTCCAGCTAACCAGTTCTTAAATTCACTTCTACTTTCATCAAAGCTATCTATGTTATTCCAAATGGCTAAAAGTATATCATTTATACATTCTTCTTGATGATCAACTAAGTTATACAAATGTTTTCTTACTGTAGCCTTAATAATCCACCCATAGTTGTCTAGAACATATTCTATGGCTTCTTCATTTTTCATTTTTAGCTGATTTATAAAATTTTTATCAGAAATTCTCATTTTTTACTCCTTCTATTAAACAAGCTTGTTTTTACCTTACACTATATACTTCGCTTCAATTAAGATTAATTCTATCAAAATAGTAAATTTTTAAATAAAAAAATATTACTGGATAGCTGCTATCCAGTAATATTTTAATTAATCTTATTCTGTGATTTCCATTGATTCTATTTTATCTTTTACATTCTCTTCTACTTTATCTTCTTTTTTCTCTTCTATTTTATCTTCCACATTTTCTTCTATAAGATTCTTTCCATTATCTTCTTTATTATTTTTGCTTTTATCTATGGAAAATCTTATAGTTATAGTTTCTTTATTACCTGCATTATCTACTGCAACTACTTTTAATCTGTAATTTCCATTGTCAGTTATAGGTGTTCCCATTTCATAACTTCTGAGATTTAAAGTTAAAGTAATTTTGCACTCTTCAGAAGTAGTTATATTAGGAATTACATCTTTATTGTAAACTCCTTTATCTTCTACGCCTGCAATTTTTATTGTAGGAGGAGTTTTATCTATAATGAAATTATATTCATCAGTAAAGACATTTCCTAATCCATCTGTGGTCTTTATCCTTAATGTGTGTTCTCCTTCTTCTGATATAGTTGTTCCACTCTTATATGGATTTCCGTCTAATGTAAGTTCTAAATCTACTCCTGAACCTACTGTTATTCTAGGAGAAACATTTGAATTATAATATTTTTTATCCTTATCTATACCATAGATCCTAGGTTCTGTTCCTGCTTTCTTTATTTTGAATTTCACAGTAGTACTACTTGTATTACCTGCCTCATCAGTAGCAGTAACTTTTAACTCATAATTTCCATCAGTGTCTCCAATAGGAGTTCCTAGTTCATAAGGATTTCTATTTAGTGTAGCTGTTATTATAGCGCCTTCCTCTGCTTCTATCACTGGAACTATGTCTATATTGTATACCTTGTTATTTTCAATATTTTTTATATTTACCACTGGAGCAGTTCTATCTATCTTAAATTTAATTACTTCTTCTGTATAAGTTCCATCAGGTGCAGTAGCTGTAACCTTAAGTTCATAATCTCCCTCTTTATAAATTAGAGTCCCCATAGTATATGATTTTTCATTTAAAGTAGCTTTAACTTTTACCTTTCTATCAACTGTAGCTTTTGGCCTAACTGATTTATAAGCTTTTCCATTTTCTATGCCTGTTACAGTTAAATCAGGGCCTTGGCTTGCCTTAACAGTTAAAGTTTTTGTAACTGCATGTCCCATCATATCTTCAACTTTAAGCTGTATTTTATCCCCTTCTTTAACTTCTATTCTTTCATTAAAGTCATATCTGGATTTTTCTACTCCATACTCGCCTTCTACTGATACTTTTTTAACAACTTTATTATTGATATAGAAAGTATATCCAAATCCACTATCTCCAACCCATCCCTGTAGATCTACATAATTTTTATCTTTACCAATTAGTATTTCTCCATTTTCACTTACTGTAGGAGATGTTAAATTCATAACTGGATCCTCTGTATCTAAGAAAATTTTAATAGCATAGTCTGCCAACGCTTGTTCAGTTGATGTTATTTTCACTGAAGCTATAGTTCCATCAAGATTTTCTGCATAAACTCTTAAGTTGTTAGTACCTTCTCTTAGTTTAGCTTTATTTACTGTATACTTAAAAGTTAAATTTTCTTTTACAGTTACATCTTCTCCATTTATTTGTAACTTATTTAGTGGTTTACTTACTCTTCCCTTAATCTCATATAATCCATTACTGTCAAAAACAGTTTCATTCCACTCCACTGCTTTTGGGTCTATATTATCAAAAGTCACTATAGAATTTTCTACAACACCATGCTTAACAGTAAATGGAGTTATTGCAACATTAAGTCCCTTATCTACAGTTATTATAGAAATATCATTAGCTTCATTTTCAACTAAATTTAAATTAACACTATATTTATTTCCATCGAAAACTATATCTTTATTTGGTATTTTCTTTTTGTTAAGAGTCACATCATATGAGGAAACACCAGAATAATCTTTAACTTCCCACTCTAGTTTGTATTCTTTCTTATCAGTTACCTTGCTAGATAATACTTTAACCTCTGGAATTTCTGTATCAACTATTACAGGAATATCATATTTTTGTGGCTTAGAATTTGGTAAATCAACATAGAAATTGTATCTTAAAAGATACTCTCCATCCTTAGGTACAACCTTACTTCCTTTAGAAACATCATAATAAGTTCCATCCCAAGCTAGGTCTGGATATAAATAAGCACCCTTTCCTCTTCCATCAGGGCTACTATATACTTGTTTCCTCATATTATCTTGATATCCAACTTCACCTAGGATTTTTCCATCTTTATTAATTAATTCTGTTCTTGCAGTTTTTATATTTCTTAACTTGTATAATACAGGCACAACAGTGTCAAAATTACCGTCTCCATTAGGTGAAATTACCGCATCAATTAATTTTCCATTATCCTCTTCTCCTAAATATACATAACTTCCTTGAACCTGAGATGCTATACCTGAACTTAAATTAAGCATAGCTGGGAAACTTGTTGGATTCTCCCATCTCCAATCACTTATTACTCTATCTTTAGACCAATCTCCATAGAATCCCATAAAAGGTACATATAAGTTTGAATTTTCTTTTTCGTCTTTAGAAGTAAATTTTACAAAGCCTTCAATAAAGCTCTCTGAATTTATATCTTTTAATGATAATGTAACTGTAACTTTTCTTGAACTATTTGCTTTTATAGTAATTTCCTTGTCACTAAAGCTTAAGTTAGCTTTATCTTGAGGCAATACATCATCATATGGAGTTATTTGTGCAACATTATTTTGAACATTATTTGTTAATACTCCACCTTCAACTCCTAATGTATAAGTTGCATCTTTATTTCCATAATTTTTAATGTCTAACTCAAAGGATACTTTATCTGACTTAATCTCCTTTAATGCTACAGATGCCTCTCCGTTATGAGTTACATTAATTCTATTTCTTACAGCCTCATTTAATTGAAGCATACCAGCTCCTTGTCTTCTTGGAGAGAAAGGTCTAGCCTCCATTCCTGCCTGTGGAGTTTCATACTGAGGTTTTGCTGTATTCATAACAGATATCTTTGCAAATTCTACGCTATCTTTACCATTAATAGTTGGTAAATCTTTCTTTAATGCTTCTCTTATAATTGACATTGCTCCAGATATATGTGGTGCTGACATAGATGTTCCTGACATATTTCCATAAGCATTATTATTAAGAGTTGAATATATACTTCCACCTGGTGCTGATATTTGCGGCTTAAATGATAAATCCGGTGCACATCCCCAAGAAGTACTTAACGCAAAATCATTTGCTCCCTCATTAGGTAAAAACATAGCTCCTGCACCTACTTTTATTGTATATGGGCTACCATTAGCTATGCTTGTTGCTACAGTTTTACCTAGAGTATTTCCTACAAATATGGCAGGTATATTAACTGCTGGATCTTCAGCCATATTAATTAAGCTGTCTTCTCCACTTTCATTGTTATACATTATTACAGCCTTAGCTCCTGCTTTTTGAGCGTTGACTATCTTTTCAGCAAAGGATATATTTCCCCTTTTTATAAGAGCAACTTTTCCCTCAACATCTATTCCAGTAAAATCATTAACTTCTCCAAAATTACAATTTACTATATCTTTTAGCATAAAGCCATTATCCATTTTAATTGTGTGTTCTGCATATGGAAATCTTACTGCTTGTCCATCTGAGCCTTTTATAGGATTTCCATCTTTATCGCATAAACCTACAGATGGAAGAGTAATAAGTGAGTTATTGTAGTTTGCCACCATAAATGCATCTTTAGCTAATGCTGGTGCTCCTGCTGTACTAATATCTTTTACATTAGGGTCATTATATGGTGCTGTTTGATAGGAAGAGTTTCCAGCAGAAACTACAACTACAACCCCTGCCTCTGAAGCTTTTTTTATAGCCTTTTGTTCTGCATCATTGACATCTACAAAACCTGCTGCAGATCCTAGACTCATGTTTATAACATCAGCTCCTATTAATACTGAATCCTCTATTGCTGCAACAACATCATCTGTATAGGCACTTGGACGTGGTCCATTAGAAAATACTTTCATTCCTAACAGTTGTGCTTCGGGAGCTACTCCTTGTATCCCTTCCATCTTTTTCATATCTTCATCACTGGCATTAGCTGCTACAATTCCAGCAACATGCATACCATGCATTGAAGCATCATATTGGATATCTATAATTTGTTCATTATCGTCTGAATAATTAAATCCAAATGGGACTTTATCAGTATAATATCCTTTCACAGCTGTTTTATCTAACCAACTTTGTCCTGCTTCTAATGCACCTGATTTCACCAATTCTCTAACTCTTGATTCATTCAATTTATTTTTTGATGGATCTTGAGGTGCCCTCATATCTTTATGAGTATGATCTACACCTGAATCTATTATGGAAACTACTGTTCCTTCTCCTTTATATCCATAATTACTCCATTCAGTATAAACTTGAGTCATATCTTTAGCATTAGTCATGTCTAAGTAATAAACATTGGCTTCCTTAACGCTAACTACACCAGATATTTTCTTTAATGGATTCATCTCTTTTCTCTTTATATCCATACTAAATCCATTTATTAGTGTTCCATAACTATGCCTTATTTTAGCACCTTGTAAGTTACTAGCTTTCGCTTGTATACTTTTAATATCATTTTTTATTTTGCTGACATCTTGAAGATTTATCTTCCCTCCATTAGCAGACATATCTACTGCAGATTTTCCTTCTACTTCAACTATAACTCTTACTACCTCTTCTTGATCTTGCTCTTTTAAATCTACCTTTTCAAACTTCATATCTTTTATTATGCTATTTATATTATCTTTTTCATTTAAGGTCTTTTCATTTATTGAGATATTCTTCTCATTGTTTATATTGGGCTCAACCCTTGCATAAGCTTTAACCCCGCTTGCAGATGAAAAAATAACCATAGCTGATGTAACAATACTTAACGTTCTAATTTTTTTACTAACCATAAAACCCCTCCTCAAAAATAGAATAAATGTAAATATAATACTTTAATTTTATTTTATAGATAAGTTTATTTCAACTATAAAATAAATATTATTCCATTTTAAGTTAAAATTTACAAATAGTTAAGAATATCCAATAAAAATTTACAAATATTTAAAATTAGTTAGATAAATTAAAAATCTGTTACAAATATAACATTTATATTAAATTATTGCGTATTAAAGTAGATTAATATAGGATTTCTTAATAGAAATTTAACTTGTGTATGATTTTAATTCCCATAACAAATATTCTTTTCTATGAATGTAAATGAAGAATGAAGGATGAAGAATTATAGTTAAAACTCCGACGTCAAAGCCTCTGGAGTTTTTTAGAATAAACTTTTATTTTAAGAAATTCACACTTAGTGAATTTCATCCCTAATTCTTCATTCTTAACTATTAATCCTTAATTTCTAAGGAGTTAAGCTAATTTTATATTGAATACATAATATAAAACTTAATAGTCTTAAAAAAATATACCCTTTTAGTAGATACGTTTTTTAATTTTGTATCTACTAAATGGGTATAATAAATTTATATTTTATTTACTCACTGTTGGTCCTTCGTAATCTAATATTCCTCCTCTTAAATTATAAAGCTTGCTAAACCCTTCCTCTTCCATTAAGCTGCAAGCCACACTACTTTTCGATCCAGCCTTACAATAAACAAGAATCGGCCTATCTTTATAATCTTCTAATTCATAAATTTCTCCCTCTAATTCGTCTACAGGAATATTTATGGCATTAGAAATTCTACTTTCCTTAAATTCATTAGCACTTCTAACATCTAAAATTAATAGTTCATCATTTTTTTCTATTAGTTTTTCCGCTTGTTCATTATTAATATATTTTATGTTGCTCATATTTCATTACCTCACTTAATATATCTAGTGTATCACATGCTACACTAATTGATTTTATCTGTTTTATACATAGACTACATATAACCTATGTAGTCTATAATTTAATTGTTTTATGATTATAATTTAGTACACAATATAAGAATATTACGTCTTATTATTATCAGTTTGATTAAAAGTAAATTTTACCGTTTTAAGTTTCGTAGTGGCTTACCATACCTTACCAATACATGCCATAAGAGTTTTAATTCTTGAAGCACTTCCTTATAGCATCCTCGATCATTCCAAGCATTCGGATTGCGTTTCAGATCTATAGCAGCAGCTCCAATCATGCTCACATCTATAAAATCGTCTCGTGCAATGCGTTTCGCTAATGAAGGCATTGATGGACCTCTAAAATCCATGGGAATTTCATCAACCAACAACGCAAAACCCATATGCCAATAGAGATCAATTGAATATTTATTGCATATTTGCTCTAAAATTCGTCCTATATGCGTACCCTTAAATGAAGGATCTGATACAAGCACCTCCACGTCTTGTTTAAGAGAAATATCGCCATGAACTTGAGCTTCAATATAGTGGTTAAGATTACGGTTTGACTCTTTGTTTGAAGGGTCTGTGAATGGCTTCTCCAGATTAATTAGCAGATGATCAAGTAATTTTATTGGAGTCATGTTTTTTTCACCTATTGCAAAATCACTAACGAATGTCTCAGTTATAAGAGCTGCTAAAATGTCATCAAACTCTTTGTAAGTACCCTTTTCCTTTGGATCCTGATGTGAATCCAAATAAGTATATGTACAGCGATATGAGACTCTTGGGGATAAAAGGAAATAGCATGATCAAAACGTGGAGCTGGTCCATCTGGATGTAACATTAAATCAAGTGCCCCATACTTGGGACGCTGGCTATTAGTTGAGTCTTTTAGTTGATATGATCCTCCAAAATCCTCTTTTCCCATAAGTCACGTTCACCACCAGGATAAGCCGATACGCTGCCATTGGATAATAATGTCTCAAACTGGCTCTTATAAATTCCCTGCTCCAATAATGCCTCTGCAATTGTTTTCATTGTCGAATCCAATCTATCTGGATGAAAATGTAAACCAACCTTAGCATGAGTCTTTATCTTAGCAGCAGCATCCTCAAATGTTTTCCAATCAATATTAGACATTTGAAGTACTTCCTTAATCGATTGCTGAGCTTCATGCTTTCGGTTTCTTGCATACTTTGTTATATATTCTAAAGCCATTAATTGTGATCTTGTTAATTGCTCAGACAGATAAGCATCTTTTTTTATATTAATTTCTCCATCCAATTCCGACGTCCCCTTTCATTAGGAGTTTATAGTTTCCTGCTCTTGATTTTACTACACTATTTTTGAATAAATAGAAATAGCCCTTCAAAGTTTTAGATTGTCTACTATTACCAACATAGTATTGTCCTTAAACCTAATAAACTTTAATATTGGTAATCCATCATCATCTGCAACAAAGTATCTCTCTTTACCATCTTCTGTTTTTACTTTTACTACTTCCATATCTCTATATACACTCATATACTTCTACATACCTCTGCATATAGTTTCCTATAATTACTATACTGTATCAAACTATATATAGAGTAATCACTGTTATATCTTTCTATTATAAGAGTATATAAAATACTATAACTACTATCTATTTATCTGCACTATATTCCTTAGTTTATAATAAGTTATTATATGTAATTGGTTTCTTAACTATTTATTTTTACAATATAATTATTTTTTGAAAATAATTATTAGAATCATCATGACAATAAAATCTAAAATTCCAACAAAAGATAATACTAGACTAACAACCTTTGAAGTATCATTTTTTACCCTATATAGCGAAAAACTTGTTAAGAAGATTATTATTAGAGATATAACTAAAAATGATGTCATACACTTGCCTCCATTTCTATATTTTATATTATAACTCCTAATAAAATAATACTCTAACCTTTTAACTTACCTATATTAAATTTTTTATTTACTTCAAATAAATTAAAATTATTTATCTATATATGAATATGATTCCATATAAACATAAACTTAATACAAATAAAATTTTACGACTCTATAATTTATTTACATACTCTTTAAACATATTCCCACGAGCCTCAAAATCTTTAAATTGATCCCAAGCAGCACATGCAGGACTTAAAATAACAACATATCCTTCATCTGATGAACTATAAGCTATCTCTGTTGCATCTTCTAAGGTATTAACAACTTTACAAGGAATACCACACTCCATAGAGAAATTATTTATCCTCATCTTTGCTTCACCATAGGCTACAATTAGTTTTACGTTTATTAAATAATCCTTGAGTTCAGCAAAGCTATGTCCTCTATCTAAGCCGCCCAATAATAATATTGTTGGTTTTACAAATGATGCTAAAGCCATTTGGGTTGACTTTATATTGGTAGCTTTAGAATCATTGTAAAAATCTATATTGTTTATGGTTTTAACATATTCCATTCGATGCTCTACTCCGCCAAAAGCTTTTAAAACACTAAGGATAACACTATTATCTACGCCTAATTCTTTAACAACCGCAATAGCTGCCATAGCGTTTTCGTAATTATGCCTTCCTTTGATTTTTACTTCATCCAAAGCTATTATTTTATCATTATTATAGCAAATATAACCATCAATTATTGAACAACCTAATTTATTTACAGAACTATATGAAAAATATCTTTTATTAGATTCTATATTATTTGTTAAGTCAATCACTTCTTTATCATCTAAATTAAGAATTGCTATATCACTTTTAGTGTGATGATTGAAAATCCTTTTTTTCATGTTTTTATAAATCTCATATGAACCGTGAAAATCAAGGTGGGCTTCTGATAAATTAGTTAAAACCGATATATTTGTTTTAAAATCTAGCACATTACATAGCTGATGATCTGACACTTCCATGAGAGCAATGTCTTTATTCTTTAATTTAGACACAAAAGAACACGCTGGATATCCTATATTACCCATTAAAAACACGCTCTTTGATGCCTTTTTTAAGAATTCATAAATCAATATTGTTGTAGTTGTTTTACCATTAGTTCCTGTAACGCCAATAATTGTAATGTCTTTTTGAAAATAGTGAAAAGCTAATTCCATTTCATTGATAACAGGTACATTAAATTTATGTGCTTTTTCTATATATTTATGTGAATTTGAAATACCTGGATTCTTAACTATCATTTCAAAAGTACTGTCAAATAAATCCTCAGGATGACTTCCTAGAACAATTTTAACACCCAGTGATTGTAACTCATTTATTTCCTTTATGTTTTGATCAGTTTTAGCATCATTAACAATAACGTCATAGCCTTTACTAGCCAGTAACTTTGCTGCCTCATAGCCACTTCTAGCCATACCTAGAACAAAGACTTTCCTATTATCACTCATTTTATTAACTCCTTTTCCATAACTCCTGTGTTCAATATATTAACAATTATAGCATATACTTCATATTGATTATGATACGATATTTTTACTACTGCAACATTAATTAAATCAGTAATTTCAACACTTACAGAAAAAAATTCACTAAAAGTGAATTTCTTAAAATAAAATTTATTTTTAAAGAACTCCAAAAGCTTTAGTAGTGGAGTTTTAATTATAACTCTTCATATCTAATTCTTAATTTGCATTCATAAAAAAGTTTAAATCATGTATAAGTAAAATTCCTATTGCAGGATTTCATGCAATTTACCATAACAGGTATAATATAGGTTACTTTAAGTTAATAAAAATCTTTCTAATTTGTGAATTTTTTTAATTTTTTAAAAACAATAACATCCACATTAGTAGGTATTTTCATTTCATTTATGTCATATAAGAAATCTTCTGTAGAAATTTTTCGGTATGATGAGTCAATATTAATTATTGTGAATTTTTGACTAGTTCTCAGAAAAATATGTGTACGTAGGGAATCCTCTTTCTTCTTATCATCAAAATATGATCAAATTATACTTAGATAGTTTACTTTTGTCTCCCCTTTATCTACACTTAAAACTTTAGTAGCTTTCTCTACTAATCCTTTCTTCTATTATTCTATTGTGCTTTTTATTCAATGCTTAATAGCTTTAATTATTCATCTATTAATGAATCAAAAATAACCTATTGCCTTTACTCTATCTAAAAACTCAATAGAAGTTATATTCTAATCTAATAAGAATATAACTTACTATCACCTATTTTTATAATATATACAATACCCTTTTCTTTATACTCTTACTTGTATGGCTAGGTATATATCATTATATATTAACAATGTGTTAACATTATGTTAACAACCGAAAATGGTGATTGCTTGATAAAAATAGCAATTAATATTATAATGTTTAAAACAAAATTAAGGAGGAAACCATTGTGAAGAAAAATACGAAAGATGTAATTATAGTAGGTTTTGCTTTATTTGCCATGTTTTTTGGTGCTGGTAATTTAATATTCCCACCATTTTTAGGTAATATGGTGGGCGACCAATATATTTTAGGAGTTATTGGATTTGTATGTACTGGAGTTGGCCTACCACTTCTTGCTATAATCTCCACAACAAAAGGTGATGGTACCTTTGAATCAATGGCATCTAAAATAGGGCCAAAATTTGCTTTAATTTTTGCCACAATATTATTTATAGCAATAGGTCCCATGCTTGCAATTCCAAGAACCGCTGCAACCACTCATGAATTAACCATAAACCCTTTAATACCTAGTATTACTCCTTTTGTTTCAATGATAATATATTTTGGAATAAATTTAATATTTGTACTAAAAAGTTCTTCTATAATTGATACTATAGGTAAATATCTCACTCCCACGTTAATAGTCGTATTAACATTTTTAATAATAAAAGGAATAATTTTTCCTATCGGCGATATTATTCATACTGATGTAACCTCTGTATTACCACTTTCTTTTATAGAAGGTTATCAAACTATGGATGCATTAGCTGGATTATTGTTTGCTTCAATTATTACAAATGAACTTAGATCAAAAAACTATTCAGAAAAAGAAATTCTTCCTATGACACTTAAATCAGGCGGTGTTGCTATAATTGGCCTAGCATTCATTTATGGTGGTTTAATGTTTTTAGGTGCTCAAACAAGTGGATTTGAAATTTCTAATTTATCTAAGACAAGCCTATTATTATTAATATCCAAATCTATATTAGGTAATCTTGGTTCTACTGCTATAGGTATTGCTATTGGACTTGCTTGTTTAACAACTTCCATTGGATTATTAGCTTCCGGTTCTTCATTCTTCGAAAAAATATCAAATGGAAAACTTCCTTATAAAATAAATGCAATTGTAATTTCGATAATAAGTATTGTAATTGGGTCTCTTGGTGTTGATAACATTATTAAGATATCTGGCCCTATTTTAAGTGTACTATATCCAGTAACAATAACTTTAATATTTACTACGCTAGCTGATAAATTCATAAAAAATATAAAAGCAGTGCGAATTGGTGTTTACACTTCATTAGTATTTGGTATACTTGGAATAATACCTTTTATTAATCTAGATTTTATACCTCTTGGTAAATCAGGCTTTGCTTGGCTTGTTCCAACTGTGATTTCTATATTGATAGGATATATTGTATTTCCTACATCAAAGCAAAAAATAAGTGATTTATACTAAAAATAATGATTGCTTAGTGTTTTATTAACACTAAGCTTTTTATTTATAATCTATTTTTTGATACAAGTTTCAATATATTTTAATCCTTCTATAGTTTTAGTTTTCAATACATATCTAACTTTATTTTCTTTTACTATTCTTAACCTATACATTATATCAATCTGACCTGTTTCTAATATCAAATGTTTTTTTGACCCACTAGCATCATGAATGTGTTAATGAGAATTTTCACTTTCAAGTAATAAATCCATTCCTTCTTTTATAAATTATTAATATCCATCACAATTTTCAATGCATATTTTAAATCTTTTAATATCAATACTGTTTCTGTGTATTGTGGTAAATTCATGTTTATTTCTATAAAATCTTACCCCAATTCCTCACATAAATTTGCACACTCATTTATAAAGAATGGCACTATATTAATGTTGGCATTCTATATGATATTTTATTCATTTATTATAATCCCTCTACTTATAATAAAATTATCTAATAGCACTTATTTATAGTACGGTTCACCGTATCAGTAGCAAGTGCTATAGTTTTTATCTCATCCCTAAATAGAATTGTTTGCAAAAAATATTTCAAATCCATTTCTGAAATAATGCGCTGCTGATTCAAAAAAGCACTTATTATAGATTCAATTTTTTAATTGCCCATTGCGCCATTTCTCTTACCTTTGAATTGTTATCGTTACAAGCGTACAGTATGTATTCTCTATATTGCTCCTTGTAGTCATTTACCATTGCGTTAATAGCATTAACTTTCCATTTCCAAACATCAGCTTTTTCTATATACCAAAACTTAGACTGCATTACTTCTTCTAAAAAGTAATAATCCATTTCTATAATTTTTTCTAAGGATATATGTTGACTTAATTCTTGCAAATTAGGAAACTCTTCTGTTTCCTTCCAACGGTTTTTATTCATAGGGCAAACATCTTGACAGACATCACATCCATAAACCCAATTTCCTATTTGTTCTCTGTATTTTTCGTTAGGCATATCCCTACCCATAAATGTAGTTATACAAGATATACACGCCATAGGATTCATTGTATATGGCTGGTATAAAGAAGCTGAAGGACAAGCTTTTATGCATAGATTACACTCTTCAGAGCAAACTTTTACTTTTGGTACTTCTATAGCTTCAAGTTCTTTATCAATGAGCCATGCCTCTAAAGACAGCCATGAGCCATTTTCAGTATAAAAAAAGTTATTCTTTCGAACTATTCCAAGTCCAGCTTTCAATGCTGCCCAGCGTAATGCTGTAAAACCAAACTTACGCTCATTTTCTGCTCTAAGCCCTAAGTCTTGCATATATTTTTCAAATTTCAAGCTATCTTGAAAATCTTTAGAGTTCTCATCTTTTCTTATATCAGCTAAATAATATTTTGCAATCATACCTTTTAAATGTTCTGGAATATGATATTTTCCATATCTTCTTACACATATGACAATTGATTTTGCCCAAGGATGAGTATCTTGTAAATGTGTAAAACGATAAAGATTTTGGTAAAAACCTTTGGCTTCTGGAATGAGATCAATCCTTTCATTGAGTTTTTCCTCATATCCATCAATTTGGGAGATCTTAATAATTCCACACTTTTCATATCCCATTTCCAGTGCTACACTTTTTATTTTCTCTGCTAATAAAGTCATTTTCCACACTTCTTTCTAAATTGATGATTATAATTAATCTCTTTCAACTATTAAGGCAGTTCCTTGACCTCCACCAATGCATAGAGTAGCAAGTCCCTTCTTCGCATCCCTTTTTTCCATAGCATGTAGCAACGTTACCAAAATACGTGCACCAGATGCACCTATAGGATGTCCAAGTGCTATAGCTCCACCATTAACATTAACTTTACTCATATCTAAATTTAAATCTTTAGTTATGGCTATACTTTGAGATGCATAGGCTTCATTTGCTTCAATTAAATCTAAATCTTCACATTTTAAATTAATTTTATCTAAAGCAGCTTTTGTTGCATAAAATGCACCATATCCCATTATTGCTGGGTCTAATCCAGCTGATCCATAGGAACTAATTTTAGCAAGTGATTTTATTCCTAGAGCTTTAGCTTTGTCTGCACTCATTATTACTAATGCTGCTGCTCCATCATTTAGCCCTGATGCATTTCCTGCTGTCACTGTACCATTTTCTTTAAAAATAGGCTTAAGTTTTTTTAATGCTTCTATAGTATTTTCAAACCTAGGGAACTCATCTTGGTCAAATATTATTTCACCTTTTTTTGTTTTAATTACTACAGGAACTATTTCATCTTTAAATTCTCCGTTCTTAATAGCTATTTCGGCTTTTTGTTGTGATAGAAGTGAAAACTCATCTTGTTCTTCTCTTGTTATATTCCATTTTTCTGCCACATTTTCTGCTGTTACTCCCATATGATAGTCATTGAAAGCATCCCATAAACCATCTTTTATCATTTCATCAACTAGTTCACCATGTCCCATTCTTTGTCCCCATCTTGCATTGTCAAGTAAAAATGGTGCGCTAGACATGTTTTCCATACCACCTACTACAATAGCATCAGCATCGCCAGCTTTTATAATTTGAGCTGCCAAACTTATAGATCTTAATCCTGATCCACAAACTTTATTAATTGTAAATGCAGGTATTTCTACAGGTAATCCTGCTTTCACAGCAGCTTGCCTTGCTGGATTTTGGCCTAAACCTGCTTGAAGTGCATTACCAAAAATAACTTCATTGATTTCATTAGGGTTTATATTTGCTCTTTTAACAGCCTCTTTTATTACTATTGCACCTAATTCAACTGCTGGTACATCTTTTAAAGTTTTACCATATGCTCCTATTGCAGTTCTTACTGCGCTTACTATTACTACATCTCTCATTTTTTATTCCTCCTATAATCTAGTACATCCTTGCTATTTTCTAGCAAATATTATTATGCAAATTCATTTATTTTTATTGATATAAAGTTATTCTCAAAACTTACTTAATCAATTTTATAGCTGCCTATGAATTTATACTATCAAGGAACTATATATTTGTAAAATTGATATATTTGAATTGACAATTCGATTTTATCAATATATTATTAACTTAATATAAAGATTGAGGTGAAATAAATGGATATTAGACACTTTAAAACCTTTAAAAGTATTATTGAAGAAGGTAACTTTTCAAATGCTGCAATGAAATTGGGGTATACACAATCCACTGTTACCTCACAAATTCAGCAGTTAGAGCAGGAACTCTCAATCAAGTTATTCGAAAAAATTGGTCGCAATATGGTATTAACTCCATTTGGAAAAGAATTGATACCTTATGCAAATGAATTACTTAATACAGTGAAAAAAATTAAGAGTATTGGTAAATATGGCGAGAATATTACAGGAGAATTAAGAATTGCAGTTGCAGAATCATTGATGTCTTATAAATTACAAACTGTATTGAGCTTGTTCAAAGAAAAAGCTCCTAATGTAAAACTTTCCATAATTTCTCTCAATTGCTATGCTATAAAAAATATCTTATCGAATGGTGAAGTAGACCTTGGTTTAATGTATGATGTAGGAAGTCAAAATGATAATTTAACTACTGTTAAGCTTTCTGATTTCAATTTAGCTTTAATTTGTTCGTCATTATTCGAACAAGAAAATTTAGATTTTTGTAAGCCAAATCAAAAAATAAATACAAGCCTTATCATTAATGAAGTTGAATCCATTTATCGGAAAATAATTGAAAGTTATTTTTTTGATAAGAATATATTCTTAAATAATACAATTGAACTCGGGAGCATAGAAGCAATAAAAAAATGTGTTGCAAGTAATTTAGGAATTTCGTTCTTACCCCGATTTACAGTAGAAGAAGAACTTGAAAATGGTAATTTAAAAGAACTTAATGTTGACTGTTCTGATGCTAAAGTTACAGCAATATATGCTTATCATAAAAACAAGTGGATTAGCCCTGCAATGTCGTTGTTTATTGAATTAGTAAGAGAAAACTTTAATATTAGTTAAAATAATCTTCCGCTTGTATTACAAAAATACACCAATCCTTATTTTCTTATGCATTTGTTTTCAAAGTAATATTTTCTTCTTATAGATTTAATACTTGACTTTATAAAATAAAAAAAGCTTAGTGTTTGACTAACACTAAGCTTTTTATTTATAATTTATTTTTTGATACAAGTTTCAATATATTTTAATCCTTCTATAGTTTAGTTTTTAATACATATCTAGCTTTATTTTCTTTTACTACTCTTAATCTATTCATTATATCAATCTGACCTATTCCTAATATTAAATGACTTTTTTGGCTTGCTAGTATCATGAACGGCATATAGTTATTTTCTTTAAATAAAAAATCACTTTTTATATGCTCACTTTATTCTTTTTCTTTTAATTTTATTGGAAACAGTAAATCTAATTGATGTTCATCACTTTCTACCAATTAAGATATGAATGATAAACATAATTTAGACCTTCCTCTAATAATCCTCCCATAACTTCACCATTGTCATCAGTAGTAAGTGCAGTTTTCCTAGTCAATATACTCAAAATGAATATTTCATAAAATATCTAATTATCGCTTAAAAAGTAATTAATTTCATCATCTATGATTTTCAAATTTTGATTATATATCTCTTTTGCTAGTCGGATTCTTTCTTTATATTTTTTTCATTTAGTGTTATTCTTTCAGCCAATTGATTTTGTTCATCAATATTTATATCAGGTATTAACATTTCTTTTAATTTATTAGGATTTAGAGCAATTATAGTTGCTCCTTCTTGAATATATGATAATAATTCTTTGCCTTTTTTACTATTTAAATAAAACTTTAAAAAATATGGATTATAATTTGATTTTAATCTTATAAGTAAAATATTACCCGAAAATACGCAAGGTGGCATCCCTTCTTCGTATATAGCAGTTTTAATTAAAGATCCTCTAGCAGATATTATAAGATCTTTTGGTTTTAATTCATATAAACTTATTTCTTTCTCTGTCAATTGATCAATCTTATCATTGAATTCAATAGCATCATTAATTAAATCACTTATTTTAATATAATAATAAGAACTTATATTTAAATCATCAGTAAGACGATCTCTTGATATTTGTAATCCTCTTTTTATATCAGCTACTTCACTCAAACGTCTCATTTTTAAATTTTCTAAATTTTTTATTGTATAGTTTATATAAAATGAACTATCAAGCTCAAACTTATTATTTGCGATAGTTGATAACTCAACTATTTTACTATATCCTTTCTTCTCAACAAAGTTACAATATGCATTAATTATCTTCTCTATATGTTCTTCAGATAAATCATTTCTTCCGCGTTCTTTTTTGGTAAATTCTTTACTTGCATCAATAAATAATATTTTATTTTTTATTGGTTTATCTTTATTTATTATTAAAACTTCAATTGGAATAGTCTTTGTCCCATATAAGTTATTTGGTAATGAAATAACTGCTTCAATAATATCATCATTTAAAATTTGTTCTCTTATTTTCCTTTCTGTTTTACGAGTTAATGTGCCTTTGCTTACTATAAAGGCGGCTTTTCCACAATAACCTAATGCCTCCAATCCTCTTTGTATAAATATCCACTCAGCATTATTTTTATTAGGAATTCCATATTTAAAATCATTCTTATAACTTATTTGTTTTTCGTCCCAGCTTAATCCAAGTGGTAAATTAGATAATATAACATCAACTTTTTTATTTGTACTGAATGCTATAGGCTCTTTTAAACTATCATTTATATTAATCTCAGGATATCTTATTCCATGTAATAATAAATTAATTTTACAAATAAGTATTATTTTAAAATTAATCTCTTGACCATAGAATTTTATTTTTGTATTGTTTAAATTACTATCATTGCATTGATTAATAACTTCACTTAAAATTCCACCAGTTCCACAAGTGATATCGGCTATACTCATATTTTCACTAATATTAAATAATCTTGACATCAGTTTCCTTATAGGTAACGTTGTAATAAATGAGTATGAATTTAAATTATTACTTAAATATTGTAAAAATAATTCAATGAATGGTCCTGTTATGTTTTTCTCCGAAGATAAATCATGAAAATTACAATTAGCATATGCAGAAATTATCTCTTTTACATAACCTACTTCAATATAACTAAGACTTGAAAAACATAATTCAGTAAATATTCCAGCTAATTCAGGATTAGAATCTTCAATATTTTTTGCTTCTAAGTATAAATTGTTTATAAAATCCTTATTGTAAAAATTAGAATTATTAATCAATTTGTTATAATTAAATGTAGTTCGCCATAAAAGTCTTTCTTTTGAGTCACTAATCCATTTTAGAAGTAATATTCCTATAGGAAGAAAAATAATTTCTTCCTGAGGTCCTTGAGATTTCAATAAATCAAATGAATGTATTACCTTATTTATAATACTATCAATTATAATTTTATGTTCCTTAATCATATAGCCTCCTTATATACTACGGATATACAATTTTATCATATTAAAAAATATTAATTTTCATCATTATGAAATGAAATACATACAACTTCGTCTGGAGGATTAAATCTTATTTTTATATATATAAGTTGATTTTTTAGATAGTCGATTTTAAATTTATAAATATATCCTAGATATCCATTTTTATCACTTTCAGGTCCAACTGGTCTATCGTTAGGACTTAACTGCATTATCGCTTCCTTAACATCATCTAATGTTAATTCAGCATCTTTTAAAAATTTTGAGTTTTTATCTCGCTCCCCCGCGAATTTAAAGTTACCTTTTGATATATTTTTCTTTACTTGTTTTAAAAATTGTTTTAAAAACTCAACTTGTATATATCATCACCTCTTTCTATTTATATTATTTGTATACTCGTAGTAACTAATTATTTTTTAAAAAATAATATGCAAGAATCGTCTTGCATATTTAGTATAAATTACCATATAAAATCTGTCAAGTCCTTCATATAATTTTCTTTTAAAACTTCATCTTTAATTCATCTGCATAATCATACGAAATAATATTGTTTATATCATTTTCAATACAATTAAGTTCTTTATATGATTCATCAGAGATTTTGTCGCAACTCATATTTTTTAATTTATTGATAACTGAATCAATAACTTCAAGTTCAGATTTAGTATATATAGACATATCATAATTATTTTTGCTTATTATTTTTATCTTACTTGAAATAGAATTTTCATCCTCAATTTCCTGCTTATAGAATTTATCATCCAATAAATTTATTATTTGTTCATATCCCTTACCTTCAATTACAGGACCATATCGCTGTTTTATATATCTTAACCCTGTTATAGATCTTACACTTTCTTGAAAATTTTTAAAATCAATAAACCATAAATATTTATTTAAACTTGTTTTATACAAGTTATCAACTTTAGATGCAATATAACTTATCAAATTTTCCACTCTTTCAATATCAAATTTTCTAAATCCATTTAATATATCCTCATCGTGCTTTAACTCCAGTTCAATTAATGAATTAATTAAATTTCTTTTTGAACTATTAAAAGAAACTGATACTTTTTCATACGTTTTTAAAGTAATTCGTTTAGCTTGCAACGCTTCATATACAATTGATTTAAAATGTTCCTCATCTTTAATAATAGCTTTTAAAATATCACTATGACTTTTACTTGGAAATGAACCATTCTCATATCTATTAATAGTCATCTTTCCCCAACCAAGAATATATACAAGTTCTCTTTGAGATAGATTATATTTTTCTCTAAATTTAGTAATCTCTTCCTTAGATATTAATCCCGTTAGTTCTCTATATTTATTATATAACCTTTTTAAATTGTCGTTTTCAATGCCTGGGACAAAAATATCTGTGCCACATTTATTGCAAACTGCAATGTTTTCTTCAACATTCACACTTTGTCCTTTATATTCTTTAATAATATTTTTTCTTATTGTATAAACTACTTTTTCTTTACATACTTCACAAAAAAAATTTTCCATATTCATTTTCTCCTTTATCTTTAAACATATTTTTAATATTGTTTTAAGATACTCTATATTTATATAATATCATTTTTAAGATAAAATCGCCATCATTTGATGGCAAGTTTAAAATATATTTTTTATTCTAACCAAATTATATAATGCTATACTCCATATATTTAAAACAATTATTTTTGTTTTAAATTCTCTTAGCTTTTAAAACAAAGATATCAAAAAATCGCACCTATTTATTGTATGGTTTAGCTTTTCTAATTCTAAAACCTTCTAATACGATGATACCGTATTTTATATAACAATAGGTTACACTAAAAGTAAAAGTTCTAATATATCTATACCATCATAATAATATAGTAATTTCATATACTATGTTAAATTTTTAAAAAGTTAAATCTTTATTTTAGTTAGGTAATTTTAAAGAGAAGCTTGTTTTTATTACAAGCTCCTCTTTTATAAAATTCCTAGAATTAAATCTATTTATATTTTAATAATAAAAGTAGTTATCTCTGGAATGTTTCCTAGTCTAGGACGTAACTTGGTATTTCCTAGTCCTGTATTTACATATAGTTTTGTTTTTCTCTCATTATTTAATTGATAAAAGCCTTTATTATACCTCTCAGATAATACGTTGTTAATTATTGGTCCATAGAAAGGTATATATACTTGTCCACCATGACTGTGCCCTGCAAGAGCTAAGTCTATAGGATAATCTTTAAAATCATCTATTAAATCAGGTTCATGAAGAATTAATAAATTAATATCACTTTCATTAATACCATGCATAGTTTCTTCTGCATTATAGCCACCCATAAGTTTCTCGTCAGCTCCAAATATTCTTATATCATCACCTTCTAATTTTATATATTCACTTGAATTTTTTAACACTTTAAATCCTGATTGTTCCATAATTGAGTCATAATATCTAGCTGCTCCCCCTCCATAGTCATGATTACCATATACTGCATACTTTCCTATTTTACAATTTATTTTGCTTAACACATCAGCTATTTTAGATATATCTTCATATTGTGATGCATTATCTATCAAATCTCCAGTAAAGACAACTATGTCAGCCTCTGTACTATTAATCTTTTCTACCACTTTTTCTAATTGTTCCAGTGAAAAAAACTCTCCTAACTGCGTATCTGAAAACTGAACAATTTTTAATTCTTTTCTTTCACCTTTATCAATAATAGTCCCATAGTCTTTAACTCTCATTAACTTAGGCTCTATATACATTGAATATACTCCAATAATAGCTACAATTACTATTAGGTATATTATTATTCTCTTTAATATTTTCATTTACCTACTCCTTATACTTATAGATTTAAACCTTTATACAACAATTACTTTATATGTCTTAATAGGAAGTTAGAGATATCTTTTCATACTATATCTATATTATATAAAAATAAGAAGCCTATTTTTTTAATAAGCTTCTTAAATATATAAAATTTTATCATATTATCATAGATTTTAAAACTAAGACTTAATTTATTATTTTCTTAATTAACAAATAGCTTTATAAGGCCTTGATTTTTATAATATCTAATAGCTCTTTTTTGAGAGTTATTTTATCTATAAATTCACTTATTTTCTATTTTCATAAAATAATTTAAAGCTAACTGTTATTAACTATATACTCTACTTCATATCCTTCCCAGTTTTCTATCATATCAAATTTTCTTATCATATTGTTTATAACTTTCTCAGGTACAACTCTATCTCTAATTTTGTTTCTTAAAAGTAGTTCTCTATAAGATACTTCAACATATATAAATCTCACTCTAGCACCATACGCTGAGAACAGACTACATAAACTTTTTCTAATTTCTTTTGATATATTAGTAGCATTCCATACAAAAGAAATTTTTTTCTTTAGAAATTCTTTTGCTCTCTCTTTAGCAATAGCAACTACTTTTGCAGAGTCTTTTCTTGGTGAAATGTTAAATTCCTTCCTAATACTATCTAGTGAAATCATAGGTATAGATTTTAAGTAACTTTCTATATAGGTATCCTTTCCAGCAAGAGGAAAACCGACCATTATGGTTACTTCATAGGTTGTTATATCAAAGACCTCATCACCATGCCATATGTTTTGCTTATTTAAATATAAAAATTTAGTATATTTATTAGTAAACTTTTTTGATGAATAAAAGCAACCTAACTCTTTTGCATAATCTTTAAAGCATTCTATATTATCAAGAATATCCTCTTGATCATCACATTCTCTTCCTAATAAATCAGCTTTTGCAATAAGATATAATAATTTCATGTTAACAGATTGGCTAGCTTTAATTAAATCATAATCCATATCTTCCCTATCAATAAAAAATAATGGGAGTCCATGATATTTAATTAATGAAGCTACTTCTTCTCTTAATTTAAAACTTATATGATATTCTTTATAAAAAATCTCTCTAAAAAGTTTTGAACCTTTCACTCCATGCTTAGGGGATACTATTTCATCATTTTCTAATCTAGTACAAATCAGCTTTCCTATATCATGAAAGAAAGCTCCAAGATACACTGTAACTCTTTCAACATTATCAAGTTTCTTCCACTCCTGCAATTTAATTAGTTCTTGGCAGACCTTTTTAGTGTGAACATAAACATTTCCTTCCCTATGATATTTAGGATTTTGATCTATATTTTTAAACTTATAAATAATAGGAAAATCTTTTGTTATTTCATCAAAATCAAAACTTTTATCTACAATATTTTTTATTAGCTTATTATCCATAACTCTTCACCCACCTTTAAGAAAATATATCTATTCCAAATTTTAATTTGTTGGGAATTATAGGTCTATTTAACCAGTGAGTTTCTGAATCTGAAATTGTATTAAGAAAAGAAGATCTCACATACTTAAATCTATCCATAACATAATCTTTACTTTCTACCTTTATATATAATCCTTCCATTAAATCAGAGCAATCTGTTTGTTTTTTAGCAATATCAAAGGATAAATTTAATTCCTCACAACTTTGCCTTAAGGTTTCTTCATTATTTGATGATTTGAAATTAGATTTTGATAAAAGCGAAGTTAGTTCTTTGAAGTTGTTTAATTTCCCCTCATGAAGTACTAATACAGAAATAACAAATTTATAATCTTTAAGGATTTCCTTTCTTCGTTTTGTACTTAAAAATTTTCCTTCTTCTTTATCAAAAATATCAAATTCCATAAAATAATGAGTTAATTCATCATAAAACACTGTGTGTTTTGCATAAAGCCATTCCCCATACATAACATATCTATTTCCCAAAAGTTTATATAAATCATGAGTATGGCAACTTGTCCAAGTTTTGAAGAGTGAAAATTGCTTTTCTCCATAACCTCCATTTAAAAAATGTCCTCTACTTTGTAAAAGCATCTCTCCATTTTCATCAAAACTAATTCCACAATTAGCCCCATCTACTTTTTCCTCAACTACTATATATTTATCTTTTATATAATCAAAATTAATAACTTTTAAATCCTCATCTCCACTTTGAAGTCTTGATCCTTCAATATGACGGGTTCTAGGATACTTATATATTCTTTCCATAAAAAAATACCTCTTTTCTTAGTTAATTGTTAAAATAAAAAAGTTGTGATCATTACTTTTCACAACGCAAATAAACTAAAAAGAAGGTATTCTTTTTAGAAAATTATTATGCTATAAAAAGTATGTTCCACTAATAAAAAGAGTACATCAAAAACACTCCCATTTTTTCAATTTTTAAATGGGAATACTATAATTAATATTATCTATTTTGATAAACTCTCATTATTTATACCAAGTTATATCGGCATAATAGACAAACTCTTTTCTAAAAGAGCCAATCCTAGAACATACAGAATTACATAATAATCTTCCTTCCAAATTTTATATAAACTACTATTTTTACATATGATAACATATTATAAAATTTATTGTCAATGTGTTAGATATGAATTATACATATTCTAAGTATTGCTTTTTATCTTATTAAAATTATTTCATAACACTATTTAAAACAATATATTTTATAAAAGTATATAAACTTATAAAGTATTATCTTAATTATAAACATAATATAATAAAATCTAGAAAATAAACAGGTTTAGTTTTTTAAAATAAAAATTAATCAGATAGCACTCAAAATAAAAAAGATACTTTATTATCAAATATAACACTTGATAATAAGGTATCTTTTTTAATATATAAGTATTATTCTACTACTTATTTTCGTAGTTATACTTTTTTAAGTAATTAGCAACCGCTTTCTGATTTTCGTGCCACCATAGTATTTCACAATCTTTTACTTTGGTAAATCCTAGTTTTGCAGCTAATTGATTTGAAGGTTCATTTCCATAGTCAGCGTCCCACAATGGAATAAGTTTTTTATTTAAACTAGTATTTATAAATATTTGACATGCTTTAGTTGCAAAGCCCTTTTTTCTAAACTCTTCTCTTGTATCAATGCTTATTTCTGAATAACCTCCGCCTATATAGAATGTAGTACAAACACTAACTATTTCCTTATCCTTCATAATACAATAGCCAATTCCATTTGAGCAAAAATTTCTTGGGGTTCCCCAATGTACTTTGAAAGTACTATCCATTTCATCTGCATATTTGTAAAAAAGTACCTCATCCATCTTTTTCATTTCATATTCACTACTTAAATCTATGTCATCTATATTTTCACCTTCATAAATATAAATCGAACGTTTTAACCTTACTACACTTCCTCTTAGCATTTCCTCTAATATATCAATCCACTTATTTGATGATGCATATAAATCATAAAATATATGATGATTTTCTACTTTCTTTAAAAAATCTATAATATCTTTATTGAAAGCTTCATTTGTTTCATTTCCTAATACCAAATATTTACCCGAAACACTTGCTATTAAACAGCTTTCAGGGTTATCAATACAATTCACATAGACCTCTCCTGGAATATTATTATCAATTACAGAAAAAGCAAATTTGCATTCTTCTCCTGAGCTATTTAATAACTCAGTAACCTTATAATATTGATTCTTTTCTAAATTTTCCATCCTAAATGCCCCCCATCAACCCATATAAATATTCTTGTTTTAATCATTGTTTTTCTTGTAATAACTATCTACAGATAAGCTACTGAAAAGTTAATCTACAACCAATAACTACACTATTAAATATTTTAATTCATAACTTAAAATAATGTACAACTCACAATTTAATGAAAACTACTAAAAAGTATAATTTCACGCAAATTACAGAAGTTCTGCCATTAAGTTCTTTTGTAATAAAACAGCTTATGCTTTCATTTAATACTTCAAATCCATTAATTTTGTATTTTACTGTTTTCTAAGCAGTTATCTTTTTTCATTGAGATTATTATAGTAGTTAATAATCCTCCCCAAAGTACTGTTGCACCTATACCGAAGAATATTATTGCATTTAATGTCATTTTCATCACCACACCTTTATTCATTTTTTAAATTAATATTATCTCTCCAAGGTTGTCTACTTATTAAAATTGCTCCGGTAATTCCTATTAAAATAACTCCCCATCCATAAACAATTAATGCCGGTAAACTGTATCCACCATAAGGTGTACGCATTTCTGTAATAAAACTTTGAACTAGAATGAAAGTTAAAACAATTGGGTTTATATATTTAATAATTATATCCCACCATTTTCCTATTCTATAATAAGATACTGAATTTGTATGATCACGAATAGTTTTAGGTTTTACAATCCATCCTACTAAGATAGTTTCTAATAATCCAACTACAACTACTCCATAATTATTAATAAAGTTATCCATAATATCTAATAGGTATAATCCTGCTCTAGTTGCAAAGGAGATACTTATAATAAATCCAATTAACAATATTCCTGTTACTACTTTTTTACGTTGCCATCCTGTTTTATCTATTATGGCTGAGGAAATTGCCTCAACTAAGGATACTGCTGATGTTAATCCTGCAAATATTAAGCAAGTAAAGAACAATACAGATAGTATATTTCCCCATGTGCCCATCACTGAAAATACTTTAGGAAATGCTATAAATGCAAGACCTATGCCATCAGATGCAACTTTATCAATAGATACTCCTTGATTAGTTGCCATGAAGCCAAGTATTGCAAAAACCCCTATGGCAGATAAAAATTCAAATCCACAATTGGCAAAAGCTGTCATGAATGCACTGTTATTTATATCTGTTCTTTTAGGAAGATAACTGGAATAAGTCATCATAATTCCTGTAGCTATGCTTAATGAAAAGAATACTTGTCCATATGCTGCAATCCAAACTTTAGGATCTTTAACTTTTTGCCAATCAGGTGTAAACAGTGTGTTTAAGCCTAAAGAAGCACCTTCTAAAGCTACCCCCTTTATTACTATAATTATCATTATTATTAATAGAGCTGGTAATAGTATTTTACTTAATTTTTCAATTCCAGCTTTTATTCCTTTATAACATATAAACCAGTTAATTAGCCAAACTAAAGTTATTCCTATTAGTATTGGAACAATTATACCTCCAAAATCGAAAGGCGATGATGATAATTTTAATACTTCATTATAAAAGTAACTATTAGTGTCATTTCCCCATACTTTATTAAAGCTTAATGTTAAGTACTTTATAGCCAAACTCAAAATCATTGAATAATAGCATAAAATTATAACTGCGCTAATTATAGGCCACCAACCAAGCCATTCCCATTTTTTATTTGCTCTTGCTATTGCTAGTGGTGTTGAACCTCTAAATTTATGCCCCATTCCATATTCAAGAATTAATAAAGGTATTCCTGCTGTGAATATAGCGAAAAAATATGGTATTAAGAAAGCTCCACCTCCATTTGAATAAGCTATGTAAGGAAATCTCCATATATTACCTAGTCCTACAGCAGAACCAATAGCTGCAAGTAGGAACCCTGCTTTTGTCCCCCATTGTTCTCTGGATTTTTTCATTTCTATTCCTCCTAAACTATTTGACTGAATCTTCCAAATATTGATATTTATAAATAAAAAAGCCCCACAGTTTATACTATGAGACTTTTTTACCTAGGATATCATAAAAGTCCCATAGTCTATCTATGGGACTCCATTTATTTCAATACAAATAATTAGCCACCATAGATGCAAAACGCCTGTTTTGGCGATTGCATCTATAGTAGTATGTAACGTATCTATATATGCAACCGCTATCTTAAGTTAGCTAATAAGAGTAGATTATTCAATTTTGAAACAGATATATTTATTTTGATATTCATAATAATCCTCCTCTTGGTAATTTTATGTTATGATATCATGCTATTCTAATAATGTCAATGTAATTTAAAAAATAATATAAAAATAATGAATCATTAGAAATTATTTCTTTCTTTTGATAACATAAGCAAATCTTTCTCAACTATATAATTAATTTCCAGATATTCGAAAACTTTAACACATTTATTTTAACTAAAACAAGCTTTTTCATAAGTAAAAACGCCGCTAAATTATCTTTAGCGGCGCTTTTTATTATGTTATACTTAATTGAGGCATCTTCAAAAAAATAACTAGTCAGTATACTAGTCTATTTTCCATCATACTGCGTCAACAGGTTTCACTCATAGCTTAAACTATGAGCGAAACCTGTTTCCTTGTCTGACATAAAATAGGCGTCGCATCTTTGACTAGTTATTTTATTTCAGATTCCTAGAATCTATTTTGCAGCTTCTTTAGATGCTGGAAGAATTACTTCAACTTCGCTGTGTGGTCTTGGAATTACGTGAACTGATATTAATTCTCCAACACGTTGTGCAGCAGCAGCACCAGCGTCTGTAGCAGCTTTAATAGCTCCAACGTCACCTCTAACCATAACAGTTACAAGTCCGCCTCCAATATATTCTTTACCTATTAAATATACATTTGCAGCTTTAACCATAGCATCTGCAGCTTCTATTGCTCCTATTAATCCTTTTGTTTCTATCATTCCTAATGCATCGTGTTTCATATTAAAATCCTCCTAATCGGTGTTTTTTATTATGTTATGCTTTAATTAAAAATCTTATTTTGCAGCTTCTTTAGATGCTGGAAGAATTACTTCAACTTCGCTATGTGGTCTTGGAATTACATGAACTGATATTAATTCTCCAACACGTTGTGCAGCAGCAGCACCAGCGTCTGTAGCAGCTTTAACAGCTCCAACATCACCTCTAACCATAACAGTTACAAGTCCGCCTCCAACATATTCTTTACCTATTAAATATACATTTGCAGCTTTAACCATAGCATCTGCAGCTTCTATTGCTCCTATTAAGCCTTTTGTTTCTATCATTCCTAATGCATCGTATTTCATATTAAAATCCTCCTAAATATTTTTTATTTATATATTTTAATTTTTATTTATAACCTTTATTTAACTATTGTTATTTTTGATTTTGAATTAATGCCCATTGCATTAGCTTCTTCAATATCAAGATGACATTCAAGACTTGAAGAATCGTTAGCTCTAATAGCCACGTTGCTATATATTCCGCCTCTTAAATCTTCAAATTTTATTGATACTATTTCTCCATCATGTACTCCTAAATTTCTAGCATCTTCAGGTGTCATGTGAATATGTCTTTGTGCAACTATTAATCCTTCTTCAATTTGAACAGATCCCTTTGGTCCAACTAATGTAATTCCAGATGTTCTGTTTAAATCTCCAGACAATTTTACATGTGGAACTGCTCCAAGTTTAATGCAGTCTCCAGCTAATACTTCAACTTGAGTCTTACTTCTTACAGGACCAAGAATTCTAACCTTCTCAATTGCACCTTTTGGTCCGCAAATTGTTACAACTTCCTTACAAGCATATTGTCCAGGTTGAGATAGTTCTTTAAGCTTCGTAAGTTGGTAATCTTTACCGAAAAGACTCTCTAAATCCTTTTGTGAAAGATGCACATGTCTATTAGAAATTCCTACTGGAATCTCAGATGAATTTTTCTGAACTCCATTATTTGCTTCATTGCCTTTAATGGCTTCTAGTAAAACTCTTAATACTTCTTCATAATTATTCATTAGTTTGCTCCCTTCATAGTAGCAACTATTTGATTAACTAAGTCTAAAAGTTCTTCATTTTTTGTGCTTTCACTATTGCATTCAGTACAATTGTTAGTGCTTTTAGCAGAATCATTCACTTTATTTAAAACTTCTGCTGCTGCTGCAATTTGAGCTGGGCTCATATTCATAAGTTGATTTTGTACTGCATGGCAATTTTCAGCAGTTTTTATACGGTTGAAAGTTGGATCATTAGATGCTAATGTTGCGCAGTCTTTTAAACCATAAGCAACTCTTTTTATGTTTATAAGGTGCTCTGGAGTAACGTTCTCAGATACTGAACTTCCTCCCCATGTACCACAACCTAAAGTAAATGAAGGGTTAAGACCTGTGCTTGCACCTGTTCCACCTTGTGATCCACCAGTATTAACAAGAATACGAGAAGCTGGTTTTCTAGCAAACTTCATAACCATATCTCTATCTTCTGTATGGATACTCATTGTATGACCAATTCCATTTTGAAGTAATTCAATACTTAATTCACATGCTTCATGCCAATCTTTTACTGTATAGAATGCAAGAACTGTTGTAAGTTTTTCAAAAGATAGTGGATTACCTTCACCTACTCCATTTTGCTTTCCTATAAGTACTTTAATGTCTGATGGAACTGTAAATCCTGCAGCATTTGCAATAACTTGTGGACTTCTTCCAACAAATTTAGCATTCATAGCATGTCCATTCTTAAACAACAGCTTACAAACTTTATTAGTTTCTTCTTCTGTCATGAAATATCCGCCTTGCTTTTTGAACTCTTGAACAACCGCATCATAATTGCATTCTTCGCAAATTATTGATTGTTCTGAAGCACAAATTGTACCATAATCAAAAGTCTTACTTGCAATAATATTTCTAACAGCCTTTTCTACATTAGCAGTTCTTTCAATGTATGCTGGAGAGTTTCCTGCTCCAACTCCAAGAGCTGGTTTTCCTGAGCTGTAAGCAGCTTTAACCATTCCTGGACCACCTGTAGCTATTATTATAGCAACTTCTTTGCTTTTCATTAAATCATTTGTAGCTGCAATTGTTGGTATAGTTACAGAGCTTATGATGTTTTCTGGTGCACCAGCTTCAATAGCTGCATCTCTCATTAATTCAACTGCCTTAATTGTACATTTTGCAGCAGATGGATGTGGTGAGAATACTATAGCATTACGAGATTTAATTGCAATTATAGATTTAAAAATTGCAGTAGAAGTTGGGTTTGTTGAAGGTACTATACCCATAACTAAGCCAACTGGCTCAGCAATCTCTATAGTCTTATTTACCTCATCTTCTCTAATTACACCTATAGTTTTCATGTCTTTGATTGAATCATATAATATAGTAGATGCTAAATGGTTTTTGAAAGTTTTATCTTCAGCTTTACCAAAGCCTGTCTCTTCAACTGCCATTTGTGCTAAGCAAGCTTCATTTTCTTCTGCTACTCTAACCATATTACGTAAAATTTTATCAATTTGCTCCTCAGTATAATCAGCAATTTTATCAGCTGCTATTTTTCCAAGTCTAGCAAGATTTCTTGCTTCTTGTATTGAACGCAAATCTTTATCAAAGTTTTCCATTATTCATTACTTCCTTTCATAAACCTTAAATAGCTAGTTTTTCTCGTAATATAATTTAAATTTAGTAATTAGTGTATTCTTACCTGCCTTTGAGGTGGCCCTACCTGTAATTCCAAAATCTTTATATTCACGAGCTAAATTTCTAAGCTTAATAACTTTTAGCTTATCTAGTATTAAAAGGGTTTGTTCTATACCATTTTTATTTACTAGATTATCTACATCATCTTTATGCAAATTCTCTAAGTCTAACTTATGTAGTTTATCTAAATCCACTTCTAAAGCATCTTGATCTTCTTTAATCTCATCTTCAGTTTCTACTACATATACTTCTTCTGTCTGTTCTACATCTTCTGTTTCTTGTACTTCTTCAGTTTGCTCTGCTTCTTCTACATCTTCTGTTTCTTCTAATTTTTCAGTTTGTACTTCTACTTCTTCTGTTTTTTGTATTTCTTTGGCTTGTTCTACATCTTCTAATTCTTCATTAGATGATGGAACTTCTAAAACTTCTGGTGGAGTATTAGGTCCAATTATGCTTTCCACTTCCTCATGAGGACGTGGAATTACATGATTCGAAACTAAAAATTCTTCATCAAGTTTTTTAACAGCTGCTACTCCAGCTTCTATAGATGCTTGTACTGCACCTACATCACCTGTAACTAAAATTGTAACAAGCCCTCCACCTACATAAGTTTTTTCAATAATACTTACATCTGCAGATTTCACCATTGTATCAGCTGCTTCAACAGCTGCAAGTAATCCTTTTGTTTCTATTAAACCAAGTGCTTTCATAGGCTAATCCTCCTAACCTTCTATAAAAGATCCGCCCAGTTTGCTGGATATGTTGTGTAAAATACCCTAGCTTTATCTGGTGAACCCCAAACCACTTTAGAACCTGATGGCACAAATAGCACATCTCCAGGATAAGCTGTATATGTCTTTCCATTGATTTCAACCGTTAAGGTTCCCTCAATAACATAATCAATCTCTTCGTAAGTTAATTCCCAATCAAATTTTGAATTTTCAATAACTAAAAACCCAGCACTCATTTTTGATTCTTTTTTACTTACTAATTCTTGAAAATAAGCTTTTGCATTTGGATTACCAGTATCAAATACATCCATTTTTACTGTGTTTCCTCTAACAACTTTAAGTCCATTAGGGTCACATTCTGCTTCAAATGGAAGATTCTTTTGCTTTAAACATTGAAGCATTTCTTCTAAAAGACCTTTGTCCATCATTTTTCTAAAGAAATTAAGTAACATTTCGCTGTCAATATTATCTATGCTTGGAGTTTTGTTAACTCCTAAATCCTGTACTTTAGGTGCAGGAGCTGCTACAGTAAACACTATTCCATTATTTTTTGCAAGATCTTGAGCTGATGGTGTAATTATTTCACTGCCATCTACATAAAGTGTTTTTTCGCCCTTTAATATTAATGCTTCAACATCTTTTGCACAGATTAATTTTTTCATGTTTTCACATCCTTTCAATATAGTATTTGATATCTATAAAAATCATAAAATACTATGATTTTTTCGAATGTGGCTTAATCAAAATTACAATCATGATCAATTATTCCAATAACAACTGCATCTACAGGAATATTATCATCTCCTAACATTCTGCGAGCAGATGATCCGGTACTAACGACAACTTTATCGCCAATACCTGCACCTATAATATCAACAACAATAAATCTACGTCCGTCATTTATTCCCCCAATTTCCTCAGCAAGCATAAATTTAAGTCCGCTCAGGGATTCTGCTTTTCTAGTTGCCCATATATTATCAACAAGTCTTGCTGCTATCATATTGTTTTTCCTCTTTCATTTTCAATTTAATCTCATTTAATGCAGCTTCAACTGATGCTGTATCACCTAAAATTCCAATTAAAACCATGTGCTGTGGACATAATCCCCTGATATCCTCAACGGTAACCCCAACAGCCTTTTCAGCAATATCTGCCGCATAGATCATATCGATAAATTTACCTTGAACAAGTCCTATTGCATCAGCATTTTCTAAATCTGTTTTACAATTTCCACCCATTCGTCTTTTAAGAATATCTTTAGTGCTATCAGAAGGTGATTTTATAATTCTAAAATCCACTTTAAACACTCTCCTTATTGGGCACATTCAAATAAATGACAATCAATTTATTTGAATGTGACTTATTCTATGATATCTCGTGTACAACTTAATGCTATTCCAAGTGGTGTAACAAACATAGGATTTTTAGGTTTATGAGTATATATTTTTGTTTGCTTTTGAATGATTTCTTCAATTCCTGTCAAACAACAAGTACCACCTACTAAAGAAATTTCATTAACATCATAATTTTTAATCTGATTATTAATAATTGATGACACCTTTTCAACTACTGGTCTTAGTATCGGTAAAATTTCCTTGTGATTTTTATTGTCCCTTTTGAATTTATCTGCCTCTTTAAAAGGCATTCCATAGGCACCTGAAATAACTAATGAAAAGTGTGTACCACCTGTAGGTTCATCAACAACCTGAATAACTTTTCCATCCTTTAGAATTGATATCCCTGTTGTTCCTCCACCTATATCTACAACTGCACCATTTTCAATCTTAAGTAGATTATTTGCAGCAGTAGGTTCATCTAAAAGACATGTCAACTCAAATCCTGCTGCTTGAACTACGTTTTTAATTGCTCCAGAATCTAATGCATCTGTCCCAGGTGGAATTGCAGCGGCTGCATAAAGAAGCTCTGTATTAAGTTTTTCTTCAATTTCTTTTTTAAGCTCTCTTACAATGCCTACTGCTCCGATATAGTCCACAACCATACCATCACGAACTACATCTGCATATCTATATGCTCCAGCAACTGGTTTATAATTTTCATCTAAAACAGCCAATACTACGCAGGCAGTACCTAGATCCACACCTGTATAATAAACAGAGGAATCATTAATAATTGGTTTTTCTATAACTTCTTCAAACTTTTGAACCATTTTATCGCAATATTCAAAAGTTATTTTTTTCTTTGACATTCTTTTCCTCCTACCGCTAAACAAATTAATTGAGATAATGAATTGATTATTGAATTAATATTTTCTATAATTCTATTTTTTAAAATCTCATCATCACTTTTAAAATTCTCAATTATTTCAAATTGCAATTCTCCTAAGGCACAACGAAGAGTGTGCATTTTTAAGATTGCATTGCTTTTTTCAAGCTGCATATGAAATTCTGTTATTTCAAAGCAATCCTCAAGCTCAGTTGTGAAGTTTGAGGAATTCATAAACGTACATTCTTTACAATGAATAGTTTCAAGAATACCTTTTCCATTCATAACATTTCTGATATTTGATATTTTCTTTCCCAAATTTATAACATTTTGAGCTAAAATAATATCATCTTTTAATATTTCACTACCAGTAACAAGAAATACTGCCTCCATAGATTTCAATTTATAACAAAGCTTTTTATTCAAATTTGAATTATTATTTTCTGTTTCTTTTATTGTTTCCGCCTGGTTGCTTTTAGAAACATTCTTATTTGATTTTAAAGCATCATCATTTATTTTTATTCTTCTATCAGACAAATACTGAGCTGCTCCAGGTGTAAGGCGTTGTCCTTGTTGTAACTTGTAGGTATCAAAAGGTTCTTTTCTGTGTAAATCTCTTAAATACTCTTCAGTAATAAATTTCATCATTGACATTTACTCCTCACCTTTTTCAAATAAATACTTCTTTAAAGCATCAATTCCTGTTCCCATCGGAAAGCTAGTATGAAAATATGGCTCTGATACTCCTATGATTTTTAGCTGCCTTAAACATTTCTCTTCATTCTCAGGTATTAAGTCACATTTTGTTATAACCCCGATTACCGGACATCTAAAAGACTTTGCAAATCCAGGGGAGTATATTTCAGTGCAATTAGACTGGTCAACCAATATAACCACATGGGATGCATCCTGAGATAATGCAATTACATGTTTATACATCCATGCATTTTCTATATAAGCGCCTGGAACATCAATAGTATTCTTACCGTAAATCAAATCTGGTGTTCGTCTTAATGGACCATCATAATCATTTAATGCATTAACTATTGTAGTCTTGCCAGATTTTGAAGGACCAATTACCATTATGCGCTTTTTTCTCATGTTCTTGTAATGGGAGCAGCCGTAAATCCAAGCATATCCTTTAGCGTATCATTCACTGCATTAAGTGCCGTTTCAACACTTTGAACATCACCATTTATTACAACAGAGCCTGTAAAACGATCAAGAAATCCAATTCTAACATCTGAAGCCTTTGTGGCAATGTCTGCAGCAATAATAGCAGTTTCATATGGTGAAAGAGTTAAAATCCCTATTGCTCCTTTATCCTCAATTCCAAGACGGTCATATATGTCAGGCATTGGAGATGCAATAACATGGGCTATAGTGATCTGCTTTCCTGGAACTGATTCTTGTATAACACGCTGTATATTTCTATCGAAAAAATCTCCCATAAGCTTTACCTTCCATCTTATAATCTATTTGAAAATCATTTAGTGACGGATTACTTTTACAGGTAAATCGTATTTTTTAATCCATCCTTCTATTCTATCTAAATCCTCATTTTTCAAACTTGGGTCGCCTTCTATAGGATATTCCATTCCTAGCTGGTTATATTTATTTACCCCCATCTTATGATATGGAAGTAAATCAATTCCTTTAAAGTTTTTATAATCTTTATATGGTGTTAAAAATTCCATAGTCTTTTCTATTTCATCTTGAGAATCATTTATACCTTTAAGTAAAGGCATACGAATCTTAACGTTGTATTTTTTGCGAAGTAATTCTTGAAGATTTTCTAAAATCTGCTCATTTCTCACTCCTGTTAACTGAAAATGTCTATCAGAATTAATATGTTTAACATCAAACAGGAACAAGTCTGTGAACTCCGCAACTTTAAGTATTGTTTCTAGGCTTGCATAACCACAAGTTTCAATTGCAGTGTTTATCCCTTCTTGCTTACAAGCCATCAAAAGGTTGCAAGCTGCTTCAGGCTGCATTAAAACTTCACCACCACCTAATGTAACTCCTCCGCCAGACATTTCATAGAAAGTTCTATCTTCTTCTATAATCTTTAATAGTTCAGAGATAGTTTTTTCTTCTCCAACTATTGATATAGCAGATTTAAGACAAGCTTCCTCGCACTTACCGCATCCAATACAATCTATATCACGATTAACTTCATGTTTTAGAGTTTCCTTAGAGATGGTATGTATGGAAACAGGGCAAACAGAAACACAAGCGCCACAATTAACACATAAATTACTCTTTAACATAACTCTATGTTTTTTCATCATTCCTTCAGGGTTTGCACACCATTTACATCGAAGTGGACAACCTTGAAAAAATACTAAAGTTCTTATTCCTTCTCCATCATACATATTATATTTTTGTATATTAAAAATCGTCGCTTTTCGTTCGATTATACCTAAATTTCCATTACTCATATTCTTCATTCTCCAGTTTCATTTACTTTTATTTTTAATGTATATCTAACTTTAATCTGTAATCTACAGAACATTTCTGTAGATTACAGACCTTAGAGAATTTTTTTAAAAATTCTCAAGTTACATATTGTTTTTAATTAAAAATGTGTAAGCATAGTTCTACTGATGATCTCATCTTGAACATCTTTGCATAACTCAACAAAGAATGCACTGTATCCAGCAACACGAACTATTAAATCACGATATTGCTCTGGATGTTTTTGAGCTTCTATTAAAGTCTTGTTATCTAAGTAGTTAAACTGTACTTCTCCAAGTTGAAGGGCACATGCACTACGTAATAATGTAATGATTCCTTGCTCTCCTTCTGGTGTATCAAGAAGACCAGATATTAACTTGAAGTTATGAACCATACCTATATTCATATCTTCACAAGACATTTTAGAAACAGATTTTATTATAGAAGTAGGTCCTTTAAAGTCAGCTCCTTGTGATGGACTTATACCATCTGATAAAGGTAACCATGCTCTACGTCCATTTGCTGTAGCTCCAGTCATTTGTCCAAATGGAGTGTTATTTGAGATTGATAGTGTACCATGGCTAAGCACTGAATATAATGTCTTATATTTACGATGCTCTTGTTCAGTAAAGTTAATTAGCTCAGCAGCAATTAAATCTGCATAATCATCATCGTTACCATACTTAGGTGCTTCTAAACAATCTTTTCTTAACTTTTCATATCCAACGAAATCAGCTTTTAAAGCTTCGTTCATTTCTTGTAGAGTATATTTTTTCTCTTCAAATACTAATTTCTTTATAGCTGCCATAGAATCTGTATAAGTAGCAAGACCACTCCATACTACTCCAGGTCCAAAGTTATACATAGCTCCGCCTGCTTCTACACCTCTACCATTTTCCATACATCCTTCATACATCATAGACATAAGTGGTTTTGGTGCAAGTTCTCTGTGAACACGTTGAGAAATTACTGTAGCAACACTTGTCCATTTAGTAATGAATTTAATTTGCTCTTTAACAGCAGCTTCGAATTGTTCATAAGTTTTAAACTGACTTAAGTCTCCCATATCTGGGCATACTTGCTTACCATACCATAGTGGCACACCATGGTTAAGAACAAGTTCTATACATATAGGCCATTGAGTGTATCCTGTAGAAGTCCATTGATATAGTCTTCCTGATTTTTGTGGCTCAACGCATCCCATTAAGCAGTAATCTCTTGCATCTTCTATAGAAACACCTTTAGCTAACATCATTTTTATATGAACATCATCAAAGTGACATGCTGGGAATCCCATACCTGCACGGATAACGTCAACTATCTTTTTAAGATATTTTTGTGGTGATCCTTTGTGTATACGGCAAGCTAAAGATGGTTGATATATCTTAACGTGACGAACTGCGTCCATTAAAAGATATGTTAAGTCATTTGTAGCATCACGACCCTCTCTAGTAACACCACCTACACACATGTTAACGAATGGTTGATAACCTGCGAAGAATTTAGAACCACCTTCACTTGTTATCCACATCATTTCAGACATTTTTATAAGCATACAACCTGATAATTCAAATGCTTCAAAATCAGTCATACGTCCAGCTTCAATATCAGCTTTATATAATGGATACATGTATTGGTCAACACGTCCTATGGACATACCTGTTTGATTTTCCTCAACTACAAGTAATGATTCTATAGTCCAAACTGCTTGAATTGCTTCCCAGTAAGTACTTGGCTTATGTGCTGGAACCTTAGCATTTATTTCAGAAATCTTTAATAATTCTGCTTTACGCTTAGGGTTAGTTTCTTTTGCAGCAAGTTCTGCAGCATAGTCTGACATACGTTTAGCATATATCATAACACCCTCAGCAGTATCAATTAATGATTTATAGAAATATATTTTATCTATATCTTCTGGTTTTTCATAGCTAAGTTCAGCTAATTTTTCTTCTGCTTCTCTTTTTATATCAAGCATACCTTTTTTCATTAATACAACGTCATATCCTGGGTTAGAGTCTCCTCCACCATTTATTGCGTGATATGAACAGTCAGAAACGAAAGATTCCCCTGAAAGCTCCCATACTCCAGCTTCACGATACTGATCTTCGCAGTATTCATCAACTGATTTACCCTGCCAATATGGGAATAACTCTTCACGCATAACTTTCTTATCTTCTTCTGAAATGTAGAATGGATCTTGTGGACGATTTCCTATTGTATCTATTTCATCAACCATCCATCTCCAAGCTATATCAGGAGAAAATGCGCCTGCACGAGGTTGTCCATTTGGAGCTCCAACTATAAGCTCATTGTCTTGAATTACTAGTGGTGCAGTTTCACAGCAGTGTTTAAAACATTTACCACGTAAAACTGATTTAGGTATACCAGGGTTTTCTTTAGCTATTTTAGTGATAGCTCTTGCTCTATGAGTTGTTATTGCTGGAACATGCTTTAAGTAAGTTTCCTTTAACTTAACTAGACGCTCTGTTATTCCATCAGGAATTTGACCGTTATTGTCATGTGCAACATTTAAAGTAGCTGTCTCCTCTTTTGTTATTTCTTTAGAAACACTCTCAAACATTTTCATTAGACTAGCGCGTTCTTCATCAGACATGTTTTTAGTAGCTTCCATAAATATATTTGAAAATTCACGAATATCCAAATTTATTACCCCTCAATCTTTAATGTATTTCATATTTTAAATATGATTTTCTTATTTTAAGTTATCTAGAACTTTTTTCAAAATACTCTCTAACAGTTTATAGTTATCTATTTCATTTGCATTTAATTTGTTATTTGAAACTGTAAAAGTAGAATTTTCTTCATGGCCTACTGCTTTAACAATTTCATCTACTGTACGAACTCCATATCCAACTTTACGGATATATATTAAATTTTTAGGTGAGACATTATCTGAAGTCATCCCTTCACCTGCAGAGCCACTACCTAAAGTCATTGAAGGAAATAAGTTTGTAGTTGCTCCCATACTTCCAAAAGTTCCTGGAGTATTAACAAGTATTCTCCCAACTGGTTTCTTAAGTGCAAATTGATTAATAACTTCTTCATCTTTTGAATGTATAATAAGTGTATGTCCATATCGCTCGCTAAGTAACAATTCTATACATTTCTCACAAGCATGCATCCAGTCTTCTTCTATATAAAAGGCTAAAACAGGGCAAAGCTTTTCTCTTGAATAAGGGTTATTTTTAGAAACATACTTTTGCTCTGAAATAAGAACTTTTACATCCTGTGAAACATCAAATCCAGCATATTTAGCTAAGAATTGTGGCGATTTACCAATCAGTTCTTCTTCAAAACTTCCATCCTTATTAAAAAAGATAGATCCCAGCTTTTCAGCTTCCTCTTTTGTCATAAAGTATCCACCATTTTTAATAAATTCTTGTTTTACTTCAGTAGCAACACAGCTATCAACAACAACTGATTGTTCAGCTGCAGATACAACTCCATAATCAAAGTTCTTACTATCAATAATGTCTTTAACTGCTTGAGGTATATTAGCTGTACGCTCTATGAAAGCTGGACCATTTCCATTGCCACCATAGATTACTGGCTTGCCAGACTTATAGGCTGCATCAAGCATTTCTGCAACTCCTGTATTCATTATAAGAGAAGTATCTTTATGATTCATAAGTTCTAATGAACCACCTGGTGTTACTATATGCAAATATGCAAGAGCACCTTCCGGAAGTCCTACTCTTTCTGCAGCTCTAATCAAAATATCAAGTGTTTTGCAAATTGCGTTTTTAGCTCTTGGATGAGGTGAAAATACAATTGCATTTCCTGATTTAATTGCAATTAGTGCCTTATATATGGTTGTAGATACAGGACTTGTTGATGGACAAAAGGCTATAATAACCCCCATTGGCACTCCAACATCTCTTGTCCTATTTATTTTATCCTCATCAATTGCGCCTACACATTTCATGCCTTTAAGTCTATCTTTTAGATACTTGCATACAAATTGATTTTTGATATATTTATCTTCCCACTTTCCATACTCAGTTTCTTCATTAGATATCTTTGCAAGTTCCTTTAAATGTTTTTCAATTTCTTCAGTCATACATGCAACTATTTCATCAAGTTTTTCTTGTGGGAAGGTTGCTAATTTTCTTTGTGCTTCACGAGCATTTTCAATAAGAATCCTAGCTTCCTGCATGGAGAGTAAATCATTATCAATAATATTCATTTTTCTCTCTCCTTTTATTTATTACTTAGAAAAAATTTTTATTTCCTATTCTGTTATAGGATTTGGAATTGCATATCGTTTTATTATCTTATCAAGATCTTGATGTGGTCTTGGTATAACTATTGAACTATAAAGGTTTCCACCTTCCATGCTTTCAACTGCTGCAACACCAGCTTCTACTGCTGTTCTACAAGCACCAACATCACCACGAACTAATACAGATATATAACCTGATGCAACATTTTCATATCCTATAAGTTCAACATTTGCTGATTTGCACATAGCGTCTGCTGCTTCTAAAGCAAAAACTAGACCAAAAGTTTCGATTAATCCTAAAGCTTCATATCTTGCCATATGTATATCCTTCCCCTTCTATGCATCAATATCGTGTACTGACACAATATCTCCAACTTCTCTAATAGGACGTGGCATAACATTGTGTGCTGTTAATTTTCCAATAGCAGCAGCTGCTTCAGCACCTGCTTCTACAGCAGCTTTTACTGCACCAACATCACCTTTTATCATAATTGTTACAAGAGTTGAACCAATATTTTCATACGAAATTAATTCAACATTAGCTGCTTTAAGCATTTTATCAGCAGCTTCAAGTGCAGGGACTAATCCAATTGTTTCTACAAGACCTAAAGCCTCTTCCCCATAATATCTCATTGATAATTTCTCCTTCCTATTCTTAGCTCAGTATACTTTTTACAACTACATAACTTTTATAATTATGTACATGTCTTCATAATTTTAAATTTATTATATTTTTCCTTTTCAGAAAAGTAAAAATATTCCTTATATTGAAAATCTTCAAATAATTTTACTATCTGGCATGTTACTTCAAGTAAAATTAGCTTATAAAATATACACTAAAAATAATTATTTATGGGATTTACTCTATCTAATTAATCATTGATATATTTATTAATTGTAGCTGCACCTTCTTCATGAGCACGATAATAAACCTTCAACTCTTTATTCTTATCTAATTCAAATCTTGTTTCTTCAATAAGGCCATTTGCTTCTGCTGTCATTAAAGCATTAACTACAGCGTTCTTTTTTAGTGCCTTAAAATTTCCATATTCTCCTTTTAGCTCTTCTATAACATCATTAGCGCAAGCTTCTTTAACTCTAGTAAAATATTTTAAAATTGCATAGTTAAGCGGTTTCATCTATTCTACCTCCATCTTTTTTCTTCTTAATAAATCAAGTGGATTCATAGATATTGTAAGGATACCAAGCATCATTATTACAGCTCCAATCCAAGCTACAGAAGGTAGTGCCCATCCGTCTATTCCACCATATACGCCTAATACTAATAAGCAGAATAGTGGCCCAAAGAAGGAATATGTAGCATTACATGAAGTACCAAGTCCTGCTCCACACATACTGTTTCCAGCATACCATGTCATAAATGTAATGAATGATAACAAACCACTTAAAGCAAACCAAGCCATTGCAGGGCCACTTGTAAATGCTTGTACAACAAGATCAGTAGAAATATTAATTCCACCAGCCATCATTCCAAAAATCGGAACTAAGATGAATAAATTTGCTATACCTGATGTTACTTGACGTATACAAATACCAATTTCAGGGTCAATCATTGCTGAACCATATCCAGCTACACAACCTTCAAATCCCCATCCAAGAGCAGCAATAATAGCTATTAAAATTCCAATTAAAGTGCTTGTTGAAGCACCACCACTAATTCCTGTACTACCAATTAAGAAACTAGCAAATACACATATAGCAATACCAAAAGCCATACGTTTATTTAATTCTTGTTTATATAAAATCTTACCTAATATAGCAGCAATAGCAGGGCAAAGAGCTGAAATTGGAACTACTATTGAACCAGCCATTTGAATAGCTATAACATAAGCAGTACCAGCTATAGGTCCTCCTATAAGAGCTGCCAATATCATAATACGTCCTGGCTTAGTGTTAATACATCTTACAAAATCTCCAAACTTTCCTTTAACTCCTGAGTATAAAAGAGCCCAGATAGCACTACATGTATCGTTTATTGCATTACCAATTGCAGCAAGTAAATATGCTACCACAAATGCTGATAAACCAGCAGTATTAGCGCCATACCAGTCTGCCCAAACTCCTTTAGTCATTCCCATAGTTAGAAATGCCGTATATAATCCATAGGCAAGTCCTGAAAATAAAGCTAGGGATATACCCCTCTTGAAGAAATTGCTTGTTAATTTCTTTTTCGCAGCGATTGCTTCTAAATTTACTGCTTTTGAAACTCCATTCATAAATTAAAACTCCTTTCGCTTATGCGATTAATAATTTTTAAATTTATATTATTAAATATTAAATAAAAATTTACGATGAGTATACTTTAGTGTGATTTAAGTAATATGATTTAAGATTGTTATAATTTGGTACATTCTATTTTCAAACTATTGAACACCTTTTCATTTGTATCTTGTAGGTATTTATTCTTTAATTAGATTATATCCCTTTCCCTTTGGGGCAGAGTCAACATGTATTTTGCAAGAATATTTAAGCAGATTTAAAATCTTATAATCATACTTTCACCTAAAAATTAATCAATAATTAAGAATAATTCGTCAATTTCAAAGCATGCGTTTGTTAAGTAACAAACACAATTAGGCTTGAATTGCAATTAATATAAATTTGCTTTTAAACTCAACGGATAATCTTTATTTATTAATATTGAATCTCCACAAGCCTAGTATTATCAAGCTTTTAGACCTTACCCTACGGTTAATGTTTTCGACATAATAAAACTATTTTTTTCTTCTGACCTTAATCAAAACTTCTGTTACAAATTTATCAAAATTTTTAGTAGTCCAATAATCTGTTACATATCTTTCATAAGATTCTTTAGCACATACATAACCATGTTCTTCAGTCCACTTCTTTATTTTTTTATATGTTTCATCAATTGTTTCATGAGCTCCTATATGATAACAAGCGGCTGCCATCCAACCACCAAATTCAACACATTCTTCTTCTTTACACTTTAAAATAGTCTCTTGCATTATCTTCATTTTATTGCATTTTCCATTAATTTTATCCTCAAAGGATGGGAAATATATAATTACAGGGCCTGTTATTGCATTATTTATATTATCTATATAATTGTTAAACTCTATATTGATTATTGAATCCATATAATCATATTTAAAATCTTGATTTAAAAAAATTAATCTTCGATTATCTATATATTTTATAGCTACATCAGAGACATCGTTTTCAATTACCATCTGTGCCTCAACTATAAGATCATCCCAATCTTTAACGGATCTTAGTTTTAAATTTATTTCATTCTGAAGCTCTTTTAATTCATTAATTTTTCTTCCAAAGCTTTTATGAATAGAATCATAGGTAGTACCTTCTAAAAAAGTTCTCATTTCATCAAGGGTAAATCCACTTTGCTTATAATATTTTATTACTGGTACAGATAATAAAGTTTTCTTACTATAATATCTATAACCGTTTTCATCAGATACTTTATCAGGAGATAAGATCTTCTTTTCATCATAAAATCTCAGTGCTTTTTTAGTTATTTTGCATATTTCTCCAACTTTCCCTATTGAGTATAGTTCTTCTTTCATATTTTAACCCCCTATTTTCTTCATAATTTAAATTATACTTTAAATTATATTTTATCATATTTATTTTTTCAACTTTTCTGAAAAATTAACCATAAAAAAACCACCCATAAATAGGTGGTTTATAGTATAATATTTTATTCAAAAATTTTATCTAAAATTATTGATAAATCTTCTTTTGAGGCTTCTCTAGGATTTACTGTTGTACATACATCCTTAAGAGCTGCATTAATAATTTCTTCTCTTGATGCTTGAGCCAACTCCATATCAGCACCTTGTTCTTTTAATGTTGTTGGAATCATCAATGTTTTTTGAAGTTCTACAATGCTTCTAATTAAATTATTAACACCAATATTTACATTTGGTGCATGTAATTTCAATAATTTGGCAAGCCTTTGGTATTTCTTAGCTGCTATGCTATATTCTGCACGGAAGGTCTCTTTATTTAAATTAGCATTATACTCAATTACATGAGGAAGTATAATTGCATTGCTTCTTCCATGAGAAATATGTAGTTTTCCACCTACAGCGTGAGCTAAACTATGAGTAATTCCAAGTCCAGCTGCATTAAATGCCATACCAGCAAGGCATGATGCATTATGAAGCTTTTCTCTTGCTACTATATCATTTCCATCAGCATAAGCTTGTGGTAAAAATCTAAAGGCTAAAGTAAAAGCCTTTTCCGCAAGAGCATCTGAAAAATCAGTAGCATTTTTTGAAACATAAGCCTCCATAGCATGTGTAATTACATCCATTCCTGTATCAGCAGTTATAGCTTTAGGTACAGATTTAACCAGCTCAGGATCAAGAATAGCAACTGTTGGAAGAAGAGATTTATCTGTAAGAGCATATTTTAATCCTTCTTGTTTATTTGTAATTACTGCATATTCAGTTACTTCAGAACCTGTACCACTTGTAGTAGGTATAGCATAAAATTCTTCTATAGAAGAAACCCCTCCAGTAATTCTTTTGGCATATTCTTTAATTGCCTTAGCTCCATCAATTGATGAACCTCCACCAAGGGCTATTATAATCTGTGCATTACAACTTTGTAACTTTTTAATACCAGCAGCAACAATTTCTACAGATGGATCAGGTACAATATCACTATATATAGCTACTTCACAATTAACAAGTTTTTCTTGTACTTTTGCAGCCATACCTGAAACTTCCATAAATTTATCACATACTATAAGTACTCTTTTATTATTAATTTCATTTAGTCTATCTAAAGACCCTTCTCCAAAATACACATTTGTGCTAATACTAAATTCTTTCATATACATTTCTCCTATTTCAAAAAGTATCAAGATATGAATGAATTAGCTATTCTTTAGTTTAAAAATAAAATTAACCCACAATTATAACAATGAGTAAAGCTTATCATAGGCTTTACTCATTTTATTATAGCAATATTAAATTGATAATACAATACCATTCAATTTTTGAGCTTTACATATTGCCTTTATCTATTATATAAAAATAATAGATAATTACAATAATATCAACGTTTCTAAATAAAAATTCAAGAAAATATTGGATTTTTTACCTTGAAAATATAATGGAATATTAACATAAACTTTATTCAATTGAAAATTGACTATTGGCACTGAAAAATTATCGATACTTCTCTTTTATAAGAGAAGTTTAAAACCTATTCTTTTAAAGTAATACAGTCACTTTTATTAAAAAATTAGCAGATGTAGTTCTCCATAGTATTAGTCAAATTTATTAGTGATCTTCCGAACTATACTGCACCTCAGGGGAACCCTAACGGGCTTCACTACTGTTCCCCAGAGGTGGAAAAACTAGCAATTGTATTGCTAGTTAAAAAAATCTATTCAAAGAAATTATTTTTCCTAAAAATAATTTCCTCCTTAATTGTGAACTGTGAATTGTGCATTGTGCATTGAATTATTGGTTATGAATTAACTTTTTATGTGGTTTATCTATGAATATAATAAAATAAAAGTATAAAATAATTTGTAAAAACAAACCATTTTATACTTTTATTTGTAACATAATACTTAAATTTCTTAAACTTTTATTTTATAACATAATTTCTAAACTTCTTAAATTTTATGGAATATATTGCTGCTCTATTTTTGTTATTTTATTATCTTCAGTATATATCCAGCATAATAGTCCTCTTTCATAATCATCAACCGCTTTCTTTAAAGTTTCATAAGATACAGGCTCTACTTCCGAAGCATTAGATACATCTCTAAGCAAATATTTGCATATCTCAAAAACTGTATTCTCATCAATGGTATAAGTTGCTATTTCATCACTATTATTTCTTATATAATAACTATCTGAAACGTATAACTTTCCAGTATCATCATCACGAATTACCTTCTTACTATTGTCCTTTATTGCTTCATTTAATGCCTCATCATGCATATAAAATTCTACTTCATCTAACGATATATAGTTATCGTTTACCTCTTTAATCCATCCTATTTTCTTTTCTATAACTATAGGATTTATATTTAATTCTAAATTAACAACTCTTCCATATTGTTCAATAGTACCTTGATAGTAAAAACTACCTGGTATACTCGTATCAACATTATTATCCCACTTAATAATTCCATTTACATCTTTACCGTTTATATTTATCATTATATCTTTAGGTAATTCATAGCGATTATTTTTCTTTACTGAATCTTCAAGATTAATTTCCTCAAAGTTTTCTTTTATGCCCTCTAGAATATTTTTCATATTATCAATATCCACATTATTTTCTATAGCCAATTTTATTATATAATAAGCATCATCAAATCTGTTTTTCTCAATATACTTATCTTTTATCTTAAGATAAGTATCTTTATTATTTATCTCCGCAGAAATTGATTCTTCATAAGCTTTTATAGCTTTTTCATAATCACCTTCATTCAGATACTTATTTCCAAGTTCCATACTTTGTTTTACTTTATTTTCTTCTGCTTTAGCCTGTACCCTAACATCGGAGGCTATTGCTACCTCTTTTTCTTTTGGTTCACATGCTATCAAAAATAAGGCAACAGTTAATAATAAAAATAATGACAATAATTTTTTTATAGTATTCTTTTGCATAAATACTCTCTCCTTGCTATATTTAGTCATATTTAAAAATATCAGTTCAGTATGGCTTTGACCTGTTATTTTATCTCCTATGCTTTAAATATTATCACTATGTTTTTACCAACTTTTACAGATTTATTACCAAGTTGTTGCCAACAGAGATAATTTTTATTCTTACCTTAATTAATTGTCCATTATATATATATATTCATTATGCTCTTTTAATATTTCACTTCATATATATACTCCAGATTCTCTACAATTGTGAATTATAACTTGTCTAAATTCTCCGTTGATAAACTTCCACCCCTGGGGTCTATATGAAAACTTTAAATTTTAAACAAAATTAAAATAGCTACAAAAATCCAATCTATAGCTACTTTTTATATAGGCCCCTGGGGTGCAGTATGATATGGTACAGTATCTGCAACATTAAACAATATTTTAATAACATCGCAAATCTCCATAAATTTAGCATAACCTCACTAATTCTTGCTCCAAACTATACTGCATCTCAGGGGAATCCTTATACAATTGAGAATTCACGATGCACAATGCACAATTATGGATATTTCTCAGTAAAAACTGAGAAATTTAGAATTGATTTTCTTTAAAGTTACGCAGTAATTTTTTATAATTAATTTCCTAATCATGACTACGAACAGTGTTCGCCACACAACTAGCAACTGCGCTGCTAGTTAAAAATCTATTAAAGAAATTATTCTGATCAAAAATAATTTCCGTCACAATTATGAATTTTACATTGTGAATTGTAAATTAAAATACCATAGAGATATACATTAAATTTTAAGATAGTTTATCTATAATATAGATATCATCTCAAAGTTAAAAATATGTTACTTTATATATTCAATAATTTTATCAATAAACAATATACCATCTAAATGATCAATTTCATGGCATAAACATTTTGCTAAATCTTTTGTGCCTGTTATTGTGATTTCTTCACCATTTTCATTTAATGCTTTTACAGTTACCTTATATGGTCTTAAAACATAGCCCCATTTATTAGGAATACTTAAGCATCCCTCAATAACTTTTTGGGAGCCTTCCTCCTTAATTATTTTAGGATTGACTAGCTTTATAAGCCCTTTCCCCATGTCAATTACTACAAGTTTCTTAAGAATTCCAACTTGACAGGCAGCTAGCCCACCGCCATTTTCTGTATTATACATAGTATCAGCCATATCATTAAGTATTTGTCTTACTCTATCATCTACTACTTCAACTTCTTTACACTTTTTTCTTAAGACGTCGTCTCCTAACTGTCTAATATTTCTCAAAGCCATTTCTCAAATCTCCTTTATTTTATGTTTTATGATTTTCTTTCACTTTGTTCAAAAAGGAATATCTCCTCAATAGAGCTATTATACAATTTTGCAATATCATAAGCTAGCCAAATAGATGGCTCAAATTTTTCTGTTTCAATTGCGTTAATAGCTTGCCTTGACACACCTACAAATTTTCCTAGTTGCTCCTGAGTAAGCCCAAGAGCTTCTCTAAATTCTCTTACTCTATTTTTCATTTTTCACTTCTCCTATGTAATGTTAACCTTACATCACAACTATATATCTATATAATTTCCATGTCAAGTAAACCTTACATAATATATATATGCCACTCCTAAATTTACTCTATCCCTGAAAATAATTAACACTTGCTGGTATCATCCCTAAAACTACTAAATTCAAAATTCACAGTTCACAATTCACAATTTTAAATTTCTCAGTAAAAGTTGAGAAATTTAAAATTGATTAACTGTAGCGGAGAACATCGTTCTCCATAAAACCCAAATCCATTCCCATTACCAAATATTGAACATATAAAAAATGGCGAACAATGTTCGCCGCTACAAAAATCTATTTAAAGAAATTAATTCATAAAGAATTAGTTTCCACCATAATTTTGAATTGTGAATTAAAATACTTAAGGACGTAGTTATATTCAACTATACATTAAGTTTAAAGGCAATTTATCTATATATACTCTCACGTATTTGTATAAACAATACATAAAATTTTTCTATTGGAAAACCCAATTAGACTGCATATAATGCCCATGCTATAATTTGTGTGAGTTTAGAATAAATTTAAACAAAAAGGGGTTAATTTTTATGGTAGACAAAATAAGTATTAAAAAAGTAAAAGCAGATGCTGAAGAGCACTTTTTTAAAGGAGAATTTTACTGCTCAGAAGCAATAGTAGCTTCTATTAAAAACAATTTTCAAATTGATATGCCAGATGAAATGATTGCTATGGCATCAGGTTTTCCAGTAGGTATTGGCAAATCAAAATGTACTTGTGGAGCAGTTAATGGAGCTGTATTATGCCTTGGATATTTCTTTGGAAGGACTAAAGGAAGCAATCCTCAAGATCCTAGAAGTGTAAAAGCATTGGAATTAGCTTATGAACTTCAAGATTCTTTTAGACAAAAACATAAATGTTTATGCTGTAGTGTTCACACAAAAGGAATGGACATGGCATCTGGCGAACATAAAGCCCAATGTATAAAATTCACAGGTGAAATGGCAGAAAAAGCTGCTGAAATTATAGTTAGAGAATTAAATATTGAAAATATTGATGAATAAGGTGGGGTAACTCTATGGCTCAATTTATAAAGAAAATTCCATTACCTCTAGCTGGAGTCATGTTATCTTTAGCAGCGTTAGGAAATCTTTTATCTTCCTATGGACCTGCATATAAAAATCTTCTTGGAGTATTATCTGCAGCAATTTTGCTATTAATAACTCTTAAAATTTTATTTTATATTAAAGCTGTAATAGAAGATTTGAATAATCCTGTAATTGCCAGTGTAATACCTACTTATTCTATGGGTATTATGCTATTATCTGTATATATTAAAGATATGTCTTTTAATGTTGGACGGGCTATATGGATTATTGGTGTCTTAATTCATATTGGACTTATACTATTCTATACAATAAAATTTGTATGCAATTTTAACATTAAAAAATTATTTCCAAGTACCTTTGTTGTATACGTAGGAATAGGTGCAGCTGGAATAACCGCTCCAGCATTTAAATTAGCTAATATAGGACAGTTTTTCTTCTGGTTTGCCTTTATATCTTTTATTATTCTACTACCTATTTTAATTTATAGAACAGTATTTATTAAAGAGATTCCTGAACCAGCACTTCCTACTATAGCAATTTTTGCTGCTCCTGCTAGCCTTTGCTTGGCAGCATATTTAAATTCTTTTAGTGATAAAAATATGTTCATTGTTGGAATTTTAGCTGTGCTATCATTTATATTATATCTAGTAGTATTAGTAAATTTCCCCAAGCTTTTAAAACTAAAGTTTTATCCAAGCTTTGCTGCTTTCACTTTCCCAATGGTAATTAGTGCAGTAGCACTAAAAGGCACTAATGGATTTTTGATAAAAGCAGAAAAAGGAATAGGATTTTTAAAATATATTATAAAGTTTCAAGAAATAGTAGCAGTATTAATTGTATTCTATGTATTAATAAAATATATAGGATTCTTAACGCAGAAAAAATCAGTTCAATCCAATACAACTATTTCAAAATAAAACTAAGTACCCAAAAATAATATTTTTGGGTACTTTTTTATATATAATTTAATTTTTATTCAAGAACTATTTCTTTCTTATAGAATATCCACTATCTGTCGAATACCTAATAATGAGAATCAATTTGGATCTTATGGCGAACACTGTTCGCCGCTACACAAAATGCATTTATAGTTACAAAGTAATATTATTTATAATAGCAATCCTCATGCCATTTCAATGGATTTTCATCTATGTATTGACATATTTTTTCATATTCTTGTTGATTGCGGATAATATGATCGTGATATGATTTTTGTCAAATTGAAAAACCAATTTGTTTTGTAGCATATTCTTTCATATGTTTTATTATCCTTGATATTGTAGGGGCGAACAGTGTTCGCCAGTTTTCATTAGTATATATAGCATTATCAAATTGTAGCACCATAATTATATGAATATGATTTGGCATAATAATATATTTATCAATTTTAGCATTAGGATAATATTTCGAAATATTATTTATTGAAATATCAACTATATTTCCAATATATGATAATAGAAATCGATTTGGAACTTTTGGAGAACACTGTTCTCCGCTACATAAAATACACTTATTATTTTCAATACATATAGTTATAAAATAATATCCTTCTTGTGAATAATCATAATCCCCTAACCTATTTTGCTTTCTTTTAATCAATTTCCTTAGCCACCTCATCATTTAGATAATAATTCATTAACTAAAATTTTGCCTTCAATTATAAATTTATACATTAAAAAATTAATTTATTTTATAGCATATTCTTTCATGTGTTTTATTATCCGTAATATTGTAGGGGCGAACAGTGTTCGCCAGTTTTCATCAGTATGTCTAACATCATCAAATTCTATCACTATAATTATATGAATATGGTTTAACATAATAATATATTTACCAATTTTAGCACTAGGATAATATTTTGAAATATTATTTACTGAAATATCAGCTATATTTCCAATATTTGATAATGGGAATCGATTTGGATATTATGGAGAACACTGTTCTCCGCTACATTTAATCAATTCTAAATTTCTCAGCTTCTGCTGATAAATATCCACAATTGTGAATTTTGCATTGTGAATTTTGAATTGAATATATCTATATATTTCTAATTTCACAGTGCATATGTTCTTCAGCTTCATGCCCTTCCACCACATAACCTTGTCCTTTGGAACAAAATATAGAGTTAGAGGTATAGTCACTATCCCTATCTTTGTTGTATGCTATTTTCTTAACTACTTCTTCAGTATTATGGCATATATCATACCCCTCAAAAATAAAGCTATAGCTACCTTTTCCTTTAGTTAGAGCTACAAATTCTAGAGGATAATCCATAAAGGTAGATACTGGACCTCTCCCTTTTATTACTGCTCTTTCATTGAGGCTTTCTGGTCCACTGAAAGTACCATGTAATCTTTGTATGTCTGATATAACTTTTCCTACCTCATCTAAATTAATCTCAAACTTAAAATTATAATAAGGTTCTAAAAGTATGTTTTCTGCTTTTTCTAGCCCCTGTCTTAAAGCTCTGTATGTAGCTTCTCTAAAATCTCCTCCACTGGTATGCTTGTTATGGGCCTTTCCTGTTAGCAGTGTGATTTTTAAATCAGTTATTGGAGAGCCTGTAAGTACTCCGTTATGATCTCTTTCAAATATATGAGATGAAACAAGATTTTGATGCCCTAATGATAAATCATCTGCATGACATAAATTTTCAAAAACTATGCCACTATTCCTATCTCCTGGTTCTAACTTAAGATGTACTTCTGTATAGTGTCCTAGCGGCTCAAAATGCCCACAACCTATAACTCCATTATCTATAGTTTCCTTATAGAGAATTTCACAGGGACCAAAATCTATTTCTATTTTAAATCTATCCTCTACATTCTTTTTTAAAATTTCTAATTGAATAGTTCCCATAATATGAATATGTATTTCTTTTAGTTTTTCATGCCATATAACATTTAAAGCTGGATCTTCTTCCTCTAACATCCTAAAACATTGTAATACTTCCTTTACATTTAATTTTTCAGAAAATATTACCTTAGACTTTAATGTTGGTAAGATTTTATAGCTTGTCTTTGTTTTTAACTCTCCAAGGCCTTCTCCAACTTTAGCCTTCGTTAATCCAGTTACTGCAAAAATCTCTCCTGCATATACCTCTTCTACCGACTTAAATTTATTTCCACTATACTTTCTTATCTGACTAACCTTCTCATTAATTTTATAGTCCTCATTTTCATAACATACTTCATCTCTTACCTTTAAAATTCCTTTTAAAGCTTTGATATAAGTAATTCTCACACCTTTTTCATCGTGACGTATTTTATATACAATACCACTAAAATTTTCTTTACTTTCATATTCTGTATAAGTAAGAGTATGCAGGTCTTCTATAAAATCTTCTATTCCAATATCTAAAAGTGCAGAACCACTAAAACAAGTAAATATTTCACTTCGTTTTATTAAATCCCTCATGGTATTTAACCATAAATTAGGATTATAGCCTTCTTCTAAATATATATTAAAAAGCTTCTCATCTCTTTCAGCAATGAACTCAATAAGATCTTCTTTCATATCTCCATTAGCTAAGGATTCATCAATAAAACATGTTTCCATTGATAGTTTTTCTTTTATCTCACTTACTACTCTCTCAATGCTTGCTCCTTGTCTATCAGTTTTATTAATAAAAAGGAAAGTAGGTACTTTATATTTTCTAAGAAGCTGCCAAACCGTTTCCGTATGTCCTTGTACTCCTTCCACTGCACTTATTACTATAACTGCATAATCCATAATTCCTATGGCTCTTTCCATCTCACAAGAAAAATCTATATGACCAGGAGTATCAACTAAAAAATAATTATCATCTTTATAAGTAAAGCTTCCCTCATCTGAAAATATAGTTATTCCTCTTTCTCTTTCTATATCATGGCTATCTAAAAAAGCATTTTTATGGTCTACTCTTCCTCTTTCTTTTATACTGTGAGTATGATAAAGTATCTGCTCTGAAAATGTAGTTTTCCCTGCATCTACATGAGCTAATATTCCAATAGTCTTATTCATAAAAACACTCCTGTCTAAAAATCTATAGTTTTACTTCTATTAATCTATTATTATTTAATCTCTTATAAGTTTCCATATAGCATAGATTATTAGCTGAACTATAGTAATATACAACATAAAATAAAAAAACTCTGATGAAAATACAGAAGTCATTTGTTTTATGGTATCAAAAGGATAGATAATTAAGTCAAGTGTATGCAATCTTAGAAATCTCCCAATATAAATAGCATAACTTGATAAAATAGCTACTACTACAATAAACATATTGCTGCTTATTTTTTTAGTTATATCTCTAATAGATTTATATACAAGTTTTAAAGATAATAACCCCATACCTATACCAAATATAATACCTGTAGAAAGATAACAAAAATATTTCCATACATAAGGATCTGATGTAAATATATAGTCTCTCATAGGGTCAATGTAATCTAACCTTGCTAAATGAAAAAAATCAGTAATCAGATATGGAGCATTAGGATAAAAGAACAACCACAATAAAAATACTACCCAATATAGTAATCTATTGCTCTTTTTTTCTTTATATTTCATGTTACTGATTATCACTGAAAGTTCAAATGGTATGTATACTAATGATAAATTTAAAATCATAAAATTAAATCTATCAATAAATAAAAGACTGACTAGTATATAGCCCCAAAATAATACTCTAAAGGCATATATATTGAGCTTTTCTCTATTCTTTGTCTTAAAATTCTTTAATATTTCCATAGATATTCTCCTAATTAATTTTTTTAAAGTTGTAACTTTTTATTTCTAACCACTAAATTAGTTAACTTTATTGATTTCTATTTATAACTATACTGCACCTCTCAAACTGTTATAAGATTGAGAATTGACTATTGACAATGAAGAATTACTGATACTTATTTTTTATAAGAGAAGTTCTGAATTTATTTTTTTTTAAAGTGACATAGTCACTTTTATTAAAAAATCTATTTGAAGAAATTAATTTAAAAAATTAATTTCAACCATAATTGTCAATTTTCCATTTTCAATTCTCCATTGGTTAAACTGTTCCCCAGAGGTGAAAGAATATATTTAAACATTTAAATAGTTACAAAATAAACTTTTACCATTTATTATTATATTAACATTTTATTTGAAAACTGTATAATACTATTCTCTAATCACTGTTATATTAAAGATATTAAACTAAATTCTCACATAAAAAAATTCACCATATTTCTATGATGAATCTTTATTCTATAAGTCTGTACTTTTTTAACCTAAGAACTACATTTTCTTTAATTCCATTACCTCTTCTTCTGTAAGGTTACGCCACTTACCAGTATCTATTCCATCAATTTTTATATTAATAATTCGAATACGTTCTAGACGTACAACTGTATATCCAAAAGTTTTGGTCATTCTGCGAATTTGTTTATTAATACCCTGTGTGAGAATGATGCGGAAAGTATCTTCTGTAATTCTACTCACTTTGCAAGGTCTTGTTTTAAATCCACAAATTTCAACCCCTTCAGACATTCCTTTTATGAAAAAATCATCAAAAGCTTTATCAACAGTTACTATGTATTCCTTCTCATGTTCATTTTCTGATTCTAAAATTTTATTTGCAAGCTCTCCATCATTTGTCATTAATATCAGTCCTTGAGACGCTTTGTCCAATCTACCCACAGGAAAAATATATTCTTTATAATCCATAAAATCAATTATATTATCCTTCACTTCTTTTGCCGCAGTACAGGTTATTCCTACTGGTTTGTTTAAGGCAATATATACTTTATTTTTTACTGGAATAGGCTCATTATCAATGAGGATAATATCCTCCTCTTCCACCCACTGACCTGGCTTACAAAGTTGACCATTCACTATTATTCTATTTTCTTCAATAAGTCTATTAGCTTCTCTCCTTGAGCAAATACCATAATTGCTAAGAAGTTTATTTATTCTCATTTTAAAATCCTTATCCTTTCACTTTTGCTTATTATATGAACTCTATTTTTTTCTTTAGTTCATATCAATTTTTTTATAACACTTTTATAAAGATACCTTATATTCATTTAGTTCACAATAAAATAATACTACCATTTAATTAGTTTATTAATCTATTTATAATCAATTAATTTTCCACCTATTTTCTCTAAAATAGGTATTAGAATCAATAATAATGTACCAACTGCAATGGTAGATATAATTACTTCATTTAAATTAATAATACTGTTATTTAATGAAGAAATTATAATTAAACTATTAAAGGGCATTATAAGAAGAACTCCTGTAATTAATCCTGGAGAATACTTCTTTAATATAATAGTTAAAATCAAATGAGGAAAAACAACATTAAATATCATTGCTCCCATAAAACCAAAGAAAAAATATTTTAATATTAAATTCTGAGGAAAAAATATAAATAAGCCTGTTGCTAAATATGCTAATATTGTAATTACCAATACAGCAAAATGAAATTCATCACCACTAACTTGCTTACCAAACTTTTCTGTATATCTTGACCACCGTGGTATCCAAAGTGCTTCTTCTATATTATGCAATGTTATTGAAAAAATAAAAAGTAAATATATACTTGGTGTATTCATTATATTTTATACTCCTTTGACCCATATTTTCGTAAGTTAAATATTTTTTATATCTAATTCATATTACTTTTCATAAGTTTTTTATTATTTTATTACCTATTTATTTTAATCACTATGATAATATTTTTAAATATTATTTATTGAAATATTAACTATCTGTTCAATATTTGATAATAGAAATCGATTTGGATTTTATGGCGAATACTGTTCGCCGCTACAATTAGCTAATGGGAAATGAGCAATTATTAAAAATTTTATATCAATATTTAATACGTTACCACGGCTTTTTTGCTTCAAGCCAGCCTTGCTCTTTCCAATAGTTCTTATCGGCCTCATTCCAGCTATTCTTTTTTTGCATACCTTTCATAGCAGTAAATATAATTTTTGTGAACAATCTAGGCTTCAAAGTATTTGATTTTGCCACAGTTTTAGAAATTTTGTCAGCAAGAATTCTAATTTCCTTTATAATTTGATCTTTATTCTTACTATTTACCTCTTCCCAGCTCATAGCTCCAACATTCTTTTTAAATGAAAAGACTCTTTTTAATCCCCAAAAATCCAAAGATTTTTTCATAGTTTTATTAGTGTGTGAGGTGCCAGCACCTGCTGCCGTTGATAAAACTAATCCTATTTTATTGAACATTAAAGATTCAGGTCTATGAGACATCCATATATAGCCAAAATGATCTAACAAGGCTTTCATTTGACCACTAACATCACATACATACACTGGTGATGCTAAAATAATTAAATTTGCTTCAAGCATCGATTGTTTAATATTATTAACTGGCGCATAATGAGGGCAAGTATTTTCTCCTTTTAAAAAACAAGAAAAGCAGCTATTGCAAAAATACGGCATATCCCTTGGTAAGAAAAATTCTGTTACTTGTACATCTGTAAAATTTTTCAAAAGTTCCTGAACACAATTATATGTACTACCTTTATGCATTGTTCCATAAATGACAGTTACTTTCATGATATTATCCCCCTTATTTTATTTTCCCACTATTTTTCTAATAAATATTGTTTAAAATTTACCTAGCAAGTTGAAATATTTTCTTTCCTCTTCCTTGTTATTCTTCATTATAGAAATCATTCCTTTTAAGATTTACTTTATATTAAAATTATAAAATTGAAACTACTATCTTAATAAATTGATATATATTCTAATAACTAAATATTCTTAATTATATATAAAAACTACAATAAGGCTTATTTTTCTGAATCTTACTATAGTATCATTGTCCTTATCAGATTTATAGTTAAATTATGTTATAATAATGTGATGATGTAATTTAATTATAACGAAAGAAGGGGTATGATATGAAAATGTATAAATGTACTATTTGTGGTTATATCTATGATGAATCAAATAATGAAAAATCATTTGCAGAATTAGATGAAAGCTGGACATGTCCTTTGTGTACTGCTCCAAAGAGTATGTTTGAACAAATTAATAATGATAAGTCCGAAGTGAACACATCTATTGGAAGTGAAAACAAGATGGACTCATTAGATTATTTAGGGGAATATACAAGAAATAGTGATGATATAGAAACACATATGGCTATTATACATGAGATGGCTAAAACAGGGAAATCAGTTATATCTCCTATGAGAACACAATTACCTATTATTTCTTGGGATGATATTTTAATCTTAGGGGCACAATTAAATCCATTTCCTTTAAATGAACATGACTCTGTAAATACACAAACTATTATAGGTAAAAAAGCAAAGAAACCTATGGTAATTGAAAGTCCTGTTTATATTACACATATGTCTTTTGGTGCATTATCTAAGGAACTAAAAATAGCATTAGCAAAAGGTTCAGCAGAAAATAAAACTGCTATGTGTAGTGGCGAAGGTGGTATTTTACCTGAAGAAATAGATGCTTCTTATAAATACATATTTGAATATGTACCTAATAAATACAGCGTTACAGCAGAAAACTTAAAAAGAGCAGATGCTATAGAAATAAAAATTGGACAAGGAACTAAGCCAGGAATGGGCGGACATCTTCCTGGAGAAAAAGTAACAGAAGAAATTGCTAAAATCAGAAATAAGCCTATGGGAGAAGATATAATAAGTCCTTCTCGCTTTGAAGAGATTAACTCAAAAAAAGACTTAAAAAAATTAGTGGATGATTTAAGAGAGTTATCTGGTGGAAGACCAATTGGAATAAAGATTGCAGCAGGTCATATTGAAAGAGATATGGAATTTATAACTTATGCAAAACCAGATTTTGTGACAATTGATGGACGTGGAGGAGCAACAGGAGCCAGTCCTAAATTACTTAGAGATGCAACTTCAGTACCAACTATTTTTGCGTTATATAGAGCTAAAAAATATATAGACAAGCATAATCTTGACATTGATTTAGTAATTACAGGAGGACTTAGAGTTTCTTCAGATTTTGCAAAAGCAATTGCAATGGGAGCTGATGCTGTAGCAATTGGTAGTTCTGCTATGATGGCAGCTGCTTGTCAGCAATATCGTATTTGTAATGGTGGAAAATGTCCAGTAGGATGTGCAACTCAAGATGAGAATTTAAGAAGTAGATTTAAAATAGAGAAAAGTGCTAAACGTGTAGCTAATTTCTTAAATGCAAGCTTAGAAGAACTAAAAACATTTGCTAGAATATCTGGTCATAGTGATATTCATGATTTAAGCGTAGAAGATTTATGTACAGCTAATTCAGAAATATCAAAGTATACAAATATTCCTCATGTTTGATATTGAATATAGGGTTCCTTAATGAAAATTTAATTTATGCACGATTTTAATTTCCATAATGAAATTTTTACAATGAATTAAAAATTAAGAATGAATAATGAAGAATTATGGTTAAAACTCCACCGTCAAAGCCTTTGGAGTTTCTTAAAATAAACTTAATTTTAGAAATTCACTAACAGTGAATTTCATCCTAAATTTTTCATTTTTAATTATTAATCCTTAATTTCTAAGGGATTAATCTGTTTTTATACAAAATTTATTTTCCAGGCATATATTAAGTTTTCACATTGTATCCTTATAAAACAAACCCTATGAAAATCATTAATTATATAGATTTTCATAGGGTTTTAATTCTAATATATATTTAATTAATAATTTTTAGCTTCCATAGCAAAATAAGCTTGTGGATGAGCACATACAGGACACATTTGTGGAGCTTCTTCTCCTTCATAGATGAATCCACAGTTTGAACATTTCCATATAGCTTTTTCTTCTTTTTTAAATACTTTTCCTTCTTCTAAATTTTTAAGAAGGGCAAGATATCTTGCTTCATGTTCTTTTTCTATTTTGCCAACTTCTTCGAAAAGAAATGCTATTTTCTCGAAGCCTTCTTCTTTAGCTTCCTTTGCAAATTTAGCATACATATCTGTCCACTCATAATTTTCTCCAGCAGCAGCATCTTTTAAATTTGCAGCTGTATCTCCAATACCATCATGTAACAGCTTGTACCAAATCTTAGCATGCTCTTTCTCATTTCTAGCAGTTTCTTCAAATATTTCTGCTATTTGAACATATCCTTCTTTTTTTGCTTTTGAAGCATAATAAGTATATTTATTTCTTGCTTGTGACTCCCCAGCAAATGCTTCCATCAAATTTTTCTCTGTCTTTGTTCCTTTTAAGTTACTCATAAGTAATACCTCCTACCATCTTTAAAATACATTTGTATAGCAAAGTTTTCCTTTACGTAGATTATAACAAATATATGCTTTTGCTACAACAGTGTGGAGGTTAAAGGTAATTTAATTCACGATGCACAGCTTATAATTAATAAAGAAAATTTGAGTATAATTAAAATGAAAATCCATAATTTTGAAGATTGTAATTTTTTTCTTATGAGTCTAACTTGTGCAAGCTTCTCCCCATATTTTTCAAGTAAATATTTAAATATAAAAAGTAAAGATATTAGTCTAAAAAAGACCCAACTACTACTGTTGAGTCTTTCTTAAAAATTTATTTCAAATTTATTGTGGCGGTATAACTGTTGCAACACCTTCTATTACTACTTCATCTTTCTGATTGAAGCAAGTTGTCTTTATCTTAGCTATATAAAACTTACCCTTATCTGTCATTTCCATTATCTCAGCTTCAGCAGTTATTGTATCTCCTATTCTTGTAGGTTTCTTAAATTTTAATTCTTGACCTAAATATATAGCTCCTGGTCCTGGAAGCCTCATTCCAAGAACTGCTGATATTAAGCCTGCACCTAACATTCCATGAGCTATACGTCCATTGAATTGAGTATCTTTTGCATAAACTTCATTTACATGTGCTGGATTTAGATCTCCTGTAATCCCTGCGAAGCCATATACATCATATTCACTAATGGTTTTACTTATAGATGCCTTATCTCCTATTTTAATCTCCTCTGCTCGCTTTCCTATGAGCCTCTCTTTATTGCATCCCATTTATGACACTCCTCTCCTGTATTTAGTTATTTAAAAACTCTCTAACCTTATCCTCAAAGAGATGGGTATCTAAAACTCCACCCATGTGTCCCTTTTTGCTTTCTATAGTATACAACTCTGCATTTCCACCTAATTCATTAATTCTATCTACAGTTATTTGATTAAACTTATGATACTGTAATAGGTCTTGTTTACAAGGAATCATAAGTACCTTTGCAGTTATTCTTTTTAATGCTTCATCTAATGATTCATATCCTCTTGCTATATCCTGATTCATAGTAGTCTTGCAGGTATATAACCAGCTATTAGCATCTCTAAGTTTAGCTGCATTAATTGAAGCATCATATAGTGCTTTCTCATAGCTAGATAGGTTATTAACTCTCATAAATGGAGCATCTTCTTTACTATTTCTAGGATATGTGTCTTCAAAGAATTCTGGAGTAAATGCTCCCACAACCATCATTTGACCAGCAAGTGCTAATCCTTCCAGTGGTTCTTCCTTGCCATAATAATCTCCGTTATTAAAATTAGTATCTAGTTGTATAGCTCTCATTGCCTGTTGAAGAACACTAAAAGAAGTTATTATCGGATTTTGAACATTAGTTATTACTCCAATACATTTTTCAACCATTTCTGGATAATTTACTGCCCATTGGAAAGCTATCATACCACCTGCTGATGGCCCCATAACAGCCTTAAGTTTTTTTACTCCCATAGAATCAATTAATGCTTTTTCTGCATTGGCAATATCTTTAAAAGATGTACTTGGAAAGCTCATACCATAAGGTTTATTAGTTTTTGAATTAATAGAAGCAGGTCCTATTGTAGTAACCATTGGGTCATTAGGCTGAACATTACAAATATTATCTGTACATATAACAAAATATTTATTTGTATCTACAGCTTTTCCTGGGCCTATAAGTCCATCCCACCATCCAGCAACTACATCACTTTCACTGTACTTTCCCGCTGCATGGCTAGTTGCTGAGAAAAAGTGAGCAACTAATATTACATTATCTTTCTTTTCATTTAATCTACCATAGGTTTCATATCCCATTTTTAGTGGCATTGTATCTCCACACTCAAAAGTAAATGACTCCATTTCGAATATTTTCTTTTCTACTAACATAACCATTATCTCCTCTACATATCTAAATTATTTATTTATATCAGCACCTGTTTCAGGTAGCAGGAATCCACATATTACAAAAGTTAATGAACAAGCTATTGATAAATACATTGCTGGTTGGAAGCCTGAACTATTTACAACCTTAGTTATTATTGTATATAAAATAGTTTCCACTATATATGAAATTGACCAAAACATCCCCATAACCACTGTTAATCTTTGAGGAGTCATTCCCTTTAATTGTTGTGGTATAGTTACAAAGGTTGTCATTGGTAAAAATATCAGAAAACCTAATATAAAGGAACTTACTATAGCTATAGTTGAAGAATTAGTTAAAACCATTAATAAAGCAACTGCTGGAGTTAGAATTCCACAAATCTTAACTACTGGCAATTTCTTTTTACTCTTCTTAGCTAACATTATTCCAAATGGAGTAGCAACAACTCCAGCTACAGCTAAAAGTGTAGATAATAAAGATGGATTTACTGAAACAGCATCATTTAGTGGGAATAAGTTTAACATAACTATGTAAAGTGTTAACCATCCTGAGTAAGCAAAAGCAAATATATAATTAAACTTATCTTTTAACCCCTCTTTATACCCATAAGACTTCTCATTTGTAGATGATTTTGAAGCTATCACGAAATCTTTACCAATTATCATCCATAATATAAATAGTAATAAACTAATTCCTGCAAAAACTAATACTACTGCTTTCCAATTTCCTAGTGCTTTTATTATTGGATCTACCATAAGTAATGCAACTATATTACCTATATTATTTGCTACAGAGTTTAATCCGTTTAACAGTGGTCTTTTTTCAGGCTCAAAATAATGCATAACTATTGGTCCAAAGTATACTACTAGTAATGCTCCTCCAAAGCCCATTATAAATCTCGTTATAATAAAGAATGGAAAGTTTGTTGCAAAGGCCCCTAATCCAACTACTGATATTAACAGTGTAGATAATCCTATAGCTTTTTTCGGTCCTAATTTCATTAAAAACCACGCAGCTACTAAATTACCTATTATTTTAGATATAGTTATTGCATTAGTTACTGCTGATGGTAATGAATCTAAATTAAAAGCTTTCATTATTTCTGGCGTTACCTTTGATCCTGCTAGCCAGGATACGCTGAAAAACATATAAGATAAAAATATTATTGCTTCTATAGCATAGGCTCTTGCTTGACTGGTTTTAACTTCTTGTGTCATTTTTTATTCCCCCTAATTTTTTATGTTTTATTTATAAATAATTTTAAAATATTAGTTTCATTGGTTCATCTTTAAATATTCTCTCATCCATAAGTGCTAAATTTTCATCAATTATAGGCTTAAAATTCATATGTTTTAAGATATCTTTTTCTAAGTCTATACCTGGAGCTATTTCTATAAGTGTTAATCCCTTATCTCTTAATTCAAATACTGCTCTCTCTGTAATGTATGTAACTTTACTTTTATTCTTAATAGCTCTATTGCCATTAAAAGTAATTTGCTCTACCTCATCTATGAACTTATTGGATTTTCCCTCTTGAAGTATTTTAAGTTGTCCATCTACGATCTCAATCTTTAAACCACCAGCAGTAAAAGATCCACAAAATACTACTTCTCTAGAATTTTGAGTTATATTAATAAATCCTCCACAGCCTGCAATTTTGGCACCAAATTTAGATACATTTATATTTCCATACTGGTCACATTGCGCTAGTCCTAAAAATGCCATATCTATACCTCCACCATCATAGAAGTCAAACATATAGGGTTGATCTATAACAGCATCTGGAGTTATGGAAGCGCCAAAATCAAGTCCTCCAACTGGTGTTCCTCCTATAGCCCCTGGTTCTATGGTTGGTGTAAATAGATATTCTTGCTTTTCTTCTCTTAAAACTTCTGCTATAACTTCTGGAACTCCAATACCAAAATTAAGCACATTTTTACTATTATCTAAAAGCATAGCTGCTCTTCTAGCAATAACCTTTCTCTCATTTAATGGATACCTGTCGTTACTCTCATTTATCTTAATATCATTTCTAATGAAGACTTCATTGAATTGAGTTCCAAAGGTTTGCATATGATTTTCCGCATTTTCAGCAACAACCACATAATCTACCAATATGTGTGGTATCTTTACATCTTTAGGACTTAGTGCACCACTTTTAACCACCTTTTCTACCTGTACAATTACTATTCCACCACTATTTTTTGCATTCATTGCCATTGATAGAGATTCTAGAGTTAATGGCTCTTTAGAAAATCCTATATTTCCTTTTTCATCTGCTTCAGTTCCTTTTATTATTGCCACATCAATATTTTGAGTTTTGTAAGCTAAGTATTCTTTATCATCAAAGATTATCTTATCTACTAATTCCTCTTTAGTTATATCATTAAGCTTTCCTCCATCAAAATCTGGATCTACAAAAGTTTCAAGCCCTACCTGACTTATAGTTCTTGGTTTGCCTGCAGCACTGTCTCTTAAAAGTTGAGCAATAACTCCTTGCGGAAAATTATATGCTTCTATTTTATTAGACACTACCAATGGCTGTAGTTTAGGTACTAATCCCCAATGTCCTCCAATTGCCCTTTTAATTAGCCCTTCATGAGCGTAGTGATTTAACCCTTTACCTTTGCCGTCTCCTACGCCTCCAGAGTATATTATTGTTAAATCCTTAGGAAGTAAAGTTTCCAAAAAATTCTTTTCTATTTCTATATGGATTTCTTCTGCAACTCCTGTGCCAATAAATCCACCTATTCCCACATAAGCTCCATTATGTATTAAACTGGCTACATCTTTTGCCTTTATGAATTTTAATTCTTTACTCATTTTTTCCTCCCACAAAATTTAAAACATATTTTTTACATATGTTTTATTCCTTCACCTTGAAATCATTTGAATCTTTATTCTTTTTACTATCAGTATAGTTTTTATTTGAAAATTTTGAAAATACATTTTATTTATATCTGCTATGAAATAAAGTTATCGTTCGTATATTTGTAAAGTTTTCTTAAATAAATAAAAGGCATATTAGAGCTCATTTTAATCTCTAATATGCCTAATTTAACTATTTTACTTCTCTCTTAACAAAATCTATAAAGGTTCTCATCGCATATGATATATATTTATTCTTTTTAATTATCATTCCAATATTCCAAGGTAGCTCTGGGTCCACTATAGATACGCTCCTTATTTCATTAGATTTAAATACCTTTATAATGGATGCAGGTAGTATTGTAATCCCTTCGTTTATAGAAACCATCTCAGCTAAAAAATCCCATTGAGTACTCTTAAATATTATTTTAGGTTCAAATCCTTTAAGTTTGCAGGCTGATATAATTTGATTATATAGCATATACTCTTCACTGAGTATCACAAAATTTTCATTTTTTATTTCTTCTAGTCTTACGGTTTCTCTATCTGCAAATTTATGACTCTTATGGACAACTAACTTGCTTTCCGAATAAATCATAGGAATAGCATGAAATTGTTCTGATTGAAAAGGTAGCATTACTACCCCTATATCTACTTCACCTTCCTCTATCATATCCTTTATTATATTCGCTCCGCCCTCTATTAATATAATCTCTATATCAGGATATGTCTTTTTAAAATTAGATAATAGGGTAGGAAAAATTGCAGTACCTATTACTGGTGGTATACCAACTATTATCTTACCTTTTTGAAAATTAACACTATCGTATAGCTTCTCCAATTCTTTATTAATAGTTTCTAATGCAGTTTCACAGTTATTATAAAAAATTTCACCCGCATCTGTTAGTTTAAATTGTTTACCTTGTCTATCTATCAATTGTACTTTTAAGTCATTTTCCAGATTTTTAATAACCTTGCTCAGTGCCGGTTGAGATAAATGTAAATTATTTGCCGCCCTTGTGAAATTCTTTTCTTTAGCAACCTCAACAAAATATGTTAAATTTCTAATACTCATTTGCTACCCCTTTCTCCAAAATTTTAAGATAACCTAATATTATAACTATTCTTATTACATTCTATCATATCTGTCATAGAGTTATTTATATCTTTCTGTTTTTACTTACTCTAGTAGTGGATCTATGCCAATATTTTAATTATTCATTTTACAATATTTCTTGCCTCCTCCCAAAATACTATTTATAATTAAACCATACTAATTTTTAGGAGGTATTGAAGTGAAAGTTTATAATAAATTAGTAAGAGATAACATACCTGAAATAATAGAAAATACAGGTAAGAAATTTGATATACATTATGCTAAAGCTGAAGAACTTGTTTCACTACTTGAGGCAAAATTACAAGAAGAAGCCTTAGAATTTTCTCAAGATAAAAATTTAGAAGAACTTGCAGATTTAATGGAAGTTATATTTGGGCTTTCTTCTGCTTTAGGATATTCCGAAGAAGATCTTCTAAAGAAAAGAGAGGAAAAGAAGCTTGAGAGAGGCGGATTTAAAGAAGGAATTGTTCTTGAGAGAGTTTATGAGGATTAATAATAAACAACAAAGCACATGATATCTTTTCCTAAATTGTAGGAGTTAGATACATGTGCTTTTATAGTATAATCATATTTCTGAATAATATTTTTATCTACATTGGTTATTTTTATTCATATTTAAAACTATATTCTATACTTTAGCCTTCTTCCTTTTTCTCTAATCTCTCTTTATAGAATCTACTAGTCCTATAATCTATAACACCCTTAAAATGTTCTATGAATATTTTGTTATTTTCAAATTCCTTTAACTCTTCACTTATTGAATAACTGTCCTCATTATCTCTAAAGAATTCTCCTGCAGAGTTTACAAAGGCATCTCTTGGATTTTTAGCTATTTTTAAATACTCTTTTTTCCCCCAAGTCTTATAATCCTTACTAGACTTGTCCTTTAATAAATCTACACTATTTGAAGGTTTGCTATAAAATTCTTTGAAGCTTATGTATATTTCATCTTCTGTTATAGTAAGTTTAAAATCTCCTTCATTATAAAATGCTAAAAGTAAAGGCATTTTATAGGTTTTACTCATAGATGTACTTTCAATTTTCTTTATAAATTCATAAGCTGGAGTGTTTATAAGCTCCTTTTCACCTTCTGTAAGCTCATTTATACTATTTAAAAATCCTAAGTAATCATTGAAAATATTTATTTTAGCATTTGAACGCATATTGTTATAAATATCATCATCCATGTATTTATACATTTGAAGCCTCGTTTGTCTTCCCCCTACTTCAAATTTTACTCTATAAAATTCTTCTATTATCATATCTGTTATTTTCTTTTGTTCCTCTTCCATTTTCTTAAATAAATCTGCTAACCTAAAATCAAAATTTACAATGCAATCTTCTGGATATTCTTCTGCTCTTTGAATATATCTATCTTTACCTTTTGAGTCTATATTTTTTATATCTCCACTTAGAAAAAATGGTATTAAATTAGCTTTTTTATAGTTGCCTATAAAGTCTAATACATTAACATACTTTTTATTTTTATGTCTTCTAAGCCCTCTACCAAGCTGCTGCAAAAATATTGTAGAAGACTCAGTTGGTCTTAAAAACATAACCATATCTACAGAAGTAATATCTAATCCCTCATTAAACATGTCTACAGAAAATAGAACTTTTATTTCTCCATTTTTTAATTTGTTTATAGCTTCTTCTCTTTCCATAGAATATTCCATCTTTTCTCCACTGAGTACAGCATATGCCTCTACTCCATTTTCGGAAAAATACTTCGCCATATAATTTGCATGATTTCTACTAGAACAAAAACCTAAAGCTCTTTTGCTATTATATCTTTTATAATGATTTAATATTAAATCTGCTCTTTTTTCTATCATTAAAGATTTTTCTAACTCTGAATCATCATACTTACCATTTTTAAAACTTATCTTTTTATAATCTGTTTCATCATAAATACCATAATATCTAAAAGGTACTAACCATCCCTTATTGATTGCCTCTTTAAGCCTTACTTCATAAACCACTTCATGATTGCATATTTCAAATACGTCCCTATTATCCATTCTCTCTGGAGTAGCTGTTAATCCAAGTAAAAATTTTGGTGTAAAATACTCTAATATATTGCTATAGTTTTTAGATACAGCATGGTGAAATTCATCTATAATTATGTAATCAAAATAATCTTTTTTAAAGTATTGATGGCTTAAATATTCCTTACGCCCCAAAGTTTGTACCGTAGCAAATAGAATATTTACATCCTTACTCTTTTCCTCACCCGTAAAAAATCCCATATTAGTATTAGGTCTAACACAAGTAAAAGATTCTTTAGCCTGTTTTAGTATTTCTTCTCTATGAGCTATAAATAATACCCTTGAAAAATCTTTTGAATCAAAGGCTGCTAAATAAGTTTTTCCGATACCTGTAGCTGCTACAACTATACCCCTATCGAATCCTTCTTCTCTAAACTTTTTTAGTTTATATAGTGCTTCTATTTGAGCTCCTTTAGGAGTAGGATAATTTATTATTTTATTTTCTTCCTCATTATCCTCAGCTTTTTCTAAATCTAAAAAAAGCTTTGGTCTTTTCCACTTCTTTGAATATCTATCTAATTCATTATCATCTACTATAATAGAATAATTGTTAAAAAGATTTTCAAAGGTGCCCTTATATTTCTTAAAATCTCTCTTATTACCATTCTTAGAAATTCTATAATTCCATTCTATACCACTTGTTAAAGCGGATTTTGAAATATTTGAAGATCCAATAAATATCTCCCCATCCTCTTCATATTCAAATATATAAGCCTTAGGATGAAAGGATTTGTTAGTTACATTATAAAATCTTAAGTCCACTTTGTCAGAAAGTGCATCTTTTAAAAGAAAAAGCGCCTGAGGCTGAGTTATGTTAAGATAGTTTCCTGTAAGTATTCTTATACTCGCACTTCTTTCTATAGCTTCTTTTAAATCCTCTGCTATAAGCTTTACTCCCGATTCCATCAAAAAAGCGACTATTATATCAATATATTTAGCCTTTTTAAAAGCCTCCCTAAGTCTTGGTAAAAGAAAATCACTATCTCCAGTAATACAATTGCTTAAAGTATCTATTTCTTTATGTGCTAAGCTTTCTAAATTAATTGAAGTATCTTTTGTTTTTTCCATAATATAAGTTTCTTTATTAAATTCTTCTATTTTATCTATCCCCATAACTTTACCTTCTATTTAGCAAATTTATAATCATAACTTACTTAATGTTAATTTTATAGTTATTCAATCATCTAAGCTTCTTAATATTTACTTCGCTAATCATTCTTTCTATTCAGATTATTACTATTATTCTACCATAAATAGATAATATTTCATAATATTAGTATGTTTTAGAATGAATATCCTTGTCTAAGCCAAATGATTTACAATCAACTGAACCACCATAATGCTTGCATTTTTATTCATAAACAGTACAACATTAATATCAAATTCATTATATAGTAAATTTAAGGTCAATTTTTTTATTAACATCATTGCAAGACTGAATTATGAAATTTCATATTCATATAAGAATATATCAATTCCTGTTAAAGCACCTTAACTCATACTACTATTAAATCTGTAATAATGTAAATTATGGTATAATGTGAATATCAACAAAATTATTTATACATAAAATAGTATTAATATTAAATTGTGAGGTAAATATGAGTACTCTAACTAAAACGGGCATAAATACTATAGAATCAAATATTGCCTTTAAAACTATTGATATAGTTAATGAAAATTCACTAAAAAATGAAATTCTTAAAGCTAGTGAAACTGGTTTAGTAGATAACTTAATTGATTCAAATTTAGCCTTAATACCAAAGCTAATAATAAATGACTACTCTAAAGGAAACAAAGTTTTAAATGAAATAATCTCTGAATTAACTAAATGTAAGGAATTTCTTATATCAGTTGCTTTTATTACAAGTAGTGGTATAATGCCACTTCTAGAAACCTTAAAATACTTAAGCCAAAAGGGAATTAAAGGTAAAATCTTAACTACAGATTACCTAAATTTTAGTGAGCCTAAAGCCTTAAAAAAACTACTTGAATTTTCAAACATTGAAATTAAATTATATAGCAAAGAGAATTTTCATACTAAAGGTTATATCTTTAAGTATGATGATCACTATAAACTAATCGTAGGTAGCTCAAATCTAACCCAAGCGGCCTTAACTAAAAATAAAGAATGGAATTTAAAAATTTCTTCTTTAGAGAAAGGCTCTTTAACTGAAAATGTTATTAATGAATTTTATCAACTTTGGAGTGAAGCTGATGATCTAACTTTAGATTGGATAGAAACTTATGAAGATATTTATAGAAAGCAAATTGAATATACCAGAAAAAGTACTATTCCTAGACTAGCACAATATAAGCTTAAACCAAATAAAATGCAGATAGCTGCCATACATGGGTTAAATAAGATCAGGGAAGCTGGTGGAGATAAAGCTCTATTAATTTCTGCTACTGGTACTGGTAAAACTTATTTATCTGCTTTCGAATTAAGAAATTATAACCCTAAAAGAGCTTTATTTATAGTACATCGAGAGCAAATAGCTAAACAGGCATTAAATAGCTTTAGAAATGTATTCGGCGATACTAGAAGCATGGGAATTTTATCTGGGAACAAAAAAGATATTGATAAGGATTTTATTTTTTGTACAATTCAAACATTGTCAAAGCCTGAGGTATTTCAGAACTTTAATAAAGATGAATTTGATTATATCATAATTGATGAAGTCCATAGAGCTGGAGCTGATAGTTATCAAAAAGTAACTGAATACTTCACTCCTAAATTTCTATTTGGTATGACAGCTACCCCTGAAAGAAATGATGACTTTGATATATTTAAAATGTTCAACTATAATATTGCACACGAAATCCGTCTTCAGCAAGCTCTAGAAGAAGATTTACTTTGTCCATTTCATTATTTTGGTTTATCTGATATTAATGTTAATGGTACGGGATTAGATGAAAAATCAGATTTCAGCTGCCTAGTAGCAGAGGAAAGAGTAAATCATATTATTGATAAAATTAATTTCTATGGATATTCTGGTGAAAGAGTAAAGGGTTTAATATTCTGCAGTACTAAAAAGGAAGCTATTGAGCTTTCAAATTTATTTAACTCACGTGGATATAGAACAGTAGCTTTAACTGGAGATCATACTGATGCAGAAAGGGAAGCTGCAATTCTACGTTTAGAGCAAAGTGAAATAGACAATTGTTTAAATTATATTTTCACTGTTGATATCTTTAATGAAGGTGTAGATATACCTGCTGTTAATCAAATTGTTATGCTAAGACCAACTAAATCAGCTATTATCTTTGTTCAACAATTAGGTAGAGGTCTCAGAAAAAATGAATTTAAAGAATATGTTGTCATTTTAGACTTTATAGGAAATTATAATAATAACTTTTTAATTCCAATTGCTTTATCTGGTGATAGAACCTTTAATAAAGATACTCTTAGAAAATATATTATGGAGGGTAATAGAATAATACCTGGCTGTTCTACTATTAATTTTGATGAAATATCTAAAAAACGAATATTTGAATCCATTGACGAGGCTAATTTTAATGATATTAAACTTATCAAGGAAAGCTACAATATTCTTAAACAAAAGATCGGCAGAATACCAAGTTTAAGTGATTTTGATACCTATGAATCTATTGACCCTTTAAGAATCTTTGACAATAAAAGTCTTGGTTCTTATTATAAATTCTTAAAGAAATATGAAAGTGAATACAAAATCGAACTTAATGATTCTGAAGAACTATTCGTTGAGTTTATTTCAAAAAAATTGGCTAATGGTAAGAGAATCCATGAACTTATTATTCTCAAATACGCTATTAAATACAAGGTAAATTTAATACATAAATTAGAAGAAGAGTTAAAAGAAAATTATAATATAGACTTTAAAGATAGTACTGAAACTAATGTGGTTAATGTTCTTACAAATGAATTTCTAACTGGAAGTGGAAAAAAGACTTATGCAGAATGTGTCTTCTTAGAAAAAGTGGATTCCGATTATAAAATCTCTAAGTCATTTAAGGCTCATCTTGAAAATGATAACTTTAAATCTATTGTTGAGGAATTAATTAATTTTGGAATAGATAGATACAAAAAATTTTATAGTAATAGATATATGAATACTAGTTTTCAGTTATATCAAAAATATACCTATGAAGATGTCTGTAGATTATTAGAATGGGACAAGGGTGAAGTTCCTCTTAACATTGGTGGATATAAATTTGATAAGACTACAAAAACTTATCCCGTCTTTATTAACTACGACAAATCTAAAGATATTACTGACACTATTAATTATGAGGATAGGTTTGAGTCACCTTCCCAATTAATTGCTATATCAAAGTCAGGCAGAACAGTAACTTCTGATGATATTGTTCGTGCTTATAATACTGAGAATGAAGGTATTGAAATGAGTTTATTTGTCAGAAAAAATAAAGATGATAAAATTTCAAAAGAATTCTATTTCCTTGGAAAAATCAAAGCTGTAGGAAAACCTACTGAATTTGTTATGAGAAATACTAATAAAACAGCGGTAAAAATTAGATACCAATTAGTTACCCCTGTAAGAGAAGATATTTATGAATACATTACTTCATAAAATTACTATAAATTAAAAGTGATAACTACTCATTGCTTAAATGAATTATTATCACTTTTTTCTTATATATTTTTCAATGCGTCAATAACCAAAATATCAGCTGGAACCCACTTTTGATTATCTAATTCATCAAAGGTAATCCATTTAGCATCATTATGGACATTTAGATTTAATTCTCCACCAGAAATTTGGCAAGTAAAACAATGCATAGTAAGATGAAAATTTGGATAATCATAATCTATCGTTGTTAAAAAATCTGATATATTTATATCTAATTCTAATTCTTCCTTTATTTCACGAATAAGTGCTTCTTCTTGAGATTCCCCACTTTCTATTTTTCCTCCGGGAAATTCCCACATATCAACAAAATTACCGTATCCTCTACGTGTAATAAATATTCTATCATCATCTTTGATTATTGCTGCTACTACTTCAATTGTTTTCATATGTTTCTCCCTGTATTACTATTTCTTTAATTAGTTCATATCTTTATTATACAGTCTTTAGAATGTTTCTACAAAATCTTTTTAAGCTTTAATGCTATTTAAATAACCTTTTACCTAGGCGCCTCTATTCTTTCGACTATTTTACTAATGCTTAGCATACTATCTAAATTTTATAAAGTGAAGGCAAAACTAAATTTATTTTCCATATAGACCTTAGATCAGAATAGTTATACTTCTAAACAATTTTCGTAGCGTCACCAAGTACAGCAAATCAGCCAACATAACCAAGGCTGGTTAGTTGTTGACGTTAGAAAGTTACTTTAAGATTAGCTTTTGGAAGTATCTATTTCTGCGACATCCATAATGAAAAATAAATTTAATAGAGCCGTAGCTTTACCATGTGTCATATGACTCAAGCATCATAGGTATAAAATAAAAAATTCACCATATTTCTATGATGAATTTTTATTTTACTGTTCACATTTATCCTATAACCTTTATACTGTATAGAAATTAAAGAACTTCTCTTTCTTTTCTAGTAATTCTTGAAGGTTTCCACTTTCAACTATTTGTCCATTTTCCATATATATTATCTCGTCATATAAGCTTAATAACTCTTCACTCATTTTATGAGTAATTGTAATTAATGTTAGATCTTTTATATTTAAAAGCTTACTTTCTATATCATAGGCTGTTTGCATATCTATAGCTGAAGTACCTTCGTCTAGTACAAGTATTGGTGTTTGTTGAATTAGCGCTCTGGCAATTGCAATTCTTTGCCTTTGCCCTCCAGAAAGATTACTGCCATTTTCACCAACCAAATAATTTAATCCATTGGATGTTTCTTCTATAAATTTATTTGCACCACTTAATTTTAAAACGTTATTTATTTGTTCTTCTGAGAATTCTTTATATAGGCAGATATTATCTTTTATATTTTTATCAAACATATAAACATTTTGATGTATAATAGAAATCATTTTATTTAATTGTTCTATATTTAAATTCTTGATACTATTTCCATCAAATTTTATATTTCCGCTAAAATCAGAATAATATCCAAGCATTAGCTTTATTAAAGTAGATTTACCACATCCACTTCCCCCTACTATTGCATATTTCTTGTTTTTGTCTATCTTCAAACTTATATCATTAATAATAGATCTCCCGTTACCATAGCTAAAAGACAGGTTTGACACCTCTAAATTATTATTAAAGTATGGTTTATCCTTGCCTATAAAATCATTATCTTTATAGGTAGAAAATTCATCAATTCTTTTAATTATAGGTTTAACACTATTAAGCTTAGGAAGATTGCTCATTATCATTATTACTGGATGCACAAAGGTACCTGAAAGTTGAACAATGGCAATAAGCATTCCCATGGTTAAGTGACCCTTTATAACTAAATATGATGATAAAAATATAGCTACAAATTGTGTTCCCATACCCAATGTTTGAGATAGGGATTCATTTATTACAAATATTTTATCAGCTGCAAATTTTGTATTAGCTAAATTATTATTTTCTTCTTCAAATTCTTTACCTATACTCTCTTTTAAATTATATGACCTAATAACATCATATCCAGAAAATATATCCTTAAGTTTAGATGTAAAAAATGATAGTCTATTTGAAAGTTCCAACTGTTTCTCTTCTAATGCTTTTCCAAAGAAACTTGGTACTATAAAAATTAATAGCATACTTATGAATATTCCTAATGTAACCAATGGACTTAAATATAGTAAGAGAATAACTGTTACTACAAACATAACACCATATTGAAAGATTAAAAGCAACGGAACAATATAATTCTCTTCTATTAATTTCATATCATTTGTTAATACTGAAATATAATCCGCTGTATTTTTAGAATTAAAATCCTTATAGTTTCTTCTAAGTATCCCAAAGAATGCCTTGTTTCTTAGCATTTTTAGTAAATTTCTGATAAACATTTTACTTAAAATATCATATATAAAATATAGTAATCCTATTAGAATACCATATCCTACTGAATATATTAATATCCTTTTAAAACCTTCCATATTTCCAGCAGTAACATAATCTATAGTAGTTTGGATAAATAATGATAATCCTACCATAGCTACTGATGATATTAGGCTGAATATAACCGTTAATACTAATAGTAGCTTATTTTTCTTAATACATTCCCTCATAGCACTTCTCCTAATTTAAATAAACTTAATTATATAACCATCTAATTAATTAGATGGTTATATAATTCGTATTATTATCATATTATTAAATTAGATGTTTGTCAAATAAATTATATGATTATCTAATTTATTTAAAATAAAAGCTACGTTAATGAAGTCTGCTGATATTTGATAAAACAAGTAAATATTCTATAATAAAATAAAGAATATTTGTTTGGAGATATTTATATGTCATTAAGAGAATCGCTAACAGAAGCTAATAAATTAAATTCAGTAGATCTACATTGTTTAAAAATTTTTATCAATTCACTTTCGTTATTGTCAGTTAGGAAAAATGAGTATTTAAAATTGTTTATTTCTAATTAATGAAACTTTTACTCATTAAAATATATCAATTTTAGTAAACCTATTATTAACTGACATTGAAAGCTTTACCGAAGAATATATTACTAACATTAAAAATATAAAATTCATAAAGAAATGAGGTGAAACATTTGGCTTTACATTATCAAGAGTACGGTGATAAGAATGCTCCCCTGATGCTATTTTTACATGGTGGTGGAGTAAGTGATTGGATGTGGGATAAACAAATTCAATACTTCACTCATTATCATTGCATTGTTCCAATCTTACCTGAACATGGGTTAAACAATTATGAAATTAATTTTTCTATAAAAGGTAGTGCAGAAGAATTAATTAAATTAATCGAAGAAAAAGCAAATGGAAAGAAAGTAATTCTAATTGGTTTTTCATTAGGTTCTCAAGTAATTATTCAAATACTCAGTATGAAACCAGATTTAATTGATTTTGCAATAATAAATAGTGCTTTGGTCAGACCAACTTTATTCACCAAAAAATTAATAAAACCTACTATTAAATTATCCTTTCCATTAATTAAAAATAGGTGGTTTTCCAAGCTCCAAGCAAAAACATTGTATGTAAGTGAAGACTACTTTGAGAAATATTATGAAGAAAGTTGTCAAATAAAGCCTGACACTCTTGTTAGAGTATTAGAAGAAAACATGTCCTTTGAAATACCTAAAGATTTTAAAAAAGCAAGCGGAAAGATATTGGTTACTGTTGGTGAAAAAGAAAAAGCTATTATGAAAAATTCTGCAAAAGATATTGTAGAAGCTAATTCAAATTGTATAGGAGTGATTATACCTAAAATTGGACATGGAGTTTCTTTAGCAATGCCCAACTTCTTTAATCATATGATAGAAGCATGGATACATGAAGATAGTTTACCAAAGGAGTGTAAAGTGATAAATTGATATTTGTCGTTATTACTGATGTGAGTTTTAATCGAACCAAAAAAACAAAAGGACTTCATAATTATGAGTCCTTTTATTTTAAGTGAAAATCAAAAATATTATTTAACATAGCCAAAATAAAAAAATCTCCCAGTTATACTGAGAGACTCTATTATAATAATGTACTATTAAGTTCATCTATAAATTTTTTTAATCCAATTTTATTTAAATTGTAGTATACCTTACCTTGCTTTTTTTCAACAACAACCATACTACGCTCTAATAATGATCCCATATGGTATGAAACTGTAGCTGGAGTAAGATTTAAAGCTTCAGCTATCTCTAAACTATATTTAGGTCCAGCTTTTAAAAGAGCTATTATTTCTAATTTACTTTTATCACTTAATGCTTTTAATTTTAAAATAAGTTCTCCTTTGTTTCCCATAGAATTAATGCACTCATTGTATGTAAGTTCAAATAATACCCCCACAAAATATGTATTTTTAAATTCAAATAATGAAGTTCCAAATGCTAATGTAGGAATTATATTAATTTTGCTATTATTATTTTTTATAATATTATTTAATACTTCACATTTATCTAAGTTAACATATTTAATATAATTACTTATTAATTTAGATAATGGTTTTTCAACAGCTTTATAAGCTTCATTATAAGCATTTATATTGTCTTCTATTGTTTTAATTAATGATTTATAATACTTCTTAGGATCATTTAAAATAATCATTAACTTCCATTTAGTATTTTCTTTAAGGTCTAATTCTTTTATAAACTCTATTATATTATTTAATGTACTAATAGAATCTATAGTTCTATCTTGTTCAAATTGCTCATTATAAACATCTAAAATTATGGCTTTAAGCTCTTCATTTGTCATATTATCTATGGAATTTATTAAATCTTTATTATTAATTAGAGTAAATGCAATTAACAAGAAAATATCTGTATCATCTTCATCAAAAAAGAATACTTCACTTTCATTAACAACCTTATGTTTATTAAACGTCTCTATATATTTATCAATAATCTTAAGATTTTTCTTTATAAATAGTTCTCCATTAATTCCATTATTATTAAGATCTTTTATTAATAGATTGGTAACTTCATCGTAGTTCTGGCTCATATAAATCAATCCAAATATTTCACAAATGGGATCTAATTTATCAAGTATTTTAATTCCCATATTAATCACTCCCATAAATTAGTTTACTAGAATATCCATATTATATCACAAAAGTTAATTTAATATATCTATCTATAATATTTATAACATTGACCTGTGTAATAACCCCTTTTTCCATTATTTATGGTGTATAATAAACTTTGGGGTTATTTTTTACTACATATGGATGCATGCTTAAATCTTAACTTATTAACCTAATAATTGAAAATTAAGAATTGGGTATTGAAAATTAGAAATGGATTTTTAGTTTCTAACTAATTATGTAGTTTGCGAAGTTGCTTCCAATACTTAATACTTAGAGTTCAAAACTTGTATAGTTATAAAGGTATAAGTCATATAAAAAACACTAGCCTTTATAGTGTTTTATTATTTATTTAAGTATATCTAAGTTAAAAATGTAGTTTATACCTCTAAAATATATCTTTAGGAGGTAGGTAATGAAACGAAAAAATGATTTTACTAAAGGAAGTGTGCCAAAAAGTATACTAAGCTTAGCATTACCAATGACTTTAGCTCAATTAATCAATATACTTTATAACATAGTTGATCGTATGTATATTGGTAGACTTCCAAATGCATCAACTTTAGCTCTTACTGGTATTGGAGTTACATTTCCTATTATTACAATTATAATGGCATTTGCGAATCTCTTTGGTATGGGTGGAGCACCACTTTGTTCTATTGCGCGAGGCAGAGGAGATAATGAAGAAGCTGAAAAAATTATGGGTAATTCCTTTGCTCTTTTGATTATATCTGGCATAGCACTTACAGTATTAGGATTAATTTTTAAAAAACCACTGCTTTTTCTTTTTGGTGCTAGTGATGCTACATTTTCCTATGCTAATGATTATATTAGTATTTATCTACTAGGAACTATCTTTGTTATGATTAGTCTTGGAATGAATAGCTTTATTAACTCTCAAGGCTTTGGCAGAATGGGTATGATGACTATTCTTTTAGGTGCTATTGTAAATATTGTCTTAGACCCTATTTTTATCTTTGTATTTAATATGGGAGTTAAGGGTGCAGCATTTGCTACCATAATATCACAGTTTTTATCATCACTTTGGGTATTAAAGTTTTTAACAGGAAAAAATACAATATTAAAACTCAAATTTAAAAACTTTAAAATAGACTTATCCATATTGAAAAGAATTGTTTCTCTTGGATTATCTACCTTTATTATGGCACTTACTAATAGTACCGTTCAAATTATTTGTAATATTACTTTACAATCTTACGGTGGAGACTTATATGTAGGTATTATGACAGTCATTAATTCAATTCGTGAAATTATTATGATGCCAGTAAGTGGTATTACTAATGGTTCTCAACCAGTCTTAGGATTCAATTATGGTGCAAAAGAATATAAAAGGGTACGAAGTGGAATTAAATTTATGTCTATAGTTTGTATTCTATATACAACTTTAATCTGGCTTGTTTTAAGAATGTTTCCAGAATTCTTTATACGAATATTCAATAGCGAACCTGAACTAATTCAAAAGGGGATTCCTTCAATGAATATCTATTTCTTTGGCTTCTTTGCTATGTCATTACAATTTGCAGGACAATCTACCTATGTTGCCTTAGGTAAATCTAAACAAGCAGTATTCTTTTCACTACTTCGTAAAATAATTATTGTAGTTCCTCTTACTTTAATTTTGCCAAGAATGTTCAATTTGGGAACTACAGGAGTATTTTTAGCAGAACCAATTTCAAACTTCTTAGGAGGAACAGCTTGTTATGTAACAATGTTATTTACAGTTTGGCCATCTCTAAAAGAAGAGAAAAGTGATTGTGTAAATCTATAAAATAACTTTCATTTAAGTAAATAATTTAAAATTAATTTCTTTAATATATTTTTGTAGCGGCGAACATTGTTCGCCATTTTTTATATTTAATATTATTAAATTTTTCTACTTGATTCTATGAATATGACTTACCATAATAATATATTTATCAATTTTAGTATTAAGATGATATTTAAAAATATTATTTATTGAAATATCAACTCTCTATAAAACATCTGATAATAAAACTCAATTTGGATTTTCTGGAGAACACTGTTCTCCGCTACAGTTAAGTAATTGACAATTGTCAATTGTGGAGGAAATTAATTTTTTAAGAATTAATTTCTTTAATGTATTTTTGTAGCAGCGAGCACTGTTCTCCTCTACAGTTAATCAATTCTAAATTTCTCAACAGTTGCTGAGAAATATTCATAATTGTGCATTGTACATTGTGAATTGAGTTAAATGCTTAAATCATGTCCAGCAAATCCTTTATTCTTCCACTTACCTCTCTTAAAGAAAATTGTGGTTATAATAGCTCCCATTGTCCAAGAAACAAGTAATGAAATAAAAGTAGATTCTGGTCTACCTGTAGGATAAGCTGCACTACGGGTTAAATAAGCAATGCCATATGCAACTGGTACACGTAGAACTACTGTAGTAATTATTGAAATCCACATAGGCGTCATTGTATCTCCAGCACCTCTCATTACTCCTAATAAGCTCTGTGTTACTGCCATTGCAATGTAACCTACTGCAAGGATTTTCATCATATGCATACTCAAATCAACTAGTTCTTTAGTATCTGTAAATATTCCCATAAGGTATTTACCAAAAACTAGTATTAATATTGTTATCACAGTAGAAACACTAACAGCAATTATGGTACCATCTTTAGTTCCTTTTTCAACTCTATCCATTTTTCTTGCGCCAATATTTTGTCCAGAATAAGTTGTCATGGCATTACCAAAAGTAAAGTTAGGCATCATAGCAAAAGCATCCACGCGCATAACAATTACATTACATGCAATAACCATTTCTCCAAAGCTGTTAGTTAGTGATTGTACAGCTATCATTGCAATAGAAAATATTCCCTGTGTGAGGCCAGATGGTAGTCCGAGTTTTATAAGCTTACTAGAATACTCCTTTTTTGGTTTTAGCATCTTAAGGCTAAAATCAAAAGTATTTTTCATTCTTGCTAATTTAATAACACAAAGGACTGCTGATATTCCTTGGGCAATAACGGTAGCAAGAGCAACACCTGGAACTCCTAGTCCCAGTCCTGCAACGAACCAAAGATCAAGTCCTACATTTAAAACTGTAGCAATAAGTAAAAAAACAAGAGCTGATAAAGAATCACCAAGTCCACGAAGAACTCCTGCTAAGATATTATAATAAGCAAATCCTGCAATACCAACATAATAAATAATAAGATATTCTGCACACCAATCTATTATAGAATCTGGCGTATTAAGAAAAGAAAGTAATGGACGCGTTACAATAGGACCAATAATCATTATTATTATTGATGCAATAGCAGTAAGTGTTATACAAACACCAATAGTGTGTGATAAATGCTCACGCTCTTTTGCACCAAAATATTGAGCAACCATGATACCTGCACCTGTTGCAATTCCAACAAAAAGTACAAGTAGAAGATTTAATATTGGAGCTGCACTACCAACAGCAGCAAGTGCATTATCACCTACATATCTACCTACAATAATAGAATCTGCAGTATTATAAAATTGCTGAGCTATATTACCTATTAACATTGGTAATGCAAATTCAACAATTCGTTTCCAAGGTGTACCCTCAGTCATATCTTTTGGAGCAAATAGCCCTGAAATTCTCCCCATATCTCTACCCCCTAAGCAAGTCTAATATATAATAATAATTACATTTGACTTAATATTCTGATATTTACATAGTTATTTCGAATATAAATTAAAGTTAGTGTATATTAGATACATTTATCAATTTGAAAAACACTTCTAAATCTTAATATATTTTATAAATTTATTCATTAATCCTCTCCAATCATCTAGAATTTTTTTAAAAGCTATTTTTATAATATTCGTCATAAAAATACTCATTCCTGCAATAATTTATTATATAAATTACTTACAACAATTAGTACTTTTAATTCATTTTACACAAACTTTTTTTACAATCATATTATATTTAACTTAAATGTGTGAAATTCTCTCATCTTCTATAAGTGGGAGATGAATAGCACTTGCCTATATAGGCAACAACTATAATAAACTATAATCAGTTACATTAACTAAAAGGTAGAGTTCCTATGGACATAGTAAGGAAATATATGTAGAATCAAGGAATGAAGTGAGGTGACATTGTGCTAAAAGCTTATAAATATAGAATATATCCTAATGAAGAACAAAAAATATATTTAGCTAAAACCTTTGGATGCAGTAGATTTATCTATAATAAAATGTTAGCAGATAGAATTAAATCCTACGAAGAAAACAAAAATTTAGATATTAAAAAATTTAAATATCCTACACCTGCACAATACAAGACTGAATTTCGTTGGTTAAAAGAAGTTGATAGTTTAGCACTGGCTAATGAACAATTAAATTTAGACAAGGCTTATAAGAATTTTTTTAGAGATAAGTCAGTAGGATTTCCTAAATTCAAAAGTAAGAAAAGTAATTATCATAGTTATACAACTAATAATCAAAAAAATACTGTATACTATTGAAAGTAATAAAATAAAAATACCAAAATTAAAGACTATGATTAAAATAAAACAGCATAGACAATTTGATGGATTAATTAAGAGTTGTACTATATCTAAAACAGCAAGCAATAAATACTATGTTTCTATATTAGTTGATACAGTAAATATTAAATTACCTAAAATTGATAAAAAAATAGGTGTAGATATGGGCTTGAAAGAATTTGCCATATGTTCAGATGAATATAGAGAGCCTAATCCAAAGTATCTTAGAAAATCAGAAAGAAGATTAATTAAGTTACAAAAAGACTTATCAAGAAAGCAAAAGGGTAGTAATAATAGAAATAAAGCAAGATTAAAAGTAGCTAAATTACATGAAAGAATAGCAAATCAAAGGGAAGATTTCTTACATAAGTTATCAATAAAACTAATTAGAGAAAACCAATCTATAGTTATTGAGGACTTAAAAGTTAAGAACATGCAGCAAAATCATAAATTAGCTAAAGCTATAAGTGAAGCTAGCTGGTCAGAATTTAGAAGGATGTTAGAATATAAAGCTGAATGGTATGGGAGAGAATTAGTTATAGCACCTAGTAATTATGCTAGTAGTCAGCTATGCTCTGAATGCGGCTATAAAAATGAAGAAGTAAAAAATCTAGCACTTAGAGAATGGACTTGTCCAAATTGTAATACTCACCATGATAGAGATATGAATGCTAGTAAAAATCTACTGAAATTAGTAATGTAACTTTGGTATTATAATGAGGTTGGTTCGACCTTTTGAGCGTGGGTAAACTTGCTCCGTTGGGAGTATTGACCACGAAGCTACCACTTCAACGAAGTAAGTGGCAGTAGTTCACCTATCTACATTTCTCACATATACCATATATATTAATATCAATACTTCTCACCTTAAAAGCTTTATGATCTTCTCTTTTTAATATTTCTTCTATATCTATCTCTGGAATATAATCTATGATTTCCCCACAGTCTTTACATATTAAATGTGCATCTAACTTAATATCATATGGTGAAATTTTATTTAATTCATATTTTTTAATACCATTATCCAGTGCAATACTCTTAATAAAATCAAATCTTTTAAAGACTTTTAAATTACGATATATTGTTGAAAAACTTGTTAGTTCATTTTTAGATTTTAAGATGTCTTGTAATTCTTTTGGACTAAAATGATCTTTGGGATGTTCTAAAAAATTTCTAGTAACTTCATTCTTTGTACAGTTAAATTCTCACTATTTTTCTTTAGAATATCAAGGTAATAATCTATTGTATCAATCACTTATATCCCTTCTTTCCATTTAAAGTGAATGAAAATACAGAACTTTTTACAATAACTATAAAGAAAATGAGAGGTTATTCAAATTCCCCTCTCATTTCTTTATAGCATATAATACTATTTAAGTTTCTTTATATTTAGCACTCTAGTTGCATTTAAGATTGCAATTACAGATACTCCTACATCTGCAAATACTGCTTCCCACATTGTTGCAATACCGGCTGCTCCCATAAGAAGAACTATAGCTTTTACTGATAGCGCAAATACAATATTTTGTTTTACAATTCTTAATGTACGTTTTGATATTTTCATTGCTGTTGCTATTTTTGATGGTTCATCAGTCATAATAACTATATCAGCTGCTTCTATTGCCGCATCTGATCCAAGACCACCCATAGCAATACCGATATCTGCTCTAGCTAAAACTGGTGCATCATTAATTCCATCTCCAACGAAAGCTAGTTTTCCTTTTTCTGATTTTTGTCTTAATAATTCTTCTACTTTTTCAACTTTTCCTGCTGGAAGCAATTCTGTATATGCTTTATCAAGTGCTAGTTCTTTAGCTACTTTCATACCAACACTATTAGCATCACCTGTTAACATAACAGTTTGCCTTATATCAGCTTCTTTTAATTCACGAATTGCTTTTGCTGCATCTGGTTTCACTTCATCTGCAATTACAATATATCCTGCATATTTATCATCTACCGCTACGTGTACTACTGTTCCTACTATCTCTCCTTTATAGTAAGGAACCTTTATCTTCTTCATTAATTTTGTATTACCTGCATATACTGTCTTACCTTTTACAACTGCTCGAACTCCATGTCCAGAGATTTCTTCAACATCTGTTATTTCAGATTCATCAATTTTCTTATTGTAAGCTTGTTTTAAAGATATTGAAATTGGATGATTTGAATAATTTTCTGCATAGGCAGTTAACTCAAGTAATTTTTCTTTAGAAATGCCTTTTGCATTTATCTCTTGTACTGTAAATACACCTTTTGTTAATGTTCCAGTTTTGTCAAACACAACCATTTCTGTTTCAGCTAATGCTTCTAAATAGTTACTTCCCTTTACTAAAACACCACTTTTAGAAGCAGCTCCTATTCCTCCAAAGAAACTTAATGGTACAGATATAACTAATGCACAAGGACATGATATAACAAGGAATGTTAATGCCCTTGAAACCCAATCGCTAAATGTAGCTCCCTCTATTAAAAGAGGTGGTAATACTGCTAATATAGCTGCTACAATAACAACTGCTGGTGTATAGTATCTTGCAAACTTTGTTATAAAGTTTTCTGAATTTGACTTTTTACTACTTGCATTCTCTACTAAATCTAATATCTTACTTACAGTGGATTCTTCATATCCTTTTGTAACACGAACAGTTAAAACTCCATTAATATTAATACATCCACTTAATACTTCTGAACCTACAGATAAATCTCTTGGAACTGATTCACCAGTTAATGCTGATGTGTCAATCATAGAGTTTCCATCTATAACCACCCCATCTAAAGGGATTCTTTCTCCTGCTTTAATTACAATTATATCATCTATTTTTACTTCATCTGGATCCATCTTTACTAATTCACTGCCACGCTTTACATTTGCATAATCAGGTCTAATATCCATTAAACTAACAATTGATTTTCTTGATTGATCAACAGCATAATTTTGGAATACTTCACCAACTTGATAGAATAACATTACTGCTACACCTTCTGGATATTCTCCAATAATAAAGGCTCCTACAGTTGCAATGCACATTAAGAAATTTTCATCAAATACTTGTCCTCTAAAAATATTCTTAACTGCTTTTAATACAACATCTCCACCAACAATAATGTAACTGATTAAATATAATGCTAATTGAAACTCTGATTTTGCAAGTAATGCTATAGCGAATAATGCCCCACCTAAGATTATACGAGTAATACGATTTTTATTATTCATAGCATTTTCCCCCTCTTTAGATTTTCTTTACAATAATGTCTGGCTCCATTTTTTTAATTACTTCCTTAGACGCATCAATAGCTTCTTCCATTTTGTCATCATCTGCTTCTAAGGTTAACTTTGTTGTCATAAAATCTACTGTTGCATCCTTTACTACTGGTAATTTTTTAATTGCATTCTCTATCTTTGCTCCACAATTCGCACAATCTAATCCTTCTAATCTAAATTTCTTTTTCATAATTAATTCCCCCTAAATTTTATTACTTTATTAATAATTTCTATTGTGTATTTATTATTTAAAATATATATTTCTTTTTTTCTTTAAAACTTACGAACTCTGAATTTTTAAAGTGTGCTATAAAGAATAATTCCACCTAAAACTCCATAGATAATACGCTTTTTATTCTTTATAGCATATCACTTCTATTTAGATTTTCTTTACGATAATATCTGGCTCCATTTTTTTAATTACTTCCTTAGATGCATTAATAGCTTCTTCCATTTTGTCATCATCCGCTTCTAAAATTAATTTTGTTGTCATAAAATCTACTGTTGCATCATTTACTATTGATAACTTCTTAATTGCATTTTCTATCTTTGCTCCACAATTTGCACAATCTAATCCTTCTAATCTAAATTTCTTTTTCATAATTAATTCCTCCTAAATTCTATTGCTTTATTAATAATTTCTATTGCGTATAGATTATTTAAAAAGTATATATTTCTTTTTCCCTTTTTCTTAAAACCTACCAATTTTGAATTTCTAAGTATGCGTAATTTATGAGATATTGAAGATTGTTTATTATTAAGTAGCTTTGCTAGCTCACAAACACACATTTCTTTTTCACTTAATGCATATAAAATTCTGATTCTTGTTGCATCACTTAAAACCCAAAATAATTCTGATAAGTTGCTTAAAATATGCTGATTTAAGTGCTTATCATCTCTTTTGTTTACCATTAGTATAATAATCCTTTCATCAACAGTTGAATGAGCGCTCAACTTATGTCTTTATTATAGTTGAGCAGTCACTCAACTGTCAAGCATAATTTTATAATTTATTAAACAAAAAAACTGTTACAGTTATATCTTGTATAAGTGTTGATTTAAACTTTCCTTTAATATCAACACTTATGCAAGATATTTGTTCTGTAACAGCCTTCTATATCTTTATATTTTTCTTAATTATTTTCTATTTTTCTATAATGTGATCTAATGCTTTTTCTAAAATATCTTTTACATGTTCATCATCAAGAGAATAAAATACATTTTTGCCACTTCTTCTTGATTTTACTAAATGAGCTTCCTTCAGAGATCTTAGTTGATGTGATATTGCTGACTTTGTAACATTTATTAATACTGCTAAATCACATACACACATTTCATTCTGTACTAAAGCACATAATATCTGAATTCTAGTGCCATCACCCATTATTTTAAAAAACTCAGTTAAATTGCGCATTGCATATTCATTTGGCATATTCTTCTTAACTTTATTAAGTACATCAACATGAATTACATTGCAATCATGTGCCTTTATCATATCACTCATTAATAAATCCTCCTGCTAAAGTTAATTATAATTAATATTATGGTGAAGTGATTCCATATTGTCAATTAAATTGCTTATTTGTAGACGGAATTAAACTTTAGATAAGTTAACTAACCATAACTCTTAACTATAATTTACAATTGATAGTATTTATCCCAAAGATATCTTTTATTATATCAAGTATTCATTTTATTATGCAATTTTATATTAATCAATATCTACGTCCTTATGTTAGTATAAGTTCTACAGCTGTTGAGATACTTTAATGGATAAGTATAAAATAAAAAATGGATTGTTACACAACTAGCCTAATTGATTAATTATGTAACAACCCTTTTATATTTAATTATTAATGATTTTGTAGAATTTTTTTATCTTAAACAATTACTTATTTTTTTAGAATTTGATATTAGATTTAGGTATTAATTCTAATTAACCCAAATCCTATAACAACTTACTTATCTTATTGAAAATAGCTTCATTTTCTTTAATTTTTCCTTCATTACCTACTACACAGCAGTAATGTTCATCCATTCCAGATTTAATCATTTTTACATATGATTTTATATCTTCAATAGTTGTGTTTAAAATTTCATCTCTTTCTCTTTGAACATCTTCATAGGTTATATTACAAATATAATCTCCAACTGCTTTTTCACCTTTTTTATCAGGAGTCAATGGTCTATATACTCTACCTACTGTTCCAATTATGAAATTCTCCATATCTTTCTTTGGAAAATCTACGTTTTCCAAGAACTTGTAAGTTTCATTATATACATCTATTGTTCTTGTAAGGTTTGGATCACGATAGGAGAAAAATGCTAAATTGCCATCATTACTCATATCAATGTAACAGCCATAAGCTCCACCTTGAAGACGAACTCTAGGATATAAATATTCACTCTCTAATATATTTTGAAGAACTTTCATCTTTCCTGAATACTTATAATCAAGCTTTGCAAAGTTGAATCCCTTAACTACATATTGTACATTGCTAGCAGTTATTAATCCTTCCACATCTTTTGCTTGTTTGTATTCCAATTTAGGAACTTCACATATAGAGTCTTTAATGTTATCTAAAATTATATTTATATTTGAAAGTAAATTTTCACTTTCAGCTTCTTCTCCAACTATTGAAACAATTAAATTATTTTTATTAAATATAGTTTCATATACCTTTATAAGGTTACTTTTAATTTCATCACTATTATCTTCAAAGTTCTTTTCTAAATTGCATATAAACTCATAATATGAAGCATCATTAATCCTATTTTTATATTCTTGAGCATAGGAGAATTTAGAAAATGCTTTATTCATTGCAATTTCGTGACCCGAATTTATAATCCTCATTTGAAGTTTTGATTTTATCTCTTGAATAACTTGTTTAATTCTATTCATATCATCAAATTTAGTAGTAGTTGTTATTTCATTGATTAACTCTAATAACTTAGGAATATTATCTGAAATTGCCTTTGACTTAATAGTAAATTTAGGATGATATACCCTGTCATTATTCTTCTCAGTATAAATCTCATTTTTAAAGGTTATTCCACCTGTATTTTTATAAACTTCCGTAATAAGCTGAGAGTAGGTTTTTCTTTCTGTATCAACTTCTCCTAAAATATCTCCCAAAAGCCCTAAATAAGGAATATATTTTTCTTCAATAATTTTTCCATCAAATAATAAATTTATATATGCTATTTTATTTGTATTGATATGATGTTTAAGTATAGTTATTCCCTGTTCTTTTATAACTTCCTGAGGAATTTCTTCTGCTTTTTTATCTATCTCTTCCATAGGTAGTTTAGGAATGGTGTTCTTTTCTTCTTCGGTATCAACTTTAACTTGAGCTTCTTGTAATTTTTTATTTCTATCTATAAGCTTTTGTAAATCTTCTTCCGATAGAGAAATTCTATACTTTTCTAGCTTTTCTTCTAAAGCTTTATTTTTTTCATTTTCTAATCCCTTTTTAGGATTTAAAACCACTAATGAACAATGAGAATTTTCCACCATATTCTTTTCGATGAAATTCTCAAAATATCTATCTTTTATAGCTTCTTTTATGTCATTAAGATTCTTTTCATATTTTAAATGAGCAAGTGGATTTCCGTCATATATCCAGCTATTTAGTACCTTTTCATTATATTGAATTCCCTTATTAGCAATTCTCCATGGATCAGCTTCACGAAGATTAAATTCAACTGTATTTATAGCTGCTTGCAACTGATTTTCATCAATACCATTTTTCACAAGCTCTTTAAGAGTACTTAAAACAATCTCTTTAAATTTATCTTTCATGCTGCTATCAGCATTTTTAACAACTATCGGAAATAACATCTGCTTTGTTGGATCCATATTCATTTCATCAATGGTAATTATACATTCACCTATTCCTGCTTTAAGTAGTGCTTCTTTAATAGGAGATGCAGAAGATTCAATGAGCATATTATAAAGTATTTCATTAGTTAAATATGCCTTAGCATCACTTGTTTCCTCAAAGGCAAAACTTAGAGCTAAGAAAGCTTTATTTTTTTCCTCTTCATCTTCACTGATAGAATACTGTGATGTCTTTTCTACCATAGATTTAAAAGCTTCTACATTTTCTATATAAGAAGGTATTTCTATTCTATCGAACTCCTGAAGATACTCATCATTTATAAATTTTAAGCATTGTTCCAAGTTTTGATCTCCGTGCAAGAAAATATAGCTATTAGATGGATGATAAAATTTACTGTGAAACTTTTCAAAATCCTCTTGAGTAAGGTTAGGTATTTCTTCTGGGTCTCCACCTGAAACAAAAGCATAAGTAGTATTTGGAAATAGTGAACTATATATGTCACTACAAATCACTTCCTCTGGAGAAGACAGTGCCCCTTGCATTTCACTATATACTACACCTTTGTAAGATAACTTATTTGTTTTTGGATCAACTTCATATCTCCAACCTTCTTGACGTAATATTTCATGGTTTTCATATATTCTAGGATATAAAGCTGCATCTAAATACACATCCATTAAATTCATAAAATCCTTATGATTTCTACTTGAAACAGGATAAATAGTCTTATCTGTATAAGTCATAGCATCTAAAAAAGTCTTTAAGGAGCTCTTAAGCATGTCACTAAAAGGGTCCTTAGTTTTAAACTTTCTTGAGCCACAAAGTACAGAATGCTCTAAAATATGTGCTACTCCTGTACTATCCGTAGGAGTTGTCCTAAATCCAATAGAAAATAATTTATTATCATCTTCATTTTCTAAATGTAAAAGTCTTGCCCCACTTTTAATATGTTCAAACACTCTAGCTACTGATTGAATTTCATCAATCTTTTCCTGTTCTAATAACTTAAAACCATGATGCATTTCATTAATTTTAAATTGCATATCAATCGTCCCCCCAATTTATATATTAAGACACATTCAAGGAAATAATGAATGAGTATGAATCGTCTATTTTGTCTTATCTCTGTCACCAAAACCTATTGATATAACCACTCAGCGGTACTTGTCGACCTGTCCGAGACAAAATATATACTCATTTTCAATCCATTATTTTCTTTTATTTGCCTAAAATAAAAAAGTCATAGATATTTCTTAGCTAAAAACCAAGTTATCCACGACCTTCTACTTCTATAATATAGAATATAAAAAGTCATAGAGTATAGAGAACTCCATGACTTAAAACATCAAAATAACATTTTTAAAAATTATCATCAAGGCCGTTCCAAACATTATTAAATTTGAATTTACTTAAACTTCTTAAGTTTTTCATTTATAAACGACCTCCTTTTTAATTATTTTTTACAAAGTCATTTTATCATTATTTTACATATATGTAAATACAATTTAGAATTTATCTACTTTTTATCTAATTTTTTAATTTTAAAATAGAAGGATAAATTCTCCTCTAAAATATTAATATCTTTTATCCATTGTCTGTTGACCTATTTATAATTAATAGTTCTCATATAGTTTCGAATTCATTTAAAGTTTTTTTAATTATATATAAAGTTTAAGATTTTTTTAAGCTTATTTTTTTATAATTTGATTATACAAAGAAATAAAATTATAAAAACAGGAGGGAAACATATGGCTATTAAAGCATTTAAGCGTTTTGAAAAAAAGTTCATATTAAATCAAAAACAATATGATGAGTTACTTTTAAAACTAGATAAGTATATGATTCAAGATGAGTATTGTAAATCTGGAAAAGTTTATGATATTTATAATATATATTACGATACGAAAAACAATGATGTAATTAGACACTCTATATCTAATCCTTATTACAAAGAAAAGTTAAGATTAAGAACTTACAGTAATCCTACTAATTTAGACAGCAAAGTCTTTCTTGAACTAAAGAAGAAAATAAATGGGATAGTAAACAAAAGAAGAATTGTTCTTACATTAAAAGAAGCTTATAATTTTTTAGAATTTGGTGAAAGGCCTATTTCAAATGATTATGTAAATAAACAAGTCCTAGATGAAATAGAATATTATCTAAACAAAAATACAGTTTATCCATCAGTTTATATTGGATATACAAGAAATGCTTTATTTGGAAAAGAAGATAGGGATTTTAGAATAACCTTTGACTCTAAAATTACTACAAGACGTGATTTTCTATCTCTAGAGTATGGATGTTTTGGAGCAGATATTTTAGGTAAAAATCGTTATTTAATGGAGGTTAAATTTTTAGGTGCCATACCATTATGGTTTACTAAGATTCTTTCAGAGTTAAGAATATATAACACACACTTTTCAAAATATGGCAATGAATATATGAATTATTGCCTAGAAAATAAAAATAAAAGTATCGAAAGGGGAGCAAAAATATGCTAGATACATTAATTTCATCGACTACTGGAGAATCTTTTACTCTCATCAATACATTAATTATTATTGCATCTTCAATTATACTTGGATTAGCAATTAGTATTACTTATATGAAAACTAATAAAAAAAGTGGATATAATTCTGGCTTTACAACTACATTAATTATGCTGCCAGTTATAATATCAATTATAATACTTCTTGTTGGTAATAACGTAGCTAGAGCCTTTAGCTTAGCTGGTGCATTCTCAATAATTCGTTTCAGAAGTGCTCCTGGAGACCCAAAAGATATCTCATATGTATTCTTTACTTTAGCAGTTGGACTCACTTGTGGTATGGGCTATATAGGTTATGGTGTAATATTTACAACTATCTTATGTGCTTTAATGATTATACTTTCTGTAACAAATTTTGTAGCACCTAAGGGTAGTGCTATGCAACTTAAAATTACAGTTCCAGAAGATTTAAATTATGAACGTGTTTTTGAAGAAGTATTAGATAAGTATACTACTTCTTATGATATTCAAAAAGTAAAAACTAGAGATTTTGGAGCATTGTTTGAGTTAAATTATATGATTTATTTAAAGCCAAATGTGAATCAAAAGAAGTTTTTAGATGAGCTAAGATGTAGAAATGGAAATTTAAATATAACTCTTACTTTTAGTGGCTTTGAAGAAAAAATATATGGATAAAAAAATCCCTTAGATATATTCCTATTGAATACATCTAAGGGATTTTTTTATTTTAAAACTTAATTTTATTTCAAGTTTTAAAGGATAAAAATAAGAGTTATGGAAGCAATTTATGTATAGTTTATGTTAAGTATTTACAATTATCTATTTATATAATAATATAATTAAATAAATGAACAATTGGAATTTATGAGGAAAATAAAGGAGGAATACAGATGTTTGAGTTCAAAGACTTTGATTACTTAACCGATGGTGAGATTGATTTAAAGATTGAAGAAAAAGCACCATTCAATGAGGAAAAAGGCTATGTACCTGCATATAAATATAGAATTACTCTACATGATTCAGATGATAGTATAGGTGCTATTGATATCCGAATCGGGTACAATGAAAATCTATATTACGGGGGTCATATTGGCTATATGGTTGAAGAACCTTATAGAGGAAATAATTATGCTTCAAAGGCTTGTAAAATTATCAAAGACGTAGCTATTGCACATGGAATGAATAAACTTATAATAACTTGTAATCCAGACAATTTCCCTTCTCGAAAAACTTGTGAAAAAACAGGTCTTAAACTTAAAGAAATAGTAGATTTGCCACCACATAATGAGATGTATCAAGAGGGGGAACGTCAAAAGTGCATATATGAATGGATTTTAGAATAGTGACTACTTTGCTTTATTCATAAAATGACAACTAAGGGAACTCTTTTACGAGTTCCTTAAAAATGTTATTTATCAACACTATTCTTTAACATCGCCAAACTTAAAATATACTATAGAAAATATTTTTTTATAAAAACAGCTTAACTACTTAGAAAAGACTGTGCAAGATTTGTGAATTTCACACTATCTTATCACAGTCTTAAATCATATAAGATAAATTTATACATTAGATTTCACTATTTTTCTCAGTGTCCACAGAAGGTACTAATCTATCATCTTTTTCTCCTCTACTATCTTTTCCATCTGCTGGCATTTCCATATTTTCATCAGGCCTTCCCCTGTTTTCTCCTTGAGTAGGTCTGTACATTTTTTCATCTGGAGTTCCCATCTTTCCACGTCCTCCCATGCCGCCTTGAGTTGCTCCTTCTTGGGTAATATTAGTTATAACACTTGAAACTGTACCTTCACCTATTTTATTTCCACCTGAATATTTTCCATCAGTATATAATCCATCAGTTGAATTTCCACTTGAGCTTCCTCCAACATAAACTAAGTACTTTTCATTAGTCTTTATATTTGGAGAACATACTACAACTGATTGATATGTTTTTGATGGTGCAAAAGTAATAATATTTTCCTCACTTTCTGATTGAATGTTAACTATAGTATTAGCTTCTTGTGAAGTTAGATTTATATTTATAGTATTTTGAGTTGAAGAATTGCTTGGTGTTTCTGCCATTCCAGAACTTCCCGCCGCAATTAAAGTACCTCCACTTACCTCACATGTATTATCAAAATCTAAAGCTCCATTTCCATTATCCGTTGGACCATTTACTATTACAGTTCCATTAGTCATATAAATTGAACCATTGGCATCTATACCATCACCACTTGCATCTACAAAAATATAACCTCCATTAATATTTATTTTAGCATTTCCAGAAGACTCAAATTGATTTTGCCCTGGACGGCCGTTGATTGAAGATCCATCATTTCCTCCTGCTGCATTTATTCCATCATCACTTGCAGTAACATAAATTTCTCCACCATTAAGAGTTATTACTTCACTTTCAATCCCTTCATATGATTTTTCAATATTTATCTTTCCATCATTTATTGTTAAATTGGAATTTGAATGTATTCCATCATCCCCAGATGATAGATTTATAGTTCCATTGTTGATTGTTAAATTATTGTTTGAATGAATTGAATCATCTGATGAATCTATTTTTATATTTCCACCTTCTATAGTTATATTGCTTGATGCTTTTATACCCTTTGCACTAGTAGACTCTTCTTCAATGTTTTCATTAGTATTGGCATTATTCATATTAGGATCTCCATTACCACTCATTCCCTTATCTTTCATGCCCCAATTTCCCCAATCACTGTTTTTGGAAGTACTACTATTTTCACTACCACCGCCTGAAGATATTGTAATGTCTCCATCTTCAATTAGCAGTTCAGTCTCTGCTTGAATGCCATCTTCAACTGCAGTTATATTAAGTGTACCTTTTTCAATATATATATATCCTTTACTTGCATCAGTATCATTATCAGATTTTATTCCATCTCCGCCTGCATTAATTGTTATATTTCCATCAGAAATATTAATGCAATCTTTTCCTTTTATACCGTTATTTTTAGAATTCACAACTACATTCCCACTTTGAACTTTTAGATCATCTTTACTAACAATACCGTTATTATAATTAGCATTAACAGTAAGTTTACCTTCTCCTATAATATATAAATCATCTTTACTAAATATTGCTGCATTAGGTTCATTTGTAGTTGCATCTTCTAAAACATAATTTTCCCCATCTGTTATAATATTTTCAGTATCTTTTTCTAAAGCAATTATACATCTTTTAGCATTTATAATATAAATAGGTGCACTATCAGAACAAGTAATATCTATTCCATTTAAAATTATATACACTTTTTCTTCATCACCTACATTAACAATTAGTTGTCCATCATCTAACTTACCACTTACACTATAAGTTCCACCCTGTGTAATTGTAACCTTATTATTTTCTACATTTACACCATTTCCATCAACACTTATATCACTCCCCAATTTTATAAATGTATCTGGTTCTCCTACGCTTTCACTTTCTAAAGCTTTCATATTTACTTTGGACGTCTCTGTAACTTTCGTAGTATTTTCAGAATTTGTATTAGCTTTATTTTCAGAACAAGCTGTAACACTAAGGCTTAGTGACATAGCTATCAATATTGATATAAATTTTTTATTCATTGTTTTCCTCCTCTAAAATTTAATTTATCTCAATTAAAATAACCCTCTTTATTTCTTAAAAACATACTATCATTTATATCTTAAATTAAACTTAAGTCATTACTAATTATTATTTAGTTAAATCATAGCCTTATAGATAGTCTTTCTATATTAGTAAAATACCTATAGTTATTTAGTACAAAGTAAATATTTTATTCAAAATTAAGTTAATTTTTTACTCTTTTATAAGTTTTATTAATATTTTTTAAACCTTCAGCTACATTAAAATTTTTATTTTTATGTAATTTCCACTAACAATAAACTAATGAAGATTAAAAGAATACATAAGTCAATTGTCAGTTTAAAACATTGGTTAAACTTGACAAATATAGTATGATTATAATATTATGATTGTACGTTTATAGTTAAGAGGTGTATTAATGAAAGATCATCTAAAAGACATGGCCAATATCCTTAAATCCCTTGGCGATGAGAAAAGATTAAAAATAATAAAAATGCTTGCTTCAAATGCTGATGAAACCTTTTGCGTTTCTGATGTGGCACAACAACTTGATATATCTCAACCTGCTGCATCTCAACACATAAAAATTTTAAAGAATATTGGAATTCTCGAGGAGAATCGAAGGGGTTTTAGAGTTTTCTATACAATTAATTCTGATACATTGATTAAATACAGAAAGGATGTAAATGAACTGTTTAAGAAAGCATTTGAGAGATGCCAATATGACTTCTCTTGTGACAAATGTCCTTATAATAACAAGTGTCAATAGGAGTAATGTACTATCTTGTCTATAAGTATTTGCTTATAGACTTATAGATAGACAAAGGAGCTATTCATAAACTAACTCAAAACTCCTACAATCAATATTACTATTATTAGAGATGCTCCCATGATTTTACTTGCGACATTTATTATTATAATAACAAGTATTAATAGAAGGGATTGTTATCCTAACTATAAGTATTTGCTTATAGTCTTATAGACAGATAAAGGATATTTTCATAAGCTAACTTGAATTTTCTACAATCAATATTAGCATTAGTAGATATTTCTTTGTAAGGATAATTTATTATTGTTTTTTGTGATAGCAGCTTTTATGACAAATCGTTGCCTTAATTAATTATAGCGTGCAGAAATATTTTTAATTTTCATGGCTTTTTGAGCCTAAAGTATTTACACAAATCAAGGAGGGTAAAGATACATGATAAAAGATACTCAATTATTAGAAGTTGATGAAGTAAAAATAACAATAATCATGGACAATACAGTAGACGTATTTATGACAGGTAATGAAATTGTACACAGGTTTGATTTAAGTTCTGATTTTCCACCTATCGCAGAGCATGGTTTTTCAGCAATGATTCAGGTTAAATCCGGAAATAAGCAAGGAACTGTATTATTAGATTTAGGTATTAGCTCTAGCGGTATCTTACACAACATTGATTCCTTAGGAATTAATGCAACAGATATACAAGCAATTATACTCAGTCATGGTCACTCTGATCATACTATGGGGTTACCTGGTCTAATTGAGAAGTTAGGAACACATAAAGTTCCTCTTATTTCTCATCCAGATGCTTTTTTAGACAGAAAGATTATAATGCCAGGTGGAGATGAAATAAATATTTCTCCCCCAAAGTTAACTGCTTTTCAACAGGAAAAAATTACTTTTATTAAAAAAAGCGTTCCAACACTTCTTGTTGATGACATGATTCTTGTTTCTGGCGAAATTCCTCGAACTACAGATTTCGAAAAAGGATTTCCTTTACATTATACAAAGCGTAATGATCAATGGGAAAACGATCCGGTAATAAAGGATGATCAGTGCGTTATTGTAAATGTTCGTGGACAAGGATTAGTTATAATTACAGGTTGCTGTCATTCTGGAGTTATCAATACCATACGCTACGCTCAAACTCTGACTAATAGCCAGAAAATTTATGCTGTATTGGGTGGTTTTCATCTAACAGGTGGGATATTTGAAAAAATTATTCCTACTACAATTGCTGAATTACAGAAAATTAATCCAACTTATTTGATGCCTGGTCACTGCACTGGTTGGTCTGCCATCCACCAAATTGCCCAATCAATGCCTAAAGCATTTATACCAAACAATGTTGGTACTACATTAGTTTTTCAAGGGAAATAAATATAAAAACCTTATCCAAAAACAAAGTTCTAAATAAGATAAATTTTGTTTTTACCATCAATGTGATTAATAAATTTTAATATTTGCTTATTTAAGCATAAAATTAATGGAGGTATTATAGTGGAAGATTTAATAAAAAATGAAATTATAAAATATGTAACTAAATGTAAAGATAACTGGTTTGAAGAAATTAATGACCATTATTACGATGAACCAATTGTAAAATTCGCATCTGCAGATGATCCATTGTTTGAGGAGTATAAAACCATAATAGGTAGTGATCATTTAACTCCATCTGAAGCTTTTGAAATGACATTTGGGAAAAATAGCTATCATGGAGGAACAGTTATAAGTGTTGTATTACCTATAAATGAAAAGATTCGAAAAAGTAACGGAGTACAGAAGGAATTGCCATCAAAAGAATGGGCTCTGCTTCATAGCTTTGGAGAGGACGTATTCAAAAAGAATTTTTATAATTTTTTTGAAGATTTTTTAAATCAAATGGGATATAAAACTGTAGCACCTTATGGTGCTGAATGGTTTAAAGCTTTTAACACTACTTCTGGTCCAAGCTCCAATTGGTCAGAACGTCACATAGCTTATGTAGCTGGTCTTGGGACTTTTGGATTAAACGATGCATTTATTACTGAGAAAGGAATTGCGGTAAGGTTAGCTTCATTTGTAACTGAATTAAAACTTAATCCAGATGTCAGGATATCTAAAAGCTATACAGAAAATTGTTTATTTTACAATAAAGGTATTTGTAGAGCTTGCATTAAAAGATGTCCTTTTAATGCGATATCTGAGAAGGGACATGACAAATTAAAATGTTATAAATCTTGTTATGGAGAAGAATCAAGAAAATTAGCAGAATCCTATGGAGGAAATCCAAATGCAGGAGCAGGCTGTGGTTTATGTCAAACTAAAGTACCTTGTGAATACAGAAATCCAACTAAATCAATTAATAGCTAAATAAAGATTATTATTAAAAAGAATAATTTAATTATATCATTGTTTTTCTTTGAAACATTAACTACAATAATTAACGTGAGTTCCTTTTTGCTTGCACTTATAATAAAACATTTCGATGGGATTTTTTATTTTAAATTTTTTCCATCGAACTCACGTTAATTTATGTCTATAGGTGACTCTTAGTTAATATAAGATTAACATAATTTTTTTCTATATCGGATATATACACTTATGAGGTCTTCCCGGAGCCGGTACCATACCACAATAAATGCAAATCTCAGCATTTACTTCATCATTCTCTTTATATGCACTCCAACTACAAACATGATTTTGTCCTGGATATATTCTATCTCCGCATCTAGGGCAAACTGGTGCTAATCTATGAATATGATTCTCGCCTTTTCTCACTGTTTCTTGGCAAATTGGACTGGATGTAGCTGCCTTAACCTCTACACTTGGGATTATTGATGTACCAATAATAGTTATTCCTGCTATACAAGTAATCAGTAATTTTTTTAAATTCATTTTAGATCCTCCTTAAAAATAATTTTGAAGATAAGTTGGCCAACTTTTAATAACTTCTTTCTTATTGATTTTAAGATTGAAGTTTCTCAATATAATTTATGATCCTCCAAGTAAATATATTCCTTTTTATCTAATTCTATTTCTTTTCTCCCAAAAGTTATATAATCGGTCATGTCTGCAAATGCTATGTCCATAAACTTCTGAAATATATCCTTTGATTCTAATATTGCTTTATTTAATTTATTAGTTTTAAGCTTTTTAATTTCATTTTGTATTATAGTTTTCTATAGTACCTAACACCCTATTTCTGATGCTCTATTTTTAGAATATCCAACTTTAATAGCTGCTTTAGGGTAATAAACACAAAGAAGCTTTTGACTTTCAGCAAGCTCAGAGTTATTTAAAATCTTCTTAACTTTCTGCTGCATTATCCTAGGGATATTCAATTGATAACTAAGTTAAGGAAAAATATAAAAAATAAACTAATGTTTATTGAAAATAAAGTTCTACTTAGGGAAAGAGCTATTATTGAAATTATAAATAATCATTTAAAGAATATATGTCAAATAGAACATAGTCGACATAGAAGTTTTACTAATTTCATAGTAAATATAATTTCTAAACTAGTTGCATATAGCTTTCTTCCTAAGAAGCCATCTTTAAACTTAGATAACTACATCACTATAACTTATTTGGAAATTAATAGAGGTACTTTTTTGTGCTTTTTTATAACCATATTTATCTAATGCCGATTTTATTTTTCGAACTCACGTTAATTACTATAAAAAACATATCTAGATAAAAAATCCACGGCAATACAATTATAGTATTGCTGCGGATTTTTCCTTAAGCTATGTTTCAATTTATTGTTAATATTTAAACATTTTTTAAGGGAAGTCTAATAACTTCTCTTAAGGAACGTATCAATTTTAAATATATAATCTTACTTATATAACAATAGTTGTAGCATTTTTTTATCAACTTCATCAAAATATCCGATGTCGCTTTCTAAATCCCAAAGCATAATTTCGTTTATTTCATCATTTTCTTTGAATTCTGTAAGTCTATCAACCTCTGCAAAATATGCTGTTCTATATCTTATCTGATTTTTATTTTTATCATATATCTTAAATACACCTCTATATTTAAGATTGGTTGCATATTGATTTGTTTCCTCAAATAATTCTCTAATTGCACATTCTTTGTATGTTTCGTCTTTCTCCATTTTTCCAACAGGAAACTCCCATTGATTTCTCCATTTGTTATATATAATCAAATATTTACCACTGCATTTTATAAATGCAAATGAACCTGTAATAAGTTTAAAAACATCACTTTCTATTAAATCACTTTCAGGAATCAGTCTATATTCCTGAAATCTATTTATTTTTGTATAAGCATAGGCTATTCAAAATATAATAAAAGAGATATTTCAATATTGGTTATTATTGAAATATCTCTTTTATATAAATATACCAATTCTAGAATTAATATAAATGTAAAAATAATTGATATTTTTTAGTATCATAGCTGAAACTATTGAATTCGCAATTTACAGTTCTCAATTGTGGATATTTCTTAGCAGAAGCTGAGAAATTTAAAATTATTTATTTTTGAAGTGATGCAGTCACTTTTATTGAAAAATCTATTTAAAGAAATTAATTTGTAAGAATTAATTTCCACCACAATTGTCAATTCTCAATTGATTATATTCCCCAGAGGTGGAGACTAACAATACATTGCTAGTAAAAATTAGTTTAAGAAATTAATTTTAAAGTAGTTTATCTATACTATATCTCTATAAAATTTTCATTTTCATCAACTTTAAATAGCGGAAGTCTTTTTATAAATATAATATCATCTCTATTTGAAGCATCTCCTTCAGCTAGAATTGCAGCTTTTGCTTTGACGATACCACCAGCTTTTTCAACTAACTTTTCAACAACCCTTAATGACTCTCCAGTGGAAATGACATCATCTATAATAGCAACATTTTTTCCTTTTACCTTTTCTGCATCAATTTTATCTAGACATAAAAATTGTTTCTTTTGAGTAGTAATTGAATTCACTTCCTCAGTTATTGGCGAATCCATATAAGCTTTAATGCTTTTTCTCGCTACAATAAATTCTTTCATGCCTAAAAGCTTTGAAATTTCATATGCTAAAGGTATTCCTTTTGCCTCAGCAGTGACAATTACATCTATATCCTTCAATCTATCTGATATTGCAGGTGCAACTGTTTGTACTAATTCAGTGTCACCCAGTATTACAAAACTTGCAATAGCTAAGTCATCTTTAATTTTCATTAAAGGTAATTCTCTCTTCAATGAAAGTAATTCTAAATTATATGTATTCATATGAATTTCCCCCCTAAAATAATCCTACAGCAAATCTAGTTATAATTCCTGCAAGCATTCCAAAGAATGGATCACTTATTGCTGTTACCCCCATAGTAACACCACCAACTAAACTATCTGCTCCTGCTAAGGCAGCAGCTGCATTGCCTGGTACTGTTACTAAAATACCTAGTACGAATAAGAAACCACTAATTGATTGAGAAGGTACATATTTACCTATCTTTGGAAGCAGCCCTAAAAATAATATGGCAGCCATAATTAACATCATGATTATACCAGCTGCTAATGGATGCGGAGCACTTCCTGTTGCTGAAATTATAGATTCAACTGGTGCACCACCATATAATGCAGAACCCATATCAGCTAAGCTGCTGATAACGGAAAGATGATCAATGTTTACATTTGCATTAGCCATATCTCCAGTAATTTGTCCAAAAGCTATATTAGATCCAATATTTAAGCACACCATTCCAAGTGCTCCTCTTAATATTTTACTATTAAAGCTAAGTTTACGTCTTTCTATTTTTTCCTTAGGTATTTCAACATTTCTCATATCCTTATTAATGATATTTCCAACAATACTTGAAATAACCACTGAAATAGTAATAGTTAGAACTAAATCATTTGTACCAAAGTATATTGCTACTGCAGTGGCAATTGATACAATACTTACAACTTTTTCACTTTTTAGCATATCCATAGATACCTTTGCAAGCATTATTCCAACACCTGCCATCATGCCTGTTGTAATTGTTGGGCCTATAAAATTTACAATTTTACTCAAAAACCCGAATATTCCTATACAAGTCATTATAACTGCACCAAAGAATATCATTGAAAGTCTTTCTTCCATATCCTTTCCAGCAGTTCCTGCATATGTTATGGTTTCCGCTTGGAAAGAAATAGGTGCAACTGAGCCTGTTAGTAAATTTCCAGCTGCTCCTACTAAAAATGCAAATGCTGTTGGAATTGAAGCAAAACCAAATGTTAATGCTAACAACCCTTGTGGTAAGCCATTTAGAACAACACCTATGATTGCTAGAAAGTCAGTAAGAAAGTCTGACATAGTTGTTTTCCCCCTTTAAATTATCCACTTATCCTCTAGTAATAAATAAATCCTCATAGCCAGAACCTTTGCGGAGTTCTGGTAGAGACATCTGGACCATATCACCAGAAATATACGAAGACATCAACTTTTTTTCATCTTTATAATAACACTAAATTCGAACATTTTCAACATATTATTTAAAAATGTACGTATTTTTTATAAAGTATTAAAATAATGTTAGCTAATAATTTATTAAAAATAAAAATACTTAAAAAAACCTCCACATTTCTGTGGAGGTTTTTAGTGGAATTAAAGCATAACTTATAATTCACTAATTATTACTTATTAATTCTATAATTAAAAAATCTATATTCATTGATTCCTTTGTGAATTTTTTAATAGTATATTTATCTCTTTGAATATCTTAATACTGCAATCCCCTTATCCATACTATACTGCTCTAAATGTAAATCTATCTTAGGATTATTCCCAAGGAATAGTGGTCTGCCTTTTCCTAATATCGTAGGAATTATTCCAATTACATACTCATCAATAATATCTGCTTTAATGAAATTATCTACGAGACCCCCACCACCAAATAAGAATATATTTTTACCCTCTTTTTCTCTTTCTTCTTCTATTACTTTGCATATATCACCATTTATAAAATGTATATTGTCATGATCTTGCAATTCTTGTGATGTTGCTACATATACTTTTTTATTGTTAAAATCATTATGGAAGTTTTGGTCATAGCAGTTTTTCCCCATAACTACAACATCTACCCCATTTAAAAACTCATCATAATCCCACTTCTTTTCAGTGTCTAATTTATCATCACCATCTCCAACTATCCAATCAAATCCACCATCTTCTGATGCTATATATCCGTCAATGCTTACTGCTAAATTTAGTATTATCTTTCTACTCATATCTTTTCCCTCACTTTCTTATACTTTTAAATATATTAATTATTTGTCAGTAGAATTTTTTATATTCAGAATTTCTACTTGATATCAAATACATTGTAACTTATAATAGTTGACACCTTATGTCATATTGAAAAGGAGATATTTAATATGAAAGCAGATAGATTAATTTCTATATTAATGTTGTTACAAATACATAAAAAGTTAACAGCTAATGAATTAGCTCAAAGATTAGAAGTCTCTGTTAGAACTATTTATAGAGATATTGACTCTTTAAGTAGCCTTGGAATACCTATATTTAGTGATAGAGGAACAAACGGAGGAATAAAACTTTTAGGAGATTATAAAACTTCTTTAAATGGAATAAATGATGATGAAATTTATTCTCTATTTCTTCCAACTGGCGATAAAATTTTAGAAGACTTGGGAATTCAAAAACTTAAAGACTCTACAATACTTAAGCTCTTAGGCAATTCCTCTCCTTATCAAATCAAAGAAATTGAAAATATTCAAAACTATATTTACATAGATATGCATACTTGGAGTGAAAATCCCACTAATGTAAATAAAGACATTCTTTCTGTATTACAAAATGCTATTTGGAACCATAAAATATTAAAAATAGTATATAGAAAAATAAATGAAACAAAAGAAGTACTCTTAAATCCATTAGGATTAGTATGTAAAAGAGGTATTTGGTATTTAATTGGAATTAACGCTGAAGTTATCAAAACCTATAAAGTAATCTCTATAGAAAGTGCCCTTTTGATAGATGAGCATTTTGACAGACCAAGTGATTTCAGCCTAGAAACTCATTGGAAATCATCTACAAGTAATTTTAAATCTTTAATTCCTAAATATACTTTTACTTTTAAGGTTAATCCTTCTATTATAAATCATATAAAAGAAAGAAAATTTATAACTATAAGTAATGAAGTTATAAAAGATAATGAAATTTATTTAGATATAAATTTTGATGATATTTGGCAAGGTATTGAATTTGCTTTTACATATGGTAAAGATATAAAAATAATTAAACCTATTGAAGCTATTAATGAAATTAAAATAAAAGCTTCTGAAGTAATTAAACTATATGGTAATTAAAATTAAACATATATAAATAAGGAACCACCACAACACATTTCTGTATTATGGTGGTTTCATGATTCAAGTGTTAGGTTATTATAGGGATACAATGTGAACACTTAATATATACTCTGGAAAATAAATTTTCTATAAAAGCAGTTTTATCCCTTAAAAATTAAGGATTAATAATTAAGAATGAAGAATTTAGGATGAAATTCACCCTTAGTAAATTTCTTAAAATAAATTTTATTCTCAAAAAACTTCAAAGGTCTTAACCGTGAAGTTTTAACCATAATTCTTCATCTTTCATTCTTAATTTTTCATTCATAGAAAAGAATTTTTGTTATGGAAATTAAAATCATGCATAAGTTAAATTTTCATTAAGAAACCCTATAGAAGCCCCTCACTTCTTCTATTTATCATTATGCATGAGACAATACAGGGAACATTAAGTCTTCTGTTTTAAATGGATTATCTTTTCCTATTTTAATAAAAAGAGTAGTATCTTCTTCATTTACTAAAGTTTTTTCATATGAGGAAATATCCTTTGGAGTAAATCCCAAAACTACTTTTTTCGTTTTCTCATTCATCATTGCATTGATAATATTATCTAACTCTACTTCTTTTGTACTAAGCACTTCTTGTAAATATAAAATATCTTCATTAAACTCGCATATAACCACTGTATCATAGTCCTCAAGATAATAAATGTTATCCTTCATAAAATATGTGCAATAAAACATTATAAGAGATGTATTATTTTTCATAGAAGCCTTTGAGAAAGATATTGTATTACAAGCCATATTGTAAATAATTTCTCTATCACTATCATTATCTATACTCATCTTTCTTATCTTTTCTAACTTATCCTCTTTAGTTGTGTTTATTGAGTATTGATATTCATGACATATTTCAAATCCAAACTTTGGATAAAAATCAAGAACGCTGTCATTCGCAAAAAGATAAATGAGATCACATTTATCCTCCCATTCTTTTAATACTAACTCCATAAGTACTCTGGACAATCCTTGTCCTCTATAATCTTCATCTGTCATAACAGTTCCAATTTGTATATATCTCTTTTGCTCTTCTAAAATTAAAAAATCTATAATACTCACCGAAACGTTAGACACTACTTTGTCTCCATCTAATAAGGAATATGGTATATATTTGTCTCCCCAATATCCATCCTCGTACCATTGTTCAAAATTAAAACCATAAGTTTTTTCTGTTAAACTATTAAAACTATTTCTTAATTTGGCATCATCTTTGTAATTACACTTATAAATATATTTTTTTCCATCTATTAATAAAACTTCACTCATATTTTTATTTTCTCCTTAATTTTATAGATATACACATTCTATTCTATCTTATCTAAGTACTTTTTCCAAAACAACCTTACAAATTTTTATTAAACAAAAATAAGCCATAAGCTATATAAAGTTAGCTTATGACTCATTACCTACAATTGTTATCTGCTGTATAATAAGGATTAATAATTAAAAAACCCTGATCAAATATTTATTTTTAAAAATACAACCAACATGTACGCCTGACGTAACTCCTATACTCTAGGAATTCCATAAAATGATTACAGAAAATATTATAGTATTTATTTTTCATTACTTAATAGTGTAAATTACACTATTAAATAAAAAAGACTGTTTCTTAACTAATTTCTTAGCTTTGAAACAATCTTTCATTTAATTAATTATATAGATAAGTTTTATGGCAGAGTCCAAGATTTACCTTACCACCATACATTCATCCAATCTTAGTAAAAATCGCATTCATTTGTGATACAGTTCCCCTTACCGTAGGTAAAAAACTTACATCTCTACTACAATACTTTTCTAGTTCACTACTAAATATAATCTATATCTTTACTTGGAAACCTATTTGCTATATATGTATCACATTCTTTTTAAAGTTTTTCATAATATTATTATGTACAAAAGGAAGTTCGAACTCGAACCTCCTCTTTGTTTATCAGAAAGTATCAAAATAAATTTTGATACAGCCCCTTTATACTGTCCTATTTAAGAAGCAAAACTTTTCATCCTTGTTAAAAACACCTACAACTTTTGTTGATATCCTCATCTATTATTAAAAATATATGCTTAATCTTGTGTTTCCATTTTTTTACGAAAAACCATTTCTTATACAATTACAACTTTTGTTTTTTCCACACTTACTACATTTCCTAATTTTTCCGCATTGATTACATTTAAAACATTCATTACATTCAAGACATTTATCACATTCATCACACTCAAACCATTTATCACATTTGTCACATTTATGAGCATGCCTACAAACCTCTACACATGCAGATGATGTGTTGTTAAGCAGATTAGGATCTGGTGTTGTTGAAGTTACATTTGCTTTATTAACTATACATCCTTTAGCAGATAAACTTACTGTTCCTCTAATTAAAATGACTCTAGAAGTTCCAGCTGGTAATGTTCCTATACTAAGAGTTCCTGGCCATGGATCAAATGTTACCCCTCCATCTATTGAAAATTCTGGTTCTATAATACTAGGTGGAATATTATCAGTTAACACTACATTTTCTGCATTTGATGGTCCTGCATTTAATACTATAATTGTATAAGTTAGCACTCCTCCTGGCGCTACTGGATTGGGACTTGCTGTCTTTTCAACTGAGACATCTGCTTCTGCTTGAGGCGCTATCTCTATACATATAGATGATACATTATTAAGCGGATTAGAATCCGGTGTTGTTGAAGTTACAATTGCTGTATTATTTATACATCCTGTAGCTGTTGGACTTACTGTCCCCCTTATTAAAATAGTTCTAGAACTTCCAGCTGGTAAGGTTCCTATATTAAAGGAGCCTGTCCATGGATTAAACGTTACTCCTCCATCTATCGAAAATTCTGGTCCTGTAATGCTAGATGAAACATTATCAATTAAAAGAACATTTTCTGCTTCTGATGGTCCTGCATTCGATACTACAATTGTATAAGTTAGCACTTCTCCTGGCGCTACTGGATTTGGAATTGCTGTCTTTACAACTGAAACATCTGCTTCTCCTGGTACTGCAGCTACTTCTGTAATTACTGTAGATGTGTTGTTAGACGGATTAGGATCTGGTGTTGTCGAAGTTACATTTGCTGTATTAGTTATAGTTCCTGTAGCTGATTGTGATACTGTTCCTCTAATTAAAATAGTTCTTGATGCGCCCGCCGGTAATGTTCCTAAACTAAGAGAACCTGTCCATGGATTAAATGTTACTCCTCCATTTATTGAAAATTCTGCTCCTGTAATACTAGATGGAATGCTATCAGTTAACACTACATTTTCTGCATTTGATGGTCCTGCATTTGATACTATAATTGTATAAGTTAGCACTCCTCCTGGCGCTACTGGATTTGGACTTGCTGTCTTTTCAACTGAAACATCTGCTTCTGCTTGAGGCACTATCTCTATACATATAGATGATACATTGTTAAGTGGATTAGGATCCGGTGTTGTTGAAGTTACAATTGCTGTATTATTTATACATCCTGTAGCTGATGAATTTACTCTTCCCCTTATTAAAATAGTTCTAGAACTTCCAGCTGGTAAGGTTCCTATATTAAAGGAGCCTGTCCATGGATTAAATGTTACTCCTCCATCTACTGAAAATTCCGGTCCTATAATGCTAGATGAAACATTATCATTTAAAACAACATTTTCTGCAGCATTTGGTCCTGCGTTGGATACTACAAGTGTATAGGTTAGCACTCCTCCTGGCATTACTGGATTTGGAATTGCTGTCTTTACAACTGAAACATCTGCTTCTCCTACAGCCGGGATAACTTCCACATCTACTGTAGATGTGTTATTGCCTGGATTAGGATCTGGTGTTGATGAAGTTACAGTTGCAGTATTGGCTATAACTCCTGTAGCTGATGGTGACACTGTTCCTCTTATTAAAATAGTTCTTGTTTGACCAGCTGGTAATGTTCCTATATTAAGACTTCCTGGCCATGAACTAAAGGTTCCTCCTCCATTTGTTGAGAATTCTGGTCCTATAATACTTGATGGAATACTATCAGTTAAAACAACATTTTGTGCATCTGATGGTCCTGCATTCGCTACTACAATTGTATAGGTTAGCACTTCTCCTGGTGCCACTGGATTTGGAATTGCTGTCTTTACAACTGAAACATCTGCTTCTACAGGAGCAATAACTTCCACATCTACCGTAGATGTGTTATTGCTTGGATTAGGATCTGGTGTTGTTGAACTTACCTCTGCAGTATTACTTATAATTCCTGTAGCTGATGGTGACACTGTTCCTCTTATTAAAATATTTATTGTTTCACCAGCTGGTAATGTTCCTATATCAAGACTTCCTGGCCATGGATTAAAGGTTGATCCTCCATCTGTTGAGAATTCTGCTCCTGTTATTTCAGGTGGAATAGCATCCGTTAAAACAACATTTTGGGCATCTGCTGGTCCAAAATTTGATACTGTAATCGGATAAACTACCGTCCCTCCTGCAGGTACCGGATTCAGCCCTACTGATTTAAAAACTCCAACATCTGCTTCTTGAGTAGATTCGTTAACTTCTATAACTGATGTTGATGTGTTATTACTTGGATTAGGATCTGGTGTTGTTGATGTTACCTCTGCAGTATTAGTTATGAAACCTGGAGCTACTGGAGCTACTGTTCCTCTTATTAAAATAGTTCTTGTTTCCTGATTTAATAGTGTTCCTATATTAAGACTCCCTGGCCATGGACTAAAGGTTGCCCCTCCATCTGCTGAGAATTCTGCTCCTGTTATTTCAGGTGGAATAGCATCCGTTAAAACAACATTTTGGGCATCTGATGGTCCAAGGTTTGATACATCAATTGTATAGGTCAAAATCTCTCCTGACATTACTGGGTTTGGACTTCCTGTTTTTATAACTGAAATATCTGCTACTACAGGAGCCCTAACTTCAAGTGGTACAGTATTAGAATCCACAGTAAAATTGTTTTCTATTCCCCCTTCTACAGGTGTATAAGAATAATTTATTGTTGCTGTATTAAGGGCTGGATTAGGAGTTGGAACAGCATTAACTACAGCATCAAAATTTATAGTAGCAGTAGAACCTCCTGGAATATCCGGTATAGTAAATCCAATATTAGGATCTGATGATTCTTCTGATACTCCATTAACTGTTACGCTGCCAGCCACAAATAATAATCCATTTGGTACGTTATCTTTAAAAAATACATTTGTTAAAGGACTAGTACAAGTATTTTCTAATGTTACTGTATAGGTTACTGTTTCCCCAACATTTGCAACAGGGGTACTAATAGTTTTTACAGGTATAAATAGAGGAACCTGAACTTCGTTTAATGATACATCATCTATAGCATAATCATTTCCAATAACCTCTGGCCCTTCACTTAAAAATTCTACCGTTAAGCTTGTGTTATTTTGTGAATTGATTACAGTACCTATTTGTTTCCATTCTGGAGCATTTGTATTAACTGGAATCTGAGCTCCCAATGTTGCACTATATAGTACATTACCGTTTTGATCAAGTATTCGTACACCAAGCTCAGGATTTGGATATCCTGTTACTTTAAATAGATTTAAAATCCAAGAACTAAATAAATAGTTTGTATTAGGCTGTACTGAAACTACATCTCTAAAAAAAATAGCCCCTGGATTAAAACCATTTACCACCATCATTCTTCCTGTTTCATTACCTGTAGTATGGTCTGCAATACGCCACCAAGCACCTATTTCATTACTCATTGCATTAGTCATAATGTTTTGTACTGTATATTCACCACCAATAGGTGTAAACTTAGTTGGATCCGGTAATACATAGGTAAAATCTGGGGTTACACCTGGGTAAGGTTCAACTGGAGCACCCGTATTAGCAGGGGTACCTGGAGGAAAAAAGCCAAATGTTCCATTATCAGCAACATTAATAAGATTTACATTTGAAACTGACACACATGGATCTAATATATTTTGTATAGGTGTATATATAACTGGACCATCAAGGAAATTTTCATTCGTTAAGTTTGCTCCTGTGACAGTTACTAAAAGTGTATCTGGAGTTAAAGAATCTAAATTAGTTGAACCCGGTGGAGGATTCGTTGCAAAGCTTATCGGAGGGTTTGTCCCTACTGGAACAGGTCCAACTACTGCGTTATTGAAATCTCCTGGGGTTGGAATGCCTCCAGATGTTCCAAAGGACTGTACAATTCTATAATCACCATTTGGTACATTTATAAATGAATAATTTCCATTAGCATCTGTAAGAACTACAAGTCTAGCATTTGTTGCTGTATTTTGTAATACTACAGGTACATTAGCTATACCTGAGTCTCCTGCATTAATTGTAGCACTTCTATCTCTATCAAATATAACGCGACCTGATACTGTCGCCATAATATCACCTCATTTTATCATCACAACTATATAATGATATTTTTTATGATATATACTATGCATTGATATGTTCTTTTGATTATGATTTTCGCTATTTTTCTACTTTTTTAGACTTTAGGGCTATAATCAATTAGTTTATTCCATATCTTATCTAAGCACTTTTTCCAAAACAACCTTACAAATTTTTATTAAACAAAAATGAGTCATAAACTATATATAAGCTAGCTTATGACTCATTAAGGCATCTTCAAAAAATAATATATCAATATGGTTAGCATATTTGGTCTAGTATTTTCTTTCAGATGCCTAAGTTAATTATTTTCTTTTTTCCTCTAAAATAATTCTTTCTATACTTTTTTCTGATAAGAAATACTTGCTAGCAAGAGATTCTTTGCAAATCCCCCTATTATATTCCTCATAAATAGCTGTATTTCTAATTGCAATTTCTTTTCTTATATTAGTTGTTTCTCCCCATTTCTTTCTATTGCCTTCTTTTTTAGGAATATATATGTACTTTCCATCCACATACTGCTGAATTAGGTCAATTATCTCTTGGGGAAATATATCTTGAGCGTTAATATAGCACATTATGTTCCTCCTAAATTTACTTTTCTTACTTAGGATTAAACAAAGGCTATTTTCTTGATTATGTTTTTAACACAATAGCCTTTGCTATGTGTTAATAATAAGTTTTCTCATAAATAATTATCTCCTTTTTTCCTTTTAAATTATAGGTTAATTCTATTCCCATCGAGATGGTAACAAATCATTAATAGTAAGTACCACATCTTTCTTTATCATTACTTCACATTTATAATTTTCATCATGGATTTGGCAAATAAATTCTCTACATCTTCCACAGGGTGGAATTATTGTTCCATCTTCATATACTGCAATTACTTTTGTTATTCTATTTTCTCCAGCAGTAATCATAGCTGCAATAGCAGCGTGTTCTGCACAAAATCCCATAGAACAAGGTGTATCTATACATACTCCAGTATAGACTTTTCCACTTTCACTCAAAATAGCTGCTGCAACAGAACCAGCATAAGAGTTTTTAGAAAGTTCTCTAGGATTTAATGTATTTTTTGCAATATCATATAATTCATCAAAATTCATAGTTATAACCCTTTCAAATAAATTTTTATATTTAAATTAATACACGCTATATTAGCTTATATGTTTTTTCATCAACATAGCATTCCTTTGTTTCAATAGTAAATATAAATAGTGAAATTATATTTACTATTTTAAATTTCTCGTAGTAAGGAACTATTCTCACTTTAAAAGTTATTTGATAGACTTAATTTTATCTAAATCTGAGCTGCAAAGCACTTCGAGATTTTTAAAAATCTTTTCTTCAGTCCAATCCCACCATTTTAATTTTAATAAATAATCAATCAACTTATCGTCAAATCTCTTTTTTATAATTTTACAAGGGTTACCTCCAGCAATATGATATGGAGGAATATCTTTTGTTACCACAGAATTAGCAGCAATAACTGATCCATCTCCAATATGCACACCAGGCATTACTGTAACATTCTGTCCAATCCATACATCATTACCAACCACAGTATCACCTTTTAGAGGTAAATCTTCAAGAGTAGGCGCTGCTTTTTCCCAACCTCCTTCCATGATATTAAAAGGATATGTGGTTATAGATTTCATTCTATGATTTGCACCATTCATAACAAATTCTATTCCCTTTGCTATTGCGCAAAACTTTCCTATAATAAGTTTGTCACCTATAAATTCATAATGATGAGTTACATGTTCTTCAAATTTTTCTGCTCCATTTATATCATCATAATAAGTGTAATCTCCAACTTGAATATTAGGATTCTTTATAACATTTTTTATATAACAAATACTCTTTATATTTTTATTAGGATAAATACTGTTTGGATTTGGGCCAAATCTATTCATATATCTTGCCTCCTTTATAATTAAATCTATTTTTTTACTATTACTTCTTTTTAATCATAAATATATATAACAAATGATCAAACTATATTATTTTCTCTTTAGTTATATATCACTTACATAAATTCCATCTTCTCTGTATTATTTACTTATCTCTTCTCCATCATTTAATCATTACCTGTGGAGATTTTCTTATATTGTAATTTTAAATATTCAATGATCTCTGTCTTTTTTATAGGTGATGAGTGCCCTAAGAAACAAGTATCAAATTCTAAGCTCTCTAGCATATTTATAAAGCTTTGTAATTTAACTGAATCATAATTGTAGTTATTATAAAAATCTATACTGTAAGCATCTCCTATAAATACTACTTTTTCTTCAGGTACATAAACTATAACAGAATCTTCTGAATGAGGTGCAATAACATTTTTTAAAATAACCACTAATCCTCCTAAATTTATTTCTAAATCATTCTTAAAAACTATATCAGCAAGTATAACTTTTATATCTTTAAGAATTTTATATTCTTTACGGATATTTGTATCCGCAAATTCAATATCTTCTCCAGTTAAAAGACGTTGCTTCATTGCTTCCTCTGTCCATTGCCATTTGGACATAACCTTTAATCTTTCATTAGTTATTTCGCATGCTATTGTTTTTGCCGTAACTGCATTCATTCCATAAGTATGATCCCAATGCCAATGAGTAATAGCTACATAATCTGGTAATCTTAAGTTTGATTCTTCTATAGAGTCATTAAATTTTTCAACATGATTTCTCGAATTTCCTGCGTCCACCATTAAAGAATACTTATCTCCTTTAATGTATCCAATTAACGGTCTATCCGCTTCTTTGTCATTTTCAAGAAAATAAATTCTTTCTGTAACTTTTGTTAATGCCATAAAGTATCCCACCTTTTTTTAATATAAAACTAAAAAATCCCCACAGATGAACAATATCATCCATGGGGATTTTATTTATAAAAATCTTTTAATATATCCAAATAAAACTTAAAATACAATATAGATATACTTATCCTAAATTTAATGTATAGATCAATATAACTGCACCCTTAGTATTTCAATTCACAATTATGATAAAAATTAATTTTTAATAGCAACGTATTGCTACTTCTTTATAAGAAGTGATTGTATCACTTTAAAAATAAATAATTTTAAATTTCTCAGATTTTACTAAGAAACATCCACAATTGTAAATCCACTAGTTTCAAAGACACTAATTATTTTCACGTATATTAATTTTAGAACTTATATATAGTTATTTTATTTTTATATAAAAGAGTTTAATAGATGATATTGTTCTTAAAATGCATAATTAAATAAAGCTCTAGCGTAGAACTTTAAAAGCATTTCAAACTATTTAATTTTAATAGTTTAGTTAAGAGCAAATAAAATCATCTCTTTAAATCTCCTTTTCACATAACCAAATTTTAAATTGATTGTATAATAAATTTTTTTCATTGTCAACAAGGACTATATATTTGAAAAATCAAAAGACACTCCTTCATGCTAAAAGTAAGAGTGTCTTCTAGATTGATATAAAAATTAAGTTCAAATATTATGTATCACAAAATTTTATTGGCAGCTTTATTATAAAGTTACTACCTTCATCTAATTTACTATATACGTTTATACTACCACCATGAGCCTTGACTATTTCTCTTGATATTGTAAGTCCTATTCCAACTCCTCCAGTTTCTCTGGCCCTTGACTTATCTGTTCTATAAAATCTTTCAAATATATAGTCTTTATCTTCATCACTTATACCTATTCCACTATCTTTTATAGATATATATACATAATCAGATTTAGTAAAACAGCTAACAAATATATCTCCTTTATTTGGAGTATACTTAATAGCATTTGAGATAATATTAATTATCACCTGGCTTATTTTATCCTTGTCTATCATAATATTAATAGGCTTAATATCTACTTGTAAGTTTATATCTTTATCTAATAACTGTTTTTCAAAATTTGTTAAAATTGTAGTTATTACAGTCTTTAAATCTACTTCTGATTTATTTAACCTTATTTTACTACCCTCACATCTTGATAAATCCTCTATGGATACAGTTAATCTATTTAATCTCTGAAGTTCATCATATATACTCTTTAATCTTTCCTCGGATGGTTCCCATAAACCATCCATTATTGCCTCAAGTTGTGCTTGCATAGTGGTTATAGGAGTTCTAAGCTCATGTGATATATCTTTCGTTAACTCTTGTCTTATTTTTTCTTGCTTATCTAAATCTCCTGCCATCATATTTATTGATTTTACGAGTTTATTAATTTCATATATACTGTAATCTTCTTTTATACTCCTAGAATAATTCCCTTCAGATATAAGATTTGTTGCATCTATTACCTTTAGGATAGGATTACTAATAGTATAAGACAATAACCATCCTACTATAATAGATATAATAAAAAATAGTAGGCCTAGTATAAATAATATTCTATCTAGCATTTTCAAAAATATAACATCTGAATCTTCATAATAAATTGGACCTATATACTCAATTTCTAATTTTCCTATTGAAGCTTCACCTTGTTTTATGTCAAATTTATCAAATGTATTTTTAATATCTATACCTGGACTTACTTTATTAGTATTTTCTATAATTTTATTTAGAATCTTCTCACATACAATATTATCATAGTCTCTTGCATTCCATATAATATTATCATTTTTATCTCTAACTGTTATAAGCAATCCTGCGGTTATTGCATCTGCTCCTATGTTCTCAATAGCTTTCTTATCCCATGAATTATTACTGTATACATTTAATATTTTATTTTTAATCTCCATTTTTGACTGTTGTATTTTTTCGCTAGTATATACATTAAACTTCTTTTCAATGTAATAATGATTTACTATATTTACTAAAAATATGATACTCAATGAAAATAATATAAAAATAAGACTTACTCTATATCTTAATTTATTAAACATTAAATCTATATCCCATGCCACGAATAGTTTTTATATAGGTTGGATTTTTACTATCTTGATCTAGTTTAGCTCTTATATTTTTTATATGAGTATCAATTATTCTATCATAAATACAAATATTATCTCTACTTATATAATCCATTAGCTCTTCCCTTGAAAATATTCTATTAGGATTTCTAGCTAGTATAGATAATATTTTATATTCTGAAGCAGTTAATACAATCTCGTTGTTATTGTATTCTACTTTCTTATTAACAATATCTATGATTAATTCATTATTAAAAATTAAGTTTTCACCTTGATTTCCCTTAACTCTTTTCAAAACTGCATTAACCTTCGCTACTAATTGCTTTGGACTAAACGGTTTTATTACATAGTCATCACTTCCAATTGAATATCCATTTAGTATACTCTCTTCACTTGATTTAGCAGTTAACATAATTATTGGCACATCAGATTCTTCCCTTATGCGCTCACACACCTTTTCACCTGATATATCAGGTAACATTAAATCTAATATTAATAAGTCAGGATTAAACTCACTTTGCTTTTTTAGTGCCTCAATCCCACTTGTAGCCTGTATTACAGTATATCCCTCATTTTCTAAGTACAATTTTATAACTTCTATTATCTTAACTTCATCATCTATAACAAGTATAGTTTCTTTCATAAATTATACCTCCATGGGTACTTACTTAATTATCTTATTTATATTTTCATTAAGCATTTCTTCATCCATGATTCCTACATGATCATACACTAAATTTCCTTCTTTATCTATAAATATGCTTCTTGGAATACCATTTAATTGATATTTGTTAGCTGCATCAAGATCTATATCAAACATAACATTCATATTATATCCTTCTTTTTCCATAAATCCCTCTGCAGACTCTTTAGTTTCTCTCATTCCATCTGTAACATTTATCATTAGTATTTCTAAATCCTCATTATTATATTTATTTGTTGCTTCTTGAAAATACGGCATTTCATACTTACATGGAGAACACCAACTTGCCCAAAAATTTACTACTACAGCCTTCTTCCCTTTATATTCTGATAACTTTACTTTATTATTATCTTTATCATAAACTGTAAAATCTACTGCTGGTTGAAAACTAGAATTTTCGTCTGATACATTGTTACTAGCTTCATTACCAGCTCCATTATTTTTGTAATTATTTGATAAATAATCATATCCAAATTTAACCCCTACAAGTAAAACTAGCATTATAGCACTTATATATATATATCTTTTATTATTTTTCAAATTTATCACTCCCTTTATATTTTAAAATGTCAATATTGATAGTAATAGGTTTAGATAGCCAGTCATCATCATTATCCCTATAATAATTAGGAAAACTCCTGATATTCTATTTATTGTCTTATAGTTTCTCTTTATGAAATCAAAAGTAGTTTTCAGAGAATCTATTAAAAGTGCTGATAATACAAATGGTATTCCAAGACCTAAACTGTAAGTCAATAACATTGATGCTCCCATAAATACATTAGTGGAATTTGATGCTATCATAAGCGCTGATCCTAGAAATGGTCCTACACATGGTGTCCATCCAATTCCAAAGATCATTCCAAATAATATTGCAGACATAATAGATGATTTTTTATTTCCTGTTGGGTTATCCATTTTAAAGCTTTTATTCAATAATCCTATATTTATTATCCCTAAATAATTCAGTCCAAATATTACCATAATAGTTCCTGATACTATATTTATTTCCCTCATATATTTATTAAAAATGACACCTACTGTTCCCGCTGCTACACCTAATAAGGTAAACACAAAGGTAAATCCTGCAACAAATGCTATTGAACTTATTAATGCTCTGTTTTTATAATTTTTATTATCTATATCTCCTCCAGCAAAATATGAAACGTATATTGGAATCATAGGCAATATACAAGGAGATATAAAGGTTATTATTCCTTCTAAAAATAGTAATATATAATTCATAATTTCCCTCCTAAGGCATCTAAAATAAAATAACTAGTATACTGATTAATTATTTTTAATGTACCTAAATACCACACTGTAAACTTTTCATTACTTCTTCATATATTTTTTCTTTATCTGCTTTGTCTAATCCATTTACAACTCTTATGCCACCAATTAATTTATTATCCATAAGAATCCCATAATTTACACCTTCATCAAGTTTAGTAGTTAAAACAAATTCATTACTTTCTGTATAAATCATATCTTGCTTTTCTCCATTTGACGAATTAATAAGTATTACCTCACTACCCTTATTAATATCATTGATTTTTATATTAAACTCTTCTTTAACGTCAACCATAGTTACTATTCTATCTAAGTAACTTCCGTCATAACTCTTATTTATTTCACTACTATATACCTCATCAAATTTTTTAATGCTCTCTGCTTTATTATGCGATAAGGCTTTAGATTCATTGTTGAATATGTAAAAACCTACTGCAGTTAAAATCAATATAATTGCTCCCAATATTGTTAAGATTTTTACCCTCATAGCATCACTCCTCTTGCTCCATAATAAAATAATACCTAGCTTACTTGTTGATATTATGAAGATTTATTCTTCTATAATAAATGCTCTTTATATTTTTTATAGTTAAAACTCTGTTTTGGAAATTCACTAACAGTGAATTTCACCCTAAATTTTTTATTCTTAATTATTAATCCTTAATTTATAAAGATTTATTAGTTTTACCCTACATTAAAAACAAAAAATCCCCATAGATAAACAATATTATCCATGGGAAAATATTTCTTTACAAATTTAATCTTACTTAATATAGCAAGTTAAATTGCCTATCTAAATAATCAAACTCATCATAAGTGTATTATAATAAACTCCATTTATATAATTATCTTTTTTTAATATACCTTCAGTTTCAAATCCAACCTTTTTATATAGTTCTATTGCTCTAGTATTATCCTCTCTAGTTAGAAGAGATATTTTTTTAGTAATACCATTTAACTTTGCCCACTCTATAAGACAATCTACCATTTTTACTCCTAACCCTAATCCACAATACTGCTCTGTTACAACTATTCCTAAAGTTCCCACATGTTTAGTCCTAACTTTCTGATTTGAATTAATTGATGCTATACATGCTATTTGCTCATCGATTATTGCTAATAATATTATTGAATTATCTTCCCCTCTAGTAGATTCTAAATAGCTTTCATATTCTTTCAAATCTCTTTTAAATTCATTTTTGCCAAATGAAAGAAAATCCGTTTCTCCTCCTGCCAAATTATAAAAATCTATCATAGACTGCGCGTCTTCCTTTTTAGCTTCTCTTATAATAACTTCTTTCTCATCTCTTAAACATATTTTCATTATACCCCTAATCTCCTTTTAATTGATTACTATTAATAATATTACTACTAAAAGCAAACTAATTATGTATCTTTATTATATCTTTGTATAAATCTCTCATATTTTTAAATAGTATCATGGACTCTATTACCTTTTTTACTTTAATTGTATATTACTCCTATACTAGTTTCTTATCAATACTGATTATTTAACTTTTCATTTTTTATTTGCTCTTGTTTTCTACATCTTTATTAATACTTATTTCATAACTTATAAAAAGCTTCTTGTTCCTACATCAAGAAGCTTAAGAATGGCATAAATCAAAAATATATTTTATAGTTAAAGTAAAAAATCCACGATCTTAAAGATTGTGGATTTTTTCTATAATTGAGGCGATACGTACCCTTAGTACCCCGACATTTATTTCTATGTATTGCGGCAAAATTTAGGTTTAATTTTTTAACTTATCCTTATTAATTTTAAAGTTTCTCTATTTCCTATAATAATAGGAACCTTCTCTATTTCAACATTACTAGTATCTATTCCAAACCACTTTTCCGGTGTAACAGTTAATTTTTTAATTAATAACTTTGTACTTGTAATAAAACTATCCCACTTAGAAAGTTCACTTTCATTAGAAAGTATTTCTTCTAATAATACAAATTTAAAATCTCCCACAGCACATTTTCCATTATTACTAATCATATAGTCCTTTGGAGTAAATTCCACTTCACCACTACGAGCAAGTTCTTGAATAACTTGATGTAAAAAAACATTGATTTTTTGATCGATACGGAATCCAAGATTAAATTGAATACTAAATGCTTCATTTGGTACAATTGTTTTTACACTATATTCTTTTGTGTATGGTTCATCTGTTACTCTAACATTTATAAACCAGTAAAACTTTGCACGTTTAGGCTGCTTATTAAAAATAGAAAAAATTATTTTCCTTTCAATTTCCTTATAATTTTGTGATTCAGTCAAATATACAATATTTGTAGCGTAAAGTGGCATTTCTTTGTCTTCTTTTAAAGCCTTAAAATGTTTGCTAAAAGATAGTATATCAACATATTGACTAAACCTTTTTCTTATAACTGTACCATAAATCCAAATATACATAAGGAATATAAGTGCTCCAGCAATTATAATTGTTACATATCCGCCATTTATAAATTTAAATAAATTAGCATATAAGAAACCTGTTTCTATTGTCATAAAAATAGCAAATACTATTATTGACATAATTGGTTTTCGTTTATTAAATCTTAGATATTGAGATAATAAAATAGTTGTCATCAGCATTGTTATTGTAATTGCTAATCCATATGCTGCTTCCATATTTTCTGATTTCTGAAACTTTAGAACTAATAGTACACATCCAATATAAAGTAAATAATTTACTGCTGGTATGTAAATCTTTCCCTTATCATCATTTGGGTATCTAACTTGAAGTTTTGGGAAAAGATTTAATTTAATAGCCTCAGAAACTAGCGTAAATGATCCCGTTATAAGTGCTTGGCTAGCAATTATTGCTGCAATAGTAGCTACTATAGTTCCTGGTATAATAAACCAACTTGGCATAATTAAAAAGAATGGATTTTCTTTAATTGTGCTTCCTTCACGTAACATAAGCCAAGCTTCTTGACCTAGATAGTTCATTATTAAACATATTTTCACAAATACCCATGTATAGTGAATATTACTTTTACCACAATGTCCAAGATCGGAGTAAAGCGCTTCTGCTCCAGTAGTACAAAGAAATACTGCCCCTAAAATATATACACTTCTAGGATTTGTTACTAATAACTTAATACCATAATAAGGATTTAAGGCCTTTATTATTTGAGGATATTGTAGTACTTGACTAAATCCTAGAATTATCAACATTGAAAACCATATAACCATCATAGGTCCGAACATTCTTCCTATTACATCTGTTCCAAATCTTTGAAGTAAAAATAACACCGTTAATATACTTATTACAATTATAATTATACTTCTTGTTTCTATTGGAAAAACTAAAGTTAAACCTTCTATTGCTGATGTTACTGTTACAGGTGGTGTAATCATCCCATCAGCAAGTAATGTTGCTCCTCCTATAACAGCCGGTATAATTAGCCACTTAGCTTTTTTTCTTACAAGAGTATATAATGAAAATATACCTCCCTCTCCTTTATTATCTGCTTCCAGAGTTATCATTACATATTTTATTGTCGTTTGAAGTGTTAACGTCCAAACCACAAGAGATACTCCACCTAAAATAAGTTCCTTTGATACATATCCATTATTTACTCCAAGCATTGATTTCATAACATAGAGTGGTGATGTACCTATATCTCCATATACAATACCTAATGCTACTAAAAGAGATGCTATACTAATTTTTTTTCTCATTTTTTTACAAGTTCCTCCTATATTGTCCTAAAATAAATCTATTCAAATAATTATAGTCCTCGCTTGTTTCAATGTCTATATCTGCAAATACAATTTTTTTTACAGTTTATGACTCTTTTTGCATGATATTGATTTTCTATTGAATTTTCTATAATTTGCATCACACTATTAAACTATAAACTGCCACGATTTTATTCCTATTACATAAAACAAATATATTTTCTACATTAAAAATGTTTCTCTACATCCTTAATCTTAAAGTCACATATTCCTTCCTAAGCTTGAGCATTGCCCATACTTTCCCCTAATTTAGTATATTTATAATACTGCTTCATCAATTTTTGTTTTATATAAAATATCAGATTCTAATTCCTCATAATCTGATAAAATAAATTGCTTATTTACAAGTTCAAGATTCTCTTTCTTTATCTCTTTACTCCATGATTTATTTATAAAAGATTTGATTAGATTTTTAAATATATCCTTACTAGTTAGTAAATCCTTATAGCTCTTATCATGTATGTTATTAATATCTTTTATTCTTATTATTTAAATAAACTAATATAAGCTTCTCCCCATCACTATCTATTAGAAACTCCTTACCTAATTCAAAAGCATCTTTAGGACTTGAAACTCTTCTTGATTCATACAAAATTGAACCTTCTTTAATAAGTTTTACTGATACTAAATTAACTCTCTTTAGCATCTTTTTACTTTCTTCTATCTTTATTTTTAACTACCTCATTGATTTTCACTGTAAATTTCTCCTTTTTAATACTTCCTACACATAATAAATACCTCATAAATCTTCCTAAATGATAAAGACTTAATTACCATTAATACTGATAATTAAGTCCTATTTTTCATTAATTAGATTCCCTAGTTGTGTTATAAACTTTCTACCCAGCAAGCACAGAGAGTAGAGCAAAATTCATTTACTCTTTTAGAAATAAGAAATCCTGAGCAATATGCCCTTAAATTAATAATTAGGTTCCTTTTAAATGTGTCTTTTAATATCCTCCACTCCATATTACCCCTCCTCATATCTTTAATTTTGATTAACTACTTAGTTAATTAAAACCCTCTTTCCCTTAAGGCTATGGAATTACTCTTGTCAATATATTAGTTTTCTTTTCTATATTTTAAAATAATGCTGAAATAAGTATAATCTAAAAGGATGTCCAAATGGACATCCTTGAAATTCGCAATACTTTAAAATTGCACCTAAAATAAAATCTATTGAAATAACATTATTTTAAACTTTTATATTTATTAATTTATTTTATAGATATAAACCTATTTATAACCAAGAAAGCAACCAGCTAATGGGTTTATAGAAATTTTAAATATTTTTCACTGTCTAAAAGGTTCTCTAATTTATAAATAAACTCTTCATTATCTATTTAATTAGCCACTTCAAATTGGCTGTAATAAAGAGAAGCATAGAAACCATTTTGTGCTAGAAGACTCTCATGGTTTCCTCTCTCTACAATATCTCCATCTTTAACAACCAAAATCATATCTGCATTTTGGATAGTTGACAATCTGTGAGCTATGACAAAACTTGTTTTATCCTTCATAAGCCTTGATAAAGCTTTTTGAATTTCTACTTCTGTTCTTGTATCTACACTTGAAGTAGCCTCATCTAATATCATAATTGTTGGATTAGTCAGCATAGCACGAGCAATAGTTAAAAGCTGCATTTGTCCTTGAGAAACATTAGATGTCTCACTAGATATTACAGTATCATATCCTTCTGGGAGTGTACGAATAAAATGGTCACAGCAGGCTGCTTTTGCAGCAGCTATAATTTCTTCTCGTGTAGCATCCATCTTACCATAGGCAATATTTTCAGCTATTGTACCTTCAAATAGCCATGTATCTTGAAGTACCATACCAATCTGTCGACGCAATGTGCTTCTAGAAATTTCAGTAATATTAACCCCATCAATTGATATAGATCCTCCATTTAATTCATAAAAACGCATAATCAAGTTAATTAATGTAGTTTTTCCTCCACCTGTTGGACCAACAATAGCTACCATTTCATTAGGCTTTACTTCCAAACTTAGACTCTTTATTAAAGTTCTATCTTGTGTGTAACCAAACTTTACATTCTTAAAAGTCACTCTACCATTAGATTTGGGGAATGTACTAACCGTATTATCTATAGTTTCTTCCTCTTCATCTAATAGTTCAAAAACTCTCTCAGCTCCAGCAATAGCAGATTGTAGAGACATAATAACATAAGAAGCTTGAGTAATAGGCTCAGAAACTTGATTTACATATTGTAAAAATGCCTGAATTCCACCTAAGGAAATCTGTCCATTAAGTGTCATTATTCCTCCTACAATAGCTGTAACAACAAAACCTAATTGATTTAATAGCCTTATAGTTGGATATATAGCAAAATCAATGAATTGTGCTTTTCTATTTGCTTCAAACTGCTTTTTGTTAAGCTGAGAAACCTCTTCAATCATATCAGATTGTTGATTAAATACCTTTATAATACGATTGCCAGAATATACTTCTTCAATTTTTCCACTCAAATCACCCATGGCAGCAAAATTATCTGCATAATAACGTTGACTCAATTTTGATACGAAATTTGTTGCAATAGCGCTGATTCCAATGAATATAAAAATTAAAAAAGATAACTTTGGATTTAAGATAACCATAGCAATAATGGTAAGTACAATTGTAAAGCAAGAAGATATGAACTGCATAAATCCAATCTGCATGACTTGTGATACTTTTTCAAGATCAGTTGTTACCCTACTCATAACATCCCCTGTTTTATGTGAATCAAAGTATTTCAGTGGAAGCTTATTTATTTTTTCGCTAATGTCTTTACGTAGTGATAGAGTTAAATTTTCACCAATGCTAGATATTATATATTGCTGAATATAAGAAAGCAAACTATTAACAATAGATGTTAGTACTAACATCAAAACTGGCATAGCTAGTGCATGTGTTACCATTGATATAACACTTCCGGAGCCATCAAAGCTACGAATTGCATCTAGTAGATTATTAATAGCTACTCCAACCATAAGTGGCATAATTGCATAAGATGTACTACTTAGTAATGCAGATATACCCACAATTATTAGCTTTTTATTTTGCATTTTTAATCGTCTCATTAGTCTCTTAATAGTCTTTTTTGTATTTTGAGGAATATCCTCGCTGAATGCCATTATATCATTCTTCTTATTTTTATCCTTCTTCATAAAATCAAGCCTCCTTTATATTCATCTGACTTTTAGCAATTGCTTGATATATAGAACAGTTTTTCATTAGGTCATCATGTTTTCCAATACCAACTAGTTTTCCTTCGTCTAATACAAGGATTTGATCTGCATCCATAATTGTACTTACTCTCTGAGCAATTATTATCTTGGCTGCATCTGCCATATTTTCTTTAAGTGATTTACGAAGTGCTGAATCTGTTTTTAAGTCCAAAGCAGAAAAACTATCATCGAAAATATAAACTGGTGCCTTCCTTATAAGGGCCCTTGCAATAGACAAACGTTGTTTCTGTCCACCTGAAAAATTAGATCCACCTTGAGCAACTTGAGATTCTAATCCCATAGGTAATTTGTCTACAAAAGAATCTGCTTGAGAGATGCTTAATGTTCTTTTCATATCTTCCTTAGTTGCCTCTTTATACCCCATTCTTAAGTTATCTTCAATTGTCCCGCTAAATAAGAAAGCTTTCTGAGGAACGTAACCAATTGTATCCCTTAATTCCTTTTGTGAAAGGTATCTTATATCCACACCATTTATGCGAATCTCTCCTTGGTCTATGTCGTGTAATCTTAGAATAAGATTAGCAATAGTACTCTTACCAGAGCCTGTACTTCCAATAATGGCTGTTGTCTGACCTTCATTACATGAGAATGATAGGTTTTTTATAACTGGCTCCTCTGCTCCATGATAAAAGAAGGATACATTTTCAAATTCAACAACTGCAGGATTATCCTTTATATCTTCTTTTTCTATGTTTAAATCCTGAATCTCTGGATTAATTTCCAAAACTTCCTCTATACGATCAAGGCATGATTTCATTTTAGGAAGGGTAACACTTGTTGTTGTAGCCAATATTAGATAGCTCAATGTAATAATAGAATATTCAGTAACTGCAGTTATTTGCCCAATTTCCATTGTTCCATTCATAGAAAGCACTCCACCTATCCAAACTATAAGGGCCATAGACAAGCCAGTTATAAACCATATTGTAGGATTTAATATAGCAAATAGCTTATTTAGCTTTATCATATCTGTAGCATACCCCTTAAAAGCTTTACTTGCTCTACCTTCCTCATATTTTTCATTTCCAAAAGCACGGATAACACGGATTCCAGTAATAGATTCCCTTATTACCTGATTAATATGATCTAATTTAGTCTGAACCCTTTTAGAAATATAAGTTGATTTCTTAAGTACTAACGCAGCAAAGACCATAAATATTATCACAGATAAAATAAGTATTAAAGCCAGAGTAAAACTAGTGTATGCTGTCATAACAATAGATACACCAATAATAAGTGGAGTTGGAATTATCAACTGCAAGACCAACCCAAAATTCTGTTGTAAATTAGAAATATCTGAAGTTGTACGTGTAATCATAGAAGAAACACCAATAGTGTCAAATTCATGAATAGATAATTCCTGACTCTTACAAAAAATCTTATTTCTCATGTAATAGCCAAAAACTGCAGCAAGGTCTGCAGAATAGTAACTTCCTAAGACAGCTGCCCCTGTTGTTATTAAAAGAACTAATATCATTTGAACCCCTATACGAAGGATCTCATTCATATCACCTTTCAAAATTCCATTGTCTACAATCCCTGCTATTAGAAATGGAATGAGTAATGTTCCTACTACTTGTCCTAAAAGCATAATTAATGTTATTGCTACTTTTCCTTTTCTTTCTTTTAGGAATACTTTTAAATACTTCATAGTCTACCTCCGTTATGTAAGTAATTTTGCAAAAACTTATTTTCAGTGGTATTATAAAGCTTAAAGTAACTTTAATGTCAATAGTTTATTTAAAGCTTGGAGGTTATTATGAAAGATGAATCTTATATGCCAATAAAAGAATTTTCCCGTCTCACTGGTATTAAGCGTGAAAACCTAAGATATTATGATCAAATTGGGTTGTTCTCTCCAGAATTTCGTGGTGAAAATGGTTATCGCTATTATACTAGAAGTCAGCTTACTACAGCATATTTAATCATTTCTCTTAGAGAAATTGGCATTAGTATAGACGAAATCAAGAAATATATAGATATACGTACTCCTGAGCAGATGTTTTCTTTGTTTAGTGCACAGAAAAAGCATATTTTGACGGAAATAAAAAAACTTAAACGTATTTTAGAAATCATGCAATTATATGTGGATATGGCAGAAGATGCTATTAAATATGAAGAAAACAGCATAAATATTGAATATAAAAAGAAAGAGCCTATTTTTTTAGGCCCTATACTTTCTAATAATCCTCCAGATGATTCTACTGTTTCATTTTATGATTTCGCTGCTGAAAATGGAATTGATGTAGGTTATCCTCTTGGTGCTATTATTAATACAAAAAGCATTGAGTCTGGAGAGCCTTTATTAGTAGTGCACTATTATTTTAAGGTGGAAAATGACCAAAATTCATATAAGCCAGAAGGTAAGTATGCAGTGTTCTATGGTAGATGTGCTTATGGAGAATCCGATGATCTTTATGAAAAGTTATTTACATTTATTAAAGAAAATAATCTACGCATTTGTAGTAATGCCTATGAGGAATATCCTCTAAATGAACTTACTACTAAAGATGAAAAGCAATACTGTGTAAAGATAGAAATAATGGTGGAGGATATTTAATTTAAATATCCTCCACCACATTCTCTATACTGATACAATAAAAATTTTTGACGTCCTCATAATTATTTTTACTTTATCCTGTGATCTTAACCTCAATTAAAGCCTCATCTTATCAGTCTAAATTATAAATAAATTCTACTATATATATTTTAATATTTGTAACTGGTATTCTTGCAAGGAAATATGACCTCCAGCAAATTGATTTTCTAATATTGCTATCTTTTCAGTCTTTGTTAATACCCAGCTAAGTCTCTTGGCGTATTATAAAAATTTTATATTTTATTTTTATAAGATAGCTTCTATCCTAGTACTTAATAATTTTTTATAAACATTAAAAATCTTAGATTGTTGCACAACATTAAATTTGATAAAGCGAAGGCGAAACTAAAGTTATCTTTCATCCACCTGTTTTATATATTGTTCTGTCTTCTCTAAATGTTTTATAAAAGCATAGTTATAATATACTTATTAGCAATTATTTTTATATTGTAAATTTATTTATCTAATTAGTTAATAATTTAGTAATTCTAAAAGAACTGAAAATTATATTATATATTAATATACTCCCATATCTATAAAACATAAATTTAACTAGATATGAGAGCATATTAATTAATTATTCATTATATTGAGGTTCTTCTTGTTTTACAAAGTCAAGTCTTGATTGAAGCGCTTGTTGTACACTTTCCATTGTATTTGCAAGTTGATTGAACATTTGTTTTGCTTCTTGATTATCTGTATCTAAAGAAAATGTCTTCATATCAGCAGCTAGGCCTTTAGCGCTAGATAATGCTGTTTCAAGTTTAGTTCCTGTTGGCATAAAAATTCCTCCTTTATAATTTTTTATTGCAACTATATTTTGTTCATAATCAATTTAAATATTCCTTTTATCAATAATGAAATATATTCCTTTTTAAATCTAGTCTATATTTATTAAACTTTAGTAATTTATCTTTAATAACTTAAAAAATATTTATATTAAGAAATGAATTAAAATTAAGTTTATTGGTTAAAGTAGGTTAGAAAGTAATTTAATAAATATAAAGGAGACTTTTATATGACTGCGATTTCAAAGGTAAAACAAACATTGGCTACACTAAAAGGAGCTGAAGCCACTTTAAGAATGTACTCATTACAAGAACGTAATAAAAAATCTAGAGCTATCTATAATCAGACATCTGAAGAAATAAGAAAAATTAACACAGATTTAGAAAAAAGAATAGGAGCTATGGAGTTTGAAGAACCCCAATATAAAGGCAACTAGTGAGGTGGCATATGAATTCTTGGTTAATAATATTATTTAATTCAATAGTTTTATTTTTTTTAGCATTAGTTATAACAAAATATATGAAGAAGAAGACCTTATCTAGGGCTACTCCCTTTGATTTTATTTCTTATGCTGTCATTGCTATTATAATTACTTTAATTTCTTTAAATATCGTTGATAATATTTACTTTGGACTAATTACACTGGCTGTTTGGGCACTAATGCCTATTATCTTAGATTACGCTTCCATGAGAAGTAAGTGGGTTTATAACCTAATACATAGTAAGGAAAGAGTCCTAGTTAAAAACGGTAAAATCATGGAAGATAACTTATCTAAAGAGAGAATCACAGGTCAAGAGTTTCTACAAGAGATGCGTTCAAAAAATGCATTTAACTTAGCTGACGTTGAATTTGCTGTAATGGAATCAACCGGAGATATAAATGTTAGTTTAAAAGCTGATAAAAAACCTGTTACTCCATATGATTTAGGAGAGCAAGTAGGACCTAAAACTGAACCACAACCTGTTATCTTAGATGGAAATATATTAGATGAAGGTCTTACTAATGCTGGATTAAATCGAGACTGGCTCACAACCCAGCTGGAAATCAAAGGGGTTTCCCTTGAAAATGTTTTTCTTGGTCAAGTGGATTCTTCTGGAGACTTATATATAGATCTTTTTGATGATATGATACAAGTCCCTAAAACACAGATTAAGGAAATGCTATATGCTAGCATTCAAAAAAGTCAAGCTGATCTCTTGTCATTTTCTTTAGACTGTGACAATAAAAATGCAAAAACTATGTACTCACAAAGTGCTGAAAAATTAGAAGAAATCATGAAAAAATTAAAACCATATTTATTACGTTAGAAGGTGAAATAAATGTCAAATATGAAAAAGAAAAAAATGACTCCAACTCAGCAGCAATATGATGCACTAGTGAAGAGTATAGAACCTAAAAGATCTATTTTAACTAATTGCATTAGAGCCTTTCTCGTAGGTGGTGTAATATGTACAATTGGTCAAGGATTGCAGTGGATTTTTATCAACTATTTTCATTTTAATGAAAAGACCTCAGTAGCTCCTACTTACGTAGTTTTAATCTTTTTTGCAGCTTTATTTACTGGTCTTGGAATTTATGATCATCTTAGTCAATGGGCTGGATGTGGAACTGCTGTTCCTATTACAGGCTTTGCTAACTCTATAGCTTCTTCTTCAATTGAACATAAGAGTGAAGGATTTGTACTTGGAGTAGCTGGAAATATGTTCAGACTTGCAGGCGCCATTATTGTTTATGGAGTTTTTGCTGCTTTTGTAGTTGCTACAATAAAAATGACAATAAAATGGTTGGGGGCGATGTAAATGCTTAAAGGACATCAATCCTGGATTTTTAGTTCTAAACCTACAATATTAGCTTCTGCAACTGTCGGTGGTCCTTTTGAAGCTAATGGCGCTTTAGCTGATGACTTTGATATACTTTATGAAGATTTATGGCTTGGGCAAGATAGCTATGAAAAAGCAGAAAGGGCTCTACTTGAGCATGCTTGTGAAAGAGCAATACAAAAATCAAAGATAAAAAAGGAAAATATTAATTTTTTTTTAAGTGGAGACTTAATGAATCAAGTCATTTCTAGCAGCTTTGCTGCAAGAACTTTAGGAATACCTCATTTCGGAATCTTTGGTGCTTGTTCTAGCTCCATGGAAGGTTTATCATTAGCAGCTCAATTAATAGAAAGTAAAGCAGCTAAATATGTTATAACAGCTGCAGGTAGTCATAATGCAGCTGCTGAAAAACAATTTAGATATCCTACCGAATATGGTGTACAAAGACCACCTACTGCTCAGTGGACAGTAACTGGAGCTGGAGCTGCAGTTCTTGGGCAAAATGGAAATGGACCTAAAATAACTTCTGCTACCATAGGAAGAGTAGTAGACATGGGAATTTCAGATCCCTCTAATCTTGGAGCAGCTATGGCACCAGCAGCTGTAGATACCATTGAAGCTCATTTTAGAGATTTAAATATTGATGCTTCTCATTATGATCTTATTGCTACTGGTGATTTAGGAAAAGTTGGTCATGAACTTGCTAATGCTTTATTAGAAAAACATGACATAAATATGCCAGCACATATATTTACAGATTGTGGGCTTTTAATATATAAAAAAGAACAACCAAGCTTTTCTGGTGGTAGCGGCTGTGCTTGTTCTGCTGTTGTAACTTATGGACATTTACTTAATCGTATGCGAAAAGGAAAATTAAAGAAAATATTAATTGTTGCAACTGGTGCCTTAATGTCCCCTATCTCCTATCAACAAAAGGAAAGCATACCTAGCATTGCCCATGCTGTTTCTATAGAAATGTAAAAAAGAAGGTGTGAGTTAAGTTATGGAAAAATTTATTTTTGCATTTATAATAGGTGGTTTAATTTGTGTTATTGGGCAACTTATAATGGATACTTTAAAGATTACTCCTGCACACACAACTTGTACACTAGTTGTAATTGGTGCAATCTTAGGTGGATTTGGTCTATATGATCCTTTGGTGAAGTTCGCAGGTGCGGGAGCATTTGTACCTATAAGTAGTTTTGGAAATACCCTTGTAACTGCTGCTATAACTGAAGCTGAGAAAACTGGTTTTATAGGAATATTTACTGGTGTTTTAAAGACAGTAAGTGCAGGAGTTTCTTCAGCAATAATCTTTGGGTTTATTTCTGCCCTGATATTTAAACCAAAAGGTTAAGCATATGAAAAAATATGTTAAAATTTAAATTCCCTACATATATTGAACTTAATTTTAGGCTAAGTCCATTAGTGTATTATAGAAGTTTTATATTTTGTTTTATAAGATAGCTTATATCTTAGTGTTTAATAATTTCGTATAAACTTTTTATTACTCTACTTAATATCCCTAACTCATGTTTTTAACTTCTAGAAGTATTTACTTCTTAACAATCATAATGAAAAGTAAATTTAGCTGAGCCGCAGCTTAGGATTTTCCAGTGAACCTAAACATTACATATATTTTATATTTTTATAGTTAAAGTAAAATCCGCGATCTTAAAGATTGTGGATTTCTTCTATGGTGGATGTGATTGGCATCAATAATATCTAGAATTAAATTTCACACATATTTCTATAGAATTTTACTCCTAGAAGTCATATCAATGGAAAAATCATTAATTTCTATTATTAATACAAATCATTAAATTTTTAGTATAATAAATTTATTATACTTAGGAGGTGTAACATGAAATCAGCACAATATTATATAGAAAAATTAGACATGATACCACATGTGGAAGGGGGATACTTCAAAGAATCAATAATATCAGAAGACTTCTTTAGAGAAGATAAAAAATTATTTAGTAGCATATATTTCTTACTTAAAACTGGAGAGGTATCTCATTTTCACAGATTAACTTCTGATGAGATGTGGTATTACCACGATGGTCAAGCTCTGACTATATATATGATAACACCAGAGGGTGAGCTCATAACTAAGCAATTAGGATTAGATGTAGAAAAAGGAGAAGTTCCCCAAGTTCTAGTTCCTAAGGGATATATATTTGGTTCTTCTATGAACAATGATGGATTTGCTTTAGTTGGATGTATGGTATCCCCTGCATTTACTTTTGATGATTTTGAACTATTTGAGAGAGCAGAACTTTTGAATATGTATCCAAACCTGGAAGATGTAATAAAGAAATTAACTAGATAAAACATATTCTTTATATTAACTAAATATAAAGAATTATAAAAAGCAAATTTTATACTAATATACTTCAATAACTGTAGGAGACACAGAATGACATTACTATGTGATAATAGATTCTTACAATATCTAATAATTTTAAAGTTAAAATATCCAAAAATTATAGAAGGTCTACTTGAAAGTGATTTAAAATTCACTTTCAAGTAGACCTCTCATTTAATTATAAATTCATTACATATTTGTCCAGAAGGTTGCAGAATGATAATTTTTAGGGACGCTTAGTATTCACCATTCCATGTTTTATAGACATATTTTTTAAATTATTACCCTTGTACCATCAAATTTTGTGAAGGCAAAACCATGGAATTCTTCATTATAGGTATTTCTATAATCCTGAAGTAATCCTATCGCCACAGCTTCTCCAAGTTTCATGCCTTCTAAACCATCTGAACGCCAATGAACACCTGCAAAATCTCGTGCAAGGGCAATATTAGTAGCAAGCTTATTTAATTCTCCCCCTACTTTTAGATCACCCTCAAGATATGGTTGTAACTTAAGTCCGTCAGCGCTAGCTACTACTGGATTAGGAATAATATAATCCTCATTGAAAAATGCTTTTAAAATAGTTACCTCCGCTCCAATGTGGGCTGCATGGCCTGCAGGATATGCCGGATGAGTTGGACATCCTTCAGGATAGGCCATAGGCAGGAGGTACGTTCCATATTTTTCAAATACTATCTCTAATACCTTTGAATTTAATAATTCTGGATTAATCGGATATCTTGCGGCACCTGTCTTAAAATTTTGTACGCATCCTCCAAACTCTTCGGGTCTTAATCTTCGATGCACCAAAAACTTTTGGAACCAGGCTGCTTCAAGGGCCATCCTCGCTGCACGAGCCGCAAAATCCAAAACATGTGCGCTACCAAAGGTAGCAAACCCCTCCTGAGTTTTTGAGAATAAATAGGGATTACTCAAAGACAGAGCTTCCTGCCCAAAGCCTAGTAGTATCAAGCAAGCCGTTATTGCAGCCTGAATGCTGCTGTCTTTATGGACATATTCGCCGAGGACTCTTCCATTACTAATATATCGAGGTATTGGATCAAGTTTTAATGTTGAAGAGGGCGCCTGTCCATTCTGTATATTAAGCCATTCATTATATGAAGTCATATAATCGATTTTTCCCACAGGTGCAATGTAATTCTGTGTTACAGTTTTTGCCCCAAAGGGAACATCCTTTAAGAGGAATTGTGAAACATATGGTCCTTCCAAAGCGCCAGGTACATTACTACGGAATAGTGTTTCCGTAGTGACTTTACATTTACATTTAGGACCATCAAACTTCGAAAACCTTGATAAATCCTCAGCTGCAGCCCTAGTTCCAGGGTTGGTGTTATAATCTACAAAAGGGACATCACGAGTTAAAGCCATCCAATAATCCTCAGCCATTTCACTTGCTTCTATGGCACTGGAAAAGCTCGGAGCTGGTGCCATAGTAAGATGATGAGAATCAGGTCCAACCATCTCATAGGCATACGATGCCTGAGGGTTAGAGAATTTTCTAGTCCCTCCTAGCGGTAACAACTCAAATTTTTCTGGATTCCCAGTGGTTAATGTGTTTATCCAAATGTTGTAGGCCTCTAAATTTACTTCTCCTAACAAATTATGAGGTAAAGCCTTTGTATAACTTCCAATCTTATTTGCATACAAAACTTCATCGTCATTGCATCTTTGACCTTGAAGAATTAAATTCTTCTGAAATAAAGCAGATTGAATTCGTTTTTCAAAGGCCTCAATGCGCCTCTGCTCAGGCGTCAAAGGTCCAATCCCGCATTGATCTTTTATTACATTGTATTTAGGACATACGGACTTAGTAATACAAACTTTATCTTCACTTTGATTCGTTTCTCTCTTTTTATCTTGCTTTTCTTCCACCTTAATCACTCCTACTATTTAATTAGAACTTTACTATATTCAAATTTAAATATGCTATCTATATCAATTCTTCAGTATATTATATGTATCGAGTGATTAAATTTCTATTCTTAATCTCAAATGTTATATAATTTAATTACGCTGATTCTTCGTAACGGTAAGCAGTGTTCGCCATATATTATTAAATATATATTAAACTATAAATTGATTTGTAAGAATTAATTTCCGCCATAATTGTCAATTTCCCATTCTCAATTCTCAATTGATTAAGTTTCCCAGAGGTGGAAAATTAGCAATTGTATTGCTGGTTAAAAAATCCATTAAAGAAATTATTTTAATTAAAAATAATTTCCACCTTAATTGTGCATTTTGCATTGTGAATTAAAAATGCCATAGAGATATACATTAAGTTTTAAGGCAGTTTATCTATATATAATTATATGATGATTATATATCATATCCAGACTCTTTAAGGTTTCTTTTTATTCCTTTACTTAATATGTCTATCTCATCTTTTTTAAATTTATTTTTAGAATAAGCTTGTGCTATGTTAGAAATTCCCCTATCTTTTAACTCCTCTAATCTTTCCTTACTGTTTCTAGTTTGAAATAAATTTTCTTTTTCACCATACCATTCCCTTATTTCTTCTTCTGTAGGTATTTTGTAGGAGTTATAATGCACAACAGCCTCCAGTGGTAATCTATCTGAAAGCCTACCTTCATTCTTTGGATATCCTAAACATAGCATTCCTGATGGGAAAGTATACACCGGATTATTTATAATCTTTCTTAAATCCTTAGAAGTTACATCTCCATTATAATATGTGCCAATTCCTAGGCTTTCTGCTGCTATCTGAATATTATGAAGGCAAATTAGTGCATCCCAGTTATTTATGAAGAATCCATGAGTTGTATTTACAGGTTTTTTATCCTCACCAAAAGTAGCAAACCACTTTTTAGTTCTATAGGCATCTGCTAATGCTATTATTACAAGGGGTGTATTATATATTCCAAGTTCCTCTAGCTTTTCTAAGTCGTCAACTACAACTAATGAATATCCCTGCAAGTTTCCTCCATTAGCAACTCTAACCCCAGCTTCTAGTATTTCATCTAAAATCTCTTTTTCAATTTTTTTCTTTTCAAAGCTTCTTATTGACCTATGATTTTTTAAAGATGTGATTACTTCATTGCTCATTTAAATTCCCCCTTTTACCATTATTCCTAAATTATAATGATAATTCTTTGGTAATAATAGACTTATATTTTTATCCATTTTATGGTACAATAATAATATAGGATATCTATTTAAATGTAATAAAAAATTCACCATAGAGATGTGGTGAATTTTTATTTTATGTTCAATATAATTTATGAACTCTAAATCTACAATAAATATTTAGCATACCTTCGCACTTATCTGCTTCTATAGTTCCATTGATTTTTTCTATTAAACTTTTTACTATTGATAGACCAATTCCTGTACCTTTTCCTGAGCGATTTTTATCTGACATATAAAATTTATCAAAAATTTTATCAACATCTATAAATTTAAATCATCAGTAGTATTGCTGACTCTTAATAGCACTGTTTCATCTTCTAAAACTAAGGAAATATATAGCTTGTCCTTTGCGTATTTTATAGAATTACTTAATAAGTTTTCAATTATACGTTCTAAATACTTTTCTTCAGCGATAATGTATATGCTATCTTTTGGCATTTCTATAGTAGGGTTCAACCCTTTATCCAAAAAATCCGTATATCTACCTAATAAGAGCTCTTGTAATATTCTAGTGATATTTAAACTTTCCAGCTTAAGCTCATGATCTAAATATTCTATTAGGGACAGTTCATAAAAATCATTTAATAATGTTTCAAGAAATTTTGCCCTTTGCTCTGCTGTATTTAAATACTCCATTCTCTCTTCTTCAACTATATTATCTAATTTGCAAAACTGAATATATCCTATAATTGAAGTTAAAGGAGTTCTAAGATCATGAGACATATTAGCAATTGTTTCTCTTAATTCGCTTTGGAGTTTAATATTGTTAATTTCACATTGTTTTTTCAAACTCAAAGTAGTATTTATATTTTTAGTCAATTCTTCAATTTCTTTATTTATTAAAGCTACAGTTAATTTTTTATCATCTTTATCTTTATTAATATCTATAAGCTGCTTTGTTATGTCCACTATTTGCTTTTTCATGAAAATTAAGCGTATAAACAAAAATGTTATTATAATTATCAATCCTACTATAATAAAAACCATTTATTTACCGCCTTTCTTTATTTTATATCTGCTTTCTCAAAAAATATATACTTAAACTGGTTGAAATTGCTACTGTAATCAAAACTATTAATATAGCTCTAAGTGCCCCTATAAAACTAATATTATTGGATAATATAATTAACGATTGTCCAAATATAGTTTTATCATAAATTAATTTAATAATACCCTGCTCTTGAACTGAATGAAATCTAGCAGATCTACTAATAAAATCTATAATTACAAATAAAGATACAATAATTAATGGATTTTTAAATATAAAGGATATTAAAAGTGCAATACTAGACAAACCAATATAAACAAGAGTCATAAGAAAAAAGATTTCCACTATAAATATAAAAGAATTGAAAGTAAATGGTTCTCCATATCCATTCATTAAGGTATTTATTATAGTTATTAAAATAGGTGATAGTAAGTTTATAATAGTGATCCCAACGTAATAAACTATACTTTTTGCCAAAACAATATCTCTTCTTTTATGTCCATAACTAATTAAGTTTACTATATGTCTAAAGCTAAACTCGTTGCCTATATAGTAAGCTGCAAATATACCAGTAAAAATAAAGAATCCTATAAATTCTTGTGCTAAAAATACTTGAATTAGTACTTTTTTGCCAGTCATAGTGTGGCTAAATAGTATAGGGCATAAAATACTTTGAGGTACATTCAGAAGTAAAATTGCTAAAAATATTTTTGAGGTTTTTAGCTTATAAAACTCTGATTTTAACAAATTAATCATCTATATCACCCCCTATGACTTTTGAAAAATAATCTTCTAAACTATCTCCCATAGGCATAAGTTCTTTTACTAACACTCCTTCTCTAGCAAAAGCTTTAGATACTATTTCTGAGCTATCTACATAGTCATATAATCTAATAATATTATTAGGCAAGATATTAAAGCTTGATGTTGATAACTTTGTATTTAATATAACTGCTGCCTTAGCTGAATTATCTACTTTAATATGAAGAAACTTTTTACATTTCTCTTCCAATTCCTTATCTGTTATTTGTTCTATTAATTTTCCTTTATGAATTATGCCATAACAATTTGCAAGTTGATAAAGTTCCTCTAATATATGACTTGATATTAAAATAGTAACTCCAGCTTCTTTGTTTAGCTTTTTTAATAACTCTCTTGTTTCAATTATAGCTATAGGATCTAGCCCGCTAATGGGCTCATCTAATACTAAAAATTCTGGATTACCAAGTAAAGCCATTGCAATTCCCAGTCTTTGTTTCATACCTAATGAAAGATCTTTTTTTTTTATTTTTAAAATTTAATAAATTTACTAGTTCTAAAACTTTTTCTATGCAGTCTTTTCCTGGTATCCCTTTATGTAATCTTTGAATTTCTAGATTTTCATAAACAGTTTTATAATAATGTAGAGCTGGTGTTTCTATAAGACATCCCATTCTTCTTCGCTCTTTCTGTATTTTATCAGTATTACTTTCACCAAATAATTCAATGCTTCCTCGATTTACTTCTATATAAGGCCTGATATAACTCTCATTAAAGTAGTTTTACCTGCACCATTTAATCCAATAAGTCCATAAATTTGACCTTTTTTTATTGACATATTAACCTTATCTAGTACTGTTAAATTTTTATATATTTTAGTAACACCAAAGATTCTTAATATAAAATTATCCATAGTCCCCCTCTATAATCATATATTTTTTCTATTAATTATAGCACAAGCTATTACGAAAAATATGCATCCACTAACAATCATAACTATAGACTGATTAAAAGTATAATTTAAATTGTTAAAGCCTGTAACTGCAATATAAAAAGGCAGCTTTTCTATAAGAATTGTCACCATTTTATTACTGCTTGATTCTACTACATTTGAAAGGAGAGCTATTATTAAATCAAAATAAAAAGCATAGGTTATTATTCCAGTAAATATGCTATTGGATGTAACTGCTGAAACCAATAATGCAAATGAACCTAGGGTAAATGTATAAATAAAAAATACATAAAGGTTATTTATTACTGTAGTAAAACTAATAAGCTGAGATATATTTTGGCTCATAAATAAATTATACAAAATTGATACAATTTGAAAAAACATAAAATAAATTAAGCTTGTAGCAAAAAAGTTAAATAATTTTGAAATCATTATCTCATATCTCTTAAAAACCCCTGTAAAAATTATTTTATCCGTTTTATTAGTAAATTCCTGAGTAAGACAAAAACAGCCATTAACTAAAATCATATATGGAACTGTTCCAAGAACTATATTAGAAATATCTATAGATTCATCTATAATAAAACATAAGAATAATATAGGTATTAACACAGTGACACTAATTAAAATGTTTTTAATAAAATTTTTCTTTTTAAACTCTAAAGAAACAACAGTTAAATTTCTTTCCAAATCAATTCCTCCATTACTATATTTTAAAATAAACTATTACTTAATTTCTCTTTTATTTAGGATTAAAATAGAGCAAGCTGAGAAAATTAAGCCATAAGCTATAGCCATTAAAACTTCATTTATATTTAAACTTTCCAAATTTAATTTCAGTAATAAGTCAGTCCAAATATAAAGTGGTGTTTTGGCGTAAAATGAAATTTTCTCAGCAAATTCAATATTGCTATATGCTAAAGTTACTACAAATGCATTATAAAAATTTACAATACTTAAAAATAGTATTGTAGATAAGATATTTTTACCGCGTTTAAAAATTATGGAATTTATAAGAATCATGAATGCTCCTACTGAAAATGTTATTACAACATAAGTTAAAATTATTTTAAGATGAGGTAATTTCAAAAATTCTATAACACCCATTTTTCTCCAATCTAATATAGATAATAGAAATCCATCTAATTCAACTATTAATGAAAATATAAAACCTAATATAATTAAAGATAATAACTTAGACATCATTATTTTAGTTCTGCTAAAAACACCTGTAAAAAGAGTTTTAATTGTATCCGTAATTATGTCATTTCTCATAACTGAAAGACTAGCATATAAAATTATAGTATATAAAAATCGTCCAAATTCAATGACATAAGTTTCTAAAACAAATGATCTAGATTGTCCTGCTATAAGCCACATTAAAGAATATAAAAAAGCTGCAATAATTAAATATTTAAATGGCTTTGAGCGAACTATATTTTTAACATTAAATAAAGCTAATTTAAGCATCTATATCTTCCCCCATAGTCTTTAAGTATTTTTCTTCAAGGCTTTCTTTTACTTCATATATTCCTTTTAGTGGTATTTTATTTTCAGCTATATCCAAAGTTAAATCTTCTAATTCTGAACTTTTTATCCTTATATGAACTCTATCTTCATCTGCTAACTTATAGTTGATTTTTTTTCTTTTCAAAAAATGCTTTTAAATTTTCTAATTTACTGCTTTGGAGTGCTATTACTTTATAATCCTCCCCAGTTTTATTTAGATTTTCAACTTTTAATATCACTCCTTTTTGTATGAATATGACTTTATCACACATAAGCTCTATTTCTGATAAAATATGACTTGATATTAAAACTGCAGTGTTTTTTTCCTTTGCCATATATTTTATAAACTCTCTAAACTTAGGTACTATGGCAGGATCTAATCCATTGGTAGGTTCATCTAACATTAATATTGGCGGACATGTTAAAACAGCCTGTGCTACCCCAATCTTTGCTTCATTCCTAAGGAATATTTTTTTACCTTTTTATTTATATAACTCTCAATTCCTAATCTCATAATAACTTCATCAATTTCTTTTTTATCCTTTAACCCAGAAACTTCAGCGAAAAAAAGTAAATTTTCATATCCTGTTAAATCAGGATAAAAACCAGGTGTTTCTATAACACAACCTATTTGTTTAGTTTTATAATTCTTTTTAGATTTGATATTCTCACCCTTTAACAAAACTTCTCCTTCATATTTAGGAATTAGTCCTGTAATAATTTTCATTAAAGTAGTTTTTCCCGCACCATTTTACAATACCAATAATTTCACCTTCTTCAATAGATATATTTACATTATCAAGTACCCTTTGATTACCATAAGTTTTACTTATATTGATTGCATTTAAAACTTCACTCATCTTATATCCTCCATCTATTATGATTTATCAGTTATTGTTTTCCATTTACTTTATAGCTATATATTAGTAAGGAAAATATAAGAGAATTTAAAGAAATCCTTAAGAAAACCTTAAGATTAAACAATAAAAAATCTACTATACAATAAATGCATAGTAGATTTTTATGATTTAAGCTTATATCCCATTCCCCATATGGTTTCTATATATTCCTTATTAGGATTTACTTTATTTAATTTATTTCTCAAATTGCTCATATGTACGTTGACCGTATTATCATCACCTAAATACTCATCTCCCCATACACTTTCATATAAATTAGCTTTACTAAATACTTTCTTAGGGTGAGTTAAAAGTAACTCTAATATATTAAATTCTCTAAAGGTTAAAAATAATTCTTTACCATTAACATAAACTTCTTTAGTTTCTTTGTTTAAAATGATATCTTTATATGCTAAATTTTCTTCTTTAGGCGAACTATTATCAAAATCTATATACCTTCTAAGATTAGCATTAATTCTTGCAGACAGTTCTTCAATATCAAAAGGTTTAGTAATGTAATCATCAGCACCTAATTTAAATAAATCTAGCTTAACTTGCTTTTCCAATTTTGCTGAAATCACAATTACAGGCATTTTTTTAGTTTTTCTTATATTTTTTAGTAATTCTTCACCTGTAATTCCAGGCAACATTAAATCTAACAAAACTAAATGAAAATCTACATTTTCAATATATAGCATAGCTTCTGTTCCAGAGTAAGCCTGCCTTACATTATATCCACCCTTCTCCATGAGTTTTGCTAGCATTTTATTTATATCATTATCGTCTTCTACCACTAATATATTAATGTTATTATTCATAATTAATCACCTAACAATATTATAAAATTCTAGTACTTATCAACGTATTTTCTTAATATAACTTATCATAACTGCTATGTGAATTTCAAGTTTGTTCCTCTTATTTTTGCAATTTATTATAAAACAAGTAAAACTAAAAGTTATTCACATAAAATCATTTTATTTTCTCTTCATTTCAATTTTACAGATCGTAACCTTAACAAGAAATTAATCATACATTGAATTAAGGCATCTGAAAGAAAAGGAGATGATTTCTTGATTGATTCAAAAACAATATCAAAATACACCTCTGATCTCGATATATTACCTGTTTTTAAACCTATATATGAGTATGATTGTACACTAAATAAATGTATACCAGCTTATAAAGTAGATATAATTAAAACTGAAGTTCAAATGTTACCAGAGGGTTATCCTAAGACTACAGTATATGCATATGGAGGTATAGTTTATAGCAATGACGATACAGAAGAATATGTATCATCTACTCCAGGTCCTTCATTTATAGTTAAAAAAAATGAAGCTATATCCGTAGAGTGGAGAAATAAAATAGATAGTGAGCATATACTACCTGTAGACCCAACTCTTCACTGGGCAAATCCAAACAATTTTATAGTACCTCCAAAGCCATGGCCACCATTTCCTCCTGGATTTATTCAAGCACAATTTCCAGTTCCTACAGTTACCCACCTTCATGGAGGAGAAACTGAAGCTAAATACGATGGATTTCCTGACTCATGGTTTACCTTCAATGGTATAACAGGATCAGCATATGAAACTAATGTATATAAATATTTAAATCGACAACAGTCCTCAAATTTATTTTACCATGATCACACAATGGGAATTACTAGATTAAATGTTTATGCTGGTTTAACTGGAGCATATATAATAAAAGATCCTTATAATATATTAGATTGTGAGGATTGCTCTCCACTCCCTCAAGGTAAATATGATATAGCACTTATAGTACAAGATAAGTCCTTTAATGAAGATGGCAGCTTACACTTTCCATCTAATGGAATCAATCCAAACACTTATCCATATTGGAGACCTGCATTTTTAGGAAATACTATTGTTGTTAATGGTAAGGTGTGGCCAAATTTAAATGTTAAGAAAAGACCTTATAGATTTAGAATAGTAAATAGTTCAAATTCAAGATTTTATACTTTTAAATTATCAAATAATAAAGACTTCATAATAATTGGTACTGATTCTGGATATGCTGAAAAACCAATATATGTAGATGAAATAACTTTATCACCAGCAGAAAGAATAGATGTTATAATAGACTTTTCTAAATTTACAGATGAAAAAGTATTATTACTAAATGTAAATGAAAACTCACCATTAGATGAAGAAACAACAGGACAAGTAATGCAGTTTAAAATAGAAAAGTGCAAATATAACTGTCGTCCTTTAAAGTTACCTTGCAAATTAAATAATATTCCAAAACTACAGGAAACAGTTTCTAAAAGAGTTGTTGTTTTAAACGCAGCAATAAATGAAGGAGGACTAGAAGCGCTTTTATTAAATGGACAACTATGGCATGCACCTGTGTCTGAAAAGCCACTAGTAGGATCTACTCAAGTATGGGAAATAGTAAATATAACTGGAGGAGCACATCCAATTCATATACACCTTATAAATTTTCAAGTCTTAGATAGACAAGCTATTGACAGCACTTCATATGCTAATGATTTTAATGCTATAAATGGTCCGTCACCCTTAAGCCATGCTACAAAAATAATAGACCCTAACAGCTATTTAATAGGAAAGCCTATTAAACCAACAGCTTCAGAATGTGGATGGAAAGATACCGTTATAGCTTACTCTGGACAAGTTACTAGAATAATTGTACCAATGTTTCCAAATATAGAAAATCCTGAAGAGGTAAAGCCTGGAGATAATTTATTTCCATTTGATCCAAGTGATTTCCCTGGGTATGTATGGCACTGTCATTTATTAGACCATGAAGATAACGAAATGATGAGGCCTATGGTGATAGTAAACAAACTACGTGAATAATATTTGTTATAATATGTCTTAAACAGTTAATAAATAAGTGTAATGTAAAAAAGTGGACAAGCTAAATAAATTTTATAATCATAAAGGCATAACCACCATTAAAATGGATGGCTTGATCTGAGGTTATAAGGCTGTTTTTTTTAGCTAGCGTCTAAAGGCGCTGGCTTTTTACTTAATAAAAAAGGGCAAAAGCCCTTTAGAATACACCTAATTATATTTCAGTTTTGTTCACTATTGAGGCTTTTCCACCTACTTTAATACTAATTCTTTCGAAACTTTTTTCTACTTTAACTATTATCTCACTAGGATTATCCATATAGTATCCTTGTTCACAATAAATAGTTATATTTTCATCTTCATTAACTTTTATAATTTCATTCTTTATAAGATAAGCTCCTAATGCTCCATTAGAAGTGCCTGTTGCACTTTCTTCATCAATTCCTGCTGCTGGGCCAAAGTTCCTTGTAGAAACAGTGGAAGTATCATTTTCTGTTTCTAAAGTAAAAGCATGAACTCCAATCACACCTAAAGAGTTACTATAGTCTGCTAATTTCTTAAAATCAGGATTAATTGATTTTAATACTTTAAGATTTTTAACAGGAAGCATTATATCTGCAAGTCCAGTAGATACTGCCTGAGGTTTTGTCTTAAAAGATTCTATAAAAATATCTTCGCTTGAAATACCTAAAATATCACAAAGTTCTTTACTATCATCTATTTCAAATAAAAATTTAGGCTCTGCTTGAGTCATTAGAACATTAGATATGTTACCATCATTAAAATTAAGCTCTACATCTAATATACCTACTTTAGTTTTTTGTCTTATAATTTTTTGATTTTTTCCTTCATCGCAGGTTATCATTCCTAGCTTTGCTAAGGTATAAAAGCTAGCGATAGTAGCATGACCACAAAGCTCAACTTCCTGAGTTGGTGTAAAGAATCTAACTTCAAAATCATAATCTTCTAGATTCTTAGAATTATTATGTTCTTTTTTATTAGCATTAGGAATTATAAAAGCTGTTTCAGATAGCCCTACTTCTTTTGCAATAATTTGCATTTCTGAGCTGTTAAGCATAGAAGCATCTACAACTACACCTGCACCATTACCCCCTTTATTATCTTTAGTAAAAGCATTTACTATATAAACTGATATTCCCATATTTAAATTCCTCCTAAGTTTATTTAGTTTTATAATGTAGGTAAAGCACAACAAGGAAAATTTACTAAATTAATATACCATTTAGCAAATTACAGCCACTTTCACCTATCTATTACATAATATATAGGGATATAAAATCATATTATTAGGATTGATGCGATATATTTTTGTCCTATTTATGATGAAATGCTGGAATACTTCAGTGATATTAATCTTAACTAGATTATATCAATTCAATACTTTGTCCAATCTCTAACCGAATTGCATTTTTAAATATCATGCAAGCAGTTATGTTGTCTTGAATGGACATTCCTGTAGAGTCAAATATAGTAATCTCTTCATTATTTTCACGCCCCAATTTAGTACCTAATAAGATTTCACCAATTTCTCCATATAAATCTTTTTCAGTAATGATACCTTCTCTTATTGAATTTTGTGTCTCACCACGATGCATACACTGTTGTATATTATCTACAACTATTTTAGCATGGGAAAAAATTTTTGAATCAAGCTCCTGCTTACCTTCCATATCTGCACCAATTGCTATTATATGGGTGCCAGGACTAACCCATTCATCTTGTACAATAGGATTTTTACTAGATGTTGCAGTGACAATAATGTCTGAAGATTTTACAGCTTTCTTTGGTTCGTCACATAGGATAACCTCAATACCAAGCATTGATTCTATATCTTGCTTATACTTCAACATATCTTCACCTATAGTGCTCCAAACCTTTACTGTTTTTATAGGCAAGACCTCTTTAAGCGCTACCATCTGCATTCTAGCTTGATTTCCAGCACCTATCACACCTACAACTTCTGAATTTTTTCTCGCTAGTACCTTAGCCGAAACACCACCAGCTGCACCTGTTCGATATCCTGTAATCAAGCTGCCATCCATTATACATACTGGATAGCCATTTTTTCCATCATATAAAGTTATGGTTGCTAAAAGTGTAGGTAAATTATAACACTTTGGATTGTCCCAATAACCAACTGCAGTTTTAACAGTAATCATCTCTGTGGACTTTGAATACCCAGCCTTTAAATCCATTTCCCCATTATAATCTGGTACCTCAATAGAAAGAATCGGTGGTTGAACTACCAATTTTCTATTAAAGTCCTTATATGCTTCTTCTACTGCAGCAATAGTATCTGTCATATTTAATATTTGCATTACTTCTTTTTGATTAAGTAACAATGTTTTCATATTAATTACCTACACAAGTTTCTTTTCAATTAAGTAATTTTCAAAAACTTTTAAATTAGTTTCAAAATCCTTTCGACCATATCCCATCCTAAAATAATTATCTTTAAAGGCATATATATCTGCTGGTAGAAGTAATACTCCTTTTTCCGCAACCAATTTATCGCAGAATTCTCCTATTGGCATATCAATATTCATTTTGTGAAAAGCTATAGGGCCTGCACCTGGTCTGTTGTATTTAAATAAATTAGCATACTTTTCAAAAAATTTATCCGCTATTTCAAGGTTTCCTTCAATGATTTTACGATTTCGCTCTAAAATCTCATCACTATGCTTTAAAGCAACAGTTGCAAGATATTCAGCAGTACTACTGCAACAAATACTGGTATAGTGCTTCATCTTTATCATCTTTTCAAGGATTTCTTTATCTTTTGTAGCAATCCAACCAATTCTAAGTCCAGCTAAACCATATGCTTTAGACATTACCCCAAGAGATATAGCTTTTTCATAAATATCTGCAAACCATGGTCGTTTAACTCCGTCTAATTCAATACCTTTATATACTTCATCACAGAATACATATATATCATGCTTACGAGCAATGTCGGCAATCTTTCTCATTTCTTCTTCTGTAAATATATATCCTGTAGGATTATTTGGACTATTAACACAAATTAGCTTTGTATTTGGCTTAATCATTTTTTCTAATTCATCATAATCTATAGACCAACCATTTTCTACTTCTTTAAGTGACCACTTGGATACTTCACATCCAATAGCGTTACCTACCTCATATAAAGATTGATATATTGGAAACTGACATATCATATGATCTCCAGCTTCTAAGCACACATTCAAGAAATTAAATATTGGTTCTTGTGCACCAACGTGAACAATGACCTCTTCTGAATTAATATTTTTATAAAGCTTAGAGATTTCTTTTCGTAGTTCTGGACTTCCAGGAACTTCAGTATATCCTAACCATCCATTTAACAATCCTTCTTCTGCCTCAGGCTCAAGAGCTAATAGTTCTTTTACAGACATTGACTCACAATCTGATTGAGTCAATAAATATGGAGCTGAGAATTCATGCTTTCCGAAGAATACTTCCAGTTTAAAATCATTTATACGCATAATTATCACCTAACCTTTCTTATTTTTCTTTTATTATACTGAAAGGTTTTAATATTGTATCCATCCATTTATTGAATGTCAAACCAACCAAGTGTTACAATGGAAGTGATTAAAAAGAATAGTATAGATATACCAGCTCTAAAATTAATATATGTAAAAATAAGATATCTTTTAGTATCATAGCTGAAACTATTGAATTCACAATTCACAATTGTAGATATTTCTCAGCAAAAGCTGAGAAATTTAAAATTATTTATCTTTGAAGTTACGCAGTAACTTATTATAAAGAGACTAGCAAATGTAGTCTCTCCTTAGTGTTAGTTAAATTTATTAGTGTTGTTCCAATCTATGCTGCACCTCAGGGGAACCCTAAAGGGCTTCACTACTGTTCCCCAGAGGTGGAAAACTAGCAATTATATTGCTAGTTAAAAAATTCATTAAAGAAATTATTTTGATTAAAAATAATTTCCACCTTAATTGTGAATTTTGCATTGTGAATCGTGAATTGAAATACTTAAGAGTGTAGCTATATTCAGATATACATTAATTTTTAAAGTAGTTTATCTATATTTGAATATATAAGGAGGCAATTTCATGGAAAATAGAACATCTAATATAGTAAATATAGAATGGAAACCTGATAAAGCCAGTAATATTCCAATTTTCAAACAAATTGTTAACTATATTAGTAATAAAATCTCTAAAGGCGACTGGCTTATTGGTAATAAACTTCCCTCTCAACGTGAACTTGCAAAAATGTTTGATGTTAATAGAAGTACTATAGTTGCGGCTTTAGAAGAGCTAACCTCTCTTGGAATCCTAGAAGGTAAATCTGGACATGGCACTACAATCGTTAATAACACTTGGTCTTTGCTACTGTCTACTTCTCCGCCAAACTGGCAGCACTATATTGATTCCAGCATACATAAATCCAACTCTGTTACTATTCAAACTATAAACAAGATGGAATTTGTTGATGGTATCACACGACTTGGTACTTGTGAACTGTCACCTAATTTATTCCCTCGTGATATGATGGATAAGGTCTTACGAAAATTACCTGAAAGAGCATATGACTTAAACTATTTAGCCCCTCTTGGTCTTCTTGAGCTGCGAAAAGTTTTGAGTCAATACTTAACAAAGTATGGGATATATGTACCACCATCTTGCATACTGATTGTTTCTGGTTCATTGCAGGCTTTACAATTAATTTCAGTATGTATGCTACGACCAGGTTCAACGGTATTTGTTGAATCTCCATCTTACTTAAACTCACTACATATTTTTCAATCTGCAGGAATGAAGCTTAGTGGAGTTCCTATGGATAGCAGTGGTATTACTCCTTGGGCTCTAGATAGAAATCGCTATCTAAAAGAAACACCTTTACTATATACCATACCCACTTTTCATAATCCAACTGGTATAGTTATGACAGAAGCAAGGCGTATGGAACTTTTAAATTGGTGTAAAAATAACCGTTTACCAATCATAGAAGATGATGCATATAGAGATCTATGGATAGATGAACTTCCTCCTCACCCATTAAAAGCTCATGATAAAAACGGTATGGTTCTATATATGGGAAGTATATCAAAATCCCTAGCACCCGGTCTTCGTATAGGTTGGTTAGCTGGACCTGAATCTATCGTAGAGCGTCTAGGAGATGTAAAAATGCAAACAGATTATGGATCAAGTTCTCTTTCACAATGGGCATTGGCAGAATTGCTAGAAAGCGGACTTTACGATCAGCATTTACTCAGCCTAAGAAAAAATTTAAAAGAGCGTCGTGATTTAGTTTTACATACACTAGAATCTCATTTTAAAGATATCGCTACTTGGAATGTTCCTGCTGGAGGATTTTATATTTGGTTAAAGCTTAACAAAAATATTTCAACGGATAGATTATTTGACTTAGCTTTAAAGGAAAAACTTCTAATAACTCCTGGAAGCATATATGATTTTTCAAAAAACCAGCATATACGTATTTCTTATTCCTATGCTTCACCTGATGAATTGATAAAAGGCTTGATTAAATTATCAGAATTAATTGAAAGTATGTACTAAATAAAATAAAAGTAGTGAGGAAAATAATATTAATTATTTTCTTTCACTACTTAATCATTATCTTATTTGGCCATTTCCAAATATTATATATTTATTAGTAGTAAGCTCTTTAAGTCCCATTGGACCTCTTGCATGTAGTTTTTGAGTACTTATACCTATTTCTGCTCCAAATCCAAATTCTTCTCCATCAGTAAATCTAGTGGAAGCATTTACATAAACTGCTGCTGCATCTACACGTTGATGGAATTTTTGAGAATTGTTGTAGTCCTTTGTCACGATAACTTCAGAATGCCCTGAACCATATTTATTTATATGTGCTATAGCTTCATCTGTATCCTTCACTATCTTTATGCAAATTATGTAATCTAAATATTCCTTATAATAGTCCTCTTCATCTGCTAGTATTATATCATTTACTATTTCTATAGAACTTTTATCTCCTCTAACTTCTACTTTTCTTTTTCTTAATTCCTCTACTATTATTGGAATAAATTCTTTTGCTACGTCTTCATGAACAAGTAGTTTTTCCTCAGCATTACAAACTGCCGGTCTACTAGTTTTTGCATTAATAACTATTTCTTTTGCCATTTCTAAGTCGCAGTTTTTATCAACATAAACATGGCAATTTCCTGTTCCTGTTTCTATTACCGGTACTGTAGCATTTTCTACTACTGATTTTATTAATCCTGCTCCTCCTCTTGGTATTAGCACGTCTATATATTCATTTAACTTCATCATTTCTTTAACAGTTTCTCTACTTGTATCTTCTATTAATTGGATACAATCTACCGGTAATTGAGTGTTTTCAAGTGCTCCCTTTAATACCTCTACTATTTTTTTGTTAGAGTTTATAGCTTCACTTCCACCTCTTAATATTGTTGTATTACCTGATTTTAAACATAATCCTACTGCATCACAAGTAACATTTGGTCTTGCCTCGTATATTATTCCTATTACTCCTAGAGGCACTCTTTTTTTCCCTATTTGTAATCCGTTTGGCCTAATTACTATTGAACTTACTTCACCTATAGGGTCTTCTAGTCTTGCTACTTGTGTTAAGCCACCGCTCATTCCTTTGATTCTATCCTCATTTAGAAGCAATCTATCTATCATTGATTCTGATGTTCCCTTATTTCTTGCATTTTCTATATCGATTTTATTTGCTTCTATTATGTCCTTAGAATTTTCTAATAGGGCTTTTGCCATTTCATTTAAAGCTTTATTTTTTTCATTTGTTGAAATATTTGATAATATGTACGAAGCTTCTTTTGCTTTCTTACCTTTTGAAATTAACTCTTTCATCTAAATTTACCGTTACATAAAATCTACTAAAATCTAATATTTAGGGATTTATTCCTTATTCAACGCAACCTGTTTTGTCATAAGACTACTCCAGTTTGATATTTTGCTCCAAAGGCTTAAATTCCTGCGTAACGAACAGTACATATCAGCATTATCTTGCTCATGATATTATGCTGATTGTTTATATCTTGAAAGATTTATTGACGCATTTTTGTCCCTATCAATCTTACTATTGTATGATGGACAAATAAAAACTCTATCTTTAAGTTTTAAATCTTTCTTTATTGCTCCACAACAAGAACAGGTTTTGCTTGAAGGATAAAACCTATCTGCTTTAACAAATTTAATTCCATTAAATCTACTTTTGTATTCTAAAATACTAATAAATTTATGGAAACATTGTTCTTGTATAGCCTTTGATAAGTGTTTATTTTTAAGCATACCTTTCACATTTAAATCTTCAACAACTATTCTGCTTGGCTTGGTTTTCACTATTGCAGTTGTTGCTTTATGAATATGATTTAAACGTATATTTGAAAGCCTTCTTTGAATAAGTCTTATTTCTCTTTCGAGTTTTTTAATATTATTAGTTTTAGTAAATTTATAACGGTTTTCACCTTCCTTCCCTATTTGGATTTTACCTTTTTCATATTTTCTTGAAACTTGTTTTTGTTTTCTTTTTAACTTCTTTTTTAGTCTTTTAACTTCTTTAGTTTTATTAATATTTTTAAATGGCTTATCTATATTACTGACTATAGCTAAATCTTTTAATCCGAGATCTACTCCAATTGATATATCTGTGTTTTTGATATATGTTCTGTTTCTTCAATGCCTACAGATATATACCAGAACTTCCCATCAAAACTTACTCTTGGATTAGTATATTTAACATTCATAGGTATCTGTTCTACTGTTTTAGCCCAACCTACCTTTTCAAGTAATACTATATTTTCTTTAACTTTAAGTTTTGATGTATCATTATAAAATGATGGTTTAGATTTTCTTCTACTTTTAAATTTTGGTTTATCCGATAAACCTTTGAAGAATTTTTTATAAGCATTACAAGCATCTTTTACAGCCTGTTTTGCCACATTATTAGATACTTCATTAAGCCAATTAAGTTCTGCTTTCTTTAGAATAGTTAGTTCTTTTCTTAAATCCCCATCGTTAATAAACTTACCGCCATTTTTATAATTTTCTTCTTGTCTTGCCAGTGTCCAATTGTAAATAAATCTTGCAGTTCCAACAGACTTCCAAAGTTGTTGTTCCTGATCTATGTTTGGAATAATTCTAACTTTCTTCGCCAGTATCATTCTCTAACAACTCCTTAATCATTTTCTTTACCTTATTTGCTTTTTTGCCTTGTAAACGGCAACTAAAAACAGCAACAATCTTGATTAAATCTTCAACTAATTCCTGTTCTTCTATTTTTTCAGTGTTGTCTATGATTTCAATAGTGGTACCATACTTATTACATAGTTTTTCTATGATTTCAAATCCAAATCTTAATAATCTATCTTTATACAAAATTACTAACTTATCAACTTCCGAATTAGTTATCATATCTATTAATTGATTTAATCCTTTTTTATTGTAGTTAATTCCACTTCCAATTTCAAACTGATAACCTTTTGCTATCATATAAGTTTTAACATTTTCAATTTGCCTTTCAAGGTCATCTTTTTGCTTATTGCTTGATACTCTACAATATCCAATTACTTTTTTAGTTTCAATGCCTTTAATACCTAAAAAATGATTAAGTTGCTCTTGCGAATAATACCCCCTTTATGCTTTATTTATATTTCTTTTCCAAGAAACAGAGTTCCTACCTCTTCTCCATTTAATATATCAATAAGTATACTTGGATCTTTTCCATTTGCTAATATCATATTTGTACCATTATCAGTTACACGTTTTGCTGCATATATTTTAGTTTCCATGCCACCTGTACCTAAGTTACTTCCTGCACCTTCTGCAAAACTTTGTACTTCATCAGTTATAGATTTTACCTCTTTTATAAACTTTGCATCCTTGTTTGTTCTTGGATTAGAGTCATAAAATCCATCAATATCCGATAATATTACTAAAAGGTCTGCATTCACAATAGTAGAAACTATTGCCGCTAGATTATCATTATCTCCAAATCTAGATACATTTTCAATTTCATCTATAGATACGCTATCGTTTTCATTTACTATTGGAATTATTCTACTTTCTAGCAAAGTTTCAAAAGTGTTTACAACATTGTTTCTACTTCTTTCACTTTCTATATTATCTCTTGTTAAAAGTATTTGACCTACTGAATAGCCATATTCTCCAAATAATTTACTGTAAATATTCATAAGTGCCACTTGGCCTACAGATGCTGCTGCTTGTTTTTCTCTAATAGTTTTTGGTTTTTTCTTTAGGTGCATTTTACTTACTCCAACACCTATAGCTCCAGATGTTACAAGGATTACTTCTTTCCCACTATTTATTAAGTCAGATATTGACATAGCTATTTTTTCAATTCTTCCTAAATTTATGTTTCCATTGCTATAAGTTAAAGTTGATGTACCAATTTTTATAATTATTCTTTTTGATTTTTTAATACTTTCACGATATTTCATTTTTCTTTCCTTTTAGGCATTAAAATAATTAGTCAAAGATTTACCGTCTATTTCTTATAGATGAAAGACACACTGATAATAAATTTTGACGAAGTATAATACAAAATACTAGTTAATGACTAGTTATTTTTTTAAAATGCCTTAGTTCCTTTCAATAGTTTTATTCGTTAGTTAAACTTATAATAAAATATTATCATAAAAACATAAGTTTATTAATACCACATGTGTACGCTTTTAAACATTTTAGTTTGTAATTTTAACCAAGTTAAAATAATTCACAACTTAAATTAATGCACAGTTCTCAGTTCACAATTCACAATTAAAGTAGAAATCATTTTTAGGCAAAATAATTTCTTTAACATATTTTTACTAGCAATATAATTGCTAGTCTATGTAGGGGCGAACATTGTTCGCCAGTTTCTCCACCTCTGGGGAACAGTAGTGAAGCCCGTCAGGGTTCCCCTGAGGTGCAGTATAGCTTGGAACAAAATCAATGAAATTGCACTAAACTTATGGAGATAAGTAATATACTTTAAATATTGTTTAATGTTGCAGATGCAGTGCCATATCATACTGCACCCCAGGGGCTTCACCAATGGAGAATTCAAAATTGACAATTCAAAATTAAGGTTGAAATTATTTTTTAACAAAATAGTTTACTTGAATATGTTTCTAACTAGTAATTATATTACTAGTTATGTGAAGAACATTGTTCAACGTTACAGATAAATAATTGTAAATTTCTCAGTGATAGCTGAGAAATATCAACAATTGTCCGTATTCCATTGTCAATTTTCAATTATTGAAGGGGTGGCGGTTAATTCTAATGAATATCCACAACTGTGAATTTTGCATTTTAAATTTAAAAATAGTATATCCACACAGTATTATTATATCTAATAACATGCTTTTAAATCATAGTGTTAACAGTTATTTTTATATTACTTTTAAATTTATTCACATAACAAATTCTTTGATATTTTATAATTATTAAAATGTTTAACTTTATTATTTCTGAAGTTTATGTAAAATAGCAAATAAGATAGTATATTTTATATAAACTATATTTTTATTCTTCGAATGAGCTAAGTACCTCCTCTACTGTTTTAAATAAAATAAAAAACACATCTATATAATCATAAATGTGTTTTTATTAGATATGTATGATATAGGTGAAGCACAATGGTTATAATCCATCAATCATATTTGCTTATCAAAATTCTATTTGTTGAAATAACAAAGGTAAGAATTCACATCAATGATATGCGGGTATGTCAAAACTATGTTGTACTATTCTATGAATTTTAAAACCATACTTTTCAAGATATGATAATAGCAAAAATGAAAGAACAGAAAATATCTATAAGTGTAATAATATATTAATCTTAATTATCACCATATTAAATCTATTCTATTTTATGCTCAAAATTCATTTATTGGTATTAGAAACTTTTACTACTGTTGTAGTTCGTTACATAAATAATTGTAATACCCCTTGTATTTTTAAATTTCCTCATTTTCACAAAGAAACATGTTCAAAATTTGATTATAAAATAAATCAATATCTTTTTAAAACTCCGCTTTCACAATTTAAACTTTTTATTTTCTTAAATTTTATATATTAATATCCAATATTTTTCTCGAGAACTGAAATAAGGATGTTAATAGCTATTATATAGTTGCCTTTAAAGGCGTATTTATCATTTCTCTGTAAAATTTATTTCTTTTATATAACTCTAAATGGCTTCCAATATCCTCCACATATCCATCGTTAATAACTATAATCTTATCAACTTTTAATAATATATCAGGTTTATGGGTTATTATAATAATTGTTTTATCTTTATAACTTTCTTTAATCACATTATTTACCTGATATTCAGCTTCTATATCATAATTAGCTGTAGCCTCATCTAATATTAATATTTTAAAATCTCTAATTAAAGCTCTACTCATAGCTATTTTTTGTCCTTCACCACCAGATAGCTTACTTCCTCTTTCTCCTACAATACTTTCATATTGGTTAGACATTTCTTCAATAAATTTATATGCTCCACTTTTTCTTACAGCTGAATGCATTTCAGTATCAGTTTTCTTAGAATTAAGTATAATATTTTCCTTTATAGTACTATTAAATAAATATACATCTTGACTTACTACAGATATTAATTGTCTATAATCTTTTAATTTCAAAGAATTAATATCTTTGCCATCTAGAAGTATTTCTCCAGAATTAGGAGTTAAAAATCTTAAAATTAGATTAATAATTGTTGATTTTCCTGAACCATTACTGCCAATTATAGCAACTTTTTCTCCAGCATTTATTTTAAAACTAATATCCTTTAATACAGGTTCATTATCTCTATATGAAAATTCAATATTTTTAAACTCAATAGTTCCTAGAACTTCATTTGTATTTAATTTTTGTAATGGATTTTTTCCAGTGATGGCTTCATTCTCCATATCCATAAAATCAAAATATCTTTTTGCAGATGGTAATACACTTGCAAAACTATATCCAATGTTCATAATTGCAAATATAGGTGCAGTGACATAAGCACTGTATGTAATAAAGGCAACTAATTTTCCAACAGTAAGTATTTCCCCTATAATCATATACCCACCAATAACATATATTAATGTTGTTATTATTTGTGTAAACAGTGTTTCTGAAAATTCATTTGCTTTTCCTAAATATGACATTTTTATATTTTGTTTTATCATATTTCTTTGTTTTTTTATAAATTGACCTGTTTTTAATGCTTCTAATCCCCAAATTTTTACTTCCTTGATACCTCCAATGGTATCACCATACCAACCTGAATAATCTTCATAACTTTCAATATATTTTTCAAATAAGCTTTTTTCTCTTTTTAGCAAGATATTTTACAACTAAATATCTTGCTGGGGTTACTACCGCTACTAAGATACTAAGCCTCCAATCGATAGCAATCAATCCGATAATTCCTACTATAATTCTAAAAATGCTTGTTAAGATATAAAATGTACCCTGATTGGCTATTTAAGATATATTATCAATATCTGTCCTTAAATTACTTATTATCTCTGCATAATTTGTACTCCAGAAAAAACTCATTTTAAGTTTTAAAGTATGTTTAAAGGCTTCCTTTTCAAGATTATAAGATAATAAATTTTCTATATAAGAACGATATTTAGTTTCTATTACTTCTAAGCTTTGAATAACAGTTATCAGAATTAAATTATAAATAGAATATGTTATAATAGCTTTCAAATTTTTTCCAATTAATCCTTCATCCATTAATCGCTGATTAACAAGAGGTGTTAGTATACTTAATCCAGATGATATTATTATACAAATAATTACTAGTATTACTTTCCACTTATATGGTTTAAATATATTTATAATCCTACCTATAATATGCTTGTCCTCTTTTTTTATATTCATAATCATCCCTCATAAAATAATATTTATTCAAATAATTTGTATTTACAATACAATAGTACCAAAATTTTAATATTATATCAATAATTTGTAAATATATATATATTTTTGTTATTTAAATGAATTTATTTCCATCTATTTAATTATAATGAAAAATTGTAATACTTCCATTAAATTTCATATTAAAGGATACAATAAAATGATTAATAATCTAGATAATTTATATATTTCTAATTTAGAATTGCCACATAAGTACTTTTACTATAAAACAAAAAATTCACCACATTTCTAGAGTAAATTTTTTATTTCATGGTAAAAGCTATACCTTCCTTTGAAATCTGCTATTTATAAAACCTTGTTTATATATACTATTCACTTAAAATAAATTATGATAATTTTTTTCAATATCTAATAAATAATTTTTTCTTATAGCAAGAAAATATATGATTAAGCAATTAACATAGTAGCTATAACCTGAAATACTAGAATAGCTATCTTAGGTACAAAAGCATAATTTATTGCACTAATAGTGACAGAAAAATATATGTTAAAACTCATAGAAAAATGACATATGTCATTTTAAGAGCTTTTTATTTAATATAATATAAAAATGGTGATGGTAATGATTAAAATTGATAACAAAAAAGATATAAAGTATTACGTAAAAAAATTTGATATAGATAAAATATTTAAAAATGATATGACAAATTATATGGAGTTGTATTCCTTTAATAAAGGAGAACATGTATATATGTCTAATGGAGATATAGAACATCTTTATTTTCTTGTTAAAGGAACAGTTAAGATATATACAATCTCTAAAAATGGTAAAGCATTATCATTAAGATTTTATAATCCATTACAAATTCTTGGGGACATAGAGTTTATAGGAAATAAACCACCAACCTGTAATGTTCAGTGCTTAGATGATGCATTATTTATAGTAATATCTTTTGATGATATGAGAAAATATGCTACTGATGATATTAATTTTTATAAATATATATCTAAAATATTCTCAGATAAATTAAGCACAAGTTCACATTCGAGTATGCATAATTTTTCATATCCTTTAGAAGAAAGATTAGCAAGTTATATTTTAGCATTAAGCTATGATAGTGAGAATTCAAATCAAAATTCAGATGAAGTTGAGATTTTTAAATTAAATGATATAGCTGAATTATTAGGAACTAGTTATAGGCATTTGATTAGAACTATTAATTCTTTAATGGATAAAAAAATTATATATAGGAAAAAAATATTATAAAAATTTTAGATAGAGATAGATTAGAAAAATTAGCTAAAGATTTATATGATTAATTTATTACTAAAAGTTTGTAAATGGAGGGATAAACTATGAAAAAGATTTTAATTACAGGGGCTGGAAGTGGCTTAGGAGCAGAGCTTGCCAAATGTTACGGAAAAGATAAAAATCATATTATATTAGTTGGTCGCAATAAAGAAAAACTAGAGAAAATATCAAATGAAATTATTCAGATGGGAGCAACATCAGAATATGTTACTTGTGATATAAGTAACCCCAAATCTGTAGAAGAACTAGGAGAGTATATTAGTGAAAATCATATTACTATAGATTATTTAATAAATAATGCAGGAGTAGGGTTCTTTGGACCTCTAGGAGAACTTACTATAAGTGAGATGGATACTATGATAAACGTAAATATTAAGGGAACAATTCTAGTTACACAAAAGCTACTCTCTTGTATAAATCAAAAGATATTAAATATAATATCTACAGCAGGATTAAGAGGAAAAGCTAATGAAACTATGTACTCCGCAAGTAAGTTTGCAATTAGAGGATTTACAGAAAGTCTTCAAAAAGAACTTGCAGATAAAGACATAAAGATAACTGCAGTATATATGGGAGGTATGGACACGCCTTTCTGGGAAGATTCAACATATGTAAAAGATAGAAGCAAATTAAAATCTCCATCTGAAGTTGCAGAAGAAATTAAAGCTAAAGATGATGGTAGAGCTGAAATTATTATTGGAGAATAAGTATTTCAAAAGCATAATTTTATCCTCTATAACTTTTCTTTATTTATTTTGTAATATTCTAAAAAAGTGATGGAATAATACCATCACTTTCTATTTCGTTGAATTTACAAAAGGTAAATTTAATTAAAATTATAGAAATCAAATTTCTCTTGTTTATTATATAAAATTATTTATCCTTAGAAGATAAAGGTCCTTTAACATCAATAGTATAGGATCCACTTGTTCCAGAGAACTTGTATACAAGTAAATAATATCTTCCAGCTGAAGGAGCATCATATGATCCTGTTAATTTTCCGTTGTCACTATTAGTGGCATAGGCTACACAATTATTATGATCAGATTCACTATAAAGCATCCAATTCATTCCTATGGCATCTTCATTATTTACTGCAATATCAATTTCTCCTTCTGAAGTAACATCAAAGTAGAAAATATCTTTTTCATTGCTTTCATCAAGCGTTCCTTTAGTAATTGTATTAGAAAGTATAGGTCCATTTACAGTTCCAAAGGTATCATTTGTATCTTCTGGAGAATTCTCCTTAGAAGATAAAGCTCCTTTAACATCAATAGTATAGGATCCACTTGTTTCAGAGTACTTGTACACAACTAGATAATATCTTCCAGCTGAAGGAGCATTATATACTCCTGCTAATTTTCCATTATCTCTATTAGTAGCATATGCTACATAATTATTATGATCGGATTCACTATAAAGCAGCCAATTCATTCCTATGGCATTTTCATTGTTTACTGTAATATCAATTTCTCCTGCTGAAGTAACATCAAAGTAAAAAATATCTTTTTCATTACTTTCATCAAACGATCCTTTAGTAATTATATTAGAAAGTATAGGTCCATTTGCAGTTTCAAAGGTATCATTTGGTTCATGAGAAATTAAAGCATCTGTTGAAGAATTATCCTTAGAAGATAGAGGTCCTTTAACATCAATAGTATAGGATCCACTTGTCCCAGAATGCTTGTACACAACTAGATAATATCTTCCAGCTGAAGGAGCATTATATAATCCTGTTAATTTTCCATTGTCTCTATTAGTAGCATAAGCTACATAATTGTCATGATCAGATTCACTATAAAGCACCCAATTCATTCCTATGGCATTTTCATTGTTTACTGCAATATCAATTTCTCCTGCTGAAGTAACATCAAAGTAGAAAATATCTTTTCCATTACTTTCATCAAGCGTTCCTTTAGCAATTGTATTAGAAAGTATAGGTCCATTTGCAGTTTCAAAGGTATCATTTGGTTCATGAGAAATTAAAATATCTTTTGGAGAATCATCAATTACGTTAACTGAAGTACTCTCAGAATTATAAGCCCCTTTGTCATCAGTTACAGTAAGTTTAACATTATAGTTACCATCCTTTGTATATAAATGAGTAGGATTAGAATCATTACTAGTAGTTCCATCACCAAAATCCCATAGATATGAAACTATTTTACCATCAGAATCAGCAGAGCCATCACTACTGAAGCTTATAGGCTTATTTATAGTTCCTGTATACGGTCCATTTATCTTAGCTACAGGAGGACTATTAAAGTCTGCGGTATTAGAAAGTATTCCTTGAAATACAACTTCAAATTCAGCATTATTTGATGAATCCACTTTGTAGTTAACAAAATAACAACTAAGAGTTTTATATCCACTCCAAGGATAACTATTTAATGTGTTTAAAAAATTATTTGCAGTACTGTTCATTAACTTCCAATCATTTAATTTACCTTTTGAAGTTCCTAAAGTATACGTTCCACGAAGAGTAAATGTATTAAAGAATGGAGACTTCTGCTTTTCAGTAGAAACGTTTTTTAATTTTGCAACAGATGTAATATCTGAAAAAATCTCTGATTCATTTTTAGCTGCATGTTTAGCTAAGTAATCATCAGAAACTAGTGGAACAGTTAATGTGTCCAAATTATCTACTAAATGCTGCATATGATTTTGATACTCAGTGTTAAGAGTATTATTACTCATTGTATTAATGTAACTATCATATTGCTTTACATCATCTGATTTTATAGAATCTGCTAATTTATTGTATAAATCTAAATTGTTATTATATAAGTAATTATGGAGTGCAAATCCATAATGATAAAAACTCCAACCACTGCTATAGCCTGAATGAACCAATTGGTCTATGGTGTATCTTTCTGAAGGATTATTAGATATTCCACCTACAATAGAGTGTCTTGGTAATATATCTTGAGTACGAGTAGATCCTGCAAAAAATTCAGCACCGCCTTCTTCATACCAAGAAAGTCTATCATTTTTATAAATTTCAGTTTGTCCCCACATACCAGGTACAAGGTATCTTCCCTGAAGGTAATGAGTAAACTCATGACGGAATAATTCTTCAAGTGAATATATGCTTTGTTCTGTAGTTCTTTCATAGGTAAAGAATGTACCATCACCTTCAATATATATACCTCCATTATCAGTACTATAGCCGTATAAAGTTGAATTCATTTTGTATTCATCTGGAGTGTTATAAACAACAACTGTTAACACATCATCTGCACTAGGTCCTTTGTCTATAGGAGTATCATTTCCAAAAGTTCTATAGAACTGAGAGTTTACTTCTTTTGTAGCCCAGTAAAGTCGTTGAATTTTATCATCAGATATTTTATCTCCTACTTTAAATACAAATTTTCCATCATCAAATACATATGTTTTAGGTAAATAATGTTGTTTTCCTTCTTCATTTAATTTGTTTATATCAATTATATTTCCATAATAGTCTTTACCATTAAAATTCCTATATATCTGATCAGCAGCTTTAAAATAAGATGAGCTTAAATAAGGATAAATTTTTAAAGCATCTGTGAGCATTTTATTACAATCATTTGGATTGCTTGCATATTTTGATAATTCTCCAATATAATAAATACCACTATCTATTACCCATTCATTATCACTATTAACATTTCCTTTTATAGCAATTTTGTTTAACTCCCTAATATAAGAATCAATATTTTTATAATATGGAGTCTTTTCAATAGGTGTGCCATCCCAAATATATTTATCCATTGTATAGCTAATACCCTTAAGCATATTGAATGAAGCAGAGCCCTTTGAGTATTGCTGTGTGTAATTATCAAAATTTTCGTTGTACTGCTTCAAAATTGGAACAGCATAATTAATTACTTCTAAATCGGATGACGTAGCATTAATTAGTAGACCTGTAGAAGCGATTATATCATCTTGTTCTTTTGTACCCAATTTAAAGTTTGGATTTTTTTCAATTGCCAATATAGCAGGTATACATTTATCGCGATTAGCTTTAGTATTAAGTGATTCAAGTTCTTTGTTGTAAAAACCTAAATAGTTTCCTGCTCTAAATACCTCAATAAGAGTAGGGAGGCCCTTTGTATCAGAGGATGTAAATTGACTTCCTCTTTCTTCAATAGCATCAAGAAGTGCTTGCATACGATTTGTATTGCTATAAAACTCCTGTGCATCAGTATTATATTGAAAAAGATCTGTAATATCACTCCATTGAATAGTAACAAGAAGATTAATAAGTCCAGTATAATTCATACGGTTTAAATCAGACATAGAATATTTTTTCGTACTTGATTTTTCTGCTCCAAATGCTCTTATATTTGATTTCTCTATTGCTTGTCCACTAATTTCCCCTGGTATATCAGAAGAGCTATTTGACAAAATAGAACTTTCATCTTTAACCCTTTTTATATCATCAAGACAATTATCATGAGGAACTTCTTCATAATTAAGCATTTGTTCCATAATAGGATTAGGGATAGCTTCAGAGTTTTGATTAGGTAATGCATAAATTAGTCCATGGGAATTTGTTGCAATTAATGTAGTTATGACCAATGTACTCAATACTTTGGATAAAGTGGTTTTTTTAAAGTTTCCTTCAGTTAAATTAGATTTAAAATGTGACTTCTTTATCATACTTTTACTCCTTATGTTTATTAATTTTTTACTAAAGTACAACAGGTTATTTTTAATGATTTGATACATAAATTAAATAACCATAAAGTTGTTCTAAGGATTGCGAGAATCCTTTTCTTCTCTGAGACGTACCCGTGACTTAAACTCATGGTAGAGTAGAGATAAAAATTATGAAAATAAGATAAGTGCAATAAATATAATTCTACTTTTTATCTAATATAATCACCTTCCTCTACAACTTTTTTAATACATTTTTTCAAATTATATTATTTAATAATATAATTATACATAAATGGTAAAAATTTTTAAAACACTAAATAATCCTAATTTTAGAAAATAGTTTTAATTTCCTTTAATTTAAACAAATAAATGAAAAAATCCTACTATTTGCATAATTTTAATAAATATAGAATTTTAAATCTAATAAAAATTTGCGAAGCCTTGTCCTAACAGCATTAATATCCACTGGTGCAAGATTATATTTCAAAATAATTATTTCATTATATAATTTTCTATAGATATTTTAAGGCAGAATTTTTTTACATAATGTTACTATTTTAGAGTAATATATCCATAATGCAACTTTTTCAATTTTTATCAAAAATTAAAAGAACCATAAATAGATTTATAATTAAAAATCCATTTCCATCAAGTAGCATATAGGGCTCCCTAATGAAAATTTAACTTATGCATGATTTTAATTTCCATAACAAAAATTCTTTTCTATGAATGAAAAATTAAGAATGAAAGATACGAATTATGGTTAAAACTCCACAGTTAAGACCTTTGGAGTTTTTTAAAAATAAATTTTATTTTAAGAAATTCACCTTTAGTGAATTTTTTCCTGAATCCTTCATTCTTCATTATTAATTCTTAATTTCTAAAGATCTAAGCTGTTTTTATAGAAAACTTATTTTCCAGAGTATATATTAAATTTTCACATTGTATCTCTATAGCAGCTATATAAAAAAAGCTCCTTTTTCTAAAGAAACTTTTTTTATAATCTATCTATTTTATAATCTATTAAAATAAAGTCTATTTAAATATCTTAATACGTTCTTCTAATGGTTGGAACTCTTTTTCACCTGGTTGTGTTGTTGGCTTACCAAATGGCATTTGCGCAATTAATTTCCAGTTTTCTGCTATATTCCATTCTTTCTTTACATCATTTTCGATAAGTTCAGTATAATGTTGAAGTGATGCTCCAAATCCTTCAATTTCTAATGCAGTCCAAATAGCAAATTGGTGCATTCCACTTGATTGTTGAGACCAAATTGGGAAATTATCTTTATAGATAGCAAATTGTTGCTGAAGAGATTCTACTACACTATTATCTTCAAAGAATAAAACTGTACCATATCCACTTTTAAATGAATTTATTTTTTCTTCAGTAGGGCCAAATTTATCTGCTGGTACAATCTTTCTTAGCGTTTCCTTTGTAACATCCCATAATTTATCATGATGTTCTCCTAATAACAGAACTACCCTTGCACTTTGAGAGTTAAATGCTGATGGTGTGTATTTCACTGCATGTTCTATAACCTCTTTTATTCTATCATCAGAAACTACAGCCTCCTTACTAATTCCATAAAATGTGCGTCTATCTTCAATAGCAGTTAAAAATTCTTTTGACATCTAAACATACCTCCAAATATATATTTTTTTGTTATTCATAAATAAATTTAATATTAATCTTGTTTTTTCATTTCTAAAACTATAATATGAGAAGTTTCTTTCGCTTTAATTAGAATATCTTCCTCAACTATTTCCATTCCATCTCTTTCGTTTAATTCAACTTCGTTAACTAATAAAGTTCCTTCTATTTGAACTAAATATGCCTGTCTTCCTTCCTTCACTGGAAAACTAATCTCTTTTCCTTTTTCAAGTTCTAAGGAATAAGCATTAATATCTTGGTTTATTTTTATTGGGGCATCACCGTCTTTGCTTGAAGCCATATGAAGCCATTTATTTTTCCTGTCATCCCAATTAAATCTGTAATCCCCATAGTTAGGTTTATATCCTTTTTGATCAGGGAAAATCCATATTTGTAAAAGTCTTAATGTATCTTTTCCAAAATTATGCTCACTATGATAAACTCCTGTTCCTGCACTCATGTATTGAACATGGCCACGAGTTATAGTGCTTTTATTACCCATACTATCTCTATGAGTAAGTTCACCATTGACAACATATGATATTATTTCCATATCTCTATGAGGATGAGTGTCAAACCCTGTATTAGATTGAACTAAATCATCATTTATAACTCTTAAAACTCCAAAATTTATATTATCGGGATTATAATACTCAGCAAATGAAAAGTGAAATTTACTCTTTAACCATCCAAGATTACTACTTCCCATATTTTTGCTTTCTATTTTTCTTAACATCTCATGCCACTCCTTTTTTATAGGGTTCCACAATGAAAATTTAACTTATGCATGATTTTAATTTCAATAATAAAAATTCTTTTCTATGAATGAAAAATTAATAATGAAAGATGAAGAATTACGGTTAAAACTTCACGGTTAAGGCCTTTGAAGTTTTTTGAGAATAAATTTTAAGAAATTCACTAAGGGTGAATTTCATCCTAAATTTTTCATTCTTAATTATTAATCCTTAATTTTCATGGATTTAAACTATTTTTATAAAAAATTTATTTTCCATAGTATATTTCAAGTTTTCATATTGGATACCTATATATTGTTCATAACTCTGCTCTTCAATATTCATGTATATTCAATAAAAATAATTTATCTCCTTACATATAATTATTTAAATTAAATAATTTATTAAGTTACATTTAGTAACCAACTTTAAATTTATTATTACATGCTAAGTAGAATTAGTCAAGATATTTTTTAAAATAAAAAGAACCTCTTATTAATTTTAAGAGATTCTTTTATTTATTTTAATTAATTCCATTTTTCTGCCCATTCTTGAATTTCATCCATAGCATTTTTAAGGTCACGTCCCTTTTCTGTAAGTTCATATTCTATACGTACAGGTGTTTCTGGATAAACTTTTCTAATAACAATTCCTTCGCTTTCTAATTCTTTAAATCTTTCTGTAAGCATACGAGCACTCATATTAGGAATTGCATCTGCTATATCAGAAAATCGCTTTTGTCCTCCTAGCAATGTTCTTATAATTAATCCATTCCATCTTTTCCCTAATAATCCAAAAGCATTTTCAAACTTTGGACACATATGATATTTTTCCATATCCAATCACCACCCGCATACATTTTACCATACATACTTAAGAAAAGTAAGTAGGTTATTATATTTATGTACATAATGATATAACATTATACTATTTATTTTAATACATAAAATTACTGTGACTTAATTGCTATTGAATTTACTATTTATGTACTAAGAACTTTTATATAAATCTATCTTCATTACTAATATTTGATTATAGACAAATCTTACACATCCAAAAGTTTTAGCAAATTGTATTTCTTGCTCTTTAGTTGGATAAATTCTATACTTATTTATATCCTTTTATTACTGTTTTATCTCCATAGATAAACTCGCCACTTTTCTATATCTTTTATTAATATTTTACGTCTATATTTTACACACCATCCAATATAATATTCTATTAGATAAATATAACCTCCATGAACTTTTGATATGTATCAATTACCTCATGCATTATGATACTATATTAATTTTATCTAATAATTAAAAGCTAAAATGAATATAATTATTTTCCGATATTTTGCTATTTTTATATAAATACTCCACTTTTTGTGATATAAATGTATTATAAATGTACTTAAAAGGGGACATATAGATTATGAAAAAGCAAAAACTAACGAATATTTGTTCTTTAGTTATTACTACTTATTTATTATCATCATTTATATTTATACATAGTAATCCAATAAGGGTTGCAAAGCGTTATAATTTGTATCATAGGTGTTTTATATCCCATTTAAAGGAAGCTCCAAAGTTAGAATATACTTCTGACGATAAGAAAAATGTGAGGATTCGCCTATTATATAAGGATAATTCCATTTCAGGAATGGGCTTATATAAAACAAAATCAGGGTTATGGTTTATAATACCAAATGGTGTATATCACTGGTAAAAATTATTCTAAATATTACCCATATATAACCATATCAGTTAATAAGTGCAATTCAAAATTGCACCTAGAACTTTTTTTGTCTTACACTTATTTTTATGCACAGCAAATAAGTTAATATTTCAAGCAAATCTTTAATTTTTTTAGTCTATTCCAAACCATATAATTGATTTAGTTATTTCTTTCTTATATAACTTTATTAATTTCTTTAGCAATTATAAAAAATATTTATTCTAATTAATAAATTTTGCAAACAGATATTCTAAATGTTATTTCAGAGCTCTATACATTAAAATAATAATAGAGCTAAATGTCGAGTATGAAGATAGTAATTTTTTTTATTTTCATTAATGATATTTTATCAATAGAATTATTGTACATCTTTTGGTTCTTGAAAAAAAGATATTATAAGAACTGTAAGACCTGTGACAATTCCAATTTTAAAGAATAACCAAGCAACTGATGGTAAGAAAAATAAATCAAATGAAATAGAATATGGAGTGAAATAAAAAAACATACATATGATGCTTATCAAAATTGAAATTAAAGATATTAAATATTTTTTCATCTTTTAAGCTAACCTACTTTCATTATTTTTGAGTGTGCGAAATTATTTCTGCAAATAGCTTTCTATGATAATTATTTTAAAGGCATGGATGTTATGATATGACTACCATGCCTTAATTTTAATATAATATTAGCATCTTTTTTTAGCTTTATCTAAATGCTTAGCTACATAAGTACCTAAATAATTTTATATTATTATTTATTAAGTATCTGTTGAAACACTGTCCCAATTATCATTATATGTGCCTTTTCCAATAAGCCAATTTAATCCCCAATGACGTTCAAATACCACCCCTGGATCTAACCCTGCTGGTGGATTTTCTCCGTGTATCCTAGCATTTACACAAGCCCAGTTATAACGATAAATTAAATCTGCTTCATCTAATATTTCTTCTATGCTTCTCAGTTTAACTGTTTTCATAAAATCATTAAAGTCTTCATAATCTGCCACTGCACGAATTGCAAAGTTACAGTCGCATATTTGTGAAGGGTATTCTAGCTTGTCCGCAATACCTAATGCCCAAATAAGTGTCCAATAGGCTTCATATTTCCACGCCATATTGATTACTTCTTGTATATCTGGACTTCCAAAAATAATTTCCTTCTCATTATCAGTTAATTCTTCTTTTACTTTATACCTTTCTAAGAAACCTTTAAAAAACTCTCTAGATTCTCCAATATTCTCTCTACTATTAATATCACATGCTACTTGAATAGAGATTAAACAAGCAATAGCACGTTTAGCTATTTCTTCTGCACTTCTCATCTCTATTTCATTTACACCTTCAATAACTGGAAGTTCTTCCATATATGGAACCTTATTAGCTTTTAATATTTCTATAGATTTTTGTTTTCTTTCTAATGGACTCATACTCTTTCCCCCTTATCTTTTAAAGTTACTTCTTTAATCTATAACCTCAACATTCCCATATTGAATTATTTTATATTCTTTGCTAATACTTGTCTATAAAAATATAGATACTACAATGAATAAATTTCCAATTATTGCACTAAACATATAAGATACTATAGAATATGAATTGCTGAAATCAAATTATAGGATTTTTACTTACGCGAGTCTTATCAATGACAAAACCTTTGATTTATACTATGTTTACTCAATTGATCTATATTATACTTTATTGATTTTATAATCTTTTTAAAACTTTCACCCCTACATATATATTCTCATATACCTCCTTATAAACTTTAGTCAATCTGCAAAAAAAGCTTAATTAGTTTTATATTTTTTATTGACTTACTATATTAAATAGAATATACTCTTAATAAATTAAAGGAGAAACAAATATTAAATCTCATTTTTTGTTTTTCTATGAAAAATATTATTAATTATGAAATAAAACTGGAGGGTAATTATGAATACTTTAATAAACAAACAAACACGATTTAGTTTTTATAGCCAATTTATATAGGGTTTGTATCACGTTACAAATTTGATTAATTTTAACATGGATACAAGCCCCTTAGGACTCACTGATAATTAGGGATTGTATCTGTGTTGGCTATAGTGTTTATAATGGTATTCATTATTATCATCATTTATAAAGTCACGCAGATTATACTGTGTGGCTTTTTTATATTCAAAAATAAGCCACCTGGATTATGCTATGTGGCTTTTTTATATTCAAAAATAGACCACATGGATTATACCATGTGGTTTTTTATACAAAATAAATTTTAAAAGGAGTGTTTTTTATGACAGGAATTATATCTGTAGTGATACAAAGTTTGATTTTATCAATTATGGTATTAGGTATTTATATCAGCTATAAAATTTTAGATTTTCCAGACTTATCTGTTGATGGAAGTTTCTCATTAGGCGGAGCTATCATTGCTTTCTCTTTAACTAACAATATCTCTCCAATAATGGGAACTTTATTAGCTATGATATGTGGTTTAATTTCTGGTCTTGTTACTGGTATTTTACACATCAAACTTAAAATTTCTAACTTACTTTCAGGAATCTTAGTTATGGGTATGCTTTACTCCATTAATCTAGGCATAATGGGAAAGTCAAACATTCCATTATTTGATCTCAATCACCTATTTAATATGGGCATTTCTCCACTGATATTAGTTACAATAATTGTATTGTTTTGCAAATTTATTTTAGATTTATTCTTAACTACTGGCCTTGGATATACGTTAAAAGCTGTTGGTGATAATCCTCAAATGGTTAAATCATTAGGAATTGATATTGGTATTATAAAAATATTAGGATTGATGCTATCTAATGCTCTTGTTGCTTTATCTGGTAGCTTGTTTGCTCAATTTCAAGGATTCTCTGATGTTAATTTAGGGATCGGTACTTTAATACTTGGAATAGCATCAATTATAATTGGCATCTCCATATTTAAGAAACTTACATTTATTAAACCCACAACATCTATAATATTAGGGACTTTAATCTACCAATTTACAATTTATTTTGGAATAGATTTAGGCATAGTACCTCCTAATAACTTAAAATTAATGACTTCTATAGTAATAATTTTATTCTTAAGTGTTGGTAACCTAAATATTTTTGCTAATAACAATAGTAACTATAAAACTTTAAAGAGAAGAGGTGCTGTAGATGTTGCAGATTAAAAGTATTTCAAAAACATTCCCTAATCCATATGGAAATCCTAATATAATTTTTAAAAATCTTTCATTAACTATAAATAAGGGTGAATTTGTTAGTATCATCGGAAGTAATGGTACAGGTAAGTCTACTTTACTTAATATAATTTCAGGTTTTATAAAAGAAAGCCAAGGAGATATTTTATTAGACCGTATTAATTTAACAAAGCTAGCTGAACACAAAAAAACTCAGCTAATAAGCAGAGTGTTCCAAGATCCAAGTTTAGGTACTTGTCCTTCCATGACAGTTAAAGAAAATTTATCCCTAGCTTTAAACAAAGGAAGCTTACTAAATCTAAAAAAATGTCTTCGTCATAAAAATGAAGTTATAGAAGACTTATTAGAAGATATATCACTTGACTTAAAAAAATATTTAGATGTTCAAGTAAAATATCTGTCCGGTGGTCAAAGGCAAGCACTTTCCCTAATTATGTCCACTATTACAAATCCAAAGGTTTTATTACTAGATGAACATACTGCTGCTTTAGATCCTAAGACTTCAGATGAAATTATAGATTTAACTAATAAAATTGTTAGAGAAAAAAATATAACAACACTAATGGTAACTCATAATTTAAAGCATGCTATTAGCTATGGTGATAGACTTATAATGCTTCATAAAGGAGAAGTGATTTTAAATATAAGTGGTGAAGAAAAATCAAATATAAGTATAGAAGAAATACTAAACAAATTTGAATATGCAGTTTAAAATATGAGGCTTAATTTACAGTTCAATTAGTTAATGCATCTAACTCTGTGAATAGATTTAACTACATATATAAAAATAAAATTTAGGAGGATTATATTATGACAATAAAAAATAAATTAATGAATTTAATTTTAATAGGAACAATTGGAGCTTCTTTACTTACAGGTTGTTCTAAGGATAATAATGATAAATTATCTAATTCAAATAAGAATATCAAAACAATAGGTATTACTCAGCTAGTAGAGCATCCATCTTTAGATAAAGCAAGAAATGGCTTCATAAAAGCACTAGAAGATAACGGGTATAAAGATGGAGAAAATATAAAAATTGATTATCAAAATGCCCAAAATGATATGCCTACAACTCAAATGATTGCAAATAAGTTTGTATCTGATAAAAAAGATTTAATATATGCTATATCAACGCCATCAGCTCAAGCAGCTTACAATTCAACTAAAGATATGCCAATTTTAATAACTGCTGTCACTGATCCAGTTGCTGCTGGTCTAGTAAAATCTATAGATAAGCCTGAAGGAAATGTATCAGGTACATCAGATTACATATCTATAGATAAAAATCTAGAATTAATTAAAATGTTTATCCCAGATGCTAAAACTATAGGTGTTTTATATAATACTAGTGAAGTAAATTCAAAAATACAAATTGATACTCTAAAAGAGTATGCATCTAAAAATAATTATAAAGTTGTAGAAAAAGGTGTTTCCTCTTCAATGGAAATTAGTCAAGCTATGTCTAGTTTAGTAGGTAAAATAGATGTTTTATATGTTCCAACAGATAATTTAATTGTTTCATCTATGCCAATAGTTTCTAAAATTGCTACTAATAATAAAGTGCCAGTAATATCTTCTGAAGATGGTTCTGTCAAATCTGGTGCACTTGCATGTCAGGGTATAGACTATGAAAAGTTAGGTTATAAAACTGGAGAACTTGCTGTTAAAGTTTTAAATGGCGAGGAAATATCTAATATTCCTGTAACTATATTAGATGAAACTCAAATAATAGTTAATGAAGATACTTTAGAATCTCTTTCTTTGAAAAAAATTGATGATAAAAATATAACATATATTAAAACTGAAAAAAATTAATTATTTACACATTCATTTATATAAACAATATTTAGCTACATTATATCTTAGGCTCAAAGTGAATATAAAATTATTTTTGGGAATTAGTGTATAAAATAAGACGTATATTCTTCCAAAATAGTAATTATTAAAAAGTTAGGATTGGACCACTGGAAATTCTCCAGTGGTCTTTTGAAGAATTTATTAGTATAAAATAAAAAATTCACCACATTTCTATGATGAATTTTTATTCTATGGTGGAGACAAAGCACTATCCTTAAAGTCCACCATAAATTATATATTATTTAACATATATAAAAAATTTTTAAAATCTATACTTTCAGGTATTGCATAATCCCAATCTTGACCAAAGAATATACCCATTAATAAGTAATCTTTAATCATTTTAATATTTCTTTCTAAAATTAGATTAAAAACAATTATCAATTTTATCTCCATGTATTCAACTATTATATCAATATCATTTTTATCAAGTTTCTCTATATCTATTTTATTATTCTTAATTCCATCGATAAATGAATACTCTATTGTTACATTTGCCAACTTAAACTCAATATCTTCATTTGTACAGTATTTTCCTATACTCTTCATCTTATCATCATCTAGTATCAAAGTAAAAATATATGCAAATCTATTCACTAGAAATTTATTTAGTTTCATTATAGCATTATCTGATAATTTCTCACCTGCATGCATATTCTCAACTGGTCCGTTTCGAAAAGCATAATGTGTTGCTACTACTGAAAGTTTATGAATAATATCTGGGTCATCTAAAGGATTATTCACATTTAATTCATTGTTTGCTGAACCAAATAAAGTTCTTATCACTACTTGTTTCCCAGAATTTCATAGTGATCCCATCTTCTACATTATTATATTGCTCTACAGGTATCTTAAATTTTAAGTTATTCTTACCAGCACTCAATTTCGTACCACTAGTTTTCATAAATATATCACCCTCTGGTGGATTAAAGAAGCTCACATATCTATCTATGCCACTTTCATATGTTACGAAAAATTCTACTTCACTTCCGTTGTTATACCTCTTCCAACTTTCTATTTTTAAATCGTTTGCTGAAATATTTGGAGTAAAAGTTACATCTACAGCTTTATTTATATTATCATCTAATATACTGTCATCTATAAGCTGATTTGTTACTATTTTCTGATTTGGATTAAACCAAATAAAATTCCTATCACTCTCTGATTCCCAAAATTTCATAGTAATTCTGCCTTTTGAATCATTATATTGCTCTATAGGTATTTTAAATTTTAAGTTATTCTTGCCAGCACTCAATTTCGTACCGCTAGTCTTCATAAATATATCACCCTCTGGTGGATTAAAGAAGCTCACATATCTATCTATGCCACTCTCATATGTTACGAAAAATTCTACTTCACTTCCGTTATTATACATCTTCCAACTCTCTATTTTTAAATCATTCGCTGAAATATTTGGAGTAAAAGTTACATCTATAGCTTTGTTTATATTACTATCTAATATACTGTCGTCTATAAGCTGATTTATTGCTATTAAAGTCTCTGTTCGCCCTATAGTTATACTGTCTGAAATCTTGCCTATTCCCACTGATGCTGATTGAATCATGGCAGAGTTTACTATACTACTCTGACTAACTGCAGCAGCATTTACAGGAACAGTGTTTCCTATTAATATAGAAAGAGTCAATCCTCCTAACATTGCTAACGAAACTATCTTCTTTCTTATTGTTTTTGATAAAAATCTTTTAATATCCATCTCATTCCCCTATCTAATAATTATAAATTATAAATTGTAATTATTTATTATTTTATGTTTACAATATCTTTGTAAAATTAAATACTTTTATATCCCTTTTCTACCAATATGTTCATATATTCTATAATAAATTATAAACTCCTCTTTATATATAAGCACCTCCACATTTTATATATATAACATTATTTTTCTAACTACCAAATTAGTTTAAATGTATAAAATATATGTTTAAAGTAAACGTATAAGTTTTATTACCATTGAGCTAATGCAATGGATAAAAGAAAAAACAAGCAGACTTAATATTGACTAAATATAAAAAAGTGACTTCTAGAAAGGATAGATATAATGAAGAAATGAAGGTTACTAAAGAAAGATTCTATCAGTATAAAATAAAAAAATTCATCATATTTCTATGGTGAATTTTTTATTTTATGGCAGAGGCGAAGCACGCCCTTTAAAATCCACCTTTTTTTGACTTACAATAAGTTTATATAATTATGGATTAGTAAAACTACTATCAGCTCTTACAAACCTTAATATATGAGGATATTTCTCTGCGTACACTTTTAGAGTTAATCCTATGAATCTTGCAACCTATATTGAAGCATAGACATTACTTACTCTAAGCTCCGCTTTAGTTAGATTACTGCTACATCTATATTACTTATAACAAAATCTCCTATATACATATATATAATAAAAAGTTTCTATTCTCATAATACGCCATATCATTTTTCTTTGATCTAAATGTATTAAATACTTTTCTGTTATATTAAGATTCTAAAAAAATTATTATACTATCATTTATTTCTTCAACTACAGCTGCATAACCATATGGATTATTTCCATAAGCTCACCACACTGCTATTGCATCTAACTTAGGAATCTTGCCATATAGATATACTTCTCATTTATATCCCCATCATTCACTTGCATTGCCACTACTTAGATTAGGTTATTTTCCTAATAATTTGGATTATTTTTTGCTGCTACTGATAATCTTGGTTTAAATATTATTTCAATATATCCACTGTCTATAGATTTATTCCTTGAGGATAATAGAATAAGTTATATGGATCATATTTTTCTTTTACAGTTTTTAACCAAGATACATTATTGCCAAAATAACTATATAAATAATCAGGTATATTAATATCACAATAGTTAAGATACCCAAAGCCTGCATATGGAAGTAAGGAATTTCTTAAACTATTTACCCACCTAATTGTATCATTAGCATACATACTATACTTAAGAATCCATTCGGCATCAATTTGTATTAATACTTTAGCATGTCTATGAGGAAAAGCACTAGGTAAACCTTCATTTTCTGCAATCTTTCCTCCCAATAAGAGGAATTCAATGTCTATAGGTGGCTGTATAGGTGGTGAATTATCTAAATAGTCAAACATTATTTGGCAAGGTTCTTTTCCTAATGAATTATATGCAAGTAATCCTGTATTCTTAAATCCTTTTGGTGTAGGCACAAAGCCTGGATGCCCCTGTACAGATTCCTTAAAACTAATATACTTTATTGTATAATTCATTTTATCAGGAACTCTTAATAAATCGCTTAAAGCTTGTTCCATTTCTTTTTCTGTGCTTCTTATTCCTACTCCATATAGTTCAATAATATCTTTAGTCATAGAAACCTTAATGGTATATCTATTATCTAAATATTCCCCTACCTTTTGAAATGCTTGAATTACTTCATATCTACTATTTTTAGGCCATTCAGCAGTCATTACTGTTACTTTATCAACGGGATATACTTTAAAAGTAAGTGACACTACTACTCCAAAATTATTACTACCTGCTCCCCTTAATGCAGCAAATAAATCTTGATTTTGATATGAATTAGCAGTTATTATCCTGCCAAAAGCATCTACTATTTGTGCTTCTACTAAATTATCGCATACTAGCCCATATTCCCTTTGTAAAAAGCTAACTCCTCCTCCTAATGTAATTCCTGTAACTCCAATAGATTGACAACTTCCTCCAACAAATGCAAATCCATATTGAGTTATCTTAGGATGAAGTTGTTCTTGTCTATATCCTGCCCCTATTCTTACGTAACCTCCACTTGTATCTATTTCAAAATCAAGTAAATTAGAAACATCTATCACAACAGCATCATTTGCCACAGAAAATGATTCATAGTTATGACCACCATTTCTACAGCGTATATTTAATCCTTGCTTTCTTGACCAATTTACTGCATTAACTACATCTGTTATATTATTAGGATATACAATTACTCTTGGGTAGTAACTAAAATATAAATTTGCAGTTCTACGAACAATATTATAACTTTTATCTTCTTTAGTTATAACAAGTCCTGTTAACCCTTCTATCATATTAATTTCCTCCAACCTTATTAACCATATAATGTTATAATATATGGTAATAACTTGGGAACTGTTCTTAACAGTAGTTACACTCTTCATTATTAATAATTCATAGATTCTTATTTCATAATACTATAAATAAAAAATATCCATCTTATAATATACCTAGCAACTTCTTTATAATGTTATTAAAGGGAAGCTTGAGCTTACCTTAGTTCTTATAACAATATTGCTTCGCATCATGCTCATATACTTATAGTATATAAATTTAAAACTAACTTTCTTTATAATTTTTATGATATTCTCGGTCTAAAATGCTAAAATAAAATTGATCTACCCACTTACCTCCACATTTATATTCTTCTCTAAATACGCCCTGTTTTGACATTCCTGCCCTTTGCATTACAGATGCTGATTTGAGATTATCGCAATGGCACATACCTATAACTTTATGGGCATTTAATTCATTAAATGCAAAGGATATTAAAAGATTTGCACTTTCTAAACAATATCCATTACCTTGAAACTCTGGTAAGAGAACATACCCAATTTCCCAGCTTTTACGTGTAGAACTACATTGCCATATATAAGTTGCTCCCATCTGTACACTATCTGAACTTCGTTTAATAATAAAGTCGAAAACATCACTTTCTTCAATTCTTTTAGTAAACCTTTCTCGAATACGTTCCTTGTTAGTTTCAACATATTCTTCATAACACCATAATTCTGAATTACTTTCTTCATCACATATAAAATCCATATGTTCCTTTGTTACAGGAACAAGTTCAATAGTTTTACCTTTTAATATATGATGAATTTGCTTTTTTATATATTCATTCCCCATCTTTCTCCCCACTTTCATATTACATAAGCAATCTTTTGTTCACAATTTATTACATAGAAATCAATATCAATACTAATCTTAAGCATAATTTGCTATCATGTCAGTAGCAAATTATCATCATGCAAAATTGAAGTTAGCTAAGTATTAATAAGTAAAGATTCGGCATTTTCTTGATTTACATAAAAATTTTCAAGTTCATCTTTCTAAATTGTTCTCTTATAAATATTGAAGCTACAATATATGATTAAAGTATAAAGGAAAATATGAAGTAATAATATGTAAAGTTTAATTATAGATGTAAATACACAAAAGCAGCCAGTTCATCAACCGACTGCTTTTCTTCTATTTCTTTCTATAAATTATACTCTTGATTGTATCATAGGACAAATGATATTCAGCCATAAGCTCATCTATTGTCGCACCATTTTTCTTCTTTTTCTTGATTTCATTGTTTCTTTCAATAATTTCATTTCTACTGTTCGTAGAAGTGGCCCATGATTTTTTATCATTATCCTTTTTAGGTATATAAATTATACTACCACCAACATATTGCTGTATTTGAAGAATTAATGTTTCTGGTAAAACATCTTTTGCATTTATATACTGGACCATAATCCTGCTCCTTTTTACTATAATTCACAAGATTGCAGATTCGTCATATAAATGAAACAGCGATTATCTTTTACCTTCTATGCAACTAACCGCTAAATTATATGACTAATCCTGCATAGAGTAAAAATCTGTTTTTATTCTTCATAACTATACCCCCTAGCTAATAAACACTCTATTTTACGCAGTAAATCATTATAATAAAAAATACCAATATTTATCTCTCCTATATTTTATTATATTAATCTGCAGTAAGCAATTACCTTATTTTCCATGATTTTTTCATAAAGTTATTGATACAACTACCATTACTAATGGAATTTTAAAAAGCTGACTACTGTTTAATACAGGAATCAGCTTTTATCTACTTAACTGGCTTTTTTAATATCCTTGATATAAGAATCACTTTGAATATAGATTCTTCTTATATTAATTGTTCTTCTTTGAAAGGTTATTATTTTCTGATTTATTGTTATTCTCTTTACTATCTTCTACTTTATTAGACTTACCTTTATTCGAGTTATTAGATTTATCATTATTTGTTTCTTTAATGCTCTCTTTTGTTTTTTCGCTACTATTTGTATCTTTAGTATTCTCCTTTATTTTTTCACCATTGTTTCTTCCTTTAATATCCTCTTTTATTTTTTCACTGTTATTTGTTTCTTTAATATTTTCTTTTATTTTTTCACCATTATTTGTTTTTTCTTTATTAGTATTTGAATTATTATTTTTATTTATAGAGTTCTCATTATTCTTTTTGTTCTCTTGATAAGTACTTCCTTTGCCATTAGAGTTTGTAGTTTCTTTTACATCATCATTAGTTTTTGTTTTACCATTTTCTTTCTTATCTTCCTCTTTTTCTTTAACCCTTTGCTCCTTTATCTTTTTCATAATATCCTTAACTGAAGAGTTTGCATATTCATCTAAAGTTGCTTCTGGCATTACTTGTTGAAGCTTCTGAATTAAATTTACTTTTCCAGGTGATATTCCTAATCTTTCAGCTTCTTCAAATCTTTCTTTATTAACATTTTCTTTTATTATCTCAGTATTTTTTATTTCTTCTTCCTCTAAGCCTTCTTCTGCGCCTATCTCTGCTTCGTCTAATAGTTCATCATTTGTTGAAGTAAGCATAACTGCATTTTCATCATCAACTATATAACCATTGTCCACTGCAGATTCTACTAATAATTTTATAGCTTCGTTAACATTTTTATTCTTTATTTTTAATTCTTTACTTATACTCTCTCCGTCAGAATTTAATGCTTCTATCTTTATTACTTTGCTATACCTATTAGTTGTTAGTTTTATACTAGGATTTATATCAAGTGTTAAATAATCCTTTGGAGCTGCATAAGAATATCCAAAGCCACCTATTCCAAGCAATAAAATAAGTGACATTGCAAATACTATACCTTTTTTCATAATTAATGCCTCATTTCTTTCATATTCATCACCAATTTTTAGATTCATTTTATTTTTAACCTTTTTAAATCTACCTTTATTATCAATAACAATCATATGTTTATCATTTATTTCTACCACTAAGGCTCTTTTCATATCAAACCTCCAAATTTATGTATTCTCTTATATATTGGTAATCACCTAAAAGTATTATCAGTACTGATATTATATACTTTCGTGATCTTTCTATTGTTTTTCGGGGTATCTTAGTATTTTTTTGAATTTTTGCTATTGGAATCTTATTATTTAAACATATTTCCTCAATAATATCTCTATTTTTTATTATGTAATTAATTATTTCATTATATTGTTTTCTAGTAGACTTCCATTTAGGAGAAACTTTTATTAAATCCTTAAAAGTTATATTATATTGGGATAATTCATCAATTAAGCTTTCTATTTCAAGTTTTCTTAAATATGAAATGTCCTGTTTTTCATAATTTTCTATAGATTGGTTTAAGAAAAACTTGTCCTTATTTTCCTTATCTTCTTCTATAGATTTCTCATTTAATAATGTTTTATTTTTTCTATAATAATCTATCAATCTAAATTTTATAACTCGCTGAGCATATGAAAAGAAACTTCCTTTGCTTATGTCATAGCTTTTTATAGATTCATAAAAAGCCATAAGAGCTATACTATATTCATCATCATTATTTATATCAATATATCTCTTTAGGGATCTATTACAATAAGCTATAATAAATTGTTTATATTCATTAATAAAAAGATTTATCCGCTCTTTATCATTCTTAATTATCATAACTTGTTCATTAATATTTTCTAACATAACTCACCTCCTTATAAATAATACGTATACCTAAATAGCATTTCTAGGGTACTTAAAAAAATATATTTTTTATTTTACTTTCCTGTTCATCATGATATTTTACATCTACTTCTATTTATAGGGATACAATATGAAAACTTAAAGTGCACTCTGGAAAATAAGTTTTCTATAAAAATAGCTTAAATCCTTAGAAATTAATGATTAATGAATGAAGAATTCAAGAAAAAATTCGCTAAAGGTGAATTTCTTAAAATAAAATTTATTTTTAAAAAGCTCCAAAGGCTTTGGCTACGGAGTTTTAATCATAATTCTTCATTGTTCATTCTTAATTTTTAATTCATTGTATGCATATCATCTGCTTTAAATTTATCTAATGAAATCTTTAATTAATATAAAAAAAATACTATACTTAATAATATATTAATTAATGACTACAAATAGAAAAGATTAGATTGAGGGGTTTATATATGAACAAAAAAGATATACTTGAGTTAAAAAAACGTTTAAAGAAAGATTATTGTACCTTCACTAAAATGTGTGGTTGCTATGTTAATGGTGAAAAAAATATTATTTTAAATTTTAGAGAAACCTTTTTAAATTTGGAAGATGATGAGTACTTTAAGTACTTAGAAATTGCTAAAAAAGTCTTATCTGGAACTATTGCTAATAATATTTTAGAACTTAACTTTCCGCTTAATGAAAATCTTGAAAATGAAAAACAACTTTCTCTTATTAAGCTTAAAAAAAGTCAATTAAAGGATGATACTTTGCTTCAAGATTTTTATAAATCCATTATAGATAGTTATGATTATACTGGTAATTTTTTAATACTAGTTTTTCATGATGCTTATGATGTTATTACTAAAACTACTGATAACGCTAAAATAGATGAATCTGAAGAAGTATATGAGTATATTTTATGTGCAATATGTCCTGTTTCACTTTCAGATCCTGGACTTAGATACCTTGAAGAAGAAAAGAAAATAAAGGCACGTATTAGAGATTGGGTGGTAAATGCTCCAACCCTTGGCTTTGTGTTCCCTGCTTTTATTGATCGTAGTTCAGATGTTAACTCTGTTATGTACTACACTAAAAATCCAAAAGACCCACATCCTGAATTAATGGAAAAAGCTTTAGGTTGTTCTTCAAAGCAAACTGCCAACATACAAAAAGAAACCTTCCATACAATTATTAAAGATTATATTGATACTGATGAGAAAAAAGCTGAGAAAACTTTTATGGAAATACAAGAGAATCTAAATACTATGATAGATGAACATAATTCAATATATAATGATACAGATGATGAACCTATAACTTTAACACAAAAGGAGATACAAAATCTTTTAATAGAAAGTGGAGTTTCTGAAGAAGCTACTACTAAAATTGAAAAATCTTATATAGAAAACTTTGGTGAAGACCTACCTTTAGCAGAGAATTTACTTGACTCAAAGGTACTTAAAGCAAATGCTCAGAGAAAAAAGGAAGAACAACTTAAAAAACAAGTAGAAGCACTTCAACTTAAACTTGAACAAGCTGAACAAGAGGCTGTTGTAGATAGTGAAAGCCATCCAGTTACAGAAATTAATGATGATAATGTAGTTTTAGAAGAAACTCAGCCAATTACAGAAATTGTTGATGATAACCTTATTACAAAAGAAATTCACAATGGAAATTCAGAAGATAATAATACTACTTCTCACTATGACATTATACTTCAAGTAAAACCTGAAAAAATACCTGAAATAAAATCTCAAATAATTAATGGCCAAAAATGCATAGTTATTCCTATCAATGGCAATGAACAAACTACAGTTAATGGCTTAGACCATATAATTTAAATTAAAAAAGAGTGTCTTTTTTCCTTAAAGATACTCTTTTTTATTTCTATAAACATCCATAATTTATTAACTTTTAATTTTCAAATGTAAAGCTGCAATATCCTATTTCATCACATCTTTTTTTCATATCATCCCATACATCCTTTTCCTTTATAGCTTCTAAAGATGATGGATACAAAATATAATTTTCCTTAAAAATATGATCCCTTAAGTTAAAAATTATATATTTTGAAACTTCATCTGATTTGCTCTTGAATTCATCAAATTCCATTTTATATGCATTTTCAGAAAGTCTTTTTAATTCTTTTTTTCTAGCCCTTAAGTCATCATGTTCCATTTTCATTATTCTTGTAGGTCCTGTTATTTCCCTTTTTTCCATCTCCACAAATAAAACTTTTTCTTCTCTTTGATGATGATTCTCTGCATCTAATATATTTTCTGCTAATTTATGAAGACTATGAATTTTTTCTTTAGCTTCATCATAACCTGTAGTCTTTTGAATATCTGAATTCACTTTTTCTAAATCTTCTAAGAACTTCAAAATCTTATCATGTTCATCTATTAAAGTATAAACTACATGTCCTTTGTTTATCTTTGTCTTTATTTTACTTAATTCATCCTTTAAAACTTCCATGTGTACCTCACACAAATGTCTTAAATCTTGTGGTTCCATTCCTTCTTCTATAAGTTGTTGTTCTGCTATAGATAAATCTATAGGGTCAATATCTTTTACTAAATCTAGAGCCTCTTTTCTTGTTTCATCCTTAATTCCAAATTTATTTAAATTTTTTAAAACTTCCTTTAATTCCTGAATTTTTTTATTATCCATTTAAATCATCTCCTTTATTCAGCCTTAAATCATCTCAAATAATACACTGTTTTCTTTATATATGTGGATAAATAAATCTTTTTCTAAATTATGAATCTTATCATAAGCCAATCTATAGCTTGTACATGCACCTTCTGGAGCTTTAAAATCTCTTGTTATTTTTTCTAATTCTTTTAATATATCTCCAGCTTCATCATGTTCATTTTCTGTTTCTTCTATAAATTTATCTATTTCTTTTTTTAGATTTTCATCTTTATTCGATTCATATTTTTCTATTAATGGGAATAAATTTTCTTCTTCTTTTATCAAATGCTCTTCTAGTTCTATTTTCAAAAGCCCAAATAATCTATGAACTTTTAATAACTCTTCTCCATGATGACTAAAATGAACCTTTAATATTTTTGATAACAGGGCATCTATTTCTTTAAGCTCTCTTTTTGTATATTCATGGTGAGTATCTAATATATTTTTCATAAGATTTAACGGTTTTTCTTTTCTCCAATCTATATACTCTTCATTGGATTCTATAAACTTTTCATATTCTTCATTAAGTTTTTGTATAAATTCATCTGAATCAATTCCTTTTTCCTTTAAAGCTTTTCCTAAAGTATCATGTCCACCGCAGCAATAATCTATTTTAATATCATTAAATATTCTACTTGCTCCTGGGAATATAGAAACAACTTCTCCAAGCTTTTGATTTGCATTAATAGTATTTTTCATAATAGTTCCTCCTAATTAATTTATATCTCATAATTACTTATCATAATCCTTACAGTGAATTTAATAATAAATCTGCTATAAACGTAGTTGCTTTCTTTATTTCTTCTTTGTCCATTTCTTCTGGAGAAAATTTAATTCTTATTGGAAATTTCACATCTGTCATTCCTGTTGATTTTATAATGTATGAAGTGCTTAAAGTCTTCATATTTGTTTCATTTAAATAATCTTGGAGAACTTCAATACCTTCTCCACTCCATCCATAAGATCCAAAGGCTGCTGATATTTTATTTTCTAAATCCATATCCTTTAAATTTCTTAAAACATCTTCTAATTTTCCAATCATATCTGCATATTTTGTGGATGTTCCAACAAGTACTGCATCTACTTCTTTAACATTTTTTAGAATGTCCTCATCTGATGCTTTATTAACATCAATTAGCTCTGCATTTATATTGTCTTTTTCAAAATATCCTTTGATTAATTCTGAAATCTTTTTAGTATTGTTTGTCATTGTAGAATATAAAATTAAAACTTTTTTATTTACATTTGTATTTTGGCTCATTTCATCATAAAGTTTTATAAATTTTTCAGCATTCTCTCTTAATATAAACCCGTGAGATGGTGCTATAATTTCTATATTTAAATTTCTTATTTTCTTTATCATATTTTGTACATATCTTCTATGAGGATGCATTATTAAACTGTAGTAGATTTTAAAATCTTCTAATATGTCCTCTTTAGCTTTATCATTGAAATATTCATAGTTTGCTACATGAGTACTAAATATATCACATGGAAATAGTATTTTATCTTCTTTAGCCAAAGTTATCATAGTTTCTTCTGTATGAAGATACGGTGTTTCTATAAATGCAAGGGTTTTTCCACCTATATCAAGGGTATCCCCATCTTTAACAACTAGAAAAGTTCTATTATAAAGCTTATACATAGCTTTTAATTGGTCAACTGCTTTTTTGGTGCAAACAATAATTGCATTTTTAGCATTGAAGGCTAAAGTTCCTAAAGCCCCTGAATGATCTGGTTCTGTATGATTTATTACTATATACTGAATTTTTTCTAAGTCTATTAAAGTTTTTAGATTTTCAACGTATTCTCTTCCAAAACTTATATCTACAGTATCAATAATTGTAGGTTTTTCTGTAAGTAAAAGATAACTGTTATAAGTTGTTCCCTTCGTTAAAGTTAATCTATGAAATGGTACATCTCTATCATCAATTTTTCCTACTAAATAAATTTTTTCTTTAATTTTTATATTTTTCATCATATCCATTACCCCCAATTTTTTATTAATATTTATGTTATTTGCTTTATTTTCTTGCTTGTTATGGCTTTATTATATAAACTATTAGAATTTAAAAATATGATTCAAATCAAATTTTTAAAAATAAAAAAAGTGCAAAGCACTTTTCTTTAAAATAATCTATTCTATAAATTCTTTTAAGGCATCTTCATTTTTGATTATAATTACCTTATTACCAACAAGTTTTATAATATCTAAATCCTCAAATTTAGATAATTTTCTACTTATAGTTTCTCTTGTTACCCCTACATAGTTTGCCATCTCTTCTCTATTTATAGGCAGTTTTATTTCTATATCTTGTTCTTTACTCACTCCATATTTTTCACCAAAATCTAATATCATATGGGCTATTCTAGCATCTACATCATTGGTAGCTAAATTTTGAGCTAAAGTTTCCGTTTCTGCAAGTCTCTTAGTAACTTCTTTTAGGATAAAATTTAAACAAAAATGATATTTTTTAAATAAACAAAAATACAACTACCTACAGACAGTATTGAAGCTGTCTATAGGCAGTTCATGAATTTATTGATAGATTATACTTGTTATTATTAAAGAAATTTTCAACGTCAAATAAGAAAGATACTACAAAACCGTCACTAAAATTATGTTACTTGACTATATAAATTGGAATTTAGATTCCATAATGAATTATATATTTGTCATTTTCTTTTGCTTGCTTAGCTAAGACAATCAAAGAAACATATTCCTCTTTTTTGTAAGATGACAAAACACTAATAAGTGTTTCCATTGATTTAGGCGGTATAAGTGTAATACCAAAATAGGCAAGACCTTTTTCTGCTCTTTGAATGGTATGCCAATAACAATCTATGCTTTCCAAATCAATTATAATTGGTTCAATGAAATCATCATCAATCGCAATACAATTGTATTTTTGTGGTTCATAAATGTCGAACCGCTCTTTAGATGATGGTTCCTTTTGCATAATTCCAAACTCATGCTTTGCCACTATCGTTACACCTCCAAATAAATAAATTTACTATTTATTCAGTTGTTTTACATCTTTCATAAATCCTATAATTTTACTAAAGCACAATAATTGATTATAATTATTACTTACAATAATAATTATAGCATGTATATCAATATTTGTTTTAAACCCAATTTTTTCTGATGAGTTTCCATTTCTTATCTCTTTCTTCTGTAACAAGATCTATATCCTCATCATTTAAGTGCTTAAACCTTCCTTGTCTTAGAAGATAGTTTTTCACAGAAGTAAATTCCTTGGGATTCCTATTAATTTTGAACTCCCCTTCTTCAAATTCAGCCAAATACCATAAACCAGAGTCCACAATATCCTTAGCCACATCTACCATTTCATCTGTTGGAATTCCCCATCCCACTGGACATGGAGCAACCACATGAATATAGGATGTGCCATCAACTTCTGCTGCCTTTTTCACTTTATTTATAAAATCTGGCAGGTATCCAACACTGGCTGTGGCTGCATATTTTATTCCATGAGCTGCTACAATTTCAAACATGTTTTTCTTTTGTGTTATGCTTCCTCTAATGTTTTCTCCCGCTGGTGTTGTAGTGGTCTTTGCACCAAAGGGAGTTAAACTACTTTTTTGAATACCTGTGTTCATATATGCTTCATTGTCATAGCAAATGTAAATAACATTATCATTTCTATCTATGGCTCCTGAAAGAGCTTGTATTCCAATATCAGCAGTACCACCATCCCCTGCAATACCAAGAACCTTATAATTTTTAAGCCCTAAAGCTCTTGCTCCAGCCTCAACACCAGTAAGCATTGAAGCAGTGCCTGCAAAAGTAGATATAATTGCATTGTTACTAAAACAAAGCTGTGGAAAATTAAATCCTACTGCTGACATACACCCTGCTGGTATAACTGTAAATGTCCTTTCTCCAAGTGCTTTTAATGCAATTCTTACTGCTAAGCTTCCGCCACAGCCAGCACAGGCCTTATGCCCATAAAATAATTCGTTATCAGTAATATTCTTTGCGGTATTTTTTTCAGTCATTAATTTCCACCCCCAAACCTATAAATTTTACAAAGTCCTTTTTAGTTCCTTCTACCCCTTCTTTTATATATTGGAACATTTCCAGTACATCATCCTTTGAAATATCCCGTCCACCAAGACCAGCAACAAAGTTATAAGAAGGTATAGAAACCCTAGCCTTTGTTATAGCAGAATTTACATTAGTATAAACTGTACCTTCATAACCAAAGGATATATCCTTTTCTAAGATACCAATGCCTTTAACGTGTTTTGCTAAGTTAATTAATTCTTCCTCTGGAAAAGGTCTTAAAAATCGTATTCTAAATACTCCTGCTTTTAATCCACTTGCTCTAAGTTCATCAACTACAAGCCTAGCCAGACCTGTAACACTTCCTAAAGTTACGAGTACTATTTCTGCATCATCACAACGATATTCCTCTACCATTCCACCATATTTTCTGCCAAACTGTTTATTAAAGACTTCATCTACATCTTTAATAACTTTTTTCGCATCTATCATTGCCTTATGCTGCTGGTATTTAAACTCCATATTATCTCCAGGTCCTGCACTAAAAGCCATATTTACTGGATTCTCCAAATCCATTTTATTAGAAGTCTCAAATGGTGGTATAAATTTATCTGCCTCCTCACTTGTAGGAATCTGTACTAACTCATAAGTATGTGTAAGTATGAAGCCGTCAAGATTTATCATAATTGGTGTAAGAACCTTTTTATTTTCAGCTATTACGTAGCTTTGCAGTACCATATCAAGGCTTTCTTGGGCATCTTCTACATATACCTGTATCCAACCACAGTCAAGCTGGGAAAGTGAATCTCTTTGGTCCCCATAAATATTCCAAGGAAGTGCTGTAGAACGATTAGCATTCATCATAACAATTGGGAATCTTCCACCACTAGCATACTGAAGACATTCTGCCATATAAAGTAACCCTTGTGAGGATGTAGCGGTGAAGGTTCTTGCACCTACTGCACTTGAACCCATTGCCGCAGATAAAGCTGAATGTTCTGACTCTACATGAATATATTCACTTTTTAAGCTACCTTCCTCCACCATTTCAGAAAGCCTTTCTACAACAGTTGTTTGTGGAGTAATTGGATAAGCCGAGATAACCTGAGGTCGCGCAAGTCTTACCCCCTCTGCCAAGGCATCATTCCCAGATAAAAAAGCTTTTCTTTCCGCCATTATTTACACCTCTCTTTCCATTTTTATAGCTTTTGGAATGCATACCTTGGCACATATTCCACAACCTTTGCAAAAATTATAATCTATATCGATATTGCTATCCCTCTTAAAGATAACTCCATCAGGACAATACATATAACATTGAAAACAATTAACACATTTTTCATGATCTATAATAGGCTTCTCATTTCTCCATCCTGCATTTTTTGTGACAAGATGTCCAGCTTTATAGCAAGGCCCTAAAGGATATTCCGATATATGAGAAGGCTTTGTATATTGTCTTAATCTTGGCTTATTCATATTATTCACCCCTCACCTTATTGTAAGAAGCCAGTATAACTTCTCTATTTTTCTCTAGAACTGAACCTTTCAAATAGTTTTCACAACCTGAAATTACAGCTCCAATGCTTATAATCTTTGATAAACCAATAAGTGCACCAATCATAGCAGTATTTGTAGTAGGTCGCTTTAAGATATCTAAAGCTATTTGTGTTGCATCAAAGGTAACTACAAATTCACTATATTCTTCATATTTTTCAGAGTGACTGCTATTAATGATTACTTTTCCCTGCGGCTTTAAATCCTTGATGTATTCCTTATCAAAAAGCGTCTCGTCTAGTAAAACTATATAATCACATTTTTTTATTTCACTTCTATCAATAATTTTCTTATCATCAATTTTAGTAAAGGACTGTATTGGCGCTCCTCTTCTTTCTGGACCAAAGGATGGAAAAGCAAGTGAATATTTATTTTCAAATAAAGAGGCAGAAGCACCTAAAATTTTTGCTGCAGTAAATGCTCCTTGACCACCTCTGCCATGCCATCTTATTTCAATCATAATCCTAATCCCCTTGCCTTATGTTTTAATAAAGAAAGACGGTTAAGCGCCTCTTCTAATGTCTCTGTCTTTTTAGCGAAATGAAGCCTTATTAAATGATTAACTTCTTCTCTAAAGAAGCTCGAACCAGGTACTGCAGCAACACCAACTTCTTTTGCTAACCACTCACAAAACTTAACATCATTGTCCCTGCTAAATTCTGAGACATCAATCATTATATAGTAAGCACCTTGTGGGGTTGTATAGGTTAATCCTATATCGTCAAGCCCTCTTAAAAATAAATCTCTCTTCTTTGTATAAGTCTTTTGTAACTCTTCATAATAAGTATCCTCAAAATTCAAAGCTGTAACCGCTGCCTCTTGCAAAGGTGCCGCTGCTCCAACTGTAAGAAAATCATGAACTTTTTTTGCTACATTAACAATTGTTGCCGGAGCTATAATGTATCCTAATCTCCACCCAGTTATTGAATATGTTTTTGATAAAGAACTACAAGAAATAGTTCTCTCAAACATATTTGGAAGTGATGCAAAATATGTGTGCTTATGTGGAGCATAGATTATATGCTCATAGACCTCATCTGTAATTACAAAAGTATCATATTTTTCTGCTAAATCAGCGATAATTTTAAGTTCATCATAAGTAAATACTTTTCCAGTTGGATTTGATGGATTACAGAGTATAATAGCTTTAGGATTTTGTTTAAAAGCTGCTTCCAATTCAGAAACATCAAAATTATAATCTGGTGAACGTAAGGAAACAAATATAGGTTCTGCTCCTGATAAAATAGTATCTGCAGTATAATTTTCATAAAAAGGTGAAAAGACTATAACCTTATCCCCTTGATTGCAAACTGTCATCATTGCTACCATCATTGCTTCTGTACTTCCACAAGTTACAACAATCTCACTATTTGGATCAATGTTTATCCCCATAAATTTTGACTGTTTTTTCGCAAGTGATTCCCTAAAGTTCTGCGCCCCCCAAGTAATGGAATATTGATGAATATCTTTGTATACAGTATCACTTAAAGAATCTAATAATTCTTTAGGTGGATCAAAGTCTGGAAATCCTTGTGATAGGTTTACTGCATTATATTCATTTGAAATTCTTGTCATTTTTCTAATTATTGACTCAGTGAAACAATCTGTTCTATTGCTCAAATTCACCATAATACACTTCCTTTTTAAAATTTAATAACTCGTCTTTAATTTTTTTCTTATTTTCAAATAGTATAATTTACTTTTCTTTCATCTATAAGACGTTTAGCCTTATGAGTAGCCCTTGGCAAAGTTCCATCCTCTAGCACTACTACATCTTTTGGCTTCACTCCTAATCTTGCTTTAAGTGCTGCAGAAACCTTAGCTTTTACTTCTTCATCAGATTCATTGTTGTCTATTGATTTTTCTATTTCTACTATATATTTAATAGTAAAACTTTCTTCTAAAATGCGGATTACATATTCCCCCGTAATTCCTTTAAGTTTGCGAAGAACAAATTCTATATCACTAGGGAATACATTAACTCCTGAAACTATGAACATATCATCCAGTCTTCCAACTACATTTATTCTTGCATGTGTTCTTCCACAAATACATGGACTTCTGTCAACAATACCAATATCGCCTGTCCTAAATCGAATCATAGGACGTGCTTTTTTTCTTAAAGTGGTAAGTACTATCTCTCCGCGTTCACCATCAGCTACTGGTGTTCCTGTTTCTAAATCTAAGACTTCAACTAGCAGGTGGTCTTCTGCAATATGAAGTCCATTTCTAGCTTCACACATACCTGCACAAGCACCAAATATATCAGATATTCCAAAGAAATCATAAACCTTTGCTCCCCAAAGCTCCTCAATGGCATCTCTTGTTGCATCAATGGACCCGCCAGCTTCTCCTGCAACTATAATTTTATTTATTGATAAATCTTTAGCTGGATCAATTCCATTTTTCTTAGCAGTTTCTCCTAAAAACCAGGCATATGAGGGCGTTGTCCAAATTACTGTTGGTTGAAACTCCTTTAAAATGAATAAAAGTCTTTCTGAAGGAATTGTTCCTGCCCAGATACATAGTGCACCAAGGTTTTGAGCACCAATAACATCTGGTCCTCCTACAAAAAGTGAAAAGTTAAGTGCATGCACATATCTATCATTTTTCCTCATGCCTGCTGCATAAAAAAGTCTGCTTTCTACATCTTGAAATTCATCAAAATCCTGTTTTGTAAAAGGACTTAGGGTAGGAACTCCAGTTGATCCGCTTGAAGCAGAAACGAAAACCACTTCATCTTCACTTACAGCAACCATATCTCCCAAAATCGGGCTTTTAGTTTGGCGTTTACGTTCTATTTGTTTATCTACAAATGGAAATTTAGTTATGTCTGAAAGTTTTTGAAAATCAGAAGGTTTTACCCCAGCTGCATCAAAAGCTTCTTTATAGTACGTAGAGTTGCTATATGACAATTCTAATATTTCTTTAAGTTCCCTTTCTTGTAACGCCTCAAGCTCTGCCCTTGGTAATGTTTCTATTTCTTCATCCCAATATTTTTTCTCACTCATTATTAAAAACCCCCTACATTTATTTTTTATTTACTTGCTTTGCAGAAAAATCACCTAACAATTGCAAGCCTTGAACTATTATGATTAATACACCAACACAAGTTAGCATTACTGTGGTATTGTAACGTTGATAACCATATCTAATTGCTAAATTGCCTATACCACCTCCCCCTACAGTACCTGCCATAGCTGAAAATCCAATAAGAGAAATAGCTGTTATAGTAATTCCATTTATAAGCTGCGGAAGAGCTTCTGGTATAAGTATGTGAATTATTATCTCTATGGATTTAGCACCAGAGGCTACTCCTGCCTCTAAAACCCCCATATTTACCTCACTAAATGAAGCTTCTGAAAGCCTTGCATAAAAAGCTATTGCTGATACTGAAAGTGGCACTATAACTGCAGCTGGACCAATGGTTGTATGCATAATTGCGCTGCTAATTGGTATAAGCAGTACTAAAAGTATTATAAATGGTATTGATCTTGTAACATTTATAATGATCCCTGAAACTCCATTTAACATCCTGTTTTTAAAAAATAAGTGGTTAGAACTTAAAAAAAGTAAAAGTCCAAGGAGCCCGCCAATTATTATGGAAACTATTAGTGAAACAGAAACCATAATAAAAGTTTCATTAAGTGCTAATATTAATTCTTCAAAAAGGTTAAAATTATTGGATAACATGTCTAATCACCTCCGTACTATATGTGTTATTTTTTAAATATTGAATAGCTTCAGCTATACTTTCATCATTGCCGCTGATGGTTATATACAATGTTCCCATAGGTAAATCTCCAATGTACTCTATTTTTCCTTGAAGTATGCTGAAAATCACATTGTACTTACTTGAAAGTGTCGATAATATAGGCTCTGTAGCAGTTTCTCCAACATATTTAAGCTTTACAATGTGACCTTTTAAACTCTTAATAAGTTCTTCTGGCAACTGAAAATTTGAGGAATGTGCTAAAAGCTGTTTTGTATATTCATTTTGAGGATTTGCAAATAAATCGTAAACCAGCCTTTCTTCTACAACTTTTCCTTTATCCATTACTGCAACTCTATTACATATTGACTTTATGACCTCTAATTCATGAGTAATAATTACAATGGTCATTCCAAATTGTTCATTTATATCTTTGAGAAGCTTTAAAATAGATGCTGTAGTTTCAAGGTCAAGTGCTGAGGTTGGTTCATCACACAATAATATTTTGGCATTATTAGCCATTGCTCTTGCAATTCCTACTCTTTGCTTTTGTCCTCCGCTTAATTTTGAAGGGTAGACCTCAGCTTTATCTTTTAATCCAACAACCTGAAGAAGTTCATTAACCCTAATATTGATTTCTTCTTTAGTTTTACCAGCAGTTTTAAGTGAAAATCCAATATTCTCATAAACAGTTTTGTTTAAAACTAAATTAAAGTGCTGAAATATCATGCCTATTCCTCGTCTTAATTCTCTTAATTCTTTCCCTTTATAATTTATAATGTTTTTATTATTGATCATTATTTCCCCACTGGAAGGCTTCTCTAAAAGATTAATTGTTCGTAATAATGTACTTTTTCCAGCACCACTTGAACCAACTATTCCGAATATATCCCCTCTTTTAATTCTGAGGGAAACATCTGAAACAGCATGAAGTTCATCGCTTTTTTGTTTGAATTTCACATTAATATTTTTAAGTTCTATCATTCAACATGACTCCTTTTTATTAATAATCAGCTGGCTTTTGAAAAGCTTTATATTGTCCCTTAGGATCATCAATTACTGATTTAAACTTAGAAGATTTAACTACCTCTAATACATCTTTTGATAACTGAGAATCTGCATCTTCTGTTCTTACTGCTATAACATTTATATATCCATCACTAAGTTTTTCATTATATAAAGCTTCGCTAGGGTTAAGTCCTGCAGCAATTGCAAAGTTCCCATTTATAACTGCTAAATCTGCGCTATCTAAAGTCCTTGGAAGCTGTGGTGCTTCTATAAGCTTAAACTCAAGCTTTTTGGGATTCTCTGAAAGATCTTTTTCTGTTGCTATTGAATTTTCAACTTTAGGATCTATTGTAATAAGCCCTGCAGCTTCTAGTACCTTTAATGCTCTTGTTAAATTTGTAGGATCATCCGGTATTGTAACTAGAGCACCTTCTTTTAGTTCATCTAAGGATTTAACTTTATTTGAATAAACTCCCATACCTGCTGTTGGTATTTCTGCAATTGCAGTTAAATTTAAATTATTTCCAGCGCCAAATTTCTCAAGATACACAGAATGCTGAAACATATTGAGGTTAATTTCTTTATTTGCAAGTGCTTTGTTGGGTTGAACATAATCACTAAATTCCTTAATAGTTATCTTATAGCCCTTTTCTTCTAGGGAAGGTTGAATTGCATCTTTAAACATGTCACCATAAGGTCCAGCACACACACCTACTATTATGTCTTTTGCCGGAGCATCAGTTGTAGTTTTTAGGTCATTAGTCTTTCCACATGCTATTAGGCCTAAACTTAATGCAAGCGCCGCTGCTAATGATAGTATTTTTTTTGATTTCATTTTAATCATCCTTTCAATTCACATTTTTATTAATATATTTAATCAAACACTATAAAAAAAAGCTGTTCTCCTATAAGGAAAACAGCAATGATTAAATTTAATAAGCAATAAAATTGCATTATAAAATTTGCTGACATCCTTATCTCTCAGATTTTACAATCTGCAGGAATTGACACCACTACATTCGAATGAGAATGCTGGTTGTCGGGTATCATTGGGCCAGTCCCTCCACCACTCTGGATAAGTTATATTTAGTTATTAACATTTTAATTATTTAATTCTTTTATGTAATAAAAAAGCTGCTCTCCTATAAGGAAAGCAGCATGATTAACTTTAATAAACAATAAATTGTATCATAAAATTTGCTGACATCCTTATCTCTCAGATTTCACAATCTGCAGGAATTAACACCACTACATTCGAATGAGAATGCTGGTTGTCGGGCTTCATAGGACCAGTTCCTCCGCCACTCTGGATAAGTTATATTTAGTTATTAATATTTTAATTCTTTAATTCTTTTATATAATAAAAAAGCTGCTTTCCTATAAGGAAAACAGCATGATTAACTTTAATAAACAATAAATTGTATCATAAAATTTGCTATCGTCCTTATCTTTCAGATTTTACAATCTGTAGGAATTAACACCATTTCATTCGAATGAGAATGCTGGTTGTCGGGTATCATTGGGCCAGTCCCTCCACCGCTCTAGATAAGTTATATTTAGTTATTGGATTTATTATATTATCCATAACAGTAATTGTCAACACTTTTCTAAATAAAATTTTATTCCAGTTCTCTTACATTCCACTTAACAAATAGTATAAGTCCTAAATTAATTATTGCTGTCTAGTTGCTACTGCTGTTGAAAAGTCTGATACACTCCCCAGCATATTCCTTGGCGCTTATTTTTGTATAAATGCTAAATTGACTCGACACCTCGTGATATAATAAATAAAGCATTCAAATACGAAGGAGGCATTCACATGAAAAAAGCAGGTAAAATTCTTTTATATCTTTACTTCATCGTTTTGATCTGGATATTGCTTTTTAAATTTTCAGTTTCGCTGAATGATGTACTTAATCGAGTATTTTCTGGTGAGCAATTACGACATATTAACTTGATACCATTTGGAGCGTCAGGTGGCGTCAAAGAAGTTGTCTACAATATTATTATTTTTGTTCCCTTAGGTATTTTGATAGAAATAGTGAACAAAAAAAGTTCAATGGTTAAAAATGCCATCTATATTTTATTGTTTAGTCTTTTTATTGAAGTGAGTCAATCCATTTTAGCGGTCGGCGCTACGGATATAACTGATCTCTTGACTAACACTCTTGGTGGAATCTTAGGCATACTGATTTATACAACTTTAAGAAAGGTATTCAATTCAGAAAAATTAGATAAGGTACTGATAGTGATAGGTATAGTGCTTTTTGTTTTGGCTATACTATTCGTTTTATTTTTAGTATTTATTATGGGAATTCGCATTAAATTTCTAGGTTGAACGAGACTCAGCTGTTACCTTTAAAGCCAGAACAAAAATTAAAACTCAGTAGCGAATCGTTATTGAATTTACGGAACTCTGCAGAAATGTAGGGTGTTTTTAATTTTAAGCGATAATATAATTAGCTAACTAAAATTATCATAGAATGATAGAAATATCAAATGAAAGGAGTTTGTCATTAAATTATGGTCATATTAAAATGGGGAAAAATAGGCATATTACTTTAACTGCCTCAGATTCCAATGCAATACAAAAAGCCCACAATATTTTAACAAAAGAAGCCTGCAATCCTCCTACCATTAAAAGCTTAAGTAAAATGGTATTTCTAAATGAACAAAAATTAAAAGCAGGCTTTTTAGCAAAATATCATATGTGTATTAGTCAATATACTACTTCCATTAAAATGACAATGGCAGAAAATCTATTAACTACAACAGAATTAAGTATTGATGAAATATCTAAAATCCTTGGATATAATTATAGTGGAAACTTCGTAAAAATGTTTAAAAAGTTCACGGAAAAACACCACTAGCTTTTAGAAAAATGAAGGGTTAAGATGAAGTTCTAAAACCAATAAAAACATCTTACTTTTTCTTATCACTATCCTAACACCTCTAATTTATGTAACTGCTAAGACTGTTGATAATTTGTAACAGCTATATTACATTCTTCGCAGCTGAATCTCTCACGACTAAAGTCATAAGGTTCTTAGGTACTATCCAAACTTCTTTTGGATAGCCGATAATTGCTAAAGCAATATCGGTTAACACCAAATACTGGCTTGGTTTCCCTAAGACTTTATCGGGCAAAGTTTCCGTTGAAACTATTATCACCCTACGGGGTTTATCATATTGGCTCGGTTCAAAACCATATGCCCCAAAGTAGTATAGACTTTTAGAGTCCTATGCTACTTATTTGTTTTTTATCTAATTTTCTAATTCTTTTTATTTCTTTATTATGCAACTTGAAGAAGTTTTCAAAAGTTGCATTTGCTCTATCTATATCTACTTCTTTTAAGTTATCCTTTGTATTCATTATTAGAAATGCAGAATACATATCTCTTTGAATATTTCCTTGTTCAAATTCATTCCAACGTTTTGATAATGGCTTTTTAACATAAGTTTCTGTGAAGTGTTCAAATTGACTTGCTTTAACTTTGTAAGTATTTATTTTCTTAATTGAAAGACTGTAGTATTGAAGTTTCTTATCTATAAGAGTTATAAGCATACTCGGGGCTTTGTTACTAAGAGATTTTCCAAATCTTTTCTTGCGATTAATCTTTCCAGTTTTCTCATTTATAGTAATTTCTTTTGCCTTTTTTTGAAGTCCTTTAAAATTCATAGTTTCAACTCTTACATCAAGACCAAGAGAAAGTATGTGATTAGCAAGTTTATTATGAGATTGTTTTCTCTTATCGGCTATTTTCCTTTGAATTTCAGAAAGTGCAAATTTAGTTTTGATATAACTTTTACTTTGAACCCATTTGTCACGATTTCCTACTTTAATTGTGCCATCTTCATTATATTTGTTAGGATTATTTGCTCTACGTTGTCTATCAAGTTTTCTTTGAAGAGCTCTTTTAAGTTTTTCGTCTATATTTATATCTTCTGCAAGTTCTAATATTTTAACTTCTTTTTCACTTGCTATAGCAAGAGTAGAAGTACCAATATCTAGGCCTACACGAGAATTTTCATCAGTAGAAACCTTACGGTTGTTCTTTTTTGGTGGAACACCCTCGAAAGTCATTTGAACAAAATATCTATTTTTACCGCGGATAACTTTTTTGACAAGTTTGCAAAACTTTAATTTATCTAAAAAACATTGATTTGCATACTCGTCATTTCTTTTTATGATTACTGGCATTGTTAGCCCAAGCCATTCCATTACGTTTCTATCTTCAAAATATCTAAAGCCTGTGATATTTCCTTTTTCACGTACAGAATAGAACTTACTGAAATCTTTAAATCTAACTTTCTTAGCTTCTCCAAACATTAGTTTTTCAAAAGAAGTAAAAGAACGTTCTGCGATTTCTTGAACCATTTGAGAACCTAAGTTTTGTTTAAACTTTTGCCCCATAGGTTTCACATATTTGTTTAGATCAAACTTAGTTACACCAAAATCTTTTCTAAGTTTATTGAACATTGCATTACGTTTTTTACCTTTTTCCATTTTCATTGCAAGACCATATTCTTTTTGTCTTTGCATTAATCTATATCTTGAAAGAATCTCTCCAAGACAAGTATTGTAGATTTGACGAGCAATATTCAATCTTTTTTCTAATATATCTTCTTGCCACTTTTCCGTTTTCAATGGAAGTGTCAAAACGTAGTTTGCCACTAGAGAAATTCCTCCTTTATTTTTTCTGTTGATTTTGAATATATTTTCTTATTTGTTCTTCTGTATTTTCACTTATAGTGGCTACGAAGTAGCTCGGGTTCCACATATGTCCACCCCATAATCTATTTTAAAGTTCAGGATGCAACTAAAACATTCTTCTTGCAGATATACCTTTTAATGATTTTAGAATATTAAGTATATAGTGTTGTGGAGTACACTCTATTAGCAAATGTATATGGTCTTTGTTAGTTTCCATTTCTACAATGGTTATAACATTATCATTTACAAGTTAATTTATTATATTCTTTAAGTCTTCTTCTACATTTCCAACGAGAAGTTTATGGCACATTCGTCTCGGCACTGAAGTACTGAGTATTCTGTGTTGTGTGATAAAATAAATTTATGACTCTTTTATCACCAATCCAAGGTAAAGCTCCTAACATATGATTTAAACTTAAAGTATCTGAGCCTCTATTAACTTGTTCTATCAAATAATCCCTAACATCAACTGGAGCATCTTTAAATATTACTTCAGGATAACACTCATTCTTCTTTAATAATGCTCGTAGACATTCTTCAATTTCTGTATTTAAAGTACTATCTGCATAAGTCAAATGTTATTTTTTATTTTGTAATTTTTATATGAATATTTTACCACAACCCATTTCTACATTTTTGATAAAATACAACTATCTCACCGTATTGCTTCTAAGTGAGGTTTTTCATTAAAGCTAGTTTTATAATACTTCTAATGAATAATATATTAAGATTGAAAACTAATTAAAACCAGCCGTGATGATAAAAATTTTTTCACAACATAACCATCTCCCAAAGGACACTTTTCCTTTTATTAAAGATATGATATGTTATATAATGTCGAAAATTGTAGAGTATTTTTAAAGGAGTGATTATTGTTGAAAACAGATAAAGTAACTGAAAAAGTAGTAAGAGGAAAGAAAATTTATATTGTAGAAAATCATCACGAAGTTATAATTCCATGGTCAGAATATGCCTCTAATAATGAAACTGCACCAGTATTATTAACTTTTGACCACCATATGGATACTCGTAGTGCATTTTACAGGCATTCTTGTAAGGTTGCTGGTCTAGAATGGAGACCTGTAAGAGATCAACTTATAGCAAATGCATATATAAATGAATCAAGTACAATTGCATCATCATTAGACAAGCTTTCCAATGATGAGCATATAGATTTTGCATTACAAACAGGGATGATATCAGACGCAGTAGTATTTAGCCTACTGAGTGCAGGTATTTGCAGAGATTATGCCAATAATAAAATATACTATATAGATCCTTGCTACACTAGCAAATGTAAAAAAAGTTCACATGGCGATGAGTGCCAAATTGATGTATACGATAAGGTAATAGAAGGAGCGGAACTATTATTTAAATTAAATCAGATAAATAATTTTATACCTGGTTTTTTTATCTCGAATAGAATAAACAAGAAATTTATTTTAGATATTGATTTGGATTGTTTTCATACTAAAAAAGCTATCAATGCCGTGGACATGTCTGTTTTTAACTATTTAGTAAATAATGCAGAAATAATTACTATAGCAACGGAAGGATATTATGTTGAGTTAGAAAAAAAGGATAACGATATAAATGAGAATTATCTTTTAGAAAAGTTATTAGTACATATAGAAAATGCTATAAAAAGGACGGAAGGTAATAAAAGATTTAAATCCTCTAGATACAATAACACAAGAGAACTTATTACAGTATCTTGAAGAAGTCATTGTATTAGAGTCTATTGCTACTAAAATCACAATTGAGGTCAAGGGAAATAGATTTTCAATTTGAAAATTCTCCCCTCACTGTGAAAGCAAACTAACATAATATCCCTAGACCAAAATTTCAACAGGGTCAGTTATGTTAGCGTACAAATTAACATTTTTCCTATTTTTCTTGATAAACTCCTCTTCCTCTTTTCTTTTTATTTTCTGATAGCATGACATACAATAACCACCGGTTCTATCAGCTGTTGTTTGCAAAATAGTTGCCTTACAACCTTTACTTCTACAAGGTATACGCTCACTCAAAACTATTCCTCTCTTTCTGTGCTATAACTGAAATAATTATATTTTTAGACTTTCAATCAAATATGATAATTTTAGGGTGATTACATTTATTCTCAAAAGATGTTTGCATCAATGCAAAAGTAAATGCCCATATTACTCTTATGTTATAACTTGTTGATGAATCAAACTTCATATCAAAACTGTTTACTATTGGAAGTAATTTTTCTTTAGAAATTTCTACTTCATCCAAATTTTTAATACTTCCAATACTTTATATACGAATTATTATAATACAAATTCTTGAATTCCTACAAATATATCTATTCTTGGAACTCCATTTTAAATATGTTATTATTATTAAAAGACTTTTTATTAATGTAGAGCGAATAAAATCAATTTTAAAAATCACAGGAGATTTGTATGGAAAAACTTACTTTTGTAATGGAAAATTATTTAGAAGCTATCTATGAGTTATCTGAAGAAGGCAAAGGAGTTAAAATGACTCGTATAGCAGAAAAGCTTGGAGTAACTAAAGCCAGTACTAATAGCGCTATGGTAACTTTAGCTGAAAAGGGACTTATAACCAATGAAAGATACAAGGAAATATTTTTAACCCCTTTAGGCTTAGAAATAGCTAGATCTACATCTAAAAAGCATCACATTATTAAAGATTTCTTTATAAAAATTCTAAACATAAATAGTTCTATTGCAGATGAAGATGCTTGTGCTATAGAACATGTTATTAGTTCAGATTCTGTTTACGCTATGCAAAAATTTCTTTCAAAACATGAAAATAAATAAAAAATAACGACTCAAAATTGCTTTTGCGATTTTAAGTCGTTATTTTTTTTATCTTTAAGATACCTGACTTCTATAGAGCATAGCATAAGCTCCTCCATAACGGATCAACTCATCATGGGTTCCTGTTTCTTTAATGCCTGTTCCTTCTAGAACTACAATTTTATCTGCATTACGGATAGTTGACAATCTATGGGCAATTACTATAGTTGTTCGATCTTTTGAAATTTCATCTAATGCAGCTTGGATTTCTTTCTCTGTTTTTGTATCAAGAGCTGATGTAGCTTCATCCAAAATAAGAATAGGTGAATTTCTAAGAATTGCTCTAGCTATGGAAATTCTCTGTTTCTGTCCTCCAGAAAGACGTACTCCACGCTCACCTATTATGGTATCATAACCATTTTCTAAATTTTCAATAAAACCATGAGCATTGGCTGCCTTTGAAGCCTCAAGAACCTGCTCTCTAGTAGCTTCTTTCCAGCCATAAACAATATTTTCATAAATTGTTCCATTAAATAAAAAGGTGTCCTGCAAAACCATGCTTATATTATCCCTAAGACTCTTTAAAGTTACATCTTTAATATCCATTCCATCGATTAAAATGCTTCCATTTTGAGGATCATAAAAGCGGTTTAAAAGGCTGGCTATTGTAGTTTTACCAACTCCAGTTGCCCCAACAAAAGCTACAGTTTCTCCTGGATTTACTTTTAAATTTATATTTTGTAAAATGTTTATTTCATCATTGTATGAGAAAGAAACTTCCTTAAACTCAACTTCTCCTTTAACCTTAGGCATTTTCTTTGCATTAACTTTCTCTCCAACATCTGGAACTTCATCCATAACCTCAAAGACACGCCTGCACCCTGCAAGTGCGTTACCTGACATTTCCATAAGCCTTGAAAAACTCTTTATAGGTCCATAAAACATGCCAAGATACATAGAAAATCCTACAATATCTCCAATGTTAATTTCTCCTCTTGAAACCATAAATCCACCAAATATTATAACTATAACAGAACCTAAAGCGGTGAAAAATGCAAGAAGCGGGAAAGTGGTTTCAAAAAAGAAGCTTGCCTTTAAGTATGCTTTACTATGTTTTATAGAAAGATTCTTAATCCTTTTTTCTTCTCTTTCCTGTTGATTGAATATCTGTATTTCTTTAATTCCAGAAAAATTATCTTGAACAGTACCAGAAAGTTCTCCTCTAACCATAGAATTCTGCTTCCATATAGGAGAAAGATGCTTACTCTGCCAAAGAGTAATCATAATAAGAAAAGGAATAGTAACAAGACTTAAAAAAGCTAACTTTACATTAATAGAAAATAATAATATCCCAACACCTACGAAAGTCAATATATTAACAACAAAATCAGGAATTACGTGAGCTAAAAGAATCTCTACCTCCATAACGTCATTAATAACTCTGCTAGTTAAATCTCCTGTACGGCTTTTATTAAAATACTTAAGCCCCATATGTTGAAGCTTAGAGTAAAGTTCTGTTCTCATATCTGCAACATAATGCAAAGCTGCATGATGGTTTAAATATCCTGAAATAGAACTTCCAGCTGATTGAAGTACAGTTGCAACTAAAAGCATCAATCCTATTCGTAAAGATTGAGCTCCAAAATCACCGCTTCCTTCTGTTGCTATACTTGTAAGTTCTCTTAGTGCCCATGGATTATAAAATCCTGCTATAGTAGAAATAATAACGGCTATTAATGCTAATATTAAATAAATCCAATATTTTCTGGCTCCCATAAAAATACGTAAGGTAGTTTTCATATGCCCACTGCCTCCTTTTCCTTCGACTCTACATCCTCATTTTCATCTACAATATCATAGGTAATACATACTGGACGATTACTCTTAGGTTCAATAACAACATCAGCATTGATATTGAAGGTTTTTCTAAGAACCTCTGGAGTCATAACTTCCTCAGGAGTTCCATGTTTTATGATAGCACCTTTTTGAATAGCAATAATATAATCAGAAAATCTTGCAGCAAGATTTAAATCATGAAGTACCATAACAATAGTGCACTTTTGATTACGGTTAAGCTCATATAAAAGCTTTAAAACCTCTAATTGGTGAGCAAGATCAAGATAAGTAGTAGGTTCATCTAATAAAATTAAATCAGTCTGCTGTGCTAGAGCCATAGCAATCCAAACCCTCTGTCTTTGCCCTCCTGATAAAGCATCAACTTCTCTTCTCTCAAACTCACTTAACTTAGTTGCATCTAAAGCCCATTTAACAATTCTTTTATCTTCCTCTGTAAGATTTCCAAAACCTTTTTGATGAGGAAAACGTCCATATGCAACTAACTCACCTACAGTAAGTCCACTTGGTGCAGTAGGAGTTTGAGGAAGTATGGCCATCTTTTTAGCTATTTCTTTTGTAGGTAATTTACTTATATCTTGTCCGCTTAGATGTACTACACCCTTCTTAGGCTTTAATATACGTCCAACCGCTTTCAAAATAGTTGATTTACCACAGCCATTTGCTCCTATAATAGAAGTTATCTTTCCCTTTGGTATCTGCATATTTAATTCCTTTACAATGAGAGCATCATCATAAGCTATATATAAATTTTTAGTTTCAATACTTTTCATACAATCCTCCTTAATTTGACTTTACTAATAAGTATAAGAAGTAAGGTGTAGTTAATACAGTAATAATAATTCCTGTAGGAACATCCGTTCCAAGACTTATAGTTCTAGTAATAGTGTCTGATAATAGAATAATTATTGAGCCCACTAAAGATGCAGTAGGAATCAATAGTTTATGATTTGAGCCTACAAACTTTCTCGCCATATGTGGAGAAATCATTCCAACAAAAAAGAAGTTTCCACCTAGGGCCACGCTGCCTGACGATAGAGCAACAGCTGCTATAGCTAGACCTATGAATTCTCTCTTTACTGCTACTCCTAATCCTGTTGCAGTTTGATTACCAAGGTTTAAAGTATTCAAAGTACGAGATTTATAAAGTACATATAGAAATAGAATCAATATCCAAGGTGCAAGAATAGAAATATACGTCCAATTGTCTCCCCAAAGACTTCCTGCACTCCATCTTTGAACAAAATCCATCTGTTTTTCATCTAGCTTTAAAGTAAGCATCATAGTAACAGCACTATATCCACTTCCAACAGCCACACCTGTCAAAATTAATCCTGTAGGTGATATGCTTTTTCCTCTTTTATATGAAAGTAAAAATATCAACACAGCTGCTGTCATTCCACCTATAAAAGCTAAAAGGGGGAGAGCAATAGCTGAAGATACACTATCTACCTTAAAAACAACTATAAACAATAATACAAATAAACCTGAGCCAGAACTTATTCCCAAAGTTCCAGGACTAGCCATATCATTTCGAAGTAAACTCTGCATTACACATCCAGCTGTTCCCATACCAATACCTACAAGAATAGTTAATACAATACGAGGAAGACGAAAATCATATACTATAAGATTTTGTTTAGCTGTACCTTTTCCAATAAGAACATTAAAAACTTCTGAAGGAGAGAGATTCATTTTACCTGAGTTCACACTTATTACTGCCACAAATAAAAGTACAATGGTAAGTACCAAAATAATAGTTAAGCCACGTGAAACTGAATAGCCCTTTTTCTTCATTCGAATTCCCTCCTTTGCTTCCTTGTAAGATAAAGAAAATACGGAACCCCTATTACAGCAAAAATAATTCCAATAGGAGTTTCATAAGGCTTATTAATAAGCCTTCCAACTAAATCTGCTGCCACAGTAAGCAAAGCTCCATATAATCCTGAAGCTGGAATTATGTATCTATAATCTACACCTATAAGGTAACGGACAATATGAGGTACTATTAATCCTACAAAACCAACAGGTCCAACAACAATTACAGAAAGCCCTGTAAGTATTAAAACAACTACAGTAGAAATAGCTTTAACCTTCTTAGTATTAAGCCCAAGACCTATAGCTGCATCATCTCCAAGATTTAAAAGAGTAATTGAAGGTGATATAATAAGAGCTGTAATTATGCCGACAATAAAGAATGGGAAAACTATAGCAAGTTCACTCCATTTAGCACCTGCTGTTCCTCCAGCAGTCCAATAAGCTAAAGCATGCCCAAGTCTATATTTAATAGAAAGATATTGGCTAAAAGCACCAAATAGCATTGATATAGAAATACCTGCTAAAACAAGTCTCTGTGGTTTCATGCCTCCTCTGCCAATAGACGCAATAAAATAAGTCATACCTGTAGTAACAGCTGCACCAATACATGCAAAAAGCATCATCTGTCCATAACTTCCACCAGGTAAAAATGCCATACAAAAAGCTATAGCAAAAGAAGCACCACTACTTATACCCATAAGTCCAGAATCAGCAAGAGGATTTCTTGTGGTTCCCTGCATTATAGCACCACATATGGAAAGGCTTGACCCAACAATTATATTAGCTGCTATACGAGGAAGTCGGAGAGTTTGAATAATCTGGTGTTCAGTTAAAGAAGAGTCAAAATTAAAAATCGCTCCCCAAGCCGTAGACAAATTCATATCAGCAGCACCAAAAGAAATTGATGCCGCTGACATAATCACCAGCAAAACCACCCCTGCAATCATATAGATTGTAAAATTCAAAGCCCCTAATTGTCGCTTTTTATTATAGGCATTTTGCATATTTATTTTCCTTTCTTAATTAGAATTATTTAGCTAATGAATTTATTGCATTAACCATATAGTCAAGTTGTTCAGTAAGACTTGTAACATCAGAATAAAAGAAAAGTCCTGCATAATGTCCTGGAATTTCTACAACTCTGCCTTCTGCAACAGCAGGAATGCTTTTCCAAATTTCTGTCTTTGCATAATCAGACTCTTTACCTTCTTGTTTAAACCATAATATATAGTCACCAAAATACTCATGAGCTACTTCATAACTTATAGATCCGCGTCCTTCTCCTGATTTTTCTATAAGTTCTTTAAGCTTGTCTGGATATTTAAGTCCAAGATATTCATATACTAAAGTACCACCTCTAGAGCCTGTTTCATAATATAGTCCACTCCACTCACCAGTAGCTCCCCAGTCTTCCAGTATACTGAAAGTTTTACCTTCAAATGTATCAGCTTTAAAAGTTTTCTTCGCATCTGCAAGTTTTTCTTCAAAATTAGAAACTGCCTTCTCTGCTTCAGCCTTACGTCCTGTAGCTTCTCCTATAGTTTTTATACGTTCAAGAGAATTCATATCTCCCTCTGGAATAACAAGAACTGGAGCTATTTTGCTGAATTTATCAAAGTCTGCCTCATCATATGTAATAATAAGATCTGGTTCTAAATTCATGACGTCTTCCGGCTCCCACTTTTCAATTTTTGTAGAAGCTTTAAGAGTATCATAAAAAGGCATACTTTCTTGTTCCCAAGCATTATATCCAACTAAATTTAATCCTAAAGTAATAACATCTCCAACATACCAATTAGCAATAACACGCTTAGGATTAGCAGGAACTTCAATATCTCCTTTTACAGTAGATATGGTACGAACAGTTGCTTCTTCTTCCTCTGCATTTTTAGATGAAGAGCAGCCAGCAAAAATCATAGTAGTCATAAGTATTGCACAAAATAATGACAAAATTTTTTTCATTTTATCCCTCTCCCTTATAAATATCTTATATTAATCAAATAGCACTAACGCCTGGGTTATATACGAATGTAAGACTAGTCTAACTTTTAAAAGCGTAGCATTTACAAATTCTCCTGTCAACATCTCAGAAATCCCCTTTTTAGAAGTCATTTTCTCTTAAAATAAGAGTAACTTATTGTTTTATAACAGTTAAATGAAAACACTTCTCATCATTTTGGATTGTAATTTAAATAAAATGGATTATGTTCTTATTGAAAATCTTTCTCAAATGATGCTATAATATTGTTACTTCAAATCAAAGAAAAGAGAGGGATAAAAATTTTATGGATGAATATAATGACTCTTCTTGGAGTGCTTTAGCAGATAAATATAATTTTGTTAAAAGGTCTTATGGTAATGGACAGATTTATGATTTTCCTCCTCATTGGTCGAATGGATGGATTGCAGAAATAAATGCTGCTAAAGGATTATTTGTTTCAAGTGCTTGGTTTACCCCAAGCGAACAGGTAGTACATACAATAAATTCAAATAAACCTTTTATGATTATCTTTTGTATTGACTGTGGAGAAATAGTTTATTCACATCAAGGAAAAAAGAGACAAGCTCTTCCTCCAATCACTAATTTAATTGTTAACCCTCAAAAACAATTTACTTTTACTTTCTCTAAAGACGTACACTATTGTTTTACTAGTGTTTTAATTTTTGATGACTTTATAAAGCCTTTTCTCAAAGATCGTACCCATGCACCTAAAATCAGTGTTCAGGATGCAAAGCATTGGAAAACTCAACACTATAATACGCCTGATATAATGCTTATTTTAGAGCAAATTAGATGGGCTGTAAGAAATACAGACATGCCTTTACTTGCTTTTGAAGGGATGACTTTGCATCTTTTATCTGCAATTGCTAGAAACTTTCCTGATATTCCTAAAAGAAGAAGCAGCCGCCGCCACTATGTTACTTGGGAAAATGAGCAGAAAATTTATCAAGTTAGAAATAAGATTGATGAAAATATTTTAAATCTTCCAACTACAATTGAACTATGCAGAATAGCTGGAATGAGCGAGAGTAAACTTCGCGATTCTTTTAAAAACCATTATGGAATTCCCCTTTATAAATATATTCGAATAGAAACCATGAAAAGAGCCATGCAGCTCCTATCTGCTGACCATCTAAGTATTCATGCCATATCCGAACTATGCGGATACAAAAATCCAGCCAAATTTGCTGCTGCCTTTAAAGCTGTCCATGGAATCACTCCTAGTGATTTTAGGAAATCTTTTAACTTATAAAAAAATTAAGATACTTATATGCTATAAGTATCTTAGTTTTTTACTAATTTTCTAGTAATTTATCCATAATATAATCTAACTGTACACTGGATGAGTAAATATCAATATCAAAAAATAGTGTAAAATCAACAGGTATAACATGTCCTTCCTTAACAGCCGGAATTGATTTCCAAACTGAATTATTCTCTAGTTTTCCAACCTCTCCACTAAATATTATATAGTCTCCAGCATAATCCTTAATTGATTCAAGAGAAATCTCTCTATGTTGATCTTTTCCTATAATTTCATTCTGTATAACATCTAGTGCTTTAAATCCTAATTGGCTGTAAATTAAATCGCCTCCACGTCCCCATTTATCACCATATACCCAAATGCCTCCATTTTGACTGCCTTCAAAAATACTGAATTTCTTATCCATAATTCCTTTGGAAGCTAATTGTTCCTTTGCATCACTTATCTTTTCTTTAAAATCAGATAGAACCTTTGAGGCCTCTTCCTTTTTATTAAGAACTTCTCCTAAAAAGGTTACTCTCTCCTCCATACTAAGGTTGGTGAAAGGAATATAAACTGTAGGGGCTATTTTAGAAAACTCATCAATTTTTTCTTCGCTTATAACAAGAATCAGATCTGGATCATATTGCATTATTTCTTCTGGTTCAAACTTTTCCCATATTGGTAAGCCTTCTACTTCTTTTTCATAAGCTTTACCCTCTGCATTATAAGTAGCAACCGGTTTAACTCCTAATGCCAAAATGTCACCCATCCCATAAGTAATAACAACTCTTTTGGGATTAGCAGGAACCTCAACATCTCCTCTTATAGTACTTACAGTACGAACAGCTTCCTCTTTAGTAGTATCCTTATATGAAGAACAACCAGCTAAAATTAAAGTAGTCATAAATATTGTACAAAATAATGACAATAATTTTTTCATTTTATATCTCTCCCTTATAAACATCTTATTTTTAACCTAAATAACACCTGAGCCCGCACTATACGAAAATGTAAGACTAGTCTAACTTTTAAAAGCGTAGCATTTACAAATTCTCCTGTCAACATCTCAGAAACCCCTTTTCAGAAGTCATTTTCCACTAAAATAAGAGTAATTTATTGTTTTATAACAGTTAAATGAAAACATTTCTCATCATTATGGATTATAATTTAAATAAAATGGATTATATTTCAATTGAAAAAATATACCTATATAGATGTACCATTTCTAAATTTAATGTATGAACTTATAAAATTGCATTAACAAATTGTTTTAGTTTATATTTATATAATTGAGAATTGACTATTGACAATGGGCAATTATAGAAGAAACATTTTTAGCAAAAGTGATTCATTTACATTCGAATTATAATACTTTGTTTTCTTTGTTAAAAATGAAAAAAGAGATGACATATTTAAATCACCTCTTTAAAAATAAAATTTCCATTTTATTTACCATGGCACTTTTTATATTTTTTTCCGCTACCACATGGGCACAAATCATTTCTCCCAATTTTTTTTATATTATTTTGTTGTTTATAAGTAATTAATTTTGTATTAAAATACTTATGTCCCAATTCTACAAATTCTTTCTCTCTTTCTTTGGGAATATCACTTAAAGTATAAAAATGAAATTTTATATATTTTAGTTTATTAATATCATTATAATATAAATGTAATTCAGTCCTTGAACTTTCACCTGCTTCTAACATTGTAGCTAAAGTATATTCTTTAGCACATTCATCTGTAATATTCTCAATCCCTTCCTGATGACAATATATACACATCGATTTCTCTTCGAAGAGATTTAATATCAACATTCTATTTATTTCTCTTTGCCTATTGAAAGCTTTTTTTATGTTATTTATTATATTTTCTCTTTCATCTGATGAGAAATCTAATAAAAATGTTGCTAATTTTACTCTTTCGTTCAAATTAGATCTGTTAAGATAATCTATTATTTCTTTAAATTGAACTGGCATTTTTTGTTTTGGCTTATCTAATTCAAATCCTTTATTTATTAATGAACTAAAATACTCATCAAGTTTTTCTCTATAACCATATGCAATAATTTGCCCATTATCATCTCTTTCAAATATCTTTGAATACATATTATGTTCTATGTACATTCCCAAGTGGTCTAATTCATCATTTAAATATAATGCACTATTTTGTGTTGCTAATTTACGTTGTTTTAAATAATGTAAAAAAACTAAAGGTGAATCAAAGTAATCACTATAAACTCTAAAATCATCTATTGAAAGTGCAATTGAGTTTTTATTTATATTTAAAAATTTTAACTTTTCTATTTTAGAAGAAAATTCATTAAAATTATCTAAAGTTAAACACATTAATGTTATATCATTAAAATCACCCAAAGTAATCTCGCATTTTTCAGTTTTATCCTTATTATATAATTTAACAGTTTTATTTGATTTTAAATAGTTTAATGTCCGTTCTGCTTGTCCATCAGCTTTTTCTACAAGTGTTTGTAATGATTTAACATGTGAATCAATATCAAGTATAGGTGCCCTATATGTATATGAACCTGCTTTTACTTCTACTATTATCAAATTATCATCATATAAGACTAATACATCATTTTCATTACATTGTTTTAAAGATTTACTTTTAGGATAATAGTTCGACGTGTACACAATACAATCAGGTAATATCTTTTTAAATAGTTCTGCTACCATTTTTTCCGTAGCTTCCATTTGTCTAATTCCCCACATATCGCTATATGATGAATCTTTCTTTCTTATAACTTTTTGTAAAACTCTATAAATATTATCGAATAAATTATAGTAATCAAAACAATAAAATTTATTTTCTATTTCTATAAAAGGTTTTTCAAAAACAGGTAACTCAATTAAAGGTGAGCCAGAATACTTATTATTATAAAAATACTTATTTTCATTAATTTTAAATGATAAATCCTTCAAAAGCGCCTTATTGCCAATTTGTTATCTTTTCCAAATCAAAAGTGTCATAACTATCTTTAGATTTATCTAAATCTAAATTACAGGCAATACGTTCTTGAAACTTTTTCATCATATCTTCGATAGTTTGATCTTTATTTATTTCTATTTCTTTTTTCTCAAATTCTTCATATTCTTTATATAGCTTTATTATCTGATAAAGTCCATTTTCTCCCAAAATATTTTTAAAAGAATTTTCTACGCTTGTCAATGATTTTTGAATATCTGATATTCCATCTATAAATTCATCTACAGTAATATTATATAATTTTACGAATTCATCATTATGAGGTTCAAGTAACTCTTTTAAATGTGTAATTTCGTATATCTGATATCTATCGCCTCTTACAAACATACTTAATTGTGCTTCCATTAAAAATTGTTCTTTTTCTAAATCAACTTCAATATCATTTCTACTTTTTAAATCAGCCATACGAAACATAAAATAAAATTGTGTAAGTATATACAAATTATTTATGTTGCTTGATATTAATTGAAACTTTTCTTGAGCATCAAACTCTTCTTTTTCTTTACTAGCATCATATTTATTTTCACTAGATACAAGTACACTTTGTATATATTCAAGTTCTCTGGCTACATACACATCTTCTCTAGATAACTGTACTTCCGAAGCAACTCCCCCTGTAGATTGAATGAAGTTATTATACGCATATTTCAGCAATTCCAACGGATTACAAGTTTGAATTAAACTTTTTATTTCTTCAACTAAATCATCTATTTGTAATGATAAATCATTAAATTCTCTAGCCATATTTTTTATCACTTCATCATTCATTTCTTCGCTACCTATATTTTTCATTGATATAACTTTTCCGCTTCTAGCCACTTCTACTGGACCATACTTAAAACTTTCATCTATGTTTTTTTTCTTTTTCATCTCATCACCCTTAAGTATTTTCTTCTATCTTACCACAAATGACCATAAAAATAAAAATTCACCATATTTCTATGGTGAATTTTTTTCTATGGTGGAGGCGAGGTACAGTGAGTGAAATCCACTATGATCATCCAAATTTAGCAATACTTGTTTACTAATTTACTAAGCTTTTCATATATATTTTCACTAACTTCTTCCTTTAATGTATCCCAATTATCAAAATCTATTTTTGCTACCACTTTCCCATCGAACATTAAAACACATTCTTGTCTATGGCAATCGTATGTTTGTAACAGGTTAAAAAGAATTTTATCCTCATCAGTTTTTATTAATCTATATTCTGTAATATCTTCATCTTCCTTATATTCTGAATCATACTTATAGGTAATTTCTTCATTTATATACTTTCCCTTCCATTCATCAACATTAAAATTTTCTTTAGATCTAAATATGTAACCAAGTCTTTCTGATATAACTTTATCTATTCTATTATAAATTTCGATCTCTGGATTTTTAAATATTTGTATTTACATTTATCACTCTCAATAAGACCTGAATTATCTATTATAGCTTGCACTTGTTTTACTTGAATATTAGATAAATACGTGTTACTATACTTATCTAATAATAATCTTACATATTTTTCTGATAAGACTTTAATACCATTACGATTGCAGAGATTCCTTTATAATCATAGCCTAAATCTCCATATGATCCCGAAATATTTGTAAGTCTATACAAAACTTTTATGAACAACTCTTCATGTTTACTAAATATACTACTATATACTTTATATAACTCTAGTAAATACTCTAAACACATTGCATAATTACCAAATATATGATTTCCTGAATAAGCATAGTTTAGAAATGTTATCAAAAATTCTTCTATTATCCATTTTTTTTAATGAAGACTTTTATTCTATCATTGTCTTTCATTAAATCGCATATTATAAATACAATATACTCTTCTATTTTCAATATATTAATAATTTGAGAAGAAAATTCTTCATAGACTTTTTTATCTTTATCCACTAAATCTGCGAGCAATAACAAATATGGTTCCACCAATAAATTGCAAACAATATTGCGTTTAGCCCTTTCTTCTGCACTTCGCACCTCTATGTAATTCACATTTCCAATAACCGGAATCCCTTCCATATATAGAGCCTTATTAACTTTTAATATTTCTATAAATTTTTCTTTTCTTTCTAATGGATTCACACTCATTCCACTTTATTTTTTGAAGTTGCTTCTTCAATTTATAACCGCAACATTCCTTTACTGAACTATTTTATATTCTTGTTAATACTTGTCTGTAAAAATATAGATAATAATATTAATAAGTTTTCAATTAAAATTTAATTTTAATTTTTAGTTGGTTTCATTGTATGTGCCAAGCACACCTAATGGAATCTCATACTTTAATAAGTATAAAAACACTTTACTAATATCATTATTTTAAACTCAAATCAATAACGATTGCTCTAATTTTCTTTCCTGATTTTAATGATAATCGTTCTGCTTGTTCATCAAAAAAATTTCTAGATTCTTCTATATTTGCAAAAGGAATTTGCTTACATCTATAATCTTTATTCAGATGCCAATATGGAGATTCATACCATCCAATAACAAATAATCCATATTCGTAATTACTAATCTCAAGATATCTCTCTGTTAATTGATTATCCATTGCAATTTTGATACCATCATTCCAGCAACTTTTTACTTCTATTATAGTTTCTAATATTTTATTATTGATATCTTGAGATGAAACTTCTACTTTTATATCAACAATCTGCCCCTTACTTTTACCTTGTCTTATAGCCTTTACTTCAACTTCACGATTTATTATAATTCCTCTTGATGCTAAATCATAATCTAAGTGATATTTCAGTAAATTAGATAAGTCATTTTCATATTTAGGTTTATAATTACCATCAGGTAATTCATTCCATAGTAAGTTTATAATCGAATTTCTTCCAGTTATTCTTTTTCGAATTCTTTTATAGATTCAATAATTAACTGTTGTAGCTGTTTACCATTTTGTATTGTCCTCAACTCTGGGTTATTTATTATTGTTATAATATTATCTATAGAATTAGGTTCCCAAGTTTCATATAAATAATCTTGCTCAATCCAATTCCAAGTTTTTATTAATTTAATGTCTTTAGGGAACGTTTCACATATTAATTTAATTTGCTCATAAGCAGTTACTGTTTTTAAATCACTTAATGTACTCAAAATATATTTCCCTAATTCTTTTAATCTGTATTTCGAATAATCTCGATCCTTAAAAACTTTAATATTTTTATGAATTATAATAAATAATTTAGCTAATTGCTCAGCTTCTAAAATACCTTCTTTTAAAAAATCATAATCAAGGAAATCTTTGTCTAAATGATTTAAAACATTATTGCAATATACTACATCGTGTTGAATTTTAGGATATATTACATTAAATCCAAATTTTCCTCCATTATTAATTAAAACACTTCCCACTACACTTGCTTTTTCAAACTCTTGCTCCATTTTATCTATAATATTTTTAGCAAACGTAATAGCCCTACTGGTGTCATATTCCATAAGCAAGCCAAGCAATATTCCCATATCTACTTCGTTATAACTACTATAAGAAATCTTATCATATAGGATACTCATAATTCTTTCATCCATTAAAGTTCTTAATTGAGAAACTATTCTCAAAGTATATCCACAATGCCTATCTAATTCTTTCATTTCTCCTATTAGTTTATCTATCACTAAATCTGGAACTTTTTTATATGCTAATCTTAATAATTCTTCACCATACTTATCATCTAATGACCAACTATTATAATTTATAATATGATAAATCCATTTACTCCAAACTCTATACTCTAATTTTTCTAAAAACATTGGACATTGCTGAATTAATAATTGAAGTGCTAGTTGACTATTAATATCGGTCCCTCTATAACTATTATTTGCTTCATTCACCTCATATGATTCTATATATTTCTTTGCTACTTCAACAATCCTTAATTTCATCTTATTATTTGAATTTTTCCAACCATAATACTCTGTAATATTTTCATCTAAAAACATTAAATATTTATCTTTTTCAAGCTTATTACATAATTTTCCCCAAGAGCTTACTTCACCATTTTCAATTTTATCAAGAAGAGTATTTAAACAAATAAAATACTCTTCTTGATTAAATAATTCAACATTATCATTGTTCACTTTAAGTTTTTCAAATAAAGCATTCCAATGTATATTCTCTGGAAATAACACTCTTTTTTTATCTATCCATTTAAAATCTTTATCACATCTAAGCTTAAATGTTTTAAATATAATTTCATTTATATCTATATTTTTTGCTGTTATATTAACAATGTATTCTATTAGCAATCGCCTAATCTGATCATTTCTTTTCTCTTCCAATATATTAATAATTTTATTATTTTTATCATGATATTTTTCACAATACAAATATAAAAGTTTTATATGTTGTTTTGTTATATTACCATTATTCAATCGTTTTAAAAAATAACATATGAAACTATTAATAAATTCTAAACTTTCATTTTCTTCATTTAATTTTAAATATCTTTCTATCCAATCTAAAGATAAATTCAACTCTTTCATAGTTAAACTATCAAAATAACTACTTGGAAAAAAATTACTTTCTGTATAAAAATATTTTAATTCAACTAACGAATTCATAACATCATCTAAATTCAAATGAGTAGGATATAATAATTCAATTATTTTAACTCTAGACCAATTAGACAATATCCTACATTTATCCTTACTAAGAATAAATGTATTTAACTGAATCAAATCTTTCGAACTTGAAAAATACAAAAAAAGCATCTAATGCGTCTTCTTGAAGATATTTTTCATGTGTATACATAACATCTAATAAATTATTTTTTATACCTTTTATATTACATTGAATGGCAACTCTTATTGCTACTCTTTTTGTCTTTTCATCTTTATTAGGGTTGAGTATAAATTTTCTTATGTAATTTTCAATCCCTTGATAATTTAAGTTTGAATAATATAAGTAATTATTATACCGAAAATTTGAGTTATTGGCATATTCATCTAAAAGAATTTCTAAAAATTCCATTTTTAATCTATCTTTAACTACTGCTAAATCGCTTAAAAATAAAATATCATAATCATTTTTCATTAAATATCGAAAAATCTCTTCTTCTCCATTCATAGTTGATAACCATGCAGCTGTGTGATGGAGTTGTGGTGGTATCTTATTCGTAATTTTATTATGTGTTAACAAATTAATCTTTTGAATATATCCTAGATTTTTATTTAAGAATCTAGCTGCCAAAAATTCCATATATGATAAATGAGACCACTTATACTCATTTTGATTAGATGTAATAAACAATCCTGTTGATAATATCTCCTCTAATTCATCATCTCTTAAATTTCCCCTAATTAACCTAAGTGGTATTTTTTCATCATTTATTCTAAACTGCTCTACTTCATCATTAATTATATAAGAATTCGTAAAAAGCATCTGTACTGCAATTTTTGATGAAAACTCTAACTTATCCTGTGGCGTTAACTTGATATTAAATCTATGCTTTCTTCTTGAATCATTAACTTCTTCACATAATAACAAGCATCCTTGCTCATATAGTTCTATTTTAGAATTTGATAAAGAATTTTTTTTGCAGAATTCCTTTATTAAAAAATTTAATGTCACAGGTCTTATTGCCATAGACTGAATGTTTAGCCTTTCAATATCTTTAATGAATCCCTGATTATTATCTATATTATTTTTAGATAAAGCTTCTACTACATCACACTTTGTAAGTGGAGCTAGCTGGTATATAGATGAGTTTTCAGTACCCCATAAATTTTCAAAATCATTTTTAAATGCCATTATCCACATACCATTTCTACATGCTATTCTTAGCTTTACTTTTTCTAAAACTGGTACTTTCAATTTAGAAAACTTTTTTATTAATACTTTAGGTAAGTTCTTATACACCATAAGACATTCATCAAAACTATCAAGAAAAATATGAACATCTGAACCTCTACTTTGAGCTAAATCTTTCATTCTAGGTTCTTCAAATATTTCTTTATCTAATTCGCTACTCTCAGTAATCACGCTTAAATCAACATAAATAGCATTACTATTATTTTTTATACATTTCGTATATTCATTCTTTAATTCATATGATTTTCCCATACCTGGCTCGCCTAATAATATCAATAGATGAATATTGGCTATTTCATCAAATTTGAATAGATTTTCATTTTTATAAAAAGAGTCCTTTTCTGCTACATAGCCATTATCATATCTTATTGATTTATCAATTAGATACCAATATCTTATCCATTCATAATTCATTTTAAAATTCCCTCCACATACTGACACATAACAGCTTTGTAATTATTTTTTGTACTAAAATACTTATTCTGCAACTTATATTAAACTCCCTTTATTATGTTTATATACATTATAATTTATAAAAACTATAATGCCATGTCATTAAATACACCTTTAGCAATACTACAGCCCTTATTTAGTAGCCTTATAAGGGCTGTTACAACATATTAAGCAATATTTCTATACCTCTTAAAAAGAGCAATCCTCTTTACAGAAGACCTAATTTTATAATCTTCATAATCCTTTAAAATATTAAAGACCAGGTTGAATGTTAATTCAACCTGATCTTTAAAATTAATACTTTATCAACATAATTTTGTATGAACTTTTTACATTCTGGTATATTTCGCTATGTTATAAATTCTCTAAACATAGAAAATAATTGTTTTGCTTGTTTCTCAGTTATTTTAGAAGCTTCACTTCTACTCTCTTGCTTCTAGTCTAGTTTTTCTATCTTTTAGCTCTTCCATTTTAATCTTAGATTCTTCTTGCATAAATCCATTAATTATTGCCGTTACAATATTGCCTATTTGCTTCCCAATATATTTAATCTCTTTTTCACTTACTGCTCTTTTATCTTTATCTCCTTTGCTTTGTTTCTTTAAATTCTCATTAATACCTTCAACTAAAATAGATACGGCTTTATCATTGAAAATTCTCGCTTTAAGCTCTGATAGAGCATATTCTTCTATATAAGCTTTACGAACTTCCTTATTAGAACATCCTTCTGACCCTTTCTTTTGCCTAAAAGAACATCCTAACTTTCTTTAAATCCTAACAACTTAAAATCTATAACCTATATATTAATCAGTTATTTAGTACTTCGAATCAAATTACAAATAAGGACTGCTTAATCTAAACTCCTCTTCAGAGAGCTCAAATTTTTTCTCAGTATTTAATATAATATTTCTTAATTGCCCTACAACTGTCATAGTATTAATATAATCTTGCCCAAAATGATTTGATACTGCTGATTTATGTGCAAGCCTCATAAATTCATCAGTATTTAAAATAGCCCTTTCACATAATTCCTTATACACATTTTGCCCATATATTTCTTCGTATTTCTTACAAGCTTCATTAATCCAAAATATATCTCTGAATGTTATTTTAGATGATTTTATCCAATCCCACATAATATCATAGTTATCAATATTAGGTGCTTCAGAGTGACATCTTTTGCACAACAGCACAAAATTACTTGCTGTATCTTCTCCACCAAGTGATCGTGGAATAATATGACATCGTTCTAAATTCATCTCATGCCCACATCTCCAACATCTCTCTGTTGCTTCATCTGAAGTAATATTTAAGTTATACTTGTCTATAATTTCTCTCCAACACTCTGCAATTTGCTCTACAGATGTTTTAATAATTTTGTTACTCATAAATTATCTCCTTATACAAATATTTTTCTCTATTTTGTATAACTATTTCCTTCCTTTATCTGGAATATACATTAAACCAGAAAATACTTCTAAAGCATTAACTTGAGAATTGGATATAAGTTCCAATTCAAATTTTTCGAGTTCGGCTTTTGAAAACTTGATTCTCTGTCTATAGTCACTTTGCGATGATTGTAAAAGACCATAAAAAATATTTTTATTATCTTCATCTTGAAAAATATATATTCCATTACACCCTTTTAGAAAAGAAAATTTATTTTCTAACATAATTAGTGGACATTCCCATGTATAAGTAACACTTTCATAGCCTCTTTTGGGCTTATCAGCAATCTCAGGTATCATCCAATTACGCCCTAGTTTTTGTGCACTTCTAATTTTTCCTCTCTAATCCATTGTCTAACCGTAGTTGTAGTTACATTATATTGACTAGCATATTCTTCGACCGTAAGATAATCACATTTCATAGTTACTAATTTAAAAATTTGTGATGTTGTTGTTTCTGTTATTTCATCATATTCATCAAATTGGATATCTTCACAATAACAAAGATTAAGCTCCATACCATCATTAGTTATATTATATTCATAATACCACCAATCATCTTTTATATCTGGAAACCTAGTATTTTCTACTAACTCTTTAAATTTCAAAGAAAAATTTATAATAACTTTCCTCTTTTGTTCTGAACACATTTCTTCATCCGTTTCTTTCCAATACTCAATATACTTATCTAAAGATTCTAATACTTCTATTTTACTTAACAAAAAATTTTTCTTAAATAATTCCAACTTTTTATTTTTATTCATATTACACCTCATTTTGTATTATAACAATACATTTATTTTATTGTATTATTGCAATACAGTTTTGTCAATTGATTGATTTATTTACTTTATAGTTAAATTATTTATTTCTATATAGCAAAAAACTTAATTAATGTACTTTTCATCAATTAAGTTTGATATTATGTTATCCTTTATAAACACATATTCACGTTAAATTAATTTTAAAATCTGCAATATATCTATCTCGTATTTCACGCAAAATAAAAGATATCCTCCTTATCATTATTTCTAATTGCCCTCACTACACCCTAAACTTAACTCCAATACAAATCTGTTAGCTCACTACCAAATATTAAACTTCATAAAGCGAAGGCGAAACTAAAATTATTTTCCATATAGACATTAGGAGCAGAATAGCTATACTTCTTAAGGTAAGATTGGAGCAATTTTCGTGGAGTTGCCAAGGACGGCAAATCAGCCAACATAACCAAGGACGGTTAGTTGTTGGCGTTAGAAAATTGCTTCAAGATTGGCTTTTAGAAGTATCTATTTCTGTGACAGTCGTAATGGAAAATAATTTAGTGGAGCCGTAGCTTATGGTTTGGCAGTGAATTTAAAGATCACATATACTTTTATATTTAAAATAAAAAATCCACAATCTTAAAGATTGTGGATTTTTTCTATGGTGGAGGCGAGGGGTGTCGAACCCCTGTCCGAAAGCCATCACATCTAGGCATCTCCGAGTGCAGTTGGTATTTTAACATTCCCTCTAGTGAACCCCTACCAACCAGGTTTCACTTTCAGTAGCTTCATAATTTCCGTTTCTAGGTCAAAGCTTTCCTAGACTCGGTTCACCGCTGTCGGCGCCCTATCCTAAGCCGCGGTACTCAAAGGTAGAACGTAGCAGACTAAGCTGCTAATGCAAAATTATCTTCTGCGTTTATCTTTATTCCCGTAGTTTTTTAACGCGGGCCCACAGGCTCCCTCGACTCGCTTCCCAGGTGCCACGTACCCCCGTCGAAACCAAGTACGCCCCCATGTTATGTGTTTTTTTAACGCAGTTTATATTTAATTTTTATGATGTATACTTATTTTATAGCAATTAGTATGTTATGTCAACCTTATACAATTGAGAATGAAAAATTGACAATTGACAATTGATGTTGAAATTAATTGTGACCAATTAATTTCTTTAATAGTTTTTATAATTGTCATGACCAAGTTTCAACTGTATGTTTTGTAGGTTGTATAAATTATGATATATGATTTTACTTCTTATATCAAGCTGAAATTCATGGATAGATTAGAAAGGTTTCTTAATTATCTATATTTCTCCTTCATTTGTCTATCTATATCTCTTTTAGCAGCCTTTTCAAGCATTGCATCTCTCTTGTCATAGTCTTTTTTACCTCTAACCACTGCTAGGTTTACCTTAACTTTGCCATCCTTTAGGTATAGTGATAATGGCACAAGGGTATACCCCTTTTGAGCAGTGTATCCTAAAAGTTTTTCAATTTCATATTTGTGTAAAAGTAATTTTCTTTCTCTTAATGGGTCTCTATTGAATATGTTACCCTGTTCATATGGGCTTATATGCATATTCTTTATAAAAACTTCTCCATTTTTGATATCTGCATAGCTATCTCTAAGGTTTGCCTTTCCTGCCCTTATAGATTTAACTTCTGTTCCTACAAGAGCTATTCCTGCTTCCATAGCTTCTTCTATGAAATAGTCATGTCTTGCTTTTCTATTTTCAACTAATGTTTTGTTTCCTAATTTCTTTGCCATTTCAACACCTGCTTTTAAATGTTCTTTAGATAATAATTATATAACTCCTACTAATTTTTGTCAATTTCAAAAAATTACTGTAAAACCAGCTTCTTACAATTGAGAATTGACCTACACACTTAAGATACACAAAATATTAAATAAATTAACTAATATTTTAATTATATTGGTTATCTCCATTAATATTAGTTTTAATTTTTGGGTATTGCTCCGAATTATACTGCACCTCAGGGGAACCCTAAAGGGCTTCACTACTGTTCCCCAGAGGTGGAATTTAACAATACATTGCTAATAAAATTAATTTCAACCATAATTGTGCATTTTGCATTATGAATTAAATGGTCAATTCTCCATTGCCAAAGCATTAATCTATCTATAAACTTCTATTTATTTCACACTAAAATAAATAAAGATTCATTTCTAAAAATTTAATTATTTAGGTGCATTTAGGCATGTGAAAAATAATAATAGACCAAATATACTGTTCTGTTATTTTTTTGAAGATGCCTCGAGTAAATAATCGTCATAGTTTCCCTTAATGCACTTTACTCCCTCTTTTGTAAGTTCCATCACTTTGTTTCCAATTTTATTTATAAAATATCTATCGTGAGATATAAATAAAATTGTGCCTTCATAGTCCTTTAAAGCAGATTCTAATACTTCTTTACTCTGCAGATCTAAATGGTTTGTAGGTTCATCTAAAAATAGCAAGTTTGCTTCTATAAGCATAAGTTTAGACAGTGCTACCCTTGATTTTTCTCCACCACTTAAATCTCCTACTCTTTTAAATACGTCTTCACCTGAAAATAGAAATCTTCCTAATACTCCACGTATTTTACTTTCTTTTGTAGTTGGGAAATCGTTCCAAACTTCTTCTAATATAGTATTATTAGGATTTAACTTTTCATGTTCTTGATCATAATAACCTATATGGATATCTTTGCCCCAATTAATTGAACCCTGTTCTAGCTGTAAATCTCCTATTAAAACTTTTAATAATGAAGTTTTCCCTACTCCATTAGGTCCTATTAATGCTACTCTATCTCCTCTTGTAAGGTCAAAGTTTAAATCTTCAGTGAGTATTTTTTTATTTTCTCCTTCACCTACAGATAAAATACCTTCTTTAAGTTGCAGCACTTCTTTATAAGATTTATTCTTAATTTCAAAGTTCATATTAACCTTTTTTAAATCTCCTAGAGGCACATCTATTTTCTCCATTCTTTCTATAGCTTTTCTCTTACTTTTAGCTGCTTTAGCAGAAGTAGCTCTAACTATATTCTTATCAACAAAAGTTTGAAGTCTTTCTATTTCCTCCTGTTGTCTTTCATAATTTTTTATATGAAGCTCTTTCTCCTCTGCTTTAAGAGAAACATACTTTGAGTAGTTACCAGTATATCTCTTAGATTTTCCTCTTTCTATTTCGTATATAACAGAAACTGTAGAATCTAAAAAATATCTATCATGAGAAACTATTAAAACTGCACCTTTATAACTTTTTAAATAACCTTCTAACCAATTTAAAGCTTCCAAATCAAGATGGTTTGTCGGCTCATCTAACATTAATAAATCTGGCTCATTTAAAAGTATTTTGGCTAAGGAAAGTTTTGTTTTTTGTCCCCCACTTAGCTTTGAAACTTTAATATTTAAATCAAAATCTTTAAATCCAATTCCATTTAATATGGTATTAATCTTTGCTTCTATTTCATATCCACCTTGCATAACAAAATAATCAGTTTTAGATGAATATTTCTTCATAATTTTTTCTAATTTTTCATAGTCCTCAATAACTTCTTGTGAGGACATAAGTTTTTCTAATTCTCTTAATTCTTTTTCTACATTTAAAAGTTCATTAAATACAGAAAGCATTTCCTCTTTAATAGAGTTTTCTAAATTCAAACCGCTATCTTGCTTTAAATAAGCAAAGTTTTTTCCTCTAGACTTTATTATTTCTCCTTCATCCTGTGAAAGATCTCCATAGATCATTTTTAATAGTGTAGATTTACCTGCACCATTAACACCTATTAATCCTATTTTTTCAGCCTCTTCAACCTTTAAATTTATATTTGAAATTAAAATTTCTCCATTAAAGCTTTTTCCTACATTATTTAATTGTACTAACATTTTAACCCTCTCCTATTGCTCATTTGATGATTTTGTAACCCATTTAAGTATCTAAAATTTGAAGATACCTAATTTTAAATGGCTAAAAATCTAGGTCCTTGGATTTTTAACCACCAAATGAGCTAGCTAGATGGTTTTAACGTCTACTTCTTCATATCTTTTCATAATTTTCACCTCCTTATTGAGGCATCTTCAAAAAAGAATACACCAGTATGTTAGCCTATTTTCCATCAGACTGCGTTGTCAGAACCCGCCCATAGCTCCACTATGAGCGGAACCTGACGCCTTGCCTGATATAAAATATACTAACATCTTTGGTTTATTATTTTCTTTCAGATGCCTTTTTTAAAAAGAAAAAAGATCATGGATTAATCCATGACCTTTTTTCTTATGTACGTAAATTACAGATGTATATCGCTTTTTAAAGCTAATATATAATATAAAAAGTCACGGAACTTTATTTTGCCCATGACATTTATAATCACAATAACAATTTAACTCTAAATTATTATATTACAATTAAAGCCCATCGGGTCGCTATGTTTAATTCCATTTAATATTGTATTTTTAGTTATCGTTAATTTTATAGTTAAATTTGCAATATTTATCATATACTTGCGACCTCCTTTTCCTTAATCATAATATTTCAATTAGTATTATACCATTTAATAAAAATTATAACAATAAATATTTAAAATTTTACATATCTCAATCAATTTTCACAATAAAATGTGACGTTTGTCTTTATTTCTTATAAATTTTTCTAACTATAAATATATGTTATGAGAATTTCTCAACTATAGTAATAGATTAAATCGGTGATATCATTTATTGACTACTAAAAAATTTTATGTTACATTGGGAAGTATTAGTATGCTATTACTAACTATAAATTTAAGGGAGGGTATTCAAATGAAAAAAAGATCAATAAAGACTTTATCTTTCGGTATTGGATACTCGACTGCTGTTTTCTTTTAAAATTATTGGGTAAGGGATAACTATGCCTAATTATAGGTATTCATACCTATTTATGCTTATTTATGTAAATAGTATTAAAAGAAAATAGTTAGAGTATGTTCAAAATAATTTGATATTAAAATTACTTGAACATTCTATTAAATTTAAAGGAGTAATAGAGATGAAGAATAATATAAATAATAATGAAAAAGTAGTTACAAGGTTAAACCCATTAAATTATCCTAAGCCAGTTGGCAACTACAGTCATGTAACACGTATTGCTAAAAATGCCGAATGGTATAGCTTTTCTGGACAGATTGGAATTGATATTAATGAAAATATTCCAGAGAGTTTTAATGAACAAGTCAAAAATACCTTAAACAACATTTCTAATTTATTGAAAAGCCAAAATTTGTCCCCTGAAAATGTTGTAAAAGTTAATATCTGGGCAACTGAAGAAATTGATTGGGATTACTTTTATGATTTATGGGACCGTTTATTTAATTTGCAGTCACCATCAATGACGATTGCTTATATTACAGCATTAGGGTTACCAGAATTAAAAATCGAAATAGATATTTGGGCAGCTAAATAATAGCCCAATATAAATATATTTTTAAGTATGATATTAAAATAGTATTAGTAATATATAAATTTTTGAGGGAAGTCACTTTTGAAGTGACTTCCCTTAATTTGCATTCTAAAAATATTATGTCGCATATTCTATTTGTTGTTTTTATCTTTTAGGTTATTGTAAAATTCCTGCTTATCTATCCATTTAACTACTCAATATTTAAAAAATATATACTACATTATAATTTACTTATATATTATAAAGTTTTCTCAACTATAACTAAATAATCTATAGTTATTTTACTCCGTACCCCCTAATAATATATTTTAAAATCTTGAATATTTTAGTTATATTAATTAAGGAAATATTATATTATAGTAATTATAGAAGTTTGTTATATTTTTAATTATTTAGGCACGTAAAAAATTGCCTTAACTAGACGGAGGTTATCACATGAATTATTTTCGACATATAGACAATTACAAAGAGATATTTTTCATTCCACCAGAGGAATATTCATTACATTCTTCAAAGGAAATATTATCTCATTCCTTAGGTGCTACGCTTTACATAAATCCTCTAAAAGAAAATTTATTTGACAATATATTAGTTCAGAAAAAACTAGGCGCAAATACTATAATAATTTGTTTAGAAGATGCTGTATCCGATTCAAATGTTGCTATAGCAGAAAAAAATCTTATTGAAACATTTATAGAAATAGAAACTAAACTTTCAAAAGATGAGATTTCCTTAGAGGACCTTCCTCTTTTATTTATAAGAGTTAGAAATGTTAATCAATTTGACTTCTGTCTTAATAATTGTCCTAAATCTGCACTTTGTGGATTTGTTTTTCCAAAGTTCACCTCCTCTATAGGAGAGATGTATTTTAGTAAGTTAGAAAAATATAATTTAGATAATAATGCACATCTTTATGGAATGCCAATCTTAGAATCCTATGAGATTCTATACAAAGAATACAGATTTAATGAACTTATAAAAATTAGAGATATATTAAAAAAGTATAATTCCTATGTATTAAACGTAAGAATTGGTGGAACAGATTTGTGTGGGATTTTAGGAATTAGGCGTGGAATCGGTGATACTATCTATGATGTAGTATCCATTAGTGATTGTATAAGTGATATTATAAATATATTTAAACCAGAAGACTTTGTAATATCAGGAGTTGTACATGAATATTATGATATTCACAATATAGATGTATTATCTGGTCTTATTAAAGAAGTACACTTAGATATTATAAATGGGCTAACTGGTAAGGTGGTAATACATCCAAAGCAAGTAAATGTGGTCAACTCCCTATATGTTGTTACCTATGAAGATTATATAGATGCTAAAAAAATAGTTGATTCTTCTAGTAATGGTGTATTAAAGAGCAATTTTAATAATAAAATGAATGAAGTGAAGCCTCATTTAACATGGGCTAAAAATATTTTACTTAGAGCAAAGATTATGGGGGTTTTAAATAATGGATTTACTTACAAAGACATACTGTCTAGATCATCTCAACTTTAATATGCAAAATAAATTAAAATTAGATATAGAAATAACAGAAAATCAATATAATATTCCCTACAATGCCTTATTTTCTGTAGCAGCAAGAAAAAATCCTAAAAGGAGTTTCTTATTTGTTAGCAAGGTTATTGGAAAACATGTACCTATGTCACCATATAACTTAAGACTTGTAGGAAATATTCTTGCAAGAGACTATTTTTCTAGAAAAAATAATCTAAAGGATAGTAATATAGAGACTTTAGTTGTGGATTTGATAAATCTTAATACTACTTCCATTAATAAAATTTCAAAGGATAGTCTAGATATTCTAAATGAAAAATTAGTCTTAGATAAAAAAACATTATTTATAGGCTTTGCTGAAACAGCTACCGCTTTAGGACAGGCTGTTGCAGCTTCTTTTGAAAATGCCTATTATATTCAAACTACTAGAGATGAGCTACTTTCATTAAAATCCTATTGTCTTTTTAAAGAGGAACATTCTCATGCCGTTGATCATCTTATGTATCCTCTTAATGATGAGTTACTTATGAATTGTGATGAAATTGTACTTGTAGATGATGAGATTACCACTGGTAAAACTTCATTAAATCTTATAAAGGAGCTAAATAATAATCTAAAATGTAATAACTTTTCTGTTATATCTATTTTAGATTGGAGAAGTGCTGATAATTTAAAACTTTTTAATGACATAGAAGATATCAACTTATCTGCATTTTCTCTAATTAAGGGAAATTTTAATTGTGAAAAATCTGGTGAAGTAACTGAAGTTAAGTCTAATATTGTATCTTTTAATAACTCTATTTCTTCTGAAGAAGTACTAATAGATCATAAAGAAAATATAGAGGGATTTCATAGATATAGTGGTAGATTTGGTATAACTCCTTATGATTGGAATAATTTATCTAGTGAAGTAGAAAAAGTTACAGAAATAATTAAAGATAAACTTGATGATAGTCCTACTTTATGCCTTGGACATGAAGAGTTTATATTTATGCCAAGCCTTGTAGCTTGTAATTTAGGTGATAATATACTTTTCCATTCATCTACTATAAGTCCAATATATTGTGATAATAGTTATGAGTTCTATGGGATAAAAAATAAAATAGAAATGGATTCACTATTTAATAAATCTAATAAAAATTATATTTATAATATTCCTAGTGGAACTTATAAAAACTTAATTTATTTTACTGAAAGGCCACTAGATAACAAAAGTAAAGAAAGTTTATTAGAAAAATTAAAGAACTTAGGAATTTTGAAGGTTATCTTTGTATCCTTTAAAAGCTAATTAAGGTGGTTTATATGATGAATTATACTAGATTTTCTGGAAGTTATAATACTTCTGATGTAATATTCTTATTAAAAGATATTAGTAAATTAATTAAAGAAGAAGACAATTTAACAAGAGAGGTAGCAATGGATTTAGGTACTCATTATTCAGAAATGTTACCTATTGAATATCATCCTAGCGAGGAATACATGAGTATATTCTATAGTACTCTGCAACATTCAAAGAATAAAATAGCTAATTTAATTCAAATAGTAAGTGAAAAAATTTTAAATAAAAATGTGGATAATTTAGTTTTAGTATCTCTTGCCCGAGCTGGTACTCCTATTGGAATTTTAATAAAAAGATATATAAAACTAAAGTACAATTTGGATTTTCCACATTATAGCATTTCAATAATTAGAGATAAAGGCGTAGATAAAAATGCTATAAAATATATTATAGATAATCATCCAAACTGTAATATACAATTTATTGATGGCTGGACCGGAAAAGGAGTTATTCAAGATACTTTAATTTCTTCTTGCAATGATTTTTATAAGGAGTACGGAATTAAATTAGATCCAACTCTTGCTGTTCTTTCTGATCCAGCATACGCCTCAAAAATATATGGAACAAGAGAGGATTTTCTTATTCCTAGTGCCTGCCTTAACTCCACTGTATCCGGTCTTGTGAGTAGAACAGTTCACAATGATAAATTTATCTTTAAAGATGACTTTCATGGTGCTAAGTTTTATAGTGAATGGTCAAACATTGATGTATCCAATTTCTTTATTGATGAAATATCTAAGTGTTTTAATGAATTAACATTAACCGAAAAAGACTTTATTCTAGATAAAGAGAATACTATTGTAGATTATAGAGGGCTTTCTGAGGTAAATCGTATAAAAGAATTATTTAATATTAAAAACATCAATCATATTAAACCTGGCATTGGAGAAACCACTAGAGTGCTACTTAGAAGGGTACCATGGAGAATACTAGTAGATTCTTTAGATAATCCAAATCTTATCCATATATATAAACTTGCTGAAGATAGAGGGGTTCCTATAATGGTTTATAAAGATATGTCTTACAGTTGTTGTGGAATTATTATGGAGATGAAAAGATGATTTATGCTTCAGATTTAGATAGAACACTTATATATTCTAATAAATTTTTTAAAGAATTTAAAAAATGTAATATGAATAATCTTATGGTGGCTGAATATAAAAATAATTCACCTACTTCATATGTTTCCTTGGAAATTGAAAATTTATTATATGAAGTAAATAAAAAAATAACTTTTATTCCTATTACCACAAGAGTTCAACATCAGTTTAAAAGAATAGAACTATTTAATAAAAAAGTAGTTCCTAAGTATGCTGTTATGTGTAATGGTGGAGTTATACTTAAAGATGGTGTTCCTCTTCATAGTTGGGATAAAATTATAAAAGAAAACTTAAATAAAATTCCACCTTTAACTTTGATGATAAAGTATTGTAATTTTCTAATCAATAGCTCTTATATAGAATCTTATTCCCTTTGTGAAGATCTATATTTATGTGCTATTTTAAAAGATAAAAGCCTTTTAGATAATACTCTTATCCAAAAGGCCCAAACCATTTGTTTAGACAGTGATTACACTTTAATAATTCATGGTAGAAAATTATATATAATTCCACTATGTATAAACAAATATTCACCTCTTGAGTATATAATGGAAATTGAAAATGACTACGATTTATATAGTTCAGGAGATTCTGAATTTGATCTACCTATGCTTGTAAATTCTACTGTTGGAATGGTACCTAAACATTCTCCAATGAGAGAAAAACTGCTAATTGATAACTATAAAAATATCTATATTACTAAAAATATAGGAGTTAAAGCTTCTGAAGAAATATTAGAAAAAGTCCTTAGTCATATTTAGAAAAAAGTTCGTTGAACTCTTTTTTCTAATTCACAGTTCACAATGCACAATTCACAATTATGGATATTTCTCAGTTATCACTGAGAAATTTTATCTTCCACCCCTGGGGTCTGTAACATAATTATGAACTTTAACTAAAATAAAAACAGCTACAAACTCTAAATATGTAGCTGCTTTTTATACAGACCCCTGGGGTGCAGTAGTATATGGTGCTGCATCTGCAGTATTGAACAATATCTTAATTGTATTGTTTTTCTCCATAATCTTAGTGTAAGTTTACTGGTTTTTGCTCCGAACTATACTGCACCCCCGGGCAACCCTAACGGGCTTCGCTACTGTTCCCCAGGGGTGGTTTAATTCATAATTCACCAATTGAAATTAACAATTTATGAAAAAAGCAGCTGTTTTTAGCAGCTGCTTTTTATTACTATCCTTTATATAGAATTATAAAAACTAAAATTTCTATTAAGCTGAAATTTTACCTTCTATATTCATATCTTCTTTTGCTCCAAATGTTCTAAGTACTAGTTTAACTAATTCATTAACTATTACAATTGTTGAACATAATCCTATAATCTTTAACCACATCATTGGACTTAATGCTACTGCACTAAAGAAATCTTTAAATACTTCTGTAAGTATTAATTGTCCTATAGCAGTTATTGCTATAATTCTTAGAGCAATTTTATTTTTTGTAAAGTTTGGTATTATACTGTCTTTACCAAATTCCCTACAGTTAAAGGCATTAAATAATGCACTAAATGCAAATATACCAAATAATACGGTTTCCATTTCATTAGGTACAAATCCATTAGCTGAAGCAGGTGCTACTTCAGCGCCTAAAATATTAAAATTCATTTGAATAAATAGCAATGCTGTTATATATAATGCATTTAATATTATAGTAGTTAACATTTGTTTTGTAATTATATTAGCTTTTCTATTAACTGGTTTTCTCTTTAACACCTTATCTCTTACTGGTTCTAAACCTAATGCTAATGCTGGTGGGCCATCCATTATAATGTTAACCCATAACAATTGAATAGTTGTAAACGGCATTTCATGACCTGTAAGCTGAGAAACAATAGCTATAAGAAAGGCAACTATATTAACTGTAATTTGGAATTGGATAAATCTTTGGAAGTTCTCATAGATTCCTCTTCCCCATTTAATAGCTTTTATAATAGTACCAAAACTATCGTCTGTAAGAATTATATCTGCTGCATTCTTACTAACTTCTGTTCCAGCAATACCCATTGCTACTCCAACATCTGCCTTAGTTAATGCTGGCGCATCATTAATTCCATCTCCAGTAACTGCAACAACCTCTCCATTATGTTGAAGAGCATCAACTATTCTCATCTTAGTTTCTGGTTTTGAACGAGCAACTATTGCAATTGTTTTTATTTCTTCTCTAAGCTTTTCATCGCTTAAAGTGTCAATAAAAGTTGCTTCAACAGCTCTCATGTTATCAGTTACTATTCCTAATTCTTTACCAATTGCCACTGCAGTATTAATATTGTCTCCAGTAAGCATTTTAGTTTGTACTCCAGCTTTTCTAGCTGTTTCTACAGCTTCCTTAACTTCTGGTCTTAGTGGATCTTTAATTCCAACAAAACCTGTAAATATTAGATTCTCCTCAAATTGGTCAGCAGCCATTGTATCTACCGCAACCTCTGCCAATTCTGATACTATATATTTATAACCAAATCCTAAAATACGCATTGATTGACTTTGTAATTTTTCTATTTCTGATAAAATTTCACTTCTTCTTTTCTCTGTAAGCTCATTTACTTCATTGTTTATATGTTCATATTTACAAAGACTTAAGATAATCTCTGGTGCTCCTTTAGAAAGCAGTACAGAATCTTGTCCATTTTTCATAATAGTTACCATTCTCTTACGCATTGAAGTAAATGGTATCTGATGTACTATTTCAGCACTTTCTCTTTTTTCTTTATAATTATGTGGGTCATTACAAAGAAGTAATGCACATTCAGTAGCACTTCCTAAATATTTAAAAGAATTACCCTCGCATTCAATATCTGCTGTAGAGTTTACAATACAGTTATCAATGAAGAAATTATCGTTAGTAAACTCAGATTTTTGGGCAAACTTTCCATTTAAATAAACTTTCTCTACTGTCATTCTATTTTGTGTTAATGTACCTGTTTTATCAGAACATACTACACTTACAGCTCCTATTGTTTCACAAGCTTCCTTTTTAGTAACAAGAGCATTAATCTTTGCCATCTTTTGCATTGTTATTGCTAATGTCATATTTATCATTGTTGGAAGTCCTTCTGGAACTGCTGCAACTATTAAAGCAACACATACTATAAATGCTGTTTTAACTGGACCTATAGAATCCAAAAATGGCATAAATCCTGAAGTATCTATATGTAATGCACCTGATAATATCATTTTTGCAACCATAGCAATAAATAATAATCCTGCTATAGCACTAGATATCTTCGAAATTTGTCCACCTAATTCTCCTAGCTTAATTTGTAGAGGAGTTTCTTCATCATCTTCTACAAGGCTAGCTGCAATTTTACCCATTTCTGTATTATCTCCTGTTGAAGTTAATACAGCTTTACCTCTTCCATAAGCTATAAGAGTACCCCCAAATAGCATATTAGTTTGTTTTGCTGGAATTGGGTCTTGAACTATATTTTTTCCTTCAGACTCTATAACTTCCATTTCTATTATATTGTCTGCATTTTTAGATACGTCATCTGACTCTCCTGTTAACATATCTTCTCTTACTTTTAAATCTAAGCTTTCAATTAATCTAGCATCTGCTGGCACCATGTCACCAGTTTCAACCATGATTATATCTCCAGGTACAAGTTCACTTTTATTAACCTGTAGTATTTTTCCACCCCTAATTGCTTTAACTTCAATATCTTCTGTCATTTTAGCTAGGGCTTCTGCTGCTTTTTTAGATTTTCCCTCTGTTACTATTCCAATAGTAATACCTAATGATATAGCACAGATAATTCCAATTGCATCATGATATTCACCTATTAATGCGCTTATACCAGCAGCAATTAAAAGGATTATCATCATAGGTTCTGTTACTGCATCCTTAATATCATCCCAAAGACTACCTTCTTCTTGTTTAGTGAATTGATTATGTCCATATTTCTCAATTCTTTTTTTAACTTCTTCATTAGATAATCCCCGCGACGAATCTACATCTAATTCTTTCAAGACCTCTTCTTTTGACTCTTTGAAGAATTTCATTTTTACACCTCTTTATTAATCTTCTAAATTTTTAAAATACACTATCTTAATCTATTTGCAATGTCCTGAAGACCTGTATCATTTGTACCTTCACCTAGTGCAGAAAATTTCCACTCACCATCATGATGATACAACTCTCCAACTAATAGTGTTGTCTTACCACTATAGTCATCTGATAGATTATATTTTATTAACTCTTTTCTTGTTTTAGCATCAACTACTCTTATAAAGGCATTTTTTATCATACCAAAATCTTGTTTTCTCTTTATACAATCATATATATTTACAGTAAATAGCAATCTATGGATATTAGGGCTAATTTTATTTAACTCAACAATGATTTGCTCATCATCTCCATCACCATCTCCTGTAAGATTATCCCCAGTGTGAACTACTCCACCACAGGAGCTTTTTAGATTTCCAAAATATACTACACTTTTATTACCTACTAATTTACCATTTTGGTTTAGCATAAATACTGAAGCATCACAATCTATGTTTGCTACCGATTTTCCTCCAAAAAGTCCTCCAAAAAATCCACCACTTTTACTTTCTGCTGCATCCCATCCTAAACCTACTACAATTTTAGATAATGAAGCATTATCTTTAGTTAAACTAACCTTTTGTCCTTTTTGTAAATTAACTGACATGTGTCTCACCTCTTTTGGCTAAATTTTCTATACGTTCACTCCAAAATTTTTGCAAAGTGCTTCCAATCCCCCTTGGAATCCACTGCCTATTGCATTAAATTTCCACTCACCATTATATCTATATATTTCTGCAACAACTAATGCTGTTTCTACGCTAAAGTCTTCTCCTAAATCATATTTAAGCAACTCTTTTTCTGTTGATGCATCAACAATTCTTACAAAAGCATTAGATACTTGTCCAAAATTTTGTCGTCTTATATCTGCTTCGTGAATGGTAACTGTGAAAGCTATTTTTTCAATATTTGATGGTATCTTACTTAAATCAATTGTTATTTGCTCATCATCACCTTCACCATCTCCTGTAAGATTATCTCCCATATGAAGTACAGAACCTGATTCATGGCTCAAATTATTATAAAATACAAAATCTTCATCTGCTGAAACCCTTCCATTATTTAGCAATAAAAAAGCAGCAGCATCCAAATCGAAATCATATCCTCCGTCATATGAGTTGGTATCCCATCCTAAGCCTACTATTATTTTTGTTAATTTAGGATATCCTTTAGTTAAGTCAACTTTTTGTCCTTTTTTTAACATTACTCCCATTTCTATTCCTCCTCATTGGCCACATAACCTTCATATATGAAGAAAGATACTTGAGTTAAGTATCTTTTATGCATCTGAAAGAAAATAATAGATCAAAGATATTAGTATATTTTAGGCATATGAAATAAAATAACTAGTTAAAGATGTGAAACATATTTTGCATCAGACAAGGAGACAGGTTTTCATGATAGGCTAGCTATCATGGAGTTCTGACGAATCAGTATGATACAAAATAGGTGAGCATACTGACTAGTTATTTTTTTGAATATGCCTTACATCAGACAAGGCGTCAGGTTCTGCTCATAGTGGAGCTATAAGCGGGTTCTGACAACGCAGTATGATGGAAAATAGGCTAACATACTGGTCTACTATTTTTTGAAGATGCCTTATACATTTAATCCAAAGTTTCTGCATAAAGCTTCTAGTCCACCTTCAAAGCCACTTCCTATTGCATTAAATTTCCATTCTCCATTATTTCTATATATTTCCCCAACTATAACAGCTGTTTCAATACTAAAATCTTCTCCTAAATCATATCTGATTAATTCAGTGTTATTATCAGCATTTACTACTCTTACAAAAGCATTAGATACTTGTCCAAAGTTTTGCCCTCTTGTTATTGGATCATAAATTGTTACAGTAAAATCAACTTTGCTTATGTTGGCTGGAATTTTAGATAAGTCAATTGTTATTTGCTCATCATCACCATCTCCGTCACCTGTTAAGTTATCTCCTAAATGTGCTATTGAACCTGAGCTATGTTTTAAATTATTGAAAAATACAAAATCTTGTTCACTCTGTACTTTTCCATCTTCTCCAAGGGCAAATGCTGCCGCATCTAAATCAAACGAATGACCACCATCATATTTATTAGTGTCCCATCCAAGCCCAATTAATAAATTTTTTAGCCCTGGATTACCTTTTGTTAAATCAACTTTTTGTCCTTTTTTTAATGAAATACCCATAAAACCTACCTCCATTTCTTTCAAAACAAATTTTATATAAAAATGATCTAATTTTGTATAAAGTTAATATCGATATACTGTATATTATATTATGTTTTCCCTCATAATACAATTCTATGGAACAATGTTAAGGTTAAAAATACTTAAAAATACTTTATTTCTAAGTATTTTTAAGTTTTCGACAAAATTACAAAAAAGTCATGGTTACCCATGACTTTCAGTTTTTTATTCTTCTATATCATAACTTTCTAATAATGAATATTCCTCTTTAAACTCATCAAGAGGCAATACAGGATAGTCACTTAAAGCTAGTTCTGTTTCTTCATTTTCATCTTTAACTATCTCGAAATATACTTCATGAGCTTCTAGATCAACCTTAGAGCATCTTACTTTAAGTTCATCACCTAATCTGTATACTTTCTTAGTTCTTTCACCTATTAGTAATATACGTTTTTCGTCATAGCTATAGTAGTCATCATCTAAAAAGCTTATATGAACTAATCCTTCTATGGTATTAGGTAGTTCTACAAACATACCAAAGTTAGTAACTGAAGATATAATACCTTCAAATTCTTCTCCAATTCTTTCTGACATGTATTCAGCTTTCTTAAGATCATCTACTTCTCTTTCTGCCTCTACTGCAATTTTTTCAGTATCAGAGGATTGTTTTGAAGCATCCTCAACTATTTTTCTAAGCTTTTTATCTCTTGAATCACTTAATCCACCATTTAAGCTCTCTTTAATTATTCTATGAATTATAAGATCTGGATATCTTCTTATTGGCGAAGTAAAATGACAATAGTATTTTGCTGCTAGCCCAAAGTGTCCTAAACATTCTGGCGAATAACGAGCTTTCATCATTGAGCGAAGTAATAATCTACTTACTACCATTTCTTCTTTTTGACCCTTTACTTTTTCTAAGACCTCTTGAAGCATACTTGGATGAACTTCTGAAGTATGTCTTATAAAGTATCCTAAGTTGTAGACAAATTCATTAAAATGCATTAATTTTTCTTCGTCTGGGTCTTCATGAACTCTATATACAAAAGGCATGTTAAGCCAAAACATATGTTCAGCTACAGTTTCATTACAAACTAACATAAACTCTTCGATAATTCTATTTGAAACAGCTCTTTCATAAGGCCTAATATCAATAGGTTTTCCGTTCTTATCTAAGATAATTTTTGATTCTTCAAATTCAAAATCTATTGAGCCCCTTTTAAATCTTCTCTTATTTAAAATTTCAAAAAGCTTTTCCATATTTTTAAAGTCTTCATGAAGATATTCATATTTCTTTATGGTTTCTTCGTCTTTATCTCTTAAAATTTTAGTAACATCTGTATAGGTCATTCTCTCATTAGTATTGATGATACTTTCCATTATTTCATGATTTAAAACTTTACCATTAGAATCTATTTCCATAAAGCAGCTTAACGCTAATCTATCCACTTTAGGATTTAAGCTACATACACCATTTGAAAGTTTTTTAGGAAGCATTGGTATAACTCTATCTATTAAGTAGACAGAAGTTCCTCTTTTAAAGGCTTCCTTATCTAATGGATTTCTTTCTTTAACGTAGTGAGATACGTCTGCAATATGAACTCCTAATTTGAAGTTTCCATTTGAAAGCATCTCTATAGAAACGGCATCATCTAAATCTTTTGCATCCTCTCCATCTATAGTCACCATCTTTACGTCTCTTAAATCACGTCTTCTCTCATATTCTCCTTTAGGTATTTCCTCAGGTATATCAAGTGTAAACTTTTCAACATCTTCTGGGAAATCCTCAGGAAGGTTATGCTTTCTTATAATAGTTAAAATATCAATTCCTCTATCACCTTTATTACCTAATATCTCAATAATCTTACCTTCAGGATTTCTTCTGCTTTCTGGCCATCTAGTTATTTCAACTACAACAATTTGACCAGACTTTGCATCATTTCTACCACTCTTTGGAATAAATATATCCTGAGCTACTTTTTGATCATCAGGTACTACAAAACCGAAATTTTTACTATCCTCATATATTCCTACTAACTTTTTATTTTTTCTTTCAATTATTCTTATTATTTCCCCTTCACATTTTCGTCCTCTGTCTTCATCTTTTAAGATTTTTACTACTACTCTATCTCCATGCATTGCACCTTTAACATTGCTTGCAGGTATAAATATGTCCGGTCTTTCTTCATCTGCTATAACAAAGCCAAATCCCCTTTGATGACCTTGGAAAGTTCCTGAAACCATGCCCATTTTTTCTGGAATTCCATAAAATTCCGCTCTGTTTTTAATAATTTGTCCGTCTTTTTCCATATCATCTAACAACTTTTTAAAATCTTTAACATCTTTTTTACCAATGCTAAATACTTTAGCAAGTTCCTGAATATTCAGCGGTTTATATGCCTGTTCTGTCATAAAACTAATTAGAACTTCTCTAATACTCATTTTTTCCCTCCTTGATTAAAAGCTAAGTATAATGTATGAAACATTTTATATTATTCATATATCTAAAAATTGCATCTATCATATATTATTATTATCTTTTAAAAGCTATATTATTAATTTATATATTTTAATTATACACAGAAATCTATTTAATTATCGATAATAGTAAAATTTTATATAATTTGCTTATATGTAGATTAATTATTTTATAGTTTTATACTATTATCAATGTAACACTTAAAATTTTTCTAATTTATTAAGAAAATTATTAACTTTATCAATTGTAATTTTTTTGATATTTATGTGACTAAGGGGAACAATTTATATAGAATCATAAGCATAGTAATTTAAATTTATAATAATAATCCTTAATTCACAGTTTTCAATAAGAAATATATTCAAAATTTAAAATTATAAATTGTTAACTTTTTATAATTTCATAGTGGATTTAAAGATATATTACTATATATGTAAGGTATCTAAAAATAAAAAATCTTCTAGTACGACTCTGCTACTAGAAGATTTTTTATGACAAACTATGCATTACAACAAAATTCGACATGCAATAAATATGCGACAGCCCTTGGGGTTGGGCTGTCTGAAATAAATAAAAAGGGGGCTATATATCTCTTTATTTATTTTGCACCTTTATTATATTACTATTTCAATCCATATTCAAGTATATTTATAAAAAATTTTATAAAAAATACATATTTTTATTGGAAATTTCTTAATATATTAACAATCTTTTTAAATTTAGAGGTTTTTCATCATAAAAATGTATATTTTGTTAATATTCTGTTAATTCGTAAGACATATTGTTACATAATCCTTATACAATACGAATTGACGATTGACACTGGACAATTATTGACACTTCTCTTTTTAAGAGAAGTTTTTAATTGATTTCTTTTTAAAGTGACACAGTCACTTTTATTGAAAAATGTATTTGAAGAAATTAATTTGCAGAATTAATTTCCACCTTAATTGTCAATCTTCCATTCTCAATTCTCAATTGTAGCGGCGAACAGTGTTCGCCACAATATTTTTTTATATTAATATTAAATTATGAGGCATATACAAAAAAACTAGCAATTGTATTGCTAGTTTAAAATCAGTTAAAGAAATTAATTATCAATTGTTTAAGCTTTTTCTACACATTTTTAAGCATTTCTATTTCTTCTTCAGTTAGCTCTCTATATGTGCCTTCTTCTAAATTTTCATCTATTTTTAGTGGCCCAAAGCTTATTCTTCTTAAATAAACTACAGATTTACCTACTGCTTCAAACATTCTTTTAACTTGATGAAATTTTCCTTCTTGAATTGTAACTAAAACTTCTGAACCATGTTCACTAGCTTCAAGTATTTCTAATTTAGCAGGCATACACTGGTATCCATCATCTAATGTAATCCTATCTTCGAAAGCTTTAACATCTTCCTCTGTAACTGCTTTATCTATTTCTGCATAATAAACCTTATCTACATGACTTTTAGGAGATATTAATTTATGGTTTAACTCCCCATCATTAGTTATTAAAAGTAATCCTACTGTATCTTTGTCTAGTCTTCCTATAGGAAATGGCTTAAAGACTTGATATTCTGGTTCTAAAATATCTATTACTGTTTCATCATAATTGTCAAAGGTAGCACTTACCACTCCATCAGGCTTATTCATCATTATATATATAAACTCTCTATAATTTAAAACTTCCCCTTTAACCTCAATAATATCAACTTCAGGGTTAATTTTTATAGCACTATCTTTAACTTCTTCACCATTAACTAAAACTTCTCCTTTTTTGCATAGTGCCTTAACCTCTTTCCTACTTCCATGACCTAAATTTGCTAAAACTTTATCTAATCTTTCCATCATATTCTAATCCTACCTTTCAACGGCTAACTTAACACTCCTTATTATATACATTTAGAATAAAATAAAACAAGAGGTTATTCAATTCACAATTCACAATGCAAAATTCACAATTATGGATATTTCTCAGCAAAAGCTGAGAAATTAAAAATTAATTTTTTTGAAGTTACATAGTAACTTCTTATAAAAAAACTAGCAATTGTATTGCTAGTTTAAAAATCAATTAAAGAAATTAATTCGTAAAGAATTAATTTCAACCACAATTGTCAATTGTCAATTCTCCATTTTCCATTGACTAAGGGTTGTAATATTTTTTTATTTTCACAAGATAATTTTGAGTTTCTTCTGGCAATTTATTAAAATCAGCATGAGTTTTTACGTCTCTCCACTGCATGGTTCCTGGACCACAATTATAAGCTGCTAATGCCATTTCTAAATCTCCATTAAACATTTCTAGATAATCTTTTATATGTCTTGTACCTGCATCAATATTTTCTTCAATATTAAATGGATCATTAACTCCATAATGACTAACATTTTCAGGCATAAGTTGCATAAGCCCCATTGCCCCTGCCCATGATACAGTTTTAGGATTAAAGTCTGACTCAACCTTTATAATTGCTCTTATTAAGCCTTCATTTACATTATGCTTTAATGAAGCCTCTTTAATTGCACTTTCAATCCTAATATCATCACTTACAGGTGTTGTAGGGGAAACATATCCATTACTAATTCCATGATAGCTAGCACTACTAGCACCTCTACTTGCGATTCCATCTAAATTATAGTTAGGTCTTAAAATTAAATCTGTAATATGAGTTAAGTCATTATTTCCCCCTAAAGCAGCTTGTCCACTAATTTTGCTTGCTTCATCCTTTTCTCTTAAGGCATTTAAAAGACTACTTAGAATCATATTAAAGCCTTCTCCACTACCTTCTCCTGAACCTTTAAACATACTTGCTGCTAGCATAATTGGCATCATGCTATTAATAGTATTATTTTCAGTGCTTCCCATGTTTTGTACCGTCAAAATTCTCACCTATCTTTCAAAACTTTTATGAGTTTACCTTAATCTCTAGTATATCGTAGTCTTCATATGCTATCTTCTTATGACTGCTTTTTGTTAATGCCAATAGTTTATAGAAGCCCTTTTTAAATGGTATAAAAGTATAATAACTTTTTTTACTATACTTTTGAATTAATCTCCAATCGCCTTTTTCCATAAGGTAAAATTCATATATTGTATCTTTTCCACCTTGAGAATTTACTGCAAAATTTACTGACTCATTACATTTAAATTCTTCTTTATCAATAGTTATTTTACAATTTGTAATTGGTGGTGCCTCTAATACATTGAAAATTAAACTTTTTTTACTATCGTATTCCACTGTACTTGAAATATTTTTACTCATAATATCTACAACATATCTACCTGCACATCTTGGAATAAATCTAAATTTTTTCTCTGATATAAAGTCAGATTTTTCAACCTCATGGCCATTTATTTTAATATTATATTTTATAAGACTATCTTCTGTATTTTCCATTACTGCTTCTAATACTATGGAATCTCCTACTAAATAATATTCTTTGCTAGATGTTAGAAGATATTCTATCTTAGCTGGAATATATTCATAGCAATCAATATAAGTTACAGAATGAACATCATATTCTCTTTTAGATCGTTTATCCTTAACCATAATCTCAAGTTCATACTGTCCTACTTCTTCTGGAGAAAAGTCAACCCAATTATGATCTCCATATTCTATTTTATCGACTATTCTATCATTTTTCTTAACTATAAAACTATATTTTAATTCTGTTCCACCAGTAGCAATAACTTTAACATTTATAGGTTCTTTAATTAAAAGCTGTCTTTTCTTATCAAATAAGATTTCAGCTATCTCTACCTTTTCTACAAAGTCTTCCTCAATAGTAAAATTCATTTTTTCTTTAAGTTCATAATCCCCATCAAAAGATTTATCTTTAATATAAACTTCAACAATATATTCTCCACATTTTGTAGGCTTCCAAAGATAGCTGTTTGCATTATTATATTTAGTAGTTTGACTTTCATTGCCATCTATGACAAACCTATATAATAACTCTCTACCACCTGATGCTACTGCCTTTAGTGTTATAGCAGTATCTATAACTTGAGGAGAACTTAAGTCACTAGTAAAATTAAGAAGTTTAATAGTATTATAAGGAGCAATTTTATAATGAATAATAGCTCTATCATCAAATTCTTTAGGCGAATACATATCTTTAGCCAAGCATAAAAGTTTATAATCTCCTTTTTTATTCTCACTAAAACTAACTAGCCTTTTAGTAGAATAATCTTGAATACAAGTTGCTTCTCCATATTCATTTATTTTAACAAATTTATATAATATAACTCTGCTTTCATCAAAATTAGCTTCAACTTCAAAAATAAGTTCACTATCGACTAAAAGCTCTGTAGATATACATTTCAAATTGGTTATTTCTAATGAAGAAATCGGTAAAATCTCAAATCTTATAGACTTAAAGTCATCAAATAAATTTTTTGACTGTATATTTTTGCATTCTACTAAAAATTCCATTTCTCCTTGTTGCTTTGGAGTATAACTTAGATTATTTTGAGCAGAATAATCCGTTAAAAGAGTCCAACGAGAGTTTTCTTTAACCCAGTATCTATACATTATAGATGGCGAAATTCCCTCTACAGTTAAGTTAATCTTTTCTCCAATTTTAACTTCATCTTTATCTAAATATATGGATTTTATTAAATTTTCCTCACACTTGCCAATTATGTAATCGATTTTAGACATAAAATCGAAAGATTTCTTACTTCCTTCTCTTTTGGCTTGTACCATTATTATATATTTTCCATCATCCTTAGGCTGCCATTTAACACAACTATCAATTTGAAAATCTTTAATAGTCTCCCAAGTTCCATCATTCCCAATTAGAAATTTATATAATAAATTTTGTTCTATTTCATTTTCAATACTAATAGTTATTTCCGTACCCTTTTCTTGAGGACTTTGCATGTTTGTAATAATATTCATTTCATTCATTTATTACCCATTCCTCCCCAGTTCATAATTCTCAAAACATTTATGCCAACAAATAAATAGCTCATAGTATGATAATTTTATATACTATTATGCAATTAGAACTTGCTCTCAACCACACTATTAATGGAATTTTTCTTCTTATATATCCTAAATATTCATTCCATATTTAACTAATTATTTTAATTCATATACCCTATTTCATTATACTATAGTTCCAAAATATAGAAAAGAATAAATTATCAATCAAATTCCAATAATAAGGTAAATCATCTTTGTTTAATCAACATTGCGAATATTTATCAATCATAATCAATTAATAACTAAAAAACTTTATTATACATTGTAATTAAGAAAGGAGCTGTAAAAATGCCTAAAGATAAAAAAGATTTATATGACCCAACCTATACATATAAAAAGTCGGATGTAGATATACAAAACTTTAAAGATTCTTATCCAGTAATAGAACGTACAAATAATGGACTAATCTTTCCTGAAGGAATAAAACCAGATATGGATACAGAACAAATGAGAAATCGTGATTAAATAATGAAGAATTAATAATGAAGGATGAAGAATTATGGATATTTCTCAGTAGAAACTGAGAAATTTAGAATTACTGTAGGGGCGAATAGTGTTCGCCCCTACAAAAAAAACTAGCAATTACATTGCTAGTTAAAAAATCTATTAAAGAAATTAATTTTGTGAATTAATTTCAACCTTAATTTTTCATTCTTCATGCTTAATTCTTAATTCCTATAAGCTATCATATTCTTTTACTAACTTTAATAAGTTCTTATAAAGTCTTTCATCATCTTCATCTTTACGTTTTTTAGGATTTGAAGTTTTGCCTCCACCTCTTCTTACTTTTGATGAAATGTGGCGTTCAAAAAGAAGCTTATCGATATTTTCATCATTGTATATATATCCTTTTGGATTTATAGCATAAGCTCCTTTACCTAATATCATGGCAGCAACTCCGTAATCCTGAGTTACTATTATATCTTTTTCTTTTGTATCATTAGCTATCTTCATATCCACACTTTGAAATCCACTATCCATGTATTTAACCTCTCCATAGCTTGGAGATATTATATGATTTAAATCACAGTAAAATATTAGTTCTTTATTAAAATTTTCAGCTATTTCTTCAATTATATGTTTCGCTGGACATGCATCTGCGTCTACTAAAATTCTCATCACTTATTTCCTCTAATCTCTTATTTAGTTCTTCTTTTCTTTTTTCATATCCTGGTTTTCCAAGTAGGGCAAACATATTTTTCTTATAATCTTCAACACCTTCTTGATTGAACGGATTTATTCCTAAAAGATATCCACTTATGGCACAAGCCTTTTCAAAAAAGTATATCATATAACCTAAATAATAAGGTGACAATTCTTTTATACTTATTCTTATATTTGGTACTCCTCCTTCATTATGGGCAAGTTCAGTACCTTCCATAGCTCTTTTATTTACATAATCTATAGTTTTACCACATAAAAAGTTTAATTCATCTACGTTTTTATCATCTTCAAACATCATAAGTTCTCTTTTAGGAGTCTCTATATTTATTGTGGTCTCAAAAAAAATCCTAAGACCATCTTGAACATATTGTCCCATTGAATGAAGATCTGTAGAAAAATTTACACTAGAAGGGAAAATTCCTCTATGTTCCTTTCCATGACTTTCTGCAAATAATTGTTTCCACCATTCATTAAAATACATTAGGCAAGGTTCATAGTTAGCAATAATTTCTATTGTTTTTGCCTTCATATATAATAAATGTCTTGCGGCTGCATATCTATAGCAATTATTTTTTTTAATATCCATTATTTTATACTCTTCTCTTGCGTCTTCTGCACCTTTTAAAAGCATTTTAACGTCTATACCTGCTACCTTTATCGGAAGTAATCCTACTGAGGTAAGAACTGAATATCTTCCTCCAATATCATCTGGAATAGTAAAACTTTCATAGCCTTCATCTTCACAAAGTTTTCTCAGTGCACCAGTTTTTTTATCTGTAGTTATAAAAATCCTTTCTTTTGCTCCTTCTTTTCCATATCTTTCTTCTAGCACTCTTTTAAAAAATCTAAAAGCAATAGCTGGCTCAGTAGTGGCACCTGATTTAGATATAACATTTATTGAAAAATCTACATCCTCTACCATATCCAATATCTCTGATAAATAGGTAGAGCTTATATTATTTCCAGCAAAATAAATTTTAGGACCTTTTCTTCTTTCTCTAGGTAGACTATCATAAAAACTATGCTTTAAAGCTTCTATCACAGCCCTAGCTCCTAGATAAGAGCCTCCTATGCCAATTATTATAAAGGCGTCAGAATTACTATTTATTTTTTCTGCTACTGTTTCAATTCTATCTATTTCATCTTTATCATAATTTATGGGTAAATCTAACCACCCTAAGGCATCATTTCCTAAGCCTGTTTTATTCTCTAACATTTCATGAGCCTCTTCTACCATAGGAGAAAAATTTATTATTTCATCCTCAGTTAAATATGGTAAGCATTTTGATAGATCTAAGCATAATTCATTGCCCATTAAAAAATACCTCCGTATAAAATAATAAATGCTAAAATTTAACTTAGCATTTATTAATAATTTATACAAAAATCCTATTACTTATACTATAAAGTCCTTAAAAATAAGTATATAATAGGGTTTTTACTAATACAATTTCAATTAAACTATTTTAATTTCTATATAGTTTAGTTTTATTATACTTTATTATTATTAAAATAGCCTTAAAATTCCTTTTGATTAGTATTAATTTTTAATTTGAATTTACTATAATAAATGCTCATAAAATTTTTTATAAGCTTAAAAATGAAAAGAGAGCATAACTAAATAAGCTCTCTTTTTATTAGCCATCTTAAAAGATAACTAGTTCTCTATACTAATTTCATAATACATAATATCTTCTCTAGCATAAAATATTAATTGTATTTTTAACTAATTATTTTAAGCCTATTATTCTACAATAAATTTATCTGTTTCCTTTTTCATATCTTTTGTCATAAAGGTTAATTCTTGTGCTGCACTTGCTACTTCTTCTGATGATGCATTCATCTCTTGAGTTATAGCTGCAATTTCTTCTGACGATGCAGAAACTTCTTGTGATACAGAAGATGCATTTTGAATTTTACTTAAAATTACTTCTTTATCACTTACAATTTCCCCTCCTATTTCCATACTTCTATTTATCTTAGGCTTAATCTCTTCAACCGCTTTTGTAATTTTATCAAAAGATTCTATGGCTGTCTCTATTGTATCTCTTTGTGCTACCAATTCATTTTGCACCACAGAAGTAGTGTTAACCATTATATTAGTTTCACTAAATATAATATTTAAAAGTTCAGTTATATTTGCTGAAGATACTTTACTTTGCTCTGCTAACTTCCTTATTTCATCAGCTACCACTGCAAAGCCTCTCCCTACTTCTCCTGCTCTTGCAGCTTCTATTGCTGCATTTAGTGCTAATAAGTTAGTCTTTTCTGCTATTCCATTAATTACTGTTGTGATTTCATTTATTTTATCTACATTGGATTCTACTAAACTTACCTTATTAACAAGTTCATTAAAAGATGTCTTTACATTATTTGAGGATGTAACAACACTTTCCATTTGTTTATTACTATTCTTAGAAAGTATCTGTATTTCTCCAGTACCAGCTTCTATTTCCTTAAGGCCTACTATAGATTCTTCTATCTGGATATTAAATTCATCAAGTTTGTCTACTATTTCAGCGATATCACTAGATTGATCTTCTGCTCCTCTAGATACATCTTGAACTGAAACTGCTACTGTATCTGATGAACTTGACATTTCCTCTGATAGACTTGCTAAATTCTCTGAATATGCATCAATTTGAGTTGATTTTTCTTTTATACTCTTAATAATAGTACCAACAGAACATTGCATTTTTTCCATAGCTTGTCCCATTGCTCCAAACTCGTCATTTCTTTTTATAAGTACCTCCGGAACATGAACTGTCATATCTCCACTCGCAATAGTATCTAAATGCTGCACTGAATATTTCATGGTTTTAGACATTTTCCTAACTTGTATCAATATTAAAGCTATACTTAAACTTATACATATTGTAGAAACTATAAATACCATACTTTTTATAGTTTTAACTTCCTTTAAAACTTCTTCTTCAGTAATTTGTATTGCTGTAGTCCAGCCCGTACCCCCTACAGGTGCATAAGCAATAAAATATTTGTCCTTGTCCAATTTAAAATTCTCAGAATTCGATTCTCCTTTTATCATTTTTTCAACACATTTACCAAATTCAGATAGTTTAGTATCTTTTTTTGACTCTGCAATAGGATTATATTTTGTTACATAATCTTTATTTTCATGAGCAATTATAGTACCTATATTATCTACCATAAATGCATCGCCTGTTTCTCCAACCTTAACATCAGAAACTTCTTTGCTGAAAACTTCGGCATCTGTAATACCTACAATAACACCTATAATTTCATCTGTTCCTTTTGCTTTTATAGGTGCACAATAAGATACTATAATTGTACCTTTATCTTCTGAATTAATGCTCTCCATAGGTGCCCCTACAGTTGCCTCTCCTCTTAAGGCTTCCTTAAAATATGTTCTTCTAGATATATCAGCTGTACTATCACTAAAATTTAACTGACCACTTATATCAGCAATCCCTATTCTCATAAATTTATTTAGCTCTCCATTGGGTTGTAATAACTTTACCTTTTCTTTAATACTTATCTTTGGATCTGAAATTTGTTCGTCTATAGCTAAATTTTTAAGAACTTCTTTCTTAATATTTAATTTCTCATCAATCATAGATGAAAGTAACTTTGCTGTTTCTGGTAAAGTAGTATTTGCCATAGTGTTTAATGCTTTTTTAGAAATATTCATTGATATTAATGCTAACGCTGAACAGCTGATGAAAGATAAAATTGCAAAAGATGCAATTAACTTGGACCCAATACTCTTAAAATTAAAATTAATTCCTTTAAAATTAATTTTAATCTTATTAATGTTCTTAATTTTCTTAAGTTTACTCATTAAAATCTCTCCATCCTTTCAGTTATTTTACACTTATAAATTTAATCCCATATTTGCCTTATAAGTATAGATTTATTTAATATATAGAAAACCAAAGTAAAAAATTGATATTTATTAAAATTGGTTATCTAGTTTAAATAATTTTTAATTTTAATAGTTCATATATTTTTAGTAAAATGTTTTAGTAAAACGTTTTAGTTTTTGAAAGTATTAGTCTTTGAAATTTTATTTATACTAATAATTTAAAATTCGTCAATAATCTACTAATCTTTATATCCTTTTCCAAAATATTTAAAGTGAGAATTTAATCTCACTTTAAATATTTTGTGAAGTAATTACTATTTAGATTTTTTTCTATTTAATTCTTCCTTTAAATAAAAACATTCTTCTAAGTTTATATCATAAGCGTTTGCTAATACTGAATTATAATAAAGAACATCATATAATTTCTCTTCAATGGTTCCTTTTATTTTATTACCTTTCATTCTCTTATTTTTTCTAATGACTTCTGAAAGCTCTCCTACTTCTTCAATAAGTTTAAAAAAATACTCCTGTTTTAGCTCTGGATTATAATCTTTATTTTTAATAATTTCTTGAAGATATTTAATAGTTATATTACTCATAAAACCCTCCCTATTATTAAGTAAATTCACAACTTAATTTGATTCACAGTTTACAATGCAAAATTCATAATTATTGATACTCCTCTTTTATAAGAGAAGTTTTGAATTTATTTCTTTCTAAAGTGACACAGTCACTTTTGCTAAAAATCTATTTGTAGAAATTAATTTACAAAATTAATTTCAACTATAATTGTCAATTGTGAATTGTGTATTGTGCATTTTTTTAAGGTAGCTCATCTATATATTTATATAAACTAAACAATAAAGCTATTCTTAATTATTTAATATTATTCATGTTAATAATAAATAGTTATGTTACTACATTTTAAAATTAAACAATTAAAAGTTCTTTTAATATTCTTGTTTATAAACGACAAAGAACCTATAGATAGTGCTACTATCCATAGGTTCTTGCAATGAAATCAATGATAAAACATATGAAAATATTGACTAATTATTAATTAAAATCACTTTCATATAGTACTCTATAAATTCCACTTAATTTCATCAATTCATCATGAGTACCTTCTTCTACTATTTCCCCATGTTTCATTAAATAAATTTTATCCATATTAGTTATGGTTGAAAGTCTATGAGCAATAGTTATTATAGTACAATCACTATACTCTTTTAATATATTTTCGATAACTAAAGAGGTGGTTTCATTATCTAAGGCTGAGATAAATTCATCTAAAAGTAAAATTTTAGGATTTTTAATTAATGCTCTTGCTATTCCAACCCTTTGCCTTTCTCCTCCTGAAAGACTGGTACCATTTTCTCCAACTTTAGTTTTAAGTCCCTCCGGTAAATTTTCTATAATAGGACTTAGTTGTGCAATTTCTATGGCTTTTAAAAGCTCTTCATTTGTAGCACTAGGATTTGAGAATAATATATTATTTTCAATAGTATCATCAAATAAGAAGGTGTCTTGGAATACAACAGCTATGCTATCTCTTATATATGACATATTTAAATCGTCAACTAATAAATTGTTTATTTTAACCTCTCCTATGCTTGTCTTATAAAATCCTAATATCAATTTAAAAATTGTGCTTTTACCAGCACCACTTCCCCCTACAATTGCTACTTTTTCACCACTGTTAATTTGAAAGCTTAAGTCTTTAATTGTAGGTAAATCATCCTTATAAGAAAAACTCACATTTTTAAAAGAAATCTCCCCTAATCTTATATCTTTATTCTTAGGTGCTTTTTTCTTATAAATACTTACAGGTTCATTAAATATATCATTTATTTTTTTCATTGAAACCCAAGTTTTCTGCATTTCTTGATATAGTGATATAATCTCTACCAATGGATCTATAAGGAGTCCATTATACATCATAAAAGCTGCTAATCCTCCTATGGTAATCTCCCCTTTAATTACTAAAACCCCACCTAGTACCGTTATAAGAGCTATAACTCCCATAAAGATTATACTGTTAATTGATTGAATAAATGCAGCAAATCCCTGTTCCTTCCTAACATCTTTATTAGCTTCTTTACTTTTACTACTTATTTTATCCAACATATTATCTTGCTTACAATTTACTTGAACTTCTCTCATTCCTCTTAAGCCCTCTTGATAAGTAAACCATAGTTTAGCAAGAGAATTTCTACTCTTCTCAGAATAAGTTCTAAACTTTCCACCGACTTTTGAAGCAAATATAGAAGTAACTATTCCTAAAGGAATTACAAATAAGGTAAGTTTCCAATTTATATTAATCATAAAGTAAAGTCCCATACCAAAAGTAACTAACGATTTAGCTAAAAAAGTTATAGGTTTTAAAAATCCTTGTACAGTAATCTGTGTATCTTGTACAAACCTTACCATTACATCTCCTGAATTATTTGTATCATAAAAACTTTGTGGTAAATAGGATAGATGTTTGAACGCTTCACATCGTATAATGTGCCCCAGCTTTGTTTCTGCATAAATATTTAAATAACTTAATGTGTTATATGCTAAACTCCATAAAATTTGAAGTGCAAAATAAATTCCTCCAACTTTTATAAGTTTTGATACTCCTCCAGGCAATACACTAGTGGCTATATCCACCATTTCACTAAGTAGTTTTATAGGATATGTAGCTAAAAAACTAACTAAAATAATATCTATAGCAATAGCTATAAGTAAATACCAATTTTTAAGGAAAAAGTATAAAATCTTTTTGCTATCTTTTTTCTTCCCCATGTTCTCCCCCTCTTCCATTAATTGCTCAAATAAATTGAAAACCCATTTGAAGAAATTAATTTATAAAATTAATTTCTACCTTAACTATACATTGTTTTAAATTGCTTTTTCTATATATTAACAATTGCTCTGACCTATATATTCTGTATTTTTCTTTATAATCCTTCAAAATTCGTCAGCATATTATGATATAATTGAGTCAATATTTAATTTAGGAGGATATTATGAAATTATACATAACTCGTCATGGAGAAACAGAATGGAATACAGAAAAAAGAATGCAAGGCTTTAAAAATTCTAACTTAACTGAAAAAGGAGTAAGCAATGCTAAAAAGCTTGGAGAAGCTTTAAAACATATAAATTTCTCTAAGGTTTATAGTAGTCCTTTAGGTAGAACAATTGATACTTCAAAACATATCATTGGTGATAGAGACATAGAAATTATTACTGTAGATTATTTAAAAGAAATGAACTTAGGTACATGGGGCGGTATGCTTAGCGATGATCTAGTAGTAAAATATCCCAAGGAATATGATAACTTTTGGAATAATCCTCATAAGTATACTCCTATAGATGGAGAAAATTTTTATGAAGTTATGGAAAGAACTTCAAAAGGCTTAGAAGAAATAATAAATAATGAAGATGGTGATATACTTATTGTAACTCATACAGTAGTAATAAAATGTCTATTAGCAAAATTAAAGAATCTTCCAATAAAAAATTTATGGGATCCTCCATATATATATGATACTTGCTTAACCATATTAGAAGTTGAAAATGGAGATATAAAATTTCTTAAAGAAGCTGATATATGCCACTTAAACTAATTGAGAATTAATAATTAAGAATGAAGAGTTATGGATACTTCTCTTTTATAAGAGAAGTTTAAATTGATTTTTTTGAAGTTACGTAGTAACTTATTAAAGCTAACAATTATATTGCTAGTAAAAAAGATCAGTTTAAAAATTAGTTTGATTAAAATTAATTTCAACCATAATTCTTCATCCTTCATACTTAATTCTTAATTTGCATAAGTTCTTCATTGGTTAAACTCTTTTTATAACACAGTTCTCATTTCTGTTTCTGTATATTAATACTTTTCACAAAGTTATCCACAATTTTATAATTATTAAAGATAAAAGCCTGTTTGAATTGTTGATAATTTTCTAATTTGTTGATAATTTTCTGTCTATTATTTTTATACTTTTCAATTTAATCCATAAATCTCAATAAGAACAAAATTGAAGATATGACTTAAATCATATCTTTCCAATAAAAACACTAATTATTTAATATCTAAATAAAAATATATGTCATCATCTTTATAATTTAAAAATTTAAATCCATATTTTTTATAAAAATTAGCGGCACTTTCCCAGTCCTTTGTAGTTTCTACTATTATCTTTCTTGTATCGTTTTTTGATGCATGCTCTATAAGTTCATCTAATAATTTCTTTCCTATTCCTAAATTTCTATAGTTCTTATTTACAGACATCCTAACAATTTGACCAAATTCCCCATTATAAATCAAAGCCCCTGTGCCTATAAGCTTTTCTTTATGAATAGCCAATAAAAATTGTCCTTCTTTATACTGTTCTTCTATATTATTAAGGTCTTTGTTAAAATTAATATTTATTTCTCCTACATATTCCTTAATACCTTCTAAAATAAGTTTTTTAGCCTCTTCTTGATATTCCTTTGAAAAAGGAATTATATTAAACTCATCAAAACCTTTCATTGCTCCTCCAAAATTTAAGATTTCTTTTTATAACTCTAGGGCTACCTTCTTAACAATCTTAAATTACCATTTATCATTTAGGATTTCTTGTCGCTTTATTATATACTCTTCCTCTGTAATTAATCCTTCTTTTCTAAGCCTTTCAAGCTTTCTTAGCTTAACTTCAAAATCGTTATTTTCTCTAATATGTTCATTAGAATCTACGTCAATTTCCCAGTTAGCAATTCCCTTATCGCTGAAGGCATCATAAAAATTAACTCCTGTAATAATAACTGCTATGCCAGTCCAAACAAAACCGAAAGTCCCAAAGATTGGAATAACCTTAACGATTCCTATAATTACAAATAAAATACCTACAATGCCTCCAACTAATCCCGCGCCTTTACTTTGTTTAACTCTAACTCTCCTTGACATTTCTTATTCCTCCATATCCTTTATATGATTATTATATTCTAAAGTTCTATATGAAGCCATATAGATAAACTACCTTAGAAAATTAATGTATAGTTGAATATAGCTACACCTTTAGATATTTCAATTCACAACTTTAATCAATGGAGAATTGACAGTGGACAATTGACAATTATAGTGGAAATTAGTTTTAATCAAACTAATTTCTTTAATAGTTTTTTAATAAAAGTGACTATGTCACTTTTATTTTTTTCTATAATTGTCCATTATAAATAATAAATTTGTATTGTATAAGGTAGAAATTCAAATAATTCAATAACAAAATTATATAAATGTATAGATTAAATTTGAAAGTATTACATCTGTATATACAGATATTTAATCATAGTTTTTAAGCTTAAAGATAAAATACTATTTATGTAAAATCTAATTTTATTATTACTCATCTTAAATAGTTGTGGTACTTTTTAATGCTATGGCTTTTCCATAAATACCATCTTAATATTCTAAATTATCTGGGGTATACTTTTATATATAGATATATCGCTCCTAAAATTACCAAATTCACAATTCACAATTTCGGATATTTCTCATTGGTAACTGAGAAATTTAAAATTGATTAATCGTAGCTGCGAACAGTGTTCGCCATATATTATTGAATAAATATTAAATTATAAGACGTATTAAAAAGAACTAGCGAACACTGTTCGCCCCTACAATAAAACACTAGCAATTGTATTGCTAGTTAAATAATCCATTAAAGAAATTATTTTGATCAAAAATAATTTCCACCTTAATTGTGCATTTTGCATTGTGAATTGTGAATTGAAATACCATAGAGATATACATTAAGTTTTAAGGTAGTTTATCTATAAGATGTATGAATACCTATGTTCATGTACATTTTATTTCTCAGGAAATATTGGTTCTATCTACATAAATATTTTTAAATTTCTCTTTATTTTATAAAGTATAAATATGATATAATTATATAAATATTGTAAATTCATCTTAGATCAAAAAATATGTAGAATTTAAAAATATAATGTATTAATTTGTATATTCATTTTTAAATTAGATTCACTATAGGAGATATGAGGTAAATAAATATGAAAGATTTAAAAGATTATAGTTTAGAGGAAAAACAACAATTATTTTTAACTAAGTACGAAGATAAATTTAAATTTTATGGTAAGAAGAGTAAAATAGCTGATAGAATAATAAGCTTAAATAAAAACAGTAAGCCTAATCCTGAAAAATTAGCAGTTATAGAGGGCATTTGGGCTTTAAATTTAGCACTTAAATACAATGTAGCCATAAAATATTTTGTAATATGTTTAGAAAAGATCCACTCTGTAGAATCGCAAAAATTAATTGAAGATTATGTACATTTAGCTGAAGAGTGTTGTATAGTATCTGAAAAGGTTTTTAATAGCATAAGTGAAAAAGAGAATTCTCAAGGAGTTCTGGCTGTATGTTATTTGCAAAACAAAACTTTAGATGACCTATATGTTACTAATAACTCTATAATATTAATACTTGATGGTTTAGAAATACCTGGAAATGTAGGTACTATTATTAGATCTGCTGATGCTACTGATATAGATGCTATTATTATTAATAATAGAAAAACAAGATTAAATCATCCTAAATTAATTAGAAGTAGTATGGGATCTTGCTTTAAAGTTCCTATTGTAGAGTCTAATTTTGATGAAATTAAAAATTGGTTAATTAAGAAGAACTTTAAAACTATAATCACAGATACAGATGCAGATACAAATTATTATGACTTAGATTATAAAGGACGAGTAGCTATAATAATGGGAAGTGAAAAATATGGTGTATCAGAAGATTGGTATAACACAGAGTATACCGGTGTTTCTATCCCAATGCTAGGTGATTGTGATTCCTTAAACGTTGGAGTTGCCTCAACTATAATATTATATGAAGCATCACTTAAAAATAAAGGACTGATTAAAAGCAGAGATTAACACTTTTACAATTGAGAATGGAAAGTTGACAATT
>NZ_CBCOPR010000002.1:0-80789 GCF_965112025.1 Clostridium sp. Marseille-Q7071
TCTAGCATATAAAGTTAATTTATTACCTTTATTTGTAAACATCACATTTTATTACTATAAATTAAATAAAAATTCTTTAAAATAACTATTAACTAAAAAATTATTATTTAACTTTTAATTATAGTTATAGCTTCATTAATCTTATTTGCATAAAACTACTAAAAGTAATATACATTCTAAAATAAATAAACTGAAAGGCACTAATAAAATAGGATTTCTCTTTAAAACTCCTATAAAATACGAAAAAATAACTGGTTAAATTTCTGAAGAAGAAGTGTTGAATATTTTTGAGGAGTTTCGATATAATTATCGTTTAAACTTATAATAAAAATTTATAAGAATTATAAGATGTAACTTATAGAGTAATCTGTGGAATCTAAAAAAGATGATTTCTATATTGTAGAGAAATCATCTTCTTAGTTTAATATACCTTTTTTGTAATGCCCTTTACATAGAGACATTTAAATTTAAAGTTTGATTAATTTTTATCTTTCATAAATTATTTACTATAGTTATGGAATCCTCTTCCTGTTTTTCTTCCAAGGTATCCAGCTCTAACATACTTTCTAAGTAGGCTGTGAGCTCTGTATTTAGTATCTCCTGTTTCTTTATATAATACGTCCATAATTGCTAAGCAAACATCAAGACCTATTAAATCTCCAAGTGCTAGTGGGCCCATTGGATGATTTGCTCCTAACATCATAGCCTTGTCTATATCTTCTGCATTTGCTATACCTTCTGCAAATATTCCTACTGCTTCGTTAATCATTGGAACTAATATTCTGTTTACAACAAATCCTGGAGCTTCTGCTACTTCAACTGGCTCTTTTCCCATTGCTACAGTTAATTCTTTTATAGCATTAAAAGTTTCGTCTGAAGTTGCCATTCCTCTTATAATTTCAACAAGCTTCATCATTGTAGCTGGGTTAAAGAAGTGCATTCCTATAACTTTGTCAGGTCTATTTGTTGCAACAGCAACTTCTGTAATTGAAAGAGATGAAGTGTTAGTAGCTAATATAGCTTCTGGCTTACATATCTTATCTAACTCTCCAAATATTTGTTTTTTAATCTCCATGTTTTCTACAGCAGCTTCAACAACTAAATCAACATCATCTAATAAGTTCATATCTGTTGTTCCACTTATTCTTGACAGTATGTCTTCGGCTTTTTCAGCAGTTATTTTTTCTTTAGAAACTAATTTGTCTAAGCTCTTTTTAATTCCAGCTATTCCTTTTGACACAAATTCATCCTTAATATCTCTTATTATAACTTCATAGCCTTTTGTCGCAAAAGCTTGAGCTATACCAGAACCCATAGTTCCAGCACCAAGAACACATATTTTTTTCATACTAAATACCTCCTAAGTATTAACTTTATGACCATGTTTTAAAATAATTTTAATCTAGTGAAGAATGAAGAATTATGGATAGAATTAACCATAAATTTCTCATATTAAATGTGAAATTTTCTAATTCTCTGTTATCATCCTTAATTCTTCATTAGTTATAAATCAATATTTAATATTATTTTAAAACATTGTCAAAGTTATATATTCACAGATACCCCAATGCTTTGCATTGGGGTACTGTAAAAAACTTATTTTAAATATGGTGTCATCATAACCCAATAAGTTAACAATATTATATCATACTTATAAGGCATACGAAAGAAAATAACTTGTCAAAGATGTGTAGTATATTTTTCGTCAGACAAGAAGACAGGTTTCCGTGATAGTTGGGCTATCATGGAGTTCTGACGACGCAGTATGACGAGAAATAAACAAGCATACTGACTAATTATTTTCTTGAATATGCCTAAATCTTATTTAAGATAACTAAGTTAAATATTTAATCTTTAATTTAGTTATCTATAAATTCATCAATGAATTTATTATTTTTCCATTGCTTTAAATTGAGCTACCATTTCTGGAACAATTTTTTGGAAATCTCCAACTAATGCTACGTCAGCAGCTTTCATGATTGGAGCATCTGCATCTTTATTTATAGCAATTATATAGTTACTGTCTTGCATACCAGCTAAATGCTGAATAGCTCCTGATATACCACAAGCAACATATACTGTTGGTCTTACAGTTTTTCCTGTTTGACCTACTTGAACTGCTTTATCTACCCAGCCGTTATCAACAGCAGCTCTTGAACCAGCAACTGATCCACCTAGTGCTTCTGCAAGTTCTTTTAACATAGCGAAGTTTTCTTTTGAACCTACTCCTCTACCACCTGATACTATGATATCAGCTTCAATTATATCTTCAACTTCTTTAACTATTTTCTTAACTTCTAGAACTTTAGTTCTGATGTCTGAAGCAGTTAATTCAAAGTTAGCTTTTTCAACAACAGCAGCTTTTGAATCGTCTTTTGCAAGTTTCTCGAAAACTCCTGGTCTTACAGTTGACATTTGTGGTCTATGATCTCCACAAACGATTGTAGCCATTAAGTTCCCACCGAAAGCTGGTCTTGTCATCATTAAGTTATTGTTTTCTGGATCTATATCAAGTGCTGTACAGTCAGCAGTTAATCCTGTTGAAAGTTTAGCTGCAACTCTTGGTCCTAAATCTCTTCCAATGTAAGTTGCTCCTATAAATATTATTTCTGGCTTATGAGCATTAGCAAGATCCGCTATAACTTTAGCATATCCATCAGTTGAATAATGTGCTAATTCTTCTCTATCAGCTAATAATACTTTATCAGCTCCGAATGCTGCTAATTCTTTAGACATTCCTTCTACGTTATGTCCAATAAGTAATGCTGTAAGCTCTACTCCTAATTTATCAGCAATTTCTCTACCTTTTCCTAAAAGTTCTAGTGAAACCTTTTGTAATTCTCCGTCTCTTTGCTCAGCAAAGACCCAAACACCTTTGTAATCTGCTATATTCATTGTAATTCCCTCCTACCTACTAAATAAAGTGATTTTCTTTTAGTTTAGCTAGTGCAATTGAAGCTGCTTCTTTTGGTGATACATTTATAACTTCACCTTGTCCTTTAGCTTCTTTAGCCCAAGATCTCTTAACCTTTGTAGGTGAACCTTTTAATCCAAGAAGGGCTACATCTACATCTATGTCTTTAACAGTCCAAACTTTTACTTCTTTATCTTTTAATGCAAATATGTTTTTAACGTTCATGTATCTTGGCTCATTTAAAGTTTCTATTGCAGTTAATAGAACTGGAGTTTGAACTTTTATATATTCATATCCATCTTCCCAAGCTCTTCTAACTTTTAATCCATCAGCTTCTACTTCAACTTCTTCAACGTAAGTTATTTGTGGTAAGTTTAAGTGCTCAGCAATTTCTGGTCCAACTTGAGCTGTATCTCCATCTATAGCTTGTCTTCCTGCGAAGATTATATCGTAATCTAATTGTTTTATTGTAGCAGCTAATGCATGAGAAGTAGCTAGTGTATCTGCTCCTGCGAAAGCTCTATCTGTAACTAATATAGCTTCATCAGCACCCATAGCTAATGCTTCTTCTAGTGCTTTTTGAGCTTGTGGTGGTCCCATTGTTACTACTGTAACGTGAGCACCTTTCTCATCTTTTAATCTTATTGCCTCTTCTAGAGCATTTTTATCATCTGGGTTTATTATTGAAGGAACACCGTCTCTTATAAGAGTTCCTGTCTTTGGATCTATTTTAACTTCTGTTGTATCTGGAACTTGTTTCATACAAACAACTATTTTCATCGTAATTCCCCTCCTACTTTAAGATGTTTCCTGCGATAACCATTCTTTGAACTTCAGAAGTTCCTTCATAAATTTCAGTTATCTTAGCATCTCTCATCATTCTTTCAACTGGATACTCTTTAGTGTAACCATATCCACCAAATATTTGAACAGCTTTAGTAGTAACTTCCATAGCTACTTCTGATGCAAATAATTTAGCTCTCGCAGCGTCTACTGTATATGGTAATTTATTGTCTTTTCTGTAAGCAGCTTTATAAACTAATAGTCTAGCAGCTTCAACTTTAACTTCCATATCAGCAACCATCCATTGTAATCCTTGGAATGCTGCAAGTGGTTTTCCAAATTGTTTTCTTTCTTTCATATAGGCAACAGCTTCATCTAAAGCACCTTGAGCTATTCCTAATGCTTGAGCAGCTATACCAATTCTTCCTCCATCAAGAGTTTTCATTGCTATACCAAAGCCTTTTCCTTCTTTTCCTAGTAAGTTCTCTTTTGGAACTATACAGTTTTCAAATACAAGTTCAGTTGTTGAAGAAGCTCTTATTCCTAGTTTTTCCTCAACTTTACCTATTGAGAATCCTGGGAAATCTTTTTCAACTATAAATGCTGATATTCCTCTTGTTCCTTTAGATTTATCAGTCATAGCAAATACTACAAAAGTATCAGCAACTCCACCGTTAGTGATGAATATTTTTGAACCATTTAATATATAGTTATCTCCATCTAAGTAAGCTGTTGTTTGTTGTCCAGAAGCATCTGTTCCTGCATTAGGCTCAGTTAAACCAAACGCACCGATTTTTTCTCCTTTAGCTAATGGCACTAAGTACTTTTCTTTTTGAGCTGGAGTTCCAAAAGCATCTATTGGAGCAGCACATAATGAAGTATGAGCTGAAACTATAACTCCTGTAGTTCCGCAAACTCTTGATAATTCTTCTACTGTTATAGCATAAGATATGCTATCTCCACCTGCTCCACCGAATTCAGTAGAAAAAGGGATTCCCATCATATGGTATCTAGCCATTTTTTCTACATTTTCCATTGGAAATCTTTCAGTTACATCTATTTCAGCGGCAATAGGCTTCACTTCATTTTCAGCGAATTCCCTTACCATTTGTTTTACAAATTCTTGTTCCTTAGTTAAAGAAAAATTCATTTCCCATTCCTCCTATAATTTATAAATATCAACGGATTTTATTTCTATTTATTTTTAAAGGCTTTGTCTCTTTTTTCTATGAAAGCTCCCATACCTTCCTTTTGATCCTCTGTACTAAAACAAAGTCCAAATACTTGAGCTTCATACATAAGAGCGTTATCTATGTCCATTTGCATACCTTTATTTATAGCATCTTTGCAAAGCTTAACTGCTATTGGAGCATTGCTTGCAATCTTTTTAGCCATATTAGTTGCTTCTTCAAGTAACTGTTCTGGCTCAACAATTTTATTTACTAATCCAATTCTTAAAGCTTCCTCTGCATTAATTAGGTCTCCTGTGAAAATCAATTCCTTAGCTTTGCCCTCTCCCACAAGTCTAGCTAGTCTTTGAGTCCCTCCAAATCCAGGAGTTATTCCTAATCCAACCTCTGGTTGTCCAAATTTAGCTTTTGATGAAGCTATTCTTATATCTGCGGCCATAGAAAGCTCACAACCTCCACCTAATGCAAATCCGTTAACAGCAGCTATAATTGGTTTTTCTAAAGTTTCTATTCTTCTAAAAACTTTATTTCCTAATATTCCAAACTGTCTTCCCTCAAGTGAATTTAATCCTTTCATTTCAGAAATATCTGCTCCTGCAACGAAAGCTTTTCCTTCTCCTGTTAACACAACAGCATAGATTTCAGCGTCATTTTCAATTAATTCAATAGCATTATCTAATTCTTTTAAAGTTTCTGAATTTAAAGCATTTAAAGCTTTCGGTCTGTTAAGCTTAATAAAAGCAATGTTACCCTCTTTTTCAAGGATAATGTTTTTAAAATCCATAACTCCATCTCCCCATGAATTATTTCTTTTTGTTTCTTGCATAATTTGTTAATATTCTAACAAATTAAAACAAAATGATTGAAGCACTAAACGCCTCAATCACTATTATATTATGTCTTGCAAACTTTTTCAACATAAATCATGAAATTTTTCTAAATATTAAAAATCATAACGGTTATTAAGTTCATATTCAAATTTTATTAAAGATTTATATAAATTCAAAATTAAAATTTTGTATATTTATGTCAAAACATCTATATTTTATATGTATTTTAATTGTTACTTATATATTTAACTCTATTCTAGATTGTTAATTAATCATAATAACTAAAGTTAGATAATTTATAAAAATTACCCCATAAATGAAAAATTGTGGATGAAATTAATCCCTCAGAATTAATTTCCACAATATTTTATAAATATTACTTTAATTTCTTATTTTTCTAAGAAGACTCCACAATTATCAATTAAAATTATTCTTCATCATGTTCATTTAATAAGTAGCTTAAAGTCATTAAACTTTCACTTAGATGAACGTTTTCTACTATTACATCATCAGGTACCTTTAAATCTATTGGCGCAAAGTTCCATATACCTTTTATGCCACTAGTAGTTATTATATCGCACACTCCTTGTGCTCTATCCTTAGGCACACAAATTATAGCTATATCTATTGCATGTTCTTTTATATAACTTTGTAAATCATCTATATCTTCTATTGCTACATCTCTTATCTTTAATCCAATAAGTTTTGGATTTATATCAAATATTGCTTTTAGATCAAAAGACATCTTTTGAAAATAGGTGTAATTAGCAATCGCTTGACCTATATTACCTGCTCCAACAATTATTGTATTATATTGTTTATCTAGACCTAAGATTAATCCTATTTGTGATAAAAGCTCTTTAACATTATATCCATATCCTTGTTGACCGAAGTCACCAAAGCAATTTAGGTCCTGTCTTATTTGCGACGCAGTAAAGCCTATTTTTTCACTTAATTCTTTAGAAGAAATTCTATCCACATCATTATTAGCTAGTTCTTTTAAGTATCTATAGTATTTTGGCATTCTTTTTATAACTGCCATTGATATATTTTTTTTCCTTTCCACTGTAATCAACTCCTATTTAGTTTATATATATTGCAAAGTTAAATATCACCTTTAGCATGTGCGCCTAAGCTAATAATTTGTTGTATACCCTGTCCATTCTACACTTTGTTATTATTTTACCATATTAATTGTAATTTGTTTATATGTATTTTAAAAATAAATTATGTAAATTATATATAAATTATTCATTTTATCGTCATATATTTTTTAAGTTTTATGAAATATTTTTTAATATATTGATAATTATCGTATAAAGAAACAATTATTTAATACTCATATGACAATATTATATATTTTATAACATCACTATATATTATATAACAATACTATATATTATATAACAGCACTATATATTATATAATTAAAATTTCCCTATTGACAATGGTCAATTTATGGGAATTCTTATTTTAGGTAACTCAGAATTCACAATATAAAATTCACAATTATAGTTATTTCTCAGTATTAACTTCCACCCCTGGGGTCTATAATAAAATTATGAATTTTAAACAAAATTAAAATAATGACAAAATCTAAATTTATAACTACTTTCTACATAGACCCTTGAGGTGCAGTAGGATAAAAAACTATCAATATAAAATTGCTAGTCAAAAAATTTATTTAAAGAAATTATTTTATCTAAAAATAATTTCCACCTCAATTGTCAATTGTCCATTCTCAATTCTCCATTGATTAAGTTGGCATTTGATAATTATTCATAGTACAATAATATAGCGAGGATGGTGAAAATTATGATAGTTTTAAGCTGTAATAATATACATAAAAGCTTTGGAATAGATGTGATTTTAAAAAATATAAGTTTCAATATTAATGATGGAGAAAAGGTAGGTCTTATAGGTGCTAATGGTGCAGGTAAATCTACTCTTTTTAAAATATTAACCTCACAAATGGAATATGATGGCGGAGAGCTCTTTATAGATAAAAGTAAAAAGGTAGGCTATTTATCTCAAAGCCTTGCTTTAGAATCAGATAATACCATATATGATGAGCTTTTAATGGTTTTTGAGAATTTATTAAATATGGAAAAAAAACTAAAAATTTTAGAAGAGAAGATGAATGAACCTTATGATATCTCTAAAGAAGAGTATCATAACAAAATAATAAAGGATTATACTACACTAACGGAACTTTATACTAATAATGGTGGTTATACCTACAAAGGGGAAATTAGTAGAGTTCTAAAAGGGCTAGGTTTTAATGAAGAAGATTTTGATAAATGTATTAATATTTTAAGTGGTGGACAAAAAACTAGAGTAGCTCTTTGTAAACTACTACTTACAAAGCCTGATATACTGCTTTTAGATGAGCCAACTAACCATTTAGATCTAGATGCTATTGAATGGCTTGAAGAATATTTAAAATCCTATAAGGGAAGCATTGTAATAATTTCACACGATAGATTTTTCCTAGATGCTGTAACCACTAAAACTTTAGAACTTATCGGTGGAATAGTTGAAATTTATAACGGTAATTATACTACTTTTATAGATTTAAAAAAGAAAAATTATGAAATAGCATTAAAGGCATTTTCTCTACAACAGGCAGAGATTAAACGACAAGAAGATATAATAGCTAAATATAAATCCTTTAATAGAGAAAAAAGCATAAGAGCTGCCGAAAGCCGTCAGAAGGCATTAGACAAGATGGATAGGATAGATGCCCCTATTAAAGAAAAAAAGGCTTCTAGAATCGAATTTGACACAGAAATCAAAAGTGGTAATGATGTTCTATACGTAGAAGATCTAAGTAAGTCTTTTGGAGAAAAAACGCTTTTCACTAATGTTAATATGGATATTAAGAGGGAATCTAAAATTGCAATTATAGGTGAAAATGGTAGAGGTAAAACTACATTATTTAAAATAATTATGGATAAAGTACCTTCAGATAGTGGTATTAAAGTTTTAGGTAAGAATGTTCATCTTGGTTATTACGACCAAGAGCAATCCAATTTAAATGAAGATAAAACTATTTTAGATGAAGTATGGGATGACTTTCCTAAGATGACCACTACAGAGATAAGAAATGCATTGGCAGCATTCTTATTTACAGGTGATGACGTATTTAAAAAAATTAAAACCTTAAGTGGTGGTGAAAAGTGTAGAATTAACCTTTTAAAACTAATGCTTTCCAAGTGCAATTTCTTACTTCTAGATGAGCCTACTAACCATTTAGATATAGTTTCAAGAGAAGCTTTAGAGGATGCAATACTTAGCTATGATGGTACAGTTTTAGTTATATCTCACGATAGATATTTCTTAAATAAAGTTATAAATAAAATTTTTGAACTTAGGGAAGATGGAATTAAAGAATATTTAGGAAACTACTCCTACTATGTTGACAAAAAGAAAAATCCCCTAAGATTTGAAATAGAAGAAGAATATGATGGTATTACTAAAACCCAAATGAAACTTGATAAAAAGAAGAAAAAAGAACAGGAAAAATTAGAAAGAGAAAAGAAAAATCATATAAAATCCATTGAGGATAAAATTTCAACCCTTGAAAATGAACTTGAAAAGCTACAAAATCAGCTATGCATTGAAGAAGTTTATTCAAATCCTGAAGAAAGTCAAAGGGTAAATAAAGAAATTAGCGATATTGAAACAGAACTAGAATCACTATATGAAGAATGGGAAAACCATATATAAAAAACCGTGAGTACTCACGGTTTTTTATATAATTGAGAATTAAGAGTTAAAAATGAAGAATTTATGGTTGAAATTAATTCTTTACAAATTAATTTCTCTAAATAGATTTAAAATAAAAGTGACAAAGTCACTTTTATTTTATAAGAAGTTACACAGTAACTTCAAAAAATCAATTTAAAACTTCTCCCACAAAGGAGAAGTTTCCATAATTGTCAATCGTCAATTTTCAATTCTCAATTGACTAATAGTGGTATATGAAGCAATACTCTTATATTTTCTTTATATGCTTCTTCAAAACTTAGTATATCGTTAGATTTTCCTACTTTAATTCTAAAACTAGGCTTGTTAAACTCTTTTATAAACCAATATTTTAAAGAAGAGTATTCATAATTCACTTCCTTATCAATTAGTTTATATCCTGATAATTTAGACATTTTAACTGCTATATGCTTATATTCATAATTATAATCATCGTGTCCGTAGTATATTTGCTTTCCATTGCAATGATAAGAAATTACTATATCAAAATTTTCTTTCAAGATTAAGTTTACTACTGCCTTAGTTTCTGGTTCACTTTCTGGGAATTCCCCACTATACCATCTAAATTTAGGTCCAAAAACTCCTTCTCTTGCCTCACTAGCTTTCCACTTATGCCAATTTGCATCGTAATTCCTACTTATATCTACTCCTCTAGCATTACTACTCCAACCTGAAAAGTCTAAGCTTCCATTATTATATTTTATTAACTGTTCATAATATGGATGCTCCTCTTTAAGTCCATTAATTACCAAATCTACTCCATCAGGATTTATCATAGGAAGTATATATATGGTGCAGGTATTAAAGATTTTATTGATATTATATGCTCCAATACGTTTATTCTCTGAATAAGCATATGAAAAATTCTCAATAAATTTTAATAAAAGCAGTGAAGTAATCCAATCATCTCCATGATGGCTGCCGTTATAAAATATTTTTTTTCTGCCATTACCAATTTTCAAGTAATAAAGTTCTTTCCCAAGCAAACTCTTTCCTGCACTATTAACCCCTATGAAACTATACCTTTTAGCTAATTCCTTAATATCACTTTCCATTTGATTATAATCATAATTTTTATCCGTTTTAACTATATCTTCGTTATTTTTACTTAACTTAGGAGTTTTTCCTAAGAACAGAAGCAATTCATCGTATATATTGTTAAAATTATTACAAAAAACCAATTTTATCACCCATTTGCTCTGTATATTTTAAATATTTTGAATCATATCTTAATAATATAGTATTAACAATTTATTTACAATATGATTTCTCTTGACACTCTATTATAGTATTAAATATATATTAAGTTCACTTATTTTAATCATTTATTTTATTTTTTTAATTTAATATGTAAATAATATCGAACTTAATCTAAAATAAGGAAGTTTAGCTGTTCTTATAATATAGATACATCTCACTGAAAATTGTATAATTATCTGTTTTTTTGTATTTTAATTCACAAAGCTATATAATGAATTATCTTATTAATTAAGAATTAATAACGAAGCATGAAGAATTTATGGAAACTTCTCCTTTACAGGAGAAGCATTTAGTTGATTGCAAGAATTAATTTCGACTATAATTCTTCATACTTAACTCTTAATGTTTATAGTTTCTCCATAGTATTACTTAAATTCACTAATTCCTATTCCGAACTATACTGTACCCTAGGCAAACCCTTATACAATTGAGAATTCACGATGCACAATGCACAATTGTGGATATTTCTCAGTTGCCACCGAGAAATTTAAAATTGATTCTTTTTTGAAGTTACAGAGTAACTTTTTTAAAAAACTAGCAATTGCATTGCTAGTTAAAAAAATCCATTCAAAGAAATTATTTTGCTAAAAATAATTTCAACCATAATTGTGAATTGTGCATTGATAAATCCCAAGAGGTAAAAAAGTATTAATGTACATAAAAAAAGAAGTGCCAAGCACTTCTTTTTTTATATTATATTAAATTTCTTGCAACTATTTCTGTTACTGCAAATGAAGCAACATCATCTGCGTATTTTCCTGGTCCAAATCCAGCATCGTAACCAAGCTCTTTAGCAAGCTCGTGAGTTATTCTTGGACCTCCAGCTATTAATACAACTTTATCTCTTATTCCTTCAGCTTCTAAAAGCTCAACAAGGTTAGTTAAGTTTTGAATGTGAACATCTTTTTGAGTTACTGTTTGAGATACTAGTAAAACGTCTGCTTTAAGTTCTATAGCCTTTTTAATGAACTCTTCGTTCTCAACTTGGCTTCCTAAGTTGTAAGCTTCTATCATAGGGTATCTTTCAAGACCATAATGTCCTGCAAAACCTTTCATGTTCATGATAGCATCTATACCAACTGTATGAGCATCTGTTCCTGTACTTGCACCTATGATAACTACTTCTCTTTTAATGTTTTCTTTAATGTATTCACCAACTTCTTGCATATCCATTGTATCAACTTCTACTGTTTGAACATGAATTTCTTCATAGTTTACAGTGTGAGTTAAAGAACCATAAACAACATAGAAAGTAAATTCTTTATCTAATGCTTCATGATGTGCAACGTTAGGCTCTTTAATTCCCATAGCCTTTGCAAGTTGTACTGCTGCTTCTACTCCTCTTTCATTATCTTCTACTGGAAGAGTAAAGCTCACTTGAACTTTACCGTCGTTCATAGTATCTCCATATGGTTTAAGTTTAGTTAAATCTAAGCTTTTATCAAAATCTTTATTGTCTGTTGAATATAATCCACCACTCATTATTTGTTACCTCCTAACATTAAATCTATAAATGGGTTGAAGTAACCTTCTTCTTTCTGTACAACACCAGCAAGGCCTTTTCCACCGTCAAATGGTCTTTTGATTCCACCAAATTTACCTTGTTCTAATGTCTTAAATAAACCTTCTTTTTCTATATCTTGTATTAGATCTGTAGCTTTTCCTAAAACTTCGTCTACTCTTGTTTCCATTATTCCGCCTTTTTTATAAGTAATTTCATCTCCAAGGTCTTTCATTGTGCTGAAGATATATTGAGCGTTTTCTATTGATAGTGCTCTATCACTCATAAATGGAGTGTGTATAGCTTCTGTTAACATTCCTAATAAATGAAGTTTTTGTCCTGTCATTATTGTTACCATGTTGAATAATGCGTCTTGAACATGTCCTTTAAATACATTACCAGTTTTAAACTTAGTTGGTGGCATATATTTAAGTGGTGCTTTAGGGAATATTTCTCTTGCCATTTGTGCTTGTGCAAGTTCAAGTAAGAATCCATTTTCTACATTTGGATTAATTTCAAATGCATGTCCAAGTCCCATTTGCTCTTCTGGAAGACCAGCAGTTAACGCAAATTGCTCATTGATAAATTGAGAAGCTAGAACTGTATGTGCTTCCTCAACAGCATCTGCAGTTGTTAAGTAGTTATCTTCTCCTGTGTTGATGATAACTCCAGCAAATCCGTTGATTATTCTTGAGAAATATTGGTCAACAAGTGTTCTTTGCATGTTGATATCTCTGAATAATATTCCATATAATGCGTCATTAAGCATTACGTCTAATCTTTCTAATGCTCCCATTGCAGCTATTTCTGGCATACAAAGTCCTGAACAATAGTTACATAGTCTTATGTATCTTCCTAATTCTTCTCCTACTTCATCAAGAGCAGCTCTCATAAGTCTGAAGTTTTCTTGAGTTGCAAAAGTTCCACCGAAACCTTCTGTTGTTTCTCCATATGGTACATAGTCAAGAAGACTTTGTCCTGTTGTTCTTATAACTGCTATAACATCAGCGCCTTGCTTAGCAGCAGCTTTAGCTTGAACTATATCTTCATAAATGTTACCTGTTGCAACTATAACATATAGATATGGACCGCTCTTATCGCCGAATTTCTCTAAATAGCTTTCTCTTTTTCCTCTATTTGTTCTTATTCTTTCAACAGTTTCTTTAGCAACTTTATCAATTACCATTTTAATTTCAAAGTCATCATGCATTGGAATTTTAGTTAAATCTAATTCTCCTTTAGCAACTTTTTCAGCTACTTCTTGTGCAGTTAATCCTGTTTCTATCATAGCGTTTCCTATGAATTTAGAAGCACCCATTGATAATCCATTTCCGTTTTTAATGTTGTCAACCACAACGTTTGGTAGTGGTACTCCAAACTCATCTACGTTGTCTATTCCTAATAATCTACATACAGTTCTTTCAACTGCTACTGTAGTATGTCTATCTATAAATTCTTGAGTGTCCTTAGCGATATTTTTTGATGACTGTCTAGCCTTATCTACTAAATTCCAGTCTAAATTTATCTTACTATTCATTGCCATCCTCCTCGTTATAATAAGTTTTTGCTATATCTACTATGTCACTCTCAAGTCCTAATAACATAGCGATATTTAGTGCATCTTTTGGCACCTTATTTTCTTTAGAAACTTTCTCTAGCTTATATTCCATATGTTCTTGAATTATCTCTACAGAATGAGTCTTATTTAAATCTATTTTATATTTCAATTTATCAAAATCCATATTTTTAAGCCCAATTACCTGATAATGATCCATAGTATCATCTACTACACCATCATAATGAGTAGATATTAAACTTACGCTGTTAAATCTAGACAAATAAGTTGCTAATGATTTTACTAAATAGAATCCTTCTTTAGGGTTAGTTCCTCTAGCAAATTCATCTAATGCTATAAAACCATCTGCTCTTTTAGCACATTCAACAACTTCTTTAAGCTTAATAATTTCTGCTCCAAAAGTACTAAGTCCTTTTGATATAGATTGCATATCATCTGATATAAAGTGTATAAAATCTAATACAGGAAATGTTGCTTTCTCAGCAAATACAAAAAAGCCCATTTGTCCTAAAAATAAATTTAATACTATAGTTTTAAGAGTTACACTCTTTCCACCCATATTGGCACCAGTAATTACTGTTGTACCATTTTTAAGCTTAACACTAACAGGTGTGAACTTTTTACTTTTTTTACTTAGAATACTTTTAATTTCAGGGTTAAAGGCGTTGTCTAATTCTATTTTCATATTATCACTTATCGTAGGTCTGACTGCGTTATGCTTCAATGCTAGCCTGCCTTTTGCAATGATAAAATCTAACTTTCCTATGGATTTTAAATTTTTATTTATTTTTGGCCCAAACTTAGATATTTCTTCACTTAAGCCTTGTCTTATCTTAAGTTCTTCAGCTTCTTCTAAAATAACAATTTCTAAACGTTGTTGTTTTAACTTTGATATTTCATCTTCATCATCTGAAATGTATATCTTTTTTTCTACTGCTTTTTTCTTTTCTCTTATTTCTTTAAGCTCTTGAGAATACTTATCATACACATGGAAGGTTGGTATTCTTTTATTCTCTGGATCTAAAAGATCTAAAACTTCTGTAAGATAGGAAAACTCTATTTCTTTAATATCAAGTTTTATCTTATCTACTATAGCCTTAAGCTCTTCTATAAGCATTGAAAAATATTTTATCTCATAAAGCTCAACCTCATCTAAGGCTTCCATTTCCATAGCTCTCTTTATGGAATTCCTAATGTCTTTAAATTTACAAAATATTCTTCCTATATCTTTAAAGGCATCTTCATTTTCTTTCATTGAATTTATAACTTTTTCCAAATTATCAAATTCATCTATTAAAAGAGCTTTTTCTTGTACTGTAAAAGGTTTAATCTTTTTCTTTTCCTCTACGCCATAGAAAGTAGTTATATCTAACTCTTCCATGAGAAAACTAAACCCTATTTGCCTTCTTTGCTCATCATCTAAAAACTTCATTTTATAACCCTCCAACCACATCAAAAACTGGTATATCAAGTTCTTTTTTAAGTTCTTCTATAAACTTAACTTTATCAAACTCATACCCATAAGGAGATTTAGGATTTGTGGTAACACATAATACATTTATAGGGTTTATAACCTTAAGAATTCCCCCCTGCTTTTGGAATTTATAAAGAGTATCTTTTGATAAGAAAACCTTTGTTCCATCTTCTGCAAGGAAGGTTACATTTTTATAAAGATTTGTGGACTTCATAATATCCTCAATTAAATTATCAGATACTACGCCTTTAATTACCACATAGGAGGTATTTTCATCTAAGGCTTCTACTATTTCCTTTGACGCCTCTAAGGAAGTTTTTACTTCTAAGCCTTTAAAAGTTTTTTCATTACTTATAATACCAATTCGTGTACTTTTGTTTATAGTCTCACACATTTGTAAAATTTCCTGATTTTGCTCATGGGGTAAGCTTAACAGTTTTACAGTGTGAACTGTTTCTTCAACTACTTTTCTCATGCTTCTTGATAATGCTGCACCTGTTGATAGAATAGTGGCTTTTGTAGTTGCGGGAGATGCAAAAGTCTTTCTACTTAGTGCGCCATCAACAATTACAAGATCACAGTTTAAGCTTAAAAGTTCATCACGAATTTCAGTCATATAAGAGTTTACAGAAGGTCCTCCTAAATCTACATAACCATCACTTAAAGCCCTACAAATAACAATTTCCCCCATAGGAGTATGTATTCCTGTGGTCTTAAGAATTTCTTTTGTTATATCGCTATTGAATAAACATTGTTTAGCTGTTGCTATTATTGTGTTTTTTTCTATATATATTTTTGGTTTTTCCGTTGCTGTAACCCTATCTAAATCTTCTCCATCACGACCTATTGAAGTTAGGCCAAGGAGCCTATTGCCCCTTGCCTCCTTCAATATATGATTTAATGTAGTAGTTTTACCTACATTTTTATTCATTCCTATGATGGAAACACTATTATAGTCTTTTATAAGATCTAAAATATTGTTCATAGTTAATCTTAGTGGCTGTGTCTTTGATTTCTCTCTAATCCTACTGGTTCTAGAGCCATGCCTTCTCCGTTTAATAATCCAGCAACTCCAACCTTATGAACTTCTTTCTTACCAGTGCAAACATCACAGCTACATCCTGGAGTATAGTTTGTTGGCTCTGAATAAGTTGTTATAACACCTTCAAAGTTTCTTAATATTACTTTATCGTGGCTTTGTGAAATAACATAGTTTGGCATAACTGGAGTTTTTCCACCACCGCCTGGAGCGTCAACAACAAATGTTGGTACGCAGTATCCTGAAGTATGTCCTCTTAATCCTTCAATGATTTCGATACCTTTAGAAACTGGAGTTCTGAAGTGCTCAAGTCCTAATGATAAGTCACATTGATAGATGTAGTAAGGTCTTACTCTTATTTTTACTAATTGATTAACTAAGTCTTTCATTACGTGTACGCAATCGTTAACTCCTCTTAATAAAACTGATTGGTTTCCTAGAGGTACTCCTGCATCAGCAAGTAATTGACAAGCTCTAGTTGATTCTTCAGTTATTTCATTTGGATGGTTAAAGTGAGTGTTTAACCATACTGGATGATATTTTTTAAGCATATTTGCGAACTCTGGAGTAATTCTTTGTGGAAGAACAACTGGAGTTCTTGAACCTATTCTTACTATTTCAACGTGTGGTATTTCTCTTAATTTAGCTATGATATATTCTAATGTTTCATCAGATACTAAAAGTGCGTCTCCACCTGATAATAATACGTCTCTAACTTGAGGAGTGTTTCTGATGTACTCAATTGCTTTATCTATTCTTTCCATTGGCATAGAGTCATCACTTTGTCCTGCAAATCTTCTTCTTGTACAGTGCCTGCAGTACATTGAACACATGTCAGTTATTAATAATAATACTCTGTCTGGATATCTGTGAGTTAATCCAGGTACTGGTGAATCTGTATCTTCATGTAATGGGTCTTCAAGGTCTGCATCAGCTTTCTTAAGCTCTAATGCTGTTGGAATAGCTTGTTTTCTTACTGGATCATTAGGATCGTTAGGATCGATTAATGATAGATAATATGGAGTAATTGCCATTCTCAATGATTTTACGCATTGAGCTACTCCTTCTTCTTCTTCTTTTGTTAATGGTATGTATTTTTTTAGTTCTTCAACAGTTTCTATTCTGTTTCTTACTTGCCATCTCCAGTCATTCCAATCTGCGTCGCTAACATCTTTAAATAATTCATATCTTCTATTTATCATGATATTCCCTCCATCATTAAATAATATAAATTTTATTTAAATTGAAATTTAAATTAAACGTATAGCTCTTCGAACATTTTTCTTAGGTTTTCATTTTCTCTCAATTCTTCTAATGTTATTTCAGCATGTCCTTTAGTGTATCCATTACCAACCATCATAGTTACGTCTTTACCTACACCTTCAGCTCCTAGTGCTGCTTTTGCAAATCCTGTAGCCATTGAGAAGAAGTAAACTGTTCCTTCATCTCTAACTGGTAATATAGTTGACATTTCTGTGTTTTGAACGTTTACGCAGTTTATTGAAACGTCAACTTCTTTTCCTTCGTTGTTTTCAAGTGCATGGTTCATAACTTCGATTGGTTTAGTAGCATCTCCTATAACGATGTGTAATCTTGGTCCGAAGTCTAATTTTCTTAATCTTGAAGCTTCTTCTTCATTTCTTACTAATGCTATAACTCTTCCAGTTGGTCCAACTCTCTTAACAGCTTCGTAGCAGCAAAGCATTCCTGATTTTCCTGCTCCACCTAAGATTAATACAGCTTCGCCTGGTTTACAAAGTTTAGCAACTTGAGCTGGTGCTCCGCAAACGTCTAATGCTGCTAATGCTAATGTTTCTTCCATATCTTCTGGAAGTTTTGCATATATTCCACTTTCGAATAATATAGCTTTTCCTTTTATTTCAACTCTGTCGATATCTGGTTTAACATCTACTATTTTTTCTATTTTTAATGGAGTTAAAGATAATGAAACTAATGTAGCTATTTTATCTCCAACTTTTAGATCTGTTGTACCTTGTAAAGCTTCACCAATTTTCTCTATTCTTCCTATTAACATTCCGCCTGATCCTGTTACAGGGTTTTGCATTTTTCCTCTTTCTGCAACAATTTCAAGTATTTTAGCTTTAACTTTTTCTATATCATGACCTGCTTCTTCTTCTATTTGAGTAAAGCTTGCAGAGTCAACGTTTAGAGCTTGAACGTCGATAAGTATTTCATTATCGTAAATCTCCATATCATTGTCTATTTTAAGCGCTGGTTGTGGTAAAACACCTTTTGGTTCTATAACTCTGTGAGTTCCATATTTACATCCTTTTTTCATAACTAAGCTCTCCTTCCTTATGTTCCTCTAAATTTTAAAATTTAAATTGTAAAGTAGTTTTTTTATAAGGTTACGTTTTAAATATGTTGAAACTTAAATTATTTAATCTAATTCACAACTTACAATTAAGACAATTAGCACAACTTGAAATTTGCACGCTAAATTCATACAAAATTCTTTTTCTTAATTATTGATCATAAAATTACAATAATTAAAGATTCAACATTGTTTTAAAACAATAACATTTATGTTAATTTTAATGTCAAACTATTTAAGTGGTTTAAGTCCTAATATTTCTCTTGCTTCAGCTGGAGTAGCTACTTCTCTTCCAAGTTCTTTAGCAATTCTTACAACTTTCTCAACTAGTTCTGCATTAGACTCAGCCATAACACCTTTTGATACGTAAACATTATCTTCAAAACCTACTCTAACATGTCCACCATCTAATATTGCCATTGTAGCTAATGGGAATTCATTTCTTCCTATTCCTGAAACTACATAAGTACTTCCAGCTGGAATGCTTTCTTTCATAAATACGAAATCTCTGATTTCAGCACTTATGCCACCGTTTACACCCATAACAAAATTAAAATGCATTGGTGCTTTTATGTAGCCTTTTTTGTGTAATCTTATAGCCATATCTATCATTCCCTTGTCGAAAACTTCGATTTCTGGCTTAACATCTAGCTCTATCATCTTTTGTCCAAATTCTTTTATTGTATTTTCAGTATTAACAAATATTTCGTCTCCACCAAAGTTACAAGTTCCGCAATCTAATGTTGCCATTTCTGGACGTAAATCTACTGGTTGAAGTCTTTCTTCATTAGTCATTCCCACTGCTCCACCAGTTGAAGGTTGAATAATAGCATCTGGGCATCTTCTTCTAATTTCTTCTATACAAGCTCTGAATCTCTCTCTATCTTGAGTTGGAGTTCCATCATCTTCTCTTACATGTAAATGAATTATACTAGCTCCAGCTTTGTAAGCCTTTTCAGCTTCAATTCCAATTTCTTCAACAGTGTAAGGAACATTTTTATTGTGTTCTTTTGTTACTTCAGCACCACATATTGCTGCAGCAATGATTAATTTTTCCATCTTCTTTTCCTCCCACATTGGATAATATTGTTATTTTTTTAACAAATCACTTGCAATAATTCCTTCATTTTTTATTATAAAGAACTTTTTATCTTTATACTATTTTCTCTTTTTATCTTTTGGAACAACACAGATTCCAGTTGCTTTACAAACAACTATTGGCTCTTCTAATACGTCACAAGCTGAATCATTTATGTCTGGTCTTGGAGCTATAACTTTTCTAGCTTCAAAAGTCATTTTTCTTGAAGTATTTCCTACGTGTACTATTTCTCCAACTGCTTCTATATAGTCTCCTGCATAAACTGGTGCTAAGAACTCAATATTTTCATAAGCTTTGAAAAGTCCTTCATCTCCATCATTAAGTATTAATAACTCTGTTGCTACATCTCCAAATAATTGTAACATTCTAGCTCCGTCAACTAAGTTTCCACCATAATGTGCGTCATGTGCACTCATTCTTAATCTAATTACTGATTTCATTTTTAGTACCCCCTGTTAATTTTTTAAAAAATAAAAGGCACTGAAACTTTCAGCACCTTAAACAATCCTAATTATATATATATAATGGACTATAGATGTAACGAAAATTTCTTATCTTCATCACATAAATAGCTCATCATAATATCTTATGACAGTGATAGAAAATTTACTTCCTACCCCCAAGTAATATACTTAAGAACAAGTATACCCTTTCGGCGTGTAAATCCTTCGCATATATCATCGGAAGTTCCTTTCCTTAACATATATATACTACCATTCACTCGCTCCTCTATTTACGAACAATATTTAATTTTTAATAATTTGTGAACATATTATGTCCACCCTATGTATTATATTATATTATTTATAATTTAAAAAATCAATGATATTTTCTGAAAATTTTATTTTACTTTAACATTTAATAAATTATTCATAAATTTCTCTTATATTCTCGACAATATAAATTGAATTTTTACAGCATATTCGACATGTTGTAGTTTATTATAATTTTTTGTAAAATTTTAATTTACATAAATATTTCCAAATAATATTTTTATAATTCGTACCTTTAATATTATATTCATATATTCTTTTAAATACAACTAAAACATTTAAAATTTAACAAATAATTTTATTCGACAATTTATAATCTTTATGAAATAATAGTTAATCAATTGAAAACTTAGCCAATGGACAATTATGGTTGAAATTAATTCTTAACGAATTAATTTCAACCATAATTGTTTTTAACTAGCAATTTAATTGATTCTTTTTTGAAGTTACTACGTAACTTCAAAAAAGAATCAATTACGGATTGTGAATTGTGAATTAAATAAAGGCGTGACTTTGTCACGCCTTTCATATGTCCCATTCTAGTTCTTCCCACATTAGTATATTGGTAGGATATTGTTTTCTTACAGAATTAAGAAAAATTTCAAAATCCCTTTTAGTCCATCTACATTTAATACTTGAACATCTGTCTAGATATTCTTTGAAAAAGTCTTTTAATCTATTTTCTAAAGTAATTGTCTTTTGTATTGTATTATCATTATCTACTAGTAATATTAAAAGTTTCTTTTGCTTTGTTAAGTTAATCATAATTTTTAGCGAGTATGCATCATTATAATTAAACCAAACTGTATAATAACCATCTTTATATTTTCCTCTAATTTTAATTAAAAGATATAACGATTTAACTTTATTATTACTTACAAATGCACCTCTAAATGCTATAGTTGAATACTCACTATACTCTTCAATAGCAGAAATACAATCCTTTATAACTATTAAAGTAAATCCTCTTATTAGTTTTCTATCTTCTATTAAAGATACAGAATCTTCAGGTAATCTTTTAATGGTTTCAAATAACTTAATCATATTACCATATTATAAGCAAATCAACTTAAGGCATCGATAAATAATTATAGAGTTCCAGAGCATAATTTCTATAAAAATAGCCTAAATCCTTAGAAATTAAGGATGCTAATTAAGAGTGAAGAATTTAGGATGAAATTCACCTTTAGTGAATTTCTTAAAATAAAATTTATTTTAAAAAACTCCGAAGGTTTTGACGGTGAAGTTTTAACCATAATTCTTCATTTTTCATTCTTAATTTTTAATTTAAAGAAAAAAATTTTTGTTATGGAAATTAAAATCATGTATAAGTTAAATTTCCACCGCGGAACCCTATAACTATACTATCTTATATCTATAACTTTAAAAACTTCTTTTACAGTTACTGTCAATTTAACTTGCTTATTTTCTCCTTCAACTATTCCGGTGAAATTATAGTTTCCAAGAGTATTTGAGTTTATATAAGTATTATCCCAATTTACTTTAAAATCTTTTGTTGTCCCATCACTCATAATTCCTTGTACCGTAGTAGGGAAAGTATATTTATCTCCTCTTCCTATTACAGCTGTTAAATCGCTAACCTTCTCTAAACATGGAACTACTTTAACATTTAACACAACAGTTTTATCCATCACTAATCCTTCATAGCTTTTAACTCCTACTACAGAAGTATCCGCAATACTGTTTGTCCATTTAACTGGAACTTCTTTTTTTCTACCATCTTCTAAAGTTGCAACTACAGTTTTAGGTAATTCAAATGTAGACTTATGCTTTGCTTCTACAGTTTGAGTATCTATGTGACTGATATTACTATATCCCATATCTGTCTTCAGTTGTTGAAGCACATTATCTCCAACTATACTGGAACCTCCTAAAGCATATATCTCTTTAGACATTTGAAGTTTAGCATGTTCTAGTGTATGCTTTTCAATAACACTATTATTAGTTAGTATTAAAGGTGAATTTGTTTGCGCTGCTAGTGCACTTCCTGCTAATGCATCAGGATAATTCATTCCTGTCGCCACGTAAGCTTTATCATAATTAAGTTTAGAAGCAAAATACTTTAATATTTCAACGTTTGTTTCATATCTGTTAACACCTGAAATTCTCTTAGGATTTTTAAATCCATTCATAACAGAATTACTTATAACTCCTTCTCCACCAACTATATAACTTACTGGAATATTTTTATCTTTAACAAGCTCCTGAACTTTTTCATCCATTTCATTGGTTTTTGTTAAAAGTATAGGCATAGAAAGTCCTGCTGCTAATGGTGCTATTGATAGTGCATCTGAGTAATTTAATCCATAAGCTACTGCAACACCATTTTCAACACCTAATATCTTAGCTACATTAACTGCAGTATCATATCTATCCTCACCCTTAACTCTTTCAACGTTTTTAACTACAGATTTCAATTCTTTTTCTACTTTATCTGTAATAACACCATTTCCTCCAACAATTATTATTTTATTTGCCTTTAATCTCTTAATTTCATCTAAAACATTTGTTGGGATTTCATTGATTTTTGTTAAAAGTATCGGAGCATCATATTTCTTAGCTAAAGGCGTAGCACTAAGAGCATCAGGATAATCTGCACCAGTAACTAATACTATTGTATTTGAGCCATTAGCCCATCCATTTTTAGAAATAGCTATAGCTGTATCATATCTATCTCCTTTATTATCTGCTGGTAATCTATTAGTAATTACTGAAGTAGTTTTTCCTTCAATATTATTAGCATAAACACTAACTCCATTTAATAAAGTGGTGGATATTAATGTTCCTATAGTTAAAGCAGCTAATATCTTAACCTTTTTATTGTTAACCATCCAATCATCTCCTTTTAAGTTTACTTTCTACAATTTATATAATATTACATAAACACAAAAAATCCTTTATTTTTCCTTAATTTTATCATGTTTTATTAAATTTTTTATGATTATTATTAATCTTATATGAATAATATCATAATCTTTAATCTATTTTCTAGAAACTAATATTTCTCATGAATTCAAAAAAGGTATTGCTTAAAACAATACCTTTAAAATATTCAATTAACTTCTTTTTTATTTCTCTATAATCTATCCTATCTACATCTCTTACAGCAATCGCAGCATCTATGGCAGCAGTGTCTGCAACATCTACAGCATCTATGCTCACAGCATTCATGATGTTTATGGTGCTCACAACATTCATGATGTCGGCGTTCACAACATTCATGATGTCTACGGCACTCACGGCATTCACAGCAACAATTATGATTGTGTCTATGATTATTACACATAACTATTCCCCCGTTATTTTAAATTTTTAGACCTCTTAAATAAAATAACTAGTGAAAGATGTGATGAATATTTTGTGTCAGACAAGTTGGTAGTCCGCTGAAGTCACTTCAGTATATTCTATCCATAAAGTATGGCACAAAATAAACTAGCATATTAACTAGTTATTTTTAAGGTGCCTTATATATCTAACTATTCGCTAAGTCAATTATATTTTTAAAGTTACTTATGGTAGCTGTCTACAGACAACTTTTCCCTTTAAACATATTTCTCATAAATAACCTAATTTTATATTTTAAATTTATTTTAATACTTGCTATATACTATGATATAAATATAAAAATGCTACTTTTAAGAACTAATTAAAGCACTATTAAATTTTTATAAAAATTATTTATTATAATAGCCTATTATATTTCTCTTTATTTTATAAATAACTACTCCTCAAAGATTAAAAATTAAGCATTAAAAATTAAGCATTAAAAATTAAGAATTATCGAGAAAATGAGTTTTAATCAAACTAACTTATTCAATAGATTTTTTAGCTAGCAATACAATTGCTAATTTTTCACCTCTGGGAAGCAGGTAATCAATGGAGAATTGAGAAGGGTGCAGTATAGTTTGGAACAAGACTAATAAATTTAACTAATACTATGGGAAAACTATAGGAATTAAGAATTAAGTATGAAGGATCCAGAATTATGGTTTAAATTACTTTTACAAACTAATTTCTTTAACTTATTTTTACTAGCAATAGAGTCGCTAGTTTTTTATATGAATTTATGTAGTAACTTCAAAAGATTCAATTCTAAATTTCTCAGCAATAGCTGAGAAATATCCACAATTGTTAATTGTGAATTAAAAAAGGTATTGACTTCAGTCAATACCTTAAAAGGATTAATTCATAGTCTATATAACTATTTTATAGACTATAGTTATTTGCTTTTTAAATTATGACAACAATATCAGCTCTACCAGTAGCACAAATTAACATTTCTTAAGCATTATATTTGTATTCTCTGATACTACATAAAGAAACCTTTCTAACCTTTAAAATACATTTCTAAGGAAATAGTTTCTCTCAAAGAGATATTTAAACTGTATCTCAATTCTAGAACCTGTATATAGTCTTATAACATAAATACAAGGGTTATCATGTTATAAAGTCTATTTTAGGAGGAACCTTTAGAAAACTATATAAGGAATCTTTAAAAATAGCTAGTCAGTACGCTAACCTATTGTGCATAATACTAAGCCAACATAATCGGTTCATAACCCCACTATGAATCGGTTATGTTTTCTTGTCTGGCACAAAATATCCATGACATCTTGAACTAGTTATTTCATTTCAGACACCTAAATTTAGTTTCTCAATGATTTTTACTCATTTTATACTGATTCTACTAATCTATCCTTTTGTATTTTATATTTACTAATAATATTATTTATTATAATTTCATCTTAATTATTAGTATATTCTTATACATAGGTATACTTCCATTTATATCAAATCTGTTATTTATTCAGCTCAGGTATCTAAAAAAATCACCAACTAATCTGTTAGTGTATTTTATTTCAGACATCTTACTATCTATAATTAACTAAAATAAATTTATATAATATTTGCAATTACTATTGAAACCTTCCTCTTTCCACATTAAATAATCTAATCAACTTCTTTAAGGATTCGGTTTACTATATTAATAATATAATTAATATTTAACTCTATCCTCTATATATACTATGATTTAAATATATAAATGTTACTTTTTAATCCTTCAAATATATTGCTAATATAAAAGAAAGTAGTTTAAAACTACTTTCTTTTATTATTATCCTTACTAACTTAGTATTTTCTGAATTGTTAAAGTCACTGCAAAAACATTTGTGGCTACGTTTCCTATAATTAGGTTTTCTATATTAATATTTTTTAATTCTACTATACTTGGTGCTGATATTCGGAATATTGTAGTTCCAGCAACAGAAGCTCCATTTTGATTTGAAGCAGTTGCTCCAACAAGTATTCCATTTACATAAAGTCCAGTTACTGGTCTACTTGATGATACATTTATAATATTCCAGCTTGCATAATAAGTTCCTGGTTCAAATATAGTAATTACTGAATCTGGCAATGATATTGCCATTCCTTGAGAAATTATTAAATCTTCATTAAATATTATATTATTATTTGGTGTAATAGTTTCAGTGCTTGAAGGTAAATTAGCAACTACCGCAATATACGCCCCTGTTGGTGCTGCACCTGTTGCTCCTGTTGGGCCTGTTGGACCTACTGGTCCCTGTATTCCTTGTGGCCCTTGTGGACCTTGTGGACCTGTTACTCCTTGTACTCCTGTTATTCCTTGTGGTCCTTGTGCACCCATTGGTCCTGCTGGGCCTGCTACTCCTTGTGCTCCTACTGGGCCTACTGGGCCTGCTGGGCCTTGTATTCCTTGTGGTCCTGTTGCTCCTTGTGGTCCTTGTGTTCCCATTGGTCCTTGTGGTCCTTGCGGTCCTGTTGCTCCTCGCGTACCTGCTGGTCCCTGTGGTCCTGTTGTTCCTACTGGGCCTTGTGGTCCCATTGGTCCCACTGGCCCTTGTTGTCCTGTTGCTCCTTGTGGTCCTGCTGGTCCTGCTGGTCCCTGTGGTCCTGTTGGTCCCGCTACTCCAGGACATCCCTGTGGCCCCACTGGTCCTTGTTGTCCTGTTGCCCCTTGTGCTCCTGCTGGTCCTGCTGGTCCCTGTGGTCCTGTTGGTCCTCCTGGTCCTTGCGATCCCATTGGTCCTGCTGGACCTTGTGCTCCTGTTGCTCCTTGTGGCCCTGCTGGTCCCTGTGGTCCTGTCACTCCCTGTGGCCCTTGTGCTCCTATTGGTCCCTGTGGTCCTTGTGGTCCTGTTGTACCCTGCGCTCCTGCTGGTCCACCTGGTCCTTGTGGTCCCGTTACTCCTTGTGGTCCTGCTGGGCCTTGTGCTCCTACTGGACCTTGTGCTCCTGTTTCACCTTGTGGTCCCATTATTCCCTGTGGTCCCTGTGGTCCTACTGCTCCTTGTGGTCCTGTTGGACCCGTTGGGCCTGTTGGGCCTGTTGCTCCTTGTGGGCCTACTGGACCTCTTGGGCCCGTTGGACCTGTTGCTCCTGTTGCACCTGTTGCTCCTGTTGCTCCTGTTGCTCCTCTTGGACCTGTTGCGCCTGTTGCTCCTGTCGCCCCTGTTGCTCCTGTTGCCCCTCTTGGGCCTGTTGCGCCTGTTGCGCCTGTCGCTCCTGTTGCTCCTGTCGCTCCTCTTGGCCCTGTCGCCCCTGTTGCTCCTGTTGCTCCTCTTGGACCTGTTGGTCCTGTTGGGCCTGTTGGGCCTGTTGGACCTGTTGGCCCCCTTTCTCCTTTACATCCTCTTGGTCCTGGACATCCCTGTGGTCCCATTGGACCTTGCGGTCCTGCTGGACCTTCCGGTCCCTGTGGTCCTGGAATGCAACATATCTCCTCACAACAATGATCTTCACAATGTTCCTTACAATGTTCTTCACAATGTTCTTTGCAATGTTCCTTGCAATGATCATGATGTTTTATATTTTTATTGCTTTGATTTTCATACTTAGTTAATAACTCAGCTAATCTTTCTAATTTTTTTCTAGTTTTGCTATCTATATTTTGTATACTGTCACTAAAATCATTCATATTATGGATATTGTTATCATAGTTACTCATATTATTGTCCTCCTGCTTTAACATTAATTGACAAAACCCCTTAGTTTTTCTATATATACTATGTAAATTTATATCCAAATGTGACATTTTCTCTTAGTTATATTGTTTTTTTGTAAGTAAAACCTTCTGATTTAATTCACAATTCACAATGCAAAATTCACAATTGTGGATATTTCTCGGCTATTGCTGAGAAATTTTAAATTGATCTTGTAGCGGCGAACAGTGTTCGCCATATATTATTACATTAACATTAAATTTAAGACATATTGAAAAAAACTAGCGAACATTGTTCACCAAAAAACTAGCAACGTAAAGGTGCTAGTTAGAAAATTTGTTTAAAGAAATTATTTTGCTTAAAAATAATTTCCACCACAATTGTGCATTATTTTAAGTTGTCAATTCTCAATTGTATAAGTTGCCATTTGTAAGTTTATATTAAAATCTTTAATATAAATTAATATAAAAAAAAGCGTGATTAAATCACGCTTTTAATGTTTTCATAAAAATATTTAAGGTAACATTTCTATCTTGTCATCTTTATACTCAAAATTGTATTTAGATTTAAGCATACCAAGGTCATTTTCACCTTTAACCTTTAAAATTTCAAGAGTATATTTTCCTGGCTCTAACATTTTCTCTACTTCTAATGTTACTCTATCATTATCAATATTAATATTGTCTTTTAACACTATTAATTCTTTATCATTAAATTTTAGAGTATAATTTTTAATATCCTTAGCACCAGCTTCTTCTATAGTTTGAGTAAATATTATATCTATTTTTTGAAGCTTTGGCACAATTTTAATTTCACTAATAGTAGGTTTAATATCAGCCAATTCAAAACTTTCGCTAACTTGTTTAATCTTAACTCCTGAATAATCTCTTACATCTTTAACTGTTATTTCATACAGTCCATTTACCAAAAAGTCTTTAGTAGTTACAATAGCTCTATATTCACTACTACTTTCAGAGTAAGTGACTTTTTCAATCTCAATATTTTTTCTATTTGTATCATATAGATTTATTGAAAAATTATTTTTATTTTCTACAGTATCTTTTTTCATCTTTTTATTAAAAGTTACAATTATCTGTTTTTGGTTATTTATACCACTCACATTTTTAACATCTATATTATGAGAAATATTTGGTCTTATTAAAGTTCCTTCTTCTATAAATATTGGTATTGCTGGAGAGTTTAGTGGAACTCCTGTAGCATCTTTTATATTTTGTAATTGTAAACTATATTCTCCTTCTTCAATAAAGTCTGTTGTCTCTAATTTCACTAAATATTTTCCACCGTCATTAGAATATTTTGCTTTTTTGATTGGTATAATTAAATTGTTTTGCTTTATAACATAATTTCTAGTAGCCTCTACATCGCTTTTATTCATATCTCTATCAAATCTTACTTTTATAGTTCTACTGTTAGTTTTTTCAATCTTTTCAATTTCTAATGGTTGGATAACATTTGGTCTTGCTAAAGATAGACTTAAACTGCTTTTGTATGGTTCCATTGCATTTCCTGATAAGTCTTTGATATTTTTAACTTCAATAGTACATTCTCCATCCATGCTTACATTGTTTATAGTAACAGTTACTCTATCTTTATAATATTTATCAAACTCAATTTTGCTTATAGAATTTGCATAGCTTTTGCCTTTTTCATCTTTTATAATATAGTTCCCTTTTGATATAGCAGAAGCTTCATTTAATTCTTTGCTAAAGGTTATATTTATATATTTTATATTTGGATTAGAAGTATCTGTAATTTTAAAAGAAGTAACCTTTGGCTTAGTTGTATCCTTTAAGCTTATTGGTTTACCATATGGATTCATAATATTATTAGATAAATCTCTAATTCCCTTAACTTCTAATTTATAGCTTCCATTACTATTTATTACGCTCTCTGTTACTAATGTTACTTCATTTTCATCCTTATTATCAAAAGAAGCACTTGTAAGTTTAACATTTGCACCTTTACTATCTTTTATGCTGTAATTATTTAAATTAGTGGCATCTGTTTTTTTAACTTTTTCGCTAAATTTAATTTTTATTCTCTTTAATGAAGTACCTGATATATCTGAAACTTCTACTCCAGTAATAGTTGGTTTGACATTATCTGTGACTTTATCATCATATGAAGAATTCTTCTTACTGAATCTTACCTTCATATTGTCTCCAAGTACATTTTCTACTGTTCCTTCTAAATTGGATATTTTACTTTTAGTTAAGTCATCTCTTAATGTTAATTTTACTATACTATATCCATCCATAAGTTCTGCCCTTGATATGCGAACTCCTGGAATTTCATAATTATATTTGCTCTCTGCTTTAGATTTTTTAACTATTCCATCAAATTCTATAATTATTTCCCTAGGTTCATTTATAGTTACAGATTTAATTTTAGATGCTGCATTTTTATCTAAAAGCTTTCCTAAGCCTAAAATTACATCATTTGGAGTTTCTCCTCCAATTGCCACAAGTTCTCTAGAAGCTAATGTCGATAAGTATTTATTCTGTGCAGGCGTTAACTTATCTCCCACTAATAGTAATGGTGAAGATTTTTTTGCCGCTAATGGTCCTGTTGTTAAAGCGTCTACTATTGATGAGTCAACTGCTTTAGAAGTATAAACACGCTCATATTCTAAATAATAACTGAATTCATCTAAAACCTTAAGATTTGTATCAAATCTATCTTTACCATTTATCTTTATAACAGAAGGTATATCTTTAATAGCCTTATCTGAAATAGCTCCAGTTTGTCCAACTACATAAGTATTATTCGCATTCATACCATCTATCCATTTTTTAATACTAGGAGAAATCTCATTTTTTGAAGCTAATAACATAGGCATATTTCTTGAACCAGCGATAGGTGCAATCGATAATGCATCTGCTCCTTCAAATTTTTCATCTCCAGGAACAATTACTATGTCATCAACATAAACTAATTTTTCCATCTCTTTAGCAATAAGCAAAGAAGTTTCAAATCTATCTTTTCCACCTAATCTTTGTACTTGAATACCCATTGATCTTATTTGATTTTCAATATTTTTACTTACAGCTCCTGTACCGCCTACTATGTAAACTTTTTTAACACCAAGTCTACTAATTTCATTTTTAGTAACTTCTGGGAGTTTATTAGCATGAGTTAAAAGTATAGGTCCATCTACCGCTTTAGAAAGTGGTGTACTACAAAGAGCATCTGCAAATCCCAATCCATTTGCAACAATAGCATAATCACTATAATACCATCCTTCTTGACTCACCTCTGTTGCTGTAGAAAATCTATCCTTACCATAAATTTTTTTAATATCTATTCTGTCATAATCTGATGCAAAAGCCTTTGTACCATTTGCTAGCAAAAATGTACTTATAACAAGACTTCCTAAAATCTTGAAAGTTCTCTTCATTCTTCTACTCTCCTTTTCTTACGCATAACTTGCAATTATTTATATTTCTGCATATTGCTATAATATTCCTTCTAATATTAGTATCTATATAATGTATATCGTACTTATATATAAAAAATTAATAGCCTTATAGAAAATTAACAACCTTATGCAATTGAAAATTGAGAATTGCCGATTGATAATTGAAGATATTTCTCAGCAAAGACTGAGAAATTTAGAATTAATTCTTTTTGAAGTCACGCAGTAACTTTTTATAAAAAACTAGCAATTGTATTGCTAATAAAAAGATCAGTTAAAGAAATTAGCTTGTAAAAGCAATTTCAACTTTAACTCTTCACCCTCATACTTAATCCCTGTACTTTCTTCATAATATTAGTTAAATTTATTAGTGTTGTTCCCAGCTATACTGCGCCTCTGGAGAATCCTAAAGGACTTCACTACTGTTCTCCAGAGTTGGAAAGCCATTACTCGTATTGCTGGTGAAAAAATCTATTGAAGAAATTAGTTTGATTAAAACTAATTTCTTCCTAAATTTTCAATTGTCAATCGTCAATTCTCCATTGATTAAGTTGTCCCCTAGAGATAAAAAAAGGTATTGGCATATGCCAATACCTTAGAGATTTAATTATTTTTTATGATTGATAAATTATATTATCTTTCTTTTTTGTCATGATGGCAGTGATGGTGTTTTTTATGGCAGCATTTTTTATGCCAGCAATGCCACCAAAAATCACATGGATCATCACATGGATGAGGTCTATGGCATTTCTTTTCTTCTTTTTTACATTCATCTTTTTCTTCTTTACATTTATCTTCTTTCTTACGTCTGCATTTATCTTCTTCATGATGAGCATATCCATAGCCATAATCATCTTCATAATCATCTTCGTAGCCATAACCGTAGTCATAATCATATTCATAGTCATATTTTTTTCCGTTATACATAAAAATTTCCCCCATTATTTTATTTATATTTTTGGAAAATTAACTAATGCTAGCTTTTAATTGATTAAATATTATATTGCCTAATGGCTAATTTAAAAAAATTCTCTCTTTCGTTACGAAAGCTTATTCTTGTTACTTTTCAGCTTTCTTATATATACTATGAATAAAGCTCAAAAAGTTTCTTTTAAAATTAAATCATATTAAATTTTTTACAAAAATATATATTTCATATTTTTATTTCATTATTTGTTTATTATTAGAAAATAAGCTTTAAGTATCTTATATTTAATTAAAAGTTGAAACTTTATCTAACCTTAAATTGAAAATAAAAACAGGTATTGGCACAAGCCAATACCTTATTAATTAATTTTATAATTGATTTTCTAATATTTTAAGCTAAACTATTTCTATTTTTCATCATATTTATAGTAAGGACGACGTTTTTTATGACAACATTCTTTATGCCAGCAATACCACCAGAAGTAGCATGGATCATCACATGGATGAGGTCTATGGCATTTCTTTTCTTCTTTTTTGCATTTATCTTCCTTTTTGCGCTTATCCTCTTTCTTACATCTACATTTATCTTCTTCATGACGACCATATCCGTAGCCATAATCATCTTCATAATCCTGTTCATAGCCATAACCGTAGTCATAATCATATTCATATTCATAATTATATTTTTTTTCGTTATACATAAAAATTTCCCCCATTATTTTATCTATATTTTAAAAAATTAGCTAATACTAGCTTTTAATTAAATTTTATAATTGTTTCATAGCTAGCCTTATGAAGTTTCCTACTTCATTGTAAAAGCTTATTCTAATTTTTTAAGCTTTCTTATATATACTATGAGTAAGACACGAAAAAGTTTCTATTAAAAATAAAATCATATTAAATTTTTTACAGAAATACATATTTCATGTCTTTATTTCATTATTTGCTTATTATTAGAAAATGAGCTTTAGGTATTTTATATTTAATTAAAGATTGAAACTTTATCTAAACTTAAATTGAAAATAAAAAAAGGTATTGGCACAAGCCAACACCTTAGAAATTCATTAATTTTATAATTGATTTTTTAATATTTTAAACCAAACTATTTCTATCTTTCATCATATTCATAGTAAGGATGACGTTTTTTATGGCAGCATTTTTTATGCCAATTATACCACCAGTAGTAACATGGGTCATAGCATGGATGGTGTTTATGACATTTCTTCTCTTCCTTTTCACATCTCTCTTCTTCTTTTTTGCATTTATCCTCTTCTTTTTTACATTTATCTTCTTCATAATAATCATAGTCATATTCATCTTCATAATCATAGTCATAATCATGGTCATGTTTCTTACAATGACATTCTTTATCCCAATAATACCACCAGTCATCACATGGATGGTGTTTATGACATCTTTTTTCTTCTTTTTTACATTTATCTTCTTCTTTTTTACACTTATCTTCTTCATAATAATCGTAGTCATATTCATCTTCATAACCATAATCATGGTCATGTTTCTTACAATGACATTTTTTATGCCAATTATACCACCAGTAATAGCAAGGATCATAATAATTATGATGTTTCATTTTATCCTTTTTATCACATTTTTTCTCTTCTTCGTAGAAATCGTAGCAATATTTATAGTCAGAATCTTGTTCATATTTTTTTTCGTTATACATTAATAATTCCCCCATCATTTTTTATACTATTTATATTATTAAAAGAGCTAGTTATTAAATCTTACTTTCTTACTTATAAATTAAATTTAAGTTATATAATCATCTTTAGTATATTTATAAAGTCTTCTCTTTTACTGTAAATATTTTGCTTCATTAAATTAATTTTCTTTGAAGCTCTTCTATATATTATGACTAGAATTAAAAAAAGGTTACTTTTTAAAGACTAAATTAAAATTAAATTAAAATTTCACAAAAAATTTCTAATATGTAAGTTTATTTTACTATTGTTTATTATTTCAAATTAATTTTTTAAGATTACCTTAATTTAATTCATGATTTAATTCACAACTTAATTTAATTCACAATTCACAATGCAAAATTCATAATTATGGATATTTCTCAGCAGAAATTGAGAAATTTAGAATTGATTTATTTTTAAAGTGACACAGTCACTTTTATTAAAAAATCTATTTAAAGAAATTAATTTACAAAATTAATTTCCTCCATAATTGTCAATTGTCCATAGTCAATTCTCCATTGTCTAAGCTCTTTTTTAACGATAAAATGAAAATAAGCCCTATGAATTTCATAGGGCTTACGCTTTTAAATACTTAAAAGCTAAAATGAGGGACAAAGTAAAAGATTATTGCAATTTTTTTATATAATACTCGTGGGTAAATACAGTATTATAATAGTTGTGTTATATGTTTCCTATTATACATTATAATTTATATGTTTTTATGTTTTTTAAATAATATTAACAAATTACTCTCAAATCCTTAATACTTGTACATAATTTAAATAGAAAAGATAATTAGATTTAATAAATTTCTTTTATAATTAATAAAAATCATATTTTTTATATTTGTTATATGCAAAAAACGACAATTTATTATAGTTAACCTATTTTATCTGTTATGACCTTTCCTATGCTTCAAAGTAATTTACCAGATTATATTAGTTTTACATTATATTGAGCTTTATTTAAAAGGAAATTTTTAATAATTTGCAACTTCATTAACTATTTTCTAATGAATATAATATTTAATCATTAAATTAATTTACTAATATAGCAGATTAAAATGCCCTTAGCAAAGAAATAATTCCACCTTTACTTTGAAGCTTGCCTTGAAATTCCATAGTATTTATTAAATTTCTTATTTCTGAATAGCTTTTTTCCATTCTACTTGCTAACTCACTAAAACACATAGGTCTTTCCATTAATAGATTTACTATATCTTCTTCTGAATCTGTTAAATTATCAAATAAACTTAATTGCACATTAGACATTACTCTTTTATCATCTATTAGCTGAGAAGTATTTATAAAGATTTTTGCCTTCTCTTCTAATATGAGTTTGTTTGTTCCTATAGATTCTCTTGAATATATATTATTAGGTACTGCATATATTTCTCGATTCAACATTCTACCAAAATTTGCAGTTATTAAAGCACCACTTTTCTCTGAAGCTTCCACTACTAAAAGCTTTCTACACCATGAAGCTATTAAGTAATTTCTCTTAGGAAAATTGTAGTATTCAGGTTTAGTTGTAGGTGGAAACTGAGATAATACTGCACCACTATCTATAATTTTTTTCATAAGTTCTTTTTGTTCTGAAGGATAACATATGTCAACACTATTTCCTAAAAAAGCTAGTGTATATCCACTGTTTTTTATTGCTACAGTATGTGCTTGACTATCTACACCTTTAGCAAAACCACTAATTATAGGAATATCTTTTAAAACTAAAGCTTCTACTACTTCTCTGGTTACATTTTTTCCATAACTACTACATCTTCTTGCACCTACAATACTTACGCCATTCTTTACTTCCTTTAGTTCACCTCTGTAATAAAGTACTATTGGACTTTCATCACATTCCTTAGCATAATTTGGATATAGTTTATCTTCATAAGTTAATATTTTTATCCCTAAAACTGCACATCTATTACATATTTCTCGTGCCTCTTTTAAGTCTCTACTGTTTAATATACTTTCTATTGAAGTTTTTCTTAATCCTTCTATTTTACTAAGTTCTTCTTTACTAGAAATATATATTTTGTAAGGACAGGTAAATTCTTTTAATAAAATTCTTGTGGTTTTAACTCCTACATTTTTCAATTTACTAAGCCAAATATAAAATACTTCTATATTGCCCATCTAAGAAACCACATCCATTCTTCCCTCTTCCTTTTCTAAATCCCTACTCATCAATGCTTTTACAACATGAGATTTTTCAATGTTTTTAGATCCATCCAAATCTGCAAAAGTTCTTGCTACCTTTAAAAATTTATTAAAGCTTCTAGCACTAAACTTAAATATATCATATGCTTTCTTCATGAGCTCCTTTCCTTCATTATCTAACATACAAAATTCTCTTACATGACTATCTTTCATTTGATTATTACAGTTAACATTGGATATATTTTTAAATCTTTCTCTTTGAATATTTCTTGCGAACTCTACTCTTTCCCTTAAACTACTAGAGCTTAAAGAAGGTTTAAATTCCGATAAATCAATAAAATCCACTGGATTCATATATTTTTGTATATCAATTCTATCTAAAATAGGCCCAGATATTTTTTGTCTATATTTTAAAACCTCATAATCACTGCATTTACATCGATCATGACCAAAATATCCGCAGGGACATGGATTCATGGCAGAAACTAGCATAAAGTTGGCAGGATATGTATGAGTATATTTAACTCTCGATATGGTAACTACTCTATCCTCCATAGGTTGCCTTAATGCTTCTAAAGTTTTCTTATTGAATTCTGCAATTTCATCTAGAAATAAAACTCCATTATGAGCAAGAGATATTTCACCAGGAATAGCATTATTCCCACCACCAATTAAAGAGTTTGTAGAAGCATTATGGTGTGGTGATCTAAAAGGTCTTTCTTTTATTAAGTCTCCCTTGCTTTTTATAAGCCCTGCTACACTATAAATCTTCGTAACTTCTAAAGCTTCTTCTTCTGAAAGGGTAGGTAATATGGTAGGAAATCGCTTTGCTATCATGGACTTTCCACAACCTGGAGTACCTGACATCAATATATTATGTCCTCCTGCTGCCGCTGCAACTATGTACTCAATAACATCATCTTGTCCCTTTACCTCTTTAAAATCTAGAACGCTTTCGGATCTTATAATATGTTCATCTTTATAATCTTCCATTGTATAAATGCTAACCCCTTGAAGAAAATCAACAACCTCAGAAAGCTTATTAAAACCAAATATATTTATATCACTGACTAAAGATGCTTCCCTTATATTTTCTTTAGGTAAAATAATATTATTAATTCCTATTCTCTTCGCCTCCATAACCATAGGCAATACTCCGCTACAAGGACGTAAATCTGCATTCAATGAAAGTTCTCCAATGAATCCATAGCTTTCAAGGTGGGGAAATGTAACCTGTTTACTTTGAACTATTAATCCTATTGCCATACCTAAATCAAAATGAGAACCACTTTTTTTAATATCTCCTGGAGCTAAATTTATAATAATTTTCTTATTAGGAAAATGAAATCTAGAATTTATAATTGATGCTTGAAGTCTTTCCTTAGCCTCCTTAATTGCAGCATCACCTAGACCTACAATATTTATAGATGCTGGCCCGCCTATAACATCCGTTTCTATATTTACTAAATATCCATCAACGCCACTTATAGCAAAACTATTAACCACTGAAGCCATTTCTATACTCCTCCTTTAACCCTATCTTATATGTAATTTATATCCACTCTTAAATTATTTATTCAAATGAAGGATAACTACACAATATTATCTTTTACCTCTGGGGTCTATATTGAAACTAAAGAATTGAAATATAATTAAAGTAGTCACAAAATTTAAATCTGTAGCTACTTTTTGACCTCTGGGGTGCAATATGATATGGTACTACATCTGCAACATTAAAAAATATTTAAAATATATTGCTTATCTCCATAATCCTAATTTAAGATCACTAGCTTTACTCCAAACTATACTGCACCTCAGGGGAATCCTTATACAATTGAGAATTGATAATTGACAATGGAGAATTATGGACATTTCTCAGTAGAAACTGAGAAGTTTAGAATTGATTTATTTTTGGAGTTATGTAGTAACTTCTTATAAAAGAGACTAGTAATTGTATTCCTAGTAAAAAGAATCAGTTAAAGAAATTATTTTGGATAAAACTAATTTCAACCTCAATTTTCAATTTTCCATAGTCAATTCTCCATTGATTAAGTTCCCCAGAGGTAAAAAAACTAGCAATTTTATTGCTAGTTAAAAAATTATTCAAAGAAATTAATTCACAAAGAATTAATTTCCACCATAATTGTCAATTGTCCATCGTCAACTCTCAATTGACTAAGTGTATTTTATACTCTTTCTTTTCATCAAAATTATTTTCCTTTATTAGCTCAGTGTAGCTATCTATATTACCATTTAAGATATCCATTGTTGAAGAAGCATATATTATAATAACTGGATTATTATTTATGCCTTCATGAATTGTTTTTTCAGCTAAAAATAAGATATAATTATTAAATCTTTTATCTCTATTTATCATTATTGCAGGATTAGGATTCTCCTCCAATGTATTCTTAGTTAAAAAATAGTTTCCATCTGAATATCTTAAAAAACGCACATCAGAATTATTGATAATTAATCCAACTTTTTCATACTCTAAATTTACATTCTTTAATCTTATTATTGAATTATTAATTTCTAGTGCTGTACCACCACTTTCTATTTTAATAGTGTTAAACATAATACCTTCATTTTTAGTCATTTCTACATTATTTATACTTACAGTAGGCTTTTCATTATTTGTCCCCTTAACAGTGATTTGATTTAATATTACAGATTTATTGGTAATTATCAAGTTTTCTAGTTCTATTTTAGGATTATTTCTATTGCCAGTAATTATTATAGGCCTGTCCAAAATTATTTCTTCTAAACCTTCAATATCGTTTTCCACATATATTTTTTGTGTTACTTTACTATTGATAGCCCTTTCAAATTCTTCCTTATTTCTTATCTTTACTTCATTGTAAGGGATTATAACCTCAACATTTTCTTCAATATTATTATTTATTTTATTAGAATCCTTACCTTTTATAAAACCTTCTTTAATGTTAATTCTTTCAACTATTCCACCTGTTTTTACTATTATAACTAATTGATTTTTTACAATATCTAATATAATATCATTACTTGCTTCTTTTTCTTTAAAAGTTAATGATATATATTTCCAAAATGAGTCCTTTGTATTTAGCTCAATATCTTCAGAGAAACTCAATTTAATAGTTCTATCTACTACTGTTATACTAGGATTTTTAATATATTTATTTTCTATATATATTTTTATTTCTTCTGAAGCTAAATTACCACATTTTATCAATCCTTTAGGTATGGTTAAAGAGCTTCCCTCTCCTTTAAAGTTTATTGTAACTATTTTACCTTCAACTTTAACTTGCTGAATAATTATATCTTCTCCATCTATACAAATTTCTTCACTTATATTTTTATCTATTTCAACTTCCCTATCAAATTCTAATGTAATTTCTCCATCATGAACTTTATAATTTAACATTTTAGGTGGTAGTAAATTTTCCTCTGGTGTATTATTTTCTTCTAAAATCACATCTATTCCTTTATAGACTTTTGCTCCATCCTTTGATGCTATAGCTTTATCTTTAATTCTTATTCCACTAAAATCTCCCTGCTCTTGTAAACTTATCAATAAGTTTTCTTTTTCCATAATTAATTCTTTTATCTCTTTATTATTTTCTGTTATTGCTTCAATTTTTTCTTTATCATTAATTTTTATTTCACTATCAAACTCTATATTAATTTCATTATCATTAATCTTTTTATACCCTTTATAAGGTAACTTCTCTAACTTCTCTTTTTCAATTTCTTTATCTTTTTCTTCATCCTTATTATCTGTACTTTTTTCTTCCTCTTTAGCTAAATCAATATCTTGTTCATCTTTGTTATTCATTTCTTTCCTACCTGGAAATGAATTATTCTTATTTAATATATTTTTAAACAAATTTTTATTTTCATAATTAAAAAAGTTTACTTCTGTATATTTATTAATACTATCTTTTAATACTTTCTCTGCTTTAGCCTCATTATCCCTATCTAAAAGAATTAACGGTACTTTATCTACAGCAGCCAATTGTCCTATTATTAGAGCTTTAGCTAATTGATTATCTTGTCCACTAGAAACATATACTTTATTAAAATTTAGCTTGTCCTTAAAATGTTCAACTACTTTTAAATTTGTTTCATATCTATTTTCTCCATATATACGTTTTGCTTTTAACTTGTTTTCACTTTCAACGCTAACTAACGTTTCCCCACCAACTACATAATTATTTTTATCATGGTAATAAAAGTTTTCTTTTATATTCCCCGTAATATCTGAAACTAAAATAACAGTTTCCTCTCTTGCTGCAATTTGCCCTAAAGAAATAGAATCTGGTGAGCCATTATAACCTATAACTGCTACTGATTTATACTCTCCTAATTCCTTTGAAATATTAACGCTTGTTTCAACTCTATTCATTCCACCTAACCTAACAACATCTATTCCATTACTTTTTAATTGAAATGCCAATTCCTCTTTTAAAATTCCTTCACCAGAAGGTAAATAAATTTTATTAACTCCCTTAATTTTTAACTTTTTTATAAGCTCATCTTCAATTTTTTCCCCATTATTGATTAATATAAGAGGAGCTTTTTTCTTATAGGCTAAAGTAGAAATAGAAAGTAAATCAACTAAATTTTCATCTTTTTCTAAAGCTAAAACTGCTGTTTTTCCACCCTTATAGGCATTATTCCAAAGCTCCCCTGCCACAGTCATAGATAATTCATACCTATCCATATTCTCAAGTTTTTCAAAAGATCTTCCATAAACCTTCTTGCTACATAATATTAAGGATAGTGCTATTATCATAGCTAACCTTTTTCCTTTAAACACAACCTCTCCCCCACTATTCAACTAAAAATTTTCATATATTTTAATTTTAACATATATGGCAATTAATGTTAAAATTATACTTGAAAATAACTAAAAAAACTGTAAATTATTTTTAAATAATTTACAGTTTAGACTTTTACAATGGAGAATGGAAAATTGACAATGGACAACTCATAGGCCCCCTCAAGATGTTGGACACTTCGTTCAAATGACCATACAATAAAAAGTAAGATTAAGGGGGAGAACTATGAGCATAAAATTTACAAGAAAATTTACAGAAGAAGAACGAGTTGCAATTGTTAAGGAGGCATTAGAGTATGGAAGCAATGCTTTAGTTGCTACAAAATATGATATTAATCCTAAATTGCTTTCAACGTGGAAAGGGAATTATAGGAGATATCAACAAACATTGAAACCAAAGGAACCTAAAGAAGAAAATATAATTGTGAATTATAAGAAAGAGTATAAAAAACTTGTTGAAGAAAATAAACAGAAAGACCTAGAAATAGCAGTATTGAGAGATTTGTTAAAAAAAAAGAAAATGAAATAGATTATTATGAATATGCAGAGGAATGGATAGCATGTGGAGCACCAGTATCAAGTATTCTTAGAATACTTGGACTGAATAAGTCTACATACTATCGAAGGAAACAAAGTAAAAAGCATGAAAATATAGTAGTTAAAAAGAAAGAAGGAATTATTCCTGGATTTAGCTACAATATTGATAATGTAAAAATAAGTGACTTAATGATACAAAAGTATATTATGGAAATAAAGTCCTGTGACTATGGACGACACTATGGCTACAAGAAGGTTACGGCAGTTCTTAAGCGAAAGTATTGCTTAAGGATAAACAAGAAAAAGGTGCATAGGTTAATGACAGTATTAGGGATGATACAAAAATCTAAAGAACCAGTTACTAGGTATAAACGTATTTGCAAAAATCACTTAGTTAAACAGTCTAATCAACTTTGGGAGATGGATACGAAGTATGTCTATATTGCTGGTACACGTGAAGTTGCCTATTTAGCTTCAATTATTGATGTTTTTGATAGAAGTATTATAGCATGTAAGCTATCACTTTCTGCTAATGCTGAGGCAGCACAAGAAGTATTGCTTACGGCATTGTACAACAGAGGTATCAAAGATGCTGCCGACGGACTTACTGTCCGTACAGACAATGGTTCACAGTTTATAGCTCATGGCTTTGAAAAGTTATGTATAAAAGAAAAGACGATTCATGAAAGGATCCCAGTACATAGCCCAAACTATAATGCACATATAGAGTCATATCATAGATATCTTCAAGATGAGTGCCTAGCTGGTAAGATATTTAATAGTTTAGAAGAGGCGGAAGCCATCATTGATAAATATGTATATGGATATAATACGATACGAGTTCATTCATCAATAGATTATAGAACTCCTGATGAGTTCTATAATCTAAAAAATTGTAACTTTAAGAATGAGCTAGTAATTAGCATATAGTGTCCCATTTGAGGGGGCCAATCCGACAATTAAGGAAACTTCTCCGATAAAGGAGAAGTTTTTAATTGATTTCTTTTTTTGAAGTTACACAGTAACTTTTTTACAAACTAGCAATTGTATTGCTAGTAAAAAATCAATTAAAGAAATTAGTTTGATCAGAACTAGTTTCAACCATAATTGTCAATTGTCCATAGTCAATTCTCCATTACTAAAAAGTTGGCTATGATTTTCAGTACTTCAACTAAAAATCATAGCCATATATAGACATTAAATTTATTATTATTACTCTAATAATGAATTAATAATTTTTATAATTTAATTATGCAGTTGCTTTTTTCTTTGTAAAAACTGAAATTAACCATCTTAATAAAGCGGTTACTACTGCTAATATGATGAAAATAGGAAATGTTTTATTGGTTAATGAACCGATATTTAAAATACTTCTAAATAAATATACTGCCCCATAAAAACCTACTGCTACAGTTGAGAATAAAAATACTCTCAATTTATTGAATGGTAAGCATGCTTTGAGTACACCAAGTACACTTACAAATCCAACCATATAATACATTAATGTCACTTTATCTAACTCAGATAACCCCTGATTTGGAGCTAATAGATAAACTGCAATAATATTTATAATAATCAACATTGCATTTGGCAATGCAGTTTTAATGACAGTATTTAAAAAGGTCCCTTTAATCTTCTTCTTATCAGGTTCAAAGGATAAGAAGAAGGAAGGATATCCCTCAATTGCTAAGTCAATTAACGTAATCTGTATTGGAATAAATGGGAATGTGGTCATAGTAATTACATTAATAATACACAACATTAATGAATAAAGTGTTTTAATAAAAAAGATAGAAGCTACTTTTGTAACATTATTAACAACACGTCTTCCTTCTGCAAGTACATCTGGTAAAGCTGAAAAATCAGAATCTAATAATACAAGTTGAGAAACTTGCTTTGCTGCGTCATTTCCTTCAGCCATGGCAATACTACAATCTGCCTCTCTTAAGGCTAATACATCATTTACTCCATCACCTGTCATCGCTACTGTATGACCATTTTCTTGTAGCGCTTTTACAAGTAGTTGTTTTTGCTCTGGGCTCACACGTCCAAAAATACTGTACTTATCAGCTGCTTTCTTAACCTCTTCCTCAGTTTTCACCTGTGATAAATCAATATAAGAACCATAGTCTTCAAGGCCAGCTTTTCTAGCAATATTAGAAACAGTTACTGGGTTATCTCCAGAAATTACTTTCACTTGAACACCCTCATTTTTGAAGAAATCTAGTGTTTCTTTTGCATTTTTTCGAATAGGGTCCTCTAATTCAATAGCTGCAATAGCTGCAATAGCTGTAACATTTGGAAGTCCCGCTTCTGTTATAACTTCCTCTGTATGTGCTAATAATAAAATACGCCTTCCCATTTCTTGTGCTTCTATTACTAATTCAGGCAATGACTGTCCTTTTAATAAGATTTCTGGTGCTCCCAAAATAATAGTTCCAATTTGTTCAAAAGTAACTGCACCCCATTTTCGTTCAGAAGAAAAAGCTACTTTTGAAACAGCTATTTCATCGTCATTACTTGAAAAATATGACCTTAAGGCTGTCATAGTGGCATTATTATCATCTGTTGAATTCAAGTATGCACCAATTACATCTTCTATCGGCACAGATACTATATCTTCACGTAAAATATTTACTTTAGAAACTGTCATCTTTCCTTCTGTAATAGTTCCTGTTTTATCTAAACAAAGAGTATCTACATGAGCTAGTGTTTCAATGCAGAACATCTCTTGAACTAATATTCTTTTCTTAGATAATTTCACAACACCAGTAGCAAGAGAAATACTAATTAATAGTACTAAGCCTTTTGGTAGCATACCAAGTAAAGCTGCCGAAGTTGATACAACAGAAGCCTGCATTGTATCTGAGCGTACAAAATAAGCTTCTAGGAATAAAATAACTCCTAATGATAAAATAAAGTAACTTGTAAATTTCGTTACTTTTCTCATAGAACGCATCAATTCTGAGTTTACTTGCTTATGCTTTTTAGCTCCTTCAGCCAATTGTGCTGAAAAATTATCCGCACCTACATGTTCTACTCGAGCATAACATTTACCGCTTACTACAAAACTTCCTGAAAGAAGCATATCTCCAGGTTTTTTTATAATAGAATCAGATTCTCCTGTAAGTAGAGATTCGTTGACCTCAATTTCGCCATGAACAACAATAGAATCTACTGCTATCTGACTTCCCATGTCAAGCATGATAATATCATCTTGAACCAGATCCTCAACTAAGATTTCCTTTTGTTCTCCATCACGAATGACATGTGCTTTTAGAGCAGAGATAAGAGAAAGCTTTTCAACTAAATTTTTAGCATGAATTTCTTGCAAAATTCCAATACTCATATTCGCAATAATAATTAGTAAATAAGCCATATTTGTGTATGCGCCAACCAATGCCAAACAAATACCAATTAAGAAGTTCAATAAGTTGAATAATGTAAATATATTTTCTTTAATGATTTCTCCATTAGTTTTTGTTACCTTCTTAGGAGCAACATTCAAAAGGCCCTTTTCTTTTTGAATAGCAGCTTCTCTTTCTGTTAATCCTTTATCATAAGAAGCCATTATTCTCGTTTCATTCTTTATCTCCATTAATATCCTCCAGAACATTTTTATCTAAAGTTTAATAGTCTTTTTTATATGTAATAAATAAAGTATACAATAAAAATAACTTTACTACTAGATGATGAAATATTTTAAATGTTAAAACAACGTTATGATAAAGTAAAATTTTATAGTAACAACTTAGTTTAATTCACAATTCACAATGCAAAATTCACAATTATGGATATTTCTCAGCAGAAGCTGAGAACTTTAAAACTAATTCTTTTTCGAAGTTACAAAGTAACTTCTTATAAAAATCTAGCAATTGTATTGCTAGTAAAAAAATCTGTTAAAGAAATTAATTTATAAAATTAATTTCCACCTTAATTGTGAATTGTAAATTTTGAATTCTGCATTACCTAAGTTCTCCATTGCCTAAAAAAGTTGGCTATGCTTCTCAGTATTTCAACTAAAAATCATAGCCATGTATATGGATATTAAATTTATGGTCATATAAATTCCTCCGTTATTACCACAAGTTAGTAACTAAATCTAAGTTTAAGTATGTATCAAGCGTCATGAGTATACTAATTTACACTGTTTTTTATACCCCTAAAACTAGATATATGAACACTTCAATTAATTTCTGGCATAGTTCCACTATTATGTTTTTCTATAATGTGTACTTTGGCATAGTGCCATTTGTGAATTTATGACAAATAATTAGTTAATTAATCACTTTTATTCCATTTTTAGCTGCTATACTTATAAGATCTACACCAGTTAAGTCGCCAGTATTAAATTTTACACACCAGCTAAGAAAATCATCATATTCTATTTGTTTTGGTAACTCTTCGAAAACTTTATTATCAAAACATAATAAATACTCTCTTGGATTTCTTCTAGATTCTAAACTTTTCTTATTCATGGTTTTAATTCTCTTTTTATTGTTTTTTTCTATCTTTAAGCTATACTCTTTATAGATTTCAGGATACTTCTCTTGTATATACTCTGAATGATCTTTTACCAATCTACATAAGTTTGCTTTACCCGTTCCGTATATAAGTGATAATTTATAATAACTACCGTATATCACATAGTCTTTTGCTATTATTGCTGCTATTTCCTTATAGTTTTTACTTAATTCCATTTTTAACTTTATATATTTTCCCATTTCTAAATTCCCCAATCTAAATATAATTAACGTGGCTCGTGCACCGATGATATTGCTGCATTAATGCTTATATTCACTATATTTCTAGTAGCTTCATATTCTTTTTTCAGTGTTGAGTTAAATGTTATATTATCTATGTCCAACATTTCATTTATTTCATTCAACTTCTTCTCTATTAGTAAATTATTTATATCAAGATTTCTTTTTAATATCTCAATTTCATCATTTCTTTTTTTATAAGCGTATTTTATTTTTTCATAAGCTATATAAACCACTCCACTTATAACTATAACGCTCAAAGAAAGCAAAATTAGCATTGTCCTCACTTCCAATCCCCCTTATGAACTTCATTTATACGGATATAACTTTATTGTAATAAAATTCTTATAACTAGAATCTGAAGAAATTATCCCATTCCACTTAAAACACTTGTTTCAATTGCTTTGATTATGATTTCTCTCTACCATTGGATTGAGTTCAAACCTTCCTCGTTTATCAAAGTTGTTGCTTAATATAATGAAAACTCTAGTCAATCCTGATGACTAGAGTTTTCATTTATTTCATATTTATACTTCAAGAATATTCTGAAATATAAATATATCATTTAAGGATAATATGCTATCTTTTACTTTTTTATTTCAAACTCCCCTACACCATTAAGCATCATGATTTTCTAACTTTGAAAATAGATCAAAATTTAACAAAAAGAATAATTTTTTATAAATAAATTATAGTTTATTTAAACATATATAATCAATACTGAAAAATGTCTAAAAAGTAAGTGAAAATTTTAAAATTTACTTACCCTTTGACAAAATAAAAGCAGGCTACATATAGAATATAGCCTGCTTTTATTTTTACCATGGTTTAGGATCTCCATCTGAACATAATATAATAGACTTATCGTGTAAATCCCTATTAATAGTTTTTAATTCTTTTGCAAATACAGTACTATAAAGTGTATTAATAGCTACTAATCCCATTAACACTAATATACCAATTCTTTTTTTCATTTTAGATCCTCCATCACTTATTATTTATAAATAATTTAATTATTTTAATAACTTATTTATAGTTAAAAATTAAATTTTTTTAAAAATCTATGTAACTAAATGCTCTTACATATATTTCTCCTAACCCCTTTTTTTTATCATAATTCTTAGTTTTTTCATCTATATTTTTTAATATTTCTAAATTCTTATTTATGCTATTTTTCGCTTCAAAATAATCAAATATTCTGTTTATTGCATCTAGTATTATCTCATTATTACTTATTAAGAATGCCTTATCTAATGTTTTATTAAAATAATAAAGCATTTTATCTTCATCGAAGTTTAAATAAATAGTAAAAGCCTCATGAAAGATTTGTGCTAATCTCTCATCATCAATATTATTATCATTACCAATCTGTATGGCCATATCAACATAAAACTTAGCTCTTCCATAATCTTTTAACAAACAGTAATGATGCGCTAAACTATTATATGCAATTACTATACTTCTATTACATTTTATTTTAATACTTAATTCTAAAGATTCATGGAGTTTTATTTTTGCAAGTTTATAGTTCCCAATTTGTCGATAAAGTTTTCCTTCCACAAGTGTTACATCACTAAGCTCACTTTCAGTAAGTTTAAACTCTGATTTAAGCTTATTTATATAGCACAATCCTTCTTTGCTCTTATTCAATTTTTTACAATATAGAGCCACATTAAAATATATTCTTTTTCTATATGTTTCGTTATCTATTTTATTCCGCTTCATATATTCCAATATATATTCACCTAGATGTACTATACTAGAATCTTTGTTTAACTCTATATATATTTTCATTTTAGTAAGTAATGATTCAATATATTCTATCTTATTTTGTTCTATTGATGATAAATCTAATTTTTTTAATATGTAAACTTCAGCCATATCATAATAAAAATTGTTATAATAAAATTCAATAACAACTTCAAAAAAATTATACATTACATATTCTGGTATATTATATGAATTAATTATTTTTTCAATATTATCAACTTTCAATTTAAACTGTTCTATTGATGCATTCTTATATTTACTCAGCTCTGTTATTCCATTTTTTACAATTCTTATAGCCTGTTCTTCTTCACTTAAAAGTAGTTCCTCTGAAGTTATATGTGGCAGCCTGTATTCTCCATCATCTATTATTTTATTTAAATTATCAGCAATAACCCTAGCTGCATTAACACTTAATAAAGCTCTCTTATTTTCAATTGCACTAATAAAATTTCGACTTATGTTTTTACTTGAAAGTTCTTTTTGTGCTGCATGCAGCATTATCCTTAATTTTTTTATTTTCTCTCCTGGATGTAAAATTTCATTCTCAAAATACATTGTAATTCTCCTCCCTTTTCTGGAAGAAACCTAAAATTCACTATACAATTTTATATTTTTCTAAAAAATGTTCTTTCACCCCTTATCCATAACCTTCATAAACCCTCTACCTTAATACGATTCTACATTAAGAGGGATAATCCTTTATTTATAGGTTATTTTTACATCTGTATATATCAAAAAAGAGCCCTGTTAAGAGCTCCTTTATTTATTTGCTTAAAACATAAATTTTATATTACAAATAATATAAATGAACATTTAAAAAATAAAACGGGGTCAAATGTAGGTCAGTAAATACATTTAACCCCGATAATGTTTAATTTTATGCCATCTATTTATATATAGAAACTATTCCCACTCTATAGTTGAAGGTGGTTTAGAAGTTACGTCGTAAACTATTCTGTTTACTCCTTTAACTTCATTAACAATTCTTCTTGAAACTTTATCTAATACTTCATATGGTACTCTTGCCCAATCTGAAGTCATTCCGTCTGAAGATGTAACTGCTCTTAATGCTACTGTATGACAGTAAGTTCTTTCATCTCCCATAACTCCAACAGATTGAACATTTGGAAGGCAAGCGAAGTATTGCCATATCTCGCTTTCTAAGCCGTTTAATGCAACTTCTTCTCTAAAAATAGCATCTGCTTCTCTAACTATTTCTAATTTATCTTCTGTAACTTCTCCAAGAACTCTTATTGCAAGACCTGGTCCTGGGAAAGGCTGTCTCCATACTAAATGATGTGGAATTCCAAGTTCCTCTCCAACTGCTCTAACTTCATCTTTAAATAACTCTCTTAATGGTTCAATAAGTTCAAAAGTTATATCTTCTGGAAGTCCTCCTACATTGTGGTGACTTTTAATTGTTGCAGATGTATTTGTTCCACTTTCTACAACGTCAGCATATATAGTTCCTTGAACTAAGAAATCTATTTCTCCAAGTTTATTAGATTCTTCTTCAAATACTCTAATAAACTCTTCTCCTATAATCTTTCTCTTTCTTTCTGGATCACTTACACCTTTAAGTTTTCCTAGGAATCTATCTTGTGCATTTACTCTTATAAGGTTCATGTCAAAACCTTTTCTAAATATTTCTTCAACCTGATCCCCTTCGTCTTTTCTTAAAAGACCGTGATCAACGAAGACACAAGTTAACTGTTTTCCAATAGCTTTATGTACTAGTACCGCTGCAACAGATGAGTCTACTCCACCTGATAATGCGCATAATACCTTTTTATCTCCAACTTTTTCTTTTATTTCTTTTATTTTTTCTTCTGCAAAAGAAGCCATTGACCAATCTCCAGCTACTTTACATACATTATATAAGAAATTCGTTATCATCTTCTCACCAAATAGTGTATGTTGAACTTCTGGATGGAATTGTACTCCGTATAACATTCTTTCTTCACTAGAAAAAGCTGCTATAGGGCATTCACTAGTGTGTCCTATAATCTCAAAACCTTGAGGTGCACTTTCTATGAAATCAGTATGACTCATCCAGCATTGTTTTTCAGATATTCCCTCAAATAATTTATTATTTATTTGAAGATTCACATCAGTTTTACCATATTCTCTAACTGTTGCTGTCTTAACATTTCCACCTAATGTATGTGCCATTAATTGTGCACCATAACATATTCCTAGTATTGGAATATTAAGTTCAAATATATTTTTATCTATTTGTGGAGCTGCTTCTCCATAAACACTGTTTGGTCCACCAGTAAATATTATTCCTTTTGGATTCATTTCTTTAATTTTCTCAGCAGAAATTGTATAAGGAACTATTTCACAATAGACATGATTTTCTCTTACTCTTCTTGCTATAAGTTGATTGTATTGTCCGCCAAAGTCAACAACTAATATAAGTTCTCTTTTCATTATCTTAGCTTCCTCCTTAAAATTGATTTCTCCTTTAGCAGTATTTAATAAAGTAATTAGTACCTTTACTAGCTATTTTATTAATACTACCTTAAAGAACTTAATCATCCTAAGATGATTAAGCACTATAGTTTGGAGCTTCTTTTGTGATTGAAATATCATGAGGATGACTTTCTCTAAGTCCCGCTGATGTTTGAATTACGAAAGTAGCAGTTTCATATAGTATTGGTAAAGTAGGTGATCCTAAGTATCCCATTCCTGAACGTATACCACCAACTAATTGATAAATTGTATCAACAACTGGTCCTTTAAATGGAAGCCTTCCTTCTACACCTTCTGGAACAAGTTTCTTATTATCTTCTTGGAAATATCTATCTTTACTTCCTGCCGCCATAGCTCCTAAAGAACCCATTCCTCTATAAACTTTATAACTTCTTCCTTGATAAATTTCAGTTTCTCCCGGTGCTTCTTCACAACCTGCAAACATTGAACCCATCATACAAATCTTAGCTCCAGCAGCAAGTGACTTAACTACGTCTCCTGAATATTTAAGTCCTCCGTCAGCAATAACTGGTACATCATATTTATTTGCTTCTTCTACACAGTCCATAATTGCTGTTAATTGAGGTACTCCAACTCCTGCAACAACTCTTGTTGTACAAATTGATCCTGGTCCGATACCAACTTTAATACAGTCTGCACCGGCTTCTATTAGATCTTTTGTAGCTTCAGCTGTAGCAACGTTTCCTGCAATAACTTGAAGTTCTGGATATTTTTCTTTAACAGTTTTTACAGCATCTAAAACTCCTTTGGAATGTCCATGTGCTGTATCTATAGTTATAATGTCAACATCTACTGCAACCAATGCATCTACTCTTTCCATCATATCCTTAGTTACACCAACTGCTGCACCACAAAGAAGTCTTCCTCTTTCATCCTTAGCTGCATTTGGGAATTTAACTGTTTTTTCTATATCTTTTACAGTTATTAATCCTGTTAAATTTCCTTCACTATCTACTAATGGCAATTTTTCTATTTTATGTTTTTTCAATATTTCTTTAGCATCTTCCACAGTAGTACCTTGAGGTGCAGTGACTAAATTTTTGCTTGTCATTACTTCCTCAATACTTTTAGTATAATCTGTTTCATAGACAATGTCTCTATTAGTAATAATTCCTACCAGTTTTTTTCCCTCTGTAACAGGTATCCCTGATATTCTGTATTTAGCCATTAAATCTAATGCATCTTGAACTATTTTACCTTTAGGTAATGATATAGGATTTGTAATTACACCATTTTCTTGTCTCTTAACTCTATCAACTTCATTAGCTTGAGCTTCAATACTCATATTTTTATGTATTATTCCAATTCCGCCTTCTCTTGCCATAGAAATTGCCATTTTAGATTCAGTTACCGTATCCATACCTGCACTCATTAATGGAATATTTAGTTTTATTTTTTTGGTTAAATTAGTAACTAAAGAAACATCCTTAGGTAAAACTTCAGATTTATTTGGAACTAATAATAAATCATCAAATGTGTATGCTTGTTTTAATATTCTTGCCATTATATCCTCACTCCTAATTGTAATTTTTAAATTCCCTCATAAGTTGTATTCCACAAATAATACATACTTATACAGTAAATAACTTGTCCATATATAAAGGAAATTAACTAAATCTAATTATCTAAAAAGTTTTAGTAATTTCTTCTAATATTAGACCTTTTAAATTGAATATGTTTAATACTTAAACTTGAAATTCATAGCAAATAAAAAATACTAACTCTACTTATTCCCTCTAAGTAAAATTAGTACTCAATAAAAGCTTCATTAATAAAAACTCAAATATAAGTATACCAATTTTACTCATAGTCAGAAATTCTTGGTTTCCGGTAGATACTCCTTGCCATATTCAAGGGATATATGAGTTAAATATATTAATATTTAATGCTATTTTTGTTATTTCCGTAACTTATTAAAACTATTCTATTTAATATTTAACATTTTGTCAACATTAAAAAAGAATAAAATTAATAAAAAGTTCATCTAATTATATAACGTATTTAATTTAAATTATAACTGTGAAATAAAAATCTATAAATGCTTTTTTATTCTTATGGAAAATTTGGAGATAATCTTGCTTTCTTATACCTTAACTTTAACTTTTTTATAATCACTTTATTAAGAATTAGTTTAAGCTCTAGAAATGTGAAAGAAAATGACAAGTCAAATATGAGCCATATAGTCTGCATCACACAAGGCGCTATATTCCATCTATAGTTATGCTATGAAAATGTTCTAATAACTCAATATGATAGAATATATGATAGAATATTAGTATGCTATTTCTCAAAGATGTCTTAGTTTATATTTTTAAAAAGTGATAAAGAATAACTTTATCACTCTATAAATATCCTATTTATCTTCTCTTAATAAGTACTCATTTCCATCTTGATCTTTAAATGAAAACATCTTTCCATAAGGCATAGCCATTAGCTTTCCTAAATCCACTCCATTTTCTTTCATCTCGTCATATGCCTTATCAATATCAGTTGTACTTAATATTATTGATGGATGAGTAACATTAGCTGACGGATTTTGAGTCTCCATTACTTCTTTATTATATAATATAAATGTTGCAAATTCATCTTCACTTGGACCTACTTCTAACCATTTCATACCTGGCATCATTTCTTGTTCAAACTTAACTACAAATCCCACTTTTTCAGTCCAGAATTTTTTAGCTTCTTCTTGATTATTTACGTATATTGTTATTTTTCCTATTTTATTTATCATTATCTTATCTTCCCTCCACAGAACATTTGTTCTTATTATAATATAGGTTATAAAAAATATCTACTATTTTTATCTTCAACTTTCAAAATTTTTTATACTTTCATATACATAAAAAAAGAGTTATGACTTTCGTCATAACTCCATGTTTTTTTATTAGTACATTCCACCCATTCCCATATCTGGTGCCATAGGTGCAACAGGATTTTTCTCTGGAAGATCTACTACAGCAGATTCTGTTGTTAAGAATGTTGCAGCTACTGATGCAGCATTTTGAAGAGCAGTTCTTGCAACCTTAGTTGGGTCAACTATACCAGCTTTTATCATGTCTACGAATTCTCCTCTTAATGCATCGTAACCCATTTCTGCTCCAGTTCCTTTAACTTTTTCTATGATTACAGAACCTTCATAACCAGCATTTATAACTATTTGTCTTAATGGTTCTTCTAATGCTTTTTTCACAATATTGATACCAACTTGAATATCATCTATATCAGAAGTTAATTTTTCAACTTCAGGAATTGCATTTGCATATGCAGTTCCACCACCAGCAATTATTCCTTCTTCAACAGCAGCTTTGGTAGCAGCTAATGCGTCTTCTATTCTTAATTTTCTTTCTTTAAGTTCTGTTTCTGTAGCAGCTCCAACTTTTATTACAGCTACTCCACCTGCAAGTTTTGCAAGTCTTTCATTTAATTTTTCTTTATCGAAATCAGAAGTTGTTTCTTCCATTTGTATTTTTATTTGATTTACTCTTTGAGCTATATTTTCTTTATTTCCTTTTCCATTTACAATAGTCGTATTTTCTTTAGAAATTTTAACACTTTCAGCTCTTCCAAGCATTTCTACTGTAGCTTCTTTTAGGTCATATCCTAATTCTTCAGAAATTACAACTCCACCTGTAAGTATTGCTATATCTTCAAGCATTTCTTTTCTTCTGTCACCAAATCCAGGAGCTTTAACAGCAACACAAGTAAATGTTCCTCTTAATTTATTAACTACTAATGTAGCTAATGCTTCTCCTTCTATGTCTTCAGCAATTATTAATAATTTCTTTCCTTGCTGAACTATTTGTTCAAGTACTGGTAGAATTTCTTGTAAGTTACTGATTTTCTTATCAGTGATTAAGATATATGCGTCATCTAAAATAGCTTCCATTTTATCTGGATCAGTTACCATATATGGACTTAAATATCCTCTGTCAAATTGCATTCCTTCAACTACGTCAAGCTCTGTTCCCATAGTTCTAGATTCTTCAACAGTGATAACTCCTTCATTTCCCACTTTTTCCATTGCATCTGCTATTAATTGTCCGATTTCTTCATCTGCCGCTGATACAGCTGCAACTCTTGATATATCTTCTTTTCCGTTTATTGGCTTAGAATATTTTTTTATTTCTTCAACAGCTTTATCTACTGCCATTCTTATTCCATTTCTTATTAACATTGGATTAGCACCAGCTGTTACGTTTTTTAAGCCCTCTCTTATTATAGCTTGAGCTAAAACTGTAGCTGTTGTAGTACCATCCCCTGCTACATCATTAGTTTTTGTAGCAACTTCTTTAACAAGTTGTGCTCCCATATTTTCAAAAGCATCTTCAAGTTCTATTTCTCTAGCAATTGTTACTCCATCATTAGTTATAAGTGGAGAACCGAATTTTTTATCTAAAACAACGTTTCTTCCTTTTGGTCCTAAAGTTACTTTAACTGTATCTGCTAAAGTATCCACTCCTCTTTGCATAGCTCTTCTTGCTTCTTCACCGAATAAAATTGTCTTAGCCATGATAAAACCTCCTATTATACGCTTACTTTTCGACTATATTCTATAATATTACTCTATAACTGCTAATATATCTTCTTGCTTTAATATGATATATTCTTGTCCTTCGTGTTTAATTTCATTACCTGCGTATTTAGAGAATAATATTTTATCCCCTACTTTAACTTCCATTTTTATTTCTTTTCCGTCAACTACAAGTCCTGAGCCTACTGCAATAACCTCAGCCTCTTGTGGTTTCTCCTTTGATGCTGACGTAAGAACTATTCCGCTCTTAGTCTTCTCCTCAGCCTCTAATCTTTTTATAACTACTCTATCACCAAGTGGTTTTATTGCCATAGTTTAGCCCTCCTTAAATATATGAAATAAAAATTATTTATTTTCAATTTGTTAGCACTCCATATCATTGAGTGCTAATTCTATTATTATCATAATTAAACCTTAGATTAATATCAAATTTGCTTTACAGTTCAAAAATAGCCTTTATTCCAATTTTCCTTAATATAACTTTATTTTCCTTATCTTTTCTCAATATTTCTATTAATTGTATTTTTTATCAACTTTTATTTTAGGCATATGAAATAAAATAACTAGTTAAAAGTACGAAATCTATTTTACATCAAACAGTTCGACAAATTTTCATTATAGTCTAGCTATCATTAAATTATGACGACGCAGTATGATATACGGTTCCTTAATCAAAATTTAACTTATGCGTGATTTTAATTTCCATAATAAAAAATCTTTTTTTGAATAAAGAATTATGGTTAAAACTCTACTGCTAAAGCTTTTGGAGTTTTTTAAAAATAAATTTTATTTTAAGAAATTCACCTTTAGTGAATTTTTTCCTGAATTTTTCATTCTTCATTATTAATCCTTAATTTCTAAGGATTTAGACTATTTTTATAGAAAATTTATTTTCTAGAGTATATATTAAGTTTTCGCATTGTATCCCTATACAAACCAGATGAACATACTAACTAGTTATTTTTAAATATGCTTTAATATTCATTCCCTTTTTTTTCTTTTTTCATGTAAATATTGAAGTACTTTATTTCCTTTTAGTACTCCTATTAAGAAAAATATAATGGATATTATGGCTAAGCTTCCTAAAATTACATAGTTTCTATCACCTATACTATGTCCAAATATAGCTGAAATAATTATCCACGGAAATCTGCCCATACTTGAATACAATATAAAATCCCAAAAATCTACATCAGATAATCCACAAAGATAGACTAATATATCTTTAGGTATCCCTGGAATTAAGTATACAAGCAATATGACCATTTTATTACTACCTTTTGTTAATATCTTTCTAAAGAATTTTAAATTCTTCTTTTCTATGATTTTTCGGACCATATCCCTTGCCAAGTATCTTGCAATTAAATATCCAATAGCACTTCCTAGAAAAATGCCAATAACAGAAATTATTCCTCCTAAAAAACTACCAAAAATGTATCCTCCTGCAATTTGTATAACTTCTCCTGGAATAAAGAAAAATACTACTTGAAGTATTTGTATTAGTATAAAGATTAATATGCTATAACTTCCATAGGATAAGATAACCTCTTTTATTTTATCTGGATTTTTAAACAAATCAGCATATTTAAAAAAATACTCATAACCAATAAATCCACCAATGATTATGAGAATTCCTAATATAATATATACTTTATACTTATTTATTTTATCAATTATATAATTCATAAACATCCCTTCTGCAATGGAAAATTGACAATGGACAATGGACAATTATTGACATTTCTCAGCAGTAGCTGAGAAATTTAAAATAATTATTTTTAGGCTACACAGTAACTTTTATAAAAAATTAGCATTTATAGTTTCTCCATAGTATTAGTTAACTTTATTAGTATCCTCTTCTTATATAATTGAGAATTGACGATTGACAATGGACAATTATTGATACTTCTCCTTTAAAGGAGAAGTTTTCAATTGATTTCTTTTTTAAAGTGACGTAGTCACTTTTATTAAAAATACATTAGAAGAAATTAGTTTGATTAAAACTAATTTCAACCGCATTGCCAATTGTCCATTTTCAATTCTCAATTGACTAACTTGTTCATACTACTCAATCTTTATGTTGTTTTCCCTAGCGTAGTAGAATAGATATTGTTGTGCAAAGCCTGATAATTCTCCAAATTTATCACGAGCAAATATTCTTATCTTAGGTAAAGATACATCTGGTGCTAAATAGAAAAATTGCATTGCTCTTTTTACCCATACATCCACCGGGAAAGCAGAATATTTCTCCATTGAGAAAAGCATTATACAGTCTGAAACTTTAGGTCCTATACCATTAAACTGCTTTAGTGCTTCATGACACTCATCATCACTTAATGATTTTATTTCTTCCAAATTATAAACATTATTATAAACTTTGTTTATAGCATCAGTTATGTATTTTGCTCTAAATCCAACTCCTAAGCTTTCAATTTCTTCTGGTAAAGCATTTATAAGTTGCTCTGGTGTAGGGAAAGCATAATATGTTTTACCTTTATAATGAAGTTCATCTCCGAATTTCTTACTTATATTTTCTATTGCTCTTTTTATCATTGGGATTCTATTGTTTGCAGAAGTTATAAAAGATAGCACTATTTCGAAAGGTTCTTGCTGAAGTAATCTAATTCCATGTCCAAATTCTACGGATTTTTTAAGTAATGAATCCTTACTTAATTCTTCTTTAATAGAAGTATAATCTCTTTTTAAATCAAAATAGTCGCACCATATGTTATCAAAGTCTTCTTTAGTTGTATTATAAATTATTACCTCATCATTATTTTTTTCTAACTCTATAACTTTTCTATAAGCTACCATAATATAATTATCATTTTCTAACCTACTCCATCTAAAGCATTGTCCGCATTCAAAAATATGAGGTAATTCAAAGTTTTTAACTCCCTTTAATACAATTCTATCTCCAAATTCTAAAATTTCTTTAAAATCCATCATAACACATCCTTTTATTATAAAATTAGCTTTAGTAAATATAAGAGATATTATAATTCTTTCACTAAATAAACAAGTTATACAATTGAGAACTTAAAATAATGCACAATTCACAGTTCACAATTCACAATTAAGGAGGAAATTATTTTTAAACAAAATAATTTCTTTTAATAAATTTTTGACTAGCAATACAGTTGCTAGTTATGTGGCGAACACTGCTCGCCGCTACGGAATCAATTCTAAATTTCTCAGTGACAGCTGAGAAATATCCATAATTGTGAATTTTGCGCTGTGAATTGTGAATTACCTAAGTTCTCTCATAACTATCTCATCTAAAACTTCTGCACCAATTTCTATCATTTTAAAACATCTTGCTTCGTCATTCCTATAACTTTCTTTTAATTTTGCACAATTATCGCTACCTAACTTTGAGGTAAATTTTTCAAAGTATTCCTTCGTTAAGTTTTTTACTCTATCACTTTCATGAGCTCTTTCTTCAGTAAATAATATTCCAATTACAGATATAGCACCTGTTATAACACCGCAAACACTTTCCACTGCCATTCCACCACCAAAAGCTGCCATTGCCTTTAAGGTTTGTTTATTAAGATTCATATTATATTCTTCATTTGCCGCATAAATTATAGTTTCAGCACAATTTAAATCATATTCACTACCGTAAAATCTTTTTACCTTATCCAACAACATAAAATCTTCCTCCCAAAGCTTTATTTCTTCAAGGCATCTGACAGAAAATAATTGACCAAAGATGTTAGTATATTTTAGACATATGAAAGAAAATAGCTAGTTAAAGATTCGAAATATGTTTTGCATCAGAAAAGGAGACAGGTTTTCATGATAGTTTAGCTATCATGGAGTTCTGACGACGCAGTATGATGCAAAATAGATGAGTATACTAACTAGCTATTTTTTGAATATGCCTCATATCAGACAAGGCGTCAGGTTCTGCTCATAGTGGTGCTATGATCAGGTTCTGACAACGCAGTATGATATAAAATAGGTTAACCATACCGATCTATTATTTTTTTGAACATGCCTAATATATAACTAAATAAATTATATCACTTGTCCACATTAAAAAGAAGAAAACCTTAGGCAATTGAGGATTGACAATGGAAAATTGACAATTAAGGTTGAAATTAGTTTTAGTCAAACTAATTTCTTTAACTAATTTTTTTACTAGCAATTGCATTGCTAGCTTTTTATAAGAAGTTACTGAATAACTTCAAAAAGAAATCAATTCAAAGTTTCTCTTATAAAAGAGAAACATCAACAATTCTCCATTGTCAATCGTCAATTCTCAATTGTATAAATCTCTCCTTTAAGTACAATCACAGCCTTACCAATTAATTCAACTCTATCATGATTTAAAATGTTAAGTAGTATTTCTCCACCTCTCTCTGAGGCTTGATATGCTTTTAATGTATTTTTATTAAAAATTTCCTTCCAATAATTAGCCAATAAAGTATGAACAGATCCAGTGACAGAATCTTCATTTATACCTGCCCATGGATTAAAATAACGAGAAATAAAATCATAGTTCTCATCACCTTTACATGTAACCCCTACTCCTTTAATATCTGTTTTAAAGGCTATAGCTTTCATTTTTTCATAATTAGGTTTAAGTTCTAATACTTCTTTTATGCTATTAAGTTTAATAACTACTTTCCTTGTATTTTCACCGATTACACAATCTTTAAACTCTTTAATTCCCATTGCTTCTAATAACTGATTTTCAGGTACTATATCCGTTGGTTCATCTAGTGGAAAATTTAAAGATATACCTTTTAATTTTTTTTCACACACAAGATTGCCACTTTTAGTTTGGAAATTTAGTTTTTCATTACAATTGTTATAGTGCTCAAATATAACCTGTGAAGTTGCAAGAGTAGCGTGTCCACATAAGGTCACTTCTTGAGTTGGCGTAAACCATCTTAATGAAAAAGTTTTTTCATCTTTGAAGGACTTTCCGTCTATAGCTTTAACAAAAGCAGTTTCTGATAAATTCATTTCTTTAGCAATAGCTTGTAGAATCTCGTCTTCTATTTCATCTTCTAAAATACATACTGCTGCTGGGTTACCTTTAAACTTTTCTTCTGTAAAAGCATCTACTTGAAATATTCTTAATGTTTTCATACTTTTCCTCCTAAATATAAAGTATTTAAAATATTTTTCTCTTCATGAATTCCAAATGAAAGTTTAAGGATTTTGGATACATACTCCTATTGAAATCATGGAAATCTAGTTTTAAAAATATTATAATATAGTGGCATCAAGTATGCTATAAGTATATAAATTCAAAAATTAATGCATATTTAAAGTAATTAGTGTTTTTTATTATCTTAAATAACGCTATTAAATGCACAATTGCGGACATTTCTCAGCAAAAGCTGAGAAATTTAAAATTAATTTATTTTTAAAGCTAAACAGTAACTTCAATAAAAATAACAAATTATAAATTATTTAAAATTTTTTAGATAGAATCTAAATTTAATAATCAGTTAAAATATAGCTAATAATAAAATTAGTTAATTAATTATGGTACAAAAGCAAAAGGAGAGAGAAAATGAAGGCACTAGAAAATAAAGAGCTATCAGATAAAGAATATATCTATACTCTTGAAAAACTATTAAATCATGTTAAAGAAGGTAAAGGTCTCGTTGGACTTTGTGAAGAGGTTGGTAATATTGCGCTAATAGATGAGATAAACAGCCATCCTATAAATAGAGATCAACTAAAAGCAAGAGATACTAAGTATCAGCCTTGTCCTTTAGACCTTAGATTACATAGACCATCAGAAAAACCTATAAAATCATATCATGGTTGTTTTTATCACTGTGGTTACAAGGAACTATCAAAACTTAGCAAAGAAGAACAAATAGCATTTATCGAAAGGATAATAGAAGATTATAAAAAACTAAGAATGGAAAATAAAGAATAAATAAATTATAAATACTTTTCATTTATACTAAATTTATTTTCTTAAGTAACACTGTTATTTACATTTGCTTTTATCAATAAAATAATTTTATATTTAATAATAAGTCTTTATGTAAACATTTAAATCATAACTTTCTAAAAAAATATACAAGCTTCATAGTAAGCTTGTATATTTTTATTAAATATGTTATTTAAACAATTTAGTTATTTTTTGATAAATCTTCGTCTATAGCTTTAGCAGCTTTTTTACCTGCTTCCATTGCAAGTATAACTGTTGCAGCACCTGTTACAGCATCTCCACCAGCATAAACTTTAGCTTTAGAAGTTTTTCCTGTCTCTTCATCAGCTACTATACACTTCCACTTATTAATCTCTAATCCTTCTGTTGTAGATGGAATTAGTGGGTTTGGTGATGTTCCTAATGACATTATAACTGTATCACAGTCAATTACAAACTCAGAACCTGGAACCTCAACAGGCCTTCTTCTTCCTGAAGCATCAGCTTCTCCTAGCTCCATTCTTATGCATTTCATTCCTTTAACCCATCCATTTTCATCTCCAAGGATTTCAATTGGATTAACTAGAAGGTCAAGTATTATTCCTTCTTCTTTAGCATGATGTACTTCTTCAACTCTTGCTGGAAGTTCTGCTTCACTTCTTCTATAAACTATATGAGTCTCTGCCCCTAGTCTTAAAGCTGTTCTAGCAGCATCCATAGCAACGTTTCCACCACCAACAACTGCAACTTTATTACCAGCTTTTATTGGAGTAGAATATCCTTCTTTGAAAGCTTTCATTAGGTTATTTCTTGTTAAAAATTCATTTGCAGAGAATACTCCATTTAAGTTTTCTCCTGGTATTCCCATAAATTTAGGAAGACCTGCACCTGAACCTATAAACACCGCTTCAAATTTTTCTTCACTTATTAATTGATCTATTGTAACTGTTCTTCCAACAATTACATTATGTTCTATTTTTACACCTAATTTAATTAAATTATTTATTTCATGCTTAACAACTGTTTCCTTTGGTAATCTAAACTCAGGAATTCCATAAACTAAAACTCCACCTGGTTCATGTAATGCTTCAAACACAGTTACATCATATCCCATTTTAGCTAAATCCCCAGCACAAGTTATTCCTGCTGGACCTGAGCCTATAACAGCTACTTTTCTATTCTTCTTTTCTATATCTTTAGTTAAATCTACATTATGTTCTCTTGACCAGTCAGCCACAAATCTTTCAAGTTTACCAATTGCCACAGGCTCTCCTTTTATTCCAAGAACGCATTTACTTTCACATTGCAATTCTTGAGGACAAACTCTTCCACAAACTGCTGGAAGTGCTGTATACTTATCTAAAGCTTTAGCAGCTTCTTCAAATTCTCTATTTTTAACATGTGCTATAAATTCTGGTATATCTATAGCAACTGGACATTTACCAACACATGGTTTGTTTTTACAGTTTAAACATCTTGAAGCTTCTTGTACAGCTTCTTCTTCATTATATCCTAAACATACTTCTTCAAAGTTTTTAGCCCTTACTTTAGCATCTTGTTCTGCTATTGGAGTTCTCTTCATTCTATCTATAGCCATTATTTATTACCTCCTAAACCACAGCCTTCTTTTATGCTATCTTTTTTACACTCTTCAGTTTTATACATTGATATTCTTTTTAATGCCTCATCAAAGTTAACTTTGTGTCCATCAAATTCTGGGCCATCAACACAAGCAAATTTAGTTTCATTTCCAACTGTAACTCTACATGCTCCACACATTCCAGTTCCATCAACCATTATTGGATTTAAACTTACAACTGTTCTTATTCCTAGCTCTTCTGTTAACTTACAAACGAATTTCATCATTATCATAGGTCCTATTGATACAACTAAATCATATTTTTTACCTTCGTTTTGTACTAGATCTTGTAATTTATTAGTTACCATTCCTTTGAAACCATGAGTACCATCATCTGTACATACAAAAACATCTCCAGCAACAGTTTTCATTTCTTCTTCTAAAATTACCATTTCCTTAGTTTTATATCCCATTATAACATCAGCTTTTATGCCTTGTTCATTTAACCATTTAACTTGTGGATAAACTGGAGCAGCTCCAACACCACCAGATATAAATAATATCTTCTTATTTTTAAGTTCTTCTAAGTCTTCATGTAATAGTTCAGATTCCATCCCCAATGGTCCAACAAAATCAGCTACCATATCTCCAGCTTCTAATTTTGCCATTTCTTTAGTTGAACATCCAATAGTTTGAACAACTATTGTAACTGTTCCTTTTTCTGCGTCTGTGTCGCAAATAGTTAAAGGAACTCTTTCTCCTTTTTCATCCATTCTAACGATTATAAATTGACCTGGTTTAGCTGATCTAGCTACCCTAGGTGCTTCAATATTCATTAAGAAAATTTGAGGTGCTAAATCCCTTTTTTCAGCTATTTTATACATATTCATGTTCCTCCAAATCTAATCATTTTAATAAGGCATCTTCAAAAATAACTAATCAGTATGCTAGTCTATTTTATTTTAGACACCTAAAGATAACTTGTCCATACTAAATATACACTAACCTAATTATACTATACATTCCTTATGTTTTTGCAACAAAAAAGGGACAATAAGTAAATATGCACACAAATAAATGCTATTTACACCTGTCCTTTTATCTGAAAGTTTCCCCAAAACCACAAATTAAAATAATTTTGAGTTTCTTCTTCGATGCTCATAAAATGAGTCTCTCCAGGGTGGTATCCGATTATTGTACTTCACCTGAAAGCTTCTGAATAGCCCATAGCTATACTATTCATTTCTTCTACGGTTATCCCTATATAAAACGGAATATCTCCAACAATCCTCATTCACCAAAATATTAACTTTACATATATATTCTATATTCTATATTCTATATAGTCAATATTAATTGTACATATTATTAGAATTTTTTCACTATTCGCATTTTTTCTAACAAACGTTTACATTATATACAATATAATACTATTTGTGTGTTTTCTTTTTATTACATTTTAAAAACTATTTATTTCACAAGCAAAGATATAACAATAACTTTGTATCTTTGAACTTAGAAGTTAAGGTATCAATAAATAACTAGTCATCACGCTATCTTATCTTATATCATGTTTTGCTGACAAAACTATCAATCTATCTGATATAAAATAGGTTCCACCTTTGACTAGTTATTTTATTTCAGACACCTTAATACATTTCTATAAACTTATAAATCTATAATTTCATATATTTAAATTAAAAATCTACTTTTTCTCCATTAAATGTGCAAGTAAATATTTTTTTCATTTCTTCAACAGAAACAGTTCTTGGGTTAGAGCCAGTGCAAGCATCTTGTATTGCATTTTCTGAAATATAATCTACCCATTTATTAAAATCTTCTTCTTTTACACCATATTCTTTTAATGAAGAAGGTATGTCCATAACATCATTTAATTCTCTTATACAGTCTGTTAATGCATTTATTAATTCTTCATCGCTTTCGCCAGTTAAACCTAAATTTCTAGCAACATTAGCATATCTTTCACTACAAGCAGTTTTATTAAAATCTATAACATATGGTAAAAATATTGCATTAGCACATCCATGTGGAATATTAAATACTGCACCGGTTTTATGAGCCATTGAATGAGTTATACCTAATAGTGCATTTGTAAACGCCATTCCTGCTAAACATTGTGCTATATGCATTTGTTCTCTAGCTTTTTTACAGCCATCATAAGATTGTAATATATTTTTCTTTATCATTGTTATTGCTTCCATAGCTAATGGATCAGAAAAATGTGATTTATTAGATGCTACATAAGCCTCTATAGCATGAGTCAATGCATCCATTCCAGTATGAGCTACTAAGCTCTTAGGCATAGTCATAGTAAGTTCAGTGTCTAGTATAGCTATATCTGGAGTTATATTATAATCCGCTAATGGATATTTTATTTTCTTTTCATAGTCAGTGATAACGGAAAATGCTGTTACTTCTGTTGCCGTACCACTGGTTGAAGGTATTGCTACAAATCTAGCTTTATTTCTTAATGTAGGAATAGAAAATGGATCCTTAATATCCTCAAAAGTTAATTCAGGATGCTCATAAAATACCCACATAGCCTTTGCAGCATCTATTGGTGATCCTCCTCCTATAGAAACAATCCACTCTGGTTCAAAGTTTCTCATTTCCTCTGCACCTTTCATAACTGTTTCAATAGATGGATCTGGTTCTACTCCTTCTAATATTTTGACTTCTATATTAGCTTCTTCTAATAGATTTTTAACTTTATCCAAGAAACCAAACTTTTGCATTGAGCTACCACCTGTAACTATTATAGCTCTTTTACCTTTTAAAGATTTTAAAACTTCTAATGAGTTTTCACCATAATAGATGTCTCTTGGTAATGTAAATCTGTTCATTATTAATCCCCTTTCACAGCCATCCAAAGATAACTGCCCCTCAATAATATTGATAATAAATTAACAATTTGTACAAGTATATTGTACTCTTGTTTACATAGTTTTTCAAGGGATTTTCAGAAAATTACGCCTTTTAACTTCTCAATTGAGATTAGAAGTAGTTAATGATTTTACCTCTCTTTAACAAGTTAAAATAATGAACAATTTCAATGTAAAATTCACAATTATAGTTGAAATTAATATTTTACTAGTAATCTATTATTGTTGATATTTTATAGTAAATGATTACATCACTTCAAAAAATAGATAGTTTTAAATTTCTCAGCTTTTGCTGAGAGATATCCATAATTGTGAATTGTGAATTCAATAGTTCTAATTATAATACTAAAAAACATAAACTATTTTCATATATATTGGTTTTAGAACTAATATATCTATATACATATATATCTTACTATAATAATTTTATATAAACAAATAAATTCCTTTTTGAAAATACAAGGCTGTTGACAAAATAACTTGCCAACAGCCTAAATATTATTTTAAATTTCTTAGAAAATATATTTAATTTTATTTTACAGTTAAATTTAATTCTTTCTCTTTATAACCATCCGCTTTTAAAATTATCTTATATTCTCCTGCTTTATCAAATGCATTCTTAACATAAAGATTCCCTATATGCTGTTTTTCATAATCTTTAATCATATCTATTTCTTTTTTATTTACTAAAATTTTTGTAGGTTCGTATTCACTCATATATCCTACATATATAGTAGCTTTACCATTGACATTTATAATTGAGTCCATTAATTTTACACTGTTTGGTACATCCTTTAAAGTTTTTTCTATATCTTCATTGCTTGATTCTTCTACTTCTTCTTTATCACTAGTAACAATTAATTTTAACTCTTTGTCTTTATAGCCTTTTGTTTTTAGGACTATTTTATATTCTCCATCCTTACTAAATAAATGCTCTTTTAAAGATAAATCTCCAAAGAAAGTTTTTTCATAATCTTTATCTTTCTCTATTTTTTTATCATTGATATATACATCTTCTACAATATATTCAGATGTATAAGCATAATTTATTCGAACATTACTGTTTACCTTTATAGATGATATATTTGGCTTAACATTCTCTGGTGCATCTTTTGAAACTTCTTCTTTATTTTTATCCTCACTTATATCACCATTATTTGATTCATTTTCATTACCAATTACAGTTAAGTTAAGTTCTACATCTTTATATCCGTCTGCTTTTAACACGATTTTATATTCTCCTGCTTTACTAAATAGATTTTTTATAAATATGCCTCCAATATGTTGCTTTTCGTAGTCCTTAGCCATATCTATTTCTTTTCCATTTACTAAAATCTTTGTAGGTTCATATTCACTCATATATCCTATCCATACATCAGCTTTATCATTAGAATTTATAACTGCTGACATTAACTTAATATTACCTGGATTTTTTAATCCATCTTCTACTTCTGTTTTTCCTTCTTTGACTTCTAAAGAAAATTCTTTATCTACAAATTCTGAAGATTTTATAACGATAGAGTATTGTCCTGCTTTACTAAACAGTTCTCCTTTTAAACGTAAATCTCCAAAGAAGGTTTTTTCAGCGTATTTTTCCATATCTATTTTTTCACCATTAATATAGACTTCCTCTACACTGTAACCTTCTCTATAAGCATAATTTATTGTAACATTTTGTCCAGCTTTTATAATTGATGGCATTAGTTTAATATTCTCAGGTACAACCTTACTTATTTTTTGTGTTAATGTTGCATTATTATATCCTTTAGATATAATAACTATCTTGCAATTTCCTTCTGTCAATATTCCTGAAGGTATGATTATTTTACCATTTTCTACATGAACATCATTTTTAGAAAACTTATTTCCATCTATTAAAATATATTCAATCCCCTCTCTCCAAGCCTTGTTATCCTCAAAAGTTATTTCAATTTCTTTTGAAGCTGTGTTGTCTGTTATATCTTCTTTAAGTATTGGAGGATTTAAAAGCTTATGATCATTTATAACATTTACTTCAAACTCAGCTTTTTTATAGTTAATTGATTTTATGAATATTTTGTTTTTACCTAAATTTATAACTTCATGATTATTAATTACTAAATTATTATTTTCAAATCTATAATTATTTTTACTTATTACACTATCATTTATCTTGACTTCATATATACCATTAACCCAATTTTTATCTGTAGATATTATTGTTAAGTTTTCTCCTAAAATTAGATTTTCATTAAGCTTAACATTTTCCACCTGATTTTTATCTGAAAGATTTCCATCTATATCTTTAAATCTTAAAGCTACTTCATAATCCTTATATCCTGTAGAAACTATTTTTATTAGGTGTTCTCCTGAATAATTTATAGCACCTACCTTAAAATAAACTCCTCCAATATTGGATGTATAATGTAAATCTTTTTGTAATGCTTCTCCATCTACGTAAACCTCTTTAACATTATCTCCCCAATTATATTCTGGAGTAGTTCTGCTTACTTGTATCATGAACTCTTCTCCTATTGTTGGGGGTGCTGGTAATAATACAGTTGGAGGATTCTTAATTAATTCAATAGTTACATCTTTTGGTTCATATCCTGTTGCAAAAACTCTTATTTTATATACTCCATTATTACCAAATATTCTAGAATTGTGTTTTAAAATAATTTTTCCATCTTGAACTATATATTCTAATGGTGTATTTAAGGATGGTATGTTTCCTGAATATATTTTTTCTATTTTATAAATAGATTTTTGGAATTTAGTATTTTTATCAAAGTTTATAGTTATATCTTGTCCTAGCTCAACTTTTTTAGAAATCAATTCTGACACTTTCAAGCTTTCGTTGTTTTTATATATATTTTGTACTACTAAATATTCTGTTCCATCTTTTAATGTAACCTTTATATTAACCTTTCCATTTTGTCCTTTAAATAATTCAGATGGTAAAATAATTTTTCCATTTTCAATACTTATCTCCTTAGTTATATATTTATATTTTCCAACTTCTATTTCTTTAATGTTTTCTTTCCACTGTTCATTATAATTTTCAATAAATATTTCCATTGTATTTCCTTCAAAGTTATCTATTATATCTTCATGTAAAATAACTTTATCACCAGTTCCTCTTACAACATTAATACTTAATTTGCTATCAACATATTCTGGATCTGCTTTTAAAATAATATTATATATGCCACTTTGAGAGAACACATCTTTTGATATAACTATACTATTATCTTCATTTACCTTCCATTTATCTTTTGATAAACTATTTCCATTTACAGTTATAGTCTTTAATGATTCTATATAATTTTTGTCTCCACCTTTAACTATGATATCATTTCCTAAAATATTATTATTATCAATTGTTAAGTTTACTTTTCCTTTATATATAGGTTGTTCTATTAATACTGTTCTATAATTCTTTGATTTTATGGATATAGTATTTTTCCCATATTTAAAGATTTCAGTATTAATTTTTATCTCACTATCTTTAATTTCTATATAGTTGATTAATGGTTTTCTATTATAGTTTTCTACTAACTCTATTAATTCTATGGATTCTCTCCACTCTTTATTGTCTTTAAATTTTAAAGTAATAGTATTATCTTTTATATTATTTTCTAGATCCACTGCAACTTTTGGTGAAGTTTTCTTATAAACCTCTTCTGGTTTCATTTGTTCTCCATAAAGTCCATCTTCAAGTACATATTTTAAATAGTATGGACGATTAGGATTCGCTTTATAATTTCCGCTCTTTATATATTCTTCAAAACTTAAATATTCATCATTATAATAAGCTTCTCCAGCTTTAGCCATATAATCTTCATAATCAACAAGGAAATCTATTTCTCCTCTTTTGCCTATATGAGTTCTTGTTGTAGTATTGAATACATCTATAACCTTATTTACTTCTGGAATATCATATCCTAACTGTTTTAATATTAAGGCATTAGATAGCATATCAAAATCAAAAACTACATCCGCACCAACAAATCCACCACTAGCACTTCCCACAGCATCTACTTTATCGCTACTGCCACCACTTGAAGCATGGGCTACCGCATCAACTTTTGCCTTTTTGGAATGTGCTTTTGTATTTTTTATAGAAGGACTCTTTGGACTTGCTGAAGTGCTATTATCTAAATCTTTTTCATCATTTCCTATAGAAAAAGTTGTAGTTTCTGGTGAATATCTTATATTTCCATTTTTATCATAATTGGTTTTGTGAAATTCAAATAAATCCATTTTTTTATAACCATATATCTCACTTGGAGCTGCTAACGCTACGCCTGGATGTATACTACTTGCAAATGTAGCAAAAACTATAGCATACAATATTTTTGAATTTTTATTCATTTATCTATCCTCCAATACTTATTTATGATATAATGAAATCGCATATTTTTTCATAGATGTCCATTTTGACATCTTAACTTGAGGCTTGATATATTTATTTTTATATCAGCCTTCTTTACATTTTAAGTTCTAAAGTAACACTATCTTCTAGGTCACCTTTTACAACTTTTATTTTTTTCTTATTACTATCTTTAAGCTCTATTTTTAATATAGTACCACTGGTATTTACCTTTTCAGGCTTTACTGAATTTCCATCAATATAAAGCTCGCAATTATCTATATTACCTTCATTTAGACTCAAAACTGCATAATATACAAAATGCACTTCCATTATTGAAGATTTATTTCTGTCTATAAGATTTTTATTGTTAGGCTCTTCTGTACCATGATTAGGCTTTCTTGAATCTCCGTTACCTTCTGTTGGTTTTGTTGTTTCTCCGTTGCCCTCTGTTGGCTTTGCTGAGCTTCCATTACCTTCTGTCGGTTTCGTTGAACCTCCATTATTCACTGTTGATTTTGTTGGACTTTCATTCCCTTTTGTTGGCTTTGTTGAGTTTCCGTTATTTTCTGTTGGTTTTGTTAAAGTTTCTTCTTTACTATTTAAAATATTAACTATGTTTTTAACAACATTGTCCTTTAAGCTACCACCAATTTCATATATGATCTTAATATTCTTCTGAGCTCTTAAGTAATTCTTTTGAGTCTCATCTAAATTATTACCTGTTAATATTATTGGAGAACCTTCTTTTCCCGCTAAGGAACCTAAAGCTAATGCATCAATTAATTCATTTTCTTTTATTGAACCGTCTTTAGCAATATAAAGTGCTTTAACATCTTCTTTACCATAAAACTTCTCCATAATTTTCACATTTGTTTCACTTCTATTTTTCCCACTCAATCTTTCAGCCTTTAATTCTTTCACTAGAGCTTCTGAAACAACTCCTTCTCCCCCTACAGCAAAAGTTTCTTTTCCCTTAACCATACCTTCAACTTCCCCTAAGTTTTTACCATCTGTAAGTAATATTGCCATATCATTAGTAGCAGCCGGTGCTGCAACGGATAGTGCATCTGCTAATCCTGTGACACCATTTACTACTGCAACTTTTTCAAAATTTAATTGTTTAGCTATTTTTACTGAAGTTTCATATCTATTTTTTCCAGATATTCTTTCAACTTTGATTCCTAGAACTTCTATCTCTTTAATAACCTCCTTTGACACTACCCCTTCTCCGCCAACAATAAATATATTTTTAGCCGCTAATTCTTTTATTCTTTTCTTAGTAGACTCTGTCAATTTATCTGATTCTGTTAGAAGTATTGGAGCATCTTTATGCTTTGCAAAAGGTGCAGCGGATAGTCCATCAGCAATTGCCATAGAATTAATTAGAATTACATTATCAGCCTTGTCCCATTTTGAGCTAACCTTTATCGCTGTTTCATATCTATCTTTACCAGATAATATTTCTTTCTCTATTGCCCCTTTATTCTCAACAGCAAAAAATTTGCTACTCATTGTGGTAAGTGCAGCCCCAACTAATAGCGTCGAAATAATTTTTGAACTTCTTTTCATATTTAAATCCCCTCTTCTCTTAGAAATTATGAAAATTTTTGTAAAGGATTCCAGTTTAATCTTTACTATTGCTTATAATTTTTTCACCTCCATATTGTTTATTTTATTATTTTTCCATAAATCTATAACTTTAAATTTACACTTAATAATTACAATAAAATTCAATTATCAATGCAAAAATTATAATAGATACAGAAAAACTAGTAGAATTTATAAAATTTTCGATATCGACCTCAAATTTTGATATTGAAAATCATTTTCATTTATTATTGTAATATTATCATATATTGTAAAATTATTCAATATTATATGGCAATTTTTATATGTTTTTTTAACACTTTTAATGAGTAATAACACATCTCTTTTCACTCTTAGCCTCTATAAAAACTTCATATGTAATTTATAAATAAACAAAAGCTAGTCCATTATTAATGAACTAGCTTTTTATTTATTAAATTATTTACTATAGTTATGGAATCCTCTTCCTGTTTTTCTTCCAAGGTATCCAGCTCTAACATACTTTCTAAGTAAGCTGTGAGCTCTGTATTTGGCTATTTTAAAGCCATCTTTAATTGTTTTAGCTGTTGCTGCACCGTGCTCATTTTTTATTTTAGGTTATACTCAGTTTCTATCTGTAATCTTTTATTTAATTCAAATCCTATCTCTTCCTTTGCAGAATTTCTTAAATAATCTTTCTTTGTATTTATACCACTGTCAATTATTACAATTCTAATTTTTTTAATATTATTTTTTACATTCTTCATTCATAAATAGCCTCACATTAACATTTTAATAACCGCATTTTCTTAGCATACTCAGAAGAAGAATTACATAAAATATGTGAAAACAACTTGTACTTTTTACATAATAACATCTATATATATATTGTAAATAAGTATCCTCACCAAATCACATCATACCTTTATAGTAGGATTTTTAAAAATAAAACCTTAATCTACAGTTCTAATAGAATCAATTATACTAATGGAAAGTAATCTTTTAAGTGGTCTAATAGATGCCATTGCGCATATAATCATTGTCGCTAAAAATACTTCTAAAATACTCTTCCAAGGAAAAAACCACTGTACAACCTTATCATATTTCACAGCTCTGTATAAAATAATGTGAAGTATAACTCCCACTATACTTCCAAATCCAATACTAAAAATACCATATAATAAACCTTCTTTTAGCATCATATCTTTTATTTCATCTTTTCCCATACCTACAGTACCTAATCATTCCCAATTCGTGTTTACGCAATATAATATTCATACTTATTGTGTTTATTATATTTACTATACCTATAATAGCTATGATAATTACAAAACTATATAATATTACAGATACGCTTCTTTGAGCGTTCTTAAAAAATTCTAATTCATCTTTATAAGATATCAATTTTCCATTTTCCTGCTCTTTTGCATATTCATTAAGTTCATTTTTTATGTAGTTTTCATCCGAGTCTTTTTGGGTATTTATTCTTAATATTTTATATTTATCTTCATTTAACCATTTTCTCAAAACATCTTCATGAACAATAACCATAGTTTCAATTCTACGATCCATTGTTGGAAATGGAAGGCTATTCAACAATGCACCTATTGCTACTTCTTTATTATAATGCTTCCACTGACCGTCCTCTTGCATAGCAGTTTGCATTTCAAATTTATCTGCTACTTTTAAGTTAGTACTTTTTTCGTTAGATTGATTTTGAATTAAAATAACTTTATTATTATTTTTTATATCTTCTAAATCCAACTTTCCATTATCTAAATATCTATTCATTTTTTTTAATTCTTCATCATTACATCCATACAACTCTATTTGAACATCATAGATATTAGTTTTTATAGAAGAATCCTCTACGCCATTCTGTAAATATATTTTTTTATATTTTTCTTTATAGCTTTCTGTAACTTTATCTTCAGGAACTTTCAATATTGCATTAAAATATAAATTTTTATGAACTGAAGTTATGCCTTGTATATCTAATATTTCACGTACAACATTATCATCATACCCTGTATTTTTTTTATGGTTATCTAAGGTTAAAATATAATTAGAATTTATGTCCATTTGTACGTTTTTTACTGGATCAAGCCATGTAGAGAGACTTGTTACAATAATAAAAAGTACTATACTAATACTTAATGATATAACCGTTGCTAAAAATCTGTTTTTATTTCTTGTTAAGTTTATATATGCCATTCCAGTTGTAAATTTACTAAATATCTCAATTTTTCTTTTTCTTTTTGACTTCTCTAATTGGTCTCCCTGAATTGATGTATTAGTTATTGCTTCCATTGGTGATATTTTTGCTGCTTGTTTTGATGGAAAATATATAGATATAAATATAGAGATAAAGCATATTATAAAGGATATAATAATTCCACTAAAAAAAATTTCAGCTTTCCCTTCAAAATTACTGGTAAAACTAAATAATTTATTTATTTCATTAATAGAAATAATACCTAATAAAATTCCAAGTGGTACAAATATACAACCTAATATTATACCTTCTCCAAATATTAATTTTTTAATTTGTGCTGTGTCTGAGCCAATAGCTCTTAAAAACCAAATTCCCGTATTCTTTCTACTACTGAGATGCTGTATATGTTATAAATTACAGATATGGCAGCAATGATAATTATTATATTTAAAAAAATAAACATTGTATTTGCTTTTTTAGTTGATTCTAAAATGTTTATATAAGTATAATTTTGATTAATAAAAACACCTTGCATTTTAGACATACTTTTCAAAGCTTCTTTTATATTAACATTAGGTTTAAGTGTAAAATGATGAATATATCTATATTCATCCTGTGAAAGGATGTTTTTCACACTATCTATAGTTAAATATCCCTTAGCTTTTTTATCTTTTATTGAATCTATTCGATTTTGCAAAATTCCTGATAAAATAAATTCTTTTTCTCCAGCTTTAACTGCTGGTGACTGTTTATCATTTTCAAATTTCATGTAATTAAATGTATAACTAAGATTTATAGTATCTCCAATTGTAGGTTTTACTTTAAATTTATCTAGCACCCATTTTTCTAATGCTATTTCTGAATCATTCTTAGGGTATTGTCCTTTCTCTAGTTTAAAATCTAAAAGTTCTGTATCTACATCGTCATAACCATTCAGCTCAATTTTGTAACCATCTATACCTATTTCTGCATATCCCATCATTATACTAGTTCCAAATTTATCTATGGAAGGCTCACCCTTTAATATTTTTATACTTTCAGGATTTCCACCTTCAAAACAAGAAGCATAGTAATGACCTCCACTTTGTTTTTTAGCATTTTCTATTTTTTGTTTTTTATAATTTGATAAGGTTAAACTTAGACTTGTAATTAACATAGCTGAAAGCATTATACTTATGGATATAAATAGAGTTCTCTTTTTATTTTTTATCAAACTTCGTGGTATAAGTCCCCAAAAACTTTTCATTATCTCACCCTCTTATCCTCGATAATTTCTCCATCATATATTGTTATAACTCTATCTGCACAAGAGGCAACCTTAGTGTCATGAGTTATCATAACAAAGTTTGATTATATTTCTTTATAGACATAGTAAGAAGTTCTAACACTTCCTTGCTATTTTTACTATCTAAATTTCCTGTAGGCTCGTCTGCAAATATAATTGAAGGTTTACTAGCAAGAGCTCTTGCTATAGATACTCTTTGCTGCTGTCCTCCTGATATTTCTCCAGGTAAGTGAGCTTTTCTTGATTTTATATCCAATATATCCATAAGTTCATTTATATAGTCCTCGTCAACTTTTTTTCCATCCATTAAAAGTGGAAGTTTAATATTCTCTTCTACGGATAATATGGGAATTAAATTAAAAAATTGAAATATAAACCCTATATTTTTCCTTCTGAATCTAGATAATTCTTTTTCACTCATAGAATAAATATCAACGCCGTTAATATATACATGGTATGCTGATGGTTTATCTAAACCTGCTAATAAATGCAATAATGTGCTTTTTCCTGAACCACTAGGTCCTATTATTGCAGTAAATTCACCTTTTTCAATAACTAAATCTATGGATTTTAATGCTTTTACAATTGCTTCACCTGTACCATAGCTTTTTTGTAAATAATTTGTTTTTAGTAACTCCATATTATACATCTCCTAGATTTTGTTATATTAATAATATAACTTTTGCAAAACTATATAATTATTGAGCTGATTATACACAATCAGCTCAATTTAATAAAACTGGTATTTATTAAAGTTATATTCTAGCCTGTAATTCCGCTAAGAAGTCCTCCACATTTTCCTGAGCATGTTCCAATACACCAATTAGCACAACCTGCTTTACAATCTCCATAACATCCATTTGCACAACTTCCTATACATTGTGTAGCACAATTTGGTTCGCATACATATCCTTGTATATCATTTCTTGACTTTGTATTATTTTTAATAAAGAATTGTTTCATATAATATTCCCCCAAATCTATTATAATTTAATAATTACATAAATACCAGTTATATACAATTATTTAGTTGTATATATTTTATTAGTTCCAAAATCTATACTTAGCATCGAACTGTCTTCATTTGATTTCCATTTATATTTAATATTTTTATTAGCCCACCAACGATTAAATTTCTCATTAGTTTTTTGTTTATCTGTTTCTATTTTGCTTATTAATAATTTCTTTAAACTAATATCTAAACTATCATTCGACAAAGTTTCTTCAAGTTCGTCTAACGCCAATTTTCTCTCATATAAAGTAGCTATTTGATTTTTTTCATTTTCCGTTACGAATCCTACTTCTTTCATTTTTCTCCTCCAACTATCATATAATTTTTAATTTAAAAATATAACTTGAAATGCCAGCTTACTTGTCAATTTTTTCTAAAGGATCTAAATAAGTTATACTTTTTATTGTATTATCCATAGATATAAGTCCTTTATTTATTAAAACTCGTTGAAGCTTTTGGGTACAGTTACGTTCAATGTGACTTATTAAACATTGATTTTTACTTGGTGTATTTATTTCATCGGTAAGTTTTTTATTTAAAAATTTACATCTATTACAATGATACGCATCACATTCTTTACAGATAGGAGCAAATTCAAAATCAAGTAAATATTCATTTTTTATATTTATACCACTATCTAAATCACCTATGTTGTTTTCAGTATTATCAAAATAAAAAGCAGGACAAATATATATTTTGCCATTAGGTGCTAATGCAAAACTTTCATTACCAGCATCACAGTTACACATTGTTCTAATGTTTAATCTATCTGTTAGAACATTTAATTGTATTTCCCTGTAATCTTCATACTTTTCTACAATTAAATCAGTTAAACTACCTAATTGATTTTCATAAGTTTTAAAATCATTATCATTCCATTTTTCTATATCTTGAATAACTAAGTTTATTCTTTCGTGATATAAAGATAAATTTTTAATAAACATCTGTATATTTGAAATGTTCTCTTTGTTCATTAATAAAATACAATTATCTGTTTTTTTTAAGTTTTCGATATTGTTATCATATATAACTATGGAATTATCTCCTATACTTTCTGATTTACTATTAATGAATTGTATAAATTTTTCTTGCATTAACTCATCTTTTTCATTTCCTAAAATTATAGGTGTGAAATTATTCTTTTCAGAAAATTCAAGTCCCTTTTTAATAATTTTCCCACTCATCACATTGTTCATATTACTCCAATTTTCATAACGACAGTGAGGTATAATTTGATCGCTAGTTATAAATTGTAAAAATTTATTTGAATTTTCATTACTATTATTCCTATCTTCAACATATTTTTCATGTGGAGACTTTTTACCAGTTACTTGAGAATACTTGTCCCAAAAATAATTATTTGCTTTGACATTAGCTTTATGCATTTTGCAATGAAATGTTATTCTTTGATATACTGTATCTGTATCTGCATTATCGTAATTACATCCTGTACACCATGCGCAACCTTCTGCTACTTCACAATCTATGCATTCTTGTTTACTTTGCATTTCTAGAGATAATGTCTTAAATGCTCTTAATTTATCCATATTAATCCCAAAATAAATATCTCCCATTCTTCTTCCTTTACGATTTTCCAATGAGAACTCTAAAAATCTTATACAAGGGTATAAATTTCCATCACAATCTATTGCAAGCATTTGACCTGCTCCGCAGAAATTTTTCTTTTAGCTTCTTCATTTATAGGCTTTCCGATTCCTGGACTAAAAAACCTTACTGAATAGTTATCCCACAGTTCATTATCCATTATATAATCAGCTAACTCCTTTAATTGATTTTCAAATATAATATCATCACCGTCTTGCCATACATTTTCAAATACAACATTTGCTGAAACCATATTTATTCCAAGATTCCATAAACTTATTATACTATCTTTTAAATTTGGTAAATCATCTCTAGAAAATGTAGCTTTTGTTGATGAATTAGGAAATTGCTTAAGCCATAATGGTACATTTTTTACTACATCATCATAAGAACCACTACCATCAGGATAAATTCTTTGCATATCATGTTTAAGTTTATTACCATCAACACTTAATCCGATATGAATATGTCCTCTATTTTTCATAATATATTTTTGAACTTTTTCTGTATTATACAATATCCCATTAGAAGAAAAATTAAATCTATATGCATTAAACCATGGGTGATCTAAAAGGAACATTTGTTGTTTTATGTAGTCAGATATTTTATCTATTAGCTCAATTTCTAAAAAAGGTTCTCCCCCAATAAAATCCCAAATAACAGCCCCAGTGTTTGAAATATTTTCTCTGTCACTTAAAACATAATCAACTGCTTTTTTAGCTGTTTCAAATGTCATTTTTTTATTATGATTTTTGCCAGTCATATAGCAATATTTACAAGCTAAATTACAATCCTCAGTAACACATAAAGTAATTTCTTTAGTAATATGTCCATTACCGTTCCATCCTGGTGTTAAACTTCCCATTAATATTTCATTATTTTCCATATAAAGTCCCCCCATTAGTTTTGTTATTATTTTGTGTGAATTTTTCTATTAAATGATTAGTTAACTCCCTGTTATTAATATTTTGTTTAGAATTTATAATTTTACACATATATCCTGCTATATATGCAGCAGCTATACTATTGCCACACAGCCTTTTATATTTAAGAAAACATTCTAATTCATCGTAGATAATAATTGGAGGTGCATAAAAAATATTTTTATTAAAATAAATACTATAGTTATCGCTAATTTCTGATGACTTAACTCCTATAACATGTTTTAATGCTGCAGGATAACTATTTTTCCCGTCATTACTATAAGCAGAAACTACGATAATATTATTTTTTTCAGCATTTTTAATAAGTTTGCTCAAAGCATACTTATATTTTAATTTAGTGGTTCCTAAACTTAAATGAATTATATCTGGTTTTATTTCAATAGCTTTTTTTAATGCATGTATCAATATTCGTCCATCAGACATTAAATTTTCATCTAAAATATTCATATTGAAAATTTCAACTTTATCGAATAGACGTTTTATTATCATTGCTATAGCTGTACCATGAAGATGTCTAAACATTATAGTATTGTCTTCTATAACGTTACCTTTAGTATCTAATTTATAAGATGATGATTGTTTAACATTTTTATATAAATCATACATTTTAAGATCAATTCCACTATCTATAATTACAACTTTAGGTATTCTACCTTCCTGTATAATACTCACACTACTTTCTCCTAACTAAATTTATTTAATAATTAAACATTTAGTTTAAATGGATTAAATCTCTGCACCAGCACTTATTTCCGCTAGTGAATTATTCACCTCATTCTCATCTACTATCAAAGCAATATCATGCTTATAGATTTCTCTATATATAACATTATTTTTTAGAAGTTGTTCGTGAAAACCTTTTCCACAAACCTTACCATTGTCAATAACAATAATTTCATCAGCGTCTAAAATAGTACCTAAATGATGCGTTATTATTATAATAGTTGCTGACTTTGCAATATTATTTATAGATTTTCTAACAAAATACCTTGCTTCAGTATCTAAAGCTGATGTTGCTTCATCTAAAAGGACAATAGGTGCTTTTCTAAGAATACACATAGCAAGAGCTAATCTTTGTTTCTGTCCTCCAGATAAATTACTTCCTTCTTCTGCAATTATAGTGTCATATTTATTTTCTAAGCTCATAATATAATCATGTATAAATACTTGTTTACAAACCTTCTCTATTTCGTCATCTAATGCATTTGGTACTGCCATTCTCATGTTTTCTTTTATAGACAAATTAAATAAAAAAGGTTGTTGGTGTACAACTGAAATGCTTTTTCTTAAAGAATCTTCATTTAATTCATCAATATTTATTCCATCTATCAATATTTTACCTTTGTCCACTTTATAAAGACCTAAAAGTAAATTAAATATTGTTGTTTTACCACACCCGTTTTTTCCAACTACAGCAATAAGCTTATTCTTTGGTATAGTAAAACTTATATTTTTTAATACCTCTTTATCTTCTTTATAAGAAAAACTAACATTTCTAAACTCTATATTTCCATTCAATGGTCCTACTACTTTATTTCCAAAAGTTTCACTAGAAAAAGTGAAATTATCTATTAATCCGAAGATTCTTTCAAGTGATACTAATGCTTGCTGTATACTAGAATTTAATCTAGTTATTGAGTTAAGTGAGTTTGAAAATTGACCTGAATAGGATATAAATGCGACAAAATATTGAATACTTAACTTTTGCTTGTATATAAAGTAAATTCCTACTAGAATAACTATAAACTCGTCTAAAAAATTTACTATATTAGAAAATATAAATGACATAATTTCTAAAAATCCTATATGTATTTGCTTATCCCTCATATTTAATGATACATTATTAAAACTTTTATAATTATTATGTTTAATTCCAAAAGTCTTAATATGTTTTATTCCTAATAGAGATTGCTGAATTAAACTAAAATATTTATCATTTATTTTTTTAATTTTTTCATTTTCTCTTCTAAGTTTCTTACCAAATATTACAAATATTAGGTATGATATAGGAAAGGCTCCTAATACTACTAAAGATAATAGTAAGTTTATCTTGAAAATAACAATTCCAATTATTAAAATTCTTAAAATAGCGAGCACTGCATTAACTAATTGGCTAGTTATTATATTAGCTAGAGTAAATACATCTCCTTGAAGTCTCGAAATTAAATCTCCTATTGAGGTATTATCAAAAACTTTCATAGGTAAATTTAATATTTTCTGGTACATATCTGCTTTTAAATCATAAACTAAATTGTTATTTAATTGAACTTCACTATATGATTTTATAAATTCTATAATAGTTTGTAGGATTCGTAGTACAAATGTATGTATAAGATATATATATATAGATTTATAATCCTTTTCAGCTAAACACTGTAGTATTTTCCCCCATATTAAAGGTTGTATAATTCCAAATATAATTACTATTAGTATGGAAGCCATAAATAAATAAAATTTTTTTTTATAAGGTTTAATATATCCTAAACACCTTTTTAATAAATTCATATCATCTTTTGAAAGAAATTTTATTTTGGATTGTACGCATTTAATATTTTTTAGCATATATAACAAATTAAAACACCTACTTGTACAATATGTTGATTTTATTCAATTTAATGTATATATTTATATTATCATACTTTAATGTTTATTATTGTAAAAATATAAAGCCTCCAAAAAAACAAAAAAATGACACAGTTATGCTAGATGAGCCATTTTTAACGATTCA
>NZ_CBCOPR010000003.1:0-8816 GCF_965112025.1 Clostridium sp. Marseille-Q7071
ATTTCTCTGATTCATTCCATATGCAAAACGATAACCATCCTTCGTTGAAAATGACTTTTCCAATAGTTTCACTTTCTGGTTCATCATAGTTGTACCAAATAGCACTAACAATATCACCTTCATATATCTCAACATTATTTTTATCTTTTAATCCTGTGTATTGCATTAATATATATTCATCTTTATACCAATCCCAATTATCATTATTTACCTTTAACTTTCCATCAACTGTAATGATATCTTTAACAATAATCATTTTATTTTTGGTTTTATTCCATGCTCTAAACTTAATCTCTCTCATACTCTTACCACCTTTGTATTTAAGAGCTGCCCTATATTAAAACTCTCTTTATAGTTTTTGAATTTAACTATTATATTATGGCTCGTTCTATTTATTACTCTTCCTCGTTTAGTTCCCCTATTATCATCCAGTTCGATTTCTAACTTGTCCCCTACTTTGTAAGGGATTGTTAACTTTTTATGTTTAATCATGTTTATCCCCCTTTTCTTTCAGTTCTATCAATGTCATTATAGAATAATTAGCTAAATCCATTAATGTATCTTCTATACTCTCATCAACCTTATTCTCAGCTTTAATTAAGGTCTTTAACCTATTTAATTTATCTTCCAACCTTATTACTGGCATTACCATTCCATATTCCTTAAATCCCTTACTAAAGCTATCTCCATAGTCATGATTTTTTCTTTTGTATAGACTATTTAGTTCTTTGCATATTTCCATGTGTTGCTGTGCTTTGTCCATCAATTTCGCTCCTTTACACTATATTTGATTTGTGCCGCTAAAATACTACAACCATACTTGGAAATGGTGCTGCATTTTTAGCTTCTCCAAACTTTAATCTTCCTTTTATAAATCTTATTTCTTTTGCTTTTTTATAAATATACTCGTGAAAATATATTGTATCTGTCCTTGCTGGAATAAGCATTACTACTGTTGTATTAGGTTTTAAACTTTCTTCATAGCACTTCTTAACCCAATCTTTTATCTCTCTACCATAAAGAGGGTTACAAAACACTGTTTTACCTTTCCAATCCTGCTTTAAGCCATCTTCTACTATAGTAAAATGTTTTTTACATTTAGCATTTTCGTGAGTACTACAAGGATCTAAATTGAATTTAAATTCTTCATTTAATTTATTAAAAAATTCCTGCGGAGTACTCCACATATCTGTTTTACTGCTAAACATTAAATCACTATTAATACCCTATCACCCCTTATGTCTCGGAATTGCCTAATTATCTATTTATTGTTATATATAGATAATTAGATTCCTAAACTGCTTTTTATCATATAATCAAACTATTCTTAGCTGTCGACCTTCTTCTATAACTCTTTGTATTCTTTTAGCAGCCTTACTGCAGTACTTCTTTTCCTTTTCTATGCAAATATAATTTCTATCTGTGTTTATAGCTGCCTCAGCTAAAGTACAACTTCCTGCTGCAAGGTCCAATACGGTATCATTTGGATTAGTATAAGTTTTAATTAAATATTCATATAACTCTACTGGCTTTTGAGTAGGATGTATTCTATCAACTATCTTTATAGCACTATACGGAATATCTATAATGGTCGTTGGATACCTATCTGTTTGTCCTCCGCCTTGCATACCTATTTTTGTCTTACCGTAATTTTCACCTGCAGTTGTATGCTGCTTATATTTATTTACCGGTTTATGTCCATAAGTCTTTTGTGGGTTATATATTGGTAAATTCTTATAAAATACAGGTATATCAATATGCTGTCTTAATGGCATCCTACCAGCATTTAAAAAGTTGGTTTTTTCTTTTGGCTTCCACACCCAAGAGTACCTATAGTGTTTTTTATTTGATAACATAAGCTCTGCTGTAAACATACCTGCTGACATAAATACTATTGCTGCATTATTTTTCGTGATCCTAATAATTTGTTCCCACATAGGCTCAAAAGGAATTGCTTTATCATTCATTTTTAGTCATTTCAAAGGAGCAAATCAGACAGTACCATATCTATTGAATTACTCTCTATTCCCTTCATTACCTCAAGGCAATCACCGTTGATTAACTGGTTTATCATCTATCACCCCCCTTGTGTCGTCTAATAATCATTCTCTTTTACTTTTGCATTGAGAATTAAAATAAACCAATTTGTTTAGGCTCGTGAGAATTAATAAAATCCAAAACATATTTTTTAGAAAATTCAAACATTCATCATAGCTCTCAAAATAATTAGCTATTTCAGTTTCTTTTTCATGTATAGTCAATGTTTTTCCAACTAAAGAATAAATATGTCTTTTATCTTCATAGTAATATATATCTTTTTTTTATACCTTGAATAGATTCAATAAAATTAAGAGCATCTTCTTTATTCTTAAAATCTATAATGTTTTTTATTGATACTTTTACTACAAAGAGAATAAACATAATCATTGATTCCTCTTTTTCTATCTCTTATAAAAAATTTAGTATCTTTATAGATAAAATAAGGACAGAATCCATTTTCAGATCTAAATCTTACAGCAATATAATCTTTAATGTCGTACTTTAATCAAGTACATTGCTTTCAAATTCCTCGGTTCTATTTGAAGCATTCACATATAGGCACTAAATCCAATGCTATATAGCACCCAATGCCATATTGCAAATTAACATTACATCCACTTTCATCGAAATATCCTTTTCCGACCATTTCGCAAAACTCTTTTATATCTAAATGGTGTATCCACACCACCAATTCATCATCATGATAATTCAGTGCTTATTATCTTCAAATTCAATTAGCTTTTCTTTGTTCATTCTATTAACTCCCTTGCAATGTAATCATATTGTGAATTAATTTAAACGTTTCCCACAACGCTTACAATAAACTTTTTGCCATACATATTCATGACCAAACATATCTTTTAAGTGTTCTTTTAGGTATATGTCCCAAAATAAAACATTTAATATTTTTCATTTTCAATACCAATAAAATCCTTCCACACTTTTTTCAACTTCTCTATTACAACCATCAGTAAATCCAATCAATCCATCTGCGCATCCTATAATATTTTCCTTACAGTGTCCTATGCAGTCATAATTTTGAAAGGACATATATTTTCACATTTTTTTCAATTAATGCGTCGACAATGTAATCAATGTAAGATGAATCATCACAATCCTTCCTACATATCTGGAATATTAAATTGGTCATAGAGCCAATACAAAAATCGCTTTTTTAAGATTGCTATTTTTTGCTTCATTCTTTTCAGATTTAGACTCTCACTCCTTCTTCTTTTAATCTAATTTACGACTGTTCCTGCTGCTCCAATATCCTATTTATTGCTTTATTATAAACACTAATATCTTGTAAAAATTCTTCATTGTTTAATGCTTTGTTCAAAGTTGATAGTTCCATAAGATGCCTTAGTTGCTTAATTCCTATTCCATCATTTATTACTATTGATTTTTCCATTGTTTTCACCTTTCTCTACGTACTGGAATGTCATTGGCGTGAACACCAATTTGCTGTACAGATTATTAAATATACTAACCGTATTTTCTTTATTGGCACTAAAGTTCCTCCATAATTATGTCCCTACTATTCAACTCTTGGAGTTCTAAAGTTTCTGGCCGCTGTAATCTCTCCCATGTTATCCATAACATTGTCCTCTAGACAATTAATCCTATTCTCTGTTCTTTTAAAGCTCACATTTACGGTTAATAACCCGATAATAACAGTTAATGATAAACGATTAAACAAACTTCCGTAATCATGCCCTATACCTCCTCAACCCTAACAAAATCTATACCTAGAATGTTTATATATACTTCTTCTCCATCTAAAGGTACATAATCGAGGTCCAGTCTAATTTTTGTATTTCCCTCATAGTCGAAATATTTTTTCTGCTCAAAGCTAAACTCCTTAAAATTTATAGTTATAATTTGTGCTTCTATAAATTATTTTCACTCCTTTTTTCATCTTTCTATCTCTCTAATCATTCTTTTATTAAAACTTTCTTTTTAGTTAGTAGCTCTATTGTCTCTTTAAATTTATTTTCAATAATTTCTTTAGTAAAGTTATTAACTGCTTTAATCTTTAGCTCTGTTTCTGTTTCAACTATCTCATTTGGTTCAATCCATGTTTCAAAACTCACCTTACCAAAATTACTTTTTAGAAGAAAGGGTCGGAGTTAACTGGCTGCTCTTCTTCTCCTTATTCTCATTGTTTTCATTATTATCATTATTTATCATTATTATTGTTTGTGTCCAGTTGGCGGGGACTTTGCTGTCCTATGAGCTGTCCTTCAAGCTGGGACTCTGTTATTGCCTTGAGCTGTCCCATGAGTTGTCCTTTTAGCTGTCCTTTGCTCTCTGAAAAGTTGTGATAAATGTTGTAGTTACTGACTTTGAGAGTTGTCCCTGTTAGCGTCTTTTTTAGTTTAATCATCTTATCATCTTCTAGTAATTTTAAAAGCTTCTTACTGTCTTTATCCACGCCCCAACACTTTGAAAGTTTGACTTCTGATGTATGATGTTCTCCTCTTTCTAGCTCCATTATTTTATTACCTAGTAGAAATTTATTGTCTTTGTGGTTGACTAGAAGGAGGATATCTAACCATTTTTAATTTCTGTGGGTCCTGCCATATCCAGTGCTCTTGAATGTTCCTATGAATACTTGTATATCCTTCTGCCATGTTTTCCTCCTATAAACTTAATTCTAATGTCAACCTCTTATCTGCAATGTAAGTAGGTTTCCCTGTTAATTTTTCTATGTCTGTTTAAATTCTGCTGAGTTACTATTTCCATCTGACAAGTGTATTAAAATTATTTCTTTAACCTCTTTTAAATCTGTTGCTCTTAGAAAGTCCTTAACATTTTCTAATTCAAAATGCGATTTCATAATTCTACTTTTTAGAGTTTCGGGTAACTCTTTTGTCTTAATATTTCATTGCTATAGTTGCACTCTATAAGAATGTGATTTAATCCACTGAACTTATATTTTAAATAGTATGTGTCCGTTGCAAATAGCAATGTACCCATTTCTTTATGTGTAATTAAGAACCCTAACGACTCCACTGCGTCATGTTAATTTCAAAAGGAACTACCGCAAAACTCCCTATCTTAAAAGCTACTTCACTTTTTATTACCTGTCCTCTATAGTTTATCACAACCTTGGTGTCCCCATGCTGCTATAAACATCTATTCCGTTCTTAGTAATCTCTCTTGTGCTTTACTGTGGTCTAGATGCTCATGAGATACTAGGCATCTATTATATTACTTAAATCAAATCCAATCCTTTTAGAATCTCTTTATAAAGGTAATCCACATTCTACGATTAAAATTTCTTCTTTTTCCTTAGGAGTAGGTAGCAGTTGCCGCTACTGCCACTCCCTAATACTTTTAACTCCATAGTAGAAACCTGGACCTTCTTCTGTACTTGTATTTTTAATTTCTGTTGGTTCTACATCTATTACCTCTTCATTTGTGTTTGGAGTTTCTATCTTTATTTCTTTAGCATTTGCATTTGCTTTATTTCTTCTTTTACTTCATACTCAACATTGCTCACTAAATCTTTTTCATCATATTCCTTATCTGCATTATTAAACGCTCCGACTAGAATATCGCTATCATCACTTGTGTTAACAAATGTTTTACCGCGCTCTATTAATTACAGTTTTCTTAGCCATTTCGTCCGCAAAGTTTTGTATATTGCCCCACTGTTTCCTTTTGCTGCTCCTTGGTTCCAGCTTTTCTTTATTTGCCCTATATTCATTACCTCCACATAGTTTTTGTTCATCTTCCATAACTATAATTGCATAAGCACCTTTTATTTTGATGGATCTATATTTTCAAAGCTTTGTTCATGCTTAGTAATCTTTTTTAATCGTATCCAAATCTAGCTCATAGGCAAATTCATCCCCTTCGTAGATTATGTTTGCGACTACATTCTTTACACCTTTTAATCTTTTGGTCGCTGCTACTGTACCTAAGTAACTTCTACTTAATTGCAATTTTCCACCATAAGGTATGAAGTAACATTGCTTTTTAGCTGGGCTTAGTCCTTGTATTACCATATCTAAAAGAGCATTTGCTATGCTTGCCTTGCTACAGCTTTGTAGAACTGGCTTTTTATCTCTATCTAGTGTTTCACTTAGAATTAAATACGCACTTTTTAAAGCATTTTCTGCACTATATCCTTGTGGGATAACTAAATCTCCTTTTTTATTAAGGTCTTGAACTCTTGCAAGTACCTCCTCTGTAATATTTTTTTCTTGTATTGTAACTGCTTTATTCTCTGCCATTTTGTATTACCTCCACTCTTAAACTTTTATCCTTGGATACTATTAAATTAATAACTTGTGAGTTAGCCTCTATAAGTTGGTTTACACTCTCCCTATTGTCTATAAAAATTGGAGCTTGTACCTCATAGTGACTTGATAGAGCGTTTATAATATCTAACCCTGCATTAATTTGACTTGCAGTATTTGCATTGCTGAAAGGTACTCCGTTTATTAAAGCTTCACAAGTTTCTGCTAGTCCGCCATTTACTTGTGTATCGAATAACTTAAAGCTTACATACTTAAACTTGTTATTTATGCTACTTTCTAATAACTCAACCTTAGTTTTTATAAACTCTTCACAAAGATACTCTTGACCTTCTAACTTAGCTATTTGTTGTGCTAGTTTTTTCTCCTCTTCCATCAATTCAGATATTCTAGCTTTTAATTTTTCATTCTGTTCTCTATAAGATAGCTGCTTATTTACTCCGTCTAGCTCCAATTCCAACATCACTCTTTTATCTCTAAGGTCTTTAATATTGTCATTGCTGTCAGTTGGTTGTTGTAGTTTAGTTTCTAACTCACTTACAACTATGCTTAATTCTTGGTATTCTCCATCATCTATTAAAGTATTTTTTGCAACAAAATTATTAATCTTTTCTTTCAGCTCCTGCTCTGAAGCTTTAAGTTTTTCCAACTCTTTATTTTTAGAATCTATGTCAGAATTAATTACTTTTAGTTTTTCTTCATGTTTCTCTAATAGTTCTTTATAACTTTTGCCCTTGTTTTGTATATCTTTAAGTGTTTTAGCTCTATTAGAATTAAAGTTTTCTTCCAGCTGCTGCTTTTTATTTTCTATGTCTTCAGGATCAAAAGCTCTTTTACAAGTTGGACATATGCAAGTATTTTCATCAAACTCAAATACTTTCTGGTTTTGTTCAAACCAATTATTTCTCTCTTCATCACATAATTTTTTATAATGTTCAATATCATTTTCACTATACTGTTTATTTACTTTTAAGTTGTTAATTGTAATTTGTAGCCTATCTATATCCAGTTGCAATGAATTAAGTTTATTTTGAAGTTCTTTTTTAGGCTTATCCTTCTCAGTGTCTGCCTTATATTCCATATCCCTCAATTTAGATTTAAGAGAATATAGTTTATCTTTTTCTTTCAAAGCTTCTTCATTAACTTTAGAGCTATCCATTAACTGATCTTCTACAGATTTAATTCCAGTTACTATACCTCTTTTTCTAAACTCTAAAGCTTCAAAATCAAGCTCTTGAATAGAATTATTCGCTTCATCTATTCTTATAGGAATAGCCTTAATATCGTCGTTTAACTTTCTTTTGCGTGCTTGTATACTTTTCTTTAGGGTATCTATATCTGTATCTATTAATAACTCTTCTAAAAGCTTTAAATCGTTTCTATAATTAATTATTCTATCGTCTGTAATATCTCCAATTATCCCTAGCAATGCGTTTCTTCTATCCTGCCATTTAAGGCTTGTACTAAAATATAGTGGGCTAGTTATAAGCTTAAATATATCTTCCTTTATAAGTTCATTAATCTTCTCTTGGTATTCGCTCTTTTTAACTGGCACTTCATTAATACTGTATAAAGTTTCATGCCCTGTAAGTTGTTTATCAGCTTCTCCTCTTTTCTTAACCCATTTCTCCTTATAGATTTTACTTAATGTTATGTCCCTACCATCTACACTTAAAACTCCTGTGACCTCATGTTCTAATCCGTGTACTACATTATTATTGCTATCTAATGTCTTAATCTCAAAAGTTGTTCTATCCTGGCTATCTTTATCAAATAGCAACCATGTAAAAGCATCGTTTATAGTTGTTTTACCTGTTCCATTGTCTCCAAATATATTAGTGTTTTCAGAAAAATCTATAGTTAAATCTTTGATGCCTTTAAAGTTCTTAAGCTTTAAGCTCTTTAAAATTATCTTCATATAATTAACCCTCCATTTGCATTTTCTATAAATTTGTTTTAAAATCTAATTAACGAATTTTTATTTTTGGTGGCTTAAGCCATCTCTTTTTTTATTTTCTTTTCTTAACTTTTCTAGGTAGTCATTTGCCTCTAATAATTTTCTTACTATCGATTCAGCTGGGGCTTTTACTAACTCATTTATAATCATATTTTTTAGAATCTTATATCCTGGTTCTTCAATTTTATTAATTGCAATTTCTATCATCTTTTAACCCTCCAACAACTTATTTATTTCTTCTAAGCTAAGCTCTGTTATGTCTCCAATAGTTTCTCCTGTTATGCTGTTATAGATTGTTGTACCATCTATGTCAATACACCTCCTAAGAGCTACCGCCGATTTTTCAGCTATGTTGATTACATCTTGCAGGCTTGTCCTTTTGTTAAAGTTAATATTATTGAATTTTATATCCTCGGTTGTCATTTGTAATACTGCTTTGAATTCTGCACTGTCTAGGTTTAGGTTTGATAATAAACCTTTAAACATATTAATCCTCCTTATACTTCTCTCCACAGAAAGGACAAAACACATAATTAAAATTAACCTTTTCTTTC
>NZ_CBCOPR010000004.1:0-7276 GCF_965112025.1 Clostridium sp. Marseille-Q7071
GCAATTACACAGCAATAGTTACAAAAAGCAAACTAATAATATAGCTAAATTGCATGAAAAAATAAGTAATAAAAGGATTGATAATCTACATAAAATATCTTTACAAATTATAAGAGAAAACCAATTTATATTTAGTGAAGACTTAAATATCAAAGGTATGGTTAAAAACCCTAATTTATCTAAGGCAATACATGATTGTGGATGGCATGAATTAATAAGACAGTTAACATATAAAGGATTATGGAATGATAGAATATATCCTAAAGTTGATAGATATTTTGCTAGCTCACAGCTGTGTTCGCATTGTGGATATAAAAATGAAGAGGTAAAAGATCTAACACTTAGAGAATGGGATTGTCCAATCTGTAAAGTACATCATAATAGAGATATAAATGCTAGTAAAAATATATTAATGCAAGGGTTAAAAGATTTAAATATAGGTTTATGATTATATAAATATAATAAAGTAGGGTAGGAAGTATCCGAATTAACGCCCATAGACATAGTAGGTTACGAGGTGGATGATGTGGGAAAATCTAAGAGTGATCTTAGAAGCACGTGACTTTGGCCATGTGAGCTTCACAACCATATGGGAATAACTAAAACTATTGAATTTAAGAAATAATATATAAAAGGACATTTAAAAAGGAGTGAATATGCTTTTTATAGCCTACTACACTCCTATTCTTTTTACAAATTGCAAGTTAAAAAGTCCACAGGTTTTGAACATATTATATTCTAAATTGTTCTTTGTTCTATTCCTTATTTATTCATTGAATCTATTAATTCAAAGAAATATTTTGCCTCTTGAGTTTTATAAACATTAAACCACGCCTGTAATGTTTCTGATTTAAATACATCTAACACTTTCAATACTTGCATAGTAAATTCTAATGGTGCTATTCCAGATGCAGTAATTAAGTTCTCATCTGTCACCGCTGATTCAAACTTATAATATTTTTCTCCAATATAATTAGGCACTATCATTTTAAGATATTCTAAATCATTACTTGTATGACTTCTAGAATTTAACAATTCTCTCTTCGCAAGTCCTACTGTTGCTCCGCAAATAGCTGCAACTACATTACCTTGCATTAAGGCGTTTTCAGCTTTTTCTAATACAGCATCATGGATTGATTCTGTCCATGTGAATCCACCTGGTAGAATTAAAGCATCTGTAGTTTTAAGATTACATTCATCAAGAGAGATTTCTGGTAACACTTTTAGTCCTCCCATTGTGGTAATAGGGCTTTTATTGTTTCCTACCGTAATTACTTGTATAGGTTGTACTCCTTTTTTAAAATATCTTCCCGAGTTTAATTCTGTAGTTAAATAACCTATTTCCCAGTCTGACATAGTATCAAAAACATAAAGATACACTTTTTTTATATTCATAATATATGCTCCTTTTATATCTACTTTTACATCTTATTTCAAATAACTTTGCTGTTTACATAACTTATTATAAAACAACTTCACTGACAGTTTTGGTCAGTGAAGTTATTAAATTTTATAATATTTAATTAATTCTAGTAAAGTTTCAATAATTTTTTCCTTTAAACTTAATGGTTCAATTACTTGAATAGATTTGCCATATGGTAAAAGTAAATATGGTACATACGTATAAACTATTTCCTCTTCAAGTAGAAATATAACTTGATTTGAAGTTCGCTCTTTAAAATGATGTCCTAAAAGCCAATGTTGGCATAAAACTTGTCCTGCCGCCAATAACTAAATAAATGAACTTTTTCTTATCTTTTACTGAATCTAATAGTTTTTCCATAAAAAATTTACTTGCTGAAAAATCTTGTGGTTGATTAAACTTAATCTTTGTTTGAGCAATATTATAAATCCGATCTACTCTAAAACTACGGATTTCATTTCGTATATGACAAAAACCTACTATATACCACTTATTACTCCAGTAAACTAGCCCATATGGGTCAATAGTTCTACACTTTGATTGTTCTTCTTTACTTGTATGATATTCAATTTCTATAGATAACCCATTGACTATGCTATCCTCTAGCTTCCTCGATACTGGCTCTATATGCGGTTTTCCAATTGAACTTATTACTTCAACTCCTTCTAAATACTGCTTAAGCATTCTTTCCTGTTCTTGATTTGAATACATTTTTAGCTTCGATGTTGCTCTTTCTAATGCTTCATCAAAAAAATTTCCTGCTTATTTTGCAAAAATAGCAGCATGAAGTAGTGCTGTTTGTTCCTCAACATCAAAAAAGAGAGGAGCTTCAATAAAATTATTCAATAAAGTGTATCCTCCATTATGACCTGTATCCGATATAATGAGTACTCCACTGGCTGAGAGTGTATCAATATAACGATAAACAGTCCTTATATTAATCTCTAACTTTTCAGATATTTGCTTTGCAGTAATTTTTTCTCCAGATTTTAACATCCAAAGAATTGCCATCATATTATCAATTTTAGTTATAGAATTTCCCGTCCTCATTCTATACTATAAAACTTATTAAATATAAACTTATTATTTATAGTTTGTATTCTTATTATCCAAATTTTTATATTACTTTTATCTTTAATATCTTTTTCCAAAAACCTTATTTACTTATGGCACGGTTCACCATATCATATTCTAAATCTATTTATCCTTTTACTTCTTTTCTTTAATTGTTAATGTATCCAAAATGCTTTAGTGTTCCAAACGAAACGTCCCCGTGGCATTATAGGCTACTATTTTGAGTTTGTACCCACTTAATAAACTTATTTCTTTGCACCTTCACATATATTGAAGTCATAAAAGGAAATACCCTAGTAAAACCTCTTGAGATTGCAAAGTATTTAGATGGATAGATAAACCTCTTTTCATTCTTGATTCCTGTTATTACACTATGCGCCACTTTTTCTGGTCCTTGGACTGGTAAAGCATGGTATTGGTGCTTTATCAGCAGCATTTTTGAAAAAGTTTGTATTTGTAGCTATAGGATAAACTAATGAAATTATCTCATTATCTCTTACTTCATTCATGAATACCCTCCCAAAGCCATTAATTGCATACTTTGTAGAGCAGTATAATGAATATCCCGGTAGAGGAATTTCGCTAACAGCTGAGCAGGTTATAACTACTGAATATTTTCTATTTCCATTAAGAACCCTCATTTTCTCTACAGAATATATTGGAGAAAAAACATTTGTACTAAATATTTGCTCTATACGCTCCCAATTTGCCTCTTCAATATTTTCGCAAAAGGCAAAACCTGCATTTGCTATAAAAATATCTATTCCTCCCAGTGTCTTTACTGCAAAATCAAATAGCTTATCTACCTCTTCTTTTTTTGATACATCACATGCAAAAGGAATTATCTTATCTTTTACTTCAGGTATTTTAGAAATATTTCTTCCAACTGCTATTACCTTTATATCATATAGCTGCAGCTGCTTTAAAATTTCTTTTCCTATTCCTGATGATGCTCCTGTTAATATTATTTTCTTGTTATTTAAATCCATGACCAATTTTCTCCTTATCACTATTTATATTTTGATTTATAATGAAATAGGTTTAGTAATTTAACTGATTACTAACTATAGAAGTCATTTCTTTTAAATTGTGAATTCCATCATGAGAAGTTCCAGGATAATGTAGTGGCATTTCACCTGGTCTAGTTACTATGCTAACGCCTAACATAGTCATCTTCTCAATAAATTGCTCATCTGTTCCTTTATATCCCATAGTTTGTAAATACTTCTTAAGGTTATTTTCAACATATTCATATACTTCTTCGCTATCACTATAGGGACAAACAAATATAAATCTATTGAAACACCTGTCTATATCATTCTTATCAGGCATTGTACTATTCAAAATAACAGTGTAATCCGCATTGTACGATGAATATACTGCTACATCTTGCTTTTTGTTAATTCCATACTTTAACAAGCAATATTGTCTATCTTGCAGTGTCTTGATAGAACTCCAGGGATTTAAATATGATTTTGGAAAGCTTAATGAGAGTTTTTTCAAGCTTTCTGCAACACTTATAGCAAATAAATTAGTATCTATTTTATTGTTTATAAATATTAATCTAGGCGATAAGCATGCTTTTTGTTCCCAGCATATAACATCTTTTGCTACAGCTTCAGCAAGCATATTAATATCTTCCGCCTCATCTATAACTTCAAAACTAATTTTTGCTCCATGCATTATTAAGTGACTATTATACTTAGCACAAAGTTCTGCCATTATTTTACCTGAATATTCACCTCCCCAATGTATTACACAATCTACTTTTTTAACTATAGCTTCATATATATCTGAGCACTCACTATTAAAATATACTACTGCCAATCTTTCATTTATGTCTGGATCAATCTCACATAAGCTCTCATAAAACGCATTGGCAAAATATGGCTCATCACCGGATACCTTTACTAAATTGCAGTTCTTTGATAACAGTCCCATTGAAATGCTCATAGGAATTACTACAAATGCATTCCCTGAAATATTATGGAACATAACCCCTCTTGGTTGTCTGTGAACTTCTCCATAGCTTGTCTTAATCCACTTATCCAGCACGTCTATATTTCCAAGTTCTTCTGTAATTGTTCTTTCCAAGTTTTCTCTTAAAAGCATATGCATAGAACTTTCAAGTTCATATGTTATAAGTTCTTCACTTTGGCTTAATATATGAGCTAAGATTTCTATATGTTTTTTAGAATATTCCCTATTTAACCATAACTTTGCACACTTATCTAAGATTTCGATAGTCTCTTGCACAGGAATATCATGTACTTTGTTTTTATTTGCAGTAAGTCTATCTATTTCACAAAGAATCTGATTCTCGTCTGAAGAAATAAGCTCAAGATTTATATCATTAACATTTTTGGATAATACAGTATTTCCACATGTATATTCAACTTTCATTATTCTTCCCCCTTTACGTTAAGTGTAGCTCCGCATCCTTTTGCTTCTGAGCCTTTTACTCTACCGATAAGCCTTATTGTCATAAGCTTCTCTTTGCAATCAGGGCACTCATCTATTGAAACTATTTCACCAATATCATCTACTAATATTGACGCTCCGGCAAAAGAAAGGGTTCCATATGCATTTAACATTTGTATAAACCCTCTATCTCCAGGATTATGCAGTGGTTCTAAAGTTTTAATATCCCTTATTATAACCTTACCCCATTTGGGAACATGAAAAAGATAATCTTTATATTTTTTTGAATAATGCCCGATAATAAAGAAAGTGTTTTCTGTAAAGGAATAAGAATCAATGAAGTTTTCTTCTGGTACTCCAAGAAAATCAGCAACTGTTTCAACAAATTCTTGCTTTCTTATAGCTGTACCATTACTTATGGTTCCTTTTTTCCATCCCAGCCACCACCTCCAGTTTGAATTAATACATTTTTCCCAAGGTTGAATGGTGGCATTGTTTTTTTCAGTAGATTTATTGTGTTAAAAAGTGAAAGTGCAGATCCTCTTATAGAAAGATGTTTATCCAATTTATCATTACTAACTAAAAACTTTTTAAATGCATCTATATCAACAACTAAATTATCTCCTTCCGGCTTTATAATGAAAACTGTATTTTCTTTAAAGCCAAACATATCCAAAAGATTCCCCATATATGATTCTGTCCTCTTGCCGTATATTACTTCACTTTTATATTTTTTCATAGTATCAGGATCTGGAAAAAAGACACATTCCTGCTCAGTATCAGGTCTTAAAGATTTATTTTGAAGTTCGTTAAATTCCCTTATCTGCATCATGTCGCACATACGTCTTCCTACTACACTTGGATCACCACTTGTGCTACTTGATACTGTCCACTTATCAATTGTATTTATAGGTACTTTAAGTAAATTAGTAAATATTCCAGCTGACTTTTTAAATAGTGTAGTTGTTATAAACGGAACTCTTTCCACGTCTTTTTCAGAGTTTAAATTTATAGTAGGATTAAACCCTTGACTATCACATAACAATTTATAAGCCGGACATTGAGAATACTGCTCAACTAAGCTGACTTTTAAGTCTTGATAAAACTTTTCCATAATTATGCCTCCTTGTATAATCTCTCTTTATCATTAACTGACTGGTCAGTTTAGTTATACTCTTAGTTGCCAATTTTTTCAAAATCCATATACGTCCTCAAATGGTTATATAAGTAATTTAATTAATGCTTTTTACTTTTTCCTCCATTTCACTTATTCTTACATATATACCTATATGTTGAAATAAAATTACTTTTAGACTTTACATTGTCCTCCATAGTTCAAGCAGTACTTTAAATAAATAATACATTTTTTAATAACTGGATAATTTTATCAAGGAACATTAGATATTGAAAAGTTTAAGGGCTATAGTTGAATATTATATAGATAATAAGATTGAATTTCCTTTTGACATGGAGTATAAGGCAGAATTGAATTCAAATACACCTGAATATTCATCATTTAAAGTATTAAATGGAGATAAAGAGTATAATTACTGCCTTAGAGTTAGGTGTTGATATAGATGTAATAAAGAATTCCTTTGAAAATTTTAAAAGAATAGGAAGAAGACTAGAATTAATAGCAGATGTTGGTGATATTAAGATTTTTTATGACTTTGCTCATCATCCTACAGCAGTAGCAACTACATTAGATCCAATTAAACTTAGTCATCCAATAAAAAAGGTTTTTGCTGTTTTTGAGCCCCATCAATTTTCAAGGACAAAGCTATTTCTTTAATTAGTTCGTTATAGCATTAAAGAAGGCAGATAGAGTTCTTATTACAAAACCTTTTTAGGACGAGAAGCAAATAAAGACATAAAGCCTGTTAATTTAAATATGCTATGTAATAAAATAGATATAAATAAAGCGGAATATATAGAAGGCTCCGATAAAATATGTAGTAAAATCCTTAGTGAAGCTAAAAGTGAAGACACAATTATAGTTTTTGGAGCAGTTGAATTTTATTTGCGATGCAGTATTTCCACTTGCAAATATAGCCTTAACCAAGCTATATCAATGGTTAAGGCTAAAAACCCTCACTTACTTATGATATGGTTCTCCGTATCAGTATTAAATAAGGTTTTCTTATTAAATATACTAAGAATATTTGTGTGTACTCAATTAATTGTATGATAATTCAAATTTAATTACATCCATAATCAATAAAAGAATACCATGAATTCTACTTAATTACTTTTCCTGATATAAAAAGTTTTTTATTTTGAGAAATATAATCAAGTTTACTTAAGCTTGATATTTGAATTGTATCCTTGTTAAGGACAATATACTCTGTTCCACTACTC
>NZ_CBCOPR010000005.1:0-4069 GCF_965112025.1 Clostridium sp. Marseille-Q7071
CTAAAATTTAAAAAATATATTTGTTTTTTTAGTTATTGCCCTACTTTTAGTAACACATATAGATTCACTAACTAAACATACCTTAAATGCTTACGCTTCTAATTCGTCAGGATATAAATAATATGAATTTCTTATTAACTGATAAATATACTTTACTCTATATTTTTCTATAAATAATATTTTTATTTTATATAGTTAAAAATTCTAAAAAGGGTAAATACGGAAGTGTTATAATTTATTGTATTATATTTATTTAAGTTTAAATTATGTACTAAGATAAAATAAGCTTTATTATATGTATTTTGCTTTAAGTCATATTTAATGCTTTATAAATAAAGCAATTTAAAGGAACTCTTATTGAGTTCCTTTAAAAAATAATAGATTATCACTATTATTTAACTATCTTATTTTGATACTTTAATTAATTAGACATGTTATATTCAACTTAATTTTCTTAACAAGATGTGATTATAAAAAGATATATTTATATACTCATCTATTTCAGAAACTTTCATTTCAGCTTCAAACATTTTTTCTTGCCACATTGGATCATACTTAATTTCATTATTTTGCTGCAAAGCAAAAAACGTTCTAATTCCAAGAACCTTTTCAATATTAACGTCTAAATTACCTATCCACTCTCTAACATCATTTACATCATAATAATCCACTTGTCCAAAATTCATAACCTTAGCTGCTTCCCCATCAAGTAGAGATATTGCTTCATCCACATTGTTTTCAAAAACAATTTTTTGCATGATTCTTCCTACATGATTATGTTTTACTATAGATATTATCCGATTTGGTTTAAGAACCCGGCAGAATTCTCTAAATATTTCTTTTCGTTCTTTCGCATACTCAAAAACATTGTGGCATATTACAACATCAAAGGAATTATCATCTTGCTCTTTTAATTGTTCTATATTACCAATAATCTGTTCATAATCATTGTCACATATTCTCATATCTATCATATTAGCATCTGGTTCTATTGCTACTACATCGTTATTCTTTGCTAAATAATTTGCAGTAATTCCCAATCCACTTCCAAAATCGAGGACTTTACAATTAGTTACTTGTGATAGTTGTTCCCAAACCAATCTATAGTATAATACACTCCAAGGCTTCTTCATATTTTCTAAATATGTTTTTAAATCATTATTCATTCTACTTCTCCAATTATATAAATCATTTTTAATTGTAACATTTTACATTTATGCCATATTTAATTTTTTCATTCATAATATATTCCCTAGAAAGTACTGTTCTCCTTCTTATTTTAACAAAAATAGTAATTAATCTGCTGCTATAAGCTACTTATAAAATCAATATAAAGTGCGAAATATTTTAAATTACGCAATAAAAAATACTGTAAAATCCATTTCTGAATAATACAGTGTTTTAAAATAAAATATACTTTGTAATTATTATGTATTTGAAACTATTTTAACAATATCACTTCTACATTGGCTTAAGTACCAATTTGATATCTCATCAATATCTATAGTTTTTTTAATTATCTCCAAATCACTTGAAATCACTTCTTCAATTACTTGTCCCTTAGGAGAAATTAGCATAGTAGGACACTGTTGATTCTTACTAGCATTATTAGAACTAATTACAAATCTTTGATTTTCTGCTGCTCTACTTATTAAGTGACTTCTCCAAACTGAAAGATGATCTCCTGAAGTAGCATTTGTCAAATATACAAATACTTGAGCATTATTTAAAGCTAATGCTTTCCATTGCTCAGGATAACGTATCTCTCTCTACAAAGTTGTATTCCCAATTTTAAATGTTGATTATTAATTATTATATCAAAAACTGGTAATTCATCACCTGCTTTAAAAACATTTCTTTCATGAGTTGCTAAATTCACCTTTTCATATATGAAATCATCATTATTATATGAATAAAAAATTGCAGCATTGAACCAACTTGAATCTTGATATATACAAGAGCCAAAAATAATATGTACTTTTCTTGTTATAGCTTCACTTTTTAATTGATTCATTGCATAATTCAACGTTTGTAAATCGATATATTTAAGAAAAGAAATATCATCATCATAACCAGATAGTGCACCCTCTGGGAGAATAATTAAATCATCTTCATTTGCTTCATCCAATATCTGCTTTATCTTGTTTAAATTTTCTTTAATATTAAATGTTATTGGAAACTGTCCAATAATTATTGATACTTTCATTTTAATTCTCCAATATCTCTTACTTTATTTTTAAAATTTAATCAGAAAAAATTATATCACACTTTTAAATCTTTAAATAACATTATTTTTGTGTTTTAAATTCATATATTTTCATATATCCTTTAATTATATTGCTAAATAATTATAGCTATAAAATTTCCTTTAATTTCAAAATTTCATTATTAAATTGATTTCCACAGCGCTCTAATTCTCCTAATACACGTTTAATACCAATGTCTGTTTTGTACCAATTTTCCTTTGATATAAGAATATTACCTTGATAATATGGTATGGGATGAATATAAAATTTTGTATCTGGAAAAGCCAATTGATAACACATAAGTGAGCGTCGAGCATGAAAAGACTTACAACAAATAATAGCTTTTTTAATATCTAAATTATTTTCATCTGCAACCCTACGTGAAAATACTGCATTTTCTTTTGTGAATGATGATGTATCTTCCCATAAAATCGTTTTTTTGAAACACCATTTATCATTAAAACATCGGCTAAAAACTCACAATCTGTCTTATAGTCTTTGTTGTATATTTCTTTTCTTGATTTTACTCCATTAAATTTTCCTGTTTTAATACTCACTCCACCTGATGGCATTACAAGAGGTGCAAATCCTTGTTTCCACAATTCAGCAGAATACTCTCCTAATTCAGGATGTGAACCCCCTGGAATAAAAATAATATTTGCTTTTTCTATTTCATCTTGTAAAAATATAAAATCAGTAATGTCATCTATAATTTTCATTCTTATCTCACCTCTTAAATTCTATATTATAATTATTTTGTTATTATTATCAGTGACTTACTTTAAAGTATCTTTATATTAAAATTTTCCTACTTTTATAATGGAGAGTTAATTATATGGAAATTATACCATATTTTTAAGAATAAATGTTTTTAATACCTTATTATTCAATTTCTAAAGAATATTTCTATTAATTATTCCTCAATATATTTAATTCACTACGTAAAAAACCGTATTATTCAAATTTGAATAATACGGTTTTTTATAAACTACTCATTTTTTCAGTTGTTATGTTAAATATTAAAATTATGAATTAATTAATAACTATAAATCAATAGTATTTAATCATTATACTCTGAGTATTTCATAATTCTTTCTTTTAAAAATACGTTAAATTCATTGTATTCATCCTCAGATAGATTTCTATTAAAACTCATAATCTTTAATTTATGACCTTTATACTCTTTTCTGTAAGGTGGATGAATATGTTCAAATTCTTGCAGCTTAAATCCTAAGTTAGAATAAAATTCTAATCTTTTAATCGATATATCATCTACTGGTGGGTCTATTTCTAAAACCATAGTTTTATTATTCTCGCAAAAATCTTTTAAAATTCTAGAACCATAGTTTTTTCCTCGTAAGCTGGGCAATATTGCTAAGTGTTCAATGTATTTACAGTTATCTAAATCCCAATATAATAATATTCCAACTAATTTATTATTTTCACAAACAGCCGTGCAATTATATTTATCATCTTTTAAAACGTCCATTTGATCTTTTATAGTTCTTTGCTCAAATATAGGAAAACTCACTTTATATATATTCATTACATCATCAAAATAATTATTATCACTAGAATTTATTCTTACAAACTCCATTTCTATTTCCTCCTAAAGTTTTATATTAACTATAGATTATATCATATATTAAAATAATCTAAAATTCATTAGTTTGAGATTTATTACTGTTATAACTTAATTGTCCCAAATACACCCTTACTACGTAATATTTTGTAATCACCTTATGTTTAGTTTTCAAATAACATTGTTTGTATTTTAAAATTTTAATATGTAAGTTGTAATATAATCAAATTACAGCCTAATT
>NZ_CBCOPR010000006.1:0-3404 GCF_965112025.1 Clostridium sp. Marseille-Q7071
TATAAATAAAAGCTTTACCTTTATATCTTTAAAACTTTCTCTAATGATTCTATAATTTTCATACTGTTTTTCTTCAAGATCACTAAAACATTCCCAAGAATAATCTCCTGTTATATCGCCACATAAAATTATGTAATCTATATCTTCTTTATCCTTAAGAAATTCAGTTATTTTATGTACAACACTTAACCTTCCATGTATATCACTAGTTACAAAAATTTTCATAGCTACTAACCCCAAATCCTATCTATTGAATTTTTATTATCTTATATACTTAAATAGTGTAGATTATATAATAAATGAACCTACTATTTATATAGTAAGTTCTTATTTTAAAGTTATATATTAATGTTTTTTATGTAATTAGATACATCTTATGTTAAGGTTCAATTCTTTAAGTTCTACTATGTTATGGACCATATCTGCATTTAAATACATCTTATGTTAAGGTTCAACGCTGCACCTATTGCTGATTTATGATGTGCTACTATTATTTAAATACATCCCATGTTAAGGTTCAACAGTTGAATGGATGCAAGCACTAAAAGAATATATAACATTTAAATACATCCTATGTTAAGGTTCAATCACTGTAGTCAAGCCATTCTCTATTTTTATTATACCTTTTAACCTATTGAAAATAAAGGATTTATTAAAATTTTTACCAACTATTTTGAGTTTTTAAAAAATTAATAAAAAGCTTCTCACAAACCTTGAATTCTCAATGGATTGTGAGGAGTTTTATTTTATATGAGGTTTGGAAAAGTTTATATAAATTTATTAATAATTATATATTTATTGTTGGAATAACTAAAAAGTAAGAAATTTTGAAATTATATTAGATTAAAATTTAAAATCACTGCAACTTCTAATTAATATTGTGACATGCAACAAAGTGATTCTTTGAAACTTCCTTAAATATTGGTACCTGATTCTCACAAATTTCAGTTGCATACGGACATCTTGTGTTAAATTTACATCCTCTTATTTCATTATATCCATTTGGTATTTCATCCTTCATTATTATCCTAGTCTTTTTTTCCTTTGGATGACTTTTCGGTATTGATGAAACTAAACATTTAGTATAAGGATGTTTAGCATTTAAAAATAATTCTTCTCCTTGTGCCTCTTCTACAATATTTCCAAGATACATAACCCCTATTCTGTCACAAAAATATCTAACTAAACTTAAGTTGTGAGATATGAATAAATAAGTTAAATCCATTTCTTTTTTTAACTCATCCATAAGCATAAGAATTTGTGCTTGTATTGAAACATCTAATGCAGCTGTAGGTTCATCACAAATTAAAAATTTTGGCTTAAGAGATAATGCTCTTTCTATAAAAATTCTTTTGCTTTCTCCTCCACTAAACTCATGTGTATACTTATTAAAGCTTTCTTCTCTCATTCCTCATAAATCCAATATCCTTTTAATTTCATCTCTTGATTTTCTTTTATCTACAATTCCATGTTTTACTATACCTTGTTTAATTATATTTTCTATAGTCATGGTTGGGTCTAGCGATGAATACGGATCTTGAAATATCATTTGCATATCTTTTCTTAAGTTCTGCATATCCTTCTTACTTATGCTATATTTATTTTCTACATCATAAATAAGCTCACTATTAAACTTTAAAACTCCTCCTGTTTTAGGTATTAAGTTTAGTATTGCTCTACCAGTCGTGGATTTACCACATCCTGACTCTCCTACAAGTCCGTATACTTCACCTTTATTAATATGAAATGAGATTCCATCTACTGCTTTAATTATTTTATTCTCTCTATTAAATAGATTTCTACCATAGTTAAAATAACATTTTAAATTTTTAACTTCTAATAGTTTTTCTTTATTAGATTCTATCTTATTCATTAAAGTTTACCTTTCTCTTTCAAATCATATCTGAAGCATCTAACTTCATGACCATCTTTTATGGTTTTTAAGTGGGGTTTATATTTCATGCATTTATCCATAACGTAATCACACCTGTCAGCGAATGGACATCCTTCTAATACATCTGAAAGTTTTGGTACTTTGCCCCTAATACATTTAAGTGGTTCTCCCTTTTTAAAATTCTCTGGTCTTGAATTGATTAAGCCTATTGTATATGGATGAACAGGATTATCAAATATTTCCTCTACAGATGCCTTTTCCACTATATTTCCTGCATACATTACCATTACATCATCTGCAACTTCACATATGACTCCTAAATCATGAGTTATAAAAATTACTGACATATTTAACTTATCCTTAAGATCATTAATTAAGTCTAACACTTGAGCTTGTACTGTTACATCCAATGCTGTTGTAGGCTCATCTGCTATTAAAAGCTTAGGAGTACAACATAATGCCATAGCTATCATAACCCTTTGGCACATCCCACCACTAAGCTTATGAGGGTATTCATTTATAACCTCATCTGCTCTTTTAATTCCAACAAGTTTCAACATCTCTATAACTCTTTTTTTATTCTCATTCCCTTTTACATTTCTATGTACTTTTAATATCTCACCAATTTGATCTCCTATTCTAAGTACTGGATTTAAAGATATCATAGGTTCTTGAAATATCATTGAGATTTCATTTCCCTTAATACTATTCATGTCTGAGTCTTTCAATTCTAATAAGTCTTTTCCTTCAAATAGAATACTTCCCTTTTCTATTAATCCATTTTGCTTTTCAACAAGTCTCATAATAGACATAGCTGTTATACTTTTCCCACAGCCTGACTCTCCAACGATACCTAATACTTTTCCTCTTTTCAAATTAAAACTAACTCCGTCTACTGCTTTAATTTTTCCTTCATCACATTTAAAACTAGTGGTTAAATCTATTACCTCTAATATATTATCTTCCATAACAATTTTTTACTCCTTTGTCCTTGGGTTCATAATATTTCTTAATCCATCTCCTATAAAATTAATTGAAAGTATAGTTAAAAACACCATTATTCCTGGTGGTGCCCATTGCCACCAATATCTCATAAGAGACTTCATATTTCTAGCAGTAGAAAGCATGTTTCCCCAGCTAGGAACAGGTTGTTTTACTCCCATTCCCAAATAACTTAACCCTGCTTCTGCCAATATTGCTCCAGCAATTCCTAAAGTAGCATATACAATTATAGAAGAGATAATATTAGGAATTATATGTTTAAATATTATTTCCATAGAATCCATACCAAGACATCTTGCAGCTTCTATAAACTGCTGCTCTTTTATTGCAAGGACTTGTCCTCTAACTATTTTAGCAATAGTTGTCCATCCTAAAAAACCTATTATTATAACTGAATTCCACATACTAGGACCTATTAAAGATGCTAATATTATAGCTATTATAAAAAAAGGAAGGCACATAAAAACATCTACAAGGATCATTATTAAAAGATCTATCTTACCACCAA
>NZ_CBCOPR010000007.1:0-1902 GCF_965112025.1 Clostridium sp. Marseille-Q7071
AATATAATGGTAAACAAATATACATTTGTAGAACCTACAGGAAGAGTTTTAGTGACTTTACTAACTTAAAAGCAAGAAGACATTAGATAAGTGGCTTAAATATGCTAAGTGTATGCTTAATGGCTACTTTATAAGTAAATCTGCTGAAATAGTGGGAATAAATATAGCAACAAGTTTCTTTTGGAGATATAGAATTTCTGATTATATAAGTACATTTTTAGGTGAAGGACATGCTAATGAGGTTATTGAAGCAAACTAAGTGTTCTTTGCTTATTCTTGCAAAGGAATTGTACCTAATTATATGCTGCGAATTAAATGAAAGGAGATAGAATTCATATGAAGAAATTTTTAACAACTAAAACTTTAGGTGTTATTGGTGCAATTTCATGGACTGGAACAATTATTTTAAGAGAGACAACACTAAATAGTATTCAAGTATTGAATTTTATATTAGGTATCGCTCCAAATATTGCAGCAGCATGGCTTTTTGCTTTTTTAATAGAAAATATTTATTCTGCACTATTAAAAAGAAAGTTTAAAATTAAAGACGCTCTTGCAATATCGATGACTATTTGGTTATTGAGTTTAGGTTCAGAAATTATCCACGATTTATTTCTAAATAGCCCATTTGATATAAATGATATAATAGCAACAGCCTTTGCTTTAATAGTTTTCTCCATAATTTTTTATTTTAATAATAAAGATTTAAATAGCGAAGTGTAAAACAATAAATAGTATTATTCATAATAGGGGAATTAACTCCCAAGAAGGACAAGCACGAACTTGTCCTTTGATTTATACTTAATTATCAACAATGGTTCAAAACAGAGCAAAATCTCAAGATTATTTCAAAACTCTACTAATTCTATATTAATTTCATTTTATTAAGAAATTGCTTGTAACCTTTTAAATTCCGATGTCTTTAATATATCATCGTATGCTCCACTTTGAATAATTTCACCATGGTGCATAAGAATTATTTCATCAAATTGTTCAAGCTGTTGTTGAGATAATTTATGGGTGACCATGATTATAGTCTTGTCTTTCATATCCATTAAAATATTCTGTAAAATTTTTGTTGTGTTTACATCCGTTGCTGAAAAAGGCTCGTCCATAATACATATTGGAGTATCTGCACTAATCATACGGACAATATTTACTATTTGCTTTTCTCCTCCGCTTAATTGTTGACAATTCTCCTTATATTTTATATTTTCCAATATATTTAAGTTTAACTTATCAACAACTTCATTAATTTTATCATTTTTATATGTGGAAAACATTGAAACATTGTTTATAAAATTTTCTGCAAATATATGCTCATCTTGATTTACACAACATACTATACTTGAAGTATCCAATGTATTTAAATTCTTATTATCAATATAAACACTTCCACTATCTAATTCATTATAATTCATAAGAGTATTTACTATGGTTGATTTACCACACCCACTATGCCCAATTAAAGCGTACTTTTTACCTTTTTCAAATTTATAAGAAAAATTCTTAATTGAAAAATTTTCATAATTAATGTTCACATTTTCAAATTCTATATATGAGTTAAAGTTCTTCTTATTTACTTTATTAGAAAATTCATATTCATTAATATAGGTAAACACTTTAGATTTTACATGCTTTAAAGAACTTATAGTATTTATATCCCTTAAAATTTCATCTATAGGGTTAATAAAGCATTGAATATATCCAAATGTAGCAATTCCTGTGCCTATAGTAATTTCATTTTTTAAAAATAGAATTCCTACTGCAATAAAACTAAATACCCCAATAATATCTACAGCAAATCCATTTATTCTAAGTGTAACAACTTTAAATTTTCCGTATTCATATCTCTTATCTGCTGTTTCTTTAATAATTTTATCATGCTCTTTGCATATGTTA
>NZ_CBCOPR010000008.1:0-1704 GCF_965112025.1 Clostridium sp. Marseille-Q7071
GTAAAGATGAAGAATTTGAATATTGGCTAGATGTGATTAAAAAGACTTATGGCAAACATGGGGAAGTTACTTATTCATACGAAAAAGATAGACCCACTACAGAAGATGTATTAATAAAGATGGTTAATGCATTAGCTATAGAAAATAAAAAGAAGGATGCTATTATAGCACAATTAGTGAACGGAGGAAGTAAGTAATGTTTGATTTTTATGAATTAGCATATACTGGCGGACATTTAACTTTAGAGGACTTAAAGGAAGCAACAAAGTGGGGGTTAATAACACCAGAAGAGTTTAAACTTATAACAGGTCAAGAATATAGCATAGAATAATATAAAGGCAAAGAAACAGACTGTAACAGGTCTTTTTTTATTGCCTATAAGAGAGGTGTAACATGGAGAAAGAAAACTTAATAAAAACAATAGTAGCAAGTATAGGAACAGGGCTTACATGGTTCTTTGGAACTTGGGATTTAGCATTACAGATATTAATTACTTTAATGGCTTTAGATTATGCTACTGGTTGGATGAGAGGATACTTAAATAAAGAATTATCCAGCGAGGTAGGGCTTAAAGGTATTGCTAGAAAAGGCGTTATATTTGTAGTATTAATAGTTGCTGTTTCGTTAGATAGATTATTGAATGTTGATAAATGGATATTTAGAACCCTTGTTTGTTATTTTTATATAGCAAATGAGGGTTTGTCTATTTTAGAAAATTGTGGTTCACTAGGATTGCCAATACCACAGAAGATGAAAGAAGCATTATTACAACTTAAAGAAGGTAATAAAAAAGAAATCAGAAAGGAGGAATAAAGTTGAGAATAGGTATAGATTATGGACACACTTTAAAAGGCTATGATACTGGAGCGATGGGTAATGGACTTAAAGAACAGGATATTACAAGAGAAGTAGGGAAAATAGTTACCTTCAAATTAAGAGCTTTAGGACACACAGTTATAGAATGCGCAATAGATAGTGCTAATAGTGTAAATGAAAGCTTATCTTATAGAGTAAATAAGGTTAATTCTAATAATGTAGATTTATTTATATCCATACATGTAAATGCAGGAGGAGGACAAGGAACAGAAATATATACCTATAATAAGGATATTTTTACAGAGGCACAGGAAACTTTAAAGACTATAACAGCTTTAGGCTTTAATAATAGAGGAATTAAAGACGGTAGCAATTTATATGTAATAAGAAATACAAAAGCTAAAGCAATGTTAATAGAGTTATTCTTTATAGATAGTGCAGATGTGGAGTTATATAAAAAAGTAGGTTCAGAAAGATTAGCTAATGCAATTGTAGAAGGAATTACAGGTAAGCCTATGCCTAATAACGATTGGTACTCTTTAGATGGTAAAACTGGCATAGTAACTGCCAAAGACGGTTTAAATGTAAGAGAAGGTAAAAGCACAAGTTCCAAAATACTAGGAGGTTTACAACATGGAGAAAAAGTAAGGCTTTATAGAAAAGAGAATGATTGGATACACATTTATTATGGATCACATGGTGGTTATGTACATGGTGATTATATAGATATATTGTAGTGGAAGGTAGCTTCTAGGGTAAAACTTAGGAGCTACCTTTTTTATTTGTCGAAAAATTCTTTTTATCTTGCATTGACTATTGGTTACGAATACTATATAGTTATGTTATAAGCAGAAAGGAAGATTTGCATGGATAAAAGAACTTTAAAAA
>NZ_CBCOPR010000009.1:0-1093 GCF_965112025.1 Clostridium sp. Marseille-Q7071
CCACTTTCATCGAAATATCCTTTTCCGACCATTTCGCAAAACTCTTTTATATCTAAATGGTGTATCCACACCACCAATTCATCATCACGCCAATCTAATTCAGTGCTAGTATCTTCTATAAATTCAATTAGCTTTTCTTTGTTCATTCTATTAACTCCCTTGCAATGTAATCATATTGTGAATTAATTTAAACGTTTCCCACAACGCTTACAATAAACTTTTTGCCATACATATTCATGACCAAACATATCTTTTAAGTGTTCTTTTACTGGTATATGTCCCAAAATAAAACATTTAATATTTTTCATTTTCAATACCAATAAAATCCTTCCACACTTTTTCAACTTCTCTATTACAACCATCAGTAAATCCAATCAATCCATCTGCGCATCCTATAATATTTTCCTTACAGTGTCCTATGCAGTCATAATTTTTGAAAGGACATATATTTTCATTTTTTTCAATTAATGCGTCGACAATGTAATCAATGTAAGATGAATCATCACAATCTTCCTCCATATCTGGAATATTAAATTGGTCATAGAGTAATACAAAAATCGCTTTTTTAAGATTGCTATTTTTTGCTTCATTCTTTTTCAATTTAGACTCTCACTCCTTCTTCTTTTAATCAATTTACGACTGTTCCTGCTGCTCCAATATCCTATTTATTGCTTTATTATAAACACTAACTATCTGTAAAAATTCTTCATTGTTTAATGCTTTGTTCAAAGTTGATAGTTCCATAAGATGCCTTAGTTGCTTAATTCCTATTCCATCATTTATTACTATTGATTTTTCCATTGTTTTCACCTTTCTCTACGTACTGGAATGTCATTGGCGTGAACACCAATTTACTGTACAGATTATTAATCTCTTTAACCGTATTTTCTTTATTGGCACTAAGTTCCTCCATAATTATGTCCCTACTATTCAACTCTTGGAGTTCTAAAGTTTCTAGCCCTTTCTTAATCTCTCCCATGTTATCCATAACATTGTCCTCTAGACAATTAATCCTATTCTCTATTCTTTTAAAGCTCACATTTACGGTTAATAACCCGATAATAACAGTTAATGATAAAACGATTAAACAAAC
>NZ_CBCOPR010000010.1:0-1068 GCF_965112025.1 Clostridium sp. Marseille-Q7071
ATGAAATCCTGAAATGCATCGCAAATACTTACAAGTTTGATAGCAGATTCAAAAAATATATAAACCAATTTAGTGGTGAAGATTTGAGTGATTTTATTTACAGAGCTATCATTTTCTATTGTGCTGACAAATGACTTCTAAATAATCTCCACCACCTCAACGGAAATAAGAAACAAGCCTCTAAGCTTGCCTCTACTTCTTTTACGGGTTATGTCATCTTTTTTATCTCTTCAATGGTCATCTTACAATCATCTAAGCTAAAAACCGCCTGGACACCTTTATTTATCAAGGTTTCAGGCGGGTTCAATTCTCCCCACGGCTTCTGTATGTGCTGTCCGTGGAAACATTTCTACTTGTTCTACTTCTAGGGTTTTATATCCTAATTGATCTAGAATCCTTAAATCTCTTGCTAAATTTGCAGGGTCATAGTAAATATAGACTATTTAACTATGGCTTGAAGTAATAATTCTTCACAGCCTTTTCTTGGTTGATTTGGTTCTATAATCTGAATTTACTTAAGATATAATTATAAACCGTACCTTAGATATATAGCAAGGAACTATAATTGACAGCTGGTTTGCTCCATTCTCGTATCATAATAATCTGCCATTGCATAGCTTCCAGTTGGTATTAAATTTATATTTTTATGAGTTAGACCCTTGGCACTTTCTACATTCCAAATATTTAATAATACTACAGGCTTATTTTCTTTATGTAGGCTTCGAAATAATTTTGTTTTTTCCTTTATTGTCATATTATGACCCCTTTCATAGTTGATACACTCATTATAAAGTTATCCATAATTTTATGCATACGAAAAATGAACATCTATTTCTTAATTAATGATCTAGTATAATCCTGTAAACACAAGAAGCGGAACAGCATAAAAAATGGAATACACCAAATAAGACATATCCCATTTATACTCATAGAAAATATAAGCAAAATTTCTATATTTCAATTTCTATGTTATTAATTATTAGGTTTTCCACTCCTAACAATGGATGGGGTGTTCTGGGTAACATATACCTACCCGTGTTACCAAATACCGGAAGCTCATATGATTAT
>NZ_CBCOPR010000011.1:0-1059 GCF_965112025.1 Clostridium sp. Marseille-Q7071
ATTCTTATCATATAATCTATCAAAGGTTAGTATTCTCATTACTTCCTCCCAGTAAGATATAAAATTTAACATTTATACTATATTATATCATTAAATTTTAGATAATGATAAGATATATATCAGTTCTAAAATTAATATATGTGAAAATAATCGTTGCTTTTTAGCATTATAATTAGAACCATTGAATTCACAACCTTTTCAATTCAAAGTTCACAATTGTGGACATTTAATACATTAGTTAATACTTTAATTGCATTACTTATCTCCATTGTTATGGTTAAATAAATAGGCGTTGCTCCGAACTATACTGTACCTTAGGGGAATCCTAAAGGGCTTCACTACTGTTCCCCTGAGGTGGAAACTAGCAATTGTATTGTTAGTAAAAAAATTTATTAAAGAAATTAGTTTCAATCAGACTAATTTTCACTATAACTATCAATTGTCCATTAATTAAAGTTGTAAATTGGGATATTTAAGGACGTAGCTATATTGAATTATATATTTCTTTACTAAATATGAGAAAATCTTAATTAACTATTTTTTATAAAAACATACAAAGAATTAATAGTGAAGAATTAATTCTTTTCTTAATTCCTCACTATTAATTATTGCTTCTTGTAAATTCTTTACCTTTTAATTCTTCCTTAAATTTCATATATAGTTTACCTAGATTCCAAGCATCATCAAGGGCATTATGCTGCTGACCTTCAAATTGGATATCATACGCTTTCAGAGCATTTATTAATGAAATTTGAGTCTTGTTATTTAAGTGTTTCGTTAAAACAGCTTGAAAATTACCATAATTATCTATCATTTTATTCACAATTGAAAGATCACATTTATTTAATCTTACATCTCTTTTTAAAGCTCTTATATCATCATTTCCCCAACTTATGAAAATCGCTTCATCTTCTCCTACCCATCTTTCAAATCTAGAAAAAACTTTTATAAAATAGTCCGCATTATCTATTTCCTTCTGTTTTATATTTGTTAGTGTTTTGCAACGATCACTTAAAATCCAATTAAAAGATGGTTTTATATAAGAGTAAAATACTTTAT